>NZ_JCAIJS010000001.1:0-2257500 GCF_059429235.1 Leisingera sp. CC-HEC096
AATAAACTCTCTAAACGATCACACAAACAAAACCGCCGCTGCGATAAACGCAAGCGGCGGTTTCGCGTTTCCAAGACCTAAAGAGCAGAAACCGCGCGCCGGAAAACTGCCCCTGAAGGCTTGCTGCAAACAGCCACGAGTGCCGCAGCCTCGCCAAAGACGATAATTCTCAGCACCAACCGCCGTAAACTGCCTTTGCAGCCCTGCTCAGTAGGGGATTGTTAGAGACTGCTTCCTAAGTTCGGTCCGCAATAGACCTGCAACGAAGGCTCTGCAAAAATGTCTCGAATACCCGCTTTTCTCTACCGTCTGCCCGTCCGGATCTACGCACTGGCCGCTTTGGCCGTTTTCTTGTTTGCTCTGTTGACCGTCTTCCTGCTGATCCGGGCAAACACCGCCGAATACGCCAGCCGCGAACGCGAACTGCACCAGATTACGGATCTGGCTTTCAGCCAGCTGGACGAATTGCAAAATCAGGTCGAAACCGGCCAGCTGGACGAGGCCACTGCCCTTGAGATGGGGCGCGCAACCCTCGATAGTTTGAAGTTCGGCACCGCGGGTGATTTTCACGCCTTTGATTTCGATCTGGTGATCACCGCAAATGCCTTTCTGCCGGAGTGGGTGGGCACCCGCCAGCCGGATTTGACCGACGAAAACGGCGTCAAGATCTATCAGGAAATGCTCAAGATCGCCAAGGCTGAGGGCCAGGGCTCGCTGATTTACCATTTCGCCAACGCCAGCACCGGCGTGATCGAGGCCAAGATGGGCTATATCCGCGTCTATGAACCCTGGGGTTGGATCGTCGGGACCGGTGCATATGTCTCGGATATTGAAACTAATGTGCGGCAGAACATCATCACCACGGCAACCGCGCTGCTTGTGACCCTGGCGGTTCTGATGGTGGGGGCAACCCTGATCACCCGCAGCGTCACCGGACCGGTGAGCGCTTTGCGCGGACGCATGCAGTCGATGGCCGACGGGGACACCGACAGCGCCATTCCGGCCACCACCAACAAGAGTGAAATCGGCGATATGGCACGGACTCTGGACGTCTTCCGGACATCCCTGATCCGCCAGCAGGAACTGGAGGCGGCGCAGAAAGAACTCGACGAGAAGCGCAGCAAGGTGGTGTCGGCGCTCAGCGGCAAGCTGTCCGCTCTGTCCCAGGGCGATCTGACGGTACAGATCACCGAAGCCTTCCCCAAGGACTATGAACAGCTGCGCCAGGACTTCAACTCCTCGGCTAGGAATCTCAGCGCTACCGTCGAGCAGGTAATTGCTGCGGCCGGCAGCATCCGCAATGGTGCGAGCGAGATCAGCCAGGCCTCTGATGACCTGTCGCACCGCACCGAAAGCCAGGCTGCGACGCTGGAACAGACCGCCGCGGCGCTGGATGAGCTGACGGCTTCGGTGAAATCGGCTGCCGAGGGCGCCCGCAGCGTCGAGGCGACGATGGAGGAGGCCAGGCACGAGGCCGAAACCAGCGGCGAAGTGGTCCAAAGCGCGGTTTCCGCGATGACTGAGATTGAGCAGTCCTCCAGCCAGATTTCCCAGATTATCGGGGTGATCGACGACATCGCCTTCCAGACCAACCTGCTGGCGCTCAACGCCGGGGTCGAAGCGGCAAGGGCCGGCGAGGCGGGCCGCGGCTTTGCGGTGGTTGCCTCGGAAGTGCGCGCCCTGGCGCAGCGGTCCTCGGATGCGGCTATGGAGATCAAGACCCTGATCAGCAACAGCTCCGGCCAGGTGGAGCGCGGTGTGGAGCTGGTTGGCAAGGCCGGCGAGGCGCTGCAAAGCATCGTGTCGCAAGTCAGCCATATCTCCGGCCTGGTGTCCGGCATCGCCGAAAGCGCCGCCGAACAGTCGACCGGTCTGGCCGAGATCAATACCGGTGTCACCCAGCTGGACAAGGTCACCCAGCAGAACGCGGCCATGGTGGAGGAAGCCACCGCTGCGGGCCAGATGCTGAAGGAAGACGCCACCAAGCTCACCGGTCTGGTCGCCCACTTCAAGATCCCAGGCACCCGTCCCGCTGCCCCGGCGCAAGCCGCCGCCGCCCCGGCACCGAGCGCGCATGGACCCAGCAGCTGGGACGTCGAGGTCAAGCCGCAGCCGGCTGCGATGGCAGAGGGCAACGCCGCCAAGGACCTGTGGCAGGACTTCTGATCCTTGCGCCAAGCAAAACGAGAAAACGCCCGGGCATTTCCCCGGGCGTTTCCGGTTTCCTTTGGGCCAGGCGTCGGCCCTAGGGGGCCTGTGCGGCATTCCATTCAAAATGCGGCAAAAACCTCGCGGAAACCGGCATCAAAACTCCGGCAGGGCCCTGCAGGGTAGGGGTTTGTTAGAGACTGCCTCCTACAACAGGTCGGCAATAGAACCGCAATGAAGGCTCTGCAAGTATGTCCCGAATACCCGCTTTTCTCTACCGTCTGCCCGTCCGTATCTATTCCTTGGCGCTGCTCGCGCTTGGATTGACCGCCGTGCTCACCTTCGTGATGCTGAATCAGGCCGTGAACAACGCCTACGAGATGCGTTATAAGGAGCTGCACAATGTCACCGACGCGGCGGTCAGCCTGCTGCGCGACCTGGATGAAGGGACCAGGACCGGACGGTTCACTCCGGAACAAGCCCTCGACATCGGACGCGAGCGGCTGACCGCGCTGCGCTTTGGCGAGTCCGGCTATGTGTTTGTTTTCGATCACGACCTGGTGGTTCAGGCGCACCCGACGGTGCCCGATTGGGTTGGCACCAACCAGGGCGCCTATGAGGATGTGACAGGCATCAAGGTGTTCCAGGAGCTGGAGAAGATCGCCGCCTCTCAAGGGGCGGGGGAACTGACCTATTACTTCAAAAAGCCGGGCTCCGACGTGATTGAAGCCAAGATCGGCTATGTTCAGGCGTTCGAGCCGTTCGGCTGGATTGTTGGCACCGGTGCCTATGTTTCCGATATCGAAGCGGATGTGGCGGCCATGCGCAACAAGTCGCTGGCGGTTCTGGGCGGCGGCCTGCTGCTGCTGGCAGCGGCGGCCTTCTTTATCACCCGCAGCGTAACTGCCCCGCTGAACAGTCTGAAGAACCGGATGACCGCACTGGCGGATGGTGACACCGAAAGCGGAATCCCGTCATCCGGCGCGCGTAGCGAACTGGGCGAGATTGCCCGGGCGGTGGATGTGTTCCGCCAGGCGCTGATCCGGCAGCAGGACATGGAGCAGGAGCAGCAAGCGCTCGACGCCACCCGCAGCGGCGTGGTGGAAGCGCTCAGCAGCAAGCTGTCTGACCTGTCGCACGGCGATCTGACCGCACAGATCACCGAAAGTTTCCCGGCTGAATACGAGCAGCTCCGGCAGGACTTCAACAGCACCGCCCAAACCCTTAGCCAGACCGTGGAGCAGGTTATTGCCGCGGCTGACAGCATCCGCAGCGGCGCGGGTGAGATCAGCCAGGCATCAGATGACCTGTCCCACCGCACCGAAAGCCAGGCCGCGACGCTGGAACAGACCGCGGCAGCCCTGGATGAGTTGACCGCTTCGGTGAAATCCGCCGCCGAAGGCGCCCGCAGCGTCGAGGCGACGATGGAGGACGCCAAGCGCGAAGCCGAAACCAGCGGCGAGGTGGTGCAAAGCGCGGTCTCGGCCATGACCGAGATCGAGCAATCCTCCAACCAGATTTCCCAGATTATCGGCGTGATCGACGACATCGCCTTCCAAACCAACCTGCTGGCGCTGAATGCCGGGGTCGAGGCGGCAAGGGCCGGTGAAGCCGGCCGTGGTTTCGCGGTCGTTGCGTCCGAAGTGCGGGCGCTGGCGCAGCGCTCCTCTGATGCCGCGATGGAGATCAAGACCCTGATCAGCAGCAGCTCCGGTCAGGTGGAGCGCGGCGTGGAACTGGTGGGCAAGGCAGGCGAGGCGCTGCAAAGCATCGTGTCGCAGGTCAACCACATCTCCGAACTGGTGTCCGGTATTGCCGAAGGGGCCGCCGAACAGTCGACCGGCCTTGCGGAGATCAACACCGGCGTCACCCAGCTGGACAAGGTGACCCAGCAGAATGCGGCGATGGTGGAAGAATCCACAGCGGCCGGCCAGCTGCTGAAGGAGGATGCCACCAGGCTGACCGGGCTGGTTGCCCACTTCAAGATCCCAGGCACCCGCGCGGCCGCCCCGGCCAGGACGGTACCGGCGCAGGCCGCCGCAGCGCCGGCGCCGACCGCGCACGGCCCCGGCAGCTGGGACATGGAGGCCACGCCGCAGCCCGCCGCAATGGCTGAAGGCAACGCCGCGAGGGATCTTTGGCAGGACTTCTGAGCCTCAGCGCCTGCGGAACAAAAAAACGCCCGGGGGAAGCCCCGGGCGTTTTTCGTTTGTATTGGTGCGGATGGATCAGCCGATGATCGCGTTCAGCGTCTCCGAGGGGCGCATCACCTTGGCTTTCAGATCAACACTCGGGTTGTAGTAGCCGCCGATGTCGGCTGCGCCGCCCTGTGCTGCGGCCAGTTCGCTGATGATCTGCTCTTCCTTGGCGCCGAGTTCCTCGGCGATGGGAGCGAAATGCGCGGCCAGTTCTGCGTCTTCGGTCTGCGCTGCCAGCGCCTCGGCCCAGTAGCGGGCAAACCAGTAGTGGCTGTCGCGGTTGTCCGGCTCACCCACTTTGCGCGAGGGCGAGCGGTTGTTGTCGAGGATGCCCTGGGTGGCGTCCTCAGCCGCGGCGCCCAGCACGCCGGCCTTCTTGTTGCCCTTGCTGTCTGCGAGGAAGTTCAGCGATTCCCCCAGCGCGCAGAATTCACCCATCGAATCCCAGCGCAGGTGGTTTTCCTCGACCAGCTGCTGCACGTGCTTGGGTGCAGAGCCGCCGGCACCGGTCTCGAACAGGCCGCCGCCGTTCATCAGCTTGACGATCGACAGCATCTTGGCCGAGGTGCCCAGCTCCAGGATCGGGAACAGGTCGGTCAGGTAGTCGCGCAGCACGTTGCCGGTGATTGCGATGCTGTCCTCGCCCTTGGTGATGGTTTCGAGGCTCTGGCGGGTGGCTTCGCGCGGCGCCAGGATCTGGAACTTGTCCGCAACGCCGGCTTCTTCCAGCGCGGGCTTCACGTATTTGATCAGCTCGGCGTCATGGGCGCGGTTTTCGTCCAGCCAGAAGATCGCCTCGGAGCCGGTCAGCCGCTGACGGTCCAGTGCCAGCTGGATCCAGTTTTCGATCGGTGCCTTCCTGACGGTGCAGGAACGCCAGATGTCGCCCGCTTCCACCTCATGCTCATGCAGCGTGTCGCCATTGGCCAGAACCACCCGGATGGTGCCGTCCGCGGGCGCCTCGAAGGTGGTGGGGTGGGAGCCGTATTCCTCAGCCTTCTGCGCCATCAGGCCGACGTTGGCCACGGCACCGGCGGTGGCCGGGTTCAGTGCGCCGTTTTCCTTGAAGAACTTAATGCTCTCGTCATAGACCGGCGCATAGCAGTTGTCGGGGATCACGCAGTTGGTGTCGCCCTTGCTGCCGGTCTCATCCCAGCCCTTGCCGCCGGCCCGGATCACCGCGGGCATCGAGGCGTCGATGATCACGTCGGAGGGGACGTGCAGGTTGGTGATGCCCTTGTCGCTGTCGACCATGTACATGGAGGGGCGCTCGGCGCGCACCGCGTCGATGGCGGCCATGATTTCCGGGTTGTCCTTGACCCGGTTCAGCAGATCGCCGAGGCCGGAGTTCGGATCAACGCCCAGGGCCTCCAGCTGCGGGCCGAACTGGTCGAACACCGGCGCCAGCCAGGCCTTGACCGCATGGCCGAAGATGATCGGGTCGGAGACCTTCATCATGGTGGCCTTGAGGTGCAGCGAGAACATGGTGCCGTCTGCCTTGGTGTCCTCGATGGCGTCCTTCAGGAAGGCCGACAACGCCTTGGCCGACATGAAGGTGGCGTCGGCCACGGTGCCTTCTGCCAGCGGCCAGCTGTCCTTCAGCACGGTGACGGCGCCGTCCTTGCCAACGAACTCGATCTTCGCGTCACCCGCCTGCGCGGCGGTGATGGTCGCGGATTTCTCGTTTGCATAGAAGTCGTTGCCCGGCATCGACGACACTTTGGTCTTGCTGTCCGTCGACCAGGACCCCATCGAATGCGGGTTCTTCTGGGCAAAGTTCTTGACTGCCTTGGCAGCGCGGCGGTCGGAGTTGCCTTCGCGCAGAACCGGGTTCACCGCCGACCCCTTGATGGCGTCATAGCGGGCGCGGGCGGCTTTCTCTTCGTCGGTCTTGGGCTCTTCCGGGTAGTTCGGAATGTCAAAGCCCTGGCCCTGAAGCTCAGTGACGGCGGCCACCAGCTGCGGCACCGAAGCGGAGATATTGGGCAGCTTGATGACATTTGCGTCCGGGGTCTTCACCAGCTCGCCCAGCTCTGCCAGGTCATCGCTCTGGCGCTGCTCTGCGGTCAGGTTTTCCGGGAAGGCGGCGAGGATGCGGCCCGCCAGCGAAATGTCCTTGGTGCCGACAGAGACACCGGCGGCGGCGGCGAACTTGCGGATGATCGGCAGGAAAGATGCCGAGGCCAGTTCGGGCGCTTCGTCTACAATGGTATACAATATGTCCGGGGTTTGATTTTCTGCCATGTTCCACAACCTTTCAGCGATCTCGGAGGCTTTTGTGACGGCAGCGCGGACGGGCCGCGCCGGTGAGGGTATTCCGGTGCTGCCGGGGCGGGGCCCGGGAAACCGGGCCGGAACCTGCTTTGGCAGCTATAGATACGGCCCTCATGTAGAACACCATTGCTGCGGGTGCAATGGTTTGGCGCATTTCCCTCCCCGCGCGGATTGCCGCGGCAGAAGGGAGGGGCGCTGCCCCGCAGGTTCGAAGGAAGAGGGTCGCTGCCCCTTTTGGGCCCTTGGCCCAATTCACCCCGGAGTATTTCGGGAAAGATGAAAGGGGCAGGGGTTATTCGCGCAGCTCATCCGGGGCGACGCCCCAGAGCTTTTTCTTGGGGGCCCAGCCGCTGTAGCCGCCGGCCGAGATCTCGCACCAGCTGGTTTCGCATTCGCCAAGGCGGGCGACCACGCCCAGCTCGAAGGCGGCAGTGACCGGCGCGCGGGTGTCGGGGCGGGAATGCACGGTCAGCATGTCTTCTTCGACCAGCACCGTGCGCACGCCCGACAGAAGCGCGTAATGCACCCAGCCGCCGGCCCCCTCGCGGTCCTGCACCCGGCGCCAGTGGCCGTACTCAGCAGTGATTTCCAGCGGCATGCCGCGGCGCTTGAACACCCAGTCGATCTTGTGGCTGAGCGAGGGGCCGCGGCGCACATTGCCTTTGGCAGCCTTCATCGAAACATAGCGGGGCAGGGGGAGGTTGGTGACAGGCCCGCGGGATTCGGCCGCGCAGACTGCGCCCGTCAGGGCCAAGGCTGCCGCCGCTGCCGCCAGATGGCGGATTGCCATTGCCGCTTGTCTCACTGCCTGCTCGCCTCTTCTTGCCCAGCCTCTTGTTCCGGTGTTCTGCCCGTTTCGGTCTGACCCGCCGCGCCGCTAAATTTCCGGTTGCGGGCCGGGGAATGCGGTTGGGTTCTTGTGCCTCTTCGCATCCTGCGCCACGATGCCATGGAGGCGTGCGGAATGAAAAGCCCAAGGGAGAGCACAAGTGCCAAGAGACCGATTGAGTGTTGTCGTTACGCGACGGTTGCCGGAACCTGTGGAGACCCGGCTGAGCGAGCTGTTTGATGTGCGCCTGCGCGAGGATGACACGCCGATGACCCGGACCGAGCTGGCCGCGGCGCTGAAGGACGCTGATGTGCTGGTGCCCACCGTCACCGACAACATTGATGCAGGGCTGCTGGGGCAGGCGGGCGACCGGCTGAAGCTGATTGCCAACTATGGTGCCGGCGTCGACCATATCGATGTGGCCACCGCCCGCCAGCGCGGCATCCTGGTGTCCAACACGCCCGGCGTGCTGACCGACGATACCGCCGACATGGCGATGGCGCTGATCATGGCAGTGGTGCGGCGGATGCCCGAAGGCCTGGCGGTGATGCAGAAGGGCGACTGGCAGGGCTGGGCGCCGACCGCTTTCTTAGGCGGCCGCATTGCCGGGCGCCGCCTGGGCATCCTTGGCATGGGCCGGATCGGCCAGGCCGTGGCCAAGCGTGCCGCCGCCTTTGGCATGCAGATCCATTACCACAACCGCCGCCGCCTGCGCCCGGAGGTCGAAGAGAAGCTGGAGGCCACCTATTGGGAGAGCCTCGACCAGATGGTGGCGCGGATGGACGTGCTTTCGGTCAATTGCCCTTCGACACCCTCCACCTTCCACCTGATGAACGCCCGCCGCTTGAAGCTGATGAAACCCTCGGCGGTGATCGTGAACACCTCGCGCGGCGAGGTGATCGACGAAATGGCGCTGACCCGGATGCTGCGCGCCGGGGAAATCGCGGGCGCGGGTCTCGACGTCTATGAGCATGGCACCGACATCAACCCGCGCCTGCGGGAGCTGCCGAATGTGGTGCTGCTGCCGCATATGGGCTCGGCCACCCTCGAAGGCCGGATCGAGATGGGCGAGAAGGTGCTGTTGAATATCAAGACTTTCGAGGACGGCCACCGCCCGCCGGATCAGGTGGTGCCGTCGATGCTGTAAGCGCGCTGGAGTGTGGCTGGGCATTTAAGGGAGGACTTTCATGAAGTATCTGATTCTGGCCGCTGCCGCGCTTGCCGCGGGATCCGCCGCCGCGCAGGAGGCTGCGGATGCGGTCGCGCCCGAAGGCGCGACCGCCGGCACGTTTGAGGCGATCTCCTCCGAAGTGGCCGCTGCGCTGGAAGCCAAGGCCGCAGGCGAGCCGGTGGAGGCGGAAAACTGGATGGTTGCCGCCGCCAACCCGCATGCGGTGGAGGCCGGCGCCGGCGTCCTGCGCGCAGGCGGCACCGCGGCCGACGCGATGGTGGCGGTGCAGACCGTGCTGGGTTTGGTGGAGCCGCAATCCTCGGGCCTCGGCGGCGGCGCGTTTCTGGTCTGGTATGATGCTGCCACCGGCGAGGTGACGACGCTGGACGGGCGCGAGACCGCACCGCTCGCCGCTATGCCGACGCTGTTCCAGGATGAGAACGGCGAGCCGCTGCAGTTCTTTGACGCAGTGGTCGGCGGTCTTTCTGTCGGCACCCCGGGCACGCCCGCGCTGCTGGAGGCGGCGCACCGCCGCTGGGGGCAGGCCAACTGGCCGTCGCTGTTTGAACCGGCGATCCGGCTGGCGGAGGAGGGCTTTGCCGTCTCGCCGCGCCTGGCCGGACTGGTGGAGCGCGATGCCGAGCGTCTGGCACGGTTCACGGCCACCGCCGCCTACTTCCTGCCGCAGGGAGAACCGGTCCAGGAAGGCGCGGTGCTGCTGAACACGGACTATGCCGAAACCCTGCGGGCATTGGCTCAGGACGGCGCGGGGGCGTTTTACTCCGGGCCGATCGCGGCAGAAATCGTTCACGCCGTCACCGCTGCCGAGGGCAACCCGGGTGTGCTTTCGGCCACGGACCTTGCGCTCTATCAGGTAAAGGAACGCCCGGCGGTCTGTGTTGCTTACCGCGATTTCGAGGCTTGCGGCATGGGGCCGCCGTCTTCCGGCGCGCTCACCGTGGGCCAGATCCTGGGGATGCTGAACTCCTATGACCTGGCTGAATTGGGGGCGGACAGCGCCCAAGCCTGGCGGCTGATCGGCGATGCCTCGCGCCTCGCTTTTGCCGACCGCAGCCGCTACATGGCGGACAGCGACTATGTGCCGGTGCCCACCCATGGCCTGGTGGCGGCGGATTACCTGGCCAGCCGCGCGGAGCTCTTGCAGGGCGATGACGCGCTGCCGGAGGTGTCGCCGGGCTCGCCCGAGTTCGACCATGCGCTGCTGGCGGACGACGAGTCGATCGAGCTGCCCTCGACATCGCATATCTCGATCGTGGACCAGTACGGCAACGTGCTGTCGATGACCACGACGATCGAAAACGCCTTCGGCTCGCGGCTGATGGCGGGCGGCTTCCTGCTGAACAACGAACTGACGGACTTTTCCTTCCGCACCCACGCCAACGGCGTGCCGATTGCCAACCGGCTGGAGCCGGGCAAACGGCCGCGCTCCTCCATGGCGCCCACGATTGTGCTGCGCGAGGGCAAGCCGGTGCTGGCCATCGGCTCCCCCGGCGGCAGCCGCATCATCGGCTATGTGGCGAAATCCATTGTCGCCTGGGCCGATTGGGGGCTGAACATCCAGGAGGCGCTGGCGCTGCCGCATCTGGTCAACCGCTTCGGCACCTATGATCTGGAGGCAGGCACCAGCGCCGAAGACCTGGGCGAGGCGCTGACCGGGATGGGGTATGAGGTGAACGCCCGCGACCTGACCTCCGGCCTGCACGCGATTGAGATCGGCGAGGGGCTGAAAGGCGCTGCTGATCCCCGCCGCGAAGGGATTGCCTTGGGCGGATAATGCTATCCGGTCCGGCGGCAGCGCCGGTCCGCCGCTCCTCTACCGGCTACTGGGTATTGCCGCCCCGCAACTTGGGGGCGTAGGTTAACAGGTGAATGTTCCGGGCGTCAGGCCCATTTCCCGGGGGGAACCGATCATGGTGCAAGCCACATCACTGCCGCGCAACGAGGCCGGGATCGCCGCCGCCATCGAGACGCTGACCCAGCAGTTCGGAGACCGACTGCAGACGGGCCAGTCGATCCGCGAGCAGCACGGCCACACCACCACCTGGATTACCAATCAGGCGCCCGATGCGGTGATCTTCCCGGAGACCGCCGGGGAGGTCTCTGAGATCGTCAAAGTCTGCGCCGAATACGGCGTGCCGGTCATTCCCTTCGGCACCGGCACCTCGCTGGAGGGGCATGTGAACGCCCCGGCAGGCGGCATCTGCATCGACCTGATGCGGATGGACAAGATCATCGCCGTGCATCCCGAGGATCTGGATGTGGTGGTGCAGCCCGGCGTCACCCGCGAGCAGCTCAACACCTACCTGCGCGACCAGGGCCTGTTCTTCCCGATCGACCCCGGCGCCAATGCCTCGCTGGGCGGCATGGCGGCGACGCGGGCGTCGGGCACCAATGCGGTGCGCTATGGCACCATGAAGGACAATGTGCTCAGCTTGGAGGCGGTGATGGCCGACGGCGGCGTTATCCGCACCGCGCAGCGGGCCAAGAAATCCTCGGCGGGATATGACCTCACCCGCCTTCTGGTGGGGTCCGAAGGCACCCTGGGCCTGATCACAGAACTGACCCTGAAACTGCAGGGCATCCCGGAGGCGATCCGCTCGGCCCGCTGCTCTTTCCGCTCCGTCGACGATGCCTGCCGCGCGGTGATGATGACGATCCAGTACGGCATCCCCGTCGCCCGCATCGAGCTGCTGGACGCGCTCAGCGTGCGCGCCGCCAACGCCTATTCCGGACTCGACCTGCCGGAGACACCCCTGCTGCTGCTGGAATTCCATGGCTCGGACGCGGGCGTGGTGGAGCAGTCCGACATGTTCGCCTCCATCGCCGAGGAATTCGGCGGTCTTGACATCGCCGCGACGTCCACCGCCGAAGAGCGCAGCAAGCTGTGGCAGGCGCGCCATGACATGTACTGGGCCTGCCTGCAGCTGCGCCCCTCTGCCAAGGGGATCTCCACCGACGTCTGCGTGCCGATCTCCAAGCTGGCGGAATGCGTTGCTGCTGCACGGGAAAAGGCCGAAGGCATGGGGCTGCTCGCACCGATGGTCGGCCATGTGGGCGACGGCAACTTCCACGCGCTTTTGCTCATCGACATGGACAGCGATGCGGAGCGGCAAAAGGCGGACGAATACATCGGCTGGCTCAACGAAATGGCGATTGCGATGGACGGCACCTGCACCGGCGAGCACGGCATCGGCCAGGGCAAGCGCCCCTATCTGCAGCAGGAATTGGGCGAGGCAACCCGTTACATGGCGGCGATCAAGGCGGCGCTGGATCCGGACAACATCCTGAACCCGGGCAAGATACTGGAGATGTGAGCTGCGGGCGCCCGCCAGCGGTCCGGGCTGGGCCGGCGGCGGGATTTGAGTATTTGGGGAAAGATGAAAGCGCAGGTCCAGTGCATTCATCTTTCCAAAAAATACTCACACGGCAGCAGCAGCGGCGATCACGCCGCTTTGGGTGTTGCACACCCGGCGCACGCCTGTCTCACCGCATCTTAAGCGCAGCCTGCCATGATGCCCCTGATCGCGGTCACCGCCGGGCCTGACACCCCCGGCATCCAGGAACAGGGCCCGTTGGCAAGGGCACGCAGAGACAACGTTCAGCGTGCGGGAGGAACCTCCCGTCCCGCCTCCGCCTCTTGGCGGCGCCGCCACTCTTAACCGCTGATGATCAGCTCTCAAGGATCAGCACAGCCAAACCGCAGCAGCAACCGGCAGGGCAGGGGCCCTGGCCGGGTGAACGCAGTTGAAGGAAACTCTTCCCCGAAAAGCCGGAATGCTGCCGCATTTCTGCGCCGGGTTCTGACTTGCAATGAAACCGAAGCATTCCTGCGGAACCGGAGAGCGGCATGGGACTGAGAAAAACGATGGGCATCCTGGTGTTCAGCACCCAGGCGGTGATCGGCTACGACTACTACATCCAGACCCGCGACGCGAACCTCAGCTGGGGCGATCTCAGCGCCACCGACTATGGCACCATCCTTCAGGAGCGGTTTGCCCGTGCCCGGGCCGAGGACGCAGCCCGCCTGGCCGGCGGCGGCGGCACGTCGATCTGGGGTGAGGCCGCCAGTTATGGCAAGCGGCTGTTCACAGGCGGCGAGCAGGTCGCAGAAGCGCAGAGCGGTGAAGAAGCGCCGCCGCCCGTCTGCATCCGCCGCGGCAATGTAGCGGACTGCTGACCGCGGTCCGGACGGCCTGAAGTGAGACCAGCAGGGGGCGCGAGCCCCCTTTTTGCTGCGCGGAAATCGCCATAGCGGTCAGAATCGCCGCCGGAATCCGGTATGCTGTGGCGCGCAAGGTCGGTTTTGGCTGTTTTTGCGTCGGCCTGATTTTGCGCGGATTTCAATGCGCGGGCATAACCACTGCCAAGAATCTCACAAAGCTGGAGAGCGGGAGAATGAAAACCCAAGTCAAAGCACTTGTTGTTGGCGGCGGCGCCGTCGGCACCTCGATTGCCTATCACCTGGCCAAAGCCGGCTGGGAAGACGTCATGCTGATCGAGCGTGACGAGCTGACCTCCGGCTCGACCTGGCACGCGGCCGGCCTGCTGCCGCTGTTCAACATGTCCTATGCGACCACCCACATCCACAAGTACTCGGTCGATTTCTACAAGACCCTGGAAGAGGAAACCGGCCTGAACGCAGGTTTCGCCGTGGTGGGCAACCTGCGCATGGCGCAGACCCAGGAGCGCATGGACGAATACATGCTCTATGCCTCCACCGCGGAAACCTGCGACGTGGACTATGAGTGGCTGACCCCGGATCAGATCAAGGAGCGCTGGCCGCTGATCGAGACCGGCGACCTGAAGGGCGCGATCTACCACACCGAGGACGGCTACATTAACCCGGCAGACGTGACCCAGGCGATGGCCAAGGGCGCCCGTCAGCGCGGCGTCGAGATCGTCCGCAAGATGCAGGCCGATGCCTTCCATTGGACCGGCACCCACTGGGAAGTCACCTGCACCAAGATGGTCGAAAAGGGCGGCAACCTGGTTCCTTCCGACGAGCAGGTGGTGATCACCGCCGAGCACGTCGTGACCGCATCCGGCAACCACGCGCAGCGCACCGCGAAAATGCTGGGCATCAAAATGCCTGCAATCCCGGTCGAGCACACCTTCATTGTCATGGACAAAGACCCGGAGCTGGTCAAATGGCGTGAAGCCGGCAACCCCGAGCACCCCGTTGTGCGCGACGCCGACAATGAATCCTATGCCCGCGAAGAGCGCGGCGGCTGGATCCTGGGCATCTACGAGCGCGGCGCACCCGCACAGTTCGAACACGGCGTGCCGGACAGCTTCCGCGCCGACCTGTTCCCGCTGGATCTGGACCGGATCGCAGAGCAGTACATGGCGATGGCAGAGCGCGTTCCGTCCTGCGCCGAATCCGGCCTGAAGGACGACTTCAACGGCCCGATCTGCTACACCCCTGACGGCAACCCGCTGGTCGGCCCGGCACCGGGCCTGCGCAACATGTGGCTGGCAGAAGGCTTCTCCTTCGGCATCACCGCGGCTGGCGGCACCGGCTACTACCTGGCGCAGATGATGGTGGACGGCGAGGCCGAGATCGACATGGCGTCGCTCGACCCCAAGCGTTACTCCTCCAACTGGATGACCACCGAGTTCGCGGCCCGCAAGAACGAAGAGTGCTATGAGCACGTCTACATCCTGCACCACCCGGACGAAGAGCGCGAGGCCTGCCGTCCGCTGCGCACCGCGCCGGCATACGACCGCCAGAAGGCCCGCGGCGCACAGTTCGGCTGGGTCAACGGCTGGGAACGCCCGAACTACTACGGCCCCGTCGATGCTCCGGCGAACTTCGACCACGACGCCCGCTCCTTCCGCCGCGGCGGCTGGTGGCAGTATGCCGTGGAAGAGGCGAAGGCCGTGCGTGAAGGCGTTGGCCTGATCGACGCAACCGCCTTCACCAAGCATGTCGTCAAAGGCCCCGGTGCGACGCAGTTCCTGGACTGGTTCACCTGCAACAAGCTGCCCAAGATCGGCCGCATCAACCTGACCTACGCGCTGACCGCATTCGGCACCACCCGTACCGAATACACCATCGTGCGCAACGGCGAGAACAACTACTACCTGGTCTCTGCCGGTGCCTGGTCCGAGTATGACGCCGACTTCCTGCGCAAGGCGGCCGAGGACAAGATGGAGGAGTTCGGCTATATCGAGATCCAGGACGTGACCACCCAGTGGGGCGTCTTCGCCATCGCAGGCCCCAAGTCCCGCGATGTGCTGAAAGAGGTGATCGTCGACGCCGATCCGGAAACCGCGCTGTCCAACAAGCGCTTCCCCTGGCTGTCGGCCAAGCAGATCGAACTGGGCATGTGCCCGGTCAATGCGATCCGCGTTGCCTACACCGGTGAACTGGGCTGGGAACTGCATCACCCGATCGAGATGCAGAACTACCTGTTCGACCTGCTGGAGAAGGCGGGCGAGAAGCACGGCATGAAGCTGGTCGGCGCGCGCGCCCAGAACTGGCTGCGCCAGGAGAAATCCTACCGTGCCTTCGGCAACGAACTGGGCCGCGACGCGACCCCGCTGGAAGCCGACCTGCCGCGCTTTGTCGACCTGGAGAAGGACTTCCACGGCAAGGACAAGCTGGTCGAGACCGGCGTCCGCGTGAAGTGCTGCACCCTGCTGATCGACGGCCCCGAAGACGCCGATCCCTGGGGCCGCGAGGCGCTGTACGCTGAGGATGGCACCCGTGTGGGCCGTCTGACTTCCGGCGGCTACTCGGTGGCCTTCGAGAAATCCATCGGCATGGGCTATGTGAAGCCTGAGTTTGCGGTGGAAGGCACCAAGCTGCAGGTCAAGATCCAGGACAAGCTGTGGGACGCGGTCGTCACCTGCGACAGCCCCTATGATCGGAAGAACGAGACCATCCGCCAGAACGGGTAAGTTCCGGCGAAAGAGATGAGAAAGCCCCGGCCGATGTGCCGGGGCTTTTTTGTTTGGGGACTGGAGCGCGAACTTTGCCTTGAACGAAGCCTTAGATTGACGTCAGCATCCACGCATGGATTATCCCCCCTGGCTCCCGCAGCCCGTAAACACGCATAAGGGCAGGCTGCTCGCCATCGCCCGCTGCATCCACGAAGTGCATTACCGGGAAGTGCAGCATTTGGTGAAGGGCCCCGTAATGGTCTTCGACAATTTGTGCGTTGGACCGCTGCAATTGGCTGCTGAGGTGCTGCACCGCTCGGGGTTCACTGAGTATTTGGACGAAAATCAGAGATTCAGCTCATTTGTCTGCGATCCTTCGGATTTTGAGACCGTCGCAAATGCCAGAGCAGCGCATAACCTCGACCCGGAACTCGTCAAGACGGCAGTTATCCGTCTCAGCGAAGAAGGGTTTGGTGCAACAGAAGAAATAGACTGGCTTGCCCGAAAGCTCCGCGCGGAAGGCTGATCTGAAACTTTGCTCGACATCGCTTCATGCTGCTCGCCCGGCGGCTTGGCCTTGGTTCCGGGGGGAATGCGTGCTTTCGGCCTTCTGTTGACGCCGCCCGCCCGCCGCTGCACTGTCCCGGGCCTGAGATACCAAAGCAGGGCAGGCAAATGAGCGACGACTGGAACGATTACGCAGACGGCTGGGACGGCAACAGCGATGTCCGGAACTATGCCGACAAAGCATTTGCCGCGCTTGATGCCTTTGCCGGTATCACCGGCGGGGGCTGGAAGGACAAGCGGGTGCTCGACTTCGGCTGCGGCACCGGGCTTTTGAGCGGGAAGCTCGCGCCGCACGTGCAGGAGGTAGTGGCCGTTGACACCTCGGACCGGATGATCGCGGTGCTGCAGGACAAGGCGCTGCCCGGCGTGAGGGCGCTGCACGCGGATATTCTGGACAGCAGCACAAGGGAGGCGGGAGACGGGCTCACCGGCTTTGATCTGATCTGCGCCTCGTCCGTCTGCGGGTTCCTGCCGGACTGCAGCGGTGCCGTGGCAGAGCTGGCGGGGCTGCTGAACCGCGGCGGATTGTTTGTGCAATGGGACTGGCTGGCCACGGATGATGGCGGCTCCGGGCTGACGGAGCAGCAGGTAGGAGACGCGCTCAGGGGCGCAGGCCTTGAACCGGTCCGGGTTGAGAAGGCGTTTGCAATGGAGGCCGGCGGTCAACGGATGCCGGTGCTGATGGGCGCAGCCGTCTGCGCCGCGGGTTGAGCTTGCTGCGATAGCCTCTTTGCGCGGCTGGAAGGGCCGCGCGAAGACCTCCCGCCCGTCACCGTTCGGATATTAAATCCGAAGGTTCCCGTTGGGCCAGGCAGGCCGCGCCGCAGGCGCGGCCTGCCTGGCCCCGGTAGCGGCGCGCACCGCGCGGCGCCACCGCTTCCAAGCGGCTTGCCCGCTTCCTCCCTGGCACCCGCTGCAACGGGTGGCCGCAGATGATGCTCAGGAATTTTCCCGGCTTTTCAGGAACTTTCTTCTCCTGCGGCCGTTCACCTTATGAACGAACCAGAAAAGGAGAATGCAACATGAAACGCCTCGCAACAATCGCCCTCGCCGCTGGCATGGCGGCTGCACCGGCTCTTGCAGAAACCCAGCTGGATACCAAGGATCTGATCCGCACCCGGGATATCACCGGCGGTGACATCTACACCCTGAACGGCCCCATGGACGAAGACACCTGGGGCAACTGGGAAGCCGATGGCGTCGGCCCGGACTGGAACGACATCGGTGAAATCGAAGACATCATCCTGGACCGTAACGGCCAGATGAAGGGCGTCGTGGCCGAAGTCGGCGGCTTCCTGGACGTGGGCGACAAGCACGTGATGATTCCGGTGGAAGACATGCGTCTGGCCCCGGTCGATGACAAGCGTTACGTGATCGTCACCCGCTTCACCGAAGAGCAGCTGGAAGAGTTGCCGTCGGTCGATGAAGGCTGGTGGGACTAACAACAGCAGCATTTAAAAGAGGGGCCGTCCGGCCCCTCTTTTTCTGTTCGCAGATGCCGCCCGGGCGGGCAGGTCAGTCTTGGGCCGTCTCCGCCAGCTCCATATGACCCCAGCCGCGCGACAGCACCTTACGCAGGATCGGCTCGAAGAACTCCAAGGGCTTGGTCGGGTACTCCGGGTCAAAGGCGCACTGGTCGTATTTTTCGCAGAAATACCGGCAGTCCTCCCAATAGGGGCTGTCGCGGTACTTGTCCCGCGCGTTGCGGTCGCCGCCGAAATGGTGGTTGTAGTAAAAGCCCTGGAACACGCAGTGGTGTTTGAGGATCCAATAGGTCTTCTCGCTGACGTAGGGCTTCATCATCGCCGCCGACAGCTCGCCGTGGTTGTAGGGCGACAGGATATCGCCGGTGTCATGCACCAGGGCTGCCACGATGATCTCGTCCTCGGCGCCGTCCTCCCAGGCGCGGGTCGCGGCCTGCAGGCTGTGCTGGTAGCGGTTCACCGGGTAGGGGGTCCAGTCCTCGTCCAGCGAGCGGATCGCGTCGAGGATCCGGTCGGGCAGGGCGGCGTTGTATTCTTCCTCGTATTTCTCCACCGCGGCCCAGTCCTCGGGCGTGGCTTCTTCGAAACTGGTCCAGGTTGGCTTGTGGCTTTTGTCCAGCATTGGCGCGGTCCTTTGGTTGATCTGCGGGCAGCCTAGCGGTTCCCGGATGAGCAGGAAAACGAATTGATTTGCTCAGGCTGATTGGAAATATTGATCACCATGCAGATCAATTCTTTTGAGACCTTTCTGGCGATTGAGGCCACCGGCAGCTTTCACGGTGCGGCGCGGGTGCTGAATATCACCCAGACCGCCGTCAGCGCCCGGATCAAGGCGCTGGAGGAGGCGCTGGGCACGCCGCTGTTCGACCGCGGGCCGGGCGGCACAAGGCTGAGCGAAGCGGGGCGGCAGTTCCAGCCCTATGCGGAGCAGATGATGCGAACGTGGGAGTTCGTCTCCGGCGATCTGAAGGCGAGCCTGGCGGGGCGGGTGCCCTTGCGGCTGGGGGCGCAGCTGTCGGTCTGGGATCCCGTGCTGGTCGATGTCGCGGTCTGGCTGGAGGCGGAGCAGGGCACGGTGCCGTTTACGCTGAACTACGACCACGCGATGAACATGGGCGAGGCGGTGGCGCGGCGGCTGCTGGATCTGGCCATCGTCAACGAGGTGCCCGCGGGTACCAGCCTGGCGGTGGAGGAGCTGCCGCCCGAGCGGCTGGTGCTGGTTGCGGACCAGCCGCTGCGGCTGGGGCGGGATGCGCTGCCCTTGTTCATCAACCTGGAATTCGGCAGCGAGTACGACGCCCGGCTGCGCGAGGTGCTGCCCCGCCGCAGCCGTCAGCACATCGTTCTGGGCAATGCGCTGATGGGGCTGCGTTATCTGATGAAGCGGGGCGGCATGGGATATTTCCCGGCCTATATGGCGGCTGAGGCACTGGCCGCGGGGGCGCTGCACGCGGTTGAGGGCGCGCCGGAAATCAGCCTCAGCTGCCGCGCGCTCTATTTGCCGGACAACCCGGCGGTGGAGCATATCCGCCAGGTGCTGCAAGGCCTGCAAGAGGTACGCGGCAGTGGTTAGGGAGGAAAACTGCGGCGCGGAATTTTCCACGGAAAACAAGTGTTTTCCGGGCTGAATTCCGCGCCGGAATTCAGCGGGTCAGCTGATTGAAACACTCCATCGCTTTGGCCGCATACATCATCGCCGGGCCGCCGCCCATCTGGATCGACATCGCCAGCACATCGCCCACTTCGGCACGGCTGGCGCCTGCCTTGACCAGCGCCTCCACATGCAGGCCGATGCAATCCTCGCAGCGCAGCGCCACCGCAATGCCCAGGGCCACGAATTCCTTCTGCTTGAACTCCAGCACGCCGCCCTGTTTCACCGCCTTGCCAAGCGCGCCGAACGCCTGGGCGGTTTCCGGGATCGCCCCGTTCAGATTGCGCAGGCCCTTGCGGGTGCCGTCCAGTTTCTCGTGCCAGTCCATCTGCCGTTCCCTCGATAATACATTCCGATTATTGAAGGTGTACGGGCGGCACTTCTGCGCGGCTTTGATCCAGGTCAGATGGCCGGCTTTTCCGCAATCAGGGCGAGGTTGTTGGCGGGCATCTCCACCGCCTGCAGAAGCTCCAGCCCGGCACCGTGCAGCCAGTCGATCACGTCGAAGTCGTCCTTGTAGCCGATCTCCGGGTCGTGGGCGGAGAGCGCCGCGTGGAAGGCCCGGTCGCCGTCGCTGGTCAGCTCGCCGCCGCGCGTGAAGGGGCCGTAGATCACGAAGCGCCCGCCGGGGGCGAGCGCCGCGGCGGCCTCGCGGATCAGGGTGCGGGCCTCGCCTTCGCTGATCAGGTGCAGCAGGTTAACCAGCACGATCAGGTTCTGGCCGGACTGCGCCGCGCTCCAGCCGGGGGCGGTGGCGTCGAGCTGAACCGGCGGCGAGATGTTCTTGAGACCGCTCTCTTCGGCATAACTCCGGATACTTGCGAGGCGGATGTCCTCCACCTCGCTGGGCTGCCACATCAGGCCGGGCAGGCGGGCGGCATAGGCCACGGCGTGCTGGCCGGTGCCGCTGGCCAGTTCCAGCGCACGGCCCTTGGCAGGCGCCACCTCCGCCAGCAGATCGCACAGCACGCTGCTGTTGCGGGCGGCGGCGGGGGCGAACAACTTGCCCTCCTCAGGTGCTGCCACCGAGGCCGCGCCGGGAACAGAGCGCACCGGCATCAGCGCAGCCGGGCGGGCGAAAGCGCCGCCACCGTGTCCGCGTCCAGCACCGGCGTGCGGCCTGCCACCAGGTCGGCAATCAGCTGCGAGGCTGCGGGCGCGGTCATGATGCCATAGCCGCCCTGAGCGGCGCACCAGATGAAGTCCGGCTGATCCGGATCCGGGCCCAGCACCAGGGTGCCGTCCGCCACAAAGCTGCGCAGGCCGGCAAAGTTGCTTTCGACGCGCGTCACCGGCTCTGTCACCATCTCCTCATAGCGCGCCAGCCCCTCGGCCAGGACCATGTCGTCGGCATAGGCGTCATGCGGCTCCACCGGGTCGGCATCGGCAGGGGAGACCAGCAGCTTGCCCGCATCCGGTTTGGCATACCAGGTCTCGCCCACGCCCAGCAGCATCGGCCAGCCGCTGACGTCATGGCCGCCCGGCGCAGGCAGCCGCGCCATCGAGCGGCGCTTGGGCTGGAGGCCGATCGCCGCCACCCCGGCCAGCGCGGCGATCTGATCGGCCCAGGCACCCGCGGCATTGACCAGCTGGCGGGCCTGATAGGTCTGGCCGCCGGCGGTGACCTCCCAGCCGGAGGCGGTGCGGGTGATGCCGCTCACCGGCGCTTTGGTCACGGTCTGCCCGCCCGCGGCGCGCAAGGTCTTGGCAAAGTCCTGCAGCATCCGGTCGGTGTCGATATCCTCTGCCGCGCCGCTGATGGCGGCAAAGCCGACGGTGTCCGGGTTCAGGATCGGCACCATGGCGCGGGCTTCGTCCAGCTCCAGCGTGGCCATGCCCAGCTCATCCACGTCGCGGGCAAAGCCGCCGGCGTCCCCCTTGGCGCCCAAAAGCATCAGCCCGCGCGGCGACAGGTAGCCCCCGTCACGCAGGTAAGCGGCGCTGGCGCGGTTCAGGGTGACGGTGGCGCCGTGGCCATAGTTTTCTTCGAACAGCGCGGCGGAGCGGCCCGAGGAATGGTAGCCAAGCGCGTCCTCCATCTCCAGGAGGGTGACGCTGCCGAGGTCCGCAAGGCGGGCGGCGGCGCTGATGCCGGCCATGCCGCCGCCGATGACGATGAAATCCTGCATGGGTCTATTCCTGTTCTTCGAGCCGGTCCGTCGCGGGCGCGGGCCGCGGGCTGAAGGCTTCGATTGTTTTGTAAAGCTCTGCGTCCATTTCAAAGTCCAGAGCCGCCAGCGAGGGCTGCAGCTGCTGCAGGTTGCGGGCGGAGATGATCGGCATCGGGGCGGCGGGATGCGCGGCGGCCCAGGCGACGGCCAGCGTGGCCGGATCGGTGCCGCGCTCCGCCGCGAGGGCCGAGAGGCGCTGGGCGGCCTCATGCATGTACTCAGCGCCGTAGCGGGCGCGGTAGCGGTGGTCTTCGGTGATGCGGCCGCTGCCGCCCTCGGTGTATTTGCCGGTCAGGAGCCCGCCGCCCAGAGGCGAATAGGGGGCCACGGCTACGCCCTGATCGGCGCACATCGGCAGGATCTCTACCTCAGCCTGCCGCTTCACCAGCGAATACATCGGCTGCAGGATGTCCGCGGCGGTGCCCGAGGCCAGCCCCGCCATCTGCGCCTTCATCACCTGCCAGGCGGCAAAGTTCGACAGGCCAACGTAGCGGACCGCACCCTCGTCCTTGAGCGCGGCGAAACAGTCCATGGTTTCGCGCAGGTCCGTGTCCGGATCGAAACGGTGCAAGTAGAACACGTCGACCATGTCGAGCCCCAAGCGCCGGCGGCTCTCGTCCAGCTGGGCGCGCAGGTTGGCAGTGCCGGCGCCGCCGGTATAGCCCGCCTTGGTGGCGATCAGCAGCTGCTCGCGTTCCTCCTTGATCAGGCGGCCCAGGATCTGTTCCGAGTTGCCATCGGTATAGAGCCAGGCAGTGTCGAAGTGGTTGATCCCGGCGGCGCGGCAGGCGGCGTACATCTCGGCCGATTGCTCCTCATCGGCGCGGCCGCCGAACTGCATGGTGCCAAAGGCAAAACGGCTGGCCGGGGTGCCGTCGGGGGCGGTCAGAATCTTGCGTGCGGTCTGGGTCATGGCGCGGAGCTTGGCACAGGGTGACGGGCAGGGAAAGGCGGTTTCCGCCTGCCTGCGCGGTCTTGAACCGGTGCCATATTCCGGCCCGGTTTCTTTGCCATCATGGGCGGCGCAGCGGAATGGAGAGGGAAAGTGAAACAGTTTCTGATGATCGGGGCAGCGGCCTTGCTGGCGGCCTGCGCTGCACCGGAGAAGCCGGATTACTGGTCGGCGACCCGCACCGGTTATGGCGCGCAGTCAGTGGCCGGAGTGGAGACCGGCGGGCCGGATTACCGGACAGCGGCCCTGGCAGAGGCCGGGTATTACACCAGCGCCATGCGCCCCGGCCTGCACAAGACCCGCACCGGCGCGCCCTGGCTGGTCTATCATTCCGCCCGGTATCAGGGCGGCGGCCAGCCGCAGGCAGGCCGGGCTGCCGCACAGTCGGCCATGGCGTATTCAAGCTCGAATTGGAAATCCCCCTATGCGGCACAGACCGGGCTGGGGGATGCCAGGACCCGCTTCCGGATCGTGACTGTGGATGGCAGCAGTTTCGCTGTTCTGAACAAGATCCGGCTGCCGCTGAAACATCTCTTTGCGTCCGACAGGGAGCAGCTGGAGAAGCTGACCGATTATGCGGCGCAGCTGGCAGGCTGTACAGTGACCGGTCCGGCTCTGGTGCAGCGGGTCGACGGCGCTGCGCAAAAGCTGGCCGCGCCGGTTGTTTGCTCCTGACCCTAATCAGCGAAACAGATTTTGTTTCTGTCCAAGTCGCGCACATATGCGGAGAACCGCGGCCCCCGCTGCCGCGGTTCGCCCTCGCATGTGCCGCCCAGCTCAATCGCCTTGCTGTGCAGCCGGGTGACTTCGGCAGCGGATCCAAGGCTGAACCCCACCATGGTTCCGTTGCCATTGACGGCCGGTTCGCCGTCGAAGGGCAGGGCGGCTGCAAAGGCAAAATCGTCCTTCAGCCAGTAGGTCATTCTTTCGCTTGGCCGGACTTGGGTCAGACCTGAGTGCTCAAACAAGGCGTCATAGAATTTGACCGACGCTTCCATGTCGTTGGTTCCAACAACAAAGTAATTCAGTTTCAAAGGCAACCTCCACGGGGCTTAAGGGGGAGCGGACAATTTTCCGCTGGTGCATTCAGCCGGCCCGGAAATTCCGGCGGCCGGTTCGTGGAGCCGGGTGTACATCAGGGCAGTGACAGGGCGTGTCAGCAGGCTTCGCTGAGATCAGTCTTTTGCCCGCAACGAAAAAGGCCCGCCAAGCGGCGGGCCTTTGATGTTTGTACCGAAACCGCGATTTACTGCGGGATGTCGCCTTCCAGGCCTTCGACATAGAAGTTCATGCCGGCCAGGGTGCCGTCATCGGCGGTTTCACCCTCTGCCAGCCAGTCGCTGCCGTCCTGCTTTTTCAGCGGGCCGGTGAAGGGGTGATAGGAGCCGTCCGCGATCGAGTCCTTGATGGCCAGAGCAGCCTCTTTCACGTCCGCCGGAACGGCGTCAGAGATTTCGCCAATGCCCACCATGCCGGCGCCGATGCCGTCCCAGGTGTCAACCGACTCCCAGGTGCCGTCCATCACGGCCTTGGTGCGGGCGATGTAGTAGGGAGCCCAGTCGTCGATGATGGAGGACACGCGCGGCTTGGGCGCGTATTCCGACATGTCGGAGGCCTGGCCGAAGGTGATCACGTTGCCAGCGGCCTGCGCGGCGGCCTGCGGCGCGGTGGAGTCGGTGTGCTGCAGGATCACGTCGGCGCCCTGTTCGATCAGCACCTTGGCGGCGTCCGCTTCCTTGGCCGGGTCGAACCAGGTGAAGGCCCAGACGATCTTGAACTCGACGTCGGGGTTCACCTTCTTGGCGTGGATATAGGCAGAGTTGATGCCGCGGATCACTTCCGGGATCGGGTAGGAGCCGATGTAGCCGATGATGTTGCTCTCGGTCATGTGGCCCGCGATGGTGCCCTGCACCGCGCGGCCTTCATAGAAGCGGGCGGAGTAGGTCGACACGTTGTCGGCGCGCTTGTAGCCGGTGGCGTGCTCGAACTTCACGTTCGGGAACTTCTTTGCCACGTTGATGGTCGGGTCCATGTAGCCGAAGGAGGTGGTGAAGATCAGGTCGGCGCCTTCCAGCGCCATCTGGGTCATCACCCGCTCAGCATCCGGGCCTTCGGCCACGTTTTCCACATAGACGGTTTCGACCTTGTCGCCGAATTCGGCTTCCACAGCCTTGCGGCCCTGGTCGTGCTCATAGGTCCAGCCGCCATCGCCGACGGGGCCGACATAGACAAAGCCCACTTTGGTCTTGTCTTCGGCCATCGCCGCGCCCGCGGCCAGGCCAAGCGCCACGGCGGCGCTGGTCAGGAGGTTGGTCAGTTTCATCAAAGGGACTCCCCAGTTGGTTTTGGTTGGCCCCGGCAGCCGGGGCAGGCAATAGGCCCCCCGCGTCAGCGGGAGGCGTGGAAATTGCGGCCAAGCGCGGCGGGTGCGCTGCTCTTGTCCGCGGAAAGGATAACAAGCACCAGGATGGTAATCAGATAGGGCGACATTGCCAGATACTCGACCGGAATGGCAACGCCTGCCGCCTGCAGATTGAGCTGCACCACGGTGACCCCGCCAAAGAGATAGGCCCCCAGCAGCGCGCGCCAGGGTTTCCAGCTCGCGAACACCACCAGCGCCAGGGCAATCCAGCCGATGCCGGCGGTCATGCCCTCGGTCCATTGCGGGACGCGGATCAGACTGATGTAGGCGCCGCCGATGCCCGCGCAGGCGCCGCCGAACAGGATCGCTGCCAGGCGGATCTTCAGCACTTTGTATCCCAGCGCATGGGCAGCGTCGTGGTTCTCGCCCACGGCGCGCAGCACCAGGCCCATGCGGGAGTATTTCAGCATCCACCAGACCGCGGCCGTCAGCACGATGCCGAAGTAGAGGATGATGTCATGGCCGAACAGGATCGGGCCAACGACGGGCAGGTCGCTCAGCACCGGGATGTGGATGTCGCCCATCTGCGGCGGCTTCACACCGACATAGGACTGCCCCATCAGCGCCGACAGGCCAAGGCCGAACAGCGTCAGCGACAGGCCCGAGGCGACCTGGTTTGCCTGGGCAAACTGGGTGAGGATCGCGAACAGGATCGACAGTGCCGCGCCTGCGATGGCGGCGGCGAGGAAACCCAGCAGCGGCGAGCCGCTTTCCACCGCGGTGGCAAAGCCCGCGATGGCGCCCACGATCATCATCCCTTCGACCCCGAGGTTCAGCACACCGGATTTTTCGACCACCAGTTCACCAATGGCCGCCAGCAAGAGCGGGGTTGCCGCCACCATCAGCGAGGCGATGAGCAGGACCGGGTTGATTGCAGAAAGATCCATGTTACGCCACCTCCGGCTTGCCGATTGCGATGCGGAAATTGGTGAGCAGGTCGAAGGCCAGCAGGAAGAACAGAAGCATCCCCTGGAACACCTGGATGGCCGCGGCGGGCAGCTGCAGGTTCGACTGCGCAATGTCGCCGCCGATGTAGGTCAGCGCCATCAGCCCGCCTGCCAGCAGGATCCCCACTGGGTGCAGGCGGCCCAGGAAGGCGACGATGATCGCGGTAAAGCCATAGCCCACGTTGAAGTCGATGCTGATCTGGCCGGACGGGCCAGAGACCTCGAACATGCCGGCCAGACCCGCCAGCGCGCCGGAAGTGCCGAGGCAGAACAGCACCAGCCGGGTGGGGTTCACGCCGGCAAAGCGCGCCGCCCGCGGCGCCTCGCCGGTCAGGCGGATGTGGTAGCCGGTCATGTGGCGGTTCAGCAGCACATAGGCAAAGATCACCGCAATCAGTGCGGCCACCACCCCCCAATGCATGCCGGTGCCGGTGATCAGCTCGGCGTTATGGGCGGCGTCCCAGGACTGCAGGTTGCGGGAGCCAGGGAAGCCGAAGCCCTCCGGGTTTTTCAACAGGCCCAGCGAGACCGAAGCCAGGAACTGCTCGGCCACATAAACCAGCATCAGTGAGACCAGGATTTCGTTGGTGCCGAAGCGGGTTTTCAGCACCGCCGGGATCATCGCCCAGATCCAGCCGCCGAATGCGCCGGCGATGACCATGAAGGGGAAGATCAGGACCGACTCGGAGGGGTAGAAGGCAAGGCCGGCCCCGGCGCCAAAGATGGCGCCCATGATGTACTGGCCCTCGGCGCCGATGTTCCAGATACCGGCGCGGAAGCCCAGGGACAGGCCGATGGCGATCAGCACCAGCGGCGCGCCTTTGACCAAGAGCTGCGGGCGGTAGTAGAAGGCAAACTCGCCAAACAGCGGTTCCCAGAAAATGGTGCGGATCGCCTCAACCGGCGGTTTGCCGAGCGCGGCAAACAGCAGCCCGCCAAAAAACATCGTCGCCAGCACCGCCACCAGCGGCGTCGCCATCGACCAGGCGCGCGACGGCTGCGGCCTTTTCTCAAGCCGGATCATTCAAGCGGCTCCCTTTTCATCTTTCCAAAAATACTCCCGCCGGAGGCGTCCCGAACTCTCAGACATGCGCCACCTCCATGCCGTGGGCGCCGCCCATCATCAGGCCGATCTCGTCCACCGTCAGGCCCGCGGCCTCGCGCGGGGCGCTGAGGCGGCCTTCGTTCAAGGCGGCAAAGCTGTCGGAGATCTCCATCAGCTCGTCCAGATCCTGGCTGATGCAGATCACTGCGGTGCCCTTGGCGGCCAGATCCAGCAGCGACTGGCGGATGGCGGCGGCAGCGGCGGCGTCCACGCCCCAGGTCGGCTGGTTCACCACCAGCACATCCGGGTTCTGCAGCACTTCCCGCCCGATCACGAATTTCTGCAGATTGCCGCCCGACAGCGAGCGCGCCGCATTGCCGGGGCCCGGCGTGCGGACGTCGAAGGCCTTGATGACGCGCTCGGCAAACTCCTTGGTCTTGCCCCAGTCGAGGAAGCCGTTCTTCTCCAGCCCCTCGCGCACGGATCCGGTGAGCATGGCGTTCTCGGTCAGGCTCATGTCCGGGGCGGCGGCGTGGCCCAGGCGTTCCTCCGGCGCGGCCAGCACACCCAGCCTGCGCCGCGCGGTGGGGCCCAGCTTGCCGATCGGCTCGCCGTGCAGCTTCACGGCGTCGGCCTCGGTCAGGGTTTCGCCCGACAGCACGCCCAGCAGTTCGTCCTGGCCGTTGCCGGCAACACCGCCGATGCCGAGGATCTCGCCCTTGCGCACGGTCAGATGCACGTTCTTGAGCGCGGTGCCAAAGGCGGAAGGCGCCGGCACCGACAGGCCGGAGATGTCCATCGCGACGGGGCCGAATTCGCGGGCCTCGCGCTGCGGCGTCTGCAGGGTGCTGCCGACCATCATCTCCGCCATGTCGCGGGCCGAGGTGTCGGCGGGCGTGCATTCGCCGACGTTCTTGCCCAGGCGCAGGATGGTGGCGTGATCGCACAGGGTGCGGATTTCCTCCAGCTTGTGCGAAATATACAGGATCGAGGTGCCCTCGGAGCGCAGTTTCTGAAGGGTTTCGAACAGGATATCGACTTCCTGCGGGGTGAGGACCGAGGTCGGCTCATCCATGATCAGCAGTTTCGGGTCCTGCAGCAGGCAGCGGATGATCTCGACCCGCTGGCGTTCGCCCGCGGAGAGGTCGCCGACGGTGCGGAAGGGGTCCAGCGGCAGGCCGTAGGTTTCCGACACCTCGCGGATGCGGGCCGCAAGGTCGCGCATTTCCGGCGGGTTCTCCATGCCGAGCGCGATGTTCTCGGCCACGTTCAGCGCGTCAAACAGCGAGAAGTGCTGGAACACCATGGCGATGCCGTCCGCCCGCGCCTGGCGCGGCTCGGCCGGCTCGAAAGGTTCGCCGCGCAGCAGCATCTTGCCGCTGTCGGGCTTCACCAGGCCATAGATCATCTTGACCAGCGTCGATTTCCCGGCGCCGTTTTCGCCGAGCAGGGCGTGAACCTCTCCCTCGCCGATGTCAAAGGAAACGGTGTCATTGGCCACAACCCCGGGGTAGGCCTTGGTCAGGCCTTGCAGGCTCAACAGTGGTACACTCACGCGCGCCGGTCCTCTCTCTGTTCGTCTTCTTTTCCGTGCCGCAGCAGCTGCGCCGCCACGCCGACCGCAATCATCTGCGGGTGTTTTCCAAGTTCCGGATCGCCGATCGGGCAGGTGATCCTTGCGATTGCCCCGGGAGAGTGCCCCAGGGCGGCAAGACGCGAGCGGAACCGCGCCCATTTGGTTTTGGAGCCGATCAGCCCGGCAAAGGCAAAGCCATGGCCCAACAGCGCGTGGCATAGCGCCAGATCCAGCGCATGGGAATAGGTCAGCACCAAATGCGCAGCGTTTTCAGGCGCATGGGGCACAAGGAGCGCAACGTCAGCTGCCGGAACCGCGGTGACGCCGGACGGGATGCCGTCCGGGAACCGCTCGGCGTCGGTATCCACCCAGGTGATCTGCAGGTCCGGCAGCGGCGCCAGCACATCCGCCAGCGCCCGCCCGACATGGCCCGCGCCCCAGATCCAGACCGGCAACTGCGGCTGATGCACCGGCTCGATCATCCAGCCCTCGACCAGCTGCGGCGCGGGTGTCTGCCCCTGGCCGCGGGCGCCGGCGAGGAGGCGCTTTACCGCCACCGGCATCAGCGCCGGGCTGGCCGGGCGGGCGATGACGTGGCTATCCAGCGCGGCCAGGTCTTCGGCCTCATAAACTTCGCTGAAAAGCGTGACCGCACCGCCGCAGCACTGGCCCAGGTCCGGCCCCAGCGCATGGGTGCTGATCTGCTTGGGGGCGACTTGCCGCCGGGCAGCCTCTGCCGCCTCAAATTCCAGGGTGCCGCCGCCGATGGTGCCGGACTGGCCGGTCTCCCACACCAGCATCGCGGTGCCGGTCTCGCGCGGGGAGGAACCGCGGACGGCGGCGATCACCACCCGCACCACGCGGCCATGCGCGGCAACCGCTCGGCGCAGTTCCTGGACGTCAAACCCCATCGCGCACTCTCCGGACTGCCCGCCAGACCTCTTCTGCGGTGGCAGGCGCATTGAGTGCCGGATAGGCGTCGCCAAAGGCACAGACCGCATTGCTGAGCGCCAGCCAGGCGGAAATGCCCAGCATGAACGGCGGCTCGCCCACCGCCTTGGAGCGGTAGATGGTGTCCTCGCGGTTCTGGCCGGCGAAAAGATTCACGTTGAACACATCAGGCCGGTCGGAGCAGGCGGGGATCTTGTAGGTGGAGGGCGCATGGGTGCGCAGGCGGCCGGTATTGTCCCAGACCAGTTCCTCGGTCGTCAGCCAGCCCGCGCCCTGGACATAGCCGCCCTCGATCTGGCCGATGTCCAGCGCCGGGTTCAGCGAGGTGCCGGCGTCATGCAGGATGTCGGCACGCAGGATGCGGTTCTCGCCGGTGAGCGCGTCGACGGCCACCTCCGTTACCGCTGCACCGTAAGCGAAGTAGTAGAACGGGCGGCCCTGGCCCTTGATCCGGTCCCATTCGACCTTGGGGGTCTTGTAGAAGCCTGTGGCCGACAGGCTGACGCGGCCCTGGTAGCAGGTCATCGCGGCCTTCTCGAATGTCATCTCATCCTGGCCGATCCGCACCATGCCGTTGTCAAACACCACATCGCCGGGGCTGGCCTGGTGCTGCAGCGCCAGATGTTCGGCCATGCGGTCGCGGATGGTGTCGCAGGCGGCCTTGACCGCCATGCCGTTCAGGTCCGAGCCGGAGGAGGCGGCGGTGGCGGAGGTGTTGGGCACCTTGCCGGTGTCGCTGGCAGTGATCTTGACCATGTCCAGCGGGATGCCGAAGCGGTTGGCGGCGACCTGCGCCACCTTCTGGAACAGGCCCTGGCCCATCTCGGTGCCGCCGTGGTTCAGATGCACCGAGCCGTCCTGGTAGACATGCACCAATGCGCCGGCCTGGTTGAGGTGGGTGAGGGTGAAGGAAATGCCGAATTTCACCGGCGAGAAGGCAATGCCGCGCTTCAGATGCGTCTGGCCCTTGTTCCACTTGGCAATTGCGTCTTTGCGTGCCGCGTAGTCCGAGGTTTTCAGCAGCTCGGCAGTCAGATCGTGCAGGATGAAGTCCTCGACCGGCATGTGGTAGGGGGTCGTCTGCACGTCCTTGGGCGGCGGGCTGGTCTTGGCGGGCTGCGCCGGCGCGCCACGGGAGGCGAGGTCGGCGTCCGGGTCCGCAGGCTGGCCGGAGGTCTCTTGCGGCTCGCCCGGCGGGGCATCGGGGCTCCGCATCGGCGCATAGTAATTGCGCTGCCGCAGCTCTGCCGGGTCCAGCCCCAGATCATGGGCGATTTGGTCCATCACCCGCTCGATCCCGACCATGCCTTGCGGGCCGCCAAAGCCGCGGTAGGCGGTGGCGCTTTGCCGGTTGGTGCGCAGGCGGTGGCTTTCGATGCGGATATTCGGGATCAGATAGGCGTTGTCGGCGTGCAGCATGGCGCGGTCGGCAACCGGCAGCGACAGGTCCTGCGCCCAGCCGCAATCCACCAGATGCAGGAACTCGACGCCTTGCAGGCGGCCGTCACCGTCAAAGCCCGCGCGGTAGGAGATGCGGAAGGCGTGGCGCTTGCCGGTGATCACCATGTCGTCGTCACGGTCATAGCGCATCTTGCAGGGCTTGCCGGTCAGCCGGGCCGCCACGGCGCAGGCGACGGCGAGCGCGTTGCCCTGGCTTTCCTTGCCGCCAAAGCCGCCGCCCATGCGCCGGGTCTCGACCCGCACGGCATGCATCGGCAGGCCGATGGCGTCGGCAACCTTGTGCTGGATCTCCGTCGGGTGCTGGGTGGAGGAAAACACATGCATGCCGCCATCCTCCTGCGGCCAGGCCATTCCGGCCTGGCCTTCGAGGTAGAAGTGCTCCTGCCCGCCCAGCTCAAACGTGCCTTCGACGGTGCGCGGTGCGGCATCAATGGCGGAGGCCGCGTCGCCTTTCTGATAGATGCGCGGGCCTTCTTCGAACCGGCTGTCGGCGGCCAGCGCCGCGTCCAGAGTCAGGAGGGCGGGTTCTTCGGTGTAGTCCACCTGTCCCTTGCGGGCGGCGATGCGGGCATTGAGGTGGCTGTCGGCGACGACCATGAACACCGGCTGGCCGACATAGTTGACGGTTCCAGCCGCCAGCAGCGGCTCGTCGTGGATCGAGGGGGAGACGTCATTGGCAAAGGGCAGCCCCTTGGCGGTCAGCACCGCCACGACACCGGGGCTTTGCTGCACCTCGCTGAGGTCCATGCCGGTGATATGGCCGCGGGCAATGGGGGAGAGGCCGAAGGCCAGGTGCAGCGTGCCCGCGGGCGAGGGGATGTCGTCGACATAGCGGGCGGCGCCGGTCACATGCAGCCGGGCGGAGTCATGGGGGAGGGGTTTGCTGACGCTCATGGCCGCACCTCCAGTACCGAGACCGGCTGGCCGTTCAGGTCGGTGAAATAGCGGGCCAGCATGTTGCGCGCAGTTTCCAGCCGGTATTCGGCAGAGGCGCGCATGTCGGTCATCGGGGTGAAGTCCTGATCGAAAGCGGCTGAGGCGGCCTCGATGGTGGCCTCATCCCATTGCTGGCCGGTGAGGGCGGCCTCGACGGCGGCGGCGCGTTTCGGGATGCCCGCCATACCGCCAAAGGCGATGTGGGCGGCGGTCACCTTGCCGTTCATCACGGTCACGTTAAAGGCACCGAGGACCGCGGAGATATCCTGGTCAAAGCGTTTCGACAGCTTGTAAACCTTGAGCGCGTCGGGTTGGCGCGGGAAGCTGACAGCCTCGACGAACTCGCCGTGCTGGCGGTCTTGCTTGCCGTAGTCGATGAAGAAGTCCTCCAGCGGCAGTTCGCGGCGGCTGTCCCCCTTGCGCAGGTGCAGGGTGGCGCCGAGGGCAATCAGCGCGGGCGGGGTGTCGCCGATGGGGGAGCCGTTGGCGATATTGCCGCCGACGGTGGCGGCGGCGCGGATCTGCTGGGAGGCAAAGCGGCGCAGCATTTCCGCGAAGGACGGGTGCAGCGGCTCCATCGCGGCGCGCAGATCGTTCATGTCTGCCATGGCCTTGATGCGGACGGTGCTGTCCGTGACCTCGATCCCCTTGAGGTCATCGCAGCCGCCGAGGAAGATCATCTGCGGCAGGCGGCGGAGTTGCTTGGTGACCCAGAGGCCGACGTCGGTGGCGCCTGCGACCAGGGTGGCGTCGGGGCGGGCGGCGTAAAGCTCTGCCAGTTCATCGGCGGAACCCGGCAGCATAGGGGGCGCTGCCCCCCGGCCTGCGGCCTCCCCCCGGGATATTTCCGGCCAGATGAAGGATCCTTCCTGTGCGATCCAGTCCGGGACCGCGGCATCCTTGGCGGTCTCGGCGGCGCGGATGATCGGGGCGTAGCCGGTGCAGCGGCAGAGGTTGCCTGCGAGCTGGTCGTCGAAATCCGTGGCGCCGTTGGCGTGGGCAGTGACCATCGACATGATGAAACCGGGAGTGCAGAAGCCGCATTGGCTGCCGTGGCGGTCCACCATCGCCTGCTGGACCGGGTGCAGGCTGCCGTCCGGGCCGGAGGCGCCCTCGACTGTGCGGACGGATTTGCCCTGCAATTGCGGCAGGAACAGGATGCAGGCGTTCAACGCCTTCGATCCGCGTGAATCCGTGACCATGACGGTGCAGGCGCCGCAATCGCCTTCGTTGCAGCCCTCCTTGGTGCCGGTGAGGCCCTGTTCTTCGCGCAGCCAGTCCAGCAGCGTTACTGACGGGCGTGCGTCCGTGATGCGGACCGTTTCACCGTTCAGACGAAAGGTGAGTGCCATCTTCCCGAGACCCGCCGCGTTACCCCGTTGACCCGATGTGCCGCCCTTCGATGCGGCGTAGAAGGTGCGGCGGGCTGTTTATTGCTTGCTGCTAACAGCCTAGGGAGCATCCCCTTGTCAAAGCAAGGAAAACCGCCGCCGCACTGCAGTAACCTGCGACGCAATAAAGTTGCGGGATTCGCGGCTATGCTGTTATTTTTTATGCTTTTTAGCTGTATCTTTGCGGCAGGGCCGGCTGGATGGCGAAACAGCTTCAAAAAAATCCTGAAAATAGCAAGGGACCCTTCCGTAATTGCGGGAGGCGGGCTGTGCAGTTCGCCCGTTCACCCCGCTGCGGCAATACGGTAGCGTGGCGGCATGACAAGCTCTCCCCGATTCATTCACCTGCGCACCCATACCGAGTATTCCTTGCTGGAGGGGGCGCTGCGGCTGAAGAAGCTGCCGGACCTGTGCAAGAAGCACGAAATGCCCGCAATTGCGGTGACGGACACCAACAACCTGTTCTCGGCGCTGGAGTTTTCCGTGTCGGCGAGCGGGGCGGGGGTGCAGCCGATCATCGGCTGTCAGGTGGATCTGCGGTTCACGGAGCCGGCACCGGGCGAGCGGCCCAAGCCGCCTGCGCCGCTGGTGCTGCTGGCCCAGAGCGAGGCGGGATATGAGCATCTGATGAAGCTGAATTCCTGCCTGTATCTGCGGCAGGGGGGCGAGCTGCCGCATGTGACGCTGGAGGAGCTGGAGACTTATTCCGGCGGGGTGATCTGCCTGAGCGGCGGGCCGGACGGGCCGGTGGGGCGGCTGTTGCAGATGGGACAGCGTCCGGCGGCGGAAGCGCTGATGCAGCGGCTGAAGGCGATTTTCCCGGACCGGCTGTATGTCGAGCTGCAGCGCCATCCGGGCGAGCATGGCCAGCCGGAGGCGGAGAAGCAGACCGAGCGCGGCCATGTGGAAATGGCCTATGCGATGGACCTGCCGCTGGTCGCCACCAATGACGTCTATTTCCCGAACACGGAGATGTTCGAGGCGCATGACGCGATGATCTGTATCGCCGAGGGCGCCTATGTCGACCAGGTGGAGCCGCGGCGGCGGCTGACCGCGCAGCATTACTTCAAGAGCCAGGAAGAGATGGTTGCGCTGTTTGCCGACTTGCCGGAGGCGATTGAGAACACGGTGGAGATCGCCAAGCGCTGCGCCTTTATGGCGTACCGCCGCGACCCGATCCTGCCGAAGTTCGCCGACGACGAGGTGGCCGAACTGCGCCGCATCGCCAACGAGGGCCTGCAAAAGCGTCTGGCCGTGATCCCCCATGCGGTGAGCGTCGAGGAATACCAGGAGCGGCTCGACTTCGAGCTGGGGATCATTGAGGGGATGGGGTTCCCCGGCTACTTCCTGATCGTTGCCGACTTTATCCAATGGGCCAAGGACCACGATATTCCGGTGGGGCCGGGGCGGGGCTCCGGTGCGGGCTCCCTGGTCGCCTATGCGCTGACGATTACCGACCTTGACCCGCTGCGGTATTCACTGCTGTTTGAACGCTTCCTGAACCCGGAACGGGTGTCGATGCCGGACTTCGACATCGACTTCTGCATGGACCGCCGCGAGGAGGTCATCAAATACGTGCAGGAGAAATACGGCCGCGACAAGGTGGGGCAGATCATCACCTTTGGCGCGCTTTTGTCCAAGGCGGCGGTGCGTGACATGGGGCGGGTCTTGCAGATGCCCTATGGCCAGGTGGACCGGCTGTCCAAGCTGATCCCGGTCGAGGGCGTGAAGCCGATGTCCATCGCCGACGCGCTGAAGGAAGAGCCGCGACTGAGCGAGGAGGCCCGCAACGAGCCGGTGGTGGACCGGCTGCTGACCTATGGCCAGCAGGTTGAGGGGCTGCTGCGCTCTGCCGGTACCCACGCGGCGGGTGTGGTGATCGGCGACCGGCCGCTGGATGCGCTGGTGCCGCTTTACCGCGATCCGCGCTCTGACATGCCGGCAACCCAGTTCAACATGAAATGGGTGGAGCAGGCCGGGCTGGTGAAATTCGACTTCCTGGGCCTCAAGACCCTGACCGTCATTCAGAACGCGATGGACCTGATCTTCCAGTCGGGCCGCGACCTGCATATCGCCGCGGACGGCACCCAGCTTTATGACCCGCCGGAAGGCGCCGAGAACCAGATCAACGCCATTCCGCTGGATGACAAGGTCACCTACGACCTCTACTCCCGCGCCAAGACGGTGGCGGTGTTCCAGGTGGAATCCACCGGCATGATGGATGCGCTGAAGCGCATGAAGCCCACCTGTATCGAGGACATCGTGGCGCTGGTGGCGCTGTACCGCCCCGGCCCGATGGAAAACATCCCGGTCTACTGCGAGGTGAAGAACGGCCAGCGCGAGATCACCTCTGTCCACCCCTTGATCGACCACATCCTGGAAGAGACCCAGGGCATCATCGTCTATCAGGAGCAGGTGATGCAGATCGCCCAGGTGATGGCGAACTACACCCTAGGCGGTGCGGACCTGCTGCGCCGGGCGATGGGTAAGAAGATCAAGGAGGCGATGGACGCCGAACGCCCGAAATTCGAGAAGGGCGCGGCGGAAAATGGCGTCGACAAGAAGAAGGCCAGCGAGGTTTTCGACCTTCTGGAGAAGTTCGCCAACTACGGCTTCAACAAATCCCACGCGGCGGCCTATGCGGTGGTCAGCTACCAGACCGGCTGGCTCAAGGCGAACCATCCGGTGGAGTTCATGGCCGGTGTCATGAACTGCGATATTCACCTGACCGACAAGCTGGCGATCTACTTCGAGGAAGTGAAAAAGGGGCTGGGGCTGAAATACGTGCCGCCTTGCATCAACCGCTCGCTGGCGACGTTCAACGTGGTGAACGGGGAGCTGGTCTACGCGCTGGGCGCACTGAAGAACGTCGGCCTGGACGTGATGCGGCTGGTGGCTGAGGCCCGCAATGAGGACGGCCGCGAGCGTCCCTTTGTCAACGTCTATGACTTTGCCCGCCGGGTGAACCTCAAGAAAGTGGGCAAGCGGCCCTTGGAGATGCTGGCGCGGGCGGGGGCCTTTGACCAGCTCGATTCCAACCGCCGCCGGGTGTTTGAGAGCCTGGGCGCGCTGGTGGACTACTCCGCCGCGGTGCATGACCAGCGGAACTCGAACCAGGTGTCGCTGTTCGGCGAGGCGGGCGAGGACCTGCCGGAGCCGCGTCTGCCCTCGGTGCCGGACTGGCTGCCGGCCGAGCGGCTGAGCGAGGAGTTCAAGGCGATCGGCTTCTACCTGTCAGGCCACCCGCTGGACGATTACATGCCGGCGCTGAAGCGCAAGGATGTGATGACGCTGGATGAGGTGACCGCCAAGGCCGAGCGCGGTGCCTGTATCGCCAAGATGGCAGGCGTGGTGGCCGGACGGCAGGAGAGGAAATCCGCCCGCGGCAACCGTTTTGCCTTTGCTCAATTGTCGGATCCGTCTGGCGCGTTTGAAGTGACGTTGTTCTCCGAGGTGCTGGAGAAATCCCGCGAGTATCTGGAGACCGGGTCCAAGGTAGTGATCACCGCCGAGGCCACGATGGAGAGCGATCAGCTGAAGCTGCTAGTGCGTTCAGTCGGGCCGGTGGACAGCGCCATTGCCGATGCCGGGCGCAGCAGCTTGCGGGTTTACCTCAGTGATGCGGCGGCGGTGGGCACCGTGGCGCAGGTGCTGGAGGATGCCAAGGCGGCGGCCCGCAATGCCGCGCGCGGCGAGGTCTATATGTACCTTCAGGATCCAGGCCTGCCCGGCGATGTGGAGATGGACCTGGGCCAGGCGTTCCCGATCAACCCGCAGATTAAGGGCGCGCTGAAATCGCTCGACGGGGTGATGGACGTGGAGGAGATCTGAGGGGCAGGGGAGCCTTCGGCCACTGACGGAAACCCCGGTGCCTGCACTGCGGGTTCCCTCGCGGGAAAATTAATGCAACGTATGAGTGCAGGACCGCGTTGGGTGCCTGAATGGATCCGGCCGGCACCGGTTCCGCCATAGGAGTGGAGGTTGCCGCAGTGCAGACATTGTTGGATTTCGGGCAATACATGCCGCATGGCATGTGCCTGCTTTGGGAGCCTTGGCTGCTGATCCTTTGGGCCGGATCGGACGTGCTGATATTCCTCGCCTATTTCGCCATACCGCTGGCCCTGCTCAGGGTTCTGAAGCAGCGCAAGGATATCAAGCACCGCGGTCTGGTTCTGCTGTTTGCCTCCTTCATCCTGCTTTGCGGCCTCACCCATGCGGTGTCGATCGTGACGCTCTGGTGGCCGGTTTACCCTGCACAGGGCCTTTTGAAGCTCGCGACCGGCTTGGTGTCGGCAACCACCGCGGTGGTCTTGTTCAAGCTGGTTCCGGTTCTGGTCGCGATACCGGGCCGCCGCGATCTGGAACACGCCAACAGCAAGCTGCTGGATGAAGTGGCCGCGCATGAAGCGACCCTGAATGTGCTGCGGCAGGCGCGGCACGACCTTGAGGTTCAGGTCGAGGAGCGCACGGCGGAACTGCGGAACGTCAACGCCAAGCTTGCCGTCACGGCGAGGGAAGCGGTGCACCGCAGCCACAACATGATTGCCGTGGTGTCGTCGATGGCGCGGCAGAGCGCGCGCGGCGTCACGAACGTGGACGAATTCGTCAGCGTCTTCACCGGGCGGCTGAACGCGCTGGCCTCTGCCACCCAGACCGTCATGCAGGAGCCGTCGGGCGCCACGGCCGATCTGGGGGGCGTTATCCGTTCGCAGCTTGAACCGGTTCAGCTGACCTTTGGCGACAGGCTGACGGTCGGCGGCCCGGACGTGAAGACGGGTTCGGAGGCGGCGCAGCAGATCAGCCTGGCGCTGCATGAACTGGCGACAAACGCGCAAAAGTACGGCTCGGAGGATGCGCGGATCAGCGTGACCTGGGCGGTCAGCGCAGAGGGTCCAGGGCAGAAACGGCTGCAGCTGCGGTGGGAAGAAGATGTTTCGCCGCATTCGGAGCTGCCTCAGGACGGGGCCGGGAGAACCGGGTTCGGCACCCGCCTGCTGACCCAGATTGTGCCGTCGATGCTGCAGGGTGAAGCCAGCAGGACGATCGGCGGCGGCAAGCTGGTCTACGAACTGGACATTCCGCTTTCTGCGCTGTCGGAAGGGGAGAGCCAGGCCGAGCATGTGCAGCTGGCCGCGCGCATTGTCGGGCAGGGCTTTGGGGCTGCCCAGGGCGGCTAGCGGCGTGCGAGGCAGGGCGGCCGCAATCAGAAAATTGCAAATTTTCTGAGCAAGAATTTTCAGTCAAAATTCTTCCGCCGCCTGCGGCAGGCCGTCAGTAATGCGGCGGGCGTTCGTCGCCGATCACCACGCCGCCGCCGCCGTCCTGCTGGCGCTCGGCCTCGCGCTGCATCAGCATGGCGACGCGGCGGGTCAGCACGTCGATCTCCTTCTGCTGGCGGGCGATCACGTCGCTCATCTCCTCCACGCTGCGGGTCAGATGGGCGATTTGCTCTTCCAGATGCTGCATGGCGTGCCTCCTAAGGTTTGATGGGGCTCATAAAGGAGCAACGTTCAAATGCAAAGTCCCGCCCGGACGCGAGGCCGGGCCGCGTCATGCCGAAAGCATGCCTCCGGCATGACCCGCCCCCCACGGGGCGGCGCAACCCTCGTCCCGCTTTATCTGCTGCGGCATTGGCTCCTGCCGGCTTCGTCTTGCCGTTGCGGCCTGCTTCCGCTAGACCGCCGGGCGAGTGAAACCGCTACCCGTGAGGAGGCCTCATATGGCCAAAGTGAAGAAACAGCCCCGCCCCAAGGCGCAGACGCCGAAGGGGTTCCGTGACTATTTCGGTGCGGAGGTGACCCAGCGCAGCGAGATGCTGCGGGCCATCGCGGGTGTGTATCATCATTACGGGTTCGAGGCGCTGGAGTCGTCGGCGGTGGAAACCGTTGAAGCGCTGGGCAAATTCCTGCCGGACGTGGACCGTCCGAACGAGGGCGTGTTTGCCTGGCAGGAGACCGAGGACGACGGCAACGGCGACTGGATGGCGCTGCGCTATGACCTGACGGCGCCCTTGGCGCGGGTTTATGCACAGCACCGCAACGACCTGCCGACACCCTACCGCCGCTATGCGATGGGGCCCGTCTGGCGCAACGAGAAGCCGGGGCCGGGCCGCTTCCGCCAGTTCTACCAGTGCGATGCGGATACCGTGGGCAGCGCCTCGATGGCTGCTGATGCCGAGATCTGCGCGATGCTCAGCGACACGCTGGAGACCGTCGGCATCCCGCGCGGCGACTATCTGGTGCGGGTGAATAACCGCAAGGTCCTGAACGGCGTGCTTGAGGCGATGGGACTTGGCGACGGCGATGCCAAGCGCGACGACGTGCTGCGCACCATCGACAAGTTCGACAAGGTGGGCGAAGCCGGTGTGCGCGAGCTGCTGACCAAGGGCCGACTGGATGCCTCCGGTGCGTTCATCGACGGGGTTGGCCTGTCGGACGATCAGGCAGCGCCGGTGCTGGCCTTCCTCACTTCCAAGGCGGCTGAGGCTGCGGGCACCATTGCCAACCTGCGCTCCGCCGTGGGCGACAGCAAGGTTGGCCAGGAGGGCATTGCCGAGCTGGAGCAGATCGGCGAGCTGCTGGCCGCGGGCGGTTACGGCAAGGACCGGATCGAGATCGACCCCTCGGTGGTACGCGGGCTGGGGTATTACACCGGGCCGGTGTTCGAGGCGGAGCTGACCTTTGAGATCCTGGATGAGAAGGGCCGCAAGCGGCAGTTCGGCTCGGTCTCGGGCGGCGGGCGGTATGATGGCCTCGTCAAGCGCTTCACCGGGCAGGAAGTGCCCGCGGTCGGTGTTTCGGTCGGTGTCGACCGGCTGCTGGCGGCGCTGCACGCCAAGGGGCGGCTGACGGCGGAGGCTACCGGGCCGGTGGTCGTCACCGTGATGGACCGCGGCCGGATGGCGGATTACCAGGAGATGGTGGCGGAGCTGCGCAACGCGGGCATCCGGGCCGAAGTCTATCTGGGCAACCCCAAGAACTTCGGCAACCAGCTGAAGTATGCGGACAAGCGGAATTCGCCGGTGGCCGTGATCGAAGGCGGCGACGAAAAGGCCAATGGCGTGGTGCAGATCAAGGACCTGATCCTGGGGGCGAAGATCGCCGAAAGCGCGACCTTGGAAGAGTGGAAGGAACGCCCGAGCCAGTTTGAAGTGCCCCGCACGGAACTGGTGGCCAAGGTGCGTGAAATCCTTGACGGGCAGGGCTGATTATGGCGGTTCAATCCCAGATACAGGCCCGTGCTGCGATGCTGCGGCTCCGGTTCGAGGCCGCAGGCGCGCAGGTGGTGGACACGCCGCTGCTGCAGCCCGCTGGCACGCTTTTGGATTTGTACGGCGAGGACATCAGGGCGCGCGCTTATGTGACCTCGGACGCGCTGCGGGGCGAGCAGATGCTGCGCCCGGACTTCACCGTGCCGGTGGTGGAGGCGCATATGCGCCACGGGGCGGAGCCTGCGCGCTATACCTATTCCGGCGAAGTGTTCCGGCGTCAGGAGATGGATCCGGACCGGCCCAACGAATACCTGCAGGTCGGCTATGAGGTGTTCGAGCGCGATGATGCCGCGGCGGCGGATGCCGAGGTGTTTTCGCTGTTTGCGCTGCAGGTGCGGGGACTGCCCTTGCGGGCTGCGACCGGTGATATCGGCATCCTGATGGCCGCCGTGCAGGGGCTGAACACCACGGGCAAACGCAAGGCGGCGCTGATGCGGCACATCTGGCGTCCGCGCCGGTTCCGCTCTTTGCTGGACCGCTTTGCAGGGCGCACCCCGGTGCCGGAAAGCCGCAGGAAGCTGCTGGAAACCGAGGGCGATCTGACCGGCTCGGCAGTGGAGCTGGGCAAGCGCCGTGCGGCAGAGGTGCAGGCGCGGGTCGATGCGCTGCGCGAGGATGCCAAGGCGCCGCCGATTTCCGAAAACGAGCTGCTGGCGCTGGAAGCGCTGATGGCGGTCCGGGAGACGGTGCCGTTTGCCACCGAGCAGATGCGCGATATTGCCGTGGACCTGCCGCAGATCAACGCGGCGCTGGACCGGCTGGATGCGCGCACCGCAGCGATGAAGGCGCGCGGCGTGGACGTCGAGAACCTGGATTTCGAGGCGTCCTACGGGCGCACCTCGATGGAGTATTATGACGGGTTCGTGTTCGGCTTTTATGCCGAGGCGCGCCCCGATCTGCCGCCGGTCGCCAGCGGCGGGCGCTATGACGCGCTGACCCGGCAGCTGGGCGACGGCGAGGAGATCCCGGCGGTGGGCGGCGTGCTGCGCCCCGACCTGATGCTGCAGCTTGAGGAGACGCGCGCATGACCTTGAAGCTGGGCGTGCCGTCCAAGGGGCGGCTGATGGAGAAGACCTTCGACTGGTTTGCCAAGCGCGGCGTGACCTTGTCGCGCACCGGGTCCGACCGCGAATATGCCGGCGCGGTCGAGGGCGTGTCGAACATGGAGCTGGTGCTGCTGTCGGCGGGCGAGATCCCGCGCGAGCTGGCAGCCGGGCGCATTCACCTGGGCGTCACTGGCACCGACCTTGTGCAGGAGAAGCTGCCGCGGTTCGAACAGCAGGTGGAAGACCTGGCGGAGCTGGGGTTCGGCCATGCCGACCTGGTGCTGGCGGTGCCGCAGTTCTGGATCGACGTGGACACGCTGGATGACCTGGATGCGGCTGCCTCGGCGTTTCGGGCGCAGCATGGCCACCGGTTGCGCATTGCCACCAAGTACCACCGGCTTGTGCGGGAATTCCTGACCGATGCGGGCGTGGCGGATTACCAGCTGGTGGACAGCCAGGGCGCAACCGAAGGCACGGTGAAGAACGAAACCGCCGAGATGGTGGCCGATATTACCTCTACCGGCGAAACCCTGCGGGCAAACCACCTGAAGCTGCTGAGCGACGGCCTGGTGCTGAAGTCGCAGGCCACCCTGTGGCGCAGCCGGGTGGCGAAATACACGGCTGACGACAAGGCGGCGCTGAATACCTTGCTGGATTTGCTGGAAAACCGCGCCTGAGCGCGGCGGCCTGTCCGGGCGGGCCGGTGCGCAACCTCAAGAAACCGTGAACATGGCGTGATGCCTTTCTCCGGCGCCCGGGTTTAAATCCGCGGCGCCGGTCTTAGCTGGGGTGGGGTAAACTCCAACTGAAAGGACAGGCTATGAAAATTCTGATGGTTTTGACGTCGCACGATCAGCTGGGGGACACCGGGGAAAAAACCGGGTTCTGGCTGGAAGAATTCGCCGCACCTTATTACGTGCTGCGCGATGCCGGCGCCGAGATCACCTTGGCCTCGCCCAAGGGCGGCCAGCCGCCGCTGGACCCGAAATCGGACTCTGAGGACGCCCAGACCGATGCCACCCGCCGGTTCAAGCAGGATGATGCCGCGCAGCAGGCGCTGGCCAATACAGTGAAACTGTCCAGTGTCGACGCGGATCAGTTCGACGCGGTCTTTTATCCCGGCGGCCACGGCCCGTTGTGGGATCTGGCCGAGAGTGCGGACAGCCGCAAGCTGCTGGAAAGCTTTGCCGCCGCGGACCGGCCGATCGGTGCCGTCTGCCACGCGCCGGGCGTGTTCCGCCACGTGAATGGCAGCGATGGCGAGCCGCTGGTCAAGGGCCGCCGCGTGACCGGTTTCACCAACGGCGAGGAAGAGGGCGTGGGCCTGACCGATGTTGTGCCCTTCCTGGTCGAGGATATGCTGAAGGACAACGGCGCCGACTACCGCAAGGGCGATGATTGGGCGTCTTACGTCGAGGTCGACGGCAAGCTGGTCACCGGCCAGAACCCGGCGTCCTCGGAAGCTGCCGCCAAAGAGCTGCTTGCCTTGCTGAAGTAAAATAGCAGTGCTGGAGGGGCAGGCGGGTTGCCGTCTGCCCAGGCCGCCGCGGCGGCTGGATCAGATCACGCCAATCTCGGCCAGCGCCTGCGACAGCTCCGGCGGCAGCGGTTCTTCCTGTGTCTTGCCTGCGGGCAGGTCGGCAGGCGATTCCTCGGGCTTGAGGTAACGCCAGCCCTGGAACGGGCGCTTTTGCGCCGTATGGGTGCGGTGCACCTCCGGATCCAGCACGATGGCGCATCGGCGGATGCCGTCCTCGCCCGTCACCTCATCCAGCCGCAGGATACGCTGGCGGCATTGGATCAGCCCCTTGATCACCCAGTAAATCGAGCCGCCATTGAGGATTTCGGCCTCGCGCTTGGGCCACATGCGGGTGACGTGGCGGGGCAGGCCGCCGGGCAGCTCCTTGCGGCGCATCGCTTGCCAGGCCATCAGGCTTTCGACGCTTTCGGTGCCCACCGAAAGCTTCACAAGATTCACGCGTTTATCCACAGGTTCCCCACAGAGTCGTCCATAGTTCTGACAGTATATAGTAGTTTACTGATCGCTGCCTTCAAGGTATTGTGTTCTTCCACGCTTTTGCTGCAAGTAAGCATTAACAATTCGCGGATTCGCTGCCGGGGTAATTTCCGGTGCCGGAGCCGCTTTTCCGACGCTAAGACGCCACTACGACTCAAAGGACCGACACATGAGCCGCTTTGCCGCCCCCATTGCCGAGCAGATCTGGGATATGAAGTACCGTTTCAAGCAGGCCGATGGCGCGCCGATCGACGTGACCGTCGAGGACACCTGGCGGCGGATCGCGCGGGATCTGGCGCGGGCGGAGAAAAAGCCGGAGGCGTGGGAAGAGAAGTTCTTTGGCGCGCTGGAGGATTTCAAATACCTGCCCGCGGGCCGGATCACCGCAGGCGCAGGCACCGCGCGCCAGGTGACCCTGTTCAACTGCTTTGTCATGGGCACCATCCCGGACAGCATGTCGGGCATCTTCGACATGCTGAAAGAGGCAGCGCTGACGATGCAGCAGGGCGGCGGCATCGGCTATGACTTCTCGACCATCCGGCCGCGCGGCGCCGATGTGAAGGGCGTGGCGGCGGATGCCTCCGGCCCCTTGTCGTTCATGGATGTGTGGGACGCGATGTGCCGCACCATCATGTCGGCCGGCTCGCGCCGCGGCGCGATGATGGCGACCATGCGCTGCGACCATCCGGACATCGAGCAGTTCATCACCGCCAAGTCCGACCCGGCGCGCCTGCGCATGTTCAACATGTCGGTGCTGGTCACCGATGCCTTCATGGAAGCGGTCAAGGCCGACGGCTCCTGGGAGCTGGTGTTCGATGGCAAGGTCTACCACACTGTCGAGGCCCGCGACCTGTGGAACAAGATCATGCAGGCGACCTATGATTATGCCGAGCCGGGCGTGATCTTCATCGACCGCATCAACAAGGCCAACAACCTCTCCTATATCGAGAACATCTGCGCCACCAACCCCTGCGGCGAGCAGCCTCTGCCGCCTTATGGCGCCTGCCTGCTGGGCTCGATCAACATGGCCCGCCTGGTGGCCAACCCGTTCGAGAAAGACGCGCATCTGGACCAGGAGGCGATGCAGGAGCTGGTCGCCACCGCCGTGCGGATGATGGACAACGTGGTTGACGTCTCCAAATTCCCGCTGGAGGCGCAGGCGGAAGAGGCCAAGAACAAGCGCCGGATCGGCCTGGGTGTCACCGGCCTGGCTGATGCGCTCCTGATGCTGGGTCTGGAATACGGCTCCGACGAGGCGGCGCGTCAGACCGACCGCTGGCTGCACGCGATCGCCCGCGCCGCGTATCTGGCGTCGGTCGAATTGGCCAAGGAAAAGGGCGCGTTCCCGCTGTTCGACGCCGAGGCGTACCTGAACTCCGGCAACATGCTGAACATGGACGATGACGTGCGCGACGCGATCCGCGAGCATGGCATCCGCAATGCGCTGCTGACCTCGATCGCGCCGACCGGCACAATCTCGCTTTATGCAGGCAACGTGTCTTCTGGCATCGAGCCGGTGTTTGCCTATGCCTACACCCGTAAGGTGCTGCAGAAAGACGGCTCCCGCACCGAGGAGGAAGTGGTCGACTATGCGGTGCAGATGTACCGCGAGAAATTCGGCGCGGATGCCAAGCTGCCGGACTATTTCGTTAACGCCCAGACGCTGAGCCCCGCGGCCCACGTCAAGATGCAGGCGGCGGCGCAGAAGTGGATCGACTCGTCGATTTCCAAGACCATCAACTGCCCGGAAGACATCTCCTTTGACGATTTCAAGGACGTCTACATGCAGGCCTGGGACCAGGGCTGCAAGGGCTGCACCACCTACCGTCCGAACGATGTGACCGGCTCGGTCCTGTCGGTCAGCGAGAGCGCTGACACTGCGCCGGGCGAGACCGCCAAGGCGCCGCATGAAAGCGACGTGGACGAGAACGGCGCGGAAGTGGTCTACATGTCCGAGCCGTTGGACCGCCCGCAGTCGCTGGAGGGCCACACCTACAAGCTGAAGTGGCCGGATTCCGAGCACGCGATCTACCTGACCATCAACGACATCATCATCAACGGCCACCGCCGCCCGTTCGAGGTGTTCATCAACTCCAAGAACATGGAGCACTATGCCTGGACCCTGGCGCTCACGCGCATGATCTCGGCCGTGTTCCGGCGCGGCGGCGATGTGTCCTTTGTGGTGGAAGAGCTGAAAGCGGTCTTCGATCCGCGCGGCGGTGCCTGGGTGCAGGGCAAGTATATCCCCTCTATCCTGGCGGCGATCGGTGGTGTGATCGAGACACACATGGTCAAGACCGGCTTCCTGGAAGGCGAGGGCATGGGGCTGAAGTCCGACCCGCAGGCGCAGGTGGTGAACCTGAACGCGCCGCGCGGCAAGGCCTGCCCGAGCTGCGGCCAGTTCGACATGCAAATGATTGAAGGCTGCATGACCTGCCGCAGCTGCGGCCACTCGAAGTGCGGGTGATTGGGTAAGTCGGTATTAGAGTTGTCTGTAATTGGCGTAAGATCGCTGCCAAAACGCCCTAATCGGCTGCCAATTGCAGGCCCCTAAATTTCCACCGGTCCAGAAATGGGCCGGTTTTTCTTTTGTTTCAACAAGTTGGGGGGGTACTGCTTCCACCGTATTCTTCGAAATGGATCGCGCACATCGGTAAGTTCGTCCAGTTGACTACGGCGTCATTGTTCTGAGGGCTGAAACTTGACTTTGGCCAGGTTCTTTCCCACGTGTCCTGAACGCAGCTGTACAGCCAGGAACCAGGCGGCGCGGCTCGCTGGAAAAGGGTCGCCTATGCCCAGGTTCAAACTCATCGGCGCGGAGTTCTGCAATTCTGATAGAGAACGGCGGGTAATAGTGCGCCGCCCCGCGCGGTTTCTGAAAGAGTGCCGCGCCCAGGAGCGCGGCACCGTGCCACCGGACGGGAAAGATCTTGATGCCCCGTTCGGCGTTGAAGCCGGCTGTCGGGCAATGCATGCGGCGGTTCCGCGAAAAGCGTGCTGGCGCGGATCGCTCGCCGTGCGGTTTAGGAAATCTGGCCAAACGGTGCCTTAACAAGTCAGATTGCCACGGCCGGGACGTAACCCGATGCGGCAAGGCTGCCGGGAGTTTCCAGGGTTTCGCCTGCATCAAGACAATTGCCGCCGACTGCGCCACTGGTCAATTCGGCTTGGCCGCCACCTGTTGCAACGCTCTGTTTTTGCGGCGATTTATTGGGCGTCCCTTGCGCAATTAGTGCTTCTTTAAGCATATCGCCAGACCCTCAGAGGGCAATTCCATCATTGCGAGGGTGCTATGAATGAGGTCATTTCTTCGACAATCCAACCCGATACGACGGCGCTGCCGGATGTGTGGGGCTGGTTTGATGTAAGCCAGGATGACCGGGCCCGGGTTGCTGGTCTCCTGCCTCTTGCCGAACAGAATATCGATGCTGTCTTGCATGAATTCTACAGCCGTGAGGGAGGCTATGACGACCCTGGAGGCAAAGCCTCTCCGCTCGGTATGCAAGACTTGCAAGACGTGCGGGACGAACAGCGGCGGCATCTGCTGGAGCTTTTTGAGGCTGGCCGCGATCAGAACCTCTTAAAGGATCGCAAGCGCGCCGGGCTGTTCAATGAGACCTATGGCATTTCACCCAGTTTTTATCTGGGACTGTTTACTTTCGCCATCAACCGGATCTGCGATCTGGTTTGGGAGGGCACTGACAGCGAAGCTGAAGCCCGGGAAATCGAGAGAGCATTGCGCAAAACAGCGGCCTGCCACCAGGCCATGACGGTCGAAGCTTTCTCGGCCGCCCGGAGCGACGCTATTGAACAACGTGAACGCCAGATGAGCGAACTGCCGACACCGGTGCTCCGGTTGCAGGCGGGGCTGTTGCTGGTGCCTGTCGTCGGCGTGCTCGACAGCCACCGTTCACGGCTTTTGACGATGCAGATTCTGGATGCAATCCGGGAGCAGAACGCCCGCGCCGTTGTGCTCGATATTACAGGGGTTGCTGCGGTCGACAGCATGGTCGCCAACCATCTGATACAGACGATGACGGCGACCCGCCTTATGGGGGCGCATTCGGTGCTGACCGGCATCAGTGCGGAGGTGGCGCAGTCGCTAGTCAAAATCGGTGTCACTGGCGAGGCGCTGAACCCGGCAGGAAATCTTGAGCGGGGTGTCGAAACCGCGCGCAAGCTTCTGGAGCGCTGACTTGGCCCGCCGTGTTCCCATCATAAGCCAAGGAGACCTGCTGATCGCAGCGGTTCAGGAGGAGCTGTCCGATAGCGATATCCAAGAGATGCAGAACCAGATCCTGCTCGCGGTAGGACGCTTGGCAGCCACCAAAGTCATCCTGGATGTGAGCCTTCTGGATGTGATCGACAGTTTCGGCACCAGAATGCTGAGCGATATCGCGGCCTCGGTCGCTCTGCGTGGCGCACGGATCGCGATCGTGGGCATCCGGCCTGAAATCGCAATGTCAATGGTGCTCTTGGGCCTGAAGCTGGAGAATGTCCCCACAGCCCTGAACCTGGATCACGGCATCTCTGTTTTGCGAGAGGGTTCATGAACGCGCCCGCAGCGGACCCTGCTGTATTGCTGCAGCCGGTGTCCTGTGACAGCGATGTCGTGGCGGCCCGCCAGCTGGCGCGCCGGCTGGCCGATGAGCTGGAATTCAGCAGGCCTGACCAGGCCTTGATCGCAACCGCCGTTTCGGAGCTGGCCCGGAATATCGTGAACTATGCGCGAGAAGGAGAAATCGAGCTGTGCATTGCCACTGCCGGCTCACAGACCGGAATTAAGGTGACAGCCAGGGACCGGGGGCCAGGGCTGGCCGACGTCGAGCTGGCCTTGCAGGATGGTTATTCCACCGGCAACAGCCTGGGCCTTGGGCTGCCAGGAACGCGGCGTATCGTCGATGAATTCGATATCTGTTCGGAGCCTGGCCGGGGCCTCGTCGTGACGGTGGTGAAATGGCGGTGAGCTCTGATGGCGGCAGTATCGCCTTTGAGGCTGGCGGTTCCCGGATCGACTGGGCCGCGGCGCAGGCGGCGAAGACGTCTGAATCTGTTTGCGGTGACGGCTATTTGCTGCGGCGCGCTGGCAATAGGCTGATGGTCGCTTTGGCAGACGGCGTTGGCAGCGGACCCGGTGCTCGGGAGGCTGCCAATGCTTGCCTGGAGGCGCTTGCGGCAGTCTCATTCGGTGCTATTGCGGAGCTGTTCGAGACCGCACATGACCGCCTTCGGGGCACCCGCGGCGCGGCGCTTGCCTTGGCCTTGATAGATCTTGAAAAGGCAGCCGTTGAGTGGGCCGCGCTCGGGGATGTGGAGGGGGTTATCTGCGGCCTCCTGCCGGGGGGCAATGACAGCGTCACTATCATGCAAAAGGGCGGAATTCTGGGGATGGACTCACCCAGGGTGCTCTCTCAAACCCAGCCGTTCCCGCCCGGCCATGCGTTGGTTCTTGCCTCGGACGGGGTTTCGCGGCGTTTCCGCCAAGCTCTGCCTAGTGCGCGCACCCCCCCTCAGGAGTGGGCAGCCGCCTGTCTCGGCACCTACGGAAAAGAGCGTGACGACCGCACGGTCCTGGCCGTTTCCCATCAGCGGAGGTGTCTATGACCGGTGTGGATTTAGCCCCGGCAAGTGAGGCCTTGGCGCTGGTGGCAAAACGGTATCAGGCAGCCCTGGCCGCATACATCGATAGCGGAGACACGGAGCACCTGGGAGAGGCCTATGAAACTGCGCGGCTTGCCTTGGAGGCGAAGGTGCCGTTGCCGGACTTTGCTCTGTTGCATTTTGCCGGCCTGCGCGAAGGCCTGATTTCGGCGGGCGGCACTGGCTGCTGCCTTGAGCGTGCGGAGGATTTTTTTCTCGAAGGCGTCACGGTCTATGACATGGCATTGCGCGGCTATGTCAGCGGTATGGCCAGTTTAAGAAAGGAAATCGCGGAGCGCCGCCGGGTCGAGCAGGAACTGCGGGACATCACGTTCGAGCTGGCCCGCCAGCGGGATGAACTGGACCGGGAGGTCCGGAAACGGACGACCGAGATCCGCCTGCGCGCGGAAGAGCTGGAATGCACAAACCGGCAGCTGGTTCAGGCCAACCAGGACCAGTCCAATTTCACCTATGCCTTGTCCCACGACCTCAAGACACCGATCAACACGCTCTATTGTTTTCTGGAGGTGTTGCTTAAGGACTTTCAGGCAGACTTGAAGCCTGAGGCGCGGGAGCTCATCAGTGATCTTATCGGCACGGCCCAGCGGATGCGGAACCTTGTTGATGATGTGCTGGATTACTCGAAAGTCGTCGGTCACCAGTTCGCACCGGAACCGGTTGATCTGCAGCAGATGGTTCAGCAGATCCTCAAGGATATGGACTCTTTGGTCACCAGCTCGCGCGCGAATGTCCGTGTGGGGGCTTTGCCTGCGGTTATGGGCAGCCCGTTCCAGGTCCGGGTTCTGCTGACCAACCTGCTGTCAAACGCGCTGAAATACGGATGCGAGGGGCCGGAGGCGCAAGTCAGTGTCGGCTGTGCGCCCGCCGGAACAGAGGGCAAGGTGCGCCTGTCGGTGGCTGACAGCGGGCCAGGGATACCTGAGGAGATGCAGGACAGGATCTTTGAGCTGTTCAAGCGCTTGCACCGCTATGACCAATACCCCGGCTCTGGCGTTGGGCTGGCGCTGTGCAAGCGGGTGGCAGAAACCCACGGCACGGTGCTCCGGGTCTCTTCGCAAGCTGGCAAAGGCGCGGCTTTCAGCGTCGATCTGAATTTGGAGGAGAAGCGGGATGGGTAGCCAGGACAAGGTCGTCTACGTCATTGATGATGACAGGATGGACCGCAAGTTCGCGGAACGCATTATCAGCAGGTCGCAGGTGTTCGAAAATTTCGAGCTGTTTGACGGGCCGCTGGCCGCGATGGAGTTCCTCCAGGATGGCGGACGGCCGCCTGAACTCATCTTTCTGGACATCAACATGCCGCCCATTGGCGGGTTCGAATTTCTTGAACAATACGCCGATCAAATTCAGGCACTGGACCCGGTGCCTGTTGTTGTGATTGTCAGCACAACGGTCAATCCGGTGGACCTGGACCGCGCCGCCAAGGTCCCGTTGATCAAGAAATTCCTGTGCAAACCCCTGTCGCCAGAGCATTTGTCCGAAGCGGCGTCGCTTTTGCACTGACCTGGCACAGGATCCGAAACCATCGCCGCCGGCGGTGGTTGCCCCGTTCTGCACCCGCCGGTCCGGAACAGGGGCCAAGGCCCCCGGTTGCGTGAGGCGCCCACGTTTGCGGATCACTGCCGTATCGCCGCGATTGGCTGCCTTGAGCCATTGTGTCCTGCCGCTTCAGCCCTGCGCACAGACGATGTCACGGGCGTGCGCAGCCTTGCTGTCTGGGGCGGCTCCTCGTGCGGGCGTCCTCAATTCGGCACCTTTGGGCCGTAGCCGGTTTGATGAAGCAAAACACATCTTCGGCTGGACTGCAGCAGCAGACGCGACAAAGCGCCGGACTGGGCTTGTCACGACGCCGCGGGCCGCTGCCGCCGACGTTTCCACCGATGGCTTCTTGCGGCGGCTGCGTTGCGCCGCAGCAGAAATTCTGCAGCCGTTCGGCCCCCCGCTGCTCTGGCGGGTCCTTGCGCGGCCCCGGGCCTAGCCGTTTGACCCCAGCGCCAGCACTGCTATTCCTTCCACCGGACCCGGCAGAGAGAGTGACACCACATGCGCACCGGCATTCAGCAGCAAAACGCGGGCTCGCCATCTGACGGGCCGGACCAGCCGAAGGCTCCGCTGTTGCGCAAGCGGTTTGACGATGGGCTGACGGCTGGCAGCCCGTTTGCGCAATGGGCGGCGGTCTGGAAGAAGATGCTGCTGGTGCAGGACGGCTCCGCCACGCTGATCTGCGAGACGCTGGCTGACGGTCCGGTGCAGCTGGACGTTCTGCATCAGCAGATCACCGCGGATGTGCCGGCAGAGGTCAGGGCGCACCTGCCCGGAAAATCCTTTATCGAGCGCCAGGTCTGCATGTCGCACCGGGGCGAAGTGATGATGGATAACCTGACCTATGTCGCGCTGGAGCAGCTGGATCCGGAGGTGCAGCGGCATCTGGAACAGGGGCTGTCGCCGATCGGATACATCTTTGACATCAAGCTGACCCGTAAAAAGCCGGTGTCCTGCCCGGAGGGGGTTCTGGACCGGCTGTGGCAGCGGTGCGGCGTGCCCGACCGGGAGGCGGCACGCACCTATGTGCTGGAGATCGAAAATACCTCCTGCATGCTGATCACCGAAACCTACCGTTCCGGCATGCTGCAGGGGCTGCCGCTGACCGGCCCGGCCGCGCAGACCGCCTGAGAGGACTGCCGGCGCGCCGCCAGTGTGCAAAGCGCGCCTCACCCCGGCGCAAGCATTCACATGGCCTGCGACACCTGCCGGGCAAGCTCTGCCAGCGAACGGGAGAGGGCGTCGGCGGTGGCAGAAGGCCCGGTGCCGCTGACTGGTGTCTGGATATCAAAACGCCTGACGAATTCCCGCACTGTGCCTTCGGGCGAGGAGACCGCGAACTGTCCGGTCAGCTCAAAGATCCCGTCGGCGCGGGCATAGGCCTGATCCACCCGCACATCCAGCCGGGCGTCCGGGCCGGTGTTCAGCGGCCAGGGTTCGATCGCGGCGGAGGCGCCGGTGCGCTCGTTCAGCCCGCGCGCCAGGGCGGCGGTCATGCCGCGGGCCGGATCATCGGCCCATTGCGCGCCGCCAAGCGCAAACAGCGCGCCGCCTTCGCCTTCGGCCACGATCTCGGAGGCGGCGGCATAGGAGGGCAGGGAAACCAGCCGTACCTCGATGGTGCGGGAGCGCAGGTTGGCGACCTTTTCACCCGGTGCTGCGGAAATCAGATAGCGGGCATCATTGGACGGGGCACAGGCCGCCAGCAGGGCAATGGGAAGCGTCAAAGACAGGGGTTTTATCATCTTATTTTCCAAACAGCAGGGAATTCGGATCGCGTTCAATCTTGCGCGCCAATTGCGAGACGGCGCGGGCGGCGGTCTTGACCTCGCGCAGGGCGTCCAGTGTTTCTGAGTTGAAGCTGGAGCGCGCGCCATAGGAGGCGATCAGCGCCTCGGACTGGGCGACCAGCCGTTCCAGCCGGGCGGAAAGGGCCGGCAGGCCCTCGGCAGCGGCGGCCATGGCATCGGCGGCGCCGCGTGCAGAGGCCATAGTGGCATTGGCATTGTCCACCAGCCCGCCTTGGCGCAGGGCCTCCAGCGTGCGGCGCATTTCATCCAGCGCCCCGGTCAGGGCAGGGGGCAGATCCCGGGCCTCCTCGGTGCCGATGAAGGCGTCGGCGCTCTTCATCAGCTGGCTGGCGGAGCGGATCAGCTCTTCGGCTTCCAGCGCGTTGGCCTTGGCCGCCAGGTCGCGGACGTCGCTGACCAGGGCGGGCAGCTCCTCTGATGCGGCGGCGAGGCTGGCGGCGGCCTGGCTGCCCTGTTCCAGTGCGGCGCTCAGGTTGGCAACTGCCTTGCTTTGCTGCAGATCCGCCAGAATGCCGCGCAGGTCCGCGACAGTAGCGTTCAGCTCAGCCGGCAGGGCGCGGGTGCCGGGGTCGGCAACCAGCGCGCGGGTGTCCTCCAGCAGCGCCACCGCAGCGGCGGGCACCTCACGGGTGCTGTCGGCAGAGGCCAGGTCTTCGATGCTGGCAAGGGTGGCAATGGCCTGCGCCATCAGCTCTTCCACCGGCAATTCGCTTATGCGCTCCATCGCGCCTTCGGCGGTCGCGGTGAAATCGGGCAGGTCGGAGGGCGCGCTGGGCAATTCAGGAAACGGCTCCGCGCCGCGGTCAAGCTGCGCCGGGGCGGCCTCATCCAATGTGACCAGTTCAACGATCAGCTCTGAACTGAGCAGCCCGGCAGAGGCCAGCCGCGCCCGCAGACCGCCATCGACGGCCTGTTCGAGGAAATCCAGCACCTCAGACTCTCCGGCACCGGGCGGCAGCCCCATCAGCGCAGGCTCCAGCAGCAGCTTGGCAATCAGCCGCACCTCTGCTTCGTCGCTATCACTCTGAATGGCAGCGTTCAGGGTGCTGACCTCGCCGACCTTCACGCCGCCGAGTTTGACCGCGGCGCCGCTGGCGAGGCCGGCAACCGACTCGTCAAAGGCGACCGCTACCGCCACACCACCCGACCGCGACCGGGCAAACGCGGTGCGGCGGGCCGAGGCCTCGTCTTCGTGAATGTCGAAAACCGTGCCTTTGCCCACTGGTTTGCCGCCGTCGAACACGGTGTCGAACTCGATACCGCCGGCCACCAGCGAGGCGATGCTGTCGACATCAAGCGACAGCCCGCTGGCCCCGAAGGAGACAGAAAAGCCGGAGGTGTCCCAGAACCGTGTGGCGGAGTTGATGCGCCGGTCATGCGGGGCGTCGATGAAGGCGTCGACAACGATGCTGTCGCCGCTGACGGTCAGGCGGGGCTGCTCCAGCCGTCCGACCTCGACGCCGCGGAACAGCACCGGCGCGCCTTCGGAGATCATGCTGCCGTCGGTCGTGCGCAGGGTGATCCTTCGCCCGTCCCGTCCTGGCTGCACCAGCGGCGGCCCGTCTTCGCCCTCAAAACTGGTGGCGGCCACGCCCGGCTCCTGGTCCCAGGTGCCTTCGATGTAGACACCGGACAGCACAGTGCTGAGCCCGGAAATGCCGCGGGTGCTGACCTCCGGACGGACCACCCAGAAGGCGGCATCCTGATCCAGGTAAGGGGCAATCTCCTTGTCGATGCGGGCCCAGACAGAGACCTTGCTCAGATCGCCGGCAAAGCCCACGTCCTCCACCCGGCCGATCACCACGTCACGGTAGCGCACCGTGGTTTCGTTGGCGACGACCCCGGAGGCGTTGTCAAAGGCGATCCGGATCAGCACGCCACGGTCGGAATAGGCCTTCCAGGCGACACCCAGCGACACCGCCAGCGCCGCCAGCGGCACCAGCCAGACCAGCGACAGGTTGCGCCACGGCGACGGGCGCTGTGCGGAGACTTTCATTTCGGCGGGTTCAGGCGTGCTCATTCATATTCTCGCTTTTCCGCGTTCCAGATCAGCCGCGGATCAAAACTCTGGGCCGCCAGCATGGTGAAGGCAACCGACAATGCAAAACTGACCGCTGCAATCCCCGGGGTGACGGCAGCGGCGAAATCCAGCTGAACCAGGGCGGTCAGGATCGCCACGACAAAAACATCAATCATCGACCAGCGGCCGATAAATTCGACAACCTCATAAAGCACCAGCCGGCCGTGGCTGCCAAGGGTTGCGGGCCTGCGGACCGAGACCGCCAGGTAGCCGATGGCCAGAAACTTGGCGACCGGGATCACTATGCTGGCAAAGAACACGATGAAGGCGACCCCGTAGGAGCCATGGCTGAACAACTCCGCGATGCCGCCGATCAGAGTATTCTCCGAAGCGCGGCCAAAGGTGGTGGTGCGCAGCATCGGGTAGACATTGGCGGGGACATAGGCAATCAGCCCCGCCGCCAGCCAGGCCCAGACCCGCTGCAGGCTGGCTGCGGAGGGCGGTGTCAGCTCGCTGCGGCAGCTGTAGCAGATCTGCGCGCCGCCCGGATTGACGGCCCCGCAGGTGCGGCAGCCGGTCAGCCCGGCCTCGGCTGCGGTCAGGAACCGCGGCGGGTCTTCAGGGTTTTCCATACGGTCAGTCTGCAAATTGTACTGTCAGTCAGGATGGTCACCACCAGAAGCGCTGCAAAGGCCCAGAAGGCGGGGCCCAGCCCGACCCGGGCGAGTCCGGACACTTTGACCAGGGCGACCGCTACGCCGATAATGAAGATCTCGGCCATTGCCCAGGGCTTCAGCCATTCCGCCCAGCGGTAGACCGCGGCGGCATGCGGGGCAGGGTGCCAGCCCAGCGCCATCGGCGCCAGGGTGTAGACCAGGGCGCCATAGCGGGCGGCAGGCAGCAGCACGATCAGCAGGCCGGTGGCCAGCGACAAGGGCGCCATCGGCCCGCGGGAAAAGGCCAGCACCGCATCCAGCACCGACGCCCGGTGCGACAGCCCCTGAGCCTGCAACTCCAGAAACGGGAAACCGGCCGCGGCGGCCAGCAGGATCAGCGCGGTCAGCGACAGCATCGCGATACGGGTCATCGCCCCGGACTTGGGTGCCGCCAGCACGGTGCCGCAACGGGCGCATCTGGCGACCGCATGCTTGGCCACCTCCTGATCGCGGTGCAGCACGTCGCAGGCAGGGCAGGCAATCAGCTGTTCTGGGTCCATCTCATCATTGTCCGGTCGCGCAGCCAGGCTCAGCACGAAGTTCCGCCTGCCGCGGCCTGAGCTGCAAGCGTCTCGTTGCTGACCCGCCTGTAATTGGCGAAGGCGTTGGCGCTCATAACCACAAAGAAACTGTCCATATCAATCAGAACATAGCCTTTTTCCAGCAGCGCGCGCGAGAGTGCGGTGACATCGTCTTCATACAGCCGGCGCCGTCCGCAGATCTCCTGCAACAGTTTGCGCGGGATCCTGTAGCGCCCGGAGGTCTTGCCGCCGAATTCCTGGGAATAAAACCCTGCCAGGGCATTTGCGGCAGTGTCAAAGACGGGCATTCAATTTTTCCGGAAGATTTTTGCCTATAGACAAGAAAATATCACGTATGTACTGGGGCGGCAACCGCAGGTCTCCGGCAGCGAGGAGCAGCAGCCTGCGCACGTGGCATTCGGCCGAGGGGACAGGATTGCAGGCGGCTTACCTGCGTCCACTCTCGCCACGGGCAGTTGCGCAAGAGACAGGAAAGGATTTCAGATGGGACTTGCCAGGCAGGCGGGCAGTGTCAAACCTTTCACCCGCAAAGGTCTCAGGACCGGGGCCAATCAAATCAAGGGGGCAGTATGAAGGCAAGGCAGCATTTCACCATCGGCCACGCCAAGGTGGCGCCGGGCTCACGGCTGACGGTTGACCTGCCGGTCAGCGTTCTGTCCGACCACACGCCGGTCACGATGTCGGCGCATGTTGTGCATGGCCGCCAGGACGGGCCAACGGTGTTTGTCAGCGGCGGCGTGCACGGGGACGAGGTGATCGGCGTGGAGATCATCCGGCGGCTGCTGCGGGCGCCGAACCTGACGACGCTCAAGGGCACGCTGATTGCGGTGCCGATCGTCAACGCCTTCGGCTTCATAAACCACTCCCGCTATCTGCCCGACAGGCGCGACCTCAACCGGGTGTTTCCCGGCAGCGAGCATGGCTCGCTGGCTTCGCGTCTGGCGCATCTTTTCATGACAGAAGTGGTGGCCCGTTCGGACCTCGGTATCGACCTGCATTCGGCAGCAATCCACCGGACCAACTATCCGCAAATCCGCATCTCGCCCGATAACTCCAGCACCCGCGAGCTTGCCGGCGTCTTTGGCGCCCCGATCGTGATGCAGTCGCCGCTGCGCGACGGCTCGCTGCGCGGCGCGGCCAAGGAGACGGGCAAGGATGTGCTGCTCTATGAGGCGGGCGAGGGCCTGCGCTTTGACGAGCTGTCGATCCGTGCCGGGCTGGCGGGTATCCTGCGGGTGCTGCGGCACATGGGTATGGTCCCGGCCAAGGGCATTTCCAAGCCCAAGTCGCAGCCGCAGTTCTGCGTCTCCAGCAAATGGCTGCGGGCGCCGATGGGCGGGCTTCTGCGGGTGTACAAGGACGATGGCGAACTGGTCCGGGAAGGGGAGCTGATGGGCTCGGTGTCCGACCCGTTCGGTGAGCACGACGAGGACATCCTGGCACCTTTCGACGGGCTGATCGTCGGGCGTGCGGTAATGCCCATCGTGAACGAGGGCGATGCCGTGTTCCACCTCGGCAGGGTCCGCTCCGTCGAAAAGGCGGAGGATTCGGTGGAGGACCTGAGCGCCCAGCTGGAGGACGACCCGATGTTCGACGAGGATGAAATTCTTTGAACGGCAACATGGGGTCCAGCACTTGCCAATGGGTCCGGCTGCTCAACACGCGGTTGCCGCAGCTTCCGGCGGGCGCGCCTTTTGCAGGGGATTTCCGCAGCGGCAGCAACTTTTTCTTGCCGCAACCAAAGTGATGCGCTACGCGCGCTTTACCGGTCCCGCAAGGGCTAAGAGGGAATCCGCGGTGCCTGCCGGGCACCAACCGGAACTGCCCCCGCAACTGTAGGCGGCGAGTGCTGAGCCATCGCGTCACTGGATCCCAGCGGTCCGGGAAGACGGCCCAGACGATGACCCGCCAGTCAGGAGACCTGCCGGTATGAAACCGAAGCACACCGGACGGGGTTGTCCGGGGAGGTTGCCGGCAGACCGCGCTGCTGCTTTCAGGCGGCGCAGAGGAAGAGCTCAGGCTCTCCGCCCTGCCGGTCAATGCCCTTTCACCCGTTCTCCGGTCATTGACACATGGAGATCGAAAATCATGTTTCTGCGTTCCGGCCTGATCGGCCTTTCCTTCACCGTCGCGGCCCAGGCCGCGGCCGCCAGCGAGAGCTTTCCGCTGACCATCGAGAACTGCGGCCAGACCGTCACCTTCGAAGCACCCGCGGCGTCTTCCGTCACGGTTGGCCAGGCGGCCACGGAAGTGCTCTATGCGCTTGGGCTGGGGGATAAGGTGCTGGGCACTTCGGTCTGGTTCAACGATGTTCTGCCTGAATACGCGGACGTGAACGCCAAGGTCGAACGGCTGGCCGACAACGACCCAAGCTTTGAAAGTGTGGTGGCTAAACGCCCGGGCCTGGTTGCAGCGCAGTACGAGTGGCACATCGGCCCCGAGGGCGTGGTCGCCAAGCGCGAGCAGTTCCATGACCTGGGCATCCCGACCTATGTGATGCCCGCCGATTGCGCCGGCAAGGACAACACCACCGGCGGCGACGGCACCCGCACACAGATGTTCACCACCGAAAGCCTGTACCAAGGTATCGAGGAACTGGCGGCGATCTTCGGCGAGGCCGAAAAGGGCGCTGAGCTGGTCGCGGACTACAAGACGCGCGAGGCTGCGGCCGTTGCCAAGGCTCAAGAGGTTGCGCTGGAGGACGCCTCCGCCGTGTTCTGGTTCTCCTCGCCTGAGCTGGAGAGCGATCCGTTTGTGGCCGGCCAGAAAGGCGCGCCGGGCTACATGATGCAGCAGTTGGGCCTGCGCAATGTCATCGAGACGGACGAGGAATGGCCGACCGTCGGCTGGGAAACCATCGCCAAGGCCAACCCGACGGTGATCGTGATCGCCCGCATGGACCGCCGCCGCTTTGCTGCCGACGATTATGAGAAAAAACTGGAATTCCTGCGCACCGACCCGGTTGCCAGCCAGATGGACGCGGTCAAGAACAACCGCATCGTGGTGATGGACGCCCAGGCGATGGATGCCACCATCCGCGCCATCCCGGCGCTGGAAGACCTGGCCGCTGAGCTCAGCGCGATCGGCAACGGCGGATGAGCGCAGCCGCCGCACTTGCATGGCAGGGCGTCCGGGGCGCTTGCCTGGCTCTGCCGGTGCTGGCTGCGGCGGTTCTGGCAGGCGCAATGATCGGGGAAACCCAGCTTGCGCCTGACCTTGTCCTGTCCGTTCTGGTCAACAAGCTGGCCGGGGCAGGCTTGCCGGTCGACCCGGTGGACCAGGGCATTATCTGGAGCTACCGGCTGCCGCGGGCGCTGGTGGCCGGGGCGTGCGGCGCGGCGCTGGCGGTGACCGGTGTGGTGCTGCAGGCGCTGCTGCGCAATGCGCTGGCCGACCCTTACATCCTTGGCATTTCGGCCGGCGCCTCGACCGGGGCAGTTGCCGTGACCATTGCAGGCCTCGGCGGCGGCGCGCTGTCGCTGTCCTTTGGCGCCTTCAACGGGGCGCTGCTGGCGTTTGGCTTTGTCGCCGTTCTGGCACGGGCCGCCGGGGCGGGCAGCAGCCGGGCGGCAGCGGCGCAGATCGTGCTGGCGGGGATTGCCGGCTCGCAGCTGTTCAACGCGCTGACCGCCTTCATCATCGCCAAATCGGCCAATGCGGACCAGGCCCGCGGCATCATGTTCTGGCTGATGGGCAACCTCAGCGGCGTGCGCTGGCCGGACGTGTGGCTGGCGGTGCCGCTGGCGCTGGCGGGCTGGATGGTCTGCCGGTTCCACGCCCGCGCGCTGGATGCGTTCACCTTTGGCACCGATTCCGCCGCGGCGCTGGGCATCCCGGTGCGGCGGGTGCAGGTGGTGCTGATCTTTGCCACTGCGCTGATGACCGCGGTGATGGTGTCGATCGTCGGCTCCATCGGCTTTGTAGGACTGGTGATCCCCCATGCGGCGCGGTTCCTGGTTGGCCCCGGCCACCGCCGTCTGATGCCTGCCGCTGCGCTGACCGGGGCGGTGTTTCTGATTGGTGCCGACATCGTGTCGCGCGTCATCATTCCCGGCCAGGTGCTGCCCATCGGGGTTGTCACCGCGCTGATCGGGGCACCGGCTTTTGCAATCATCCTGGTGCGCGGGCAGAGGACGGCGCGATGAGGATCGAAGCCCGCAGCCTGTCCTTCTCCGTGCGCGGCAAGGCGCTGCTGTCGGACGTGTCTCTGGCGGTGCAGCCGGGTGAGACACTGGCGCTGGTCGGTCCGAACGGCTCCGGCAAATCGACTCTGATGCGGCTGCTGGCGGGACTGGCCCGGCCCTCGCAAGGCGAAGTGCTGCTGGCGGAGCAGCCGCTGGCCCGGCTGTCGCGCCGGGAAATTGCCCAGCGGATCGCCATAGTCGAGCAGCAGGCCGACACCGCCGAACGTATCACGGCGCGTTCAGTGGTGGAGCTGGGCCGCACCCCCTGGCTGTCGGCGCTGCGGCCCTGGAGCGGGGAAGACACCCGGCAAGTGGACAAGGCGTTGAAGACGGTGGAAATGGAGGGGTTCGCCAAGCGGGAATGGGCGACGCTCTCCGGCGGTGAGCGGCAGCGGCTGCATATCGCGCGGGCGCTGGCCCAGCAGCCGGGGCTGCTGCTGCTGGATGAGCCGACCAACCATCTGGACATCCACCACCAGCTGTCGATCCTGCACTGCATTCGCAATCTGCAGGTGACCGCCGTAGTGGCGCTGCATGATCTGAACCAGGCGCTTACCTGCGACCGGGTTGCGGTGCTGTCGGGCGGGCGCTTGGTGGCATCGGGAACACCGCAGCAGGCGCTGACACCGGAAACGGTATCTGACGTTTTCGGCATCACGGCCCGGCAGGTCCGGGATGCGGAGGGCAGTGCGCCGCACCTGTCCTTTCACCTGGCCTGAGCAGGGCGGCGAAACGCTCCCGCCGTTGCCGGTCTTCCTGACGGAAAGCCGCAGCGCCGGCGTCGCGCCGTTTCCGTTACCCCGGCAGATCCGCGGACAGGTCACAAGACTGGATAAAGGCGCTGCATTCCGCAGTCAGCCCCGCAAAGCGGGAGCGTTCGCGCTGATAGAGGTAGACCTCCCGTTTGTCGGGCAGGTCGGCAATGGGGCGGAACGCTGTTGTTTCCGGCATGAAACGCGCAACCGTTTGCGGCAGCACCGTCACCCATTTGCCCGTCCGGACCATGGTGATCAGCGAGTGGGTGTTGTGGATCGTCACATCGGCCGTGCTGATGGCCTCGGCAAAGCGTTCGTTGCGGATCAGATCGCACAGGGCATTGCGCACAAAGCCAGGGCCGGTGATATCAGCGATGGCGGGACGGGCGTCCTGCAGAATCAGCGGGTGGCTGGTGGAACAGACGAGGCCGAAACGGTCCTCGAACAGAGGCACCGCCCTGACCCCGTTCAGCGGATGATAGCCGGACGCGATGCCGATGTCCGCCTTGCCTTCGGCCAATGCGTCCAGAACCTGCTGGGTGTCGGTATCGCGCAGCTCGATTTTCAAGCCCGGGTGGCGGGCGGTCATATGCTCCAGCACTGACGGAAAGACCAGCGCCGCCACGGAGGGCACCGAGACGATGCGGATCAGCCCGTGAATGGCCTCAGCCGCCATCTCAATGGCCTGTACCGTCTGGTCGAACCGGCGCACCTGTTTCTGGGCCAGCTCAAAGACTTGCTCCCCCAGCGGTGACAGCTGGTTCTTGCGCTCCCCTTCGAACAGCTTCTTGCCCAGATGGTCTTCCATCTGCTTGAGCGTCATTGAAATGGCAGACTGGGTGCGGCCCATCCGGGTTGCCGCTTCTGACAGGTTTCCGGTCTGCGCCACTGTGCAGAAGGCACGCAGCATTTCTATCTTCAGGACCATGGCTTCAGAATTTATGAAGTTACGTTCAGTTTATTGAGTTTGACTGATGCTGGCGGAGAAGTCCATCCTGCCGCAAACCTGAAATTCAGCATCTGGGGCCAATCCGTGACCAAACTGAACCTGATTGCCGGCGAATGGCTGGCTGGCGAAAGCGAAATCGAAAACCGCAACCCTTCGGATCTGAGCGATCTGGTTGGCATGTTTGCCCAGGCCAGCGCCGATCAGCTGGAGGCCACCCTGGATCAGGCGCAGATCGCACAGCGCGAATGGGCCGCTTACGGGCTGGAGCGCAAGCAGGCGGTGCTGATGAACATCGGCAATGAGCTGATGGCCCGCGCCGAGGAGCTGGGCACACTGCTCAGCCGTGAAGAGGGCAAGCCGCTGGCTGAGGGTAAGGGCGAAGTTTACCGCGCCGGCCAGTTCTTCACCTATTACGCTGCCGAATGCCTGCGCCAGATCGGTGAGAACGCCGACTCCGTCCGCCCGGACATCGAGGTGGACGTGCGCCGCGAGGCGGTGGGTGTTGTCGCCATCGTCTCCCCTTGGAACTTCCCCACCGCAACCGCGTCCTGGAAAATCGCGCCGGCGCTTTGCTACGGCAACGCGGTGGTGTGGAAACCCGCCAATATCACTCCGGCCTCGGCCGTCGCCCTGACCGAGATCATCGAACGCCAGGACATCCCCAAGGGCCTGTTCTCGCTGGTCATGGGCTCCGGCCGTTCGATCGGCCAGCGTCTGGTCGAAAGCCCCAAGGTGAACGCCATTTCCTTCACCGGCTCGGTGCCGGTGGGCAAGGGCATCGCTGCTGCCGCGATCCAGAACCTGACCAAGGTGCAGATGGAGATGGGCTCCAAGAACGCGCTGGCGGTGATGGACGACGCCGACCTGGATCTGGCGGTCACCCTGGCGCTGGGCGGCGCCTTTGGCGGCACCGGTCAGAAATGCACCGCTTCCTCCCGGCTCGTGGTCCACGCGGCCGTGCATGATGCCTTTGTCGACAAGCTTGTCGCCGGGGCACAGGCCATGAAAGTGGGCCACGCGCTGGAAGAGGGCGTGCAGATGGGGCCGGTGGTCAGCGAGCAGCAGCTGAACGAGAACCTGGCCTATGTCGATCTGGGCACATCCGAAGGTGCGGAACTGGCGTGCGGCGGCCAGCGCCTGGAGATGCCGCACGAGGGTTTCTACATGTCGCCGGGCGTCTTCCTGAACACCACCAACGATATGCGCATCAACCGCGAGGAGATGTTCGCGCCGCTGACCAGCGTGATCAAGGTCGGCAGCTATGACGAGGCGCTGGCGGTGGTCAACGACACCAACTTTGGCCTGACCTCCGGTATCGTCACTCAATCGCTGGCCCGCGCCACCCACTTCCGCCGCAACGCGCGCACCGGTGTGGTCACCGTCAACCTGCCGACTGCAGGAACCGACTACCACGTGCCCTTCGGCGGCCGCGGCGACAGCTCCTATGGCCCGCGCGAGCAGGGCAAGGCGGCGGCGGAGTTCTACACCACCGTCAAGACCGCCTACATCAGCGCCGGCAAGCCGGTCTGAGACTGAAATCGTGGCAGCGCCGGACACCGGCCTGCCAGTTTGCGGAAGCGCCCGCCCTCCTAGTTTCCCCTGTGGCGGGCGCTTTCTGCCCGCTGCCTGAAGGCCGGGCGTGTGACTTTGAAAACCGAGGTGCTTGAATGACCGGATACCGTATCGACTGCCTGCAATATGCCAACTGGTCGGAAAAGATCTTCCGCCAGCTGCGCGAGGGCAACGTGGACGCGATCCATGTCACCATTGCCTATCACGAGAACTTCCGCGAGACGGTTCTGAACTTCGAGAAGTGGAACCGCTGGTTCGAGCAATACCCGGACCTGATCATGAAGGGGCAATGGGCCTCTGACATCGACAAGGCCCGCGAAACCGGCCGCACCGCGGTGTTCTTCGGCTTCCAGAACCCCTCGCCGATGGAGGACGACATCGGCCTGATCGAAATCCTGCACACCCTTGGTGCCCGCTTCATGCAGCTCACCTATAACAACCAGTCGCTGCTGGCGACCGGCTGTTACGAGGCCGAGGACATGGGCATCACCCGCATGGGCAAGCAGGTGATCAAGGAGATGAACCGGGTGGGCCTTGTCGTGGACATGAGCCATTCCGCCGACCGGTCCACCATCGAGGCCGCGGAGATTTCCACCCGCCCCATCGCCATCACCCATGCCAACCCGCATGAGTGGTCGCCCGCGCTGCGCAACAAGAAGGATGATGTGATCCGCGCGGTGACCGGCCACGGCGGCATGCTGGGCTTCTCGGTCTATCCGCACCACCTCAAGGATAAATCGGACTGCACCCTGCAAAGCTTCTGCGAGATGATTGCACGCACCGCAGAGAAATACGGGGTGGAGCATCTCGGCATCGGCACCGACCTCTGCCAGGACCAGCCGGACAGCGTTGTCGAGTGGATGCGCGTCGGCCGCTGGACCAAGGAAATCGACTACGGTGAAGGATCAGCCGCCGCTCCGGGCTTCCCGGAAATGCCTGGCTGGTTCAACAACAACCGCGACTTTGGAAACATCGAAGAGGGCCTTCGCGCGACGGGCATGAACGATGACGAGGTCAGCGGCATCATGGGCGGGAACTGGTACCGGTTCTTTGCCGAAAACTTTGGCCCAAAGGGATAGGTCATGGAAACAACCGCGCAGACAACGATTTCACGACGGGATCCGGCACAGGTGATGCGCCTCAGCCGGCTCGGCTCCCTGCATCAGTGCCGCCTCAGCTTCATGCGGGTGCTGACACGCCGCATGGCCCGGGAAAACTGGAGCTTTGCGCGCCCCAAGTTCGATATCGACGGCAAGGGCATCGGCGTTGCGGTCTACACCGCCACCGGCCCTGCGCGGACCTATTCCCTGGTTGCCTTTGCCCACGATCTGCCGCCGGAGATGCGGTCGGACCGGGTGATCGCCACCGCTTGGGATGCGACCTTCACCCTGTTCGACGGGGTTCCAACGGAGGCCGACATCGAGCGGCTGTCCAAAAACGTGCCCTATCAGGAGGCCGGCCGGGTCAACGAGAAATCCCTGTCGGTCTCCCGCGCCAACCGTTCTGTGCGCCTGTGGGCGCATTTCGTCGATGCGCTGTCGCAGGGCCAGCAGCCGGACCCGGAACAGGTGGACGCCGTCGGCTACCTGATGCGCACGACTGCCGTTTACGGCTCCGGCAAGCTGGGGGCTGCCGACCGGGAGGCGATTGCAGACCGCCCCGAACTCAGCGCGCCGTTCCAGGCAGAGATGCTGTCGGTCTACCTGACCCGCGTCTTTGTCCGCGATTTGGTGGAGCATATGGCCCGCGCCAAGGGTGGAGAAAACGCCGTGCGGCTGGCGCCGGAAACCGCGCTTCGGCTGGGGATCGGCAATTCCACCGGCCTTGGCATGGCGCCCTACATCGTCAATCACCCGGTGCTGTTCAACAACTGGATCATGGCGCGGGAGGAGGCGATTGCCCGGGTGCGCTCGGTCGAGACCGCCTCGGCTGAGGAAGCCGCCTGTTTCCGCCGGATGCTGCGGCGGAGCGAATTGTCGGCGGCGCGCTGGCGCTCCGAACACCCGGTGCAGATTCAAAAGCTGGCCAGCCTGCGCAAGGACCTAGACCTTTTGGCGGCCTGGGTGGCGGCAGATGATCTGCTCAACGACCGCCCCTGGGACCGTCTGATCCGCTGGAGCGAGACCGCGCTGGGCCTGGAAGGGCAGGAACTGGCGGCCTCGCTGATCCTGGAGCCTTATGCGGAGCTGGTGGACGGGCTGTCCGACTGCATGGCTGACAGTAACAAGGAAGCCTTTGTGATCGACGGCGCGATGCCGGTTGCACAAGTGCGGGAGCTGATCGGGGACAGCTTTGGCTGGGCGCTGGAGCTGGACTGGAGTGCGCGCGAAAACTGCGCCCGGGCCTGGTACGTCTCGGAGGAGAAGCTGGAACCGCGCATGGGCGAGCGGTTCGACGAGCCGATCGCCAATTACGAGCAGCCGCTTGCGCCCGCCCGCGATGCTGCCTTGGCTTATGCAGCGCTGGCTGAGTGGGACGGGCAGGACCCAGTTGCGGCCTTCCTGCTGCGCCACCCGGAACACCGTCACACGGTGCGCCGGGCACAGATGAGCCGGGTGGCACCCTACGGCGAGATCCGCAGCAACACCATCAGCGACCGGGTGCTGCCGGTCGACATGCTGCGGGCCAAGCTGTCGTTCTTCGGCGCCACGCATTTCGACCCGCGCTCCGACCGCTGGGTTCGGATCTGCATGTATGCGGGCGCGCCTTACCCCGAAGACCTGACCACCGCCAACGCGGACTTGTGGGTGTACCCGGAGGCAGACAAATGAGCTATGCGCTGAACGAAGTGGAAGCCACCGCCAAACGCGCCGCCCGCGGCGCCGGCTATGACTGGGGGCTGGCCGAGGAGGCCGCCAAGGCCACCCGCTGGCTGTGCGCGCAAGGGCTGGACGGCGCGGCTGTTCTGGCCGGTCTGCTGGAGGCCGGCTACGCATCCGAACGGAACGCTCACGTGCCCCAAGACCTGGAGGGGGACTGGCTGGCCGCCGCACCGCTATGCCCGCTGGCGACCGGCGCGGCCCTGTCGGATTGCGCCGCACGGCTGCAGGACACACCGCGGAAGATGGGGCCTGTTACCCGGCCTGCGATGATCCTGCCCTTTGCAGCGATGGCCGCCCGCCAGCTTGGCGCTTGCGTTACCGTCGAAGGCGAGGGCTTTCAGGCCGTCACCGACGGCAGCGGCCTGCACATTGAAGGCACGCTGCCGGAAACCTCCGGTGCGCTGACTATCCGCGCCGCGGGCAGCCTTGCAAACGCAAACCCAACCCACACCCGCGCCGAACCGGAGGAGGCGGCCTGGGCCGTGCTAAACCGCTTTGCCCATAAAACCTACGCTCCGGCCACCGAGGAGTCGCGTCTGCTGGGCGCCGGCGCCGGGCTGTCGGACAACGACTGAGAAGGCATCGAAATGACCGAAACCCAAACCCTGACCCTCGCCGAAATCGAGGACCTGTCCTTCCGCGCTCTTGTGGCGGCTGGCACGTCAGAGGCGAATGCGCGGCCTTTGGCTGTCGCCACTGCGGCAACCGAGGCGGACGGCGTGGCCAGCCATGGCCTTGCCTATATCCCGATCTATGCCGAGCATGTGCAATGCGGCAAGGTGGACGGGCAGGCGTCGCCTTCGCTGTCCCGCCCGCGTCCCGGCGTCATTTCCGTCGACGCGGCCACCGGCTTTGCGCATCCGGCCATCGACGCAGGCTTTGAGGCGCTGATCCCGGCGGCCCGCGAGCAGGGCATTGCGGTCCTGGCGATCCGAAACAGCTACAACTGCGGCGTTCTGGGCTACCACACTGCCCGCCTGGCCCGCGCCGGGCTGGTGGGGCTGGGCTTTACCAATGCACCGGCCTCGATTGCGCCCTCGGGCGGAGCCAAGCCGGTTGTCGGCACCAACCCGTTCTCGGTCGCGGTGCCGGGCGAAGACGGTGAGCCGGAACTGCTGATCGACCAGAGCGCCAGCACCATCGCCAAAAGCGAAGTGATGAAACACGCCCGCGAAGGCAAGGAGATCCCGCTGGGCTGGGCGCTGGATGCAGACGGCAACCCGACCACCGACCCGGACGCGGGCCTCAAGGGCTCGATGGCGCCGTCGGGCGGCTACAAGGGCGTCAGCGTGGCCCTGCTGACCGAGATCATGGCCGCCGCACTGACCGGGGCGACCCTGGGCATCAACGCCTCGCCGTTCTCCGGCACCGCAGGCGGTCCGCCGAAAACCGGCCAAATGTTTATCGCAATCGACCCTGCTGCGACCTCAAATGACACATTTCGTGCCGGAATGGTCGGAATCGTGGAAGCGGTGCGAGGGCAGCCTGGCGCACATGTGCCGGGCGACGGGCGCCGCGGCAAGCGGATCAAGGCCCGTGACCAAGGCGTCGCGGTCAGCGTGGCAACGCTGGACAGGATCAAAGCTCTCTTGGGCTGACGCCACCCCCCGGCGGGACCGCAACCCGCCGGATACCCCGCACCCCGGTGCGGCACGTGCGAAACGGGAGGAAACGCATGTCAATTAAGCAACCTTTTACCGATTTGGAGATTAAGACCTCCAACGGCGGCTTCTACGAGGGCCACAGCGTCGAGATCGCCTTGCTCAGCAAAGGCATCATGGTCGCGCTGGTGCTCTGGGCCCTGGTGTGGCCGGCAAACGCCACCGGCGTGCTGGGCAGCCTGAACTGGCGGATCCTGGAGGACTTCAACGCCTTCTACATCGTCATCGTCGGCTTCTTTGCCTTTTTCCTGTTTGTGGTCGCCGCATTGCCGCAAACCGGTAAGCGGATCATGGGGGCCCCGGGCGAACAGAAGGAGTTCTCGGACTTCTCCTGGTTCTCGATGATGTTCGGCGCCGGTCTGGGCGTCGGTCTGATGGTTTTCGCCACCGCTGAGCCGCTGGGCCTGTGGGGTTCCAACCCTGTGGTGCTGTCGCAGGAGGTCGCTGCGAACACCGAAGCGGCCATCCAGTCCGGCTTCCGCTACACGTTCCTGCACTACGGCTTTCATGCCTGGGCGATCTATGTGGTGACCGGCCTGTCGCTGGCCTATTACGCCTACACCCGCGGCATGCCGCTGACCATCCGCACCGCGCTGACGCCGCTGTTCGGCAAGCTGATGAACGGTTTCCTGGGCCACGTCGTTGACGTTCTGGGCGTTGTCGCCACCATCCTGGGCGTGTCGGTCACCATCGGCTTTGGCGTGTCGCAGTTCGTGGACGGCGTCTATGCCATCACCGGCATGGAGTGGATGATGGACATGAGCGGCGACGCGCCTGCACCGGGCACCGTTGGCCTGCTGTCCGGCCTGTTTGCGATCATGGGCCTGTCGATCATCTCCGCAGTGTCCGGCGTGGGCCGCGGCGTGAAGTATCTGTCGAACCTGAATCTGGTTCTGTCGATCATCCTGCTGCTGACCTTTGTGGTCTTCGGCTCCTTCGTGTTTGCAATGAGCACCTATGCGTCGGCCTTCGTGGACTACATCCTGCACTTCACTTCGCTGAGCTTCGGCGCCTTTGGTCCGCAAAGCGCAGCTGAGTTCTCGGCAGCGCTGCCGGCTGAGGCAGCACCTTACGCCGATGCGCTGCGCGGCGGTGCCACCAACGCCTGGGGTTCGTTCGATGGCTTCAAGTCCGGTCTCGAAGGCGAAGCCGCTGCCCTGTCCGACGACGTTCTGTCGGCAGCCTATGCAGCCGGTGAACCGCAGCGCCAGTTCGGCTGGCAGGCAGGCTGGACCACTTTCTACTGGGCCTGGTGGATCGCGTTCTCGCCCTTCGTCGGCCTGTTCCTGGCGCGCATTTCCCGCGGCCGCTCGGTGCGTGAGTTCATCATCGGCTGTGTGTTCGCTCCGGCGCTGGTCTGCTTTGCCTGGATGACCATCCTGGGCGGCACGGCCATCGACCTGGAACTGAACGGTGCGGCAGAAGGCGCGATCATCGGTGCATCCAACACCGCCAAGCTGTTCGTGACCCTGCAGAGCATGATCGACGGCGGGCTGCTGTCCGGCATCACCATCATGTGCGTGGTGCTGATCATGACCTTCCTGGTCACATCGGCCGACTCCGGCATCCTGGTGATGAACACCATCATGTCCGGCGGCGACCAGAACATCGGCAACAAGCACAAGATCGTCTGGGGCCTGATCCTGACCGCTGTCATCGGTACCCTGCTGTTCGCGGGCAAGACCAACGGCGGCGCAGACCCGATGGAAGCGCTGAAAAGCGCGATGATCATCGGCGCGCTGCCCTTCACCATGGTCATGGGCCTGATGTGCATCTCGCTGGCCAAAGCGCTGTTCCGTGACGGTCAGCGCGAGAAGGCGGCAGAACGCGCGCCTGCCGAATAAAACACTTTAGCCGTCCAGCCGGGCGGTGCAGGGGCCGGAGGGAGAAATCCCTTCGGCCCCTTTTCCGTCTCTGGTGGCCCGGCGGGAGCGGTGGCCTCCCCTTGGCCAGCCGCTTTTGCTGCATCTGGCGAATTACGTGAAATCGGCAACTTTCGGGGGCTCCACGGAGCATAAACTCCGCTTTCTGGATTAATTTGTGAAATCGCCGTATACTGGCATCTCATGCCGAATGAACCTGCCTGCCGGGCCTTGGGAGTGCCCGGGCAGCGGGGAAAGGGGGCGGGATGCTGATTGCGGTCGTGCTTGTGCTGATCGTGGCGGGGTCTGTCGCGTTCCATCTGTACAGTCCGTGGTGGTGGACGCCGATCGCGTCGAATTGGGACTATATCGACAACACGCTGGTCATAACCTTCTGGATCACCGGCGCCGTGTTTGCCGCGGTGATCCTGTTCACGGCCTATTGCGTCTGGAAATTCCGGCACCGGCCAGGGCACAAGGCGGAATTCGACCCGGAAAACAAGCGCTTGGAATCGTGGCTGACCGCGGTGACCGCCTTGGGTGTGGCGGCGATGCTGGTTCCGGGGCTGTTCGTGTGGAAGCAATTCGTCACCGTGCCGGAAGAGGCCAGCGAGCTGGAGGTGTTCGGCCAGCAGTGGAACTGGGCCTACCGGCTGCCGGGCGCCGACGGGGTGCTGGGCACTGCGGATGCGGAATGGGTGAGCGGCGAGAACCCTCTGGGTGTCAACCCGCATGACCGGTTCGGCAAGGACGACGTCATTGTCGAGGGCGGCGAGGTCTACCTGGCGGTGGATCAGCCGGTGAAGCTGCTGCTGCGTTCGATCGACGTCTTGCACAATTTCTACGTGCCCGAATTCCGAGCCAAGATGGACATGGTGCCGGGCATGGTCACCTACATCTGGTTTACCCCCACCCGTACCGGCAATTTCGAGGTGCTCTGCGCCGAGTACTGCGGCACCGCGCATTCCTTCATGCGCGGCTATGTGACCGTGGTGGAGGCGGAGGAATACCAGGAATGGCTGCAGGAGCAGCTGACCTTTGAAGACTACGCCCGCGCGGCAGCTGAACCCGCGACCAGACTGGCAGAACGGTAAGGGCAGTGCCCGGCTGCGGGCGGAAACGAAGTGCCCGCTCCGTATTGCCGGAGGCAAACCTCCGGTTTGACGGGGCGGCCGGGCAGTGCCCGGCCTTCAGCCGGGCGGAACGCAACTGCGATGGAGTCCTGTAATGACCGACATCTTGCCAGACCCGGACAGCAATCTGCCGCCGCGCGAAGTTGCCGATGTGATGCCGCCGCATGCGCACAGCTGGATCGGCAAGTACGTCTTCTCGCAGGACGCCAAATACATCGCCATTCAGTATTCCGGCACCGCCGTGGCCATCGGGCTGGTGGCCCTGGTGATGTCCTGGCTGATGCGGCTGCAACTGGGCTTCCCCGGTACCTTCGACTTCATCACGCCCGAGGCCTATTACCAGTTCGTCACCATGCATGGGATGATCATGGTGATCTACCTGCTGACCGCGATATTCCTCGGCGGCTTCGGCAATTACCTGATCCCGCTGATGGTCGGCGCGCGGGATATGGTGTTTCCTTTCGTCAACATGCTCAGCTACTGGGTCTACCTGCTGGCCGTGCTGGTGCTGGTTGCCAGCTTTTTCGTCCCCGGCGGCCCGACCGGCGCCGGCTGGACGCTGTACCCGCCGCAAGCGGTGCTGTCGGGCACACCCGGCGGCGCGCAGAGCGGCATCATCCTGATGCTGGTCTCGCTGATCCTGTTCATCATCGGCTTCACCATGGGCGGGCTGAACTATGCCGTCACCGTGCTGCAGGCCCGCACCCGCGGCATGACGATGATGCGGCTGCCGCTGACGGTCTGGGGCATCTTCACCGCCACGGTGATGGCGCTGCTGGCCTTCCCGGCGCTGTTCGTGGCCTGCGTGATGATGCTGTTTGACCGGCTCCTGGGCACGTCGTTTTTCATGCCAACGCTGGTGGAGCTGGGAGAGAAGCTCAGCTACGGCGGCGGCAGCCCGATTGCCTTCCAGCACCTGTTCTGGTTCTTCGGCCACCCCGAAGTCTATATCGTGGCGCTGCCCGCCTTTGGCATCGTCTCCGACCTGATCGCGGTGCACGCGCGCAAGAACGTGTTCGGCTACCGGATGATGGTCTGGGCCATCGTGATCATCGGCGCGCTCAGCTTCATCGTCTGGGCGCACCATATGTATGTCTCCGGCATGCACCCGTGGTTCGGCTTTTTCTTTGCCACCACCACGCTGATCATCGCCATCCCGACCGCGATCAAGGTCTACAACTGGATCCTGACCCTGTGGAAGGGGGACATCCACCTGACCCTGCCGATGCTGTTCGCGCTGGGTTTCATCGTGACCTTCGTGAACGGCGGCCTGACGGGGCTGTTCCTGGGCAATGTGGTGGTCGATGTGCCGCTCAGCGACACCATGTTCGTGGTCGCGCATTTCCACATGGTGATGGGGGTGGCGCCGATCATGGTGATCTTTGGCGCAATCTATCACTGGTATCCCAAAATGACCGGGCGGATGCTGAACGAGGCGATGGGCCAGATCCATTTCTGGGTCACCTTCATCGGCGCCTATGCGGTGTTCTTTCCGATGCACTACGTGGGCCTGGTCGGCGTGCCGCGCCGGTATTTCGAGATTGGCGAGCCGGAATTCCTGACCGCGCCGGTCGATGGCCTCAACGCCTTCATCTCCTCCGCCGCGCTGATTGTCGGCGCGGTACAGGTGCTGTTCCTGTTCAACATCTTCTGGAGCCTGCGCCACGGTCTTGCAGCAGGCGGCAACCCCTGGCGCGCCACCTCGCTGGAATGGCAGACGCCGGAAACACCGCCGCGGCATGGCAACTGGGGGGATGAGCTGCCCAACGTCTACCGCTGGGCCTATGACTACAGCGTGCCCGGCGCGCCCAAGGATTATGTCGCCCAGAACGATCCCTGGGTGCCGGACGGCGAGGGGAGGCGGCTGTGACGGTCATCCTTGCCTTCCTGGCGCTGGTCGCCCTGGCCGCGGGCCTGTGGCTGTCGCAGCAGCACCTGGCCTCTAAACCCTGGCTGGAGACCGGCATTGCCCCCCTGGCGGGGCATGGCCCGGGGAAGGCGCCGGGATTCATCTTCATTGCCGTTTTCCTGGCGGTGGCCGGCGGGCTGTTTGCCATGCTGGGCAGTGCCTTTGTCATGCAGATCGAAGAAACCCCGTGGGATCTGGTGCCGCTGCCCGGGCGGGTCTGGCTGAACACCGTGCTGCTGCTGCTGGCCAGTTTCTTCCTGCAGTTTGTGGTGATCTCCGCGCGGGCGGGCACCACGCGCTGGCTGCGCGCCAGCCTGATCGCCGCCAGCATCGCCACGCTCGCCTTCCTGGCGGGGCAGGCGCAGGTGTGGATCGCGCTGACCGCGGACGGCTACCCGCTGGACGGCCCCCCGGCGGCGAGCTTTTTCTATCTGATCACCGGCCTGCACGGGCTGCATGTGCTGGGCGGCATTATTGCGCTTGCGGCAATCTGCCTGCGCCACGCCGGGGGCGGGGACGTCAAGGCGCTGCTGCCGGGCGTCCGGCTCTGCGCGCTGTACTGGCACGTGCTGCTGGCCTTCTGGCTGATGCTGTTTGCGCTGCTGCAGGGCTGGGGCAACGCCTTTCTGGCGCTTTGCCGCGCGGCCGTAAGCTGAAGGAGGGAAACTGATGGAGCATCCGCTTCAAGGCCAGGACCAGACACTGCTGCAACAGGGTCACAGCGGGTTTGCTGCCGACTGGGGCTCGGACCAGCGGGTGTTCAAGAAGGTCTCCTGGGGCAAGGCGATGATGTGGATCCTGCTGCTCAGCGACACGTTTATCTTTGCCTGCTTCCTGGTCGCCTATCTGAACGCCCGCAACTCCACCACCGTGGAATGGCCCAACGCCAGCGAGGTCTTTGCCCTGCATATCGGCGGCCAGGATCTGCCGCTGATCCTGATTGCGATCATGACCTTCGTGCTGATCTCCTCCTCCGGCACCATGGCGATGGCGGTGAACTGCGCCTACCGCAAGGCGCGCAAGGCGACCGCCGCACTGATGCTGGCGACCGCGGCGCTGGGCGCGGCGTTTGTGGGGATGCAGGCGTTTGAGTGGTCCAAGCTGATTTCCGAAGGCGTGCGCCCCTGGGGCAACCCTTGGGGGGCGGAGCAATTCGGCGCCAGCTTCTTCATGATCACCGGCTTTCACGGCACCCATGTGACCATCGGGGTGATCTTCCTGATCATCGTCGCCCTCAAGGTCTGGCGCGGTGAATTCGACCGCGACCAGCGCAGCTGGATGTCACAGGGCAACGGCGATTACGAGGCGGTTGAGATCATGGGTCTCTACTGGCACTTCGTCGACCTGGTCTGGGTCTTCATCTTTGCATTCTTCTATCTGTGGTAGGGGGCCGCCATGACAGATTCACCGCAAGCAATGGACACTGGCAGCATCGCCCATGAAGAGGGGCAGCAGCATCCGATCAAGCTTTATTTCGTGGTCTGGGTTTTGCTGTTCATCCTCAGCGCCGCGTCTTACTGGGTGGATTATGCGCAGCTGCAAGGGCTGCTGCGCTGGAGCCTGATCCTGATTTTCATGACTTTGAAGGCCGGGCTGATCATTGCTGTTTTCATGCATATGGCCTGGGAGCGGCTGGCGCTGATCTATGCGATCCTTCTGCCGCCGCTGGCGATGATCGGGCTGCTGGCGATCCTGATTATCGAGTCGGATTACACCGCTGATACCCGTGTGATTGAGCTGGGGCAGGGCGCTTCCGCGCCTGAGTAACTGCCGTTCCGCCCGACCCTCCCCACGGGAGGGCGCTTCAGCACCCACCCAGGGTCAGGCGCTGCCCCCCCGCTTTTTTCTCAATTCAGCAACAAAAATGGCGCCCCGGTTTCCCGGAACGCCGCTTTACTATGCTGGGTGCCTATTATGCCGCCAGATCAAACCGATCGGCGTTCATCACCTTGGTCCAAGCATCAACAAAGTCCTGCACGAACATTCCGGCGGAGTCATCCTGCGCATAAACCTCAGCCAGCGCCCGCAGCTGCGAGTTGGAGCCGAACACCAGATCGGCGCGGGTGGCAGTCCATTTCACCTCGCCGCTGGCACGGTCGCGGCCCTCATAGGTGCCGTCGTCACCCGGCTTCCACTGCACGCCCATGTCCAGGATGTTTGTGAAGAAATCGGTGCTGAGCGTCCCAGTTCGATCCGTGAACACCCCGTGCGCCGAGCCGCCGTGGTTGGCGCCCAGCACCCGCAGACCGCCGATCAGCGCGGTCATTTCCGGCGCGCTGAGGGTCAGGAGCTGCGCCCGGTCCACCAGCATCTTCTCGGCCGGAATGCTGTAGTCCGCTTTCTGGTAGTTGCGGAAGCCATCGGCCTCCGGCTCCAGAACAGCAAAGCCTTCGACGTCGGTCTGCTCCTGACTGGCGTCGGTGCGGCCAGGGGTGAAGGGAACTTCGATGGAATGCCCTGCAGCCTTGGCGGCCTTCTCAACGCCGGCACCGCCTGCCAGCACGATCAGATCGGCCATCGAGATTTTCTTGCCGCCGGATGCACTGCCGTTGAAGTCACTCTGGATGCCCTCCAGAACCTTCAGCACCTTGGCCAGCTTCTGGGGCTCGTTCACCTCCCAGTCCTTCTGCGGTTCCAGCCGGATACGCGCGCCATTGGCGCCGCCGCGCATGTCGGAACCGCGGAAGGTCGAGGCCGAGGCCCAGGCGGTGGAGACCAGCTCCGGCACCGAAAGCCCGGAGGCGAGCACTTTGGCCTTGAGGTCCGCCACGTCGCCATCGTCCACCAGCGGGTGATCCACCGCCGGCACCGGGTCCTGCCAGATCAGATCCTCCGCCGGAACCTCATCGCCCAGATAGCGCGCCTTGGGCCCCATGTCGCGGTGGCACAGCTTGAACCAGGCGCGCGCAAAGGCGTCGGCAAATTTCTCCGGGTTGGCGTGGAAATCGCGCGAGATCTTTTCATACTCCGGGTCCATCCGCATCGACATATCTGCGGTGGTCATCATCGGCGCGTGTTTCTTGCTGGGGTCATGGGCATCCACGACCATATGCTCAGGCTTCACGTCCTGCGCCTGCCACTGGTTGGCACCGGCCGGGCTTTTGACCAGTTTCCACTCATAGCCGAACAGCACATCGAAATAGCCCATGTCCCAGTTGGTCGGGTTGGGCTTCCAGGCGCCCTCAATGCCCGAGGTGGTGGTGTCAGCCGCGTTGCCGGTGCCGTGCGAATTCAGCCAGCCAAGCCCCATATGCTCGATCTCTGCGCCTTCCGGCTCGGTGCTGACAAGCTCCGGATCGCCTGCGCCATGCGCCTTGCCGAAGGTATGGCCGCCCGCAACCAGTGCCACGGTCTCCTCGTCATTCATCCCCATGCGGGAGAACGTCTCGCGCACATCCTTGCCCGACGCGACCGGGTCCGGGTTGCCGTCAGGGCCTTCGGGGTTCACGTAGATCAGTCCCATCTGCACCGCCGCCAGCGGATTGGCCAGGTCGCGCTCGCCGGAATAACGGCTGTTGGGCTGGTCGCTGGTGGCCAGCCATTCGGTTTCAGACCCCCAATAGACGTCTTCCTCCGGCTCCCACACGTCCGCGCGGCCGCCGCCAAAGCCGAACACCGGGCCGCCCATCGATTCAATGGCGCAGTTGCCGGCCAGGATCATCAGATCCCCCCAGGAGATCCGATTGCCGTATTTCTGCTTGATCGGCCACAGCAGGCGGCGCGCCTTGTCGAGGTTGCCATTGTCCGGCCAGCTGTTCAGCGGTGCAAACCGCTGGCTGCCGGTGCCGCCGCCGCCGCGCCCGTCCGCCGTGCGGTAGGTGCCGGCACTGTGCCAGGCCATGCGGATGAACAGCGGCCCGTAATGGCCATAGTCCGCAGGCCACCAGTCCTGGCTGTCGGTCATCAGGGCATACAGGTCCTGCTTCACCGCCTTCAGGTTCAGCTTCTTGAATTCTTCGGCATAGTTGAAATCAGCGCCCATCGGGTTCGACGCAGGCGAATGCTGGTGCAGAACCTTCAGGTTCAGCAGGTTCGGCCACCAATGCTTGTTGGTGGTGCCGCCGGATGCGGCAGCGCCATGAAACACCGGGCATTGTCCTTGGGGGGTATTTCCGTCCATTTTTGTCTCCGATCGTGGCTGCAGTTATTGACGTGCTACGCGGCAGAAGCGTCCTGGGGCCTATGCGGCAGCTTGAAACTCGGGCGCAGCCCTGACCACGCCTTGAGGATGCAAGCGCGGCAAAGCTGCTGCCGGTTTTCCCTGTCTTCGTGAAATGAGGCTAGCAGAGGAAATCCATTGGATTAAGTTGCATTTATTCATCGCAGTGATAATCAAAACCTATGATAAACGTGACCCTCCGCCAGATGCGCTATTTCGAGGCGCTGGCCCAGCACCGCCATTTCGGCCGCGCGGCAGAGACCTGCGCGGTGTCTCAGCCGGCTTTGTCGGTTCAGATCAAGGAATTGGAGGATGTGCTGGGGGTGCAGCTGGTGGAGCGCGGGGCGCGCCAGGTGCGCCTGACCAGCTTTGGCGAGGATCTGGCCTTGCGGGTGCGCGGCATCCTGCGCTCGGTGGATGAGCTGGGCGAGCTGGCCCGCGCCTCCCGTGACGGTCTGGCAGGGCGGCTGCGGATCGGGGTGATTCCCACCATCGCGCCTTATCTGCTGCCCTCCATTGTCGGCACGCTGACACGCCAGTACCCGGAGGCCGACATCCGGGTGCGCGAAACCGTGACCCCCAAACTGCTGAAAGAGCTGGGGGAGGGGCGTCTGGACACCGCCATCGTGGCGCTGCCGGTCTCTGAGCCTGCGTTTGAGGAAGTGCCGCTGTTCTCCGAGGATTTCGTGCTGGTGCGCCCGGGGGAGGACAGCGGCAAGCCGGTGCCGGGTCCGGAGGGCTTGCGCGAAATGCGGCTCCTGCTGCTGGAGGAGGGGCACTGCTTCCGTGATCAGGCACTGTCGTTTTGCAATATGCAGTCAGCGGCCCCGCGCGAGCTTTTGGACGGAAGCTCCCTGTCGACCCTGGTTCAGATGGTCAGCGCCGGTATTGGCGTCACGCTCATTCCCGAAATGGCGGTCCCGGTTGAAACCCGCTCGGCGGTGGTCTCTGTAGCGCGCTTCCGCGATCCGCAGCCTGCGCGCACCATCGGCATGATCTGGCGCCGCAGCAACCCGCTGGCGCGGCGGCTGACGCAGGTCGCGGATGTGGTGCGCCAGGCCGCCGATGCTTTGCGGGCCAGCTATAATCCGATGCCCTGAGGCACGGCATTGTTCAGCCATTGTAAACAATCGCGGGTTCTTTCCCCGATGATTGAGTTCCCTTACGGCAACTTCAACTGCATGAGGAATGGTGCGTAAAGGGCACGTTCACAAGCATTTTATGGTCCTGTTGTTTCCTGCATCAGGGTGCTTGGTTAATGTTTCGTAAAAAATAATGAAGTGAAGCGGGCATACAGGCAGATGAAAACGGGCTTTCGTGGCACGTTTGTTGTTTCCTGGTCGCAAACCGAGATCGACGGCCTTCCGGCCGCGCCGGTGGACGCTCTGGATGTGGGCGCGGCCTGGTCCTGGCACGGCGACGCTGTGCGGGTGGACGGGCCGGCAGGGCTGTTGCGGCTGGATGGGGCAAACGGCAAGGTAGAGATGCGCCGCCGGGCGGCAAGGACTGTGCGCAGGCTGGTCGGGGCCGCGGTGCAGAACCGGACCGATGTGGCGGCGGTCGAGGCTGATGATCCGCTGATGGACAGAAGCTTTGCTGTGACCAATGGCGTGCAGAGCTTCACCGTCACCCTGATCGAGGTCGGCCCGGGCCAGCGTCCGCTCCTGATGTTCGTCGATGAGCTGCCGCCGCGCGGAGCCGACCTTTGGGTGGTGCATCATTCGCTGGACACCCTCCGTGAAGACCGGCCCCAGGGCGAAACCGGGGTGGTCTGCTTTACTCCGGGGACCCTCATTGCCACACCCGCCGGCCCGAAACCTGTGGAGCAGCTGCGCGAGGGCGAAAAGGTGCAGACGCGCGACAACGGCGCACAGGACATCCTGTGGATCGGTTCGCGCCGGATTACCGGGGCCCGGCTGTACGTGATGCCGCGGCTGCGTCCGATCCGCATTCATGCAGGGGCCTTGGGCATCGACCGCCCGGAACGGGAGCTGCTGGTTTCTCCCGATCACCGGATGCTGCTGCGCGGCGACCGGGTGCGGGACCTGTTCAACACGCCCGAAGTGCTGGTGGCGGCTGGCGATCTGGTCAACGGCCGAACGATCCTGCCCGATGCCTCGGTGCGGGAAGTCACCTATATTCACCTGATGCTGGCCAGCCATCAGGTGCTCTGGGCCAACGGGGTGGAGACCGAAAGCTTCCATCCGTCGAATGCATCGCTGACCGCACTGAACGGCGCAGACAGGGCGCGGCTGTTCGGACTGCAGCCTGAGCTGGAGCACAACCCGCTGTCCTACGGCGCCGCGGCCCGCCGCAATCTCAGCGCCTCTGAGGCGGCGATTCTCGGCCACGAGGCCGCCTGAGCCTTTACCCGGCCGGGCCGGGGCGCTATTTCGCGGCCGGGCCTCCGCCGCAGGTGCAGATTTTCACGCCTAACCTTGCCGGGCCATGTTGACTCTGCCCCGTCCCCCTATATAAGCGCGGCTTCATTGGTGTTGGTGGCCCCCGCAAGGGGATGCCTGTCATGCCCGGATCCTGGATGCGGAGCAAGAGGACAACGCCCTTCGATTGTTGCAGGTGCTCCTGGAACAGGTGACCACAGACGGCGCAGTGGCAGACGCGATTGCAGCCCGAAAGGCGGGAACCGGTTTTCGGAAACGCTGCAATGCCATTTATGAAGGAGATCAGCCGTGACCAAACGCACGTCTGCCAAGTACAAAATCGACCGCCGCATGGGCGAAAACATCTGGGGCCGTCCGAAGTCCCCGGTCAACCGCCGCGACTACGGCCCGGGCCAGCACGGCCAGCGCCGCAAGGGCAAGCTGTCCGACTTCGGCATCCAGCTGCGCGCCAAGCAGAAGCTGAAAGGCTACTACGGCGACCTGACCGAAAAGCAGTTCCGCCGCATCTACGGCGAAGCCGTGCGTGTGACCGGCGACACCGGTGAAAACCTGATCGGCCTGCTGGAGCGCCGCCTGGACGCGGTTGTTTACCGCGCCAAGTTCGTTGCAACCGTCTTTGCAGCCCGTCAGTTCGTGAACCACGGCCACGTCCTGGTGAACGGCAAGCGCGTGAACATCCCCTCCTACCGCGTGAAAGAGGGCGACGTGATCGAAGTCCGCGACAAGTCCAAGCAAATGGTTGCCCTGCTGGAAGCAACTCAGCTGGCTGAGCGCGATGTGCCGGATTACATCGAAGCCGACCACTCCAAGATGACCGCAACCTTCGTGCGCACCCCGGCTCTGGGCGATGTGCCGTACCCGGTTGTGATGGAACCGAACCTGGTCGTCGAATTCTACGCCAAGAACTAAGCCTGCTGCCCTTGGGGCATCCGGCGGAAGGGCTGTCCTCAGGGGCAGCCCTTTTTCGTTTTGCACGGGCCTTTGCCGCCGCAGGAAAAGCCGGTAGCCCTGCGCGCGTCCTGCCACTATCCTATGAGAAACATTAGGGAGTGACAGATGAAGAACATGATGAAGGCCGCTGCTATCGCACTGACGGTCATGGCCTCTGCCGCTGGCGCCGCGCCGCTGAAACTCACCCCTGCGGATCCGCAGCCTTCCGGTCTCCAGCCGGGGCTTTCCGTGGTCTACGCCTATCCCCAGGATGTGAAGACCCTGGCAGAAGCGTCTTCGGCGCTGAAGGTCGGCAGCGAGCGGGGCCGCCCCATTGCCGGGCTGGACAACCGCGACACGGAGGAGGGGCAAAACACGCTGACCTCCAAGCGTCCGATGCATGTGGTGGCCCGGATCACCGGATACGTGAAGCTGGACCAGCCCGGTGTCCACAATATCGATTTCCTGACCAATGATGGGCTGCGTGCCAATATCGGCGGTCAGATCGTGGGCGAATTCGACGGCCGCCAGTCCTGCGACAGCACCATCATGACCCAGGTCGAAGTGCCCTCTGCCGGCTGGTATCCTGTCGACATCCTCTATTTCCAGCGCCTTGGCACCGCCTGCCTGCATATGCGCATGGGGCCGGACGGCAAGCGCCCCAAATGGATGAAGGACAGCGCCTTCGCGCACTGACAGCCTTTGACAACAGGAAGCGGGCCAGCCTTGTGCCCGCTTCATCACAAGGGCAGCGGGCGCCCTTCGGCAATGGCCTCCATCGCGAAATAGGAGGTCACGCTGTCCAGCTCGACACCTGAGATCAGCCGCTGATAGACCTTGTCGTAGCTCGCCATGTCCTGCGTTACCACCTTGAGCTGATAATCGTAGTCGCCGCCGATGCGGTGGAAATCCACCACCTCGGGGATGGTCAGCACATGGCGGCGGAACTTTTGCAGCCAGTCGGCTGAGTGGTGCCGGGTGCGCAGCAGCACAAACACCACCAGATCCAGCCCCAGCTGCTTGCGGTCCAGCCGCGCGGTGGAACCCTTCAGCAGCCCGCTCTCGTTCAGCGCCTTCAGCCGCCGCCAGCAGGCGTTCTGCGACAGCCCAACCTGGTCCGCCAGCTCCCGTTGGGACAGGCTGGCGTCCTGTTGCAGCGCCCGAAGTATGGCGCGGTCTAAATGATCGGCTGTTTTACTCATTGATGGATCATATGACACAAAAATACTGCAATCCACTCAGTAATTGATAAAGTTACCTCGCAGATTGCCGTTCACAATGCCTCAACAGACTTCGGAGGCGCAGCATGACCCTGGCAGCATTCAAACAATTAATCCGGCAGGCGGCTTTGGACGGAACCCTTGGCCGCAGCGTGATCGGCGACGGGGTGATGATCCCCGGCCTCGATGGCGAGGTGCCGCTGGTCTATGCGGACTACGTCGCGTCCGGCCGGGCACTGTGCCAGGTGGAGGAGTTTGTGGCAGAGCAGGTACTGCCTTTCTACGCCAACTCCCATACTGAGGCGTCCTATTGCGGCACCCAGATGACCTGCATGCGCCGCGAGGCGCGCAGCGAGATTGCCCGCATCACTGGCGCCACCGCGGAGGATGCGGTGATCTTCACCGGATCGGGCGCTACCGCGGGCCTCAACCGGCTGGTCAGCCTGTTCGGCGTGAACGAGGCCACCCGCCCGGTTGTCTTCATCGGCCCCTATGAACATCACTCCAACATCCTGCCCTGGCGCGAGAGCAAGGCGCAGGTGGTCGAAATCCCCGAAGCGGCGGAGGGCGGCCCGGATCTGGCAGTGCTGGAACTGGCCTTGAGGCAGCACGCGGACAGCGACCTGAAAATCGGCAGCTTCTCCGCCGCCTCCAACGTGACAGGCATCGTGACCGATCCCGATCCCGTCAGCCGCCTGCTGCACGCGCACGATGCGCTGGCGGTCTGGGATTACGCCGGCGGCGGCCCCTACCTGCCGGTCGACATGGGCGCGGGCGGCGCGGCGCGCAAGGATGCGGTCGTGGTCTCGCCGCACAAGTTCCCAGGCGGCCCGGGCGCCTCGGGCGTGCTGATCGTCAACACAGCCGCTGTGCGCCGCCGCTGCCCCTCCTGGCCGGGAGGGGGAACAGTCAGCTTTGTTTCCCCTTGGCGGCATGAATACAGCCGGGACCTGGCGGCCCGCGAGGAGGCCGGGACCCCGAATGTGATCGGCGATATCCGCGCGGCGCTGGCGTTTCTGGTCAAGGAAGCTGTGGGGCAGGAGCAGATCGAGGCGCGCGAAGCTCAGTTCGCTCAGATGGCCTGGGACGGCTGGTCCGCCAACCCGCGGCTGCGCATCCTCGGCCACCGCGAGGCGCACCGGCTCCCGATCTTCTCCTTCCTGGTCACCGACGGGGCGGGCAATCCGGTGCACCAGCAGCTCTTCACCCGGATGCTGAGCGACGTCTACGGCATCCAGGCCCGCGGCGGCTGCGCCTGCGCTGGTCCCTACGCGCACCGGCTGCTGGGCATCAGCAAGCCGGAGTCGGAAACCCTGTTCGCTGACCTGCAGGCGGGGCAGGAAATGAAGAAACCCGGCTGGGTGCGGCTCAACTTCTCATACCTCATGGAAGAGCAGACCGCGCAATACATCATCAATTGCGTCAATGATCTGACGCTTCGGGCAGGGGAGATTTCCGCCCGGTACGATGCGGATCCGGCAACGGCCCGGTTCAAGGCGCTGGTGGCCTAGGCCAAGCCCTGATGGGTGCTTTCCCGTGCCGGGGAAGCACCTCACATACTTGTGATATGTAGGCAGCGGACCCCCGCATTTAAAGGGGGAAAGTCTATTTCAAATCCCCCGCGACGGGGCTGACAGGTGCATGGCACGCTTTAATCGTACTTTATTGGTTGGAGCAAAGTTATGGCCCTCAAGCTGTCCGCCCCTGTTGGTGACAAGAAGCGGATCACCAAACCGGACCCAAAAACTGGCGAAAGCAAATTCAAACCGGTCAAGAACGCCCCTGCGGATGTCGAACTTGTCCGCCTGATGCTCAAGGCAAACGGCTATTCGGTCGAGATCAGCACCAAATGCGATGCCGGGCTGATCAAGACGATCAAGGATTTTCAGAAGAAGAAACTGGGCTTCCGCAAGCCCGACGGGATCGTCGATCCCGGCATGCGGACCTGGAACGCAGGCCTGCCCAAGCTGGCCGCGATGCACGCTGCCGACACAAAGATCGAGCGGGTGGAGGTTGTCGAGAACGGCAAGACCAAGCTGATCACCGTGGCGGAATTCGAGGCCGGGCAGGAGGAACTGCGCCGCAAGCTGCTGGCCAAGGCCAACATGATGTACGGCCAGGCGGAATCCTGGGTCGACTTCTGCAACGAGGTGGAGAACACCCGCCAGGGCAATGAAACCTTCCTGAATGCGCTCACGGAATTTGCCGTCAGCGTGGTCAACGACAAGACTGATCCGCCCTGGACCCCGATCCTGAATGCCCGCTCCGAGTCGAGCCTTCTGAAAACGTTGGTTTCCAAGAAAAAGCCCGACTGGAAAAAGGTCTACAAACAAGATGTTAAGGCCTCCAAGGCCTATAACAACGGCGGCAAGGCTTTCAAGAAATTCATTGACCAGCGGATCGCCACCGCCGGCGGCATCGTCTGGAAGCTGGAAGTGGTGCGGGAGGTCTCCTTTGCCGTGGTCGAAACCTACATGACCGCCCGTCTTGTGGCGACCAAAGGCATGTCGCCCGCCAAGGCCCATGCCGTTGCGGCGGCCAGCACCGAGGCGCTGAAATCCAGCGCCGGCCAGCTGGGGGAGCACCTGGCAGGCAACAAGGTCACCTGGGACGGCGCCGCCAAGAAGGTGTTCATCGACAGCTTCATTGCGGGCCTTGCGGGCGCAGCCGGCGGCAAACTGACGGCCAAGCTCTCTGCCGGCCTTGCCGATGACCTGGCCAAGGCCGCGGCCTCCAAGCTTTCCCGCGAGATGCCCAAGAAGGCGGTCAAGGTCTTCTTCGAGAAGTTCCTGAAGTCCAAGGCCGGGGAGGCCATGGTGACAGAAGCGCTGAAGGAAACCATCGGACTGGCAAAACCGCTGATCGAAAAGGGCCGCCCGCCGAACACCAAGGAGATCAAGGAAAGCATCGCCAAGATCCTGACCGCAGGCATCATGTCCGCAGGCGCAGGCAAGGCGCTGGACAAATTCTCCTCCGGATTCACTTCGGCAGCCGAGAAATTCCTCAAGACCAAGCTGGCGCCTGCGGCAATGGAAGGCGTGGTGAAGAAGGATCTGATCGCCAAATACGGTGTGAAGGCGACAGAGGATTTCATCAAACTGCATGGCGACGCCATCTATGGCGAGATTGCGAAACAGATTTCCGGCAAGACCTTCAGCAAATACGCCGGCGAGGTGCTGACCAGCTCGGACGGCTCTCAATCTGCATCGACCATGCAGAAGCAGGCGAATGAGGCGATGCGCAAGGACATGGAGCTGCGCAAGCAGATCCAGAAAATCATCATGGCCGAGGCCAAGCGCAAAATGCCCAAGACCGCAGCCGCGCATTAACGCGGTCCTGCGGGCAGGGCAGGCTGCCGGAGGGGGCGGCAGCATGGGGGAGCGTCATCTTGGTGCTTCCCCGCCAGCGTTCGGGCCGTTATGACGGGTTGGAATTAAGGAGCCCGTATTATGACCCAACTCACACCGCAGCCCGGTATCATGGACATCGCTCTGTACCAGGGCGGGGCTGCCCATGTGAAAGGGGTGAGCAATGTTGTGAAGCTCTCCTCGAACGAGAACCCCCTTGGCCCCAGCCCGCGCGCCATCCAGGCGATGCAGGACGCGGCGGCCAATATGCACCGCTATCCCAGTTCGGACCACGCGGCGCTGCGGCAGGCCATCGGCGAGGTGCACGGGCTGGAGCCGGAGCAGATCATCTGCGGCGCCGGCAGCGACGAGATCATCGCCTTCCTGTGCCAGGCTTACGCCGGCCCGGGGGATGAGGTGCTCTATACCGAACACGGCTTTGCCATGTACCGCATCAGCGCGCTGGCCGCCGGGGCAACCCCGGTGGAGGTGAAGGAACGCGAGCGCGTCACCGATGTCGACGCGCTGCTGGCGGGCTGCACTGAGCGGACCAAGCTGGTCTTCATCGCCAACCCCAACAACCCCACCGGCACCATGATCAGCGAAGCCGAGGTCGCCCGGCTGGCCGATGGCCTGCCGGATGGCGCGCTGCTGGTGCTGGACGGCGCCTATGCCGAATATGTCGAGGGTTTTGATGCAGGCGCCGCAGTGATCGGTGCGCGCAGCAACGTCTTCATGACCCGCACCTTCTCCAAGATCTACGGCCTGGGCGGCGCGCGGATCGGCTGGGGGTACGGCCCCAAGGAGATCATCAGCGTGCTGAACCGGGTCCGCGGTCCGTTCAACGTCTCCAGCACCGCGCTGGCGGGCGCCGAGGCCTCTGTGCGCGACACAGACTATGTGGATCATTGCCGGTCCGAGAACGCCAAGTGGCGCGCCTGGCTGGCCAATGCACTGGCCGAACTCGGCGTTCCCTCGGATGTCTCCAGCACCAACTTCATCCTGGCCCGCTTCTCCAGTCAGGCAGAGGCGGAGGCTTGCGATCTTTATCTGCAGGCGCAGGGCCTGATCGTGCGCCGGGTGGCGGGTTACAACCTGCCAACCGCACTGCGCATCACCATCGGCGACGAGGACTCCTGCCGCCGCATTGCGCAAGGCGTGAAGGCATTCAAAGAGGGGCAGGCATGAGCAACCAAGTATACGGGCGCGTCGCGCTGATCGGGCTTGGCCTGATTGCCTCCTCGATGTTCTGGGCAATGAAACGCGCCGGGCTGGCGGGCGAGGTCACCGGCTATGCCCGCAGTGCGGAAACCCGCGAGACCGCCCGCCGCATCGGCCTGTGCGACCGCGTCTGCGACAGCGCGCGCGACGCCGTGCAGGACGCCGATCTGGTGGTGCTCTGCGTCCCCGTCGGCGCCATGGGCCCGGTGATGGAAGACATCGCACCGGTGCTGAAACCCGGCGCCACGGTCTCCGACGTGGGCTCGGTCAAGCGCCATGTGATCGAGGCGGTGCAGCCGCACATCCCCGCGGGCGTGCATTTCGTGCCCGCTCACCCGCTGGCCGGGACTGAGCATTCCGGCCCCGAATCCGGCTTTGCCGAGCTGTTCGACAACCGCTGGTCGCTGCTGGTCCCGGTTGAAGGCACTGACCCGGAGGCCACCGCCCGTCTGCGCGCGCTGTGGGAAGGCATGGGCGCCAATGTCGACGAGATGGACGCCGACCACCACGATCTGGTGCTGGCCGTCACCTCGCACACACCGCACCTGATCGCCTACACGATGGTGGGCGTGGCCGACGACCTGCGCCGGGTGACCGACAGCGAGGTGATAAAATACTCCGCCGCGGGCTTCCGCGACTTCACCCGTATCGCGGCCTCGGACCCCACCATGTGGCGCGACGTGTTCCTCACCAACAAGGACGCCACGCTGGAAATCCTCGGCCGCTTCACGGAGGAGCTCTTTGCCCTGCAGCGTGCGATCCGCACCGGCGACGGCGAGCACCTGCACGATTACTTCACCCGCACCCGCGCCATCCGCCGCGGCATCATCGAAGCTGGCCAGGACACCGATGCGCCGGACTTCGGCCGGGGGCAGAAGAAATGATCCGGGCCGGGGCGACGCTTCTGGCTGCCGCTTTTGCCAGTGCGGCAATGGCCTTGGCTCCGGAAGCACCGCTCCGGCCCGCTGCGCGTCCGGCACCTGCCAGCCAGCAGTTAGAGGCGCCGGCACCGGTTGCGGACATCCGCCCGGCGCTGCGCCCGCAATCGGAACAAGTGCTCGCCGCCGCTTCCCGGCCCGGGGCGTTGCCGGCGCTGGGGCCGGGGTCCTCGCTTCTGCCGCAGGCCCGCCCGGACAGCGTGGCAGAGCAGGCGCTGTTCAAACGCCGCCAGCGCCGCAAGGGCTCGGTCTGCGGGGATATCGACATCCAGGGCGAGCGCGCAGGCAATGTCACCGGCGCGCTGCCCGGCTGCGGCGCCAAGGACGCGGTACGGGTGCGCGAGATTGCCGGGGTGCGCCTCAGCCAGACCTCGCTGATGACCTGCAACACCGCGCGGGCATTGAAGACCTGGATCAACCGCGAGGTGGAAACCGCCTTCGGGCGCCGCAACAAGGTGGTCGGCCTGCGGGTCGCCGCCCACTATGCCTGCCGCACCCGCAACAACCGCCCCGGCGCCAAGCTCTCCGAACATGGTAAGGGCCGGGCGATCGACATTTCCGGCTTCACCCTGGCCAGCGGCGAGACCGTCACCGTTCTGCACGGCTGGAAAAAACGCAAGACCCGCAAAAAGCTTAAAAAGATCTGGCGCGCCGCCTGCGGCCCCTTCGGCACCGTGCTGGGGCCCGAGGCCGACCGCTATCACAAGGACCATTTCCACCTGGATATCGCCCGCCACCGCGGCGGAACCTATTGCCGCTAGCCTTTGCCGCTGCCGTGGCCGGTCTGAAGCAAAGACCCCTTGTCCATCTGGCTGAAAATATCCCGGAGCGCGAGGCAGAGCCTCGCACGCCCCAGGTCGCCTCAACGGTCCGCAGGCTGCTTCGGGCCGCCATTGCACGGCCCTTGACAGGCGGGGCCTTTGTCAGCGGATGATCAGCCGCGGCGCGTGTCCCAGGGGCAGCGGGCCGAGCGTGACATAGCCGTCCGAGAAACCCAGCGTGATATCAAGATGCCGCGGGTTGCCGCCGGCCTCTGCCAGCAGGCCCAGCACCCGCTCCACCGTGCCGCGCAAGGAAGGCGCCAGGGCGCCGGTGCGTTCTGCCATCAGAACAAGTCCGCGCCAGTTCTCCGCCTGCAAGGCGATCTCGCCTTCCGGCAGTCCGCGCTCATCCACCGTCAGCGTCCCCGCCGCCTTGAGCCGCAGGTCGCCCCAGCGGGCCTCCGCCAGTTTCAGGGTGATCCGCCGCGGCTGCGGCCGCTGCTGCTCCAGCGCCGACCGGTCCCAAGGCTTGTCAAAGGCAACCGTCGTCTCCAGCGCCAGCGCATCAAAACGCTCCGGCAGGGCAGAGCTGGCCGCCAGCAGCCGCCGCCAGGCCGCGCGCGGCGCAAACTCCCGGGCTTCGGCGGTGATCCGGTAGCTCTCGGGGCTGTCTGTTTGCACCATGCGCAGATCCAGCGCTGCGCCGCTCAGCACCGTCTCGCCGCTGCGCTCGATCCGCCAGGGGGCAGAGACCAGCGCCATGTCCTCCAGCTCCAGCGCCACGCCCGGCGCCAGGTTGAGGCTGGCCTGCAAGCCTTGCGCAGTGATCACCGCAGTCCGGTCGAAATACGAAAGCCGCTGCGCCGTGGCGGGAAAACGCAATGTCAGCCTACCGGGCCAGGCAGCCGGGTTTTCCAGCTCCAGCCAGTCCGCCCGCCAGGCAGTACCGGTGCCTGGGTCGGCCAGCGCCGGGCGCTGGATGCGGTTCAGGTGCCGCAGCGGATAACCGCTCGTTTCAAGCCCCGCAAACTCTGCCTGCCAGCCCTGCCGCTCCTGCTCGGCGAACCAGGATGCGATCCCTGTGCGCAAGCCCCAGGCTGCCGCCGGCCAGTACAGGCTCCACACCGCCGCAAGGGCGATCAGCAGTTTTGCCAGGCGCATCGGATAGCCTCTTTTGTCCGCAACAGGATTGCTGTTTATAGGGGGGGAGCAGAAAGGGCCAGACGACATGACCATGTGGGTTTTCGGATACGGATCACTTCTTTGGAACCCCGGTTTTCCGGTGGCCCGGCGCGAGGTGGCGGTGCTGCATGGCTATGCGCGTTCCTTCTGCATGACCTCGATCCACCACCGCGGCACAGAGGACCATCCGGGCCTGGTGCTGGCGCTGGATGAAACCGAAGGCGCCCACTGCAAGGGGCTGGCGCTGTCAGTGGAGCAAGGGCACGAGGAGCAGACCCTGGCGGAGCTGCGCGAGCGCGAACTGATCTCCTCGGCCTATCTGGAGCGCGACCTGGAGGTGGAGCTCGCGGATGGCTCATCGGTGACCGCCGTCACCTATGTGATCGACCCGCACCACGTGCAGTACTGCGGCGGCCTCAGCCTGGAGAAGCAGGCGCAGATCATCGCCCATGCGGTGGGCGGGCGCGGGCCTAACACCGAGTACCTTTATAACACCGCCGAACATCTGGCTGAGATCGGCCTGCATGACAGCGATCTCGACTGGCTGGCCGGCCGGGTGCGGGAAATCACCGCATAAAGCCTTGGCGCTTCTGACACTTTGCTTATAGGCTGCGAACGCAATAAGAGCAGTCAAAAGTGTCAGGAGCCAAGACGTATGGCGCAGCCAGACCGTAAGACCCGGCCGCAGTTCTCCCAGCCGGTGCGGCAGATCATCATGATGCTGATCGCACTCGGGCTCTCGGGCTTTGGCGCCTTTGTGGCGCTGCCGCGGGTGCTGCCGGTGTTTGAGGCCAATCCATGGCTCAACGGATTCATCGTCTTTGTGTTTGTGATCGGGGTGCTGGCCTGCTTCTGGCAGGTGGTGCAGCTCATTGGTTCGGTGCGCTGGATCGAACGCTTTGCCGCCGGCGACAGCCAGGAGCACCGCCGCCCGCCGTCGATGCTGGCACCGCTGGCCTCGCTCCTGGCGACGCGCAGCGCGCGGATGCAACTGGGCTCCGCTTCGACCCGCTCCATTCTGGACTCGGTCGCCAGCCGCATCGACGAGGACCGGGAAATCACCCGCTATATCGTCAACCTGCTGATCTTTCTGGGCCTTCTCGGCACCTTCTACGGCCTTGCCACCACTGTGCCCGCCGTCGTCGACACCATCCGCAGCCTGGCCCCGCAGGAAGGGGAGGAGGGGCTTTCCGTCTTCAACCGCCTGATGACGGGTCTTGAGGCGCAGCTGGGCGGCATGGGCGTGGCCTTTGCCTCGTCGCTCCTGGGCCTGGCCGGATCATTGATCGTAGGCCTTCTGGAACTCTTCGCAGGCCACGGCCAGAACCGCTTCTACCGCGAGCTGGAGGAATGGCTGTCCTCGATCACCCGCGTCAGCTTCTCCTCCGGCGAGGATGGCGCCAGCGACAGCGGTGTGGTCTCGCAGGTGCTCGACAATATGGCCGAGCAGATGGACGCGCTGCAAATGATGTTTGCCGAAACCTCCGAAGGCCGCGCGGCGGTGGACCGGAAACTTGGCGCGCTGGTGGAAACCATCCAGGAAATGAACCAGCGTCAGGAGCAGACCGGCACCATCACAGCGGCGCTGGACCGGGTTGCGGTGGGGCAGGAAGCGCTGACCGAGATCCTGCGCGCCCAGGGCGAACAGGGCGGTATCGACGCCGAAAGCCGGATGCGGCTGCGGTCGATCGACGTGCAGATGCTGCGCATCCTTGAAGAGATTTCAGCGGGCCGCCAGGAAAGCCTGGCCGAACTGCGCAAGGACATCGACCTGATGATCAAGGCCTTTGCCCGCCCGCGCGGCCTGTCGCGCGGGGGCTTGCCGGGCCGGGACGCGGGGGAATAACCGATGGCCCTTTCCCGGCGCACAGGGCAGCGGTTCCAGGCCTCGATCTGGCCTGGGTTTGTCGATGCGATGACCGGGTTGCTCCTGGTGCTGATGTTCGTGCTGACCATCTTCATGGTGGTCCAATTCGTTCTGCGCGAAACCATTACAGGCCAGGAAAGCGAGCTGGATGAACTGTCTGCCGAAGTTAGCGCGCTGGCCTCCGCGCTGGGTCTTGAAGAGCGTGAAAACAGCCGCCTGAACGCCCGGCTTGGGGCGCTGACTTCGACGCTCAACACCGCTGAACAAGACCTGGAACAGGCCCGCAGCCTGATCACCTCGCTGACCGCGGAACGCGACCGGCAGGCGGGCGAACTGGCCGAGGCCGCCAGCCGCATCACCAGTTTCGAGGCGCAGGTGGCCGCCCTGATCGCCAGCCGCGATGCGGCTCAGGCACGGGTCGCGGACCTGAGTGCTGAGCGTGAGAGCCTTGAGGCGGCCCGCGACGCATTGCTGAGTGAACAGGACGCGCTGAACCTGGCGCTGGCCCAGGCCCGCGGCGAGATTGATGCCCAGGCAGAGGCCGCCCGGGTGGCCGCGGCAGAGCGGGAGGCGATGGAGGCCCTGATCGCCAGCCTTGAGGCGGAGGAGGCCGCGAATTCCAAGGAAATAGCAGGTCTTCAGGAACAGCTGAGCGCCGAGGAAGCGGCCCGGATGGTGGAAGCCGCCGCCGCCGAAGCGCTGCGCGAAAAACTGCAATCGGCAGATGCCGAGCTCACCGCGATGACCCTGGCGCTGGAGGCGCAGCGGCAGGAGGCGGAGGACACCCTGACATTGCTCGCCGCAGCCGAGGCCGCAAAGAAGCAGCTGGACACACAATTGTCCGAACTGGAAGCAGCCCGTGCAGGCGCTGATGCCGAAGCGGGGCGGCTGGCGGCGGAGCTGGCAGAGGCTAAGGCCGCGCTGGCGGCGGCGGAAACCCAGGCAGGTGAGCTGGACGTGTTGCGCCAGCGGCTGCTGGCGGCCGTCGCCGCGCAGGAAACCGCAGAGGCCAGCGCCGCCGAGCAGATGAGCCGCGCCGAAGAACGCGCAGCCCTGCTGGCGCAGGCGCGCTCGGCGCTGTCGGAGGAACAGGCCCTGTCCGAGGAGGCCCGCCGCGAAACCGCACTGCTGAACCAGCAGGTGGCGGCGCTGCGCGAGCAACTGGGCGGGCTTCAGGCCATACTGGACGATTACCAGGCCCGCGACGCCGCCCAGCAGGTGCAGCTGCAGAACCTGGGTCAGGACCTGAACGCAGCCTTGGCCCGTGCCGCATCAGAGGAGCGCAGGCGGCGGCTGCTGGAGGAGCAGGAGCGCAAGCGGCTGGAAGCCGAAGCCGAAGCACTGGCCAGCAAGGCGCAGGATCTGGAGCGCTACCGGTCGGAGTTCTTTGGCCGTCTGCGCGACCTTTTGGGCACTCAGGAGGGCGTGCGCATTCAGGGCGACCGCTTTGTCTTTGCCTCCGAGGTGCTGTTCACCCCAGGCAGCGCCACCCTGTCGCCGGAGGGGCGGGTGGAAATCGCCAAGGTGGTGTCGATCCTGCAAAGCGTGGTGGCGGCGATCCCGCCGGAGATCAACTGGATCATCCGGGTTGACGGCCACACCGATGACACGTCTTTGGGGGCGCATCCGAAATTTGCCGATAACTGGGAGCTCAGCCAGGGGCGGGCGCTGTCGGTGGTGCGTTACATGGTGGAGGCGCTGGGGGTGCCGCCGTCGCGTCTGGCGGCCAACGGCTTTGGCGAGTACCAGCCGGTGAACCCGGCAGACACGCCTGCGGCGCGCGCGCAGAACCGCCGGATCGAGCTGAAATTCACCGAGAAATGACCGAAAGCATCGCGCCTGGCGCTTGGCTTGCGCTCAGGCCGCCGCCTGCGGGCGCGCGCGGGACCTGCGGCATGCGGCCGGCGGCAGGTGCAACCCGCTTCACTAATGGAGACAAGCTACTAGTTACACACGGGTTGCGGCCCCACCGGGCAGTAGGGCTCTTCTAAAACTATTGCGAACTCGGGAGTTATCAACTTTTCGTCGTGAAACGCCGCGCAAGGGGCGGTGGCTTCACCCGCACCCAGGGGGGCTCCCGCCCGGTGCCTGGCCGCCCCAGCGGGGCGCCCGCACCCGTTGGGCCGGGCATCTGCCGGGGCTGGCGCCCCGGCAGATGCGGAACCGCCTTTCATCCGGTGTCATTGCAAGGCGCCCGCCAGCGTCATGCTGCTGCTGAAACTGTCCACCTCGCTGCCGCCGCGCAGCAGCCGGGCCGTTCCGGTATAGCTGCCCGCAGGCCAGGACCCGCCGCGCAACCGGCGGCCGGCGGCGCGGAAGAACTGCGCCTGGTCCTTATTCAGGGCCTCGCTGTGGGCAACAAGCTCGCCGCCGGGGCCGGTCACCGTCAGCTCCAGCGTGTCGCCGGCCTGGCCGCCAAAGGCGTAGGCCCAGAACACAAAAGCCGGCGCATCCGCGGCCAGCGGCGCCTGGTCGGCAGTGCCGTCCTTAACGTCCTGGTATTGGGGAATGGCGGTGCTGAAGCCCGCGCCCAGCACCCCGCCGGGCTGGTAGGCCGGCGGATCGGCCCAGAGCGTCTGCCCGGACGGGCCGCCGCAGGTGCCCAAGCTGTCGGGGGCAAAGGGATCAACCACCGCGCCATCCTTGCGGACGGATAGATGCAGGTGCGGAAACTGGGTCTTGCCGGAGAGGCCAACCTCGCCCAGCACGTCGCCGGCCCTGACCTTCATCCCGCTTTGGACCCGGACCGAGCCGCGCTTCATGTGGCAATACTGGGTTTCCCAGCCGCCGCCGTGGCGCAGCACGACGCCGTTGCCGCATTCCCTGCCGTCGATCCCGTCCGCGTTTGCATCCGTCGCGTACTGATCCGGCATTGTATTGCGGGTGCCGAGCACAACACCATCTGCGGCGGCAAGCACCGCGGCACCGGACCGCATGTCCGCGAGATAGGGCAGGGCGATATCCGTCCCCTTGTGGCCCTCATAGCTAAGGGTGCCGCAGGTGAAATCCGCAGCCCCCGGTCCCGGATCATGGTCCACGAACTGCTGGATATGGCAGTCCTGGCCCAAGGTGCAGTCCAGCGGGAACTGCAAACGAAAATCGCCCGCCGCGGCGGGCGCGGCGAGCGATATAGCAATCAGAAGCCCTGCAGGGCGCATCAGTCCGCGGTCAGCAGCGGCGGCTTGTCGCCGGAAATCCGCGGGTTGCTAGGGCCTTCCAGGCGCAGTTCCAGCTTGCCGTCCTTGATACCGACCTTGACGACACCGCCTTTGGTCAGCTTGCCAAAGAGCAGCTCCTCGGCCAGCGGCTTCTTGATGTGCTCCTGGATCACCCGGCCCAGAGGCCGCGCGCCCATGCGGTCGTCGTAGCCCTTGTCGGCCAGCCATTCGGCTGCCTTGCGGGTCAGCTCGATCGAGACATTGCGGTCCATCAGCTGCGCTTCCAGCTGCAGGACGAACTTCTCGACCACCTGCAGGATCACCTCCTTGCCCAACGGCGCGAAGGAGATCACCGCGTCCAGACGGTTGCGGAACTCCGGCGTGAAGGTGCGCTCGATGGCGGCGGTGTCCTCGCCCTCGCGGCGGTCGCGGCCAAAGCCGATGGCGGCCTTTGCCATGTCAGAGGCGCCCGCGTTGGAGGTCATGATCAGGATCACGTTGCGGAAGTTCACGGTCCGGCCGTTGTGGTCGGTCAGCTGGCCGTTGTCCATCACCTGCAGCAGGATGTTGTAGACATCCGGATGCGCCTTCTCGATCTCGTCAAGCAGCAGCACGCAGTGCGGGTGCTGGTCGACACCGTCGGTCAGCAGGCCGCCCTGGTCGAAACCGACATAGCCCGGAGGCGCGCCGATCAGGCGGGAGACCGCGTGTTTCTCCATGTACTCGGACATGTCAAACCGCAGCAGCTCAACGCCCAGCTGGTCTGCCAGCTGCTTGGCCACCTCGGTCTTGCCGACGCCGGTGGGGCCTGCAAAGAGGTAGTTGCCAATCGGCTTCTCCGGTTCGCGCAGGCCGGCACGGGCCAGCTTGATGGCGCTCGACAGGGCGGTGATTGCATCGTCCTGGCCGAAGACCACGCGCTTCAGCGACTTCTCCAGATCCTTCAGCACCTCGGCATCGTCCTTGGAGACGTTCTTGGGCGGAATGCGGGCGATTTTCGCCACCACAGCCTCGATCTCCTTGACGCCGATGGTCTTGCGGCGCTTGCTTTCGATGATCAGATGCTGCGCGGCGCCGGCCTCGTCGATGACGTCGATGGCCTTGTCCGGCAGCTTGCGGTCGTTGATGTAGCGCGCCGACAGCTCCACCGCGGTCTTGATCGCGTCGCCGGTGAACTTGATGCCGTGATGCTCCTCGAAATAGGGTTTCAGCCCCTTCAGGATCTCGATGGAGTCTTCCACCGACGGCTCGTTCACGTCGATCTTCTGGAACCGGCGGGACAGGGCGCGGTCCTTCTCGAAGTGCTGGCGGAACTCCTTGTAGGTGGTGGAGCCCATGGTGCGCAGCTTGCCGCCCTGCAGCGCAGGTTTCAGCAGGTTGGACGCATCCATGGCGCCGCCGGAGGTGGCACCTGCACCGATCACGGTGTGGATCTCGTCAATGAACAGCACCGCGTCCGGGTGCTCCTCCAGCTCGGAGACCACGGCCTTCAGCCGTTCCTCGAAATCGCCGCGGTAGCGGGTGCCGGCCAGCAATGCGCCCATGTCGAGCGAGTAAATGGTGGTTTCCGACAGGATATCCGGGGTTTCACCGGAGACGATGCGGCGCGCCAGACCCTCGGCGATGGCGGTCTTGCCAACGCCGGGGTCGCCCACCAGCAGCGGGTTGTTCTTGCGGCGGCGGCACAGCACCTGGATGCAGCGCTCCACCTCGTGATCGCGGCCGATCAGCGGGTCGATGTCGCCATCGCGGGACTTGGCGTTCAGGTCGACGCAGTATTTCGCCAGCGCGCTTTCCTTCTTCTCGCCTTCGGGCGCGGTGGTCAGGTTGTCTTCTTCCTGATCCGTCGCGCCGGTGACCGGACGGGATTCCCCATAGGCCGGGTCCTTGGCAACGCCGTGGGCGATGAAGTTCACCGCGTCATAACGGGTCATCTCCTGGTCCTGCAGGAAGTAGGCGGCATCGCTTTCGCGCTCGGCAAAGATCGCCACCAGCACATTGGCGCCTGTCACCTCGGTCCGGCCGGAGCTTTGAACGTGGATCGCGGCGCGCTGGATAACGCGCTGGAAGGCGGCGGTCGGCACCGCCTCGGATCCGTCTATGTCGGTGACCAGATTGGCAAGATCCTCATCCACGAATTCCACCAGGGAGGATCGCAATTCGGTCAGGTCGACACTGCAGGCGCGCATCACGCGGGCCGCGTCGGGCTCGTCGATCAGGGCCAGAAGCAGATGTTCCAGGGTTGCGAATTCATGACGGCGTTCATTCGCCAGCGCCAGCGCTGCGTGAATGGCCTGTTCCAGGGTGCTCGAGAATGAAGGCACGGGCGTGCTCCTCTGATCTTGGGTTGGCCGGCGGGGCGGTATTAACCAACCCCTCAGTTCAACCATGTGCTTATATGGTTAGAGTTTGGTTGATAGCGCGCCGGCTTCAAGGGCTTTTCTTCATTTTGGGGTCACAATTATTTTCTCCCTGTGGCGCCGTGATGCCCTTGAACTGCTCAGAAATTGTCCTTTCGCTTGCGGATTTCGGCGAAAACTGCTGCGTCTTCAGCATCTTCCATGCCCAGATGCGCTCTCACGGCACTGTCACCCGCGCGCAGGAAAGGATTGGTCCCGAGTTCCAGCTGCAGGGACGAAGGCACTGTCGGGACGCCGTTTTCACGGGCCTTTGCGATATCCCTGATGCGATCCTGCAACGCCGGGTTGCCCGGGTCCACGGTGACCGCAAATGCACCGTTGGACCGGGTGTATTCATGCCCTGAGTAAACCATAGTTTGCGGCGGCAGCGCGGCAAGACGCGACAGGCTGGCCCACATCTGCTGCGGCGTGCCCTCAAACAGCCGCCCGCATCCCAGCGCCATCAGGCTGTCTGCGGTGAACACGGCTTCAGCGCCGGGAATGTAATAGGCGATGTGGCCCACCGTGTGGCCGGAGACATCCATCACCTGCACCTCTTCGCCCAGCAAGGAGAATGCACCGCCATCCTCGACCGCCATGTCCAGCGGCGGCAGCCGGTGCGCGTCTGCCTTGGCGCCAACCACCTTGGCGCCATAAGCATCCCGCAGCTCTGCCACGCCATCCACATGGTCCCAGTGGTGGTGGGTCAGCAGGATCCAGTCCAGCCCCCAGCCGCGTTCCGCCAGCGCGGCCTTGACCGCACCGGCTTCGGGCGCATCCACCAGCGCGGTCTCGCCCGAGCCCGGATTATGGATCAAAAAGGCATAGTTATCGGACAGGCAGGGCAGGGTGATGATCTCAAGAGGCATGGTCATTCGCCTTTACATTGCTAAACTGCGCCCAGATTGGCCGAAGCAGCAGGCGCCCGCAATGCATCTTGATGTTCAGGATCTGAGGAACTTCTATTACCGCAGCACGCTGGGCCGCGCGGCGCAGGCGTCGATCCGCGGCCGCCTGCTGGAGCTGTGGCCGGAAGCCGAGGGGCTGACGGTTGCGGGCTTCGGCTTTGCTGCGCCGCTCTTGCGCCCCTACCTGCCTGAGGCGCGCCGGGTGATGGCGCTGATGCCGGGGCCGCAGGGGGTAATGCAGTGGCCTGCGGGGATGCCCAATGTCTCGGTCCTGTGCGAGGAGACCAGCTGGCCCATCGACACTGGCCGGGTTGACCGGCTGGTGGTGCTGCACGGTCTGGAAACCTCCGAACGCCCGTCCCGCCTGCTGGAGGAATGCTGGCGGGTCTTGGGGCCGGGCGGGCGGGCGATTTTCATCGTGCCGAACCGGGCCGGGTTCTGGGCGCGCTCGGATCTGACCCCTTTCGGCTACGGCCGCCCCTACACGCTGCGCCAGCTCGAAGGCCAGCTGCGCGAGCATCAGTTCGCTATCGAGCAGCACACCGCGGCGCTTTACCGGCTGCCCAGCCACAAGCGGTTCTGGCTCAAATCCGGCGCCATGCTGGAAAAGATGGGCCGCAAACTGCCCGCGATGCTGGCCGGCGGGGTGTTCATGGTCGAGGTCAGCAAGCAGACCTACCCGCAAAAGGGCCACATGATCCGCACCAAGACCCCCAGCCGCATCCGGGTGCTGGAGGGGCTGTCCAACCCGATGCCCGAACCGGCCTGACGTCGCGGCCGCGGATTTCGATTCCCTGAAACTGCCCAAGTGGCCCCATGACCGCGCCAAAAGCGGCCTCAGCACCGATATGTGACGTTTTTTGGCGCAAATGCCGCTTTCCGGAATCGCAAAATTCTGCAGTTCAGCCGCACTTTTTTAATTACCGACTGTGGTCAAAGGGCCGCACTTCCCGCAAGTCATTGAAAACACGTGAAACATGCTTTCATCTGTTACCGTTATAGGCAGTTGATAGGTCGCATCCGCTCTGCTAGACCCACGCTGATTTCAACGCCCCGCTGCCAATGGGGGATGACTCACGCCCCCGGACGCCTCCTGAAGCCAGGTATGCCAACCGGGGCCAAAAACATATCGGAAGGGTGGACGTGTCCGAACCAGCTTCGATTTCTGCAGGCATTGCTGCGCGCTATGCCACGGCGGTGTTCGACATCGCTGAAGAAAACAAGGCGCTCGACAGCCTTGAAACCAGCATCAATGACCTGGCAGCCGCGCTGGCTGACAGCAAAGACCTCAACAGCCTGATCCACTCGCCGCTCGTGTCGCGCGAAGAGCAGGGCGCCGCGATCACCGCGGTGGCAGACAAGATGGGCCTGGAGCCCGTCCTGCGCAATACCCTTGCCCTGATGGCCGACAAACGCCGCCTGTTCGTGGTGCCCGCGATGATCGAGGCGCTGCGCGCCCGCCTGGCCGAAGCCCGCGGCGAAGTCACCGCCGAAGTGGTGTCCGCCAAGGCGCTGACCAAGACCCAGAGCGAAAAGCTGGCCAAGACTTTGGCTGAGCGCGTGGGCAAGAAAGTCACCATCAATGCCACCGTCGATGCGTCCATCATCGGCGGTCTCGTCGTTAAAGTGGGCTCGAAGATGATCGACAGCTCGATCCGCTCCAAGCTCAACTCCCTACAGAATGCAATGAAAGAGGTCGGATAAATGGGTATCCAAGCAGCAGAGATTTCTGCGATCCTGAAAGACCAGATCAAGAATTTTGGTCAAGAAGCCGAAGTGGCAGAAATCGGCCGCGTGCTGTCCGTTGGTGACGGTATTGCCCGCGTTTACGGCCTCGACAATGTTCAGGCCGGTGAAATGGTCGAATTCCCCGGCGGCATCATGGGCATGGCGCTGAACCTGGAAAACGACAACGTCGGTGTGGTTATCTTCGGCTCCGACCGCGACATTAAAGAAGGCGACACCGTCAAGCGCACCAACTCGATCGTGGACGTTCCGGCCGGCCCCGAGCTGCTGGGCCGCGTTGTCGACGGTCTGGGCAACCCGCTGGACGGCAAGGGCCCGATCAACGCCTCCCAGCGTCTGGTTGCAGACGTCAAGGCGCCCGGCATCATCCCGCGTAAATCGGTGCACGAGCCGATGGCAACCGGCCTCAAGTCCGTTGACGCGATGATCCCGATCGGCCGCGGCCAGCGTGAGCTGATCATCGGCGACCGTCAGACCGGTAAAACCGCCGTGGCTCTGGACACCATCCTGAACCAGAAAACCTACAACGACGCCGCAGGCGACGACGAGTCCAAGAAACTGTACTGCGTCTACGTTGCTGTCGGCCAGAAGCGTTCGACCGTTGCCCAGCTGGTGAAGAAGCTGGAAGAAGCCGGCGCGATGGAATACTCCATCGTCGTGGCCGCAACCGCGTCCGACCCGGCGCCGCTGCAGTTCCTGGCGCCCTACGCCGCAACCGCGATGGCCGAATACTTCCGCGACAACGGCAAGCACGCGCTGATCATCTATGATGACCTGTCCAAGCAGGCCGTGGCCTACCGCCAGATGTCCCTGCTGCTGCGCCGTCCGCCGGGACGTGAAGCCTATCCGGGCGACGTTTTCTACCTGCACTCCCGCCTGCTGGAGCGTTCGGCCAAGCTGAACGAAGACTTCGGCGCCGGCTCGCTGACCGCTCTGCCGGTTATTGAGACCCAGGGCGGCGACGTGTCCGCGTTTATTCCGACCAACGTGATCTCGATCACCGACGGCCAGATCTTCCTGGAAACCGAACTGTTCTACCAGGGCATCCGCCCCGCCGTGAACACCGGTCTGTCGGTTTCGCGCGTGGGCTCCTCGGCCCAGACCAACGCGATGAAGACCGTTGCAGGCCCGGTGAAACTGTCGCTGGCCCAGTACCGCGAGATGGCGGCCTTTGCTCAGTTCGGCTCCGACCTCGACGCCGCCACCCAGCAGCTGCTGGCCCGTGGCGCCCGTCTGACCGAGCTGATGAAGCAGCCGCAGTACTCGCCGCTGACCAACGCGGAAATCGTCTGCGTCATCTTCGCCGGCACCAACGGCTACCTCGACAAGGTCGACCTCAAGGACGTCGGCCGCTGGGAAGCCGGTCTGCTGGCGCACATGCGCGGCAAAGGCAAAGAGACCCTGGACTGGATCACCAACGAAGATCCCAAGATCAAGGGCGACGCCGCTGACAAACTCAAGGCTGCGATCGACGAATACGCCGCCACCTTCGCATAAGGAGAGAGTCGGGACATGCCTTCTCTCAAGGACCTTAAAAACAGGATCGAGTCGGTCAAATCGACCCGCAAGATCACCAAAGCCATGCAAATGGTGGCCGCGGCGAAACTTCGCCGCGCCCAGGAAGCTGCCGAGGATTCCCGGCCCTACGCCAAGCGGTTCAACGCCGTGATGGCGGGGCTGGCGGCCTCGGTCGGCGGTTCCGACTCCGCGCCCAAGCTGCTCCGCGGCACCGGCTCGGACCAGGTGCACCTGCTGGTCGTGATGACTGCCGAGCGCGGTCTGTGCGGCGGCTTCAACTCGAACATTGCCAAGCTCGCCCGCCAGAAGGCGGCCGAGCTGAAGGCCGCGGGCAAGACGGTCAAGATCCTGACCGTCGGCAAAAAGGGCCGCGATGCCCTCAAGCGCGACCTGGGCGATGATTTCGTCGGCCATGTGGACCTCAGCGAAGTCAAGCGCGTCGGCTATGCCAACGCGCAGGCGATCGCCAAGGACATCCTGACCCGGTTCGATGCTGGTGAATTCGACGTTGCCACGATCTTCTACTCGGAGTTCGTCAACGTGGTGACCCAGATCCCGACCGCGCAGCAGATCATCCCGGCTTCGTTTGAAGCTGAGGAAGGCGAGAGCTCTGGCGCTGTCTATGACTATGAACCCGGCGAAGAGCAGATCCTGGCGGACCTGCTGCCGCGCGGCGTGGCGACCCAGATCTTCTCGGGCCTGCTTGAAAACGGTGCATCCGAACAGGGTGCCCGGATGAGCGCGATGGACAACGCGACCCGCAACGCGGGCGAGATGATCGACAAGCTGACCATCGAGTTCAACCGGTCGCGCCAAGCCGTGATCACCAACGAGCTGATTGAAATCATTTCGGGCGCTGAGGCGCTCTAAGAGACAACCGGAGACCAACAAATGGCACAAGCAAAAGGCAAGGTGACCCAGATCATCGGCGCCGTTGTGGACGTCCAGTTCGACGACCACCTGCCCGCAATTCTGAACGCGCTGCACACCGAGAACGAGGGTAAGACCCTGGTTCTGGAAGTGGCCCAGCACCTCGGCGAAAACACCGTCCGCACCATCGCAATGGACGCAACCGAAGGCCTGGTCCGCGGCCGGGAAGTCGCCGACACCGGCGCCCCGATCTCGATCCCGGTCGGCAACGCAACCCTGGGCCGCATCCTGAACGTCGTCGGTGAGCCGGTGGACGAAAAGGGCCCGGTCACCGCGACCGAGACCCGCGCCATCCACCAGCCCGCGCCCGAGTTCAGCGACCAGTCGACCGAGTCCGAAGTCCTGGTGACCGGCATTAAGGTGATCGACCTGCTGGCGCCTTACTCCAAGGGCGGCAAGATCGGCCTGTTCGGCGGCGCCGGCGTGGGCAAGACCGTTCTGATCATGGAACTGATCAACAACATCGCAAAAGTGCACTCCGGCTACTCGGTGTTCGCGGGTGTTGGCGAGCGGACCCGTGAAGGCAACGACCTGTACTGGGAAATGATCGAATCCAACGTGATCAAGCCGGACAACCTGGAAGAATCCCAGGTGGCCCTGGTTTACGGTCAGATGAACGAGCCTCCGGGAGCCCGTGCCCGCGTTGCGCTGACCGGCCTGACCCTGGCCGAACAGTTCCGCGACCAGTCCGGCACCGACGTTCTGTTCTTCGTGGACAACATCTTCCGCTTCACCCAGGCAGGCTCGGAAGTGTCCGCGCTGCTCGGCCGTATCCCCTCCGCTGTGGGCTACCAGCCGACCCTGGCAACCGACATGGGCGCCATGCAGGAGCGTATTACCTCCACCAAGAACGGCTCGATCACCTCGATCCAGGCCGTCTACGTTCCCGCGGACGACCTTACCGACCCGGCACCGGCAACCACCTTTGCCCACCTGGACGCGACCACCGTTCTTAACCGTGCGATCTCCGAGCTGGGCATCTACCCGGCCGTGGACCCGCTGGACTCCACCTCGCGTCTGATGGACCCGGCGATCGTTGGCGAAGAGCACTATGCGGTTGCTTCCGACGTTCAGCAGATCCTCCAGCGCTACAAGTCGCTGCAGGACATCATCGCCATCCTCGGCATGGACGAACTGTCGGAAGAGGACAAGCTGACTGTTGCGCGTGCGCGTAAGATCCAGCGTTTCCTGTCCCAGCCGTTCGACGTTGCGAAGGTCTTCACCGGCTCCGACGGTGTCCAGGTTCCGCTGGAAGACACCATCTCGTCGTTCAAGGCTGTTGTGGCCGGCGAATACGACCACCTGCCCGAAGGCGCCTTCTACATGGTTGGCGGCATCGACGAAGTGATCGCCAAAGCCGAGAAGATGGCTGCGGAAGCCGCCTAAGAACGGATTTTCCCCCGCGCCTTTGCGTGCGGGGGAACCCTGAAAGGAGGCCCCAATGGCACAAACGATGCAATTCGACCTCGTGAGCCCCGAGCGCGCCCTGGCGTCGCTGCAGGCCAGCGCGGTTCAGATCCCCGGAGCCGAGGGTGACATGACGGCGATGCCTCAGCACGCGCCGACCATCACCACCCTGCGCCCCGGCGTGCTGAAGGTCGAAAGCCCGGAAGGCAACTCGGAGTATCTGGTGACCGGCGGTTTTGCCGAAATCGCAGGCGACAGCCTGTCGGTTCTGGCCGAACGCGCGATCCCGATGGCCGAGATGACCCGCGATCAGATGAACGCGCTGATCGAGGAAGCCCGCGAGATGTACAAGACCGCGAAAGAGGAAGACCAGCCGCACGGCCTGGTCGAGGACGCAGCCAAGCTGCTGGCCGACATGGAAGCCCTGGGCACCCATATGTCCCTCTGATCCAAACGCGGATTGGACGAATTGAAACCGGCTCCCTTTGGGGGCCGGTTTTTTGTTGGTAGACACTTAACGTTTTCCTAGCCGGAGTTTTGCCAAAACTCTGGGGCCCATCTGCCGATCCGGCGTTTTTTGTCACAAGCGGGGTTGCCCAACTCGCCAATTCCCTCAGGGGATCCAAAACGAGAACATATCCACTGTGTTGGATAAACAGCCCTCTCAGGCGTTATTTTGAAAAGTAGCTGGGGGTGGGGTGGTGATTATTATCCCCCGCTAATTCAGCCCTCTCAGGCGCGCTCCGGAGATATTCCATTTTTTGGTGTTGTCAAACCAATTTGAATCACCTAAAACGTAGAAAGCCGCAGACTCCGGCAAGAGTCTGCGGCGTAAATCAAACGCCGTTACGGGGCGAAAGATCAGTAGTTGTAGGGCTTATTACCCGTTTTTAGCCTTTCTAGTCAACCCCGCAGCGGCTCCAAACTTAAGGAGCGCTTTCATGCGTATCGACTACAGACGACCCAGCAAGAAGCTCACTTTCAATGATGCGGTGAAAATTTGGCGAAGGATCAAACAGGGGGAGTTCCAGAACCGGATCGCCGCTGATTTCGATGTAAACCCAGGTAGAATAAGCGATATCAAGATGGGGCGCCTGCATCCAGGAAGTGAGTTCGCTGCTTGTAGCTAAGCGACGGCCTTTCGAGGGGGAGCTTAGGTTCCCTCTTTTCTCTGTGGGTGGGACTGTTGAGTTGGTGCCATTTTTGAAGTTTGGCAAAGGAAAATAAGTGAGCATCGAGGAAAAAATCGAGCAATTGTGGGAGGCATGGTCGCGGATTCGCGGAAGTAAGGATATAATTTCCACTGAAATTGGTTCTGCATTGACTGATGAAATCCAAAGCGACCTTGAGGATTTGTTCGAGGCAGTGGATAGGATGTGTTCGGATCTCCCAAAGCCTGAATACGTCTTTAGTCCACCCGGCCTGTAAGGGTACTAGTAAGGTGCGGACCCATGCCTGAGGTGAAATGCTCGCGCTGCGGATAGGGGTGTGAGCTGTCCAAAGCCTTACGTGAGGGCAAGAAGGTTTTTTGTCAAATCTTGACGCTTCGAATGCTCAACGCTGTTTCCGGTCTGCCTTGCGTCCGATTGGAAATCGGGTGAACCTTAGGGCCATAGTGGGCCTTTAAGATTCGGCCTTGGTTTCAAATTTGACCTTGGGCCATGACGTGGTGAATGGCGTAGCTGTGAGTTAATCTCTTCATCCTTATCAGCCTGCGCTGTCTGCCCTCAATGCCAGTAGCGATCCTCCTCAATCATTAACCCAATTCTCACCAAATTTTCGGAAATTACCCTGCACCACATAAACCCAACCAGCAGGATTTCCCGTGACCGATTGGACCTCCGGCTATGTCGCCGGCATCGACTACACCTTTGATTTTCACAGCCAGCTGACACCGGCTCTGCTGGCGTTCGGCGCTATGCGCCAGGGGCACCGGCACGGGCTGGACAAGGCAAGGCTCTCCTATTGCGAGCTGGGCTGCGGCCAGGGGTTTTCGGCCAATCTGCTGGCAGCCGCCAATCCGCATATCGACTTTCACGCTATGGACTTCAGCCCCGCGCATATCGCCGGCGCGGCCGAACTGGCGCAGGAGGCGGGGCTGGAGAATGTGCATTTCCATGAACGCAGCTTCGAGGATTTCGGGCAAACCCCGGACCTGCCGGAGAGCTTCGACATCATCGCGCTGCACGGGGTCTACAGCTGGGTTTCCGCGGAAAACCGTCAGCATATCCTCCGCTTCATCGCTGAGCGGCTGCGGCCGGGCGGGCTGGTTTACGTCAGCAGCAACGCGCAGCCGGGCTGGGCTGCGGCGATGCCGTTGCGCCGCCTGCTCGCCAGCCGGGCAGAGCAGGGCAGCGGCCCGCTGACCAAGCGGATCCAGGATGCCATGGCGTTTGCCCGCCAGCTGAACGCGGCCGGCGCGGGGTTCTTTGCCAGCAACCCGGCCGCCGCCAAGCGGCTCAAGCACATGGACGCGATGCCCGCCAACTATCTGGCGCATGAATATTTCAACAAGGACTGGACGCCGTTCCACTTCGAGGATCTGGCCGCGGAACTGGCAGGCGCCAAGCTGAGTTTTGCAGGCTCGGTGCATCCGCTCGACAATATCGACAGCGTCCGCTTCACGCCGCAGCAGCAGGCGCTGCTGGAGGCTGAGCCGGACCCGGACCGCCGCGAGGGCCTGCGGGATGTGCTGCTGAACGAGCATTTCCGCACCGACATCTTTGTGAAGGGCAAACTGGCGCATACTCCGCGCGGCGAAATCGGTGCGTGGTTTGCAACGCCGTTTGCGCTCACCCGCACCTACAGCGGCGGCGCGCTCAAGTTCAACCACCGCGGCAAGGACCTGCCGCTGGAGCAGGAACAATACGCGCCGGTTCTCAAGGCTCTGGCGAACGGACCTGCAACGGTGCGCAGCCTGCTGGATCAGGGCGTGTTCGGCACCATGGACTGGGGCAGCATCGCCCTCATGCTGTCAGCGCTGGCAGGCACCGGCTGTATCGCGCCTTGCCTGCCGCAGGAGGGGCTGGCGGAACGCGCCGCCGCCTGCCGTGCCTTCAACCAGGCCGTCTGCAAACGGGCAGAAGACAGCGAGGCCCTGCGCTTTCTCGCCTCGCCCGTCACCGGCGGCGGGGTGGAGCTTGACCGGTTTGAGCAGCTGTTCCTGCTGGCCCGCAGCGAGGGGCTGGAGACCCCGGCGGACTGGGCGGGCCTGGCCTGGCGCATCCTGGCGCCGCAGGGCCAGCGTCTGCAGCACGAGGGCCGGGTGCTGGAAACCGAAGAAGAGAACCTCGCCCTGCTGCGCGCCCGGGCCGGCAATTTCGCTGCCCGCCGCCTGCCGCTGCTGGAAAGCCTGGGCGTGACGCTTCAGGACAGCAGCACTGCGCCGCAGACCGGCGCAGCAGCGCGGGCACAGGGCGCCGCAGCATGATTTCGCGGGCGCCGGCAGCGGTTCAGCAGCCGGCCCCGGACCGCCGCCGGAACGGCCGCAGGGCGGACGCCGCATTAGCATTTTGACAAGCACTGGCGGTTAGACAGGACCCTGTAGAAAACTAACACTGACAGGAACTGAAACGTGTCCTTTGAAGACCGCACGCTGGCTGCTCCGGCAAGGAGCAAAGAAGCTTACTTTGCCTTGGACGAAGTGTTCTTTTCCCGAACCGATAGCCGCGGTGTTATCCGGGCCGGCAATGCGGTGTTCAGCCGGGTTGCCAAATACCCGCTGGAGGAGCTGCTGGGCGCGCCGCACAAGGTCATCCGCCATCCGGACATGCCCCGCGCCGTGTTCCAGCTTCTGTGGGATACCATCAAGGACGGCGGCACCGTCGGCGCCTATGTCAAGAACCGCGCCAGCGACGGCAGCTTCTATTGGGTCTTTGCCATCGTCACCCCCTGCGAAGGCGGTTATTTGTCGGCGCGGATCAAGCCCACCAGCCCGCTGCTGCGCACGGTAGAGCAGGAGTACGCCAAGGTGCGCCAGGCCGAGCAGGCCGAGGGGCTGAACCCGGAGGACAGCGCTGCGCTTCTGCTCGCCCGCCTGAAGGAGCTGGGCTTTGACACCTACAACGATTTTGCAGGCCACGCCCTGGCAGAGGAGCTGCTGGCGCGCGATGCCGGTCTCAACCGCCCGGCCTGTGCCCGGCTGGCGGAACGCCGCACGATGCACGCAACCGCCGGCACGCTGGTCGGGGAGACCGAGGCGCTGGTGCAGGAGTTTGAATCCATGCGCACCATCCCGCATAACCTGCGGGTGATCGCCTCGCGGATCGAACCGGCGGGCGGGCCGGTGACAGTTCTGTCGCAGAACTACAGCTCCATGTCCCGCGACATGTCCAGCTGGTTCGAGGCCCACGTCTGGGGCAAGGACAGCAATTTCCGGGCCATCAAGGGCACCGTGACGGCAGCCATCTTTGTCGAAGGGCTGGCGCGCATCCTGACCGAATGCGGCCACCAGCTCGACCAGGAGGACGGCTCCGCGTCCACCGACATCGCCCGCGAGCAGGCCATCCTGTCGGAGCTGACCGAAACCCAGTTCACCAAGGCCCGGGCCAGCCTGCACGACGTCCGCTTTGAGGCCGACCGCATCCAGAAGGCCTGCCTGACGCTGCACCGCCACTTCATGGCGCTCACCACCACCCGGGTGCTGTGCAAGATCGAATGCGCGCGGCTGGGCCACGTGGGGGAATCGCTGAACTCGATCATTGACGAGCTGGGCCAGTTCCAGGACCGGATCTCGGCACGGCTCGAAAGGATATCGGAGCTGAGCACCGCACTCGCCTGCGAAGAGGCCTGAGCGGCGCTCAGTCTCCGTTCTCTTTCGCTTTCTCCGCCCAGCTCTTGCGGAAGGAGGCGGGCGATTGCCCGTACCGCTTCTTGAACCGGATCGACAACTGGGTGGCGCTGCTGAACCCGGTGGCGGCGGATATTTCCGCCACCGTCATGTTGGTCTCATTCAGCAAGGCCAGTGCCCGGCCCACCCGCAGCTCGATATAGAACTGCACCGGCGAGGTGCCGGCATACCGCTGGAACAGCCGCTCCAGCTGGCGCCGCGAGATTTGCGCATGTTCCGCCACCACGCCGATCTCCACCGGCTCCTCGATGGTGTCATGCATGAACTGCATCGCGTTGATCAGATGCTGGTTACGGCTGCTGAGCGCCACGGAATAGGCCGACTTCTGCAGCGCCTCCCGGTTGTTTGAGCGGAAGTGGATGCACATGTCCGACACGATCACCGCCAGGTCCTTGCCATGGTCGGTCTCGATCATCTCCAGCATCATGTCGGTGGCCGCATTGCCGCCGCCGCAGGTCATCATCCCGTTGTCGATCTCATAGAGGTTCGCGGTCGGTTCCAGCCCCGGAAAATACTCGGAAAACGACGGCTGGTTCTCCCAATGCAGGGTAAAGCGCTGGTCCTGCAGAATTCCTGCCTGGGCCAGGGCAAAGGCACCGGTGCAGATGCCGCCAAACCGGCTGCCATGGGCATTCTGCCGCCGGATCCAGGCGAGCGTCCGTGGATTGGTGCTGTCCGACGGCTCAATGCCGGAGCAGACAAAGGCAAAGCTGCCGCGCGGCAGGTCCTCCAGCGCCATGCCGGTGTTGATCTCAATACCGTTGGAACAGGGCACCGGCGCGCCGTCCTCGCTGATCAGAAACCAGCGGTACAGCTCCTTGCCAGTCACCTGATTGGCGATCCGCAAGGGTTCCACCGCGGCGCTGAATGCCAGCATGGTCAGCTTCGGCAGAAGCAGGAAATAGATGTCTTTGGGCGGCCCGTCGTAATCAACCCGGAAACTGGCCGCACCTTTCGGGACAAAGCTGCGGAGTGTCATATCGCTAACCTAACAGATGGGATGTTCACTTTGAAATGCGCGCCGGAGGGGAGGCTCCGGCGCGCGCGGCGGTCAGGCGGTCAGCTCGGCCACCGGTTCGCCGCTGTCTTCCCAGGCGGTGATTTCCTCCTCACTGGCCCGGGGCGAGAACAGCCCGGTCATCGCATAGAAGATGCCGATCAGCGGCGACAGCCAGCAGGCAAAGGCCAGCGGGATGTACAGCAGGTTCTCAAAGTTGCCGTCGGCAATCCCCAGCGCCAGCGCCGAGATCACAAATGCGCCGCCCGCGTTCCAGGGGATCAGCGGCGACACCAGCGTGCCGCCTTCCTCGATGGCGCGCGACAGGTTCAGCGGCGAATATTTCATGCCGCGGTAAACCGGCGCATACATCCGGCCGGGCAGGGCAATGGACAGATACGGATCGCCCGCCACGGTGTTGGTCGCCACCGAGGTCAGAATGGCCGAGGTCTGGATGCCGGCAAAGGACTTCACCCGGGCAATGATCACCTCGATGATCGCCTGCAAACAGCCGGTCCGCTCCAGCGCGCCGCCAAAGCCAAGCGCCAGCAGCACCAGCGAGATGGTCCACATCATCGACTGGATGCCGCCGCGGTTCAGCAGCGGGTCGATCTCCGCCACGCCGGTGTCGATGGAATAGCCGCTGTTGGCGAAGGTAAAGGTCTCATGCAGCCCCGCGCCTTGGCACACCATCGCCATGATGCCGCCGACAACCGCGCCGGCAAACAGCGACGGGATCGGCGGCTGCTTCTTCACGGCCAGGAAAATGACCAGCAGCGCCGGCAGCAGCATCAGCGGTGAGATCCAGAACGCCTCGTCCAGCGCCGCGGTGATGGCGTCGATCCGCTCAAACGACACTTGCGAGGTGTCGATCAGGGTGAAGCCCACAACCAGATAGATCACCAGCGCGATCAGCATCGACGGCACGGTGGTCGGCAGCATGTTGCGGATGTGGTCGAACAGGTTGGTGCCGGTGACGGCCGGGGCCAGGTTGGTGGTGTCCGACAAGGGAGAGATCTTGTCGCCGAAGAACGCGCCCGAAACCACGGCTCCGGCGGTCCAGTACATCGGAATGCCAAAGCCCGCGCCGATCCCCATCAGCGCCAGGCCGACGGTGCCCACGGTGCCCCAGGAGGTGCCCAGCGACACCGACACGATGGAGCACAGCACCATGCCCGCAGCCAGGAACAGCTCCGGCGACAGGATCTTGAGGCCGTAATAGATCAGCGTCGGCACGGTGCCGCTGGCAATCCAGATGCCGACGATCATGCCCACGGTGATCAGGATCGACACCGACGGAAGCGAGATGTTGATGACGTGGAACACGCCCTCTTCGATGTTGTCCCACTTGTGGCCCAGCTTCAGCCCCACCAGCGCGGTGATGGCAATGCCGATGGCCAGCGGGATATGCGGGGTGAAGTCCCCGAAATAGAACAGCTGGACCCCCAGTACGGCCAGCGTCAGCACGATGGGCAGCAGCGCCATTCCAAGGCCGGGTTTAACAGTATTCGGATCAATTGGTGACACGGGGTTTCTCCTCCCTTGGGTCAGATCGCCTGTGCGAGGCGGATGCAGATACACACCAGACAACGCCCTTCCGGACTCGATGCCAGCGCGCCGGAATGGTCGGCATTTGCGACATTGAGGAGATAATTCCCCCGCTGGGGAAGTTGTGTTCCTATAGGGGAATTGTTCCGATGCGGCCTGGGCTGCGGCACCGTGAGGGAACACGGGACAGCACGCGCAGGGAGCCTCAGATGCCTTGCGCAAACGCAACAGCCGCAGGGTGATTGCAGCCGGTTTCTGGATTATCCTGCCGGTTGCCTTACTCTGACCGGCAGGCTAACCGCTTGGGAAACGGCATGAAAAGACTGCGCAACCCCCGCACTGGGGTCGATCAGGGCGATACCGGCATCTTCTCGGATTTCGAGGATGGCGGCGCGATGTGGACCGGCTCCGGCCCGCGCGAGCGGCGCCGGGCGGTGGCTTTTGCGGAACCTTTTGCCCGCCCGCCCTCCGTGCATGTGTCGGTATCGCTGTGGGATATGGACACCTCCGCAGCCATCCGGGCAGAGCTGGTGGCGGAAAACATCACCTGCGAAGGGTTCGATATCGTTTTCCGCACCTGGGCCGACAGCCGCGCCGCCCGGCTGCGCGCCGCCTGGCTGGCAATCGGCGAACTGCCCTATGCCGATGACTGGGACGTCGATTAAGCCTCGGCCGTAAGGCGTCCGGCGCGCAGCAGCTTGCGGAACTTGGGGCACTCCAGATGGCTGGGCGCCGGGCAGTCCGCTACATGGCGCAGCGCGTCGCGCAGCGTGGACAGCTCCTGGATCTGCGCCTCCAGCGCGTCGGCGCGGGCGTGCAGCTGGTCCCGCGGCAGATCCGGCCGGCCGTCCTTGCCGAACATCCCGGAAATCTCCTGCAGCGAAAACCCCGCCGCCTTGGCCAGCGTGATCAGCGACAGCTGCAGCAGCGTTTCGGGTCCGAACTGCCGCCGCAGCCCCTTGCGCCCGGCTGAGGTGATCAGCCCGATCTCCTCATAATACCGCAAAGCCGAGGCCGCGACGCCAGAACGCTCCGCGACCTCGCCAATATCCAGAAGTTTCATCCTTGACCTCAAGCTGGCTTGAATTCGCAGGCTGCCAGTCTTGAACGGATTGGACAAGGAATATCCCCGATGAAAACGCACGAGACAGCGGTTTGGCAGCAGCCCAGGGCCATCGCGCTGCTGATGGCGGCCAGCCTCACGGTGATGGCGAACGCCACGATCAGCCCGGCGCTGGCCGGGCTGGAACAGGAATTTGCGGATGCAGAGGACGCGGGCTTTCTGGTGCGGCTGCTGGTCACCGTGCCCTCTCTGGGGGTGATGCTGACCGCGCCGCTGGCGGGCTGGCTGACCGACCGCGCCGGGCGGCGGGGCGTGCTTCTTGCGGGGGTCTGGCTTTTCATCCTCTGCGGCACTGCCGGTTTTTACCTGCCGGATCTGTACCTGATGCTGGCCAGCCGCTTTGGCCTCGGCATCCCAGTCGGCCTGATCATGACCGCACAGACCGCCCTGATCGGCGACTACTTCACTGGCGCCCGGCGTCAGGCGCTGACCGGGCTGCAGATATCTGCCCGCAACTTTGGCGGACTGGTGTTCATCGGCACAGCCGGGCTGGCCGCGACTCTGTCGCCGCGGCTGCCGTTCCTGATCTACGGCCTGGCGGCGGTGTGCCTCTTTGCCGTCTGGCGCCACGCCCCGGAACCCCGGCACGGCGGCGGCGGGGCAGGGCAGCCAGAGGCGCCAGGCCACCCCGCCTGGCTGGTGCTGGTCATCGCCGTCTCGGCGTTGCAAATGCTGACCAATGGCCTTTTCTTCATGATGCCGACCCAGCTGCCATTCTTCTTTGCCGCGCAAGGTCTCAACAGCGCGCTGATGACCGGCGCCGGTCTGGGCCTGCTGTCGCTCTGCGGAGGCATCACCGCGCTGCTTTATGCGCGGTTCAAAGGCACGCTGCCCCATGCTGCGGTCTTTGCCGCCGGCTACAGCGCGCTGGCCCTTGGCTTTGCGGTGCTGGCGCAAGAGGGCAGCCCGGCCCTGTCCCTCACCGCGGCGATGGCCGTCGGCATCGGCTATGCCACGGTGTCCCCGGGGTTTGTGGCCATTGCACTGGCGCTGGCCCCGGCCAGGCGGCGCGGCACCGCAGGGGCAATCCTCACCGCCTCGGTGTTCTGCGGCCAGTTCCTGTCGCCCTTCGCCAGCACTCCGGCCATAGCTCAGTGGGGATACGGCGGTGCTTTTGGTGCGGCTTCGGCGCTGCTGGCGCTGATGGCCGCCGCCGCACTGGCCGCAGCCCTGCGCACCGCCCGCCGCCGCGCCGCTGCCTGAAACGAAAAAGCCCCGCTCAGCAGCGGGGCTTTTATCCATCCGGAAAACAGCAGTTTCAGCCGCCGTTGGAATAGAGGCTCTCGTAGATCGGAACCAGCGTCTTGTCCTCGAACAGCGACGACACAGAGGTGCCATGCCAGATGTTCAGGATCGCCTGGGTGAACAGCGGCGCGGTCGGCACGATGCGGATGTTCGGCGCGGCCTTCACTTCCTCGGTGGGCTGGATCGAGTCGGTCAGCACCAGCGATTTCATCACCGAGTTGGTGACACGCTCCACCGCCGGGCCGCTCATCACACCGTGGGTGATGTAGGCGTGGACTTCCTTGGCGCCGTTATCCAGCAGCACCTGCGCCGCCTTGCAAAGGGTGCCGGCGGTGTCGCACATGTCGTCGACGATCAGGCAGATCTTGTCCTTCACGTCACCGATCACGGTCATCTCTGCAACTTCACCCGGCTTCTCGCGGCGCTTGTCGACGATCGACAGCGGCGCGTTGATGCGCTTGGCCAGCTCGCGGGCGCGGGCCACGCCACCCACGTCCGGCGACACCACCATCAGCTCGCCCATCCGGTCCTTGAACTGGTCCTTCACGTCCAGCGCAAAGATCGGGCTGGCATACAGGTTGTCCACCGGAATGTCGAAGAAGCCCTGGATCTGGGCTGCGTGCAGGTCCATGGTCAGCACCCGCTCGATACCCGCACCGGTCAGCATGTTGGCCACCAGCTTGGCCGAAATCGGCGTGCGCGCCTTGGTGCGGCGGTCCTGGCGGGCATAGCCGAAGTAAGGGATCACTGCGGTGATCCGCTGGGCCGAGGACCGGCGCAGCGCGTCGGAGATGATCAGCAGCTCCATCAGGTTGTCATTGGCCGGGTTCGAGGTCGGCTGGATGATGAACATGTCCTCGCCGCGGACGTTCTCATAGACTTCGACGAAGATCTCGCCGTCATTGAACCGCTCGACGCGGGCATCCACCAGCCCCTGGTCGACACCGCGGTGCATGCTCATGCGGCGGGTAATGGCTTGGGCAAGAGGGAGGTTGGCGTTCCCAGCGATCAGCTTGGGTTCGTTCAAGGTCGGCATTGGCTGTTATCCCCAGGCAGCAATGGCAATGTGTCAGATTCGTGATATTGAACCCCGCTTATCATGCACTTACCTTCGCGCAAAGTTCTAAGCGGGAGATACATCTTATGATGGTATTTGATTTCTACTTTTCCACCCTTTCGCCATTTTCCTATCTCGCCGGAACCCGCCCGTGGGAGATTGCGGCCCGTCACGGCGCCAAGGTGAACTGCAAGCCGCTGGACATCCTGGCGCTGTTTTCCCGCACCGGCGGCACGCCCCCGGGAGAACGTCATCCATCGCGGCAGGAGTACCGTCTGATCGAGCTGGAGCGGCAAGCGGATAAGCTGGGCTTGCCCATCAACCTGAAACCTGCGCATTGGCCCGCCAATGCCGCGCCGTCCTCCTATGCCATCATTGCAGCGCAAAACGCAGGCGGCGGCGATATGGGGCAGCTGGTTCATTCCATCCTGCGTGCCTGCTGGGCAGAGGAGAAGGACATCGCAGACGACGCGGTGATCCGCGCCTGCCTCGACGGCGCCGGCTTCGACCCTGCGCTTGCCGGCAGCGGGCTCCTGGCCGGCGCGGAGACCTATGCGCAAAACCTCGAGGATGCGGTCAATGCCGGCGTGTTCGGCGCGCCGTTCTGGGTGACGGCAGACGGCGCCCGGTTCTGGGGCCAGGACCGGCTGGAGGATCTGGACGCACATCTGGCGGAGGCGGCGGCGTGACCGATCAGCTGGACGGTATCTTCTCGCGCAGCTTCGGGCAGGGGCCGCGGCAGGTTTTGGCGGTGCATTGCTCGCTGGCCCATTCCGGCGCCTGGCGCGGCCTGGCAGAAGTGATGGCGGAGGAAATCACCCTCACCGCCTATGACATGCTCAGTCACGGCCGCAGCCCGGATTGGGACGGGCAGGGCAACTACCAGCTTCTGAACGTGAAGGCGGGCCTTGCGCTGCTGACGGACCCGGTGGACCTGGTCGGCCATTCCTTCGGGGCCACTGTCGCCCTGCGCATGGCGATGGCCAAGCCGCATCTGGTGCGCAGCCTGACTTTGATCGAGCCGGTGCTGTTTGCCGTCGCCAAGTCCGATGCCCCGGACGTGCTGGCCGCGGTGGAAGCGGACAGCCAGCCCATCGACGTGGCCTGGGCCGCCGGCGATCTGGAGCTGACGACCCGGCTGTTCAACCGCCTGTGGGGGCCGGGTGAGCCGAAGTGGCCTGACCTGCCGGAGCAGCTGCGCGCTGCGATGATGCGCGCAATGCCGGTGATCCCCGCCAGCCACGGCACGCTCTACCTGGATGAGAACGGCACCCTGGCGCCGGGGGCGCTGGATCCGGTCACGATGCCTGCACTGCTGGTCACCGGATCGGACAGCCCGCCGGTGATGGCAGAGATCGCCCAGGGCCTCACCCGCCGCTTGGGCAATGCCCGCGCCGTATCGGTGCCCGGCGCAGGCCACATGCTGCCGGTGACGCATCCGGCAGAGACGGCTGAACTCTTGCGCGGGTTCTGGCAGCGGGCCTGAGCCTTTGCGCCGCCGCTGCAGGCAAGGCAGGATAGGGCCAGCACGGGCTGCAGCGGCGGAGGACGCACCGATGGCATCGAAAAAGGACCTGTTGAAAACGCTCCTCAAGGGCCTCGAGACCGGCGACCCCGCGGCTGCCGCTGTGGTCAATGAGGACAAGTACATCCAGCACAACCCCCAGACCCACGAGGGCAGCGAGGGGCTGGCCGAGCTGTTTGCCCGCCTCGCCAAGACCTCCCCCAAGGTGCGTTTCAAACGGGTGTTCGAAGACGGCGATTTCGCCTTTGCCCATATCGAGTACGATTTCTCCTCCCTGCGCGCAGCCTTCGAGGTGTTCCGGTTTGAGGACGGCCAGGCGGTGGAGCATTGGGACAACATCCAAGCCCTGCGCGGCCCCAACCCCTCCGGCCGGGGGATGCAGGACGGCACCACGGAGATCACGGATCTGGACAAGACCGAGGAGAACCGGACCCTCGCGCGCCGCTTCACCGAGCAGGTGCTGATCGGTCGGCGGCTGGACCTTTTGCCGGACTATGTCCGCGCGGATCTTATCCAGCACAGCCCGGACCTGGCGGACGGTTTGCCCGCCCTGCAGGAGGCTCTGGCGGCCACGCGCGACGGCACGCCCGCGATCCGGTACCAGCGGCTCCACCGGACACTGGCGGAAGGCAACTTCGCTCTCTGCGCCAGCGAGGGTCATCTGAACGGCACGCACACCAGTTTCTACGACCTGTACCGTATCGCCGACGGCAAGATCGCGGAGCATTGGGACACGGTCGAGACCATCCCGCCGCGCAGCGCATGGAAGAACGACAACGGCAAGTTCTGAACCGCCAGGGTCCGCTCCCTGGCCCCGGGCGTTTGATTCTGACGGCACTGACCCTAGACTGGCAGGCAGTTGGTTCATTGGCGGGAGGGTCACATGCCCGGACTTGATTTCTGGTATTCGATCGGCAGCACCTACACCTACTTGACCGTGATGCGGATCGCGGACGCGGCGGCCGAGGCCGGCGTTGCGGTCCGCTGGCGCCCGTTCAACGTGCGCCACGTGATGACGGTGCAGAACAACATCCCCTTCAAGGACAAGCCGGAAAAGACCGCCTATATGTGGCGCGATGTCGAACGCCGCGCGCAGCGCTATGGCTTCCATGTGCGGCTGCCGGCGCCCTATCCGCTGCCGGAGCTGGTGCTGGCCAACCAGGTCGCGGCGCTCGGCGCGGCGGAGGGCTGGGGGGAGGCCTATACCCAGGCCGCCTACCGCTGCTGGTTCGAGGCGGGCCAGCCCGCGGGCGAGGACCCGAACCTCAGCGCCAGCCTGGAGGCCGCAGGCCAGGATCCGGCCCGTGTGCTGGAGGCGGCGCAGTCAGAGGAAACCGTCCGGATGCTGGCCAAAGCGACAGACGAAGCAATGGACCTTGGCATCTTCGGCGCGCCCAGCTTTGCGGTGGGCAAGGAGATCTTCTGGGGCGACGACCGGCTGGAAGACGCGCTGCTCTGGGCGCAGGGCCGTCAGTAACCGCGGCCCGGCCGCACTTTAAAGCAACGACAGGAACGCCCGGATATCCTCTTCCGGAACCGACCAGTCGCAGACAAACCGGGCTGTGACCAGCTCATTCTCCGGCCCCTGCAGCAAACCGTCCCACAGGTGATAGATGGCGCCTGCGGCGAACAGTTCCTGATGCTTCCCGCGGGGCAGGGCGGCAAAGATCATGTTGGCCTGCGCCGGATGGGTGAAATGGGCACCCGCCGCCTCCAGACCCTCGGCCAGCAGCGCCGCCTTGGAATTGGCCGCGCGGGCGTTTTTCAGCCACAGATCATCGTTCAGATAGGCGAGCATCTGCGCCGACAGGTAGCGGTGCTTGGAAAACAGATGCGCCCCGCGCTTGCGGCGGTACTCGAACTCCTGCGCGTGTTCGGGATCAAAGAAGATCACCGCCTCCACCCCCAGGCAGCCGTTCTTGGTGCCGCCGAAGGACACCGCATCCACGCCCGCCTTCCAGGTCATCTCCGCCGGCGTGCAGCCCAGCGACACCAGCGCATTGGTGAACCGCGCGCCGTCCATATGCACCGGCAGCCCGTATTCCTTGGCTGCCGCACAGACCGATTGCAGCTCCGTCAGGCTGTAAACGGTGCCGAACTCCGTGACTTGCGTCAGCGACACCGGCCCCCGCTGCGGCCCATGCACACCGCGGGTCTCCTCGCCCTCGATGGCGGCGCGCAAAGCCTCAGACGTCATCTTGTCCGCATCTGTGACCAGCGTCAGCTTGGCACCGCCGCTGTAGAACTCCGGCGCGTTGCATTCATCCATGTTGATATGGGCAGGCTTGGTGCAGAACACCGTCTGCCACGGCTGCGCCAGCGTCGACAGCGCCAGCACATTGGCCGCAGTGCCGGTGGCGACCAGATAGACCGCCGCCTCCGGCACCTCGAAAATCTCCCGGATCCGCGCCGTCACCTCGGCCATTTCAGCATCGGCGCCATAGCCCATGGCATAGCCCCGGTTGGCTGCGGCCAGGGCGTCAAGGATCTGCTGCGGCACCGGGCCGGAGTTGTCGGAGGCGAAATGCATCGGGCTGGGTCCTTGCTCTGTTGCGGCTGTCCGCATCCAGACCTAGTCCAGCCCCGCGCCGCTGCCAAGCCGCGAATGGCCGGCCCGCCGGAACGTCAGAACACCCCGGCCAGGAAATACCCCAGCGCTATACCCGCCGCCGCCGCGGCCGAGGACCACAGCGACAGCTGCGCGCTCAGCCTGGAGCGGTGCCAGGCGCGAATCTCCGCTTCCTGCCGCGGGCTCAGGCCCTGGCCGGCCAGAAAGGCCCTGGCCTTGCGCTCGTCCGCGGCGGTGAAATAGGTGCCATGCTCAAACGGCATTTTCTGCTGCCCCTTTGATTGCTCCGGTCTTTCAGCCGCCGCCCGGACAGGCGGCAGCCGTAACCGGCTGGCAGCAGTTTCGGCCTGGGTGCGGAATTTTGCAACCGAAGGTTGCGTTGGATGCGCGTCAAATTGAACGCGATCCGCCCGCCCGGCGGCAGTTGCTCAGCCCAGGGGCTCGTCGATGATGTGGTCTTCCCACTCTTCTTCGGCGATCTCGAATTCCGACACCGTCCAGCCGCGCACCGAAACCCCTGCCTCATGCACGCTTTCCGGGGTGCCGGTCAGCAAGGGGTGCCATTCCGGCAGCGGCTTGCCCTGCCACAGCAGCCGGTAGGCGCAGGTTTCCGGCATCCAATAGGCGTGGGTGTCCAGGTTGTCCGGCTTCAGCACGATGCATTCCGGCACGAACTGATGCCGGATCGGATACTGCGCGCAGCGGCAGGTGCTGTCGTCCAGCAGGCGGCAGGCCACCCGGGTCAGCGCCACCTCGCCGCTGTCCTCATCCTCCAGCTTGTTCAGGCAGCACTTGCCGCAGCCGTCGCACAGCGCTTCCCATTCCTTCTGGCTGAGCTTTGCCAGCGGCTTCTTCTCCCAGAAGCGCGCGCCCAGGCCGGAGCGGTCGATCACGTCCTTGCCCCGTCTCATAGCGCTGCCAGGATTTCGCGCGCCTGGGCGCAATCCGCGTCCATCTGGGCGGTCAGCGCGTCCAGCCCGTCGAACTTCAGCTCAGGCCGCAGGAATTCCACCAGCCCGACCGACAGCGTCGCCCCGTAAAGGTCGCCTGAGAAATCGAACAGGAAGGTCTCGATATTCGGGACCACGCCGCCGAACATCGGCCTGACCCCGATGGAGGCCGCGCCGTGATAGCTGCCCTGATGCGGGCCGTCCAAGACATCGACCAGCACCGCATAGACGCCAAAGCGCGGCTGGTGCAGCCCCTCGATTGACATGTTGGCGGTGGGGAAGCCCAGCTCCCGCCCGCGCTGCTCGCCGCCGATCACCACGCCTTCGATCCGGTGCCAGTGGCCCAGCATCTCCTTGGCATCCGCAGGCCGCCCCTCGCTCAGCGCGTTGCGGATCGCGGTGGAGGACACCGCGTGCTCGGAATATTCCATCAAGGGCGCAATGGTGACGCCAAACCCGTATTGCGCGCCAAACCGCTGCAGGTCTTGGGCATTGCCGGCCCGGCCCTTGCCGAAACAGAAATCGGCACCCACCACCACATGCGCCAGACCCAGCCCTTCGGCGATCACGTCGCGGGCAAATTCCTCCGGCGTCAGGCTCGACAGCGCGGTGTTGAAGTTCAGCTCATACAGCCGCTCCACCCCCAGCTTCTCCAGCCGGTGAGCGCGGGTCTCGGCCCGCATCAGGCGGAAGGGCGGGGCATCGGGCGCAAAAAACTCGCGCGGATGCGGCTCAAACGTCATCACCCCCAAGGGCGCCCCGGGAGCGGCCTCGCGGGCCAGTTCGATCACCGACTGATGGCCCAGATGCACGCCGTCGAAGTTGCCGATGGCAACAGTGGCGCCCCGGTCCTGGTCTTCGACGAATTCAAAATCTCTGACGATACGCATGGCGCATCCGTACCCGCACCCGCGCGGCGGTTCAAGCGGCCAGTGGCGGGGGAAGGAAGAGAGCAGGGACGGCTCTGTCAGGGAACAGCGCCAGCGCTGCCCGGCGGCGCGCAACATAAGGCCGGTATGTGCCTGCAGGCGGTCGTTTCAGATACAGCCCGTCAGTCCTTGCTGCCGGGCAGTTTGCCTTGCGTGAAAGCGATGCTTGGATCGGCTGAGTGCTCAACGTCCCCGCCTGCAATTTCCACCCAGGAATGCTTCCGGTGCTCATAAACCGAAAACAGCGGTGCGGGGAACTGAGGGTCTGCAAATGCGCCAACAGGAACTGCAATGACCCCCGGCCAGCCTTCGATTACAAATGCCAGTGTCGAACCGCAGTTCGGGCAAAACTTGTAAGTTGCCTTGTGGCCGCTGTCGGCAACGCGCTCCCAAATTGCGAACTTTCCGCGGACCGTCACATCGGCATCCGGCCAACGGGCCTGAGCGGCAAAGACGCTGCCGGAGCGTCTTTGGCACTCAAGGCAGTGGCATACCGAGACCCGGACCGGCTCGCCTCTGCAGGTTGCGGTCAGCTGGCCGCATCTGCATGTTGCTGTTCGTTCGACCATCGTTTGCTCCAGTGTGTTTCATAGCTGAAAAACCAGGACCGGCTCCCTTGCTATCACTTTCCGGGTGCAACTCAAAACCAGCCCCGCCAGGCGCGCGGGACGCCGCAACCGCAAAACACGCGCAACCCGATCCTGACAGGGGTGGTTGAGCCTTGGCCCGTTGCATTTCCACCGCACGCCCCCTTCACGCAATCCTCATGGCCCTCTGCCATCCTGCCAAACGATCGCGATCCCCCCAGCCATGGTCCCGCGCGCGGGGCCATGATACGAGGCGCAGGCATCTGTGCGGTTGCCTGCGCAACACCCGGAGACCGGCCCTGATAAAAAGGGGGTCGTCCAAGCGAGCTTGTCCGAGCAGGCCCCGAGGGGTCTGTCCACCTCCACCCGGCGGCGCCGCCCCCTTAATTGGGACACAGCGCAGAACTGAACGAAATGAACGAAACAGACCGGCAAAGCAAAACCGCCAAGGGCACAGGCCCCGGGCGGCTGAAACTGCTGGAAATTGAAGGCGTGCGGCCGGCAGCCGCCTCAGTCGAACTTGCGCGACGGCGCCATCACCATGGCCTCGCCCACCAGTACCTTCTTGCCGTCGACCATGCAGCGGCAGTCCAGTTTCACCCGGCGCTTGTCGATCACGATGTCGGTCACCTCGACCTCTGCCAGCACCATGTCGCCGGGACGCACCGGGGCCAGGAACTTCAGCGACTGGCTCATGTAGATGGTGCCATGGCCGGGCAGCTGCTCGCCGATCACCGCAGAGATCAGCCCCGCCGTCAGCATCCCATGCGCGATCCGGCCCTCAAAGATCGTGTCGCGGGCATAATCGTCATCCATATGCACCGGGTTATGGTCGGTGGAGACATCGGCAAACATCCGGATGTCCTCATCGGTGATGGTTTTGCGCAGGTAACGCACCATTCCCATCTCGATGTCTTCGATGCAGATGGTTCCGCGCGGCATGTTGTCCAACATTCGATCCTCCGTTCACCTGTCTGGCCTCAGGTGCCGATGAAATAATTGCGCGCTCCATTGCCCGCTTGCGCAACTTTATTACTTTGCAGTTGCAGAAAATCAAGAGGGTTTGGCAAAAGAAAACCCCGCCTGTTGCGGCGGGGTCTGGTCGGTCAGGTCTGTCGGATACCCGGGGGCTGCTGGCCGGCAGGGGCGTTTTACCGCAGGAAACCAATGGCATAGGTCGGGCCGGACTGTTCCTTCTGCAAATAGGCCTCCAGCGCTTCGGGGTCCGGCTGGACCGATGTTTTTGTCTCTCTGGCCGCAAGGCCGCCGGTGATGAACAGGGAATCGATGCCTTCCCCCATGGCACCGGCAATATCGGTGTGCGGCCCGTCGCCGATCGCCAGGATCTCCGCATCCTGAATGTCATGGCCCAGCTCCGCCAGCCGGCGGCGCGCCAGATCATAGATCGGCGGGTGCGGCTTGCCGAAATACAGGCTCTCGCCGCCCATCTCGGTATAAAGCCGCGCCAGCGCGCCCGCGCACCACTCCCGCGTCTCGCCGCGGTCGACCACGATATCGGGGTTGGCGCACAGCAGTTTCATCCCCATCTGCTTGGCATAAAGGAAATCGGGCCGGTTCACCGCCGGGTCCGCATGCGGGTCGAACGGGCCGCAGCAGACGATGCCCTCGGCTTCCTTCAGCGGCACCCGGGTGATCTCCACCGGGTTGTGGATCACATGCAGCGGCTCGAAAAAGCCAGCGTCGCGTTCCCATTCACCCATGAAATACACCTTGTTGCCGACCGCCCCGGTGAACATCGCCGCCCGCGCGGAATCGCCGGAGGTCGAGATGGTGTCATAGGCGTCGTCCGGCACGTTGAACTGCCCCAGCTGCGCCGCCACGCCCGCGCGCGGTTTCGGCGAATTGGTGACCAGCACCACAATACCGCCCTGCGCCCGGTACGCCTGAAGCGCCGCCACCGCGTCCGGAAAGGCAGTGATCCCGTTGTGCACGCAGCCCCAAAGGTCGACAAACAGTGCCTTGTAACGGCTGGAGACTTCGGAAAGGGAGGTAATGATCTGGGTCATGGGGTCTACTTTCGCGCAAAGGTCCTTTGGTCTCACCTATGGCAGAGCCTCCTGGCGAAGGCCAGTGCAGCGGCGGCGGGCGCGGCACCAAAAAAAGCGCGCAAAAACGTGTCAGGGCCTCTGCGGCTTCAGGAGTGGTTAAATCTAAGCGGAAATAATAGGCGCCACAATCAGCTCTAAGGTGTGTTGCCCATGTTCCGTACGATGTCCATGAAGTCCCGGTTTCTTATCTCCGGTATCATTTCGGTCGCCGCGATTTTGATTCTGTCCTCCTTCGCGGTTTACAGCCTCTGGCAAAGCGAGCTGGAACTGGAACGGCAGATCAGCGCGACGCAGGCCTCCCGTCATGTGCTGCGGGCAGACATGATGCATGACGCGGTGGAGGCTTCGGTGTTTGCCGCCGTACTGGCCGGGCGGGATGGCGCGCAAACGGCAAGGGCAGACGCACGGGCCGAAGTGGCAGAGAGAGATGCGGTCTTCCGTCAGGAGCTGTCGGCGCTTCAGGCCATGGATCTGGAAGACGATGTGCGCGGCCTGCTGGAAACGGCACTGCCGCAAGTGGACCAGTTTCTGCTTTCGGCCGGCGGGACCACGGATGCCGCGCTCAGCGGCGGCGCCGGGCTGGATGCGGCGTTGGCGTCCTTCCAGCTGCAGTCTGAGCAGCTTGGGGCCGTCCTCGGCCCGCTTGGGGACAGGATCGTCAGCAACGCGCGCGCGACAGCCGTGTCCGCCCGCGCCCATGACATGATGCTGCTCTATTCGCTGCTCGCGGTCTCCGCTGCCCTGATCCTCCTGTCAATCTACAATGCCCGCAAAATGATGCTCAACATCGTGCGCCCGGTCGGGCGGCTGCGCGATGCCCTTCAGGAAGTGGCCGAGGGTGAATTCGGCATCAGGGTTTCCGACAGGATGCGGAGCGACGATTTCGGCGAAATCGCCAAGGACATTGATAGGGTGTCGGCCCGGGTGATCGACGCTCTGGAAGAACAGAACGCGCTGCGCGAGGAAAGCGAGCAGGTGATCGAGCGCTTGCGCAGCGGTCTCCAGCGGCTGTCCAATGGCGACCTGAGCGACCGGATCGGTGAGAAATTCAATAGCGATTACGACGCTTTGCGCGTGAATTACAATGAAACCGTCGACAAGCTGAATGAGCTGATGTCCGACGTGGTTCAGGCCGGCGCCCGCATTCAGCAGCAATCGGCTGAAATCCAAGCCGCGTCGGACGATCTGTCGTCGCGCACCGAAAGCCAGGCAGCGACGCTGGAGGAAACCGCCGCCGCGCTGGAGCAGATGACCGCCAGCGTCAACTCCTCGGCGCACAACGCCCAGCAGGTGCAGGACGTGGTGAACACCGCCCGCAAGGAGGTGGAGCGCAGCGGCGAAGTGGTCGAAGGCGCCATTGCCGCAATGAACGAGATCGAGCAGTCCTCGCATCAGATTTCGCAAATCATCGGCGTGATCGACGACATCGCCTTCCAGACCAACCTGCTGGCGCTCAATGCCGGGGTCGAGGCGGCCCGGGCCGGCGAGGTCGGGCGCGGCTTTGCCGTGGTGGCCTCGGAGGTGCGGGCGCTGGCGCAGCGCTCTTCGGAGGCGGCCAATGAAATCAAGACCCTGATCAGTGCCAGCACCTCCCATGTGGAAGACGGTGTGCGCAAGGTGGATGGCGCCGGCCAGGCGCTGACCGGGGTTGTCAGCCAGGTCGGCACCATCGCCGAGCTGGTGTCCGGCATCTCCAGCGAATCCGGCGAGCAGGCGCAGGGGCTGAATGAGATCAATTCGGGTGTGTCCCAGCTGGATCAGGTGACCCAGCAGAATGCGTCCATGGTCGTCCAGGCCGGCTCTGCCATCCGCGCGATGAATGCCGAGACCGTGGGGCTCAACCGGCTGGTGCGCCAGTTTGTCCTGCGCGGCGGCGGGAACGCCGTGGAGGCCGCAGCCGCAGAGACACGCGCGGCTCCGGTGCCGGCGCAGCCGCCCCGGCCCGTGGCTGAGGCGGAAGGAGAGCCGCTCGCTGATGCCGCCTGGGAGGATTTCAACGACGGCAGCGAAGCCTGGCCGGACCGGGGTGGCGCAGCCCTGCCGCGTTCGGCCTGACCGGGACGGTCCCGCGGCGCGGCCGGGCCGGGCCGCACTCCATCCTGGCAGAATTCCAACCCTATCAATATCGATAGATTGGCGCGGGGCCGGCGGTTGGGCAACATTGTTGCGCGGTCCGGCCAGCTGGCGGGGCCGCGGTGTCTGGCAGGCGCACGCGTGTAGTGAGTAACGGCGGCCTTTGCGAGCGAGGGGCGTCAGGTACGCCGGGGGGCAAAGCCGGCCGGTGATTGGCGGCGCCAGCCAGATGCCTTTGCCCACGGCACCGTTTGCTGGATTTCCTAACGCCGTTTCAGCGGGTTGGTGCGGACTCAGGGTGTCAAGATGGCCGTTGATGCTTCTGTCCGGGCACTCCGGCCAGCCAAGCGGATCAAGGCAGCTTCGCCGGAAGCGGCTTTGCTTTTTTTTGGGGGCCGGAACCCGAACCGGAACAAGCGCGCAGATGCCTGCTGGGCGCCGCACCGCGGTCTCCGCATGATCAGCAAAGACAGGGGGCTCCAAGCCCGCGGACACAGGCCGCCACAGCATCCCGCCACGAAAAAAGGCGCCCCGCGGGGCGCCTTTTGCGGTTCTGCAAACCTGAAGCGGATTACACTTTCAGGTTCGGAATGATCTGTTTCTTGCGGGACATGATGCCCGGCAGCACCACGGTGTCGCCAGAGGCATCGGCGCCGAAGGACTTGCTTGCCACGGTCTTGACCAGGTCGTTCGGCACCAGCAGGGTGGCTTCCTCGTTCAGGATGTCGACCACGAACAGCAGCACCTGATCGACGCCGTCCTCAGACGCGACGGTGGTCATGGTGTCCATCAGCGACGCCTTGCGGTCCAGCACCACGGCCGGCGCGGTGGTTTCCAGCACGGAGACGCGGAACTTGGTGCCGTCGACCTCATATTCCTTGGAGTCCATGCGCAGCAGTTCGGCATCGGAGAAGGAGGAGACGTCGGACTTGGCAGCAAACATCTCAGCCGCGTAGTCGGCGATATTGATGCCCAGGTCGGCAGCCAGCTTCTCGGCCACGGCCTTGTCATGCGCGGTGGTGGTCGGCGAGCGGAATTCCAGGGTGTCGGACAGGATGCAGGTCAGCGCCGCGCCCTTGACCGCCTCGGGCATCTTGGCGGCATCGTCGCCCATGAGGTCGTGCATGATGGTGGCGGTGCAGGCCAGCGGGCGGATGGTGATGTCGATCGGGCCTTTGGTTTCCAGGCCGCCGACCAGCTTGTGGTGGTCGATGATCGCCTGCACGTCGGCGCCGTTGATGTTGGCGGGCAGCTCGGCCGGGTTGTTGGTGTCGACAATCACAACAGCCGCGTCATCAGCCACGTCTTCGATGATCGCGGGCTTATCCAGGCCCCAGCGCTGCAGCATGAAGGCCGCTTCGGTGTTCGGCTCGCCCAGCAGCTTGGGCTCGGCGGCAACGCCTTTTACCTCGTTCAGGTACCAGGCCCAGACGATCGGGGAGCCGGTGGAGTCGGTGTCGGGGGATTTATGGCCGAAAACTTGAATGGTCATGGGGCTGTCCTGTTCACTCATGAGGTCAGTAAAGGGGAGATTTGCGCGCCTTATAGGACCGGCGCGCACGCTTGTCACCCCGCTGCTGCTGCAATGCGGCGATGTGCTCAGAAGGGCGCGCGTTCGAGGCTATAGCCCTGCTGCTGCAGCAGGTTCAGCACGCCGTTCTCCCCCGGCAGGTGCAGCGCGCCTGCGGCCACCACGATCACGCCGTCCTCAGCCGCTTCAATCACCGGGATCCAGGCCTGGTTGCGCTGGTCCAGCAGCTCTTGCATCGCGTCGGTCCACATGGCCTCCCGCTCTTCCTGCGTCAGGGCGCCGCTCTCCAGAAACTCCTGCTCGCTCAGGTACAGGGCGTGCAGCGCCTGCTGGTCGAAATAGGCCTCAGCGATGGTGAAGAAATTGTCCTGGCCGCCGCCCAGCAGAGCGGTAAAGGCGCGCAACTGGCGGACCTGTTCCTCCAGCGGGTCGCCGTCCAGCATCCGGATCACGGACATCGGGTCTTCCAGCGACCGGATTGGCACGCCGGCCTTTTCGGCAGCGGCGGCCAGGCGCAGGTCGAGGCCGTTCTTGAACTCCGGCTGCCGCAGCACACAGGGCGGAACCGCCATCGACAGGGCCAGGAACCAGGGCCGCATCTTGGCGGCCATCCAGGGCGCGACCCCGTGCGCGCGGGCCTTGGCGGAGAGGCTCTCCCACTCCTCCTGCGGCAGGCGGTCGATCAGCGTCGGGCCTTCGGTGATCAGCATCAGCGACGGGGTGCGGCCGAGTTCATTTTCAAACGCGGCCTTGTCGGCAGGGCTGGCCTCCATCAGCAAGAGATCGGCCTGGCGGACCACCGGGGCCAGAGCGCTGGTGATCCGGTCCATCCGCGGGTCGTTGATGTGCAGGGTGCCGATCACGTGAACAGTGCGGGCGCCGCGGCGGGCAATCCAGTGGTTGCCTTCGGCAAAGGGGGCCGCCGCGGTCCGTGCCTGCAGGCGGGCCAGATCGTCCGCCGGAAGGGTGGTGCGCAGATCGGTGCCGGTGCATGCGGCCCACAGCGCGGCGGGCAGCAGCAGGAAGAGAACGGAGAGGAAAAGCCGCATGAAAGACAGGTCCTGAAACGGGTGGCGGAAATGGATGCGCCCCACCCCTACCACGGGGCGCGGCTGAGGCTGAAGCCCTTGGCATTCAACAGGTTCAGCACGCCGTTCCTGCCAGGCAAATGGGCCGCGCCGACCGCAACCACGATCCGCTCCTGCCGGGCAGCCAGGATCACCTTCATCCAGCGTTTGTTGCGCTGGTCCAGCAGGCGGTCATTGTACTGGCGCCACAGCCGCGCGGTCTCGGCGCCGGAGAAGCTGCTGTACTGGGCGCTGATCCATGGCGCGAGCACGAAGGCGGACCAGACGCTTTGGTCGAAATAGGCTTCGACCGGGGTGGCATCCTCAGGTTTGTCCGATTGCACCAGCTCCAGTTCCAGTTCCAGCATCCGCGCCTGATCGCGCAGCGGCAGGCTGGCGATGGCCGTCAGCGCCTGCGCCGGGGTTTCCAGCGCGCCGATGGGGATGCGTTTGCGGCTGGCAAAATCCGAGATCCGGTCGTCCAGGCCGCGCTTCAGGCCGAAGCCATAGGGGCGGCAGCCGCTTTGCACCAGGAACATGGAAATCGCCCAGGGCTGCATCCGGTTCATGGTTTCCACATTGGCGCCGGAAACCCGCGCCGTCAGCTCGAAATGCTGCCAGGCCTCCTTACCCAGCAGGTGCCGCAGCTCCTGCCCCTGCGGCAGCAAAAAGCTGCGGGCGAGGGCGGCGGGCATGGCGTCAACGTCGCCCATTTCGGCCTGCACTGTCTCCAGGTAAATGGCCTGGGCCGAGGCCAGCGCCGGGCGCAGGTTGCGCATCACCCGCGCCATGCGGGAATCGCCACCATGCATGGTGCCGATCACGTGGATGGTGCGGTTGCCCTTGGTCGCGACCCAATGATTGCCGCGGGAAAACGGGGTGGCGGCCATTTCGCGCTCCAGCCGCGCTTCGGTGGCGGGCGGCAGGTGGTCGCGGTAGTCGATGCCGCGGCAGGCGGCAAAGCCGGCAGTGGCCTGCAGCGCCAGGGCCAAGGCAAGTGCAATCCGTTTCATCAAGCGCCCTTTCCCCGGGGTTCCGGAACTGTGGCCTGAGCATTTGACCCTAGGGCGGAGCAGGGGGCGCGGCAATGGCAAACCCGGCGCCGGGGCGCAAATTCGGGCGGCGGATTGCCAAGGGCGGCGCTTGATGCCAGTCATGGGGCATGGAACGGGAAGATCAGCTTTATGCGCCGGTGAAGGCGCTGCTGGAAGGGCAGGGCTACGCGGTCAAGGGCGAAGTGGGGGCCGCCGATGTGGTGGCGGTCCGCGGTGCGGAGCCGCCGGTGATTGTCGAGCTGAAGCTGAAGTTTTCGCTGTCGCTGTTTCACCAGGCGGTGGCCCGTCTGGCCATCACCGACCATGTCTATATCGCGGTGCCGCGACCCAAGGGGCGGCAGGCGCGGCGGATGCTGAAGGACAATCTGGCGATGTGCCGGCGGCTGGGTCTGGGCCTCATCACGGTGCTGGCGGACGGCCGGGCGGAGGTGCATTGCGATCCCGGGCCATATGCGCCGCGCAAGTCCAAGAAGAAACAGGCACGGCTGCTGCGCGAGTTCCAGGCCTTGCGCGGCGACCCCAACGCGGGCGGCGCCACCCGGCACGGCATTGTCACCGCCTACCGCCAGGACGCGCTGGCCTGCGCCGCGCATCTGGCCGGAACCGGCGCCTGCAAGGGCAGTGAGGTCGCCAAGGCCACCGGCGTGGCCCGCGCCACCCAGTTGATGGCCAGGAACCACTATGGCTGGTTCGAACGGGTGGAAACCGGCATTTATCAGCTGACCGAGGCGGGCCGCGCAGGCCTGGTGCATTGGGCGGAAAGCTGGGAGGGGGAGTGAAGCTGTAAGCTTGGCTTTCTCCAATCTAATGTGTTCGGTTGCCTATGCGGCTTATTTTCATATCAGTTTCCGAAGCTCGGTTTAATTCAACTCATGTGAGTTGCATTTTTTCCCTGTTGAGCAAGAGCCGGTCTGCGCCGATGACGGGCGCAGCTTTGCACAAGGGGAGAGAGCAATGGCAGATCAGGACATCGACCGGCTTCAGGACCGGCTGCGGGCGCAGCGGGTTTCCTTCGACAAGATCCCGGTGATCGACGTCAGCGCGCTGAACACGGGCGGCAGCCTGTTTGAGGTGGCCAAGGAAATCCGCTGGGCGCTGACCAACGTTGGCTTCTTCTACGTGAAGAACCACGGGGTGCCGGAGGCGGTTGTGAACGGCGCCTTTGATGAGACCCGGGCGTTCTTTGACCTGCCGCTGCAGGACAAGATGGACCTGCATATCTCCAAATCGGGCCTTGCCCTGCGCGGCTATATCGAGATTTTCGGCGAGAACACCGACCCCGCGAAGACCAAGGACCTGAAGGAATGTTTCGACATCGGGCCGGAAGGCCCGGCCGGGGATGCGCCGTTCTTTGGCCCCAACCTGTGGCCCGCGGCGCAGCCGGAATTTCAACGCGCGGTCTATGGCTATCATCAGGAGATGAAGGGCCTGGCGCAGCGGCTGATGCGGGCGATTGCGGTCAGCCTGGATCTGGAGGCGGATTTCTTTCAGCCCAGGATGCAGAACCCGATCACCATCCAGCGGCTGCTGCATTACCCGCCGCAGGAGGGCCGAATTGATGAGAGCGTGATGGGGATCGGCGCCCATACGGATTACGGCAGCCTGACCATCCTGGCGCAGGATGATGTGGGCGGTTTGCAGGTGATGAACCGCGACGGCCAATGGGTCGAGGGGCCGCCCGTTGCCGGAACTTTTGTCATCAACATCGGCGATCTGATTCAGCGGCTGACTAATGATCTGTATCTGGCCAACCTGCACCGGGTGGTGAATGCTTCGGGCCGGGAACGCTATTCTATCCCGTTTTTCATTGATGCGGATGCGGACGCGGTGTTCCAGCCGCTGGACAGTTGCGTCAGTGCGGAAAACCCGGCGCGCTATGAACCGGTCACCTGCGGCGCGCACAAGTTCGGCCGCTTTAAGGACAGCTTTCCGCACCTGAAAGACAAGGCCGCATAAGGCCGCGAAAAAGGCAGAACAGAGGGCGCTCCGGCGCCCTCATTTTTTTGCTGATTCCATGTTGACAACATGCGGGGGCATTCCTAGCTTCCCCGTCGTTAGCACTCACCCCGTGTGAGTGATAACGGCCCCGCCGGGGAGGCGGAGGTCCAACAGATAACAACCTTTGAGCCTTTCAAGGAGCTGCAAAGATGGCATTGAAACCGCTTCATGACCGCGTGCTGGTGCGCCGCACCGAAAGCGAAGAAAAAACCGCGGGCGGCCTGATCATCCCCGATTCCGCCAAGGAAAAGCCGAGCGAAGGCGTTGTGGTTGCTTGCGGCGCAGGCGCCCGCAAGGACAGCGGCGAGCTGATCGAGATGGCCGTGTCCGCTGGCGACCGCATCATGTTCGGCAAGTGGTCCGGCACCGAAGTGACCGTCGACGGCGAAGAGCTGCTGATGATGAAGGAAAGCGACATCATGGGCATCATCGAGTAAGCCGTCCGGCTTCTCTGATCCCTGATCGCTGAAACACACAGAATTTCTCTAGGAGAGTGAAAAATGGCTGCTAAGGACGTCAAATTCGACACCGATGCCCGCAACCGCATGCTGAAAGGCGTCAACATTCTGGCTGACGCCGTGAAAGTGACCCTGGGCCCGAAAGGCCGCAACGTGGTTCTGGACAAATCCTTCGGCGCACCGCGCATCACCAAGGACGGTGTGTCCGTGGCGAAGGAAATCGAACTGGAAGACAAGTTCGAGAACATGGGCGCCCAGATGGTGAAGGAAGTTGCTTCCCGCACCAACGATGAAGCCGGCGACGGCACCACCACCGCAACCGTTCTGGCCCAGGCGATCGTCAAAGAAGGCCTGAAGCAGGTTGCTGCCGGCCTGAACCCGATGGACCTGAAGCGCGGCATCGACCTGGCAACCGCCAAAGTCGTGCAGGGCATCAAGGACATGGCCCGCGAAGTGAAAGACTCCGACGAGGTTGCGCAGGTTGGCACCATCTCCGCCAACGGCGAAGCTGAAATCGGCCGCCAGATCGCTGACGCGATGCAGAAAGTCGGCAACGAAGGCGTCATCACCGTCGAAGAGAACAAAGGCATGGAAACCGAGACCGACGTGGTCGAGGGCATGCAGTTCGACCGCGGCTACCTGTCGCCCTACTTCGTCACCAACCCCGACAAGATGGTCGCGGATCTGGAAGACTGCATGATCCTGCTGCACGAGAAGAAACTGTCTTCGCTGCAGCCGATGGTTCCGCTGCTGGAGCAGGTGATCCAGTCGCAGAAGCCGCTGCTGATCATTGCTGAGGACGTCGAAGGCGAAGCGCTGGCAACCCTGGTTGTCAACAAGCTGCGCGGCGGCCTGAAAATCGCAGCCGTCAAGGCACCGGGCTTCGGCGACCGCCGCAAGGCCATGCTGCAGGACATCGCGATCCTGACCGGCGGCCAGGTGATCTCCGAAGATCTGGGCATGAAGCTCGAGTCCGTGACCATGGACATGCTGGGCACCGCCAAGAAAGTCACCATCACCAAAGACGAAACCACCATCGTCGACGGCGCCGGCGAGAAGGCCGAGATCGAAGCACGTGTTGCCCAGATCCGCACCCAGATCGAGGAAACCACCTCTGACTACGACCGCGAGAAGCTGCAGGAACGCGTTGCCAAACTGGCAGGCGGTGTTGCCGTGATCCGCGTCGGCGGCATGACCGAAGTGGAAGTGAAAGAGCGCAAGGACCGTGTGGACGACGCTCTGAACGCGACCCGCGCAGCCGTGCAGGAAGGCGTGATCGTCGGCGGCGGTGTTGCCCTGGTGCAGGCCGGCAAGGGCCTGGAAGGCCTGGAAGGCGCCAACGCCGACCAGAACGCAGGCATCAACATCGTCCGCAAGGCCATCGAGGCGCCGCTGCGCCAGATCGCCGAGAACGCAGGCGTCGACGGTGCCGTGGTTGCCGGCAAGATCCGCGAATCCGTGGACAGCGCATTCGGCTACAACGCGCAGACCGGTGAATATGGCGACATGTTCTCCTTCGGCGTGATCGACCCGGCCAAAGTGACCCGTACCGCTCTGGAAGACGCATCCTCGGTTGCTGGTCTGCTGATCACCACCGAAGCCATGGTTGCCGACAAGCCCGCCAAAGAAGGCGCAGGCGCCGGCGGCGGCATGCCCGACATGGGCGGCATGGGCGGCATGGGCGGCATGATGTAAGCATCAGCCATCCATCCGGATGACTTTGGGGCTGCCTTCGGGCGGCCCCTTTCCGTTTCGGAGGGTGCAGAAGGCCCGCGGTGCGGGCCTGCCTCCGGCGGGAGTATTTAGGCATAGGTGAATGCGGGGGGGGGTCCTCTCCCCTCTTTTCGTTTTCGAAACAACGGCCTAAAGTCACTGCCATGGTCAAAGCGGTTTTCATTCAGTCTTCGCATTCTGGTTATGATGACCAACCGGGCAAAGCGTATCATTTTCCCAAAAAACACTACCTGAGCCGGGTTGAGCAGACCGTCGGCGACTGGGTCATTTTCTATGAAGGCAGACGCGGCGGCGGTAAAGGCTACCATGCTGTTCAGCGTGTGCTTCAGGTGCAGGATGATCCCAAAGATCCTGCACTGGCTTATGCTTTGCTAGACACAGGCAGTGAACTGTCTTTTGAGAACTTTGTTCCCCGATGGGTGGAGGGTCAGGGGCCGTATGAAACTGGTTTGCCCAGGTCGCGCGGCAGCAACACCAGTGCAGTCCGGCTGATCTCTGATGCGGATTTTGCGCGAATTATCAACGCCGGTCTGGCGGCGCGAGAAGAGCCGAATGCCATTCCGCGAACCGGAGATTTCACCGCAAAGCCTGGTTTTGCCGAGGCGCAGTCCCCCTTCGAACCCGAGGATCAGCCGCGCGAGATGCTGCTGTCTCAGCGGGCCTTTCGGGACCGCAGTTTTGCCAGGCAGGTCAAGCATGCTTATGGCGGCCGCTGTTCCATGTCGGGGCTGGAGTTGCGCAATGGCGGCGGGCGGCCGGAGGTGGAGGCCGCGCATATCGTTCCGGTTTCCGAGTGCGGCCCGGATACGGTGCGCAACGGGCTGGCCTTGTCCGGCACCGTGCATTGGATGTTCGACCGGGGGCTGCTGTCGATCAGCGATGACAATGAGGTGCTTGTTGCGAAAAAGGCGGTGGATGGGGCGACACTGGATCGTTTGTTGCTGCCTGACCGGCGTTTGATCGAACCTGTGAACCCGGCATTCAAACCACACAGGTCATACCTCCGTTGGCATCGGGAAAATGTGTTCAAGGGCTAAAGTAGTTTGGCGGCGGCAAATGTTCAGTTGGGGATCAAGAGCTAACACGAATTTATCACTGGCCCGCGCGGGGTTTGCGCGGTAGCGGTTCCGTATGCGCCTGTTTCTTCTTGTCTCCCTGACCATGATCGCCTTTGCCGCGAACTCCATCCTCAGCCGGCTGGCCATCGGGGGCGGGTATATGGATGCGGGCAGCTTTGGCCTGCTGCGGCTGGCCTCCGGCGCGGCGATGCTGGTCGTTCTGTGCCTGGCGCAGGGGCAGGCGGTGCGGCAGGACCTGCGGGCGAGCCTGGGGGGCGGGGCGGCGCTGACGCTTTATATCGCCGGGTTTTCGCTTGCCTATCAGCAGCTTGATGCGGGCCTTGGCGCGCTGGTGCTGTTCGGGGTGGTGCAGGTGTCGATGTTCCTGTGGGGCGCGCTGCGGGGCAATCCGGTCAGCGGCGGCCAGGTGGCGGGCGCGGTTCTGGCCTTTCTGGGGCTGGCTTATGTGGTCTGGCCCGATGGCTCCGGCACGGCGCCCCTTGGCGCGTCGCTGTTGATGGCGGCGGCGGGGCTGGGCTGGGGGATCTACAGCATCCTGGGCCGCGGGGCGGTGCAGCCGCTGGCAGCCACGGCGGTGAATTTCCTGTGGTCCACGGCGATGTTTCTGCCCGTTGCCCTGTGGCTGGGCGGCAGCACGGTGAGCCTTTACGGCGCGGTGCTGGCGGTTGTGTCGGGGGCGGTGACCTCTGGCATGGGCTATGCGCTGTGGTACCGGCTGCTGCCGCAGATCCTGCCTGCGGTGGCCGCAACGGTGCAGCTGAGCGTGCCGGTGATTGCAATTGTTGCAGGGGCCGTTCTGCTGGGGGAGGCGATCGGGCTGCGGCTGGTTTTCGGCTCCGTTGCGGTGCTGGGCGGCATCGCGCTGGTGGTGCGGCGGGCGCCCGCGCGCAAGGCGCAGGCAGCCGAACAGGCCGCCAAGTAGCCGCAAGGTCTTCCCTGTGCCGCCGCTTGCGCTTATCTGGGCGTCATGCGTGAGTTTACCAAACCTTTGCTTGCCGCGGCTGCGGCGCTGCTGCCGCTGCCTGCGGCAGCCGATTGCGTGATCCTGCTGCACGGGCTGGCGCGCTCCGAGACGTCTTTTGCGGTGATGGAGGAGGTGCTGCAGTCGCGCGGGTATGATGTGGTGCGGCCCGGCTATGCCTCGACGGAGGAGACCATTCAGGTGCTGGCAGAGGAAACCCTGCCGAAGGCTTTTGCAGCCTGCGGGGCGCAGCAAACCCATGTGGTCAGCCACTCGATGGGGGGGATCCTGCTGCGCCACTGGCTGCAGGGAAACAGCCCTGCAAACCTGGGCCGGGTGGTGATGATGGGGCCGCCCAACCAGGGCAGCGAGCTGGTGGATGAGCTGGGGGACTGGGAGGTGTTCGGCCTGTTGAACGGTCCCGCCGGCCTGCAGCTGGGCACCGGGGCGGAGAGCCTGCCAAGGCGCCTGCCGCCGGTGGCGTTCGAACTGGGGGTGATTGCCGGGAATGAGACGCTGAACCCGGTGTTCTCCTCGCTGATCCCGGGTGCGGATGACGGCAAGGTTTCGGTCGAGAGCACCAAGGTTGACGGAATGGCCGCGCATCTGACCCTGCCGGTGACCCATACCTACATGATGAACAACCCGCAGGTGATGGCGCAGACTCTGCACTTCCTGGAGGAAGGGCGGTTTGAGCCTTCGCTCACCTGGCTGGCGGCGGTGGAAGAGATTATCAGCGAGGCTTGCCAGCTGAATGGCGGCTGTGAAGAGGCGGAAGAATGACGTTGGAACTGACCCTGCAGGGCGGTGATGTGCTGCGCCCCGGCGGGCTGCAGCGCGGCGGTGAGATTGCGATCGCGGGCGGGCTGGTGGCGGATGCGCCTGCCGGGCGAGCCGTGGATTTGTCCGGCTATCTGGTGCTGCCGGGGATCGTGGACGCGCATGGCGACGGGTTCGAGCGCCATCTGGCACCGCGCCGCGGGGCGATGAAGCAGATGGCCGAGGGCGTGGTGGCGGCCGAGGCGGAGCTGGCCGCCAACGGCATCACCTCTGCGGTGCTGGCGCAGTTCTACTCCTGGGAGGGCGGCCTGCGCGGGCCGGAGTTTGCGGCGCAGGTGTTCGAGGGCATCAAAGCGGTGCGCGGGTCGCTCGTGACCGATCTGCTGCCGCAGCTGCGGTTCGAGATTCACATGCTGGAGGAGTATGCCGCACTCGCCGCCAAGGTGGCGCAGTGGCAGGTGCCCTATGTGGTGTTCAACGACCACCTGCCGCATGAGCGGCTGGCGGCGGGCAAGAAGCCGCCGCGGCTGACCGGTCAGGCGCTGAAGGCGGGGCGCAACCCGGAAGTGCACTGGCAGATGCTGAAGGACATGCACGCGCGCCGGGATGAGGTGCCGGGCAGGCTGGATGCGCTGTGCCGCGAACTGGCGGCGCTGGATGTGCGCCTTGGCAGCCATGACGACCAGACCGCTGAGGACCGTGCCGTCTGGCGCGAGCGCGGGGCGCGGATTGCCGAGTTTCCCGAGACACTTGAGGCGGCGGAGGCCGCGCGGGGCGCCGGAGATCCGGTGATCCTGGGTTCGCCCAACGTGGTGCGGGGCGGCTCGCACAAGGGCAATGCCTCGGCTGTGGAGCTGATCGCCATGGGGCTGTGCGATGCGCTGGCCTCTGACTACCACTATCCCAGTCCGCGCCGCGCGGCCTTGATGCTGGAGCGCTCCGGCCTGCTGGATCTGGAGGGAGCCTGGCGGCTGGTCTCACACGGGCCTGCGCAGCTGTTGGGGCTGACCGACCGCGGGACATTGGAGACCGGCAAGCGCGCCGACATTCTGGTGCTGGACAAGGCAACCCAGCGGGTCGCTGCGACAATTGCCGGCGGGCGGGTCAGCTATATGTCGGGGGAGATTGCGGGCCGTTTCATAGCCTGAGGGGGAAGCGCCGCGCATCAGGCCGGATGGCCCTCTTTGCGGCGCGTGAAACCGGCGGGGCCGGTTTCACCTTGCGTGACTTCCTCTTGCCGGAAATATCCCGGGGTTTGGGGCAGAGCCCCAAGTTGGGGGCTTGTCCGGGGGCGGTGCCCCCAGCCTTAGCCTTGCGGCTTTTGCACCCGGTTCACATGGCCCATCTTGCGGCCCGGTTTGGCCTCGGCCTTGCCGTAGAGGTGGATGGCGCAATCGGCTTCCTTGGCCAATTCGGGCAAGCGCTCCACGTCGCCGCCGATCAGGTTTTCCATCACCACGTCGGAGTGGCGCTGGCCGTCGCCGAGCGGCCAGCCGGCCACCGCGCGGATGTGCTGTTCGAACTGGTCGACGGTGCAGCCGTTCTGGGTCCAGTGGCCGGAATTGTGGACGCGCGGGGCGATCTCGTTGACGATCAGGCCCTGCGGCGTGACGAAGAGTTCGACGCCGAGGACGCCGACATACTCCAGCGCGTTCAGGATCTTGCCGGCCATAAGCACCGCGTCCATGCGCTGCCCGGTGGTCAGCTTGGTAGGCACGGTGGTGGTGTGCAGGATGCCGTCGCGGTGAACGTTTTCGCCTGGGTCGAAACAGGCGATCTCACCCGTCGTGCCGCGGGCAGCGATCACGGAGACCTCGTGGGTGAAATTGACGAAGCCTTCGAGGATCGAGGGCGCGCCGGCCATGGCGGCGAGCGCTTCGCCTGCGTCCTCAGCCGCCTTGATGCGGGCCTGGCCCTTGCCGTCATAACCGAAGCGGCGGGTTTTCAGGATCGACGGGGCGCCGATCTCTGCCAGGGCGGCGTCGAGGCTGGCCTGGTCAGTGATGTCGGCGAAGGGGGCTGTTTGCAGGCCGAGGTCCTGCAGGAAGGTCTTTTCCGTCAGCCGGTCCTGGCTGATCCGCAGCGCCTCGCGGCCCGGGCGGATCGGTTTTTGCGATTCCAGGAGATCCAGCGCGGAGGTCGGGATGTTCTCGAACTCATAGGTGATGACGTCGACGGAGGCGGCGAAGGCGGCCAGTGCCTCCGCATCCTCGTAGCCTGCGGTGGTCACCTGGTCGGCGACATGGCCTGCGGGCGGGTTGGCGCCAGGTTCAAAGATATGGGTCTTGAAGCCGAGGCGGGAGGCCGCAACCGAGAGCATCCGGCCGAGCTGGCCGCCGCCGAGGATGCCGATGGTGGAACCGGGTGCGAGCACGTCAGTCATCGGAGGGTTCCTCGGGGATGGAGGCGGAGAGGGCGTCGCGCCAGTCGTTGAGGCGCTGGGCGAGGTCCGCGTCCTGCAGCGCCAGGATGCCCGCGGCCATCAGGCCCGCGTTGGCGGCGCCGGCGGCGCCGATCGCCATGGTGGCGACGGGGAAGCCCTTGGGCATCTGCACGATGGAATAAAGCGAGTCGACACCGGATAGGGCCCGGGTCTGGACCGGCACGCCGACCACCGGCACGCGGGTCTTGGAGGCGACCATGCCGGGCAGGTGGGCCGCACCGCCGGCGCCTGCGATGATCACCTGCAGGCCGCGGTCCGCTGCGGATTTTCCGTAGCTCCACAGCCGGTCCGGGGTGCGGTGGGCAGAGACGATCCTGGCCTCGTATTCAACGCCCAGTTCATCGAGGATATTGGCGGCTTCCTTCATGGTGGGCCAGTCGGATTGGCTGCCCATGATGATGCCCACTTTGATGTCGGCCATGGCTGGTGGCTCCTGTCGCGGCTTGTGGAGCGCGCACTATAGGGAAACCTGGGTTTTACGCAATGCGGGTTGGATGGGAATACGGGTGGATTTGCCCTGTTTTCCGGGGGCTGGCGCTATGCCGCAGGGGGGCTCCCGCCCGCGCGGGGATGCAGCGGAGCTGCACCGCCCCCGCGGTTGGGCGTGGCGCCGCGCGGGCGCGCGGCGCGGGCGCTTCTTATGGCCGGCAGAAGGGCTGGCCGGGCGCTATCCCCGGTTGCGGCGGGACTTCAGGCGCCGTGCGATCTGGCGGTCTTCCCAATCCTGGCCAAATAGGCCGATCACTTCGAAGACGCTGAACCCGTGTATCGCGAGGCCGATGCCCCAGCCGAGAGCGGGCCAGACAACCCAGAAGTGCCCGGGGCTGGTCAGGAGATTCAGGATCAGCAGCGCGGCCATCACCACGGCGTATTGGATGGCATGAGTGTAGAAGGCCCGGATGTCGCGCGCATACCGCATGGCGTCCTGTTTTTCTTCACTCGGTTCCGGCGCGGCTGCTGCTGGGGTGGTCTGCATGTCCTGTTCCCTTCGAAGGCTGGAGAATTCCGTTTCCAGAACAGCGGCAATGCATTTCAGGGTTTCCGGGCTTGCCTTGGCGCCGCGTTCGATCCGCTGCAGCGTGCGGGTGCTGATCCCGGCCATGCCGGCGAGCTGCTCTTGCGACAAGCCTTTTTCGAGGCGTAGCTTTCTGACAATCACTTTGAGCAATCCTGCTGTTCACATGCGGACGGTCTAACCGGGCCGGGAAATTTGGCCACGACAGGACCCTGACACGCACCCGACAATTGAGTGCACGCAACGGTTTTATCGTCATTTCCGGGGAGGGGCCACAGGTTGGGCCGCGGAGGGCTGCGCCCGCCGGAGCAGGCGGGCGCAGCGCAGGATCAGTCCCGCTGTTTCGGCAGGATCAGGTTCAGCAGCAGGCCCGCAACGCCGGAGAGGCCGATGCCTGCCAGGGTGAAGCCTTCGCCGAATTGCAGTGTCAGGCCGCCGAGGCCGATGATCAGAACGGTGGAGATGATCACCATGTTGCGGGCCTCGGTCAGCGCCTCGCCCAGTTTGGCCAGAACCGACAGGCCGACCACGGTGACCATGCCGAAGAGCAGGATCATGATCCCGCCCATCACCGGCATCGGGATGGTGGACAGAGCGCCCGAGAGCTTGCCGACAAAGGATAGCGCAATCGCGAACAGCGCCGCCCAGGTCATGATCGCCGGGTTGAAGGCGCGGGTGAGGGTCACGGCGCCGGTCACCTCGGAATAGGTGGTGTTGGGCGGCCCGCCCAAGAGGCCCGCGGCGGCGGTGGCGAGGCCGTCGCCCAGCATGGTGTTCTGGATGCCGGGCTTCTCCATGTAGTCGCGCTTGGTCACGTTGGAGATCGCCAGGATGTCGCCGAAATGCTCAATCGCGGGGGCGATGGCGACCGGCAGGATGAACAGGATGGCGGCCAGGTTGAATTCCGGCGCGACAAAGCCGGGGACCTTGAACCAGGGGGCGTCCGCGACGGCGGCGGTGCTGACCAGGGTTTCGCCGGTCACAGCGCCGAGGATCAGGGCCGCGATATAGCCTGCGGCGACACCGGCCAGGATCGGCACGATGCGCATGATGCCGCGGCCGAGGATGGCGGTCAGCATCGTGGTGCCGAGCGAGATGGCGGCGAGCAGCAGCGCGGTGTCGCGCGGCATAACCTGGGTGTCGCCTGCCAGGCCGGTGGCCATGTTGACCGCAACCGGCGCCAGCGACAAGCCGATCACCATGATCACGGGGCCGACCACCACCGGCGGCAGCAGCCGGTGCAGGAAGCCGGAGCCAAAGGCGCGGATGGCGAAGCTGAGCGCCACATAGAGCAGGCCCGCCGCAGCGAGGCCGCCGGTGGTGGCGGCCATGCCCCAGGTCTGCACGCTGTAGATGATCGGCGCGATGAAGGCGAAAGACGACGCCAGGAACACCGGCACCTGGCCGCGGGTCACGATCTGGAAGATCAGCGTGCCAAGCCCCGCAGTGAACAGCGCCACGCTGGGGTCGAGGCCGGTCAGCAGCGGCACCAGCACCAGCGCGCCAAAGGCGACAAACAGCATCTGGGCGCCGATCAGCGCTTGTTTCGGTGTGAAGTTGTAATCAGCAGCCTGCGTCTCAGGCGCCGGGATCTGTTCCCTCGCAGCGGTCATTGTCTCGCTCGTTTTTTGTTCAGAGGCTTGTTTCCGAAGGCTTCGCGGTGAAACCGCCGGAGACAATCGGGCTGCTCCTAGCGGGTTCATGGCTGTTTGACCATCCGTTAAGGCGGATAATCCGGGCCGGAACGCCAGCCGGCAGCGGGGCAGGCGGGCGGGACCGCAGCGCGCCTTCAGGCGCGCTGCCTTGCCCAACGCCAGGCTGGGCAGCCCGGCTGCACCGCCAGGGGGCGGGAGAGCTTGGCTTTTGGAAAAAATGCTGCGTTCTGCAGCGGGATCCCGGGCAGCTTGGGCTCCGGGCAACAGGCACTGTGCGCGGCCGGTCCGGCCGGCGCGGCGTCAGGCGATAATGTCCGGGGTCAGCCGGTCTTCGATCAAGGCGATCTTGTCCTTGAGGATGAGCTTTTGTTTCTTCAGACGGCGGATGGTCAGCTGGTCGGCGGTGCCGCGCTCTTCCAGCGCGGAAATCGCTTCGTCCAGATCGCGGTGCTGCCTGCGGAAAACCTCCAGCTCAACCTTGAGGACCTCATCCGTCTTCATCGACACATCTGTGGGTGCATTCATGGGCGACTCTGCAAAGCTGATGAATGAAGTGAGGCTGAAGATACTTCGTTAACGGCTTTTCCGCTAGACCTATGAGCACATGCTCTTGTGAAACCAGCAGGAACTTCCCATATTCTTTCGCAGGCGGCTGCCGTGTGAGGGGCCGTAAGCATCCGTCGCTTTGGCATAAAGGACGATTAAAGTGTCGAAACTTACCTTGGGCTCCTACCCGCATATGCTGGGGTTCGAGCAGCTGGAACGCCTCCTCGAACGCTCGGCAAAATCGGGCAACGAGGGCTATCCGCCGTATAATATCGAACAGACTTCCGATTTTTCCTACCGCATCACCCTGGCCGTGGCCGGTTTCGCCGAGGAGGACCTCGCGATCACCGTCGAGGACCGGCAGCTGGTGATCCGCGGCCGCCAGCGCGACGACAGCGAAGGGCGGGTATTCCTGCACCGCGGCATCGCGGCGCGCCAGTTCCAGCGCATGTTCGTGCTGGCCGATGGCGTCGAAGTGGGCGAGGCGGTGATGGAAAACGGGCTGCTGCATGTGGATCTGACCCGCTCGCGGCCGGAAACCGTTGTCCAGACGATCAACATCAAGAAGGGGTAAGAGCTATGCATACACCGTTTGACTTCAAACAAGGCGCTGACCGGACCGTCTATGTGAAGGCGGTCGCGGTGGCAGATCTTCCCGCGGACGTGCAGCAGAACGCGGGCGGCCGCGAGCAGCTTTATGCGGTGCACGATGCCGAGGGCGGCCAGCTGGCGCTGGTGGCGGACCGCAGCCTGGCCTTTGTGCTGGCGCGCCAGAACGACATGACGCCGGTGCCCGTGCACTAAGTCCAGCGGGCGTCCAAGTGTAAGGCCAGCGGATTGACTTCCGCTAACAGGCTTTCAAGATGCGAAAGGCGGGCAGGGGCCCGCCTTTTTGATTTTCTGAAACCGGGGGGCGGCAATGGCACGCTATGACTTCGACTGGGTGGATGCGTTCTCTGCCCATGCTTTCGGCGGCAACGGCTGTGCAGTGGTGCATGGCGGCGCGGATCTGCCGGAGGCGGTCTGCACGGCTTACGTGCGGGAGACCTCGCTGGTGGAATGCACCTTCACCGGCCCGTCGGAGGTGGCGGACGTGAAGGTGCGTTATTTCCTGGCCAGCCGCGAGATCCCCTTTGCCGGCCACCCGACCGTTGCCACGGTGGCGGCGATGCGGGACCGCGGGCTGATTGAGGGTGACAGCATCACGCTGGAAACCGGGGCGGGGATCGTGCCGGTCAGGCTGGACGGCGGTCTGATCGAAATGACGCAAGTGGCGCCGGAGTTCGGCCCCTTTGCCGATCCCGGGCTGGTGGCAGAGGCGGTGAGCCTGCCGGTTGAGGCGATCGTGGGGCAGCCGCAGAAGGTCTCCACCGGGCTGCCGTTCTGCGTCACCTTGCTGCGCGACCGGGCGGCGCTGGAGGCAGCAAAGCTGAATCTGGAGGCGCTGGCGGCCTTGGGCCAATCGCTGGGGGCCGATGGCATCGACATGATGGAGCCGTTCCTGGTGACGCTGGAGGGGGCGACGGAGGCGGGCGACACATTCTCGCGCCTGCTGATGGCGCCGCCCAGCCCGCCGGAGGATCCGTTCACCGGGTCCGCCACCGGGGCGATGGCGTCTTATCTGTGGCATCACGGCCTGATGGAGAAGACGGAATTCACGGCGGAGCAGGGCCACGGCCTGGGCCGCCCCGGCCAGGCGCGGGTGGTCCGCGTTGGCAGTGCGGAGGCGATTGAGGGTGTGCGCGTTGCGGGTGAAGGGTTCGTGCTGATGCGCGGCACGGTGGACCTGCCAGCGGCCTTGTGAGTGCAGGCGGCGGCGTCAGGCGGGTTCTGCCGCCGCCAGCCCGTATTCGCGCAGCGTCAGGTCAAACGCGCTGCCGCTGCGGGGCGGCTGAGTGGAGGGGCCTTTCTGATGCACGTGCAGGCCGATGATATCGGGCTGCCCCAGCAATGAGGCCGTGTGCGCCGGGTCATAAAAATCGCAGCTGGCGCCGGGGAGATAGTACATTGATTTCATTGGCTTGGCCTCCCCGAACCGGTTCTGCCGCTTGAGAATCCGCACCATTGCCTCGTTGCCGTAGACGGTCATGCCGAGGTCGGTTGCGCGGAACTTGCGGCCGAGCGCGCGCAGCAGCGCGGGCTTGACCACCCGCCGCTTGAAGCCCAGCCAGTCCGGCCAGAGGTCCGGGTGGTCCAGCACCTTGAGGAAATCGCAGACGAAGGGATCGTCCGGCGGAAAGTACAGCGCGGAATAGCCCACGGTTGAAGCGCCGTCGAAGGCGAACCAGGCTTGATCCGGGTCCGGCTGGAAGTCCTGGAACAGGATGACGTCGGTATCGAGCCAGAACCCAAGGCCCTGTTTCTGAAGCGCGATCCGGAAGATGTCGGAGTAGCTGAGCCGTTCCTGGCGCGGGCTGTACCGGGTGCGGATCAAAGGTTTCAGGCGCTCCAGCGTGTCCAGCGGCAGGATCTCCCCTGCCGGTTTCAGGCAGACGCCGGGCGGCACGCCAAGGGGCGGGCAGGCGGGGTCGGGAACGTAGAGATCCACGCCGCAGGTGTGGCGCTGCCAGGACAGGAGGGCCAGCTGTGTCAGCAAAGGCAGCTCTTCACCGATCCAAAGAGAAACTGCTCGCACCTGAAATCCGCCTGTAATTCTATATATTTGCCACAGGATTAGCGGATTTCCGCCGACGCGGAAAGCGTTCCGGCGCAGGGCCGTGCGCATCAGCGGGGGACCGTTGCCTTTTTGACCACGGCAAAGAATGGGGCGCTGCACCGGTTCAGGGGCCTTGAGGCACTGAACGGAAAACGGCCCGCCGAATGGCGGGCCGTTCCAATATCTCGCTGCTGTCAGGCTCAGGCTTTGATCAGGCCCATGCTTTCCAGCTTGAGCAGCACCTGGTGGGCGCAGTTGTCGACGTCGACGTTCTCGGTCTCGACCGACAGTTCCGGGTTCTGCGGCACGTCGTAGGGGTCGGAGATGCCGGTGAACTCTTTGATCTTGCCTTCGCGGGCCAGTTTATACAGGCCCTTGCGGTCGCGGCGCTCGCATTCCTCGATCGAGGTGGCAACGTGCACTTCGACAAAGGCGCCGAACTGTTCGATGTCCTCGCGCACGGCGCGGCGGGTGGTGGCGTAGGGCGCGATCGGGGCGCAGATGGCGATACCGCCGTTCTTGGTGATCTCCGACGCGACATAGCCGATGCGGCGGATGTTGAGGTCACGGTGCTCTTTCGAGAAGCCCAGCTCGCTCGACAGGTTCTTACGAACGATGTCGCCGTCCAGCAGGGTCACGGGGCGGCCGCCCATTTCCATCAGCTTGACCATCAGCGCGTTGGCGATGGTGGATTTGCCGGAGCCGGAGAAGCCGGTGAAGAACACGGTGAAGCCCTGCTCGGCGCGCGGCGGCTTGGTCTTGCGCAGCTCGGCGACCACCTCGGGGAAGGAGAACCATTCCGGGATTTCCAGGCCCTCGGCCAGGCGGCGGCGCAGTTCGGTGCCCGAGATGTTGAGGATGGTGACGTTGTCGCGGTCCGCGATTTCGTCGTTCGGCTCGTACTGGGCGCGCTCTTGCACATAGACCATGTGCTTGAAGTCCACCATTTTCAGGCCGATTTCCTCTTCATAGGCGCGGAACAGCTCCTGCGCGTCGTAGGGGCCGTAGAAGTCTTCGCCTGCGGAGTTCTTGCCGGGGCCCGCGTGGTCGCGGCCGACGATGAAGTGGGTGCAGCCGTGGTTCTTGCGGATCAGGCCGTGCCAGACCGCCTCGCGCGGGCCGGCCATGCGCATCGCCAGGTTCAGCAGCGACATGGTGGTGGTGGCTGCCGGGTATTTGTCCAGAACCGCCTCATAGCAGCGCACACGGGTGAAGTGGTCGACGTCGCCCGGCTTGGTCATGCCGACAACCGGGTGGATCAGCAGGTTGGCCTGGGCTTCGCGCGCGGCGCGGAAGGTCAGCTCCTGGTGGGCGCGGTGCAGCGGGTTGCGGGTCTGGAAGGCCACGACCTTGTTCCAGCCCAGCTTGCGGAAGTAGGCGCGCAGCTCGTTCGGGGTGTCGCGGCGGCCGCGGAAGTCATAGTGGACGGGCTGCTGGATGCCGGTCACGGGACCGCCCAGGTAGACCTTGCCCGCGGTGTTGTGCAGGTAGTTCACCGCCGGGTGAGCGTCGTCATCGGCGCCAAAGACCTTCTCCGCTTCGCGCGCCTTGTTCGGCACCCAGTTGTCGGTGACGGTCATGGTGGCGAGGATCACGCCTTCCTGGTCGCGCAGCGCGATGTCCTGGCCCGCTTCCAGCTTGGCGGCGAAGTCTTCGGACACATCCAGGGTGATCGGCATCGGCCACAGGGTGCCGTCCGCCAGGCGCATGTTTTCGACAACGCCGTCATAGTCGGCCTCGGACAGGAAGCCCTTGAGCGGGTTGAAACCGCCGTTCATCAGCAGTTCCAGGTCGCAGATCTGGCGCGGGGTCAGGTCCCAGCTGACCAGGTCGGCTGCTTCGACCTTCAGTTTCTGCGCGCTTTCGTAGGAGACATAAAGCTCAGGGATGGGAGCCAGGTTGCTTTGCATCGGATGGGTCCTGTGTTTGAGAGGGGGAAGGCCGCTTGCGGAGCCGGTGAGTTCCGCATGCAGCGCGTTGTATTCTGCGAGCTTGCGGGCGAGGAAACGATCGGTGAGGCGCACTTTTTCCGCAGCGCCCCGGGTGGTGAGCGAATAGGCGAACCGCTGCCGTTTGTCGGGGCCGGGGCGGGCGCTGACGGTGATCAGGCCGCCCTCTGCCGCCAGCCGAAGCTGGGTGTTCAGCCGCCCGAGCGAAATCCCCAGCGCCGCAGCGGTCACACGCTGCGACGCATCCGGCGCCGTATCGAGCTGGCGCAGGAGGCGGAAGAGCAGGTCTTCCTCGTCCGGGGTGGATATTGTCGCAATGTCGGTCACGGCGGGCAGCAGTAGGCTCAACGGGTTAAAAGTGTGTTCACGCGTGAACGCATTGCATGGTTCGGCCGGGAAGCAAAGCGCAATTTAGGCCGGATTGGCGATTTTTTGCCAAGTTGTTTTGGTGCAACGCATCCGTGTGTGCGGCAGAATATTCCCCGGCGGCGTGTCTGGCGGACGGTATCGTCCAGGGCAGCTGCGGGGCCGCAAACAGGTGTTCCCGCTGGCGGGCGGCAGGCTCAACCCTGTTCCTTGCCAAGCAGGCGGGGCAGGGCGGCCGCGTGTTCCACCGGCAGAGCGGCCAGCGGCGCGGAGACGCCTCTGAGCTGGAACTCCTGCAGGGCAAACCGGTCCGGCGCATAGCCTGCGGCCTGCAGCACGCGGGCGGAAACCAGCAATTCGATTCCCAGCTCCTTGGTCTTGGCTTCCAGGCGGCTGGCGGTGTTGACGCTGCCGCCGATGATGGTGCGCGGGGCATGGCCGGCGCTGCCGATCTCGCCCAGCACCAGCTGACCCAAGTGGACACCGATGCCGATTCGGATCTGCGGCTCGCCATCCGCTGCCAGCCGGGCGTTGAAGTCCTGCAGCGCGGTGCCGATGGCGGCGGCGGCGTCCAGCGCGGCCTGGGCGGAACGGGCCGGGCTTGGGGCCTCGAACAGCGCCAGCAGGCCGTCGCCGAGGTATTTGTCGACGGTGCCGCCTGCCGCGATGATGGCGGGGACGATGGCGTCGAAGAACCGGTTGAGCAGGAACACAACGTCATAGGGCAGCTGGCCGGAGGTACGGGCGGTGAAGCCGCGCATGTCGAGGAACAGGACGGCGAGCTGCTGCTCGCTGCCCTGGCTGGCATGGGCGCGCCCCTTGCGCCCGTCGGGGCGGAACATGCGGGTGACGGTAAGCGGCGTCTCAGGCCGGATCTGGCAGGCCAGGCGCATATTGGCAGGCGCCTTGACCGCGGCCAGGCTGCGGGCCTCGGGCGGGGCGGGCGGCGGCAGCGCCTCGCTGCCTTCCTCCACCACAACCCGGCAGGTGGTGCAGCGCCCCTTGCCGCCGCAGAGAGAGGTGTGGTGGACGCCATTTGCCTGGGACATCTCCAGCAGGGTCAGGCCGCGTTCGGCGCGGATCTCGGGGCCGAAGGCATAGCGGATGCGCACCGCCCGGCGCCGCCGCAGCAGCCGGTTGATAACATGCGCCGCCGCTGCCAGGGCGAGCAGGATCAGGAATGCGGCGAACCAGCGGTTGTCCGTCTGGAACAGCTCGGCAAAGACCTCGCGGCTGGGCCAGTTGAAGTCTTCCATCAGCGCCGGGCGCTGGCTGCCCTCCACGAACAGGCCATGGATGCGGCGGCCCTCGGTCAGGAAGCCGGCCAGGGCGAAGCCGGGGATGAACACGGCCAGCCCCGCCATCCAGGGGATGAGCTGCCGCCACCAGCGGGTCAGGCGCAGCCAGTAATGCAGGCCGATGCAGCCGTGGATCCAGACCGCCAGCAAGAGCGCGCTTTGCTGCCAGGCCTCCGGCGAGGCCCACATCAGCACGATCACATAGGCCATCTCGTCGTTGACGCCGTGGATTTCATGCGAATAGCGGGTGAAAAGCAGATGGCTGAGCAATTGCAGCGGGATCAGAAAGCCCAGCAGGGTTTGCAGCGCCTCGCCGGGCCGCATCCTGAGGCTGCGGCGGCGGGCCAGGTTCCACAGCGCCAGACCGGCGTGCAGGATCAGGGAGGCGTAGAGGATGAGCCCGCCGGGAAAGCTGCGGGTGATCAGCTGGCGGGCGTCCTGGAACTCCTCCATCCAGACCGGGGACAGCAGCCCCAGGCCGATATTGATGAAATGAAAGAAGACATAGGTGAACAGCACCAGGCCGGTGATGATCCGGGTGCGGGTGATCCAGTTGCCCTGCCAGAGCGCGCTCGCCAATCCGGTCCTCCTGCTTTGGGGTGTCCGGGGCAGACTGCGGGCCGCGCGCGCGCCGGTCAAGGCGGCAGGCGGGTCAGGCGTGCGGCAGTGCGGCCAGCAGGCGGCTTTCGTTTTGTTTCAGAACCATGCGGGCGGCCGGGTAGCTGCTGCCCGCATCGCGGGCCAGATCCGGGAACAGCTCCAGGATTTCCTGCCGGGTGGCGCCTGCGTCCTTGCCCAGGGCGCGGGCGCCCGGCTGGAAGCTCTCGGTCCACATGCCGTTGGAAAACACCGCCTGATGGCGGCTGAACAGCAGGTGGACGTAAGTGGTGCGGTCCACCTGCGGCTGGCTGACATTGGGATGCGCCTGCAGGTGGCTGGCGGCGGCGAACACCTCCGGCTCGCCGAACAGCATCTGGCAGTTTGCGCCCTTGAGCAGCAGCCGGTGCTGCGGCGATACCCACAGATCCTGCGAGGGCTGGCCGGGGCCAAAGGCGTTGGCGGCGATCCGCACCGGCTGCAGGTGCGGGCAGGCCTGCATCCAGCTGCGCCCGACCTGGCGGATGCCGGCCCAGAGCACCGGCTGGAACCCGTTGTCCCGGGTCAGCACCATGTCGCCGGGGCGCAGCCGCTCCACCGGGCGCAGGCCCTGATCGGTGCAGATCGTGGTGCCGGAGACGAAGCAGGGCACAAAGCTGGAGTATTCCGAAGACCCGTAGTTGCTGCCGGAGATTTTCTCGTAGCGGGCGCCATCCTTCAGCGGCGTGTCGGTCGAGAAGCCCCAGACATCGGAGGTGTAGCCGTTCTGCGAGAATACCGTGATGGTGATGACCGGGCCGAACGGGGTTCCGTATGCATCGACCTCCTGCACGTAGTGGTGCGATTCGGCCTCCACCGGGGTGCCGCTGGCCACCATGGAGCCGCCATCAATGATCTTGTGGCCCCATTCCTTGTCATCCTCCATGATGTCGGCGCTGCCTGCGGTGTCCTCCAGGGTGACCTGTTCGATGGGGTAGCTGGAATCGTAGGTGAACACCGTGCCGACGGGCGTGTCGGAGTTGTTGATGATCGAGCTGCCCGAGGACATGTAGGGGGAGCTGCCATCCACAGTGAATGCGTTCGCGTTGAACGCGCTTAAGGTGCGAATAGCCATAAAGCCCCCGGCAGAAAAGGATTTGGTTGCGGTGTTTTTCAGTAGGTTTCGCGCCTCAACCGCTAACGCCGGGTTAAGGTGCCGCGGGAAGTAAGCCGCATTTTAGCAATTGCCTGCCGAAGGTGGCCGCGCTGATAAGTCTATTTTAATCATAGGGTTGCGCAATTTTTACGCAGAGGCAGGCGAGGCGCGTTCGACTCCGGCGCAGTGCGCCTGCCGGCTGAACCTGAACATGTAAGGCGCGCGCAGGGCTGGCAGATTCTATTGCGGTCTGCGGAGCGCGCGAAAGCCGCGAAGGCGTGCCGGGAAGCAGGCAGAAGCCCCGGCTGCGGGCGGTGTCAGGGCCCCCGGCAAAACCGGGAAGCCCTGTGAATTTTTTAGTCCTGCTCTGCCAGGAAGCGTTCGGCGTCCAGTGCCGCCATGCAGCCCATGCCGGCCGAGGTCACCGCCTGGCGGTACTTGTGGTCGGTCAGGTCGCCCGCGGCATAGATGCCGGGGATCGAGGTCTCGGTGGAGCCGGGCTTCACCTTGACGTAGCCGCCGTTGTGCAGCTCCAGCACGTCCTTGACCAGCTCGGTCGCCGGGGCGTGGCCAATGGCGACAAAGACGCCCTTGCAGGGGATTTCCTTCAGCTCGCCGGTCTGCACGTTCTTGACCACGACGCCCTCGACCCCCAGCGGGTTGTCGGTGCCGACAACCTCTTCGAGGGTGTGGAACCACAGGGTCTCGATCTTGTCGTTCTTGAGCAGGCGGTCCTGCAGGATCTTTTCGGCGCGAAGCTCGTCGCGGCGGTGGATCAGGGTCACCTTGGAGGCGAAGTTGGTGAGGAACAGCGCCTCTTCCACGGCGGTGTTGCCGCCGCCGATCACCACGATCTCCTGGCCGCGGTAGAAGAAGCCGTCGCAGGTGGCGCAAGCGGAGACGCCGAAGCCCTTGAACTTCTCTTCCGATTCCAGGCCCAGCCATTTGGCGCGGGCGCCGGTCGCCAGGATCACCGCATCAGCGGTGTAGGTGGTGCCGCTGTCGCCCTTGGCCACAAACGGGCGGGAGGAGGTGTCGAGCGAGGTGATGATGTCGCCGATGATTTCGGTGCCCATCGCCTTGGCGTGCTCCTGCATCCGCACCATCAGGTCGGGGCCTTGCACCTCGGTGTCGCCGGGCCAGTTCTCGACCTCGGTGGTGGTGGTCAGCTGGCCGCCGGGCTCGATGCCCTGAACCAGGATCGGTTCCAGCATGGCGCGGGAGGCATAGACCCCTGCAGTGTAGCCGGCAGGCCCGGAGCCGATGATCAGAACCTTGGTGTGGCGCGTCTCGCTCATGTTCGTCCCTTACGTAAGCAGCATGGCGGGCTTGCCGCCGTCAGGAAATGCATATAGCGGCAGGACCCGCTGGCTTAAACCCCCCAGCCTTTGCATGCCGCGGGATGCAGATTTGCGGAAGCCGCCCGGGATTGCGGCTTGCACCTTCGGAGTGCAAAGAATATTGCGCGGCGATGAAACATTATTGCGCGGCCCAGTGGCGGTGCTATAAGAAACGCAAAATTCACAGGAGTTTCCGGCATGGTCACAACCCGTCTAGATCCGATTGATCGCAAGATTTTGTCGGAGCTTCAGGCCGATGGGCGGATGACCAACGTCGAGCTGGCCAAGCGGGTCGGCATTTCGGCACCGCCCTGCCTGCGCCGGGTTCGGGCGCTGGAGGAGGCCGGGCTGATCCACGGCTATCATGCGGATGTGAACGCGCGCGAGCTGGGATTCGAGGTGCAGGTCTTTGCCATGGTGGGGCTGGAGAGCCAGGCCGAGGTGGAGCTGAGCGCCTTTGAGGAGAAATGCCGCAGCTGGCCGCTGGTGCGCGAGTGCCACATGCTGAACGGCGAGGTGGATTTCATCCTGAAATGCGTCTCCCCGGATCTCAGCACCTTTCAAAGCTTTCTGACCGCCGATCTGCTGACCACGCCGAATGTGGCCAGCGTCAAGACTTCGCTGGTGATCCGCGGCGCCAAGGATGAGCCGGGCGTGCCGTTCGAGGTGCTGGAGGAGCGGCTGGCCCGCGAGGCCTGAGCCAGCGTCGGCCCTGCGGCGCCGCATCCGAGGTGCGGTGCACCGTTCTTGATCCAAGTCACTGTTTCTTGATCCAAATCATCGACGCGGCGGCGGAAACGCCGGATGCTGAAAGGGCGGGGCATGCCGGTATGTCGGTTTGACCCGGTCGTTGTTCCGCCGACTGGAGGTGTAACGATGGCAACTGTTCAGCAAATACTTGATGGCAAGGACAAGAGGCTGCACACGCTTCCGCCGGAGGCCATGGTGGTCGATGCCCTGAAGCTGATGGCGGAGGAGGACGTGGGGTCGGTTCTGGTGATGTCCGGCGGCAGGCTGGCCGGGATTTTCACCGAGCGGCACTATACCCGCAAAGTCTTTCTGGCGGGCAAGACCTCTCCGAAGACGCCGCTTGCCGATGTTATGGCAACGGATTTCACCAGCGTCGAACCGGGGCAGAGCGCCGAAGCCTGCATGGCGCTGATGGTTGAAAAGCATGTCCGGCACCTGCCGGTCCTGAAGGGCGCGCAGCTGGCCGGGATCGTCTCGATCGGCGACCTGATGAAAAGCATCATCGACGAAGAGCAGTTCAACGCCAGCCAGCTGGTGCGTTATGTGCGCGGCATGAACTGACCCTTGCCACTGCGGCGGCCGGCGGGCCGGTCCGGCGGTGCCGGGCCGTGCCTCCTGCCGTATGCAAGTGCCGGGTCCGCCGGATGGCGCCTACAGCAGCGTGCCGCTGGCGGCGGGGCCTTGGCTGTCGGCACGCGGATACGCCAGCGGACCGAAGTCCTGGATGCTGTCGGCATGGGCAAACAGGTTCAGGAACAAAGTCTTGATCGCATAGCTTGCCAGCTTCAGCGCATCCGGGCCGGGGTGGTAGGTTTCAAACTCCAGCCCGCCGGCAATGATCACCGCATGGCGGGGCAGGCACAGGTGGTACATGTCCACCGGTGTCGGCGGCGCGGTTTCAAAAATGCTCATGCCGTCCTGGAACTCGGCAACGGGGGTCAGCAGCGGGCCCTTGCCGCTGCTCTGCATGTGCGGCGGTGTGCGCAGCAGCCGGGCGGCGGGGCCGGCGATCAGGCTGGAGGCCGGTTTCTGCAGGCCCAGGCTGTCGGCCATGAAGCTGGTGAGGCGGTGGCTGCGGCCGCGGCTGCCGGGCCGGGCCGGCAGCAAGCTGGTGCGGCCGATCCAGACCAGCGGCTGGCTGCCGCCGCCGCTGGTCAGCAGCTCGTCGCCGGGCAGCAGATCCTCGACCGCCACCGGGCCAGCGCTGGTTTCGACCAGCGAGCCGCGCGAAAACGCGCAGAAGGCGTCCTCGAACAGCGGCAGCGCCGGGGCGATGTGGCGGGTTTCCGAGATGGCACCGCTTGGCAGCAGGCTGCTGACCTCGAACCGCCGCAGCTGCGGTTTGTTGGCCGCGCGCAGGACTGCCGGGTCCTGCAGGAAGGCATTGGCTTCGACGGCATTGGCTGCAGCCCTCTGCAGCGAATGGGGGATGGTCATTTGCGGACCTCTCCTTTCAAACTGCCCGTTTGCATCGGCCCCCACCGGCAACACAGACGCGCTTGAACGATCTATATGTGCCCAAAAGGCGGGATTTAATTCGAATTGTCAAAGAATCTGAAGCAAACTGGTTAACGGCCGGCCCTTTGCCGCTGCGGGCGGGACCCAGCGGCAGGCCGGGATGGTGCTAAGGCGATTCTGCTAATGAAGCGTCAAGACCGGTCCGGCCTTTGCCAGTCCGGTTGGGTGCCCGGGCGGCGGCAACGGGCTGGCGCAGCTGCACCAGTGCTGACCGCCGCGCGGGCACCCGTCCCCGGCGTTAACTCAGTTTCCGCTTGGGCGCCTGGCCGGCAGGCTGGCGTGCAGCAGCCCAGGGCAGGGTCACGGTTTCGCTCTTGGCGGTGCGGATGATGGAGGCAATGAAACGCTTGTTCATTTTCATGGTCGGTCTGTCCTTCGCCCGGCAGCGCCGCCCTTCTGCGGAGCGGCGGCTGTTTTGTGTTGTTCTGACCTCGTTATGGGTAATCTTTGCGCCGCGAATATGACCAGCCCGGGGCATTTTCACTGCATGAGCGTCCGCGCCTGGGACTGGCAGGCGGGCAGGGTGGGCACGGTTAGGCGGCTGATTTGGCACGGAAAATTCTGCCCTTTGAGCGCGGCTTACCCGGCGGAAGACAGCAATTGCGGCGGAATTTCTTAAAATCCGCCACAATTCGCCGGGTTAACGGGCGCTTAAAGCCGGATGCAGGAGATCAGGCGGCCGTAGTCGGCCTCTTTCGCGTGGGTCGCGCGGCGGTAGGAAAAGAATTTCTCCGCATCGGAATAGGTGCAGTGGCGGGTCCATTCCGCGGCGCCGGCGCCGGCCTCGCGCAGTTTGTGCAGGCCCAGGCCCGGCAGGTCGAACAGGTAGCGGCCGCCCTCGCCGTTGGCAAAGAAACGGGCGTAGGCGTCGTCCTGCATCATGAAGTCGTCAAAGAACTCCGGGCCGACTTCATAGGCGCGCTGGGAGATGGTCGGGCCGATCACCGCGGCGGTGTTTTCGCGCCGGGCGCCGAGGGATTCCATGGCGTCCAGAGTGGCTTCCAGCACCCCGTCGAGGGTGCCGCGCCAGCCCGCATGGGCGGCGCCGATAACCCCCGCTTCGGGGTCGGAAAACAGCACCGGCTGGCAGTCGGCGGTCAGAATCGACAGCGCCAGGCCCGGCACATTGGTGACCATCGCATCGGCGCGCGGGCGGTCCTGCGAGGGTTCGGTGATAACGGCCACATCTGCGCTGTGGACCTGGTGCACCGCGCTCAGATGCTCTGCCGGGACCTCCATCGCGGCTGCGACGCGGTTGCGGTTGATCTGCACCGCCTCGCGCTGATCGGTCGAACCCAGCCCGCAGTTGAGGCCCTTGTATATGCCGGAAGACGCACCGCCCCTGCGGGTGAAAAACCCGTGCCGCACCGGGCCAAGCAGTTCGGACGTCAGAATTTCAAGCGTCATGGGTTCAATCCTGGCGGAGGGGCGGCCTGCGAAGGGTAGAGACCGAGCACTTTGAACAGGTTTCCCATTTCCTCCGGGTGCGTCAACCGCCGATGTGCGGCGATCAGGGTTTCCAGACCTTCGCCCTGCAGCGGCGCGGCGAGGGCGCGGGCGCGGCCGGTGATGCCGAGCCGTTCGAGGAATACCCCTTGGGGGGTGAGGCGGGTGAAGCCGCAACCATTGGTTTTTGCGGCCATGGCCAGCGCTTCAAAGTCCACATGGGCGGTAAGGTCGGCCTTGCCCGGCGTTTGCAGCGGATCGGCAGGTTCATGCGCGCGCAGGGCTTGAAGGGTGTCCCCGAGCGCCCGCCAGTCGCCGTAATCCACGATCAGCGCCGCGCCGCCGCGGGAGGCGATTCGCGCGGCGATGGCGGCGGTGACGGGGCCGGCGGCCTCGCACAGTTCGACCACATCGCCGTCTTGCGTATCTTCCAGCCGGTGGTCCAGCGCGGGCTGCGGCGCGGGGGCCTCAAGGCCGAAGCTGAGCGCGCCGTCCCTGAGGCCGATGCGTTTTTCGCTCCAGTGCCCGCCGCTGCGGACAAACTGGCGGATGGGCAGGGCGTCGAAGAACTCGTTTGCCACCAGGAACAGGGGCTGGTCCGGCAGGTCTGTAACACTGTCCAGCCATTCCAGGGCATAGCCCTCAAGCGCCTTGGCTTGCGCCGCACGCAAGGCGGGCGAGGCCTCGATCAGGCGGATTTCCATCGCCGCATGAAACCCCGGCACGCCGCGGGTGGCGCGCAGCAGGTCCGCCATCAGGGTGCCGCGGCCGGGGCCGGGTTCCGCCAGCGTGAAGGGGGCAGGCGATCCCTGATCGAGCCAGGCCTGGGCCAGGGCGAGGCCCAGCAGTTCGCCGAACATCTGGCTGATTTCCGGCGCGGTGGTGAAATCGCCCTGAACCCCCAGCGGGTCTCGGGTGGTGTAATAGCCGAATTGCGGGTGCAGCAGGCACTCCGACATGTAGTCCGCCACCGAGATGGGGCCGTCCTCCCTGATGCGGGCGGTGAGGTGATCCATCAGGCTCATGCCGGGCTCCGGGCGGATTGCCGGGCGCGGATCAGGAAGTAGAGCCCGATCGCGATCATCGGCAGCGACAGCGCCTGGCCTTGCGTCAGGCCGATGCCCCCGGTGTGCCAGGCCAGCCCCAGCGGGTTGCCGGGGGTGACGAACTGCGCGTCCGGCTGGCGGAAGAATTCGACGATGAACCGGGCGAGGCCATAGCCCGCCAGGAACACGCCCAAGAGGCGTCCCGGGGTGTGAAAGGCGCCCCGGCGCCAGGCGAGGTACAGCAGCACGGCGCCGAGGATCAGCCCCTCCAGAATGGCTTCATAGAGCTGGGAGGGGTGGCGGGCGCAAAGCTCACCCAGCGCCTGGCCGCAGTCCTGCGCCGCCTGGCCGGGGAAGGCGACACCCCAGGGCAGGTCCGTCGGGCGGCCCCACAGCTCAGCATTGATGAAATTCGCAAGCCGCCCCAGCAGCAGCCCCGGCGGCACCGTGTGGGCGACCAGATCGGAGATCTGCAGTTTCGGGATATTGTGCCGCGCGGCAAAGATCAGCGTCGCCAGCACCACGCCGATCAGGCCGCCGTGAAAGGCCATGCCGCCCTGCCAGATCTTCAGGATCTCCGCAGGGTTCGCCAGGTAATAGGCCGGCTGGTAGAACAGCACGAACCCCAGGCGCCCGCCCAGGATCACCCCGAGAATGATCCAGGTCAGCAGATCCTCGACCTGTTCGGGGCGCATCGGCGGCTGGCTGGCGGGCCACAGCGCCGGGCGGCGCAGCGCGGCCACCGCCAGGCGCCAGGCAATGACGATGCCAGCGATATAGGCCAGCGCGTACCAGCGCAGGGCGAACTCGAACGAGCCGAGGGAGATCGAGAAAATCTCGGGCGAGAGGTCGGGGAATTGGATCAAGGCCTGCATGTGCGACTGAATGCCTTTGCGGGTTATGGGAAGTCAACGGCTTGCCGCCGCGGCTTTGCTTGCCCATATAGGGGACAACCTTGAGACGGAGAAGAACATGCAGACCCGCAACAAGATCCTGGACGATATTTCGCAGCTGATGACCAATGCGATGGGCGTGGCCCAGGGCGCCAAGGACGAGGCGGACACGGCGCTGAAAGGCATGATTGACCGCTGGCTGGCCGACCGTGATTTCGTGACCCGCGAGGAGTTCGACGCGGTGCGCGCGATGGCCCAGAAGGCGCGCGAGGAAAACGAGGCGCTGAAGGCGCGGCTGGACGCGCTGGAGGCGAAAGACAAGGCCTGAGCCCTGGGCCGGGGCAGGCTGTCCGCCCCGCGCTGAATTGAAGCCCGCCGCTGAGCGATCTGCGGCGGGCTTTGTTTTGCGTCCTGTGCATGGCTGCCGTGCAAATATTCAGGTCGCTTTCTGCCCGCCGGGTCGAAAACCGTCCAGCGCTGGAGGTGTTGTCCAGTACATGCTGCCTCTGCTGCTTGAAGAGGAGTGTGGCATGGTTGCGGTCTATTCGGTGCCCAATGCGTTCAGCACGCAGGAATGCGCGGAGATTTTACGGAAAGTAGAAGCGGAGCCGGACAGCGAGGCGCGGCTGGTGGGGCAGACCCGCGACCACAACCTGCGCCGGGCCAGCGTGGTGTGGCTGGATGACGTGCCGGGCACCGGATGGGTGATGGACCGGCTGATTTCTGTGGTGCGCCGGGCCAACCGGGAGCAGTTCAACTTTGATCTGCGCGAATTTGCCGAAAGCCCGCAGGTGGCCAGCTATGCGGGAGAGGAAAACGGTCATTTCACCTGGCATTCCGACATCGGAGACGGGCCGGTGGCGGGCAAGCGCAAGCTGACCCTGGTGGTGCAGCTGAGCAAGCCGGGATCCTATGATGGCGGCGAACTGGAAATCATGCCGGGCGCCCATGTGGTAGCCGCCAGCCGGGTGCAGGGCAGCTGCACGGTGTTTCCCAGCTTCCTGCTGCACCAGGTGACGCCGGTCACCCGCGGCACGCGCCGGTCGCTGACCGTCTGGGCCCACGGTCCCGCCTTCCGCTGAGAGAAGCAGGCTGGCCTGCGGGCTTGCGGCTGGAAGGCTGCGCCGCGGGCCAGCCTGTACGGCGCTGCCGGCGGTGGCCGGCGACACGGCAGGCGGTTGACGGCCACGCAATATATGGGGCTTTTCTGGCGCCCCGCTCGTTTAGTGCACCCCTCTGCAAAATGCCGGCATTTTGGGGGCTGTGGATAGTTCGTCCACAAGTTATCGCAGATATCCCCAAATAAAGGGTTGCCAGATTATGAAATCAGCCCCACCATATTTAGTATGGGAGCGGGGATGCCTCCCCGGCCCGTAGCACAAAAACCTGGCTATTGGGCGCCTCTGTGCCCCGTAAGCCGGGCAAAATAGAGAGGTGGCATCATGGCACTATCCGAGCTTCACCTGGAAGAAGACATCCATCCCATCGACATCGTCGAGACCCTGGCGTCGCACCACGACTGGGACTTTGACCGGGTTGGCGATGACCAGATCGCGATGTCGGTGGAAGGGCAGTGGCGCACCTATTCGCTGACACTGGCCTGGTCGGGCTATGAGGAATGCCTGCGGCTGGTCTGCAGCTTTGAGATGGAGCCGCCGGAGGCGGAGCTGCCGCGGCTCTATGAGCTGATCAACCAGATGAACGATCAGTGCTGGGAAGGCTCCTTTACCTATTGGGCGGATCACAAGCTGATGCTGTTCCGTTATGGGCTGATGCTGTCCGGCGGCCAGATGGCCAGCCCGCAGCAGATCGACGCGATGCTGAACGCAGCCGTGGCCAACGCGGAACGCTACTATCCGGCGATCCAACTGGCGGTCTGGGGCAAGCGCAGCCCGCAGGAGGCGATGCAGGTCGCCATTGCAGAGGCTTACGGGCGGGCGTAAACCTTTCCCTGAACCTGAGATTTAGGGGAGGGGCGAAAGATGGATATGCAGGAAATCGCTGCGCGCGGGCTGGTGCTGCTGGGCTGCGGCAAGATGGGATCGGCGATGCTGGCCGGCTGGCTGGAGGGCGGTCTGCCCGCATCCTCGGTCTGGGTGATTGAGCCGAACCCCTCGGACTGGCTGAAGGGGACCGGCGTTCACCTGAATGCGGAGCTGCCCAAGGCGCCGGGCATCGTGCTGATTGCGGTGAAGCCGCAGATGATGGGCGAGGCACTGCCGACGCTGCAAAGCTATGGCAACGGCCAGACGCTGTTCATTTCGGTGGCGGCGGGCACCTCGATTGCAACGTTCCAGGACATTCTGGGGGCCGAAACCCCGATTGTGCGGGCGATGCCGAACACGCCGGCCGCGGTGGGCCGCGGTATCACCGCGATCATCGGCAATGCCCACGCCGCGCCCAAGGACTTGGAACGGGCCGAAGGACTGCTGCAGGCCGTGGGCCAGACCGTGCGGCTGGACAACGAAGGCCAGATGGATGCGGTGACCGGCGTCAGCGGCTCCGGTCCGGCCTATGTGTTCCACCTGATCGAGACGCTGGCTGCCGCGGGTGAGGCGCAGGGGCTGCCGGCGGAGCTGGCGATGAAACTGGCCAAGGCAACCGTGGGCGGCGCCGGTGCGCTGGCCGAGGCGGCTGAGGAAAGCCCCAGCCAGCTGCGCATCAACGTGACCAGCCCCAATGGCACCACGCAGGCGGCCTTGGAAGTGCTGATGGATGAGCGGGACGGCTTCCCGCCGCTGCTGAAACGCGCCGTTGCGGCGGCAACGGAGCGGTCACAGGAGCTGTCGCGTGGCTGAGATTACTTTTGACGACTTCCTGAAGGTCGACGTCCGCGTCGGAGAAGTGGTCCGAGCGGAGCCGTTTCCCGAGGCGCGCAAGCCGGCAATCAAGCTGTGGGTCGATTTCGGGGGCGAAATCGGCGTAAAAAAGAGCTCAGCGCAGATTACGGCGCATTACATGCCGGAAACGCTGGTGGGCAAGCAGGTTCTGGCCGTCGTAAACTTCCCGCCGCGGCAGATCGGCACGTTCATGTCAGAGATCCTGGTTCTGGGCCTGCCGGATGAAAACGGAGAGATATTCCTGGCGGGCCCCGACGGAAAGGTCCCGCTGGGCGGGAGGATGCACTGAGATGAAAATCTGGATTGCGCGGCCGATGACGGCAGCGGTCACGGCACGGGCGCGGGAGGCCTTTGCCGATCTGGAAATCCGTGAGACCAACGCGGTGATGAGCGAGGCGGAGATGCTGCGCGCACTGCAGGAGTTCGACATTGTCGTGCCGACGCTGGGCGACAAGTTCACGGCGGAGATCTTTGCCAAGGCGGGCACGCCCCGCTGCAAGCTCTTGGCCAACTTCGGGGTCGGCTACAACCATATCGACGTGGAGGCCGCGCGTGCCGCGGGTGTCGAGGTGACCAACACGCCGGGCGCGGTGACCGATGCCACCGCCGATATAGCGATGACGCTGATCCTGATGTCGGCGCGCCGTGCCTCGGAAGGCGAGCGAATGCTTCGCAAGGGCGGTTGGGAGGGCTGGCACCCGACCCAGATGCTGGGGCTGCACGCCACCGGCAAACGCGTTGGCATCGCCGGCATGGGCCGCATCGGCCAGGCGATTGCGCGGCGCTGCCACTTCGGGTTCGGCATGGATGTGTCCTATGTGGCGCGCTCCGCCAAGGATCTGGATTTCCCGGCCGACCGCGCTGAAAGCCTGACAGCGATGGCGGGGCAGGTGGATTTCCTGGTGGTGGCGGTTCCGGGCGGAGCGGAGACCTATCACCTGATCAATGCCGAGGTGCTGAACGCGATGCAGCCCCATGCGCATCTGATCAACATTGCCCGCGGCGAAGTGGTGGAGGAGGCGGCGCTGATTGAGGCGCTGCAGAACCGCCGCATCGGCGGGGCGGGTCTGGACGTCTATGAGTTCGAGCCGAAGGTGCCGCAGGCGCTGATTGATCTGGACAACGCCACCCTGCTGCCGCATCTGGGCACCGCCACAGAAGAAGTGCGCAGCAACATGGGCCATATGGCGCTGGATAATGTCGCGGCTTACTTGGCTGGAGAGGCGCTGCCGAACCAGGTCTGACGCGGGCGGTCAGCTGTCCTTGGGATCATCGCGGGGCTCGTCGCGGCGGTGATCCCAGGCGGGGTCGTCCTTCTTGATCTTGCGGGTCATCCAGGCGCCTGCGGGCCAGGCCGTTACGGCGGCGACGGCGACACAGACGGCAATGGACTGCCAGGAGTAGTAGCCAAGGGTGAAAGAAGCGATGATCAGGGCGCCTGCGATGCAGGCGCCTGCCAGGCTGGCCATGTGAAAGCGCAGCTTGCCTGCGAGCGGATCCCGTGCGGTCATGACGATCTCCTGTAGTAAAGGTTGCACAGGAGGAAAACGCAGACGGTGCCGGCCGGGTTCCGCACCGGTGGTGCTCTAGCGGCTGCCGACGGCCTCGCGCCAGTGGCGGCGGCACAGCGAGACATAGGTCTCGTTGCCGCCGATCTGTACCTGGTCGCCCTCGGTCATGACACGGCCATGATCGTCCTGGCGGACCACCATTGTGGCCTTCTTGCCGCAGTGGCAGATGGTGCGCACCTCGCGCATCTCGTCCGCCAGCGCCAGCAGGGTGGCGGAGCCGGGGAACAGGTTGCCCTGGAAATCCACCCGCAGACCGTAAGCCAGCACCGGCACCCGCAGGTCATCGACAACGCGGGCCAGCTGCCAGACCTGCTCCGGCTCCAGGAATTGCGCCTCGTCCACGAAAATGGCCGCCACCGTGCCGCGGGCCAGACGCTGTTCGATGCGCTGGTACAGGTCGTCACCGGCCGAGAACATGTCGGCCTCTTCGCCGATGCCGATGCGGGAGGCGATTCTGCCCGCGCCGGCCCGGTCATCCAGCTGGGCTGTCAGCAGGTAGGTGTCCATGCGGTTTTCGCGGTAGTTATGCGAGGCTTGCAGCAGCACCGTCGACTTGCCCGCGTTCATGGTGGAGTAATTGAAATAGAGCTTGGCCATGGCGGCGGGTTTACCCGCACAGGGGCGGAGGGAAAACCGGATTCGCGCAGGTTTTTCCGCGGCAGCGGCAGAGCGGCATCAGCTGGGATGGCCCCCCGGGGCTGGCATGGCCGGGGTGGAACAAAACCCCGTGTAACGGCCAACGCCAATAGCCCCGGAAGGCGCAAGTTCCGGGCAGACCAATTACCCTTACCGCGGGACGTCACTCACCCGTCCCGCTTCGCACCGGACAACAGATGCCAATCGCACCATGTCACTCGCTAAATCCCTGAAAACCTGAGGGATGGATAAGGTATCGCAATTCCTCTACAACTCAGGAATGGGAAATTAACCGGTTCGTTCCCCATGGGGGCGGCAGGCAAGCCAGGTAGGATGTATATGGCTGAAATCGGAACGTATCTGAAGAAGCACACCGAAGCGCTGGTGAAGGATGTCGGCATCGAAGCGGCCTGCCAGATTACCGGCAAGTCCAAGGCGACGCTGGGACGGTATTACTCGGACAATGCCGAACATACGGACCGGTTCATGCCGGTGGATGCGGTGGCCAAGCTGGAAGGCGCGGCGTCTTATCCGCATGTGACCTCTGCGCTGGCGGACCTGAAGAACATCACGCTGTCCTACAACGGCAACGGCTCCGCCGAGGAGACCGGCCGCAGCGGCGGGGTGAATGCGGATGTGATCGCGCTGAGCCAGCGGTTTGCCCAGCTGATGAGCGAATACCAGGCGGCGATCGAGGACGGCATCATCACCGTCAATGAGGCCAAGCGGCTCTTGCGGGAAACCGTGCTTTTGCAGCAGGTGCTGCTGGACATGAAACTGCACCTGGAAGAAGAAAGTGCCTGACACGCCTGATCTGAGCGGCCTGCCTGCGGTTGCGGCAGGGGAATTGCACCCGATTGACGTGGACGCGCTGGCCGCGCCCGGCGATCCGCGCCATCCGCCGCGCATCCTGCTGCTGTATGGCAGCCTGCGCGAGGTGAGCTATTCCCGCAAGGCGGCGGAGGAGGCGGCGCGGGTGCTGCAGGCCTTGGGCTGCGAGACGCGGATCTTTGACCCCTCCGGCCTGCCTTTGCCCGATGATGCGGGCGCGGCGGAGCATCCCAAGGTGGCTGAGCTGCGCGATCTGGCGGTCTGGTCCGAGGGTATGGTCTGGTCCAGCCCGGAGCGCCACGGCGCGATGACCGGCATCATGAAGCTGCAGATCGACTGGCTGCCGCTGTCGCTGCAGGGGGGCATCCGCACCACGCAAGGCAAGACGCTGGCGGTGATGCAGGTCTCGGGCGGATCGCAAAGCTTCAACGCGGTCAATCAGATGCGCATCCTCGGCCGCTGGATGCGGATGGTGACGATCCCGAACCAAAGTTCGATCCCCAAGGCCTGGCTGGAATTCAGCGAGGGCGGGCGGCTGCCGGAAGGCCCGTACTACCGCCGTCTGGTGGACGTGATGGAGGAGCTGGTGAAATTCACCTGGCTGGTGCGGGGGCGCAAGGACTATCTGGTCGACCGCTACTCGGAACGGGTGGAAAGCGCCGAAGAGGTGCACAAGCGCGTGTCGCAGAAGTAACCCTGGCAGGATTGGCCCCAAGTCAAAAAGAAGCCCCGGCGCTGCTGCCGGGGCTTATTGCGTGTCAGATCAGCGGTATCAGCGGGACATCGCAGGCGGCGAGCATCAGCAGCGCAGTGACAAGCAGGGGTAGCCGCATCCGGGGGCTCCTTCTATGTGTATTACAGTTGCCGCGAACACTGCCCTGCCGCTGCAACCGCGGCAAGTGCCGACGTCTCTCACAAGCGGGAACACGCGCGGATTGCGCTGCCGGCACGGCGCGCTGTGCTGTTAAAGACTCGGGCCGCGCCGGACCTTGGATTTAGGCATTTGTTAAGGCTCATTTGTGCCGCATTTGGGCCGCGAAGTTACCGCTAAACGCAGTTTTCCCGCGAAATCAGGGGAAATTGCCGCCTGTCTTCCTAACGAAAACCATAAGGTTTTCCAGTGATTTGACCTGCATTTTAGGAAAACCGGAGAGGGGTGTTAAGAAAATAAGGGGTTTCCCCACCGTGGCCGATGCACGCGGGGCGGGTTTTAACCTTCTGTTAATCCTGTCGCATTCTGCCCATGTTTCTGCCCGCGCGGCACCGCAGCAAGCCGCATTCAAGCCTCAGGACTCACGCACCATGCCGGTGTGGGAAAATGGAGTGGGTCATGAGACGATTTCTAGGAATTGCCGCCGCTGTATTGATGAGTTTTGGTGCCGGAGCTGCCGCCGCAGACGGGCAGCGGGCGCCGGTGCAGTCCGTCCCCGGATGGGAGGCGGTGGGCCGGTTGAACATCGGCGGGCGAAGCATGTGCACAGCGAGCCTGATTGCTCCGGACATGGTGCTGACCGCTGCGCATTGCATGTACGACATCCGCACCGGCCGCGCGGTCAATCCGCGGAGCGTCGAGTTTGAGGCGGGCCTCAACGGCCGCCAGTCGAAGGCCGCGCGCAGAGTATCCAAGGTGGCGATCCACGCGGGATACCAGCATGGGCGGACCGGGCAGTTCCAGACCAGCACCGATATTGCCGTGCTGCGGCTGGAGCGGCCGATCAGCGCCGATGTGGTGCGCCCGCTGGCGCTGGCCGGCGCTCCGGAGCGGGGGGAACGGGTGGACGTGATGTCCTATTCCCACCGCAACGCCAGATCGCCCCGGCTGCAGACCGCCTGCCAGGTGCTGGTGGCACGCCAAAGCTCGCTGATCACCTCGTGCCGGGTTGGTCTCGGGGCGTCCGGCTCGCCGGTGCTGCAGACACGCCCTGGCCGTGCGCCGCGGCTGGTCTCAGTGATTTCCTCCAAGGCGCAGCTGGGCGGCAAAGGCGTGTCGCTGGCAGCCCCGCTGGACCACTCGCTGCAAAGGCTGATGCGTCAGGCGGGGTGAACTTCCCAGACCCGCGCCGCAAGAAAAAGCCCCGGGAGTTCCCGGGGCTTTGCTGTGTTCGTCTTATAAGCCGTCGGGCCTTGCTCAGCCCTGCAGACTCTTTACCTCGACGTCCCCTTCGGCCTGGGCCTTGATCGCGCGGGCAGCCGCGTTGGCGCCGGCCGCGGTGGTGAAATAGGGGATCTTGTCATAGAGCGCGACGGAGCGCATTTCCTTGCTGTCCTCAACAGCTTGCGCGCCCTCGGTGGTGTTCATCAGCAGCTGGACGTCGCCGTCCTTGAGCATGTCGACCACGTGCGGGCGGCCCTCATAGACCTTGTTCACCAGCTCGCAGGCCACGCCCTGGTCTTCGAGCCAGGTCTGGGTGCCGCGGGTTGCGACCAGAGTAAAGCCCTGTTCCACAAGGATCTGCGCCGCTTCCAGCATCAGTTGGCCCTTGTCGGCGTCCTTGATCGAGATGAAGGCGCGGCCCTTGGACGGCAGCACCATGCCGGCGCCCATCTGCGCCTTGAGGAAGGCGCGGGCAAAGGAGCGGTCCCAGCCCATGACTTCGCCGGTGGAGCGCATTTCCGGGCCGAGGATGGTGTCGACGCCCGGGAAGCGGGCGAACGGCAGCACCGCTTCCTTGACCGAGAACCAGGGCATGTCCGGGTCGGCCAGGGTCATCGGATCGGCGATCGGGGTGTTGACGTCATAGCCTGCGTCCGGTCCGTAGGGCGGGCGCAGCGGGAAGTTCGACAACGGCTCACCTGCCATCACGCGGGCGGCGATGGAGGCGATGGCGCTGTCGGTGGCCTTGGCGACAAACGGCACGGTGCGCGAGGCGCGCGGGTTCACCTCGATGAGGTAGATCTCACCGTCCTTGATCGCGAACTGGACGTTCATCAGGCCTACCACGTTCAGCGCCAGCGCCAGGGCGTTGGTCTGGACCTTGATCTGCTCGATCATGTCCTTCTCAAGCGAGTAGGGCGGCAGCGAGCAGGCAGAGTCGCCGGAGTGCACACCGGCTTCCTCGATGTGCTGCATGATGCCGGTGACGTGCACGTCCTTGCCGTCGCATAGTGCGTCGACGTCCAGCTCCACCGCGCCGGCCAGGTAGCTGTCCAGCAGAACCGGGCTGTCGCCGGAAACCACCACCGCCTCGGCGATGTAGCGCTTGAGCTGGTCCATGTCGCGGACGATTTCCATCGCCCGGCCGCCCAGAACATAGGACGGGCGGATCACAAGCGGGAAGCCGATTTCGCCTGCGATTTCCAGCGCCTGCTCGTCGGTGGAAGCGATGCCGTTCTTGGGCTGCTTGAGGCCCAGCTTGTTGACCAGCGCCTGGAAGCGCTCGCGGTCTTCGGCCAGGTCGATGGCGTCGGGGGAGGTGCCCAGGATCGGGATGCCTTCCTCTTCCAGCGCGTTCGCCAGTTTCAGCGGGGTCTGGCCGCCGAACTGCACGATGACGCCGTGCAGGGTGCCGTTGTCCTGCTCGACCCGCAGGATCTCCATCACGTGCTCGAACGTCAGCGGTTCGAAATACAGCCGGTCCGAAGTGTCATAGTCGGTCGACACCGTTTCCGGGTTGCAGTTGATCATGATGGTTTCATAACCCGCGTCGGTCAGCGCAAAGCAGGCGTGGCAGCAGCAGTAGTCGAACTCGATCCCCTGGCCGATCCGGTTGGGGCCGCCGCCGAGGATGACGACTTTCTTCTTGTCCGAGGGGCGCGCCTCGCATTCGACGTCGCCAAATGCCGGGGTCTCGTAGGTCGAGTACATATAGGGGGTCTGCGCCTCGAATTCGGCGGCGCAGGTGTCGATCCGCTTGAACACGGCGTTGACGCCGGCCGCGCGGCGGGCCTTGCGGACGTCAGCTTCTTTCTGGCCGGTCAGCTTGGCGAGGCGGGCGTCGGTGAAGCCCAGCATTTTCAGCGCGCGCAGGCCGGCCTCATCAGACGGCAGGCCGCTTTCGCGGATTTCAGCCTCGGCCTCGACGATTTCGCGGATGCGGGCCAGGAACCAGGGGTCGAACTTGGTGACCGCGTGGATTTCGTCATCAGACAGGCCGTGGCGCATCGCCTGGGCGATAGTGCGCATCCGGTCGGGGGTTTGCTGGCCGATGGCCTTGATCACCGCGGCGGTGTCGCCTGCGGGTTCCCACGGGCCGGCGCCGACGCCGTCGATCATCACCTCGTCAAACCCGGTGAGGCCCGATTCCATCGAGGCCAGCGCCTTTTGCAGCGATTCATGGATGGTGCGGCCGATGGCCATCGCCTCACCCACCGATTTCATCGCGGTGGTCAGGTAGGGTTCGGAACCCGGGAATTTCTCGAATGCGAATTTCGGGATCTTGGTGACAACATAGTCGATGGTCGGCTCGAACGACGCGGGCGTCACCTTGGTGATGTCGTTGTCCAGCTCGTCCAGCGTGTAGCCGACCGCCAGCTTGGCCGCGATCTTGGCAATCGGGAAGCCGGTCGCCTTTGAGGCCAGCGCGGAGGAGCGGCTGACGCGCGGGTTCATCTCGATCACCACCATGCGGCCGTCGGCGGGGTTCACCGCCCATTGCACGTTGGAGCCGCCGGTTTCCACGCCGATCTCGCGCAGCACGTTGATCGAGTGGGTGCGCATGATCTGGTATTCTTTGTCGGTCAGCGTCAGCGCCGGGGCCACGGTGATCGAGTCGCCGGTGTGGACGCCCATCGGATCGACGTTTTCGATGGAGCAGACGATGATCGCGTTGTCCGCCTTGTCGCGGACCACTTCCATCTCGTATTCCTTCCAGCCCAGCAGGCTCTCGTCGACCAGGATCTGGTTCACAGGCGAGGCATCCATGCCGGAGCGGCAGAAGTGGATGTAGTCGTCGCGGTTGTACGCCACGCCGCCGCCGGTGCCGCCGAGGGTGAAGGCGGGGCGGATGATCGCGGGCAGGCCGATTTCATCCAGCGCTTCCAGTGCGATGCGGACGCCTTCCTCCAGGTCGGCGGTGCCGTTTTCCCGCTTGGGCGCAGTGACGATGGTGGCCTTGGGGTTCTCAATGCCCAGGCGGTCCATCGCTTCCCGGAACAGCTTGCGGTCTTCGGCCATCTCAATGGCGTCGCGCTTGGCGCCGATCATCTCAACGCCGAATTTCTCCAGCACGCCCATCTCTTCCAGCGCCAGCGAGGTGTTGAGGCCGGTCTGCCCGCCCATGGTCGGCAGCAGCGCGTCGGGGCGTTCTTTCTCGATGATCTTGGCAACCACTTCGGGGGTGATCGGCTCGATATAGGTGGCGTCGGCCAGGCCCGGGTCGGTCATGATGGTGGCCGGGTTGGAGTTGACCAGGATCACCCGGTAGCCCTCTTCGCGCAGCGCTTTACAGGCCTGGGCGCCGGAGTAGTCAAACTCGCAGGCCTGCCCGATGACGATCGGACCGGCTCCGATGATCATGATCGACTGGATGTCGGTTCTTTTGGGCATGGCCATATTCCTTTGGTTGACGCGCGGGCAGCTTTGAATCAGGGGCGCCATCGTGCGCCCAAATTGTCCTGCGTTATAGGGACCGCGCCGAAAGGTTCAAGGGGGATCGGAAACGGATTTGAAAATGCCGCATCCGCCCCTTTTGTTCGCATAGCGAACAGATATATGTGGGGGCCAAGACCTCGGGGAGTCAATTGCGGTGCGGATTCGCTTTGATCAGGGGCCCAAGGGGGCCGGCACGTGTTTCGACCAGCCGCTGCGCGTGATCCGCGCGGACGGCCCGGAAGAGGTGCCCGCTGCACTGGGCGCGCTGGATGCGGCGCGCGATGCCGGGCATTGGCTGGCGGGCTATGCCTCTTATGAGCTGGGCTATGCGCTGGAGACGAAGCTGGCCGGGCGGATGCCCGAAGGGCGGCGGCTGCCGCTGATCTGCTTTGGGGTTTATGCGGAGCCGTCCCAGTTTGCCACTGAGGGCGGCGCCCGGCCGCGGGCGGAAGCGATAGCGCCCGCCCAGGTGGGCGGACGGGCGCTGCCCGGCGTTCCGCCGGGCGATGCAGGATTGGAAAGCATCACGCCCCGATGGAGCTATGAGCGCTACGCCGAGGCCTTCACCGAGGTGAACCGCAATATCGGCAAGGGCGACATCTATCAGGCCAACCTGACCTTCCCGATTGACGCCGCGGCCTATGGCACCACTGAGGAGCTCTATGCCGCGCTGCAGGCCCGGCAGGCTGTGGGCCACGGCGCGCTGGTCCAGCAGGACGGCCTGCCGGACCTGCTGTCGCGCTCGCCGGAGCTGTTCTTCCGCACCGGTGCGGATGGCGTCATCGAGACCCGCCCGATGAAGGGCACCCAACCGCGCAGCGACGATCCGGTGGAGGACGCCCGCCGCCGCGACTTCCTGCGCCAGGATGAGAAGAACCGCGCCGAGAACCTGATGATCGTCGATCTGCTGCGCAACGACATCAGCCGGGTGGCGCAGACCGGCTCGGTGCATGTGCCGGAGCTGTTTGCGGTCGAAAGCTATGCCACCGTGCATCAGATGGTGTCGCTGGTGCGGGCGAAGCTGCGGCCCGATGCGGGGCTGGCAGAGATTTTTGCCGCATTGTTCCCCTGCGGCTCCATCACCGGCGCACCCAAGATCCGGTCGATGGAGATCCTGGCGGAGCTGGAACCCTGGCCGCGTGACATCTACTGCGGCACCATCGGCTGGGCGGCGCCGGACGGATCGTCGGAGTTCAACGTTGCCATCCGCACGCTGATGCTGGAAGCGGGCCGCGCGACGCTCAACGTGGGCGGCGGCGTGGTCTGGGACAGCACCGCGGAATCGGAATATGAGGAAGCGCTATGGAAAGCCCGGTTCGCCCGCGTGACGCCCTCCAGAACGATCCCGCTTTCCGCCTGATCGAAACGCTGGGCTGGCACCCGGGCGAGGGGTTCCGGCATCTGCCGCTGCATCTGGCCCGGATGGGGCGCAGCGCTGGGGTTTTCGGGATTCCGTTTGATCCTGAGCAGGCGCGGGTGATGCTGGCGGAAGCCGCAGGCGATGCGCCGTTGCGCTGCCGCTTGACCTTGGATGCGGACGGCCGGCTTGACCTGACGACGGCGCTGCTGGGTGGCACGCCTGCCGAATGGCGGCTGGGCATCGCGGATACCCGGCTGGAGGCCGGGGACCTCTGGCTGCAGCATAAGACCACCCGCCGCGCGCTATACGACGAGGCGCGGGCAAACCTGCCTGACGGGGTGGACGAGCTGCTGTTCCTGAACGAGCGCGGCGAGGTCTGCGAGGGCACCATCACCAATCTTTTCGTAACCCGCCAGGACGGGCAGATGGTGACACCGCCGCTGAGCTGCGGCCTGCTGCCGGGTGTTCTGCGGCAGGTGATGCTGGAAAGCGGCCGGTGCGTGGAAGCTGTGCTTAGCCTCGACGACCTGCAGAACGCGCAAGCCCTCCACATGGGCAATTCCCTGCGCGGGCTGATCCCGGCCCGGATTGTGTAGCGGCGGAGCGCTCCCGCGGACGCGCGGCGCCTGGCTGGCGCCAGGCGCCGCTTGCCCTTGGACCCGGCAGCGCGCCTGCGGCGCGCTGCGGTTGCCGCGAAACGCCCCCGGCGCCCCGCCGCTGGCGGGGCGCCGGGCCCAACGCTTGCCGCCGGGCCGCGCAGCGGCGGGGCGGGCAAGGGGCGGGAGCCTTGACGCCGTCAGCAGGCGGAACCGGCAAAAACCGGGCCTCTGCCGGGGCGGAAATGGCCCTGTTTGCTTGACAACTGAGCCGCAAACTTGTGTACCACCCCGGACGAATTCCGCGCCGTTTCCGTGCGCATCTCCCGAACGACGGCCCGCCCGGGCACAAGACCGGTATAACGAAAGGTCAACCGATGCACGCTTACCGCAGCCATACCTGCGCCGAACTGAACAAATCCAACGTGGGTGAAACCGTCCGCCTGTCGGGCTGGGTCCACCGCGTCCGCGACCACGGCGGCCTGCTGTTCATCGACCTGCGCGACCATTACGGCATGACCCAGGTCATGGCCGATCCGGACAGCCCGGTGTTTGCCGAAATCGAAAAGGTCCGCAGCGAATGGTGCATCCGCATCGACGGCGAAGTGAAGGCACGCGACGAAAGCCTGGTGAACCCCAAGATCCCGACCGGCGAGGTTGAGGTCTTCATCCGCGACATCGAAGTGCTGGGCAAATCCGAGGAACTGCCGCTGATGGTGTTCGGCGATCAGGAATACCCGGAGGAAACCCGCCTGCGCTACCGCTATCTGGACCTGCGCCGCGAGAAGATGCAGAAGAACATGCTGCTGCGCTCCAACATGGTGGCCTCGATCCGCCGCCGCATGTGGGACATCGGCTTCAACGAATACCAGACCCCGATCATCACCGCCTCTTCGCCTGAGGGCGCGCGCGACTTCCTGGTGCCGTCGCGTCTGCACCCGGGCAAGTTCTACGCCTTGCCGCAGGCGCCGCAGCAGTTCAAGCAGCTGATGATGGTCTCGGGCTTTGACAAGTATTTCCAGATCGCGCCCTGCTTCCGCGACGAGGACCCGCGCGCCGACCGCTCGCCGACCGACTTCTACCAGCTCGACATGGAGATGTCCTTTGTCACCCAGCAGGACGTGTTCGACACCATCGAGCCGGTGATGAAAGGCGTATTCGAGGAGTTCGGCGGCGGCCGCAAGGTGGATCAGACCTGGCCGCAGATCTCCTATAAGGACGCGGCGCTGTGGTATGGCACCGACAAGCCGGACCTGCGTAACCCGATCAAGATGCAGGTGGTCTCCGACCACTTCCGCGGCTCGGGCTTTGCGATCTTCGCCAAGCTGCTGGAGCAGGAAGGCACCGAAATCCGCGCCATCCCGGCGCCCACCGGCGGCTCCCGCAAGTTCTGCGACCGGATGAACGCATTCGCCCAGAAAGAGGGCCTGCCGGGCATGGGCTACATCTTCTGGCGCGAGGGCGCGGACGGCATGGAAGCCGCGGGCCCGCTGGCCAAGAACATCGGCCCCGAGCGCACCGAGGCGATCCGCCAGCAGCTGGAACTGGGCGTGGGCGATGCCGCCTTCTTCCTGGGCGGCAAGCCCAAGACCTTCCAGACCGTGGCGGGCAAGGCGCGCAACGTGATCGGCGAGGAGCTGGGCCTGACCGAGCAGGACCGCTTTGCCTTTGCCTGGATCGTGGATTTCCCGATCTACCAGGAGGACGAGGAGAGCGGCAAGCTGGACTTCGACCACAACCCGTTCTCGATGCCGAAGGGCGGGATGGACGCGCTGCAAGGCGATCCGCTGGCCGTGACCGGCTATCAGTACGACCTGGCCTGCAACGGCTATGAGCTGGTCTCCGGCGCGATCCGGAACCACAAGCCGGAAATCATGTTCAAGGCCTTTGAAATCGCCGGTTACGGCGAGGAAGAAGTGCGCAAGCGCTTTGGCGGCATGGTCAACGCCTTCCAGTACGGCGCCCCGCCGCACGGCGGCTGTGCGGCCGGTATCGACCGCATGGTGATGCTGCTGGCCGATGAGGCCAACATCCGCGAGGTCATCATGTTCCCGATGAACCAGCGCGCCGAAGACCTGATGATGGCTGCGCCGTCTGAGCCGATGGCCGAACAGCTGATGGAACTGGGCCTGCGCGTGATCCCGCAGGATCAGTAAACAGCTTTCACTGTTTGACGGAGGCCCGGGTTTTTGCCCGGGCCTTTTCTTTTGCCGCCGTGCTGGTGCAGAGTTTTCCGGGAAATCCGGCGTGCGCGATGCGCGGGGAATCGCTCTGCCGGAATTCCGCCGGGCAGGCGACGGAAACCGCGATGAACCGCGTATCACCTGAAAATCAGCTGTGGGGCAGGGCGGCAATGCTCTAACCTGCGGGCAGGGCGGCTGTGCAGGGCCGGCAGTGCAAGGAGAGAGCAGGGCGATGCAATTTGACGGAGACTTGGCCGAGATCCGCTTTGGCGCCGGGCTGTCGCCGGCGGTTGCGCCTCCGGCATCGGCGGATGAGATGCTCAGCCGCCTGCGGGGCCCTGACGAAATGGCGCAGCGGTTTCCGGTCACCCCTTTGGAAGACGCGGTCTCGGGCGCTGCGACTTACCGGCGGCTGCGGCGGAAGCGCAAGCGGCAAGACGGCAAGCCTGGCTATGAGGCCGCGGACAAGGCGTTCAAGGACTTCCGCCGGTTGCAGAACCACACCCGGTTCGGATGGCACGGCCAGCGGCTGCTGCGCCATGTCCATACCCGCGACGGGTTCCGCGAACGGCTGGTGCTGTTCTGGGCCGACCATTTCACCGCGCAAGGGAAATCGGGAGCGACCCGGGTGCTGGCCGCGCCCTATGCCGAGAGCGTGATCCGGCCGCATCTCAGCGGCCGTTTCGAGGATTTGCTGATCGCCGCTGCCACCAGCCCGCTGATGCTGATGTACCTGGACCAGAACCGCTCTGCCGGGCCGGGCAGCCGGGCCGCCGCGCGGCGCAAGCGGCTGAGCGGGCTGAATGAAAACCTGGCCCGGGAGGTGCTGGAACTGCACACGCTGGGGGTGGACGGACCCTACAGCCAGACCGATGTGCGCCAGCTTGCGGAACTGTTCACCGGTCTGACCGTGTCCAAGGAAGCCCAGTTTGTCTTTCACCCAGGGATGGCGGAGCCGGGGGCGGAAACCGTGCTGGGGAACACCTACGGCGGCGGCAAGCCGCAGCTGGAGCAGGTTCTGAGCGCGCTGCGCGATCTGGCCCGCCATCCCGTCACCGCGCAGCATATCGCCCGCAAGCTGGCTGTGCATTTCGTCTCCGACACGCCGGATCCGGCGCTGGTGTCCCATGTGGCAGCGCGGTTTCAGGACAGCGGCGGCGACCTCATGCAGGTCTATGCGGCGCTGCTGGAGCATCCGGCCGCCTGGGAGCCGCAGCTGCGCAACGTGAAGCCGCCGTTTGATTATGTGGCATCGGCCTGCCGGGCGCTGGCGGTGCCTGAAGCGCGGATTGCGGGATTCAGGCCGGGACAGGTGAACCGTTTGCTGCTGGCGCCGCTGACGCCGATGGGACAGCGCTGGGAGTTTTCCGGCGGGCCGGACGGCTGGCCGGAGGATGACGCCGCCTGGGTGACGCCGCAGGCTCTGGCCGCCCGTCTGCGCTGGGCGATGGCGGCCCCGCGGCGGCTTGCGCAGCCGCTGCCCGATCCGCGCGGCTTTGCCTCTGCGGCACTGGGCGGCTTTGCCAATGAGCGGGTGATTTTTGCCGCCCGCGCCGCTGAAACCGAAGCCGAGGCGGTCGGGCTCATCCTGTCCTCTCCCGCCTTTCAGCGCCGCTAGCAGGAGGCCATCCGATGCAGCTGACCCGCCGATCTCTCCTGACCCGCTCCGCCCTGCTGGGCTGTTCGCTGGCGGCCAGCCCGCTGGTCACGCCAGTCAGTTTTGCAGCCGCCCCTTGGGACACGCGGCTGGTGGTGATTATCCTGCGCGGCGGCATGGACGCGCTGGACGTGGTGCAGCCCTATGGCGACCCGCAGTTTGCCGGGCTGCGGCAGACCCTGTCAGGCGGGCCCGCCGCCGGGGCTGCCGATCTTGACGGCTTTTACGCCCTGCACCCGGCGCTGGCGCCGCTGCTGCCGCTGTGGCGCAAGGGTGAGCTTGGATTTGTGCACGCGGTCTCCACACCCTATCGCGACCGGCGCAGCCACTTCGACGGGCAGGACTTGCTGGAGGCGGGCACCGCCGGGCTGGGCGAGGCGCGGGACGGCTGGCTGAACCGGCTGCTGCAGCAGACGCCGGGGACAGATGCGCGCACCGCCTTTGCCATCGGCCAGGAGCGGATGCTGCTGCTGGAGGGCGCCGCGCCGGTGTCGCAATGGGCGCCCGGGGCCGGGCTGGCGATGAGCCCGCAGGCGGAGCGGCTGGCAGCGCTTTTGATGGAGGACGACCCGCTGTTCCACGCGGCGCTGAATGAGGCGCTGGAGCTGACCCGTCAGGACATGTCCCTGGGTCTTGAAGATGGCGGCGGCAGCGCGGACAGCGGCATGATGGAGATGATGAAGACGCCGAAGGGCAAGGCGCACACCGCCGTTGCCGCCTATGCCGCCGAACAGCTGCGGGGCGACAGCCGGATTGCGGCGTTCTCGATAAACGGCTGGGACACGCATTACCGCCAGGCGGGCGGTCTGAAGGCAGCGCTGGGGCGGCTGGCCGATACGGTTCTGGAGCTGCAAAACGGCGTAGGGCCGGAGATATGGGGCAAGACCGCTGTTGCGGCGGTGACAGAATTCGGGCGCACCGTGCGGGAGAACGGCACCGGCGGCACCGACCACGGCACTGGCGGCGCGATGCTGCTGGCGGGCGGCGCTGTCCGCGGCGGCCGGGTGCTGGGGCGCTGGCCGGGGCTGGCGGAGGCCGACCTTTATGACCGGCGCGACCTGATGCCGACCGCGGACGTGCGCCGCTACCTCGCCTGGCTGCTGCACGGGCTTGCAGGCGCGCAGAGAAGCGGGCTTGAAGCGGCAGTGTTCCCGGGGCTTGCGATGGAGGACGATCCGGGACTGCTGCTGTAGCGGCCGGTTGCCGGGTCTTCCCGCGCCGCTGACATAGGTGACCCGCTCCGGCTGCGGGCGTGTACTCCGCTGCCCGGTGCGTCCGGCATAGCAGCCGGCTGCTCCCGCCCGCTCAGATCATTCGCGGAATGACCTGAGCCGTTGGGCCCGGCACCGCCCGAAGGCGGTGCCGGGCCCAAGGCCGCCAAGCGGTGCGGCCTTGGCCGCGCAGCTGCGGGCGCGGGAGAGGACCGGAAAGGGCTGGTAGAAAGATCGCTCAGTCGGCGCATGATCTGCTGGCAGAAATGGGCGGCGGACGCGGGGCCGCAACAACCTGCGCGCAATCCAATCGGTGGAAGCGGCGGCGTAGCGGGCGTTTGGCTGGACTTAGGGTCTCAGGACGTCACCATGCTGCCGGGGAATCGAACTGCCGGTTCGCCTGCGTTGCTGCAGGGGCGGTGCATGGAACGGGACGTCTGGGCTGACGATCCGGGGTTTGCTGGGGACCAAGGCGGCGCAGGGGGAAAACCGGGACGCCAGCGCCAGGGGCGCTTTGTTGCATCGGCAACTGCATGGCAATTTAAACCGCGGCCGGCAGAGCCAGAGAAAGCCCGGCGGGCGGATCCCGGTCAGCGTTTTGGCTGACTGATGATCAGCGGGCGGTTGTCCGTCTGACCGCGGTTGCGGCGGATTGCCCGCGCGTCGAGCCGGGTCTGCCCGTACAGCACGATGACCAGCGTGGCGAGCGTGATCAGGAAAACCTCTGCCATGTCAGATCGCCGCGCGGCGGTCGAGCCGTTCCTGAACCAGGCCGGCCAGTGTGGCGGTATCCTGCGAAAGCGGCTTGCCTTTTTGCCGGGCGCTGTCCAGCCGGTCTGCCGCATCCGCAAGCGGCCGGTCGCCGGCGCTGCGGGCGACGCCGCCCAGGAACTGCGCCAGATAGGCCAGGGTTTTTTCTTCCTGCGACATGCTGAGCACGTCCGCGGCGTGCGCCATGTCGTCCCGGTAAGCTAGCAAGTCTGGCTCTACCGTCTCGTCATCCAGGGCGCGCGGGCCGGCCAGCTGGCGGTCGGCGGGAAGGTTCGACAGGATCGCCTGCTGGAAGGCGGCCAGCGATGTGATCGGCTTTTCCAGGAAGCCGGCAGCGCCGGCCTCAATCGCAGCGGCTTCCAGCGTGGGGTCGCCGGAGGTGGCCAGGATCACGCTGGGGCGCGGGCTGGCCCCCGCCAGTTCGCGGATGAGGTCGAGACCGGAGCCGTCCGGCAGCCCGACATCGGCAATCAGCACGGAGGGGCGGTAGACCTGCAGGTGGCGGCGGGCGGATTTCAGGCAATCGGCCCGGCGGATGCGGGCACCGCTGCGCAGGCAGAGGAGCCGCAGCGCCTCGCAGGCAAAGCGGCTGTCCTCGACAACCAGAATGGTCAGCCCCAGCAGCGGGCGCCGGGTGGTGGGCAGGCGTTGAGCGGCAGCAAACAGTTCCGAATCGTCCATAACGTATCCTCCTTGCGGGATATGGACCGACGCTAGGAACTCTAGGCTAACACCCGGTTAACAGCGCGTGCGCTGCCGCGTCCGGAGGCCCCCGTGCGCAATGGCGCACTTGCCGCGGCGCAGCATCCGCCGCATAACCGGATGCGAGGAAAGATTGTGAGAGGAGCACACCAAAGATGATTGGCCGTCTGAACCATGTTGCCATTGCTGTCCCGGACCTGGAGGCAGCCTCGGCCCAGTACCGCAACGCGCTGGGCGCCAAGGTGGGGGAGCCGCAGGATGAGCCGGACCACGGGGTGACCGTGGTGTTCATCGAACTGCCCAACACCAAGATCGAGCTGCTGTATCCCCTGGGGGAGAACTCGCCGATCAACGGCTTCCTGGAGAAGAACCCGGCAGGCGGCATCCACCATGTATGCTATGAGGTGGAGGACATCCTGGCGGCGCGTGACCATCTGAAAGCGCAAGGCGCGCGGGTGCTGGGCACGGGCGAGCCGAAGATCGGTGCCCATGGCAAGCCGGTGCTGTTCCTGCATCCCAAGGATTTCAACGGCTGCCTGGTGGAACTCGAGGAAGTTTGACGCTATGAGCGTCCTGCCCCGGCTGCGGGGCAGGGCAAACCAGAGGAGCCGGAGCCATGGGCATTACATCAGCGATCGTATTGTATGCGGTGATCTGGTTCATGACCTTTCTGGTGGTCATTCCGATCCGGCTGGAAACCCAGGGCGACAAGGGCGACGTGGTGCCTGGCACCCATGCGGGCGCGCCCGAGAACCATTACCTGAAGCAGAAAGCCTGGATCACCACCGGGGTGGCTGCGGTGATCTGGGCGATTGTTGCCGGCGTCATCTTTTCCGGCGTGATCTCGGTGCGGGACTTCGACTGGATGGGCATGCTGCCCGAGCGGGAGTGAGGCCGCGGTTTTCCTTTTCTAAAATGGAAGAAGATCTCCCGCCCGGCCGGGAGGCATTGGCATGCCTGCGTGCCGGTTGGGCGTGGCGCCGCGCTGGCGCGCGGCGCGGTTGCGGCCAGCCCAGGCGGGCTGGGGCGGGGCAGGGTTCCGGTTTTGATGATGGAAAGCTTGCTGAAAAGCGCTTAAGGGGCAGGTCTGCCCCTCAAGGCGCCATTTCCAGTGTATTCCGTCCTCCGCCGCGTCAAGGCTGAACCGCGCGTGCCGCGCGGCGGCTCAAGCCGGCCTTGACCCGGCTGCGGCCGGGGCGCGCGGCCCGTCTTATCTGCGGGCCAGCGCGTGGTAGAGGTGGGTGAAGGTTGCGGCCCCAAGGATCGGGACCACCAGGTTCACCAGCGGCACCGACAGCGGCATCGCCATCAGCGTGCCGGCCGCCCAGATCGTGGTGGCATGGCGGCGGCGCAGCTTCTTTGCCTCCGCCGTGCCCACCCGGCGGGCGGCGGCGAGGGTGAAATATTCACGCCCCAGCAAAAAGCCGTTCAGCCCCCAGAAGATGAACACCGCCGCAGGCGGAAACAGCACATAGAGGAACAGCGCCAGGATATTGGCCCCGATCAGCAGGCCGAGGAAGTTCACCGTGTCCTTGACCGCATCCCAGAACGGCACCTTGGCCGCGGGCGGCAGGGCGGGGTAGTGCTTGTCCTCCACTGCCTGCGCCACCTCGTCCAGGAACATCGAGGTGATCGCCGAGGCTACCGGCACCATCAGGAAGACCGACAGCAGCAGCATGAGGAACAGCGAGCCGATGGACAGGAGATCATCGAGCCAGGTGATCTCGCCCAGAACCGGCACCGTCGCTTCGGGGCCGACCAGCCACTGGATCAGCACTAGAAACCCAGCATAGGCGGCGATCAGCAGGGCGACGGTCAGGCCCAGCCCCAGAAACAGCACCTTGCGGAAGCGCGGGTCGCCGGTCTGGCCGAGGGTCTTGAAAAAGGCGGTGAAGATCATGCGCTCATCCAGGTGGTGATTGCGTCAAGGTCCGGGCGCGGGCGCTCGGGCGGGGCGGAGCTTTCGGTGGCGATGTGGATGAGGCCGGCAATGCGCTCATTCTCTGCCAGGCCAAAGGCGGCCTCGCAGAAGCCGCGGTCATGGCTGGCCCAGCCGCTGAGCCAGTTGGCGCCCCAGCCGGCCGCCAGCGCCGCGTTGAGCAGCGACAGGCACACCGCGCCGGCGGAGTAGCTTTGCTCGATGGCGGGCACCTTGGGGCTGTCGGTCTGCACCTCGACCACGGCCACGGCAAGCTGGCCCAGGTCGAACTGGCTGCGGCCCTTGGCGATGTCCTCGGGGCTTTTGCCCAGCCGGGTGCCGGTGTCCTCGCACAGGGCGGCCAGCCGTGCCATGGCGGGTTTCTCCACCACGATAAAGCGCCAGGGCTCCAGCTTGCCGTGATCCGGCGTGCGGGCGGCGGCGGTCAGGATCGGCCGCAGCTCCTCGCGCGTGGGGGCCGGGGCGACCAGCGTTTTGGCCGGGCGCGAGCGGCGCGACAGCAGGAATTCAAGGGCAGCGTCATTGCGTGCGGGCATATGTGAAACCTTTTTACATCTGTTGCTGCCTATCTCGGCAGGCATGGGCGTTTTTTCAAGAGCCAATGGGCCTTGCGCGCTGCATCTGTGCTTTGGGAGCAGCGGGGCTGGGTTTCGCTGCTGGGGTGATAGCTGCGCCGGGCGGGCAAAGTCTATGGCTTTTGCCGCCTGCACAGGGCATGTGTGGCCATATGGGGAAGCCAAAGAAAAAGGACCTGCCGGATCTGAGCCATCTCTGCGTGGCGGGAACGGAAATTGCGGTGCGGGCCGCGCCGAAGGCGGCGCGCAATGCAATCGTGCAGGCTGAGGGTGTGCTGAAGATCTCCGTCACCGCAGCCCCTGAGAACGGCAAGGCGAATGAGGCCATCCGCCAGCTGCTGGCAACGGCCATGGGAACGGCCCCCTCGGATCTGGAGCTGCGCCGCGGCGCAACCGCGCGCGACAAGGTCTTTGTCTATCAGGGAGCGGGCTGACGCCTAGTCTTCCCCGTCTTCGCCGCCCACCAGGCGGTAGACCCCTTCGGGCAGGTCCAGCGCCGCCGCCAGGTCGCGCACCTGAAGATGCGACAGGGTGATTTTCTGCACGCTGTCGGTGCGCGGGTCGTATTGTTCGACCGTGACGCATTCTGCAAAGGAATTGATGGTCACATCCTCGGCAAGGGGCGCGCCGCCCTCATCCACCAGGGTGATAACCGTCGAGTCGAATTCATGTTCGATTGTAAACATGACACCAGCCTGCCACTGCGGCCTGCCTGCTGGCAAGACCTTGCAAACATTCGCTATCGTACCAATGTAACGGCAATCTTCCGCCGCCGCCGCAATTGCTATCCCCCGGGCTTGCGCGGTATGTTGGCGGCGAATTGCAAAAGGATCTGCCATGCGCCGTTTTCTGTGTCTGTTTGCCCTTGCTGTCAGCGCCTGTAATGTGGCGATTGAGCCTGCCTCGCAGTCCGCGCCGGTCGTTCAGGCGCCGCGGGTGCAGGGGATGGCTCCCGGCGAGGCGCGCAACGCATTTGCCTCCGTGTCGCGGCGGGTGGAGCCGGTGGCCGAGCGCGAGTGCCGCAGCCGCACCCAGGGGCTGAACTGCGATTTCCTGATCCGCATTGACCCCAACCCGAACGCAGCGCCCAACGCCTACCAGAGCCTCGACCGCAGTGGCCGCCCGGTGATCACCTTCACCCAGCGGATGCTGGGGCAGATCGCCAACCATGACGAGCTGGCCTTTGTCATGTCGCATGAGGCCGCCCACCACATCCGCGGCCACCTGGCGCGGCAGGCGCAGAACTCTGCACTGGTGAGCGCCGGCGCCGGTCTGATCACCGCACTGGCAGGGGGCGGATCGTCCAGCGTCTCGACAGCGCAGGACCTTGGCGGCTTTGTCGGCGCGCGCACCTATTCCAAGGATTTTGAGCTGGAGGCGGATGAACTGGGCACCATCATCACCCATAAATCCGGTTACCGCCCCAGCATCGGTGTGCGCTTCTTCAACCGGCTGCCGGATCCGGGCGACCGTTTCCTGGGCACGCACCCCGCCAACCCCGACCGGGTGCGGGTGGTGCAGGCAACCATCGACCGCTATGGGCTGAACTGAGCATGGCTGCCAGGGACCAGGCCGCGCCTGAGCTGACGATGCTTGGCGTGGTCCTGACCGACCGCGGCTCGCGCTATGCGGTGACCGGCGCGCCGGCCGCCTCGCGCGAGGAGGTGGATGCCGTTCTGGCAGAGCTGAAATCCGACCGGGCCTATGCCAAGGCGACCCATAACACCTGGGCGGCGATCCTGCCCGCGGGCGGGCTCAAGGCCGATGACGGCGAGTCCGGGGCGGGGATGGTGATCCTGCGGATGATGGAGCGCGAGGGCCTCAAGGATCACGTTATCATCGTAACACGCTGGTACGGCGGCAAGAAGCTGGGCGGCGACCGCTTCCGCCGGGTGCAGGATGCGGTGCGGGCCTATCTCGACCACCTTGGCGCGAAAACGTTATAATTTCTATCCCGTTTGACCTGAGTCAAATTCTCCCTCCGCCCCTGCGGCTAAGCTGCACCCGGAATAAATGATTCCGGGAGAGCGCGATGACCACCCATGCCGACCTGAAGACGCACGCCGAGCTGTTTGACCGGATGGCCGAAACCGTCGGCCTGGATCTGGAAGAAGAGGCGGTGGCGGGCACCCTGCGGTTCGACGAGATCGCCGAGGCGGTGCTGCGCTGCACGCGTTGCGGCGGCGTCGGCGCCTGCCGCAAATGGCTGGCCGAAGGCCTGCGCCCCGGGGCAGATGCCCCGGATTTTTGCCGCAACCGCGACCTGCTTGGTTATCTGACCGAGCAGCAGGCGTGACGCGCACCTGCGCCCGGCCCGGAATCCAATAGGAGTTCAAGAGATGCAGCCATTGGGGGATCCCCTTTACCATCTGCGGCTGATGACCCGGATGGGCGCCACCGCAGGTGCCGATCTGACCGGCGCCTTCGCAGCAGGCAAGATCAGCCACGAGGACTGGGCCGCCATGATCACCCGCTGCCGCGGCTGCGCGGTGCCGGATCAATGCGAGGCCTTCCTGGCCGCCCATGAGCGCGCGGACGCGCCGATGCCAGGCTGCCGCAATGCGGACGCGCTGATGCAGCTGAAGGACCTCGCCTGATGAAGGACATGGCAGCGGAGGCCGAGGGCCTGGGCAATATTTTCCGCCACATGTGGCTGCTGCGCGCGGTGGCAGAGGCGGCGGGCATCGACCTGGACCGGGAAATGAAGGCCGGACGGCTGAACGGGCTGGATTATGCCCGGATGGTGACCTCCTGCCGCGGCGCGGGCTGCAGCAAGTCCTGCGCCCTGTGGATATCGTCGCGCCGCGATGACACGCCCGCGGTGCCGGATTTCTGCCCCAGCGCAGACCTGTTCAAGCGGCTGATGCCCTGACCCCGTAACAGACCCGCCCCGCAAGCCCGGCTTGCGGGGCGGTCTGCTGCTGTTCGGGCGCTCAGGCCAAGTCCCCTACAGTTTTGAATGCGTGCCGTCGCACAGCGGCTTCTTCCCCGAATGCTTGCAGCCGCAGAAGAACACTTTGCCGTCTTTCTCTGCCTTGTATTTCACCGGCTCGAACTCCGTGTCCTTGTGCGAGCCATCGCAGAACGGCTGCCGAGAGGACTTGCCGCAGGCGCACCAGAAATAGGTCTTTCCCTCCGTCACCTCGACGGGGAAGGGGGCTTTCTGGGCGATGTCCGGTGTGTCTGTCATGGCTGGGGGCTCTCCTTGGCTTGTTGCAGTTGGGGGAGAGCGTAGCAGGGATTTGCCGCGAGAGGAGGGGCAGATAGCCGCAAGCCCGCGCAAAGCGCGGGCAGCGCCCGACCCTCCCCACGGGAGGGCGCTTCGCACCCACCCAGGGTCAGGCGCTGGGTTTTTAACGGTTTACGTTGTCAGATTTTGAACGATCAGGGTTATCCCGAACGTATTCACGACCGCGTATCTTCACTACATGAGTGTCTGGGTGCAAACCTTGTTTGACTTCCTTAACAGCGGTACGGCGTGGCACGTCTTTCCGGCGTCCAATATCGTAATGTTCGTTGCGGCCACCCGGACCATCTTGCTTGCCTTTGATCTTGGTCATGCCTTCCACCCCGCAAATTCAATCGGGGTCACATCAGAAAAGCGATGACCGTTGATAACTTCAGAAACACGTCCTTGATTCAAGGCGCCAAGAAGAGCCGCAATCTGTGCTTGATTGAGAGGTGTATTCTGCCAGAGCCATTTGATGTGGGCTGCGAGTTTAGACGTGAGCCGAGGGCTCGAGTTCTTCGTCGGCATGGATTCCTCCTTTTGCCAAATGAAGCAGCGATTGAACTTCAAAGGCAGTAGGAGTATTCTCTCTAATGCTAGGGAGAGAATTTGCCTTTGTTCAGCCGCGTGCTGCACAAGACGCGACCTCTTCATAAGGCGGGGTTGCTGTAGGAGGCGGCCTCGCCTTTTTAGTTCAAAGGCAACCTAACATTTTTTGCGCTAACGGGCAATAAACTGATACCTATCAAACTATTGATAGCTCTCGGTGTCTGCCTACTGCCGTAATGCCCTTATTTTTATGGTGTGTCAAGAGGATCCGAACATAGGCAGCGTTCAACAATTCCGGAGCGTTGTGAGTGCCACTAGGTTTGGTATCCACCTGTGCCTGAGATCATAAATCATGATTCGTTCTGTGGGAAGCGGCTCTCCGCTGCGGTCCCATCTCATTTCTGTTTACTGCAGAGGAAGGTCGTGAAAATGAAAAGGGCGAAGTGTTCCCACTCCGCCCTGAAAATCTCTATCCAATGTAACTGTTGACCTCACACAGGCAGGCGCCCCCACAAGTCATATTCCCCGGCTTCGTCCACCCCGACCGTTACCAGATCCCCCACTTGCAACCCCTCTGTCCCCTCATCAATGAACAGGTTGCCGTCGATCTCCGGCGCGTCGGCCTTGGTGCGGCAGGTGGCGATGCCGTCTTCGTCGATGTCGTCGACGATCACTTGCATCGTCTGGCCGACCTTGGCCGCCAGCTTGGCTTCGGAGATCGCCTGCGCCTTTTCCATGAAGCGCTCCCAGCGCTCCTGCTTGACCTCTTCCGGCACGTGGTCCGGCAGGTCGTTGGAGCGCGCGCCGTCGACGTTTTCGTATTTAAAACAACCCACCCGGTCCAGCTGCGCCTCGTCCATCCAGTCCAGCAGATGCTGGAACTCCGCCTCGGTTTCGCCGGGGAAGCCGACGATGAAGGTGGAGCGCAGGGTAATGTCCGGGCAGGTCTCGCGCCAGGCGCGGATTTCGTCCAGCGTCTTGGCCGCCGCCGCCGGGCGGGCCATGCGGCGCAGGACGTCGGGGTGGGCGTGCTGGAAGGGGATGTCCAGATAGGGCAGCAGCGCGTTCTCTGGGTCCGCCATCAGCGGGATCAGCTCGCGCACATGCGGGTAGGGGTAGACATAGTGCAGCCGCACCCACAGGTCCTCAGCCGGGGCCAGCTTGCCCAGCTCGCGGGAGAGGTCCTGGATATGGCTGCGCACCTCCTCCCCCTTCCACGGGTGGGCGGAATACTTGCGGTCCAGACCATAGGCGGAGGTGTCCTGCGAAATCACCAGGAGTTCGCGCACCCCGGCCTCAACCAGTTTCTCCGCCTCGCGCAGCACTGCGTGGACGGGGCGCGACGCCAGTTTGCCGCGCATGTCCGGGATGATGCAGAACTTGCACTTGTGGTTGCAGCCCTCGGAAATCTTGAGATAGCTGAAGTGCCGCGGGGTGAGTTTCACACCGGCCGCGGGCAGCAGGTCCACGTAGGGGTTCGGAGAGGGCGGCACCGCGGAATGCACCGCGTCCAGAACCTGTTCATACTGATGCGGGCCGGTGACCGCGTGGATGCGCGGGTGATGCTCGCGGATGTAGTCGGGCTCGGCGCCCAGGCAGCCGGTCACGATCACCTTGCCGTTTTCCTTCAGCGCTTCGCCGATCGCCTCGAGGCTCTCCGCCTTGGCGCTGTCGAGGAAGCCGCAGGTGTTGACGATCACCGCGTCGGCGCCCGCGTAATCGGGCGAGATGCCGTACCCTTCCGCGCGCAGCCGGGTCAGGATCCGCTCGCTGTCGACCAGCGCCTTGGGGCAGCCGAGCGAGACCATGCCGAGGGTCGGCTGGCCGTCACGGGGCGCCTCGCGGAACTGCGGTTCCGGGGCGAGGTCAGGGCGGAGGCTGGGCGGGTTGCTGGACGGGGTACTGGTCATGCGCGCGCGTATATCAGGAATGCGGCAGGAGGCAAGGAAAACGGGGGGTGCCAGGCGTGCACCCCCTGTACACCGCCTGTGCCCCCCCTGTGCACCAGGGGCTGCATTTTCCCCTTGCCCGGACGATAGGCCGGGCAGCGCCTGACCTTCCCCCTGGGAAGGCGCTTTGCACCTCCCCAAGGTCAGGCGCTGCCCTCCGTCAGGTGTGGAAGCCAGTGCGCCAAAGCCCTTAGCCTGCGGCAAAAGCGATTTGCATGACGAGAGCGATTGATGCGTGACGAGGTTGAAGCGCTGGCCCTTGTCATCCCGAAGCCTGGCTGAAGCCTGTCCTCGCGGCCCCTGCTGCATTGTGATGACGCTTTATGGTGGCAGGGGGCTTCCTGCATTGCGCCCCTCTCCCCAAAGAGTAAGCTGGGGAAAAGACCCTCGGGAAACAGGGGGACAAGGCATGAGGAGTGGGCCGATGAAGCTGATAATCCGGGTCGTGATGGCACTGGTTCTGACAGTGGTGCTGCTGGCGGGGCTGGTCTTGCTGCTGCCGGGCGAGAAGGTCGCGCGGCTGGCCGCCGATCAGCTGGAGGCGCAGACCGGGCGGCAGCTGGGGCTTGGCGGCAAGGTGAGCTTTACCTTCTGGCCGACACTGGGGGTCAAGGCGGATGCGGTGACGCTGTCCAATGCGGACTGGGCCGGGCCGGAGCCGATGCTGCGGGCAGAGCGGGTGACCATCGGCGTTGCGGCGGCGGATCTGCTGCAGGGCAATGTGCGGGTCACCGAGGTCTCTGCCATCCTGCCGCATCTGAACCTGGCCACCAACGCGGACGGTGTTGGCAACTGGGTCTTTGGCAGCGGCGGGGCGGCGGCCACGGCCGGCACCGGGTCCGCGGGCAGCGCCGGGCAGCCCTTGCGGATCGAGGCGGTGGAGCTGACGGGGGCCTCCGTGCGCTACACGGCGCATGGGGAAGAGCCGGTTGAGATGAGGAATGCCGACCTCAGCCTGTTGTGGCCGGAGCTTGACGGCACGGTGAACGCCAAGTTCACGCTGCGCCCGGCAGGCGAGCCGGTGGAGATCGACGCGGAGATCGGCACCTTTGCGGCGTTTCTGGCGGGCGAGGTGTCCTCGGTCGGCGCCACGCTGACGGCGCCCGGCGGCAAGGGGCGGTTTGATGGCCACGCGGGTATCAATGGCGAGGCCAGCGGGCGGCTGACTTTCGGGGCTGAGGATGCCTTGCAGGCCGGGCTGGCGCTGGGGGTGTTCCTGCCCGACGCGCTGGCGCAGAAGGCGGTGCTTGGCGCCGATGTGACCTATACCGCCGACGGGCGCCTCTCGATGCGCGATTTGGCGGTGGAGCTGGGCAAGAACAAACTGACGGGCGCAGCGGATGTGGAGTTTGCCGGGCGCCCGCAGATCACTGCCCAGTTGCAGGGCGGGGCGCTCGATTTCGCCGGCCTCGAGGGGGCTGGCGGGCCGGACAGCCGCGGCGCGGCGGCGGATGGGTGGCCGAAGCAGCGCATCGACGCCTCGGCGCTGGGGCTGGCTGATGCCGGGGTGGATCTGACCTTTGACAGCCTTGATACCGGCAGTGTCAAGCTGGGGCCGAGCCAGCTGAACCTGAGCCTCGAGCGCGAGCGTGCGGTGGTGAAATTCCTGCCGGCATCAATGTTCGGCGGCCAGGTACAGGGGCAGGTGGTGGCGAACAACCGCGACGGCCTGTCGGTGGGCGGAAACCTCACGTTCACCGGTATCCGGCTGGAGCGCGCTCTGGGCGAGACCGCGGGCTACAGCCGCCTGAACGGCGAGGCGCTGGGCGGGCTGGAGTTCCTCGGCTCCGGCAATTCGGTGGACGCGATCATGCGGTCGCTGAGCGGCAAGGGCTGGCTGGAAGCGGGCAAGGGGTTCTTTACCGGCTTTGACCTGGAACAGCTGATGCGCTCCGGCGGCAATGGCGGCAGCACCGTGTTTGATCAGCTGACCGCAAGCTACACGATCGAGGGCGGAAATCTCAGAAACCAGGACCTGCTGGTGCTGCTCAAGGGTTTCCGCGCCGACGGCAAGGGGCGGATCGGGCTGGGTGCGCGCGACATCGACTATCTGTTCACACCGCAGCTGGTGCGGGCGGGGAGCGATCAGGTGCTGACCATTCCGGTCCGGATCACCGGTCCGTGGGAAGATCCGCACATTCGCCCGGATCTGAGCCAGGCGCTGCAGACGCGATTGGATGAGGTGGAGCAGACCGCCAAGGACCGGGTGCGCCAGAAGATCAGCGAGGAGCTGAACCTCAACACGGAAGCCGCTCCGGAACAGGACATCAACGACCTGCTGAAACAGCGCATCGAGCAGGAAGCCCGCGACCAGCTGCTGAAACTGCTCGGCGGCAACTGAGCGCCCCAGCCGGACGCCGGGTCAAGGTGGGCCGAAGGCCCCCGGGCACAGCCCGGCGTGTCCTTGACGCGGCTGCAGGCGCCTTGCACTCGAATGGGCGCATTCAAGGGCAGACCTGCGCTTAAATCGCTTCTCAGTAAAAAGAAAAAGCGCCCGCCGAAGGCGGGCGCGGATCGCCTGCGAAGCAGGCGAAACCTCTCATTTGCGCCGAACTCAGATGGTCTGGTCGTAATCGCCCACCAGCGGCTCGGTGCGGATCACCGCGTCGATGTCGGCAAAGATCGCCCGCATCTCGGCTTCGCTCTCGGAGCTTTCGCAGACCACCACCAGGTTCGGGGTGTTGGATGACGCCCGCACCAGACCCCAGGAGCCGTTGTCCAGGATCACCCGGGCGCCGTTCACAGTGACGACTTCCTTGATTGCGCGGCCTGCCAGCTGTTCGCCCGCTTCGTGCTTGGCCACCAGCTTCTGCACCAGCCGCTCCAGCACTGCGTATTTCTCGGTGTCGGCACAGTAGGGCGACATGGTCGGGGTGGACCAGGTCTTGGGCAGCGCCTTGCGCAGATCGGACATCGACTGATCCGGGTTGCGGTCCAGCATCTTGCAGACCTCAACCGCCACCCGCATACCGCAGTCGTAGCCGCGGCCCACCGGTTCGGCCAGGAAGTAGTGGCCGGACTTCTCGAACCCTGCCAGGGCGCCGATTTCCTTGACCCGCCGCTTCATGTGGCTGTGGCCGGTCTTCCAGTAGTCGGCGGTGACGCCGTTTTTCTGCAGTTCGGGATCGGAGGCAAACAGGCCGGTGGATTTCACATCCGCCACAAAGGTGGAGTTCGGGTACAGTTTCGACAGGTCGCGGGCCATGATCACGCCCACCTTGTCGGCAAAGATCTCCTCGCCCTCGTCATCGACCACGCCGCAGCGGTCGCCGTCGCCGTCAAAGCCAAGCGCCAGGTCAGCGCCGGAGGCCTTCACCGAGGCCGACATGTCGTGCAGCATCTCCATGGCTTCGGGGTTCGGGTTGTAGTGCGGGAAGGTGTAGTCCAGCTCGTTGTGGCTCTCGACCACCTCGACGCCGATGCGCTTGAACAGCTCCGGCGCAAAGGCCGATGCGGTGCCGTTGCCGGTAGCGCAGACCACCTTGAGCGGGCGGGACATCTTGAAGTCGCCGACGAGGTCGTCGAGATAGGCTTCCTTGACGCCCTCCACGAACTCGTAGGAGCCGCCGGGCGCGGGCTGGCCTTCGCCGTTCAGAACGATGTCGCGCAGCTCGCCCATCTCGTCGGGGCCGTGGGTCAGCGGGCGGTCAAAGCCCATCTTGACGCCGGTCCAGCCGTTGGGGTTGTGCGAGGCGGTGACCATGGCGACCGCGGGCACATCCAGATGGAACTGGGCGAAATAGGCCATCGGCGACAGCGCCGGGCCAATGTCCTTGACCTGGATACCGGCCTGCATCAGGCCCAGGATCAGGGCGTTCTTGATCGCCAGCGAATAGTCGCGGTAGTCGTTGCCGACGGCAATCACCGGTTCGATGCCGCGCTTGCGCATCTGGGTGCCAAGGCCGAGGCCCAGGGCGGTCATGCCGGGGAGGTTGATCTCCTCCGGGTACTTCCAGCGGGCGTCATATTCGCGAAAGCCGGTGGGCTTGATCATCGCGTCACGCAGAAAGCTCCAGGTGTTCGGGGTCACCTCAGGCTGCGGTTTGGTCATGTCTGAAATCTCTTTACTGGATCAAATACGGATGGGGTCGGCCTTGGCCAGCGCATCAAAGCGCATCAGGCTTTCGATCAGCTGCGGCATCTGGTCAAGGTAAATCATGTTCGGCCCGTCAGAGGGCGCGTTGTCGGGGTCCTGGTGGGTCTCGATGAAGACGGAGGCGATGCCGAGCGACACCGCCGCCCGCGCCATCAGCGGGGCAAACTCGCGCTGGCCGCCGGTGGAGCCGCCCTTGCCGCCGGGCTGCTGGACGGAATGGGTGGCGTCCATCACCACCGGGTAGCCGCCCTGCGCCATCTGCGGCAGCGAGCGCATGTCGGCCACAAGCGTGTTGTAGCCAAAGGAGGTGCCGCGTTCGGTCAGCAGGATGTTCTGGTTGCCGGTGCTTTCCACCTTGGCGACAACATTGGCCATGTCCCAGGGCGCCAGGAACTGGCCCTTCTTGATGTTCACCGCCTTGCCTGTGTTGCCTGCGGCCAGCAGCATGTCGGTCTGGCGGCACAGGAAGGCGGGGATCTGCAGGATGTCCACGGCCTCCGCCGCGGCCGCGCATTGCGCCTCGGTGTGCACGTCGGTCAGCACCGGCACGCCGAATTCGCTGCGGATGGTGTCAAGAACCTTCAGCCCCTCGTCGATGCCAAGCCCGCGCTTGCCGGAGAGCGAGGTGCGGTTGGCCTTGTCGTAGGAGGCCTTGAACACGAATTGGGCGCCTGCCTTCTCGCAGGCCTCCTTGAGGGCGCCTGCAATCATCCGGGCGTGGTCCGCGGTTTCCAGCTGGCAGGGGCCGGCAATGATGGTCAGCGGACGGTCATTGCCGATGGTGAGGCCGGCGATATCGATGTTTTTCATGGGTACCCGATGGCTTTACGATGACACCTGCTCCCGCAGGATGGACGCGGTGAGCGAACACATCAGGTAGATACCGGAAAAGATCAGGAATGCCAAAACGGTATTCTCGAACTTGCGCGGATAGGAGGGTTCGTCGCTGGGCACCGGCTCCACCGCGGTGGTCAGGTAGCGGACCTGGCGGTTGGCCTCCAGCCGGGTGGTTTCCACTTGCTGCAAGGCCGATTGCAGCATCAGGTCGCGGGTGGCGAGGTCGGCCTGCGCCATCTGGATCTGGATGCGAAGGTTGGCAAGCGAGTTTTCGCCGGCCGAGGCATCGACCATCCGGTTGTTGAGGCTGCTGATCACCGCTTCCAGCCGCCGGATGTCGGCCTCCGCGCCGCTGACCTTGGCCCGGTTGGGGCGGGCGTTGTCCTGCAGGGCGGCCAGTTCCAGCCGCTTCTCCTCCAGCTGGATTTCAAAGGTGCTGATCTGCTGGCGCAGGGAGGCGACCACGCCCTCAGGGTCCAGCACGGAACCTTGCTGCTGCAGCACCACCAGCCGCTGCTGCGCGGCGCGGCGCTGGGCCTCTGCATCTGCAAGGGCTGTTTCCGCTTCAGACATCTGGTCCGCGCGTTTCTGCTGCGACAGGTTGTTCACCTTTTCCTGCGCATAGGAGATCAGCTTGCGCGAAAACTCCGCTGCAGCTTCGGGGTCGGCGGCGGACACTTCCATCCGCACCACGCCCTCGGTCGGGTCATAGCCGATTTTCACGTTGCGGCTGTAGGTGGCATAGGCCTCCTCGTTGGTGGGGGCGCTCTCCAGCCGCTGGATGGGGTCCAGCCAGTCTTGCGTGAAATGCGCCTTGAAGCCCGCCTCCCGGTCGAGCCGCAGCATCGCCTCCTTGGACATCAGGTAGCTTTGCACCGCAATCGAGTCCTGGCTGGTGGCGAACTGGGTGCCGGACAGCAGACCGCCGACGCCTCCGGCCGCGCTGTCGGCCTTGAGCACCAGGAATTCCGATTTCGACGAATACATCGGCGTGGCCACCGAATAGAAGTAATAGCCCGCGGCCAGTGTCGGCAGCAGCACGAAGAACGCCAGCCGCGCCGCCAGCAGCGACAGCTTGCGGCGGCGGCGCCGCGCGATATCGCGCTGAATTTCCTGAATTTCGCGGTTGCGCCGCTCAGCCGGGCTGAGCTCGGTCGAGGGCAGGGTGGTGTTGGCGGCGGGCACGGTCTGCGGCAGCTGCACAGAGCCCGGCGCGGGCGGGGTGCCTGAGGGCTGCGACTTGTTCTGGGGGACCACCAGTTCCAGCATATTGGTACGCTGGAACGGGTCGATGCCGCGCTCGCGCAGCATCCGCACCGCCTCAAAATCCGAGGTGGCGGGCAGATTGTGCTTTTGCGCCATACGCCGGGCCAGGCGCAGCTGGCGGCCGGTCAGCCCTTCGCGGCGGATCGCCTCGATATCGGTTTCCATGCTGGCCTCGCGGGCGGAGCTGACCATGCCGGAGAGCGGCGCACCGCCCGTCGCGGTGTTCTTGGCCGGCGCAGAAGAGGCCGCCGCGGGCCGGACGGCAGAGGCGGCGGCAGCCTGCTGGCCCGGCTGGGGCTGCCCGGCCGCTGCAGCAGCGCCCGGCGCCGAAGGAGAGGTGCCGGCATCGCGGGCCCCGGCCGCCGCAGTGCTGCGGCGGATGCGGAACTTCTTAGCTCTCGGTTTCGTAGTCATAGAGCTGTTTCGCTTCTTCCAAAGTGTCAAACATATGCAGCTGTCCCTGCAGCAGGACAGCCGCGGAACGGGCAAATTTCTCCAGCGTCTTGGCCTGGTGCGAGACGATGATAATGGTGGTGGTCTGCAAGCGCTCCTGCAGGATCTCGCCGGCCTTGCGGTTGAACTCCACGTCGGTGGTGCTCGGCATGCCTTCGTCGATCAGGTAGATGTCGAAATCCAGCGCCAGCATCAGCGAGAAGCTGAACCGCGCCCGCATCCCCGCCGAATAGGTGCCGATCGGCTGGTCGAAATACTCCTTGAGGCCGCACAGCCAGCGGCAATAGGCCTCCACGTAATCCGGGTCCAGGCCGTAAAGCTTGGCAATGTAGCGGCTGTTTTCCATCGCCGAAAGGCGGCTGATGACCCCGCCCATGAAGCCCAGCGGAAAGGAAATCTTGCAGTTGCGGCGGATCTCGCCCTCATCCGGCTTTTCCAGCCCGGCCATCATGTTGATCAGCGTGGTCTTGCCAGTACCGTTCGGGGCCAGAACGCCCAGCGATTTGCCCGGCTCGACGCGGAACGACACGCGGTCAAGGATCACCTTGCGCTGGGTTCCCGTCCAGAAGGACTTGCTGACGTTTTCAAACTCAAGCATTGCTTGTTCCGGTACTGCCCGTGCGGCCCTGCGGCCGGCTCAATCTGCCTCGTCCTGCGCAGGCTTTCTTGCGTGCCCGCGTCTTCTTCCTATCAAAAGAGTGTTAATGGCATAGGTGGCGAATTTGACCTTATTATGTCGAATTGTGTCATAGATGTTCAACGAAGTTTTAACGAATTGAGCCGTCAGCGGGTGTTCCGGGCGGGTCTTTAAGGGCAAACCGGACAAGCGGAGCGGTAAATGGCTGTTTCCAGGTGCGAAACAATTAGCGGCAGCGGGGAGCTTAAGGCGCAGATTCGCAACTGCCGGCTCTGTGCTGACCGCTTTGCCGCCACCGCAACTGCGCACGCCCCCCGTCCGGTGGTCTGGTTCCGCCCCACCGCCCGCATCCTGATCGCGGGCCAGGCGCCAGGGGCGCGGGTGCATGAAAGCGGCAGGCCGTTTACCGACCCCTCCGGCGACCGGCTGCGGGCCTGGCTGGGACTGACGGAGGCAGAATTCTATGACAAGGACCACGTCGCGGTGGTTCCGATGGGCTTTTGCTTTCCCGGCTATAGTGACAAGAAAGCCGACCTGCCGCCGCCTGCCATCTGCGGCAAGACCTGGCACCATCAAGTGATGGACCATCTGCCGGATGTGCAGCTCAAGGTGCTGGTCGGGGCCCATGCGCAGCGTTATCACCTGGGGGTGAAGGGGCCGCTGACAGAGCTGGTGCGCGGCTGGCGGGATCATGCGCCGCAGGTCTTCCCCTTGCCGCACCCGTCATGGCGTAATACCGGGTGGCTGAAGAAAAACCCCTGGTTCGAGGCCGAACTGCTGCCGGTGCTGCAGGCCCGGGTGAAGGAGCTGATGCAATGACAGATGAAACCCCGCTGGATCTGGCCCACGCCGCGATGGAGGCAGCGCCCGCAGAGGATGCCGCGCGCCTGCGGTTCTATGAGCGGCTGGCCGATTGCGAGCTGTTCCTGATGCTGGCGGCGGAGGCGGAGGGGGAGCAAATCTCTCCGGAGCTGTTCGAGACGCCGGACGGGGCCTTTGTGCTGGTGTTCGACCGTGAGGAACGGCTGGCGCAGTTCGCAGGCAAACCTGTGCCTTACGCGGCGCTGTCGGGCCGTGTGATTGCGCAGATGCTGGCCGGGCAGGGCATTGGCCTGGGGCTGAACCTGGAGGTGGCGCCCTCGGCCATTCTGATCCCGGCGGAGGCGGTCAGCTGGCTGCACCAGACGCTGGGGCACGCGCCGGATGAGGTGGAGGCCGCGGTGGAGATGTTCACCGCGCCCAAGGGCCTGCCGGAGGCGCTGCTGACGGCGCTGGATGCCAAGCTGGCCACTGCGGGCGGGCTGGCGGCGGCGGCTTATCTGGCTGGTGTGCGCTATGCCGGCGGCGGGCAGGGGCATCTCCTGGGCTTTGTCGGCGCCAAGGAGGCGGCGCAGGCCTCGCTCGCCAAGGCGGCCGGTGAGGCGCTGACCTTTTCCGGCATCGAGGCCGGGGCGATGGATGTGGCGTTTTTCGAAGCGGAGGACCCGGCGGCGGCCAAGCTTGCACGGGCAGGTCTGCGCTTTGACCTGCCGGAGCCGCAAGCCCCGCAGGAATACAAGCCCGTGACGCCGGGCAGCGACCCTGAGAAGCCGCCGCGGCTGAAGTAGCCCGGCCTCGCCCGCCGCCGTTTTCGCCTTATCTGCTGCTGCAAGGGCGTGGCCAAGCGCCATGCCCGGCTACCCAGCAGGGAGGAAGAGAACGATGTCCATCAAACAGACCGCAAATGATTTCTGCGAGGCCTGCGACGCGGGCAAGGGATGGGACGTGTGCCAGGAATGGTGCACGCCGGACGCCACCTTCGCGGTTCAGTCGGACGCGCTGGCGGAGATCAGGACGCTGGCAGACTATACGGAATGGGCCAAGGGGCTGCTGACCCCGATGCCGGACGCCCATGCCGAGTTCAAATCCCTGGCGGTGGATGAGGACGCCAGCCGTGCGATCCTGTTTGCGGTCTTTCACGGCACCCATACGGCCGATGCGGGCAACGGTGCGCCGACCGGCAGGAAAGTGGCCTCGGATTATGTCTATGTGCTGGATTTCGACGGGCCGAAAATCCGCCATATGACGAAGGTCTGGAACGATGTGCACGCCCTGACGCAATTGGGCTGGATGTAGGGCGCGAAAAGCAAAAACGCCCGCGTTGCCGCGGGCGCTTGGGTCATCTCAAGGGGCGGAGCGGGTTACTCCGCCGCCGCTTCCAGCTTGTCCTGCGTGCGGGTTTCGAAATCGCTGGCGTCGTGGCGCTCGTGCAGCTGCATGTGCAGATCGCCGAAGGAGCGGTTCACCTTGCGGCCGCGCTGCACCGCCGGGCGGTCGTCGATGGCCTTGGCCCAGCGGACCACATTGGTATAGCTTTCCGCGTCGAGGAATTCGGCGGCATCATAGAGGCGGCCCAGAACCAACTGGCCGTACCACGGCCAGATCGCCATATCGGCAATGGTATAGTCCTCGCCCGCGATATAGGTGCGGTCCGCCAGCTGGCGGTCCAGCACGTCAAGCTGGCGCTTGGTTTCCATTGCAAATCGGTCGATCGGGTATTGCCACTTCTCCGGCGCATAGGCGTAGAAATGGCCGAAACCGCCGCCCAGGTAGGGCGCGCTGCCCATCTGCCAGAACAGCCAGTTCAGGGTCTCGATGCGGGCCGGGCCGTCCTGGGGCAGGAATTCCCCGAATTTCTCCGCCAGATGCACCAGGATCGAGCCGCTCTCGAACACCCGCACCGGCTCAGTGCCGCTGCGGTCCATCAGCGCCGGGATCTTGGAGTTCGGGTTGATCTCCACAAAGCCCGAGCCGAACTGGTCGCCTTCGCCGATGTCGATCAGCCAGGCGTCGTATTCGGCGCCCTTGTGGCCTGCGGCCAGCAGTTCCTCGAACATCACGGTGACCTTGACCCCGTTCGGCGTCGCCAGCGAGTAGAGCTGGAAGGGGTGCTCGCCCACCGGCAGCTCCTTGTCGTGGGTGGGGCCGGCAACCGGGCGGTTGGTGGAGGCAAACTGGCCGCCGTTGCCTTTTTCCCATTTCCAGACTTTCGGCGGGGTGTAGGAGGTATCGCTCATCTGTCGGGCCTTGTTCTGATTGTTTCCTGTCATTGGCCGCCCGCAGGGTCGCGGCGGCCGACTTTGGCAGAGATAAGGGGAAAATCGGAAATTCCAATGACTGGAAGGTCTGGGCCGCGGAAATTTTACAAAACGCTCACATCCTCTCGTTCCCGGACACAGAGACGTGAGCCCCCCTTCGCATTTGCCGCAGCGGCAGTAATGTCAATGGCGAAGCCGGAGCCGCGCGCCAGAGCCGCGAACCGGTGCCCCAGTTGAAGCGATCACCGATGAAAGGGATGATTTCATGAAGCGTTTTGCATTTGCTGCCGCGGCAGCGCTGTCCTTTGCCCTGCCGGCCTTTGCCGGGGAACAGTATGTCGACGGCACCGGCTATGCCGTTTCGGGCTATGACGTGGTGGCCTACCGCAGCCTGGAAATGAACCCGGTGGGCACGCCGCAGACCGCGCCGGTGCGGGGCAGCACTGAATTCACCGCCGACTACAACGGCGCCACCTGGGCGTTCTCCACTGCGGAAAACCGCGACAAGTTCCTGGAAAACCCGGCCTATTACGCGCCGCAGTATGACGGCCACTGCGCCTATGGCGTCTCCAAGGGCGGCAAGGTGCCGGCCAACCCGAACCTGTGGCGCATCGTCGATGACAAGCTGTATCTGAACATCACCGACGTGGTCGTCGGCTTCTGGGAGGAAGACATTCCCGGCAATATCAACTTGGCCGAAGGCAACTGGCCGGGGATTGAGCCCAAGGCGGCCTCGGACAGCGTGATCCCGAAGTTCACGTCTGAGGGGCCGGTCGCGAACTGATCTGAGCTTGCAGGCGAGGCGACGGCTTTGCCTGCACGACACTCAAAGGGGGCATTGAGAGCCAACGCAGCGAATATCTGTACTGAGCTCATTGCGGCGAACGCTGCGCGTGGGGCGAACGTCCAGGAAGCGCAGATTGCGACTTGGGGTCAGGAGGAGGCAATTCCAATGAAAGCCTTTACCAGCCGCAGTTTTGCTCTGTCCTTTGGAGCCACAATTGCGGTTTCGTGCTGCTGGGTCAGTTCAGCGATTGGAACTTCGGCCAAACCTCTCGAAATCAACCCGCTCTTACCAAGGAAGATCGCTGTTCCGGCCCCTTGCAACACCGCCTCACACATCAAGGGGAATGTGCTCATCGTTATTGTTCGCTGAAAGCGCACCCCGCTTTTAAGTTGTGCTTCGCGCACGACACGTTCCGTCAGAGATCCGGTTTCCGGCAGGATGACGGTTTCCCCCTGAAGATCCTCGAAGCTCAGAATGTCACGTTCGGCGAGCGGAGAAGCGGGCAGGAGATAGGCCACGTATTGGTTCTTTTGCACCGTCACGCGCTCCCAGTCCTCAGAGTGCGGCGGATCCGTGATCAGGCCGGCATCCGCCCGCCGCTCTTGCAAAAGGTTGATTGCGGTTGTCCAGCCAAAAAGGGCAAAGTCGATTTCGACATCAGGATAGGCTTGCCTGAACCGGCTGATCGCTTTGAGCGCGGGAAGAGGGGCGTTGGCGATAATCCTGATGTGGCCGCGGGCCATAGCTTCATACCCTTCCAGCCGCTCGCTGATTTCGGAATTCAGTGCAACCATACGGTCGGCCAGGCCATAGAACTCCTGCCCTGTCCGGGTAAGTGAAATGCCATCCCGGCCGCGCACCAGCAGCTGCGAGCCGACTTGTTTCTCCAATTTGGCGATATGCTGGGTCACGGCTGACTGCGTCACTCCCAGCCGCACGGCAGCGGCTGAGAAGCTGCCCTCGCGGACAACATAGGCAAAGGCAACAAACTGGTGATGGTTGGCGCGCATGTTTGGCCTCCTTTTGAGCGAGGCCATAGCCGCCATTAGTCTCACTAATATGACGTCACAAAAGTGAAGGCTCAGCTGCTTAGACAGCCCCTGTCAGATGGAGGAATCGGATGGCAGGGCTGAGCATCAAAAATGTAACCAAGCGCTTTGGCGAGACCGAGGTGCTCAAAGGGGTATCCCTTGATATTGCCGACGGTGAATTTATCTCGCTGGTTGGTCCGTCAGGCTGCGGCAAGTCCACACTGCTGCGGATCATCGCCGGACTGGAAGACCAATGCGACGGAGTCATCCGGATCGGCGGGCATTCCGTTGCAGGCCAGCGCGCGGCGGACCGCAATCTGTCGATGGTGTTCCAGTCCTATGCGCTTTACCCGCATCTGAGCGTGGGCGAAAACATCGCGGTGCCGCTCAGGATGCGGCGCATGAACGGATTGCAGCGGCTGCCGGTTGTCGGCGGCTTTATGCCCGGCGCACGTACCGTGGCTGGCGGTATAGGCCGGGATGTCCGCCATGCTGCTGAAATGCTTGAGATCGGGCATCTTCTGGACCGCAAGCCGGGTCAGCTTTCCGGTGGCCAGCGCCAGCGGGTGGCTCTGGGGCGGGCCCTGGTGCGGGAGCCTGCCGCGTTCTTGCTGGATGAACCGCTGTCCAATCTCGATGCGAAACTGCGGGTCCAGACCCGGGCTGAGATCGCGCAGCTGCACCGCCGTCTGGCAGCGACATTTATCTATGTGACTCATGATCAGGTCGAGGCGATGACGATGTCAGACCGCATCGCGGTGATGATGGGCGGGCGCATCCTGCAATGTGCAGCCCCTGATGTGGTCTATGAAGATCCCGACCGGATCGAGGTTGCCGAATTCATCGGCTCTCCAAAAATCAACATCCTGCCGCTTGAAATCGCAGCTGACGGACGGCTGAGCCTGCTGGATCAGGCCTTGGATCTTGCCGTTATCGACGGGGGCAGAGGTGTCGGCTCACTGGGTATCCGGCCTGAGGCGCTTCGGCTGACAAGCGGAGACAGTCCGATCCGCGGCCGTGTTGTTCATAGCGAAAACCTGGGTTCAGAGCTGTTCGTTCAAGTCGAAGTCGCGGGCCTGGAGGAGCGCGTTACGCTGCGCGCAGAGCCTGAACAACGCGCAGCTTTGGCGCTGGGAGCACCTGTCGCCCTGGCGTTTGATGCGGACAAAGCGCTGATTTTCGATGCGGGTGGGGCACGCGTACGCAGGCTTCGTCATCCGAACGCTGCAACCTCTGAGGTGGCCTGAGATGTCAGCCATCGAAACCTCCATGACTGATACAGCGCCAAGCGCAGTTGCAGGTCACGCAACCAAAGAACGACGCGCCGCATGGGTCTTGACCGCGCCGGCCTTGGTATTGATGGTGATCGTCCTGCTGGTGCCAATCGTCATCGCGGGGGTGCTGTCCTTCACCAGCTATTCGCTTGGAAACAGCGGTTTTGATTGGGTCGGCAGCCGCAACTATGAAAAGCTGTTTACCCGTTCGGCCTATGAAAAGATGTTTCTGGCGACGTTGACCTATGTGGTGACCGTGGTGCCGATCTCGGTCGGGCTTGGGCTGGGGGCCGCGCTGCTGATCAATTCGCTGGGCCGGTTCCGCGAGATCTACAAGACGATCTACTTCCTGCCGGTCATGGCGACGCTTCTGGCGATGGCAATTGCGTGGGAGTTCATGCTTCACCCGTCAATCGGTATGGTGAACCGCACGCTGGAAATGAGCTGCGGCACATTTCTGGAACAGATCTGGCCCTTCCTGGCGCAGGGCTGCGCTGACCGCTTCCCGGTCTGGCTGGGCGACAAACGCTATGCGATCTGGGTGATATGCTTTATCGGCATCTGGCAGGGGTTCGGCTTTAACATGGTGCTGTATCTGGCCGGGCTGACCAGCGTCCACCGTGAGCTGTATCACGCCGCAGAGATGGACGGGGCCAAATCCGCCTGGGAGCGGTTCCGGCTGGTAACCTGGCCTGCGCTGGGGCCGACCACTGTATTTGTCGTCACCATCACCTGCATCCGCGCCTTTCAGGTCTTTGACACCATCGAGGCCTTCTGGCCGCAGGGCGGCGGGCCGAACAAGTCCACCTATGTGATGATGTTTGCCATTTTTGAGAAGGGCATCCAGCAGAACCTGATCGGGATCGGCTCGGCAATCACCATGCTGTTCCTTGCCTTCGTCATGTTTCTCACGCTGATCCAGCGCTGGCTGGTGGAACGAAAGGTCCATTACAAATGACCCGTGACTGGTGGAAGCACCTGATCCTGATCCTTGGCGTGATCGTTGTCCTTGCGCCGTTCTATATGATGGTCAGCTATTCGTTCAAATCGCCAGGTGAGATTGACCGGGGAGAGGGCGGATTTTTCGGACGGCAGGAAATGATGGTGGATGAGCGCTGTGTCAAGCTACGCGACCCCAGCCGTGATGATATCGCCGCCGCAGCGAACCGTTTCCCGGGGCAAAGCGACAGTGCGATCCGGGAGCTGCTGGTGGCAGAGGCTACGGCTGACTGCTCGATGCGGCCTGTCGTCTTCAACTATTCCAAGGCCTTCACCGAGGCGCCGCTGCTACGCTATCTGCTGAACGGGGTCATCGTGACGGCGTCGATCTTCCTGATCCAGGTCGTGGTCGCGCTGCCTGCGGCCTATGCCCTGGCCAAGCTGAAATTCTGGGGCCGGGATGCGGTTTTCGGATTGGTGCTGTTCTGCCTCTTGATCCCCGTTCACGCCATTGCGCTGCCGCTTTACATCATGCTGGCCAAGCTGGGGCTGACCAATACCTATGCCGCGCTTGTTGTGCCCTGGACGATTTCGGTCTTTGGCATCTTCCTGATGCGCCAGTTCTTCATGACGGTGCCGGATGATCTGATTGACGCGGCGCGCATGGACGGGATGGGCGAATTCGCCATCGTCTGGCGGGTCATGCTGCCTACCGCAATCCCGGCGCTGCTGGCCTTTGCCATTTTCTCGATCGTGGCCCATTGGAACGACTACTTCTGGCCCCGCATTGTGGTGACCGGAAACCGCGACCTGTTTACGCCGCCTTTGGGCCTGCGTGAGTTCAAGGGAGATGGCGACGGGTCATTCTTTGGCCCGATGATGGCCACCGCCACCGTGATCGTTACCCCGCTGATCGTTGCGTTCCTGCTGGCGCAGAAGCGCTTCATTGAAGGGATCACCTTGAACGGAATGAAATGAGTTTCGGGTGCGGGCTGCCCCGCACCCTCCCGTAATCCCGACTGGGATCAACCCGGAGCGTGCATCGCCAAACACAAGCGCTCCACGTTTGGAATGAGAGGAAGATTTCCATGAAAACCGCCCTGTCTGCAATGGCCCTGGCGCTGACCGCTGCCGCCGCGATGGCCGAAGACACCGTGACCATCGAATTCGCCTATCCCTACAGCCATCTGTTCGACGTCACCTATGAGGCCATGATGCCGGCCTTCAGGAAAGCGCATCCGAATATTGATGTGAAATTCCGCGCCACCTATGAATCCTACGAGGACGGCACCAACACCATCCTGCGCGAAGCAGTGTCCGGCAACCTTCCCGATGTCACAATGCAGGGTCTGAACCGTCAGCAGATCCTGGTCGACAAGGGCATCGCCAAATCGCTGGAACCGTTCATCGCCAAAGAAGCGGATTTTGCCAAGAATGGCTACCACGAGGCCATGCTGTCGCTGTCGACCTTTGGCGAAAACGTTCACGGCCTGCCGTTCTCGGTCTCGCTGCCGGTTGGCTATTACAACATGGACCTCCTGCAAGAAGCCGGAGTTGAAACCCTGCCCACCACCTGGGACGAGGTGATCGGCATGTGCGAAACCATGAAGGCCAACGGCATCGACAACCCGATTTTCTGGGGTTGGAACATCACCGGCAACTGGTTCATGCAGGCGCTGATGTGGTCACAGGACAAGGCGATTGTCGACAACGGCCGTGTGACTCTGGACAGCCCCGAGGCACTGGCCGCCATGGAGCAGATGCAGGAGATCTTCACCAAATGCGACATGCAGAACCTCGAGTGGAAGGCGGCGCTGGCCTCCTTCTCGGCGGGTGAGATCGGCATGATGTTCTGGTCGACCTCGGCCCTGGGCGCTGTCGAACGCTCGCAAGGTGAGTTCGCGCTGAAAACCGGCCCGTTCCCCGGCATGGGCGAAACTCCCAAAGGCCTGCCTGCGGGCGGCAACGCCGCCATGCTGACCTCAACGTCGGATGATCCGAAAGTGCAGGAGGCCGCCTGGGCCTGGCTCAAGTTCATCACCAGCGGCGAAGGCGCAGCCGAAGTGGCCAAGACCACCGGTTACATGCCGCCGAACAAGGCCGCGAACGAGGTGATCCTGGCTGATTTCTATGACCAGAACCCGAACAAGCAGACTGCCGTGGATCAGCTGCCGCTGCTTCGCGACTGGCTGGCTTATCCGGGCGACAATGGTCTGGCGGTCACTCAGGTGATCTACGACGGCATCGAACGCATTGTCACTGGCGACGCCACCGACATGAAAGCGCTGCAGCAAGAGATGGTCGAAGAAGTCGCCGACCTGCTTCCCAACGGCTAACGCCTTCTTTCCGGCTGCGCGCGCACCTGCGTGCGGCCGGTTCTTCTTCGGGCAGAGTAAGAAAATGAAAATCATCCATATTTCAGACATTCACCTGACAGTCCCCGGCGAGGAAATGGGCGGGCTGAACCCCCATGCCCGGTTCGCACGCGCTCTGGCCCACGTGATGGAAAACCATGCCGATGCCGCACGCATTATCATAACTGGCGATCTGGCCCACTGGGGGGAACGCGCAGCCTATGAAGCGCTGCAAGCTGCCGTCGCCGATCTGCCGGTTCCGGTGCGGCTGATGATTGGCAACCACGACGACCGGGCAACCTTCCGGTCCGTTTTTGCGGATCATCCCGTGGACGAAAACGGCTTCGTCAATCATGCTGAAACAGTCGACGGTGCGCGCTTCATTTATCTCGACAGCGTGGGCGAGCGCACTCATGCCGGGCATTTCTGCGCAGTCCGCCGGGCTTGGCTGCAGGCCGAGCTTGAAAGTTGCGAACGCGCACGCGTTTTTCTGCATCACAACCCGATGCTGTTGGGGTTGCCCGCCGAAGACAAGATCGCCCTGAACAAGGATGATCGCAGCCCTTTTCAGGGCCTGATCAGAGCCCATGCAGAAAAAATTGACTACATCCATTTCGGCCATGTTCATGCGCCCATCCACGGGTGCCTGGCGGGGGTCCCTTTTGCCAGCGTGCCTTCGACAGGCAACCAGTCAATCCCAGACCTGAGTGAAACTGAACTGCTGAAAGGTGCCCCGATGGATCCGGCTTATTTTGTGTTTCAGATCGACGGGCGCGACACCACCATCCATCAGATCCCCTTTGCTTGGGAAGGCCCGGTCATGACAGCCGGAACAGGATGGGAAGATTGGGCAAAACCGGTCGAGGCAGCGGAATGAAGCCTTGTCTTCCGCAAGTTCGTGACGGGCTGCTTGCAGTCGTTGGCCAATGCGGCACAGACGGAAGCTCTGCCCGCTCACAAGTCAAATAGATTGGGATATTGCCAGGTCCCATATTTGCGCAAACCGGGCGCCGCTTGCCAGCCCACCGACACATGCGGCGAGAAATAGCCGTGTCCGGCGCTTGTGCCGGATGCATCCTGCCATGCAGACCTTCCTGGAAGACGGGAGGCCCCGCAAAAACAAAAAGCCCCGGACGCACTGCCGGGGCTTTGATATCTCAAGCTGCCGGACGCGCTCAGCGGCGGCGGTCGCGGCGGGAGGACATCGGCTGGAAGGCCACGCCCACATGCGCCTCGCAATAGGGTTTGCCCTGCTGGGCGGGCAGGCCGCAGAACCAGAAGTCCTCAGTCGCCGGGTCGCCCACCGGCCATTTGCAGGTGCGCTCGGTCAGCTCCATCAGGCCCAGCTTCTTGGCCTTCTTCTCGACCTCGTTCACCTTGGCCAGCGCCTCGGGGCTGATCTCATTGGCGGAGGGCTGCGGCGGCAGCGGCTGGCCGGCCGGGATGATCTGGCGGCGCGCAGGCGTTGCGGGCTTGGCGTCGGCTGCAGGCTGGGCCGCGGCCGGGCGGGCCGGTTCGGTCTTGGGCTGCGGCTTGGGCTTGGGCGCCGCGGCCGGTTTCGGCGCGGCAGCGGCCGGGGCTGCCGCGGGCTTTTCCTTGGGTTCAGCCGCCTTGGCGCCGCCGCTGTTGCGGTTGGACAGGCCGAGCCGGTGCACCTTGCCGATCACGGCGTTGCGGGTCACGCCGCCCAGTTCCTTGGCGATCTGGCTGGCCGACTGGCCTTCGCCCCACATTTTCTTGAGCAGTTCGACGCGCTCGTCTGTCCAGGACATCTGTTGCCTTTCCAAGCTAATAGCGGCCCCAGGGGTTCTGCGGCCGCCATCATATTCCGTGTGATCGCTCTATTCTAATCACTGCGGGCGGAGTTACAAGGCATCTTGCGCCCCAAGCGGCAGCCGTTATGCAGGCAAAGCAGCAAAAACACAGGGGGCATCATGGCAGATCAGGGATATCAGGTCGAACTGGGCGCGCGCAGGTTCGGGCAGGTGAACTGGCTGGGGCTCAAGGCGCTGGCCTGGCGCGAGGTGAAGCGGTTCCTGGTGGTCTGGACCCAGACCCTGCTGGCGCCGCTGGTGACCGCGGCGCTGTTCCTGATGATCTTCAACATTGCCATCGGCCCCAGGCGCGGCGACGTCATGGGCGTGCCGTTCCTGACTTTCCTGGCGCCGGGCATCATGATGATGACGGTGATCCAGAATGCCTTTGCCAATACCTCCTCCTCCATCGTGATCGCCAAGGTGCAGGGCAATATCGTCGACACGCTGATGCCGCCCCTGTCGGGGCTGGAGATTTTGCTGGGCTACCTGGCGGGCGCGGTGGCGCGCGGCACGCTGGTGGCGCTGGGCATCGGGCTGGGGCTGATGGCGGTGCTGCAGATCGTGCCCGCGCATCCGCTGGTGGCGCTTTTGTTCATCGTGCTGGGCGCGGCTTTCCTCGGGGCCTTGGGCATCGTCGCCGGGGTCTTTGCCGACAAGTTCGACCAGATGGCGGCGATCACCAACTTCATCGTGACGCCCTTGGCGTTCCTGTCCGGCACCTTCTATTCGGTGGAGGCGCTGCCGCCGGTGCTCAAGGCGATCTCGCATCTGAACCCGGTGTTCTACTTGATCGACGGAGTGCGATTCGGGGTGATCGGCACATCGGACAGCTCGCCCTGGCTGGGTCTGGCGGTGTGCGGCGGCGCGACCCTGGCGGTCAGCGGCCTGGCCTGGGGGATGCTGCGCACCGGCTACCGGCTGAAGCCCTGACCCGGTGGCCAGGCGGCGTCCTGCCGGGCGCCGGCCTTACCGCGCGGCGGGGGCGGCTGAGGCGGCGGTTGGTTTGCGCCGTCCCTCCCGCCAGGCAAGCACGGCGGCTCCGGCCAGGATGATCACGGCGCCGAGGACGGAGACCGCATCCGGCACCGCGCCAAAACCCAGAAAGTCATAAAGCGCCGCAAACACCAGCGTGGCATAGCTGAACGGCGCCACAAACGAGGCATCGGCGCGCGCCATCCCGTTGATGAAACAGGCCTGCGCGCAGGCCATCAGCAGTCCCAGCCCCGCCAGCGCCGCCCATTGCGCCGGGCTTGGCATCTGCCAGACAGGCAGCACCGCGCAGCTGGCAATTGCCAGCCCCAACAGGTTGTTGACCCACAACACCTGCAGGGGCGCCTCGCGGCCCGCCAGCTTCTTGATGAAGATCAGCTCCAGCCCCATCACCGCCGCCGCTGCCAGCGCCAGCAGCGCGGCAGGCTGAAAACTGGCGGGCGTGGGCCGCAGCAGGATCATCGCGCCGATCATGGCAATCAGCGCAGCGCCCCAGCGCCAGGGGCCGACCCGCTCACCCAGTAGCGGAATGGCCAGCAGCATCCCGAAGACCGGGTTCAGGAAGGTGATCGCGGTGGCGTCGGCCAGCGGAATATAGGCGACGGAGGCAAACATCAGCGTGACCCCCGCCCAGCCAAAGGACGTGCGGCCGATGTGATACCCCCAATGCGGGCGGGAGAACCGCGGCCGCAGGGCCAGCACGGCGGTTGAGATCACCAAAAAGGCGAACAGAAAGCGGCCATGGCTGATCTGCATCGGGTGAAGCGGCGTTCCCAGCAGATCCGTCCCCAGCGCCTTGGCCATCAGCGTGGTGCCGGCAATGAAGGTTGTCGCTGCCAGGATCAGGGCAGCGGCCAGGGGCGGGTTCTCAGGGGTGTCGCGGCTCATCGCCAAGCGGTGCGGCAAGCCGCGGCGGGATGCAAGGGGAAATGGTTCGGTGCCTGCCTTACGCTGAAGGGCCAGAAGGGGCGCTGCCCCGCGGTTTTGCGAAGGAGAGGGGCGCTGCCCCTCTTGGCCTGGCGGCCAATTCACCCCGGAGTATTTCAGCAAAGGTGAAGGGGCCGGGCGGCGCGCTGCGGCGGTTTGGCGGGGCGAGGTGCACAAAAGGGGTTTTCTTTCGATGAAACCTCCACTATGGAACCTGCCCATGATCAAACGCGCACATACCACCATTTCGCGACGCCGACGCCGCCTGGCGTGACCGGCCCCTGATCTGTTGTGCCTGCCATGCGGCACATCCCCCCTTCGAAATCCTATGATCCCCCGTTGACCCAAGGCCAAGCTTACGTCACAGCTTTGGCTTCTACCTGTGAAAAGGATGATCCTGATGATCCCGTCCGTTCTGCCGACCTACAACCGTGCACCGCTGGAATTCGTCAAAGGCGAAGGCGCCTGGCTGACCACGGCGGACGGGCGCCGCTTTCTGGATTTGGGCTCCGGCATCGCGGTGAACGCGCTGGGGCATGCGCATCCGGCGCTGGTGGAGGCGCTGACCGCCCAGGCGCAAGCCTTGTGGCATGTCTCCAACCTCTACCACATCCCCCAGCAGAAGGCGCTGGCGGACAAGCTGGTCGAGCATACCTTTGCCGACACCGTGTTCTTCACCAACTCCGGCACCGAGGCCTGCGAGCTGGCCGTGAAGATGGCGCGCAAGTATTTCTACGACAAGGGCCAGCCGGAGCGGGTGGAGATCATCACCTTTGACGGCTCCTTCCATGGCCGGTCTTCGGCGGGGATCGCGGCGGCGGGCTCCGAGAAGATGGTCAAGGGCTTCGGCCCGCTGCTGCCCGGTTTCGTGCATCTGACCTTCGGCGATCTGGACGGTGTGACTGATGCGATCAGCGAAAGCACTGCCGCGATCATGATCGAACCGGTGCAGGGCGAGGGCGGGATCCGCCCGGTTCCCGACGCTGAGCTGAAGGCGCTGCGCCAGATCTGCGATGACAACGGCCTGTTGCTGATCCTGGATGAGGTGCAATGCGGCGTCGGGCGGACCGGCAAGCTGTTTGCCCATGAATGGGCGGGCATCGCGCCCGACATCATGATGGTGGCCAAGGGCATCGGCGGCGGCTTCCCGCTGGGCGCGGTGCTGGCCTCTGAGGACGCGGCCAGCGGCATGACCGCGGGCACCCATGGCTCCACCTATGGCGGCAATCCGCTGGGCTGTGCGGTGGGCTGCGCGGTGATGGACCACATCGCGGATGAGGCCTTCCTGGCCGAGGTGAACCGCAAGGCGGGCCTCTTGCGGCAGAAGCTGGAAGGGCTGGTGGCCGATCACCCGGAGGTGTTCGAAGAGGTGCGCGGCTCCGGCCTGATGCTGGGCCTCAAGTGCAAGGCGGTGAACGCCGACGTGGTCAAGGCAGGCTACGACAACGAACTGATCACCGTTCCGGCAGCCGACAATGTGATCCGCCTGCTGCCGCCGCTGACCCTGACCGATGAGGACATCGCCGAGGCCGTCAGCCGCCTGGAAAAAACCGCCGCCCAGGTCGAAGCTGCCTGATTTTCACCTTTGGAGAAATACTCCCGGGGGTCCGGGGGCAGGCGCCCCGGCCTTCGCCAGAACAAAGCGATACCGACATGAACCATTTCCTCGACATCCACAAAACCGGCCCCGCCGATCTGCGCGCGATCATCGACCAGGCCAAGGCCACCAAGCAGGCGCGCCTTGGCCGCCCTAAGGCGGCGCTGGATGATGAGCTGCCTCTGAAAGACAAGATGGTGGCGCTGATTTTTGAGAAACCCTCGACCCGCACCCGTGTCTCCTTTGACGTCGGCGTGCGCCAGATGGGCGGCGAGACGATGGTGCTGTCGGGCAAGGACATGCAGCTGGGCCATGGTGAGACCATTGCCGACACTGCCCGGGTGCTCAGCCGCTATGTCGACATGATCATGATCCGCACCTTTGATGAGACCGTGCTGACCGAGATGGCGGAATACTCGGACGTGCCGGTGATCAACGGCCTGACCGACCGCACCCACCCCTGCCAGATCATGGCCGATATCCTCACCTATGAGGAGCACCGCGGCCCGATCCAGGGCAAGAAGGTGGTCTGGTGCGGTGACGGCAACAACGTCTGCGCGTCCTTCCTGCACGCCGCCGGCCAGTTCGGCTTTGACCTCACCTTTGCGGGTCCGGCGCAGCTGGACCCGGAAGACGAGTTTGTCGGTCTGGCGCGCCAGGCGGGCTCCAAGGTGGTGATCGAGCGCGACGCGGCCAAGGCGGTCGCAGGCGCGGACCTGGTGGTCACGGATACCTGGGTGTCGATGCATGACAGCCAGTCCTCCAAAGAGCGCCGCCACAACATGCTGCGGCCCTATCAGGTCAATGCCGAACTGATGTCCCACGCCAAGCCGGACGCGCTGTTCATGCACTGCCTGCCGGCCCACCGCGAGGAGGAGGCGACCAGCCAGGTGATGGACGGTCCGAACTCGGTGATTTTTGACGAGGCCGAAAACCGGCTGCACGCGCAAAAGGCCATCATGCGCTGGTGCGCCGGCGGCTAAGGCTTCCGGGGCACCGTCAGGTTCCTGAACTCCCGGCCTGCGGGGATGGGGCACTCCCGCCCGCCGCGGCACATTCCCCGGAATGCGCCTTGACCGTTGGGCGTGGCGCCGGGCCTGCGGCCCGGCGCGGCCCATAAAGCGCAGGCATTGCGCTTATTGCACCGGCTTTGCGTCGGAGTACCCAGGCCCGTGCCGCGCTGTCAGCTCTTGTGCGGCGGGTGAATTGCCCCCAGCATCTCTCCATCACATACGGGGAGGTCCAGCGATGGCAGATACATCAGAAAAACCGGTGGCACTGATCGTGGGGGCAGGGGCGGGCCTGTCGGCCTCCCTGGCCCGGGCGCTGTCCCGGGACGGCTATGCCCTGCATCTGACGGCGCGCAGCACGGACAAGCTGGAAGGGCTGGCGGCGGAAACCGGGGCGCAGGTGCATGCGCTGGATGGCACCGATGCAGAGGGGATCCAGCAGCTTGTCCGGGGCGTGCAGGGCGCATTGCGGGTGGCCTGCTATAACCCGTCGGCCCGGGTTCGCGGCTCCTTGACGGAACTGGACCCGGAGCAGGTCCGCAAGGCGGTGGAGGTGACCGCACATGGGGCGTTCCTGCTGGGGCAGGCAGCGGCCAAACGGATGCTGGCGCAGCAGCCGGAGAACGGCCGTCTCGGCACCATCCTGTTCACCGGCGCCTCGGCAGGGGTGAAGGGCTTTGCCCACTCGGCGCCCTTTGCCATGGGAAAGTTTGCACAGCGCGGGCTGGCGCAATCAATGGCGCGGGAGCTGCATCCCAAAGGCATTCACGTGGCTTGGGTCAATATCGACGGCGGCATCCGCAATGCCTCCCGCCCCGAAAGGGTAGAGAGCGCGGACAATCCGGACACCATGCTCGACCCGGATGCGATTGCCCGGGAATACATGCACCTGATCCAGCAGGACCGCTCTGCCTGGAGCGATGAACTGGTGCTGCGGCCGTGGGTGGAGCGCTTCTGAGCGCAAAAGAAAAGCCCCCGCGGGCGGATGCTGCGGGGGCTTTGTGATTGGCCGGGCTGAACGGCTCAGCCGACGAAGGTGTTGAGCACCAGGTAGATCACGGCCGACAGAAGTGCTGCGGCGGGCACGGTGATCACCCAGGCGGCCACGATGGTCATGAAGTGGCTGCGGCGCACCAGCTTGCGGCGGCGGCGTTCCTCCGGCGCGATGCGCCTCTCCGCCGGGCGGCCTGCGGCGGATTTCTTCAGGCGGCGCTCCATATGCCACTCGCGGAAGAAGCCGACGCCGAACACCGCGCCCACGGCAATGTGGGTGGAGGAGACCGGCAGGCCCAGCCAGCTGGCCACGATCACGGTGATGGCTGCCGACAGCGACACGCAATAGGCGCGCATCGGGTTCAGCTTGGTGATCTGGCTGCCGACCATGCGGATCAGCTTGGGGCCGAACAGGAACAGGCCGAAGGAGATGCCGAAGGCGCCGATCACCATCACCCAGGTCGGGATGGTGACCTTGGAGGCGAAATCGCCGAACTCGGTAGCGTGCACGATGGCGGCCAGCGGGCCAACGGCATTGGCCACGTCATTTGCGCCATGGGCAAAGGACAGCAGTGCCGCGGAGATCACCAGCGGCAGGCCGAACAGCGCCTTGAGCGACTTGTTGCGGTTCTCCATGCCCTCGGACTGGCGTTTGATCAGCGGCGCGGTGATGACATAGGACAGCGCGCCAATGGCAGCGCCGATCAGCAGCGCGGTCTGGAGGTCGATCTTGACGATCTTCTTGAGGCCCTTCAGCGCCAGGTAGGAGGCAAAAGCGCCTGCCATGATGCCGACCAGAACCGGCACCCAGCGGCGCGCGGCGGCAATCTTGTCTTCCTGGTAGATGATCTTGGCCTTGATGAAGGCGAGGAACAGCGCGGCGATGATACCGCCCAGCACCGGCGAGATTACCCAGCTGGCGGCGATCTTGCCCATGGTGGGCCAGTTCACCGCTGCGGTGCCTGCGGCAGCCACACCGGCGCCAAGCACGCCGCCCACAACCGAATGGGTGGTGGACACGGGGGCGCCGACCCAGGTGGCCAGGTTCACCCACAGGGCGGAGGAGATCAGCGCCGCCATCATCGCCCAGATGAACACGTTGCTGCTGGCCACCGCGGTGGGGTCGATGATGCCCTTGGAAATGGTCGAAACCACATCGCCGCCCGCCAGCAGCGCGCCTGCGCTTTCGGCGATGGCAGCGATCACGATGGCGCCGCCCATGGTCAGCGCGTTGGCGCCCACCGCCGGGCCCATGTTGTTGGCGACGTCATTGGCGCCGATGTTGATCGCCATATAGGCGCCGAATGCGGCGGCGGCGATTACCACCATGCTCATGGCGGAGCCGCCGAAGAAGACGCCGGCCCCGAGGCCTGCCAGCACGATAAAGGCCAGCGCGATGCCCGGCGCCACCAGCGGGCGGGAGACATAGGCGGTGGCGAGTTCAAGCTGGGAGATCCGGTTCAGGTCCTTGTCCAGCGTGGTCCATTGCGTGCGCTGGGGTGCATCGCTCATTGTCGTATTCCTGATTCTGAGGTCTGCGGACGCGCCTAACGCCGCTCCGGGAGCGGTTCAAGCGTCTGACATGAAAATGTCACATAACTTTTACAATTGACGTAACAGAACCTGCAGCTGCGGCTCATGCACCAGTTCCGCAGCCTGCTCCGGACGCATCCACTGGCGCTTGCGCTGATCGGACTCGGGGTAGTCGTCGGCAAGTGTTTCCACTTCGGCGGCAAAGATCAGCGTGGTCACCGGTTCATCAAGGCCATGATCGCGGCGTTTTACGTAGTTGAATTCGCCGATGGGCTGCCTGGAAACTTTCGCGGATCTGACGCCGGCTTCCTCCCAGGCTTCCTGCAGGGCAGAGGCGGGACCGTCCTTGCCTTCGACCGGCCAGCCCTTGGGGATGATCCAGCGGCCGGTGCCGCGGCTGGTGATCATCAGCACTTCTTTGCCGTCCGCGCCCATGCGGTAGCACAGGGCGGCAACTTGCAGGCGGTTGGGTCGTTTCAGCATCGGCCTGAGGATTTCCTCCCAGGCGCGGGTCAGGGTGCGGGTCATCTCTGCTCAGCCTTATGTGTTGGGTTTGCCCCGTGTTCTTGTGCGAAGTTGTGGGAAAGTATGCGTACTTGCCCGGAATTTCAAGGCTGCCGCCTGAACGGAGCCGTCCTGCGCGGTTTTCCAGCTGCGCATTGACGGTCCGCTTGCGGCATCCTGCGCAGTATGGCCGCAAACCCGTGAAGAAAGCGATTATACCGTGCAGGACGGCACAGCGGGCTGCTGCGGCGGCGCTCCCGCCCGCTGGCGGCGCATCACAGATGCACGGCCAGCCGTTGGGCCGTGCAGCGCGCCTGCGGCGCGCTGCGGGCGGTCATTTCCGCCGTTTCGCGCGCAGGGTCGGGTCTTCCTGCGTGGGGTCCTCGGGCCAGGGGTGCTTGGGGTACTGCGCGCGCATGTCCTTCCTCACATCCGCATAGGAGCCGGCCCAGAAGCCCGGCAGATCGCGGGTGATCTGGATCGGGCGCTGGGCGGGCGACAAGAGCGAGACTTTCAGCGGCACGCCGCCCGCGGACGGATGCCGGGTCACCCCGAACATCTCCTGCAGGCGGACCGAGATTTCCGGGATCTCGCCGTCATAGCTGATCGGGATCTTGCGCCCCAGCGGTGTGACGAAACTGCCCGGCGCCTCGCGGTCCAGCACTTGCGTCTGCTCCCAGCTCAGCGCGGCCTTGAGCGCCGGCAGCAGGTCGAAGCGCTTCCAGTCCTCGGCCGATTTCACCCCGTCCAGCATCGGCAGCAGCCAGTCCTCCAGCGTGTCCGTCAGGCCGGGCAGGGAGAAATCCGGCAGGTCAAATCCTTCCGCACGCACCAGCTCCACCCGCGCCGCCAGCCGCGCCGCAGCGCCCGTCAGCCGCAGGCCCAGGTCGCGCACCCCGTCCAGCATCGCCCGTGCCACGGCGTCTGGCGGCACGTCCTTCCAGATCCGGTCGTCCAGCACCACGGCGCCGAACCGCTCCTGCTGGCGCGCCACCACCCGGCGGTCGCGCTTTGACCACTCGCAGGTATCTGCCCAGGCGATCTGACCGGCAAACAGCTCGCGGATCTCAGCCAGCGATATCTGTGCGGCCATCCGGATCCTGGCCTCGCGCGGGTTGCCGTCGGTATCGAGCGCCACGATGAACGGCGCGCCTGCCAGCGTGTCGCCGCCATCCAGAATGGCACCTTTGCCGCCGGACAGCACGAACCGCGGCGCGTCGCCCTTGCGGCGCTGGCCGATGCGGTCGGGATAGGCGAGGGCCGCCATCATCGCGGCAGACAGCCCTGCATCCCGGCGGCCGGCCTGTTTCTCCAGACGCCTCGCCTCGCTCTTGATCCGTTCCACGACGGGACGGTTCAGCTGATAGGGGTGATTGCGTACAAACCCTTTGGGGTCCCTCAGCGCCTTCAGCCGCAGGGACAGATCCGCAGGCGCGCCGCGCAGCGGGTCGCGTTCGCCCAGCAGGGCCGCCAGCGGTGCGGCTTCGGGGCCCGCCTGCAGCAGCATATGCCCAAGCCGCGGATGCAGCGGCAGGGCGGCCAGCGCCTTGCCATGCTCCGTGATCCGCCCCTGCGTATCGAGCGCCCCCAGCATGTGCAGCAGTGCCTGCGCCTCCGCCAACGCGCCCGCGGGCGGCTGGGTCAGGAACATCAGATCGTCAGGAGCGGCCCCCCACAGCGCCAGTTCCAGAGCCAGCGCGGTCAGGTCGGCGCTTTCGATCTCAGCGGGTGGAAACGCCATCAGCGCGCCTTCCTCGCCCTTGGTCCACAGGCGGTAGCAGACGCCCTCCGCCACCCGGCCCGCGCGGCCCTGGCGCTGGGTGGCCTCGGCGTGGGTCACTTTTTCCGTCACCAGCCGCGACATGCCGGAGCCGGGATCAAACCGCGCCCGCCGCGCCTGGCCCATGTCCACCACCACACGGATGTCCTGAATGGTCAGCGAGGTCTCGGCGATCGAGGTCGCCAGCACCACCTTGCGGCCCTGCGCCTCGGGCTGGATCGCTGCGCGCTGCTCGGCAAAGGGCAGGGCGCCGAACAGCGGGCGGATATGGCAGTGGCCGGGCAGCCGCTTCTCCAGCGCACCGGCGGCGCGGCGGATCTCGCCCTCGCCGGGCAGGAATACCAGAATGCCGCCGCCGGTGGCCTTTGTGTCTCTCTCCGCCTGAACCACCAGATCGGTTAGCGCATCGACACGCCGGGCCTGCGCGGGCAGGGGGCGCTCCAGCCAGCGGGTCTCCACCGGGTAGCTGCGGCCCTCGGAGGTCACCATCGGCGCCTCCATCAGCGCCGCCACCGGCCCGGCGTCCAGCGTCGCGGACATCGCCAGCAGAATGAGGTCATCGCGCAGCGCGCCCGCCACCTCCAGGCACAGGGCGAGGCCCAGATCGGCGTTCAGGGAGCGTTCGTGGAATTCGTCAAAGATCACCGCGCCGACGCCGGGCAGGTCCGGGTCCGATTGCAGCATCCGGGTCAGGATGCCCTCGGTCACCACCTCGATCCGCGTCGCCTTGGAGACCTTGGCATCGCCGCGCACCCGGTAGCCGACGGTCTGGCCCGGCTTCTCTCCCAGCGTTTCCGCCATCCGTTCGGCGGCGGCGCGGGCAGCCAGGCGGCGCGGTTCCAGCATCACGATGCGGCTCCGGGTGAGGCCGGCCTCCAGAATCGCCAGCGGCACCCGCGTGGTCTTGCCCGCACCGGGCGGCGCTTGCAGGACGGCACGGCCGCGGGCGCGCAGGGCGTCCAGCAATTCGGGGAGGGCGTCTTCGATCGGCAATCTGGTCATGTCGCCTTATCGCCAAAGCCAAGGGGGAGGTCTAGCGGTGTCGTGGGCAGGACGTCATGGGTGAAGCGCTGAGGGTTGCAGAGGCCCGCGGGGTGGTGCGAATGCGCCGCCCCATGGGGGCGGGCCGGCGCAGCCCGGCCTTCAGCCGGGCGGGACAGTCTGCTTTTGCATGATTGTTTTTCGAGGCAGGGGTGGGGGCGGGGCGCTGCCTGCACTGCGCAAACCGCACCAGGCGCGGCGGATTTGCCGCCTTTCCTGCGGCACCTGCTGATGTAGGGTGCCCGGCAGACGGCAGGGGCTGGACTTTGCGGCATGGCTTGCGCCAAGGTCCGCCCATTACGACAGGAAGGCACGCATGGATACCGGACAACTGACGCAGAAAATCCTTGATGGCGACCGCCGGGCGCTGGCCCGGGCCATTACTCTGGTGGAGAGCGGCCGCGAGGATCACCGCGCCAGGGCGGGGGAACTGCTGTCGGAACTGGCCAAGCACAAACGCCAATCCCTGCGCATCGGCCTGTCGGGCACGCCCGGCGTCGGCAAATCCACCTTCATCGAAAGCTTCGGCATGATGCTGACCGGGCTGGGGCTGCGGGTGGCGGTGCTGGCGGTTGATCCCAGCTCGGCGCGCTCCGGCGGCTCGATCCTGGGAGACAAGACCCGGATGGAGCGCCTCAGCCGCGAGCGTAACGCCTTCATCCGCCCGTCCCCCAGCCAGAGCCACCTTGGCGGCGTCGCCCGCCGCTCCCGCGAGGCGGTGGCCTTGTGCGAGGCGGCAGGCTTTGACGTGGTATTGATTGAAACCGTTGGTGTCGGCCAGTCGGAAACCGTGGTGGCGGAGATGTCGGACCTGTTCCTGCTCTTGCTGGCGCCTGCGGGAGGCGATGAGCTGCAGGGCGTCAAGCGGGGCATCATGGAAATGGCCGACCTCATTCTGGTGAACAAGGCGGACGGGCCGCTGAAACCAGTGGCGACCCGCACCTGCGCCGACTACGCCGGCGCATTGCGGCTGCTGCGCAAGCGCCCTCAGGACCCCGAGGGCTTTCCCAAGGCGCTGATGGTTTCCGCCGTCGAGGAGCACGGGCTGGACAAGGCCTGGGAAGAAATGCAGGCGCTGACCGCCTGGCGCCAGGAGAACGGCCACTGGGACCGCCGCCGGGCCGATCAGGCCTGTTACTGGTTCGATCAGGAAGTGCGCCAGGCGCTCTTGGCACGGCTGGAGACGCCGGAGGCCAAGGCGCAGATGGCGGAACTGGCGGGAACAGTTGCCGGGGGCGGCAAAAGCCCGGGCGAGGCGGCCCGGATCATGCTGCGGGCGCTGGGCGCCGCCTGACGCCGGTTGCCGGGCCGGAAACGGGCGGCCGCAAGGGGTTGCGGCAGGCCGGAAATAGGTGCAGTAAGCCCGGCAAGAAAGCTGAGTTGAATCACTTGACGCTGTTGCCGGTTGAGCGTAAGAGCAGCGGACCAGTTTTCGGGCGCAGCCAATGGCCGCGCCCCTTGTGATTTGGCGCCGGACTGCCAGCGCCTCCAAAAACGAAGGATGAAGATATGTCGCGCCGTTGCGAACTGACCGGAAAAGGCCCGATGACTGGCAACAATGTCAGCCACGCCAACAACAAAACCAAGCGCCGCTTTCTGCCCAACCTGAACGACGTGACCCTGCAGTCCGAAGTTCTGGGCCGTGGCGTCAAGCTGCGCATCTCCGCAGCTGCCCTGCGCTCGGTCGACCACCGCGGCGGCCTGGACGCGTTCCTGGCCAAAGCCAAGGACGAAGAGCTGTCGGCAAACGCGCTGAAAGTGAAGAAAGAGATCGCCAAGGCACAAGCCGCTCAGGCTTGATTTCCCTGGCCTGATCCCTTTACCGGATCGGATTACGGACACCGCGCAAGGGCAACCCTGCGCGGTGTTTGCGTTTGCGCAATCTGCCGCAGAGCCGGGCCTTGCAGGCCGCTGGGCCAGCGGGCATACCATGCGGAGATGACACGCATTCTGCGCATATGGCTTGGCCTGTTTCTGGCCCTGACGGTTGCCCTGACGGCGCACAGCGCTGCCGCCCGGCAGGGGGAGCGCGATGCTGCAGGCCAAATGGTGATCTGCACCGGCACCGGTCCTGCCACCATTTATGTGGACAGCGACGGCCAGCCGGTAAAACCGCCGCACAATTGCCCCGACTGCGTCATGCATGTTCTGGACGCGGTCACGCAGCACACCGGGCTGATGCTGCCGGTCATCGCCTGCAGCGAAGCGGTTGCGGGGCAGGTGGCTGCACTGGCATCGGTTCAGAAATTCCTGCGCGCCAGCGCCCGGGCGCCGCCGGCCGCCGCCTGACCGGCCACCCCCTTTACCCATCTGAAATTTGAAAACCCAAGTATGAGGAGACTGAAAATGTCCCTGAAGTCTGCTGTCTTTGCAGCCGCCGCTGCCGCTGCCTTTGCCACCTCCGCCTTTGCAGGCGACGCCATGATCATGGTGCACGACCAGTACGCGCGGGTGTCCTCGCCCACCGCCAAGGCCGGCGCGGCCTTCATGGAGATCATGAACAAGGGCGAAGCCGACGACCAGCTGATCGGCGTGCGCTCGGACGTGGCCGCCAAAGTGCAGCTGCACACCCATAAGGAAGGCGATGACGGCGTCATGAAGATGATGCACGTGGAGGAAGGCTTTGCCGTGCCCGCAGGCGAAACCCACATGCTGAAGCGCGGCGGCGACCATGTGATGTTCATGGGCCTGAACCAGCCGCTGAACCATGGCGACGTGGTGAAGGTCACGCTGGTGTTCGAGAAGGCCGGCGAGATCGAGATCGACGTGCCGGTCGATCTGGAGCGCAAGGCCGAGGGCCACGGAAGCATGGATCACTCCGGCCATTCCAACTGATCCGCTAAGGCAGGGCGGGCGCGGCGTCAGGCCGCGCTGCAGCCCTCCTTCGCGCCCAAAGCCCGCCCTTGCGGCGGGCTTTTTTCCGCCTGCGGCTAGCCCAGCAGCTCCGCCACCCAAGCGGGGACAATCTCGCTGGCCGGGCCAAAGCGGCGCTCGGCGAAGCGGGAGCCGGTGGCAGAAGGTTCCAGGTTCAGCTCCACCGTATGGGCCGCCGCCGCCCGTGCCTCGTCGACAAAGGCCGCCGCCGGGTAGACCTCGCCCGAGGTGCCGATGGCGGCGAACACATCCGCCTCTGCCAGATGCGCGTAAATCTCTTCCATGAAATACGGCATCTCGCCGAACCAGACCACATCCGGGCGGCCCGCAGGCGCGGCGCAGGCGGGGCACGGCTGGCCAGTCCGCATCTCCAGCGGCGCCAGCCAGCGGTGGCCGCAGGCGGCGCAAAGCGCGCCTGACAGCGTGCCATGCATATGCAGCACTTGCGCGGCCCCGCCGGCCTCATGCAGCCCGTCCACGTTCTGGGTGACGATCATCACCTCGCCCTTATGCTCCGCCTGCAGCTGCGCCAGAGCCTGATGCGCCGGGTTGGGCTGCGCCTCTGCAGCCTGCGCCCGCCGCGCATTGTAGAAGCCGTGCACCAGATCCGGATTGCGCGCGAAGCCTTCCGGCGTCGCCACGTCCTCGATCCGGTGCTGCGCCCAGAGCCCGCCCTCGTCGCGGAAGGTGCCCAGCCCGCTTTCGGCGGAAATCCCGGCGCCAGTCAGGATGACAATCTTCGCCCTCTTTCCCATTGTCCCGGAACCTCCTATCACTGCGTCCATTCAAAGGAGCCGCTTGCCCATGCCTACCCGTATGCTTGCCCATGCCTACCCGTATTCTGTTCGTCTGCCTAGGAAACATCTGCCGCTCCCCGGCGGCCGAAGGCGTGTTCCGCGCGCTGTGCCCGGACGCGGAGACCGACAGTGCCGGCACCGCCTCATATCACGTGGGGGAGCCGCCCTACGGCCCGATGCAGGCGGCGGCGCGGGCGCGCGGGCTGGATATCTCGGACCTGCGCGCGCGGCAGTTCCGGGGCGCGGATTTCGAGGCATTCGACCTGATCATCGCGATGGACGCCAGCAATCTGGACAATATCGAAGCGCTGCGCCCGGCAGGCAATGAAACCCCGGTGCGCCTGTTTACCGGCTACGCGCCGGAAACCGGCGCGGACCATGTGCCGGACCCCTATTACACACGCGATTTCGATGGCTGTCTGGACCTGATCGAACAGGCCGCCAAGGGCCTCAAGGCGGCGCTTTAATTCACTCCGCGATCACCCGGAAGCCGCCCGCCAGGAACGGCAGCTGCTGCACCGCCGGGTCGATCATCTGGCTTTGCACCAGGCGGCGGACGGTCTCAGCCACGTCGCGCGGCACCCGGTCGGCCCAGTCGGCGGCGGTGAACAGAGAGATCGTCCGCGACATCTCCCCGAACGGCAGCGGGAAGGCGTCGATCTGGTCGTGGAAGCGGCCCGCGCGCATGTAGCCCAGCGGCGTGGTGATCGCCCAGCCGATCCGCCGCGCCACCATCGCCATCAGCGCCAGGTGCGAGCCGACCTCGAACCGGTCCTCGAATTCCAGTTTCTGACGCGCCAGCAGCCCCTCGATCTGCTGCGAGATCAGCTGCTCGCGGGCATAGCGCAGGAACGGCAGGTCCCGCAGCTGCTCCGCCGCCTGCGCCGCGTCCGACACCGCGCCGCGCGGTGCCGCCAGGATGAAGGGGTCGCGCACCAGCGGGTATTCCACCAGCCCCTCGTGCAAGCCCCCCGCGGTGGCGGCGACGGCGATATGCAGCTCGCGGGCCTCCAGCGCGCGGATGATGTCGTGGCTGGAGGCGGTGATCATCTTGAACCGGCACTGGGTCAGGCTGTCGGCCAGGATGGTGGCCAGCCGCGGCGTCAGGTCATTGTCGAAGTCATCAATCAGCCCGATCGACAGCGCCTGCAGGTGCGTCAGGTCCATCACCGTCAGCTCGCTTTGGGCCAGCCGCAGCTCGCCCAGCACCGCCTCGGTCCGCGCCAGAAAGCTGCGCCCTGCCGCGGTCAGCACCATCGGGCGGCGGCCATGGTCGATCAGCTCGCTGTCCAGCGCCTTTTCCAGGTTGCGCATCTGCTGGCTGACGGCAGGCTGGCTGAGGCCGGTCAGCTCCGCCGCCTGCGCCACTGAGCCGGTCTTGGCCAAGGCCTCAAACACTTCCAGCCCGCGCAGGGTAACACCTTTGATCAACATCTAACTGCTCCAATACCTTGCGCCGTTTGTTCCGCGTTGCCGCGGTCCGGTCAAGGGGGGCAGGAGAGAGGTCTTTCGCCCCCAGCGGAAATGCCGCAGCGGCAATGCATCAAAACAGCAACAAGGCGCCCGAGGGGGCGCCTTCGCTCAAGTCCGGAAGCGGAACGGCTCAGCCGCAGCTGCGCGCGGCGTGATCGCCAAACGCCTTGTAGCGCTGCCACAGGCGCTCATCGCTGCGGTTGCTGGACTGGCGCACCACCTGGGCCTGGTGCGGGTCGCCGAACCACTTGAAAACAGCAAAAAGGCGCCCGAGGGGGGCGCCTTCGCTCAAGTCCGGAAGCGGATCGGCTCAGCCGCAGCTGCGGGCGGCGTGATCGCCAAACGCCTTGTAGCGCTGCCACAGGCGCTCATCGCTGCGGTTGCTGGACTGGCGCACCACCTGGGCCTGGTGCGGGTCGCCGAACCACTTGGAGACGGTCTTGCGCTCCGAGCGCGTCAGGCTGCGGTTGGCCACCTTCTGGATGCAGTTGCACAACGACGGCGTCGCGGCGGTGCGGTCCGACTGGCGGCAGGCGCGCTCAATGGCGCCCGCTTCGGCCCCGGAGGGGGCCAGGGTAGCGAAAAATCCTGCGCAAAGCGCGGCTGTCAGGAGGTGTTTCATCTGGCTCGTGCCCCGTTTTTGGCAAGCGGGTCTGCCGCCCGCGGAATTGACACTACTATGCCGCAAGCCGGGATCCGTTTCAATCGTGGTAAACGGGACGTTTCAGGGGAGGGCTGGGGGGCTGGAGCGCCGCGTGCTGCGGCCCTCCAGCTGCTTGGTGCTCAAGCCTGGTTCGGCCCGCGCATGGCGCGCACGGCCTGGCGCACGGCTTTCCAGTCTGCGGCCTCGGCGTCCTTGCCGGCCTCTTCGCATTGGCGCATTTTCTGCGCGGCTTCGGCCTCGGCCTTGTCGCCATGCGCGCTGTAGAGCGCGCGGGCATACTCAGCGGCTTTGATTGCATCCATGCGGGTCGTCCTCCTTTGCTGTGTCACCCACCAGAGGGTCGCGCGTCTCGCGGTACGCATGGAGTATAGCGCATTTCGGGGCGGCGTGCAGGGAACGGGGCGAATTTGAGGGGTTCGGGAGATGAAGCGCGGAGGGCAGGGACCAAAGGCCGTGCAGCAAAACGGAGGGCAGCGTCCGATCCGAGGGTGGGTGCGAAGCGCCCGCCCGTGGGGGCGGATCGGGCGCTGCCCGGCGGTGCCGCCGGGCGGGAGTTAAACTAGAGGACGCCGAGCAGGCGAAGGCCGATTTGTACAAGTTCAAGCAGTTTGGGTCCGAAGTTAACCCCTGCTGCAATCGCTCCGCCACCAACCAAACCAGCTAGCTGCACGGTCTTGCGTGTATCGCTGTCAAACCATTCGGCGCCTTTGCGTGTGAGCTTGCCGTATTGTTCCTGCAGCAAAGCCATCTTGGACAGGCGGCTGAAAACCCGCGTAGCCGCATCAGCCCCCGGCAAGGGTGGCGCTCCGTCTGGCAGTGGCAGCCGGGCATCGTTTGTCAACTCGGGAATGTCCTGCGCGAAATCATCTGCCAGCTCCGGCTCGCTGATGGCTGTCAGCAAGGGCAGGGCCTCTTCCAGCAACTGCTTGTCTTCAGGCGCAAGCGCCTTAAACGCCTGCTGGGCAAGCTGTTCGCGGTTGGCAGCCACCTCCGGATGATTGGCCCGGATGCCCCGCACGCCTTCCTCCACCGCGTTCAGCAGAGCGAGGTTGTCCTCATTGTCCGGCAGCTCCCGGCTGTCATGAAGCTGCGCCCGCAGGCTGCCCGCCACCCGGGTCAGGGTCAGCTCCGCATTCTGCGGGTCGTCCCTGTATTTGGTCAGCACCCGGTTGAGCTTCTTCACATCGCCCGAGCGTTCAGACAGCCCGTTGTGACCGCCCAAGCAATCCTCCAGCGCGTCGCTGATCTGCGACAGCAGGGCGGACATATAGGGTGCGTTCTCCACCGGGATGGGAACCGTGCGGAACTTGCCCGTCTCCGGGTTCAGCTCGATGGTCTCGGCCATCGGCAGCTTTTCGGAGAGGAACTCTGCCTTGATGCGCTCGATTTCGGCGGCGACGGCTTCGGGGCCGGCTTCCCAGATTTGGTCGTCTATCAGGGCTACTCTACGCTGGAGGTCCCAGTCGAGAGGCCGTCCATCAAGGAAGCCTTGGTACCAGGACGACCAAAACGGTCCAAATTCCGCGACAAGAAACGGCTCAAAAAGGAACTGCAAGAATACTTCGTGTCTTTTGTTCTCGCGAAATTGCCAGAGGGCACTCTCGAAGTTCTCATATTCAACATTGTGAATTAGGCGGTCAAACTTGCGGTACATCTCGGTGTCCGATGCGACCTCCTTGATTAAGTAGCTGTCAGGAGAGCTTTGCGGCACTTCCGGTTCGGAAGTTAGGCTTCGCGATGCCCAAAGGATAGTTTGGTGCCAGCTGCCAAAGTGTTTCGCTGAGTTGGAAATCTGAAGTGCACAGCTCCTTATCGCCAGCATCGCACATTCTACTCGACTTGCACCTACGGTCTTTAGGTCGATGCGCTGGCTTAGTTCGTGGGCGCCTGAGATGTAGTTTTGAAGTCTTAGACCTTTTGACTTTGACGGAATGTTGGTATCGGTGGCGAGGACTAGTGCTGTTAGAACAGTTCGAAGCCCCTCCAACAGAACGCTATCTGTGCCTGAAGCGGAAGATGCTAAGACCGGTAGAGCGCGCAAAGCTGTGCGAAGGGCGAGAAATTTCCTAACAGCAATAAGGTCACCGCCGAGTATTGGTAAGTCTTGTAGCCAACTACGTAGATTGTCTTCAGTCAATTAACTCTCTCCAATCCACCTTGACCAAACCCCGAATCCAAATCATATGCCTGAGCATGACTGACCTCGCTCACATCCGCAATTTCTCCATCGTCGCCCACATCGACCATGGCAAATCCACCCTCGCTGACCGGCTCATCCAGGAGACCGGAACGGTGAAGGACCGCGATATGAAGGAACAGCTGCTCGACGCCATGGACATCGAGCGCGAGCGCGGGATCACCATCAAGGCCAACACCGTCCGCATCGACTATGTGGCCGATGACGGCGAGACCTATGTCCTGAACCTGATCGACACCCCCGGCCATGTCGACTTTGCCTATGAGGTCTCCCGCTCCATGCGCGCGGTTGAGGGCTCGCTGCTGGTGGTCGACTCGACCCAAGGGGTGGAGGCGCAGACGCTGGCCAACGTCTACCAGGCGATTGATGCGGATCATGAGATCGTCCCCGTCCTGAACAAGATCGACCTGCCGGCCTCCGACTGCGACCGGGTGGCGGAGCAGATCGAGGATGTGATCGGCATTGACGCCACCGGCGCCATCCAGGTTTCGGCCAAGACCGGCCAGGGCATCCGCGAAACGCTGGAAAGCATTGTCCAGCACCTGCCGGCACCGCAGGGCACCCGCGACGCGCCGCTCAAGGCGATGCTGGTCGACTCCTGGTACGACAGCTACCTCGGCGTGATCGTCCTGGTGCGCATCATGGACGGCGTGCTGAAGAAAGGCATGCGGGTCAAGTTCATGTCGAACAACACCCTGCACCACGTCGACCGCATCGGCGTGTTCCGCCCCGCCATGCAGGTGGTGGACGAACTGGGCCCGGGCGAGATCGGCTTCCTCACCGCCTCGATCAAGCAGGTGCGCGACACCCGCGTCGGCGACACCATCACCAACGACCGCAACGGCACTGAAAAAGCCCTGCCGGGCTTCAAACCCGCGCAGCCGGTGGTGTTCTGCGGGTTGTTCCCGGTCGATTCAGCCGAATTCGAGGACCTGCGCGACGCCATCGACAAGCTGGCGCTGAACGACGCGTCCTTCAGCTTTGAAATGGAGACCTCCGCCGCCCTCGGCTTCGGCTTCCGCTGCGGCTTCCTGGGCCTGTTGCACCTGGAGGTGATCCGCGACCGGATCGAACGCGAATACAACATCGAGCTGATCACCACGGCGCCATCGGTGATCTACCACGTCTACATGAAGGGCAAGGACAATGTGCCCGGCGAGATGATCGAGCTGCACAACCCCGCCGACATGCCCGATCCGTCCAAGGTCGACCACATTCAGGAGCCGCGCATCAAGGCGACCATCCTGGTGCCCGACGAATACCTTGGCGACGTGCTGAAGCTCTGCCAGGACCGCCGCGGCATCCAGATGGACCTCTCCTACGCCGGCTCCCGCGCCATGGTGGTCTATGACCTGCCGCTCAACGAGGTGGTCTTCGACTTCTACGACCGCCTGAAATCGGTCACCAAGGGCTATGCCTCCTTCGACTACCAGATGACCGGCTACCGCCAGGACAACCTGGTCAAGATGTCGGTCTTGGTGAATGACGAGCCGGTCGATGCGCTCTCCACCATGGTCCACCGCGACCGGGCAGAGATGCGCGGCCGCGCGATGTGCGAGAAGCTCAAGGAGCTGATCCCGCGCCACATGTTCAAGATCCCGATCCAGGCCGCCATCGGCGGCAAGGTGATCGCCCGCGAGACCCTGTCTGCCCTGCGCAAGGACGTGACCGCCAAATGCTACGGCGGCGACGCCACCCGGAAGCGCAAGCTCCTCGACAAGCAGAAAGCGGGCAAGAAGAAGATGCGCCAGTTCGGCAAGGTGGACATCCCGCAAGAGGCGTTCATTTCCGCCCTCAAAATGGACAGCTGAGGCTGGCCATTTTCGAGGGCGCGCGGGCGAAAGCGGTTGGCGCAGCCAATTGCGTGCCCGCTCCCCAGCGTTCTGCGGCGGAAACGAGACCTATTCAAACGGTTGCAAGACGGGGCCTCGGCCCCGTTTTCTGTTTCCGGCGATTGCCACTGTCCCGCCCGGCCGAAAGGCCGGGCAACGCCCGATCCGCCCCCACGGGCGGGCGCTGTCCTTTGGGATGAGGAAAAGCTAGTCGGCAACGGCTGGCGCAACCGATTCCGCGCCCGCGCATGGGCGTTCAGCGAAGGCCCTATCACAAAATCGAAGTTACGGTGATGCTTTGATCAGCGAGGAGTACCGCATAGGGCTTTTAAGCAATCCTAGAAGGGTATCTCGTCGTCATATGAACCGTAGCCCCCATAGCCTCCTGACGCCTCGGCAATGATTTGTTCAAATGGGGTGAACGCGGCCTTCAGAAGCCACTTTTTACCCGGAGCGATCGTTAGAGTTCTTTCATTGCGTTTTGCAATTTCAAAAACTTCGAAGAATAGACCCGCATTGTTAACCGATTCCCGGTTGATAGACGTTACTCTTCCATCAAACTTGTGTTGAATGAGTGAAAACAGTCCGTCGCTAATATCTTCCGGGTTCAGCCCATGTTGAAGCCTGAACGCAAACTCCTTGATTAAATTGCCTGCGTGTACTTCTACCGAGCGAGGGCCGTCGTCAGATTCAAATCTGATCTCAACTTTTGCATTTTCTAATGCTTCATAAGCCTTGAGTTTTGCCTCAGATTCGCGAAGGCTGCTCAACCAGTGGTCACGTGAAGCCTTGATCTTGTCGAGTTGTTCTTGAGTCTCGTTCGAGATCGAACCATCGTCTCTGACCTGCCCCCCGCTGGTCCCTCGCTCATGAGGAGAGTCTGCGGGTTTGATTTTGGTAGTCGTCGGTTTCGGGCTTGGCAAGCGCGGCGGGCGCGGAACCCTCAAATAGCTCAAGCGCCTGCCGCGCTTGCTTTGGCGTTCTGTTCCCCAGCGAAGAGTGGGGCCTGACGTTGTTGTAATCGTAGCGCCACAGCGCCAGCTTGCGGCGGGCATCGTCCAGGGTATCGAACAGCTCTTCATTGAGAAGCTCGTCCCGCAGGCTGCCGTTGAACGACTCGATGAAGGCATTCTGCTGCGGTTTTCCGGGGTCGATGTAATGCCAATCCACGCCGTTCCTGTCGGCCCATTTCAGGATTGCCCGGCTGGTGAATTCCGTGCCGTTGTCGCTGACAATGCAAGCGGGTTTCCCGTAGATCCGGACGAGCGCGTCCAGCTCCCGGGCAACGCGCTCTCCTGAAATGCTGGTGTCCGCGGCCAGGCACAGGTTTTCCCGGCAGCAGTCATCATTCACGGCCAGGATGCGGAATTTCCGCGACGCGCCGAAGCTATCCGCCAGGAAGTCCAGGGACCAGCGCTGGTTGGGCTGCGTGGCTTCAGGCATCGGCGTTCGCGAGCCCCGGGCACGCTTGCGGCCCCGCCGCCTCCTTACCGCAAGGCCTTCTTCGCGGTAGAGCCGGTAGAGTTTCTTGTGGTTCATGATCATGCCTTTGCGCTCAAGCAGCACGCCGATCCGCCGGTAGCCGAACCGGCGGCGTTTGCCAGCGATCTCTTTCATCTCCTGGCGGATCTCGGGATGGTCGGGCGGGCGTTCGCGCCGGACCGTCTTGGGGTCGACACCGACAAGCCGGCAGGCCCTGCGCTGCGAGATGCCGTGATCCCGCATCGCAGTGAGCGCTGCCTCTCGCCGCTCTTTCGGTGTCGTCAGCTTTTTCCCAGCAGGTCTTTCAAAACCACGTTGTCGAGCATCGTGTCTGCCAGCAGCCGCTTCAGCTTGGCATTCTCATCTTCCAGCGCCTTCAGCCGCGCGGCCTCCGTAACCTCCATGCCGCCATATTTGGACTTCAGCTTGTAAAAGGTCGCCGGGCTCAGGCCGTGCCGTCGGCACACCTCTGCTGTCGGCATCCCGGCTTCCTGCTCTTTGATCATCCCAATGATTTGCGCCTCGGTGAAACGGCTCTTACGCATTCGTCTGCTCCTACATAGGTTGGGCAGACTCTACTTCATGGTGAGGGATTTTGCGGGGGGCAGGTCATCTCTTCTCCAGCCTACCCTTGGATTTTCTCGAAACTCCGAAGTTAGCGAAACGATCACTTTCGATTGTAGGTCGTTCAAGTCTTCCCAAAGTTTAACGACCCTGTTTGACAATACACGCTTGCGAAAAGCTTCAAGCTTTTTCTTCTTGTTCTCTTCGTGATCAACGTTCTCAGATTTAATCTTCCCAATGTCGCTGTGTACAAAAGCAAGAACAGGTATTTGTTTTGATAAGGCATATTCAAACTCCTGTTCTGTGTAGCTAAGTCCGTTATCGTCAATGCTTCCGTATCGGCCTCCTACGACAAGAACATAATAGTCGCAGTCATCTATTATCCTCTTGATGTAGTCTAGTTGAGACGTCGGCGAAGCGGGAAAGAGCTCCATTCCAGCGGGAATGTGACCCAAATCCAAAATGGCCTTAGTAATTCCCGCGCGTTCTTCCTTTAGGTCTAAGAAGGTTGAGCTGACGAAAACTTGAAAGCGTTTGTCCATTTTTTTCCTGTTGAATGGTTTGGTGTACTAAACATTGTCCCGGAATGGTGTGCATTTTTGCCGGATAAGAGTCGCAGATACAATCCTATACTCAAACTTGGCTAGATTCGCGTCTTGTTAGGTTATGATATTGCCCGGCCGCAAGGCCGGGCAGCGCCCGTCCCGCCCCCCACGGGGCGGGCGCTTCGCTTCCCACCCCGACGGGCCGGGCGCTGCCCTCCGCGTTCTGATCAAACACTGTAGGGTAGGCAATCTTGCCCACCATCCGCCACCGCACCCCATGCGCCACTCTCCGCCCATCCGCGGCCTCTGCGCAACTCCTGCCTGAAACCGCACCCGTTCCATGCTATCCTAAACCCCGTTCATCTGGGGAGGATAACACCATGAAACACCTGACTTTGGCCGCCGCGATCACCCTCTTGGCGTCGCCGCTTCTGGCCGGGCAATGCCCCGCCGACATTGCCGCCATCGACGCCGCGCTGGCCGCAGGCACAGAACTGTCGGAAGAAGACCTGGCAACCGTTCAGGAACTGCGCGACGAGGGTCAAAGCCTGCATGACGCGGGCGATCATGATGCCTCGGTCGAGACCCTGGCCGAGGCCAAAGCGATGCTGGGGATCTGAGGCCCCGCAGCCCAAACAAAAACGCCCGGCGGCTGGCCGGGCGTCCTCACAGTCTTCGCATCAGCCGCTCAGAAGCTGTCCTGCACGTCCTGCGCGGCGCCGCTGATCGCTTGGCCTGCCTTGGAAATATCGCGCCCCGCGCCCTTGGTGGTTTCGCAGGCCGCCAGGCCCAGCAGCATCAGCGCACATGTGAAAATCCGGATCATCGTCGAAGGCTCCTCATCTCTGCTCAAACCCTTTGGCAAATGTCTAGCAAGCCGCCCCGCCTCAGGCCAGCGGATTTGCGGGCCAGCGGATTTGCGGGGCAGGCAAGGGGCTTGAGCCAAGTCAAGGCCGGGCGGCCGGGGCCGGGCTACGCTGCGCAGGACAAAACAGGAGGCAGACATCATGGATCTTTCCACCCGCAAACAGGCGCTGGAGGCGCGCCGGGCTGAACTGACCGGGCATCTGAGCGAGGTTGAGCACACGCTGGACGCGCCGATGCCCAAGGACTGGGAGGACCGCGCCTCCGAGCGGCAGGGCGACGAGGTGCTGGAAAGCCTCGGCAATGCGGAACTGGACGAGCTGCGCCGGATTGATGCGGCGCTGGCCCGGATCAAGGCGGGCACCTACGGCATCTGCGCCTCCTGCGGCGAGATGATTTCCGACGCCCGTCTGGACCTGCTGCCCGCGGCCCCCCTTTGCAAGACCTGCGCGGCGGAAGGGGCCGGCTGAGCCGCAGCCTCCGGCGCAACAGGGGTTTACAAAAAATTCGCAACTTATAGGGTAGTGCAATCCCCGAAAATCGCGAGTATCTTGATCTGGATCAAGGCTATAGCTTTGGCCTCACGGCAAGTTGCGCGAAAATTGAGCTGGAGGGTATGTACTATGGACTTTTCCACCAGAAAACAAACGCTTGAGGTGCGCCGGACGGAGCTGGCAGGGATTCTGTCACAGGCCGGGCTTGGGATGGAGGGGGCGTATGCAGCGCCCCGGCTGCAGCGGGCGCCGGCGCCGGCCATCGGGGTGCCGGCCAAGGCCAGCCTGGACGAGCTGCGCCGCATCGACGCCGCGCTGGCGCGCCTGCGCGAGGGGTCATATGGCTTCTGCCAGATCTGCGGCGACGATATCGGCGACGACTGGCTGGACCAGCGCCCGGCCTCGCCCTTCTGCAAAAGCTGCGCTCTCTAGCCGGGGCAGGGCGCCGGCCGCCCGCAGCCGCCGGAAACCATAAATCTATCACAGCCAGCGGCCGCCCGGCCCGCTGGCTGCTGCTGTTTGCGGCGTGCTCAGCGGCGCGGCGCCGCTGCAGCGCTGCACCAGTTGCGGCCCTCGCGCCAAAGGCCCCGTTGCCGTGCCTGCCGGGATGTGCCACAACCTGCTGTAACAGACTGAACACATGAGTTTAGCAGATGCCTGATTTCGCCGAACGCCGCCGCATGATGGTGGATACCCAGATCCGCCCGTCGGATGTCACCAAATACCCGATCATCGAAGCCATGCTGGCGGTCCCGCGCGAGCAGTTCGTGCCGGATGCGCAGCGCGAAGCCGCCTATGCCGACCAGAATGTGAGCCTCGGCGGCAGCCGCGTGCTGCTGGAGCCGCGCACCCTGGCCAAGATGCTGGATGCGCTGGATATCCAGAACGATGAGCTGGTGCTCGATGTGGCCTGCGGGCTGGGCTATTCCACCGCGGTTGCGGCGCGGGTGGCGCAGATGGTGATCGGCGTCGAGGAAGACGAGGACATGGCCGCCGACGCCCAGGCGATGCTGTCCGAAATCAGCGCCGACAACGCGATTGTGCACGTGGGCCCGCTGGCAGACGGCGCGGCGGAACACGGGCCTTATGACGTGATCCTGGTGCAGGGCGGGGTTGAAGAACTGCCCGCGCCGCTGCTGGCGCAGCTCAAGGACGGCGGCCGGATCGCGGCGCTGATGATGAACGGCGCGCTGGGCGAGGTCAAGATCGGCTACAAGAGCGGCGGCAGGATTTCCTGGCGGTTCGACTTCAACGCCGCTGCGCCGGTGCTGCCCGGGTTTGCTGCTGCGCGCGAATTCGCGCTCTGACCGCACAGGTCAGGCACGGCGGCCGGCGGGGCGGGGCCGCTGATAATGGGGAGAGGCCGGGCGCCGGTGACTCTGGCGCCTGATCAGGGACAACTCACCGCGGCTGGCGGCGCGGCAATATAAAAGGCAACCGATGCATAAGAAATTCCCGGCGAGTGTGTTTAAGGCTTTTGTGTTTGCCGGCGGAGTTGCCGCCACGGCGCTGATGCCGCTCAAGGCGGCCGCGGACAACCTGTCCGACGCCATGATTGGCGCCTATAAAACCAGCGGTCTGCTGGAGCAGAACCGGGCGCTGCTGCGGGCCGCGGATGAAGACGTCGCGATTGCCGTGTCCCGGCTGCGGCCGCTGGTCCAGTGGACGGTGAACGCAATCAACTCCTATAACGAGGTGAACCTCAACCAGACGCGCAACACCCTGTCCACCCAGCTGGAACTGACGCAGCTTCTGTATGACGGCGGCTCCACACGCCTGGACAAGCTGGCAGCTCAGGAAATCGTGCTGGCCACCCGGCAGGCCCTGCTGAGCGTGGAGCAGACGGTGCTGTTCCGGGCTGTTCAGGCCTATGTCGGCGTTCTCCAGGGGCAGGAAAACGTCGCCCTGCGCCGCAACAACCTGCGTCTGCTGCAGGAAGAGCTTAAGGCCGCGCAGGACCGGTTTGAAGTCGGCGAAGTCACCCGTACCGACGTGGCCCTTGCCGAAAGCCGCGTTGCCGGCGCGCGTGCCAGCCTGACCGACGCCGAGGGCACCCTGCTGACCGCCAAGGCAACCTACCAGCAGGTCGTCGGCCGGGCACCCGGCGTTATCGCCGGCCAGCCGGCCTTGCCCCGCCAGCGCGTTTCGCTTGGCGCGGCGCAGACTGTGGCGCTGCGGAACCAGCCGGATCTGCTGTCGCAGCAGCACGTCGTCAAGTCGCGGGAGTATCAGGTCGCTGCCGCAACCGCGAGCCTTGGCCCGACTGTGAACTTGCAGGCAAGCGCCGGCGTGAGCGAAGACGTGCAGGACGGGGCCGGGGCGGCCAATTCCTCCAGCATCGGCATCACGCTGAGCCAGCAACTCTATGCCGGCGGCCGCAATGCCGCGGTCCGGCGCCGGGCCATTGCCAACGCCGATGCAGAGCGCGGAGCGCTGATCGACACCCAGCGCGCCGTCCAGCAGGCGGTGAGCGAAGCTTTCTTTAATGTTGAGACCGCCCGGGCCAGCCTGGTGTCTTCGGGCGAGCGCGTGCGCGCCTCCAGGGTTGCTTTTGACGGCATCCGCGAGGAAGCCACCCTGGGCGCCCGCACCACCCTCGACGTGCTTCAGGCAGAGCAGGAATACCTCGACGCGCAGACGGAGCAGGTGAATGCCCGCGCCAACCAGGCGATTGCGGCCTATCAGCTGCTGCAGTCGCAGGGCCTGCTGACCGCCGAGCATCTGGGCCTGGCGGTGGAGATCTATGACCCGACGCTTTACTACAACCTGGTCAAGGACGCCCCCGCGCACCGCAGCAAGCGCGGCAAGGATCTGGACCGGGTGCTCAAGGCCTTGGGGCGCAACTGATAGTTTATCCTATCTGTTGTGTGGTGGCGGGAACGCGGCTACACTCTCTGGTAAGAGGCAAGAGTGGTTTATAAAATGTCCGATCCAGTTACCCATGCTGAGATTGAAGATGTGCTGTCCTCAATCCGCCGCCTGGTGAGCGAAGACAGCCGTGGCGAGCCCGCGGCTCCGGAACCGGCGGCCAAGCTGGTGCTGACGCCTGCGCTGCGGGTTAAGGAACCGGAACCCCGCAGCCCGGACACGGCCGGCAGCCCCGGCCTGGATGAGGACGCGCCGTACTTGGCCGAAGCGTCCTCGCAGGTGGCGCCGGGCACCGCCCCGGATGTTCAGCATGAGACGCCTGAGGCCCTGCCGGCGGCAGAGCGGTCCACGGATGATGCGCGCGAAGAGGCGGCGTCAGAGGAGCCCGCAGCGGAACCGGCTATTGCCTTCCGCCACCGCGCCGGCGTTAACGACACCGGCCCTGCTGACCTGGACGGCACCCGGCAGGACGGAACCGGAACCGGCGAGGCGGAAGAGACCGGCAGTGCAGAGACGGCGGCCCCCTGGGCCGACCCCGCCGCCACTCTGTTTTCTGCGGCCTCCGGTACGCCGCCGAAGAAGGCGGGCACGAAGATCGCCGCGGGCGAAATTCCGGCGGAGGACCAGGCCGGCGGCACCGCGGGTGCCCGCGCAGCCTCGGTGGTCCGCAAGATCGCCGAGCTGGAGGCGCGCAGCACCGGCGCGCGGGATCAGGACCAGCAGCAATGGGAGCCTGACAGCAAGACCGAAGCACCCTTTGCCGCCACGCTGGTGGATACCATTGAATGGCGCGACGAACCGGCACCCGCCCGCTCCGCCGCGCCGGCAGACGGCGAGGCTGCAATCAGCGATGCGGACTTCCGCCCTGAGCGCGCGGAAGATGCGGAAGACGCCGGCGAAACACGGTCCGGCAGGCCTCAGCCGGCAGGGCCGGACACTGCGCCCGCAGCAGACCCGGCGGAAACGGTGGTGGAGGCCGCCTTCACCGGCGCGGCCCTGGAGACGCTGGCAGAGACCGGCGACAGCTATCTCGACGAGGACGGCCTGCGCGATCTGGTTGCCAGCATCGTGCGCGAAGAGCTTCAGGGCCCCTTGGGCGAGCGGATCACCCGCAATGTCCGCAAGCTGGTCCGGCGGGAAATCCACCGGGCGCTGGCGGCGCATGACCTGCTCTGAAGCCTGACGGCGATCGGCCAGAAAAGTCGGTTGCAGTAATCTCCACCAAGGCACGCCCCGCGCGTGCCTTTTTCATTTGGCCTGTTCGGACAAGCGGGATCAGAACCGCCTTTACGGCTGAGGCTGGCAGAGGCGGGCTCCCGCCCGGCGGGCGGCTTTTGAAAAGGCCTTCCGCCCGTTGGGCCCGGCGCCGCGCAGAGCGCGGCGCCGGGCCCAAGGCCGCGGACGGTGCTGGCGGCAGCCAGCGGTGGCCGGCGGGCGCGGGAGCGCCTCCGCCTGTGGTCAGAACCGGACGGGCTGCGCCAGCTGCAGCAGCTGGTCCAGGTCCATGTAGCGTTCCAGATGCTCTGCCAGCTTGTCCAGCGTCTCGTCCACGCCATCCTCGTAGCCGGCCTGGCTCTCATGCCCCAGCGAAGCCAGGACGCTGGCGCGGAAGGCATCCGAAGAAAACAGCCCGTGCAGATAAGACCCCTTCACCCGGCCATCGGCAGAGGCGGCCCCTTCGGGCCGCCCATTGATGCTCAGCCAGGCGCGGGTGCAGTCGGCGCCCGTGGTGCGGCCCATGTGAATTTCGTAACCGCTCACCGGCAGGTTGCCTTCCCGCGTGACTGCCTCGGTCAGCGTGACGCGCTTTTCGCCCGCCATCACCGTGTGCACGTCCAACAGGCCCAGGCCGTCAACCTTGCCGGGACGCCCGTCGACGCCCTCGGGATCGTCAATGGTCTTGCCCAGCATCTGATAGCCGCCGCACAGGCCCAGCACATGGCCGCCGCGGCGGTAGTGGGCGAGGATGTCGATGTCCCAGCCCTGCGCCCGCAGATAAGCCAGATCGCCAATAGTCGACTTGCTGCCGGGCAGGATCACCAGATCCGCATCGCCGGGCAGGGCGCGGCCGGGCGGCACGATCTCCACCGTCACCTCCGGCTCCGCCGCCAGCGGGTCCAGGTCGTCGAAATTCGCCATCCGCTCCAGCTGCGGCACCACCACCTTGCAGGCGCCGCCCTGGCGCGAGGCGATGTCCATCATGTCTTCGGCCGGCAGTTTCCAGGCGTCCCAGAACCATGGCACCACGCCAAGCGAGGGCCAGCCGGTGCGCGCAGCAATGTCATCGCGGCCGCCGTCAAACAGGCTCAGGTCGCCGCGGAAGCGGTTCACCATAAAACCCACGACCCGCTCCAGATCCTGCGGCTCCAGCACCGCGTGGGTGCCGACGATCTGGGCGATCACCCCGCCGCGGTGGATGTCGCCTGCAATCACCACCGGCACCTCCGCCGCGCAGGCAAAGCCCATGTTGGCAATGTCATTCTTGCGCAGGTTGGTCTCGGCAGGCGAGCCCGCGCCCTCGATCAGCACAAGATCCGCGTCCGCCGCCAGCCGCCGGTAGCTCTCCAGCGCCGCTTCCAGCAGGCCGGATTTGTCGCGCATGAACGAACCCGCGCCTTGGGTGCCGCGGCGCTTGCCTTGCACGATCACCTGGGCGCCGGTATCGGTCTCCGGCTTCAAAAGCACCGGGTTCATGTCGGTATGCGGCGCCCGCATCGCCGCGCGCGCCTGCAAGGCCTGGGCACGGCCGATCTCGCCGCCCTCAGGGGTGACGGCGGCGTTGTTGGACATGTTCTGCGGCTTGAACGGCGCAACCTTCAGCCCGCGCCGCACATAGGCGCGCGCCAGCCCTGCCACCAGAAGTGACTTGCCGACATTGCTGCCGGTGCCCTGGATCATGATCGAACGCGCCCGTGTCATCTTGCTGCCAGCTCCCTGCCTGCGCCCCGCATTTCTGGGGCCTGCATAGCAGGTTAGACGCCGCCGTCCATAACGGCTGCGCCGGAACCGTCGGCACGCTGTCCGGGGGCGACTGGGTGACGCAGGGGAAACCCGCGCGGGCAAAAGAAAAACGCGCCCCGAAGGGGCGCGCTTTTCAGCAATGCAGGCAGCAGCCTTTAGGCGGCTTCAGCCTGTGCGGCATTGCGGCGCTCGCTCTCTTCACGCGACAGCGCAACCGAGGTCCGTACCCCGCGGCCGACGAATTCCATCAGGCCTTCGACCACCCGTTCGTTGGGGTCGATACCGGCGCAGGACAGCACTTCGCGGCCATCGCGCGAGCGCGCCCAGCGGGCGATTTGCTCCGGGCCATTGCCGTATTTCTTGTCGTCGGCGATGGCGTCATCCAGTGCGGCCAGGACCACGGCAGCAAACAGTTTGCGGGCGCGGTTGCCTTGCTCGTTGTTATAAGCGGTGCCGTCTACGAAATCTCGCATCTCGTATCCCTTGTTGTTCTTGCTATTGCAATTTTCGGCGTAGCGCTGCTTATGGCGGAATTGTGACGATTCGGATAGGGCGCAGATGCATAGCTTTCATGCAAATTGCGCATACCTTTTCTCACTCATTCCATACCAGATCCTTGTCTTGCCAGCGCCAAGCCCGCCAGATATAGGGGCTGGTAAGAATTCATCAACCATCTGAAAGGCATTTCTCATGCCCAAGATCAACGGCAATGAAATCCGCCCCGGCAACGTTCTGGAACACAACGGCGGCCTGTGGGCGGCGGTGAAGGTCGATCACGTCAAACCCGGCAAGGGCGGCGCCTTTGCCCAGGTCGAGCTGCGCAACCTGCGCAACGGCTCCAAGCTGAACGAGCGCTTCCGCTCGGCGGACAAGGTAGAGCGCGTCCGCCTGGAGCAGAAGGACCAGCAGTTCCTGTATGAGAGCGACGGCATGCTGGTGTTCATGGATGCCGAAACCTATGAGCAGATCGAGCTGCCCGCGGACCTCTTGGGCGACCGCCGCCCGTTCCTGCAGGACGGCATGACCATTGTGGTGGAATTCTACGAGTCCGAGGCGCTGAACGCGACCGTGCCGCAGAAAGTGACCTGCAAGATCGTCGAGACCGAGCCGGTCGTCAAAGGCCAGACCGCGGCGAACTCCTTCAAACCGGCGATCCTCGACAACGGCGTCAAGGTCATGGTGCCGCCCTTCGTCGGCCAGGACGAGATGATCGTGGTCAACACCGAGACCATGGAATATTCCGAGCGCGCCTGATCCAGGCCGCGCCCCGGAAAGCAGAAAGCCGCCCTCCCTCGGGGGCGGCTTTTTCCGTTCCTGCCGGAACCCCTAAGACTTTTCTGAAAAGTCTTAGGCAAAAGTTTTCTGAAAACTTTTGCGTGGGCAAGCTGCCGGTTCACCCTGCAGGCAGCGCCAGGCTGAACCCGCATTCATCCATCATCTTGCCATAGGCCGCGGTAAAGCCGCTCAGCGAGGCTTCATAGAACATCTCGCTGCCCGCCCAGATTTCCACCCAGCGTCCCTGTTTCATGGCTTGAAGCATCGGCAGGTGATCCTGGAACCGCAGCACGCTTTCGGCTTCCGCCAGCCCTTCCTCATTGATCCAGGAATTGATCCCGGCAGCGACCGAGAACGTCCGGTCGAAATCAAAGATGAAATCCACCGTGCCGCCCTGCTGCATCAGCGTGGGGTAGTGCCGGGGCGCGTATTCCTGCACCTGCGCCATCGGGTAGAACGCGGGCGGTCCCGCATCACCGGAGAACACCTCCAGCGCAAGGATCGGGTCGCCATCGCCGCCGGTCCAGGCGCGGCAGGTCAGGTAACTATCCTGCTCCGTCACATGCGGCTCCACAGCCGCGTGCCAGTCCTTGTAGCTCCAATACTCCGCCAGCGCCGGGGAGGCCGCCAGCGTGGTCAGGCACATGCCAAACACCAGTCGCATCAAATACCCTTTCAGCAATTCTGCCCGCGACCCTAGCGCAATCAGGTGAACAGAGGCTTGTCAGAAACCCAGGGCCGCCAGCCGGGCCTCCACCATCCCGCGGTAGCCGGCGCCGAACAGCCGCAGATGCACCAGCGCGGGCCACAGCTGATAGATGGCCCAGCGCGCCTCATGCCCCGGCTCCAGCGCGCCATAGGCCTCGTGGAACGCGGCCGGCGGCGTGCCGAACAGATGCAGCATCGCCAGGTCCACCTCGCCATGGCCCCAGTAACAGGCCGGGTCGATCAGATAGGCGGCGGCATGGCTGAACAGAACGTTCCCGGTCCACAGATCGCCATGAAGCAGGGCGGCAGGCGGCGCGGCGGGCAGCAGCTCCGGCAGCCGCTTGCAAAGCGCTTCAATCCGCAGCCGCAGATCACGGGGCAGGGCGTCCGGGGCGGCCAGCAGGCGGAGGTCGGCCCAGAACTCCGGCCAGGCCCGCAGCGGCGTGTTGGGGATTGCGACCGGGCCAAAGGCATAGTCTTCCGGCCAGCCGTAATGCGGGCCTTCCGCCGAATGCAATTGCCGCAGCGCGCGGCCCAGCGTTTGCCACCCCTCCGTGCTGGAAGGGGTCTCCTCCAGCGCTTCCATCAGCAGCACATCACCGGCAATCCCCAGAACCTCCGGCGCAGGCGCGCCCGCGGCCCGGATCGCGCGCAGCATAGCGGCCTCCGCCGCAACCAGCGGACCGGATTTGGCCGCCACCTGGCGGCCATCGCTCAAGGAGAGAAGCTGCACCTCCGACAGGTCGCCGCCGTGCAGCGGGCGGGCGCGTGACACCTCCGCGCCCAGAAGGGACAGAACCGTCTTCGCCAGCCGGTTCACGGCTGCCAGGTAACGCGGGCGTCTCCTGCCTGCATCTCCCCCTTGGCGCGGTCGAACCGCAGATAGGCGATGCCCCTCCCGCCCGATTGGGTGAACAGCGTGCCCACAGGCTTGCCGTCCGCGGTGATGTCTGTGCCAACAGGCGCGCTGCCCTCGACCTGCACGGTGCGGAAGCCCTTGCGCAGCTCGGTCTTGTGTTTCATCCGCGCGGTCACTTCCTGGCCGACATAACATCCCTTGCGGAAATCCACCCCGTGCAAACCCTCAAACCCGGCTTCCAGGATATAGCTGTCCGGCCCCAGCTCAGCGCCGGTTTCGGGAATGCAATGGGCCACCCGGATCGCGTCCCAGTCACTGCCGTCATCGCCGCCTTCGAGCCCATACATCCGCCAGCCCATCGCTGCATGGCGCGGATCAGCCAGCGCGTCCTCCGGAGCCTCCCCGGTGCCGCGCTTCACCTGCAGATCCGTCATCTCCACCTGCACATCGGCACGCAGCCGGTACATGTTCAGCCGTTTCAGCAAGCCCTCGGCCAGCGCGGCGTCCACGTCCAGCAGCACCGCATCGCCCTCGGCGGCGAGGAAGAAATCCGCAATGTACTTGCCCTGCGGCGTCAAGAGCGCGGCATAGACCAGACCATCGCTCAGCTTATCCACGTTATTGGTGACCAGCCCTTGCAGGAAGCTCTTGGCGTCACTGCCACTCACGCGCAGGATGCGGCGGTCGCTCATGTCTTATCTCCTGTGTGCCTCTGGGGCGTTTTACTGCCTGGCCCAGTGATATAGGAAGCAGGGCGGAAGAAAACAGCAAAACCGCATAGGAAATACCCATGCCCGCGCCGGTCAGCATCGTGATCCCCGCCCTGAACGCAGCACAAGAGCTGCCCGCCTGCCTGGAGCACCTGATGGAGGGGCTGGGCGCCGGGCTGATCCGCGAATTGGTGATCACTGACGGCGGCTCTACCGATGAGACCCGCGCCATCGCCCAGGCCGCCGGGGCGGAATGGGTCAGCGGCGCGCCGTCGCGCGGCGGCCAGCTGCGCCGAGGCTGCGCGGCGGCCAAGGGCGATTGGCTGCTGGTGCTGCACGCCGACACGCATCTGGAACCGGGCTGGTCCGCTGCGGTGGCGCGGCACCTGCAGGAGGGGCAGGGCAGGCCCGCCTATTTCCGGCTGCGGTTCCGGGCGCGTGGGGTGCTGCCCGTCTGGGTCGCCGGCTGGGCCAACCTTCGCGCGCGCCTGTTCGGGCTGCCCTATGGCGATCAGGGGCTGCTGATCCGCCGCCAAGACTATGAGGCCGCGGGCGGCTACCCCGATCAGCCGCTGATGGAGGACGTGGCACTGGTGCGCCGTCTCAAGGGGCTGACCGCCTTGCCTTCAGCGGCGCTGACCAGCGCGGCGCGCTACCAGCGGGCCGGCTGGCTGCGGCGCGGGGGGCGGAACCTGTGGACGCTGATACGGTACTTCCTCGGAGTGGCCCCGGAAAGGCTGGCAAAGTCTTACAGCAAATAGCCTGTTCCGCCCGGCCGCCCCCATGGGCGGGCGATGCCCTAAGCGCTAAATTCGAAGGCCGGTTTTCAGCCGAACACCTTGCGCGCAAAGCGCCGGAACCAGCGTTCCTTGCCGTTGTCCGCCGCGCCATCGGGAACCTGCTCCGCCTGGGCTGCGATGCTGGTGGTATCCACCACCGTCTTGCCGTCCTGGAATTGCAGCCGGTAAAGGTCGGCATAGATGCCGCCGCGGGCCAGCAGCTCATCATGGGTGCCTTGGTCCAGCACCTGGCCGCGGTCCATCACCACGATCTTGTCGGCGTTGCGGATGGTCGACAGCCTATGCGCAATCACCAGCGTGGTGCGCCCGCCCGACAGCTTGTCCAGCGCCTGTTGCACCACTTTCTCCGACTGCGCATCCAGGGCCGAGGTCGCCTCGTCCAAGAGCAGCACCGGCGTGTTGCGCAGCAGCGCCCGGGCAATCACCACCCGCTGCCGCTGGCCGCCCGACAGGGCAGATCCGCGCGGGCCGACCCGTGTCTCCAGCCCATGCTCCAGCTTGGGCAGGAAATCCGCCACATGCGAGGCATCCAGCGCCGCCTGCAGCTCTTCGTCGCTGACATCAGTGCGCCCCAGCACGATATTCTCGCGCAGCGTTTCGTCAAACAGCATGGCGTCCTGCGTCACCACCGAAAACAGGCTGCGCAGATCGGCGGTGTTCAGATCCTGGACCTCGACCCCGCCGACGGTGACCGACCCCGCCTGCGGATCCACCATCCGGGTCAGCAGGTTGAAGATGGTCGATTTGCCCGCACCCGACGCGCCCACCAGCGCGGTGGTCTTGCCCGCCTCCGCCTCCAGCGCCAGCCCGTTCAGGATCCGCGCATCGCCATAGCTGAGGTCGACACCCTCCAGCTTGATCGCCGGCAGGCCCTCCGGCGCCGGTTTGGGATGCTCCGGCTCGCTCAGCAGGATCGGCGCATCCAGCAGCTCCTTGATCCGCTCCAGCGCCGCCGCCGCCCCCTGCCACACGCCAGAGATATTGGCCAGCCGCCGCATCGGTTCAAACGACAGGCCGATCGAGGTGAAAAAGCTCATGAACTGGCCGACGGTCTTTTCGCCCGCAATGATCTCGGAGCCGCCATAAAGCAGCACCGCCATAAAGCCGACACCGGCCATGATATCGGTCATCCCGGAGATCGAGGAGGTGCCAAAGGCCGCCTTCACCTCGGAGCGGACAAACTCATCCGTGCGCTCGGAAAAGCGGTTGACCTGATAATCCTCCAGCCGGTTCAGCTTGACCGGCACGATGCCGTGGAAAATCTCGTCCAGCCGGGTCGCCAGATCGGCGCCCAGATCCCGCGCCCGCGACGCCTTCTTGCGCACATAACGCTGGATAGAGGCGATCGGCAGCAGCAGCACCGGCACGCCGATGAGCAGGATCAGGGTCCAGCGCCAGTCGATGCTGAAGGCCACGCCCAGCACCGCCACCAGCGCCACCAGGTCGCGGCCCGCGCCGGTGATCACCGCCTGCCAGACCGCGTTGATCGCACCCACATCGCTTTGCACCCGCTGCAGCAGCAGCCCCGGCGGGTGCTGCTGGTGAAACGCCGGGTCCTGCCGGATGAGACGCGCCAGCATGTCCTTGCGCAGATGCGCGGCAGAGGTCTGCGAGACCTTGCTCAGCAGCACCTTCTGGGTGACGCTGGACACGCCGCGCAAGGTGAAGATCGCCAGAAACGCCAGGCTGACCCAGACCAGCGCATCGGTGTTGCCCGCGACAAACACCAGGTCGAACATCGGCTGCATCATATAGCCGAGCGCCCCCATGGTGGCGCCTTCCAGCAGCATGAAAATCACGGCAACGCCCAGCAGCCCGATGTAATGGCGCAGGTATCCGCGCCACAGCCAGCCGAACAGCTCCTTCGAGGACTTATGCGGCTTCTGGCTCATTTCAGCGCTTTCCGGCAGGAAATTCGTGTCATTGCGGGCCTTTCCCTGTCGTTCCAGCGCCATTTAAGCAGGTGGGCAGCAGGGCGCAAGCAATTCGCCGTGACGCTGCGGCCTGCGGAATTGACCCGGCGGGCCGGGCGGCTACTGTGGCGGCACGGATCAACCGCGGCGGGCAGGGATGCCTTCCGCGCTGCAAGGAATGTCATCCATGAGCGGATCAGTGAACGTGCGGGCAGGGCGCTCCTACCTCGCCATCCCGGGGCCTTCGGTCATCCCGGACCAGGTGCTGCAGGCGATGCACCGGCCTTCTCCCAACATCTACGCGGGCGAGCTGGTGGAGATGACCGCCACCCTGATCCCCGACCTGCGCCGCGTGGCGCGCACGCAGCATCAGGTTGCGATCTACATCTCCAACGGCCACGGCGCCTGGGAGGCAGCGCTGCAAAACACCCTGCAGCCGGGTGACAAGGTGCTGGTGCCCTCCTCGGGCCGCTTCGCCATTGGCTGGTCGGAAATGGCTGAGGGGCTGGGGATCGAGGCCGAGATACTGGATTTCGGCAACCACGCGCCCTGGGATCATGCCCGGATCGCCGAAGCACTTGCCGCCGACACCGGCCACCGCATCAAGGCGGTGCTGGGCGTGCATGTGGACACCTCCAGCTCAATCCGCAACGACATAGCCGCCCTGCGCCGGGCGCTGGATGCGGCCGGCCACCCGGCGCTCCTGATGGCCGATTGCATCGCCTCGCTCGGCTGCGACCGGTTCGAGATGGACGAGTGGGGCGTCGATGTCATGGTCACGGCATGCCAGAAGGGGCTGATGGTGCCCGCGGGCATGGGCTTTGTGTTCTTCAACACCCGCGCCGCCGAAGCGCGCCGCGCGCTGCCGCGGATCAGCCGCTACTGGGACTGGGAGCCGCGCGCCAACCCGGAAGAGTTCTACCAGTATTTCGGCGGCACCGCGCCCACCCATCATCTCTACGGGCTGCGCGCTGCCCTCGACTTGATCCACGCCGAAGGCATGGAGGCCGTCTGGGCCCGCCACGCCCATCTGGCCCGCGCCATCTGGGCGGCGTGCGAGGCCTGGGGCAGGGACGGCCCGCTGAAGATGAATGTGCCCGACCGCGCCCTGCGCTCCCACGCGGTCACCGCGCTGCACATCGGTTCGCCGCTGGGCACAGAGCTGCGGACCTGGCTGGAGCAGAACCTGGGCCTCACCCTGGGCATCGGCCTGGGCATGGCGCCGCCCCGCAGCCCGGAATGGCACGGCTTCTTCCGGCTTGGCCACATGGGCCACGTGAACGGCCATATGGTGATGGGTCTGCTGGGCGGAATCGAAACCGGCCTCAGGGCGCTGGACATTCCGCACGGGGCGGGTGCGCTGGAAGCGGCCGCATCCGCGCTCGGGGGCGCTTAGCGGCTGGTCAGGTCCGGGCAGAAGGCGGCGTCACGCCTTCTGCGAATTCAGCCGGATGTCCAGCCGGGTGATGAAATGGTTGATCAGCACCGCCAGCACCAGCACGGGAACCATCCCGTACATCACCCAGATCACAAAGAAGATCCACATCAGGTTGATCCCGGCAAAAGTGATCGCGGCAGTGAAGAAATCCGGCATGCCATCCGGCAGTTCAGGGTCACGCATGACAATTCTCCAGGTACTACCTTTAGATGGTAGTCCTGGAGTGGTGAATGTCCGGTAAAACCGCCGCGATCCGGCGGCGGCCGGCAGGTTTCAGCCAGCCCCCAGCGCGGCCTCCAGTGCCCGCGGCAGCGCGGCGGCAAACGCGGCCAGCTCAGCCTCCGGCCCGCAGCTCACGCGGATGCAGCGGTTTTGCGGCGCGGCAAAGGGCATCCGCACGAAAAACCCCTGATCCACCAGCGAGTCCAGCACCGCCTTGGCAAACGCCCCGTCCCGGCCGCAGTCGATGGTGACGAAATTGGTGGCCGAGGGCAGGGCGCTCAGCCCGTTCTCCGCCGCGATCTCAGCAATCCGCGCCCGCGCGCCACCGATCTGGGCCAGCACCTGCGCCAGCCACTCCTGGTCCTGCAACGCCGCCAGCGCGCCCGCCTGCGCCGCCCGGTTCATGCCGAAATGATTGCGCACCTTGTTGAAGGCAAGGATCAGCTCCGGATGCCCCAGCGCATAGCCCACCCGCGCCCCGGCCATTCCGTAGGCCTTGGAGAAGGTCCGCATCCGGATCACCCGCGGATCATCGGCGCTGATGGGGGCCGCGGTGCCCTCAGGCGCGCATTCCACATAAGCCTCGTCCAGCAGCAGCAGGCAGCCATCCGGCAGCCCGTCCAGCGCCGCGGCGATCTCTGCCCCCTTGTGCCAGCTGCCCATCGGGTTGTCGGGGTTGGCAAGATACACGATCTTCGCGTCCACCTCCGCCGCCCTGGCAAACAGCGCGGCGTAATCCTCGCGGTCGTCCTTGTAGGGCACCGTATGCAGCACCCCGCCAAACCCCGCGACATGGTAATTGAACGTCGGATAGGCCCCCAGCGAGGTCACCACCGCATCGCCCGGGCCGATCAGCAGCCGAACCAGGTAGCCAAGCAGGCCGTCAATGCCTTCGCCCACCATGATATTCGCCGGTGCTACACCATGATGCGCGGCCAGCGCCTGGCGCAGATCATGGTTCTCTGCATCGCCGTACTTCCAGATCTCCGCCGCTGCCTTGCCCATCGCCTCGATTGCCTTGGGCGAGGGGCCAAAGATGTTCTCATTCGCCCCCAGCCGCGCGGCAAAAACCTGGCCGCGGGCACGCTCCTGGGTCTCGGGGCCGACAAAGGGCACGGTGGCGGGCAGGGAAAGCGCAAGCGGGGTGTAGCGGGGACCAGTCATGGCGGCAGATAACCCCAAGCCGCAAAGCGGGGCAAGGGCTGCGGCCCCTGCAGGACGGCTGCCCCCACGTAGCACTGGAAACGCCGCCGGTTCCGGGGCAGGCTGACGCAAAAGATCCAGCGGGGAGAAGACCATGGACAGAGTGACCATCGGCTACAAGGACCATATCGCCTATGTGACGCTTGCCCGTCCGGACAAGCACAACGCCCTGGACGAGGAGATGGTGAACGCAATCATCGCCGCCGGCCAGGAAGTGGCGGAGTCGGACGCCCGCGCGGTGGTGCTCTCCGGGTCCGGCAAAAGCTTCTGTGCGGGTCTCGACATGGCCGCGCTTGCCAGCTTCGTGCAGCGCGACCTCAGCACCCTGGTGATGGAGCGCACCCACCACGACGCCAATGCCTTTCAGGAGGTCGCGATGGTCTGGCGCCGGGTGCCGGTGCCGGTGATCGCCGCCCTGCACGGCGCCTGTTTCGGCGGCGGGCTGCAGATCGCACTGGGCGCTGACATCCGCATCGCCCACCCCGAAGCGCAGCTGGCGGTGATGGAGATGAAATGGGGCCTGATCCCCGACATGGGCGGCATGGCGCTGCTGCCGCGGCTGGTGCGCACCGACGTGATGCGCCGCCTGACCTACACGGCGGAGAAGATCGGCGCGCAGCAGGCGCTGGACTGGGGGCTGGTGACCGAACTGGCCGGCAACCCGCTGTCGCGCGCCAATGAGCTGGCCGCAACCATCGCTGCCAAAAGCCCCTCCGCCATCCGCGCCGCCAAGCGGCTGATCGCCCAGGCCGAAAGCGGCGCCAGCCAGGCAGAGGTACTGCTGGCCGAAAGCGCCGAACAGCTGGAGCTGATCGGCAAACCCGATCATATGGAGGCGGTCGCCGCCCAGCTTCAGAAACGCCCGCCGGACTTCCGCTGAGGGCAAGGCCGCACGGCGCTGCACCTGTCCCGCTGCCCGGCCTGCGGCTGTGCTGCCGGGAGCTGAGGCAGCGCCCGGCAGGGGGGCTTTCCCCCAAAAAAACAACTCCGGAAACTGCAACGGCGGGTTTTTGCCAAATTTTACGTAAATCCGCCGACGCAAGCGGGAAACCGCCGTCTGCCGGCAGAAAAATGCCGCGCAAAACCAGCACAAACACCCGTTAACCTTTTGGCAACTTCTGGGCGCAAAACCTGGCTTCAGGAGGGCGCAACAGGGGCAGATCCAGCACCTGGCAGACGGACAGCGGGGGACCCGGCAGGGCCCCGGACGGCTGCGTGCACCCTCAGGAACTGCAGTGGAACCGGCCAGGCGGGAGGATTGCCCTGGCCCGGGCTTCAGAAAGGAGTGAGGCTGATGCAACTGGTGCGTAAGAAGTGGTTTATTCTGTTTGAAAGCGGCGCCTTGCTGTCCCGGACCGGGGACAGGATCACATATTTTTATGATGAGGCCCTGAGCTTCGGGAACCGGGAGGAGGCGCAGCGCTACCTGGCTGCCAATGAAAACCAGGTCAGCTGCACCGGCCTGCGCCCCTCGCTGACTGAAGCGGCGTGAGCGGATGGCTCGCCGCCAGCCGGGCCGCGGATCGTCATCGCGCGGCGGAGGCGCGGATGCCTAGCTCTGCCCGCTGGCTGCTCGCCTTCAGCGGCGTTCTGATCTCTGCCGCGGCACTGGTGTTCTGGGCCTGGCTCGGCGGCGCGGGCCAGACGCTGGAGGCGCAGCCCGGCTGGTTCACCCTGGCGGCACTGCGCTATTTCTGGCTGCCCTTCCTCAGCGGCGCAGGCCTTGTGCTGGCGGTGTGCTGCGCCGGGCGCTCCGGGGTCTGATCTGCCGCCTGGCCCCGGGGCGCGCCAGGCGGCCTGCGGGGCCGCCTGCCAGCCAGCACAAAAAAAGGGCCGCAGCCTCAGCAGGCGCGGCCCTTGCCGTTTCCGGACGCAGCCGGATTACAGCGATGCGTCGTAGATCTTGGAGATATTGGCGCCCAGGGCGGCGTCATATTCCGCATCGGACATCGCCACGTTCAGCCCCTCGGTCAGGGCGCGGCTGAAGGAGGCGATCATCTTGGGGTTCTGCGCCAGGCGCGCGCAGGCGTCATCGGTGGTGTAGCCGCCGGACAGCGCCACAACGCGGACAACATTGGCGTGGTCCGCCAGATCGTCGTACAGGCCCGGCTTGGTCGGGATGGTCAGCTTCAGCGCCACTTTGGCATCGGACGGCAGGGCGTCCAGCTGTGCCTTGATCTCTGCCTTCAGCAGCTCTTCCGCCTCGGCCTTGGTGGCGGAGTTGATGTCGACTTCCGGCTCGATGATCGGCACCAGGCCGGCCGCAACGATCTGCCGGCCAACTTCGAACTGCTGCGCGACAACCGCCTTGATGCCTTCGGCATTGGCTTCCTTGACGACCGAGCGCATCTTGGTGCCGAAGATGCCCTTATCGTTGGCGCGCGCCAGCAGCGCGTCCAGCTCCGGCATCGGCTTCATCATCTGCACGCCGTTTTCCTCGTCCGCCAGGCCCTTGTCGACCTTCAGGAACGGGACCACACCGCAGTTGTCCCACAGGAACTCGGCGGTCGGCTTGCCGTCAATCTCGCCGTCCATGGTTTTTTCAAACAGGATCGCGCCCAGGATGCGGTCCTTGGTAAAGCTCGGCGAGGTGATGATGCGGGTGCGCATCTTGTGAATCTCGGCGAACATCTCGTCGTCGTTCGAATAGGCGTCTTCGTTCACGCCATAAAGCTTCAGCGCCTTCGGGGTGGAGCCGCCCGACTGGTCCAGCGCGGCAATGAAGCCCTTGCCGCCTGCGATGCGGTCGAGTTGTTCCTGCTGTACGGAAGCGTCTTTAGCCATAATGCGTCACTCTTCTTTTGAAAGGTCTGTCTTGGGGCTGTCTATAGCGCGAATTGCGCCGGAAACAACGGGGTGTTGCGCTAACGGAAGAAGGATTTCCGCGCATCCCGCGCCATGTTGTAGCGCATTTCCAGATCCGATATCCGCGCCATCGCCGCCTTGCGTGCCTCCGGGTCCGTCAGCGCGGCATACTCCCGGCGCGCGGCGGCCAGCTGGTCCTTCAGGCTGAACTCCTCCGGCACCACGCCGGCCTCGGCCATGATCCGCATTCCGGCCGCCATGCCCGCATCCGCGTACGCCTCGCTGCTGCGGTCGGGCAGCGGCTTGCCTTCGCCTTCGAGGCCCTGCAGCTGCCCTTCGGCCTGCGCCTTGGCCAGCTGGCGTTCGATCAGGTTGCGGAATACGCGCATCATGCGGGGTCTCCTGCGGTGCGCAGAGACTTTATCACCGGCGCGTCACCCCAGCCAGTCCTTGCGGGTGACGGCATCGTTCAGCGCCATCAGGTCTTCGCGCAGATCCGCCAGCCCGACCGGCCCGCCCAGGCAGACCCGGACCGCTTCCTCCGGCAGGCCGGAGACGGTGAAGGCATCGCTCGGCATGATGCCGATCTGGCGGCCCGACATACGGCCCATCACCTCGGCCCGGCTGGTGCCGCGCGGCAGGCTGAGCCACAGGTTGAAGGCCAGCGGATCGCTCTCGACGAAACAGTCCTGCAGAACCCCCGCCGCCAGCGCCTGCCGCTCGGCCGCCGCCTTGCGGATGAAACGCTGAAGCGCCGCCGCAGTGCCATCCTCGATCCAGCGGCCCAGCAGCGCCAGGTTCAAGGGCGACACCATCACATGCATCGACCTGAGCGCCTGGCTGAACTGCCCCAGCAGCGCGCGTCTCGGCACCGTGGTATAGGCCAGACGCAGCCCGGCGCCAAAGCATTTGGAGAGCCCGGCAATATGCCAGCCCAGATCGGGGATCAGGCTGCTGATGGACTGCGGCGCGCCGTTGTCGACAAAGCAATAGGCGTCATCCTCGATCAGCGGCAGGTCGTGTTTCTGCAGCACCGCGGCAATCTCCTGCCGCCGTTTGGCCGGGATGGTTTTTGTGGTCGGGTTCTGCAGCGTCGGATTGAGATACAGCGCCGCAGGCCAGTGGCCGGTGATGGCTTTCTCCAGCGCATCCGGCAGGATGCCGTCCTTGTCCCCCGCCAGCCCGACCAGACGGATCCCCTGCCGGGCGGCGATGGAGCGCAGGCCGGGATAGGTCACATCCTCGCACATGACAATCGAGCCGGGCTCGCACAGAATCGTCAGGATGGCATAGAGGCTGGCGTGCGCGCCCGGCGTGATGACCAGCCGCTCCGGCGTGCAGGCCAGCCCGTTGGCCTGCATCCACTCTGCCGCGATGGCCCGGTCCTGCGGGCTGCCGGTCACCGACTGATAACGCAAGAGCGGCAGCAGGTTGGCGGAGACATGCTCCAGCCCTTGCCGCATCCGCGCCAGCAGGGCAGGGTCGTCCGGCTCCGGCGGCATGTTCATCATCGGGTCTTCTTCCAGCGCCCGCCGCGGATCGGGCCGCTCAGGCAGCGCTTCCTGCGCCTTCACAAAGGTGCCGCGGCCGACAAAGCTCTCGATGTAACCGCGCCGCACGGCTTCGGCGTATCCCCGCGATACGGTGGAGAAATCCAGCCCCAGGTCCTGCGCAACCCGTCGCTGCGGCGGTAGCCGGTCGCCGGGGGACAGCACGCCCGCGTCGATGTCGGCCCGGATCGCCTCGGCGATTTCCAGGTAACGGGGCTTGCCGCTGTCCAGGCGGGCAGGGGTCCATTGTTTCATCGCCGTGTCTCCGCTTGGCGCATTGTGCCTTGATTGATTGGTTCAATGCATGACTGCGTCAATAAATGCAACATCAATGATGGCATATTGTTTGCATTCAATCCCGGAATCACTGTATCACGCGGCAAACCCAAGGAGACGCCGCGATGACCGGGATTGATCTAGTGGAACAGGAGCAGCGGGAGCTGAAGCCCGCCTTGCTGAAGGGGCTGCGGCTGCGCTGCCCGAACTGCGGCGGCGGCAAGCTGCTGCACAGCTATCTGAAGGTGAATGACAGCTGCACCGAGTGCGGCCAGGAGCTGCACCACCAGCGCGCCGATGACGGCCCGGCCTACCTGACCATCCTGGTGGTGGGCCACATCCTCGGCTTTGCGCTGCACATCGTCTACATGCAGATGCGCCCGGATCCTTGGACGCTGGCGATCATCATGTCGGTGATCACCGTGGGCGCCTCGCTGATGATGCTGCCGCGTATGAAGGGGCTGGTGGTGGCCTATCAATGGGCCAAGCGGATGCACGGCTTCTAAGCCGCCACAATCCAATTAGGTAAAATGCAAAAGGCGGGCCCTGCGCCCGCCTTTTTCCTGTTTCTCCCTGCGCCGCCTTGGCGGCGCCGGGCCCAACGGGAGCCGCTCACGCGCCGTGAGCCAGGCGACGGGCGGGAGGAAACCGCCAGCCGCGCACGCCCTCAGACCAGCCGCGACGCTTCTTTGGCTGCGCGCACGAAACCGTCGAACAGCGGGTGCGGGGCAAAGGGCTTGGACTTCAGCTCCGGGTGGAACTGCACGCCGATAAACCACGGGTGGTCCGACCATTCCACGATCTCCGGCAGGCGCCCGTCCGGCGACATGCCCGAGAATTTGAGGCCGCATTTCTCCAGCTGCTCGCGGTACTTGGTGTCGACCTCGTAGCGGTGGCGGTGGCGCTCCTCGATATGGGTGCTGCCATAGACCCCGGCGACCTTGGAGCCTTCCAGCAGGGTCGCGTCATAGGCGCCCAGGCGCATGGTGCCGCCCTTGTCGTCGCCGACCTTGCGCTCGACCATGGTGTTGCCCTGCACCCATTCCTTGAGGTGGTAGACAACCGGCTCGAACCGCTTCTTGCCGGCTTCGTGGTCGAACTCCTCGGAGCCCGCCTCGGCAATGCCTGCAACGTTGCGCGCGGCCTCGATCACCGCCATCTGCATCCCGAGGCAAATGCCCAGGTAGGGGACCTTGTTTTCACGCGCGTACTGGGCCGCCTTGATCTTGCCTTCGGTGCCGCGCTCGCCAAAGCCGCCGGGCACCAGGATTGCGTGATAGCCCTGGAGATAGGGGGCGGCGTCTTCCTTGTCGAACAGCTCGGCATCGACCCACTCGATCCGCACCTTCACCCGGTTCGACATGCCGCCATGGGTCAGCGCCTCGGCGATGGATTTATAGGCGTCTTCCAGCTGGGTGTATTTGCCGACGATGGCCACCCGCACTTCGCCTTCGGGGTTATAGATACGGTCGGCCACATCTTCCCAGCGCTCCAGGTTCGGCTTGGGGGCGGGGGCAATGCCAAAGGCATCCAGCACCGCCTGGTCCATGCCTTCGCGGTGATAGGCCAGCGGCGCCTCGTAGATGGATTTGAGGTCCTGCGCAGCAATCACCGAGTCGGGGCGCACGTTGCAGAACAGGGCCAGCTTCTCGCGCTCTTTCTTCGGGATCGGGCCCTCGGAACGGCAGACCAGGATGTCCGGCGCCAGGCCGATGGAGCGCAGCTCCTTCACCGAGTGCTGGGTCGGTTTGGTCTTCAGCTCGCCGGAGGCCTTGATGTAGGGCAGCAGGGTCAGGTGCATGAAGATGCATTCGCCGCGCGGATTGTCCTGTGCGAACTGGCGGATCGCTTCGAAGAAGGGCAGGCCCTCGATGTCGCCGACGGTGCCGCCGATCTCGCAGAGCATGAAGTCGACCTCATCCTCGCCGATGGAGATGAAGTCCTTGATTTCGTTGGTGACGTGCGGAATCACCTGGATCGTCTTGCCGAGGTAGTCGCCGCGGCGCTCCTTTTCCAGCACGTTAGTGTAGATCCGGCCGGAGGAGATCGAGTCGGTCTTGCGCGCCGGAACCCCGGTGAAGCGCTCGTAGTGGCCGAGGTCCAGATCGGTCTCGGCGCCGTCGTCGGTGACGAACACCTCGCCGTGCTCGAACGGGCTCATCGTGCCCGGGTCGACGTTCAGATAGGGGTCCAGCTTGCGCAGGCGGACAGAGTATCCGCGGGCCTGCAGAAGCGCCCCCAGTGCTGCCGAAGCCAGGCCTTTGCCCAGGGATGAAACAACACCGCCAGTGATAAAGATGAAACGCGCCATGAGTGTTCGGCTGCCCCCGTGAGAAGTCAGAATCTAGCTGCCCGGCGGCCCTCGGAATGGGTACGAAAACCGCAGCATCACGGGACTTCATATATAAAGGATTCGCGCAATAAGCGCAAGGGAACCGCAAGATGCTGTTGCGGTTCCTAAAACCCTCTCAAGGTGTAGTAGGTTAGTCGGCGCTGGGAACCAGCGGAGCGTTGTCGCCTTCGCTCGGCGGCAGCAGCTCGCTGCCCAGCGGTGCCGGCACCGCCGGTGCGTCGCCGTCTTCGGCCTGCGGAACCGCCAGCCGGTCGGTGACCGAGGAGCCTGCTGATTTCTGCGCTGCCATGATGGTCAGGGTGATCGAGGTGCAGATGAAGGCAATGGCCAGGATCCAGGTCACCTTGCTGAGCGCGGTTGCCGCCGCGCGGCCCGAGATGGCGCCGCCGCCGCCGCCGCCCATGCCCAGACCGCCGCCTTCGGAGCGCTGCAGCAGCACCACGGCAATAAGGCCGAGAGCCAGAAGAAGATGGATGATGAGAACAACGTTTTCCATGGGTCCCTGCGGCGGTTGGCTGAGTATCGGGCGGTAAATAGGCAAGATTGCCCGGGGGGGCAAGGGCGGAGTTTGCCTGACGCCGGGCAGCACCCATGACGTGCAGTCAGAGGTGCCGCAGCGGTGCTTTGTGACTGGACGCAGGGGCTTGGGGCAGGGCAGAGTTTTTTTCATGCCACATGATCATCACGACCACCCGCACGCCCTTTTGCCGCCGGACCCTGCTTTGCGGGTCAAGGCGCTGGAGACGATTCTTGTGCAGAAGGGGCTGATCGACCCCGCCGCGCTGGAGGAGATCATCGACACCTACCAGAACAAGATCGGCCCGCAGAACGGCGCCCGGGTGGTGGCCCGCGCCTGGAGCGATCCTGAGTTCAAGGCAGCACTGCTGGCCGATGCCGATCCGGTGCTGGCGGAGCTGGGCTATTACGGCCGTCAGGGCGAGCATATGGTGGTGGTGGAGAACACAGCCCAACAGCACAATATGGTCGTGTGCACCTTGTGCAGCTGCTACCCGTGGCCTTTGCTGGGCATTCCGCCCGGCTGGTACAAATCCGACGCCTACCGCGCCCGTGCGGTGCGCGAGCCGCGCAAGGTGCTGGCGGAGTTTGGTGTGACTTTGCCGGACGAGACCGCGGTGCGGGTCTGGGATTCGACGGCTGAGGTCCGCTATCTGGTGCTGCCAATGCGGCCCGGGGGCACGGAAGGCCTCAGTGAGGATGAATTGGCCGCGCTGGTCACCCGCGACAGCATGATCGGCACCGGACAACCGAAGGTGCCGGCATGACCCGGGTGCATGACATGGGCGGGCGATTCGGTGATGGTCCTGTGGTGCCGGAAGCGGAGGACGCGCCGGTCTTTGCCGAGGACTGGCATGCGCGCGCCCTGGCGGTGACGCTGGCCTGCGGTGCGCTGGGGCAATGGAACATCGACACGTCGCGCCACGCGCGGGAGAAGCTGTCGCCCAAGGATTACACCCGGTTTTCCTATTACGAGAAATGGATCTCGGCACTGGCGGATCTGCTGGTGGAGAAGGGCGTGCTGACGCGCGAAGACCTTGAGGGCAAGGGCGCAGCCGGGCTGCATAAGCTGGCGGAGCGGGCCCTGAAGGCGGAGAATGTTGCGGGCGCGCTGGCCAAGGGCGGCCCGGCGGACCGCGAGGGCGGGCCGGCGCCGCGGTTCTCGCCCGGGCAGGCGGTGCGGGCGCGGATGCCTGCGGATAACGCGCTGGTGGATGGCGGCCACACAAGGCTGCCGCAGTACGCGGCCGGCGCGCGCGGCTATATTCTGCGGCTGCATGGCACCCATGTGTTCCCGGACAGCAGCGCCCATGGTCTGGGCGAGGCGCCGGAGCCGCTTTATGCGGTGCGCTTTTTTGCGCGTGAGCTGTGGGCGCATCCGGAGCACCCGGAGGACGAGGTGGTGCTGGACCTGTGGCAGAGCTATCTGGAGCCGTTATGAGTGATTGCCCCGAGGTCGCAGCGCCGGAGCCGGTTTTTGCCGAGCCGTGGCACGCGCAGGTCTTTGCGCTGACCGTGCATCTGAACGAATCCGGGCGGTTTACCTGGGGTGAGTGGGTGGATCGGTTCTCCGCGGCACTTAAACGCCACGGGCTGAGCCGCGAGCTGGATGGCGGCGAGGATTACTTTCGCACCTGGCTGGAGACGCTGGAAGCTTTTCTGGCGGAGCAGGGTGCGGCTTCGCCTGCGGAGGCGGAAGTGATGCGCAGCCGCTGGGAGGAGGCGTATCTGACGACGCCGCATGGCGCGCCGGTGCATCTGCGCGGCTGAGCGCGCGCAGCTATGGCCGCCGGGGCCGTTGGGGGCCGGGGCGTTCTTTGCCGTTTCTGGTGTTTCTGCCGTTTCGCGCTGTGTCCCAGTTAAGGGGGCGGCGCCGCCGGGTGGAGGTGGACAGACCCCGCGGGGGGCCTGCTCGGACAGGATTTCCTGGACGACCCCCTTTTTATCAGGGCCGGTCTCCGGGGGTTGCGCAGGCAGCCGCACAGATGCCTGCGCCTCGTATCATGGCCCCGCGCGCGGGAACCATGGCGGGGGATCGCGATCGTTTGGGAGCATGGCATAGGGATATGAGGAACGGGTGAAGCGGGAGTGCGGTGGGGGCGCAACGCCAGCAGCGTCCCACCGAAGCGCATGGGAGGGAATCGCCCGGCGGCACCGCCGGGCTGCGCCTGCCTGCCCCCCGGCAGGCGCATTCGCGCCCGCCCAGGCAGGCGCAGCCCTTTGTGATCGGGGTGAAAACGGGCATCCTGGGTCTGACTGCGGCGAATTTCCGGTTCCACTGCCTGCGCAGCATCGCTATATGAGCGTGGGTTTGAACCAGACTGTAAAGGACCGGATATGGCCAATGTCGTCGTAGTCGGCGCCCAGTGGGGCGACGAAGGGAAAGGCAAGATCGTGGACTGGCTGAGCGAGCGCGCTGACGTGATCGCCCGCTTCCAGGGCGGCCATAACGCCGGCCACACGCTGGTCATTGACGGCAAGGTCTACAAGCTGCACGCGCTGCCCTCGGGCGTGGTGCGCGGCGGCAAGCTCAGCGTCATCGGCAACGGCGTGGTGCTGGATCCCTGGCACTTGCTGAAGGAAATCGAGACGGTCCGCGAGCAGGGTGTCGAGATCACCCCCGAGACGCTGATGATCGCCGAGAACACCCCGCTGATCCTGCCGCTGCACGGCGAGCTGGACCGGGCGCGCGAAGAGGCGGCCTCCAAGGGCACCAAGATCGGCACCACCGGCCGCGGCATCGGCCCGGCTTATGAAGACAAGGTGGGCCGCCGCGCGATCCGCGTTGCCGACCTGGCCGATGAGGCGACCCTGATTGCCCGCGTCGACCGCGCGCTGCAGCACCATGACCCGCTGCGCAAGGGCCTGGGCGTTGATCCGATCGACCGCGACGCGCTGATCGAACAGCTGAAGGAAATCGCGCCCAAGATCCTGCCCTATGCGGCACCGGTCTGGAAGGTGCTGAACGAAAAGCGGAAATCGGGCAAGCGGATCCTGTTCGAAGGCGCGCAGGGCGCGCTCTTGGACATCGATTTCGGCACGTACCCGTTTGTGACCTCCTCGAACGTGATTGCAGGCCAGGCGGCCACCGGCGTCGGCATCGGCCCGGGCTCGATCGATTACGTGCTGGGCATCGTCAAGGCCTATACCACCCGCGTTGGTGAAGGCCCGTTCCCGACCGAGCTTCTGAAGGAAGACGGCACTCCGGATGCGGACGGCGAGCGCCTGGGCACCCGCGGCCATGAGTTCGGCACCACCACCGGCCGCCAGCGCCGCTGCGGCTGGTTTGATGCGGCGCTGGTGCGCCAGACCTGCGCCACATCGGGCATCAAGGGCATCTGCCTGACCAAGCTGGACGTTCTGGACGGGTTCGAGACCCTGAAAATCTGCACCGGATATGATCTGGATGGCGAGACGCTGGACTATCTGCCGACCGCCGCCGACCAGCAGGCCCGCTGCACCCCCATCTATGAGGAAATGCCGGGCTGGAGCGAGTCCACTGAGGGCGCGCGCAGCTGGAACGACCTGCCCGCCAACGCCATCAAATACGTGAAGCGGGTGGAAGAGCTGATCGACTGCCCGGTGGCGCTTCTGTCCACCAGCCCGGAGCGGGACGACACCATCCTGGTGACCGACCCGTTCGCTGACTGATGGCTGAGAAGCAAGGCCTGAGCTACAAGGCCCGGCGGCGCTGGGCCCTGGTGATCCTGCTGGTCGGGATGCCGCTCTACATCGTGGCCGCGGTCACGGTGATGAACTGGCTGGACCGCCCGCCGCTGTGGCTGGAGCTGATCGTCTATGTCGCCCTGGGCATCGTCTGGGTGCTGCCGTTCAAGTTCGTGTTCCGCGGCGTCGGCCAGGCGGATCCGGACGCCGGTGAAGACCAGTAAGAGAAGGGGCGCTGCCCCTCAGGTTTGATTGGAAGAGAGGCGCTGCCCCTCAGGCTTGATTGGAAGAGGGGCGCTGCCCCTCAGGTTCGATTGGAAGAGGGGCGCTGCCCCTCAGGTTCGATTGGACGAGGGGCGCTGCCCCTCTTGGCCTGACGGCCAATTCACCCCGGAGTATTTCCGGAAAGATGAATAAGGGTCAGGTTTGAAATGAAAAAGGCGGCCTCGCGGGGCCGCCTTTTTGTGTTGTGCTTTCAGGCTGTTCAGCCCGCGGCGCGTTTGCCGGGCTTGAAGCCGATGTCGCCGGAGGCGGTGAACTGGCCGTTGCCGGAGCGTTCGATCTTGCCGTCGCGCAGCAGCTGGCCGAAGGAGCGCAGCCCGTCTTCGCGGTTGAAGTCGCTGCTGCCGGCGCTGCGCACCTTGTTCATCAGCTGCGGCCGCGAGAAGTGGTCGCGGCCTTCGACAAAGCTCATGTAGGCGGCGGCGGCTTCCAGCAGTTCATGCAGCTCAGCAGCGCCGCGTTCGGCGGCATAGGCCGCAAAGCCGCTGCCGGCGGTCTCGGATTCTTCTCCCAGAACCGCGGCCGAAACCCGGCGCGGGCGCACCGGCTGCTGCGGGTCCGCGCCCTGGTCGATGCGCTGGGCGGCCACCAGTTTCAGCGGCGCCGGGCGGGCAGCCGGGCTGGCCGGGCGCTCGGAGCTGGCCTGGCGGGCCTCCGGGCGGCGCGGGCGCACCACGCTGGCCAGGTCCTCGCGGTAGGCCTGGGCGTCGTCGCTGCCGCCGGTGCCCCCGGCGGAGCCGTCCTTGGCGGCGGCGGCGGCGGCGCGCAGGTGGCCGTAGGCTTCGCGCGAGGAGGCTGATTCGGGGTCCTCGAGCTTTTCGTCGGCGGCGGCCATCAGGCGGCTGACATCGCTGTCTGCCAGGCTGGAAGCTGCGGGCTGCTCCGCGGCGGCAGCGCCCGCGGGGCTTGCGGCGGCAGTGTCCTGCTCAGCGGCGGTGTCTTCAGGCAGTTCCGAGGCGGCGAGGATTTCCGCTTCCACCTCGGCCAGTTCGCGCATCAGGTCGGCTTCGTCCTCTTCCGACAGGGCGGCCGGCGCGGCGTCCGCTTCGGGACGGCTGCCGGTGTCCTGGAGGCGGCCGGAGGCGATGGCCTTGTCGAAGTCGGAGCGTTTGACCTTGGTAATGCGCACCCGCGCCGCCGGAGCGGGCGCATGCTCAGCGTCCTCATCCGCCAGAAGGTTACCGGCATCGCCGGCTGCGGGCTGGTCTGCGGCGGCAGCGTCCTTGAGGTCTGCGAACAGGCTGCCGTCAGAGGCGTCTGCGCTGTCTTCGGTCTCTGCCTCCGCGGCGGTTTCAGGCTCCTGAGCTGCAGCGCTGCCCAGGTCCAGGCGGTCCAGCGTGCGGGAGATTTCGTCGTCGCCGTCGTCGTCGAAGTCCGGCGCGCCGGTTGCGTCGTCCTCCATCAGCGCGGAGGTGATTTCCTCAGCCGCGCTTTCCAGCACGTCGTCGGCGTGCTCGTCCTCGCTGAAGTCCTCTTCGGGCGCCTGCGCCACCACGGCGCGGATGCGTTGCAGCTTGGCGGCGATGCTGTCGGCGGCGGGGGCGGTGTCCTCTGCTGCGTGCGGTGCAGCGTCTTCCGCTTCGGCGGCTGCCGGAGCGTCCGCGTCTTCCTGTGCCCCGGCCTCGTTGACCTCCAGCAGCTCGACAGCGGGACTGTCCTTGCGCTCTTCGGTTTGCGCGCCGGTCCCGGTGCCGGGGCTTGCGTCATCCAGCGCTGCGGCGATGATTTCTTCGGCTTCGGCTTCGGCTTCGGCTTCGGCTTCGGCTTCGGCTTCGGCTTCGGCTTCGGCTTCGGCTTCGGCTTCGGCTTCGGCTTCGGCTTCGGCTTCGGCTTCGGCAACCTCTTCCGCGGCCTGATCAGCAGAGGCCGGGGTCTCGGCCGTATCCGCTGCGTCTGCTGCCTCAGCGGCGGCGGGAGCTTCGGTGTCTGCGGACACTGCTTCCGGTGTGGCGGTTTCTTCTGCCGGTTCTGCAGGCGCTTCGGGGGCCGGTTCCGGCGTTGCGGCGGGCTGCTCTGCTTCCGGCTCAGCTTGCGGCGCGGCGGCGACAGGGGCAGGCGTTTCAGCAGGCGCGGAGGTCACAGGGGCAGGAGCGGGTGCAGGCGCTTCAGCCGCGGCAGCCCCCAGAGCCGGGGTGGCTGCACGCAGGTGAATTCCGGTGTCGCTGGTGCGGGCCTCGACTTGGCGGGCGATTTCGCGCTGGGCGATGCGGGCCAGCATGTCGGCATCGGGCTGCGGCGGCTCAGCGCCGAAGTAGCGGTCGTCGGCGGCCAGGTCGCGGAAATACTCGGCAATGGCCTTCATCGTGCCGAAGGAATCCTCAAACCCTTCCAATGTGCAGGAAAAGGTTCCATAGGATACCGTCAAGACTTTGTTGTTGTGTACCATCAGCTCGCTCGTCGTCGCCACATCTGTTGCCATTCACCATATTGGCTGGAAGGACCAATTTTGCTCGAATCCGTGCAATTGATCGTATCATTTTGTGTTCAGAATGTGTCCTGTTTCCAAAACCGGCAGGAATTCGCCGAATGAACCGTAGGATTGTTGAAGCATTGGAACCAGTCACCCTGGTCGGCGGCGGTGAAATCCCCTCTGGCGCGCTGGAGGAGGCGCTGGCGCTGGCGCCGGTGCTGGCGGCGGCGGATGGCGGCGCGGCGGCGGCGCTGGCGGCGGGGCACCGGCCTGAGGCGGTGATCGGCGATTTCGACTCGCTGAGCGAAGCGGTGCGGGCGCAGCTGCCGCCCGAAGCCCTGCACCCGGTGGCGGAGCAGGACAGCACCGATTTCGACAAGGCGCTGCGCTCCATCGGGGCGCCGGTGGTGCTGGCGGTGGGGTTTCTGGGGGGCAGGGTGGACCACCAGCTGGCGGCCTTCAGCACGCTGGTGCAGGGGCACGGGACGCCGTGTGTGCTGATCGGCGAGACCGAGGTGATCTTTCACCTGACGCATGAGGTGGCGCTGCCGGCCCGGGCCGGGGAGGTGATTTCGCTGTTCCCGATGCAGCAGGTGACCGGGCGCTCGGACGGGCTGGAGTGGCCGATCGAGGGGCTGGTGATGTCGCCGATGGGGCGGATCGGCACTTCGAACAGGGCGCTGGGGCCGGTGCGGCTGATGCCGGACGGGCCGGGGCTTTTGGTGATCGTGCCGCGGCGGCTGCTGGCGGATGTGATGAGAGCGCTCAGGCGGGATTGATGCGCTCTTCGGTCTCCGCGGGCTTACGCTCGCGCATCACCGCATAAAGGCCTGCGCCGATGGTCAGCAGGATGCCGAAGGCGGCGAGGGTGTTGGGCAGTTCTGAGAAAATCAGCCAGCCGAAGAACACCGCCACCGGGATCTCAAGATATTGCATCGAGGCAAGGGTGGAGGTGGGGGCGAACCGCAGGCTCCAGGTCATCAGGAGGTGCGCGACGGTGCCAAGGGCGCCTGCGGCGGCCAGCAGGGTCCAAGTGTCCTGCGGCGGCAGGGCGGTGGAGAGGGCAGCCACGCCGGCGGCATCGCCGATCAGCAGCACCGGCGCCAGCAGGACGGTGCCCATGACGCCCGCCACCGCCTGGACCGAGATGGGATCGGTTTCCTTGGCAATCTTGCGTGTGATCAGCATGAACAGGGCAAAGATCACCGCGACCAGCAGCGGCCAGAGGGCATTCCAGCCGACGGCTGCAAAGCTGGGCTGAATGACCAGCAGGGTGCCGGTGAAGCCGACAACGCAGGCGCCGAGGCGGTGCAGGCCGACGTTCTCGTGCAGGACAAATTTACCCAGGAGCAGCATGATGAACGGCATGACGAAGGCGATTGCCACCGCATCGGCCAAGGGCAGGTATTTGAAGGCGGTGAACATGGCGGCGATGCCGCCCATCTGCAGCAGGGTGCGCAGGAACAGGAGCGGCGCGACCCGGCGCGACAGGCTGAGCGGCAGCCGCAGCGCCAGGGCCAGCGGCAGCAGGATCGCGGCCTGAGCGGCAAAGCGGATGAAGACGATCTGGGCAACCGGCACCCGGTTGGTCAGCAGTTTTGCAATGGCGTCGCCCAGCGGGATCACCATGCAGAAGCCCAGCATCAGGGCGATGCCGAGGAGGGGCCGGTCCTGTGTCATGGCGGCAGGCTAGGCGCGGAGGAGGAAACTTACAAGGTGCGGTTGAAAGCGGGACCGTTTGCGGCAGTAGACCCCGGGCCGCTGGCGGCCCGGTTCGCGCCCGTCCCGCAGGGCGGGCGCGAACCTGCGTCCGGTTGTCCCGGCGGAGGCAGGTTAGGGCAAAAACTCAGCAGTTCGGCACGTTTACAGCCAGGCCGCCGAGCGAGGTTTCCTTGTACTTGTCGTGCATGTCGGCACCGGTCTGGCGCATGGTCTCGATGCAGGCGTCCAGCGGCACGAAGTGCTGGCCGTCGCCGCGCAAGGCAAGCGAGGCGGCGGAGACGGCCTTGATCGCCGCGAGGCCGTTGCGCTCGATGCAGGGGACCTGCACTAGGCCCTTCACGGGGTCGCAGGTCATGCCCAGGTGATGCTCCAGCGCGATCTCGGCAGCGTTTTCCACCTGTTCCGGGGTGCCGCCCATCACGGCGCAGAGGCCCGCGGCGGACATGGCGGAGGCCGAGCCGACCTCGGCCTGGCAGCCGGCTTCGGCGCCGGAGATGGACGCGTTGTATTTGACCAGGCCGGCAATGGCGGCGGCGGTCAGCAGGAAATCCTCGACATGGGCCTCGGACGCGCCCGGCACGTGGTCGAGGTAGTAGCGGATCACCGCGGGCAGGGTGCCTGCGGCGCCGTTGGTGGGTGCGGTCACAACCTGGCCGCCGGCCGCGTTTTCCTCGTTCACCGCCATCGCGTAGACGCTCATCCAGTCGTTGATGGTGTGCGGGGCGGTGAGGTTCATGCCGCGTTCGGCCATCAGCGCGTCATAGATGCCCTTGGCGCGGCGGCGCACCTTGAGGCCGCCGGGCAGGATGCCGTCACGCTCCAGCCCGCGGTTGATGCAGTCGTTCATCACCTGCCAGATGCGGGCGGTGCCCTTGGCGAGGCTTTCGGAACAGCCGCGGGAGATCTCGTTGGCGCGCTTCATATCGGCAATCGACTTGCCGCTGGCCTTGGCCATCTCCAGCATCTCGGCCGCGGATTTGAACGGGTAGGGCACCGGGTCGCCCTCGTCGGTGGCCTTGCCTGCGGCCAGTTCCTCCTCGGTGACGACAAAGCCGCCGCCGATCGAGTAGAACACCTGCTTCAGGATCACGTCGCCCTGGGCATCGGTGGCCATCAGGATCATGCCGTTGGCGTGGCCCGGCAGCGCGTGATCGTAGTCAAAGATCATGTCGGCCTTGGGGTCGAAGTGCAGTTCGCCCAAGCCTTCGGGGTGCATCTTATGGGTCTTGTCCAGCTCCGCCAGGAAGGCCTCAGCCTTCTCGTCATCATAGTCATGGGCGACAAAGCCGCCGAGGCCCAGGATGGTGGCCCGGTCGGTGGCGTGGCCGACGCCGGTGAAAGCGAGCGAGCCGTGCAGCGAGGCGCGCAGGCCGTGGAATTCAAACGGCGACGCGCGCATCATGTCGAGGAAGCGCGCGGCGGCGACCATCGGACCCATGGTGTGGGAGGACGACGGGCCGATGCCCACTTTGAACATGTCGAAGACGGAGAGGAACATTAGGTGGCTGATCCTTCTGGGGGATTGGCGTAGGCCGGGGATGTGAACGGGGTGGCGCCGAGGCCCTCGGCCTCGCGTGCTGCCGTGACGGCGGGGCGGTGCTCCAGCGCGGCGCAGAGGCGTTGCAGGCTGGGGTAATGGGCGATGACGAACCAGGATTTGTCCGCCTGCGCGGGGTAAAGCGCCATCCAGCGCATCTGGCAGGCCAGGTAGTAGTCCAGCACCGAGGGCTGCGGCGCGCCGAGCCAGGCGGGGCGGGCGGCCGCGGCCTGATCAAGGCTGGTCAGGTGCCGGTGCAGGCGCTGGCGCAGGACCTTTTGCAGCTGTGCCTGATCAGCCTTCGCATCGCCGATGTATTTGTCCGGGTAAAACAGCATTCGCAGGTCGGCGTGCAGGGTGTTGGAGGCGAAGAACAGCCATTTGAGGAAGGCCGCGCGGTCGGCGCTGCCGGGCTGCGGCGCCATTGCGGCGTGGCGTTCGGAGAGCCACAGCAGGATGGCGGCGGTCTCGAACACCGCACCGTCGGGCGTTTCCAGCACCGGGATCAGCCCGCCCGGGTTCAGCGCCCGGTATTCGGGGCTGTTCTGCGCCTGTGCCTTGCGGTCGACCAGCACGGTTTCATACGGCTGGCCAAGCTCCTCCAGCACCAGCCGGATGACCAGTGAGGCGTTGTCGGGGGCGTAGTGCAGGCGGTACTCGGGTTTCATGACGCAGTATTATGACGCAGACGCGCGGAATATGTGTCCGTTTCCGGCGTTTCCAATAGGAAACCCGCCTTTGTGATGCATGTTTGCCGGGCTGCGGCGGGAAAGGGTCCGGCGGCCTTGCACCGGCGGCGCGCCGGACCTTGGGAGAGCGGGCAGGGCGCGGTCAGGCGGCGCTGCGCGCGCGGCGTCGGCGGGCAAGGGAAAGACCGTCGCGCAAGTTCTTGGAAAGCAACGTGATATTCACGGCTCCTGCACACAGCTCCAGGGCCTGAACGGTATAGAACAGGCCGTCGATCTGGCCGGATTGCGCCTTGATCGCGAGGAACACGGCGCTGGGCAGCAGGATCAGCAGGCCGTTGGCGGCGATGAACTTCATGCGGCGGGATTTCGCTGCCACCTGCGGCAGCTTCCAGCCGCGGCCCAGCGATGCGCCTGTTGCCCCCGCGGCGGCCATGGCCGGAATCAGCAGCGCCATACCGTAGAGCACCGCGGTTTTAACTTGAGCGATGGTCTGGTGGCTGCCGAAGGCCTCGGAGAAAACCGTGGATATCCAGAAGGTTGAGATGATGAGCAGGGCCAGGGTGCCTGCGATGGCGTGGAGGCGGAGTTTCATGGCGGGTGTCCTTGATTAAGATAGCGTGCTATATAAATGGTATTGAATAGCCTGCTATTCAAGTGTCATCTGAGGAAATGAGCGAATTTCAGAAGACCTCGGCCGGGTTCCTGGCCAATCACATGGCGCGGCTGTTTGCGGCGGCGCTGGCGGGACGGGTGCAGCCGCTGGGGCTGGCGCCGGCGCAGTTCATGGTGCTTTTGGAGCTGTGGGCCGAAGAGGGCCGCACCCAGGCTGAGCTGACGGCGGCTTTGTCGGTGGAGCAGGCGACCATGGCCAACACGCTGGCGCGGATGGAGCGGGACGGGCTGATCGAGCGTCGCCCGTCGCCTGAGGACAAGCGGGCGCGGCTGGTGCATCTGACACCGAAGGCGCGGGGCCTGCGGGAAGAGGCGGTTGCGGAGGCGCAGAGCGTGAACGGCCAGGCGCTGGACGGCTTCAGCGAGGCGGAGGCGTCGCAGTTTCTGGCACACATGCGGCGGGTGATCGCCAACCTCCAGCGGACGCGGAGGTAGGGGGCGGTGCAGCCCGCTCCGGCCGGGGGAGGCTCAAATCCGCCGGGCGGTGCAGACAAAATGGGTGAGCGACAGGAAGAAACGCCCCTCTGAGGCAAGTTCCTGCTGCTCCTGGGCCCAGGCGGCGGCGTCGTCGGGGTCGGTGGCGCCGATGTCCACCGCAAAGGCGCGGATCAGCTGGATCATCATCGCCGCCAGCCCGTCGGGCCGCAGGGTGGTGTCGCAGACGGTCAGCGGCCGGGTGTGGCGGACCTCAAAACCGCAGCTGCGCAGCTCGGCGGGCAATTTGCCGGGCAGGTCGCGCACCGCCATGTGGCGGCCCCAGGCCTCCAGCATCCGTTCCATGCGCCGGGTGTTATCGCTGTGCCAGGCCAGGGTGTCCCAATGCATGTCCCCCACCGCCAGAAGGCCGCCGGGCTTGAGCACCTTGTGCAGGGCGCGCAGGGCCGGGCGGCGGTCGGTCAGGTATTCGAACACCTGAAGCGCCGCGGCCTTGTCAAAGCTGGCCTCATCAAACGGCAGCCGGGCGGCGTCGCCTTCGGTGAGGGTGGTGTTGCCGCGCCCGTCCAGCCGCTGGCGGGCGGCGGCCAGCATCTGCGGGCTGGCGTCCAGCCCGGTGACATGGCCGCTGCGGCCGACGGCGCGGGAAAGTTCCAGCGTCAGCAGCCCGTTGCCGCAGCCCACGTCCAGGATGTGCTCGCCCGGCCCGGGCGCCAGCGCGTCGAATGTTGCCCGCCGCCGCCGCGACACATCGGCGCCCTGATAGGCGTCTTCGAGCAGGCGGGTGGTCTCTTCGTCAAAGTTCAGCATGAAAACGGTCCCCTAGACAGATGAGCTATAGGCCGAAATGGCGCGATTTCCACTGTTGGGGTTGCCTCTGCAAAACCCCTCTCGCACACGGGGGGCAAACTGCCTATAACCGCCGCAAACGCGTTTCACGGAGCCGAACACATGACCGGAGAACTGTCGCCCATCGACAAGGCGAAATTCGTAGCTGCCAAGCGGGCGGCCGAAATGGTGGAAGACGGGATGCGGGTCGGCCTCGGCACCGGCTCCACCGCGGCCTGGCTGGTGCGCTGCCTGGGCGAGATGGTGCAGAAGGACGGGCTGAGGATCACCGCTGTGCCGACCTCCTCGCGCACGGCCGCGCTGGCCCGCGATGTGGGCATCAATGTGGTGTCGCTGGACGAGGCCAAATGGCTGGACATGACCATCGACGGCGCCGATGAGTTTGATGCCGACCTGAACCTGATCAAGGGCGGCGGCGGCGCGCATCTGCAGGAGAAGATCGTCGCAACGGCCTCGGACCAGATGGTGGTGATTGCCGATGCCAGCAAGTCGGTCGAGACCCTGGGCGCCTTCCCGCTGCCGGTGGAAGTGCTGCCGTTCGGCTGGCAGAGCAGCCAGGCGCTGATCGAGGAAACCCTGGTGTCGATGGACGTGATGGGCCGCACCACCACCCTGCGGATGAACGGCGATGCGCCGTTTGTGACTGATGAGGGCAACTATATCCTGGACCTGCATCTGAACCGCATCGGCAACGCCCGCCAGCTGGCGCTGGTGCTGAACCAGATCCCCGGCGTGATCGAGAACGGGCTGTTCATCGACATCTGCGACACCGTGGTGATCGGCTATGGCGACGGCCGGGTCGAGGTGCGCGACATCAATGAAGGCACCGTCGAGAAGGACAAGCTGGACTTCGTCGAGAACGATAACCTGTTCACCGACCTGCAGGACTGAGCAGGCCGGACAGTCAGGTTGCCACCTGCTGCTTCAGGGGCAAGGTTAGCGTGCTGCAAGCCGGATTCCTGCGAGGAATCCGGCCCGGTTTCCGGCGCGGAAACCGGGGGAGGGGAAACTGAAGGCGGACGGCTGAAGCGGGCCTGAAATCCTCGCAGGATTTCAGGACGGAATTCGCGCCGAATTCCGCCGCCTTCAGAAGCGGAGGACTTGGCGCAGGGGATTGGTGCTGCCCGCGGCCTGCCGGAATGGAGCCATTCCTCTTCACAACCCCGCGTGATTCCGCGCCAAAAGGTTGAAAGCGGTGCAAGAACGCCCACTTGGGCATATGGCGTTTGGTGCTCCGTTGTGGGATACCAGCACAAGACATGCAAAGGGCGGGAATTCATGAGCTTTGATTACGATCTTTTTGTCATCGGCGGCGGCTCTGGCGGGGTGCGGGCAGCCCGTGTTGCGGCGCAAGAAGGCGCCAAGGTGGCGCTGGCCGAAGAGGACCGTTATGGCGGCACCTGCGTGATCCGGGGCTGCGTGCCGAAGAAGCTGATGGTTTTCGCCTCCGAATACGCCGGCATGGTGGAGGACGCCCAGGCCTATGGCTGGGACATCCAGCCCGGCGCCTTCAATTGGGACAGCTTCAAGGGCAAGCTGCACGCCGAGCTGGACCGGCTGGAGGGCATCTACCGCAGTCTGCTGAAGAACAGCGGCGTCGAGAGCTTTGACAGCCGCGCCAGGCTGGCCGATGCCCACACGGTCGAGCTGGCCGACGGCACCCGCAAGACCGCCAAGCACATCCTGATCGCCACTGGCGGCTGGCCGTCGGTGCCGGACTTCCCGGGCTCCGAGCTGGCGGTGACCTCGAACGAGATGTTCACCCTGGACAAGCTGCCGGAAAGCCTGCTCATCGTCGGCGGCGGCTATATCGCCTGCGAATTTGCGGGGATCATGAACGGGCTGGGCGTTAAGACCACCCAGTACTACCGCGGCGCGCAGATCCTGCGCGGCTTTGACGACGAAGCGCGCGGGCTGATCTCTGAGGAAATGTGCCAGGCGGGCATTGATGTGCATCTGGGCACCAACGTGCTGGAGATGCGCCAGGAAGGTGATAAGATCTGGGTCAAGTCGACCAACGGCCAGGAGCGGCTGTTCGACAAGGTGATGTATGCCACCGGCCGCAACCCAAATGCCGACAACCTCGGCCTGGAGGAGATCGGGGTGGAGCGCGGCCGCAAGGGCGAGATCGTCGTTGACGAGTACAGCCAGACCTCGGTGCCGTCGGTCTATGCGATCGGCGATGTGACCGACCGGGTGGCGCTGACCCCGGTGGCGATCCGCGAGGGCATGGCCTTTGTGGAGACCGTGTTCAAGGGCAACCCCACGAGCCCCGATCATGAGCTGATCCCGACAGCGATTTTCACCCAGCCGGAGATGGGCACCATCGGGCTTAGCGAGGAAGAAGCCAGCGAGCAGGAGCCGGTCGAGGTCTATGCAACCTCCTTCAAGCCGATGCAGCAGGCCTTTGCGGGGCGGGCGCAGCGGGTGCTGATGAAACTGATCGTCAGCAAGGAGACCCGCAAGGTGCTGGGCTGCCATATCGTCGCACCTGGGGCCGGAGAGATGATCCAGCTGGCCGGAATCGCCGTAAAGATGGGCGCGACCAAGGAAGATTTCGACCGCACGGTTGCGGTGCACCCAACAATGTCGGAAGAGTTGGTAACGCTGAAGACTCCGGTGCGCTCGAGCTGAGACGCTGCACCGGCAATAACTGACAACACATGCCGCCCGTTGGGATGATCATGGGCGGCAGCAAACGGATAGGAGAGAAATGGCGGGCAATAGCGGTGGCCCATGGGGGGGCGGCGGCTCCTCCGGCGGCGGAGGAGGCAACCGGGGCAACAACGGCGGCAACAATGGCGGCGGCGGCCGCAAGCCGGACGAACCCCAGATCCCCGAAATCGATGAGCTGGTGAAGAAAGGCCAGGAGCAGCTGCGCGTCCTGATGGGCGGCCGCGGCGGTTCCGGCGGCGGCCGCGGCGGACGCGGCGGCCCGGGCGGCGGCGCGCCGCTGTTCACCAAAGGCACGCTGGGCCTGGCGGCTGTTGCCGCAGCGGTCCTGTGGGGCTTTGCCAGCATCTATACCGTGAAGCCGGAAGAGCAGTCGGTGGAACTGTTCCTGGGCGAATACTCGGACACTGGCCAGCCGGGCCTGAACTTTGCCCCCTGGCCGCTGGTCACCTATGAGGTGATTCCGGTGCGGGTCGAGCAGACCGAAAACATCGGTGCCGGATCGCGCGGCGGCGATGCCGGGCTGATGCTGACCGGCGACGAGAACATCATCGACGTGGATTTCCAAGTGGTCTGGAACATCTCCGACCCGGCCCAGTTCCTGTTCAATCTGCGCGACCCGCGCACCACGATCAACGCGGTGTCGGAATCGGCCATGCGCGAGATCATCGCCCAGTCCGAACTGGCACCGATCCTGAACCGCGACCGCGGCGCGATCACCGCCCGGCTGGAAGAGCTGATCCAGGCGACGCTGGACAGCTATGACAGCGGCGTGAACATCATCCGGGTGAACTTTGACGGTGCCGACCCGCCTGAGCCGGTGAAAGACGCCTTCCGCGAAGTGCAATCCGCAGGCCAGGAGCGTGACCGGCTTGAGAAGCAGGCCGATGCCTATGCCAACCGCAAGCTGGCAGGCGCCCGCGGCCAGGCGGCACAGACGCTGGAAGAGGCCGAAGCCTACCGCGCCCAGGTCGTGAACGAAGCCCAGGGTGAGGCGAGCCGCTTCAGCGCGGTTCTGGCGGAGTACCAGAAAGCACCGGAAGTGACCCGCAAGCGCCTGTACCTGGAAACCATGGAAGAAGTGCTGGGCCGCGTGGACAAGATCATTCTGGATGAAACCGGAGGCGGCGAAGGGCAAGGCGTGGTGCCGTACCTGCCGCTCAATGAGCTGCGCAAGCCGCAGGAGGGCAACTGATGCGGAAATCGACTCTTCTTCTGCCGGTCCTGGTGGTTGCGGCAATTGCAGTGCTGTCGGCGATCTTCATCGTGGACGAGCGTGAAAAGGCGCTGGTGCTGCGCTTTGGCCGGGTGGTTGACATCAAGGAAACCCCGGGCCTCGCGTTCAAGCTGCCGGTGGTGGACAACGTGGTGCGTTATGACGACCGCATCCTGAGCCTGGAAGTCGGCCCGCTGGAGGTCACTCCGCTGGATGACCGCCGCCTGATCGTGGATGCGTTCTCGCGCTACCGGATCGCCAATGTGGATACCTTCCGCCAGGCGGTGGGTGCCGGCGGCATCGGTGCCGCGGAATCGCGCCTGGACAAGATCATGCGGGCGCAGACCCGTGAGGTGCTGGGTTCTGTCAGTTCCAACGACATTCTGTCGTCGGACCGGGCCGCGCTGATGCTGCGGATCCGAAATGGCGCGATTGCCCAGGCCCGCGCATTGGGTCTTGAGGTGATCGACGTGCGGCTGAAGCGCACCGACCTGCCGCAGGCCAACCTGGAAGCCACCTTTGCCCGGATGCGTGCTGAGCGCGAACGGGAAGCGGCGGACGAGATCGCCCGCGGTGAAGAGGCGGCGCAGCGCGTCCGCGCCCAGGCCGACCGGACCGAGGTCGAGCTTGTGTCGGAAGCCGAGCGCGAGGCTGAGGTGATCCGCGGTGAAGCGGATGCCGAGCGCAACGCGATCTTTGCCGAAGCCTATGGCCGGGACGCGGAATTCTTTGAATTCTACCGCTCGCTGAACGCCTATGCGAATTCGCTGCTGGCGGGGAACTCCTCTCTGGTGCTGTCGCCGGACAACGAGTTTTTCAACTACCTGAAATCCTCGGACGGCAAGACGGCGACGCAGTAATGGGGTTCGTCCTCCTGGCCCTCGGGCTGGTACTGATTGCAGAGGGGCTGGTGTACGCACTGGCCCCTTCGCTTGTGGAGCGTCTCTTGGAGATGCTGCGGATGCTGAGCGAAGAGCAGCGCCGCAATGCCGGGCTGGCGGCGCTCGCGCTGGGGCTGATTCTGGTCTGGCTGGCCTTCCTGCTTGGGTTTTGACAGGGCTTTGCGGCGCGCCGCGGCACACGCAGAATTTCAGCGAAAACGCAATCTTTCCCTGCTAGGGTGGCGGCAGCAGGGCACGCGTCCGCGGCTGCGGCCGGATTTCCGGCTCACAGCGGCTTTATTCCTTGCAACATTTGTTGCGGGCCGGGCGGAAGTTCCTACATTGGGACCATAAGACTTTCCTGTGCATATCCGGCGTTTGCGCCGGGACGGGGGAGGAGAAGAATTAAACATGACAAGGAGTAGTTCCGTGCAGCCACAGGCAATTGCAATTTCCGGCCAGGCAAGCGGCAGGGGCGCGATGGCGCGCATGATCTGGCTTGCGGTGCTGAGCATGGCGGTTCTGCTGATGCAGGCGGTGACCGCGATGGCCCGGCCCGAAAGCCTGGCGCCGCTGGCCGAGCGGGTGAGCCCGTCGGTGGTCAACATCACCACCACCACAGTGGTGGAGGGGCGCACCGGGCCGCAGGGCATCGTGCCGGAAGGCTCGCCGTTCGAAGATTTCTTCCGCGAGTTCCAGGACCGCAACGGCAATGGCAACCGGCCGCGCCGCTCGTCGGCGCTGGGTTCCGGATTTGTGATTTCCGAGGATGGCTATATCGTCACCAACAATCACGTGATTGATGGCGCGGACGAGATCGAGATCGAGTTCTTTCCCGGTGAAGGCCAGCCTAAGGAGCTGCTGCCGGCGGAGGTGATCGGCACCGATCCCAACACCGATATCGCACTGCTGAAGGTCAAGGCGCCGGCGCCGTTGAAATTCGTCAAATTCGGTGACAGCGACACCGCCCGGGTCGGTGACTGGGTGGTGGCGATGGGCAATCCGCTGGGGCAGGGGTTCTCGCTGTCCGCGGGCATCGTTTCGGCCCGCAACCGCGAGCTGTCGGGCTCCTATGACGACTACATCCAGACCGATGCGGCGATCAACCGGGGCAACTCCGGCGGGCCGCTGTTCAACATGGATGGCGACGTGGTCGGCGTGAACACCGCGATCCTGTCGCCCAACGGCGGCTCCATCGGCATCGGCTTCTCGATGGCGTCCAACGTGGTGGTCAAGGTGGTCGATCAGCTGAAGGAATTCGGCGAGACCCGCCGCGGCTGGCTGGGTGTGAAGATCCAGGATGTGGATGCTGACCTGGCTGAGGCGATCGGGCTGGACAAGGCGCGCGGCGCGCTGGTCACCGATGTGCCGGACGGCCCGGCCAAGGACGCGGGCGTGCTGGCCGGCGATGTGATCGTCAGCTTTGACGGCGTAGATGTGCGCGACACCCGCGGCCTGGTGCGCCAGGTTGGTAACGCCGAGGTCGGCAAAACCGTGCGGGTGGTGGTCTACCGCGAAGGCAAGACCGAAACCCTGCGGGTGACCCTGGGCCGCCGGGAGGATGCCGAGCGCAGCCCCTCCAGCCCGGAAAGCGGCAACGGGCAGCCGGATGCCTCCGAGAAGGAGCTGCTGGGGCTGTCGGTCGGCGTTCTGACCGATCAGCTGCGCAGCGAGCTGAGTGTCGGCGAGGATGTCGAGGGGCTGGCGATCCTGTCGGTGGACGAGACTTCGGAGGCCTGGGAGAAGGGCCTGCGCGCCGGCGACGTGATCACCGAGGCGGGCCAGCAGAAGGTCGGCTCGATCAGCGAGCTGGAAACCCGGGTCGAGGAAGCCAGGGACGCGGGCCGCAAGTCGCTGCTGCTGCTGGTGCGCCGCGGCGGAGAGCCGCGCTTTGTGGCGCTGAACCTGTCGGAATAAGCGCCGCAAGGCGCCAGTGTTAAGCTGTCAAAGGCCGGGCGATTGCCCGGCCTTTTCCTGTTTCGCGGCCGCGTCAGGCCCGCTGCATGAACAGGAGGCCACGGGTATCCTTCTGTGTGCGCCATCCCCCGGGCGCGGCGGCAAAGACCCGGCGGAAGTCTTCTAGATTGCGCGGCTCGTCGGCAATCAGCACCCAGCCGCCGGGGCGCAGGTGCAGCAGGCAGCGGGTCAAAACCGCCCGCCGCTCTGCTGCGCTCAGCATGTGCAGGGTGCGATCGAACAGCAGGATGTCGAAGTCCCCGTCCGGCTGCCACGTGATCAGGTCGGCAGCAATGCCGGTCACGTCCAGATCCTCCTGTGCTGCGGCGCGCCGCAGGTCGCGGATGCCATGCGCAGAGAGGTCAACACCTGTCACCCGGTGGCCAAGGCGGGCGATGAACAGCGCGTCGCGCCCCTGGCCGCACCCCGCATCCAGAACATGCAGGCGCGGCGCTTCCAGCCGCTCGAAAAAGGTGGTGAATGCAGGGGAGGGAGCGCCCAGGGCGTCCGGGGTGCCGCGGTAGAGTTTGTCGTAGTCATATGCCATGCGCGGCACCGTAGCGGCCCGGTTCCGGAAAGCCTAAGTGAATAATTTTTGAACAAAGGGGGGCGCCCTGGGGCAATGGCTGCCGGAAAGGGGAGAAGCGGCCTACGACTTTTCTGAAAAGCCTTGGGCAAAAGTTTTCAAAAAATTTCTGCGCCTTGGGGGCTTCCTGTTCCGGGCCGGAAAGGGAAGAGCCATGTGCTGGCGGGCACATGGCTCTTGTTGGACAGGCAGCCATTGGGATGGAACGGATAATGGCTGTCCCTGATCCTGTTATGGAGCGGCCGCGCCATGGCTTCTGTAACCCGGATTACAGAGCGCCGGTTTTCTGCTCTTAAGGAGGCGGTTTACCGCGGCTCAGATGGAATCCGGTTCCGCCAGAACGGCCAGTTCGGTGCGGTCGAGGATCTGCACGCCGCCGCGGCTGATGCTGACCAGCCCGCTGCGTTTCCAGGCGGCCAGGGTCTTGGACACGGCTTCGCGGGTGGCGCCGACAAATTCCGCCAGTTCCGCCTGGGACAGGGCAACCCGCCCGTCGCTGTCACCGGGCGCCAGGTACAGCAGCTTGCGCGCCAGCCGCACCGGCATCGGCAGGAACACCTGCTCGTTCAGCTGGGTGTTCATCCAGCGCATCCGCTGCCCGGCCAGCCGCAGGAGGTCGGCGGCAAGGTCGGGGTGCTGGCGGATCTGGTCCAGCACGTCGCCGCTGCGCAGGCGCAAGACCCGGCTGGGCTCGGCGGCGATGGCGGTGGCAGTGCGCTCGCCCGGGTCAAAGAGGGTGATTTCGCCGAACACCGCGCCGGGGCGCATCATGTCGAGCGACAGCTTGCGGCCCGAGGCAGAGAGCACCGAGAACTCCAGCGCGCCTTCGGCAATCGCATAGAGCGCATCGCCTGCATCGCCCTGTTCGAACAGGACCTCGCCTTGGCGCAGGCGCACGTCGGTGGCTTGGCTTTCCAGCATCCGGCGCAGCGGGCCCGAGGCGCCGGAGAGGAAGCCGGAGTCCGGCAGGCGGGTTTTCAGCATGTCCATGCCTCTTTGCATCTGGGCCCAGTCTGACGGAGCTTAGCAGAGGCATGGTCACCGGGGAACCGGGGAACTGGACAGGCGGGTTCAGCCTGCCACTGCTACCAGCCCCAGCTTGCGGGCGGTGTCCAGGGAAAGGGTGCCGCTGTCCAGCCCCAGCGGCGCCTGGTAGCGCTGCACGGCCCTGCGGGTGCCCATGTCCATCTGGCCGTGGACGGGGCCGCGGTAGAGCCCGCGGGCGGTCAGGGCGCGCTGGATGGTGCGGATGAAGTCCGGGGTCATCATGGCGGGGCAGGGGATTTCGAACCAGTGCTCCTGCCGCGGCGTGACGATCTCCTGGCTGGTTTCGGTGCGGAAGGCGGCGGGGCGGATCACCTGGCCGCTGCTGCCGAGCTGGGCCGGCGCGGCCAGAACTTGGCGGGTCACGGTCTCGATGACGGCGGGAGAGGTGTGCTTGCTCCAGCAGGTATCCGGCGGCGCGCCGGGCGGGGCGTAGCGGCCGGCCCGGGAGACTTCGCTGCCGGTCTGGGGCTGAACGCAGGCGGGCAGGACCGCCAGGGCGACCAGCAGCAGTGCGGGCGCGATACGCCGGCAGGTCGTGAAAAGGGGTGGCGTCATGCCCGGATGCCTTTGTCAGCGTGCCTCAGATCGGCGCCCCGGTCCGTGCCGGGCGCTTTTGCTTTGGCGGCAGCCTAGCCCAGTTCCGGCCCCGGCGCAAAGGCCGGATCGTCCTGGCGGCCCTGATCCGCCAGCAGGAGGTCGAGCATGGGGGAGATGTCCTCGACCGTTTCGGCAATCACATGAGTGACCGAATGGGCCCGCTGCAGCCGCCCGGTGACGCGCAGCAGCCGCCCGGAGATCACCGCGCGGCGGAAGGCTTCGTAGATCTTGCGCCAGACGATCACGTTGACGACGCCGGTCTCGTCCTCGAGCGTGACGAAGATCACCCCTTTGGCGGTGCCGGGGCGCTGGCGCAGGATCACCAGGCCTGCGACGGTGACGCGGGCGTTTTCCGGCGGCTCCTGCAGCCGGGCGGCGGGCAGGCAGTGCGGCGGGCGCGGCCAGGGCCGGGCGCGGCCGGGCACGGCAGGGCATGCTGCGGCGTCGGGCAGTGCAGAGGGGGCAGCAGAAGGGGCTGGCATGAGGCAAACAGGCTCCGCGGTTGAGAAATTTCCGGAGTGAACAAATATAGAACATTCACCCCGGAAGTCCAGCAGCGGCAGGGCAGGGTCGCAATTGGGGCTGGCACCGGCGCAGGGGCTTGGCTACACAGTCGTCCAAGTACCGGAAAAGGGAAGAGAGCTGACAATGGCAAAGATCACTTACATCGAGCACAACGGCACCAGCCATGTTGTGGATGTCGCCAGCGGGCTGACCGTGATGGAAGGCGCGCGCGACAACAATATCCCGGGCATCGAGGCCGACTGCGGCGGCGCCTGCGCCTGCTCGACCTGCCATGTGTATATCGCGCCGGACTGGGTCGAGAAGCTGCCCGCAAAGGACGACATGGAAGAGGACATGCTGGATTTTGCCTATGAGCCCGATCCGGCACGCTCGCGCCTGACCTGCCAGATCAAGGTGACCGACGCGCTGGACGGTCTGGTGGTGCATATGCCCGAAAAGCAGATCTGATGATCGCCGGGCCGGCAGCGCGGCGTCTGCGGATGCGCGCCCGGCCCGGTTCCGCCCGCCGCGCATGGGCTGCGCTGTGCCTGGGGCTGGCCGTGGCGGGTTCTGCGGCGCAGGCGGGTGAACGCTGCGGGACCGATCCGTCTGCGCGGCCGGGCATTGCGGAGGGATCCCTGGTCCGGCTGGGCGAAGCCGCTGCCGCCTATGAGGATCTGACAGCCCGTTACGGGCATGGGGTTCTGGGCGATGCGCTGGAGCCGGAGACGCTGCGGTTCTGGTCTCCTGAATTGCCGGACCGCTGCGGAACTTCCGTGACCCTGGACCCGCTGCATGTGTTCGAGGACCTGGCGCCGCGGCTGGCGGATCTCGACGGCGACAACCGCCCTGAAGCTATTACCGTGCGCAGCCACCGCAGCAAGGGGGCGCAGATTGCCGTTTACGGCCTGCGGGCGGGCCGCCTGACGCTGATTGCCCAGACACCCTACATCGGCCGGAGCAATCGCTGGCTCGCCCCGATCGGCGCGGCGGATCTGGACGGCGACGGGCACGTGGAAATCGCCTATATCGACCGGCCGCATCTGGCCAAGACCCTGCGGATCTGGCGGTTCAAGGACGGCAAGCTGAGCGAGGCAGCCAGCGCACCCGGCCTGACCAACCACCGGATCGGCCAGGATTTCCTCACCTCGGGCATCCGCGATTGCGGTCAGGGCCCGGAACTGGTGACAGTCAGCGGCGGCTGGCGCCGGATCATGGCGTCGCGCCTCCAGGACGGCGAAATCTCCACCCGGGACATTGGCCGGTTCCGCCCTGAAACCGGTTTGCAAGACGCGCTGACCTGCCGCTGAGAGCCGCCCGCGCCGCGCTTGCGCGGCGCCCGGCCCAACTGCGGGGCCCATCCCCGCGGGATGGGCTGGAGCAGGCGGGAGCGCCTGCGGGCGGCCTGCCAGCCTTAGCGTCCGTTTCCGGTTTATTCACCACCTTCGGTTAATGTTGTGCCGGATGAGCAGATCCGGGCGCGCGGGCCCGGTGCGGATTTACGGGAGACAGCAGCGTGAGCTTTACGCCTTATGTGTTCGGCACAGGCATTGCCGGTTGGACGTTCCTGCAGCGGACCCAGGCGCAGCAGCAGGAGGTTTTCGAGAAATCTCCTGTTCTTGACCGGACGGTGCAGGACTTTACGCAGAGGATCACCAGCATCCAGTCGGCGGACCAGCTGCTGGATGACTACAACCTGCTGAGCGTGACCTTGGGGGCCTTTGGCCTGGATGAGGACATCAACAACCGGGCCTTCATCAAGGAGGTGCTGGAATCCGATATGAGCGATCCGCTGGCGATCGTGAACCGGCTCAACGACAGCCGTTACCAGGCTCTTGCGGAAACTTTCGGCTTTGGCAGCTCTGACGGCCCGAAGCTCCCCAGCGCCAGGGCGGAGAATGAATTTGCCGGTATCAGCACTGCCGATGATCTGCTGTCAAACGGCACCATGCTGCGCAAGGCGCTGGGCAACGTGGGGCTGGAGGGCCTGGAAAACAATCAGTTCTTTTTGCAGAAAGTGCTGGAGTCCGACCTGGCGGACCCGGAGTCCTTTGCCAACAAGCTGTCTGATCCGCGCTATGCCGAGTTTTCAAGGCAGTTCAACTTTGGTCAGGCGCCGGAATATGAAAACAGCATCGAGGCGCTGGTCAGTGAATTCAACGAGCATACCGGTGGCATCGCCAGTGCCGACGATCTGCTGGCGGATGAAGACCTGCTGCAGGCCGTCATCGAAACGTTTGATCTGGAAAGAACCAACCCGGATTTTCTGCGGCGGGTCCTGGAATCGGATACCACGGATCCCGATTCCTTTGTGAACCAGCTGGAGGACACGCGGTACCTTGCGGTGTCCGAGGCCTTTGGCTTTGGCTGGCCGGACATCAACGCGATGAGCGATCCGGAGGAGCTGCTGTCGAACGCAGCGCTGCTGGAGCATGCGCTGGACACATTCAACGTCAGTAACCGGGGCGAGAGTTTTTTGCGCCAGGTGCTGGAGTCCGACCTGTCCGATCCGAATTCCTTCGTCAATCAGCCGGAGAACCTGGCTTATTACGATTTTGCCGACGCCTTCCAGAACGAGTGGCCGGAACATGTCAGCAAGATGCAGGTGTTTTCGGATGAAATCACGGACAAGCTGGGCACCTTCACCGACCCGCGTGAGCTGGTTTTTGACCTGAGCCTGTTTGAGGCAACGCTGGACCTGTTTGGCCAAAGCAAACGGAGCACGGATTTCGATACGGTGATCCGCGCCTTCGAGTCCGACCTGTCGTCCAGCATTTCCTATGCGAACCTGCACTATGATACCGGGCTGAAGGCAATGACGAATGCCTTTTCCTTCAACAAGGGCGAGACAAGCCGGGAGTATCCGGACGGGTTTGCAGAGGAACTTGCAGAGCTCTACACCACCCGCCAGTTCGAGATTGAAATTGGCAACTCGGATCCGAATATGCGGCTTGCGCTGGCGCTGGAGCGCGAATTGCAGGACGTTGCGGATGCGGGCGGCAGCGAGAACGCCCATTGGTACAACATCATCGGGTCGCCGCCGTTGCGGACTGTATTTGAAACGGCGCTGGGCCTGCCGTCCGGCATCGGGCAGCTGGATATCGAGCGGCAGCTGGTTGAAATGAAGGACCGTGCCTACTCAGCGTTCGGGACAACCCATCCGGCGGACTTTCTGGAGCCCGACATGCTGGACCAGTTCCGCAGGCGTTTCCTGCTGATGAGCGACCTCAATAGCTTCTAGGGGTGCGGCCGCCGGGCGCGGCAGCGCCCGGCCGCGCCCAACTGCGAAGGGCAATCTTTGATTGCCCGTGAGCAGGCGGGAGCCCCTGCCTACCAGCGGTCCTATTTCAGCGCGCGCCAGCCGATGTCGCGGCGGAAGAAGCCCTGGGGCCAGTCAACTCCGTCCACCATCGCATAGGCACGGTCGCGCGCCTCCTGCAGCGAGTCGCCGCGGGCGGTCACATTCAGCACCCGGCCGCCGACGGCCAGCACCTTGCCGTCCTGCTCCTGGGTGCCCGCGTGGAACACCATGTTGCTGCTGTCCTCGGGCAGCGCGTCCAGCCCCTTGATTTCAGAGAACTTCTCGTAAGACCCCGGGTAGCCTTCGGCCGCCATCACCACGGTGATCGCATGGTCATCACCCCAGTTCACCTGCGCTTCGCCCAAGCGGCCCTCAGCCGCGGCGTGCATCAGGTCCAGAGCCTGGGCGCCGAGGCGCATCATCAGCACCTGGCATTCCGGATCACCGAAACGGACGTTGTATTCCACCAGCCGCGGCTGGCCGTCCTTGATCATCAGGCCCGCGTACAGAACGCCCTGATAGGGCATGCCGCGCTCTGCCATCACCCGCATGGTGGGCTTCACGATATCTTCCATCGCGCGGGCCTCGACCTCTGCCGACAAAACCGGCGCGGGCGAGTAGGCGCCCATGCCGCCGGTGTTGAGGCCGGTGTCGCCTTCGCCGACGCGCTTGTGATCCTGGGCAGAGCCGATCGCCAGCACGTCCTCGCCGTCGACCAGCACAAAGAGGGAGGCTTCCTCGCCTTCCATGAATTCCTCGATCACCACCTCGGCGCCTGCGCCGCCAAAGGCGCCGCCGAACATGCCGTCGATGGCAGCGAGGGCTTCCTCTTCGGTCATGGCGATGATCACGCCCTTGCCCGCCGCCAGACCGTCAGCCTTGACCACGGTCGGCGCGCCGTGCTGGCGCACATGCGCCTTGGCGGCTTCCGCATCGGTGAAATGGCCGTAGGCCGCGGTGGGGGCGTTTGCCGCGTCGCAGATTTCCTTGGTGAAGCTTTTGGAGGCTTCCAGCCGGGCCGCCGCCTCGGAGGGGCCGAACACCAGGATGCCCGCCTCGCGCAGCCGGTCGCCGACCCCTGCGGCCAGCGGCGCCTCTGGGCCGATGATCACAAAGTCGATGGCGTTTTCCTCGGCAAAGGCGGCCACGGCGCCGCCATTTTCGATATCCAGGGCGGCACAATCGGCGATCTGCGCGATGCCTGCGTTGCCCGGCGCCACGATCAGCTTGTCGCATTTGGGGTTCTGCATCACTGCCCAGGCCAGGCTGTGTTCGCGCCCGCCGCTGCCGAGGATAAGGATGTTCATCTGCGTGTTCTCCGATCTGCCTGAGCCGAGAGGCATCCCGGCGCTGTCCGGGGCTTGCCTTGCTTGCGGCGCGTTCTATGCTGCGCGCGACTTCAAAACAAGACCGGCCAAAGGCCGCAGGAGAGCAGCCCCAGATGTCTGACCTGTTTGACGACCCAGCCCCATCCGACCGGCCCGGGCAGAACGCCCCGGAATTCACCGTTTCCGAGATCTCCGGCGAGGTGAAACGCACGCTGGAGGGGACCTTCGGCCGGATCCGGGTGAGGGGCGAAGTGGGGCGGGTGTTCAAGGCGCGCTCCGGCCACTTGTACTATGACATCAAGGACGACCGCTCGGTGCTGGCCTGCACCACCTGGAAGGGGCAGATCAGCGGGTTGTCGGTGGTGCCGGAGGAAGGGCTGGAGGTGGTGGTCACCGGCCGCCTGACCGCGTTCGGTGCGCAGTCGAAATACAACATGAACGTCGACGAGGTGGCGGTTGCCGGCCAGGGCGCGCTGATGGCGCTGCTGGAAAAACGCAAGAAACAGCTCGAGGCGGAGGGCCTGTTCGCGCCGGAGCGCAAGAAGCCGCTGCCCTACCTGCCGCAGATTATCGGGGTGGTGACCTCGCCCTCCGGCGCGGTGATCCGCGATATCCTGCACCGGCTGCGCGACCGCTTCCCGCGCAAGGTGCTGGTCTGGCCGGTCGCTGTCCAAGGGCAGAACTGCGCGCCCGAAGTGGCCCGCGCCATCGAAGGGTTCAACCGGCTGACCCCGGGTGGCGCGCTGCCGCGGCCCGATCTGATCATCGTCGCCCGCGGCGGCGGTTCGATTGAGGATCTGTGGGGATTCAACGAGGAGATCGTGGCGCGGGCTGCCGCCGCCTCGCAGATCCCGCTGATCTCTGCCGTCGGGCATGAGACCGATACCACGCTGATTGATTTCGTCTCCGACCGCCGGGCGCCGACGCCGACCGCGGCGGCAGAGCTTGCAGTGCCGGTGCGGCTGGAGCTGATGGCCTGGTCCGAGAACCAGGGCGCGCGGCTGACCCGTGCCGCGGGGCAGGCGGTGCAGCTCAGGCGTCAGCGGCTGAACGATCTGGCCCGGGCGCTGCCAAAGCCGGACACGCTGCTGGAAACTCCGCGCCAGCGGCTGGACCGGATTTCCGACCGGCTGCCCGGTGCGCTGATTTCAGGCGTGCAGCGGCGCCGGGTGCATCTGAGCGAAACCGCGGCCAGCTTGCGTCCGGCCACACTGAGGCAGCTGGTTGAGGGGCGGCGGAACCGGCTGCAGAACCTGTCGTCGCGGCTGAGCCTGCGGCCGATCCAGCGGGAAATGGCGGCGCAGAAAGACGCGCTGGGACGGCTGGCGCAGCGGCTGGATGCGGCGCAGGCCGCACGCATCGACCGCCAGCGGCAGGCCCTGACGGCCACCGGACGCCAGCTGGAGATCCTCAGCTACAAGGCGACTTTGGAACGCGGCTATGCGGTGGTGCGTTCGGGCGAGGAGATCCTGACCACCAAGGCCGCCGCCGCCAAGGCCGGCGCGCTGCAGATCGAGTTTGCCGACGGCACGCTGGATCTGGAGGGCGGTGCGCCTGCGCCGGCTGCAAAGAAAGCGGAGCCGAAACCGCCGGCGGAGGGCGGCGGCAGCCAGGGCTCGCTGTTCTAGCGGCTTGCCCGGTCAGAAGACCTGAAACGCTGCATCCGGTTTCAGGTGCCCACCTCAGGGCCGTAACACAGCATCTCCTCCCCGACGTCCTCGGCCTCGTACAGTTCCGTTGAGGCCGGGTCGTTCTCGAACCGGGCCGTCAGCCCGCCGGGGGTGAGCTCGAAGGTCCAGCATTGCGGATCGTCGCGGTTTTCATAGACGAAACAGATCTGGCCGGCTTCCTCGTACCAGCTGCCTTCCTGGCATTTGCCGTCAAGGAAGGACCAGATCACCCTGCGGTTTGGCAGGTAGCGCTCGACCCCGTACATGGAGCCGCCAAAGCCGTAAAACAGCGTCCGGCCCTGGGTGTAGCGGTCGAATTCCGCAGCCCCGAGCGGCTCGCCCGCCGCCAGCGGGGCGGGCAGGGCTGCGAGCAGGAGAATCATCAAAGAGCGCATGGAACCACTGTGCCTCAGGACCGGGGCCTGCGCCAAGCATTGGCTGCGGGCTGGCAAGGTATCCGGACAGGCTCCCGCGGGGTCACCTTTGACCGCACGCCGGGTCAAAGGACAGAGTGCCCGGAAAAGATGAGGGGAGGCAGAACATGACGGCGGAACTGGCATTGGGTGCTGCGGCGGCGGCCTGCGCGCTGGTCTATCTGTTTTTGGCCGCGCAGCCGCCCGGGCTGCTGCGCAGCGTGCTGAAGACCGCTTCGGTTGCTTTGCTGGCACTGGCGGCGCTGCCGGCCGGGGCGCCAGCGTTGCTGGCGGTGGCGCTTGGCTTATGCGCGCTGGGCGATCTGTTCCTGTCGCGTGACGGCGAGGGGGTGTTCATGGCAGGTGTCGGCGCCTTTGCCGCCGGGCATCTGGCCTATGCGGTGCTGTTCCTGACCCGGGCGGACAGCGATCCGGCGCGGCTGGCAGAAATGCCGGGATCTATGATTGCGGCGGGGCTGCTGGTGCTGGGGCTGGTGATGGCACGCGTTCTGGCGCCGCGGGCAGGCGCGCTCAGAGGGGCGGTTCTGGCCTATATCCCGATCATCCTCGGCATGGGGGCGGCGGCGCTGACGCTGCCGTTTGGCAATTGGGTCTTTGCGGCGGCCTGTGCTTTCATGCTGTCGGATATGGTGCTGGCGGCGGAAACCTTTGTCCTGGCGCAGGACCACCCGCTGCGCCGGATCACGCCCTATGCGGTCTGGCCGCTTTATTGGGGGGCGCAAGCGGGCTTTCTGGCGGCATTTTCCTGAGGTGCGCGGCGCCTTGCGCTTTGCACTCCGGTGAATTCCGCATTAGGTGAAGTGCAGACCCTTTTGCGGAGACCAAGATGGCGTTTTTCTCAAAGCTCAAGGAGCGGCTGTTCAAATCCTCCTCCAAGCTCGAGCAAGGGCTCGATGCGATTGTCGAGGAGGGCGCGGAGAGCGGCGCGGCTGAGGCTGTGGAGGCTCTGGCTGACTCCCCTGCGGTGACACCGGAGCAGCCTGCGCCTGCGCCGGTTCCGCAGCCGGAACCTGTGGCGGAGCCGGAGCCTGCGACCGAACCCGAACCCGTGCCTGATCCGCAGCCGGTGGCGGCGCCGGAGCCTGCGCCCGCGCCGCAGCCCGCACCGGTGCCGGAGAAGAAATCGCCTGGCCTGCTGGGCCGCCTGATGGGGCGCAGCGCCGCGGCGGAACCGCGCCGGGCGCTGGATGACGATATGCTGGAGCAGCTGGAGGAGCTGCTGATCGCCGCCGACATGGGCGTGGACACCGCGCTGCGCGTGACCGCCAACCTGGCCGAGGGGCGGATGGGCAAGAAGGTCTCCAGCCGCGAGATCAAGGAACTGCTGGCGCAGGAGGTCGCGCGCATCATGGAGCCGGTGGCGAAACCGCTGCCGATCTATGCCAAGCGCCCGCAGGTGGTGCTGGTTGTTGGCGTGAACGGCTCCGGCAAGACCACCACCATCGGCAAGCTGGCCAGCCAGTTCAAGGGCGCCGGCAAAAAGGTGGTGATTGCCGCAGGCGACACCTTCCGCGCGGCTGCGGTCGAACAGCTGCAGGTCTGGGGCGACCGGGCAGGGGTGCCGGTGCTGACGGCGCCGGAAGGCTCCGATCCGGCCTCATTGGCGTTTGACGCGATGACCAAGGCCCAGGAAGACGGTGCTGACCTCCTGATGATCGACACCGCGGGCCGCTTGCAGAACCGCGCCGACCTGATGGAGGAACTGGCCAAGATCGTCCGGGTGATCCGCAAGAAGGACGAGACCGCGCCGCACAACACGCTCCTGGTGCTGGACGCCACCACCGGCCAGAACGCGCTGAGCCAGGTCGGCACCTTCCAGCAGCTGGCCGATGTCTCCGGCCTGGTGATGACCAAGCTGGACGGCACCGCCAAGGGCGGTGTGCTGGTCGCGCTCGCGGACAAATTCGGCCTGCCGATCCACGCCATCGGCGTGGGTGAGCAAATCGACGATCTGGCACCGTTTGATCCGGAGGAGTTCGCCGCTGCGCTGACGGGTTTGGAGAAATCCTGATCCTTTATTCATCTGGCTGAAAATATCCCGGGGGGCGTCCATTGTGGTGCCATTGGTTCAAGCCCAATGGGCGGGGGGCAGAGCCCCCGGCGCTCTCCTCCCGCGCAAAGGCATTTGATTTGAGCGATTGGCTGATCTCCCTGGAAGGTACCGAGGCCGGGCATCAAGCCGCGCTGTTCCTGGCCATCTGGGCTGCCTTTCTGCACGCGGTTTTCGGGGCGCTGCAAAAGGGGCGGCATGATCCCTGGCTGTCGCGCGGGGCGATCGACTTTTCCTACTGTGTGATGGCGGCGCCGTTTGCGCTGTTCGTGGTGCCCTGGCCGGAGCCGCATATGTGGCTGATCTTTGCCGTCGCCTGGGGGATCCACGTCTTCTACAAGCTGTTTCAGGCGCTGGCCTATACCAAGGGCAGCTATACGGTGGTCTACCCGGTGGTGCGCGGGACCGGGCCGCTGTTTACGGTGATCGGCTCCTTCTTCCTGTTCGGTGAGGTGTTCACCCCGGTGCAATGGCTGGGGGTGGCGGTGCTGCTGGCCGGGATCTTTGGTCTGGCGGCCTATAACTTTGTCTTCCTGGAAGCCAACCGCGACACCTTTGGGGTTGCACTGCTGTTTGCCTTTATCACCGGGTTGTTTGTGGCCGCCTACACCACATATGACGCCTACGGCATCCGGGCGACGGCGGATCCATTCACCTTCCTGGCGTGGTTCTTCATGATCGACGGGCTGGTATTTCCGGTGATTGCCTTCACCCGCTGGCGGAACATGCCGGAACCGCCCGCACCCGGACCGCTGATGGTCAAGGGGTTCTTTGGCGGGCTGGTCGCCTTTGCGTCCTTTGGCGCAATCATGCTGGCCACGCGGCTCGACAAGGTGGGGGAGGCGGCGGTGCTGCGGGAGACCTCCACCGTGTTTGCCGCCCTCATTGGCTGGCTGGTGCTGAAGGAAACCGTGGGGCCGCGGCGGATCGCGCTGATGGCTTTGATCGCCTTGGGCGCCGTGATAGTGGAAATGGGTGGCTGAGACCGCCGCGAGAGCATTGAGGAGGCCCCATGGCCGCGAAGAAGATCAACCCGACCCTTAAGATGGTGCTGGAACTGGGCCCGATTGTCCTGTTCTTCATCGGCTATCTGAAGCTGAAGGATGAGGTGTTTCTGATCGGCGGCAGCGAATACAAGGGCTTCATCGTCATTACTGCCGCGTTTATCCCGCTGATGGTGGCGTCCACATTGGCCTTGTGGAAGCTGACCGGGCATTTGTCGCGGATGCAGTTTGCCACGCTGATCCTGGTGGTGCTGTTCGGCGGCATGTCGGTGTGGTTCAACGATGACCGGTTCATCAAGATGAAGCCGACGATGCTGTATCTGCTGTTCGGCGGCTTGCTGGGGCTAGGCCTGATCCGCGGTCAAAGCTGGCTCAAGGTGGTGATGGAAGAGCTGATGCCGCTGAAGCAGGAGGGCTGGATGATCCTGACGCGGCGGCTGTGCGCGTTCTTCTTTGGCCTGGCGGTGGCGAATGAGCTGATCTGGCGCACCCAGAGCACCGAGGCCTGGGTCTATTTCAAGACCTTCGGTCTGCCGGTGGCGATGTTTGCCTTCTTCATGTTCCAGGGGCAGCTGTTCCAGAAGTACGGCGACGAGGAAGAGGCCGGCCCGGCGGAGTAACCGGGGGCAGCAGGGGCGGGGCTCCCGCGCCTTGGCGCATCATCAAAGATGAAGCGCAAAGTCTTGGGCCCGGCAGCGCACCTGCGGTGCGCTGCGGTTGCGCGCGTTACTGGCCTTGCCCGAAAATCACTTCCTGTGCCCTTGTGTCGGACCGGTCCCCGCGCAAATCCGCGTGCAGCGCGCGGCCCGCGATGACGCCGGGGCGGGACCACATGAGATCCAGCCAGCGGGCCAGATGCGGTTTGTCGTCCAGTGTCTGCTGCTGGCCCTCCCACAGCGAGGCCCAGGGCCAGATCGCCATATCGGCAATCGTATAGTCTGCGCCTGCCACATACTCATTTTCCGCCAGCTGCCGGTTTAGCACGCCGTACAGACGTGCGACCTCATTGCGGTAGCGGTCCTTGGCATAGGGCAGATCCTGGGCTGCGTACTTCAGGAAGTGATGCGCCTGGCCCGCCATTGGGCCGAGGCCGCCCATTTGCCACATCAGCCATTGATCCACGATGAGCCGCGCGCGTTCGTCCGCGCCGTAAAACTGCCCGGTCTTGCGGGCGAGGTACTGGAGGATGGCACCGCTTTCGAACAGGGAGACCGGCGCGCCGCCGGGGCCGTCCGGATCCACAATGGCGGGCATCCGGTTGTTGGGGGAGATCTTCAGGAATTCCGGCGCGAACTGGTCGCCCTTGCCGATGTCGATAAGGGTGACCTCGTAAGGAAGCCCCATCTCCGCCAGCGCGATGGAGATTTTCCAGCCGTTCGGGGTAGGCCAGTAGAAAAGCCGGATCGGGTCCTGCATCTTGCGCCTCCGTCTGTTTGCCCGGCCACAGGAGCATGAGGGGTGCGGGCAGGCAAGGGGCAGCGGCACTCACATCGGTGTGACCTGGGGGACGGCGGCGGCTTGACCGAATCCCGCAAGATGCGTAAAGCCCCTGCATCACATCGTGGCGATTTGTTACCGGATTGCGGGCCACGTTAAACAATCCCGCTAAAGAGGTCAGGACGTGAAGGACCCCCTTTCGCTTGGCCGATCGGGGGTTTTTTGTGCGCTATGGGCGCGAGGAGACAGAAGATGAGCGACAACTGGAACAGCCGCACCACGCTGGTTCACGGAGGCACCCGCCGCAGCCAGTACAACGAGGTGAGCGAGGCGATCTTTCTGACCCAGGGCTTTGTCTACGACAGCGCCGAGCAGGCCGAGGCGCGGTTCATCGAGACCGGCCCGGATGAGTTCATCTATGCCCGCTACGGCAACCCGACCGTCGATATGTTCGAAAAGCGCATCGCGGCGCTGGAAGGGGCCGAGGATGCCTTTGCCACCGCCTCCGGCATGGCGGCTGTGAATGGCGCGCTGACTTCGCTGGTGAAGGCGGGCGATCACATCGTGTCCGCCAAGGCGCTGTTCGGCTCCTGCAACTATATACTGGCGGATGTGCTGGGCCGCTTCGGGGTGGAGGTCACATTCATCGACGGCACGGACCTGGAGGCCTGGCGGGCGGCGGTGCGCCCGGACACCAAGGCGGTGTTTTTCGAGAGCATGTCGAACCCGACGCTGGAGGTGATCGACATAGCCGCGGTTGCGGAGATCGCGCATTCCGTTGGTGCCACGGTGGTCGTGGACAACGTGTTCTCGACCCCGGTGTTCTCCGACGCCATCGCGCAGGGCGCCGATGTGGTGATCTATTCCGCGACCAAGCATATCGACGGCCAGGGCCGGGCGCTGGGCGGGGTGGTGCTGGGCACCAAGGAGTATATCCGCGGCACTCTGGAACCCTATATGAAACATACCGGCGGTTCGCTCAGCCCGTTCAATGCCTGGGTGATGCTGAAGGGGCTGGAGACACTTGCGCTGCGGGTCAATGCACAGGCGGAGACCGCGCTGGAAATTGCCGAGGCGCTGGACGGCCATCCGGCGCTGGAGCGGACCATCTATCCGGGGCTGAAGGACCACGCGCAGAACGCGCTGGTGCAGACCCAGCTGGGCGGCAAGGGCGGCACCGTGCTGTCGCTTGATTTGAAGGGCGGCAAGGAGGCAGCGTTCAAGTTCCTGAACGCGATGACCATCCCGGTGATCTCCAACAACCTGGGTGACGCCAAATCCATCGCCACCCATCCGGCGACCACCACCCACCAGCGCCTCAGCGATGAGCTGAAGGCGGAGCTGGGCATTACGCCTGGCCTGGTGCGGTTCTCGGTCGGGCTGGAGGATGCCGGTGATCTGATCGCCGACCTGAAGGCGGCACTGGACGCGGCGCAGGCCTGAACGCGGGCTTTCTCCTGCGTGCCCGACCGCATTCCGCTTGGTAACGGTTGAGCAACCGCTGCCCTTTGTGGTGCGGTGAGCGCATGGAGTTTGATTATGTTATTGCAGGCGGCGGCTCGGCCGGCTCGGTCATGGCGTCTCGCCTGTCGGAAGACCCCGGTGTTTCGGTCTGTCTGATTGAAGCCGGGGGCAACGGGCGCGGGCTCTTTGTCCGCGCGCCTGCGCTGGTTGCCGGGATGATCTCAGGGCGGCCCCGGATCAACAACTGGGCTTTCCACACTGAACCCCAGGCGGCGCTGAACGGGCGGCGGGGGTTCCAGCCACGGGGCAAGGGCTTGGGGGGATCCTCGGCAATCAACGCCATGCTGTACGTGCGCGGTCATCCATCCGACTATGATGAGTGGGCGCAGATGGGCTGCGAGGGCTGGGACTGGGATTCCGTACTGCCCTATTTCCGCAAGGCTGAGCGCAACGCGCGCGGCGCCGACGGGCTGCATGGCGGGGACGGGCCGTTGCAAGTGGGCGACCAATCCGAGCCGCGCGCCATCACGCATGCCTATGTCGAGGCCTGCGCCCAGTCGCAATTGCCGCTGAGCGATGATTTCAACGGTCCGGTGCAGGAAGGGGGCGGGCTGTATCAGGTCACGCAGTTCCACGACGGGCCGCAGGCCGGGGAGCGCTGTTCCGCCGCCGCAGCCTATCTGCCGCCGCAGGTGCGGCAGCGCAGCAATCTGACGGTTCTGACCCGCACCCATGTGACGCGTATCCTCATGGACGGCAAGCAGGCCGCGGGCGTTGCCTGCAGGCGGCGGGGGCGCGCGCTCAGCATCAAGGCGCGGCGGGAGGTCATCCTGAGCGCCGGCGCTTTCGGCTCTCCCCAGCTGCTGATGCTGTCGGGGGTCGGCCCGGAAGCGGAACTGCGGCAGCACGGTATTACGCCGGTCCATGTATCCGAGGGCGTCGGGCAAAACCTGCAGGATCATCTGGATTATATCATCTCCTACCGGTCCAAGCGGCCGGACACGGTCGGCCTGAACCCGCGCGGGGCCTGGCAGATGGCGCGCGCCGGGCTGCAGTGGCGGCGGAACGGATCGGGGCTGTTTGCCTCGCCGATGGCAGAGGGGGGCGGCTTTTTCCGGACATCGCCGGATCTGGAGCGTCCTGATATCCAGTTGCATTTCGTCGTTGGTATCGTGGATGACCACATGCGGAAGCTGCATTTCTCTCATGGCTATTCCTGCCATGTCTGCGTGCTGCGGCCTGCAAGCCGCGGCCAGGTCGGGCTTCATTCAGCCGATCCGGCTGCGCCGCCGCGCATTGACCCGAACTACTTGGGCGCGGCGTCAGATCTTGAAACGATGAAACGCGGCGCGCGGCTTATGGAGCGTATTCTGCAGACGGAGGCGCTGGCGCCGTGGCGGGGCCGCACCCTGTATGAAATGGATGGCAGCGATGCCGCGCTTGAGGCCGATATCCGCAGGCGTGCCGACAGCATCTATCACCCGGTGGGAACCTGCCGGATGGGCAGCGGCGCCGATGCCGTGTGCGACCTGGAAGGGCGCGTCCGGGGGCTGTCCGGGCTGCGCGTGGTTGATGCGTCGCTCATGCCGGCACTGGTGGGCGGGAACACCAATGCGCCAACCATAATGATGGCCGAGAAAATCGCCGCGGGCATGAGGCCAGCTGGCGGGGGATGGAACCGGCTGGCCAGGCCGCCTTGCGGGGCGGCTGGATGGCTGTCCGTGCAGGCGCAAGTTCTGCCGCATTTGGCGGTTCCGTTTTGTAATTTGCCGCGTAACGGTATATGGGAGTAGCCTGCCAGTCCTTATATGGGCCCTATGATTTGGGGGAAATGCCGATGAACATTCACAACCGCGACGCCGCAGAGGCTCCGGACCGCGAGGCAGCCGCTGCCGCGCTGGATGTGCTGCGGGCCTGGGCCGGCATTGCGTCTGAGACAGAGATTGCCGAGCTAGACCCGGCCGTGGCGCGGCTGCTGCCGGGCCGTGAAGTCGGGAATTATCCGGATCTGTCGCGGACTTACCCTGAGGATTTCAAGTCGGACGAGGCCTATCGCGCGACGCTGCCCGACTTGCAGAACGGGCCGACCAGCCTGATCCGCGGCGCCAAGGAGCAGATCCAGCATGTGGGGATTTCGAATTTCCGCCTGCCGATCCGGTTTCATACCCGCGACGACGGCGACCTGACGCTGGAAACCAGCGTGACCGGCACCGTCAGCCTGGATGCGGGCAAGAAGGGCATCAACATGTCCCGGATCATGCGCACCTTTTACAAGCACGCGGAGCGCACCTTCAGTTTTGAGGTGATGGCGAACGCGCTGGATGATTACCTGAGCGATCTGGACAGCCCGGATGCGCGCATCCAGATGCGGTTCTCCTTCCCGGCGCGCGTTGAAAGCCTGCGCTCCGGCCTCAGCGGCTATCAGTATTACGACTTTGCGCTGGAACTGGTCGACCATGACGGGGTGCGTGAGAAGATCATGCATCTGGACTACGTTTATTCTTCGACCTGCCCATGCTCGCTGGAATTGTCGGAGCACGCCCGCCAGGCGCGCGGCCAGCTGGCAACGCCGCATTCGCAGCGCTCGGTGGCGCGGATTTCGGTGCAATCGGTGCCCGGCAGCGAGTGCCTGTGGTTCGAGGACCTGATCGAGCTGTGCCGCAAGGCGGTGCCGACCGAGACCCAAGTGATGGTGAAGCGCGAGGATGAGCAGGCCTTTGCCGAGCTGAACGCCGCCAACCCGATCTTTGTCGAGGACGCGGCGCGGCTGTTTTGCGAAGCGCTGCAGGGCGATGCCCGGATCGGTGATTTCCGGGTCGTGGCCAGCCATCAGGAAAGCCTGCACAGCCATGATGCGGTCAGCGTGCTGACCCAAGGCCCGCTGTTCAAGGCGATGAGCCTGGACCCCAAGCTGTTCTCTACTCTGATCCATCACGGCTGATCCAACTGCGGGACTGCCTGGCTTTCGGGCAGGTTTCCGCCGGATATGCGGCATTTTCTGCGTTGCCGCAATTTTTACGCCGCTGCGCAGAAACCCATGCTAGCCTGATCCGCGAATCCCCCGGTTATCCTGCCGGGGGGCAGGGGAGCTTGTGCGCAGGTGTCTGCAATTGACGGCCCGAATTCTGCTGTACCCGGCCCGGGGCTCATCCGGTGTCCGCTCCCCTTTACCCTTGCCCGGACCACACAGAACAGCCCCGGCGCGAGGCCAGTGCAGGACTTGAGGAGTATCAGATGACGAGCTTTCACCATATTGCCGGTTTGACGGCCAGGGCGCATGAATGGGCAGGGTTTGCAGCCGGAATGCAGCTGAAGCTGTGGCGCCAGGCGGCAGAGGCCGCGCTGCAGGCGCCCTATGAGCAGATGCGGATGGCGCATTCGATGATGGAAGCGCAACGGCGGCTGATGGGAGCAAACCCGGCAGCGGCAGAGACCGCGCCGGAAGCTAAAGCCGAACCGGCAGCGGAAGCCAAAGCGGCAGCTAAAACAGAACCCAAGGCAGACGCGAAAGCCGAAGCAAAGGCGGAACCTGCAGCGGAGCCCAAGCCGGCAGCCGCAGAGCAGACGCAGGCGCGGACAAAGCCGGCTGCCAAGGCGGCCAGGAAACCCGCCGCGAAAAAGCCCGCGGCCCGCAAGACCGCGACCCGCAAGCCTGCCGCGCGGAAAGCGCCGGCACGTGCAAAGGCGGCAAACACGGCAGCCAAGCCGGAGCAGGCCAAAACGGCTGCGGCGCAGCCCGCAAAAGAGGCTGTGGATAATCAGGCCGCCAAGCAGGGCGGACCGGCTGCCGGGTCCGGGATGAAAGAGGCGCCTGCGGTGTTCCGCACGTCCTCAGCCCGCAAGGGCGAGCAAGAGCAGTCTGCCAAGTCTGTAGCGCAACCTGCAGCCAAAACCGAAGCGCCAAAAGCCGCAACTCCGGAAGCCAAAGCGCCGGAGGCAAAAGCTGTGGAATCCAAAGCGTCTGAGGCAAAAGCTCGGGCACCCGAAGCGAAATCGCCGCAGGCAAAACCGCCGGCAGCGGAAGCAAAGGCACCGGCCAAGGCAGAGGCGCCCCAGTCCGCGTCAGCCAAGCGGCCGCGCAAACCTTCGACACCGCCGCAGATGCCGCAGCGCAACGCTCCTGCCAAGAGCGGCAGCGGCGAATAGTGCCGCGCACTTGACACTTACCGCGCGGGGGGCCAACGCTGCGCCGCATGTTGGATCTCCGCCCGGTTGGATATGTCATCGGCCTGCTGGTCGTCATTTTGGGAGCCATGATGGTGTTCCCGCTGCTGGTCGACCTGCTGGACGGCCGCGGTGAATGGCATGTGTTTCTGGAAAGCTCGGTGTTCTCGATCCTGGTTGGCGGCCTGCTGGCGCTGAGCTGTGCCAACGGGGTCAAGGAGGGGCTGAGCATCCGCCAGACCTTCCTTTTGACCACCACTGTCTGGCTGGCGCTGCCGCTGTTCGGGGCGATCCCGCTGATGCTGGGGGCGACCGAGCTGAGGTTTGTCGACGCCTTCTTTGAAGCGATGTCGGGGCTGACCACCACCGGATCGACGGTGATTTCCGGTCTGGATGACCTGCCGCGCGGATTGCTATTGTGGCGCGGCATCCTGCAGTGGGTCGGCGGGATCGGCATCATTGTTGTGGCAATGGTGTTCCTGCCCGAGCTGCGGGTCGGGGGGATGCAGATCTTTAAATCCGAAAGCTTTGACACCTTTGGTAAAATCCTGCCGCGCGCGCAGGCGATCGCCAAGCAGATATCGCTGATCTACGTGTCGCTGACAATGGCCTGCATGCTGGTCTACATGGTGATGGGCATGGGGCCGTTCGATGCGCTGGTGCATTCGATGACCACCATCGCCACCGGCGGGTTCGCCAATTACGATGCGTCCTTCGGGGCCTTTGCCGGGCCGGTGGAGTATGCCGCCTCCGTCTTCATGATCCTGGCTGCACTGCCGTTCGTGCGCTATGTGCAGCTGATCAACGGCCACGGCACGCCGATGCTGCGCGACAGCCAGATCCGCGGGTTCTTGATGACGCTGGGCTTGCTGGTCGCGATTGCCACGGGGGTGCTGTATTACACGCGCCCGCACGGGGGCGAGGAAGCGCTGCGCTCGGCCCTGTTCAACATCACCTCGATCATGTCCGGCACAGGCTATGCCAGCGCCGATTATATGCAGTGGGGCAGCTTCCTGGTGATGATCTTCTTCTTCACCGGGCTGATCGGCGGCTGCGCGGGCTCGACCGCCTGCTCCGTCAAGATCTTCCGCTACCAGCTGCTGTTTGCCTCAATCCGCGGCCAGATCCAGCGCATCCGCTCGCCGCACGGGGTGTTCATCACCCGCTATGAGGGGCGGCCGGTGAACGCTGAAGTGCTGAGTTCGGTGATTTCCTTCTTCATGTTCTTTGTCGTCACTTTGGGTGTGGTGGCCTGGGCGCTGGCGCTGACCGGGCTGGATTTCGTCACCGCGGTGTCGGGAGCGGCCACGGCTGTGGCCAATATCGGCCCCGGGCTGGGCGATACAATTGGACCGGCCGGCAATTTCTCGACCCTCAACGATCCGGCGAAATGGATCCTGAGCGCGGCGATGCTGATCGGGCGGCTGGAGCTGATGGCGGTCTACGCCATTCTGACGGTGCGGTTCTGGCGCGGTTGAGCGCCCGCGGATTGGCGAAAATTGCGCAAGCCGGGTGTTGTGGCGCTTTGCCGCGCCGGAGGGGCGGGGTGAACCGCAGCTTCCTTGCCCGCAGGGCCTGCGCGCTCTTGCCCTCAAGGGGCCGCTCGCATATGAGGCACGGGACCGAAACCCGCAAGCGCAGGGAGACCCGTTCCATATGCCCGTACTTGTGATGAAATTCGGCGGCACATCTGTCGCCAACCTGGACCGCATCCGCCGTGCCGCCAAACGCGTCGGCGTAGAGGTCGCCAAGGGCTATGACGTGATCGTCATCGTCTCCGCCATGTCCGGCAAGACCAATGAGCTGGTGGGCTGGGTCGATGAGACCTCGCCGCTTTATGACGCGCGGGAATATGACGCCGTGGTGTCCTCGGGCGAGAATGTGACAGCCGGCCTGATGGCGCTGACGCTGCAGGAAATGGATGTTCCGGCGCGCAGCTGGCAGGGATGGCAGGTGCCGCTCAAGACCAACTCGGCGCACAGCCAGGCGCGGATCGAGGAGATCCCGCCGGAAAACATCCGCGCCAAGTTCGCCGAGGGCATGAAGGTGGCCGTCGTCGCCGGTTTTCAGGGCATCAGCCCGGAAGGCCGGATCACCACCCTGGGCCGCGGCGGCTCTGACACCACGGCAGTGGCCTTTGCCGCCTCGTTCGGGGCGGAGCGCTGCGATATCTACACCGATGTGGACGGCGTCTATACGACCGATCCGCGGATTTGCGACAAGGCGCGCAAGCTGGATAAAATCGCCTTTGAAGAGATGCTGGAGCTGGCCTCGCTGGGGGCCAAGGTGCTGCAAACCCGCTCGGTCGAACTGGCAATGCGCTATAAGGTGAAGCTGCGCGTTCTGTCGAGCTTTGAGGAACAGTCCGACGAGGCCGGAACCCTGGTCTGCGACGAGGAGGAAATCATGGAATCCAATGTTGTGGCCGGTGTGGCCTATTCCCGTGACGAAGCCAAGCTGACCGTGCAGTCGGTGGCGGACCGCCCTGGCATCGCGGCGACCATCTTTACCACGCTCAGCGACGCGGGCGTGAACGTGGACATGATCGTGCAGGACATCTCCGAAGAGGGCCGCACCGACATGACCTTCTCCTGTCCGACCGATCAGGTGGCCCGCGCCGAGCAGGCACTGCTGGCGATCAAGGAGAAGGGCGAGCTGAACTATGCCGAACTGCTGGCCGACCGTGATGTGGCCAAGGTTTCGGTGGTCGGCATCGGTATGCGCTCGCAGTCCGGTGTTGCGGCGAAGATGTTCAAGGTGCTGTCGGATGAGGGCATCAACATCAAGGTGATCACCACCTCGGAAATCAAGATCTCGGTGCTGATCGACCGCAAGTACATGGAACTGGCCGTGCAGGCGCTGCATGACGCGTTTGAATTGCAGAAAGCCGGCTAAGCGCTGATCTGGCATAAAGATTCGGAATTTTGCAAAGGCGCCGCTCTGGCGCCTTTGTTGTGTCAGGGCTGCCCTGCGCGGTAATTTGCGCAGCGCCTTGGCGGACTGCGCTGATTGCGGGCAATACTGCAAAAACACTTGGACTTTTCATCTTAGGGTGGGACAAGTGGGTGGAGGAGCGCGCGCTGGCGTACTACTCTGGGCGGTGTCCGTTCCAGAGCAGCAATCTGGACGGCAGCGTGCAGGGGGAAGACCTCGGGAGAGGGTGAGAATGTCCGATACGACGGAATCCGAAAGCAGGAAGCTTCTGGGCCGCTTGCGGGAGGCGATGGCGAGTGATGATGCCGGCCAGGCGCGGCTGGACAAGATCACCCATTTGATCGCTGACAGCATGGGAACCGAGGTGTGCTCGGTCTATCTGTTCCGCGATGACGAGACTCTGGAACTGTGCGCGACTCAAGGTTTGAACCGCGAATCGGTGCACCAGACCCGGATGCGGATCGGCGAGGGCCTGGTCGGCCGGGTGGCGCGCTATGGCAAAGTTGTGAACACGCCGGATGCGCCGAACGCCAAGGGCTTCCGCTATATGCCGGAAACCGGGGAGGAGCGGTATTCCTCCTTCCTCGGCGTGCCGATCCAGCGGCTGGGCGAGATGCTGGGCGTCCTGGTGGTGCAGTCCAAGGAGGCGCGCGAGTTTTCGGCGGACGCAGTCTATGCGCTGGAAGTGGTGGCGATGGTGATCGCCGAGATGACCGAGCTGGGCGCCTTTGTCGGCGAGGGCGCGGCGCTGTCGCCCCTGCACCAGCAGGCAGTGCTGATTCACGGAACCTCGGCCCAGGAAGGCGCGGCAGAAGGCAACGTGTGGCTGCATGAGCCGCGGGTGATTGTCACCAACCCGATTGCCGATGATCCCCAGCGTGAGCTGGAGCGGCTGAATGATGCTGTCGAGGAGCTGAGGGTCGGTGTCGACAAGATGCTGGAAGTCTCCCGCAACGGCGACAAGGAGCAGTTGCAGGTCCTGGAAGCCTACCGGATGTTTGCCAATTCCAAGGGCTGGATGCGGCGCATGGAAGAAGACATCGCCCGCGGTCTGAGCGCCGAGGCTGCGGTGGAAAAGGAACAGTCGCAGGCCCGGGCCCGGATGTCGCAAGTTCAGGACGCCTATCTGCGTGAGCGGCTGAGTGATCTGGACGATCTGTCGAACCGGCTGCTGCGGATTCTGACCGGCCAGGGGGCCGACACGGGGGCGGACCTGCCGGAGAACCCGATCCTGATTGCGCGCAATATCGGGCCCGGCGACCTGCTGGAATACGGCCGGTCCTTGCGCGGGATCGTGCTGGAGGAGGGCTCCGTCGGCTCCCACGCGGCCATTGTTGCGCGGGCACTGGCGATTCCGCTGGTGGTGAATGCCAAGCGCGTCACCACCGAGGCGCTGAACGGCGACCACATCATGGTCGATGGCGATCAGGGCGTGGTGCATCTGCGCCCGGACGAAACCGTCGTCGGCGCCTTTCGCGACAAGATCGCGATGCATGCGCAGGCGCAGGAGCGATATGCCTCGATCCGCGACAAGCCCGCGATAACCACCGACGGGCAGCGCATCAACATGGTGATGAACGCGGGCCTGATGGCCGACCTCCCGTCGCTGGATGGCTCCGGTGCCGAAGGCGTGGGGCTGTTCCGCACGGAATTGCAGTTCCTGGTCCGCAACCAGATGCCGAAACGCTCGGAACTGGTGGCGCTCTACAAGCGGGTTCTGGACGCGGCTCATGGCAAGCCGGTGGTGTTCCGCACCCTGGATATCGGTTCCGACAAAGTGCTGCCCTACATGAAGCCAACGGATGAGCCGAACCCGGCGCTGGGCTGGCGGGCGATACGGGTGGGGCTGGATAAACCGGGCGTGATGCGGATGCAGCTGCAGGCGCTGCTGCGTTCTGCTGAAGGCCGCCCGTTGTCGATTATGTTCCCCTTTGTCGCCCAGTTCGAGGAATACCGCGCCGCCAAGGCCGAGGTCGAAAAGACTATCGAGCGCGAGCGTATTCTGGGCCACGTGCTGCCTGCGGATCTGAAGGTGGGCGCGATGCTGGAAACGCCCTCGCTGGCCTATGCGCCGCAAAAGTTCTTTGACGAGGTCGCCTTTATCTCCATTGGCGGAAATGACCTCAAGCAGTTCTTCTTTGCCGCCGACCGTGAAAACGAACGGGTCCGCAAGCGTTATGACACGCTGAATGTGAGCTTTCTGAGCTTCATCGAGCGGATCGTCGAGCGCTGCGCCATCTCAGGCACGCCGCTCAGCTTCTGCGGCGAGGATGCGGGCCGTCCGGTTGAGGCCGTGTGCCTGGCCGCGATGGGCATCCGCACGCTGTCGATGCGTCCGGCCTCGATCGGGCCGGTGAAGTCGCTGCTGCTGCGGGTGGACCTAGGCGAGCTGCGCAAGATCATTTCGGACGCGCGCCACCGCGGCGATCAGGCGGTGCGCCCGGCCGTGATGGAGTACCTGCGGGGGCTGTGATCTGCGCCGGGCTGCGCGGCTGGCCCCGCCCGGAATATGTGCCTGTGCGTTTTTCTTCCTTACAGCGGCCCGGTAACGGGATGCGGCGGTTTCCTGCGGTCATTTGCTTCAAGCTTAAAACTTTAGGCTTGAAGTTTTTTCCGACCCGCTTATCCTGATCTCCGTAATCAGCGCTGAGCGGGAGAGGATGGTCATGAAAGTCGTCTGTCTTGGGGGAGGGCCTGCCGGCCTTTACTTTGCGATCTCGATGAAGCTGCGCCAGCCGGACGCCGAGGTCACGGTGATCGAGCGCAACAAGGCTGATGACACCTTTGGCTGGGGCGTGGTGCTGTCGGATGACGCGCTGGAGAACCTGAGCGAAAATGACCCCAAAAGCGCAGCGGCGATCCGGGAGAGTTTTGCCTATTGGGACGACATTGCTGTTGTTCATAACGGGGTTCGCACGGTGTCGGGCGGCCACGGCTTTGCCGGGATCGGGCGTAAGCAAATGCTCTTGCTGCTGCAGGACCGGGCGCGCGAGCTAGGGGTGGACCTGCAGTTCGAGACCGTTGCCAAGACCGCTGCCGAGTACCGGAAGGAATACGATCTGGTAGTCGGCTGCGACGGGCTGAATTCCAGTGTGCGCAATGAGTTCGCGGAACACTTTAAACCGGAAATCGACGTGCGGCCCTGCAAGTTCATCTGGCTGGGCACCCATCAGAAATTCGACGACGCCTTCACCTTCATTTTTGAGAAGACCAAGCACGGCTGGATGTGGATCCACGCCTATCAGTTCGACGATGACACCGCGACGGTGATTGTCGAATGCTCAGCCGAGACCTGGGAGAACTGGGGCTTCGAGGGGATGAGCAAGGAGGAGATCATTCGCACCTGCGAGGAGATCTTTGCCGATCACCTGGACGGTCACGCGCTGATGTCCAACGCGGCGCATCTGCGCGGAGCGGCTGTGTGGATCAACTTCCCGCGGGTTCTGTGCGAGAAGTGGCACCATGAGAACGTGGTGCTGCTGGGCGATGCCTCTGCCACGGCGCATTTCTCGATCGGCTCGGGCTCGCGGCTGGCGTTTGACAGCGCCATTTCTCTGGCGGAGCTGCTGACCACGGAACCGTCGATGGAACGTGCTTTTGAGCGCTATCAGGAGGAGCGGCGGCTGGACGTGCTGCGGCTTCAGTCGGCGGCGCGCAACTCCTTGGAGTGGTTCGAGGAAGTCGAGCGCTACCTGGACATGGACCCGGTGCAGTTCAATTACTCGCTGCTGACCCGCTCGCAGCGGATTTCCCACGAAAACCTGCGCTTGCGGGATGCGGAGTGGCTGCAAAGCGCCGAGAAGTGGTTCCAGGACAAGGCAGGCGCGCCCGCGGATGCGCCGGTGCGGCCCCCGATGTTTGCGCCTTACCGCTTGCGCGGGATGGAGTTGAAGAACCGGATCGTGGTCTCGCCCATGGCGCAGTACAAGGCGGTGGAGGGCTGCCCGACGGACTGGCACTTGATCCATTATGGCGAGCGTGCCAAGGGCGGGGCGGGGCTGGTCTATACCGAGATGACCTGTGTCTCGGCGGAGGGGCGGATCACGCCCGGTTGTCCGGGGCTTTATACGCCGGAGCATGAAGCGGCTTGGAAGCGGCTGACCGATTTCGTCCATGCAGAAACCAGCGCAAAGATCTGCTGCCAGATCGGCCATTCGGGCCGCAAGGGATCGACCCAGCTGGGCTGGGAGGAGATGGACGCGCCCTTGCCTGACGGAAACTGGGAGACGGTCTCGGCCTCACCCATCCCGTGGTCGGACAACAACCCGGCCCCGCGGGAGGTCACGCGCGAAGAAATGGACACGATCAAGGCGGAATTCGTGGCTGCCGCCAAGATGGCAGAGCGCGCCGGGTTTGACATGATCGAACTTCATGCGGCGCATGGCTATCTTATTTCGTCCTTTATCTCGCCAAAATCGAACATTCGCACGGATGAGTATGGAGGCAGCCTGGAAAACCGCCTGCGCTACCCGCTCGAGGTGTTTCAGGCGATGCGCGCGGTCTGGCCGGAAGGGAAGCCGATGTCTGTCCGTATCTCGGCCAACGACTGGGTCGGCGACGAAGGCGTGACGCCGGAGGACGCGCTCGAGATCGCCAAGGCGTTCACCGCGGCCGGTGCGGATATCATTGATGTCTCCGCCGGGCAGACCTCCACTGATGCGCAGCCGGTTTACGGGCGGATGTTCCAGACGCCGTTCTCCGACCGTATCCGCAACGAGGCCGGGATTGCCACCATGGCGGTCGGCAATATCTATGAGGCAGACCATGCAAACTCGATCCTGATGGCGGGCCGGGCGGATCTGGTCTGCGTGGGCCGCCCGCACTTGGCTGATCCCTACTGGAGCCTGCATGAGGCGGCGCGGATCGGCGACCGGCATGGCGACTGGCCGCTGCCGTATCTGGCGGGCCGCGATCAGCTGTGGCGGCTGGCCGACCGTGAGGCGGAGGTGATCCGGGCATGAGTGTGGCGGGCAAACATGCGGTGATTTCCGGCGGCGGCTCCGGCGTCGGCGCCGAGCTTGCCGCGCGGTTTGCTGCGGGCGGCGCCAAGGTCACCATCCTGGGCCGCCGCATGGAGCCGTTGCAGGAGGTAGCGGACCGCACGGGCGCCTTCGCCGCTCGCTGTGACGTCACGGACACGGCTGAACTGGATGCAGCGCTGGCCAAGGCGGCTGAGGCCAACGGGCCGGTGAGCATTGCGCTGGCCAATGCCGGTGCGGCGCCGTCCAAGCCATTTGAGCGGATGACCTCCGGGGACTTCGAGGCGGCGCTGTCGGTCAATCTGACCGGTGTCTTCAACCTGTGGCAAGCTTGCCTGCCGGGGATGAAAGAGCAAGGCTGGGGGCGGCTGATTGCCATTGCCTCCACCGCTGGGCTGAAGGGCTACCCCTATGTCTCCGGTTATTGCGCCGCGAAACACGGGGTTGTCGGCCTGACCCGGGCGCTGGCGGTGGAGCTGGCGAAGACCGGGGTGACGGTGAACGCGATCTGCCCGGGTTTCATTGAGACGCCGCTGTTGCAAAGATCGCTGGACAACATCGTGGCCAAGACCGGGATGACAGAGGAACAGGCGGCCAAGTCCCTGCGCCGCGGCAATCCTCAGGACCGCTTTATCCAGCCGGGAGAAGTGGCGGATGCGGCGCTGTGGCTGGCCAGTGCAGGCGCGGGGTCAGTCAACGGCAGCGCGCTGCCCATTTCGGGAGGGGAGATTTGAGCACAACTTCGAAAGACCGGCTGCGGCTGTGGCTGAAGGTGCTGAAGGCCACCAAGGCGGTGGAGAGCGAAGTGCGCGAGAACCTGCGCCGTGATTTCGCAACCACGCTGCCGCGGTTCGATGTGATGGCGGCGCTGATGCAGCACGGCAAAGGCCTGAAGATGAGCGAACTGTCGGGGGTTCTGAAAGTCTCCAACGGCAACGTGACCGGCATCGTTGAGCGGCTGGTCGAGGATGGCCATGTGCTGCGCGAGAAGGTCGAGGGCGACCGGCGCGCCAACCTGGTGCGGCTGACCCCAGCGGGCAAGGCGGAGTTTGCCCGGCAGGCGGACGCCCACGAGGGCTGGATCAACGCGGCCTTTGACGGGCTGACCACGGATGAGGCGCAGAGAATAACAGAAAGCCTGGACGCGGTGGCCCGGCGTCTGGAAAACGGAGGCAAGGCGTGATGCTGAACACGGACCCGAAACACTTCCTGTGCCGGATCGAGGACGGCATCGCCACCGTCTCGCTGGACCGGCCGGAGCGGAAGAACCCGCTGACCTTCGACAGCTACGCCGAGCTGCGCGACTGGTTCCGGGATCTGCACTATGACGATACGGTCAAGGCCGTGGTCTTTGCCTCCAACGGCGGCAACTTCTGCTCTGGCGGTGATGTGCATGATATCATCGGGCCGCTGACGAAGATGAGCATGAAGGAGCTGCTGGCGTTCACCCGGATGACCGGCGATCTGGTCAAGGCGATTGTGAACTGCGGCAAGCCGGTGATTGCGGCGATTGACGGGATCTGCGTGGGAGCCGGAGCGATCATCGCCATGGCCTCGGACATCCGGATCGCGACGCCGGAGGCGAAGACTGCGTTCCTGTTCACCCGTGTGGGTCTCGCGGGCTGCGATATGGGCGCCTGTGCAATCCTGCCCCGGATCATCGGCCAGGGGCGGGCGGCGGAGCTGCTTTATACCGGGCGGTCGATGAGCGCCGACGAGGGGTATGCCTGGGGCTTCCACAACAAGCTGGTCGCAGCAGACGAGCTGGAAGCGGAGGCGCAGAGCTGGGCCGCGCGGATCGCGGCGGGGCCGAACTTTGGCCACATGATGACCAAGACCATGCTGGCGCAGGAATGGTCGATGTCGATCGAGCAGGCGATCGAAGCGGAGGCGCAGGCGCAGGCGATCTGTATGCAGACAGCAGATTTCGAGCGCGCCTATCATGCCTTTGTGAAGAAGGAAAAGCCGCTGTTTGAAGGCGACTGAGCCGCGGCACCGCTGGAACCTGCGCCGGAGGAGGGCGCGGGTGCCTCCGGCGGGAGTATTTGGGGAAAGATGAAACGGGCGCGCAGCCTGTTCACCGGGAGGAGACGCGGATGGCGGACAAGAGCTTTCTAACCTGGCCGTTCTTTGAAGACCGGCATCGTGCCTTGGCGGCGGAGCTGGACGAGTGGGCCGGGGCGCATCTGGGCGGGATTGATCATTCCGACACGGATGCGGCCTGCCGCTCGCTGGTGGCGGCGCTGGGCGCGGCGGGCTGGACCCGGCACAGCGGTGCCGAAGCCGGCGAGACCTTGGATGTGCGCAGCCTGTGCCTGATCCGCGAGACGCTGGCGCGCCATGACGGGCTGGCCGATTTCGCCTTTGCCATGCAGGGGCTGGGCACCGGGGCGATTTCGCTGTTCGGTACCCCGGAGCAGCAGGCCGAGTGGCTGCCGCTGACCCGGGCAGGCAAGGCGATATCGGCCTTTGCGCTGACCGAGCCGCAGTCGGGGTCTGATGTGGCGAATTCCACCATGACCGCCACGCTGGATGGCGATCACTATGTGCTGAACGGCGAGAAGACCTGGATTTCCAACGGCGGCATTGCAGATGTCTACACGCTGTTTGCCCGCACCGGCGAGGCGCCGGGGGCGAAGGGGCTTTCGGCCTTTGTCGTGCCCGCAGGCTTGCCTGGGTTCGAAGTTGCGGAGCGCCAGGAGGTGATCGCGCCGCATCCGCTGGCGACGCTGCGGTTCACCGATTGCCGAATTCCGAAATCGGCGCTGCTGGGGCAGCCCGGTGCGGGCTTCAAGATCGCCATGTCGGTGCTGGATGTGTTCCGCTCCACCGTGGCGGCGGCGGCGCTGGGCTTTGCCCGCCGGGCGCTGGACGAGGCGCTGCAGCGGGTGACGGAACGCCAAGTGCAGGGCGCGCCGCTGTTCGAACTGCAGATGGTGCAGGGCCATATCGCCGACATGGCGCTGGATGTGGATGCCAGCGCGCTGCTGGTCTACCGCGCCGCCTGGGCCAAGGATTCCGGTGCCGCGCGGGTCACGCGGGAGGCCGCGATGGCCAAGCTGTTCTCCACCGATCAGGCGCAGCAGGTGATCGACAAGGCGGTGCAGCTGCACGGTGGCGACGGTGTGCGCCGGGGCCAGAAGGTGGAAGAGCTTTACCGCGATATCCGCGCCTTGCGGATTTACGAGGGCGCCTCTGACGTGCAGCGGGTGGTGATCGCGCGCCAGGCGCTGGGTGCCTTTCAGGGAGGGAATTGAGATGCTGGGACCATCAGCCCATGCGGATACTTTCACCCGGGACAACCTGCCGCCAGCGGACCAGTGGCCGGAGTTCCTGCTGGAGGGGTTCGACTACCCCGAATACCTGAACGCCGCGGTCGAGCTGACCGATGCGATGGTGGCGAAGGGCTTTGGCGACCATACCGCGCTGATCGGCAACGGCCGCTACCGCACCTACAAGGAACTTGCCGACTGGACCAACCGGCTGGCGCATGTGCTGACCGAGGATCTGGGTGTGAAGCCCGGTAACAGGGTGCTGATCCGCTCCGCCAACAATCCGGCGATGGTGGCCTGCTGGCTGGCCGCGACCAAGGCGGGTGCGGTGGTCGTCAACACCATGCCGATGCTGCGCAAGGGGGAGCTGGCCAAGATCGTCGACAAGGCTGAGATATCCCACGCGCTGTGCGACACCCGGCTGAAGGATGAGCTGGTCGCCTGCGCCAAGGAGTCGAAGTTCCTGAACACGGTTGTGGGTTTCGACGGCACCTCCAACCACGATGCGGAGCTGGACCGGCTGGCTCTGGAGAAACCGGTCACTTATGAGGCGGTTAAGACGGGGCGGGATGATGTGGCGCTGCTGGGCTTTACTTCCGGCACCACCGGGTCGCCCAAGGCGACGATGCATTTCCACCGCGACCTGCTGATCATCGCCGATGGCTATGCCCGCGAAGTGCTGGATGTGCAACCGGAGGACGTGTTTGTCGGCTCGCCGCCGCTGGCCTTCACTTTCGGCCTGGGCGGGCTGGCGATTTTCCCGCTGCGGTTCGGTGCGGCGGCGACGCTTTTGGAGAATGCCTCTCCGCCGAACCTCATCGAGATTATCGAGAAGTACAAAGCGACGGTCTGCTTCACCGCCCCGACCGCCTACCGGGTGATGCTGCGGGCGATGGACGAGGGCGCGGATCTGTCCTCGCTCAGGGCGGCGGTTTCGGCGGGTGAAACCCTGCCCGCGCCGGTTTATCAGGAGTGGATGGACAAGACCGGAAAGCCGATGCTGGACGGGATCGGCGCGACGGAGATGCTGCATATCTTCATCACGAACCGGTTCAGCGACCACCGGCCCGCCTGCACCGGCAAGCCGGTGGGCGGCTACCAGGTGAAGGTGCTGGGCGCGGACGGCACCGAGACCCCGCGCGGGGAGGTCGGGCGTCTGGCGGTAAAGGGACCGACCGGCTGCCGTTATCTGGCTGATGAGCGGCAGGCGGGTTATGTCAAGGACGGCTGGAACATCACTGGAGACAGTTTTATCCAGGACGCGGATGGATATCTGCATTTCGCCGCGCGCAACGACGACATGATCGTCTCGGCCGGCTACAACATTGCCGGACCGGAGGTGGAGGCGGCGCTGCTGGCACATGAGGCGGTGGCGGAATGCGCAGTTGTCGGTGCCCCGGACGAGGCCCGTGGCGAGATCGTGCAGGCGCATGTGGTTCTTGCCGAGGGGCAGGCACCGTCAGAGGATCTTGTCAAACGGTTGCAGGACCACGTGAAGGCGGTGATCGCACCTTACAAGTATCCTCGTTCGGTCGTGTTCGCGGAGGCCTTGCCAAAGACGGAAACCGGCAAGATCCAGCGGTTCCGGCTGAAAGGGTAGCTGCGGCGGGCGCCGCCAGCGAAATGCACTTGGCGGCCTTGGCGCCGCTGGGTGAAACGTTTCAAGGCACATCCCGTGCGGCGGCAGTGCTTTGTATTTTCACGGAATTTCAACAGGAAAGTGTGGAGGCGAGTACCGGAATCGAACCGGTGTACACGGATTTGCAATCCGCTGCGTCACCACTCCGCCAACTCGCCATCCGTGGTGTAAGCCGTGATTAATCACATGCCCGGCGCTGGTGCAAGAGGCGTTTTGCCTTTGCCTCGGCCAAAATTGTTTTTCTTTCCGGAAGGGTAGTTTCCCGCCTGGCAGCGGGCGGGTCAAGGCCCGCGGGTTCACGCTGCGGTGCGGATCGCCTCGGCGATCAGGCTGGGAACCCCCGGCAGTGCGCCTGTGACCGGCAGCACGGGGCCGTCGAACCGGGCAGCCTGCAGCGCGTCGGGAATGTCATCTTTCACGTGGTCTCCGGCCTGGGCAAAGAACGGCAGGCAGAGCGCGCGGGCGGGCAGCGGCCCTGCAACCGTTTCGATCCGGGGATCCTGTTCGACATAGCCTGGTGACACGGTGCAGCCAGGCAGCAGCGGGCGCAATCTGGCGGCAAAGGCCTCGGCGGCCTCGGCTGCCTTGGGGCCGCGGGCAGAGCCATGGGCGGCCAGCAGCAGGTGGAACCCGTCCGGTCCCCACCCTTGCGCCCGCGCCGCGTGATGAACTGCCTGGGCCGCCAGCGGGGGCAGGGCGGCGTCCAGGCCGAAAGGCGCTGCGATGCGGCAATTGACCCCTTCCAGGCGCGCCGGCAGCACCTTGGAAGTGAAATAGCCCTGCGACATGAAGAACGGGTAGACCACGGCGCCGTCCTCAGTCACCTCCTCCAGCCGTCCCGGCGTGGCGAGGGTGGCGGAGCGGATGTCCCACCCCGGCAGAAACGCAGCAACTTCGGCGGCGAGTTTTTCCAGATCCGCCTCGGCCGGAACAGGCGCGGAGGGCTGGCCGTGGGCGGTGATGACGGCGGTTCGGGGGCTTTGGGTCACAGCGGGCGTCCGGATCCTTTTAGGGGGCTGCAAGGCAGCAGAATTATCCCATCATTTGGGGGGCTTGGGGGGTGTTCCGCAAGGGCCGTCCGAAAATTTCCAGCGGTGCCCGGAGAAAGCAAATCAAGACGGTTGACCTTCCCCGGCGCTTCCCATAAATCAGCAAATGTCCTGAGCGGGTATGGTGAAATGGTATCATAAGAGCCTTCCAAGCTTAAGGTGCGGGTTCGATTCCCGCTACCCGCTCCAGACCTTCTCCCAGTCTTGACACCTTGACCCGGCCGCGAGCCCGCCGCTGCCTGCCTGACCGCCGCGCTGATACAGTGTGACGCGGGCTGCCGCTGTTTTCATGCGCTGTTTGAAACTGCTCTGCGCTTGACGTGCGGGGCCTGCGGGGCCATGAACCATTGGCAAATGCGCGGGATCTCAGCCCGCAAGACTGAAAGTGCAGAAGGATCCGGAATGGCGCGGAGACAAGCGGCCCCGAACGCGGAACAGGAGCGGGAGAAGTCCCGGAAGATTGGCGTGCTCTCGGCCCTGTGGCCGTTTATGCGGCCCTACCGGGGACTGATGTTCGCAGCCACCTGCGCGCTGGTGCTGACGGCAGCGCTGTCGCTGACGCTGCCCTTGGCGGTGCGCCGGGTGGTGGACAACTTCCGGGTTTCCGATTCCGAGCTGCTGAACCTCTATTTCAGTGCGGCCCTCGTGATTGCGGCGCTGCTGGCCGTGGGTACCGGCGTGCGCTACGCGCTGGTGACGCGCCTGGGCGAACGGGTCGTCGCCGATATCCGCAAGGCTGTGTTCGACCGGGTGATCGGCATGAGCCCGGAGTTCTACGAACGCATCATGACTGGTGAGGTCCTGAGCCGGATCACCACCGACACCACGTTGATCCAGTCGGTGCTGGGGTCGTCGGTGTCGATTGCGCTGCGCAACCTGCTGATTTTCCTCGGCGGTATGGTTCTGATGCTGCTGACCTCGGCGAAACTCACGATGATGGTGCTGCTGATCGTGCCTGCGGTGATCGTCCCGATTCTGTTTCTGGGCCGCCGCCTGCGCGCCATCAGCAAGGAGAACCAGGACTGGATCGCGGCCTCTTCCGGCAATGCGGGGGAGGCGCTGGGGGCGGTGCAGACAGTGCAGGCCTTCACCCATGAGGACGCCAGCCGCCTGAAGTTCGGCGAGATGACGGAAACCGCCTACGACGTCTCTCGCCGCCGGATCCGGACCCGGGCCCTGCTGACTGTGATTGTGATCTTCCTGGTGTTTTCCGGCATTGTCGGCGTTCTGTGGATGGGCGCCAACGATGTGCGCGCCGGTGTGATGTCCGAGGGCACGCTGATCCAGTTCGTGATCTACGCGGTCCTGGTTGCGGGCTCTGTCGCTGCGCTGTCTGAGATCTGGAGCGAGTTGCAGCGGGCTGCGGGGGCGACCGAACGGCTGGTGGAACTGCTGAACGCTGAGGACACCGTGGTGGATCCGGCAGCGGCGCAGGTTCTGCCCGCGCCAGTGAAGGGCGAGATCGCGTTCGAGAATGTTTCCTTCCGCTATCCGTCGCGCCCGGACGTCTCAGCGCTGGAGGAGGTGTCGCTGACGGTGCAGCCGGGCGAAACAGTTGCCTTTGTCGGCCCGTCCGGTGCGGGCAAGACCACCATTATCCAGCTGCTGCAGCGGTTCTATGATCCCAATCAGGGCGCGGTTAAGCTGGACGGCGTGGCGCTGAAGCATTTGCAGCGGGACGAGTTCCGGCGCCATATCGCGCTGGTGCCGCAGGATCCGGTGATCTTTGCCGCGTCGGCGCGCGAGAACATCCGCTTTGGCCGCCCGGAAGCCTCTGACACGGAAGTTGAAGCCGCTGCCAAGGCTGCCGCGGCGCATGAGTTCATCTCGAAGCTGCCGGACGGCTACGACAGCTTTGTCGGCGAGCGCGGGGTGATGCTGTCGGGCGGCCAGAAGCAGCGGATCGCCATTGCCCGCGCGATCCTGCGCGATGCGCCGGTGCTGCTGCTGGATGAGGCAACCTCGGCACTTGATGCGGAAAGCGAACGGCTGGTGCAGGCCGCGGTGGATGAATTGAGCCAGGGCCGCACCACTCTGATTGTGGCGCACCGTCTTGCCACTGTGAAAAAGGCTGACCGGATCGTGGTGATGGACCAGGGGCGGATCGTGGCCATGGGCAGCCATGATGAACTGGTGGCGCAGGGCGGTCTGTACGCGCGGCTGGCCAAGCTGCAGTTCACCGAGGGGCTGGCGGCAGAATAACCGAAAGCTTTTGCATGATTCCTGACGCCCCGGACCCTGTTCGGGGCGTTTTTTTCGGCAATCGCCCGTATCTCGGCGGAATTGGCGTCACGTCATGCCGCAACCTGCCTTGACGTGACCCGGTGCCAAAGCTTGCGCAAATGCGTGTTTGCAATAGTCTGTGGCGAACGAGAACACACCCCGAAACACCGGGGCACGGGGAGGAGACGAATGGGTTTTTGCGGGATTACGGACCGTAACGCGCTGCAGAATGAAATGCCGTATGAGGCGCGGGATCTTCCAGCCACGCTGTATGGGCTGCTGTCGCGCACGGCGGACAGATATCCGGACAGCAACGCGGTCAGCTATCAGATCTTCTCTGGCCCCAAGGACAAGGCGGAAACCCTGACCTGGCGCACGCTGAAAGAGCAGGTGTGCCAGGCGGCCAACATGTTCCGGTCGCTGGGCATCGGCGAGAAGGACGTGGTCGCCTATGTGCTGCCCAACTGTAATGAGACGCTGGTGACCATGCTGGGCGGCGCGGTGGCGGGGATTGTGAACCCGATCAACCCGCTCTTGGAGCCGGAGCAGATCGCCTCGATCCTGCGCGAGACCAAGGCCAAGGTGGTGGTGACCCTGCGGCCTTTCCCCAAGACCGACGTGGCGCAGAAAGTGGCCGAGGCAGTGCGCCATGCGCCGGGCGTGAACACAGTGCTGGAAGTGGACCTGAACCGCTATCTCACACCGCCCAAATCCTGGATCGTGCCGCTGGTGCGGCCCAAGCTGGAAAACCAGGCCAAGGCTGCCCATGCCGATTACATGAACTTTGCCAAGGAAATGGCGAAGCATCCCAAGACGCTGAGCTTCGCCGACAGTGACGGCGACCGGGTCGCCTGTTACTTCCACACTGGCGGCACCACGGGCATGCCCAAGGTGGCGCAGCACAAATACTCGGGTCTGGTCTACAATGGCTGGCTGGGCAGCACCCTGCTGTTCAGCGAGGAAGACAACATCATCTGCCCGCTGCCGCTGTTCCACGTCTTTGCGGTGCATGTGATCATGATGGCAGCGGTGTCTTCTGGCGCGCATGTGGTGTTCCCGACACCGCAGGGCTATCGCGGCGAGGGCGTGTTCGACAACTTCTGGAAGCTGATAGAACGCTGGAACATCACCTTCATCATCACCGTGCCCACGGCGGTATCGGCGCTGATGCAGCGGGAGGTGAACGCGGATATCTCCTCGGTGAAAACCGCCTTCTCGGGGTCGGCGCCAATGCCGATGGAGCTGTTCAAGCGGTTCGAAAGCGCTTCAGGCGTCACCATTGTCGAAGGCTATGGCCTGACGGAGGCCACTTGTCTGGTGTCTTGCAACCCGCCGGGCGGTGAGAAGAAGGTCGGGTCTGTCGGCATCCCGCTGCCCTACACGGAGGTGCGGATCGTCAAGCACACCAATGGCGGACCGATGGAATGCGGGGTGGATGAGGTTGGCGAGATCTGCGTTTCCAACCCGGGGGTATTTGCCGGCAACACCTATACCGAGGCCGAAAAAAACGTGGACCTCTACTATCAGGAGAAATTCCTGCGCACAGGGGACTTGGGCCGCATCGACGAGGATGGCTACCTGTGGATCACCGGCCGCGCCAAGGACCTGATCATCCGCGGCGGCCACAACATCGACCCGGCGGAGATCGAAGAAGCGCTCCTGGGCCATGCCGCGGTGGCTTTTGCCGGAGCGATCGGCCAGCCGGACGCCCATTCCGGGGAGTTGCCCTGTGCTTTTGTTGAGCTGGTGGAGGGTGCCACGGCCAGCGAGCAGGAACTGCTGGAATACTGCAAGATCCACGTGCATGAGCGCGCGGCGATCCCCAAGCACCTGACCGTGCTGGATGCTTTGCCGAAAACTGCCGTTGGCAAGGTGTTCAAGCCCGACCTGCGCAAACACGCCATCACCCGCGTCTACAACGGCGCACTGGAGAAGGCCGGGCTGGCCGCGCGTGTTGTCAGTGTCACAGACGACAAGAAGCGCGGGCTTGTGGCCCAGGTGGAAGCCAATGGCTGTGCCGAGGCGGAGATTTCCGGCGTTTTGAACAGCTTCACCCGCCCGTGGGAGCCCGCACAAGCGGCATGATGCTGCGGGAATACGCAACTTCAGAAGCGCCCTGCGGGGCGCTTTTTCAATCAGGCATTCCATTTGCGGGAATCTCTGCCTAGGCTCGGGAAAACCGGGGCGTGCAGGGAGGCTCGCAGATGGATTACGAACGGCTGATCGACGAGGAGACCTGGGATTTCATCCAGAAGACCGGGGAACTCTACCCTGATGATGCCGTGGAGATGTCCATAGACGAGCAGCGCCGCATCTACGACTCCATGGCGCGGGAATTCCGGGCGCCGCGGCCGGACGTGGTGTCCCTCAAGAACTCCCGGGCCGATGGTGTGCCAGTGCGTATCTATACTGCGGGCGATCCCACCCGCACTGTGCTTTACTGCCATGGCGGCGGATTTGTGGTCGGGGGGCTCGACAGCCACGACGACATATGCGCCGAGATCTGCGTCCAGACCGGCTACCGGGTGGTGGCGGTGGATTACCGCCTGGCGCCGGAGCACAAGCACCCCGCCGCGTTCGAAGACGCTTGGACGGTGCTGAACTGGGTCGAGGAGACCTATGGCAAGGGGGTCGTGCTGGCGGGCGACAGCGCCGGGGCGAACATCTGTGCTGCTGTGGCGCACCACGCGCGGGGGCGGACCGATGCGCTGCTAGGGCAGGTGCTGATCTACGGTGTCTTTGGCGGCGATATGGACCAGGGATCCTACATCGAACACGCGCAGGCGCCGATGCTGACCCGCGAGGATGTTCTGTACTACATGGACATCCGGACGGACAAAGCCGCGGCCAAGGGCGACCCTCTGTTTGCGCCTCTGCGGGACAGCGATTTTTCCGGTTTGCCGCCGACGGTTCTGGTGACCGCAGATTGTGATCCGGTCCGGGACGACTCGCGCGATTACCGGGACCGCATTCTCGCCGACGGCGGCAAAGCGCATTGGATCAACGAGCCTGGGCTGATCCACGGCTATCTGCGTGCCCGCCACAGCGTCAGCCGCGCCCGCGACAGTTTCGAGCGGATCTCGATTGCGATCGAAGCGCTGGGGCAGGGGATCTGGGCTTATGACGATTAGATCCGTCTAGCCGGCAAAGTCGCGGCACCGCTCCTCGTACTGCGAGGTGTCCAGCCAGCCTCCGCTGATGAACTGCCAATCCGGGCCCGAGGTGGTGACGTAGGTCCAGTTGCTAACCGGGATATGCGAAAACTTGATGTAGTCGCCTGGATTGATCTGCCCGACCAGAGGGGCGTCCGGCCGGTGCCCGGCCCGAAGGCCCATCACAGGCCCCAGCCAGCCCAGGCAGGCGCCCTCGAATTCATCGTGCACCGGCAGGTCCCACAGCTGATAGCGCAGATGCAAGTCGTCCAGGTTCAGATAGGACTGCTTGTTGTTGACCCGGCAGCCTATGCGCCCTTCCAGTTCTCTGATCAGTGCCACCGTCCGCGCGTCTTGCGGCGGCAGGTTGACGGATTTTCCGATGCAACCGGTGTTGTCAAAGATGGCCTGCCCCAGAGGCGAGCCAAAGCAGTAGCCTGCCCGGTCGATGATTGCGTTTCTGGTGAACCACAGGTCGTGGCAGGTATCGCTGGCCAGAACCGGCGCGGCAAACAGGGATAGGGCGGCAACAAGGCATTTCATGGCAATCATTCCTGGCAACTGGAAACGGCGGCTGAAAGCTATCCTAGCACACAGCCGCCGCAGTCGCGTTACTTCAGGAAAGGTTCCGCCTTCATGGTTTCGGCAATGGGTGCCCCCAGCCGTTTAAGGATGGTCGGCGCCAGCTGGCGCTGGTCGATGACATCGCTGTGGTCGGGGCCGTCGGCATCGCCAAAGTAATAGAGCGCGGTTTCCTGCTGCAGCGGGCTGCGGCCGCCGTGGTGGCCGCGCTCGTCCTGGCCGTGGTCTGCGGTGACGATCACCTCGTAGCCCAGATCGCGCCAGCGGGTGATGAAGGGGGCCAGCATCTCGTCCATCACGAAACAGGCGTGGTCCATCTCCTGGCAGTCGTGGAAATAGCGGTGGCCCATGCTGTCCAGCGTGCAGGTGTGCAGCATTCCGTAATCCAGGCCGAAGCGCAGGCAGAGATTGGTCAGCGTGCCGAACAGATCGACATCGGACGGGGTCATCTGGTTGTCCTTGCCATAACCGGTCATGGTGTGGAAGCGGCCGTGGTTGATTGTCTTGCCTTCAGGCTCGTCGTATTCGATGTCGCGAACGTAATCGAACGGGTGGCGGTTAAAGAATGAGGACCAGTAGCTGTGTGCCACCGCACCGGTCACGCCGCCAGCTTCGCGAACCTGGCTGAACACGTCCTTTTCCTTGAGCCGGAACACATTGGCGTTGCCGGTGCAGCCGTGAATGGCTGGCGCCACGCCGGTATGGATCGAGGCATAGCAGCTGGCCGAAATCGACGGCAGAACGCTGCGCAGCTTCCAGACGCGCGCATCGCCGCTGTCCACCCATCCTTCCAGGTTGCCGAACAGGCGGCGGAAGTTGCGCCAGGGCACGCCGTCCAGAATGATGAGAAGAAGTTTGGTGTCCATGGCCCGAATCCTTTTTGCCTTGCGGTGGCTTCGGTGCCCCATTCTGGTGTCAGATTCTTGAAGCGCCATTCAAAAAGCGAATGGATGGTCTGAAACCGGCATTTTCGGGAGATCCGGCACGTCGACTGCGACTCAGAATGCGGTGGCAATCAGGTAGACGCCGGCCAGCATCAGCAGGATGCCGGCAGCCGGGACGAACAGCCGGACATGCGCCAGTCGCTTTTCCGCAAGCACGTACAATGCAATACCTGCGATCCAGTAAAGGTTCATGATCCCGCCGGCGAACAGCAGCAGCATCAATGCCCAGCAGCAGCCCAGGCAATACGCCCCGTGGTGGGCGCCCATCAGCACAGCACCAGCCAAACCTGTGCGGTGATGCGCGGTCAGGAAATGTACCGGCATACGGCAATGAAGAAGGCAGGCGTGCTTGTAGGGGGTAAACTGATAGGCGCCCGCCGCCAGCAGCAAAGCACCCGCAAAGGCACGGCTGCTGAGCGACATCATCGGGCCATCCGACAGCCCAACTGTTTCCAGCCCCCACTGCAAGGCGGTGGCTGCGGCCGAAAAGGCGCCCCAGGCCAGCAGGTAGCCGCTCAGGAACAAGAGGCTCAGCAGCGGCGCCTGGGCGGGGCGGGAGCCGGCTTTCTTGATGGCGGTGAACAGCAGCAGGACAGGGGCTGCGCTGGGTGTCATCATGGCAATCATCATGATCCACCACATCAGGAAGATCAGGACTGTGTAGGCTGGTGTCCAGACCGGGTCCGCCCCCATTTGCATAGGCGCACCGACCGGGCCGGCCATGCGGGTCATATCGACCGCGCTCATGTCCATTCCGATGCCAAAGACGGTGTAGAGCCCGCTCAGCAGCACAACAAACCCGGCCGCGCTGATGACTATTGCCTGGTCGTGGCGGGCCAGCCTTTCGGCAGGCCCCTGCATGTCCTGCTGCACGCCCATCGCTGCTTATGCCGCGCGCTGGACACCTGAACCGGTCAGGTGCAGTTCTGCGATATGGGCGTGCGTGTCGCTGTTCTTTTGCAGGCTGATGGCAGAGCCAGGGGTGCGGGTGCTGCCCCGTGCCACCGAGGCCTCGGCGTACTCAAACCCGTTCGGCAGTTTGATCTGCACGGAATGCGGGTCTCCGGAAACGATATGCGGTATCGGTTCCACTGAGGTTTCACCGATATCACCGGCCTTGGCATGGCCCTTGCCAGTTTCTTTGTCATAGCTCAGGGAGACTGGCGCGCTCAGGGTGTCGTGCTTGGTCGTGCACATGGCGTTGAAGACAAAGAACATCGTCGCAAAATCGGCGGTGTCCTGGCCGGTCATGATGGCTTCCAGCGCGGCCTTCTGGTCCGCGGTGGCACGCTCATCAATGATCAGCTGCATCTCGCCGTTGCCCTCGTGGATCGGGCCCGGCCATTTGTAGATCGCTGCGGCCAGCAGGCCATCCAGCTTGGTTTCCCCGTAGTGCCCGGTGTCGATGCGGAAGGTCAGCATTGCCTCGCAGGTGCCGTCGTTAGGCAGCTGCGAAAACTGGCAGGGGCAGCCCGGCAAGCAGTTGCAGTTGGCAATTTCCAGTCCGTGAATGGCCCAATCCGTCATGAGGTTCCCTCCTGTTCTGCCTGAAAAGCAAAACTGCCCGGAGGTTTCGGGCTCGGCCTGAAGGAAATTTGCTGCGCTCAGTTATGATGCTATTGTTTGCGGCAGGTTTCGCCGCATTCTCCCCGTGGCGTCAAAGTACCACAAAACGGGAAGGGCTGAAAAAGGAAAAAGCCCCCGCCCGCAGCGGGGCAGGGGCTTTGCACCCTGGGGTGGTTTCAGTGGCCGGCGCTTTCCATCTTGCGGTGGGCGATCACTTCCTCCAGCCAGCCGAGCTTCATCTCTGGTACGGAACTCAGCAGCAGGTCGGTGTAGTCATCGAACGGCGGGCTCAGCACTTTGGACTTACCGCCGTAGCGCTGCACCTTGCCCTGATACATCACCGCAATGTTGTCCGAGATGGCGCGCACGGTTGCCAGATCGTGGGTGATGAACAGATAGGCCACATTCTCGATCTTCTGCAGCTCCAGGAGCAGCTTGAGGATGCCGTCCGCCACCAGCGGATCGAGTGCCGATGTGACCTCGTCGCAGATGATCATCTTGGGCTTGGCCGCCAGCGACCGGGCGATGCAGACACGCTGCTTCTGGCCGCCAGACAGTTCCGCCGGATAGCGGTCGATGAACTTTTCGCCCAGCTCGATCTCGTCCAGCAGTTCGACGATCCGCTTGCGCTTCTCCTTGCCCCGCATACCGAAGTAGAACTCCAGCGGGCGGCCGATGATGGTGCCGACGGTCTGGCGCGGGTTCATTGCCACGTCCGCCATCTGGTAGATCATCTGCAGCTCGCGCAGGTCCTCGCGGCTGCGCCCCTTGAGGTCGGGGGAGAGTTTGCGGCCGGCAAATTCGATCTCACCTTCGCGCGGCGGCAGAAGGCCGGTGATCACGCGGGCGAGGGTGGATTTGCCGGAGCCGGATTCACCCACCACTGCAAGCGTCTGGCCGGGATACAGGTCGACGTTCACGTTGTGCAGCACGTCGAACTGGGTGCCCTTGTAGCGCGCGGTGATGTTGCGCACGCTCAGCACCGGCTCCGCCGTCGGGGCCTTCTCCTCATGCTCGATGGAGCGGACCGAGACCAGCGCCTTGGTGTATTCCTCCTGCGGGTTGTTGATGATCTGGTCCACATGGCCGTATTCGACCGTGTTGCCCATCTTCAGCACCATGATGTCGTCGCTCACCTGCGCCACAACCGCCAGGTCGTGGGTGATGTAGAGCGCAGCGACGCCGGTGTCGCGGATCGCTTCCTTGATCGCCATCAGGACGTCGATCTGGGTGGTCACGTCGAGCGCGGTGGTTGGCTCGTCGAACACCACCAGATCCGGCTCCGGGCAGAGCGCCAGCGCAGTCATGCAGCGCTGCAGCTGGCCGCCGGACACCTGGTGCGGGTACCGCTCGCCGATGTTGTCGGGATCCGGCAGGCCCAGCTTGGCAAACAGGGTGCGGGCGCGGGCCTCGGCCTCCTTGCGGGAGAACTTCTTCTGCTCCACCGCGGCCTCGACAACCTGGTCCATGATCTTCTTGGCCGGGTTGAAGGAGGCGGCCGCCGATTGCGACACATAGGTCACTTCGGCACCGCGCAGCTTGCGGATATCCTTGTGGCTGCCCTTCAGGATGTCACGTCCGTTGACCCAGACCTCGCCGCCGGTGATCTTCACGCCGCCGCGGCCGTAGGCCATGGAGGCGAGCCCGATGGTCGATTTGCCGGCACCGGATTCACCGATCAGTCCCAGTACCTTGCCGGGCGCGAGGTCAAAACTGACCCCGTGCACGATCTCGATGTCGCGGGGGCGTTCCCCGGGCGGGTAGATGGTCGCGCCGATCTTCAGGTCGCGGACTTTCAACAGGGTATCGCTCATCCGCGGCCTCCTTTCAGCGATGTGGTCCGGTTCAGCACCCAGTCAGCCACCAGGTTGACCGAGATCGCCAGGGTGGCGATGGCAAAGGCCGGGATCAGGGCCGCAGGAAAGCCGTAGACGATGCCTTCCTTGTTCTCCTTCACGATGCCGCCCCAGTCAGCCTCTGGCGGCTGCACGCCCAGGCCCAGGAAGGACAGGGTGGAGACAAACAGGACCGCAAAGATGAAACGCAGGCCCATCTCCGCGATCAGCGGCGACAGCGCGTTGGGCAGGATCTCGCGGAAGATGATCCAGGCAGTCTTCTCACCGCGCAGGCGGGCTGCCTCGACGTAGTCCATGACCTCGATGTCAACCGCAACGGCACGGGCCAGACGGTAGACGCGGGTGGCGTCCAGAAGGCCCATCACCAGGATCAGCATCGGAATGGTGACCGGCGCAACCGACAGCACAACCAGGGCGAAGATCAGAGTAGGGATCGACATCACCAGATCGACAAAGCGCGACAGTGCCTGGTCGACCCAGCCGCCCATCACCGCAGCAAAGAAGCCGAGGACGGAGCCCAGGGTGAAGGACAGGACAGTTGCGGCCGTTGCGATGAAGATGGTGGTGCGGCCGCCGTAGATCATCCGGCTGAGAAGGTCGCGGCCGATGTTGTCGGTGCCCAGCAGGTAATCGCTGCTGGAGGGCTCCCACACGTCGCCGACGATTTCGCCAACGCCATAGGGCGCCAGCAGCGGCGCAAAGATGGCGCCGAGGAAGTAGAGGGCCGTGAAGAACAGCCCGATGAGTGCAGAAATGGGGATATTCTTCATTTCGGATGCCTCAGGCGCGGGTTGCTCAGGATAGCGACGATATCGGCGATCATGTTGAGGCCGATATAGACGGCGGCAAAAATCAGGCCGCAGGCCTGCACAACCGGCACATCGCGCTTGGACACGTGGTCAACCAAGTACTGGCCCATGCCGGGGTAGACAAAGACCACCTCGATCACCACGACGCCAACCACCAGATAGGCGAGGTTCAGCATCACCACGTTGACAATCGGCGCAATCGCGTTCGGGAAGGCATGGCGGTAGATCACCTGAAAAGCGTTGAGGCCCTTCAGCTCAGCGGTTTCGATATAGGCCGACTGCATCACGTTGAGGATCGCGGCGCGGGTCATACGCATCATGTGCGCCAGCACCACCAGGGTCAGCACCGCAACCGGCAGGGCGATGGCGCTCAGCTTCTCAAACAGGCTCATGCTGTCGTTGACCATTGCAACGGACGGGAACCACTGCAGCTTCACTGCAATGAAGTACATCAGCACATAGCCAATCAGGAATTCGGGGATGGAGATTGAGGCCAGGGTTACAGCCGAGATCATCTTGTCGGGCCAGCGGTCCTTGAAACGGACGGCAAGCAGGCCCAGGAAAATTGCCAGCGGAACGGCGACCACGGCGGCCCAGAAGGCCAGGAACAGGGTGTTCCAGAAACGGCTGCTCAGAGCCTCGGCGATGTCTTGGCCACTGGTCAGCGCAGTGCCAAGATCGCCCTGCATGGCACCGAAGAGCCAGGCGAAATAGCGTTGGACAGGAGGATCGTTGACGCCAAGCTCTGCCCGCAGGTTGGCGAGCGCTTCAGGGGTTGCTGACTGGCCGAGGATGGACTGGGCGACATCTCCGGGCAGCACGATGGTGCCGGCAAAGATCACCACTGAGATAAGCAGCAAAAGAAGCAGGCTCAGCGCAACGCGCTGAGCCAGAAGTTTTACAATCGGCGACATTTAGGCTTTGACCCACAGCTTGCTGGCCGCATAGCCGTTCATCAGAACCTGGCCCGGGATGCCCTCGACCCAGCCGTCCACCTTGTCGGTGGTTGCCTCAACAAAGTCGTTGAACATCGGGCAGATCAGGCCGCCTTCGTCGCGCAGGATCGTCGACATGTCGGCATACATCTGGGTCCGCTTGGCAACGTCCAGCTCGCCGCGCGCTGCGACCAGCATCTGGTCGAATTGCTCGTTGTTGAAGCGGGTGTCGTTCCAGTCCGCAGTCGACAGGTAGGCGGTGGTGAACATCTGGTCCTGAGTCGGACGGCCGCCCCAGTAGCTGGTGCAGAACGGCTTGTTGTTCCAGACTTCCGACCAGTAGCCGTCGTTCGGCTCGCGCTTGACGTCCAGCTTGATGCCCGCGCCTGCCAGCGACTGCTGGAACAGGGCAGATGCGTCCGGCGCACCCGGGAAGGAGTTGTCCGAGGTACGCAGCAGGATGGAGCCGTCGTGGCCGGACTTCTTCAGGTGGTGCATCGCCTTGTCCGGATCGAACTGGCGCTGTTCCAGCTCGGTGTACATCGGATAAGAGGCGTTGATCGGGGTGTCGTTGCCGACGGTGCCGTAGCCGTTCAGGATCTTGTCGACCATTTCCTGGCGGTTGATGCCGTATTTCAGCGCCAGGCGCACGTCGTTGTTGTCGAACGGCGCGGTGTTGCAGTGCATGATGAACACATAGTGTCCGGCCGCGGAGGTCGAGTGCACGGTGATGTTCGGCGCACGGTCCACCAGTTTCGCGGTGCGCGGCGGCACCCGGTCGATCACGTCCACCTGGCCGGACTGCAGCGCGGCGACGCGTGCGGTGTCGTCGTTGATGACGATGATCTCGACGGTGTCCGCGTTGCCCAGATCGCCCCAGTAGTTCGGGTTCTTCTCGGCCACGAAGCGCACGCCCATGTCGGCGGACTTCATGATGTAGGGGCCGGTGCCGATGGCTGCTGCCGGATCGTCATTGCCGCCGTTCGGCTGAATGATCAGGTGGTAGTCTGCCAGCAGATAGGGCAGGTCGGCGTTCGGGCTGTCCAGTTCGAAGACAACGCTGTCGCCGTCCGCGCGCACGTCCTTGATGCCGCGCATGATGCCCAGGGCACCGGACTTGGTGTCCTCGCCGCTGTGGCGCTCCATGGTCTTGACCACGTCGTCAGCGGTGACGTTCTGGCCGTTCGAGTAGGTCACACCGGAGCGCAGCTTGAAGGTCCAGGTCTTGGCGTCGGCGGAGGCTTCATAGCTTTCCGCCAGCTTGCCTTCGATGCCGCCGTCGTCGGCCAGCTCGACCAGCGTTTCACCCCACAGGCGGGTGACCATCAGGCCAACAGTGTTGGTGACCAGCGCCGGGTCCAGGCTGTCGGTGGTGGAACCGCCCTGCAGGCCGAGACGGATGGTGCCGCCTTTCTGCGGGCCGGCCGCCTTGGCGGCGGTGGACAGCAACAGGTTGGCGGAAACAGCGGTAAAGCCCAGTGCGGCGGCCTTGCCCAGGAAGTCGCGGCGGGACAGTTTGCCTGCCGCAGCCTGACTGGCCAGATACTGCATGTGTCTGTTCATAGAGTTCTCCCGATTGGTTGTGGTGCTTCAGGCACCCGTTTTTTTGATTGGTGGTTCAAGATTTGCGCATTTGCTGCCACCTCGCAAGCGTTATTCGCGAAACGCATGGCGTGGCTTCGGACGCGCCTGCAAGGCCTGCAAAGGTAAGGTCGCCTTTCTCAATCAAGGTGCCGTTTTTGGGTGCCATGCCGGGTGTAAATCAAAAAAACATCCGGAATGCGACAGGAAATTTTTGTGCGCAGAAATGACGAATTTTTTATGAATTGGCCGGATTGAGGGGCAATGCTGGCGGTAACAGGGATAGAATCGATGCTTTCTGACCTGAAAACGTCGCCCCGCCGCCGCCCGCATGACGTGCGCCACCTGCGTGCGGCCCGCGCCGGAGGCGGTGCAGCTGCAGTCCGCAGCAGCGCTCCGGCGGCGTGGATCAGACCTGTTCCGTGTCCATCCAGATGGTCACCGGGCCGTCGTTCAGAAGCCGAACTTTCATGTCGGCACCGAACCGGCCTTTGGCGGTGTCGAGGCCAAGCCGTGTCAGCTGATCCGCGAAGTATTCATACAGCCGCTCCCCATCGGCCGGGGCGGCAGCCGTTGAAAACCCTGGCCGGTTGCCGCGGCGGGTGTCGGCGGCCAGGGTGAACTGGCTGACCACCAAAGCGCTGCCGCCGGTGTCCAGCACTGAGCGGTTCATCTTGCCGCCGTCATCCTTGAAGATCCTGAGCTTTGAGATTTTCGCAGCGAGCTGATCCGCCTGCGCCTCGCTGTCGCCCTGCATCGCGCAGATCAGGATCAGCAGGCCGGGGCCGATCTCTCCCACGGTTTCGCCATCCACCGTAACCGAGGCCTCGCTGACACGTTGAATCAATGCCCGCATTTGTGTTTGTCCTTGTTCTGTCTCAGCCGCGCCAGTCGGCAAATTCCTCCAGCGCCGCCCGGCTGGTGCGGAACCCGTTGGCCGGGTGGTCCCCGTCGCCGTAGCCGAAGGAAATGGCGCAGAGGATGATCCGGTCGTCCGGTATGTCCAGCAGCTCATGCAGCAGCGGCGCAAAGGAGGCAACGGCCGCCTGCGGGATGCTCGAAACCCCCGCGGCCTGGGCGGCCAATGTGAAGGCGGCAACAAAGCCGCCGCAATCCATCGCGCCATAAGATCCCAGCTCTGCCGGAGACGACAGGATCGCGCAATGCGGAGCGCCGAACAGCCGGTAATTCTCCATCATCTGCCTCGCCGACCCGGCGCGGTCGCCCTTTTGCACGCCGACAGCTTCATAGAGCGCCCAGCCGCAGTCGCGGCGGCGCTGCTGGTACTCAGCTGAATAGCCATCTGGAAAGGGCAGGTCCGGGCTGTGCCCGCCACCTTCCGCCGCCGTGAGCAGGGCGGCCCGCAAACGTTCCGTCCCGGCACCGCTGCAAATGGTCACCTTCCAGGGCTGCGCATTGCACCAGGAGGGCACCTTCTGCGCCGTCCGCAGGATGTCCTCGATCACCGCGCGCGGCACTGGGTCCGGGCGGAAGGCCCGGCAGCTGTGGCGGTCGGCAAACAGGGCGTCCAGGCTTTGCAGATCGGGTTTCACATCCAGTTCCTCCAGGCGGCTGAGGGCCACACTGGCGTCAGAAATTCCATTGCGCAAGCGCCCCGATTGCGCGGGATCAAAGCAGTGCCGCAGCGTCAGAGGTACAATGGGCCGAAACACGAAAGGAGGTTGGACTATGGTGGAAAAAACCGAACATGGCGGCTTCTGGCCGTCGCTTTACGATCCTTTCCGCAGCTTCGGAACCCGTCTCGCCGATTGGCTGAATCCCGCAACGGAGGCGTCGTCGGGCAAGGAGGCTTACGATATTGCGATGGAGCTTCCTGGCGTCGCCTTGGGGGATGTCGAGCTGACCGTGGACAACGGCGTGCTGACGATCCGCGGCGAAAAGAAGACCCAGTCCGAGAAGACGGGCGACACCTGGTATTTCAGCGAACGCCAGTACGGGGCATTCCGCCGCTCCTTCCGCCTGCCGGAGGATGCTGACGGGCAGGCGGCCTCTGCCCGAATGGAAGACGGTGTTTTGCATGTTTCGGTGCCGAAGAAGGCGCTGGAGCAGCCTGAAACCGCCCGGAAAATCGAGATCAGCAAGGGCTGACAGAACCCTGACAGGGAGGGCGGCCAGGGTCCCGGCTCAGATCCGGGAGCAGGTATTGGCCGGGAAAGAAGGGGGAGGCTGCTCCCCCTTCTGCTTTTTCAGGGGTTACTGCTGGCTGACCAGCAGGGCAATGCCCGCTGCGACCGCCAGGGCCGCAATAACCGCGGCGGCAATCTTCCAGGCCGAATAGGGCCGCTCGCCCTGCACCCGGCCCGATTGCCCGTTCACCACAAAACGGTAGGTCTTGCCGCGGTACTTGTAGGCCGCCAGCCAGACAGGCAGCAGGATATGCTTGAAGGTCACATCGGACATCTGCGTGTCGATGCTGCTGATGCGCTGCCGGTCGCCGCCGATGTCAAACCGCACGTCACGCTCGATAACGCGCTCCATCGTCTGCCCTGCCACGACAAAGCCTGCCTCCAGGTCCACCGTATAGGCCTCGGCCCGGAAGCCTGCCAGATACTGCGGCTGATAGGGTTCCAGCTGCGACAGGTCCCAAGGTTCCAGCGCCTCGGTATAGCGTTTCGGCAGGCTGGTTGATGCCAGAACCAGCACATCGTCAAAGAACCGCTGCACCCGCCCGGCCGCGGGCCGCCAGCGCACCTTGGCCACCTGCCGGGTCTGCATCTTGCCGTCCCGCTGGAAGGTCTCGGTCACATAGTAGACAGTTCCGCGCTGGCCGGTGTAGGAGCTGCGGGTCTGGGCGTCATAGGTCCAGTAGGGCACATAGATGCCCTGCATCCGCCGTCCCTTGCGGGCGTATTCCTTGAGGCCATTCGGTGCGAACCACAACTGGCCCAGCCAGTCGGTCATGGCCTTGTGCGCCGCGCGTTCCTCTACGGCGAAAGGCAGCACCCCCTTGGGCTTGATGTGCCGGTTCTCGCCAGTGCCGGTGACGACGGGCGTGGCGCAGAAGGGGCATTCCCTGGCGTGGGTATCAGAATCGAACTCCACCTGCGCCGCGCAATTGGGGCAGACGGAGACGCGGGTGGTTTCGATTTCCGCCTCCGGCAGCTGTTCGGCAATGGCAGTGCGGAAATCCAGCTCCCGAAGGGCGGAGCCCTTCCAGGGACCGCTGCGGACCTCTTCGCGGTGGCCGCAGTGATCGCAGATCAGCGCGCCGGCGTTCGGGTCAAACCGGTAATCGGCGCCGCAATTTGGGCAGGGGAAGCGGTGGCTGTCCTCAGGGGCAGAGGGCGCGCTGGCGGTTGGCGGCGGCGGGGGCATCGTCACGGGGAGGGGAACCTGCGGGGGATAATCAATTGAAGGAACGAGCGCGGCGGAATCGCGGTCCGGACGCCGCCGCAGCCAAGGCTCAGCCGGCTGGCGGGGGCGGCGGGGGCGGAGGCGGCGGCAGGATGGTGAACAGCTGCGCCAGTTCCATCACATCGCCCGCCCGTTTCCAGCCGTCCTGGCCCGGGGTCCAGACATGGGTGTCGCGCGTCAGGCTGCCGTCCTGCGCCATCCGTCCCATCCGCGCTTTGGAGTACGGCCCGGAGGTCTGACCGTCCACCGCGATATGCCAGACATGCTCGACCGGCGGCGGGGGCGGCGCCACGGGCGCAGCCGCTTGCAGCGCAGCGGGTTCGGGCCGTGCGCCCCATGGCCCGGCCGGCTGACCCGCTGCCTGAGAGGGTGCGCCTCCCTGCATGGCCTGGCCCATCTGCTGCGCCATCGCCATTCCCATACCCATCCCCATACCGGCGCCCATGCCGCTGTTCGAGGTTTTCGCCGCCGCGGTCATCGCCTCAGCAGCGGAAAACTGGGTATAGCGGCCAAGGTCGCCCAGCACTCCCATCTGGGTGCGCTTGTCCAGCGCCTCTTCCACCGCGGGCGGCAGCGAGATGTTCTCGATGTAGAGCTCTGGCATCATCAGGCCGTAGTCTGCCAGCGTGCCGGATATTTCCGCCGCGACCAGCTTGCCCAGGTCGGCGGTATTGGCGGCCATGTCCAGCACCGGGATGCCGGAGCCTGCAACCACGCGGGAGAATTCCTGCACGATAATGTTTCGGATCTGATAGGAGATCTCATCCATGGTGAACTCGCCATCGGTGCCGACGATCTCGCTCAGGAAGCGGGCCGGATCGGCCACCTTGATCGTGTAGGTGCCATAGGCGCGCAGCCGCACCGGACCGAATTCCGGATCGCGGCAGATGATCGGGTTCTTGGTGCCCCATTTGAGGTCGCTGAAGCGGGTGGTGTCGACAAAGTAGATTTCCGACTTGAACGGCGACTGGAAGGCGTGGTCCCAATGCTGCAGCGTAGTCATGATGGGCATGTTGTTGGTCTCAAGCATATAGAGACCCGGCGTGAACACATCCGCCAGCTGGCCCTCGTGCACAAAGACCGCCGCCTGGCCCTCGCGCACCGTCAGTTTGGCGCCGTATTTGATGGCATGCCCTTCACGCTCGAACCGCCAGACCATGGTGTCATGGGTGTCATCCACCCAATGAATGACATCAATGAATTCGCCTTTGAGAAAATCGAAAATACCCATGTGCCGGTCCTCTTCCTTTGGCGGCCTACAGTTCCTGGCCCATCGTCTCGCGGGCGAGAATACGGATGATGGGGCGGGCCTCTTCCAGGCTCATCCCCGTTTTCAGTCTTGGATCATACAGCATCTGCAGCAGTTTTTCGTCAAAGCTGGTCAGAAGCGCAAATTCGTCATCGTCGTTGAAGATCGAGGGCCGCGCGCGCGGGCTGTCGTTCCTGAGCCCCAGGCCTTGCGCTACTTCCTCGTGCACGCAGCTTTTGCGCACCAGGTCCGGATGCTCGGCCCGGATCAGCGCCACGCCGCGGGTATAGGACAGCGGATCGCTCTGCGGCCCGCCTGCAACCACCAGGCAATAAAAACTGCGCGGCGGTGCGGCCAGCAGCGACAGGTCCTTGGCGCTGATCGAAGGCAGCAGCTCGCGCACCCGCTCGGCGACAAAGGCGCTGTCGTCGAGGCTGGCAAAGATCACGTGGAAGTTGCCGCGCGCGGCCACGGTGGCGACCGGGTGGCCTGTGATCCGGGCCAGCCGGGCGGCATAGGCGCTGAGGGTCTCGCGGTCCGCTGCGCGCTGGGCGGCCGGAACCGAGGGGCCGAACTCTGCCGCGATCCGCACCGGGCCTGCCCAGCGGCCCAAACCGCCGGAGATGCCGGAGCCGCCGTATTCATCGTAAAACGCCAGCGCTTCGAAACTTTCCGCCAGGTCTTCAGCGTCATAGGGGGTGTCGGGGCCGCCGCCGTCGGTGCGCAGCAGGCCGCGGGTCAGCAGGTCCCGCTGCAGGGCATTGTAGTAGTATGCCAGCTGGGCGCTGTCGGCGGAGGGTTTGTAGACCGCAGGCTCCGGCGCGGCAGGGCGGGGCTGCGGCACCAGGGATTCCGGCTGGGAAAACGGCAGGCAGGCCGACAGGGCTACAGCCCCGGCCAGGAGGGCGCCTCCATTCCAAACCGCTCTGCATGCCAGCACGCCTGATACCTTTCTCAGCCCGGCACCGCGGTGCCCGCGTTGTCGCCAACCCCGTCACCGCGGGCCTTGGCAGCGGCCAGTGTGTCGCGCAGCTCTGCCTCCATCTTCTGCAGTTCAGCCTCGGCGGCAGCACGCTTGGCCTTGCCCTCGTCCGCAATCCGCAGGCTGTCCTGAATGGTGCCGATCAGATCCGCATTGGCTTGTTTGACGGCCTCGATGTCGAACACCCCGCGCTCCATCTCCTGCCGGATCATCTCGTTGGACTGGCGCAGATTGGCGGCGTTGGAGGTCAAGAGCTCGTTGGTCAGGTCATTGGCGTCGCGCACTGCCGCGGCAGCCTGAGCCGAGCGCTGGATTGTCAGCGCCTGGGCCAGCTGGGTTTCCCACAGCGGCACGGTGTTCACCAGCGTCGAGTTGATCTTGGTCACCAGCGACTTGTCGTTCTCCTGCACCAGCCGGATCGAGGGCAGCGACTGCATGGTGACCTGACGGGTGAGTTTGAGGTCATGCACCCGGCGCTCCAGGTCGTCGCGCGCGGCGCGGAGGTCGCGCAGTTCCTGCGCCTTCATCACTTGGTCGTCTTCGGCCGCGGCCTGCACCTCGGCCTCCTTGGCCGGGATCTCCTTGGCGTCCAACTGCGCCAGCTTGGCCTCACCCGCGGCAATGTACAGCGCCAGCTCGTCATAGAATTGCAGCGTCTTCTCATACAGCATGTCGAGCGACTTGATGTCCTTGAGCAGCTGATGCTCGTGGCCCAGCAAGTCGTCGGTGATCCGGTCGATCTGCCCCTGAACGCTTTCATAGCGTGCGGTGAATTTGGCAAAGGGTGCCGCCTTGCCCAGCAGCCGCTCCCAGAAGGTCGGCTTGCGGCGGATGTCCAGCTCTGAGACGGAAAAGCCGCGGATGGTGGTCACGATGTTGCGCAGGGAGTCGCCCGCGGGCCCCACATCCTTGTTGCGCACGTCAGAGAGCATCGCCTGGCTGATCGTCTGCAATTCCGCCTGCGCGGTTGAGCCGAAATGGATGATCGAATTGGTATCCGCCATGTCGATCTTGTCCATCCGCACCCGGATCGCCTCGCTGGTTGGTGCGTCTGCCTGCTCCAGCGGCTGCACCTCAGCAACGGGTTCCGGCAGCTCGATCGCCGTGACCTCCTTGACCAGGGCCTCGGCCTGGACGGCTTTCTGTTGAACAGCTTCAGACATGAACGGCTTCCTCGCTAATCAGTTCCGGTCCAGATGGACCCCTTCACGCTGCAGCCTGTCGCGCAGCACATCAATTTCAATGGTCAGGTCCGCGCGGTCCGCCACCAGCATCTTGCGGGTGCGCGCGGCAAAGTTCTGTTCCAGATCGTCCAGCAGTGCCAGATAGCTCTCCCGGGCCCCGGCGTCCTGGCTGCGGGCATAGATATCGGCAAATTTCACGGTCGCGTCACGGGCGCCCTGCAGGTAGACGGTCAGGTACTTGCGCGCGGCTGTCAGGTCGCGCGGGTCTTCCTCCACCGTGCGGAACAGCTCGCGGGCGACGGACTGGAATTGCTCCACCCGTGCCTCGACCTTGCGGTCGCGGGCGCGCAGGGCGGCGTCCTTCATCGCGACGAGGCTTTGCTCGGCCTCGTCCACAGCGCGGGCCACCCGGGACTGCTGGAAGGTGTCGGCACCTTCCGTGCCCTTGTCGCGCAGCGGGTCGAGACCAAAGGCCGCAAGATGCAGGCCCGCCGCCGCCGTGCCATAGATGACGGCGCTCAGCAGGCCGGGTTCCCCTTTCCACGCTGCCAGCGCTGCACCCGCGCCTGCCAGCAAGGCTGCCAGGATCTTGCGGGGCAGGGCGGGTCTGCGGGCCACCTTGCGGGCGGCAAAGGCGGCCTCGGCCTTGAGCCCTTCGCGCAACAGAAAGGCGCCGCCTGTCCACAGGCCCGCGCCGGCCAGCCCCAGCGCCAGACCGGTTGCGCCGTCGTTCAGCGACAGAAGGGCCAGAATGGCAGGCGGCACAAACAGCACATTGGCGCGCACCCCGACCGGGTCCACTTGGGCATTGCGGTAAGACTGCTGCGGAGCGGAGCCTTGCGGACCGGGTTTGCCGCCAGGGCTGTGTTTGCCGCCGTAACGCTGTGCCATCTTCTCAGCCCCCCACGATCCAGCCGGTGCTGAGACCGAACATCAGGATCAACAGGGCGACATAGGCAATTTTCTGCACGCGAGCTCCCCCAGGAACGGCCAGCGAAGATTAACTGATTGGAAATCTAGGGGATAGCTGGCGCTGTTGCTAGGGGGAAGTCCGCGGGAAATGGTTCAGCGGCGGGGATTTTTGCCGGCGGGCCGTTTGCCGCCGCCGCGCTGGGCGGGGCGCTCTGCGCGCGGTGCCGGAGATTTGCCTGCCGGTTTGCCGGGTTTGCCGGGACCCTTGCCTGCAGGTTTGCCCGTCGGTTTGCCCGCCGGTTTACCCAATGGCCGTCCCGCAGGCTTGCCGCCGCGGGAGCGGGTGGGCCGGGCCGCCGGTTTTTCCTCTTCCTCAGCAAGCCCCAGCTGGTCGCGCACCACGCGGGGGCGCAGTTCCTCGACCTCGCCGGGGTTCAGGTTCCCCAGCTGGAACGGCCCGTAAGAAACCCGCAGCAGCCGGTTCACACTGAACCCGATATCCTCCATCGCGCGGCGGATCTCGCGGTTCTTGCCTTCGCGCAGGCCCACGGTCAGCCAGGCATTGGCGCCTTGCTGGCGGTCCAGCGATACGGTCATCGGCTGGAATTTCTCGCCGTCGATCACCAGCCCCTTGCGCAGCGGGGCAAAATCCTCGTCCTTGGGGCGGCCGTTGATCCGCACCCGGTAGCGGCGCAGCCAGCCGGTTGCGGGCAGCTCCAGCTTGCGTTTGATGCCGCCGTCGTTGGTCAGGAGCAGCAGCCCTTCGGAGTTCAGGTCAAGGCGGCCAACCGTCATCACCCGCGGCATGTCCTCGGGCAGCTCGTCAAAGATCGTCGTGCGGCCCTTCTCGTCGCTGTTCGAGGTCACCAGCCCGATGGGTTTGTAATAGAGCCACATCCGCGGAGCTTCGGCCTCCGGCAGCGGCTGGCTGTCGACGCTGATCCGGTCTTTCGCGGTTACGTTCAGCGCCGGGCTGTCGATCTTTTTGCCATTCACCGATACGCGGCCCTCGGCGATCATCCGCTCGGCCTCGCGCCGCGAGGCGACGCCTGCGCGCGACAGGACTTTGGCGATGCGGTCGCCCTCGGGGGAAGCGCCGGCCTCCGGTTTGGCAGCGGCCTTGCGAGGCTGGGATTTCGGGCCGGGTTTGCCCTGGCGGGATGCGGGTGTTTTGCTCATGCAAGTGCCATAGAGCATTCCGCTGCCTTGCGAAAGCGGGCATTCGCGGGCAGGAAGGGGCATGGCATTCAAATCTCATATGGATAAGGCGCTGGAACAGGCGCGGGCGGCAGCGGAGCGCGGCGAGGTGCCGGTCGGCGCTGCGCTGATCGCGCCGGACGGGCAGGTCGCGGCGCTGGCGGGCAACCGCACCCGGGAGCTGAACGACCCCACCGCCCACGCCGAGATCCTGACCATCCGCGAGGCCTGCGCGAGCCTGGGCAGCGAGCGGCTGACGGGGTACGACCTCTATGTCACGCTGGAACCCTGCGCCATGTGCGCCGCCGCCATCGCCGCCGCCCGCATCCGCCGCGTCTATTACGGTGCCTCCGACCCCAAGTCCGGCGGTGTGGCCCATGGCGCCTGCGTGTTCTCCCACCCGCAGGCGCATCATGCGCCGGAGGTTTATGACGGCATAGCGGAAGGGGAGGCCAGCGCGCTGCTCAAGGAGTTTTTTGCAAAGAAACGCTGATCGCACCGGGGCGGGGCTGCGGCTGCCTTTGCTGTTGCCGCATTAGGGCATTTGTCCTATAAGCGTCTGGGTCAATTGTCCTAGAGGCGTGATGTGGCGCGGGAAACAACCAAAGACCGGATCACTGAGGCCGCGGACCAGCTATTCTATGAGCGCGGGTTCGAGGCGGCATCATTTGCGGATATCGCCGCGGCGGTCGGTATCTCGCGCGGCAATTTCTATTATCATTTCAAGACCAAAGATGAGATTCTTGAAGCGGTTATCGCGCGCCGGATGGCCAGCACCCGTGCCCTGCTGAACAGCTGGCAGGCGGAGGGCCGTACTGCGGAACAGCGGATCACCTGCTTCATTCGTATCCTGATCGCCAATCAGGCCCAGATCGCTCTCTATGGCTGCCCCGTTGGCACGCTGGTGGCGGAGCTGGGCAAGCTGAATCACGCGGCGCAGGGACAGGCCGCCGCACTCTTCACGCTGTTTCAGGACTGGCTCACCCAGCAGTTTCAGGCGCTGGGGTGCGGCGCGCTGTCCGGCAGCCTGGCGATGCATCTGCTGGCCCGCAGCCAGGGCGTGGCTACATTGGCACAGGCTTTTGGCGACGCGGATTTCATCGAACGCGAAGTGGCGCTGATGCAGGACTGGCTCCGGGATCAGCTGCCGCAGGATCACACTTTCTAAAATACATCTCAGGAGACGATCATGTATTTCATATTGCTGACATTTGCGGCGCAGAAAGACCGGCTGGCCGAGTTTCTGGAGGGCCACAAGGCCTGGCTCCAGCAGGGATTTGAGGACGGGGTGTTCCTTGCTGCCGGGTCAATGACCGATGGCGAAGGCGGAGCGATCCTTGCCGTGGGCGAAAGCGAAGAGGATCTTGCTGCCCGCGTCGCGCAGGATCCTTTTGTAACCGGCGGTGTGGTGGAGCCGGAAATCATCGGCGTGGCGCCGACCATGATGGATCCGCGGCTTGATTTCCTGCGGGGCGGCGGATGAGCCGCATCTTCACCGCGGCCGATTGCAATCCCCGTTGCGCCTGGAGCGCCTCGGCCCCGGACTTCCTGCGCTACCACGACGAGGAATGGGGCTATCCGGTGGGCGACGACATCCGCCTGTTCGAGAAGGTCTGCCTGGAAAGCTTCCAGTCCGGCCTCAGCTGGCGCACCATTCTGGACAAACGCGAGAACTTCCGCGCTGCCTTTTCCGGGTTCGACTTCAACGAGATGGCGAAATTCGGCCCAGCGGACGTGGAGCGGCTCTTGCAGGACAAGGGCATCATCCGCCATCGCGGCAAGATCGAGGCGGTGATCAATAACGCCGCCCGGGCCCAGGAACTGGTGGAAGAGGCGGGCTCGCTGGCGGCGTTTTTCTGGAGTTTTGAGCCTGCGCCGGACAACCTGCCAGAGCCGCAGACCGCCTCCTTCAGCCCGGAATCGGTGGCGCTCTCGAAGGCGCTGAAGAAACGCGGCTGGAAATTTGTCGGCCCCACCACCGCCTTTGCCTTCATGCAGGCGATGGGGCTGATCAACGACCACGCGCACGGCTGCATCTGCCGCGATAAGGCCGCGGCAGCGCGCAAAGCCTTTTCCGTGCCGGAACTGAAAGCCCAAGATTGAGGCACTGCCGCGCCGGGCCGCCAGGCCCGGCGCCCGGCCCAACGGGCGCGGATCTGCGCTGCAGATCCAGCGCCTGGCGGGAGACCTCCCAGTAGTCTTGGCGGTTCAGATTTTGATCGCCTTCATCACCTCCGGCTCGATCACCTCAACCCCGGGCAAGCCTTCGATCAGGTCCGTGGCGTCCTGCTCCAGCACCGGGAAGCTTTTGTAGTGGCAGGGAATCACCGTTTTGAAGTTGAAGTACCGCTTGGCCGCATAGGCCGCCTGTTTCATGTCCATGGTGAAATGGCCGCCGGCGGACAGGATGCCGACATCCGGCTTGTAATAGTCCCCCATCCAGTCCATGTCCGCCATAATGGCGGTGTCGCCGGACAAATAGACCGTCTTGCCCTCTGCCATCACCATGTATCCCACTTCCGAGCCGCCGGTGCGCAGCCCGTCCTGGGTGCTGAAGGTGGAGCTGTGCGAGGCCGGGACCATCGCAACCTTCACTCCGTCCAGATCCACGGTGCCGCCCTTGTTGAAGCCGACCGTTTGCACAGCTTCGGTCTCGCCCCACAACCCCATCAGGTCGTACTGGCCGATCACCGGCACCTCCAGCCGCTTCGCCAGCGGCAGCACATCGACCACATGGTCGAAATGCACATGGGTGAGGAGGATGTGGGTGGCGCCCGCAACCGCCGCCTCATGCTGGTTTTCGGGCAGCACCGGATTGCCGGTCAGCCAGGGATCCACCAGCAGCACCTGGCCGCTTGCTTCGATGCGGAACGAGCCGTGGCCCAGCCAAATGATCTTCATCTCTTATCTCCTCCCGGTTTTGTTGTGCGCAGCGTAACAGGCTGGTGCGAAAATGATATGCGGACGTGCCGGAAATGCGGGGGCCGCCGGTTTCCGGGCGCGGCACGCCCCAGCCGGCTTGCAGCGCAGGCGGCACGGCGGTAAATGCCTATCCAACACCAGATGAGGGTTTCCATGTCGATTGACCAAAGCACCGCCGCCAAGGTGGCCAAACTGGCCCGGATCAAGGTCGAGGATGACGCGCTGCCGGCGCTGGCAGACGAGTTCAACAATATCCTGGGCTTCATCGAGCAGCTGAATGAGGTGGATGTCGAGGGCGTCGAGCCGATGACCTCGGTCACCCCGCAGCGTCTGAAGCGCCGGGCGGACGAAGTCACCGATGGCAACCAGCAGGACAAGGTGCTGGCCAACGCACCGGATGCCCGCGAAGGTTTCTTCGCAGTGCCCAAAGTCGTGGAGTGAAAGACATGAGCGATCTGAACAAACTGGGCCTGGCAGAGGCCCGCGACGCGCTGCGCAAGGGCGACACCACCTCCGTCGAGCTGACCGAAGCCTGCCTCAAGGCCATTGATGCGGCGGACGCACTGAACGCCTTCGTCCACAAGACGCCCGAGATTGCGATGGAGCGCGCCAAGGCTGCGGATGAACGCATCAAGGCGGGCGATGCGCCCTCCATGTGCGGCCTGCCGGTCGGCATCAAGGACCTGTTCTGCACCAAGGGCGTGCCCTCGCAAGCAGCCTCCAAGATCCTGGAAGGTTTCAAGCCGGAGTATGAATCCACCGTTTCGCAGAAGCTGGCGGATGCCGGCTCCGTGATGCTGGGCAAGTTGAACATGGATGAGTTCGCCATGGGCTCCTCCAACGAAACCTCAGTCTACGGCAATGCCGTCAGCCCCTGGCGCCGCGGCAATGACGACGCCCAGCTGACCCCGGGCGGCTCCTCCGGCGGCTCTGCCGCTGCCGTTGCAGCGGATCTCTGCCTTGCGGCCACCGGCACCGACACCGGCGGCTCGATCCGCCAGCCCGCCGCCTTCACCGGCACCGTCGGCATCAAGCCGACCTACGGCCGCTGCTCGCGCTGGGGCATCGTTGCCTTTGCCTCCTCGCTGGACCAGGCCGGCCCGATGACCAAATCGGTGCGCGACGCCGCCATCATGCTGGAAGCCATGTGCGGCCACGACCCCAAGGATTCGACATCTGCTGAACTGGCGGTGCCGGATTTCGAGGCGATGCTGACCGGCGACATCAAGGGCAAGAAAATCGGTATCCCCAAGGAATACCGCATGGACGGCATGCCGGGCGAGATCGAGAAGCTGTGGTCCGATGGCGCCGAAATGCTGAAAGCAGCCGGTGCCGAGATCGTCGACATCTCGCTGCCGCACACCAAGTACGCGCTGCCGGCCTACTATGTGATCGCCCCGGCTGAGGCGTCGTCGAACCTCGCGCGCTATGACGGTGTCCGCTACGGCCGCCGCGCCACGCTGGAAGCGGGCGACGGCATCACCGAGATGTACGAGAAAACCCGCGCCGAAGGCTTCGGCCACGAGGTGCAGCGCCGCGTCATGGTCGGCACCTATGTGCTGTCGGCAGGCTTCTACGATGCCTATTACAACCGCGCCCGCCGCGTCCGCACTCTGATCAAAAAGGACTTCGAGGACGTCTTTGCCGCCGGCGTCGACGCCATCCTGACCCCGGCCACCCCGTCGGCGGCCTTTGGCCTGGGCGAGATGACCGAGGCGGATCCGGTGCAGATGTACCTGAACGACGTCTTCACCGTCACCGTGAACCTGGCAGGCCTGCCAGGTGTGGCGGTGCCGGCAGGGCTCGACAAGCAGGGTCTGCCGCTGGGTCTGCAGCTGATCGGCAAGCCCTGGGAAGAAGGCGATCTGCTGAACACTGCCTATGCGCTGGAGAATGCGGCCGGCTTTGTAGCCAAGCCGCAGCAATGGTGGTAAGCCTCTGCCTCAGCACTTGAGCAGAGCAGACAGGTAACCCCATGCGCGCATTCGCATCTTACGCCGCCGCAGGCAGCCTCTTGGTTATGGCTGCCTGTTCTCCGCAGCTCCCCGACAGCGCCGCTGGCATCGACGGCGATCCCTTTGCGCCGGCGCCTGCCGCGGGCACCACTATCAATGGCGATCCGCTGGTGCCGCCGGCACGGGTTTCGACGGAACCCTATCAAGCCGCGTCAGCCCCGCGCAGCCCGGCCACGGCGGCTGCGGCGGGCACGTTCAACACTGCCAGCAGCGCGGCCAGCGACGCGGACATCGCCCGCGAAACCGCCGCGGCCCTCGCTGCCTCCAGCGCCGGTGCCGGTGCTGCGCCGGTGCAGGCGAGCCCGTCGAACCCGGCGCCGCAGCTGGCCGGAAGCCCGCGGATCTCTGATGAGAACGACTTCCAGGCGGTCGCCGCCCGGCAGTCGATCGAGAGCGACGCCGCCCGGCTGGAGCGCCAGCGGGCGCAATACCAGCAGGTGCAGCCGGTTGCAGTGCCGCAGCGCACGGAGGAGGCAGGGCCCAACATCGTGCGCTATGCTCTCAGCACCAGCAACCCAAAGGGCGTGCGCGTCTACAGCCGCTCCGGCATCAACCTGAAGGCCCGCAACCAGCGCAACTGCGCAGAGTTTGCGTCTCCCGATCAGGCCCAGGTCGCCTTCCTCGACTCCGGCGGGCCGGAACGCGACCGCAAAGCGCTGGACCCGGATGGCGACGGCTATGCCTGCGGCTGGGACCCGGCACCTTACCGGCTGGCCGTCCAGAACTGATGGCGGCGGACCCGCGCGGGGCTGACCAGCCGGGCGCCCTCTGGCACCCCAGTCCGAATTTCGGGCCCCGCAGGGACGGTCTGACGCCGTCCCTGATCGTTTTGCACTACACCGCCATGAAGAGTGCACAGGCCGCGCTTGAGCGGCTCTGCGACCCGGCGGCCGAGGTTTCGGCGCACTATCTGATCGGGGCCGACGGTACCCTGTGGCAGATGGTGGCTGAAGAGCACCGCGCCTGGCACGCCGGGGCCGGCGAATGGAGCGGCCAGGACGACATCAACTCCCGTTCCATCGGAATCGAACTGGACAACCTCGGCACGCACCCCTTCAGCGCGCCGCAAATGGCGGCGCTGGAAAAACTCATGCACGGCGTGATGCAGCGCTGGGACATTTCTGCGCCGGGGGTGATCGGGCATTCCTGCATGGCACCGGGGCGCAAGTCCGATCCCGGCCCGCGCTTCGACTGGAACCGGCTGGCACGGCAGGGCCTGGCGGCAGCGGCAAGCAAAGGAAAAGTGCCGCAGGATCCTTCATTTGAACTGTTCCGCAAGTCCGCCGCGGCAGCCGGCTTTACCGCCGCAGCGGATGATGAGGCGCTTCTGGCCGCCGTCCGCTTACGGTTCCGCCCCTGGGCGCGCGGCCCGCTGACGTCCGCGGATTTCGCCCCTCTGGGGGCTGACGCGCTTTAAGTCTGGAATTATGCGAGGCTCTGCCTCGCGCTCCGGGATATTTGGGGCCAGATGAATAAAGGATCCATTCTTCATCTGGCTGGAAATATCCTGGGGTGAATTGGCAGCAGGCCAAGAGGGGCAAGGCCCCTTAATCCGCACTATCCGCTTGACGCCGCACGCCGATGTTTCTACGCCTCCAGTCGCGCAGAAGGCTGGACGGCCGCGCGGGGTGCGCAAGCCCCCCTCGAGGAAAGTCCGGACTCCATGAAGCAACGGTGCCGGGTAACGCCCGGGCGGGGAAACCCGACGGAAAGCGCCACAGAAAACAGACCGCCCGCCGGACCGGAGGTCCGCCAAAGGAGCATCCGCGCGGGTAAGGGTGAAACGGTGGGGTAAGAGCCCACCGCGCTGCTGGCAACAGCGGCGGCACGGCAAGCCCCACCGGGAGCAATGCCAAATAGGGCCCCCGCGCGGGCAGGTCCCGGGCAACCGGGAAACCGCCGCTAGGTACGCTTCAGCCGAGAGGGGCCGGGTTGGCAGCTTGAGCGGCGCAGCAATGCGCCGCCTAGATGAATGGCCGTCGAGCCCGGGATTTCGGTCCCGGGGGGACAGGATCCGGCTTACAGGCCTTCTGTGCATAAATCCCTCGGGGAATAGGGGCGAATCCTATTGACTTGGGGGCTGGGGCAGGTAAAAGCCGGGCTTCAGATAGGAATTTACCGAGAGGCCCCTGCCTTTTCGGACGCAGGAGAAGCACCATGGCGAAGCCGACCACCATCAAGATCCGCCTGAACTCGAGCGCGGGCACCGGCCACTTCTATGTCACCAAGAAGAACGCACGCACCATGACCGAAAAAATGGTTGTGCGTAAGTATGACCCGGTTGTGCGCAAGCACGTCGAGTACAAGGAAGGCAAAATCAAGTAAGCCTTGCTTACGGAATGATTTCCGGAAACGGGTCGCGCCAGGCGCGGCCCGTTTTCTTTTGGAAGGGCCCCAGCGGTTTAAGGGCGTTGTCTAGAATTGCCGGAAAATGCCGCCTTGATTGTCCGCACCCGCTTGCCCCTGCGGCATTTTTCCGCCGCAATTGCGCACTAGGCTTGCCTTCGTGGGTAATGAGCAAACGGGTGGATGAGCTGTGAAAACTTTTGTGATTGCCGCGGCGCTGGGAGCGGCCGCGACGCCAGTTTCAAGTTCTTTCGAACCAATGGCGGCTCTGCTGCCGCCGCCGGCGGTTGCGGCGCAAAGCTTGCCCCCCGGGCTGGCGGCCGCTGTTCCTGCTGCGGAGCCTGCGGCCCCGGGCCGCGCGGTGGTAGACAGGATCGTGCAGATGGAGGGGCGGGAGCTGGCCTTGTGCCTTGTCCGTTCCGGCAGTGCAGGCATGGCTGTGCTAAGCGTTCCGGAGCATAGTGCGGTGCCCAGCCTGCCGGATATTGCCGACGCGGACTTCCGCGGCCTGGTGACGGATGCTTCCGGCTGCCGGCTGGATGGCGAGATCCGCGAAGTGTCGAGCACCCGCGGCACCATCGCCATCTCGGCTGGGCTCGACTGCACCAGTACCGGGTCCTGACATCAGGCCTCTGAGCTAGCACCGGGCCTTAGGCGCGCCATTCTGCCAGGGTCAGCACCGGCTCCATTCCCATACCCTGCATCAGCGCCGCTGAGGCGGTATTGAAAGGCGCATAGGTGGCGGCAACAACGGTTGCGCCAGCCTCAAGCGCACGGGCCTTCATTGCCTCGACCAATGCCTTGCCAACGCCCATCCTGCGCCAGGCCTCGGTGACCGAGATGTGGTGCAGCATGGCGCGCGTTTCGGCGGCGCGGAGCGGCAGGGCAGGGCGTTCCTGCAACTCGCAGATCAGATAACCCAGCAGGGTTCCCTGCGGGCTCTCTGCGGCCAGTGCAAAGACGTTGTCCTCACTTAGCCAGTCCTGCAGCCATTCGGCCAGACCGCCGCTGCCCGGTGCCGGAATATGGCGCTCTGGCTGATGGGTGACGTGCAGCGCGTGCAAATCCTGCAGCATCGGCACCAGCCGCTCTGCCTCAGTGGCGGGAATCTCAATGATATTCACGGGGTAAACCTTGTTATTGTTGTTGAAACGAGAAGGGGCGGATCTGTGCGATCCGCCCCTTGCTGTGCCTGGTATGGAATTGCGCTTATTCGCGGTTGCCAAGCAGCTGGAGCAGCATCATGAACATGTTGATGAAGTCCAGATACAGGCTCAGCGCGCCCATGATCGCGGACTTCGCCAGCCATTCCTGGTCGCCCGCGTGGGCCATCTGCAGGTAGTCGTTCTTGATGCGCTGAGTGTCATGGGCGGTGAGGCCCGCAAAGATCAGCACGCCGATCACCGAGATCGCAAACGCCATGGCCGACGACGCCAGGAAGATGTTGACGATCGAGGCCACGATCAGGCCGATCAGGCCCATGATCAGGAAGGCGCCCATGCCGCTGAGGTCCTTCTTGGTGGTGTAGCCCACCAGCGAAAGACCCGCAAAGGCGATGGAGGTGATCAGGAACACCTGCACGATGCTCTCGCCGGTGAAGACCAGGAAGATCGAGCTGATAGACAGGCCCATCACGGTGGCAAAGACGTAGAACAGCAGCTGCACGCCCGCTGCGGACATACGGTTTGCTGCGGCGCCGATGCCGAACACAAAGGCCAGCGGGGCGAACATGATGACCCACTTCAGCGGCGAGGCATAAAGCGCATAGCCGACATTGGTCAGGTACTTGTCAGCACTCAGCTGCGCCACGGCGTTTGCCGGGTCGGTGGTGACGGCCAGCCCGGCAATTGCCCAGGCGGCCAGGAAGGTGATGAACGTGCCTGCCGCCATGGTGGCGTAGACTTTGTTCATATGGGCGCGCAGGCCCTCATCAATCTGCGCGGCGCGGGCGCCGGCGGCAGACCGGATGGTGTCAAACTGTGCCATTCTCAATGGTCTCCGTAATCTACTCCCTTGCTGCCCGCGCGCGAATGGAGCCGCGGCCGGCAGCTTTCCCGGTAAATATCGGGCGAAGCGCGTTGCGGTTCAAGTATTTCGGACCAAGAAATGCATGAAAAAAGCGAGTAAACGGGCCGCTGTTCAGCGGCCCGCCGGTAAAGGCGCATACAGGTGGTACTGCCGCTTAGCGCAGCCAGTGCTCCGGCGCGCTCCAGAACCCGCGGCGGGCTTCGGCCTCGGCGTCTGCCCGGGTCAGCCCGATGTCCTTGAGCGCCCGGTCGTCCAGCGCTGCCAGCTGGTCCCGCTGGCGCCGGACGGACCAGAGCAGACGCAGGCGGCTGAGCAGTGAACGATGCGGCGCCCGGGTTGTGCAGCTGGCGGGGCAGGGGGCTGTTGCATGGGTCATGGCGAAGGTCCTTCAGTTAAGTTTGTGATGCTTCCCTTTTGGGTGATCAATTGTATTGATGAATATGGGCACCTGTGGCATATTTTGAAAACGAATGTTTTTGATGGAATGCATCAGGTGTTGTGATGGTGAGAAATCTCGATATTACCACGCTCCGCTCTTTTGTGGCGGTGGCGGACAATGGCGGCGTGACCCGGGCGGCAGGTTTTCTGCATCTCACCCAGTCGGCCGTCTCCATGCAGCTGAAGCGGCTGGAGGAATTGCTGGGAGTGGACCTGCTGGACCGCTCCGGCCGCACCATCGCGCTGACGGCGGAGGGCGAGCAGATGCTGGGCTATGCCCGCAAGATGGTCGCGCTGAACGACGAGGTGATCGGCAGGCTGACCGATCAGGCCTATGAAGGCGAGGTGCTGTTCGGCGTGCCGCATGATGTGGTGCACCCGGTGATCCCGAAGGTGCTGAAGCGGTTCAACCTCAGCTACCCGCGGGTGAATGTGAATCTCTGCACCTCCAACACCCGCGACCTCAAGGCGGAGTTCGGGCGCGGCGCCTTTGATCTGATCCTGACCACCGAAACCGGAGCGGGTGAGGGTGGCGAGACGATCCATAGCATGCCGCTGCGCTGGGTCGGCGCGCCGGACGGATCGGTCTGGCGGCAGCGCCCCCTGCGGCTCGGGTTTTGCCGAAACTGCAGCTTCCGCCCGGTGGCAACCTCGGCGCTGGATGAAGCGGGCATCGAATGGGAAATGGCGCTCGACAGTGACTCCGACCGCACGGTCGAAGCAACGGTCAGCGCCGATCTTGCGGTTGGCGTGCTGCTGGAGGGCACCCAGCCGGGCTATCAGGAACTGATCGACCAGGGCTGCGGCCTGCCGGATCTTCCTATGCAGCACATCAACCTCTACGGAGCCGAGCGGGTGCGCGCGCCCTATGTTGAGGAACTGGCCGAATTCATCCGCCAGGGCTTCCAGGGGCTGTGGTCGGCGCCGTTGCGCGCAGCCAGCTGACATACCAGAACACGGGCCGGGCCGTTTGCCGGGTCAGCAAGCGCGGAGGCAAGCAGGAGAAGCCGGCGGGGGTGCTCCCGCGCCCGCAGGCGGCCCTGGCTTCGCCAGCGCATCCTTGGCGGCCTTGGGCCAGGCTCAGCGCCACAGGCGCTGAGCCTGGCCCAACGGGAGCGGTGCATTGGCAGATGCACCGGCGACGGGCGGGAACTGCCCGGCAGGAAACTGTTCCGCAGTTAGCCGTTCCGAACAGTCAGCTGCTGGTGCCGGTGGTGATCACGACCTTGCCGGTGGATTTGCGGCTGCGCAGCAGCTCCAGCCCTTCGCCTGCCCGTTCCAGGGGCAGAATGTGGCTGATGTGCGGCTTGATGCGGCCCTCGCCATGCCAGGCAAACAGCGTCTCAAAGGAGCGCCGCACCGCCTCGGGGCGGAACTTCATGTAACCGCCCAGGTAAAAGCCGATGACCGTCAGGTTCTTCACCAGCAGGTGGTTGGCCGGGATCTGCGGCACCTCGCCGCCTGCAAAGCCCACCGGCAGCAGCCGTGCGCCGGGGTTCGCGGACCGGAAGGCGGCCTTCCACACATCGCCGCCCACAGCGTCATAGACCACATCGGCGCCGCCAAGCGCCTTGACCGCGCTGCGCAGGTCTTCGCTCGCGTCGATCAGATGATCCGCTCCGGCGGCTGCTGCCACCTCCAGCTTTTCCTGGCCACGGGCATGGGCGATCACTGTCGCCCCCATCAGCTTGCCGATCTCAACTGCGGTCAGCCCCACACCGCCCGCAGCTCCCGTCACCAGCAGTGTCTCGCCAGGCTGCAACCGGGCGCAGTGATCCAGCGCCATATGGCTGGTGCCGTAGGCGATTTGCATCGCCGCGGCATGTTCAAAACTCATCGTATCGGGAATGCGGATCAGCCGCGCGGCATCAAACACCCCTGCCTCCGCCAGGCCGCCGGAGCCGCCGAACACCGCCACCCGGTCGCCAATCGTAAAGCCGCCAGTCCCGTCGCCAAGCGCCGTTACCACACCGGCAGCCTCCAGCCCCAAGGTGAAGGGCGGCTCCGGAGTGTCCTGATAACTGCCTTTCATCATTAGCAGGTCGGCAAAGTTCAGGCCGCAGGCCCGCAGCGCGACCGCCGCCTCCCCGGGACCCGGCGGCGGGCATCCGGTTTCGGTCAGGGCCGCCTGCCGGTCAAAGCCGGAAACTTGGTAAGCCAGCATAGTTTCTCCTCACCTTTTGCGGGAACAGAAATGATTCGCAGGGCCACACTGCCGGGCCTCCGCACCCGGGCACACCTCGCTATTTCTGGGGAGGTACGCGATCGGCAGCCGCTTGGCAATAAAACGTTTAGAAAAATGATACGTGAAATCATGCGCTTGACCTCCTCAACCCCGCCGCGGGCGACGGCAGTCTTGCAATCAATCGCAAGGGTTGTACACTTTTGCATAGAGGTTGATCTCAGATCGCTCTGATGGGGAACCTGTTCAGGGGCAAGAATTGAAGGCGTCAGAACAGGTTATAGGAATGCAGCGGTCCGGGTTGCGGCCGGATTTTAGAGACTAGGAGAAACGCATGGCTCATCCCGTTGACGTGCATGTGGGAAAGCGCATCCGCCACCGCCGGTGGCTGATCGGCATGACGCAGCAGCAGCTTGCCGAACAGGTCGGCATCAAATTTCAGCAAATCCAGAAGTATGAAACCGGTGCCAACCGGGTCAGCGCGTCCCGCCTGTGGGATATTTCCGACGCCCTTGAGGTGCCGGTGAGCTTCTTCTTCGAGGGCCTCCAGGAAGAGGGCAAAGCCCCGGCCGAAAAGGCCGCTGTGCCGGAGGATCTGATGGGTGACAAGGAAGCACTCGATCTGGTGCGGTCCTACTACGCGATCCCGGAAAACCAGCGCCGCCGCCTGTTTGAACTGGCCCGCGTGCTGAGCGACGCCGCCTGAAACCTGGACGGGTCCTGAACGGCCATTGCTGCGCAAGTCCGGCCTGGTGCTGTGATTTGCGCTTGCAATGAAACCGGCCGGGTGGCACCCGTTCAAGCATGACACAGGCCGCATATTCCGATCTCGACGTTGCACACAGGATGGCAGACGCAGCCCGCTCTGCCATCCTTCCGCATTTCCGCAGCACCTCCTTAAGCGCTGAAAACAAGCTGGCAGGCGGGTTTGATCCCGTTACCGTGGCTGATCGCGCGGCGGAGCAGGCGATGCGCGCTGTGCTGGCAGAGTTGCGGCCCGCGGACGGCATCCTGGGCGAGGAGTTCGGTGCTGAGCCCGGCAGCTCTGGCCGCACCTGGGTACTGGACCCGATCGACGGCACCCGCGGCTTCATCAGCGGGACGCCGACTTGGGGCGTGCTGATTGCGCTGGCGGATGAAAACGGCCCGTTCCTGGGTGTGATCGACCAGCCCTACACGGGCGAGCGGTTTTGCGGCGGCCCGGAAATTGCGGTGATGACCGGTCCGCTGGGCGAACGGCCTCTGCAGACCCGCGCCACCGCGGCACTTGAAGACGCTGTTCTCTTCACAACCTTTCCCGAAGTCGGCACTGCCGAGGAACGGGCTGGGTTCGAGCGGGTCTCAGCCCGCGCCAAGCTGACGCGCTATGGTACCGATTGCTATGCTTATGCCCTGGTGGCGGCAGGGCAGGTGGACCTGGTGATCGAGGCGGGTCTGAACGCCTATGACATTCAGGCGCCGATTGCACTGATCCAGGCGGCGGGCGGCATCGTCACCGACTGGCAGGGCAATCCGGCGCATGAGGGCGGCCGTGCCCTCGCTGCGGCCAATTCACAGATTCACGCCGCCGCGCTGGAGCTGCTACGCCAGGCGTGACAGGGTTGAACCCGGCTCCGCAGGCTTGTACTCTGCGCATCAGGCCGGTTCTTTGCCCGTTTTCCATCGGCCAATCACACATTCCACTGAAGCGGGCTGCCAAAAGGAGTGTGTGACGATGGCAGAAATCCTGATTCAAAATGCCGATACCATCCTGACGATGGACGACGCGCGCCGTGTGCTGCATGGCGCTGATGTCCTGATCCGGGACGGCGGGATTGCCGCGGTAGGGCAGGGGCTGGAGACCAATGGCGAGACCGTCTCGGGCCGTGGCTGCGTGGTGACGCCCGGCCTGGTCAATACCCACCACCATCTCTACCAGAATCTCACCCGGGCGGTGCCGGGCGCGCAGGACGCGCTGCTGTTCGGCTGGCTGCAGCGGCTGTATCCGGTCTGGGCGCGGTTCACTCCGGACGAGATGTTCGTCTCTGCCCAGCTGGGCCTCGCGGAACTGGCGCTGTCGGGCTGCACCCTCAGCTCCGACCACCTGTATCTCTATCCCAACGGCTCCCGGCTGGAGGACACCATTCACGCTGCCCGCGATGTGGGCTTGCGCTTCCATCCGACCCGCGGCGCCATGAGCATCGGCGAAAGCGACGGCGGCCTGCCGCCCGACAGCCTGGTCGAAGATGAGCGCGCCATTCTCGATGACATGATCCGGGTGGTGGACGCCTTTCATGATCCGTCCGAAGGCTCCATGTGCCGTGTCGGCCTGGCGCCCTGTTCGCCCTTTTCCGTCAGCCGCGAGCTGATGCGCGATGCCGCGCTGCTGGCCCGGGAAAAAGGGGTGATGCTGCACACCCACCTGGCCGAAAACGACGAAGACATCGCCTATTCCGAGGCGCAATTCGGCTGCCGCCCCGGCCAATATGCCGAGGAGCTCGGGTGGACCGGCGATGACGTCTGGCACGCGCATTGCGTCAAGCTCGACGTGCAAGAGATTGATCTTTTTGCCAGAACCCGCACGGGCGTGGCGCATTGCCCTTGTTCCAACTGCCGCCTTGGCAGCGGTATCGCCCCGGTGCGCGCGATGCGCGACGCAGGCGTGCCGGTCGGGCTGGGGGTGGACGGCTCCGCCAGCAACGACATGGCCAGCCTCAGCGCCGAGGCGCGCCAGGCCATGCTGCTGCAGCGGGTCGCCAACGGCGCCGATGCGATGAGCGCCTATGAAACGCTGGAGATCGCCACCCGCGGCGGCGCCGATGTGCTGGGCCGCCCCGACTGCGGCCGGCTGGAACCCGGCAAGCGCGCGGACATCGCCATCTGGGATACCACCGGTATCGCCTCCAGCGGCAGCTGGGACCCGGCGGCCTTGCTGCTGGCTGGTCCAACCCAGGTCAAACACCTCTTCGTGGAAGGCAAGCAGATCATCCGCGGCGGCGAGCTCACCACTCTCGACCTGCCGCGCCTGATCGAGCGCCACGGCCAGCTTGCGCAACGGCTGATGCTGTAGAGGATCCGTCCTTCATCTGGCTGAAAGTATCCCCGCCGGAGGCAGAGGCGCGCCAGCGCCTCTCCTAAACCCGGCGGCCACCAATCCAGACTTCGGAAATGGCCCGGTCATCGCCCATCATGATGGTCGGGAACACTGCTTCCCAGACATCTTCAGCCCTCTCCGACCTCTGGGAGATAGCCGGGGTCGAGGCTAGGTCCAGCACCACCAGATCCGCTTCCATGCCTGCCTTGATATTGCCGATCTTCCCGTCCATCCGCAGCGCCACGGCAGACCCTTGGGTCGCCAGCCACAACAGCTGAGCCGCGTGCAGGGGCGTACCGCGCAGCTGGCCGATTTCATAAGCCGCCGCCATTGTGCGCAGCATCGAAAAGCTCGATCCGCCGCCGGTGTCGGTCGCAAGGCCGATCCGCTGGCCCTCGGCCATCAGCCCGGCCATGTCGAACAGGCCCGATCCTATGAAGGTGTTGGACGTCGGGCAATGGATCAGCGCTGCGCCGTATTCGCGCAGCCGGTGCCGTTCACGCTCCTCCAGATGGATGGCGTGGCCGTAGAGCCCCTTGGCGCCCAGCAGGCCGAATTCCTCATAGGTGTCCAGGTAATCCCGCGCTTGCGGAAACAGCTCCCGGACCCAGGCAATCTCATCGGTCTGCTCGCTCAGATGCGTCTGCATCAGGCACTCCGGGTGCTTGCCCCAAAGCGCGCCCATCGCCTCCAGCTGCTCCGGCGTCGAAGTGGGGGAGAACCGAGGTGTGATGGCGTATTCCAAACGGTCCACCCCGTGCCAGCGTCCGATCAACGCCTCCGAGTCGTCATAGGCTGACTGCGCGGTGTCCCGCAGGCCCTCCGGCGCGTTTCGGTCCATGCAGGTCTTGCCCGCAGCCACCCGCTGGCCGCGCGCCTGAGCAGCGGTGAAGAAAGCATCGACGCTTTCGGGGTGGATGGTGCAATAGCTGCAGACCGTGGTGGTGCCATGCGCCGCGGTCAGTTCCAGATAGCGCGCGGCGATTTCATCGGCATAGGCCCGGTCCGCAAACCGCATTTCCTCCGGAAAGGTATAGCTGTTCAGCCAGTCGATCAGCCGCTTGCCCCAGCTGGCGATGATCGCGGTCTGCGGGTAATGCACATGGGCATCGACAAAGCCGGCCAGGATCAGATTCTGCCCGTGATCGCGCACCTCAGCCCCCGGCAGCAGCGCCTGCATCTCGGATAGCGTGCCGGTGCCCGTAATCACCCCGTTCTGCACCGCCACCGCCTCCTGCAGCCGGGCCGCATCTTCCGGGCTGCCACCGGTAAAGGGGGAGCGGGTATAGGACAGCACCTGTCCTTTCAGGATGACTCCGGTGCCCATTCGTTCAACCCTTTCCTTGCAAATCAGCGCAACGCAGGATACCCGCGCATCAGCTCCGGACAGAATATGCCATTGTCATTGTTTTCCGGTAGCGGCTTCTTCTATTTTGCAGGCAAATACTCACATAATATCCCGGGGGCATCACATGAGCAGCGGCGACAACATCTCCGGCGACCTGTCTCAGGACGACGCCTATGATCTGGACCGCAAGCTGGTCGCACAGATCCTGGAAGCGGTGGAGCAGGGCGATCAGCAGACTCTGACCGAGCTGCTGGAAGACCTGCACGCCGCCGACATCGCCGACCTTCTGGAACAGATCGATTCAGCCGAACGGACCCGGCTGATCCACCTCTACGACCGGGAGTTCGACGGCGAAATCCTCTCGGAGCTGGACGACAGCATCCGCGAGGAAGTGATCTCCATCCTCAAACCCGCGGTTCTGGCCGAGGCGGTGCGGGAGCTGGAAAGCGACGATGTGGTCGACCTCCTGGAAGACCTGGAGGAGCCGCAGCAGGAAGCCATCCTCGAGGTGCTGGAAGACGCCGACCGGGTCGCGGTCGAGCAGTCGCTGAGCTATCCGGAAAACTCCGCAGGCCGCCTGATGCAGCGCGAAGTGGTGATGGCGCCGGAACACTGGAACGTCGGCCAGGCCATTGATTACATGCGCGCATCCGACGATCTGCCGGAACAATTCTATCACGTGGTGGTGGTCGACCCGCGCGCGCATCCGGTCGGCAACGTGACCCTGGGACGGATCATGTCCTCCAAGCGCGAGGTGCCGCTGACCGATCTGCTGGAAGAGACCTTCCAGGTCATTCCGGCGGATCAGGACGAGGAAGACGTCGCCTATGCCTTCAACCAGTACCACTTGATTTCGGCCCCGGTGGTCGACGACGAGGGCCGCCTGGTCGGGGTGATTACCATCGACGACGCGATGATCGTGCTGGACGAGGAGCACGAGGAGGACATCCTGCGCCTGGCCGGTGTCGGCGAGGAAAGCTCGCTGGCCGACAAGGTGATCGAGACCACCAAGCGCCGGTTCCCCTGGCTGGCGGTGAACCTGGTGACGGCGGTGCTGGCCTCGCTGGTGATCGCGCTGTTCGAGGACACTATCGCCCAGTTTGTGGCGCTGGCGGTGCTGATGCCGATTGTCGCCTCCATGGGCGGCAATGCCGGCACCCAGTCGCTGACTGTGGCGGTGCGCGCGATTGCCACCCGCGACCTCACCGGCTCCAACGTCTGGCGGGTGATCCGGCGTGAGGTGCTGGTGGGGCTGGTCAACGGGGTGATCTTTGCGGTGGTGATGGCAGTTGTCGGCATCGCGTGGTTCGGCTCGCCTGTGCTGGGCGGCGTGATTGCCGTCGCGATGGTGATCAATCTGGTCGTCGCCGGGCTCGCAGGCACGGTGATCCCGGTTTTACTGGAGAAAGCCGGAATTGACCCGGCGCTGGCTTCAGGCGCCTTTGTGACCACGGTGACCGATGTGGTCGGCTTCTTTGCCTTCCTCGGCCTCGCCGCCGCCGTACTGCTGTAGGAGACCGCCATGACGGATCTGACTGAAATCAAGGCCGCCGCCCGCAAGGCTGCCTTCGCCCGCCGCAAGGAGGCGCACGCCCGCAACATCCCAGGTGCGGCAGGCCACCTGTCGGAGGTGCTGGCCGGCTACCGCGGCGTGCCGCTGTCGGGCTACATGCCGATCCGCACCGAAATCGACCCGCTGCCCGCGATGGCCGAGGCCGCCGCGCATGGGCCTGTCGGCGTGCCGGTGATCATGGCCGCGGGCCAGCCCCTTCAGTTCAGCCGCTGGCAGCCCGATGGGCCGCTGCGCGAAGGCCCGTTCGGCGCCATGGTGCCCGAGGCTGACGACTTCTTTGAGCCGGAAATCCTGATTGTGCCGCTGGTTGCCTTTGATGCCAAGGGCGGACGGCTGGGGTACGGCGGCGGTTTCTACGACCGCACGCTGGAACTGCTGCGCGGCAAGCGGGCGACGCTGGCGATCGGCTTTGCCTTTGACGCCCAGGAGGCCGAGGACCTGCCGCTGGAGCCCACCGACCAGCCTCTGGACATGATCGTCACCGAGAGCCGCGTGCTGCAATTCAGCCGCTGACGCGGGCCAGGCAGCCAGGATTTTCACAAAAAACCCTGGCAAAACTTTTCAGAAAAGTTTTGAGCGCCCGCCGCGGGACTTGTCCTGCCGGGCGCATCCGCGTACCACGCCGCAATGCGAATTCTGTTTCTAGGCGATGTGATGGGCCGCGCCGGGCGCCGCGCCGTCACCGAAAACCTGCCGCGGCTGCGTGACGAGTGGCGGCTCGATTTTGTTGTGGTGAACGGCGAAAATGCCTCCAATGGCATGGGGCTGAGCGGCGAGCACGCCAAGCTGCTGCTGGATGCGGGTGTCGACTGCCTGACGCTCGGCGATCATGCCTTCGACCAGAAGGACATGCTGCAGTACATCGAGAAAGAGCCGCGCATCATCCGGCCGCTGAACTTTGCCAAGGGCGCGCCGGGCCGCGGCTACCGGCTGTTCAACGCGCCGGGCGGGCGCAAGGTGCTGGTGGTGCAGGTGCTGGGACAGGTTTTCATGAAACGCGCCTTCGATGATCCCTTCGGCGCGGTGGAGGCAGTGCTGAAATCACACCCGCGCGGCGGGCTCGCTCAGGCGGTCATCGTCGACATGCATTGCGAGGCCACATCCGAGAAAATGGCGATGGGCCATTTCTGCAATGGCCGCGCCTCCCTGGTCGCGGGCACGCACACCCATGTGCCGACCGCAGACGCACAGATCCTCTCCGAAGGCACCGGCTACCTGACCGACGCTGGCATGTGCGGCGATTACAATTCGGTCATCGGCATGGACAAGGCCGAACCGATGCGCCGTTTCCTGACCGGAATGCCGAAGACACGCTTTTCCCCGGCAAATGGCGAAGCCACCCTGTCCGGTGTCTTTGTTGAAACCGACGACCGGACCGGTGCGGCCAAACAGATTCGCATGGTGCGCAACGGCGGGCTGCTGCAGGAAGCGCTGCCCTGAGCGGGATGAAACCCTTGCGAAGATGTTCGAAGGCGGAAGGATCGGCCGGAAAAGAAGGGATTTACTGCATATTCTCCTGAATGGCGCCGGAGGAGCCGCTGTAAATGCGGAAATCCTTGCTCCGCCAAAGGGTTTCGGGGAGACTGCGCGATGGCGGCGCGCCGCCCCGCGCGCTAAACCCGCGTTAATCAATATGGGCGTAGTCACGGCACATGCAGTTTATCCAACTTGGTGACACCGGCAGCGCGTTTCTGGCGCTTGCAATTGTCCTGGCCATGTTTGTGGCGTTCCTGCGGGAAACCTACCCGACTGAAGTGGTGGCGCTGACCGGCGTTGCGGCGATGCTGGCCACCGGCGTGCTGCCCTACAGCGCGGCGCTGCCGGTGCTGGCCAACCCGGCGCCGTGGACCATTGCCGCGATGTTCATCATCATGGGTGCCCTGGTGCGCACCGGCGCGCTCGATGCTTTCACCCAGGCAGCCAAGAAGCAGGCGGGTGTCAACCCGAAGCTTGCAGTGGGCCTGCTGATGGCTTTTGTGGTTTCCGCGTCGGCGGTGGTCTCCAATACCCCTGTGGTGGTGGTGATGATCCCGGTGTTCATCCAGATTGCCCGCACTCTCAATGTCTCGGCCTCCAAGATGCTGATCCCGCTCAGCTATGCGGCGATCCTCGGCGGCACGCTGACGCTGATCGGCACTTCGACCAACCTGCTGGTGGACGGTGTCGCCCGGGCGCAAGGCCTGAAACCCTTCACCATTTTTGAAGTTACCCCGCTGGGGCTGATCCTGGTTGCCTATGGCATGGTCTATTTGCGCTTCATCGCGCCGCGGCTGCTGCCGGCCCGCGACAGCATGGCCTCGCTGCTCAGCGACAAATCGAAGATGAAGTTCTTCACCGAGGCCGTGATCCCGCCTGAAAGCAACCTGATCGGCCGCGAAGTCACCGGCGTGCAGCTGTTCAAACGCCCGGGTGTGCGGCTGATCGACGTGATCCGCGGAGATGCCTCGCTGCGCCGCAATCTCGAAGGGGTGGAGCTGCAGGTCGGCGACCGTGTCGTTCTGCGCACCCGGATGACCGAGCTTTTGAGCCTGCAAAGCAACAAGGAGCTGAAGCGGGTCGATCAGGTCTCCGCGGTGGAGACCCAGACCGTAGAGGTGCTGATCACCCCGGGCTGCCGCATGGTCGGCCGCTCGCTTGGCGCCCTGCGCCTGCGCCGCCGCTATGGCGTTTATACGCTGGCAGTGCACCGGCGGAACCAGAATATCGGCGTGCAGCTCGACGACCTTGTGGTCCGGATCGGCGACACCCTGCTGCTGGAGGGCGCTCCCGCCGACATCCAGCGCCTGGCGTCGGATATGGATCTGGCGGATGTCTCTCAGCCGACCCAGCGCGCCTACCGCCGCAGCCACGCGCCGATTGCGGTTGTGGCGCTGTTCAGCATCGTGGTTCTGGCGGCCTTTGGGGTTGCGCCGATCCTGATGCTGTCGGTGCTGTCTGTGTCGCTTGTGTTCATCACCCGCTGCATCGACGCGGACGAGGCGTTTTCCTTTGTCGACGGGCGGCTATTGGCGCTGATCTTCTCGATGCTGGCGATTGGTGCGGCACTGGAAAGCTCCGGCGCCGTCAGCCTGATCGTCAACGCCATTGCTCCGGCCCTGTCGATGCTGCCGCCGTTCCTGCTGGTCTGGGCGGTTTACCTGCTGACCTCGGTGCTGACCGAGCTGGTGTCCAACAACGCGGTCGCAGTGGTCGTCACACCGATCGCCATCGGCCTGGCGCAGGCCATGGGTGTCGATCCGCGGCCGCTGGTGGTGGCGGTGATGGTCGCGGCTTCGGCCTCCTTTGCGACTCCGATCGGATATCAGACCAATACGCTGGTCTACGGGCCCGGCGGCTATAAATTCACCGATTTCCTGCGCGTCGGCATCCCTCTGAACCTGACCGTCGGCATGCTGGCCTCGGTGATCATCCCCTTCATCTGGCCGCTCTGATCAAGGACAAAGTGACGCAAAAGCGGCGGTGTCCCGCTGTGCGTGCAAATATTTACGGGAAATTCACAGCGCTGCCCCCATATGAAACATGTTGAGTGTTTTATTGGGGGTGATCATGGCGACCAGGAAAGTTTTTCTTTTTGTTGTTTTGGCTGGATCGACAGCCATCGCGCTGGCATCGCATGCTTTGGCAGGTGCCGTGTAGGCAGCTCAGCCTGCAGAACCGGCCGCAAAATCCTTGCCAAGGATTTTGACAAAACTTTTGAGCAAAAGTTTTGCGCCGCCCGTCACAGCGGCCAGAAGATCAGAATGGACGGGATTGATACGGCGATGACCAGCACTTCCAGCGGCAGGCCCATCCGCCAGTAGTCGCCAAAGCGGTAGCCGCCGGGCCCCAGCACCAGCGTGTTGTTCTTGTGCCCGATAGGGGTCAGGAAGGCCGCAGAAGCCGCCACCGCCACTGCCATCAGGAACGGATCGGGTGAAACGCCCAGGGTTTCCGCCATCTGGATCCCCACGGGGGCCGCGACAATCGCCGTGGCAGTGTTGTTCAGCACATCCGACAGCGTCATGGTCACCACCATCAGCACCGTCAGCACCGCCCAGGCCGGCAGCCCCTCTGTCAGCGTGATCAGCGCTCCGGCAATCAGCGCGGTGCCGCCCGAAGCGTCAAGGGCCGCGCCCAGCGGGATCATCGAGCCGAGCAGCACCACCACCGGCCACTCCACATGGTCATAGATTTCCGCCACCGGCAGGATCTTCAGCAGCACATATCCAACCGCAACCAGACCCAGCGCCACAGGCAGGTACAACAGCCCCACAGAGGCCGCGACCACTGCCGCGGCAAACAGCCCGATCGCGGCCCAGGTCTTGTCATTGGCCGTCACCGACAGGCCGCGGGCGGCCAGCGGCAGGCAGCCCAGCCAATCCGCGACATCGGCGCTGCGCCCCCGCGGGCACAAGAGCAGCAGGATATCCCCCGCTTCGATCTTGGTCTGGCGGATATGGTGGGTGATCCGGCGGCCTTGCCGGGAAATTCCCAGCAGCACCGCGCTTTGCCGCCAGGACAGGCCGATCGCCTGGGCGCTGCGGCCGCGGATGCGCGCGGTTTCGGGCACCACCAGCTCCAGCAGTTCCAGCCCTTCACCCGCCGCCGTCAGTTTCTCCTGCCGGGCGGCATCGGCAAAATCCAGCTTCAGCGCGCTGCGGAATTCATCCAGCGCTTCCGGTTCGGCTTCGATCACCAGCGCGTCGCCCTCCCGCAGAATGGCTGCGACGGACCGCCCGTAACGCCGTTTGCCATCACGGATAAGCCCGAGAATGGCGACATCCGCTTTCTCGGCCTCTTCATCCAGTTCCCCCAGCCGCTTGCCGATGAGATCGGACTCCTCGCCCACCGTCAGCTCGGCGATATAAGGCGCCAGCTGCGCCTCCGAGGCGCCGGCCGCATTCTCCCGCGCCGGGATCAGCCGCCAGCCGATCAGCGCCACAAACGCCAGCCCCGCCAGCGCCGCCGCGCCGCCTACGGGGGCGAAATCGAACATCCGGAACGGCTCGCCCAGCGTCTCCTCGCGGATCGCGGCAATGATGATATTGGGCGGTGTGCCGATCAGCGTCGCCATGCCGCCCAGGATGGTGGCAAAGGACAGGGGCATCAGGCTAAGCCCCGGCGCGCGGCCTGCCTTGCGCGCGGTCTGGATGTCCACCGGCATCAGCAGCGCCAACGCCGCCACATTGTTCATGAAGGCCGACAGCACCGCGCCAACCCCGCCCATCAGCGCGATATGGGCGCCCAGGCCGCGGGCGCTGTCCACCAGCGTCCGGGTGATCAGGAACACCGCGCCCGAACGCACCAGCCCGGCCGAGACGATCAGCACCAGCGCCACCACCAGCGTCGCAGGATGCCCAAAGCCGGCAAAGGCCTCGCCCGCGGGCACCACCCCCAGCACCACGCCCGCCATCAGCGCGGCAAAGGCTACCAGGTCATAGCGCCAGCGCCCCCACAGAAGCAGGCCAAAGACGGCACCAAAAAGGGCAAACAAAACAGCTTGATCGAATGTCATACCGCCACCTTAGCCCCTTAAAACAAGGGAACAAGGGCGAAGCCGGGGCAGGGGCGCTTGAAAGCAGGCGCCGGCACGGGCTATATGAGCGCCAATTCAGATATTCAGCAGCAAGGATGCACCATGGCAGGCCATTCAAAATGGGCTAACATTCAGCACCGCAAGGGCCGTCAGGACGCGGCGCGGTCAAAACTGTTTTCCAAGCTGGCCAAGGAGATCACCGTGGCCGCCAAGATGGGCGACCCCGATCCCGACAAGAACCCGCGCCTGCGCCTGGCCGTGAAGGAAGCCAAGAGCCAATCCGTCCCCAAGGACGTGATCGAGCGCGCGATCAAGAAGGCCGTGGGCGGCGACGCCGAAAACTATGACGAAATCCGCTATGAGGGCTACGGCCCCAATGGCGTTGCGGTGATCGTCGAGGCGATGACCGACAACAAGAACCGCACTGCCTCCAACGTGCGTTCCACCTTCTCCAAGAACGGCGGCAACCTGGGCGAGACCGGCTCGGTCGGCTTCATGTTCGACCGCAAGGGCGAAGTCACTTATCCGGCCTCCGTGGGCGACGCGGACACCGTGATGATGGCCGCGATCGAAGCGGGTGCCGAGGATGTCGAAAGCTCCGAGGACGGCCACATCATCTATTGCGCGGACAGCGACCTGAACGATGTGTCCAACGCGCTGGAAGCGGAGCTGGGTGAATCGGAGTCGACCAAGCTGGTCTGGAAGCCGACCACCACCACCGAGCTGGACCTGGAAGGCATGCAGAAGCTGATGAAGCTGGTCGATGCACTGGAAGACGACGACGACGTGCAGCGCGTCACCACCAACTTCGAGGCCACCGACGAGGTCATGGCGCAGCTCTGATCTGTCTCGGACCGAATGCACCAAGGCCCGCCAAAACGGCGGGCCTTTTTCGTGCCGCAGACGCGCAAAACAGCTTCATCTGGCTGGAAATATCCCGGGGGTGAGGCCCAGGGGGCCGAGGGGGCAGCGCCCCCTCAGAATGCCTCCCCGGTGAGCACCCCGGCCGCCCGCAACTCGGAGCTTGACGGGACCCATAGGTCCCCATTGGCGACGGCGAAAACGTCTCGGGCAAACTCCGCGCGGATCCCCTGCTGCTGCAAAAAGGCCAGGTCTTTCTGCTGTTCCTTCAGCAGATCCACCTGCGGCAGCCCGCCTTCGAACATCAGCGCATAGCCGTGAAATCCCAGCTTCCCGCCCTCTGCCAGGCGGCGGGAGCGCCCGGCAGCAAAGACCAGAGTGCAGGCAGAGGCGCAAAGCGCAGCGGCCTCGGTGTCCAGCTGATACCGCCGGATCAGCTTTGCCGCGCCGCGGGCCTCATAGATCAGCCCGCCGGGGCCCGACAGCCGCACCCTGCGCACGTCCGGCGCACTTGCCAGCACCGCCTCCATCCGCCGCGTCAGCCCGTGGGTGATTTCGCCATCAAAAACCAGCACAAGCCCGTCTTCGGACACAAGCAGGCTGTATTTGGCCTCGCGCTCCAGCCGCCGCTGCTCGGCATAGGCGGGCTCCTCCACCGCCCGGGCAATCAGCAGCGCGTCCCACCACAGAATCAGCGCAGCAAAGCCTGCAAACAACAGCACCAGGTAACCGCCCCAGACCGGCATCATCGCCCCGGTGCTGCGCACATGCGCATCGGCGCTCAGCTGGAACGCCCGGGCCTGCCACAGCAGAAACAGCCCGTCCGCCGCCATCAGCACAAATACCAGCGGCACCGGCAGCCGGACCCATTGGTTCAGCGCGAGCCACCCCAGCACCAGACAGGCCCGCGGCAGCACCACCTGCAAGCCAAGGCTGCGGGGCAGGGAGGCGGGAGGTCTCAACCGCCGCGCCGCCTGCCACGGGCGGTGCAATTTTCTTGCAAGAAAATTGGCCGGAAAATTTGAATTTTCCGGCCCCCCGCAGCTGGTGTCACTCTACAAATACGGCGATCTCCTCCAGGGGTTTCTTCAGTTTGGCAACGGCCGGAACCGTGGCCTCTGCCGCCGGATGGCCCACGGCAATGATCATGGCGGGCTTTTCCGAGGCCGGGCGCCCCAGCGCTTCGTTCAGGAATTTCATCGGGTTTGGCGTATGGGTCAGCGTGCACAGGCCCGCCGTATGCAGCGCCGTCAGCAGGACGCCAGTGGCGATATTCACACTCTCCGGCACGTAGTAGTTCTTGTATCGTGTGCCGTCCTCGAATTCGCCCCAGCGCTGGGCAAAGACCACGATCAGCCAGGGGGCGGTGGTCAGATGCGGTTTGTCGGCATCGGTGCCGATCGGCTCCAGCGCCTTGATCCATTCGTCGCCCGCGCCGCCGGCATAGAACTTCTTTTCCTCTTCCTCGGCCTCTGCCCGGATCCGCGCCTTCAGCTCCGGGCTGGAGACCGCGGCAAAGAACCAGGGCTGGTGATTGGCCCCCGAGGGCGCAGTGCCTGCAGCGCGGATGCAGTCCTCGATCACCGCTCGCGGCACCGGCCGGTCCGTATAGTCACGCACCGTGTGCCGCCGCCGCATGTGGGCCAGGAAAGCTGCCGCCCTTTCCTGCATTTCCGCATCCGAATACTCTGCCCGGTCGGGCAGGGGCAGCGGGTCATAGCTCAGGGCGTCTTTTGAGAACATGGGCAGGCTTTCCGGATCAGCTTTGCGTTAAATACAGTCTAGCCGATTTCTGCACCGCGCGCGTCACCTCGGCAAGGGCAGGCGCCATCACCCGCGCCACCTGCCACGTGAGCGGCACCGGCAGCGTGCTGTCCGGAATAAGCGGCACCAGCCGGCCGGAGCGGATGTCTGCCTCCACCATCGCCAGCGGGTTCATGCCCCAGCCCAGACCCGCGGCGGCGGCATCAATGAACGCCTGGGTCGAGGGCAGGAAGTGCGCAGGCGGTGCCAGCCCGGGCGCCACATTCCGCTCCAGCCACAGCCGCTGCAGATTGTCCTTTGCGTTGAAGATCATACAAGGCGCTTTTGCAGCGGCCTCCGCAGTCACCCCGTCCGGAAACCAGCGCGCCATGAAGTCCGGGCTGGCGGTCGCCGCGTAATCCAGCGTGCCGATCGGATAGGCCTCGAACCCGGTCACCGGCTTGGAACTCGCAGTCACCGCCGCAGAGACCTCTCCCCGTTTCAGCCATTCTGCGCTGTGGTCCTGGTCATCGACCAGCAGGTCGAACAGCACGCCCTCCACCGCCGCCATCGCTTCGATGAACCAGCTCGCCAGGCTGTCGGCATTGACCGCAATCCGCAGCCGCACTGGCCCGTGATCCGCCTCCAGCGCCAGCTCCCGCGCCAGCTGCGCCTCCAGCAGGCCGATATCCTCGGCGTGTTTGGCAATCCGAAGGCCTGCCGCGGTGCCGGTGCAAGGCGCCCCGCGCAGCACCAGCGCGGTGCCGATGCGGTCCTCCAGCGCCTTGATCCGCTGCGACACTGCTGAAGGCGTCACCGCCAGCGCATGTGCTGCTGCCTCAAACGAGCCAAGACGCAGCACCGCGCTCAGCGCTGCCAGCTGGCTGGGATCCATCTGCATTAGTAACTCTAATCTGGCTTAAACCACTTTAACTGGATTAATCCCGCACGGGGCATTAGTCAAACGCCAGCACACCAATGGAGACAATGATGCCCCCCAGCCTGCTTGCCGGATTTGCCCTTGGCCTCAGCCTGATCATGGCGATTGGCGCCCAGAATGCCTTTGTCCTGCGCCAGGGGCTGCGGCGCCAGCATGTGTTCTGGATCTGCCTCACCTGCGCAGGCTCCGACGCGGTGCTGATCACCGCGGGCGTCCTCGGCTTCGGTTCCCTGGCGCTGGCGCTGCCCTGGTTCGAACAGGCGATGCGCTGGGGCGGTGCGGCCTTCCTGATCTGGTACGGTGCCCGCGCCCTGCGCGCCGCCTGGCAGGGCGGGGAGACGCTGGAGGCAGCGGAGGAGGGCGCAGGTGCCGCGCTGTTGCCGGTGCTGGCCACCGTGCTGGCGCTCACCTGGCTGAACCCGCATGTGTACCTCGACACGGTGGTGCTCCTCGGCTCGATCTCTGCACAGTACCCGCAGCCGCTGGTCTTTGCTGCCGGGGCCACCATCGCCAGCTTCACCTTCTTCTTCACGCTGGGCTATGGCGCCAGCCTGCTGGCCCCGGTCTTTGCCCGCCCGCGCGCCTGGCAGGTGCTGGACGCCATCGTCGGCCTCACCATGTGGGCAATTGCCGCCAAGCTCCTGCTGATGTGACGAACAGCCCCTGTGCGCGGGTGCCCCTAACGCCAGTGCAGAAACGCGCTACCTTTTCCTCATGACAGCAGACAGGAGGGAAGGATGAGCTGGAACCCGGCACTGGAACCGCAATGCCCCGAGGCGGGCGATCTCGACGCGATCGAAACGGTGATCATCCCGCGCGCCCGCGACATCGGCGGCTTTGAGGTCCGCCGCGCGCTGCCCGCGCCGCGCCGCCAGATGGTCGGGCCCTTCATCTTTTTCGACCAGGCCGGGCCTGCGGAGTTCCTGACCGGCCAGGGCATCGACGTGCGCCCGCACCCGCATATCGGCCTGGGCACCGTCACCTATCTCTACGACGGCGAGTTCGAGCACCGCGACTCCCTAGGCACCCACCAGATGATATATCCGGGCGAGGTGAATTGGATGGTAGCAGGCGAAGGCGTCACCCATTCCGAGCGCACCTCCGCCGCGACCCGTCAGGGTGCCAGCAGCCTGTTTGGCATCCAGACCTGGATCGCGCTGCCCGAAAGCCACGAGGATGCGCCCGCGACCTTCGAGCACCACGGCAAAGAGGCGTTGCCGCTTCTCGAAGGCGAGGGAAAGGCCGTCCGCCTGATCCTCGGTACTGCCTGGGGTGAAAAAGCGCCTGCGACCCTCCACTCCGAAACCTTTTACGCCGATGTCGTGCTGCAGGCCGGATCCAAACTGCCACTGCCCTCCGACCACGAGGACCGGGGCCTCTATGTGACCCAGGGCTCGATCGAAATAGCCGGCGAGACCTTTGAGGCCGGCCGTATGATGGTGTTCCGCCCAGGCGACGAAATCACCGTGACCGCGGGCCCCGAGGGCGCCCGGCTGATGGCGCTGGGCGGCGAGACGCTGAACGGGCCGCGCTATATCTGGTGGAACTTCGTTGCCTCCTCCCGCGACCGGATCGAGGCGGCGAAGGAATCCTGGGCCGCCGGTGACTGGCAGCACGGGCGCTTTCAGCTGCCGCCGGGCGATGATCAGGAGTTCATCCCGCTGCCGTGACGCCGCAGCGTTCCGGAGCAGAAAGCGGCCCGCCCTGAATTAATTCACATGTGAAGTCTTGTGCCGCCGCCCGAACGGGTGTTCTCTCACCTCATGAGCCAGACCGCAGAAACCGCACCCGCCGCCCACAACCCGCTCAAAGGGGTGTTCTGGATGGTGGTGACCGGTCTGTGCTTTGTCGCGGTGACGGCGCTGGTCAAATACTTGGGCAGCCGCATCCCGCCCGCCGAAAGCGCCTTTCTGCGCTATCTGCTGGGGCTGGTCTTTCTGCTGCCGATGATCGGCGCCTTGCGCAAGGCACGGCTGACCCCGCGGCTGTGGGGGCTATATGCGGGCCGCGGCGCGGTGCATTCCGCAGGCGTGATCCTGTGGTTCTACGCGATGACCCAGATCCCGCTGGCCGAGGTCACGGCGATGAATTACCTCTCACCGGTCTATGTCACTCTGGGCGCGGCGCTGTTCCTGGGCGAGAAGCTGGCGTTCCGCCGGATCACCGCCATTGCCGTTGCCCTGATCGGCGCGCTGATCATCCTGCGCCCGGGCTTCCGCGAGGTTTCGCCCGGCCACATCGCCATGCTGTTCACGGCGGTGTCCTTCGGCGCCTCCTACCTGATTGCCAAGTTCACCGTCGGCAGCAACAGCCCGGCTGTGGTGGTGGCGATGCTCTCGGTCTTTGTCACCCTTGGCCTTGCCCCCTTTGCGCTGGCGGTCTGGGTGGCCCCGACGCTGGCAGAGATAGCGGTTCTGTTCGGCGTCGCCTGCTTTGCCACCGCGGGACATTACACCATGACGCTGGCCTTTGCCGCCGCACCGGTGACGGTGACCCAGCCGGTCACTTTCCTGCAGCTGGTCTGGGCCACCCTGCTGGGCGCCCTGGTTTTCGCCGAGCCGGTGGACATCTGGGTGGTTTCGGGCGGCGGGCTGATCCTCGCTGCGGTCAGTTTCATCTCCTGGCGTGAAGCCAGGATCAAAAAGAAAGCAGCTACACCTTCCGGTAACCCGGCTGGGCTTTGATCGTCTTATAGATGTTACATGTCCGGCGTAAAATCGCGCCCTTAACGGTGTCAGCGGGGGCTGTAAATGGCGGTACTACTTTGGCTGCCGGCGCTTCTGCTGGCGGCTTTGACAGATCTGCATGCCGCGAATGCCGGGACGGGTATCTGCAATGATACCGGTGCCGTGCACCAGCTTGCGGTGACAGTTCGCGGTACTGGCGGCTGGGTGACCCAGGGCTGGCACGCTCTGGCGCCGGGCGGCTGCAGCAATCCCCTGCCGGACGGGTACGAGGGCCGGTTTTTCTATTTCCGCGCCGAAAGCGCGGGATACACCTTCAGCGACGACAGCATCCGCTTCTGCACCAAGGACGGCCCGTTCCGGATCGAAGGCAGCGGCGATTGCGCCGCCCGCGGTTTTCTTGAGCAGGGGTTCGCCCGGGCCCGCACCAGTGACAGCGCTCAGAAAATCCTGCTCAGCTCCCGCTCGCAGCCAGCAGAACCGCCCGGGCGGCACGCCGCCGCTGAGGAGACGACCTATAAGGCGGATGTGACCTTGCAGGGGTGCAGCCGGCAAGTGGACGGCGCTGCGGTGGCTTGCCGCTTTGCCCGGGAAGGTGTTGAGATACGGGCCTTGAGCGGGAAGGCGGCAACTGCCCCCGTCTTTGCGCTGCTGATGGGGCTGGAGCAGGGCGCCCCCCTGACAATTGAGGGCAAGATGATCAGTTCCTATGGCGCTTACGGCGAGCTGGACCTGCACAGTGCCAAGCTGCGCGCGCCGACCCGCCACGACGAGATCCTGCAGCGGTTGCAAGGCGAGTGGGTTTCGGCAGCGGATCCCGGCGACAGGTTCACCATTTCCGGGGCGGTGCGCCAGGTCAGCTATATGGGCAGCGCAATGGCGCCGGAATTCATCGCGGTTCAGGACAGCTGCGATGGTGTGGACTTTACCGCCGATTTCCTGATGGCCCGCGACAGCGAAGGCGGCACCAGCCTGTGCTATCAGATCAAGTCGCTGAGCAGCGGCGAACTGACCCTGATCTATCTGCCGCGCGGCAACCGGCTGGTCTACCGCCGCCTGCCGGAAGGCTAGGGGAGGCCGGTCAGGGGATCACCAGATCCACCACCCGGTGCGCCGCGGCGCGCGCGCCCTCCGGTTCCAGCGGCTCTTCGGACTGCGCAGCCTGCAGCCAGACACCGTCCATATAGCATTGCAGCGCCTGGCGCGCGGTCTCGACCTGCCCGGCCGGCAGCAGCGCCCGCAGCTCGGCCAGGAAATGGCTGCGCACCCGGGCCCGGTTGATTCGGTGCAGGCGGCTGAGGCGCGGCGAATAAGGTGCGTTTGCCCAGAACTGCATCCAGATGCTGCACTGCGGGACGGTGAACAGATCGTCGGCAAAGTTCGCATCCATCACCGCATACAGCCGCTCTCTTGGCGTGCGCGCAGTGGCGTAACCTTCGCTCATCGCGCGCCTCAGCTTGCCTAGAAGATGCAGCATTGTGGCTTCCATCAGCCCTTCCTTGGAGCCGAAATAGTAGTTGATCGAGGCTGCCGAGGCCCCGGCCTCCCGCGCGATTTCCGCCATGGTTACAACGCCGTAACCGCGCTTGTGCACGGCGACGATGGTCGCTTCGATCAGCTCTTCGTTGCGGATGTCCCGGATGCGTTTCCTGCTCATGACAAAGTTGTGCGGCAATTGGGGCGCTGTTTCAACTGTTGTTCGCGCGAAATGAAATCTTGAACGACCATTCAAAAAACCGTTTGGCCGGTCAGCCGGCTGTGTTATGTACCCGATCCATGTCTAGGGGCGGATACCGCCCGGAAATGGGAGGGACATATGACCTACATAATCTCATTCGGGATTCTGCTGGCCTTTGCGCTGGTGGCGTTCTGCGTGATCAAGTGGTGGAACGTCCGCAACGTCGGCGTGACCCCCGTTCACCTTTTCACCTTCATCGCAATCCTGTTCACCTCCGGCCTGGACGTGGGCCTGATCATGTTCCCGCTGGCCTGGGACTTCCCGCTTTATGCGGACACCGCGGCGGAACCGGCCTATGCCTTCACCAACCCGCTGGCGCTGGAATTCGGCTTCTGGGGCTTCCTGATCTGGGGCTTCTACTTCCTGACCACCTTCTATTTCTGCGTCATCGAACCGCGGGTGAAGTTTTTCGAGATCCCGCTGGTGAAGTGGATCAACAACATCGTGATCATCGGCACCTGCGCCTTCACCGGCGCGCTGTTCCTGATCTACCTGCCGTATTACGCCACCTTCATGGGTGACGGCGAGACGGTGATCCCGGCCTTCTATGTCATCACCTTCCTGGTGATCCTGTTTGCCGCTTTCTCCTCCACCGACATCAAATACGTGCGTATCCTGTCGGTCGGCTCCACCGTGCTGTTCATGGCGCTGATCCTGGGCATGTGGGCCTATGCCGGCATGGGCCTGGGCGCGTTCGCTGATACTGCCTCCAACATCGGCGGCTACTTCGCGAACATCCACAAGTTCATCCTGCCGCTCACCGACTACCATGAGTTCTACCTGTTCTGGTGGTTCGCATGGTCGATCATGATCGGCCAGTTCACCTCGCGCTTTGTCGGCGGCCTCAAGACCTGGCAGGTTCTGGCAGCGCTGCTGATCTTCCCGTCGATCCCGCTGGGTGTGTGGTTCTCGGTGCTGTACTACTACCACCTGAACAGCATTGAGACGACGCTGCTGATCAACGTCTCCATGGTCGCGGTGGGCATCATCTTCGTGGTTAACTCCTTCGACTCGCTGATCCGCCTGTACACCGACAACCTGAACCTGACGGCCAAACGTTTCGGCACCATTCCCTATGTGCTTGGCAACGCGGTTGTGCTCTTCGGCCTGACCCTGGCCTTCCAGAGCCAGTGGCTGCAGATCCAGTGGATCGGCACCATCGTGATCGGCATCTATGTGGCGTGCCTGGCCTACATCATGATCGCCAAGCGCAGCGAAGTGATGAGCATCGACGCCTCGCCCGAGGAAAACGTGCTCGACTTCGAGAAGATCAAGACAGCCCACTAAGGGCGGTCTCCCGGCTGGCCCCCAAGTTTCCCCGAATGAGGGGACCAGCCTCCAACTGCCTGGCAGCGCCTTCGGGTCTGCCGGGCGCCTTTCGAAGAAACATCGCCAATACTTGGGAGGTCCGCGATGAGTGCCCCGAATATCCTGATCCTGATGGTTGACCAGTTGAATGGGACACTTTTCCCGGACGGCCCCGCCGAGTGGCTGCACGCTCCGAACCTGAAGAAACTAGCCGAACGCTCGACCCGCTTTAAGAACGCCTACACCGCGTCGCCGCTCTGTGCGCCGGGCCGGGCGTCTTTCATGTCCGGCCAGCTGCCCTCGCGCACCGGCGTCTATGACAACGCAGCGGAATTCCGCAGCGACATCCCGACCTACGCCCACCACCTGCGCCGCGCCGGCTATTACACCTGCCTCTCGGGCAAGATGCACTTTGTCGGCCCCGACCAGCTGCACGGGTTCGAGGACCGGCTGACCACCGACATCTACCCGGCCGATTTCGGCTGGACCCCGGATTACCGCAAGCCGGGGGAGCGGATCGACTGGTGGTACCACAACATGGGGTCCGTTACCGGAGCAGGGGTGGCGGAAACCTCCAACCAGATGGAATACGACGACGAGGTCGCCTACAACGCCACCGCCAAGCTTTATGAGCTGTCGCGCGGTCTGGACGACCGCCCCTGGTGCGTCACCGTCTCCTTCACTCACCCGCACGACCCCTATGTGGCGCGCCGCAAGTACTGGGACCTCTACGAGGACTGCGAGCATCTGCTGCCCGAAGTCCCCGCCATGGACTACGAGGACCACGACCCCCATGCCAAGCGGATCTTTGACGCCAACGACTGGCGCAGCTTCGACATCACTGAAGAGAACATCAAACGCTCCCGCCGGGCCTATTTCGCCAATATCTCCTATCTTGATGACAAGATCGGCGAGATCCTGAACGTGCTGGAAACCACCCGGCAGGAGGCGATCATCCTGTTTGTCTCCGACCACGGCGACATGCTGGGCGAGCGGGGCCTGTGGTTCAAGATGAGCTTCTACGAGGGCTCCTCCCGCGTGCCGCTGATGATCTCGTCGCCTGATCTGCCCGCCGGCCTCATTGAAACGCCTGTGTCCACCCTGGACGTGACCCCGACACTGGGCGCGCTGGCCGGTGTCGATATGGCTGAAATCGAACCTTGGACCGACGGCCAGAACCTGGTGCCGCTGGCCAACGGAACGGAACGCACTGAACCGGTCGCCGTGGAATACGCGGCTGAGGCGTCTTATGCGCCGCTGGTGTCGCTGCGCTATGGCAAGTGGAAGTACAACCGCTGCGCGCTGGACCCCGATCAGCTGTTCGACCTGGAGGCGGACCCGCACGAGCTCGCCAACCTGGCAGAGGACCCGGCCCATGCCGGCACCCTGCAAACCCTGCGCGCCAAATCTGAGGCCCGCTGGAACCTGGAAACCTTCGACGCAGAGGTCCGCGCCAGCCAGGCCCGGCGCTGGGTCGTCTACGAGGCCCTGCGCCAGGGCGGCTATTACCCCTGGGACTACCAGCCGCTGCAGAAAGCCTCAGAGCGCTACATGCGCAACCACATGAATCTCGACAACCTCGAGGAAAGCAAACGCTTTCCCCGCGGCGAATAACCTTAGCAACCGTTCAGCATCTCCCCTGCTGAAGACCCCCGCTGGAGACACACAACATGACACATCCCGCACAGCCCAAGGCCAGCCACTTCATCAACGGCGAATACGTCGAAGACACCGCAGGCACCCCGATCCCGGTGATCTACGCCGCGACCGGCGAACAGATCGCCACCGTCTACGCCGCCACCCCGGCCATTGTGGAGCAGGCGCTGTCCACCGCAAAGGAAGCGCAAAAGGCATGGGCCAAGATGACCGGCACCGAGCGCGGCCGCATCCTGCGCCGCGCCGCCGACATCATGCGCGAGCGCAACCACGAACTCAGCGTTCTGGAAACTTACGACACCGGCAAACCGCTGCAGGAAACCCTGGTCGCTGACGCCACCTCCGGCGCCGACGCGCTGGAATACTTCGGCGGCCTCGCTGGCTCCCTGACCGGCGAGCACATCCCGATGGGCGAGGACTGGGTCTACACCGTGCGCGAGGCGCTGGGCCTCTGCGTCGGCATCGGCGCCTGGAACTACCCGACCCAGATCGCCTGCTGGAAAGGCGCACCCGCGCTGGCCTGCGGCAACTCAATGGTGTTCAAACCCTCCGAGACCACGCCGCTCTGCGCCCTGAAGGTGGCCGAGATCCTGCATGAGGCCGGTGCACCCGCCGGTATCTACAACGTCATCCAGGGCATGGGCGAGGTCGGCGGCGCGCTGGTCACCGATCCGCGCGTCGACAAGGTCTCGCTGACTGGCTCGGTGCCGACCGGCAAGAAGGTCTATGCCGCCGCCGCCGAAGGCATGAAGCACGTCACCATGGAACTTGGCGGCAAGTCGCCGCTGATCATCTTTGACGACGCCGATGTGGAAAACGCCGTCGGCGGCGCCATCAACGGCAACTTCTACTCTTCCGGCCAAGTCTGCTCCAACGGCACCCGCGTGTTCGTGCAGAAGGGCATCAAGGAGAAGTTCCTCGCCCGCCTCGCTGAGCGCACCGGCAACGCCATCATCGGCGACCCGATGGATGAGGCCACCAGCTTTGGCCCGATGGTGTCCGAGAACCAGATGAACATCGTGCTGGGCTACATCGAGAAAGGCAAGGAAGAGGGCGCCCGCCTGATCTGCGGCGGCAAGCGCGCGGACAAGGACGGCTTCTTCGTTGAACCCACCGTGTTCGCCGACGTGACCGACGGCATGACCATCGCGCGCGAGGAAATCTTTGGCCCGGTGATGTCCGTCCTCGACTTCGACACCGAGGAAGAGGTGATCGCCCGCGCCAATGACACCGAATTCGGCCTGTCCGCCGGCGTCTTCACCAACGACTTCAGCCGCGCCCACCGGGTGATCGGCCAGCTGGAAGCGGGCAGCTGCTTCATCAACTCCTACAACGACGCGCCCGTAGAGGCGCCGTTTGGCGGGGTGAAGGCATCCGGCGTTGGCCGCGAGAACTCGAAAGAGGCGATCAAGCACTTCAGCCAGGTGAAGTCCGTCTACGTCCGCATGGGCGACGTCGAAGCGGCATTCTGATTGCCCTTTGGGCTGACGCCCGCCCGCCCCGCCAGCCCAAAGGGCAATCAGGGCAGGGCGGCAGACTACCCGGAGCTGCCTGCCCAGGCGGGCAGCCCGAAGGCAAAGCAAGGCAGAGCCGGCAGGCAAGGCGCCACCGGTCTCAGCGATGGAGAGAAGCGATGAACGCGGATTATGTGATTGTCGGGGCCGGATCAGCCGGCTGTGCCATGGCCTACCGGCTCAGCGAGGCCGGCAAGAAGGTCCTGGTGATTGAACACGGCGGCACCGATGCCGGGCCGTTTATCCAGATGCCGGGCGCGCTCAGCTACCCGATGAACATGCCGCTCTATGACTGGGGCTACAAATCCCAGCCGGAGCCGCATCTGGGGGGGCGCGAACTGGTCTGCCCGCGCGGCAAGGTGATCGGCGGCTCCTCCTCGATCAACGGCATGGTCTATGTGCGCGGCCACGCAGGTGACTATAACCACTGGGCCGAAAGCGGCGCCGCAGGCTGGTCCTACGCCGACGTGCTGCCCTATTTCAAGCGCATGGAGACTTGGAATGACCGCGGCCACGGCGGCGACCCGGACTGGCGCGGCAAGGACGGCCCGCTGCATGTGACCCGCGGCCCCCGCGACAACCCGCTGCACGACGCTTTCGTCAAGGCGGGTGAGCAGGCCGGCTACCCGGTGACCTCCGACTACAACGGCGAGCAGCAGGAGGGCTTCGGCCCGATGGAGATGACGGTCTACAAGGGCCGCCGCTGGTCTGCCGCCAACGCCTACCTGAAGCCCGCGCTCAAGCGTGAAAACTGCGACCTGATCCGCGCCTTCGCCCGCAAGGTGGTGATCGAGGACGGCCGCGCCACCGGCGTGGAAATCGAACGCGGCGGCAAGGTGGAGGTGATCCGTGCAAATGCCGAGGTGATCCTGGCCGCGTCCTCGCTGAACTCCCCCAAGATGCTGATGCTGTCCGGCATCGGCCCGGCAAAACATCTGGCTGAACACGGAATCGACGTGGTTGCCGACCGTCCCGGCGTCGGCCAGAACCTGCAGGACCACCTGGAGTTCTACTTCCAGTTCGCCTGCAAGCAGCCGATCACCCTGTTCAAGTACTGGAACCTGTTCGGCAAGGGTCTTGTCGGGGCCCAGTGGATGTTCACCAAGACCGGCCTGGGCGCCTCGAACCAGTTCGAAAGCGCCGCCTTCATCCGCTCCGACAAGGGGGTGGACTACCCGGACATCCAGTACCACTTCCTGCCGATCGCGGTCCGCTACGACGGCCAGGCGGCGGCAGAGGGCCATGGCTTCCAAGCCCACGTCGGCCCGATGCGCTCGCCCTCGCGCGGTGATGTCACGCTGGCGTCGAGCGATCCCAAGGACGCGCCGAACATCCTGTTCAACTACATGTCGACCGAGCAGGACTGGATCGACTTCCGCAAATGCGTGCGCCTGACCCGCGAGATCTTCGCCCAGGACGCGATGAAGCCGTTCCTCAAGCACGAGATCCAGCCCGGCGCAGACCTGCAGACCGACGACGAGATTGACGGCTTCCTGCGCGAACACGTGGAAAGCGCCTATCACCCCTGCGGCACCTGCAAGATGGGCGCCGCGGAGGATCCGATGTCGGTGGTCGATCCGGAATGCCGCGTCATCGGCGTCGATGGCCTGCGGGTTGCCGACAGCTCGATCTTCCCGCGGATCACCAACGGCAACCTCAACGGCCCCTCGATCATGACCGGCGAGAAGGCCTCCGACCATATCCTGGGCCGCCGCCTGCCGTCCTCCAACGCAGAGCCGTGGTTCAACCCGAACTGGCGCGAAGCGCAACGCTGATCCTGTTGCGCTGCCAGCAAGCCGCCCGCCACCTCCCCTTTGTGCGGGCGGCTTACTTTCCGCAAAATTCTTTCTGAAAATCAGCGCGCCGCGCACATCTTTTGATCCGCGTCAAAGTGGCGGGGCGGGGGCGGGCATATTCTGCATCCGACCCTAGGAAGAAGGAGCGAACAGGTGTCCCATACTCCCCATGAGCTGTCCGAGGAATTCCCGGAAAAGGCTGCGCTGATGAGCCAGCTGAAGCAGTCGGATGCGCATTTTGCCAAGCTGTCGGATGAGTATCACGAAGTGAACCGCGCCGTGCACCGGGCGGAAACCAACGTGGAGCCGGTGAGCGAACAAGCCGAAACCGATCTGCGCAAGCAGCGCGCCGCGCTGAAGGATGAGATCTGGGGGATCCTGTCCAAGGCATAAGGCCCGGACCACAATCCAGAATAGGGAAAGGAGCGCCGGTGGCGCTCCTTTTCAGTTACTAGGGCGCGGTCCGCGGCGCGCATCACACGCGCGTGAAATCCATGGTCCAATTCGTTTCCCAGGTCTTGCCGCCGTCCTGCGACAAGGCCTGTTCCCAGCGGGGGGGCTCAGTTCGGGTGTGCAGCCAAAGAAACCTGACCGCCACGGGGTCACCCCGCAGGGTATCTTCTGCAAAGAAAGAGCCGGTACCGTCCTTGAACTTGCCGATCACTGGCACGTCCAGCTGATGCGGGTCGTTGGCCGACAGCCACCATATGGCCCAGGTCTGGCTGGCCGTATCAAAAGACCGCAGCGCGATTGCCCGGTAGGCCCCGCCGGGAAATTTGAGAAGATTGTCTTCGACATTACCATTCCCGCCCAGCACATGCCGGGTTTCCGAGGTGCCTGGGAACTCTTCCCATTCATCGCAGCCAGCCAGGCGCTCTTTCAGCCTGCGGTGGCGCACATTCCATCGGCCGATTTCAAAATCGAAATCCCGGGATATGCTGAGTTTCTCTTCCATTGGCTGTCCTCTTGCGGCTCGTAAACTTTGCTTGTTCCTGTTTTGTTCCTGGCTGACCGCGAAGTCAAGGATGATGCCTCGCTGTGTCGTGCCTTGGCAAATTGAGGGGGTGATTTCCCCTTCTCTTCATATTGTCAGCTGCTGAATTCCCTCGTGATTTCTTCAGTCCGGGTCCGAGATCAAGGCTGTGCCGGGCAGCGGGCAAAGCGAAACAGGGTGCCGCAAACACCGCGCCGTGCCGAAGGGCGGGATCCGGGGCTCCGGTCCGGAGCGTGCGGCTGAATAGAAGCATCCTGAGAAACGGGCGCCGGACGGAACTTTTTTACAGCCAAAGTTGCCATGCGATTCGCTGCGGTCGGTTTGATCTCGAATGGGAAACAATGCTGCACCATCCAGCCAATGTAGACCGAACCCTCCGCCAGATGAGGCAATTTTGGTGAATTTAAGGCAAATTCGTCAAAATTGTGACCGGACGCGCTACGTATAGCCTGCAGCTCAGGTTTGGCCTCAGACCGGCTGCTGCGCAGCAGTGTGCGAGGGAGCAACCGTATGGGACACATCTATCAGCCGGGCCTTTGGCAGGAGATTGAAGGGACACCAGCCGAGATTTCCGACGCGGAAATCCTTGCGGCGGTCCGAAGTGTGATCCGGGAAGACACGGCAGTGCGTACTGAGGAAGAGAAGCCTGCGCCGCGCCGTTTGCGCCATTGGCAGCCAGCCCCAAAGGATCAACCCAAACAGCCGCCGGCAGCTGCCGTTCAGGCGGAACGCGCCCTGCTGGTCCGCCTGCTGGACCGCTTGCGCGGCTGACAATCCCGCACGGATTTCCGTAGGCCTGCCGCAGCTCACCGCTGAAGGCGGCACAGTGCCGCGCAGCCGCCGCAGGCATCACTCCGCCGCGGCCTTCCGAAGAAACGCTTCACCTGCTGCAAGCCCCGCATCCCAGGTCGCCTGGATCTTCTCCGGATCGGTAAAATCAATCTTGTCCGCAGGTACCTCGTCCTCAGGCCAGACGTACAGCCGCCCGGCGACGTCCGGCAGCCGCTTGTAGGGGCGCGTCAGCAGCACCAGTGTGCGCCCCTTGTCCGGCTTCGGCATCGGCGCCTGATCGGCCATGCCGCCATCGATCACCGCCCGCCCGTTCCAGCGCGGCGGCTCGAACACCGGCGGGATGGTGGCGGCGAACCGCACCAGATCGGCCAGCCGGCCCTCCCGCGCCGCCGCATTTGCGTCCACCAGGCAGGAGGTCACGCCAAACCGCTCCGCCCAGTTGAAATGCGGCGAGCCAACCAGGTGCAGCTCCGCCTCATAGGCCATCGTCGCCAGGCTGCCGGTCAACCGCGCCCAGCGGTCGGATGGCGGGTGCCCCAGCAGGATCTGCGCCTGCGGCCCGGCAGCCACCCGCGCCATGGCATCGCCGTCCAGCGACCGGGTGACCACGTCCTCATAGACCTGCTGATGCGGCGTCAGCCCGCCCTCGCCGGGCTGGTGCAAGTTGATGTTGCTGACGGTTTTCCGGAAGGCGTCCTTCATCTCCGCCAGCACCTGCTCGCCACGGCCCGCAAGGAACCCCGCCAGCGTCAGCGCGCCGCCGGACACCCCCGTCACCCTGGCAGGGCTCAGCGGCAGCTCATCCTGCACTACATGCAGAAAGCCGCCCTGCCAGAAACAGCGGCAGCCGCCGCCGGACAGGACCAGTTGTTCGAAATCCGCCATGACCCTAACCTAGGACGCGCAGCACACGCAGGCCAGCCGCAGCGTCAGCTCACCTCATAGGGCAGCACGCCGCGCTGGTCGGTGTTGATGGTCAGCCGCCGCTCCAGCGGCGGGACAGAGCGCTGGTGGCAGTCCTTGCGCTCGCAGATGCGGCAGGAAATCCCGATCGGCTCATAGGCGCTGTCCTGGCTCACATCCAGCCCGTCGGCATAGACCAGGGCATCCGCATGGCGCACCTCGCACCCCAACGCAATCGCATAGCGGCGCACTGGCGCACCAAAGGAGCCGCCCGGTTTCGACACATCCCGCGCCAGCGATATATAGCGCACCCCGTCCGGCGTCTCCGCCAGCTGACGCAGAAACCGGCCCGGGGTCTCAAACGCCCGGTGCACGTTCCACAACGGGCAGGCGCCGCCAAACCGGGCAAACTGCAGCCGCGTGGCCGAGTGGCGCTTGGTAATGGTGCCCGCCTGATCGACGCGCACGAAAAAGAACGGCACCCCCTTGGCGCCGGGCCGCTGCATGGTCGAAAGCCTGTGCGCGATCTGCTCGATCGAGGCGCCGAAACGGATCGCCAGCAGCTCCAGGTCGTGCCGGCAGGCCTGCGCCGCCTCCAGAAACCGCGTGTAGGGCATCAGCGCGGCCCCGGCAAAGTAGTTGGCCAGGCCGATCTTGGCGATGGCGCGGGCCTCTTCGCTCTGGAACTTTGCAAAATCCAGCGTCGCCTCCAGCAGCTGGTTCTGCCGCAGCAGGGCCACCTGCAGCAGCATCTGGAACAGCTGCGTCTGCGGGGCGGAGCGGTTGGACAGATGCAGCACGCCTGCCTCCGCATCATAGTGGCGCAGCCCCTCCATCTCGGTCTGCTTCACGGCAACCCCGCCGCGCTCCAGCTCTGCCACTGCGGCCGCGCGGATGTCGCTGGTGGCGGCAAAATGCTCTGCCGCGCGGTCGACCGCGTCGATGTAGTTGTCGCAATAGTGGAAGAAATCCCGCACCTCTTCCCAAGGGCTGGCCTGGATACGCGCATCCTCCCGCCCCAGCGCCTCATCCAATGAGGCAAGGCGTTCGTGGGTCTGGCGGTAGGCCTGGTGCAGGGTCAGAAACGCCCGCGCCAGCGCCGGCGCGTTCGACGCCGTCAGCCGCAGGTCCGCCAAGGGCGGCGCATCATCGGCAAACACCGGATCCGCCATCGCCTCGCGCATGTCGCTGACCAGGCGTTCGCTGTCGCCGGCGCTCAGCTCGGTCACATCCATGCCGAATTCCTGCGCCAGCGCCAGCACCACCGTGGTCGACACCGGGCGGTTGTTGTTCTCCATCTGGTTCAGATAGGGCAGGGAGACCCCCAGCTTGGCGGCGAAATCCTTTTGTGTCAGCTCCAGCCGCTGCCGCATCTCGCGCAGCTTGGCGCCGGCGTAAAGTTTCTGGGTGGCCATGGGGCGTGCCTTTGCAAATCGAACTCCTGCGAACAGTATAATTGCAAAGAGATGCCTGCAAGGCTGCGGCGATTCCTATGCGCGGATCTGCCGCTCCCGCCAGACAACCAGCAGAATCGCAATCAGCCCGCAGGCGGCGGTGGCAAACATGATCGCCAGAAGCGGCACCGCCGTGGAACCCGGCACCAGCATCATCCCGGCAAAGGCGCTGAGCGCCGCACCTGCGCCGATCATAATCGCGCCGCTGAGGCCGGAGGCGGTGCCTGCCAGATGCGGCCGCACCGAAATCGCGCCGGCAGTGGCATTGGGGATCGCCATGCCATTGCCAAGCCCGACAAAGCACATGAGGCCAAAGAAGGTCCACACAGTATCTGCGCCCGCCATCGCAATCAGCAGCGACAGCAGCACCCCGCCGCCATTGATCACGCAGCCCCACAGCACCATGCGGTTGACCCCCAGCCTGGTGGAATAGCGCCCGGAGATAAAGTTGCCGGCAAAATACCCCACCGCAGGCGCAGAGAAGTAAACGCCCAGCTCCGCCGTGCTGAGGCCGTAGACCTCGGTGCCGACAAAGGGCGCGCCGCCAAGGTAGGCGAAGAACGCGCCCGAGGCCAAACCGGAAGACAGCGAATAGCCCCAAAACCGCGGCGAGCGCAGCAGCTCGGGATACTCGCTGAACTGCGCCATCAGCGTCTTGCCGCTCTTGTGCGCGGTCTCGCCGAAATCGGTGAAGGTGATCATCAGCGTCGCCGCGCCGACCAGGAACAGCATCCAGAAATTGGCTTTCCAGCCCATCCACTGATCCAGGAAGCCGCCGATCGCCGGGCCGATCATCGGCACGATTGCCATGCCCATGGTGACATAGCCGATCATGCTGGCGGCCTCGTTGGTGTCATACATGTCGCGCACCGCCGCGCGGCTCAGCACCATGGTGGCTGCGACTGCCGTTTGCGCCACCCGGAACATCAGGAATATCTCTGCTGTGGGGGCATAAATGCAGCCCAGCGTGGCCAGCAGGAACAGCACGATGCTGCCCAGGATCACCGGCCGCCGCCCCATCTGGTCGGAAATCGGCCCGACAAAGATCTGCACCACCGCATTGCCCGCCAGATACAGCGCTACCGACAGCTGCATCACTCGGTAGTCGACCGCGTAATACTCCGACATGCCCGCCAGCGACGGCAGATGCAGGTTCATGCCAAGCGCCGACAGGCCGGCGAGCAGGATCAGGGTGAAAATGCGCGGGGGCGTCCGCTGTCCGGACACGCGGGTATTATATGTGGACATACCATCGGGTTAGAGCAGTCCGGGGCGCTTGTCCATCAATCCTCTGCGCGGCTGCGCACAGGCTTGCCGCAGCGTCAGAATACCCTTGCATGAAAATCGCGGCGTCACCTATGGTTGCTTAGGCAGCGCATATTTTCGCGCATTTCCCCAAGGCCGCCCCTTTGTTGTGTTGAGGTGATACATGGCCAATACCCCGGATCCGCTTGCCAACAACCCTGCCATCCGCCAGTGGGCCGAACGGTTTTATGCCATCAAGGCCTGGACCATGCCGGATATGCCGGATCCCGGGGATGAGGAACTGGAGGCCCGGCGCAAGGCGGCGCTGGCGGAACTGGCCAAGATCACCATCCCCGCCACTCTCAGCTCCGGCGCCCGGCGCAGCCTGGCGGGCGGGCGCAAGGCGCTGAAAAAGGAAATCCTCGGCGCGGGCGGCGCGGATGCTTTCGATCAGATCGACAGCGATATCCAGGAACTGTCCAGCCAGATCGCCGCGCAGACTGCCACCGCCGCGGCCCGGGGCAAGGCGCAGGCCGCCCAGGCGGAGGCTGAGGCCAAGTTTGCCGCCGTGCGCGACACCCTCGATCAGGGCGCTTTCACCTATCTTGAGGGGCTGATCAAAGCCGCGCACACAGCGATGGCCGCTGCCGTCACGGCCACTGACTTCGAGGCGGTGGAGGCGCAGGCCAAGGAGATCACCGCCAAGGCGGAGGCCGCCAATACATACGGCCTCTACTTCGACAACTGGACCCGCGCGACCCTGTCGCTGATCGAGCCTATGGGCGATCCGGGCAAGGGCACCGCCACAGCCGCCCGCAGCGCGCAGATGAAAGCTGCGGCAGGCCATTCCAAGGCCGGCGATTTCGGCGCAGCCAAGACGGCGCTGGAGTCCTGGAAGGCCAACCTCGGCGACGAGGCGGACATGGCCAAGGCGCTCAGCTTTGACGCGCTTTTGGCGGACTACATGGCAAACACCCATGACCGCTGCGACTTCATCCTGTCCAGCATGGTCCCGGACGCCAAGGATTACCGCAACCACCTGAAGAACGCCAAGAAAAAGGCCTATAAGCAGCAGAAGTACACCGAGGGCGAGGCGCTCTTGCAGGAGCTGATAGATTACAGTTCCCCGGAGCGCGGCGCGCTGGCCAGATACATGCGCACCTTTGATGCTTCGCTGAAGGCGGACAAGGGCTTCCGGGATGCCTTGGCGGCGGCTGATACCAAGCAGAAATTCAAGGGCACCAATGATCCTGCCGGCGCCATGGCGGATTTGAAGGTCTGGGAGGGGGCCAACAAAGTGCTGATGCGCCAGAGCCGGTCCAAACAGATCGTCAAGGCGCTGGAGAAGAAATACCAGGCGCTCCGCCAGGTGCTGACAGAGCCGGAGCTGTCCGATCTGACCGCCACCTGGGATGCGCATAAGGCACTGGCGGACGCCGGCAACTTCGACAAGGACGCAGGCGCCCCGCAGTATCACGCCAAGCTCAATGAGCTGTTCAAGCTGGAGAAAGTGGTGGATGAGCGCCGCGAGATGGCGCTGATCCTGCAGCGCTATCCGGCGGCTGCGGGGTACGATTTCCAGAAACAGGTGGCAGACGCCCTGGCCGCCAAAAAATACTCCGAGGCGGTGGCCGCAGTCCCCGGGGCGCTGGCGCTGCTGCGCGCGATGCCTGCCTATCTGGACGCCCGGCAGGCCGCAGAGGATCTGCTGGCAGTACTGCCCGGCGACGCGGATGAACTGACCGGCCCGCTCGATGCGGCCATCAAGGCGGCAGAGGCCACCGCCCGCGGCGGCGATCCGGCCAAGGCCGCCAGCGACCTGCAGGCGGTGCTGGACGGGACGGATTACATGGAGCTGGTGCTGGCCATGGCGGACTACCGCGCCAAGCTGGCCAAGGTTCAGAAAGAGCACAACCGGACCAAAAAATACCTCAAGCTGGCACCGGCAGAGGATGCGCTGGATGCGTCGCTGAAAACCGCCACGGACCGGGCGGACAATGACAAGGAATACGGCGACGCCTTCCTGATGCTGGACACCCACCAGAAACTGCTGCAGCAGGTCAAGCCCATGGCCACCGCCCGCTTCCAGGTCCAGGGCATCCTCAAGGCGCTGGAGCGGGCCGGCACGGACGCGGGCAAGCTGACGCCCTTCAAGGAGCGGGTCGCGGCCGCCGAGGATGAGGCCAGGAAACCCGACTTCCCCAAGGCCAAGACCGCCTTTGACGGCATCCGCACCGACCTGCAGGCGCTCTGCAAGGAAGCCGCCGAAGACTGCGAGGCGAAGGATGGCGTGGACAGCAACGCGGGCCATTCGCTGGACCGCCACGGCCCGGACGTCAGCGACGACGACCTGATCCAGCGGCTCAAGACCGGCAAACCGCCGAATGCCAAAACCGACGACGAGCGCTCCTACACCGGCGCCTCCTCCAAGTTCCACAGCCCGCAGGACTGGCTGGCCGGCCGCGAACTGGCGGCCCAGGCTGCGCTGGACAGTGATGAGAAAATTGACATCAACGTGACCAAAATGGATGTCTCGGGCAATCCGCTGGACTGGCCCGAGGAAAACTTCGACTGTACCGTCGAGCACGGCCGCCCGATCGACAAGGCCTTTGTTGGCCACAAGAAACACGTGCGCCTCGACGACCATGGCGAACCGATCCCCGACAAGACCTATGAGACCTTTGAGGAGATCGAGGGCCTGACCCGCGCCTATGTGAACTTCATCTGGGAGCCGGACAAGCTGCCCGCCGAAACCACCCCCTTTCCTGCCGATCCGACGGACCACCCCGAGGAAAAGGCCCAGGACAACGCCGACTACTTCGAGAAGTACAAAGAGCGGCACAACACCGCTCCGACGGAGATCCCGGGCCGCTGGGTGATGATGCAGCAATATCCGGTCGCCGACGGCTGGGACAATGAGACCAAGACCTACACCAACGCCAATCCGGGGAACATGATCCCATGAAAATCCGCAAGGAATTGATCGCGGGCTACACGCGTCTGCTGACTATGGGCCGGGCCGTCAACGCGCCCGATCCGATGGCCGATCTGGCCCAGTTCGACGCCGACATCCGCGCCATGCACAGGCGTGCCCACAAGGACGGCAACCTCGACTGGCTGCGGCTGGCGCTGGACTCTCTGATCGCCAATCCGCGCGGCCGCATCGGCCAGTTCGCGGGCCAGCAGTACCCCTTCGACGACGCCGAACTGCAGGCGCTGTTCCGCCGCGCCTATGAGACGATCTGGCCGGATCAGCCGCTGTCAGAGCCCGGCGACGAGGCGGATCTGGAGTTCGTGGATATGAGCGCAGAGGACTGGGCCGCGGCCACCGGCGCCAGCTAGGAGTACACCATGGCAGACCAGGCTTTTGATTCCGACGCCGTCCTGAAGCTCCTGAAAAAGTCCAAGGCTTCCGGCAAGGAGCTGCCCTTTGCCTTCGGGCTGGCGGGCAAACCGGAAAACTGTGGCCTGATGATCGACCTGCGCAAGCCCGGCAAGGTACTGCGCGGCGACCTCAAGAAGATGCGGGGGATCAAGAAAACCTGTTTCGGCACCCTGCGGGTGGAGGAAAACGAGGTTTTCCTGCAGCCGGAAAAGCCGCTCAAGGGCATCGTCAAGCAGCTGAAGAAGAAGTTCAAAACCGAAGGCATGGTCAAGTTCAAGCCGGTGCTGGTCGGCCCCGACGGCAGCATCATTGACGAGGACAGCCTGCCGGATGACGAAGCCGAGGCGCTGGAAGCCAGCGCGCCGGAACAGGCGGACGATGGCGCGGCGGCAGCGTTGAAACAGCGCATCGCCGCCGCCGCGGAAACGGTCAAGGCGCTGGGCAATCCGGAGCTGGCGGGCAAGCTCGCGCCGGAGATCAAGGCCAGCGCCAAGCTGCTTCGGCAGGGCGACCATGACGGCTGTGCCGCCCGGCTCGACCGGCTGGAGGCCGCGCTTGCCAAGCTTCAGGCGCAGCCCAAACCGGCCCCCGCGCAGTCAGAGCAGGCTGCCAAGCTGAGCAAGCTGCTGGCAGCGCAGGCAGCCAGGATCAAGGCCCTGCCGCCGGAGCAGGCCGCACCGCTGGCCGAGCAGGCCCGGGCCATTGCCGCCAGCCTCAAATCCGGCGCCCTGCCGGAGGCCGCGGAGGGGCTGAAGGCGCTGATCGCTGCCCTGGACGCCCCGGCAGAGGCGGAGCAGACGCAGGCCGACCCGATGGAAATCTGGCAGGCCGCCAAGGAGGACGTCGACCGCGGCGTCTCCAGCCTGCAGGACGCGCTCAAGGCGCAGAACCACCCGGTGCTGGCCCAGATTGCCGATGCCGGGCTGGCGGGTGTCACCGACGGCAATCAGACCGCCCTGATGAAAGCGCTGTTCGAGATGAAATCTGCCACCGGCGACGCCCGCAAGGCAGCGGCGCAGGCGCTGCTGGCCCAGATCGCCGCGTACCTCAAGTTCCTCAAGGATGATCCGGTGATCACAATGGTCGAGGACAACCCCTTTGGCGTTTCCGTTCCGGTCAAGGCGCCGCTGACGGCAGCATTGCGGCAAATGGCGGATATCGCAAAAGCCGCCTGACCCCGCTGTCCGGCTAGCGACGCACAGCGGGCAAAGGATGGCCGGACTTTGCTGATTTTCAGGTTTGCTAACATCATATGCAAACGGTTTGCAAATTTGCGAAAATTACCTTTGGCTTGCTGCGCGCGCAATATATGGTCCCGGTGAAATCTACAGGGGACATGTGCCATGAAAGACATTCTTTCCGAGCTGGAAGACCGCCGCCAGGACGCGCGGCTGGGCGGCGGCCAGCGCCGCATCGATGCACAGCACGGGCGCGGCAAGCTGACAGCCCGCGAACGGATCGAGCTGTTGCTGGACGAGGGCAGCTTCGAAGAATTCGACATGTTCGTCAGCCACCGCTGCGCCGATTTCGGCATGGAAGACAACAAGCCGGCGGGTGACGGCGTGGTGACCGGCTGGGGCACCATCAACGGCCGTCAGGTCTATGTCTTCTCCCAGGACTTCACAGTTCTGGGCGGCTCGGTCTCCGCGACCCACGCCCAGAAGATCTGCAAGATCATGGACATGGCGGTGCAGAACGGCGCGCCTGTGATCGGCATCAACGACTCCGGCGGCGCCCGCATCCAGGAAGGCGTCGACGCGCTCGCAGGCTACGCCGAGATCTTCCAGCGCAACATCATGGCCTCCGGCGTGATCCCGCAGATCTCTGTCATCATGGGCCCCTGCGCGGGCGGGGCGGTCTACAGCCCGGCGATGACCGACTTCATCTTCATGGTCAAGGACACCTCCTACATGTTCGTGACCGGCCCGGATGTGGTGAAAACCGTGACCAACGAGGTGGTTACGGCTGAGGAACTGGGCGGTGCCTCCACCCACACCCGTAAATCCTCGGTCGCCGATGGCGCCTTTGAAAACGACGTGGAAGCCCTGGCCGAGGTTCGCCGCCTGGTCGATTTCCTGCCGCTCAACAACCGCGAAAAGCCGCCGGTGCGCCCGTTCTTTGACGAGCCCGGCCGCATCGAGACCAGCCTCGACACCCTGATCCCGGAAAACCCCAACAGCCCCTATGACATGAAGGAGCTGATCACCAAGGTCGCGGACGAGGGTGACTTCTACGAAATCCAGGAGGATTTCGCCAAGAACATCATCACCGGCTTCATCCGTCTTGAGGGCCAGACCGTGGGCGTCGTCGCCAACCAGCCGATGGTGCTGGCGGGCTGCCTCGACATCGACTCCAGCCGCAAGGCCGCCCGCTTCGTGCGGTTCTGCGACTGTTTCGAAATCCCGATCCTGACCTTCGTCGACGTGCCGGGCTTCCTGCCGGGCACCTCCCAGGAATACGGCGGCGTCATCAAGCACGGCGCCAAGCTGCTGTTTGCCTATGGCGAAGCCACCGTTCCCAAGGTCACCGTGATCACCCGCAAGGCCTATGGCGGCGCCTATGACGTGATGGCTTCCAAGCACCTGCGCGGCGACTTCAACTATGCCTGGCCGACCGCCGAGATCGCGGTGATGGGGGCCAAGGGCGCCACCGAGATCATCCACCGCGCCGATCTGAACGATCCCGAAAAGATCGCTCAGAAAACTGCGGAGTATGAAGACCGCTTCGCCAACCCCTTCGTGGCGGCCGAGCGCGGCTTCATCGACGAGGTGATCATGCCCCAGTCCACTCGCCGCCGGGTCAGCCGCGCCTTTGCCTCCCTGCGGGGCAAGCAGCTGAAGAACCCGTGGAAAAAGCACGACAACATCCCGCTGTAACAGCGGATGTGTCAGCGGGGGCTGTCTGCCCCCGCACCCCCGAGGATATTTTTAAGCCAGATGAAGAGGGATCCGGTAGCTTGACCCGCAGCCGTTGGCATATCACCCGCACAGACAGCAGCCTGACGCTGTCGCGCCGCCTGCCTGCGCGCTTTGACGTGGCGGCGGAAACGGTGCTGCCCGCCGGCGACCCGCTGCGGCTGGCGCATCAGATCCGTCAGGATATGTGGCGGCGCCTGCAATCCTTGCGCGGCTTCTCCCCGGTGGTGGAAATTGCCGCTGAAGGGCAGGGGGTCAAGGTGCGCGCTGGCGGCCAAGTGACGGGCCGGGTGCCTTCAAATGCCGCCGGGCAGATCGCTGAGGTTCTGGAAAACCCCGCCAGCCGCGCCCGCTGGATCCGCCATGCCGGCCGGGGGCAGGGGAATGCACTGCGTGATTCCCGGGCAGATGCGAGGGAATCGCACAGATTCGCGGCAAAAATTGACATGAAGAGCGAATCAGCGTCATGATCCGCTCCAGACGATATCAGACAGCGCGCGCGACTTGCGCAGCGCCTGCAGCTCCGGCCGGAGGAGCCCGGGTAACCGGGGGCCGGGGCTGCGGATATCTGGCGGCCATCCCCTTTGCGCTCTTTGCCCAGGCCGCGCTGGCCGCGGACGCCATCGCCGTGCCCTCGGGCCAGCCGGTGACCCTGGCCGAAGTGCTGCTGGACGAAGCACCCGGCCAGCCGGACCAGACTTGGGCCAGGTTCCGCTTTTTGGCGCCGCAGATCGCCCGCGGCACCGGCACCGTCAGCTATGACACCGCGGCCCCCGACATGGATCACCTGTGCGGCACCCTGGCGCTGCCCTATCTGGCCGAACACGGAATGACGGCCGCGCGGGTGGTGATCTCGCTTTCGGACCGGGAGGTGCCCTTTGGCGTGCAGGATCCGGAAGCGACCCAGTTCTTTGAAGCCTACCGCCCCGACGGCACGGCCTGCATGTGGGAGGCTTTCTGATGCGTCCACAATATCTTGCGGGGCAAAGCTCAGATCGGCGGAAACTTGCGGCATTGCAGCCACAGCGCTGCCAATTGCCGCGATTTGCATGTGACTCGGATGTAAACCCGGCTATCCTCGGCACGGGCAGTTGGTTGACTGCCTTCGCATTGAGGTTGAGGCAGGCGGCGGGCACAGCCCCCGCAGGTTTCACAAATTTTATCAGGAGACAGAAATGTCCAAGAGCATCAAGCTTATCGCCCTGGCTGGCCTGCTGGCCGCTGTTACCGCCTGCGCCCAGCAGGAAGAAGAATTCGTCGTGGTTGAGCCGCAGCCGGTCTCGCAAGAGCCGGAATTCACCGGCAAGTACAACTAATCCCTACAGGGGTCCGGCCCTGCGGCCGGCCCCCGCCGCCCCGTGGGGTGCCGGACCGGAGGCACCCAAATGCTGAAACACCGCGGGTTCCCGGGCCGTATGCCCGGCACTGATTTCCAATTCACCATCCGCCGCCCCAACCCCAAGGGGGCCACGCCGCTGATCCGGCGCGAGCGCTTCCGCGACCGCAAGAACGTCGACAAACGCGTCGACCAGACGTTCATGCAGGCGCTGTGGGAGCAATTCGGCGACCAGCCGTTTGAACGCGGCAACCTTGATGCCGGCCGTCTTAGCTGGCTGTTCGGCCGCGAGGTGATCCCGGCCGAAGAACCCTTCGATCCCGAAAGCTATGAGGCACTGCTGGTCATTGACGAATCCGTGGCCCGCGCCTCTTTCCCGGAGGCGTTCAGCTGATGCGGGCGCCCCGCACGCATAGCACCCCGGGAACCCCGCAAGTTTCCTTGCGGGGCAGGGGGCGCTGCTGCGGGGCGGGCCGCCGCTCAGAAGTCCAGCTGCACCGCCAGCTGGACCCGGTCGCCGTCAAAGGTGCTGCCGGAGACGGTGTCGTTGCGCCCGCCAAAGATGTACTCGGCGCTCAGCGTCAGATTGTCGGTCGGGCTGAAGAACGCATTGACGTGAATGGTCTCCAGCTCGGTAAAGGACAGCGCGCCGGTCGAGGTCGGCAGGTCGTAATCCTCGCGCCCGTAGCCGATGCCGACATTCCATTTCTCGCCGATGTCCTGGCGGAACTCGAGGGTGTAACCCTCGACGTCATTGGCCTGACCGCCAACAATGGCATCGCCAACCCCGATCAGCAGCGGCCCAAGGGCTTCGCCGTCGACGTAAGTGGCCTGAAACAGTCCGCCTTCCCAGGGGGTGACCGCGCCGGACAGGGTGACGCCGGTCTGATCCGCTTCAGCGCCGCCGCTCTCGATGGTGCCGGTCAGCCCGGCAATCCGCGCGGTGAACAGGTCTTTGCTGTATTGCGCGGCCGCGGTGAACACCGGATCGCTGGACGAGGAGCTGTTTTCCTCCAGCGACAAGCTGTAATCGAAGCCGCCGCCAAAGCTGTTGCTGTAGCGGATCTGCGGCACGCGGGCAAAGGCGATGCCGACAGGGCCGTTGAACTCCACGCTGGCAGGGTACTGGCCCAACGGCATGAAGTTGGTCCAGGTCTGGCCAAAGGTCCAGTGATCGCCGATCTGGATATTGGCGTGGCGCAGCCGCAGTTCGGACCGGCCGCCCGAGGCGAACAGGTCGAATTCCAGCTGCCCGCGCAGGGTGCCGATATCGCTTTCGGTGGTGGTGCGGATGCCCAGGCGCGACTGGCGCACGGTGGCGCCGAACTCGCCGCCGGTGGCGTTTACCGGCTCACCGATATTGTTCACAAATGCAGTATCGCCCTGAGTGAAATCAAAGTCGTAATAGAAATCGGCCTTGGCATAGCCGTAGATGTCGACCGCGGTATTGCCCAGCCGGAAATCGCCGGAGGCGCCGGTCACCTGCTGGTTACCGGCCTCCAGGGCCTCGACGCGGTTGCGCAGCTCCTGCAGCTCGGACTGCGTGTCTGCCTGGGCCAGCCCGGCGCTGCCGGCAAGCGCTGCGGCAGCCAGGGCGAAACGCCCCTTTTGCACCTTGATCATGGGGTTATCCCTCCTCCTTGCGTGGTGTCGGGCCACGCTTTCACGGGGGGCAAACAAGGGGAAATGACATCCAAGGGAGTGACCGTGACCGCGGGCGCCGGGAAAAGTGACGAATTCCCACGACGCGGTCCCGCAGATGTGACCGCATCCGCCAAACCTTTGGCTGCACGGCAAAACCTGGCGCCGCAATTCCCCCGCCGGTCACGCGGGCGCAGCAGCGGCGGCCGGGCTGGCTCTGATCCGCGCCGCCTCCGTAACGGTTATGTGACAGCACCGCTGCGCAGCCGCGCCAGCAGCCGCCGGGCCAACCGTTATGTCGGCGTGAATCTGCACACGGCCCGCGGGATTCAGCAGGAATCTGCCCAAATCAACGGCCCCGCATTTCCTGTGCTTACAGCGGCCTCCGCGGCGTGCATCGTGAGTCAAGCAGCGCAGCCACGCTGCTGTGCCGAGCATCTGTTCCGGCCCCTTCGCCTGAACGGGCAGGTACGCGACCCCATCCGCGGCCTGCCCGTCTTTTATCCCCTTCAGGCAGCGGCGGAAGCTTGCCATTCGCCCCCCCCGATGCGGCAAGCCTCCGCCCATGTGAAGGGGCGTGTCTCTCCGCCGTTGCACCTGACCGTTCCGCCTGCAAATTCCGCAGGGACACTGACGTCCCCGGAAGAAGGAACATGGACATGCGGGCAAAATCTCTTATCGCGGCGCTCTCGCTTTGCGGCGTGGCGGCGGCGTGCGGCGACACCACTGGCGAGCGGGTCGTTTACGGCGCAGGCGCCGGCGCAGCAGGCGCTGCGCTGCTGGACGCCAACCTGGTCACCGGCGCCGCTGTCGGCGTTGCCGCAAACCTTGTTTACTGCGAACAAAACCCCCGCAAATGCTGAGGCTGCCGCAGCAGCTCTGAAAAGCGGCCCCGCCGGGGCTGCACATCCTATCGCGCTTACGCCGTGCCCGGGCTTGCCCCGGGCGCGGCGTTTTGCATTCCGGAATACCAAGAAACAAGGGACTGCCTATGTTTGATAAGATCCTGATCGCCAACCGGGGCGAGATCGCCTGCCGCGTGATCAAAACCGCGCGGAAAATGGGCATCAAGACCGTTGCCATCTACTCCGACGCCGACAAGCAGGCCCTGCATGTGCAGATGGCCGACGAGGCTGTCCACATCGGTCCGCCACCGGCCAACCAGTCCTATATCGTGATCGATAAGGTGATGGAGGCGATCCGCCAGACCGGCGCGCAGGCGGTGCATCCGGGTTATGGTTTCCTGTCCGAGAACTCCAAGTTCGCCGAGGCGCTGGAGGCCGAAGGCGTCGCCTTTGTCGGCCCCCCGAAAGGCGCGATCGAGGCGATGGGCGACAAGATCACCTCCAAGAAAATCGCCCAGGAGGCCGGCGTCTCCACCGTGCCCGGTTACATGGGGCTTATTGCCGATGCCGACGAGGCGGTGAAGATTTCGAATGAGATCGGCTACCCGGTGATGATCAAGGCCTCTGCCGGCGGCGGCGGCAAGGGCATGCGGATCGCCTGGAACGACGACGAGGCCCGCGAAGGCTTCCAGTCCTCCAAGAACGAGGCCGCGAACTCCTTTGGCGATGACCGGATCTTCATCGAGAAATTCGTCACCCAGCCGCGCCACATCGAAATCCAGGTGCTCTGCGACAAGCACGGCAACGGCATCTATCTGGGCGAGCGCGAATGCTCGATCCAGCGCCGCAACCAGAAAGTCGTGGAAGAGGCCCCGTCGCCCTTCCTGGATGAGGAAACCCGCAAGGCGATGGGCGAGCAGGCCGTCGCGCTGGCCAAGGCTGTGGGCTATTCCTCCGCAGGCACCGTGGAATTCATCGTCGACGGCGACAAGAACTTCTATTTCCTGGAAATGAACACCCGCCTTCAGGTGGAGCACCCGGTCACTGAGCTGATCACCGGCGTCGACCTGGTGGAGCAGATGATCCGCGTCGCCGACGGGGCGGAACTGCCGCTGCGCCAGGAGGACGTCAAACTCACCGGCTGGGCGATTGAAAACCGCCTTTATGCCGAGGACCCCTACCGCGGCTTCCTGCCGTCCATCGGCCGCCTGACCCGCTACCGCCCGCCGCAGGAAACCGCCGCAGGCCCGATGCTGGAAAACGGCAAGTGGCAGGGCGATGCACCGGCGGGCGAAGCCGCCGTGCGCAACGACACCGGCGTCTATGAGGGCGGCGAGATCTCGATGTACTACGACCCGATGATCGCCAAGCTCTGCACCTGGGCGCCGACCCGCGAGGACGCCATCGGCGCCATGCGCACCGCGCTCGACAGCTTCGAGGTAGAGGGCATCGGCCACAACCTGCCGTTCCTGTCGGCGGTAATGGACCACCCGATCTTCATCGAGGGCTCGATGACCACCGCCTTCATCGAGGAGCAGTATCCCGAGGGCTTCGAGGGGGTCGAACTGCACAGCGACGACCTGCGCAAGATCGCGGCGTCCTGCGCCGCAATGCACCGGGTTGCCGAAATCCGCCGCACCCGCGTGTCCGGCCGGATGGACAACCACGAGCGCAAGGTCGGCACTGATTGGGTCGTCACCCTTCAGGGCCAGTCCTTTAACGTGGTGATCGACGCCGACCGCGAAGGCGCCACCGTCAATTTCGAGGGCGGCGGCAGCTACCGTGTGACCTCGGACTGGACGCCGGGCGACCAGCTGGCCACCCTGCAGGTGAATGGCGAGACCCTGGTGCTGAAGACCGGCAAGGTGACGCAGGGCTTCCGCATCCGCTCCCGCGGCGCCGACCTCAAGGTGCATGTGCGCACCCCGCGCCAGGCTGAGCTGGCGCAGCTGATGCCGGAGAAGGTGGCACCGGACACTTCCAAGATGCTGCTCTGCCCGATGCCCGGCCTGATCGTGAAGGTCGATGTCGAAGTGGGGCAGGAGGTCCAGGAGGGCCAGGCGCTCTGCACCGTCGAGGCGATGAAGATGGAAAACATCCTGCGCGCCGAGCGCAAGGGCGTGGTGTCCAAGATCAACGCCGCCGCGGGCGACAGCCTGGCGGTCGACGATGTGATCATGGAATTCGAATAATGCACCGCGGGGCAGGCACATATGCAGCCGGGCAGGCGGGTTTTCCCGCCGCCGCTGCCGTGCCTGCCCCGCACCACATGGTGCCATGCACCGAATCTTCAGGAATTTCCGCGACACTCAGGGCGTTTGACGACCTCAAGGTGCCGCATGATCCGTCTTCTGACCTGCCTTTTGACCGCTCTGGCGCTCCTGTCGGCTTGTGCCCTGGACGAGGAGGAGGCGCTGCGCGCCCGGCTCTCCGGCTGGGTGGAGCTGGGGGAGACGTTCTTTTTCCAAAGCTCGATGAGCTGCACCGCTGCGGTGTTTCACACGGCGGAACATCCGCGCATCACCTCGCTGGTGGACCGCGCGCGCTCTCTCAACACCGGCATGAAGATGCTGGAGGCGGGCAAACCGGTGATGTTTGCGGTCTCCGGAAAATCCCCCAACGCGGTAACAGAGGACATCATGTCCCGCGACCTGCCGCAGGGGCTGGGGGTGCTGAATTCGGGGCTGGCAGGGGTCAGCTGCATGACCGATCTGGTCAAGTCAGTCTATTACCAGGCGATCCGCAATCCGGCCTCCAGCCTTGTCTTCGTGCCGGAAACCGGCGCGATGGTGGTGCTGGACAAGCAGGCAATGGCGCTGATCTACGTCCGCGGCAACGGGTAGACGTTCAGCGCAGCCAGGCTCACCCGCCGCGCCGTTCCTCCACTTCGCGCAAGCGTTCCGGGAACTTGTCGATGGTGCGCGACAGCTCGCGTACCGTCCAGGGATGCGGCTTCCTCAGCTTGACGCCGCCGTCCTTGCCCACCAGCACCAGCATGAACCCGCGGGGCCGCAGCTTCTTGCGCAAGGCAGAACGCGCCGCCGGATCGGTATCGGTCAGAACCACCACATCGCGCTCGCGCAGGGCTTCGGCGCCCTGCATCAGCCGTTCGATCTGCTCATGGTACCGGGGGTCCTCGGGGCTGTCGGCAAACACCACCACCGGGCGGTGCGTCCACTGGAATTCCTCCAGGTCCCCATCGTACCCGGGCTGGATCAGTTCAGGCGCGCTGCCATCGGCCGCGACGGCCGCCAGCGGAAGAAAACCTGCCAAAACAACGGATAGGATTGCTTTCATGATCTCTCCTGTTCCGTTGAATATATGTGCGGCGGCGGCAAATGCGACGGAGAAAACCCGCACACGGGCAAAAAATATCATCGTTAACGGGATAATGAGGGGTTGCCGGCCATGATTGTGCAATTCCCCTTGACCGGGCTGCGGCCTGCGGCCCTCCAGCAGAGGTCCCGTAACACGATGAAAGTCATCCTTCATACCGGCGCGCACCGCTGCGCGACAACATCCTTTCAGGAATATCTGCGCCAGAATGCCCAGGGGCTGAACAAGCAGGGCGTCAGCTTCTGGGGCCCGTACCGCACGCGCAACGGCCTGTTTCACGGCATTCAGCCGGGCCCGGTGCCGGTGACGGGCCGCGACCCGGTGCAACGCGCTCAGGGGCGGCTGCAGATGCGGATGGCCGGCTGCCGCGACCGGGGCATCCGCCACCTGCTGGTGAGCGAGGAAAACATGATCGGCGCGGTGCGCCAGAACCTGCGCCTCGGCGACCTCTACAGCGGCGCCGGGGAACGCATGGCGCGGTTCGCCCAGGCTTTCGGCGGCGCGGTGACCGATGTGGCGCTCTCGATCCGCAGCCTCGACAGCTACTGGACCTCGGCGCTGGCTTATGCGGTGGCGCGCGGCCACAAGATGCCGACGGCGAACAGCCTCGACCGGCTGGCCTATTCGCCGCGCAGCTGGCGCGACGTGATCACCGATATTGCCTGCGCGATGCCCGGCGTGCGCCTGCGGGTGCTGCCGTTTGAAACCTTCGGCGCCCGGCCGGAGGCGGCGCTGGAGACCCTCACCGGCATTGAGGCGCCGCGCACCCACGCGCGGGTGCGCCTGAACGCCTCGCTCTGCCTGCAGGACCTGCGCGCCAGCCTGCCGTCCTCCGCAGCAGCCCAGCTGCCGGAAGGGACAGGCCGCTGGCGCCCCTTCGACGACGCGCAGACCGCATATCTGCGCGAGGCTTATGCCGACGACATGATGTGGCTTGCGGGCGGGGCGGACGGCCTCGCTGCGCTGGCACAGGACCCGGATAAACAGGCGGCGGGCACGAACCCGCCCCGTATCGCACTGACAAGAGGAAGACCTGATGACAAACAAAGACGAATGGCGGGCTCTGGCTGAGAAAGAGCTGCGCGGACGGGCGGTCGATGACCTCAACTGGCAGACGCTGGAAGGCATTGAGGTCAAGCCGCTTTATACCGAAGACGACACCAAGGATCTGCCCCACATGGGCACGCTCCCCGGTTTCGGACCCTTCACCCGCGGGGTGAAGGCCACGATGTATGCAGGCCGCCCCTGGACCATCCGCCAGTACGCGGGCTTCTCCACGGCGGAAGAATCCAACGCCTTCTACCGCCGCAACCTTGCCGCGGGCCAGCAGGGCGTCTCGGTCGCCTTCGACCTCGCCACCCACCGCGGCTATGACAGCGACCACCCGCGCGTGGTCGGCGATGTCGGCAAGGCCGGTGTGGCCATCGACAGCGTCGAGGACATGAAGATCCTGTTCGACGGCATCCCGCTCGACAAGGTCTCGGTCTCGATGACCATGAACGGCGCGGTGATCCCGGTGCTGGCCTCCTTCATCGTCGCAGGCGAGGAACAGGGCCACGACAAGTCCCTGCTTGCGGGCACTATCCAGAACGACATCCTCAAGGAGTTCATGGTCCGCAACACCTATATCTATCCGCCGAAGCCCTCGATGCGGATCATCTCGGACATCATCGAATACACCTCGAACGAGATGCCCAAGTTCAACTCCATCTCGATTTCCGGCTACCACATGCAGGAGGCCGGCGCGAACCTGGTGCAGGAGCTGGCCTATACCATCGCTGACGGGCGCGAATACGTGCGCGCGGCACTGGATGCCGGCATGGACGTGGACAAATTCGCAGGGCGCCTGAGCTTCTTCTTTGCGATCGGCATGAATTTCTTCATGGAAATCGCCAAGCTGCGCGCCGCCCGCACCCTGTGGCACCGGGTGATGACCGAATTCGGCGCCAAGTCCGAACGCTCCAAGATGCTGCGCACCCACTGCCAGACCTCCGGCGTCTCGCTGCAGGAGCAGGACCCCTACAACAACGTGATCCGCACCGCCTATGAGGCGATGAGTGCGGTCCTCGGCGGCACCCAAAGCTTGCACACCAACGCGCTGGACGAAGCCATCGCTCTGCCCACCGACTTCTCCGCCCGCATCGCCCGCAACACCCAGCTGGTGCTGCAGGAGGAAACCGGCGTCACCAACGTGGTCGATCCGCTGGCCGGCTCCTACTACATCGAAAGCCTCACCAACGAACTGGTCGAAAAGGCCTGGGCGCTGATGGAAGAGGTCGAGGAGATGGGCGGCATGACCAAGGCCGTCGAGAGCGGCATGCCCAAGCTGCGCATCGAAGAGAGCGCCGCCCGCCGCCAGGCGATGATCGACCGCGGCGAAGAGGTCGTGGTGGGCGTCAACAAGTACCGCAAGGACAAGGAAGACCCGATCGACATTCTGGATGTCGACAACCACGCGGTGCGCGAGGCGCAGATTGCACGTCTGCAAAAGATGCGCGAAATCCGCGACGAGGCTGCCTGCCAGGCCGCCCTCGACGAACTCACCCGCCGCGCCGCATCAGGCGAGGGCAACCTTCTGGAAGCCGCAGTCGAAGCCGCCCGCGCGCGGGCCTCAGTCGGAGAAATTTCCATGGCGATGGAAAAGGAATTCGGCCGCCACCGTGCGGAAGTCAAAACCCTGGCCGGCGTCTATGGCGCGGCTTATGAGGGCGACGAGGGCTTTGCCGCGATCCAAAAGTCGATCGAGGATTTTGCCGAGGAAGAAGGCCGCCGCCCGCGCCTTCTGGTCGTCAAGATGGGCCAGGACGGCCACGACCGCGGCGCCAAGGTGATTGCGACCGCCTTTGCAGACATCGGCTTTGACGTCGACGTGGGCCCGCTGTTCCAGACCCCGGCAGAGGCCGCCCAGGACGCCATCGACAACGACGTCCACGTGATCGGCATCTCCTCCCAGGCCGCGGGCCACAAGACCCTCGCGCCGCAGCTGGTCGAGGCGCTGAAGGCGGAAGGCGCGGAGGACATCATCGTGATCTGCGGCGGTGTGATCCCGCAGCAGGATTACGAGTTCCTGTACAGCAAGGGCGTCAAGGCGATCTTCGGCCCCGGCACCAACATCCCGGAGGCGGCCCAGGACATCCTGCGCCTGATCCGCGAAGCCCGCGCTTAAGCAAACGGCACCTGTGGGGGCAGGGGAGGCTCTCCCGCACCCGCAGGTGCCTGCCCTTCGGGCAAACCCCTTGGCGGCTTTGGGCATGGCAGCCAGCCTTTCAGGCTGGCTGCCGGCATCGCGCGCCCAACCGGCGCGGATGTGCCCTTGGCACAGCCAGCGGCGGGCGGGAGCGCCTGGTTCCCCGTATCTGATACCCGCTGGCCGCAGCTTTCCGCCGCAGCGGCCGTGCTGCGCCTTGGCAAACCGCCAAACCGGTGGTTGAGTGGCGCAATGCTGCACTCCAAACGTCCTCAGATCCTCACCGGCATGGCCCTAGGCGCGCTCTGGGGCGTGCTGGTCACCGGCCTGCCGCAATGGCTGGGCCTGCCCTATATCCCGGCGCCCATCGCCTTGCCCGGCGCCTTCCTTCCGCCCGGTCTGGTCCTTGCGCTGATCATCGCCCGCCTGGCGCAGCGGCGGTTCTTCGACGATGCCATCATCGACGGAGAGCCCTTCGCCCCCGGCTCCCCGGCCGAGATCGACCAGCGGGTGCTGACCAACACCACCGAGCAGCTGGTGCTGGCGCTCGCTGTCTGGCCCTTCGTTGCCGTCACCCTGGGCGGCGCGGTTGCCATCGCACTTGGCCTGTCCTTTACGATCATGCGGCTCTTGTTCTGGGGCGGCTACCACCTGTCGCCGCCCTTGCGCGGGTTGGGCTTTGCCGGGACCTTTTACCCGACGGTGATTGCCGGGATCTGGGCACTGGCGGTTTGGGTTTAAGCCGAACCTGCCGTGACCTTCTCCGCGGCTAGACCAAGTTTACTTCTTGAAACTCATATGTTCCCGGCGTCACAGCTTCGATGGCTTCGCGGAAAACGTCGTCGCAAAACCATTCAGAAGTTTCTGCATCGCGCATAAGGTGGTGACCGGAAAACTGGTCTTTCCGAACAAATATTTCTTCAGCTAGGCACGGTGGCAGAAATCTAATGTTGCCAAATCTTGGATTTTTGACGGGCCTTGTTTTTGTGAGCCTAGTGTCCAAGAGCTCTGCGGCATTGAATACATTTGCAACGAAGTAAGGCTCGGGCACCTCTTTATTGTCGTGTAAGGACCAGAAGTTTCGAATTGGAATGATCTCGCAATTGCCTTCTGCAAATTTCTGAAACACCTCACAAATGCCTTGGTGAGCAAAGGGAGCGCCGGTGAAGTGAGCGTTCTTGAGGCTCATAAACGTATCGGGCAGGTTGTCATTGCGCGCGAAACTCAAAGCCCAATGCGCATCAATCTCATTCCTGATCTCCGCAGGTAGCTGACCCAAGGGAGCCCTGTCTGCATCGGTACAGTACCAGAAATCTTTGCCCATACCCGACCCAGGCTGGCGAAGTTCCTTGGTTGCCGACCAACCCACTCCGGCTGAAATCGCATTCAAACTGGTGTCTAAGTGATAGACTTTCATTACTTTCACTTTCAAAGGAAATAGGTAGATAACATTCAGGAGGCGGCAGTTTCTAAGGCCTACTCTAACCTTTGTGCTTGGCCAACAGGAAGCTTCCTCCATTCCTTCTGACAGAAATTCCCGCCTTGCACCCCGCCGCAACCCGGCTAGTCTCACGCGCAAAAGGGGAGGGCGGACATGATACTCGATCACCTGGCAGTGGCCGGCGCAACGCTGGAAGAGGCTGTCGCCCATACCGAAGACGCGCTCGGCATTTCCCTCGGCCCCGGCGGCTCTCATGCCCGCTATGGCACCCATAACCGGCTGATCGGGCTGGAGGAGGGGCTTTACCTGGAGGCCATCGCCATCGACCCGGATACCCAGCCGCAGGAGCAGCCGCGCTGGTTCAACCTGGACCGCCTCAACGGCCCCGCACGGCTCAGCAACTGGATCCTGCGCGCCGAAGACCTCGAAGCAGAGAAATCGCTGCTGCCGCCCCATGCGCAGCGCCACGTGGCGATGCAGCGCGGGCACCTGCGCTGGCTGATGACAGTGCCCGCGGACGGCCTGCTGCCCTATGGCAATATCTTTCCTGCGGTCCTGCAATGGCAGACAGAGCCGCCCGCGGGCAAACTGCCGCAATCGGGCTGCCGCCTGACGCGGCTGGTCCTCAGCCACCCGGAGGCCGCAGCGCTGCAAACTGCGCTGGACCGGATCCTTGACGACCCGCGCATCAAGGTGGAGCAGGGGGCGCCCGCAATGATGGCGGAGTTCGAGACCCCGCATGGAAAAAGGCAGCTCAGATGATCATCCGCCCCGCAACTCCCGCGGATGCCGAAGCCGTCTGCGCCATCGCCAACTGGGTGATCCGCGACACGCTGGCGACCTTCAACACCGTCGAGAAGACACCGGACCAGGTGCACCAGCAGATCGCCGCCAGCAACGGCAGCTATCTGGTGGCGGAGCAGGACGGCCGGGTCCTGGGCCACGCTTATTTCTTCCCGTTCCGCTCCGGCCCCGGCTACCGGTTCACGGCCGAACATACCGTGCATCTGCTGCCGGCCGCGCAAGGCAAGGGGGCTGGCCGGGCCTTGATGCAGGCGCTGGAAGGCAAGGCGAGAGAGGCGCAGATCCACGTCCTGATCGCCAGCGTCAGCAGCGCCAACCCCGCAGCCATCGCCTTTCATGCCGCCCTGGGCTATCAGGAAACCGCCCGGATGCCGGAGCTCGGCTGCAAGAACGGCCTCTGGCTGGATACTGTTTTTATGCAGAAAATTCTGACGCCGGGCATTCCCGCCCCTGACAGTTCCGCTAAACCCGGATAGGCTGAGCCCCATGTCACTTTGGACCCGCATATCCGACGCGCTGGCCGCGCTTGCTGCAGGCGAAGGCCTGGCGGAGGTGTTCGACCGCCTGCGCGCGCCGCCCGAACGCACAGTGGCCTTTGCCATTGCCGTCATTGCGCTTGGCGCCAAGATGGCCAAGGCGGACGGGCAGGTCACGCGCGACGAGGTCACCGCCTTCCGCGAGGTGTTCCAGATCGCCCAGGATGATGAGACCGGCGCCGCGCGGGTCTTTAACATGGCCCGCACCGACGTGGCCGGCTATCAGGAATACGCCCGCCGCATCCAGAAGATGTTCGCAGACGATCCGACCACCCTTTGCGACCTGATGGAGGGGCTGTTTCACATCGCCATGGCGGACGGTTTCTATCACCCCGGCGAGAACGAATTCCTGGAAGAGGTGAGCCGCATCTTCGGCCAGAGCCCGCAGCAGTTCCAGGCGCTGCGGGCGCGGTTCGTGCCGGATGCGCCCAAGGACCCCTATACGGTGCTGGGCGTCAGCCCGGAGATGAGCAAGGAAGACATCCGCAAGCACTGGCGCAAGCTGGTGCGCGACACCCACCCGGATGCGATGATCGCCCGCGGGGTGCCGGAGGAAGCGGTGCGGCTGGCGGAAAAGCGGATGATCGACATCAACCGCGCCTGGGATGAGATCAGCGGGTGCGGCGGCAATGCGGCTGGCCACGTATAATATCGAGTGGTTCGCCTACCTGTTCGACAAGAACGACCGGCTGATGCTGGACGGCAAGCCGTCCGGTGTCCACGGGGTTGACCGCTACACCCAGGGCCGGGCGATTGCCCATGTGCTGCGCCGGCTGGACGCCGATGCCGTCATGGTGGTCGAGGCGCCCAACACGGGCCGCACCCAACGGACCACCCGCGCGCTAGAGGCCTTTGCCGCAGAGGCGGGCCTGCGCGCGCGCGAGGCGGTCAGCGGTTTTGCCAACGACACCCACCAGGAAATTGCGCTGCTCTATGACCCGGACATGCTGGACGCGGTGCATGACGCGCGCGCCAGCGAGGCTGCGCCGCTGTTCAACGGCGTGTTCGAGATCGACCTCGACGTGGACGACCAGCGGGACACGGTTGCGTTCTCCAAGCCGCCGCTGGAGCTGGCTGTCACCACCCGGGGCGGCACCGCGCTGCGGATGATCGGGGCGCATCTGAAGTCCAAGGCGCCGCATGGGGCCAACGGGCCGGAGGAGATCACCACTCTGTCCATCGCCAACCAGCGCAAACAGCTGGCGCAGGCGAACTGGCTGCACCGGCGGGTGGCGGAGCATGTGGCCGCGGGCGAGCATGTGGTCGTTCTGGGCGACCTGAACGACGGCCCCGGCGCCGACGACTACGAAAAGCACTTCGGCCAGTCCTCGATCGAGATCGTGCTGGGTGATCTGCTGAACGACCCCAACGCGCAATCCCTGCTGCAGCCGCGCGCCACCTCGCTGCCCAGCACCTCGCGGTTTTACAACCCCGACACCAAACGCTATTTCCCGGCGCTGCTGGACTATGTGATGATCTCACACAGCCTGATGAGGTTTAGCCCGCAGTGGCGGATCTGGCACCCGTTCGACGATGCGGAATGCTACGCCGACGAGGACCTGCGCGACGCGCTGCTCAAGGCTTCCGACCACTTCCCGGTGACGCTGGATATCGCGCTGGAGTGATGGCGGGGGTCCGGACGGGCCATAATCCCCGGCCATGCCGCCGCCAAGAAATGCTTATTCGGCGATGGTTGTCGTGACGATCACTTCAGCCGCCGCAACGTCTCCGATACGATCCCAGGCTTCTTCAGGAACATCCAAGTCTGCGGCCTTCTCCACAAAATCTGCATCTTCTGACGCAAAAAGCCGTTCCCTGTACTGGGTGAGGCTCTCTTCAGGCTGGTCGAGTCTTTCCCATAGCGACCAGATTTCTTTTTTAACGTCTGCCAGCAGGCCAGGCTCTTCGCCCGAAATATAGCTTTCGATCAGCGCTTCCAGTTCCGCCCAGGTCTCCAGATTATTCTGAGCCAGCGCATAATAGTCCATCAAGGCGCGGCGGCTGATAAAGGCGGACTGCACAGCGATGCTGCCTTCCGGGCGCAGATGGGCGATGACGGATGTTGTGCTGGTGCTCGCATCCACATCGCCAGTAACTTCCACCGGCAGCCCTCTGGGTGTCAGCTTGGCGCTGGCCTCAATCCCGGCTGCAATGTCGCTGTCGATTGCCTGCTGCGTGATCAGTTTGCCGGTGAAGACAGACGACACCAGCAGTCCGGGGCCCATCGGAATACTGGCAGGCGGAAAAAGCGCCTCGCAATCAGGACTGTCCCCTGTAGGGGACACCAATTCGATTGCACCGGCCATCGGGTAAGCCAGGGACGTTCTCACCAGTACCGACTGGACGCTTCTGCGAACATTCCTGTTGAACTGAGCCTCGGCGGAAGCGGGGATGCCGTAAACGCTTGCGCTTCCCCCAAGACCCAAGGCAACCGCCGATTTCCGCGACAGCGAAACGGATACGGATTCCGTTGTGGTGTCTTCTTCAATCTCAAGTCCCGGGTAGCATTTGGCGCTTTCAAACAGCCGCTGTTCATCCTGGATGCGGATGACTTCGCCAACTTCCACGTCGTACCGGAGGTGCAGAGGCATGGCCTTGAAATGCGAAAAAGCCGTACGCGCGAAGGACGCCCGAAGCTTTGTCAGTGCCTCGGCTAGTTCACTTGCGTGAACCGCAGCAGGGGAAACGGCGAGGACCAAAGTTAATAGGGAAACCCAAAGGGAGCGCATGAAGTGGTCTCCTTGTACAATTTAACATACCAAGCCAGAATACACTAATTTGTTGTGGCTTAATATCTATAAGGTTGTGCCAGCGGCAAAGTGCTCTGAGTGTTTACGGGCCGAAGACACACCCGGCCCGGCCCCATTTACCACCCCCTCTGTTCGCGCAGCGCGGGTGCCCCTATATTAGCCCCATGAAACAGATCCTTCTGCCCGCCGCCCTGATTGCCCTCATCTCCAGCCCGCTTGCCGCCCAGGAGGCGGAAGGGGAGGACAGCGGCCCCTCGCTGATGGAGCGCGGGGCGGAGCTGTTCTGGGAGGGCCTGCGCCAGGAGATGGCGCCGGCACTGGAAGACCTGCAGGGCATGATGGAGGAGATCGGCCCGGCGATGGGCGCGTTCCTGGCTGAGATGGGACCCGCGCTGGCGGAAATCGCCAAGGAGGTGGAGGATTGGAGCGTCTATGAGATGCCCGAGATCCTGCCCAACGGCGATATCATCATCCGCAAAAAGCCCAAGGACAACGCGCCCGCCGACAAGGAAACCGCCGAAGAGGAAGGCGTGACCGAGATCTGACGCCCTCCGTCTGGGTTATTCCGCCTCTGGCGGCGGGGCGGGCTTGCTGAATTTCAGGTCAATCTCCGCCTCCAGCGCCTTGCCCAGCGATTGCAGCCGGGCCTCGGCGACCTCTCCGTAAAGCGGCCGCGCCGCATCCGGCAGCTCCACATGCAGCACCCGCTTGCGCGGCTGCCAGCGCAAGGAGCCGATGTTGCCGTTGCCGGTGACCATCAGCATGGCCCCGAAGCGCATCGCCTTGCCCAGAACCTCGGCCTCGTGCTGCCCCTTCTCGTCCAGCAGATAATAGAGGTATTCGAAACTGCTGCCGCGCCGCTTGTTGCTGTAGCGGTGCAGCAGCGCCAGCCCCAGGAACACCCGCTCCGAATGCTTGAGCCCGCCCAGATTGGCGCGGGTCGCATTGTCGAAACACACCTCGGCGCGGTAATCGGGATGTGCGCGCCAGCTGACGTCATGCAGCAGGCAGGCCGCCTTGACCAGCCGCCGCTTGCTGTGGCGCGCATTGGCGAACAGGGGGCTCACGAAATCATAAAGCGTCTTGCCAAAGCCGGGGACGCGGGCGTCCTTCATCTCAGCAAAGCGCGACGCCTCGACCAGCGGATCGCGGGCGCGCAGCCGCTGCGGCATCTGTTCGTACAAGAGCCCCTCGCGGATGCCATAGCTGGACACCGCGATGTCCTTGGGCTTGAAGGTCTTGGTCAGCCGGGTCAGCACGTCGATGGCATAAGGCACCAGCGACATCCGGCTGGAGGAAACCCCGCAGGCGTCGCGCAGCTTGTCCAGGTCACGGGTTTCGATATAGCGCGCGGTCTCGCGCACGTCCTTGGCCGACATCCGGTATTCATGCAGCACCTTCAGCGGATAGCCGCGCCGGTGCATGTCGATACGGGCAATGGCGCGCCAGCTGCCGCCGACCAGGAACAGCCGGTCGCGCTGGGTGCCCATCTCTTCCTTCAGCTGCTCGATGACAGTCTTGATGTATTCCTTGCGGCCCTTGCGCCCGCCCTTGACGTCGCGCAGCTTGAGCGGCCCCAGCGGCGAGGTCACCCGGCGGCCCACGGTGTTTTCCTGGATCTCCGCCAGCTCCATCGAAGAGCCGCCGATATCGCAGACCAGCCCATAGGCGCCGGGCCAGCCCAAGAGCACGCCCTGTGCCGACAGCCGCGCCTCTTCGCGCCCGTCAATGACGTGGATCTTGAGGCCGGTCTGGCGCAGCACTTCCTCGCAGAATTCCGGCCCGTCCTCGGCATCGCGCACCGCCGCGGTCGCCACAGCGGACAAGGGCGGCAGACCCATGCCCTTGGCCAGGTACTGGAACCGGTGCAGCGCCGACAGGGCGCGGGCGCGGCCCTCGGGGTTCAGGCGGCCCGATTCCGACAGGCCCGCGCCAAGCGCGCACATGATCTTTTCGTTGTAGAAATAGGCCGGGCTGCGGGCGGCGCCGTCGAACACCACCAGGCGGACCGAGTTGGAGCCGACATCGACAACCCCAACCCGGGACAGCGCCCGGGCACCGGGATCGTGAAAGATCGGACGCCCGAAGGGGCCCCAATCGGTACTGGCGTCGGCGGGGTCCTGGGTGACGTTCATGAGGGCTCCGTCTTGCAATCCGCGGTCAGGATGGTGCATGGGCGGGCAGGGGTCAACCGCTTGCGGATGCGTCATTTTCCGTTGCCTCTTCGCGGATCTCCGACAGCGCCCGCACCGCCAGGGGGCGGGACAGGCTGCGTTTTTCGGCCAGCGACAGGTGGTCCAGCCGCCGCACGATCTGCGCCGCCGCGGCGAATGAGCGGTTCATATGCGCCACCAGATAGGGAATCACATCCGGTTTGGGGGTGATCTGGCGGTCGTTGAACAGCTTGGCCAGAACCACCGCCAGCAGCTGGTCGTCCGGCGGCTGAAGCTCAGCATGGGTGGCGGCCTGCACCCGGCTTTGCAGGTCGGGCAGGGTCAGCCCCCACAGGTTCGGCGCGCCCTGGCCGGTCATCACCAGCGAATGCCCCTGCGCCAGCACCAGGTTGTGCAGGTGGAACAGGGCGTTCTGCCGGGCCGTATCGCCGGCGATCTGCGGCACGTCCTCCACCGCGATGGGGCCGTGCGCCAGTTCCGGCACTGCCTCGGCTGTCAGCTTGGCCGCGGGGATGATGCGCGCCCCGGTCTGGCTGGCCCAGACATGCGCCAGATGGGTCTTGCCCGACCCCTTGGGCCCGGTCAGCACCAGCTTGCCGCTGGGCCAGGCAAAGCCGGGATCGAGCAGCGCCACCGCCATCGCGTTGGAGGGGGCCACAAAGAAATCATCCCGCCCCAGCGCCGGTTTCGCCGGGAGATCAAAGCTCAGCTGCTGTGCCATCTGGTTTATTCCGATCCCGCGTCCCGGTGGCCTTGGCCCTGGTACAGACGGCTGTCCAGGTACCGCTCTGTCACAAAGCGGGCGACCACCCCCAGCGCGGCGGCGACGGGCACCGCGACCAGCATCCCGACAAAGCCGAACAGGGCGCCGAAGACCGACAGCGCCAGCAAGAGCCAGACCGGGTGCAGCCCGACCGAGTCGCCCACCAGCTTGGGGGTCAGGAAGTTGCCTTCGACCACCTGGCCGATGGCAAAGATCAGCGCCACCAGCCCGATCGAGACCCAGTCGCCCCAGAACTGGAACAGCGCGAGCCCGATCGCCAGCGCGCCGCCGATCAGCGCGCCAAGATAGGGGATGAAGGTGATCAGCCCGGCGATGAAGCCGACGGCGAGGCCGAAGTTCAGCCCCACCAGCATCAGCGCGACGGCATAGTAGGTGCCAAGGATCAGGCAGACGGTGCCCATGCCGCGGATAAAGGACGCCAGCGCCGCGTCGATTTCACTGGCCAGACGGCGGATCACCGGCTGGTGGTCGCGCGGCAAGAGCTCGTCGATGCGGGCAACCATCCGGTCCCAGTCGAGCAGCAGATAGACCGCCACCACCGGCACGATGACCAGCAGGATCACGATGTTAAAGAAGGAAGCCGCGCCGCCCAGCACTGACTGCACCACTTCCATAGCCCGCGACTGCAGCGTCTGCACAAAGGAGGTCACCGCCTGGTGAATGCGGCTGTTTTCCTCGAACAGGGAGGGAAAATGCTCGGCGGCAAAGGCGCGGGCATCGCGCAGCAGCTGCGGCAGCACCTGCGCCAGGTCGATCATCTGCGAAATCAGCGTCGGCAGCACCAGCACCAGCAGCAAGAGGAAAATCAGCAGCGCGCCCACGGTGATGGTGGCGGTGGCGCCTGTGCGGCTCATGCCCCAGGCCTCCAGCCGGTCGGCAAGCGGGTCGATCAGATAAGCGATGGCGGCGCCCAGCACGAAGGGCATCAGCACGTTGCCAAGCGCCCACATGACGACCGCAAAGGCAATGGCGGCGATGCCCCAGTATCTGAACTGCTGTTTTGCTGAAAGCGCCATTGTCCGCGTGCCGTCCTTGGTCCGTTGCATCAGGATCTTGCCGCCAGTCTTTCCTGAAGGGGCAGGGGCTTGCAAGGGGCGCGGGCGATTCCCCTGTGGGCAAGGCGGGGATAAGGCGGAAAAGGCCGGGGGCAAGTTAAGGAAATGTTCTCCTTCTGGAGCGGGGCGCCGCCTGGGCCGAGGATCTGCCTGTTGATCCGGTACGATCAGCAGCAAAGCACATAGGGCAGCGCCCTCCCCGTGGGGGAGGGTCGGGCGCTGCCCGGCCTGCCGGCCGGGCGGGCGGTTAGCTGTGAAGGGTGCCCAGCTCCGGGGTGTCTTCGCCTGCGTCCTCATCCGGCCAGTTGGTGCGCCAGATCTCTGCCGACCAGTGGCCGCAATGCACCGCAGGGCGGTCAAAGCCCTGAACCGGCGGCAGCAGCGGCGCGACCACCACGTCATGGCGCGGCACCGCGAAATAGGGGAAGGAGTAGCGCTCCCGCCCTGTTTTGTTCAGCACCCGGTGCGGGGTGGAGACCAGCCGCCCGCCGGACCACAGCTCCAGCATATCGCCGATATTGACTACAAAGCCGCCGGGCGGGCAGTCCGGTGTGATCCAGCCGCCGTCGCGGGTCTGCACTTCCAGCCCGCCGACCGGGTCCGGTGCGATGATGGTCAGCGCGTCGGTGTCCTTGTGCGGGTGGATGCCAAAGCCGTCCTCCTCCGGCGCCTGCGGCAGGTAGTGCAGCAGCGACATGTTGGTGAGGGGATTATTGAAAGGCTCCTGAAACGCCGCCGGGTCCAGCCCCAGCCCCTCTGCCAGGGCGCCCAGCAGCAGGTGGAACACGCCGTCCAGCTCCGCCCAGTAGCCGAGGATCACATCGCGCGCCTCCGGCACTTCAGCGGGCCAGCGGTTGGGGCCGTAAAGCGGGCAGGCGGCGCGGATGGGATCATCCGCCGCCACCTCATGATGCAGCTTGTAGCCCTCGTACTTGTCCGCCGTGCCCGAGCCGTCGTTCGGCGTGAAGAACCCCATCGGGATATAGCCGCGGTAATTCTCCCGCGTAATTGCCTGATCCCACTTGGACTTTTCATCCACGGCAAAGATCGCCCGGACCGACTCCCGCACCGCCTCCACCGTTTCCTGCGCCAGGCCGGTGCCGGTGATCGACAGGAAGCCGATATCCTCAGCCGCCGCCAGAATGGCTGCGACGGTTTGCTGCCGCTGCGGATGGCCGGCCTCCCGCAGCGGTGTGATGTCGATGGTCGGGATGGCCTGCGTCAATGGATCCGCACCCCCTGGCGTTTCAGCTCCGCCTGCACCTCGGTGATGTTCACCGCGTCGAACTCGCAGCCTGATTTTACTGACAGCGCCGCGGCGATGCCTGCGCCTTGTCCCGCAACAGCGCAGCAGGCCATGTTGCGGGTGGCGGCATGGGCGATCTTGTCACCGCCGATGGCGCGGCCGGTGACCAGCAGGCCCTGAACGCCCTTGGGCAGCATCGACCGGTAGGGGATTTGCATATAGCGCCCGGTGGTCGGCAGGATAAGCACGCCGTAGCCGTCGATGAACTCCGGATAGATGCCGATGGTGTCCTCGAACCGGCCCTGGTTGCGGGTCTCATCCTCGGTGATGTTGTGATGCGCGTCGATCTTGCGGGTGTCGCGGATGCCGATGGTCATGCCGAAGTTGCGCAGCCGCGCGCCCTCGCAGCCCGGGGTGTAGGCGCGCAGCGCATCAATGGCATGCATCGCCTGCTTGCGCCCCTCGATCTCGCCCTTGGTCATGCTGTCGGGGTCGGTGCCGTCGATGCCCGCCAGATGCACCAGGTTCATATAGGTCATCTCACCTGAGTCATGCACCGCGCCCCAGGTGCCGCCGATGGTGTTTAGATGCGCCGGGATCACCCCGTCGCGGATGGCTTGGGAGAACGGCTTGGCCAGGAAGGGGGAGAACATCTCATCCTCCTTGCCGGAGGTCTCCACCTGCCATTCGCCGGTCGACCAGTTGGCATAGGTCTGCGGATCGGCCTTCACGCCCTCCATGAACTTCTGCTTGTCGACACCCGCGATGTGGAACATCACGCTGGCTGCCTGCATCTGCTCAACCGGGGTTTTCACGCAAGGCGCACCCATCATATGCGCGATGTCGGCGTCACCGGTGGCGTCGATCACCCGCTTCGCCAGCACCGCCTCGCGGCCCGCCTTGCTCTCGACGATGACGCCGGTGATCCGGCTGCCCTCGCGGATCGGGGCCACGAACACCCGGTGCAGCATCGGGTGGATGCCGGCCTCTTCGACCAGCTTGTCGGCGACCAGCTTGAAGCCCTCGCTGTCCAGCTCATAGCTGAGCGACTGGCTCTCCGGCACCGCCGCGCCCATCGCCTTGGCGCGCTCCTCGAACTCCCAGCCGATGCCGCCGGCCTCCACTGTCTCCTCGTGCCGGTACCAGGCAAAGCCCTCGACACCCACGGTGGTGATATTGCCGCCAAAGCAGCCGAACCGGTCCAGCAGGGTGACCTCCACCCCCGCCCGCGCCGCTGCCAGCGCCGCCGCCAGCCCGCCGGGGCCGGAGCCCACGACCAGCACGTCTGTTTCATGGATGACCGGGATCTCCCGCGCCGGCTCATGGATGGTTTTGGTCACGTCTCTCTCCCCACGGACTCAGTGCGCCCCGGTCTGTCCGGGGCGTTTCCGCTAACACTTTCGAATCTTGAATGACGATTCAAGTTCTTTTGCGCCCCGATGCCGCAAAAACGACAGGAGTCTGCAAATGCCGCAAATAGCAGGGTCTTTGCCGGGTTCCGGCAAGTTGCAGCGCTGGAAACTTCCGCAGCCAGCCCCCGCAAAACAGCTGGAAGACACGCAAATTAGGAGATTTTCGCGTTTGATGCGACACTTGGCGGGCTTTTAGCGAGTTTTAGGGAGGAAACATGCCAGAGACAAAGAAAATGCTCGATCCCGACCCGAGGGTCTGGGACTTCGAGACTGAGTATGAGCTGGGACAGGACAACATCCGGCCGCTTGGCTTGGATATCCACAATCCTGTCTTCCTGATTTCCAGTATCCTGATTGCCGCTTTCGTGCTGATCGCGCTTGCCAACCAGGAGGCGGCAGCGGCCTTCTTCGGCTGGCTGCGGCCGTGGCTGACAAGCACCTTCGACTGGTTCCTGGTCTTGTCGGTGGATGCCATAACCCTGTTCTGCCTGGCCCTGATCGTCCTGCCGGTCGGCTCTGTCCGGATCGGCGGCAAGGATGCCAAGCCGGACTATTCCTATGCCGGGTGGATTGCGATGATGTTCGCGGCCGGCATCGGCATCGGCCTGCTGTTCTTCGGCGTGCTTGAGCCTGTCTACTACAACTTCTCCGAAGGCGGAGCCGCACGGCCCTTGGGGATCGACATCAATGAGCCGGGAAATGAATACATCGGCATTGTCGGCACCATTCACCACTGGGGGCTGGAGGGCTGGGCGGTCTACGCCGCGGTTGGCCTGTCGCTGGCGATCTTCTGCTACAACCTCGACCTGCCGCTGACCCTGCGCTCGGCGTTTTATCCGCTGCTGGGCGAACGGGTCTGGGGCTGGTGGGGCCACGCCATCGACACGCTGGCAGTGTTTGCCACACTGTTCGGCCTGACCACCTCGCTGGGCCTTGGCGCGCAGCAGGTCGCGGCCGGCCTTTATGAGGTGTTCGGGATCGAGCCGACTCCGACGGTTGTCGTGCTGCTGATCATCGGCATCACTGCGATTGCGCTGGGCTCGGTTCTGCTGGGCATGGACGCGGGCGTGAAACGGCTGTCGGAAATCAACATGGTGATGGCGGTCGGTCTGTTCATCTTTGTGATCCTTGTGACCGGCATCGGCACCGCAATTGCGCGCTATTTCAGCGTGATGGTGGACTATGTTCAGTTGCTGCCGGCGCTTTCAAACCCGTTCGGGCGCGAGGACACCAGCTACTTCCACGGCTGGACCACCTTCTACTGGGCCTGGTGGATCGCCTGGTCGCCCTTTGTCGGCATGTTCATCGCCCGCATCTCCAAGGGCCGCACGGTGCGCGAATTCGTGCTGTGCGCGCTGATCGCGCCTACAGCGGTCTGCGCGCTGTGGATGTCGACCTTTGGCGGCGGTGCCATCGACATGCTGAACGCCGGCGGCGCCGAGGGCGTTAAGGCCACGGTGATCGACAGCTACAAGCCCGAGGGCGCGCTGTTCGGCTTCCTGAAGGAGCTGCCTTTGTACTCGATCGTCGCCCCCATCTCGCTGGTGCTGATCGTGATCTTCTTCGTGACGTCATCGGACTCCGGCTCGCTGGTGATCGACACCATCACCGCAGGCGGCAAGATGGACGCCCCGGTGATCCAGCGGGTGTTCTGGTGCACGCTGGAGGGTCTGGTGGCCATCGCGCTCCTGCTCGGCGGCGGGCTGTCGGCGCTGCAGGGCGCGGCGGTCTCCACCGGTATCCCGTTCACGCTGGTGGTGCTGACGATGTGCTACTGCCTGTGGCTGGCGCTGCGGGCCGAGCGGGCGAAGATGTAAGTCGCCGCAGAAGACCGTTTGAAATTGCCGCGGGCGTTCCGGCGCCCGCGGTTTTCATTTTCGGGAGCTGGCGCGCAGCGGCAGCGGCAAGCCCACCTCCCCACTTGCCCGCATCCCCATCACCCACTAAACCGGGCGGGAACTCGAACCCACATCACCGATGGAGCCAAGATGCGCCTGTCCCGCTATTTTCTGCCGGTTCTGAAAGAGAACCCCTCGGAAGCCCAGATCGTCAGCCACCGGCTGATGCTGCGCGCCGGGATGATCAAGCAATCCTCCGCCGGGATCTATTCCTGGCTGCCGCTCGGCTTCAAGGTGCTGAAGAAGATCGAAAGCATCGTCCATGACGAGCAGATCCGCGCGGGCCACATCCCGATGCTGATGGCCACCATGCAGCCCGCCGACCTGTGGCGCGAGTCGGGCCGCTATGACGACTACGGCCAGGAAATGCTGCGCATCAAGGACCGCCACGACCGCGACATGCTGTTCGGCCCCACCAACGAGGAGATGATCACCGACATCTTCCGCGCCCATGTCAGCTCCTACAAAGACCTGCCGCTGACCATGTATCAGGTGCAGTGGAAGTTCCGCGACGAGATCCGCCCGCGCTTTGGCGTGATGCGGGGGCGTGAGTTCTACATGAAGGACGGCTACAACTTCGATCTTTCCAAGGAAGACGCGCTGCACGCCTACAACCGCCACCTGGTCAGCTACCTGCGCACCTACGAACGCATGGGCCTGCAGGCGATCCCGATGCGCGCCGACGGCGGCCCGATCGGCGGCGACTACACCCATGAATTCCTGGTGCTGGCCGAAACCGGCGAGTCCGAGGTGTTCTATGACTCTGCCGTGACCGATCTGACCTTCGGCGACCGCGATATCGACTATGACAGCGTCGATCAGTGCCAGGGTGTGCTGGAGGAATTCACCTCCAAATACGCCCGCACCGATGAGACCCACGACGAGGTGGTGTTCCAGGAGCAAGTTCCCGAAGAGCGCCGCCGTTTTGCCCGCGGCATCGAAGTCGGTCAGATCTTCTACTTCGGCACCAAGTATTCCGAAGCGCTGGGCGCCACGGTGCAGACCGCGGATGGCCAGAACGTGCCGGTGCACATGGGCTCGCACGGCATTGGCGTGTCGCGTCTCCTGGGCGCGATCATCGAGGCCAGCCATGACGACAAGGGCATCATCTGGCCCGAGGGCGTGACCCCGTTCCACTGCGGTATCGTCAACCTCAAGCAGGGCGACGACGAAGCCGATGCAGCCTGCAACCAGCTGTACGCGGCGCTGACCGCGGCCGGGCTGGACCCGCTGTACGATGACCGGAACGAGCGTGCGGGCGGCAAGTTTGCCACCATGGACCTGATCGGTCTGCCCTGGCGGATCACCGTCGGCCCGCGCGGCCTGAAGAACGGCGTGGTGGAGCTGACCTCGCGCCGCACCGGCGAGAGCGAGGAGCTGAGCCCGGAAGAGGCGGTGAAGAAGGTGGTTGCCATCTACGAGAAACACCGCACCGGCCGCGGGTTCTGAGCAGCGCGGGGAACCGGCTGAACGGTTTTGGAAAGGGGAGCGGCAACGCTCCTTTTTTTTGCGGCTTGCGGCTTGCGGCTTGCGGCTTGCGGCGCGGCCCGCGGCTGGCGCCCAAGAGTTTTCTGAAAACTCTTGGCAACTCTTTTCCGGAAAAGAGTTGTGCCGCTGGCGGCCGGCGCGCGGCCCGCAGCAGGCGGATTACCGGCGGATATGCAACCGCACCTTGACCCCGCGCGTTATGCAGCACAGGTTGCAGGCAAATTTCCCGGGCAGGACCCCTCTATGGCCACGACACCACCGCCGTTTTCCCGTTTCGAATGGATCATCGCCTGGCGCTACCTTCGCGCCCGCAAGGCCGAGGGCGGGGTCAGCGTGATGACCTGGATCAGCCTGATCGGCATCACCCTGGCGGTGTTTGCGCTGATTGCCACGCTGGCGGTGCGCTCCGGCTTCCGGTCGGAATTTGTCGGCACCATCCTGGGCGCCAATGCCCATGTCACTGTCTATTCCTATGGCGAGGTGAACGAGGCGGGTGTGCTGGACCGCTCGCTGAAGGACTACGAGGCGCTGGCAGAGACCGTGGCCGCCGTGCCGGGCGTCACCCGCGCAGCGCCGCTGGTCAAGGGGCAGGTGATGGCGAACCTGCGCCAGCGTAATGCGGGGGTCGAGGTCTATGGCATCTCCGCCGCGGATATTCAGGGCATTCCGGGTGTCGCCCAAAGCGAAGAGGCCATAGGGGATCTGTCGCGCTTTGAAGAGGGGATCGCCATTGGCTCCGGCGTGGCGCGGGAGCTTGGGGTCTCGGTCGGGGACAAGATCAAGCTGATCTCCCCCAATGGCGTCAAAACCGCCTTTGGCACCAGCCCGCGGGTCAACGCCTATGAGGTGGTCTATGTGTTCACTGCGGGCCGCTGGGACATTGACCGCACCCGGGTCTACCTGCCGTTTGCCGAGGCGCAGGGGTTCTTCAACCGCGAGGGCGTGGCGGATGAGATCGAGGTGATGGTCGAGGACCCGGAAAATGTCGATGCGCTGGCGCTGGATATCCAGCAGGCGGCGGGCGGCACCGCGGGGGTCTGGACCTGGCGCGATGCCTCCGGCGGCTTCCTGCGGGCGCTGGAGGTCGAGGACAACGTGATGTTCATTATCCTGTCGATCCTGGTGCTGATCGCGGCGATGAACATCGTCTCCGGCCTGATCATGCTGGTCAAGAACAAGGGCCGCGACATCGGTATCCTGCGCACCATCGGCCTCAGCGAAGGCTCGGTGATGCGGGTGTTCTTCATCTGCGGTGCCTTCACCGGCGTCATCGGCACCATCTGCGGCGTGGTGCTGGGCTGCCTGTTTGCGCTTTATATCGATCCGATCTTCTCCTTTGTGAACTACATCATGGGCGGCGGCGTCTGGGACCCTTCGATCCGCGGCATCTATGCGCTGCCTGCGGAGCTGCGGCTGGCGGATGTGGTCTCGGCCACCGCGCTGTCGCTGGGGCTGTCGTTCTTCGTGACCATTTTCCCGGCCCGCCGCGCGGCGCGGCTCAACCCGGTGGAGGCACTGCGCTATGAGTGAGATCACGCTGGAGCTGAAGGGGATCACCAAATCCTATCTGACCGGAACGCCGGGCCAGGTCGATGTGCTGCGCGGCGCCGATCTGGCCATGCAGGCCGGTGAGGTCGTGGCGCTGGTCGCGCCCTCCGGCGCGGGCAAGTCGACGCTCTTGCATATCGCGGGGCTCTTGGACACGCCGGACGCGGGCGAGGTTCGGGTGGCTGGTGAAGACGTGACCCGCAAGGGAGACCGCCGCCGCACGCGCGTGCGCCGTCAGGAGGTGGGCTTTGTCTACCAGTTCCACCACCTGCTGCCGGAGTTTTCGGCGCTGGAAAACATCGTGCTGCCGCAGCTGGCTAATGGTGCCTCGCAGAAATCCGCCGTGGCGCGGGCGGCGGAGCTGCTGGGCACCGTCGGCCTTGCAGGCCGCGCCGATCACCGCCCGGCGGCGCTGTCGGGCGGCGAGCAGCAGCGGGTGGCTTTCTGCCGGGCGCTGGCCAACGCGCCGCGGGTGCTGCTGGCGGATGAGCCGACCGGCAATCTTGATCCCGGCACATCGGACCAGGTGTTTGCGGCGCTGATGGAGCTGGTGCGCGGCACCGGCCTGTCGGCGCTGATTGCCACCCACAACCTGGAACTGGCAGCGCGGATGGACCGGCAGGTGAAGCTGGAGAACGGGCTGCTGGTGCCGGTTTAGGCGGGGCTATTGCCGTGAAAGGGGGTGTTTTGGCTCGGATAGAAATTGAGGTGGAGCAGGCAGCCCTAGATTTTCTAAATGGTCTCCCCGCGGACCGTTTCTCAAAAGGCGGGTATTCGAAGCCTGGCCTACTTGGGAGATTTTATGCCAAACCGTTCAAGGGCCGCGCCAAAGCAAAGGGTGAGTTCAGCCCTGAGGAACTGGATTTCCTACTGGATGCACTCAGCGATGAGCTCGTTGCGGAGGGCATTGGCAGCGATGGCGAACTCAATGGGTTAGGGTTCGTTATCGAAGGGATCATCGACCAATTATTGCATTGCAAGAATTGAACCAAGATATCTGATTTACTTCAGCCCGGAACAAGGCGCGCAGCGCCGCCGGGCGAGCGCCTGCCCGCCCCACCGGGCTGGCGCTTTTGCGGGGGCAGTGATCTTCTGACAACTCGTACGGATTTGGCAGGGATAAACTGCCTTGCATCAGCGTCACGGCGCCACCCCGCGGGCAGGCGCTCGCCCGGCTGTTCTCCGCCATTTGACCTGATCAACGGCACTGGTCCACTCTGGTGCATGGTACGTTCTCCAGTGACGGTGGTTTCAGATGCAGAAGACGGTCTCGGTCCTGAAGGATCTGGTGGTGCTGTTGCGCGATGCTTCGGTGATTGCGCTGTTTGCGGTGTTCCTGCTGTTTCCGCAGAAACTGAACGGCATTCTGGTCAGCGCCGGGTTTGAGGAGGGCAGCTTTGCCGGCTTCAAATGGAAATCCAAGCTGGTCGAATATGACGCCACCGTCTCGGAGCTGCAGACGGCGCTGGCGGAGGCGCAGAAGGTGAACGCCCGGCTGACCGAGGCGCTGCAGGCCGCCGGGGGCGGAACCGGGGATCTGGAGCGCGAGGCCGAGCTGGTGCAGCAGGACGCCGCCGTTGCGCTGGAGGCGGCCAGCAAGACGGTGGCCGGAAACCAGCAGCTGGTCGAGCAGGCCCGCGCGCAGCTGCAGGAGGAGGCGATCCGCTATTGCTACCAGGAGGACAGCGGCAGGAAGGGGGCGCAGAACTTTCTGGTAGCCTGCCACACCACGCCGGAGCGCTGTGAGCGGGCCAAGGAGAACCCGGCCACGCGGTCCTCTGCCTGCGTGGCGCTGGACATGAACACGGCGCCTTGGCAGCCCAGTCCGGGCGGGTTCTGGGGGGCGCTGTTCCAGTACAGCGCCGCGCCGCTGCCCGCGCCGTTTCCCCAGGTGGAGTAGCCCGGCAGAAGGGCGGGGCGGCGGAACCTTGCCTGCCGGGGCCAGGCGGCTTTGGCGGCCGGGCGGTGGTTTGCTATCAGCTGTTAAATTCCGGCCGGGCGGGCTAGGCTGTCCGGGGATGCGCAGAAAGGGCTGAGACGTGGTGAATTCGGTAATCGAGAAAGATGTGACGGTCGAAGGCAATGTCACCTCCAGCAAAGGCAGCGTCGAGGTCCGCGGCCGGGTGGTCGGCGATGTCTCGGCGCAGGCGGTGACAGTGCTGGAAGGCGGCACCGTCGATGGCGCGCTGAGTGCGAAGTCGGTCACCGTGGAAGGCGCCTACAGCGGCAAGATCGAGTGCGATGACCTGCGGCTGGCAGCCAGCTCGAGGGTGCGGGCCGACGTCTCGGCGCAAAGCATGTCGACCGAAAGCGGTGCCCAGGTTGAAGGCAACATCAAGGTCAGCGGCAAGAGCTGAGGCCGCTGGTGCAGCGGCCCGGTGCAGGGCAGGCAATTCCTGCTGGCCTCCCTGCGCCTTGCCGGCTACGAGCGGAGGCATGACTGACACATTGCCGCCGTGCCCCGAATGCGCCTCTGCCTATACATATCAGGTGGACGCCCTGCTGATCTGCCCTGAGTGCGCCCATGAATGGGCGGCGGGGGAGGCTGCGGACACTGCCGCGGAAGTCCGTGACAGTGTCGGCAATCTGCTGAGCGACGGGGACACTGTGACGGTGATCAAGGACCTGAAGCTTAAGGGGACGTCCTCCGTCCTCAAGGTCGGAACCAAGGTGCGCGGCATCCGTCTGGTGGATGGCGATCACGACATCGACTGCAAGGTGCCGGGGGTGGGGCCGATCGGGCTGAAATCCCAGTTTGTGAAGAAGGTGGCGGGCTGAAGTCTTTGCGCTGTCAGGCCGGAAACCGCGAGGCCGGTGCGTCACTGCTGCGGCACGGCGGCTTCGGCATTTCCGCCTGCCAGCGAAATTGACAGCTTCGATCCCGTCACCACAATCGCTGTGAACATCGCCAGGGCAAAGACCGCGAATGCGGGGATGCGCCAAAGCAGGGACCGTTTTGTTACGGCGGTACCGGAATTCTGCCGCTTGGCGGCAACGGCGCCGTGAAGCCAGATTCCTGCCAGCATACCGCCGAGCATGGGTAAAGAAGCCAGTATCACGATGAGTCCGTCGGGCAATCCCGGAGGTTTGCCAGCGGGGATGATCGCCGGGAGCAGCAGATTTGCAGCCAGAGTGCCAGCCAGCCCGCCTGTGAGTGTGTAGACGAACAGAAGGGGGAGCTGGCGCAGGCGTGTGTTTTTGTTCATGTGAAATTGCCTGAAATAATAAGGTTTCAAATCTGCTTCTTAACGCTTCCGTACTCAATGGGCCTTCCGGGCTGCGGACTGCGAGTCTGGTGTTTTATTGCCCGGACAAGGCCGTGTTAGGGAGGGCAATGGAGCGTCTGCCCGGAAAGGGGCGCGTTCGGGGCCGCCATCACGCCATCTGGGTGATCCAGACCCCCAGCGCCATCACTGAGATGCCGGCGGCGCGGGTGAGCGTCAGCGGGCTGATCTGGGCGCCGAACAGGCCGAAGTGGTCGATGGCTGCGGCAGAGATCAGCTGGCCGATCAGCACGAAGAACACCGCATTCCCCACCCCGAAATGCGGCGCCACATGGGTGATCGACAGGACGTAAAAGGCCACCAGAACCCCAGCCAGAAACAGATGCTTGGGTGCCGCCGGGATCTTGGCCAGCGCCTGCGGGCCTGCAATCAGCGCATAAAGAACTGTTGCCACCAGCGCGATCAGGAACAGCACCACGGCGGCGGATGCGGGGGAGCCGATAAGTTTTCCCAAAGCTGCATTCAGCGCCGCCAGCACCGGGATGCCGAGGCCTGCGGCCAGCATGATGAGGGCGTATTGGGTCATGTCGCGGCTCCTGCAGGTGTCTCTGCGGTTTTGTGAACGGAAACACCCTGGCAGCACAAGTGCTACGTTGCGGCCCGGGACCGGATTCCGTCGCCAATTCCGGCCATAAAAAATAGACTTTCTATGGCTGTTTTCCGCGGCGGAAAACGGCGGGTCAGTCGCAGATGCCGTCCAGCTCTGCACCGTTCCACGGCAGGTAGACATCGCTTTCGCGGCTTTGCGGCAGCGGGCTCACCGGCATGGCGGCGGCCAGCATCTTGTGCAGCCGCCGGGTGCGGGGCGCCTGCGGGGCGAGGGCGCGGCAGCAGACGTATTCCTCCATGATGGCGCCTTGCTGCTCAAACCCGTAGGTCAGGAAATCGGGCTCTCCCTGCAAATCGAACAGATAGGGGTCGCGGCTTTGTCCATGCTCCACCGCCGCGCGCAGCGGCGAATAGCCGGTGCGCTTGCGGTTCTGCCATTGCCAGGCATGGGTGATCTCATGCGCCAGCAGCATCGCCTCCACCAGGTGCAGCCGGTCCGGGTACTCCGGCAGGTAGTTTTCCAGGTACCAGTCGCGAGTGAAGAAGATCCGGTTGAACAGCGCCACTGCGGCCGGGGAGGAGGTGACGATCTCATCCTTGACCGGCGGCAGAATGCGCTCGCGGCAGGTGACGCGCGGGCGCGGCATCCGGCGGAAAGTGACCGCGCCGACCGGTGCCCCCTTGACGATGCGGATCCTGTCCGCGTTCAGGCTGGTGCCGTGCAGCCCGTCCAGATAGGCGCGTTCGGTTTGCGTCAGCGGGCGGCCGCAGGCGGTGAGGATCAGGAATGCGAGGAGCAGCAGGCGGATCATCTGCACAGGGCCTTTGCGTCAGCAGCTCATCGCGAGCACGCGGCTGATTTCGGTGAGCGTGCGTCCCGATTGCTCCATCCAGTCGTTGAAGGCTGCTTGCACCGCCTTCAGCGCGGTCTTGGAGGTCGCGGGTTTGTCTATGATGCCTTCGGCGATCAGGCGGGTGGTGACGTCCTGACTGAGGATGAAACTGTCGCGGCCGGCAAAGCGCATGGCGTACTGGCCGGTGTTGCCGCCAAGGCGGGCGCCGCGTTTCTTGAGCATGTCCAGCAGCCCGATGTAATCGGTGGAGGGCCAGCCGCCCAGCACTTGGCCCGCGCCGCCCTCGTCGCGCAGCTCCATCAGGAAGGCGGCGTTGTGGCGGACGGTCGCGAGCTTGGCGCCATTGCGCACGACGCGGGTGTCGCTGAGGATCCGGTCGAACTCGTCTTCGGCCATGAAGGCGCAGGGGCCCGGGTCGAAGCCGTGGAAGACCTCCTCGAACCCGTCCCATTTCGCCTCGATCACTTTCCAGTTGAAGCCTGCCTGGAAGATGCATTTGGTCATCACGGACAGCCAGCGGTCTTCCGGCAGCGCCGTCACCTTGGGGTCGGGTTTGGAGAGCTTTTCCTCCAGCGCCGCGGGGCCGCCGTGGCGGTCTGCGGAAATGGCGTAGATCTCGTCGAAGCTGCGCATAGCGGGTCCTTTTAGCGGTCCGGTCAGGTTAGCGGCGCTGGCGCAGCTCGACAATGGATTTGCCGAGACGGAAGGGGGCGGCGAAGCTGACGAGGCACAGCGCAATGATCTGCAGGACCAGGATATGGGCATTGTCCTGCAGGTATTCCCATTCTTCTTTCAGTTTGGACACATGGGCGATCAGGTCGTCATAGGCGCGGGCGATGATCAGGTAATCGCCGGCGATGGCGGGCACCTTGCGGCGCATGTTGTCCACGGCTTCCTGGGCCGGGGCGTCGAGCGAGGTGAAGACCAGGAACGCCTCGGGATCGAAGGCGCTGGCCTGGGCTTCCATTTCTTTCATTCCGTCTGCTGCGCCGCGGCCGCCGAACAGGAAGCTGAGGCCCTGCAGCGGCGCGACCTCATCCGTCACTGCGATGAACAAGGGCAGCTCGGCGTTGCCCGCGGTGGAGGCGGAGAGGAATTCGACCTTTTCGCACAGGACGGCGATGTCGGCGTCATAGGCCGGGTCGCAGAAGCGCAGGCGGAAGCGGGCGGCGTCGCGGTCGAAGGCCGCCGTTGCGGCATAGGCGATGTCGATCTGGCGTTCGAGCTTGGAGCTGTCGGCGGCGTAGATGCCGGAGATCACCGCGACCAGCGCGCCGAAGCCGCCGAGGACCACCCACACGAGGTCCGCCAGTTTCCAGGCGCGGTGGCCTGCGGGTTTGCGAAAAAGGAAGGCGGTGCCGATCAGCCCTGCGAAGAAGAACATGAGGAGCAGGGGCAGCTGGTTGTCCGCGATGAAGGCCATGCCCGGTCTCCTGGCTGGGTGTGATGGCCTAACCATAGGAAGAGGCAGGGGTTTCAGGCAACCGCCCTCACGAAGCTGTCACCGCGCAGGACTGCGGCCCGGCGGGAGGGTGTCTCCGTCCGGGGCGGCTGGCTGTGCGGGGCAGGTGCCCCTTGTCTCGTGCGGCCGGTAGTCAGCGGCCGGGGTAGAGGAGGCGGCGCCGCCAGAGGGCGGAGGGCCGGGCAGGGGGTCGCAAGCCCCCATGTCCGCTCGAAAGCTCTCATCTGCGGAAAACCCCTGCACCCAATGAAGGAGGTGGTCTTGGGGGTTCCGTATCTCCTGGCGGTGCGGGGTGTCAGACCGCACCATGTGTCGCGACGCAGGTGAGTATGGCAGAGCCGGGTTAAGGCGCGGCAAGCGGGGCGTGCGGTGGTTTGCGGCGTGAGGCAACGGGGAAGCCGTTTTGACCGAACCGCCTGCGGCCAGGTCTGCGCCGGTCTGCCTTTCGAACTGAAGGGCTGGAGGTTTGTCTCCGGCAAAACGGACAGGCGTCTGCGCGCCGTCCCAAGGTCAGGCCCGGGCCTTGTGCCGCGGCACACTCGCAGCGGGCGTTATTTTGCCGCTTCCCGCGCCACTGCAGCGATGGCCGCCCGCACATCCGTCTCGCGGCTGCGGTGGTTGGTGATCGCCGCCCGCAGCATCACCCGGCCGTCTGCCCGGGTGGTCGAGAATACCGCCTCGCCGCTTTCCTGCAGGGTCTGGGCGATGCGGGCGTTCACCTGCGACTGCGCCTCCGGCGGCAGATCGCTGCGCGCGGTGAACACGCAGACATTCGACACCACCGGCGCCCCCAGCGCCATATCGGGCTGTCGCTCCACCTCTGCCGCCATAAACGCCGCCAGCTCGCAATTGCCGGTGATCGCCTCGGAAAAGGCTGCTTCGCCATATGTTTCCAGCGCCGTCCAGACCTTCAGCGCCCGGTTGCCGCGGCTGAGATCAATGCCGTAGTCGCAGAACCACGGCTCGCCGCCCGCCAGCCCGCGCTCGGCCCCTTCCAGATAGGCGGGCCGCGCCGCGAAGGCTGCCCGGTGCTCGTCCTCGTTGCGCAAAAGCGCCATGCCGCAGTCATAGCCCACATACATCCACTTGTGGAAATCCAGCGCAATGCTGTCGGCCCGCCCGATCCCGTCGCTGAGCGACCGGTACGGCTCCTCGGCGATCCGCGTCCAGGCGCCGAAGGCCCCGTCCACATGCAGCCACAAGCCCAGCTCCGCCGCGGCATCCGCCAGCGCGTTCAGATCGTCAAACAGCCCAAGGTCCACCGTGCCGGCATTGCCCACCACCAGAAAGGGCTTCTCCCCGGCGGCCTTGTCGCTTGCAACCATCGCCGCCAAAGCAGCGCAGTCCATTTGACCGTCCTTCAGCGGCACCTTGCGCAGGTTGTCCGAGCCGATGCCCAAGAGCTCCACCGCCTTCAGCGTTGCATTATGGACGCCGTCCCCGGCGTAGGCGGTCAGCCGCACAGCGCCTTGGCCCTGCTTGCGCAGGTCCTTCAGCACCCTGAGCCGCGCCGCCTGAAAGGCAATCACCGTCGCCTGCGAGGTGCCGGTCACCAAGATCCCGCTGGCGCCGTCCGGCATCCCCATCTTGCGGCGTGTCCAGTCAACCACCGCGCGCTCCATGTAGTTCGCGCCGTGATCGCGCCCGCCCATGTTGGCGTTGACGGCCGCCGCCGCCAGAGAGCTGATCAGGTCCGAGGCCAGACCCGAGCCCTGCACCCAGCCCCAAAACCGCGGATGGGTGTTGCCGCCGTGATAGGGCAGCACGTCGCGGATGATCCGGTCCACCGCTGCCCGCGGCCCCAGCGCCTCTGCCGTCACCGCATAGCGCGCATCGATGTCGTCCGGCACCGGCTGCCAGGGACGCTCCGCAGCCTGCTGCATCTGGTCGAGCGCGGCGTCCAGCATCCGCTGCGCCTCAGCCCGGAACGCCGCCCAGTCCTGCGTCTTGATTCCCTTCTCAGCCACCCGCGCGCCCTCCTTCTGCCCTTAGCTGGCAGAGGTGTAGCCCGCAGCCCCTTGCGCCGCACGGAAAATATCGACGCACCCGGATAACCGGAACTTAGCTTCGATGGTTTGAAAACTCGCTCATGCCCGCCACCCGGCGGCACGCCGGATGGCCTCCAATCCGGGGCCAGGCGCAGCCCTGTCCGTAGAAGATTCAAAGCAGTACGAAGCCCAGCCCGGCCTTATCCACAGCCCCTCGCAGCCCTCTTCCACCCGGCTGCGACACCTGCCATAATGGCCGCCAATCAACACCAAGGAAGAGCAGTTCCCGCACATGGCCGACGACCTTCTCAGCACGCCTGCAGCCGATACCTATGACGCGTCCTCGATCGAGGTTCTGGAAGGCCTCGAACCGGTCCGCCAGCGCCCTGGCATGTATATCGGCGGCACCGATGAGCGCGCGCTGCACCATATGGTGGCCGAGATCCTCGACAACTCGATGGACGAGGCGGTTGCGGGCCATGCCAACCGGATCGAGGTGACGCTGCACGCCGATTACGCCGTCACCATCTCAGACAACGGCCGCGGCATCCCGATCGACCCGCACCCCAAGTTCCCGGACAAATCGGCGCTGGAGGTGATCCTGTGCACCCTGCACGCGGGCGGCAAGTTCTCCGGCAAGGCCTATCAGACTTCCGGCGGCCTGCATGGCGTCGGCTCCTCGGTTGTGAACGCGCTGTCGGATTCCATGGTGGTGCAAGTGGCCAAGAACAAGGAACTGTTCGAACAGCGCTTCTCCCGCGGTCTGCCATTGGGTCCGGTCGAGAAGGTCGGTGCCGCCCCCAACAAGCGCGGAACCTTTGTGACCTTCCACGCCGACGAGGAAATCTTCGGCCACCACCGCTTCAAGCCCAAGCGGCTGTTCACCCTGGTGCGCTCCAAGGCCTATTTGTTCTCCGGCGTCGAGATCCGCTGGAAATCGGAAATCGACGACGGCGAAACGCCGCAAGAGGCCACCTTCCACTTCCCCGGGGGCCTGCGCGACTACCTGACCGAAGTGCTGGGCAAGTCCTCCGTCTACGCAGACGTGCCCTTTGCGGGCAAGGTGGAGTTCCGCGAGAAGTTCGGCGAGCCGGGCTATGTGGAGTGGGCGATCAACTGGACGCCGTCGCGCGACGGTTTCACCCAGTCCTACTGTAACACCGTTCCCACGCCCGAGGGCGGTACCCATGTGGCGGGTTTCTGGTCCGCCATCCTCAAGGGCATCAAGGCCTATGGCGAGCTGGTCAGCAACAAGAAGGCCGCCCAGATCACCCGCGACGACCTGATGGCGGGCGGCTGCGCGCTGGTCAGCTGCTTCATCGCCGACCCGGCCTTTGTCGGCCAGACCAAGGACCGCCTGTCGACTGAATCCGCCAACAAGATGGTGGAAAACTCGGTCCGCGACCATTTCGACAACTGGCTGGCCGCCGACACCAAATCGGCCGGCGCCATCCTCGACTTCCTGATCCTGCGCGCCGAGGAGCGCCTGCGCCGCAAGCAGGAGAAAGAGACCCAGCGCAAGTCCGCCACCAAGAAGCTGCGCCTGCCCGGCAAGCTCACGGACTGCACCGCCAAGAACCGCGCGGGCACCGAGCTGTTCATCGTCGAGGGCGACTCGGCGGGCGGCTCCGGCAAGGGCGCGCGCAACCGCGAAAACCAGGCACTGCTGCCCCTGAAGGGCAAGATCCTGAACGTGCTGGGCGCGGCCTCCAACAAGCTCGGCTCGAATGCCGAGATCAACGACCTTTGCGAAGCGCTGGGGGTCGGCCTTGGCACCAAGTTCAACCTTGATGATCTGCGCTATGACAAGATCATCATCATGACCGACGCGGACGTCGACGGCGCCCATATCGCCTCGCTCCTGATGACCTTCTTCTTCACCCAGATGCGCCCGCTGATCGACGGCGGCCACCTGTATCTGGCCTGCCCGCCGCTGTTCCGCCTGACCCAGGGCGCGCGGCGTGTTTACTGCCTGGACGAGGCCGAGCGCGACCACTGGCTGGAAAAGGGCCTGGGCGGCAAGGGCAAGATTGATGTGAGCCGCTTCAAGGGTCTTGGCGAAATGGACGCCAAGGACCTGAAGGAGACCACGATGGACCCCAAGACCCGGAAATTGATCCGGGTGACGATCGACGAGGACGAGCCCGGCGAGACCGGCGACCTGGTCGAGCGCCTGATGGGGAAAAAGCCGGAGCTTCGCTTCCAGTACATTCAGGAGAACGCGAAGTTCGTGGAGGAGCTGGATGTTTGAGGGGGAGGTAAAAACGTCATGAGGAAAGCGTGCCAAAGAAAGACATTTTGATCTCTGGTTATTCAAGATATGTGGATGTTCTTGAAAAAAACAAAACCTGCATCGAATACATGCCCTTCCGATGGGTGCCATCTCAAGATAGTTACAACATTATAGAAGATGGCGGCATGAAGAAGTTTCTATTTCTAGAAACATCAAGGGAGCACGCAAATGACTTGGCGAATATTGTCAACGAACTAATCTCGGTTGAGCGGCAACTACGCACCTGGATTTTTGTAATAGAGGAGTTTCCCGGCAAGGGTGATAAACATAGTATACTGTTTGAATTTATCCTTCCTCTGGCCGAACGCTCTCTACTTCTCCCTTACACTATCCAAGCTCGGTTTTACTTTTCGATGGCACAAATTAGCCATCAAGCAAATTTGATGACTAATAGGACATCAACAGACAATCTTTCAACGTTGCCACTAGATCAAGCAATCAGCCAAGAGATCGCCAGTTCGGTTGCCAAAAGTTGGAAGTACAAACGAAAACTGTTGAGTGCCATCGAGAAAATAAACTCAAGAGAATTTCAAGAAAACACACGCTCCTTTCGGAATATCTACACACACAGACACTGGCCAGGCATTGAAATTGGCTCTTCAAAATCAACTTACAGATCACCGAATTCGAATAATGCTAGCTACTCAATCAGTGCGCCGAGCCCATTGAAGTTGTCGGAGATCGTTCCCGAGGTAGAAAGACAATGTGAAGCGTCGAAAAAAGCGTACTCCATGCTTCAAAAATTGGTGAGGGAACAAATTGCCGCTGCTGGGATAGCCGCCTGACCATCGTTGCATTTAGGTCTTTCCGAAACGCACGGAGCATAGCTCGCGTTCCTCTGTGCCACCCTTCGACAACACAAGGCCCGCGCCTGACCTTGGGAGGGCGCGAATGCGCCTTCCCGGGGGGAAGGTCAGGCGCGGGCCGTGCCGCTGCGCGCCACGTCCCAAGGGACACACCGCCACTGTCACGTTCCAAAGCACCGGCAGCAGCGAGGGGCTCCGCCCGTCCCCGCCTCAAACAGTCCCCCGGACTGTTTGTCCCTGCGGGAACCGGCGTGAACTCCCGGATGTAAGGTCAGGCGCGGGCCGTGCGGCTGCGCGCCACGTCCCAATAGGGCACACCGCCACTGTCACCTTCTAATGCACCGGTTTCAGCGAAGGGCTCCGCCCGTCCGAACCTCAAACGCTCCCCCGGAGCGTTTGCCGCTGCGCGGACCGGTTCGAACGCCCGGAGGGAAGATCAGGCGCGGGCCGTGCCGCTGTGCGCCACGTCCCAGAGGGGGCACAGCGCCACCGTCACTTTCCAAGGCACCGGCACCAGCGAAGGGCTCCGCCCGTCCACGCCTCAAACAGTCCCCCGGACTGTTTGTCCCTGCGGGAACCGGCGTGAACTCCCCGGGGGAAGGTCAGGCGCGGGCCGTGCGGCTGGCGCCTCACGTCCCAAGGGGGCAGGCGTCTGACGTTCCGTTTTGTCTTCCACTGATGCGTGCAGCCGCTACTCTTCCGCCCAAACAGTCAGGGAGAGACGCATGGCCTGGATCAGAACCGTTCCGTTCGAGGACGCCGCCGGCAAGCTGAAGAAGCTTTATGAGCGGGTCACCGGGCCGGGGAACAATGTCGACAATATCATGATGGTGCACTCGCTGCGGCCGCATTCGATGGAAGGCCACATGGCGCTTTACAAGAATGTGCTGCACCACACGGGCAACACGGTGCCGAAGTGGTTCCTGGAGGTGCTGGGGGTCTGGGTCTCAAGCCTCAATGACTGCGCCTATTGCGTGGAGCATCATTTCGCCGGGCTGCAGCGGCTTTTGGGGGATGAGGCGCGGGGGCGGGCGATCCGGGCGGCGATCGAGGCGCGTGATCCGGGCGCGGCGCCGCTGGAGCCGGGGCAGGCGCAGGCGATGGTGTATGCGCGGCGGCTGACGGAGGACCCCGCCAGCGTGACCGCGGCGGATATCGAGGCCTTGCGGGACGCAGGCTTTGACGACGGGGAGATCCTGGAGCTCAACCAGGTGACCGCCTATTTCGCCTATGCCAACCGGACGGTGCTGGGGCTGGGATGCTCCACCAAGGGCGATGTGCTGGGCCTGAGCCCGAACAATTCGCAGAACCCGGATGATTGGGGGCATACGTAAGGGGCGCTGCCCCTCGGCCCTGGCGGGCCTCACCCCGGGATATTTTCAGCCAGATGAAGAGGATCAAGCGGCCTGGCGTCCGCTTTTAGGTGTGCAAACCGCTCATCTTTTGATGCAGGTCAGGGCGGGGCGGCGGCGGCGGCAGTATGGTTGCGGCGCAGATTCAAAGAAGGAGCTTTTTATGGACGCCGCAGCACAGAACATTGTGAACAGCGCCGCAGGGACAGTTCAGGCACCGGAGCCGGAGGTGCCCCCCGCCGTACCGCGGGCGCCAACTGCAGAGGATATCCGGCGGGCCTTTGAGAGCGGAAAGTACCCGTACCCGCGCAAGATGGTGCGCAAGGAGTACGAGGCGGAAAAGGCCCGGCTGCAGGCGGAACTGCTGAAAGTGCAGCTGTGGGCGCAGGAGACCGGCGAGAAATTCGTGATGCTGTTCGAGGGCCGCGATGCAGCGGGCAAGGGCGGCACCATCAAGCGGTTCACCGAGCACCTGAACCCGCGTTCGGCCCGGGTGGTTGCCCTGAACAAGCCTTCGGACGAGGAACGCGGGCAGTGGTATTTCCAGCGCTATGTGCGGCATCTGCCGACCAGTGGCGAGATCGTGTTCTATGACCGGTCCTGGTACAACCGCGCAGGCGTCGAACGGGTGATGAGTTTCTGCGAGCCGAACGAATACCTGGAGTTCATGCGCCAGGCGCCGGAGTTCGAGCGGATGCTGGTGCGGTCGGGCATCCGGCTCTACAAATACTGGTTCTCGGTCACGCAGGAAGAGCAGAAACGCCGCTTCGACTCGCGCGAGACCGACCCTCTGAAGCAGTGGAAGCTGTCGCCGATCGACAAGGCGTCCCTGGGCAAGTGGGATGATTACACCGAGGCCAAGGAGGCGATGTTCTTTTACACCGATACGGCGGATGCGCCCTGGACGGTGATCAAGTCCAACTGCAAGAAGCGGGCGCGGATCAACTGCATGCGGCACTTCCTGGCCTCGCTGGATTACCCCGGCAAGGACCCTGAGATTGTGCAGGAGCCGGATCCGCTGATCGTCGGGCAGGCGCATCATGTGATCCATCAGTCCGATCACATTCTGGGCAAAGCCTTGCATCCGGGCACACGGGCGCGCTGAAGCCCGCCTGCGGCGCAGCCCTGCGGTTGCGGGGCTGCAGTCAGGCGCGTAATGCTTTGACGCATGAAACATATTGCTCCCTTGTTCGCAGCTGCGCTGCTCGCTCCGCAGGACGCCGGGTCGCACCCGCATATCTTTGTCGATACCGCGCTGAAGGTGATTGTCTCGGACGCGGGGCAGCTGGAAGCGGTTGAGATCACCTGGGCCTATGACGAGTTCTATTCTTTGCTGATTTTCGAGGACCGGGGGCTGGACAGCGATTACGACGGTGCGCTGACGGCGGAGGAGCTGGCCAAGCTGCAAGGGTTCGACATGGCCTGGACTGAGGGGTTCGAGGGCGATACTTACCTGACCCGCGACGGCGCCGGGCTGGAAATGGGGGCGCCGGTGCATCTGGCGACGGAAGTCGCGGACGGGCGCATCACCACCCGTCACCGCCGCGCCCTGGTGCAGCCGCAGGCGGCCGATGGCGTGGTGATCAAGGCATATGACCCGGGCTATTACACCGCTTACACGATGACCGGCGGGCTGGAGGTCTCCGGCGGCTGCCAGGGCAGCATCACGCCGCCGGATCTGGATGCGGCCTATACCAAGGTGGAGGAGCTGCTGTATGCGATGCCGGCCGATCAGGCAGAGGAGGCATACCCTGAGGTGGGCGAGGCCTTTGCCGATACTGTGCGGCTGAGCTGCGGGGCGTAAGGTGCGGATTTTCCTGACCATAGCTGCGCTGGGCGTGGCGGGTCTGGCGCTATGGCTCTGGGGTTTTGGCGGAGCCGGGGTGGTGTCGGCCTGGGCGGCTGAGGGGCAGCGGGAGGCGCAGAACGCGATGGCGCGGGGGCTGCGGGCCTTGCGCGCGGGCGAGCCGGGCGCGCTGATGGCGCTGCTCAGCTTGTGCTTTGCTTACGGGTTCTTCCACGCCGCAGGTCCTGGCCATGGCAAGCTGGTGATCGGCGGCTATGGCATGGGCAAGCCGGTGCCGCTGGCCCGGCTGGCCGGGCTGGCGCTGGCGTCCTCGCTGGCGCAGGCGGCCACGGCGGTGCTGCTGGTGGCGGGCGGGCTGATGCTGCTGGACTGGGGGCGCGAGCAGCTGACCAGTGCGGCAGAGGATGTGCTGGCGCCGGTGTCCTACGGGCTGATTGCGCTGGTGGGCCTGTGGCTGCTGGCGCGGGGCCTGCGGCGGCTGCTGGGCAGCCGGGCTGGCGCACATGGTAGTCATGACCATCACCACCATCATCATGAGGCCGGCGAGGTGTGTTCCTCCTGCGGGCACCGGCACGGGCCGACCGTGGAGGAAGCGGCGAATGTCCATTCGCTGCGCGATGCGCTGGCGATTGTGGGCGCAGTGGCGCTGCGGCCTTGCACCGGGGCGGTGTTCCTGCTGCTGCTGACTTGGCGGATGGGCGTTTTGTGGTCCGGGATTGCCGGCGCCTTTGCCATGGGGCTGGGCACCGCCACGGTCACCGTCGCTGTGGCCGCGGCTGCCGTGACCATGCGAAAGGGGGCGCTGGCGCAAATGCAGGGAACGGGCGCCTTGCGCGCTGCCGCGGTGCTGGAGATCCTCGCGGGTGGCGTTGTTGCCGTGCTGGCGGGTCAGATCATGCTGCGGGCGCTGTAACGGTCACGCGTCCAGGGCTTCCTGCAGAAGAGTGAACATCGGCTCCAGCGTCAGGTAGGCGGACATCAGCGCCGCCATCGGCGCGTCCTGTTCGCGCGGACTCATCTCGTGCCAGAAGGTGAGGGACTTGCGTTGCAGCAGGTGCCCGTGGGGATGGGCCTTGCCATAGGGGGCAGGGACTCGCTTCAGCTCGGGTTCATTCGCGGCAAAGCCCTTGAGCGCCAGGATGTCCACGAGGGCTGCGGCCTCATCCCCGGTTTCGCCGTCCACCGCCTCGCGCCAGGCAGGCAACTGTGCCTTGGTGAAGTTCATGATGCCGCCGCCGGTGGTGCAGGACTTGGGGTCGATGCCGAAGAACAGCGCGCAGCCTGCGTTGTTGACCGTCCACATCATGTGCAGATGGGTCTTGTAGGGCGTCTTGTCCTTGGAAAACCGGATGTCGCGCTGGGGGCGGAACAGCCGGGGCACGGCCTGCGCGCCGGTGCGTTTGGTGATCGCCTGCGCGACTTCGTCCAGAAGCAGCAGGGCGGGCGACTTGAGCTGCGTCTCATAGCGGTCCTTGTGCGCGGTGAACCAGTCGCGGTTGTTGTTCTGCGACAGCTCTTTCAGAAAGGCGCGGGTGTCGGGGATAAGCTGCGCAAAAGGGTCGGTCATCGGAAATGGCTCCTGCAGGCGGTGGGGCGTCTGTGCAGAATACCACCATGCGCTTGTGCGAGGGGCAAGGAGACTCTGCTCTTGCCGGAACCGTCCGGCAAGCCTAAGGCTGGCTTCATGAGCACGTTAACCAACCGACACACCGAAATGTCACCGGGCGGCCATGCCCGGGCGATTGCCGTTCTTGGCCTGCCGCTGATCGGCGGCCATGTGGCGCAGTTTGCCATCGGCCTGACCGATACCGTCATGCTGGGCTGGTACGGGGTGGAGGCGCTGGCGGCGGTGACGCTGGGCTCGACCTATTTCTTTTCGATCTTTCTGCTGGGCTCCGGCTTTGCCTTTGCGGTGATGCCGATGGTGGCGGCTGCGGCGGGCGCTGGAGAGGAGCGGCAGATCCGCCGCTCCACCCGCATGGGGCTGTGGCTGTCGCTGGCCTATGGCGCGCTGGCGATGCCCTTGCTGTGGTGGTCGGAGCCGATCCTGCTGCTGCTGGGGCAGGAGCCTGAGGTGGCCCATGCGGCGGCAGAGTATCTGCGGATTGCCGGCTGGGCGATCTTCCCGGCGCTGTTGTACATGGTGGCCAAGTCCTATCTGGCGGCGCTGGAGCGGACCCAGATCGTTCTTTGGCTGTCGGTCTTCGGCGCGGTTCTGAATGCGCTGGTGAACTATGCGCTGATTTTCGGCAATTGGGGCGCGCCGGAGCTGGGGATTACCGGGGCGGCGATTGCGTCCCTTGTGACCAACGGTGTGTCCTTTGTGCTGGTGCTGGCCTATGCGCTGAAGGTGCTGCCGGAGCATGAGCTGCTGAAGAACTTCCAGCGGCCCGACTGGGAGATGCTGGGCCGGGTGTTCCGGATGGGCACGCCGATCGGCCTCACGACGCTGAGCGAGAGCAGCCTGTTTGCGGCCTCGGCGATGATGATGGGGTGGCTGGGCACAGTGCCGCTGGCGGCGCATGGGATTGCGATCTCGCTGGCGGGGCTCACATTCATGGTGCACCTGGGGCTGTCCAATGCCGCCACCATCCGGGCGGGCAATGCCTTTGGCCGCGGCGACCGGGCGCATATGGCGCGCGGCGGCAAGGTGGTGACGGCGATGTCGCTGGGGGTTTCAGTGGTGGGGGTCACCCTGTTCCTGACCATTCCCGGGCCTCTGATGTCGCTGTTCCTGGACTCGGCGGACCCGCAGAAAGATCAGATTCTGCTGATCGGTGCGGGCCTTTTAGCGGCGGCGGCGCTGTTTCAGATGATGGACGGGATGCAGGCGATTGCGCTGGGCCTATTGCGCGGGGTGCAGGATACCGGCGTGCCGATGGTGATTGCCGCGCTCAGCTATTGGGCGGTGGGTATCCCGGCCTCCTATGTGATGGGGTTTGTATTCGGCTGGGGCGGTGTTGGCGTCTGGATGGGGCTGGTTGCCGGCCTGACCACGGCGGGGCTGTTCCTAATGAAACGGTTCTGGGGCCAGTCGATCAAGCTGGTGGGGGCGAAGCCCGCGTAGGCCGGGCTGGGCCGCACAGCGCTTGTCAGTCCGTGCCGCTGCCGCGTCCCATGATGTGGATCGGGGAAAACGCGCCGAGGATCAAGCGGCGGTGGTCAAAGGGGATCTCGACGGGGATGTCGAAGCGGGTGTCCTTGGCGATGCGGGCTTCGGCGTCCTCCATCTCCTCCCTGCTGGGCCAGACCTGCCAGGAGAGGACGATGCGCTCCCCCGGGCGGGCAGCCACAGCGCGGCGGAAATCGGTGTGCTTGCCGTCGGGCACGTTGTCCTCCCAGGAGTCGACGATTTCCAGGCAGCCGTATTCGCGGAACAGCTCGGCACTGGTCTTGGCCCAGGCCTTGTACGCCTCGAAGTTTTCTTCGGGGACGGGGATCACAAATCCGGCGACATACATGGCGGCCCTCCCTAGGATCGGCCCGGGCACCGCCCGGCCTTGGCGAGTTTGGCACGGGGCGGCGTTTCACTCCAGCGTCTTGCTGAGGGCCGCGGCGCGGGGTTGACCGCCTGGTGCCCTGCGGGCAGGATTCCGAAACAGCCTGATTTTCAACCTGAAAGCCCCTTGCCATGATGACCGACGACGACAAGCGACTGCTGCGGATTGCCTATGAGGAAGCCAAGGCAGGTTTTGACGAGGGCGGTTGTCCGATCGGTTCGGTGCTGGCGCGCGGCGGCCAGGTGGTGGCGCAGGGGCGCAATCAGCGGGTGCAGAAGGGCGATCCGATTGCCCATGGCGAGATGGATGCGCTGCGCAAGGCCGGGCGGCAGAAGACCTACCGGGACACGGTGCTGTATACCTCGCTGTCTCCCTGCATGATGTGCAGCGGCACCATCGTGCAGTTCGGCATTCCGCGGGTGGTGATCGGCGACACGCAGAACTTTGGCGGCAACGAGGAGTTCCTGCGCTCCAGGGGCGTCGAGGTGGTGATTGCCGAGGACCCGGACTGCATCGCGCTGATGCAGCGGTTCATCCGCGAAAAGCCGGAGCTGTGGGCGGAAGACATCGCCGAGTAGGACGCCCGGGCGGTCAGAACCAGTAGTAGGGCACCTGGTAATGATCGTAGATGCTTTCCTCGTGCTTGCGGTCCCGGTGCCAGCCCTCGTATTGCGCGGGGGCGCTTTCCAGCTGTTCAGGGGTGATGCTGGTGCGGAACCCTTGCAGGCCGCTGTCGTAGGAAAGTGAGCCCCAGGGGATAACGTATTCCTGTTCGCCAAGGCCCAGGAACCCGCCGAACGTCACGATGGCATAGGCCGCTTTGCCGGATGATTTGTCGATCATCAGGTGATCAATGGTGCCGGCCTTTTCCCCGGCTTCATCATAGACCGCGGTGCCGGTCACATCGTTTGTGGAGACGAGACTGCTGTCAGTGCCGTGTTGAGCCTGTTGCATGGGTTTTCTCCTGTTGGTGGTGTGATGGAAACTCAACGTTCCGGCCCTGCGATTGTTCCGGCGGCGCGTTGGCCGGGGCGATGGATGAGCGGCATATGTGCTAGGCTGGCAGCGAACCCGCCGCTGCGGCGCAAAGGAGGCTGCCATGGGGCTCAGGATTGCTGTTGAACACGCAGGCAGGCGTCTGGCTGCGGTACTGGCGCTGATGCTTTCCTGCCTTGCGCCGCTGGCGCTGATGGCAGAGCCGCCGCGGGCCGGGCTGATGTGGAACCGTACCGGGCTGCCGGCGGTGTTCCCCTTGCAGGTCAAGACGCCGGAGGGGGCGGATTTTTATCTCACCCTCAGCGATGCGCAAACCGGAGAGGCGGCGCTGGCGGCCTATATCGAGGGCGGCGAATTCTTCAAGGTGCTGGTGCCGCCTGGGCGCTATGTGCTGCGTTTTGCCAGCGGGGAGGTCTGGCAGGGCGAGGACCGGCTGTTCGGGCCGGGTGCCCTGACGCAGCGGTTTGAGCTGCCGCATCCGCTGGAATTCGCCATTCGCGGGGCTGGTATCAAGGGCGGTCACGTCGTGACGCTGTCGCGGGACCAGCCGGGCGCAGGGGTGCGGGCAGCGGTGAAGGCCCAGTACATCTGCCAGATTGCCAGCGTGGAGGGTGCGGAGCCGCTGCCCGGGCGCGCGAGCGCCAGCCGCCCGTTCTGGCTGGGCGGCGATGCCCGTTCAAGGGCAATTCTGCATCTGCGGTGGCGGCTGGAACTGGGCGGGCCGAGGGCCGGGACGCAGCTGGAGCGGTGGCAGCGCAGTCTGTTTGTGCTGGGCAACCCGCTGCTGCCGCCGCGGCCTTCGGGGCTGAACAGCCGGTCCGGGCAGCTGCTTCCGCAGATGCGGTTCCCGTCCTATTCGGTGCGGTCGCTAATCTGCGGGTGATTTGGCCGCGGAAACAATGTCTTAATCGCCGCCCCGGGCCTTGATCAGCCGGTCGGCCTTTTTGCGCACCAGCACGCTGCGCAGGTCGTGCATGGCCAGCAGCAGGGCGTCTGTGACTTCCTCCAGCTGCTCATCCGTGGCACGGCTGTTGGCCCAGTGGGCGGTGAGGTTCAGATGGTCGATGGCGCGGTGGATATCATCGGTATCGCGGGCAGCAAGAGTGGCGGTGCGGGCCGCCATCCAGGACTTGATCTCGGCAATGTCCTGATCGCTGAGCTGGCGCTGGCCGTGCGGTTTGATCTCGCCGTTGCGGATGTTCACAACGGCGATCTGGTCCATCTCGATCCGCCGCTGGCGGTTCTCGGTGTCGACGCGGAAGACAAAAGCGCCGTTCTCGCGGACACGGAAGTAATATTCCGGCAGATCGGCGCTCATGTCTGGTCTCCTGTTTATTTGAGCGACGCGCAGAAGTTCTGGATGCGGCTGCAAGCCTCCTCCAGCGCGGCGTCAGAGGTGGCGTAGCTGACCCGGAAGTTCGGCGACAGGCCGAAGGCAGCGCCAAAGACCACGGCGACATCTGCCTCTTCCAGAAGCGCGGTGGCGAAATCCTCGTCGGTTTCGATCGCCTTGCCAGCGGGCGTGGTCTTGCCGATCAGCCCGGCGATGGAGGGGTAGACGTAAAACGCGCCCTCCGGCGTGGGGCAGGAGATGCCGTCGATTTCATTCAGCATCGACACCACCAGGTCACGGCGGCGCACGAAGATTTCGTTGTTGGGGGCCAGGAAGTCCTGGGTGCCGTTCAGCGCCTCCACCGCGGCCCATTGGCTGACCGAGCAAGGATTGGAGGTGGACTGCGACTGGACCTTGCGCATCGCCGCGATCAGCTGTTCCGGGCCTGCGGCATAGCCGATGCGCCAGCCGGTCATCGCATAGGCCTTGGAGACGCCATTGCAGGTGAGGGTGCGGTCATAGAGCTGCGGCTCCACCTGGGCCGGGGTGCAGAATTCGAACCCGTCATAGGCGAGGTGCTCATACATGTCGTCGGTCATCACCCAGACGTGCGGGTGGCGCAGCAGCACATCGGTTAGCGCCTTCAGTTCCGCCCGGCTGTAGCCCGCGCCGGTGGGGTTGGAGGGGGAGTTGAAGATGAACCATTTGGTCTTGGGGGTGATCGCAGCCTCCAACTGATCGGCGGTCAGCTTGAAATTGGTTTGGATCGAGGTCTCGGCAATGACCGGGGTGCCGCCGGCCAGCAGCACCATGTCGGGGTAGGAGACCCAGTAGGGGGCTGGAATCACCACCTCGTCCCCCTCGTTCAGGGTGGCCATCAGGGCGTTGTAGAGCGTCTGCTTGCCGCCGGTGCCGACAGAGACCTGCGCCGGTGTGTAGTCGAGACCGTGGTCGCGCTTCATCTTGGCGCAGACCGCCTGTTTCAGCTCCGGGATGCCGTCGGGGGCGGTGTATTTGGTCTTGCCCGCGGCGATGGCGGCGACGGCTGCGTCCTTGATGTTCTGCGGCGTGTCAAAGTCCGGCTCGCCCGCGCTGAGGCCAATGACGTCGCGTCCGGCTGCCTTCAGTTCGGCGGCTTTTGCCGTCATCGCGATGGTGGGTGACGGTTTGACGCGCGAGAGTGTCTCGGACAGGAAAGACATTGGCTGTGCCCCGGTTTGTATGTTCTGCGGAACTGTCATAGGGTGCCGCCAAACAGCGATCAAGCTGCATTGGCGATTTGAGTTAGGAGAACTGACATGACTGAGCAGAACACAGACTGGTACGGCCCGGATGCAGCAACTTTCGGTGACCGCGTAGCGGCTGCGCGCGAGGCTGCCGGGATGACCCAGGGCCAGCTTGCGCGCCGGCTTGGGATCAAGAAATCGACCCTCAGCGCCTGGGAGCGCGACCTGGCTGAGCCGCGCGCCAACAAGCTGACGATGCTGGCCGGCGTCTTGAACGTGTCGATGTCCTGGCTGCTGACCGGCGAAGGCGAAGGCATGTCGGAACCGGCACCGCTGGAGCTGGAAGCAGGCGATTTCACAAGCGTCCTGAACGAGTTGCGCGACCTGCGCAGCGAAATGCGCCAGAATGCGGAGCGGGCGGCACGGCTGGAGAAGAAGCTGCGGACCCTGCTGCAGGTCAATGACGGCCAGACCACCGAAGTTGCCTGAGACCGAAATGCAGGAAGACCGGACCATCCGCCTGAAGCGGCTGAAGATGCGCTCTATGCGCCGGGGTATCAAGGAAATGGATATCCTGCTGTCGGCCTTTGCAGCCGCCAATCTGGAGCAGATGGACGCTGCGCAGCTGGATCTTTATGACCAGCTGCTGCACGAAAACGACCAGGATCTGTACCAGTGGGTGACCGGCCAGGCGGAACCGCATGAGCGGTTCCGCGCATTGATCGCAGACATAGCGCAAACGCACCAAAAATAATAAAATCCCGGCTTAACTGATTTTTCGGGAATTGTTGGCATCTTGTCTCAGAAGCAAATTCGAGTCGGAGATGCGAATGAGTATGGAAATGCCAATTGGCCAGACGGACCGCAAAGGTTTCATGACTGGCTATCTGGAGGCGCTGGCCCTTGTCGAGCGTCTCCACCGTCTGCTGCTGGATGTCATCAAGGACGAGTTTGAACGCGTTGGCGTGCTGGAAATCAACGCGGTTCAGGCGCTCTTGCTGTTCAACATCGGCGACAATGAGGTGACAGCCGGGGAACTGAAGACCCGCGGCTATTATCAGGGCAGCAATGTCAGCTACAACCTGAAGAAGCTGGTCGAGATGGGCTATATGCACCACCAGCGCTGCGAGATTGACCGCCGCTCGGTGCGGGTGCGCCTGACCCAGCGCGGCCGCGAAATCCGCGATATCGTGTCGGCGCTGTTCTCCCGCCATGCCGAAGGGCTGGAGGGCAAGAACGTGATCTCTTCGCAGGGCATTGAGGACATTACCGCCTCGCTCAAGCGGGTGGAGCGCTACTGGTCGGATCAGATCCGCTATATTTACTAAGGCGCTGGCCGGGCGATCATCCCGGCGGGCAACGGGCCGCAAAAAAATGCCGGCAAAGCACCGGCAGGCCGAAACGGGGCATGAGGGGAAACCGTGCTCCGGTTGGATTGAAGGGTAAAGTGCCGGGATCCGGGAAGGGGCCACGGCTGAAGGTTGCAGAAGTGACCGCCCTTGTTACCGGGTGTGTGTTTTGCCGCAAGGGCAGGGGAATCCTCTGCCGCGGGGCGTGGTTGACGTTGTGATGTTTTGCAGGAAACCGGAAGGCGGGTCTTTGCACCGCCGGGCGCGGACAGCACCAGACAGGCGCTGTACCGGTTTTTTGCGTTTTGGGAAGCTATGCGATTGCCTGCACCTCGGCAGGCTGAAGCGCAGGGCCTGGAGGCGTGGCTGGACGGGTCCGGCCCTCCACCGGCAGCGGCCGGGTTTGTTTGTGCGTGAGGAGCCGAGGCAGCGGACGGGAGCAGAGCGGTTTAGCTTCGGTTGCCGGCTGTCAGTAGTAGCGTGGCAGGGGCTGCGTTGCCTGGATCAGAGGATCACCTGCCTGGCGAATTCCTGTTCGACAACGCTGCGGATGAAGTCTGCAAGCTTGAGGAAGGCGGGCGGGCTGCCGCTGCTGCGGCGCCAGGCGAGCCCGGCTTGCCGGTAAAGCACCGGCTGCATGGGGACCACGGCGACGTCGCCTTCTCCGCGTTTGACCTCCGACTCGACGTAAAGCGCAGGCAGCAGAGTTGCGCCCATGCCGAGCGACACCATCTGGCGGAGCGCATCGAGGCTGGTGCCCTCGAAATCCTCGCGCAGGTTTGCGCCTGACGCCGCGCTGAGGTGCGAAACCTGACGGCTCAGCGTGTAGGACGGGTTCAGGCTGAGCAGGCTTTCCCCGTCCAGGTCCGCAGGTCTCACCCGTTCCCGGCCCGCCAGCGGATGGTCGCGCGCCACCGCCAGGCTCAGCGGCTCGCGGAACAGGAACGTATGGCGGATGTCATCGCGCGGGACCGGCAGCTGGGTCAGGATCAGATCGTGCCTGCCCGCCAGCAGATCCTCGGTCAGCTCGCGCGGGGGGGCGTCGCGGATGACCAGCTTGAGGTCCGGAAAGGACTGATGCAGCCGCCGCAGCACCCGCGGCAGCAGGTAGGGGCCGATGGTCGGCGAAGACCCCAGCCGCAGAGTGCCCTCAAGCTGGTTGCCGGAGGCCCCGGCCGTTTGGCTGAGCCGCTCCACATCCTGAAGGATCCTTTCGGCCTGGGCCGCGGTGTCCCGGCCTGCCGGTGTCAGGATCAGGCCGCTGCGCCGCCGTTCGATCAGGCGTGTGTCCAGCGCCTTCTCCAGGGCGGCGATCTGCAGGCTGAGGGAGGGTTGGCTGATGCCCAGCTGCCGTGCCGCATTGCGGTACTGCAGCGCCTTGCTGAGGACTGCGAAATAGCGGAGCTGGCGCAGGGTGATCTCCGGCATGTGTGGCCCTTCCTCGCATTGAATAGGTAAAACCTATCTTTATCAGCAATACTATTGGGTTCTTAAAGGGTAACGCCAGCCCATCTTGAAAGGGAGGCCGCGGTTTGCCGCGTCGCCGGATACCGGACAAAAGGAGGCAATTGATGAAGAACAGTCCACGGGTAAAGGTTTTCTCGCTGCAGGTCAGACTGGCCAAGCTGCGCCTGAAGCATCAGTCGCTGAAGGCGAAAATCGCCAAAGAGCTGAAACGCCCGTCGCCGTGCAGCATGATGCTGCAGGGGCTTAAGCGCCAGCGCCTGCGGACCAAGGATGAGATCATGCGCTGCCTGGGCCAACTGCGCCGCACCGGGCTGCCTGGCTTCAAGCAGCAGCAATCCGCGTAAGGGGGCGGTGATGTTTCAGTTTACCCATCCGCTCAGCGGCGCAGGCCTTATGCACAGCGCCGACCTGGACGATATGCGGGCGGCCATACTCGATGACGGAGGCGAAGAGGATGACGACGGTCCCGACGGCGGCAGCCCTTTCATCGCCGCAAAGGGTACGGGTGTGACCGTTACATGCGGAAATAAAGTCCGCCGGGCCTGAGGCGCCGCACGATGGCGCATCCCGCGCCGCCGCCTGACGCCCTCCGGTGCAAGCCGGAGGGCTGTTTCGTTCGCGCATAGAGTATGGCAATGGCCGCGGGTGATCCGCGGGACGCCTGCGGCTTGCCCGGGCGGTTACCAGTGGCCGGTGTTTTCCATGCTTGCCCAGGGTTCTGCCGGAGCCAGGGAGTCGCCGTTTTGCAGCAGCTCGATCGAGACATTGTCGGGCGAGCGCACGAACGCCATGTGCCCATCACGCGGCGGCCGGTTAATGGTGACGCCATTGTCCATAAGATGCTGGCAGGTGGCATAGATATCGTCCACCCCATAGGCGAGATGGCCGAAATGGCGGCTGTCATCCGGCAGCCCCTCGTCGCCGTCCCAGTTGTAAGTCAGCTCCAGCGGGGTTTCCTCCTGGCCCGGCGGCGCCATGAAGACCAGGGTAAAGCGGCCCTGCTCATTTTCCCAGCGGCGGGTTTCCTTGAGGCCCAGCAGCTCATAGAAAGCCATGGATTTCTCCAGGTCTTTCACCCGGACCATCGTGTGCAGATATTTGAGGGGCATGGGGGTCTCCTGTTATCACTTTCAGGGACTTTAGCGGGGCAGGGCGCGAAGGCCAGTAAAAGCGCCGGGCGGTCTCAGAATTTTGACTCGATCCCCAGGGAGATGGAGAATTCCGAGCTGTCGAAGCGGCTGTGGTTGGAGCTGCGCTTGCCGGCCCGGACCCGCAGCATCGGGGCAAATCCGGCGTAGTCATAGTCTTCAAAGAACAGGTTCAGATCGGCGTAGACAGAGTGGTCCTTGCGCCCGCCGGGAATGGGTTGCCAGGTGCTGCCATCAAAGAAGGTGTGGTCCGGGTAATCTGCGGTCCCCAGAATCAGGCCGGTGCTGATCCTGGCGGGGCCTATCAACTGCCCGAAGGCATAGCCGACGCGGAAGGTGGCGGTATGGCCGCTTGAGTTCACGCTGTCGGCCTGAGTGTCGCGCAGGCCGAGTGAGAAGCTGAGGCTGCTGCCGTTTTCGAGCTTGCGGGACAATGATGCGCCCAGGCCGAAGACGTCGGCATTCAAGGTGGCCAAACGCGGGTCCAGGCGGTGTTCGGCACTGCCGTTGAGGGTGAGAGAGCTGCGGGGGGACAAGGCCCAGCTCCGGGCAGCGGACAGTTTCGCAAGATTGTAATTCCTTTGGCCGCCGTACCAGGAGGTGGCGGCTGTCAGGGCAACCCGGGCGCTGCCGCGCTTTTCCGCGGGGCCGGCGGCGAAGGCGTGGCTCAGGGTGATCTCGCCATAGGTCGATCCGAATTCGGAGTTCCGCGGCGTTGTGGTTCCGGTGCTGGCGGCGAGGTCTGCCGCTTCTTCCTTGGCGCTGGAGGACAGCGCCACCCGCTGCACGTACAGGCGTCCGCTGACCGTGGTCAGGCTGGCGTCGCTTTGGCGCAGGCGGCGGGTTATGCCCGCATCAAGGGTTCCCGTCAGGCCGGACAGGGCAATGGCCCGTGGCCCGAACCTGTTTTCATGCGAGGAGAGACCGTCGATTTCCTGTGTGGCGGCGTCGGAGCCGCTGTTCACATTGTTCGACGGCTTCAGACCGCCGGTCAGCCGGAAGGACCAGGGGCTGATACGCCGCAGCGCTTGATAGTCCTTGGCGATCAGCTCCTCGGCTTTGTTGTCTGGTGCGTACACTGCCGTGCGGCGCAGCCAGTACTGCGACAGGACCGGGCTGCCGCCCTGAAAGGCCAGCCGGGAGGCAAGCTGGGCCATCTGGTATTTGGTGGCGCTGTCGGGGGCAAAGCGGAAGGCGCGGGCAGCGGATTTGCGGCCTTTTCCCGGCTGTCCCGCCTGTGCATAGGCGGCGGCCTGAAGATGCCAGGCGACGTGATTCCTGCGGTCAGCCTGCAGCAGCGCATCCGACAGCCGCAGCGCCAGCTGCGGGTTGCCGGAGCGCAGCGCGTGGGCTGCCAGAACATGCCCCTGCTGGAGCGACAGGTGCATCTGGGGCTGTTTGGTCTCCTGGGCGGAGGGCTGGGCCGTTGTCAGGCCCAGCATCAGACATGCCGCAACGGCCTTGCGCATGGCTTAGGGGCAGGCCGGGTCCGCGCTGGCGCCATCGCAGGAGTCCAGGACGAAGATGCCGTATTCTTCAATGGGAACCGTGCCGCCGCTAAGGGCGCTGATGTGGTCGGTGGCGTGAATGGAACCGGCGACTGCGGCGGCATTGGACCCGGAGAAGACGCCGCCATATTGACCGACTGAACTGCCGTTATTGGAGAGGTCTCCGGTGAAGCTGCCGTCAGAGGCAATGTCGGTGGGGGTAAGGGCGATGTCTTCGACCGCAGTCGAGGGCTGATCGGTAATCTGGCGGTTGTAGATGCTGCCCTTGACCCGGTTGTCGGTGAAATCGGCGTTGATGAAGACATCGCCGGTAACCTCAGCCGCCTGGCCGGGCAGAATGGACGGGTCGGTTCCGTTGGAGGGATCGATCAGGTCGCCTTTGTCGCCGTCGACGTTCAGCAGGCCAACGTAGCTGCCGGCGTAGCTGACAATGCCTGTGCCGCTTTGACTGGTGTCCGGTGCAGAATAGTTGCCGCTGCGGCCGTAGGTGGTGCCGCCCTGGAAATAGCCGAATTGCCCGCCGGTCACGACCACTGTTGCATAGCCGCCTTCGGTTTCGCGCACATAGGCAGTGGAATGTTCCGTCAATGCGTTGTCCTGGACGGTGTAGGCTTCATAACCGGCCCGGTCGAGCGCCGGCTTGCGCACGTATGTGGCGGAGAACGGAGAGTCATCCAAGCCAACACCTGTTACCGTCAGGGTTTGATCGGCGGCGTTGTAGCTGACGCTGTCCACATCCCCCGCAAGATCTTCGGGGATCGTTCCGGTGACGTCCGTCGGGTCATCGTCACTCGTGATGAAAGGGTTGCCCCCGCCGCACGCGGACAGCGCGGACGCCGCCGCGATCCCTAGCCAAAACCGCCTCATCTGCCTCTACCTCAATATCTTTATCGTTTTGCGCCACCTTCGGGCGGCGCTGCGGCAAAGTCAATTGAACACTGCGGATTCCGGTGCAACCGTGGCGGATGCGCTACCTGTATGTAGGTTTCGCGCGGGCTGAGCGTGGCATATATTGTGCAGCAGGGCGGGCGCAGCGGTTATTTTTCCCCTTGGCGGCTGGCCAGCCAGCGGGTATTGCGGAGCGTGATAATCCGGTAAAAACCAGGGGGGCTCCATGCAGCAGTATCTGGATCAGCTACGCCACATTCTGGACAATGGCGTGCCGTCGGACGACCGCACCGGCACCGGCACGCTGAGCTGTTTCGGGATGCAGGCACGCTACAGCCTGGCCGATGGGTTCCCGCTGGTGACCACCAAGAAATTGCATCTGCGCTCGATCATCCACGAGCTTCTGTGGTTTCTGTCAGGCGACACCAACATCCGCTACCTGAAAGAAAACGGCGTTTCGATCTGGGACGAATGGGCGGATGAAAACGGTGATCTGGGTCCGGTTTATGGCCATCAGTGGCGCCGGTTTCCCAAGCTTGAACTGGCCGAAGGCACAATGGGGGATGAGCCGCTTTACCGCGCCGGCAGCGTCGATCAGATCGCGGATCTGGTGGAGATGATCCGCAAAAGCCCCGACAGCCGCCGCCTGATCGTGTCGGCCTGGAACCCGGGTGATGTGCCGGACATGGCGCTGCCGCCCTGCCACACGCTGTGGCAGGTGCGGGTGGCGGGCGGCAAGATGCATCTGCAGCTGTACCAGCGCTCCGCCGACATGTTCCTGGGCGTGCCGTTCAACATCGCCTCTTACGCGCTGCTGCTGGCCATGCTGGCGCATGTGACCGGGTATGAGGCGGGGGATTTCGTGCATACGATGGGCGATGCGCATATCTATTCCAACCATGTGGAGCAGGTGCAGCTGCAACTGTCGCGCACGCCCAAGCCGCTGCCGCAGCTGCGGATCAAGCGGCAGGTCAGCTCGATCTTCGATTTCAAGTATGAAGATTTCGAGATCCTGAACTATGACCCGGATCCGGTGATCAAAGCGCCGGTTGCGGTCTGATTTCAAAGGAAAGCTCTCATGATTACCCTGATCGCTGCGCGGGCGCGCAACGGGGCCATTGGCAAGGACAATGACATCCCCTGGTTTGCGCCGGAGGATCTGAAGGCGTTTCAGCGCGAAACTCTGGGCGGTGCCATCATCATGGGCCGCAACACCTGGGACAGCCTGCCGGTGAAGCCTTTGAAGAACCGGCTGAACCTGGTGGTGTCCTCGAACCCTGATGCGGCGGAGACCGTGCTGCCGTCGATCGAAGCGGCGGTGGCGGAGGCCCATGCGCAAGGGTACAGGCGCGTTTACGGCATTGGCGGAGAGGGGATCTACCGCGGAATGCTGGGCATGGCGGACCGGCTGCTGATCACCGAGGTGGATTTGACCGTTGCAGAGGCCGATGCCTACTTCCCCGAGTTCGACCCGGACAATTGGATCAAGGCCGGCGAAACGCTCCTGCGGGAGAGCGATCCGGCCTGTGTGATGGTTGAGTATTTGCGGCGGGCGTAACGGAGCCTGAAGGCGCTGCCCGCGATTGCCTGCGCCCAGCCCAAGTCCGGGCGCAGTGCATAATCAATTGATCAAAGCGCCTTGAGATCAGCAGCCATTTTCCGGCCGTCTCGGCCTTCGGACAGCTCGTAGCCGATCTTCATATTGTCGGCGAGGCCGGTCATGCCCGACCGTTCCACCGCGGAAATGTGCACAAACACATCCTTGCCGCCTTCATCGGGTTCAATAAACCCATACCCCTTGGTGGTGTTAAACCACTTCACGGTGCCGCTTGGCATTTCCCGTGTCTCCTTCTACTTTGCACTCTGCCTTGGGGGCTGCCCAAGGCATCCGGCACGTTCCCTGCCAAATTTCCGTAGGGTGAGGCCGGACAGCCATGAGTGTTGCACGGGCCGGGCAAAAATCAAGAGAAACCGGTGAATTCTACCATAAATTGTATTCGCCCCTCTGTGGGGCGGAGGGAGGAAGCATGAAAATCTACGGGCTGAAGACTTGCGATACCTGCCGTAAGGCGTTGAAGCAGCTACCGGATTCGGTCTTGGTCGATATCCGCGCGGATGGGGTGCCGGACGCTCTGCTGGAGGCGGCATATGCGCAATTCGGCGCCAAGCTGGTCAATACGCGGTCAACCACTTGGCGCGGGCTCAGCGAGGCGGAGCGGGGCGGTGAGCCGATGGCGCTGCTGAGGGCGCATCCGGCGCTGATGAAGCGGCCGCTGATCGACCGCGACGGGGAATTATTCCTGGGTTGGGATCAGAACACGCGCGCTGCCCTTGGTGCCGCGTGACCGGCTGACTATGTCGGTACGGCAGATTTTGGGAGATTGAAGATGCGCAATGCAGCGCTGGTACTGGGGATCATCGCCGGTATTTTCGGCATGATCGTGGGTTTTTTCGGCTACGGCTACACCGCTGCGGTCGAGCATTTCGGCGAGGTCGAAGGGCTGGCCGAACAGGTTGGCAATGTGCAGCAGCTGCGGCTGCTGGCTGTGCTGTCGCCGCTCCTGGCGATTGCCGGCGGAGCGATGGCGCGGGCGCGGGCCCTGTGGGGCGGCGTGCTGCTGCTGGGGTCTGCGGCGGGCATGTATGCGGGTTTCGGCTTTAACGTCTTTACCATCTTCCCGATCAGCTTTGCCGTCACCGCCGGGCTGATGGCGCTGGCCGCGGGGCAGCCGGATGAGCCCAAAGCGCATTTCTGAGACCTGCCAGGGGACGAAAAAGGCGCCGCTGCCGGGGGCAGGGCGCCTTAATTCGTTTCAGGCCGGGCGGGTCGTCAGGCGGCGGCGGGTTTGGTCACCCGGTGCAGCAGCGCATCGACGGACAGCGGGCCAGCGCCCCTGATCACCAGCACCAGCAGCAGGAAGGTCCACATCACACGCTGGTCGATCAATCCGATGCTGTTGTCGAACAGGCTGCCCAGCTTGACGCCATGACCGGTGACATCGACCAGAGTCTGCACCCAGATGAACCCGATGGTGCCGAGTGCGGCCAGGCGGGTCAGCAGGCCGATCAGGATCAGTGCGGGCAGCACGTATTCGGCCACGGTGCCGGCAAAAATCACCAGCCGCTGGAAGATATTCATCTGCGAGACGTCATAAAGAACTTCCTCAGCCGCTTTGGGAAAGATCTGCCCGAAAGCACCGGCCGAGGGGGAGAAGATCGAGCCGTCGATCTTCAGCCCGGCGGAGTTCCAGTAGTAGACCAGCAGGACGGCCGCAAAGACCAGCCGTGCCAGGGTCGGGACCAGGAAACCCGACAGATCGTCGGCTTTGCCGGTGATGGAATTGTATGTGGAGACAAGTGCGTGCATGGTCTTACCCTTTGCTGTCCAGGCCCGTTACCGCACCGCCCTGCAACAGCAGGGCCAGTGTGGCACCCAGGTCGAATGCTTCGTCTTCGGCGGCGGCGTGTTCCATTGCCTCGCCGATGGTGGCGCCCGCCATCAGGGCGCGGATCCAGACCGCGCCAGCGGGCGGCGGGTTCTGGGGAATGGGATCGAATTCGGGACGGGTGATCAGCACGTCCTGGGCCTGGGGGGCTGGCTTGGGCGCGCCCTCCTCGGTGTTGTAGCGCCAGATGGCGTGAATGGGCCAGGGCGAGCGCAGCACCTGCACTGCCGGCGCCAGCGCCAGCCGGGTGTTCAGCAGCGCATCCGGCGGCAGCGCGCCAAGCGTTTCGGGCGCGATGGGAGCAGCATCGGCGGCATGGTAGGCGCGGCGCAGGGCCAGCTCCAGCCGCGCGACATCGCCGAGGTAACCCAAGTGCTGGAGCTGCTCCATGCCTTCCAGGAAGGCGGGGAAGTGTTCGCCGTAGAACATCATCAGGGGCGAAGACGGCGGGTGCTGGCGCAGGTAGATGCCCGCCAGCCCGTCCATGTTCTGCTTGCCCAAGAGCTTGGCAATCACCGGAAAGGCGCTGTGCATTGCCTCGGTCAGGGATACGGCAACGTTGTTGCGGTATACGCTGAAGCGGCGGCCCGCGGGTTCGCCGACGTGATCGGTGAGCCCCTCCGGCACTGGCTGGCCCGCATCCATCATGGCGCGGGTGAAATCTGCTTGGCTCACACTCATGCCGGGATGCGCTCCAGCGCGGCTGCGGCGCGGGCGGCCTCGGCCTCAAGGACCGGCCAGTCCGGCACGTCGTTGTCCCATTCGATCAGCACCGGTTTGGGACCGGATTTGGCGAGCGTGTAGTCCAGAAGCGCCCAAACCGGTTCCACCACCTCGCACCCGTGGCTGTCGATCAGGAGGGGGCGGCCGTGGCCGTCCTCATCCTCGTCATGTCCGCCAAGGTGGATTTCGCCGACCTTGTCCAGCGGGAAGGCGTCAATGTAGCCTTGGGGGGAGAAATCGAGGTTGGTGGCCGAAACAAAGACGTTGTTCACGTCCAGCAGCAGCCCGCAGCCTGTGCGGCGGGAGATTTCCGCCAGAAACTCCGGCTCGGACCAGGTGCTTTCGGCAAAGGCGAGGTAGCTGGAGGGGTTTTCCAGCAGCATCCGCCGCCCGATGGTCTCCTGCACCTCGTCAATGTGGTCGCAGATCCGCTGCAGGCTGGCATCCGTGTAGGGAAGCGGCAGCAGGTCATTGTAGAAGTGGCTGTCGTGGGTGGACCAGGCCAGATGCTCAGAGAAGCTGGCGGGGTTCAGCCAGCCGACCAGATGCTTGAGCCGGGCGAGGTGATCGGAATCCAACGCCCCTTCGCCGCCGATCGAGAGGCCGACACCGTGCACCGACATGGCAAAGTGTTCGGCAAGGCGACGCAGCTGCGCAAGCGGGCGGCCGCCGTCGCCCATGTAGTTTTCCGCGTGGATTTCCAGCCACTTGACCGTGCCGGGATCCGAAGTGATCCGGGCAAAATGCTGCGGCTTGTAACCAACGCCGGGGGCGGCGGGCAGTTTGTCATGTGCTGCGGCGTCAAGCATGGCGGGTCCTGTGTCCGGGTGCAAAAGGGGCGGGAATTCGCACTCCCGCCCCCAAAATCCAACGTTAATTATGCCGGCAGGTCGCGCTCCAGCGGCTCCAGCGAGCCCTTGCGTTCGCTGCCGTCTGCCGTGGCCGGCAGTTCCATGCCTTCGCAGGTTCCTGCGTCAACCAGAGTCCAGGCGTTGCCCTGGTAGTCGACGGTCGAGGTGCCTGCGCAAGTGGTGCCGGGACCCGCGGCGCAGTCGTTCTGGCCTGCCAGCGACACGCCATAGCACTTTTCCTTGGTGCCGGCGGCAGCGGGGATGGTGGAAGCTGCGGTCAGGGCGGCGGCAACGGCGCTGGCGACGGCCAGGGATTTTGCGGTGGTCGACATCTCGTGAATTCCTTTCGGTTTAACGTGCGGTGTCGTGTTGACAGGAAAACACTAACCCGAGGTTTGCCGGACTTTAAGTCACGAGGCCGTGTCTCACATCCGCGTCAGAGCTTGTGACCCGAAAGAGGGCGCCAAAGATGCGTAAGCCTATGTTTTTAGGGGATTTGATGGGGGCTTGTAACAAAACGGCCCCCGGATGGGGGCCGCTTGCGTTAAAAATGCGGGAAATTGTTACAGGAGATCCGGCGGGGTGGCTTCCGCCGCCAGTGCCTTTGTAACATTTTCCAGGCTTTCCACCTTAGTCTGCTTTTCACCCAGGCGGCGGACGGAGACGGTGCGCTCCTCCACTTCCCGGTGGCCGACGGCGAGAATGACCGGCACCTTGCCCACGGAATGCTCGCGGACCTTGTAGTTGATCTTCTCGTTGCGGATGTCGGCCTCGGCGCGCACACCGGCCTTTTGCAGATCGGCGACAACCTCCATCACATAGTCATCCGCCTCGGAGGTGATCGAGGCAACCACCACCTGGCGCGGGGCCAGCCAGAACGGCAGCTTGCCTGCGTGCTCCTCGATCAGGATGCCGATGAAGCGCTCGAAGCTGCCCAGCGTTGCGCGGTGCAGCATGACCGGGCGGTGCTTGGCACCGTCTGCGCCGATGTAGGTGGCGTCCAGGCGTTCCGGCAGAACGAAGTCCACCTGCAGGGTGCCGCACTGCCAGTCGCGGCCGATGGCGTCGGTCAGCACGAACTCCAACTTGGGGCCGTAGAAAGCGCCTTCGCCCGGGTTCAGTTCGAATTCGCAGCCTGCCGCTTCGGTTGCGGCCTTCAGCGCCGACTCTGATTTGTCCCAGACCTCATCCGAGCCTGAGCGCTTCTCCGGGCGGTCGGAGAATTTGACCGAGAACTTCTCAAAGCCCAGATCCTTGTAAATCTCGGACAGGAAGTCGATGAACTTCTTGGTTTCCGCTTCGATCTGGTCTTCGGCGCAGAAGATATGCGCGTCGTCCTGAGTAAAGCCGCGCACCCGCATGATGCCGTGCAGCGCGCCCGAGGGCTCATAGCGGTTGCAGGAGCCGAATTCGGCCATGCGCAGCGGCAGGTCGCGGTAGGATTTGAGGCCCTGGTTGAAGATCTGCACGTGGCAGGGGCAGTTCATCGGCTTCAGCGCGTTTACCGCCTTTTCGCGGGCGTGCTCTTCGTCGACTTCGACGATGAACATGTTCTCCTGGTATTTCTCCCAGTGGCCCGAGGCCTCCCACAGCTTGCGGTCAACCACCTGCGGGGTGTTCACCTCGACATAGCCGCCCTTTTCCTGCTGGCGGCGCATGTAGTCCTGCAGGGTGGTGTAAACCTTCCAGCCGTTCGGGTGCCAGAAGATCTGGCCCGGCGCCTCTTCCTGCATGTGGAACAGGTCCATCTCGCGGCCCAGCTTGCGGTGGTCGCGCTTGGCGGCCTCTTCCAGCATGGTGAGATGCGCTTTCAGCTTCTCCTTGCCGGTGAAGGCAACGCCGTAGATCCGCTGCAGCATCGCGCGGGAGCTGTCGCCGCGCCAATAGGCGCCCGCGATGCTCATCAGTTTAAACGCGTCGCCCGGCAGCTGGCCGGTGTGCTGCAGGTGCGGGCCGCGGCAGAGGTCCTGCCAGTCGCCGTGCCAGTACATCCGCAGCGGCTCATCGCCGGGGATGCTCTCGATCAGCTCGACCTTATAGGGCTCGTTATTGTCAGTGTAATGCTGGATCGCGCGGTCGCGCTCCCACACCTCGGTGCGGACCTCATCACGCTTGTTGATGATTTCCTTCATCTTTTTTTCGATGGCGCCGAGGTCTTCGGGGGTGAAGGGCTCTGCCCGGTCGAAGTCGTAGTACCAGCCGTTTTCGATCACCGGGCCGATGGTGACCTTGGTGTCGGGCCAGATTTCCTGCACCGCACGCGCCATCACATGGGCCAGGTCGTGGCGGATCAGCTCATTGGCCTGCACCTCGTCCTTCATGGTGTGGATGGCGATGGTGGCGTCCGCTTCGATCGGCCACTGCAGGTCCCAGTGCTGATCGTTGACGGTGGCGGAGATGGCTTTTTTGGCCAGCGATGTGGAAATGCTGGAAGCCACCTGCGCGGGCGTAACGCCTGCGTCGTAGGATCGTGCATTGCCATCGGGGAAGGTGAGAGAGATTTGGGCCATTGGCTGGCTGCTCCTCGTCGGTTTGGCGCCCACAGAACGCCCGGTTGCGGGTATATGTTTGGTCCGCGCGTTTTGCGGTCAATGCGGCTGCAAGTCAAGGCGGCTTTGCATGTGATTGTTATTGCGCCGGAAAATCCAAGTGTGTGCTTGCGTATGCGATTGCACAAATATGTATACCGCTAACTATATGAGAAATAACGAAAAAAACGTTGTCATGGGCGGTGATCCGCGGCAGGGTGGCCGAAATCTTAGGCCCGATGGACATACCAGGAGTGTTCCGATGACCCGCCCGAACCCGAGCTTTGACCTGACGGTTGAAGATGTGGACCTGATTGAAACCGCGTTGTGCCAGTCCCGGGAGATCCTGTCGCAGCGCCATCTGTCCTACGAGCATTGCGCGCATATCGAAGGCGGGGCGAGCCGGGAGAAGGCAGTGCGGACTAAGGAAGCCTTGGGCAGGATTCAAAGCTTGCTTGGCCGCTTGCAGACGCAGAAGGTCAGCGGAACACCGGCTGCCGGCCTGTCCTGACGCCAAAGCCGCCGGCGGGTATCACGGCTGCCGGGCGATGAGCGAGGGGCCGGCACCTCGCGCTCCCCGGGGTATATCCAGCCAGATGAATGGATCGCGGATCAGCGTGCCGGCGAAGGGACGCCGTCGCGGATCACGGCGGAATAGTCGGGGGTGAGGCCATGCGCCTGGGCGATGGGGGTGATGCTGCCGAGGGCGCGGAGCTCTTCGACGCTGCGGGACTGATCCAGCACCCCTTGCTCCCAAGCGTACTCCGGCAGGTAGCCGTTGGCCAGAACCCGCCAGTCCAGCGGCACCTCGGCGGCGAAGGTGCGGATCAGCGCCATCACCACGGTGGTGCAATTGGTGGTGAGCGAGTTGTACCATTGCGGCTGCGCGGCAAGGCTGTTTGCGGCTGCTACATAGCGCAGCAGCAGGGCGCGGCCGGTGTCGGGGCTGACGCCGATGCGGAACAGCTGCACGTCTTCGCCGCGGGCGTTGGTCCGGGTGCCGATCAGGTCGCGCTCATCCGCGGCGATCAGCACCAGGGTGTTGGATTTGAACATGTCGGCAACGGGGGAGAAGCCGCCGCCCTTTTGGCGGCGCACTTCGACCGACCAGGCGATCTGCTCGCCGTTTTCAAACCCGAAGCTGACGATCATATGCGCCATCTGCGGCCCCGCCCAATAGGACATGAACAGGTCCACGGTCTGCAGCGCAGTCAGGTCGTAGCTGCGGGTTTCCCAGTTTACCTTGTAGTCCTCGGGCGTTTCCCAGGTGAAGTTGCGGACACCTGTAAGGGTGAGGGTATCGCCTTGCACCTCGCCGGTGACCTGGCGGGCCACGTCGGGGGACCAGTTGCCGTGCTCGGGCGGGGTGAGGGTGGACCACCACAGGATCACCGCCGCGAGCGCAAGGGCAAAGGTCGTGAGAGCGCGCAGGGCGTGCCTGCGGAACAGGCCTGCCATGACGGCAACGCCCAGCAGGGCAAACCCGCCCGACAGGGCGGCGCGCGGCAGAGTGCCAAAGGGCAGCCGGTACCATAGCGCCAGCGCGGCCCAGGCGGTGGCCAGCGCCACCGCGAGAATGGCGGCGGCCAGCGCGGCGGTTTTGAAGATCTTGAACATGCCCGTGGTCCCCCGGAAAATTTTGGCGGACCATAAGGAGGACGGCAGGGGGCATGCAAGCGCGCAGTGCTGCCGCTTGCAGGGCAGGCGAAGCCGTGCCACATCTTGAGGAAAAGGACAGGAGACCAAAGACATGCCCGCCACTTCTTTTCTCGACACCGCCCAGGGCCGCCGGATTGCCTATCACAAGAGCGAAGGGCAGGGGCCGTGCGTGGTGTTTCTGGGCGGGCTGAAGTCGGACATGGAGGGCACCAAGGCGGTGCATCTGGAGGCCTGGGCCAAGGCGCGCGGGCAGGCGTTTCTGCGGTTTGACTACTCCGGCCATGGCGAAAGCTCGGGCACATTCGAAGAAGGCTGTATCGGGGATTGGCACGAAGACACGCTGGCGGCTGTGGAGGAACTGACCGAGGGCGAGATCGTGCCGGTGGGCTCCTCCATGGGCGGCTGGCAGGCGCTGCTGCTGGCGCGGGAGATACCGGAACGGATCAAAGGCATGGTGACCATCGCCGCCGCGCCGGATTTCACCGAGGACGGGTATTGGGCGAATTTCTCGGCGGAGCAGAAGGCGGAGCTGGAGAGCCGCGGCTATGTGGAGCTGCCGAGCGACTACATGGAGCCCTACCACATCTCCAAGCGGATGATTGAGGACGGGCGCAAGCGGCTGGTGCTGCGCTCGCCGCTGTTTCTGCCGTTCAAGGTGCGCTGCCTGCAGGGGACAGCCGATACGGCGGTTTCCACCCGCACCGCGCTGCGGCTGCTGGAGCATGCGACGTGCCCGGACATGCGGCTTAACCTCGTTAAGGATGCCGACCACCGGTTCTCGGACGGGCCTTGCCTGAAGATGATCGAGGACGCGGTGCTGGACGTTCTGGGCGAAGCCTGACACCGCGCCCTGGAGCAGGAACCGGGGCGGGCCGTATCGGCTTTCCGCGTTTGCAGCCGCGGGCAGTTTTGCGGCGAGAGCGAAGATTCAAGGAGGTGAAGGATGGATCAAAGGGTAAGCCTGATCACGCTGGGGGTGCCGGACATGGAGAAGGCTGCGGCCTTCTATGAGGCTTTGGGCTGGCAGCGGGCGGACAGCCCGGACGGGGTGATCGCCTTTGACCTGATTTCCCAGACGCTGGGGCTGTACCCGCTGGCGGCGCTGGCCGCGGATATCGGTGTGCCGGAGGGGGAACTGGGCACTGGCGCCGTGACGCTGAGCCACAACACCCGCAGCAAGCAGGACGTGGCGGACCTGCTGGCGGCGGCCGAGGCTGCCGGCGCGGAAATTCTGAAACCGGCGCAGGACGTGTTCTGGGGCGGCCATCACGGCTATTTCCGCAGCCCGGACGGGCATATCTGGGAGATCGCCTTCAACCCGTTTTCTCCGCTGGCGGAGAATGGCGCCTTTCGCTGGAACGGCTACTGAGCGTGGCGTGGCGGCGGCAGCAGCTTGAGGATTGCCTGTCGCCGTGAGGTTTTTCTTGATCCCGCAGCCGGCTCTCCGCACAGTGAAGGCGACGGGTGGCAGGCAAACCGCGAGGGCAGGATATGCCTTATGACCAGCAACCGAGCCGCGAACCATTGGTTCTGCTGCCGGGGATGATGTGCGACGGCCGGATATTTGAAGCTCAGATCAGAACGTTTTCCGGCAGTATGCCGGTGATGGTGCTGCCGCTGGCGGGCGGCGACACGGTAGAGAAGATTGCTGCCCGGATGCTGAGCCACCTGCCGCCGCGCTTTTGCCTGGCGGGGCTGTCGATGGGCGGGATCCTGGCGATGGAGCTGGTGCGCCGGGCACCGGAGCGGATCAGCCGCCTGTGCCTGATGGGGGCGAGTCCGCTGGCGGAGACGCCGGAGCAGGCCGCCGACCGGGAGCCGCAGATCATTGCGGCACGTGCCGGACGTCTGGAGGACGTGCTGCGCGGGACGCTGCCGATGGAGGCGCTGGCGCCGGGACCGTCGCGGCTGGAGGTGCACAACCTGTTCTGCCACATGGGAATGGAACTGGGGCCGGAGCTGTATGTGGCGCAAGCGCGCGCTCTGCAGCGGCGGTCTGACCAGCAGGCGACGATGCGGCGGGTGCATATGCCGACGCTGGTGCTGGCGGGGGAGCATGACACGATCGTGCCGCCTGCCAAGCAGGAGTTGCTGGCGCAGCTGATCCCGCACGCGCGGCTGGAGATCATTCCGGAGGCGGGGCATTTCCCGGTGCTGGAGGCGCCCGATGCAGTGAACCGGGCGCTGCTGCACTGGCTGGCAGTGCCGGCCTAGGGGTAGAGGGCGGCGCGCTGCGCCTTGCTGAGCAACTCAGGCTCGGCCACCGGTTTGCCGGTTTCCGCATCAAAGAATGGCGTGTCTTTCCAGCGGCCCGACAACCGGGCAGTAATCATCCGGCTGAGGATGCCCCAGGCCATGGTGCTGCCGCCCTTGGTTCTGGACTGCTTGCCGGGGACGGGCATGAAGGACCTGGCGCGGATCTTGCCCAAGGCGGATTTGTCCTGGAACAGATCTGAGCGCATACCGGCAAACGGCAGGCCGGGCTTGGCGAGTGTATTGGCAAACGGCGTGCCGCAGCAGGCGGCGTACCACCGCAAGGGGCCGCGGCGGCCCAGGCGGATCGCCCTCAGCTGTTCCGCCCCTTGGGTGATGGTGATGGTGTCGGGCGAGAGCTGGAACAGGTCGACCGGATCCGGGGCCGGATCCGGCTGGCCGTGGTACAGCTCATTGGCGCGGCAGTCGGCGCAGTAGCAGACAACGCGGGTGCCGCCTTTGACACCCGCTGCTGAAACTTCGCCGCGCAAGGTCCCGCATTTGCAGGAAAATGCCAGCCCGCCACTCATCCCGTCAGGCGGCCGTGTTCTTGTTGGCCGGCTTGCGGGCCGGCTTGCTGCGGCTGTTGGCGTTCATGAAGTCGATCACCAGCGGCCGGATGTTGTCGCGCCAGCTGCGGCCCGCGAAGATACCGTAGTGGCCCGCGCCCGGCTCCACGTGGCTGGCTTTCTTGCTGTCCGGCAGGCCTGTGCAGAGGCCCAGCGCCGCGACGCATTGGCCGGGGGCGGAGATATCGTCCTTGGCGCCCTCGACTGTCTTGACCGCCACATCGGTGATCTTGCTGAAATCGACCTTGTGGCCGTTGACGGTGAAATCGTTGCGCGCAATCTCGCGGTTCTTGAAAACGCGCTCGACCGTCGAAAGGTAGAATTCCGCGGTCATGTCCATCACCGCCAGGTATTCGTCATAGAAACGGTTGTGGGCGTCGTGATCCGAGGCCTCCCCGCGGGAGACACGCTGGATCTGGTCCAGGAACGCCTTGGTGTGGCGCTCGCCGTTCATCGACATGAAGGACGCAAGCTGCAGCAGGCCCGGGTAGACCTTGCGGCCGACGCCGGGGTATTTGAAGCCGACCTGCTGGATCATGGTCTCCTCCAGCTGGCCCATGGTGACGCGGCGGCCGAAGTCGGTGACCTCCGTCGGGGTCGCGTCCGGGTCCACCGGGCCGCCGATCAGGGTCAGCGAGGACGGCTGCGCCTTGGGGTCGCGCTCCGCCAGGTAGGCGGTGGCGGCGAGCGTCAGCGGCACCGGCTGGCAGACTGCGACGACATGGGTGTCGGGGCCCAGCTCCCGCATGAAATCGACGAGGTAGAGCGTATAGTCCTCGATATCGAATTTTCCTGCGGAAACAGGGATGTCGCGGGCGTTGTGCCAGTCCGTCACATAGACTTCACAGTTCACCAGCAAGCTTTTGACGGTGGACCGCAGGAGGGTGGCGTAATGGCCGGACATCGGGGCAACCAGCAGCACTTTGCGGGGCTGTTCCTCGCGGCCGTTGACCTTGAAATGGATCAGGTCGCCAAAGGGGCGCTCGACCACGGTGGTGATGTCGACCAGATGGTCCTTGCCGTCTTCGCAGGTGAAGGTGCGGATGCCCCAGTCAGGCTTCACCACCATCCGCTGGTAGGTGCGTTCGGTTACTTCGCCCCAGGCGGCCATCCAGCTGAGCGCCGGATTTGGCAAGGCGGAAAAGACCGGGTAAGATGCCATGGAGAGGGCGGTTGCGCCCAGCCATTGGTTGGTGTTCCGGACGGTCTCCATCAGGTCGTAGGTCATCATGTATCGCATACGCGTCTCCTTCGGGCTCTGTCCCCGAGTCGTCGGACCAGAAAATCCGGAACATCGGACCAATCGCCGCTTTGCCCTGCCTTCTGCAGAAGAGTATTCTGCATAGCAGAAAGCCTATGAGGGATTCCTTTATATGACAACTAGTGACGAAGTATCCGCAACGTCCAATTCTGAGAGCTTTGAAAAACTTAAGGAAAATATGAGCCGTGTCGAGGAGCTGAGCAAGCGCCTGGCCGAAGTCATGTCCCGGAAGGTGCCGCATAACCCGGCGCTGGATGGCCCGAATCAAGAACTTTATGCGCGCGCAGCAACCGCCTATTGGACGGAAGCTATGCAGAACCCTGCCAAACTCCTGGAGCATCAGCTCGAATTCTGGAGCAAGTCTGTGCTGAATTTCGCCGAAGCGCAGAAAGCTCTGGCAGGGCAAATGGACAGCACGGATGACGGCGGCCCCAAGGACCGCCGTTTTTCGAATCCGCTGTGGCAAAGCAGCCCGTACTTCAACTATGTCAAACAGCAGTACCTGACCAACGCCGAAGCGATCCGCAAGGCGGTGCAGAGTGCTGGTGAGATGGATGGCAAAGACAAGCAGCGGCTGAGCTACTTTGCCGATCAGATCATCGAAATGATGTCGCCGACCAATTTTCTGCCGACCAACCCCGATGCGCTGGAGAAGGCGATTGAGACGGAAGGCCAGTCGCTGATCGACGGGCTGGAGAACCTGGTTACGGACCTGGAGGCCAACAACGGCGAGCTCGTGGTGCGTTTGGCGGACGAGAGCGCGTTCGAGCTCGGCGGCAATATCGCCACCACCCCCGGCGACGTGATCTACCGCAACCGGATGATGGAGCTGATCCAGTACAAACCGGTGACGGAGACGGTGCATGAAACCCCCATTGTTCTGTTCCCGCCCTGGATCAACAAGTTTTACATCCTCGACCTCAAGGCACAGAACAGCCTGATCAAGTGGGTGACCGAGCAAGGCTATACGCTGTTCGTGGTGTCCTGGGTCAACGCCGATGCGAGCCACTCCGATGTGGGGATGGAGGATTATATTCAGGAAGGCTTCCTGGCCGCGATTGAAACCGCCAAGGAGGTCTGCAAGGTCGATCAGGTCAATGCGGTGGGATACTGCATCGCCGGCACCACTCTGAGCCTGACGCTGTCGCTGCTGAAACAGCGCGGCGACAAATCGGTGAAATCGGCGACCTTTTTCACCACGCTGACCGATTTCGGCGACCAAGGCGAATTCACGCCATTCCTGCAGAATGATTTTATCGACGGGATCGAGGCCCAGGTAGAGCAGGAGGGCCTGCTGCGGTCATGGGTGATTGCGCGGACTATGTCGTTCCTGCGTTCCAAGGACCTGATCTATGGCCCGGCAGTGAAAAGCTACATGATGGGCGAGACGCCGCCCGCCTTTGATCTGCTCTATTGGAACGGCGATGGTGCCAACCTGCCGGGGCGGATGGCGATCCAGTACCTGCGGGGGCTGTGTCAGAACAATGAATTCGTCGGCGATGGCTTTGAGCTGATGGGCCACAAGCTGCACATCAAGGATGTGGACGTGCCGCTGATGTCGATCACTTGTGAGACCGACCACATCGCCCGCTGGAAGGACTGCTACCACGGGGTGCAGCAGATGGCATCGCGCAGCAAGAGCTTCATTGTGTCGGAGTCCGGCCATATTGCGGGCATCGTCAACCCGCCCAGCAAGAAGAAGTACGGCCACTACGTCAACGACGACCTGAAGGGAGACAGCGAGGCCTGGATGGCCGGAGCGGAGTACCACGAGGGCTCCTGGTGGCCGCGCTGGAATGACTGGCTCAAGAAGCGGTCCGGCAAGCAGGTTCCCGCGCGTGAAGTGGGGGATTCGGGCTATCCCTCTTTGATGCCGGCCCCGGGCTCCTATGTGAAGGTCAAGGCAAACCATTGATTTCACGGGGTTTGCAAAAGTTTTCTGCACCGCAGCATAAAAAACCTTGAAATGCTGCGGTGCGGCACGCATATTCCTCTCATGCTAAGAGCGCAGGATGGTCCTGCTGCAGCTTTCTGAGGAATTAGAACTATGGCAAAGACCCAAGACTTCACCGCGATGATGAAAGACTTCATGGGCGCCTTCCCGGTTGACACCAAAGCCATGGAAGACGCGTTCAAAAGCACCGCTGCCCTGAACGAGAAGCTGTCCGCCGTTGCGCTGGACGCTGCCGGCAAATCCGCCGAGATCTCGAACAAGTGGACCAAAGAGACCATCGCCAAGCTGAGCGATGTCGCCAAGGTCAAGGAAGAGCCGGCGGACTACGCCAAGGCCGCGACCGACTTTGCTTCCGCTTCCGCCGAAGTGGCCGCCGAGAACATGGCTGCCTTTGCTGAAGTGGCCAAGAAGGTTCAGATGGAAACCGTCGAACTGATGATGGCAGCTGGCAAAGACATGTCCGAAGAGGCAACCGCAGCCGTGAAAAAGGCCACCGAAGAGGTGACCACGGCCGCGAAAAAAGCTTCGGCAACCGCCAAGTAAGAACGTCCGCGGACCGGCCCTCGCTCTCCTCCCTGACGGAGCCGGACCGTGAAGAAGGGCAGGCCGCAAGGCCTGTCCTTTTGCGATTCAGGGGTCATGCCGGCGGTTAGTCAGGCAGCCCGGCCTGGCGCAGTCCATCGCAGTAATGCTCCAGATCCTGCGCCCGGGCAAAGGGCAGCGTCCTGCTGATGCGGTCAATCGAGAATTTGGGTTCAAGTTCCAGAATGCGCCCGCATTCCCGCGCAGCAGCGGGCCGGTCTCCCAGCTGAGCATAGCAAGCCGCCAGATGGCGGTGCGGTGCCGGGAAGCCCGGAAATAGCTCAACCGCCTTGTTCACTTCGGAGACAGCCGGATCATAGGCCCGGCACATGTACAGCGCGAGCCCCCGGAACCAGTGGAAATACGTCGGGTGGAACGGATTCAGAGCTGTCGCCTGATCCAGGTCCTCCAGCGCTTTTTCCGGCCTGCCCTGATAGACCAGGGACAGCCCGCGGAAGGCCATTGCATCGGTGTCATTGGGATTGAGCATCAGGGCGCGCTGAAAGTGGTCCTCTGCCAGCGCGAAGTTTCCCTTGCACAGATGCATAACGGCGAGCCGGCGCTGCGCAACGCTGTCTAGCGGATCTATCCGGGCGGCGTGGCGCAGCAGCGGAAAGGCCTTGTCCAGCGTCAGTTCTGCCGACAGGCCCCAGCCGCTCATCCATTCCACCAGATAGGTCAGCGCCAGACCGGAATACGCCGCAGCGCTGCCAAAGTCGGCATCGCAGGCCTGCTGGTACAGCTTACGGCACTGCTTCAGCCTGCTGCGGGAATCCAGAACGACGGATTTGGCCTGCATCACAAGATCCCGCGCCGTCGGCTTGCCGCCTTTGGCCGCATACGCCGCTGACTTTTGCCTTGCCACGGACTGGAGCTGCGCAGCGAGGGTTTGGGTGATCTGCCCGGCAACGGCGTCCTGCTGGCTGAAGTCGGATGAGACGTCACGGTCATAACGGCCGCTCCACAGCGACACGCTGCTGGCACCGTCCGAAAGCGTGACAGTGACCCGCAGTTTGCCGGGCAGCTGCCGGACGCTGCCTTCAGCCAGAAAACGCACGCCAAGCTCGGCCGCCACAACGGATGCTCCGGCTGTGCTGCCGGCAAAGCGCAGCGCCGCATTGCGGGATACAACGCGCAGCGTCCGGAACCGGGAGAGGCCAATGGTGATGTCCTCAGTCAGAGTTTGCGCAATGGCTTCGGTTTCCGCGCTGGCGGGGTTGGCATTGGCGAAGGGAAGCACCGCCACCGATGCTTCCGGCGATTGGCCTTCGGGATCCAGGGGCGGCAGGGAGTTTCCTGTTATGCGGTAAATCCGGACGGGTTCGGAGATATTGCGGACCTGCTGCAATCCCAAGTCGTCGAAAGCTGCGCCGACCTTGCCGCGAACCTGCTCATGCACGGTGCCTGAGATGCAGATTTCCCCGGGCGCGGAAAGGCTTTGCAGCCGGGCGGCGATATTTACGCAATTGCCCAGCAGGTCATCGTCGGCCGGGAATACCTTGCCCGCGTGGATTCCCATCCTCAGTCTCAAGCCCAGCCCGCGGGGGCCGTTGCGCCAAGCGGCTGCTTTGGCGGCAATTGCCAGAGCCGCCTTGACGGCCCGCACAGCGGTCCCGAACTCAAGCAGGAAGCCGTCCCCCACCGTTTTGACAAGCCATCCTTCATGCTCTTGCGCAACCGGTGCGATGATACGGTTGCCAAGATCGCGGACCGCCGCGATGGTTTCGGATTCCCGCGCCTCAGCCAGGGCGGAGTATCCGGCCACGTCAGCGATCAGAATGGCGGCTTGTCTTTGCCTGTCCCTTTGGTCAGCCATTTTCCCCGGTACCACAGACTCGAAAGACTTAGAGTTAATTGTATCACATTGAGAATTTTTTGTTGCTATTTAGTTTCAAATAATTCTGCTTTTTGTCCAATTTGGCGCGCTTTAGCGTCAAAATCGCGAACCCCGGAAGTTCAGGTGCCTCGCCTGCCAGCCGGTCATACGGCGCAGCTTGCCGGATGCCATCTGCTGATCCAGCGTGGGTCCCTCGGCCCAGGCGCCGTATTTGATCAGCACGTGTTTCAGGCTGCGCACCACATAGGACGCATCATGCCCGTGGCGGCGCGCGATCTCGCCAGTGATCTCTGCCACTGGCACGCCGGTCTCGGCGCTTGCGTTGAAATGGCCGGTGAGCTGCGGCTGTTCCAGCAGCAGCCGGTAGGCGCCGGCCAGATCCTCCCGGTGAACCAGCGGCCAGCGGGTGGCGATGCTGCCCCAGATTTCGAACGGTCTGCCGTCGCGGGCGGCCTCCAGGTAACGGAAGAAGGCGCCGCCGTCTTCGTGGTAAACCATTGCCGGATGCACCACCGCGGCAGAGACGGCAGGGGACGCCAGTACGGCCGCACCGTTTTCCTGCATCCAGGAAAAGGGCTTGATCGGCTGCATTGGGCTGGTCTCATCCGCGACCCGGTTGCCGGTGGCACCATACAGCCAGCAGCCGCCGGTGTAGATCAGCCGCAGCGGTTCCGGCCGCAGAGCGGCTTGATCCAGAATGGCGGCAATGGCGGTGGTATCGGCCTCGGCCATCCCGTCGTTGAAGGTCGCGGCGAGCTGGATCAGCGCATCAGTTCTGGCGACCTCCTGAACCCAGGTGCCGGGGCTGCGCAGATTTCCCCGCAGGGGGCGGGCGCCCATCGCTGCGAGATTGCGGTCAGAGGCCGCGGAGCGGCTGAGACCGGTTACTTGGTGGCCATAGCGGACCAGCTCCCGGGTGACGGCAGTGCCAATGGAACCAGTGCCGCCGAGAATCAGAACTTTCACTTTGGAAACGCTCCTGCTGCGGGTTGCGGTGCAGGAGAGATCTGTAAAAGCTCAAGTCAGGATCAGGTCAAGGACTGAAGCGGCTCTATACCAGGATTTCTAACGGGAACTAATGTTGCGGAAACTGCGCTTAGGCTTCCCTTTTGTTCTGCCGTGGCATAGGCTTTGCTGCGATGCGTCATGACCGGGGAGGGAACACATGGCAGAACAGGACAAACCCTTGCTGATCAAAAGGTATGCAAGCCGCAGGCTGTATAACACCGAGACCAGCGATTACGTCACGCTGGAAGATATCGCGGGGTTTATCCGGGATGGCCGCGAGGTGCAGATCGTCGATCTGAAAACCGGTGACGACCTGACCCGCCAGTACCTGCTGCAGATCATTGCCGAGCATGAAAGCCGCGGCGAGAACGTGCTGCCGGTGAACGTGCTGAACGATCTGGTGCGCAGCTACATGGTCCCCGGCGGCGGGGTGATGCCGCAGTTCCTGCAGACATCGTTCGACATGCTGCGCGAAAGCCAGTCGAAGATGATGGAGAACATGAACGCGATGAACCCGATGTCTAAGATGCCAGGGTTTGAGGCGGTGAAGGCGCAGCAGGAGGCGTTCCTGAAGGCGATGACCGGCGGCTTTGGCGCCGCGGGCTGGACCGGCGGTGCGCAGGAGGACGAAAAATCCGAAAGCGGCGGCGAGGATCTGGACGACATCAAAAAGCAGCTGGCGGCGCTGCAGGAAAAACTGTCCAAGATGAAGTGAGGCTTAGCGGCTAGCGCAGATGACAGAGCCCCCGGTCCGGTTCGGCGGGGGCTTTTCTCGCTTGCGGGTTTTGGTGTGGTGGGCGGATCAGGAGGAACGGGCCTCAACCTTCAGCACGTTGTGCAGCCGGTGATATGGGGCGTTCTTGACGATTTCGTCCAGGTTCTTTGTCTCAGGCGCGGGACGCGCGCGCAGGAACAGATAAGCGCTGGCACCAAAAGACAGGGCGCAGGCGCCGATGATCGTGCTGACGATGACTGTTTCGAGTCCCATGGCTTCAAACATGTGTTTCTCCGGTTGCACTGACAATATAGGCGAGGAAAGCTGAAAATTCCATATCACTTCCCGTCCTGCCTTAGTTTGCCGGCTTCCAGGACGTGGCGGGCGAGGGAATCGGCGCTGTTGCGTGCCTGTTCATGGCGGCGCATTTTCACCCGTCCGCCGATCCTGGAGGCCGTTGCGAATACGAAGCCCGAAAACGACAGCAAAGTGAGGCCGAAGGCCGGCCCGCCGGTGACCGTTCCGGCTATCGCCGCACCAAAGCTCGCCAGCAGCGCGCCGGCTGCCAGCCGCTGTGCCCACTGGCCGATGACCTGATCCGCGTCGCGGGCGCGCGCCTCTGCCTCTGCGGCTTCGCTGGAGAATGCGGTCAGCAGGTCGGCCACAGCCAGACCGCTGTCCGGGTCATTGGATGCGCGGATGGCGGCCAGCAGCGCAGCCCGCTCCGCCCGGTCCGAAACAACCGCGCTGATGATCTGGGTCAGTTCATCTTTGGGGACGGCATCTCCCATGCTGAGGGAGTTTGCCATGGCAACCAGCGCGGTTGCCGGGCGCCGTTTGAATTTGGCGGGAGCTTTCATAGGCGGCAAGGTGGACGGCACAAGCCAGGATTGCAATCATGAAAAGCCCCGGCGCAGGGCCGGGGCTGCAACAGTCAGGGTCCGGCTGCGTCTCAGGCAGCGGCCTTGCCCATGGTTTTTTCAACAGCACCCAGCAGGATGTCCGCGATCACGTCCAGCTCGGCGCGGGTCAGGCGCACGGGCAGGCGCACGTCGCAGGCCTTCATCAGCATGGCGCGGGTCTGCGGCAGGTCGGGCACATCGCGCAGGAACTGCCAGTTCCAGAAGGCGCGGGCGTTGTCGGTCGACAGGCCAAAGACCTGCACCTTGACGCCCTTGGCTTCGGCAGCGGCGGCAAAGGCGCGGGTCTGTTCCTCGCTGAGGCCCACCAGGTTGAACTGGATCGAGTCCGGCGCTCGGCGTTCCGGGCCCAGCGGCTGGGGCACTTCAATGAAGGGGGAGCCGTTCAGCCGCTCAGCAACGTAGTCGTGATTGGCCAGACCGTCACGCACCCGGCGCGCCAGTTCCGGCAACTGCGGGCGGATTACGGCAGCAGAAAGGTTGCTCATCCGCAGGTTATAAAGCGGCAGCTGGTTCTGCCACTTGGCAAAGGCCTGCGCCAGGTCCGGGGTGTTTTCCCCGTGCGGGCCCTTGTGCTTTTTCCAGTTGTGCTCATAGGCGCCGGACATGATCACGGCGCGGGCGATCAGGTCGGCGTCGTCGGTGATCAGGATGCCGCCTTCGCCGGCGTTGACCATCTTGTAGGACTGGAAGGAGAAGCAGCCCACCTTGCCGATGGTGCCGATGTTGCGCCCGTTCCAGGTGGTGCCCAGCGAGTGGGCCGCGTCCTCGACCACCGGGATGCCACGGGCATCGCAGAGCGCCATGATCGCGTCCATGTCAGAGGTATGGCCGCGCATGTGGCTGATGATCACCGCCTGCACGCTGTCCAGCTTGGCTTCGAAATCCGCCAGATCGACGCGGTAGTTTTCGCTCACCTCGCACAGCACCGGCACGCAGTCTGCATGCACGACCGAGGAGGGCACGGCGGCGAAGGTGAAGGCAGGGATCAGCACGCGGGCGTCGCGCGGCAGGCCGAGCGCCTTCAGCGACAGGAACAGCGCTGCCGAGCAGGAAGAAACCGCCAGCGCGTATTTGCTGCCCAGAAGCTCCGCGTACTCCTGTTCCAGCAGCGTGACCGGCGCATCTTCGGGCGCGGTGTAGCGGAACAGGTCGCCCGACTGCATCAGAGCGTCGATGGCCTCGCGGGCGGCTGCGGGAATGGGTTCAGCGTCATGAACGTTGGGCGGCAGGGCCATATTTCAAAATCCTGAATTGTTGCTTTGAGAAATGTAAAACTAAGCGCTGCGGATGCCAAGACCGGACGCGGCGGAAATTGCCGCGCCCGGCGGGTTTTCACAGAATTGTTGCGAAGTTGCGCGGAAACCGGCCCAGCGGCTCCGGCTTTAAACTCCCATCCGGTCGCGCAGGGCGAACCAGGTCATCGCCAGCACCAGCAGCGGCGAGCGCATCCGCGGCCCGCCAGGGAAGCGCGGAGTCGGGACGCGGGCCATCGTGTTGAACCCCTCGGCCTGCCCTTGGATCGCCTGCGCCATCAGCTGGCCCGCGTGGGTGGCGGTGCCGACGCCGTGTCCGGAATAGCCGGAGGCGGTCAGCACATTGGGCGCAAGCCGCGCCAGGTACGGCATCCGCTTCATGGTAATGCCCAGGGTGCCGCCCCAGGCGTAGTCGATTTGCACGTCTTTCAGATGCGGGAAGATCCCGGTCATCGGTTTGCGCACCGTGGCGGAGATATCTGACGGGAAGCGGTAGCCGTAGCTCTCACCGCCGCCGAACAGCAGCCGCTTGTCATGGCTGAGGCGGAAGTAGTTCACCACGAATTTGGTATCGGCCACGGCAACGTCGCGGGTCAGAACCCGGGCGGCGTCCTCGCCCAGCGGCTCAGTGGCCACGACGAAGTTGTTGATCGGCATCACCCGTGCCGCCACCTGGCCGTTCAACCCGCCGAGGTAGCCGTTGCAGGCAAGGATCAGATGGTCGGCAGTGACGCTGCCGCCCGCTGTGCGGATGCGCAGCTTGGCGCCTTCCTGGATGTCCAGAACCTCGCTGCCTTCAAAAATCCCGGCACCTGCTGCCGCGGCGGCGCGGGCCAGGCTGAACGCATAGTTCAACGGATGCAGATGCCCCGCACCATGATCCAGAATGCCGCCCTTATAAGCAGGCGAGGGGCACATGGCCCAGCAGGCGTCCTTGTCGAGCAGTTCAATGCTGCTGTAGCCGTACTGGTCCTGCAGGTGGCGGCCATAGTCGCGCAGCTCTGCCGCTTCCTTTTCGGAAAAGGCGGTCCAGGCCACGCCGGGCTTCAGATGGCAGTCCTGGCCATGGCGTGCGATCAGCGATTTAACCAGGTCCTTGGCGTCCTCGCCCAGTTGCCAGAGCTTCTGCGCCTCCGGCCCGCCCATCAGCGCTTCCAGCCCTTCCTGGTCCATCCGCTGGCCGCTGCCGAGCTGGCCGCCGTTGCGCCCCGAGGCGCCAAAGCCCACGCGCTGCGCTTCCAGCAGCACCACGGACATTCCGGCCTCAGCCAGATGCAGCGCCGCCGACAGGCCGGTATAGCCGCCGCCGACGATACAGACATCTGCCTTTACCTCACCGTCCAGCGCCGCAAAGCGCTCCATCGGAATAGCGGTTGCCGCATACCAGCTGTCTGGATATTCGCCCTTGCGGTCATTGGAATAGAGCAGGTTCATCCCCATCGCGCACCTCATCAGAAGCAGGGCTCCCAAGCGGGACACCTGCTCTTCATCTTTCCATAAATACTCAATTAAAGGGGCGCTGCACCGTGGCGCAGCGCCGGAGTTTCAGACGTTCATCAGCAGATGCTCGCGCTCCCAGGGCGAGATCACCTGCAGGAACTCCTCATACTCCGTGCGTTTTACGATGGAATACACGCGGGCAAATTCCGGTCCCAGAACTTCGTGCAGCTCGGTCGCCTCGTCGAACAGATCCAGCGCTTGGCCCATCACCTGCGGGATATCGCCTTCGCCCTCATAGGCGTCGCCCTTGAACTGCTTGCGCGGGCGTTCCTCCTTGATCAGGCCGAGATAGCCGCAGGCGAGCGACAGCGCGATGCCCAGATAGGGGTTGCAGTCCATACCGGCGATGCGGTTCTCCACCCGGCGCGCCTCTGGCCCGGACAGCGGGATGCGGATGCCGGTGGTGCGGTTGTCGCGCGCCCACTCCAGATTGATCGGCGCCGCGTGGTCCTTCACGTAGCGGCGGTAGGAGTTCACGTAGGGCGCCATCACCGCCAGGCCCGCGGGCAGGTGGTTTTGCAAGCCGGCGATGAAGTGATAGAACGCATCCGTTTCGCCGCCTTGCGGGCCGGAGAAGATGTTCTCGCCGGTTTCCACATCCAGGATCGAGTGGTGGATGTGCATGGCGGACCCCGGCTCATCCTCGATCGGCTTGGCCATGAAGGTGGCAAAGCAATCGTGGCGCAGCGCCGCCTCGCGGATCAGCCGTTTGAAGTAGAACACCTCGTCCGCCAGCTTGACCGGGTCGCCGTGGCGCAGGTTAATCTCCAGCTGGCCGGCGCCGCCTTCCTGGGTGATGCCGTCGATCTCAAAGCCCTGGTGCTCGGCGAAATCATAGATGTCGTCGATAACGGGTCCGAACTCGTCCACCGCGGTCATCGAATAGGCCTGCCGCGCCGCTGCCGGGCGGCCGGAGCGGCCCATCATGGGCTTGATCTCGTGTGCCGGGTCGATGTTGCGCGCGACCAGGAAGAACTCCATTTCCGGCGCCACAACCGGTTTCCAGCCCTTGTCGTGATAAAGCTGCACCACGCGTTTCAGAACATTGCGCGGGCTGTAGGGGATCGGCTGGTCGTGCCGGTCATAGGCATCGTGGATCACTTGCAGGGTCCAGTCGCCGGTCCAGGGCGCGGCCGTGGCCGTGGACATGTCCGGCTTCAGCGTCATGTCCTTTTCAATCCAGCCGTCGTCATCCGCAGCATCGGCCCAGTCCCCGGTGATGGTCTGGTAGAAGATGCTGTCCGGCAGATGGAAATAATCGGTTTTTGCAAACTTCGATGCCGGTACCGCCTTACCCCGGGCGATACCGGGAAGGTCCGAGATAACGCATTCAACTTCGTCGAGACGACGGCCCTCCAGATAGGTTTTTGCTGCTTCGGGAAGGGCGTCGAGCCAAGCTGACATTAGGTCCTCTCTTTCCTGTAAAACTCTGCGAGGAAGGTTGCGATTTCGGGGTTGTCCACGGGGGCGTCCAGATCGGCGGCGGCCCGGTCGAGCAAGTCGTCCGGCACAACGCCGCGCCCGCGTTTTTCGATCAGGCCGCCAACAAAGGCGCTGGGGAATTCGGGGTGGGGCTGCCAGGAGATGATGTGGTCGCCATAGGCCAGGATGCCGTTCCGGCAAAAGCCGTTGCCGCCCAGCACACGCGCGCCTTCGGGCAGCTCCACCACCTGGTCCTGGTGCCAGGCGTTGAGGGTCAGGTCCTTGCCGTCCACCTGGTAGGTGACGCGGCCCACCGCCCAGCCGCCTTCGAACTTGGCAACCTTGCCGCCAAGCGCCTGGGCGATGATCTGGTGGCCAAAGCAGATCCCGGCCAGCGGCCGCTTGTGCGCGTGGATCTGGCGGATCAGGTCCTCCAGCGGTGCAATCCAGGCATGATCCTCATAGGCGCCATGCTTGGACCCGGTGATCAGCCAGCCGTCGGCGTCCTCCGGGCTGTCCGGGAAGATGCCGTCCACCACGGCCCAGGTCTGAAACTCGAAGCCGTTGCCATCCAGCATGTCGCGGAACATGCCGTCGTAGTCGCCGAACGGTTCATACAGGTCTTCGGGGGAGTGGCCGGTTTGCAGGATGCCGATTTTCATAAGTCACCAGTTGGAAGGAATTCGCTGCGCGGGACGGTAGCCCGCCGCCGAGACGGCGGGCAAGGGGCCGTCAGACCGTATCCAAGTAGATCTCGACCCGTTCTTCCGGGGTGAGTTCTTCCATGTAGCGCAGCTCCTGCCGCTTGGTCAGCACCATGTTGCGGATCATCTCGGCAGAGAAGAAATGCGGGATGACGTCCGAGTTCTCGAACGCGTCAATGGCGCTTTGCCAGGTGTTGGGAACCTGCGGCAGGTCCAGCGCATAGGCGTTGCCGGTGATCGGCTCTGAGGGCTCGATCTTGTTTTCGATCCCATAGAGCGCAGCACCCAGGATGGCGGTCAGCATAAGATAGGGGTTCACGTCGCCGCCGGCAAAACGGTGCTCGATCCGGCGCGCCTTGGGGCTGCCGGAGGGCACGCGGATGGCGGCGGTGCGGTTCTCATAGGCCCAGCAGATGCCGGTGGGGGCGTGGGCGCCCGGGACCATGCGGTCATAGCTGTTGCCATGCGGTGCGAAGACCAGGGTGGAATCGCTCATCGCCTTCAGGCAGCCGCCGACGGCATGACGCATCGCATCGGTACCCTTGGGGCCGCCATCGTCAAAGATGTTGTTGCCGTCCTGATCCAGCACCGAGAAATGGGTGTGCAGGCCGTTGCCCGCATAATCCTCATACGGTTTCGCCATGAAGCTGGCGGCAAAGCCGTGGCGGCGGGCAAGCCCCTTGACCAGCATCTTGAACAGCCAGGCATCGTCAGCGGCGCGCAGCGCATCGGGGCCGTGCATCAGGTTAATCTCGAACTGGCCCAGGCCGGCCTCGGAAATCGCGGTGTCGGCGGGGATGTCCATATCCTCGCAGGCGTCATAGAGATCGGTAAAGAACGTGTCGAACTGGTCCAGCGCCCGGATCGACATGGTCTCCGCCGCCTTGCGGCGTTTGCCGGATCGTGGCGAGGTCGGCACCTGCAGGTTCTTGCCGCTGTCGTCGATCAGGAAGAATTCCAGCTCCACAGCAACCACCGGGGTCAGTCCCAGTTCCTTGTAGCGGTCGACCACGGCGCGCAGCGCGTGGCGCGGGTCGCCGTCATAGGGGCGGCCGTCTTCGCGGTACATCCAGATCGGCAGCATAGCGGAGGGCGATTCCAGCCAGGGCATCGGCACAAAGCCGCGCTCAGTCGGCTTCAGCACGCCGTCGGCGTCGCCGCTCTCGAACACCAGCGGGCTGTCGTCGATGTCCTCGCCCCAGATGTCCAGGTTGAGAACCGACAGCGGAAAGCGGGTGCCTTCCTCGACCGCCTTGTCGGCAAAGCGGGCAGGGACACGCTTGCCCCGGGCCTGACCGTTGATGTCCGCCGCCGCAACGCGGATGGTGCGCACATGCGGGTTTTTCCTGAGCCAGTTCTTCATCCAATCACCTGACGGTTTCGGGGGCACCGCCGGCCGCCAGCGCCCCGGACGGGGCGCAGCAGGGCCGGGGCAGCTTATCACCCCTGGTCCATTTTTTTGATCATAATCCAACGCAGCCTTGAATTTGCCCATGAACTCGCAGGATTCTGCGGTCAGACACCCGGGCTTTGAATTTGATCAAATAATGGATACTACCGGATCAGATTAGGACGCAAGCGAAATTTTCTCCGCCGTTCCTGGGGCAGGTGTTTGTTCAGCCGTTTATTCACCAGGCCAAAAATGGCGATGATCACCAAGGTCAGCAGGATGAAGTAGAAGGCCAGGATCGGGTAGGGGATGAACGGGTTGAAGGTCTTGTCCGCGAAATAGCTGGCGTAGTAGAGCGCATCGCCCTGCTGCCGCCAGGCCGGAAAGCCGGTGAAGAACACCAGCGTGGTGGCGTGGAACAAGAAAATCGCCTCGTTGGTGTAGGCGGGCCAGGCCAGCCGCAGCATGGTCGGGAAAGTGATGCGGCGGAACCGGGTCCAGCCGGTCATGCCGTATGCATCCGCGGCCTCGATATCGCCTTTGGGGATCGACAGCAGCGCGCCATAGAAGATTTCACCCGAGTAGGCGGCGGTGTTGCAGAACAGTACGATCAGCGCCCCGAGCCAGGCCGAGGTGAACGGGTCGAAGAAGCTCGAAACGCTCTTGAGGCTCAGGAAGCATGCGTAGGCAAAGAAAAACTGGATGAACAGCGGGCTGCCGCGGAACACGAAGATGAACCACTCCGCCGGTTTGCGCCACAGCGGGTTGGGGCTGGATTTCCCGACCGCCAGGGCAACCGCCAGGAAAAAGCCGGTCATCAGCGCCAACGCGCCGAAGTAGACGTTCCAGATCAGGCCTGAGCCGATCAGGGTGAAATGCTCGCACAGGGTATACTCGCCGCGCGGCAGCAGCCGTTCGCCAAAACCCAAGGATCGGAAGGCATAGGCCTGGATGGTTTCAACGCAACTCATGCCGCTGCCTTTCTTTGTGCTTCGCCGCCCGCAGTGGCCTGGCCTTTTGTCAGGCGCTTCATGATCCGGTCCAGCAACACTTCGGACACTTTGGTGAAGCAAAGGTAGAACACCAGCAACGCGGCAAAGTACCAGACATGCCAGTTCGGGTGCGGGTAGTCCGTGAAGCGTGCGGTCTTGGTGCCGCCCAGTTCACGGGCCCAATAGACGATGTCCTCGACCCCCAGCAGGAACAAGAGCGGCGTGGACTTGATCAGCACCATCCACAGGTTCGACAGGCCCGGCAGCGCATAGACCCACATCTGCGGCACCAGGATGCGCCAGAACGCCTGGCGGGAGGTCATTCCATAGGCTTCGGCGGTTTCGATCTGGGCGCGCGGCACGGCCCGCATGGCACCAAACAAAACGTTCGCGGCAAAGGCTCCGAACACGATCGAGAAGGTGAGGACCGCCAGGAAGAAGCCGTAGGTTTCATGCACCCACTGAGGTGCGGTCGACAGCGGCAGCTTGGCCGCGTCGCAGACCACAAAGTCGATGCCCTGGCGGATCGGCTGATCCCAGTCCGGGCATTTCACCTTGTGGCGCATCCACTCGAACGCCTGGTCGAGCGCGATGACGAAGAACAGGAAAAACGCAATGTCCGGCACGCCGCGCACGATGCTGGTGTAGCCCTTGCCGAACCAGCGCAGCGGCGGGAATTTGGAGCGGGCAGCGCTGGCAGCGCCAAACCCGAAGAGCAGGGCAACCGGGGCAGTGATGGCCAGCAGGGTCAGAACCACAAAAACCGAGATATAGAGGTTCAGATGCTTGCCTGTGGTCAGGTAGCAGCTGAGCCAGCTCAGCCCTTCAAGCGTGGTCGGGTCCGTGCAATAGGAAAACATGTTGGTGCCTGTCTTTCTCCGGCCGTGCCCGGCAGCGTGCCTGCCGGAAGAGAATGAATGAGGCCCGCGCGCCGCGGCGGCGGGCCTGCAAGATCCTGTAACAGGATCAGATTACCACTGGGAGGAAACTTCCCACTTGGCGATCAGCTCGTTCAGCGAGCCGTCGTCTTTCATCGACTGGATCGCCGCGTCGAACTTGCCGCGCAGTTCGGCATCCGATTCACGGAAGCCCATGCCAACGCCGCCGCCCAGCGATTCGGATTTCTCCAGCATCACCAGATCGTCGCCGACCACGGTGTCGAGGAAGCTCTTGTCGGCCAGAACCGCGTCCGCTTCGCCGTTGCGCACAGCGGCGACGGTTTCTTCCGGGGTGGCGAACTCAACCAGGGTCCAGCCCTGCTCAGCGATGAAGGCGGCCTGGATGGTGGTGGCCTGGGCTGCGATCACGCCGGATGCCAGATCGACGTCAGCCGCCTGGGCCACATAGGCGGACGGATCCGGCGGCGTGTAGGGCTGGGTGAAGTCAATGACCTCGTCCCGCTCGTCGGTGATCGACATGCCGGCGATGATGGTGTCGTAGTTGCCGGAGACCAGGTTCGGAATGATCGAATCCCAGTCGTTCTTCACCCACTCGCAGGTGAGTTCGGCGCGCTTGCACAGCTCGTCGCCCAGCTCGCGCTCGAAACCGTCGATCTCGCCCGCGTCGTTGACGAAGTTCCAGGGCGCATAGGCGCCTTCGGTGCCCAGGCGCACTGTTTCCGCCAGGCCCATGCCCGCGGTCAGCGCCAGGGCGGCGGTGCCAAGGATCAGTGATTTCATGAGTTTACTCCCGTTTGGTTTGGTTTTTGGATTTATTAGTTATTGCTCAATGCGCGTGGCGCGTCGAGGACAGGAAGGCACGCAGCCGCTCAGAACGGGTGCCGCCAAAGACTTCGTCGGGGGTGCCTTCTTCTTCGATCAAGCCCTGGTGCAAAAAGACCACGTGGCTGGAGACATCAGCAGCCATTTTCATGTCGTGGGTCACGATCATCATGGTGCGGCCTTCGGCAGCCAGGTCCTTGATCACCTTGATCACTTCCTGTTCCAGCTCCGGATCCAGCGCGGAGGTGGGTTCATCGAACAGCAGCGCCTCAGGTTCCATGCAAAGCGCGCGGGCAATCGCGGCACGCTGCTGCTGGCCGCCCGACAGCTGGGCTGGGTAGACATCGCATTTGTCGCCAATGCCGACCTTGGTCAGGTAATAGCGGGCTTTCTCCTCCACTTCGGCCTTGTCGCGGCCCAGCACCGTGACCGGCGCCTCCATCACGTTCTGCAGAATGGTCATGTGGGCCCACAGGTTGAACTGCTGGAACACCATGCTCAGGTTTGTACGGATACGCAGGATCTGCTTGGCGTCGGAGGGGCGGCGGTTGAGCCCCTGGCCGGTCCACGTAACCGGTTCGCCCTTGAACAGAATCTCGCCTTCCTGGCTGTCCTCCAGCAGGTTGCAGCAGCGCAAGAGCGTAGACTTGCCCGACCCTGAAGACCCGATCAGCGAAACCACATCGCCCTTGTGGGCGGTGATATCCACGCCTTTGATCACTTCCAGCTCACCATAGGATTTGTGCAGGCCGCGGATTTGCAGAACAGGCGTTGTGTCGGTCAAGGTGTCTTTGTCCCTATGAGTGGAAATTCGTTCTTATTGGACCGAAAAAAAGACCGAATGCAACGTTCAAACCGCACAAGCTGGCACAGCAGGTGCCAAAATGACCGGTTGTGCTGCCATTTTGGAAAGGGCCGTTACGTCAGCTCCGCCGCGCGGATGCGCTGCCCGGTCAGCACCGGGCCTGGCGGTGTCGGCACTGCCAGGTAGTCGCTGGGAGCGATCTTCACCAGGCCCTTCAGATGCAGCAGGCTGCGGGTCTCCGGGTCCAGTCCGCGGATGGCGGATTCGATGGCGGAAAACAGCGCCTCGGCATCACCGCCCAAGCTGGTGATATAGGGCAGGGCCGGGGTCGGATCCGTACGCTCGATCTCGGTCAGCCCGGCGGCAAAACCGTCGTGTTCGCGAACCATTTCCCAGGTCAGAGCGTCCAGGGCTGCATAATCGGCGCGGCCCTCTGCCACGGCTTCGGCCGACAGCCGGTGGCCGCCGGTTTCCACCAGCGCGCCGGGCAGGATGCTGCGGTCGTGCAGATGCACCATCGGTGCCGCCCAGCCGGATTGTGACAGTGCTTCGTTGTAAGCAAAGCGGCGCCCGGCGAAGCTGCCGAGCGGCTGGCCTGCGTCCTCGGTGCGGGTAACAAAGACGCTGTTGTAATAACCGGGCGGGCAGCCGGGCAGGCCGTAATCCGGGGTGCCCACCAGTTCCACCTCGCCATAAAGCCGGGTGCGGTAGGGACAGCCGCAGGTTTGCGACAGCAGCAGGTCAGGGGACTTCCAGACCTCCCAGAAATCGGCGCCGCGGGTCAGCTGTTCGGGTCCGCCGCCAAGATGATCGCGGATCGAGGCCCAGAACCGGTCGTTCGCCGCAGCGGTTTCCGGGCGGTCGTACATACCGAGATGTGCAATCATAAAGCGGCCTCTGCCCGTTTGCGCGCCTTTGCGCTGTCTACGTCCGATACTCCCAGCAGGCTGGCGGACAGCCGCAGGAGCGCGTCTTCGTTTGCATCGCGGTGCCCGTCAGCCAGGGCCACCTGCCACAGCGCCTCAATGACGCCGGTGCGGTCCTCATAAACCACCGCGTCCTTGATCGCGCGGGTGAAGCGGACGGTGTCGGGCGCCTCGGCCTCCATCGCCTCGGCCTGTTCGCGCAGGATCAGCGCGCCGCCAGTGTCCAGCCCGTAGCGGGCAGTCAGGATGCGGTCGATGCGGTCTTTCTCCACTTCGGAGTAATTGTGGTCGGAGCGTGCGATCCGAACCAGCAGCGCTGTCAGCGCCAGCCGCGCGCCCTCGTCATCCAGCGTGTCAGGTGCGGGTTCCAGCAGGCGGTTCAGAAGCTCCCGGAACATCAGCGCTCTCCAGCGGTGCTGGCGAGTTTCTCCTCGGCGCGTTCCCGCGCCTTCTGGCTGTCGGCGTATGACAGGCCCATCGCCTTGCGCGCGTCCTCCACAATGGTGACCTCGCCCTCGTGGGCGCTGCCATCGGCCAGCACCACTTCCCACAGCGCATCGAGCGCGGCGAGGCGTTCCTCCAAGCCGGTTGTCTCGCGGATCAGCCGCCCGAAGGTGTCGGTCTCCGGCGCCGCGGCGTGCAGCTTCTCGCAAGTCGCGCGCACCTTGGCGGCTTCGATCGCGTTGTGCTGGTAGAGCCGCGCGAGGATACGGTCGATCAGGCTGATCTCCTCCAGCTGGTAGTCGCGGTCGGATTGCGCCACCCGCACCAGCAGCGCCCCCAGCGCCAGTTCAGCATCCGGGTCGGGCAGGGCCGGCGGTTCGGACGGGCGGAAAGCTTGAAAGAATTTCTTAAGCAGGGGCATTCGGTGACCTCAGTCAGCTGCGCAGCGGGGCGCGGGATTATTCGCCGTAGCCTTCGATGATTTCCATATCACCGGCAGACACCGGATCACGCAAGGTCTTGGCGTCCTGGTAGGCCACTGAATCATAGCAGGCTTTTGCGGTTGCGAAATCCTTGAATTCAATCACCACGGTGCGCGACCGCATCTGCCCTTCGCGCACTTCCTTCTGGCCGCCGCGGATCAGGAACCTGGCGCCATGTTCGGCAAACACCGGCCCGTTAGCGCTGATGTAATCCTTGTAGCGTTCCGCGTCATCCACATCCACATGGGCGACCCAGTATCCTTTGGGCATGGGGTGAAGCCTCCCTTCTTTTTATGGTTGAGTGCAGGCTTATATAAAACGCTGGCGAAAACAATGGGGCGGTTATTAAGAATTTCCCGGTTCAGCGGAATTTGCGGTTGTTTCAACGCGTTGCGCAATAAACGAAAACGCCCGCCGGATGGGGCGGGCGCTTCAAACGTGATTAACGGATGGCTCAGCCGATCTCGGCCAGACGCGCCAGCGCTTCCTGGACCTTCGCTTCCTCCTCTTCGCGCGCAGCGAGGTTTTCGCGGGCTTCCGCCACAACCTCTTCGGGCGCGGAAGCCGCGAATTTCGGGTTGTTCAGCCGCCCGCGCAGGCCGCCCAGTTCCTTGGCCAATTTCCCCAAGGTCTTCTCCAGACGCGCCTTTTCGGCGCCCACGTCAATCACATCCGCCAGCGGCAGGCCGAAGGATGCACCGGGCGCCGCCACGCTTGCGCAGCCCTTGGGGAAGCTCTCGACCTGCTCCAGCGAGGTGATGCGGGCCAGCTTCTGGATCATCGCCTCGTTCTTCTCCCAGGCCGCACGCGCCTGATCAGAGAATTCGGTCACCACCATCGGGATCTTGGCACCTGCCGGCACGTGCATCTGCGCGCGGGTGGAGCGGATGTTTTCGATCGCCGTGATCACCCAGTTCATCTCGGCGTCAGCCTCGGCGTTGACCAGCTCGGTGCCGTATGTCGGCCAATCGGCATGTACCAGCATCTTCTCGCGCTTGGCGGTGTTGCCCCACAGCTCTTCGGTGATGAAGGGCATGATCGGGTGCAAGAGGATCATGCACTGATCCAGCACCCAGCCCAGCGTCTGGCGGGTTTCTGCGATCACCGCCTCATCCTCGGAGTTAAACAGCGGTTTCGAAAGCTCGATATACCAGTCGCAGACCTTGCCCCAGACAAAGGCGTAAAGCGCATTGGACGCGTCGTTGAACCGGTAGGCTTCCAGTGCCGCGTCCACCTCGACCCGCACCTTGGCGGTTTCACCGATGATCCACTGGTTCACCGCGGCTTTGGCATCCGGGCAGGTATAGGCAGGGACCTCAGGGTCATAGACCTTGTTGAAATGGGCGAAATTCACCGCATTCCACAGCTTGGTGCCAAAGTTCCGGTAGCCCTTCAGGCGTTCCATATCCAGCTTCAGCACGCCGCCCAGGGCCGCCATCGCCGCGGAGGAGAAGCGCAGCGCGTCGGCGCCGAATTCCTCGATGATCTCCAGCGGGTCGACCACGTTGCCGGTGGATTTCGACATCTTCTTGCCCTTCGCATCGCGCACCAGGCCATGCAGGTAGACGGTGTCAAAGGGGATGCGTTTCTTGACCGGCAGGTTCTCATCCAGAACCGCCAGCTGCATCATCATCATCCGGGCGACCCAGAAGAACAGGATGTCCTGACCGGTCACCAGGGTCGAGGTCGGGAAGTACTTTTCCATTTCCGGAGTGGTGTCCGGCCAGCCCAGCGTGCCGATCGGCCAGAGACCGGAGGAGAACCAGGTGTCCAGCACGTCGGGGTCGCGGAACATCGGCACCTGCATCGGCCCGTCAAAGCTGCGGATGGCGCCTTCGTCCTGCACATCCATCAGCTTGACCTGTTCGGCAAGGATCTGCGCCGCTTCGTGGCGGTCGGCGACGATGCGGAATTCGGTGCCTTCGGCGGACTGAAGGCGGGCCTTTTCCAGCGCCTCTTCCTCGGTCGCAGCACAAATGGCGTACCAATCGTCCTCGCCGGGGATGTACCAAACCGGGATCTGGTGGCCCCACCACAGCTGGCGCGAGATGCACCAGGGTTCGATGTTTTCCAGCCAGTGGTAATAGGTCTTCTCACCGCTTTCCGGCAGGATCTTGACATCGCCATTGCGCACCGCATCCAGCGCCGGGCCGACAACCTTTTCCGCATCCACGAACCACTGGTCGGTCAGCATCGGCTCGATCACAACCTTGGAACGGTCGCCGAAGGGCTGCATGATCGGCTTGTTCTCGACGTAAGGCTCCTGCACCTGAACGTCCTCGCCGGTGTCCGGGTCGGTCTTGGTGACGGTCTGCATCACCGCCAGGCCTTCGCTGGTGATTTCCTCGACCACTTTCTTGCGTGCTTCAAACCGGTCCAGCCCGCGCAGGTGATCGGGCACCAGGTTGATGGCGTCGGCCTCATTCTCCGACAGGGTCTGTTCGCCCTTGGCGACCGCCATGGCGATGCCCGCGGCCTCCGCGTATGGCGCGCCGTCGTCGCGCATCTGGCCCTTGGTGTCCATCAGGCGGTACATCGGGATGCCACCGCGCTTGGCGACCTGATAGTCGTTGAAGTCATGGGCGCCGGTGATCTTCACCGCGCCGGAGCCGAAGTCCTTGTCCGGGTATTCGTCGGTGATGATCGGGATCAGGCGGCGGTGCTCCTTAGGGCCGACCGGGATTTCACACAGCTTTCCGACGATGGGCGCATAACGCTCATCCGAGGGATGCACCGCAACCGCGCCGTCGCCCAGCATGGTTTCGGGCCGGGTGGTGGCGATGGAGATATAGTCGCGCTCCTCCTCAAGGATCACGTTGCCGTCTTCATCCTTCTCCACATAGGTGTAGGTGGCGCCATTCGCGAGCGGGTATTTGAAGTGCCACATGTGGCCCGCAACCTCGATGTTCTCGACCTCAAGGTCGGAAATCGCGGTCTCGAAATGCGGGTCCCAGTTGACCAGCCGCTTGCCGCGGTAGATCAGGCCCTTGTTGTACATCTCCACAAACACCTTGATCACGGCATCATGGAAGTTGGGGGAGTTCTCGTGGCCGACGCGGGTGTCGCCATGGGCGCCCGCCATGGTGAAGGCCGTGCGGGAGAAGTCGCAGGACGCGCCTAGGCGTTTCAGCTGCTCAACAATGGTGCCGCCGGATTTCTCTTTCCATTCCCAGACCTTCTCCAGGAACTTCTCGCGGCCCAGCTCGCGGCGCGAGGGCTGCTGGGTCTTGGCCAGCTCGCGCTCCACGACCATCTGGGTCGCGATACCCGCGTGGTCGGTGCCCGGCTGCCAAAGGGTGTCGAACCCCTGCATCCGCTTCCAGCGGATCAGGATGTCCTGCAAGGTGTTGTTGAAGGCATGGCCCATGTGCAGGACGCCGGTGACATTGGGCGGCGGGATCATGATGCAATAGGTGGAGGCCTCGGGCTTGGCGTTTGCGCCTGCCTTGAAACAGCCGGCCTCTTCCCAGGCCTTGTAAAGGCGGCTCTCGGCCTCAGCCGCGTTGAATGTCTTTTCCATCGCCATGCGCTCGATCCTGCGTGGGTGTCATTTCGGGTCGCGCTATCCCTTACCGAAAGGGGCGGCAAAGGGAAAGTCCCAGCGGCCTCGGGGCAGCCCCGGCGGCCGGCCGTCGTCACAACGGTTAAAATTTTTTGGAACCAGACCGGGGCGGCTGCGTTTCTTTGTCACAATGCGCCACGCGGATCACCGGGGGCGCATTCCTCTTTCAGGCACCTTGCAGCGGTGCCGCAGTCAAAGACGCCCGGCCCCTGCTGACGCGCATTCCGCGGTACGGGCCGGGCGCACGATTTCCGGCATCGCGCGGTGGCGGGCTGAGCGGTTCAGCCGGAGGTCCAGATCTTGCGGCGGCGTTCCTTGACCATTTCGTTGCCTGCTTCAGTGCCATCGTGAAAGGTTCCGAACCATTCGTCCCAAGGCGTCTCCCAGGTGCCGTAATTGCAATCGAAGAAGCGGTGGTGCAGCTGGTGAAAGAAGTCGCCGACCAGGAATTTCGCCGTATTGCCGAACTTCACATGCTCGAAACCCGCGTGGGAAACCGGAGCGCCGATGCCGTGGTGGAACAGAAGAAAGATTGCGTGCACCGGGTGCGACGGCAGCAGGAAAAAGATCATGGTGTCGAACATCAGAAAGAAGCTCTCCACCGGGTGCATCGCCAGGCCGGACCAGGGGCCGGTGTTGATGTTGCGGTGATGCCAGGCGTGCACCTTGGTATAGAGCGCGCCAACATGCAGCAGCCGGTGCAGCCAGTAGAAGTGGAAGCCCGCCCAGATCGGGATGAAGACGGGCATGATCGTGAACCAGACCGGATTGCTCTCCAGTGTGATAATCGTCACCCAGCCGTTGGCATAGGCATACAGGATGAAGCTCTCCCAGAAGGTCCAGAAGGTGAGCGCCGGGCCTAGTGTCCAGAACATGTTGTCCCAGACCTGGTTCTTGAAGGTGAAGACCTTGGCGCCCTTCATCATCGGGCGCATGTCATAGCGGTATTCATCCTGTTGGGTGCGGAACTTCCACAAGGCAAGATGCAGGCCGCCGGCCACCACCATCAGGATACAGAAGTTGCGCAGCCAGATCTCGAACACCCAGTCCCAGCTGAATGTCGCGATGCGGTCCAGCGCGGGGGTGAGATACGCCCAGGTGATGATGGCAAACACCAGCAGCAGCGCCCGCAGTGCCAGCGGGTTCCAGCTTTGCAGCAGGTATTTGATTGAGGCTAACGGCTTCATCGGCCAATCCCAATAGGGGGAGGTCTGGATCGGCAGCTGGGGAGTGAAGTTCCAGATCTTGCGTTTGGGGCGCGGGGCGTTGGCGGGACCTGTCATATCGCGTCTCTTATGTGGGTGGTGGAAGTGCGGCTGCCGCCGCGGGGTCTGTTCGCTGCTGGAAACCCTAGGCGGCGGGCGGAAAATCTCAGCACGGTATGTCTTGCCGGTTAGGCTAAGTTCTGCTTAGCCTGCCTGCATGGCGACCCGGATCCCCTCTCTCAACTGGCTGCGCGTGTTCGAGGCGGCGGCGCGCACCGAAAGCTTTGCCCGCGCAGCGGCGCAGCTGAACATGTCAGCCGCCGCCGTCAGCCAGCAGGTCAAGGCGCTGGAGACGCAGCTGGGCACGCCGCTGTTTCACCGTCACGCCCATGCGGTTACCCTGACGGAGGCGGGGCGGGCCTATCTGCCCTCGGTGCAGCAGTCGCTGTTGATGCTGGAAACCGCCACCACCGGCCTGTTCGGGGAGAGCCGCGAGCAGCGGCTGTTCGTGCAGTCTGTGCTGCTCTTCGCACATGGGGTGCTGGCGCGGGGCCTGCCGCAGTTCCAGGCAGCGCACCCGCAGGTCAGTCTGGCGCTCAGCACCGGCAATTTGGCGGCGGATTTTGCCAACCAGTTCACCGATCTGCAGATCGTCTTCGGCAATCCGTCACTGTTCGGCACCGAAGGAGACGAGCTGCTGCGCGAGGTGCTTTATCCTGTCGCGCCGCCAGATATTGCCGTGCAGATCCGATCCCCGCAGGATCTGTTCCGCTTTCCACTGATAGAGGTGTCCACCCACCGCGCCAGTTGGATACAGGTGTTTAAGCATCTGCGGCTCTCCCACGGGCAGGCACGCTATTTCTTTGCCGATAACTCGCTGATGGCAGCCGAGTTGTCGGCGCAGGGGATGGGGATTGCGCTGGCGAGGGCGCCCGCTTCTGACGCGGTGACCGCCGCCAGCGGGCTGGTGCGCTGTCTGCCGGATGTCGAAGTGCCGGGGCAGGAGGCCTATCACCTGATCTACCCGGACCGGGGTACCATGCGTCCGGCTGCCAAGCTGTTCCGGGACTGGCTGCTGGACTACGTGCGGACCGTTTGACCCTTATTGCCCGGTGCGGTCCAGCTTGGTCGCCAGATGGATCAGGCTTTCGGAAGAGCGCACCCCGCGGGCTTCCGCGATCTTGTCGATGGTTTCATCAAGTTCCGCGGTGCTTTGCGCCACCACCTGCGCCAGCAGATCGAACCGGCCGGAGGTCGTATGCACCACCTCAACCCCCGGCAGCTTGCGCAGCCGGGCCAGCACCTCCGGACCGGTGCGCGGTTCAATCGACATCAGGACCGTCGCTTGCAGCGGCGGCCGCGCGGCGGCAGAGGACTTGAGCGTGTAGCCGGTGATCACCCCAGTGGCCTCCAGCCGTTCGATCCGGGCCTGCACGGTGGTGCGGGCCAGGCCGAGCGTGCGGGCAATCTCGGCCACCGGGCGGCGGGCATTCTCCCGCAGCAGGGCGATAAGGCGCTGGTCTGTGCCGTCGGTTTGCATGTTTTTCCTGCGATATGACGAAAGTATTCGTCACTATATGCAGAGTGACGAGCGGAATCGACGGAAAATTCGCGGAAAATATGCAAAACGAATGAGGGTTACACGATGCAGCAGATTCCCCCGCTATGGCTTTCGCCTGAATCCCACCTTGCCCGCAGCGCGCCGGATCATCCGATCCTGTATTTCTCGCCGCGCGTTTTGCACGAGGTGGCGCGGCGGTTCAGCCAGGGGTTTCCGGGGCTGGTAACCTACGCGGTGAAAGCAAATCCGCACCCGGCGGTTCTGTCCAACCTTGTGGCTGCGGGGATCACCGCCTTTGACGTGGCCTCGCCCGCAGAAATGGAGGCAGTGCGTGCCGCCAGCCCCGATGCGGTGATGCATTACAACAATCCGATGCGGTCCGAGGCGGAGATCGCAGCCGGGATCGAACATGGCGTTGCCAGCTGGTCGGTGGATGAGCTGAGCGAGCTGGAGAAGCTGGACGCGGTGCCGCGCTCCTGCGAGATCGCGGTGCGCTTTGCGCTGCCAGTGGCGGGGGCGGCCTATGATTTCGGCAGCAAGTTCGGCGCCGCGCCGGAGGAGGCGGTGGAGCTGCTGAAGCAGGTCGCGGCCAAGGGCTGGACACCCGCCTTGTGCTTCCACCCGGGCACCCAATGCGAAGATGAGATGGCTTGGGTTGAATACGTCCATGCGGCCAAACGGATCGTCGGTACGGCGGGCGTGCGGATTGCGCGGCTGAATGTGGGCGGCGGCTTTGCTGCCAACCGTGACGGTGTGGCGCCGGATCTCGAAAAGGTCTTTGCCGCCATCGGAAAGGCGGCGGATCAGGCGTTTGGCGCAGACAAGCCCACGCTGATCTGCGAGCCGGGCCGGGCGATGGTCTCGGAAAGCTTCACCTTGGCCGCCCGCATCAAGGGGATGCGCAAGGACGGTGCGGTGGTGTTCCTGAACGATGGGATCTATGGCGGACTGGTCGATATCCGTGACATGGGCCTGCCGGGCCGGGTTGAGGTCGTCGCCTCCGACGGCACCCACCGCGGCGGCGTCCGCAAGCCGCGAGTGGTGTTCGGCCCGACCTGCGACAGTCTCGACCGGCTGCCGGACGGGCTGCCGCTGCCTTGCGATTGCGTCGCGGGGGACTATGTGCTGTTTCCGGGGCTGGGCGCCTATTCTTCCGCCATGAGCACGCAATTCAACGGCTATGGGCTGTCTGACGTGGCGACGGTGATCGAGCTGGCTGGACAAGCGGCCCGCTGACAGTAGTCTCGCCCCCGCAACAGCAGCCAGCGCGGACAGGGGGCGAGCATGGAAAAATTCGGGAAAAGCCAGCCGGTAAAACGGGTCGAGGACGTCAGGTTCCTGACCGGCCAGGGGCGGTACATCGAGGATGCCGCCCCGGCGGATGCCTTGCGCGCCTGGGTGCTGCGCAGCCCGGTGGCGCATGGGTTGATTTCTGCGCTGAATGTGGAGGACGCGCGCGAAGCGGACGGTGTCCATGCGGTGATCACCCTGGCCGATCTCGAAGCCGCGGGTATCAACACCTCAATGGACGGCTCGCTGGTGACCAACCGCGACGGCACCAAAGGCGCGTCGCCCGAGCGCCCGATGCTGGCGCGCGGCCGGGTGCGCTATGTCGGGGAGCCGGTCGCCGTGGTGATTGCGGACACGCTGGATCAGGCCCGCGACGCCGGCGAGCTGATCGAACTGGATATCGACGACCTGCCGGTGAAGCTGGATGTACTGCCCGGCGGTGAGCCGCTGCATGACGGGGTGCCGGACAACAAGGCGTTTGACTGGGGCATGGGCGACGAGGCCGCGACCGAAGCGGCGTTCGCAAGCGCCGCCCATACCGTTGCGCTGCAGGTCGACGACAACCGGATCATCGTCAATTCGATGGAGCCGCGCGGCTGTTTTGCTGAATGGTCCGAAGGGCGGCTGCATTTCTGCTATGGCGGGCAGGGGGTCTGGGCGATGAAGTCCCAGCTGGTTGCCAAGCTGGGGCTGGATGAAGCTGACGTGAAGGTCACCACCCCCGATGTGGGCGGCGGGTTCGGCATGAAGGCGATGCCTTACCCGGAGTATTTCGCCGTTGCCCATGCCGCCCGCACGCTGGGACGGCCAGTGTTCTGGATGTCCGACCGCAGCGAGGCGATGCTGAGCGACAATGGCGGCCGCGACCTCACCTCGCTGGCAGAGCTGGCCTTTGACGAAAACCTGAAGATCACCGCCTACAGGGTCACCACCCGCTGCAACCTCGGCGCGTACAACTCCCATTTCGGGCAGCCGATCCAGACGCAGCTGTTCAGCCGGGTGCTGGCAGGTGTTTATGACATACAGACCGCCTGGCTGCAGGTGCAGGGGATCTATACCAACACCACCCAGGTCGATGCCTACCGAGGTGCAGGGCGGCCGGAGGCGATCTATGTGCTGGAGCGGGCGATGGACCGGGCCGCGCGCGAGCTGGGGGTGGATCCGTGGGAGCTAAGGCGGCGGAACTTCATTCAGACTGATGCGTTCCCTTATGACACCGTGACCGGAGAAACCTATGATGTGGGTGATTTTAGCAAAGTCCTGAGCCGCGCCGCGCAAGAGGCTGATATCGCAGGATTCGCAGCCCGCCGCGCCGAAGATGGTAAACGCGGCAAGTTACGGGGCGTCGGGCTTTGTTACTATATCGAAAGCATTTTGGGCGATCCTTCTGAAGGCGCGGAAGTGGAGTTTCTGGAGGACGGCCGGGTGCAGATCTACGTTGGCACGCAAAGTAACGGACAGGGGCATGAAACTGTCTATGCCCAGTTCCTGGCCGATCAGAGCGGTATTCCGGCAGACAAGATCGAGGTCATTCAGGGCGACAGCGACCGCATTGCCACAGGCGGCGGCACCGGCGGGTCGCGGTCGGTGACAACCCAGGCCAATGCCACGCTGGCGGCGGTGGACGCGATGATCGCCGCCTTCATCCCCTTCCTGGCGGAGGAGATGGGCGTGGAGGAGGAGGCCGTTGAATTTGATGGCGAAACCTTCCGCGCGCCGGGATCCAACCTGACCCCCACCATGCTGGAAGCGGCAGAGATGGCCCGCGCGCACGGGCGGCTTGACCTGCAGCGTCACGCGGCGCGGGCCCGGCTGCCGGGGCGCTCGTTTCCGAACGGCGCCCATGTTGCCGAGGTCGTGATCGATCCGGATACTGGGAATTCCGACGTGGAGCGCTACACTGTAGTCGACGATTTCGGTAATCTGATCAACCCGGTGCTGGCCGAAGGCCAGGTGCACGGCGGGGTGGCGCAGGGGCTGGGACAGGCCATGCTGGAGCGGGTTGTCTATGACGAGGACGGACAACTGCTCACGGCTTCGTTCATGGACTATGCCTTGCCGCGGGCAAGCGGCGTCCCCATGATTGGATTCACCTCCGAGCCGGTGCCTTCGACACAGAACCCGATGGGGATGAAAGGCTGCGGCGAGGCGGGCACCGTCGGCGCGCTGGCAGCGGTCGCAAACGCGGTGCAGGACGCGGTCTGGGACCGCGGAGTGCGGCAGGTGGACATGCCGTTCACCCCGCTGAGAATTTGGGAAGTGCTTAGGGATGTTTCTGACACAGCTGAGTAAAAGGGTTCTAGGGTGGCTGGGACGGCCGCTGCGCTCGGAGCATTCCGGCGAAACCAAGCTGCGCGGGCCGCAGGCCCATGTGATCATCCTGGATGGCACCATGTCGACGCTGGAGGAGGGGCATGAAACCCACGCAGGCCAGCTGTACCGTCTGTGCCGCCAGATGGGCGGGCCGGTTTCGGTTTTCTACGAATCCGGCGTCCAGTGGAAGGGCTGGGGCAGTGCGCCTGATGTAATGATGGGGCGCGGCATCAACCGCCAGATCCGCCGCGCTTATGGCTATCTTGCATCGCGGTACCGCCCCGGTGATCAGATCTACTTGTTCGGCTACTCCCGCGGCGCCTATGCGGTGCGGTCGCTGGCCGGGGTGATCGACCGGATCGGCCTGCTGAAAGCTGAGCACGCCACCGTGCGCAACATCCGCACAGCCTACCGGCACTACCGGCTGAACGGGCGCTCCAAGACCGGCGCCGCCTTCACCAATGCGCATTGCCATGATGAGATCGAGATCGAGATGGTCGGCGTCTGGGACACCGTCAAGGCGCTGGGCCTGCGGCTGCCGCTGCTGTGGCGCTGGGCGGAAAACCGGCACAACTTCCACAACCACGAGTTGGGCCATCACGTTAAAAGCGGGTACCACGCGCTGGCGCTGGACGAGACCCGTGATGTGTTCCGGCCGGTGCTGTGGGATTGCCCCAAGGGATGGGACGGTCATGTTGAGCAGGTCTGGTTCAGCGGCGCCCACGGTGATGTCGGCGGTCAGCTGGGCGGCTATGAAGACGCCCGGCCGCTGGCCAATGTCTCTTTGATCTGGATGCTGGAAAAGGCCGAAGACCGTGGCTTGCCGCTGCCCCTGGACTGGCGGATGCGGTACCCGGTTGACCCGAACGCGCCGTCGGTCGGCACCTGGCGCGGCTGGGGCAAGATCTTCCTGCTGCGCAGCCGCCGCCGGGTCGGGCTGGATGGCAGCGAGCGGCTGCATAGCAGCGTCGATGCGGGCAAGCAGAGCGATGCGTCTTCCGGCGGCTGGCTGGCGATGTTTTCCAAGACCTGAGAGCTGCCACGCGGCTCAGCCGGGAGCATGCATAAGTTCCGCGAATGGACCGGTTCCGACGCCGGCTGTGCGGCTGGAGAGCTGGGAAGCGGATCAGCCTGCGGCGCGGCGCTGCTTGAGCGCGCGCTCCAAGCGCTTCAGCGACAGCGCGACGATCAGCTTATGAGCCGGCCGGACCGGGATCATGTAGGCGCGGCCGAACCAGTTGTGGGTTTTGACCGAAGACGTGACAGATACAACACCGTGTTTGCTGGTGATGCAGGTCATCACGTCCAGGTGCCGGTCCCGCACCGTCAGGGTCAGTACCGTGCCGGACACCGCTTCCACCAGGAAGAAGTCCAGCTTGTCGCCGGGCTGCACGCCCGTGCGCGGCTTGCCGGTAATGCCGCCGATGCGTTTGACACCAAAACAGGCGGATATCGCATCCCGCAGCCAGAACGCCAGTTTCAGGCCCGGCAGCGGCCGCGCGTGCATCAGGTTCCAGGCCTCCAGCGGAGTGATCTGTTCTGGCAGGACGACGGATTGAGTATCCAGGAAATCCAGCTCCGCGGCGGGGGCCAGGATTTGGATGCGGGCGGTGGCGGCCCGCGCGAAGGAGTTTGGCGGCATGGCCGGCCTTTCCGCTGCTCGTCAATTTACTGCTCTGAAGATAATCGGAGAATTGCGGCCGGCAAGGCGGGGGGCTGCATTCCCGTAGCTTTGTTCACGCGATCTGCATCACGATGCAGGTCGTGGAGCCGGTCGCATAGAGGCGGCCGTCTTCGACCCCGCGCAGCTCACCGTGCGCCACGCCTGTAGAGCGGCCCGCATGGTCGATAGTGCCGGTGCAGTCGATCTGCGTGCCCAGCGGGATGGGGCGCAGAATGTTGATCTTGTATTCCAGCGTTGTGTAGACCGAGCCCAGCGGCACCTTGGTCATAACGGCGCAGGCCATGGCGCTGTCCAGAAGCGTGCCGTACCATCCGCCATGCACAGTTCCCATCGGGTTGGTGACGTGGAACTCCGGCGTGCCGCGGAACACGACCTGGCCTTCCTCCACGCTGTGCAGGTGATAACCCAGCGTCTCGGCAATCGGCGGGCCGGGCAGGCGGCCGTCCAGAATGCCCCGCATGAAATCGAGGCCGGAAATCCGGGAGATTTGCTCGATCGTCAGCAGGTCGGAAGGCTGTTTGGCATAGAACATAGCGCGCGGGTCCTTGGCAGGGGTGTCCCCTGCATTAGAAACCGCGCGCCGGGGCCCGCAAGGCTTACGCCACGTTCTCCAGCGCTACCTTGGGGGTCACACCTAGGGCAAAGCAGACGTCGCGGGTCAATTCCGGGCGGTTCAGCGTGTAGAAATGCAGTTTGTCCACGCCGCCTTCCAGCAGGTCGGAACACAGCTCGGTGCAAAGCGCGGTGGCCAGCAGCTCTTCGCGGCCGTCGCGCAGCGCCTTGTCGAACGCCTTCTCGATCCATTCCGGGATGACGGTGCCGCAGCGTTTGGCGAAATTGCGCGCGCCTTTCCAGTTCTCGATCGGCAGAATGCCCGGTGTCAGTTTGCTGCCGTCGATACCCGCCTTTTCGCAGGCGTCGCGGAACCGGAAAAAAGTGTCTGCCTCAAAGAAGAACTGAGTCAAAGCCTCATCGGCGCCGGCATCCAGCTTGCGCTTCAGCCATTCCACATTTGCGGCCTGGCTGGCGGCCTCCGGGTGGCAGTCCGGGTAGGCGCCAACGCGGATCGTGAAGCCGCCGCGCGCGGCCAGCCCCTTGATCAGCTCCACCGAGTCGGCAAAGCCTTCGGGATGCGGGGTGAACTTGCCTTCGTCTTTAGGCGGGTCGCCGCGCAGGGCGACGATCTCGGTCACACCAGCCTCGGCAAACTGGTCCGCGATCTCCAGTGTTTCTGCCTTGGAAGCATTCACGCAAGTCAGATGCGCCGCCACATTCAGGCCGGAGGAGTTGTGCAGGGTCGCTACGGCATCGCGGGTCAGGGTGCGCGTTGTGCCGCCTGCGCCATAGGTTACAGAAACAAAGCGCGGGTCCATCGGGGCGAGAACCTGCACGGTGTCCCAAAGCCGGAAGGAGGCTTCGAGATTTTTCGGCGGGAAGAATTCAAAGGAAATCTTGGGCGTCGTCATCTCAGGTCTCTCGCTAGGTTTATGTCTGCTCTTGTTGCACGCGCAGCATTGTGAGACAATTTCATAATACTCAAGATTAACATGAGCGATCTGATAGGATGCATATCGAATTCCGCCATCTCCGCACCATCAAGGCCATCCATGAGGCCGGCGGTCTGGCCCGGGCTGCCGAGCAGCTGAACATCACCCAAAGCGCGCTGAGCCATCAGGTAAAGGGACTGGAGGACCAGGCCGGTGTGGAGCTGTTCATCCGCCGCTCCAAGCCGATGAAACTATCCCCGGCGGGCCTGCGGCTGCTGCGGCTGGCAGAGCAGGTTTTGCCGCAAGTTGAGGCAGCGCAAGCAGAATTTTCATCTCTGCGCGATGGTAACACAGGCCGGATGCATATCGCGATCGAATGCCACGCCTGTTTTGAATGGCTGTTCCCGGTGCTGGAGGGGTTCCGCAAGAACTGGGGCGACGTGGATGTCGACATCCGGCCCGGCCTGGCTTTTGACGCGCTGCCCGCGCTGCAAAAGGAGGAGGTGGATCTGGTGGTCTCCTCCGACCCGGAGGACATCAATGGCGTCGAGTTCATCGAGCTGTTTGATTACAATCCTGTGTTTGTTGCCTCCGCCCAGCATCCGCTGGCGGACAAGCCTTATATCGAGGCGGAGGATTTCACCGGCCAGAACCTCATCACATACCCGGTGGAGAAGACCCGGCTGGATGTGTTCAGCCAGCTGCTGATCCCGGCCGGGGTGGAGCCGGCCTCGATCCGCCAGGTGGAGCTGACGGCGGTGATCCTGCTGCTGGTCGCCTCCAACCGCGGGGTGTCGGTGCTGCCGGACTGGGTGGTGCGGGAGGTGAAATACTCCTCAGACTACGTAACCCGGCCGCTTACGAAGTCCGGCATTACCCGCAGCCTGTATGCTGCGATCCGGACCGAGGACCGTGAGAAACCCTACATGCAAGAGCTGATCCGGCTGGCCAAGGTAGAGGCGCGCAAGCTGCAGCTTCAATAGAGGCCGCACCCAGGCAAGGCGCGGAGCGGCCTGCGCCGTTCCGGCGCCTGTGCCCGCTCCGCGCGGTTGCGCAATCCGGCAGGTGCCGGCGCGCGGCTCAGACCAGTTTGACGATCTGCTTGCCGGTATTGCCGCCCTGCATCATCGACAGAAAGGTCTTGGGCGCGTTCTCCAGCCCTTCGGCGATGTCTTCCAGATACTTGATGTCTCCGCTGGCGATCTTCGGGGCCACCTCCTGCAGGAACGCCGCATAGCGGTCGTAGTGGTTGAAGATGATAAAGCCATTGACCGACAGGAACTTGGTCAGCACCGAGCGCCAGATCGCAGGCGCGGTCAGATCCGTCTCTGCACTGTTGTACCAGGCGATCATGCCGCAGACCGGGATACGGCCGAAGTTATTCATCAAAGGCAGCACCGCCTCCAGCACCTTGCCGCCGACGTTTTCGTAATAGATGTCGATGCCGTCCGGGCATTTCGCCGCCAGGGCCTCGCTCAACGCTTCGCCATCCGCATAGGCGCGGTGGTCGAGGCAGGCGTCAAAGCCGAAGGTTTCTACCGCCAGTTTGCACTTGTCCGCACCGCCGGCGATGCCGACCACCCGCAGGCTTTTCTGCTTGGCCAGCTGGCCGACCATCGAGCCGACCGGGCCGGTTGCGGCGGCAACCACAAGGGTTTCGCCAGCTTGCGGGCGGCCATAGGCGTCCAAGCCATGCCAGGCGGTAAACCCCGGCATGCCGAGAGCGCCAAGCGCGGTGGTGAGCGGCGCCATATCCGGGTCCAGCTTGCGGATGTCGGGGGCCTGTGCGCAGGCGTGGCTGGCCCAGCCGAAGGCGCCGAGGGCAAAGTCGCCGGGGGCAAAGTCCGGGCTGTTGGAGGCAATCACTTCCCCTACGCCGCCAGCGGTCATGGTCTCGCCGATCTCGACCGGCGGGGCATAGGACTTGCCTGCATTCATGCGCCCGCGCATGTAGGGGTCCAGCGACATATAGTGAACCTTCACAAGCACTTCGCCATCACCGGGCTGAGGCATGTCCACGCTTTCCAGGCGGAAGTTCTCGTCGCTGGCCTGGCCTTCGGGGCGGCTGGCCAGCACGATACGCTGCATTTGGTCGGGCATGAAAGCTCTCCTTCGATTATTTGCAGCCGAGACTGGGCCTCGCCGGGGCGGAATTCAACCGCTTACCGGGCTGTGACCGGGCGTCAGAGCCGATACCCTCTTTCCGGTAAAGCCCCTTGGCAATTGGGGGCAGGGGGCGTATAGGCACGGTTTGACCCGGCATCTCCCCGACGTGACAGGATTCTGCAGACATGATTGGCAGCGCAAACCTCAATGTGATGATCAAAGCCGCCCGCAAGGCCGGCCGTTCCCTGGTGAAAGACTTCCGCGAGGTGGAAAACCTGCAGGTGTCGATGAAAGGCGCAGGCGATTTTGTCTCCAAGGCCGACATCGCCGCCGAGAAGATCATCAAGGAAGAGCTGCGCAATGCCCGCCCGACCTATGGCTGGATCGCGGAAGAGGGCGGCGAGATCGAGGGGGAAGACCCGACCCGCCGCTGGATCGTCGACCCGCTGGACGGCACCACCAACTTCCTGCACGGGCTGCCGCACTGGGCGATCTCCATTGCGCTGGAACACAAGGGCAAGATCGTTGCGGGCGTGGTTTATGACGCTGCCAAGGATGAGATGTTCTTTGCCGAGAAGGGCGCAGGCGCCTGGATGAACGACACCCGGATCCGCGTGTCGGGCCGCCACCGGATGATCGAGTCCATCTTTGCCACCGGCGTGCCGTTCGGCGGCCGCGCCGACCTGCCGCTGACCCTGCAGGATCTGGCCCGCCTGATGCCCGCCTGCGCTGGTGTGCGCCGTTGGGGTTCCGCGGCGCTGGATATGGCCTATGTGGCCGCTGGCCGCTACGAAGGCTTCTGGGAGCGCCGCCTGAACCCGTGGGACCTGGCCGCAGGCATCATCATCGTGAAGGAGGCTGGCGGCCTGGCCGAGGCGATCGACCCGGAGGCAGGCATCATCGACAGCGGTTCCGTCGTCTGCTCGAACGAGCCGATCTTCGAGAACTTCGCCAAGGTGATCCGCGGCTGAACCGGCCTGAGAAAATGAGATTTTGAAACGCGGCCTCTGTGCCGCGTTTTTTGTTGCGGAGGGTATTTTCTACGATGACGGCAGTGCCCGCCCAAGGGGGCGGACGGGCGCTGTCCGGCCTATCGGCCGGGCGTAAGAGTTATTGATCCGACGGATGGTTCACCCCGTCGTTCCACGGGATCTCGCCATAGGTCTCAGCGTGCGTGCGCGGGTTGCCGCCCTCGATACAGCCCAAGTTCACACCGCATTCCTTGGGGTCAGAGCGGCGCTGGTGGTGGGTATAGATGCCGCAGGTCTTGCAGAAGTAGTGTTTGGCCGTGTGGGTGCCCCAGGTGTAGAGGCCGAGGTTTTCCTCCCCTTTCAGCACCTTCAGGCTGGCGGTCAGGGCGGTGACGGCAGCCGCCCCGCGGCGGCGGCAGAAGGAACAGTCGCAGCGCGCGGCAGAGGCGAGGCCTTCAGGGAACTCCGCCTCGATCTCAACAGCGCCGCAGTGGCAGGTGGCTTTCAGGTGTGTCACGTTAGGTTCCTTTGATTGGTGGAGTCTGAGCAACTCCGTCAATAATTCCCCGCAAAATTCTCCAGTGCAGCTCTACCGTTTCCTTACCCCGATGCCCGTCGGGGGAGCGGCCTGCGAGTTAACCAGTCACCTGTTCCCATGGTCCTGCAGGCCGCTTTTGTCCTTTACGTCAGTCACTATAAGCACGGCGCTGCTGGGGGCTTCACTTTCCCCAAGGCCCGGGATTGCGCTTCTTGCGCGGCAGCTTGGGGATGCGGCTAGCGGAGTATTCATACTCGTTTTCCGGATGCGGCGGCTGGCCGTGGGTGCGGTTCCAGAACGCCGGGCCGCCGCGGCGCAGCCACAGGGGCAGGCACAGGATCAGCCCGACAGCAAATCCTCCGGCATGGGCCCAATAGGCCACGCCGCCTTGGTCGGGATCCGCGCCGAGGCCGCCGAGGAATTGCATCGCCAGCCACAAACCCAGCATGACAAAGGCGGGGATCGAGAAGATGCGGAAAAAGACAATCAGTATCAGCAGGATATCGACGCGGGCCTTTGGGAACATCAGCAGGTAGCCGCCCATGATGCCTGCAATCGCACCGGACGCCCCCACGGTGGGCACCATGGAGCCGGGCGCTGACATCACATGGATCAGCCCGGCGCCAATGCCGCTGGCGAGGTAGAACAGGAGGAAGGGGATATGCCCCATCTCATCCTCCAGGTTGTCGCCGAAGATCCACAGGAACAGCATGTTGCCGCCCAGGTGCATCAACCCTGCATGGATGAAGAGTGAGGTGATGAGCGTCTCAAACCCGTAACCGCGGCTGATCTCGGCCGGCACCACAGCGTAGGCGTCATAGAAGTAGGCGAGCGCCAGGGGCGAGGCGTAGCTGGCCGAGTAATAGAAATAGGCCAGAATATTCGCCGCCATCAGCGCATACACGACATATGGCCTGCGGCCGGACGGGTTGTGGTCGCGGATCGGAAACATGGAGGAACGCTGGGCCGGAAAGGGCCCAGCGTCAAGTGCTTAGCGCCGGTAGCTCAGGCGTTGCCGCCCAACAGCGCCGCGTTGCCGCCCGAGGCGGTGGTGTCGACGCAGACGTGGCGCTCTGCCAGAACGCGGGCGCGGTCGGGCTTGCCGGGGATCAGCGGGATGATCGGGCCGTCGCGCTTGGCAAGGCATTGCTCAATGTCGCGCCCCGTTTTCTCATCGCCCCACCACAGCACGCCGGAGATGCCTTCGATGGTTTCCAGCTGGTTCAGCCCGAGAAGGCCATGCGCCTCAATCGCGGTGCCGCCGAGGCTGATCACCTGTTTTGCCTGTTCCGCGGCGGCCTCCGGCCCCGGGCCCATGCACAGAAGCGGCGGGCGGGCCGAGACCGTCAGGCGGTTCGATTCACCGGTTGGGCCAGGCAGGGAGGTGGTCATCGGTTGCGCGGGCACGCCGCTTGCCCCGGGAAGCCCTGCAGCTTCGGTCTCCCACTCGTCGTTGACCTGCTGCCGGTCCGGCGCGCAGAAGCGGTTGAGGTAGAACGGGCCGCCTGCCTTGGGGCCGGTGCCGGACAGGCCCTCGCCGCCAAAGGGCTGGCTGCCGACAATCGCGCCGATCTGGTTGCGGTTCACGTAGATGTTGCCCGCATGCACCCGGTCGCAGACATGCTGCACCCGGTCGTCGATGCGGGTGTGCAGCCCGAAGGTGAGCCCGTAACCGGTTGCATTGATGTCGGAAATCACCTGGTCCAGTTCGTGCGACTTGAACCGCGCTACATGCAGGACGGGGCCAAAGATCTCCTCCTCCAGCGCGCTGATGCCGGGCACCTCGATCATCGTGGGCGCCACAAAGGTGCCGCCCTGCGGCGCCATCAGCTCCTTCATGACCCGGCCTTCAGCCCGGGCCTGGTCGATGTGGGCCAGGATGCCTGCGCGGGCGCCTTCGTCGATGACGGGGCCGCTGTCGGTGGACAGGTGCCAGGGATCGTCCAGTTTCAGGCAGTCCATCGCGCCCTTCAGCATCTTCAGCACGGTGTCGGCAATGTCGTCCTGCAGGTACAGGCAGCGTAGCGCCGAGCAGCGCTGGCCCGCGGATTGGAAGGCGCTTTCGATCACCGCCTGCACCGCCTGTTCCGGCAGCGCGGTGGAGTCGACGATCATTGCATTGAGGCCGCCGGTCTCCGCGATCAGCGGCGAGCCCGGCTGCAGGTTGTCGGCCATCGCCTTGCGGATGCGCAGGGCGGTGGCGGTGGAGCCGGTGAAGGCAACGCCGTTGACGCGCGGGTCAGAGGTGATGGCCGCCCCGACCACGCTGCCGCGGCCCGGCACCAGCTGCAGGGCGCTGCGCGGCACCCCGGCCTCGTGCATCAGTTGCACGGCGCGGTGGGCGATCAGCGGCGTCTGGTCTGCAGGTTTGGCCAGCACCGCATTGCCCGCGGCCAGCGCGGCCGAAACCTGACCGGTGAAGATCGCCAGCGGGAAGTTCCACGGCGAAATGCAGGAAAAGATGCCTGCGGGCGGCGCATCGGGAATGCGCGCCGCGTAGTAGCGCAGGAAATCCACCGCTTCGCGCAGCTCCGCCACGGCATCGGGAATGGTCTTGCCGGCCTCGCGGGCAAGGATGGCGAACAGCTCGCCAAAGTTCTCCTCATAGAGATCCGCGGCCTTGTTCAGGATGGCAGCGCGCTCTGCTGCCGGAGCATCCCAAGGGTCGGCCACGGCCAGCGCCAGTTCGATATCCTCGGGGCTGCACTGGCTGACGGTGCCGGCGACACTCAGGTCGGTCGGACTGGTCACGTCTTTTGCGGCCTCCGGCTGGGCATCGCCGGCCAGCAGCGGCCCGGCGTGCCACTGGTGGCTGCGCCAAGGCGCGCGGGCTTCTTCGATCTTCGCCAGCGTCGGCGCGTGGCCCAGGTCGAAGCCCTTGGAGTTCGGCCGCTCCGGCGAATAGAGCTCCGGCCCGGTCGGGATCTTGCGGGTAATGTCTTCAACCGCGGCGAACGGGTCGGCGGCGACGACTTCCGGCGGCACGTTTTCGTCCACGATCTGGTTCACAAAGGAGCTGTTGGCGCCGTTTTCCAGCAGACGCCGCACCAGGTAGGCCAGCAGGTCGCGATGCGCGCCGACGGGCGCGTAGATCCGGCAGTTGGTCTTGTTCTGCTCCAGCACCATCTGGTGCAGGGTCTCGCCCATGCCATGCAGGCGCTGGAATTCGTAAAGACCCTTATCCATGCCATCCGCCATATGCAGAATAGCGGCGACCGTATGAGCGTTATGGGTGGCAAACTGCGGGTAGATCCGGTCCGTCAGCCCCAGCAGTTTGCGGGCGTTGGAGATATAGGAAACGTCGGTCAGCGGTTTGGAGGTGAACACCGGGAAGCCGTCGACACCCTCGACCTGCGCCTGCTTGATTTCGGTATCCCAATAGGCGCCCTTCACCAGCCGCACCATGAAGCGGCGGTTGTACTTCTCGGCCATCTCATGCAGCGCGTCGATCGCCAGTCCGGTGCGGGGCCCGTAGGCCTGCACCACCACGCCAAAGCCGTCCCAACCCGCCAGCGCCGGGTCGGAGACCACGGCGTCGATCACTTCCAGCGACAGCGACAGCCGGTCGGCTTCCTCGGCGTCGACATTCAGGCCCATCTTGGCGGCTTTGGCCAGCAGCGCCAGCGCCTTCAGGCGCGGCACCAGATGCTCCATCACGCTGGCGTCCTGCGCCAGCTCATAGCGCGGGTGCAGCGCCGACAGTTTCACCGAGATGCCGGGGTTCTTGCGGATGTCGTCGCTATTGCAGGCGGCAGCAATCGCCGAAATCGCCTTGGAATAGGACAGGTGATAGCGCGACGCGTCGGCCTCGGTGCGGGCGGCTTCGCCCAGCATGTCATAGGAATAGGTGTAGCCCTTGGCTTCCATCCCGGCGGCGCGGTTCATCGCGCTTTCGATGGTTTCGCCCAGCACGAACTGGCGGCCCATTTCCTTCATCGCGCGGCTGACTGCGGTGCGGATCACCGGCTCGCCCAAGCGCTTGATGGCACCGCGCAGGGCACCGATGGGGCTGCGCTCCTCGTCCAGCACCTTGCCGGTCAGCATCAGAGCCCAAGTGGAGGCGTTGACTAGCGAGGAGGTGGATTTGCCCAGGTGCTTGCCCCAGTCGGAAGGCGCGATCTTGTCTTCGATCAGCGCGTCGATGGTGTCGGCGTCCGGCACCCGCAGCAGTGCCTCGGCAAGGCACATCAGGGCGATGCCTTCCTCGGTCGACAGGCCGTACTCAGCGAGGAAAACCTCCATCATCCCAGGCGCCGAATGGCCGCGGATGTCGCGCACCAGGGCGGCGGCATTTGAACAGATACGGGCGCGGTCGGCCTCGGAGAGGGCGGCTTGGGCAATCAGCTGGTCGCGCATGGCGGTCTGATCGGCGTAAGTGCCGGCATCGATCCGGTAACGCAGCTTGGGTTGGGTGGTCATGCAGGGAACTCCACAGAAAACATGCAGGGCTTTTGCTTAGATTACACGCTTTCACGCGGGACAATCGCCCGAAAATGTGACACAAGCAGGTCGAATGGATGAAAAGATGAGAATTTGAGGTTCAAATGGCCTTCTCCGACATCGACAGGTTCGACCGCGCGATTCTGAATGTGCTGGCGGAGGACGGACGGATCTCCATCGCTGATCTTGCCCGCCGGATCGGCCTGTCGAAAACTCCGACCCAAACCCGGCTGCGGCGGCTGGAGGCGGAGGGGATCATCACCGGCTACCGTGCGCTGGTCGATCCGATCCGCCTGGGGCTGGACCACGTCGCCTTTGTCGAGGTTAAGCTGGACGACACCCGGCAGGCGGCTCTGGCCAAATTCAACGCGGCGGTATCCAAGCTGCCGGAGATTGAACAGGCCTACATGATGGCCTCGCATTTCGACTACCTGCTGAAAGTGCGCACCCGCTCGATGACCGACTACCGGGCGGTGCTGGGGGAAAAGATATCCTCGCTGCCGCATGTCTCCTCGACCTCCACCTATGTCGCGATGGAGGCCGTGAAGGAGGACGGGGCGCTGGGGCCGCTATAGGGCGTTGCGGATGCAGCGCGCGCACAGTTGACTTGAACGAAGCCGTAATTGTGCCAGCATAAGGGCATGTCCTGTTCTGTGTTCCGCGCCCCGCATATTCCGGTCTGTTTTGTCTTGGTGGCTGCCGCCGTGCCGCTGATTTCTCAGGCTGCCGCGGCGGATTGCCCGTCCGCGCCTGACCACAGCACTCCGCTTGAAGCGCTGCTGAGCGAGGTTCAGGAGGCTGACAGCGAGGCGCAGGCCCGCGAGATCGCCAACCGGATGTGGGAGTTTTGGGCCGATGCTCCGGATGAGCGCGCGCAAGAGATCCTGAACCGTGGCATGACCCGGCGCTCGTCTTTTGATTTCCTAGGCGCGCTGGAGGATTTCGACCAGCTGATCGACTATTGCCCGGAGTACGCGGAGGGCTACAACCAGCGCGCCTTTGTGCATTACCTGCGCCGGGATTTTGCCGCGGCGCTGCGGGATCTTGACCGGGCGCTGGAGCTTTCGCCGCGCCATGTCGCGGCGATGAGCGGGCGGGCGTTGTCGCTTTACGGCTTGTCCCGGATGGAGGAGGCGCGGGAGGCGCTGGCCGCGGCGCTGGCGCTGAATCCCTGGCTGCCGGAGCGCTATTTGGCCGATCCGGGCGGGCCGCTGGCGCCGCCGGGGGCAGGGGACGTTGAATTGTAGTCGCACACGGAACCCAGAAAATTCCCGGCAAACGCCGAAAAGCGATTGTCCGCCTGAAATCAGGAGGCTAGACCTGCTGTTGTGGCAGCGCATCAGATGCTGCACGCGGACGTGGTGGAATGGTAGACACCGGAGACTTAAAATCTCCTGGCCTTATGGCCGTGCGGGTTCGAGTCCCGCCGTCCGCACCATTGTTTTCTCAGCAGCAAATGCCCCTAGAGCACCAGCCGCGGCTGGATCCGGCTTTGGCTCCAGAGCAATCGAAACATGGCGTGATCACGTAAAGATTGCATTGCTGTAACGGTAGTTTTGTGCAAGATGTCGGTTGAAATGTGAAAGATCTTTAACACATGGCGCTGATACACGAAAAAATCTCCGCGCTGCTCGCGGACATGAACCTGTCCAACCGCCAAGCAGCGCTGAAATGCGGCATTCCCTATGGCACTTTCAACAGTGCGCTCAAAAATGAGCGCGAGATCGGCTGGAGCACCCTTGATGCACTGGCGCGCGGGCTTGGGGTGTCGTTTCATTACTTTGCATCTGAGACGACGGCGCTGGAGCTGTTGCCGGAACGCCAGGCAGGCGGGCACAGCAGCAAGGCTTTTGACATCCTGAACGCGCAGATGCAGGCCGCTGCCCGCACCCGGCAGTACTGCGGCACGGACGTCTCGCTGCAGGATTTCCTGGACTGGTGGTTTTCCAACAGCGGGCGGCTGGAGGGCTTTGATCAGCTGCAGCACGCGGTGGACATGTTTGATCCGCCGGATCCGGAGAAGAACCGCATCCAGCCGATCCAGTCCGGAGCCCACAGCCTCGCCTCCATCTGCTTTGAGGTGTCCAGCAGCGGTCAGCTGCGGGACACGCTGAACGGCTTCAGCGACAAGGTTAACGCCGATCTGGTGATGGCCCACAGCGAGGCGATCAACCGCGGCGAGCCGGTCATCACCCACCCGTCGCTTGACGTAAAGCTGCTGAACGGCCGCCGCTTTACCCGGCAGTACCGGCGGGTTCTCGCGCCGGTCTACTTGCCGGACGGCAAGCTGCTGGTGGCGAATTTCTCACAGGATATCAAATTCGGCTAGGTCGCTTTGCAGCATGTGCTCCATCTCCAGCCGGGAGGAGCCGACAAACCATTCGGTGCTGCTGCGCACTTCCGGTTCCGGGGCGCGCCATTTCTGCGCGCGGGGAATCGCCCGGCTGAAGCCATAGACCAGATCCAGCCGCGCTTGCATGTGACGGTCTGGAATGAACGCATAGATCCAGTCCACGTCCCATTTCTGGATCGCCAGAATCTGGAAGGTCCGCATGAATGGCGCCAGCCGCTCCGCCCGCTTTCCGCGGCGGCCCGGAAGGAAATTCAGCTCGCCGATATAGGCCAGCCGCCCGCTGACTTCACGCGCCAGCGGCTCAGCAACGCTTTCGACACCGCCGCCTGCCGCATTGGGAAACTGGTGGCGGGAGGTGCGCAGCAGGAATTCCGCCAGAGTCTCGCGGCCCAGGTCCTGCAGCATCGCCGCCGCGCCGCCGATATAGGTGCCATTCTCCTTCAGAAACAGCCAAAAGGCCGAATTCTCGGTGTGGTCGGCGCGCTCAATTGCAAAACCCGGCATCTGGAACTGGCGGCCTGACAGGGCAGCGGTTGCGGGCACTTTCTCGAAATCGGTGAACATTTCGATCTGAAGGCCAGCCTGCGAAAGCGTATGCAAGTAGCCTGAAAGTGTTTTTCCCATATCGAGCGAATTCATTAAGGTCCCCCGTTATTTAATTTTTCCCTCCCAATAGCCTGAAACTCCCGTTGGCGCCGCCAAAGAGTGAGAGTTGCATAAAATCTTAAACATTTTTTCAAAAAATTGACCGGTTTTCGAGTCCCATTAATGCAGCTTTCGGCTGCATGGGGTTATTACGGCTGCCCCAAGAACAAACTGCTGTGAAACAGGTTTGACGAGGCGCTGCGGGGCGCGCCCGGCAACGTCCGGTCACAGCTGCCGGACGGCTCTATGCTGATTGCTGAACCGGAAGGCCGGCATCTTTCCATCCTTCCAATCCACCTTCAATGAGAGCGGCGTCAAAGCCCATTTGGCAGAGCGTATGCGCGGCCAGCGCTGCGCGGGCGCCGGACGCACAGAGCACATAGACTTTCGTGTCGTCACGCCGGGTGGTGAGTGCGGACTCGGCGCCGCCGCTGTCCGGATCGGCTTTGGATTCCAGCAGGCCGCGGGGGACGTGGAGACTGCCGGATACGGTGCCCTCCTGCTGCAGCTCATTGGCTTCGCGCACATCCAGGATCAGGTTGCCCGTACCGGCCGCGGCATGTGCTTCATGGGGGCTGGCCTTGTTGATCTGCGCCCGGGCGGATTCGATCATCTCCTTCACGCTGAGTGCCATGGGTCTCACCTCAGAATTTGTTGACGGGGATTTTCAGGTAGTGATTGCCGTCGCTTTCGGCCTTGGCAAAGCGGCCGCCGCGCAGGTTCACCTGCAGTGCTGCCAGCATCCGGTCCGGCAGGGCGAGCGTCTCGTCGCGCTCCTCGCGCTGCGCGATCCAGTCTTCCTTCCGGGTGCCCGCCTTCACGTGCGGATTGTGCTCCAGGTGCTCGCCCACGGTGGCTTCCCAAGCCGGGGTGTCCCGGTCATCGGTGCCGTAGTCATGGCCGATGAAGAGCCGGGTTTTTTCCGGCAGGGACAGTATAGCTTGGATCGACTGCCACAGCTCTTCCGCCGACCCGCCCGGGAAATCCGCCCGCGCAGTGCCAACGTCGACGTGCATCAGCGTGTCGTGCACAAAGGCCGCGTCGCCGCAGACATAGGTGACCGAGCCCAGCGTGTGCCCGGGCGACAGCATTACCCGTATCTGCAGATTGCCTAGCTCCAAAGTATCTCCATCCGCCAGCAGGCGGTCAAAGTCACGCCCCGGATCGAACGCGTCCGGCATGTGGTAGTAATCGCGCCACAGCTCAGCGATGTCGCGCACCTTTTCACCGATGGCCGTTGGCGCTGCCGTGCGCTCTTTCAGCCGGGCCGAGGCCATCAGATGGTCGGCGTGCGGATGGGTGTCCAAAATCCAGGCGGGCTCCAGCCCTTCATTCTCGACCACGCGCATCACGTGGTCGATGCTGTCCTGCGTGGTGCGGGCGCTCTGCGTGTCGAAATCCCAGACCACGTCGATCAGCGCTGCCTTCCGTGTTTGCGGATCCGCGCAGATGTATTGCACTGACCCGGTTTCCGGCTCGTACAGGCCCCAGACTTCGGGGCTGTTGCCATCGCCTGCGGGGGAATGCCGGACGATGCGGTCCCCTTGGGTGTAATCCTTTGCCATAAGTTGCCCTCCGTTACGCATACGCTTTGCCGAAGGCCGCAGGATTTGGATCCGCGGCGTTATCAGCTTAACGCTTGGATAGAGGACCGGTTCCAGCACATGCCGGGCGCCGCCGCGGAAATTGCGGGTGAAACGTGCTGCAAAAAAATTCGGCCCGGGAGCTGAGTGCTCGCGGGCCGTTTCCATTTCGTACTGCAAAATCCGCTCAGCCGCGGCCGCGGTAGGGGGGCACGCCCTGGTCCGGGATCCAGACGCCTTCGGGCATCGGGCCGGTCTGCCAGAACACGTCGATCGGAATGCCGCCGCGCGGATACCAGTAGCCGCCGATGCGAAGCCACTGCGGCTCCAGGAAGTCCGCCAGGCGGCGGGCGATGGAAACGGTGCAATCCTCGTGGAAGGCGCCGTGGTTGCGGAAGGAGGTGAGGAAGAGCTTCAGCGACTTGCTTTCCACCAGCCATTCGCCAGGCACATAGTCAATCACCAGATGCGCAAAATCCGGCTGCCCGGTCATCGGGCAGAGCGAGGTGAACTCCGGCGCGGTGAAACGCACGTTATAGGCCACATCGGCCTGCGGGTTCTGGACACGCTCCAGTTCCGCCTCTTCCGGGCTGGCGGGCACGATGGTGTCGCCGCCCAGCTGTTTCAGGTTGCTGTAGATGCTGTCGGACATATCAGGTTCCTTGTCTTCAGACGCCGCGCTTGTTGCCCCAGACCAGCACATGCAGCTGGGGCAGGACGCGGGGGGTGAACCAGCCGTCGCCGGTCACTTTTTCGATGAGCCACAGCAGCCGGTCCGTGGCCTGCTGCAAGTCGACCGGCAGGTCCGGGTCAACCTCAGGGTTGCCGGGCTGCAGGTACAGCGGCAGCTCCGGGTGGCGTTCGGCGGCGGCCTTGGCCCAGGCGTAATCCTTGTCGTCAAAGATCACGATCTTCATCACCGCCTGACCGCAGCCCTCGGCCGCTTCAAGGCAGCGGTCAAAGGCCTTCCAGTCCACCGTTTCGCCGCTTGTGGGCGGCTTGGGGCTCAGCACCAGCGTATCCAGATCGGCAAACCACGGCTTGCTGACCGATCCTTGGGTCTCGCAGGCAAAACGGTAGCCTTCCGCCTTGCCGTAGGCGATCACCGGGGCGAAGTCCTGGATCGCCGGGTTCCCTCCGGAAATCGACACCGTCAGCGGTTTGCCACCCGACAGGCGGCGCACCTCGGCCATGACCTGTTCCGGCGCCATCACCGCCCAGTCATGCCGGTGGGCGCTGTCGACCGCATGCATACTGTCGCACCACGAGCAGCGGTAGTCGCAGCCGCCTGCGCGTACAAACACCGTTGGTTCCCCGATCAGGGCGCCTTCGCCCTGGATCGTGGGGCCGAAGATTTCCGCGATGCGCAGGGTCACGGCCGGTACTCCGCCCAGGTTTTCGGGGTCTCCGAGACTTTCACGGCGGCGACTTCCGGCCACCGCTCATGGCACCAGTCATAGAAGTGCTTGGCCATGTTCTCCGCCGTCGAATGCCCTTCCAGCACGTCGTTCAGGTGCCGGTGGTCGAAGGTTTCGTCGATATAGTCCTTCAGCGGCTTCAGCTCGTGATAGTCGCGCACGAACCCGTCGCTGTTCAGCTCCTTGGCCGCCAGTTCCACCACCACGACATAGTTGTGGCCGTGCAGCCGGGCGCATTGGTGGTCCGTAGGCAGATGGGTCAGCTGATGCGAGGCGGAGAAATGGAACTCCTTGGTGATCCGGAACATCAGGCGCCGTCCTTGGCGGCAATTGCCGCCTTCCAGAAATCGGGGTCGGCGTACTCCGTCGGATCCTCAACGCCTGCCAGATGGAACGCTTCGCGCCGTTCCACACAGGTGCCACAGCGGCCGCAATGCTTCTCCCCGCCCTTGTAGCAGGACCAGGTGTCGGCAAAGGGCGTGTTGTGCTTGGCGCCGGCGGTAACGATGTCGCCCTTGGTCCGATGCACAAACGGGGTGTAGAGCTGCACGTTGGCGTAGCCGTCGAGTGCTGCGCGCTGCATGGCGTCAAACGCTTCGGTAAAGGCCGGGCGGCAGTCCGGATAGATGAAGTGGTCGCCGCCATGCACCGCCGTGGCCACGGCGTCGTCGCCGTTTGCAGCGGCAATGCCATAGGCGATGGTGAGCATGATCGCGTTGCGGTTCGGCACCACGGTGACCTTCATGGTCTCTTCCTCGTAGTGGCCGTCCGGCACGTCGATGTCATCGGTGAGCGCCGAGCCGGAAAGCGCGGCGCCGATGCCTCTCATGTCGATGATGTCATGCGGCACGCCGAGCCGTTTGGCTGCGGCGGCGGCATAGTCGAGTTCCTTCTTGTGGCGCTGGCCGTAATCGAAGGAGACAAGACGGGTCAGCTGATGCTCCTCAGCGACCATATGGGCAAGCGAAACGGAATCCAGCCCGCCCGAGCAGATAACGATAGTCTTCATGTTTGAACCCTTGTTTTGGTGACCGGGTAGGCTGCGACCGGTGCCGCGCGTTTAGCAGCAAGCGGGTAATGGTGCAAGGTACGGGCGTATTGCGAACATTCGGCAGGACTTGTAGGGAAAAGTTGAAAATTCAAAGCTAGTGAGCGCATGAAAAGGGCGGCGACCGTCCGCGGGCGGAAGCGAAGCGCCCGCCCATGGGGGCGGACGGGCGCTGCCCGGCGTGCCGCCGGGCGGAACTTTCTAAATTGGCGGCATCTCCCCCTCCAGCCACTCCAGAAACGCCCGCGACGCCGGGGTGCTGGCATGGCTGGGCGGCGGCATCAGAAAATAGTTCTCCAGCAGCTCCGCCGAATGACCGCTGGCGCGGACCAGCTGCCCGCTCTCCAAGAGCCCGCCCGCCAGCGTGTCATGCGACATCGCCATGCCCGCGCCATTCACCGCAGCCGTCATGGCAATCACGTAGGTGGAAGCCAGGTTGATCTCATGGTTGCGGTCAAACGGCAGATCCTGTGACTTGAACCACGCCCCCCAAGAGCCTGTGACGCCCGCACAATCCAGCAGGGTCGCAGTGCTGAAATCAAACTCGCCGCCTTGATAGCCCGGCGCGCAGACCGGATAGAACCGGTCGCGGGTCAGCCGCACCGCCGCCGCCGACATGTCATTGGGGCGGCCGAACCGGATTTCCGTTCCGGCAGAGGCGGCATGCCGCTCCGGGTCCCAGATCGGGGTCACGATGTTCAGCACCAGCCAAGGGAAACGCGCATACAGCCGCGGCAGGCGCGGAGACAGCCAGAATACTGAGAATGCCATATTGCATTGCAGGACCAGATGCCGCCCCTGGTCGCCGCCGGTAAAGGCCTGAGTGCCCGCCGCGATCAGGTCAAAGGCCTCCCGCACAATCGGCATGTAATTGGCGCCGGCCTCCGACAGCTCCAGCGCGCGGGTTTTGCGGATGAACAGCTCCCGGCCCAGGAAGTTCTCAAGGCTGCGCACATGCTGGCTGATTGCGGATTGCGTCAGGTTCAACTCGCTGGCGGCACGGGTGAAGGACAGGTGCCGGGCGCTGGCCTCAAAGGCGCGCAGCCAGGTGAGCGGGGGCAGGGAAGGTGATGGCGAAACGGGCGAAGACATGGATGCGCGACCTATGCATTAGTTCAATTAATGCATAGCGGTTGAATCAATCGTTTGTCAGCAGGGAATGCGGCTGGCACCACTAGGTAAACCGGCTTTGGAGGTGCAGATGAACAAGCAAACAGCGGTGAACCCGAACCTCACCCATTGGCAGGAGCGCGTCGACATGGCCGCGGCCTTCCGCTGGACCGAGCGGCTGAACATGCATGAGGCAGTGGCGAACCACTTCAGCCTTGCCGTGAATGAGGACGGCAGCCAGTTCCTGACGAACCCGAACCAGGTGCATTTCGCAAGGGTAAAGGCTTCGGATCTGCTGCTGCTTGACGCAAACGACCCCAAGACAATGGAGCGCCCCGACGCGCCGGACCCCACCGCCTGGGGGCTGCACGGCTCGATCCACCGGCTCTGCCCGCACGCGCGCTGTGTGATGCATGTGCATTCGATCCACGCGACCGTCCTGGCCTGCCTCGCCGACAGCACCCTGCCGCCGATCGACCAGAACACCGCCACCTTCTACAACCGCTATGTGGTTGACGGTGATTTCGGCGGTCTGGCGTTTGAGGACGAGGGCGCCCGCTGCGCCTCGATGCTGACCGACCCCAAGGTCAAAACCATGATCATGGGCAACCACGGCGTGCTGGTGATCGGCGACAGCGTCGCGGACACCTTCAACCGGCTCTATTACTTCGAGCGCGCTGCGGAGACCTATATCCGCGCCCTGCAAACCGGCCGGAAACTGCGGGTGCTGAGCGACGAGATCGCCGAGAAAACCGCGCAGGAACTGGAGGACTACCCGGATCAGGCGGAACGCCACCTGGCGGAGCTGAAAGCGATCCTCGACGACGAAGGTTCCAACTACGCAACCTGAGACACCAGGCAGGAGGCAGCCCGATGCACGGCACAATCCCCGACCGCGAAGCTGAGCGCTGGCACTACCGCCCCAAGGGGCCGGTGCCGCTCAACCCTTTGTTCAGCTGGCCGCCGAGGCCCGCGGCGGTGCTTGCCTGGTACCGCGGCGCCTGGCTGGAGATTACAGCGCTGACGGTTTGCTTCCTGCTTGCGCTTGCCATCTATGCCTGGCTGCTGCCGCCGCTGGCTGACATGGCCGAATTCCGGCCTGGCTGGATGCTGCAGGTCTGGCTCGCCAACCTGCTGCCGCAGGCGGCGGTGGCCGGGGGGCTCCACTGGTGGCTCTACATGCGCAAGGGCCAGGGCATGCAGAAGAAGTTCGACAAGCGCGACCTGTCCCGCGGCAACGGCACCTTCACTTTCAAAAACCAGGTGCTGGACAACATCTGGTGGACTCTCGGCAGCGCCATCACGGTGGCCACGGTCTATCAATGGGGCATCTACTGGCTGATGGCCAACGGCTGGGTGCCGGTGGTGACATTTGCAGAAGCGCCGGTCTGGTGCGTGCTCTGGATGCTGCTGATCCCGATGTGGTCCGGCCTGCATTTCTACTGGGTGCACCGGCTGGAGCATCATCCGCGGCTCTACAAACACGTCCACGCGGTGCACCATCGCAACGTAAACACTGGTCCGTGGTCGGGGATTTCCAACCACTGGTATGAAAACCTGCTCTACTTCACCACCTATTTCATCCACCTGATCGTGCCCTCGCATCCGCTGCACCTCGCGTTTCATGCGATGTTCCAGCAGATCAGCCCTGTGTTGTCCCATTCCGGCTTCGAGCGGGTGATTGCGGGGGGAACAGAGGCCGCCAAGGCCGGCGATTTCTTCCACCAGCTGCATCACCGGTATTTCGAGTGCAACTACGGCACTTCGGAAATTCCCTTCGACAAATGGTTCGGCACCTATCACGACGGCTCAGCCGCAGCGACGGACAGGACCCGGGCCTTCAAGAAACAAATGTATACCCGCTAGGATTGCTTCAGGTGCAAACTGATCAGGATCAAGGCGTATATATTCGCGAATCCATATGCCCGTGCGCAAGACAGTCGAAGGCATAGGAGAAAGCCCATGTTGCGCCTTGCATCCATCCTCTATTCACTGATCGGCAGCAGCCTGGCAGGCGTTGGCGTGATCGCGGTTCTGGTGGCAGGAATGGTCTCGGTTCAGGCGATTCTCGCTTCGGCAGCGGCAGGAGCGGTTGCGGGAATGCCGGTCGCCTGGCTGGTCGCCAAGCAGCTCTATGCCCGCGGCGCCTAGGCGTTGAGGAATACCCGCGCGGCGGCCTCAAACTCCCGCGGTTTCTCGGCGTGCAGCCAATGGCCCGCGCCGGGCAGCTTGGCAAACCGGGCAGAGGGGAAGCGCGCGCGGATTTCATCCCGGTGCTCCGGCAGCACGTAATCCGACTCGGACCCCGACAGAAACAGCGCAGGCCCTTGCCAGGACGCCTCTGTCTGCGGGAAGGACATAATACTGGGCATCTGATCCGCCAGCGTATCCAGGTTCAGCTTCCAGCGCTTGTTCGGCAGGTCCAGCGACTGGGTGAAAAAGCTCTGGAGCGCCGGCTCCACCCCGGCCTCCGCCAGCTGCGCTGCGGCCTCGGGGCGGCGCTCGATTGTTTCGAGGCTGACTGAGCGCATGGCGTCGATGAACTGGATCTGGGTGTGGCCGTAGGCGACGGGCGCAATGTCGGCGACCACAAGGCGGCGCACCGCTTCGGGGTGGTTCAATGCCAGCATCATCGCAGCCTTGCCGCCCATGGAATGGCCGATCACATCCATCTGCCCGCCATGCGCCGCGATAACTTCGGCCAGATCCTCTGCCAGCTCCGGGTAGGTGTGGCTGTCCGTGCGCGGGCTGTCGCCGTGGTTGCGCATGTCCACGGCCACGACCAGCCGCTCATCCGACAGGCGTTTGGCGATGACGCCCCAGTTACGGGCCGAGCCGTAAAGACCGTGGGCAATCAGAAGCGGCGGTTGTCCGGTGGCAGAGCCATGAGTGATCGTGTTCAGCATGCCGCCTTGATAGCCGGGCAGGCGGAGGCTTGCCAGCCCCATTGAGACGGGCGCCGCCGCAGGCTAGGGTGGCGGCAATAGGCAGTTGAGGGAGAGTGCCGGAATGGCCGCCAGCCTGGACCAGGATATCGAAGAGATCCGCATGTTGCTGAAGGAGCGCGAGCATGCCTCCGGCGACCTCGCCGCCGCGCTGAAACGCGTCCGCCGCCGCCTGCCGCGCCGGATCTACAAGCAGGGCATGAAAATTGCCGATGCCCTGCCGGCGCTGGAACACCCCAAGCTGCGGCAGACCGTGGACGAAAAACCGCTGCGCGGCGCCGCCCGCGAGGTTAAGGCGCATCTCAAGGAAATCGACATTGCCGACCGGCGCAAAGGCTTCTGGCTGGGCATCCTTGGCAATATCGCGTTCTCCATTCTGGTGGTGCTGATCCTGCTGATCGTGGTCCTGCGCTGGCGCGGGCTGATCTGATTTCCCGCATACGTTGCCGCCGCACCCAGTGCTTTGAGCGCAGTTCAAATCCGGCGGAAGCCGCGTTCCGCAGAAACCGGGCCGCCGCGGATTGGCATATCCGGAAGGCGCCCCGGCGAGCGCGAAATCCGGGATCTGGCCAGTTGCTGCCGGGGATAGCACCTCGCGGAAGACCAGCGTGACGGTGACGAAGCTGAAATGCATCAGCAGGTACCAAGACCCCATCTTGGCGTGGCTAACCCACTCGCCGCTGACCTGCCCGTTATACAGCCAGGTCCTGGTGCCTGTACCTGCATTCTCGGCAGCCACAGGTAAATGTTGAAAAAAAACGCCGCCAGCCCTCACTCCGGCTGCCAGATTCAGCCGCGGAAAATCAGCACTGCCAAAAGCAGGGGGCCAAAGATTGCGGCTCAGCCCTGCTTCAAGGCCAACATTCGGAATTCGCTGATCGCCAGAGGCAGGCGCTTGCGCATCCAGTCTCCCAAACAGCGCTTCAGCCGCCGGGTTCGGTTCAATCTGACGCGTCCCATACGGGGGGGATCGAACGGTCCATGGTCTGAAAAAACCAGAATTCGAGGCCAGACGCTCCCGCCCCTTCCCGGCCTGCCTGCGGCAGCCCCGAAAACGTTGGGCTGGGCGCCGTGCTTGCCGCACGGCGCGGGCAGCGCCCCTGCAAGGGGCGCTGCCGGGCCCAAGGCCCGTGCCGGTGCATCCGGGATGCCCGCAAGGGCATCCGGAATGCTCCGGCGGGGCGCGGGAGAACTTCCTTTGCTGCCAACAGAAAACCGCCGCGGCTGCTGGGCCGCGGCGGTTCGGTTTCTCAGTCCCCATAAGGGCTTACAGGTTCGGGTACAGCGGGAACCTGGCGCAGAGCTCCGCGACCTTGGCGCGCACCGAGGCCTCCACATCGGCGTTGCCTTCCTCACCGTTGGCGGCCAGCCCGTCGATCACCTCGATGATCAGGTCGGCGATCTGGCGGAACTCCGCCTCGCCGAAGCCGCGGGTGGTGCCGGCCGGGGTCCCGAGGCGCAGGCCGGAGGTCACAGTGGGCTTTTCCGGGTCGAACGGGATGCCGTTCTTGTTGGTGGTGATATGGGCCCGCCCCAGCGCCTTGTCGGCGATGTTGCCGGTCACGCCCTTGGGACGCAGGTCGACCAGCATCACGTGGGTGTCGGTGCCGCCGGTCACGATGTCCAGCCCGCCCTGGATCAGCTGATCCGCCAGCGCCGCCGCGTTGGCCCGCACCTGCTTCTGGTAAGCCTTGAATTCCGGCTTCAGCGCCTCGCCGAAGGCCGCCGCCTTGCCTGCGATCACATGCATCAGCGGGCCGCCCTGGATGCCGGGGAAGATCGCCGAGTTCACCTTCTTGGCGATGGCCTCGTCATTGGTCACGATCATGCCGCCGCGCGGCCCGCGCAGGGTCTTGTGGGTGGTGGTGGTGGCCACATGCGCATGCGGGAACGGCGAGGGGTGCTCACCGGCCGCGATCAGGCCCGCGATATGGGCCATGTCGACCATGAAGTAGGCGCCGACGCTGTCGGCGATTTCGCGGAACTTGGCAAAGTCGATCTGGCGCGGGATGGCGGAGCCGCCGGCGATGATCAGCTTCGGCTGGTGCTCGGTCGCGAGCGCCTGGATCTGGTCGTAATCGATCAGGTTGTCGCTTTGGCGCACGCCGTAATGCACCGCGTTGAACCACTTGCCCGACTGGTTCGGCGCCGCGCCATGGGTCAGGTGGCCGCCGGAGGCCAGATCCATGCCGAGGATGGTGTCGCCGGGCTTCAGCAGCGCCTGGAACACGCCCTGGTTGGCCTGCGAGCCGGAGTTCGGCTGCACGTTGGCGAATTCGCAGCCAAAGAGCTGCTTGGCGCGGTCGATGGCCAGGTTTTCGGCGACGTCGACATACTGGCAGCCGCCGTAGTAGCGGCGTCCCGGGTAGCCTTCCGCGTATTTGTTGGTCAGCACCGAGCCTTGCGCTTCCATCACCGCGGCGGAGACGATGTTCTCCGAGGCGATCAGCTCGATCTCGTCGCGCTGGCGGCCCAGTTCCGCGGTGATCGAGGCATAAAGCTCAGGATCGCGCTCGGCGAGGGATTGGGTGAAAAAGCCGGGATCACGGGTCGCTTCAGTCATGGTGGCTCCGTTTGAGCAGGGGTCAGAATTGAGGGATTTCCTATCGGAAACATCTTTGCGCAGGAAGCCTGTAAAGCGACATTTCCCTGCGACAGAACGGCAACTATGGCCTTTGGCGGAAAGCTGTGATTGTTTCGGAACCAGTTGCCTAATACCGGAAACAGATTTGATGGGTTTGAGAATCGCATTTCTGGCCAGCGAGGTGGAGGTTGCCCAGAAAGCCCTCGCCGAACTGACCCGCCGCTATGGGCAAGTGCCCCCCGAAGAGGCTGACATTATCGTGGCGCTCGGCGGCGACGGCTTCATGCTGCGCACCCTGCACACAATGGTCGATCACCCGGCGCCGGTTTACGGCATGAACCGCGGCACCGTCGGCTTTCTTATGAATGAATACCGCGAGGACGGGCTGATCGAGCGGCTTGGCGATGCGGTGAAGGAGATCATCAACCCGCTGTCGATGACCGCCATGGACCGCCGCGGCGAGGTGCACAAGGCGCTGGCAATCAACGAGGTGTCGCTGCTGCGTGCTGGCCCGCAGGCGGCGCGGCTCAGGGTGTCGGTGGACGGCCGGGTGCGGATGGAGGAATTGGTGTGCGACGGGGCGCTGGTGTCCACCCCTGCCGGCTCCACTGCCTACAACTACTCGGCGCATGGGCCGATCCTGCCGATCGGGGCCGATGTGCTGGCCCTGACCGCCATTGCCGCCTTCCGCCCGCGGCGCTGGCGTGGCGCGCTGTTGCCCAGCAACGCAATGGTGCGGTTTGACGTGCTCGAGGCGGACAAGCGCCCGGTGATGGCCGACGCGGACTCGATTTCGGTGGCCGATATAGACTGGGTCGAGATCCGCACCGATCCGGAGATCCGCCACAAGATCCTGTTCGATCCCGGCCACGGGCTGGAAGAAAGGCTTATTTCCGAGCAGTTTACTTAACTGTTTAACGGGACATTCACGAGTTTGTGAACTTCCCGGTAAGGATTCCATGCGATGCTTTTCCACAGGCAGATGTGGATGGCGTCTGCCGCAGGGCTGACGCGCCACGGTGCCGTGCCGGTGTGTTTCGAGTAACCAGTGTCATTGTTTTCCGCCGGTAACGCCCAGGGAGCCTGTGCCCCAAGCCGGGTACGCCTGGTGTGTCGGGACGGCTGCCGTATGTAGTGAGTTGACTGGGTATGGAAGTTCCCCGGGGGCGGTTTACTCCGTTCCCCGGGACCTAAGCGTTTATTGCGGAGCCATATCCATTGCGGAGGCAAGGTGCCTTCAGCGCTTCTTCGCCCTCAGCGCTACTTGGGTTGAGTGAGCATCGCCGGGTTTTTTTCTGTTCAGGGCCACAAGCCGGCACGCCGCCGTTTTGGCTTGAAACCTTCCGGATCACGCAGTGCAACCAGACTGCATCTTCTCCCACAGCGGCAGGCACATGCGGCCGGCGCGGGCCTCGATTGCGGCGCAGGCGTCCACAGCCAGGTCCTCGCGCCAGCGGCGGGCGGCGATCTGCACATTGATCGGCTGGGGGCCGTTGGGCAGCTTCGCCAGCCGGGCCGGAACGGAGGCGGCAGGCAGGCCGAGGAAGTTCATCGCGTAGGAATAGACGGCACACCCCAGCACCTCATGCACGCCATCCGCGCCCTCGGTGTCGCGGTCGGGCCGGAAGAATGGCTGCGGCAGGAAGGGTGACAGCACCAGCGGGTAGTCCTCCATGAACAGTGACCATTGCCGCGCGTAATGGGTGCGTTTGGCCATCATCTGCAACAGCTCCTCGCCGGAGAAGGGCGGAAACTCCTGGAAGTAGACGGCGAAGATATCCCGCACGGTCTGCGAGCCGGCGGCATCCACGTCCTGCTTCATAAGCGCATAGATTTCTCCCATCAAAGCGCGGTAGCCAGCGCGACCGGCCTCAAAGACATTCGGCGGCTCCGCCTCCTCGACAGCATACCCGGCATCTGCCAGCGCATCGCGGGCAAGGTCGAGCGCTGCTTCGACCTCCGGGTGCAGATCATAGCCGTGGGTGTTCTTGGTAAAGGCAACCTTGATGGGGCCGTCAGGCGCCGCGCCGCGCCAGGGCATCGGCACATGGAAGGGGTCGCGCGGATCGGCGGCAATCAGCGAAGGCATCGACAGGTGCAGGTCCTCTGCCGTGCGGGTGATCAGCCCCTGCACAGACATCAGTTGCGCCAGCAGCCCGCGTTCCGCCGTCTGGCTGGGGTTCCAGGCAGGCACCCGGCCCAGGCCCGGCTTTACCGTCACGGCGCCGTTGGCCGCGGCGGGAAACCGCAGGGAGCCGCCGATGTCATTGCCGTGCGCCAGCGCGCCGATCCCGGCCATCACGGCCGCCCCTGCGCCGCCCGAGGATCCGCCGGGCGAGATATGGCGCCCCCAGGGGTTATGGGTGCGGCCAAACAGCGGGTTCTCTGTGTCTGCGCGGAAGGAGAACTCCGGAGTATTGGTGCGCCCGATCACCACCGCGCCGGCTTTGTGCAGGTTCTCCACCACGGGGGCGTCACCCGGGGCAATCAGGTCTTTCAGCGCGGTAACGCCGTTGGAGGTGGCGTGGCCCTTTTGGTCAACGTTGATCTTGATGGTGACCGGCACCCCTTGCAGCGGGCCGGGCTGTGCGCCGCTTGCACCCGCCGTGTCCAGCGCGCGGGCGCGTTCCAGCGCCTCGGCACTCAGATCCTCGACCACTGCGTTCAGGCCGGGGTTCACCGCGTTCATCCGGCTGATGGAGGCTTGCACCGCGTCCTCGGCGCTCAGATCCCCGGCGCGGGTCAGGGCTGTCAGTTCAGTGGCGCTCAGTTGCCAGAGTTCCGGTTTTGTCATGCTCAAGCCTCCCTGGCCGCAGCCTAGGCGGGCAGGGCGGAGTTGCAAGCAAAACCGGACGGAAAACAGGCTCCGCCTGCGGGCGGAGCCTTCAAAAAATCCTCGCAGGATTTTTGGCCGTTTCCCGTGCCGGGAAACGCGCGCGTTACTTGGCGTAGCCGATGGTCTGCAGCGCCGTGGTGATCTCGTCCAGGATCGCGGGATCGTCGATCGTCGCGGGCATCTTCCACGGGGTCCCGTCAGCGATGTTCACCATGGTTCCGCGCAGGATTTTGCCGGAGCGGGTCTTGGGCAGCCGGTCGACCACAACCGCCAGCTTGAAGGCAGCCACCGGGCCGATCTTCTCGCGCACCAGTTTCACGACCTCGGACACCACTTCGCCATGATCGCGGTCCGCACCCGCGTTCAGGCACAGGAAGCCCACGGGCATCTGCCCCTTGAGGCTGTCCGCCACGCCGATCACCGCGCATTCGGCGACATCCGGATGGCCCGCCAGTACTTCTTCCATGCCGCCTGTCGACAGCCGGTGGCCGGCCACGTTGATCACGTCATCGGTGCGCGCCATGATGTAGAGGTAGCCGTCCTCGTCCTTCATGCCGGCATCGCCCGTCTCGTAATAGCCAGGGAAAGTGGTGAGATAGCTCTTCTTGAACCGCTCTTCCGCATTCCACAGGGTCGGCAGCGTGCCCGGCGGCAGCGGCAGCTTTACCGCAATCGCGCCCAGCTCGCCCGCCGCGACCGGGTTGCCGCCCTCGTCAAGGATATCCACTTCATAGCCCGGCATCGGAACCGCAGGCGAGCCAAGCTTGGTCGGCAGCTCCTCGATCCCCAGCGGGTTGGCGGCAATCGACCAGCCGGTCTCGGTCTGCCACCAGTGGTCAACGACCGGCACCTTCAGCTGCTCCTGCGCCCAGGTGATGGTGTCCGGGTCAGCGCGCTCGCCCGCCAGATACACTTGGCTGAGGCAGCTGAGGTCGTACTTCTTGACGAACTCGCCCTTGGGATCCTCCCGCTTCACCGCGCGGAAGGCGGTGGGAGCGGTGAAGAAGCTTTTGACCTTATGCTCCGAAATCACCCGCCAGAAGGTCCCTGCATCCGGGGTGCCGACCGGCTTGCCCTCGAACACGATGGTGGTGTTGCCGTGGATCAGCGGCCCGTAGCAGATGTAGCTGTGGCCCACGACCCAGCCCACATCCGAAGCGGCCCAGAACACATCGCCGGGATCGACGTTGTAGATGTTCTTCATGGTCCAGTTCAGCGCCACCAGCTGGCCTGCGGTGTGGCGGATCACCCCCTTGGGCTGGCCGGTGGTGCCGGAGGTGTAGAGGATGTAGGAGGGATGGTTGCCCTCGACCGGCACGCATTCGGCCGGTTCCACGCCGTACTGGAAGCCGTGCCAGTTCACGTCGCGGCCCGGGATCAGCTCCGCCACTTCCTGCTCGCGCTGGAAGATCACGCAGAACTCCGGCTTGTGCTCCGCCAGGTCGATGGCGCCATCCAGCAGCGGCTTGTAATGCACGATGCGGCCCGGCTCGATGCCGCAGGAGGCAGCGATGATCGCCTTGGGCTTGGCATCATCGATCCGCACCGCCAATTCGTTGGAGGCAAAGCCGCCGAACACCACCGAATGCACCGCGCCGATGCGGGCGCAGGCCAGCATCGCCTCCAGCGCCTCGGGGATCATCGGCATGTAGATGATGACGCGGTCGCCTTTCTCCACCCCCTTGGCGCGCAGCGCGCCGGCCAGGGTGGCCACGCGGTTGCGCAGCTCGACATAGGAGATTTCGCGCTTGGTATGGGTGACCGGGCTGTCATAGATGATCGCGGTCTGCTCGCCGCGCCCCTCTTCGACATGGCGGTCAACAGCGTTGTAGCAGGTGTTCACCTTGGCATCGGCAAACCACTCATAAAGGCCGTCGCCCTTGTCAAACAGCGCCTGCTTCGGGGCCTCGTCCCAGCTGATGCCCTTGGCGGCCTCCATCCAGAAACCTTCCGGGTCCTGTTTCCAGGCGGCGTAAATGTCCTGATATCCCATGGTGTCTATCTCCTCCTGCCAAATGGGTAGGCGAGGAACCGGGGAGCGGGCAAGTTTTGCCGTTTCCGTACGCAAGGTTCGTCAAGGAATTTACAGGTTTCACCCGGATTTGCGCAGATGGTTTACCAGATTTACAAGTCTTGGCCGGTTTGCAGCCCGTCTGCTTTGCAAACCGGAGTTTGCTGCAGAATAATCCGGGAAGGCGCCGAAATTTTGCAAACCTGCAAATTCAGTTGCGGCCCCGCAGGCCCTGCCGCCGGGAATCACCCGGTAGAGGATTTGGCGTAGCGCGGCAGGCTGTCTTTCAGCTCCAGCCAGCTCACGTGGTCGGAATGGAACACATGGAACCTGGGCGGCATAGCGGCGGGGCTTTCCAGCGTGGCCGTGTAGAGGTGAATGTTCACCGGATCGCGGGCGGTGCGGTAGGCCATCTGGGTGCCGCAGGCGCAGCAGAACAGGCGTTCGACGCCTTCCGATGAATTGTAGACCTTGGGTTCCGCACCGGACCAATTGACCGCCTCATGTGGCAGTCCGAAGAATGCGGTGACAGGTGCCGCGCAAATACGGCGGCAGTCGGCGCAGTGGCAATAGCAGCTCCAGGCCGCCTCGGCCTGGCTTTCCCAATGCACGGCGCCGCAGTGGCAATGCCCTTTCATGGCTGGCCTCCCTGGATGGGCGGCCAGCGGTAATTCGCGGCCGCGCAGTTAACCGTAGTGCGCCACCGGGGTGCCGGCAATGGCGGCCATGTTCAGCAGCCCGCGCGCGGTGATCGAGGGGGAGACGATGTGGGCGCGGTTGCCCATGCCCATCAGGATCGGCCCCACTTCCAGCCCGCCGGCCCGCATTTTCAGGATATTGCGAACGCCGGAGGCCGCATCGGCATGGGCAAAGATCAGCACATTGGCTGCGCCTTCCAGCCGCGAGTTGGGGAAGATCCGCGCCCGCAGCTCCGGGTCCAGGGCGGTATCGATGTTCATCTCGCCCTCATAGCCGAAGTCGCGGCGCTTATCGTCGAGGATCTCCAGCGCGTCCCGCAGGCGGCTGCCGGTATCGCAGGAGATATTGCCGAACTGCGACTGCGAGCACAGCGCGATCTTCGGCTCGATCCCGAAGCGGCGCACGTGGCGGGCGGCGCCGATCACGGTCTCGGCAATCTGCTCCGGCGTCGGTTCGATCCGCACATGGGTGTCGGCGATGAACAGCGGCCCGTCCTCGAGGATCATCATCGACAGCGCCCCATGCGGGGAATAGCTGTTGCCGCCCAGCACCTGCTGCACATAGTTCAGATGCCAGCGGTATTCGCCGAAAGTGCCGCAGATCAGGCTGTCGGCCTCGCCCCGGTGCACCATGATGGCGCCGATGGCGGTGGTATTGGTGCGCATGATCGCCTTGGCCAGATCCGGCGTCACGCCTTGGCGCTGCATCACCTTGTGATAGCTGTTCCAGTAATCGTAATAGCGCGGGTCGTTTTCCGGGTTCACCAGCTGGAAATCGCGGCCCGGGCGTACGTCCAGCCCCAGTTTTTCGCAGCGGCGTTCGATCACCTCGGGGCGGCCGATCAGGATCGGGGTTTCGGTGGTCTCCTCCAGGATCGCTTGCGCGGCACGCAGCACCCGCTCGTCCTCGCCCTCGGCAAAGACGATACGGCGGGCGGCGGCGCGGGCGGCCTCGAACACCGGGCGCATCAGCAGGGCCGATTTGAACACGGTCTGGTTCAGGCGCTGCTTGTAGGCTGTCAGATCGTCGATCGGCCGGGTGGCCACGCCGCTCTCCATCGCCGCCTTGGCCACGGCAGAGGACACCACCGCCACCAGCCGCGGGTCAAAGGGTTTCGGGATCAGGTAGTCGGCACCGAAATTCAGCTGCTCGCCCTTATAGGCCGCCGCAGCCTCCGCCGAGGTGGTGGCGCGGGCCAGTTCGGCGATGCCGTCGACGCAGGCGATCTGCATCGCATCGTTGATCTCGGTCGCGCCCACGTCCAGCGCCCCGCGGAAGATGAAGGGGAAGCACAGCACGTTGTTGACCTGGTTGGGAAAATCGCTGCGCCCCGTGGCGATGATCGCATCCGGCGCCACCTTGCGCGCAAGGTCGGGCATAATTTCCGGCGTCGGGTTGGCCAGCGCAAAGATGATCGGCCGGTCCGCCATCTTCTTCACCATTTCCGGCTGCAGCACGTTGGGACCGGAAAGACCCAGGAACAGGTCCGCGCCGTCCATCACCTCGTCCAGCGTGCGCAGGTCCGAGGTTTGCGCGAACGCCGCTTTCTGCGGGTTCATGTCTTCTTCGCGGCCTTCGTAAACCAGCCCGTGAATGTCGCACAGCCAGATGTTTTCCCGCTTCACGCCCAGCTTCACCAGCATGTTGAGGCAGGCAATCCCCGCCGCGCCGCCGCCGGTGGAGACGATCTTGATATCCTCGAACGACTTGCCCGCCACATGCAGCGCGTTCTTGGCCGCGGCCCCCACCACAATCGCGGTGCCGTGCTGGTCGTCGTGAAAGACGGGGATGTTCATCCGCTCGCGGCAGATCTTTTCCACCACAAAGCAGTCCGGCGCCTTGATGTCTTCGAGGTTGATCGCGCCAAATGTCGGCTCCAGCGAGCAGACGATATCTGCCAGCTTCTCGGGATCGCTTTCGTTCACTTCGATGTCGAAGCAATCGATGCCCGCGAAGTTCTTGAACAGAACCGCCTTGCCTTCCATCACCGGCTTGGAGGCCAGCGCGCCGATGTTGCCCAGCCCCAGAACCGCCGAGCCGTTGGACACCACCGCCACCAGGTTCCCGCGCGAGGTGTAGCGGGCGGCGTTGGCCGCGTCCGCCTTGATCTCGGTGCAGGCCTCTGCGACGCCGGGCGAATAGGCGCGCGCCAGATCGCGCCCGTTGGCCATCGGCTTGGTGGCGCGGATCTCCAGCTTACCGGGGCGCGGAAACTCGTGATAGTTGAGCGCGGCTTGGCGCAAGTTCTGTGAATCGGACATCTGGCGCTCCTCGGAAAGGGTATTGTTTAGTGTTAAACCATTTTTCCTGCCGGAAACCTAGCCTAAACTGACGCAATTGGCCGCGGCGGCGGGCAAGCGGCGGCTTCTTGCATAAATCCTGCCCCGCGGCCACAGTTCCGGGCAAATGAAAAGGGAGTGAAAACGTGAGCGATACAATCGCTGAAATCCGACTGCCCACGCAGGAACTGCGCGACGATATTCCGTTCTACACCAAAGTCTTGGGTATGAAGATGGATATGATCTACCCGGCGGATGATCCGCGGATTGCGGTGTTTTCCGGCCACGGGCTGCGCCTGCGCATCGAAAAGGGGGCGGAGGAAAGCCCCGGCACAATCCGCATTCTGACAGAAGATCCTGATGGATTTGCCGAAGGCCAGCGCCGCCTGACCGCGCCCAATGGCACCAGGGTGGAGATCAAGGAACGCCACCCGCCGATGGTGATGCCGGAAACGGTGCACAGTTTCGTCGTCCGACGCCTCAAGGATCAGGCGCCTTGGATCATCGGCCGCGCGGGGATGCATTACCGCGACCTGGTGCCGGACCGGCTGGGCGGCTCGATCATTGCCAGCCACATCCGCATCCCGGACGGCGGCCCAGTGCCGGACATGGTGCATTTCCACCGCGTCGGCTTCCAGCTGATCTTCTGCATCCACGGCTGGGTCGATGTGGTCTATGAGGACCAGGGCGACAAGATGCGGCTGACTGCGGGCGATTGCTTCATCCAGCCGCCGGAAATCCGCCACCGGGTGCTGGAGGCCAGCGACAACGTGCAGGTGATCGAGATCGGCGTGCCGGCAGAACATGTCACTGAAATCGACCACGAGATGACCCTGCCGACCCCGCACTACCGCCCCGAACGGGAATGGCAGGGCCAGCGCTTTGTCTACAACAAGGCCGAGGGCGCCGCGTGGATGCCGTTCCGCCTGCCGGGCTACATCTGCCGCGACACCACGATTGCCGAGAACACCAAGGGCGTGGCCGGCGTGCAAGTGGTGCGCCGGGGCGAGGGCGCGCCGCAATGGGCGGCGCACGACACTGACATCCATTTCACGTTCGTCATGAACGGCGAGGTGACGCTGGAGGGCGAGGGCCGCGAGCCCTACCGGCTGGAGCAGGGCGACGCCTTTGTCATCCCGCCCGGCATGAAGACCCGCCTCAGCGAGCCGTCGCAGGACGTGGAACTGCTGGAGGTGACCTTGCCCGGCGTGTTCAATACCATGCTGGGGCAGTGACGGAACCGCACTCGGGGGGCTTTCGCTTCCCGGGCCGTTTCCGCTATCCTGCGGCATCTTGACCAAATGATCAAAAACCGGGGAATCGCCATGAGCCTCAAAGCCGCTGCCGCCGCCGTCCGCGAAAACGCCCACGCGCCTTATTCCAACTTCAAGGTCGGCGCTGCCGTGCGCTCTGCCTCCGGCCAGATCTACGTTGGCTGCAATGTCGAAAACGTCGCCTATCCCGAAGGCACCTGTGCCGAGGCGGGCGCCATTGCGGCGATGGTGGCTGCGGGGGAGAAAGAGCTGGCAGAGGTCTATGTGATCGCAGACTGCCCGACCCCGATCACGCCCTGCGGAGGCTGCCGTCAGAAGATCAAGGAATTCGCCAGCGGCGATGTGAAGGTCATCATGGCGACCACCGACGGCGCTGAGCAGGAGACCACCATTGGCGGCCTGCTGCCGGGGGCCTTTGACGCGGATCACATGGAGCGGAGCTGATGGACGCCCGTGCCATCAACGCCAAGCTCCGGCGCGGCGAGACACCGGGCGAAGTGGACTTGCGCTGGTTTGCCGAAGGACTGGCCAGCGGCGCGGTTTCTGACGCGCAGGCCGGGGCTTTTGCCATGGCCGTCTGCCTGCAAGGCCTCAGCGTCGAGGGCCGCCGCGCCCTGACGCTGGCGATGCGTGACACCGGCGATGTGCTGCAATGGGATCTGGACGGCCCGGTGCTGGACAAGCATTCCACCGGCGGGGTGGGGGACTGCGTCTCGCTGCTGCTGGCGCCGGCGCTTGCGGCCTGCGGTGCTTATGTGCCGATGATTTCAGGGCGCGGGCTTGGGCACACCGGCGGCACTCTGGACAAGCTGGAGGCCATTCCCGGCGTCTCCATCAACGTCAGCGAAGACCATCTCCGGGGCATGATGCGGGTTGCTGGCTGCGCCATTGTCGGCGCTACTGCCCAGATAGCGCCTGCGGACAAGCGGCTCTATGCCATCCGCGATGTGACCGCGACCGTGGAAAGCGTCGACCTAATCACCGCCTCGATCCTGTCCAAGAAACTGGCCGCCTCCCCGGACGCGCTGGTGCTGGACGTGAAAATCGGCTCCGGCGCCTTCATGAAAACCGCGGATGAGGCCCGCGCGCTGGCGCAATCGCTTTGCGATACGGCCAACGCGGCGGGCTGCCGGACCTCGGCGCTGATCACCGATATGAACCAGCCGCTGGCGCCCGCGCTTGGCAACGCGCTGGAAGTGGCGGAGGTAATGCAGGTGCTGACAGGCGATGGGTCCGGCCCGCTGGCGGAAATCTCCGCGGTGCTGGGCGGCGAGCTGCTGGCCCACGCCGGTCTGGCCGCGGATGCGGCAAAGGGCGCGGCTCAGATCGCCGCCACGCTCTCCGATGGCCGCGCTGCGGACCGCTTTGCCCGGATGATATCGGCCTTGGGCGGCCCTGCGGATTTTGCCGCCACGTGGCAGGACCATCTGCCCGGCGCCGAAGTCGTGCGTGACGTCAAGGCACCATCGGCGGGTCATATCTCTGCCATGAACGGCGAGGCGCTGGGGCTGGCCGTTGTCAGCCTGGGCGGCGGCCGCATGGTGGAAAGCGACCGCATCCACCCCGGCGTCGGTATTTCGGACATCGTCCGCCTGGGCCAGCAGGTCGGGGCAGGGGACACTCTTGCCCGCATCCACGCGGCCAGCGATGATGCGGCAGAGGTGGCGGAGGCGGCCATTCTCGCGGCAATCTCCATCGGGGAGGCGCCGGACGCCCTGCCGCCGCTGGTTCACGAAAGGATCTCCTGATGCCCCGTGCCTTTCTTGTGGTGATGGATTCCGCCGGCATCGGCGGCGCGCCGGATGCCGGGACCTTCTTCAATGGCGACTTGCCGGACCTGGGCGCCAATACGCTGGCCCATATCGCCCAGGCCTGCGCTGCCGGCAAAGCGGAGGACGGCCGCAGCGGGCCGCTGCACGTGCCGAACATGGAACGCCTCGGTCTCGGCGCAGCAATGCGGCTGGCGTCCTCGGTCCCGTTTCCGGGCCTGGAGGCAGAGCCGCAGGGCCGTTGGGCCTGCGCCCGCGAACTGAGCCGCGGCAAGGACACGCCCTCAGGCCACTGGGAGCTGGCGGGCCTGCCGGTCCCCTGGGACTGGCACTATTTCCCTGATCAGGCGCCGTCCTTTCCCGATGACCTGACCGCCTTCGTCGCGGAGCAGGCGGGCACCGATGGCATCCTGGGTAACTGCCACGCCTCCGGCACGGTAATTCTGGACGACCTCGGCGCGGAGCACATGCGGACAGGTAAACCGATCTGCTACACTTCCGCCGACAGCGTTTTCCAGGTCGCCGCGCATGAGGAGACCTTCGGCCTCGACCGTCTCCTGAAACTGTGCGAAGCCATCGCCCCGCGCCTGCACGCGATGAAGGTGGGCCGGGTCATTGCGCGTCCCTTCCTTGGCTCGGTGGAGGAGGGCTTTACCCGCACCACCAACCGCCGCGACTACGCCATCACCCCGCCGGCACCGGTGCTGACCAACTGGGTGCAGCAGGCGGGCGGCAAGGTCCACGCCATTGGAAAGATCGGCGATATCTTCTCCATGTCCGGTATCGACACACTGAATAAAGGCTCTGATGCCAGGCTGATGGAGCACTTGGTTGAAGCGGTGGAGACGGCGGAGGACGGCAGCTTGACATTCGCCAACTTCGTCGAATTCGACAGCCTGTACGGCCACACCCGCGATATCTCCGGCTATGCCCGTGCGCTGGAGTGGTTCGACGGCGAAATCGGCCGCCTGCTGCCCAAGCTGCGCAAGGGCGACATGCTGGTGCTGACCGCCGATCATGGCAATGATCCCAGCTGGCCCGGCTCCGACCACACCCGTGAACAGGTGCCGGTGCTGATCGCGGGGCTTGACGCGGGCCCCATCGGGCAGGTCAAATTCGCCGATGTGGGCGTCTCCATTGCGGCCCACCTGAATGTCCCGGCCCAAGGCCCCGGCAAGAGTTTTCTTTGACCTCATGGTCAAATCCCGCTTGCCTGCCGCGGCGAAGGCCGTAAAAGCGCTGCAACCAAATCTGAGGAGTGCCCCATGACCGACCACCTGACCGTTGTTGATCACCCGCTTGTGCAGCACAAGCTGACCCTGATGCGGGACAAGGGCACGTCCACCGCGGGCTTCCGCCGCCTGCTGCGCGAGATCACCCAGCTGCTGGCCTATGAAATCACCCGCGAGATGCCGCTGACCACCACCAACATCGAAACCCCGATGGAGGAAATGGAAGCGCCGATCCTGGCGGGCAAGAAGCTGGCGCTGGTCTCGATCCTGCGCGCGGGCAACGGCATGCTCGACGGCGTGCTGGAGCTGATCCCCTCGGCCCGTGTCGGTTTTGTCGGCCTCTACCGCGACGAGGAAACCCTGCAGCCGGTGCAATACTACTTCAAGGCGCCCGAAGGGCTGAAGGACCGGCTGGTGATTGCTGTGGATCCGATGCTGGCCACCGGCAACAGCTCGGCTGCGGCCATCGACCTGCTGAAGGAGGCCGGTGCCAACAACATCCGCTTCCTGTGCCTGCTGGCCTCGCCCGAGGGCGTTGCCAAGATGAAGGAAGCCCACCCCGACGTGCCGATCGTCACCGCCTCGCTGGACCGCGAGATCAACGCCAAGGGGTATATCCTGCCGGGCCTGGGCGATGCCGGCGACCGGATGTTCGGCACCAAATGACCGCTGGTGTGCCAAGGCGCCGCCGCGCGCCTTGGCCGCTTTCCGGGACAATCCGGAACCGGTGCCAATTAGGTTCAATTGGCGCAAAAATTGCCGGGATGCGGCCGTATTGTTGCCGCAGAATCTTTACTCACTGACCATAGTCGGGCATCCTGCAGCCATATTTTGTGGGGCGCAGGAATGAAAATAACTAGAATTATTGCACTGGCCATCATCGCGGGGACAACAGGCGCAGCAGGTATACAGGCACAAACCCTGCGTCCGTCCAGCCCGCCGTCCGAATATCCGCCAGCCTCTTACAAGGGGCGGCAATTCGTCGACAGCCGCGGTTGTGTTTACATCCGGGCGGGCATTGACGGCAATGTGACTTGGGTGCCGCGGGTAACCCGCTCGCGCAAGCAGGTTTGCGGATACAAACCGACCAGGCTGGCCGGGACCACACGGCAGCAGCCGCAAGCCTCGGCGCCGGAACTGATCACGCTGGAACCCAGCCAGCAGCCCGCCCAGTCCGCAGCCGCCAAGCCGGCCCCCGCGAAACCCGCGCCTGCCGCGGCCCAGCCGGCGGCAGCCAGCCCGCCGCCCAAGGTGGTGACCACCGCCAAGCCGCGGCGCACGCCGCAAACCACCAGCGCCCGTCCAGCCACCGCGGCCGCCCCGTCGCCCAAACCCGCAGCCAGAAAAGTGGTGCGTACGGCCCCGAAACCGGCACCGGCACCGGCCGCTGCTGCGCCGCAGCCCCCCGCCGGCAGCCCCTGCGCAGGTATTTCGGAAATCAGCCGCAAGTACACGAACTCCACCGGCGCGCGCTGCGGTCCGCAAACAGCCCCGCCTGTTACCTACGTTGGGCCGCAATCCTCTTTGCGGCTGACACCCAACACACGTGTTGTCCAGGCACACATCCATCAGGACCGACGCCTCAGCAACAGTTTCACGGTGCCCAAGGGCTACCGCCCGGTCTGGACCGACGGCCGCCTGAACCCGCAGCGGGCGACACGCACGGTGCGCCCCGCGGTGGTGACCGGCTTCTCCCAGGCTCCTGCCGGGTATCTGATGGTGGAGCGCGCGGATGGCCGCCTGAACCCCATGCGCGGTGTCCGCACGCCTCAAGGGGACGCGCAGATGGCGCAAATCTGGAGCGACGGCGTGCCGCGCAAACTGGTGCAGCTGCCGCTCGACCGCCCCACGGTCAGGCTGCCGCGCGAAGCCCGCCGCAGCCCGGCTGAGGCCAGGGTATCAAAGCTGCGCCTTTCCACTCGCTCTGCCCCCGGCGCGGCTGCGCCCAAGCAAGCCGTGACCGCGCAGCGCTATGTCCGGGCCGCAACCTATGCAAACGCGGATCAGGCCCGGGCCGCCGCCCGCAAGCTGGCGGCGTCCGGCCTGCCGGTGCGGATGGGGACCGTCAGCCGCAAGGGGAAGCCGCTTAAGGTCGTTCTGGCGGGACCGTACCGCGATAGCGGCCAGGCAGCAGCGGCATTGGCCAAGGTGCAGCGCGCAGGTTTCAGCGGCGCCCGGCTCAGCAAGTAGCATCATTGGCGCAATCGGATGCAAAGGCCGGGTTTCTGCCCGGCCTTTTGACGTTGTGTTGCCGGCAAAAGCCCGCGGCGGGCTGCTATTGCCGCCGGCAGGTAAACACGACAGCGGCAAGGGGCATTTGCAACGGCGGCGGCCCGAAGCGGCGGCGCAAGGCGTCGAGAATGGCACTGGCGACTTCGTCGGGATCCACCCCGCCGCGGGAACGGATTTCTTCGATCAGCGGGTTACCATAGACCAGCGCTTCGGCAAATCTCTCCGCGTCACCGATGGGTTTTTCCAGCCTGACCCCGTCGTGGCTGACATCTGCCCAGTCGTCACCATTCAGGTCTGCGGTCACAGCCGCGGTATCGCCATAGTGGAACGGCACCTTGTAGAACCCCGGCGGATCATCGGGAAAAAACTGTGCTGCTTCGGCGTGGGCAATTTCCGCAAACGGGTTCTGCGCCATCGGTGCCCAGACGCTGAAAAGATAGTGCCCGCCGGGTTTCAGCACCCGCGCGGCCTCCCGGAAGGCGGCAGCCTTGTCCGGAAAGAACATCACCCCGAACTGGCAGGCAACCAGGTCAAAGCTGCCGTCCTCAAAAGGAAGCTCCATCGCATCGGCAGCGTGAAAAGATACATTCGTGATGCCGGACAGCTTGGCCTGCGCCAGCTTCAGCATCGGCTCGTTGAGGTCCGTGACGGTCAGTTTGCTTTCCGCAGGCAGCCTCCTCCTCAGCCGCTGCGACACGATCCCGGTTCCTGCGGCAAGCTCCAGGACATCTTTCGGGCTGTGTCGGCGGCACCGGTCCGCCAGATCATCTGCATAGTCATGAAAGATGACCGGTCCCAGGCCCTTGTCGTAATGGCTTGGAATATCCCCCGTGAAACTGGTTGCTTTCCCCGGCATGGCGCAATCCCCCCTGAATGTGCATGTGCCCAGATGCGGCGGATCATAGCAGATCCGGCACCTTCAGGCGATTGCCGCGGACTTCAAGCGGGCCGGAGGGCAGCAGGCAGCGTCAGCCGCAGATGTTTTGCAACTGCACCCAGTCGCGGTCGTTCAGCACCGGCTGCAACTCGCGGCCGGCCATCGGGTCGGCCTCGATCAGCCCCAGAACCGACTCGCCGGTGATGTCCAGCGCATAGGCATAGGGCGAGGAGGGCAGGGCGGCGCGGGCGAACTCCGCCAGCAGCACCTGGTCCGGCACAGCGGGCCGCGGGCTGGCCAGGGTGGCTTCGGAATAGGCGTCCAGCGTGGACCGGTCCAGATCCCCGGTGGTCAGCAGCTTGAACGCGGCTGTCACCCCGCCTGCCTGCAGCAGCTCGTGCATCGGATCGCTGGCTTCAGCGCGCGCGCGTTCAGCAAGGATCGCGCCGGCCGCAACCGCCGGATCTTCGAAGTCCTCAACAAAGGACCGGTTCAGCAGCACGATGCCGCCGGGCAGATGCAGGCTGCCGGGAATGCCGGAGCGCAGGATCGCCAGCTGCCGGACCCCGGTCCGCTGCGCCAGGTCCCTCAGGATCGGGGCGGCTTCGGGGGTGGCGCAGGCAGGGCCGGAGACCCGCTCGATCCGGCCCAGCAGGGCCTGGCCGATGGCCTTGCGCTTGATCTCAGGCACCACGCTGACGGCATGGCGGGTGACCGCCCCCGGCAGCCAGAGCACCATCAGCGCCAGAACCAGCGCGAGGACCCCCAGGATACTCACCGCACGCAGCCGCCCGGGGTGCGCGCGGGACCGGCCGATGGCGTTCTGCACCCGTGCAATCGCTTCCAGCATTGCGGTCTCGTCCTGGGTGATTTCCAGCGTCTCGCCAGGGTCGCCATCAGGGTGGAAGAGGGCCGGAAATTCGCCGGGATTGGCGCGCTCCACCGCGGCCAGCGACCAATGCGCCAAAGGGCGGTCGTTCATGCTGGCAATGGTCAGCGTCGCATCGCCCAGCGAGATGATTACATCCCGCCGCTGTGCCTCAGGATCTGCGCGCCACAAGCCCGCAGCCTCCAGCCGCTCAAATTCCTTCAATGCCGTCATGCAGCCTGCCCGGCCCCCGTGTTTTTGATTGCCGCCAGAATAATCACATAAAACAGGGGCGGCAATTTGCTTTGCCGCCCCGGATGCCATTTCGTCCGAAAATCTTAGAGTGACTTGGCGATTTTTCTCAGTTCGAACTTCTGGATCTTGCCGGTAGAGGTCTTGGGCAGCTCCTGGAACACCACTTTCTTGGGCGCCTTGAACCCCGCCAGGGTCTCCCGCGAGAAGGCGATCAGCGCGGCCTCGTCGGTGCTGGAGCCGGGTTTCAGCTCTACAAAGGCGCAAGGCACCTCGCCCCATTTCTCATCCGGCATCGCCGCAACCGCGGCCAGCAGCACATCAGGATGCGCCATCAGCACGCCCTCCACCTCGACAGAGGAGATATTCTCGCCGCCCGAGATGATAATGTCCTTGGCGCGGTCGGCGATCTGGATATAGCCGTCCGGGTGCTGCACGGCGAGGTCGCCGGAGTTGAAATAGCCGCCCTTGAAGGCCTCGGCAGTGGCGTCCGGGTTCTTCAGATAGCCCTTCATCACCACATTGCCGCGCAGCGCGATCTCACCCTGGCTCTGGCCATCCATCGGCAGCACATTGTGTTCGCTGTCGCGTACCACGACCGGCTCCAGCATCGGCATCGCGACACCCTGGCGGGACTTCCTGGCGGCAATGCCCGCCTTGTCCAGCCCGTCCCATTCGCCTGCCTTCCAGTAGCATTCGGTGACATGCCCGAAGGTCTCGGTCAGCCCGTAGACATGGGTGATGTTAAAGCCGAGGTCTTCGATCTTCGACAGCGTTGCCGGGGCGGGCGGGGCGCCTGCGGTGAACACCTCGACCGTGTGATCGAACGTGCGGCGCTCTTCGTCCAGGGCGTTGACCAGCATGTTCAGAACGATCGGCGCGCCGCCGAAATGGGTGACGCCTTCGTAATGGATGGCGTTGTAGATGTTCTGCGCGCTGATATCGCGGCAGCACACCAGGGTGCCGCCGACCAGCGGCATCATCCAGGTGTGGTTCCACCCGTTGCAGTGGAACAGCGGCACGATGGTCAGATAGACCGGGTGCAGCACCATCCGCCAGGACACCACCGTGCCCATGGTCATCAGATAGGCGCCGCGATGGTGGTAGACCACGCCCTTGGGCCGCCCGGTGGTGCCGGAGGTGTAGTTCAGCGCCAGGCTTTCCCACTCGTCCTCAGGCATGATCCACTGGAACTCCGGATCGCCGCCGGCCAGCAGTGCCTCATATTCCGTATGCCGGCCGGTCGCGTGCCAGCTTGCCTGATCGTCTGCCACCTCAATCAAGACCGGGGCAGGGCCGTCCATCTCCTCCACCGCGGCCTCGGCCAGTTCCAGGAACTGGGGGTCGACCAGCACTGCCTTGGCCTCGCCGTGATCAAAGATGTAGGACACCGTGCCCGCATCCAGCCGGGTATTTATGGTGTTCAGCACCGCGCCGCAGGCAGGCACGCCGAAATGCGCCTCGGCCTGGGCCGGGATGTTGGGCAGCAGGGTCGCCACCACATCGCCAGGCTTCACCCCCAGCTTCGCCAGGCCCGAGGCGAGGCGGCTGCAGCGCTCGTGGTATTCGGCATAAGTCTTGCGGTGCTTTCCATAGCTTACTGCCAAGTGGTCCGGGAACACCTGCGCCGCCCGTTTCAGATGCGACAGCGGCGTCAGCGGCACATAATTCGCGGCGGTCTTCTCCAGACCGGTTTCATCCGCCATCCACCCCATCAGTTTCCTCCCTGAATCACTTTGATGTCGTTTAGAGAACAGATATTGCGGAAAGTTGCGGGCAATGGGAAGAGCATGAAACAAACAGCAACGCTTAATGCGGAGACCAGCAGCCAGGCGGCAGCAGCCCAAGCCATGCTTGCGGCCATGCTGATCATCGGCATCACCGACAATGCCGTGCCGCTGATGGCTGAGCATATCGGCCTGGGGCAGTTCTATCTGATGCGCAGCTTTGTGGCGCTGCCGTTCCTGTGGCTGATGGCACGGGCCGGGCTGGGCGGGCTCCGCTGCCGCAACTTCGGCGCCGTGCTGTTGCGCGCGGTTCTGGTGGCGGTGTCGATGGTGTTTTACTTCTCCGCCGTGGCGCTGATGCCGATTGCGCAGGCGCTGGCGGGGCTGTTCACCTCGCCGATTCTGATCGTGGTGATCTCTGTCCTGTTCCTCAGAATGCGGATCGGCTGGGTCCGGGTTGCGGCGGTGCTCTGCGGCTTTGCAGGCGTGCTGATGGTGCTGCAGCCTGATCCCGCGGCCTTCAACTGGCTGATCCTGGTGCCGGTGGCGGGCGGGCTGTTCTATGCGCTCGGTTCGCTGGCGACCGGGTTGTACTGCCAGGGGGAAAGCACGGTCGCGATGCTGTTCATCTACCTGCTGGCCCAGGGTTTTCTGGGCGCGATGCTGCTGGCCGGGCTGGAGATCTGGCCGCAGGCGGTGCCCGCGGGCGCCGATGGCTTTGTCACCCGCGGATGGGTCTGGCCGCTGTGGGATATATCGCATCTGATCCTGCTGCAGGGCTGCGCCGCGGTCGGCGGCGTGTTCCTGATCACCAAGGCCTACCAGCTGGGCGAGGCGTCCTTTGTGGCAGTGTTCGAGTATTCGGTGATGATCGTCGGCCCGGGCGTTGCCTGGGCCTATTGGGGGCAAGCCCTGAACGTCTGGCAGCTGCTGGGGATCGCGCTGATCATCGCGGCGGGGTCAACCATCGCGCTGCGGTCGCGATAGCCGGGGCAGGGGCGCTGCCCCTCTTGGCCCCTCGGGCCAATTCACCCCGGAGTATTTTTGCAAAGGTGAAATGGCGGGGGCGTCTGAGCCAGCGGGTGCGGATCGGCATTTCCATCTCCGGATCAATGCCATAGGGTTTGCTCATGATCCTGTCCCAAGGCCGCCGGTACGTCTTTATCCATATTCCCAAGACCGGCGGCACCGCGCTGTCGCTGGCGCTGGAGGCGCGCGCCATGGCGGACGACATGATGCTGGGCGACACGCCGAAAGCGCTGAAACGCCGCCGCCGGCTGAAGGACGCACAGGCGCGCGGCCGTCTGTGGAAGCACTCCTCCCTTGCCGATATCGAGGGGCTGGTGCCGGAAGAAACCCTGCGCGGGCTGTTTGCCTTTACCATGGTGCGCAACCCCTGGGACCGCGCGGTGAGCTATTATCACTGGCTGCGGGAGCAAAGCTTTGATCATCCGGCAATCGGCCTGGCGCAAAGTCTGGCGTTCCGCGCCTTTGTGCAGCACCCTGATGTCATCAAAGCCTTCCGCGGCAGCCCGGCGTCCTCCTACATGTGCCATGCCGACGGGACTGAGCAATGCGGTCTCTATATCCGGCTGGAGCATTTCAAGGACGACGCGCAGCCGCTGTTCGACCATCTCGGCTTTGCGCTGGATCTGCCGCGTGCCAACGAAAGCGGACGGCAGCGCGACTGGCGGCCCTATTATGACGATGCCTCAGCTGACGCCATTGCCACCGCCTGCGCGCAGGATATCGCGCAATTTGAATACTCTTTTAACGATTCCCTCCTATCCAAGTGACGTGATGCAGCGCTGAGATTGGCAGGCTGGGACTTGAACCGGCACCGGCCATCCTGATTGGCGCGAAAACGTAAACATTGACCGTTTTTTGCCTCAATTCCGGCCCATAAGCGGCAAGGAATAAAAGAAAAGATCGGATCGGCCAAAGGGCGCGCCGCCTTGGCTGCAGGAAAGGAACGCAGATGCTGGATTGGCTTCTGAAACGCTCACAGGTGCCGATGGAACGCGCCATGAACAGCGGCTTTCCCCTGATCCCTGTGGGTCAGGGCGGTTTTCTGGCGGGCACGCATGTGGCCTCCAACCTGGGCTGGCGTCCGGTGGAGGCACTGACGCCGGGCGACAAGGTGCTGACTTTTGATCACGGAATGCAGGTGATTGCGGAACTGCAGCGCGAAACCATCCTGCCGGGCGAGGGCGAGCTGGAACCGGCCCGCTGCCCGCTGCTGGTGCCGCGGGATGCGCTGATGAACCGGGTGCCCCTGTGGCTGATGCCGGATCAGGGCGTGCTCTTGGAGAGCGAGCTGGTCGAGGACGCACAGGGCGACCCATTTGCTGTTGTTCCGGCCTGCGCGCTGGAAGGCTACCGCGGCATCCGCCGCATGCATCCGGGCGCGCAGCTGGATCTGGTCACGCCGCGCTTTGCTCAGGACCAGGTGATCTATCTGGAGGCCGGTATGCTGGGCTTTTCAGCCGCGCCGCGCAACCTGATGTGCGGCCGGGTTTTCCAGGAGGACAGCGCCTACAGGGTGCTGCCGCCCGAGGAGGCGCGCGGGCTGGTGCTGTCGATCATGGCTGAGGATGAGCATTGGACCGCCCCTGGCGCCGGCGGGGTCCGGGCAGACTGCCAGCCGCCGCTGAGCTGATAGGCGGCACCGGAATTTCAACTGAAAACGGCCAGGGTCATCCCTGGCCGTTCTGTGTTTACAGAGGCCGTCAGGCCGCCGCGGAGTCTTCCGGGGCAAAGCGGGTGTAGAAGCTCTGGCCCTTCTCCGCCATCTCGCGCAGCAGCGCCGGGCAGGTGAAACGCTCGCCGAACTTCTCCGTCAGGCTGTCGCAACGCTCGGCTGCGTATGGCGTGCCCAGGATGTCCAGCCAGCTGAGCGGCCCGCCCGACCAAGGCGCAAAGCCCCAGGCCAGGATCGCGCCCACGTCGCCCTCGCGGATGTCCATCAGCACGCCTTCCTCCAGCGCCCGCACCGCTTCCAGCACCTGCGCAAACATCAGCCGTTCCTGCACTTCGATCAGATCGGGCTGTTCGGCGGCCAGCGGGTACTTCTCCTGCAGGCCCTTCCAGTATTCAACGCGTTTGCCCTTGTCGTCATACTCGAAGAAGCCGGCGTTGGCCTTGCGCCCCAGACGGCCCTGTTCCTCCATCCAGAAGATCAGATCGTCCGCCGGGCTTTCCGGATAGGCATCGCCCATCGCCGCCTTGGTGGCGCGGGCAATCTTGGCGCCCAGATCAATCGAGGTCTCATCGGTCAGCTGCACCGGTCCCACCGGGAAGCCCAGCTGCCGCGCCGCGTTGTCGATCAGGACGGGCGAGACGCCCTCGGTGATCATCCGCATCCCTTCGTTGATGTAGGGGATGATGCAGCGGTTGGCGTAAAAGAAGCGTGCATCGTTCACCACGATCGGCGTCTTGCGGATCTGGCGCACATAGTCCAGCGCCTTGGCCACCGCGCGGTCCCCGGTTTCCTTGCCCTTGATGATCTCCACCAGGAACATCTTCTCAACCGGCGAGAAGAAGTGGATGCCGATGAACTGCTCCGGACGCCCGGACGCCTTGGCCAGCTCGGTGATCGGCAGGGTAGAGGTGTTAGAGGCAAAGATGCAGTCTTCGGGGATGATCGCCTCGACCTTCTTGGTCATCTCGGCCTTGACGCCCGGATCCTCGAACACCGCCTCGATGATCAGGTCGCAGCCCTTCAGCGCCTCCAGATCGGTGGTCGCGGTGATCTGGCCGAGCAGCGCTTCCTTCTTCTCCTCGGTCGCCTTGCCGCGCTTGATGCCCTTGTCCATATAGGACGCGGAATAGGCCTTGCCCTTGTCGGCAGCCTTCTGGTCGCGGTCGATCAGCACCACTTCCATGCCCGCCTGGGCGGAGACCAGCGCGATACCGGCACCCATCATGCCGGCACCCAGCACGCCGACCTTCTTGACCGACTGGTCCGGCACGCCCTTGGGCCGCACTGCGCCTTTTTCCAGCGCCTGCTTGTTCAGGAACAGCGAGCGGATCATGGCGGAGGACGAGGGGTTCATCAGCACCGAAGTGAAGTGCCTTGCCTCGATCTTCAGCGCGGTGTCGAAATCGACCAGCGCACCCTCATAGATCGACGACAGCAGCGCCTTGGCCGCCGGAAACGCGCCTTGGGTCTTGCCGTGCACCATTGCCGAGGCGCCGACAAAGGTCATGAAGCCCGCGGGGTGATAGGGCGCGCCGCCCGGCATCTTGTAACCCTTGGCGTCCCAGGGCTTGACCAGATCGGCGTCCTTGGCGTTCAGCACCCATTCCTTGGCCGCCGCCAGCGGATCCTCGGCCACGGCGTCGATCAGCTGCGCGCCCTTGGCCTTCTTCGGGTCCATCATCTTGCCTTCGAGCAGGACCGGAGCCGCCGCCATCGCGCCCACCATACGGGAATAGCGCATGGTGCCGCCGCCGCCGGGGAAGATACCGATCATGATTTCCGGCAGGCCGATCTTGGCCTTCGGGTTGTCGGTCATCACCCGGTGATGGCAGGCCAGCGCAATCTCGGTGCCGATGCCCGCGCAGGTGCCGTTGATGGCGCAGGCCACCGGCTTGCCGCCCTTCTTGGTTTTGCGGTCCATGCCCGCCAGCTCCAGCTTGCGCAGGATGCGGTGGCCGCCCATGGTGAAGTCGAACAGGCCTTGCGCCGGGTTGTCACCGGATTCCTCGCGGATCGTCGCCAGCACGTTCAGATCCATACCGCCGGCAAAGTCTTTCTTGCCGGAGGTGATGACGATGCCTTTGACGGCTTCGTCTTCCAGCGCACGGTCCACGTATTCTTCCACCAGGCCGAATGCCTCGCGGGTGAGGACGTTCATGCTCTTGCCTTCGGCGTCCCAGGTGATGATTGCGACGCCGTCCGCGTCCACGTCGTATTTGAAATCGCTCATGTATCTTCTCCAGTCTGGTCAGCCGTCAGCGGGCTGCCGTCCTTACGGGTGAAGGTGAACTGCCCTTCGGCAAATTTCACCATCATGTCCAAATCGCTGTAATAGCCGGTCTCGGTTGCGGTGCGGGTGCCCACCACCAGAAAGGCGGCAGGCTTGTCCGACCGGTTCACCAGATGATGGCCGTTCTCGTCTCCCGCCGGGAAGGCGGCGCAATCGCCCGGCAGCATCTCGTGCGCACCCTGATCGTCGATCAGGGTGCAGGTGCCCTCTGTCACCATCACGAACTCGTCCTGCTCCATGTGGTAGTGGCGCAGGGACGACATCGCGCCCGGCTCCAGCCGCACGATGTTGACGCCGAACTGGCTGAGCCCGCCCGGATCGCCCAGCGGCTGCACGCTGCGGCCGGCACAGGCCTCAGCCAGCTTGCCGGGGTAGCCCGAGCCGGTCCGCCAGGGGAGCTGGGAAAGGTCCAGCTTCGGCATCAGACCCGCTCGATGATGGTGGCTGCACCCATGCCGGATGCAATGCACAGGGTGGCGAGGCCGGTCTGCTTGTCCTGCCGCTCCAGCTCATCCAGCAGGGTGCCGATGATGATCGCACCAGTGGCGCCCAGCGGGTGGCCCATGGCGATGGAGCCGCCGTTGACGTTGACCAGCTCCGGGTCGACGTCGAACGCCTGCTGGAAGCGCAGCACGACAGAGGCGAAGGCTTCGTTGACTTCGAACAGGTCGATGTCGCCGATCTGCATGCCGTTGTCGGCCAGGATCTTCTCGGTCACCGGCACCGGGCCGGTCAGCATGATGGTGGGATCGGTGCCGATCTTGGCGGTCGCCTTGATCCGCGCGCGCGGCGTCAGCCCGTGCTTCTCGCCGAACTCCTTGTTGCCGATCAGCAGCGCCGCGGCGCCGTCCACGATGCCAGAGGAGTTGCCCGCATGGTGGATGTGGTTGATCCGCTCCAGGTGCGGGTACTTCAGCATCGCCACCTTGTCGAAGCCCGGCATCTGCTCGCCCATCATCTGGAAGGCCGGGTTCAGCGAGCCAAGCGCCTGCATGTCGGTGCCGGGGCGCATGTATTCGTCATGATCCAGGATGGGCAGGCCGTTCTGATCGCGCACGGTAATCACCGACTTCTCAAACCGCTTCTCTTCCCACGCCTTCGCCGCGCGGCGCTGGGACTCCATCGCCAGTGCGTCGGCTTGGTCGCGGGTAAAGCCGTATTCGGTTGCGATGATATCTGCCGAGATACCCTGCGGCACGAAATAGGTCTCCATCGCGAGGCTCGGGTCAACGGCAATCGCCGCGCCGTCGCTGCCCATGGCCACCCGGCCCATCATCTCCACACCGCCCGCGATATAGGCATCGCCCGCGCCGCCCTTCACCTGGTTTGCGGCCAGGTTCACGGCTTCCATGCCCGAGGCGCAGAAGCGGTTGATGGCGAGGCCCGGAATGCGCTCATCCAGGTCCGAGGCGAGAACAGCCGAGCGCGCCAGGCAGCCGCCCTGTTCCATCACCTGGGTCACGTTGCCCCAGATCACATCCTCGACCGCGTGGCCTTCCAGGTTGTTGCGCTCCTTGATCGCGTTCAGCGTCAGGGCGGAAAGGCGGACCGAGGTCACCTCATGCAAGGAGCCGTCCTTGCGTCCCTTGCCGCGCGGGGTGCGCAGCGCGTCATAGATATATGCGTCTGTCATCTTGCTCTCCTCAGGCCCGGTCCGACGGATTGCCGGGCATCAAGTCATAGGGGTGTTTCCAGCCGGGCAGGTCGCTGATGCGGTCCAGCCAGGCGTCGATATGGGGCCATGCGGCCCGGTCGAAGCCAAAGGGCTCCGGGTAAAACAGATAGCCGCAGCAGGTCAGATCGGCGTTGGTGACGCCGTCGCCCACGATCCACTCGCGGCCCTGCAAATGGGTGTCCAGGGTTTTAAAGGCAGCCTTCAGGCGGCCCTGCATGAAGGCAATCACCTCCTGCGGGCGTTTGTCTTCGGGGATGAAGTTCATCAGAAAGCGGGTCATGCCGGCCTGGCTGGAGAGTTTGTGGTTGTCCCACAGGACCCAGCGCAGAACTTCGTATTTGTCTTCCGGCGCGCCTGCGAACTTGCCGGTCTTGTCGCTGATGTACTGCTGGATCACGCCGGACTGCGACAGGCGCAGATCGCCGTCCACCAGCACCGGCGCTTCGGCCATCACATTGAGGCCGCGGTAATCCTCGGTGCGGTGCGCGCCGCCGAAGAAATCGACAAACACCGGCTCCCAGGCCAGGCCCGACAGCTCCAGCGCCAAGGCTGCCTTGTAGGAATGGCCGCTTTCGCCGAAGCAATGCAGTTTGATTGTCATGTGTTGCTCCCTGTGTCTGCTGGCGGAGCGGGGGTTTCACACCCCCGCGCCCCCGTGGAGTATTTTTGGAAAGATGATGGGGCATTAACCCGCGTCTGCGCGCGGCGTGCTACCCTGGTCTTGCGGTACAGGCTGGAGAGCCGATGGCCGTGAAAGGTGAAGACGTCCCTGCCCATTTGGCGAAGGCTTGGGGGCAGGGACACTGCCTTTGCTTCATCTTTCCCCAAATACTCAAAATCCATCATCGGCCTCCCGCGTCGCGGCCGCGGCCCCTGCGCCTACAGCGACCGCGCAATCAGCTCCTTCATGATCTCATTGGTGCCGCCATAGATCCGCTGCACCCGGGCATCGGCCCACATCTCGCCCACCGCATATTCCTGCATGTAGCCATAGCCGCCGTGCAGCTGCAGGCATTCGTCCAGCACCTCGCCTTGGGTGTCGGTGATCCAGTATTTCGCCATCGCCGCCTTTTCGACGGTCAGCTTGCCCTCCAGGTGCTCGGCGATGCATTCGTCGAGGAAGGCGCGCGCGACCTTGGTCTTGGTCAGGCATTCGGCCAGCTTGAAGCGGGTGTTCTGAAATTGCAGGATCGGGCCGCCAAAGGCTTCGCGCTCCTTGCAGTAGGCGACGGTGCGCTCCACCGCGCCTTCCATCGCACCAACCGCGCCGCAGGCGATGATCAGGCGCTCTTGCGGCAGCTGCTGCATCATCTGGTAGAAGCCCTGGCCTTCGGCACCGCCCAGGATGTTCTCCGGCGGGATCTCCACGTTATCAAAGAACAGCTCGGAGGTATCCGCCGCGTGGCAGCCGATCTTGTCGAGGTTGCGGCCGCGGCTGAAGCCCGCGGCGCCGTCGGTTTCCACCGCCACCAGCGACACCCCCTTGGCACCCGCCGCCGGGTCGGTCTTGGCCGCGACCAGGATCAGGTTGGCGTGCTGGCCGTTGGTGATGAAGGTCTTCTGCCCGGACAGCCGGTAGGCGTTGCCGTCTTTCAGCGCTTTGGTCTTGATCGCCTGCACGTCGGAGCCGGTGGAGGGCTCCGTCATCGCCAGCGCGCCGACCAGCTCGCCGCTCACCATCTTCGGCAGCCAGCGCGCCTTCTGCTCCTCTGTCCCGTAGGACAGGATGTAATGCGCCACGATGCCGGAGTGGATGCCGTGGCCCCAGCTCGCCAGATTGGCGCGGCTGCCTTCCATCAGGATCACAGCTTCATGCCCGAAATCGCCGCCCGCGCCGCCGTGTTCTTCGGGAACCGAAGGGCACAGCAGGCCCAGTTCGCCGGCCTGCTGCCAGGTCTCCCGGTCCATCATGCCCTGCTTGCGCCAGGTCTCGAACTTGGGCGTCCATTCATTGGTGATGAACTGAGCCGTCATTTCGGCAAGCATCTGGTGCTCTTCGGTCATCCATGCGGACTGCGTGCTGGTCATCTCTCTCCCCTTGGCCGCGTGCGGCCCTATTTCTTGCGTGCCTCCAGCTCGGCGTTGAACAGCCGCAGCCGGTGGGTCAGGTTCTCTTGGTCCGTCACACTGTCGAAATGCTCGAACAGGAATGACAGCGCTTCTCCCTCATCCAGCCCGGCCTCCTGGGCAAACTTCCTGAGCTTGCGGTAGCCGTCCTCGGTCATCGCGACAGGGAAGCGGCGGGTCAGGCGGAATCGTTTCGGCATTGTTCGGTCCTTTGCATGTCAAGGCACCGGCCGGGGCTGGTCCGGGCGCCCCGCGAAGGGGCGCCCAAAGGCATCAGAAGGCGTCCGCGTCCAGTGCCATCACCGTGTCCGCGCCGCTTTCGATGCGGGCCAGGTGCAGCTTGGTGGCGGGCAGCCGACGTGCCATATAGTACCGGCCGGTTGCGAGCTTCGTCTCATAGAACGCCGCGTCATCGGCCCCGGCGTCAAGCGCTTCCTGCGCCGCCTTGCCCATCTTGGCCCACATCAGGCCCAGGCAGACCTGACCGAACAGATGCATGAAGTCATAAGAGCCCGCCAGCGCATGGTTGGGATCCTTCATGCCGTTCTGCATGAAGAACATGCCAGCCGCCTGCAGATCCTTGGAGGCCGCCTGCAGGGGTTTGATGAAGTCCTTGGTGTAGTCCTCGGAAATATCTTTGTTTTCCTGGCAGAAGCTCTTCACCAGATCAAAGAACGCCAGAACGTATTTGCCGCCGTGCTGGCCCAGCTTGCGGCCCACCAGGTCCAGCGCCTGCACGCCGTTGGCGCCCTCGTAGATCATCGCGATGCGGGCGTCGCGGGTGTATTGCGACATGCCCCATTCCTCGATGTAACCGTGGCCGCCATAGACCTGCTGCGCCTGCACGGTCATGTCGTAACCCTGATCGGTCAGGAAGCCCTTGATCACCGGGGTCATCAGCGAGATCAGCCCGTCAGCGTCCTTGTCGCCCGCGCGGTGCGCCTGGTCGATCAGGGTGGCGCCCCACAGAAGGAATGCGCGCGCGCCCTCGGCAAAGCTTTTCTGGTCCATCAGCGAGCGGCGGATGTCCGGGTGCACGATCAGCGGATCGGCCGGGCCGTCCGGGTTCTTGGCGCCGGTCACGTCGCGGCCCTGCAGCCGGTCCTTGGCGTATTCCAGCGCGTTCTGATAGGCGGCCTCGGCCTGCGCCAAACCCTGCATGCCGACACCCAGGCGCGCTTCGTTCATCATGGTGAACATGGCGCGCATGCCCTTGTGCTCTTCGCCCAGCAGCCAGCCCACCGCGCCGTCATAGTTCATGACGCAGGTGGAGTTGCCGTGGATGCCCATCTTCTCTTCGATCTTGCCGACCGAGACGCCGTTGCGCTCGCCCAGCGAACCGTCCTCGTTCACCAGGAATTTGGGCACGATGAACAGGCTGACACCCTTGATGCCCTCGGGGCCGCCGGGGATCTTGGCCAGCACCAGGTGCACGATGTTGTCCGCCATGTCGTGATCGCCGGAGGAGATAAAGATCTTCTGGCCGGAGATGCGGAAGCTGCCGTCGCCCTGCGGTTCCGCCTTGGTGCGCATCAGGCCCAGGTCGGTGCCGCAATGCGGCTCGGTCAGGTTCATGGTGCCGGTCCACTCGCAGGAGACCATCTTGGGAAGATAGGTGTTCTTCTGCTCATCGGTGCCATGCGCCAGGATCGCCGAAGCGGCGCCGTGGGTCAGGCCCTGGTACATCGTGAACGCCTGGTTCGCGGCCGAGAAGAACTCGCCCACTGCGGTGCCGATCACATAGGGCATGTTCTGGCCGCCGAACTCTTCCGGCATGTCGATGCCCGGCCAGCCGCCTTCCTTGACCTGCTCAAAGGCTTCCAGGAACCCTTTGGGCGTGTAGACCACGCCGTTTTCCAGGCGGCAGCCCTCCTGGTCGCCCACCACGTTCAGCGGGTGCAGCACTTCGCTAGCGATCTTGCCCGCTTCTTCCAGCACGGCACCGGTGAACTCCGGCTCCAGCTCGTTGTAGCCGGGAATATCCTGGCCGGAGACCTTCAGGACATCATGCAGGATAAACTGAGCGTCTTTCGCGGGGGCTGTATAAGAAGGCATTAGGATCCTCTTCGGGGGGCTTGTTGGACTTGGTTTGGGTGCCGGACAAGCCGGCAGATGGGGCAGGTCGGCTGCCTATTCGGCAGCCTTTTTCTGGGCCCGCATTGAGGCGATCATCTTTTCACCCCAGGCGAGCTGGTCTTTCAGGTCCTCGATCGCCTCGGTCAGCTCCTCGCGCTGGCGCTCCATATCGTTGAGCCGGTCCTTGGCAATCTCGTATGTCTTGGTCAGCTGCGTCACCTGCTGGTCGCCGACATGGTACAGGTCCAGCAGCTGGCGGATTTCCTCCAGGCTGAACCCGAACCGCTTGCCGCGCAGAATCAGCTTCAGGCGGGCGCGGTCGCGTTTGGTGAACAGCCGCTTCTGGCCGTCACGGATCGGGAACAGCAGTTCCTTGGCTTCGTAGAACCGCAAGGTACGGGGCGTTACGTCAAAGGCCTCGCACATCTCGCGGATGGTCATGGTTTTCTCTGTCATCATCGTCACTCTTACGGCTTGGTGCAGCCCTAAGCTGAGCACTTCCGGCTTTTCGATCAAGACTGACTTTACGTTTACGTAAGTTGTACGTTGCGTCACTTCTGGGGGCGGTAACAGTTCGCAAAACGAACGTTAAATGACGCAACGTATCAATGAAGGGCAGAGGCCCGACCGGCAGCGGCCCCTGCTTGAAAGGGGCGGGCAGGGCCGAATCCGGTGGCCGGAACGCAGGCCGCAGGCACCGGGCCAGCGCCTGCCTGCGTCACGCGGGCCGGTGCTATTGCGGTGCAGAAGCTTGTTCAGAAATGAGAGCTGGCAGGCAGGGAAAAGGTGGCCAGCACGCGGTGCCGGCGCCATCCCGCCGGAGGGGGCGCTAGTCCGGCAGGCGCTTGCGCCAAGCCGGACCTGGCATCTTATTTCAGCTGCGCCTTGGTGCTGGCGCGCAGCGCGCTCAGCTCGTCGATGGCTTCGGTGATCTGTTCGCGCTGCTTTTCCAGCTCCACCAGCTGGCGGTCGGCCATTTCCATAAAGGCGTGGTTCTGGGCGTCGTTGCCCTCTTCCTCATAGATCAGCAGCCACTGGCGGATCTCTTCCAGCTGGAAGCCGAATTTGCGCCCGCGCAGGATCAGCTTCATCCGGGCGCGCTCCCGCGCACCGTAATACCGCGACCGGCCTTCGCGGTCCGGCTGCAGCAATTCGATGTATTCATAGTAGCGCAGCGTCCGCGGCGTAACGTCGAACTCTGCGCACATTTCTTTGAATGACAATCTGTTGTCGGTCATCCGTCGTCTCCCTTGCCGGGAACCTATGCACTTGCAGCGAACAGTGCAACCTCCGTGGCGGCACACTTGCGCTTTCGCCGGGCCGCAGCCAAAGATAGGGCAGAGATTTCAAAGGGACAGCCCCATGGCCGACAAGACCCAGCTCGCTCGCCAGTTCATCGAAGCGATCCCCCATGCCAAGCAACTGGGGATGAAACTGACGGAGATCGGCGACGGCACTGCAGAGATCCGCATGGCCTATGACGAAAAGCTGATCGGCGACCCGGCGACCGGGGTGATTCACGGCGGCGCGGTGTCGGCCCTGATGGACACATGCTGCGGCGCGGCGGTGATGAGCCACCCTTCGGCCCCCGGCGGCACCGCCACCATCGACCTGCGCATCGACTATATGCGGCCCGCCACACCCGGCCAGGCGATCACCACCCGCGCCACCTGCCACCACATCACCCGCACCGTTGCCTTTGTCCGCGCCGTGGCGATGGATGAGGACGCGGACCGCCCCGTCGCCACCGCCGCAGGCGCCTTTACCGTGGAGAAGAAATTTTGAGCCGCCCCCGTCCCGAACCGATCCAGGTGGTCAAGCAGCGCCGCGATGCCGCGCTGTCGGCGCTGGTGGACTCGGTGCCGTACATCCGCTTCCTGAACGTGACCTTCGACCGCCGCGGCGATGAGCTGACGGCGCAGCTCAACTTCGATGACAAGCTGATCGGCAACCCGTTTCTGCCGGCCATCCACGGCGGCGTGACCGCGGCGTTTCTGGAAATCACGTCGATGGTCACTCTCAATTGGTCCTTCCTCTGGCCGCGCATCGAATCCGGCGATCTGGACCCGGCGGAGATGGCCAAGGGCAACCTGCCGCGCCAGCCCAAGACCATCGACTTCACTGTCGACTACCTGCGCTCCGGCCTGCCGCGCGACGCCTATGCCCGCGCCCGGGTGAACCGCTCCGGCCGCCGCTATGCCTCGGTGCATGTGGAGGCCTGGCAGGACCACAAGGACAAGCTGTTTGCCCAGGCCACCGGCCATTTCCTGATGCCGCAGGACGCGAACGGCAAGGACTGACCCCATGACCAGCGCGGCTTCGGACATCACCCACAAACGGGTGCTCAGCATCGCGTTGCCGATTGTCCTGTCCAATGTCACCGTGCCGATACTGGGGGCCGTGGACACCGGCGTGGTCGGCCAGATGGGGCAGGCCGCACCGATTGGCGCAGTCGGCATCGGTGCCGCGATCCTGGCGGCAGTTTACTGGATCTTCGGCTTCCTGCGCATGGGCACCACCGGCCTCGCCGCGCAGGCGCGCGGGGCAGGGGACTGGGCCGAAACCGGGGCGCTCTTGACGCGCGGCCTGCTCCTGGCCTTTGCCGCCGGAGCGCTGTTCGTCATCGCGCAAGCCACGGTGTTCTGGGGCGCCTTTGCGCTGGCTCCCGCCAGTGCCGAGGTCGAAAGCCTGGCCCGCGATTACCTTGAAATCCGGATTTGGGGCGCGCCTGCCACCATTGCGCTCTATGCCGTCACCGGCTGGCTGATCGCGGTGGAGCGCACCCGCGGCGTGTTTCTGCTGCAGGTCTGGATGAACGGGCTGAACATCGTTCTGGACCTGTGGTTCGTGCTGGGCCTGGGCTGGGGCGTGGAGGGTGTCGCCCTGGCCACGCTGATTGCCGAATGGACCGGTCTGGCGCTGGGGCTGTACCTGTGCCGCGATGCCTTTGCGGGCGAGCAATGGCGCGACTGGGCGCGGGTGTTCGATGCGGTGCGGCTCAAGCGGATGATGCAGGTGAACGGCGACATCATGGTGCGCTCGGTTCTGCTCACGGGGTCCTTCACCACCTTTCTGTTCATCAGCTCCGGCGTCGGCGACGTGAACCTCGCCGCCAATCAGATCTTGCTGCAATTCCTGTCGGTCACCGCCTTTGCGCTGGACGGCTTTGCCTTTGCCGCCGAAGCGCTGGTGGGCGGTGCAGTCGGTGCCCGGGCCCGCGTCAGGCTGCGCCGTGCGGCGGTGATTGCCGCGCAATGGAGCACCGGCGGCGCGCTGCTGCTGGGGGCGGGATTTGCCCTGGCCGGGCCTGCGGTGATCGACCTGATGGCCACCGCGCCCGAGGTGCGCGACGCAGGCCGTGTCTATTTGCTCTGGGTAGTGCTGGCCCCGGTGCTCAGCGTGGCGAGCTACATGTTTGACGGCATCTACATCGGCGCCACCTGGACCCGCGAGATGCGGCGGGCGATGGTGCAGGCGGTGGCGGCCTACGTGCTGGCGCTGCTGCTGCTGGTGCCTGCGTTCGGCAACCACGGGCTGTGGGCATCGCTGATGGTGCTGAACATTGCCCGCGGAGTGACCCTGGGCCTGCGCTATCCGCGGCTGGAGGCGCAGGTGGGGGCTTGAGCGTACCGGAATTCTGCGAGAATTCCGGCCCGTTTTCCGGCACGGAAAACAGGCGCTTTGCGCCAAAAAAATCCTCGCAGGGTTTTTGGCCGTTTCCCGCGCCGGGAAACGGTTACAGAAGCTCTTCGATTGCCTCAGTGGGGCGGCCGATAACCGCCTTGCTGTCCTTGATCGCAATCGGGCGCTCGATCAGGATCGGATGCGCGGCCATTGCGGCCAGCAGATCTTCTTCGGCGCTGTCCTTGCTCAGGCCCAGCTCCTTGAAGACCTTCTCGCCGGTTCGCATCATCTCCACCGCGGATACGCCAAGCGCGGCTTGCACCTGCTTGATCTCCTCAACTGACGGTGCGTCCTGCAAATAGAGCCGCGGCTCGACCTCAGCACCGCGCTCTTCCAGCAGCGCCAGACCGGCCCGGGACTTCGAACAACGCGGGTTATGCCAATAGGTGATCACAGCCAGTCCTTCCGTTTCGTGCCAACCGCTTGCGCAACGTTCTCAAACCCGTCGCGGGCCAGCAATTCATCCAGCCCGCGGGCAATATCGCCCGCCAGCGACAGCCCGCCATAGACCATCGCGGTGTAGAACTGCACCGCCGAGGCGCCGGCGCAGATCTTGGCATAGGCCTGTTCCGCCGTGCTGATGCCGCCGACACCGACCAGCGGCACTTGGCCCTCCAGAAGCTCCGACAGCTGCGCCAGAACCCGGGTGGATTTCTCAAACAGCGGCGCACCGGACAACCCGCCGGCCTCGCCCTTGTGGGCGCTCCGCAAGCCGTCGCGCGACAGGGTGGTGTTGGTGGCAATCACCGCATCGATGCCGCTCTCAACGGCGACGGCGGCAATGTCCTCGATCCCGGCGCGGTCCAGATCCGGGGCGATCTTCAGGAAAACCGGCACCCGGCGGCTGAGGCTGTCGCGAGTTTGGATCACCCCCGCCAGCAGCGCCGACAGCGCCGCCTTGCCCTGAAGGTCGCGCAGCTTCTCAGTGTTGGGAGAGGACACATTGACGGTGGCGAAGTCCAGATGCGCGCCGCAATGCGCCAGCACCTTGGCAAAATCCGCAGCGCGGTCGGCGCTGTCTTTGTTGGCGCCCAGGTTCAGCCCGATCACTGCATCGCGCGGCCGCTGCGACAGGCGCATGCCAATCGCCTCCATGCCCTCGTTGTTGAAGCCGAAGCGGTTGATCGCCGCCTTGTCCTCGGTCAGGCGGAACAGGCGCGGTTTGGGGTTGCCGGGCTGCGGGCGGGGCGTTGCTGCGCCGACCTCAATGAAGCCGAAGCCGGATTTCGCCAGCGGCGCCAGCGCCTCTGCGTTCTTGTCATAGCCCGCGGCCAGACCAACCGGGTTCGGCAGCTCAATCCCCGCCAGCGTGGTCTTCAGCCGCGCCGAAGTCACCGGGCCGGGGGCAGGCGCGAGCCCCATGGTCAGCGCCTTGACCGACAGCCCGTGCGCTGCTTCCGGATCAATCCGGTGCATCGCCGCCAGGGCCAGCTTCTCACTCAGCTTCATGCCATCTCCTCCGGGAACCGGTGGCTGCCCTCCACCAGCGGCAGCGGCTTGGCCCAGACCACATCGGACATGCGGATGTTGCGGTAGAGATGCGGGAACTCGGCACCGCCGCGGGACACTTCCCACTTCAGGTCATCGCCCATGGCATCGGTATCGCAGGCCAGCAGGGTCAGCTCCTCGGCGCCGGCAAAATGCTTGGCCGCGGTTTCCGCGGCCTGGGTTGCGGTGGAGAAATGGACATAGCCGTCCGCAACATCAATCGGCGCGCCCGGCGTCTCGCCCTCGGCTTGCAGCGCGGCCCATTCGTCCGCCCGGAAAATCTTGTAAATCAGCATGCAGGCCTGATGCCCTGCGTCGGCGGATGAATCAAGGGGGATTGGGGATAACTGCAATTTCGGAGGGCCGCGCCTGACCCTGGGAGGGTGTGAAAGCGCCCTCCCGTGGGGAGGGTCGGGCGCGGCCCGGGCTTTTGCCCGGACCAATATGTCCTGCTGACGTGAGGGGACACAGACTTCTGTCTTTTCCCCTTTGACCGGCGCGGGCTTTGGGCGCAGGCTTGGTCAAAACGGAACAACGGGAGCGCTCCTCATGATTGCACGCATTCTCACATCGGTTGCAGCCCTGGCCCTGACCGCCGGTGCGGCGGCGGCGGAGTACAAGCTGACCATCCTGCACACCAACGACTTCCACTCGCGGTTCGAGCCGATCAACAAATACGACAGCACCTGCGATGCCGAGGATCAGGCTGAGGGTGAGTGCTTTGGCGGCACCGCGCGGCTGGTGACGGCCATAGCGGACGCGCGGGCGCGGGCGGAGAATGCGATCCTGGTGGATGGCGGCGACCAGTTCCAGGGCTCGCTGTTCTACACCTATTACAAGGGCAAGGCCGCGGCGGAGTTCATGACCAAGCTAGGGTATGACGGCATGACCGTCGGCAATCATGAGTTCGACGACGGCCCGGAGGTGTTGCGCGGGTTCATGGATGCGGTGGGTTTTCCTGTCCTGATGTCCAATGCGGATGTCTCGGGCGAGCCTGCGCTGGCCGATGTGCTGAGGAAATCCACGGTGATCGAGCGGGGCGGCGAGAGGATCGGCCTGATTGGCCTGACGCCGGAGGACACGCATGAACTGGCGAGCCCCGGCGAGAACGTGCATTTTTCCGACCCGGTGGCGGCGGTGCAGGCGGAGGTGGACCGGCTGACCGCCGAAGGGGTGAACAAGATCGTGGTGCTCAGCCACTCTGGCTATGGCGTCGACCAGCGGGTGGCGGCGGAAACCACCGGAGTCGATGTGATCGTCGGCGGTCATTCGAACACCTATCTGTCCAACACCTCGGACAAGGCTGTTGGACCGTATCCCACCGTGGTGAACGGGGTGCAGATCGTGCAGGCCTATGCCTATGGCAAGTTCCTGGGCGAGCTGAACGTGACCTTCGACGATGCAGGCAATGTTGTCAGCGCCTTTGGCGAGCCGCTGATCATGGACGCGGCGGTCAGCGAGGACGCGGGCACACTGGACCGTATCGCGGAGCTGGCCGTGCCGCTGGACGAGATCCGCAATAAGGTAGTGGCGGAGGCCGCGGAACCCGTCGAAGGCAGCCGCGATGTGTGCCGGGTGCAGGAGTGCCAGATGGGCAATCTGGTGGCTGACGCGATGCTCGACCGGGTGAAGGACCAGGGCGTGACCATCGCCATCGCGAACTCTGGCGGGATCCGTGCCAGCCTGGACGCGGGGGAGGTCACCATGGGCGAGGTGCTGACCATCCTGCCATTCCAGAACACGCTTTCCACTTTCGAAATTGACGGCAAAACGCTGGTGGAGGCCTTGGAGAACGGCGTCAGCCAAGTCGAGGACGTCAAGGGCCGCTTCCCGCAGGTGGCGGGGCTGAAATTCAGCTGGGACAGCTCTGCCGCGCCGAATGCGGGCCGCATCACCGAGGTGATGGTGGCAGAGAGGGATGGCTTCGTTCCCATTGATCCCGCCAAGACCTATGTGGTGGTCACCAACGACTATGTCCGCAATGGCGGTGACGGCTATGCGATGTTCGAAGGCGACGACAAGAACGCCTATGACTTCGGCCCCGACCTGGCCGATGTTCTGGCCGAGTATCTGGCGGCGCAAGGCCCGTATACGCCCTATACCGACGGGCGGATTGCGCAGGTGAACTAAGCGTTCGCATATAGGTCCGGACCGGATCCAATGTTTCGCGCGCGAAACATTCGGGCAGGAGGGCTGCCGCATTATTTTGAGAGGCTGGCAACCTTTGCCGGCGCTTCGTTAACGGGCTGGCGGGTGGCTTGGCGGCATGGCAGAATGCCCCCATGGACCATCCGCTGATCGACCTCATCAACGCCCGCATCGAAGCCGCCGAGAAGGATGGCGCCTTTGACAATCTCGCAGGCGCAGGCAAGCCGCTGCCCAAATGCGATGACCCGGAAAACGAGCTGGTCAACCGGCTGGTTCGTGAAAGCGGCGGGGTGCCGGAGTTCGTCAGCCTGTCGCGCGAGTTGCAGCGGCTGCGGGCGGAACTGCGCGAGACCGGCGACCGCAGCCGCCGGCAGGAGATCCTGAAAGAGATGTCGATGATGGACGCGCGGATCGAGCTGGCCCGCAAGGCCTACGCGAAGTAGGTCCTCTTACCCTTTGATTTCCGGCCAGATTTCCGGGTCCAGCCCGTCGATGAACGGCGCCAGCACATCGGCGTATTTCTCCCACTTGCCGATCGAGCGGGTGTGCGCCGTCTGCCGGACCTGGGTGTTTGAGAGGGTCAGCACCTGGCCCTCGTGCCGTTCCGGGTGGGCCATGTCCTCGACCCAGTCCAGTCCGCAGAACGCGGCCAGCTTGCGGCTTTCACCCTCGATATCGGCAACGAAGCTTTCATAGCGCAAGTCATAAATCCGCCCCGGCATCACCTGCCGCCAGTGCTGCATCAGCCGGCCGTAGAGGTTGAAGCGGTGCGCCATCGCATTGAGGTCATAGGCATAGGTGAGCGAACTGCCGGAGAAATAGCCGCGCCAGATCGACAGCGCCACATCGCGCGGGTCGCGGCACAGGTGAACGAACCGTGCATCCGGGTAGGCGGTGCCAAGGTGGCCCAGCAGGCGGTAGTTGTCGGGCATCTTGTCGACATAGGCTGCGGTGCCTTCGGGCATGTCCGGCAGGCGGCTGATGTCCTCGGCCGCGAAAGTGCGGGCGGCCTCGGGTGTGAAGTCCTGATCCTTGTCCAGGTAGGGGTGCAGCAGGAAGGCCGGCACGCCGCGTTCGCCCAGCGGGAATACATTCGGGTGCAGGCCGATCACGGTTTCGGTCAGCGTGGTGCCAGAGCGCGGCATCCCCACCACATAGATCGGGCGCGGGCCTTCTGGAGTGGTCTCTGCCGGAGCGATCTGGCCCTGGAAGGCCGCCATGATGCGGCTGAACTGGCGTTCGCTTTCCTCGTAGTCATAGGGGGTCTGTGCCGCCATACAGGCGTTGGCCTCGTCATTGTGCGCGGCGAAAGCCTCCTTCTCGCCGGCCTGATCGGCAATCCGGGCGAGTGCAAAGCTGACGTTGGCGCGGTCGAGCGAGTGGGGGGCGGCGGACCTCAACGCCTTCTGCGCCACCGGCAGCAGCTCCGCGTTCTGCTCGCGGCTGTTGATACGCGCCAGCATCTCCAGCACTTGCGTGTCCTTGGGGTCCAGTTCCAGGATCGCCAGACAGTGGTCGCGGGCTGCGGCGGAGTCGCCGTTGGAGATCAGCTGGCTGGCGAGGCGCCTGCGGGCCTCGGCGTTCTGGGGGGCCACCGCGACGGCCTTCTGCGCGGCCTCGGTGGCCTCATCCTGTCGCATCAGGCGGGCCAGCAGCAGGCTGGCGTTCTGCAGCGCGTCGGCGTCGTTGGGGTTCACCTTGAGCGCGGCCTGGTAATCCGCCAGCGCCGCCTTTTCATCGCCCAGCGTGTTCCAGGCAGTGGCGCGCAGCCGCAGCATCCGCGGCTGACGCGGGTCGCGGGCCAGCGCAGCGGTGGCGGTCTCAATCGCGGCCTTGGGGGCGTTCATCACCAGATGCGCCTGCGCCTGCAGATACAGTGCCGCCTGATCTACGGGCTGGTCCTTCAGCACCCGCTCCAGCAGCTTCATCGCCTGCTCGCCCTGGTGCAGGAACAGCAGCGTCTGCGCCAGGTTCTTGCGGGCGTCGTGAAAGCCGGGGGCCAGCGCCAGCGCCTTTTTGAAGTACGGGACGGCATCGCGGTGCTTGCCCAGGCCGGACAGGGAGATGCCGGCGATATTGGGAAAGTCCGGGTGGCTCTTGTGCCGCTTCATGCCGCCCTTGGATTGTTTCAGCGCCTGTTTGAACTTGCCCTGATTGAGAAAGCCCAAGGCGGACTGGAGATCATTCTGAAGAGTCATGAGGTCTATCTATCATCCTGTCAGGGCGGCTGAAAACCGGCGGCCAAGGGAAGTTTTGCATCTGCGCCCCGGCCCGGGTTAGAAATCAGCATGTGCGGACGATTTGCCACAACCCTGCCTGCGGATGCAATGGCACAGCTGTTTGCGGCGCAGCCCGCGAACGATCTGCCCAAGGTGCCCGATTACAACGTCTGCCCGACCAACCCGGTGCATGTTGTGCAGGCGGGGGAGGCCGGGCGGCAGCTGGTGGCGATGCGTTGGGGCTTCCTGCCGCATTGGTACAAGACGGAAACCGCCGGGCCGCTGCTGATCAACGCGCGGGCAGAGACGATTGCGGAGAAGCCCGCCTTTGCCAAATCCTGCCGCGAGCGGCGCTGCCTGATCCCGGCCAGCGGGTTTTATGAGTGGACCAAGTCGGAGGAGGGCGCCCGGCTGCCCTGGTATATATACCGCAGCGACGGCGCGCCGCTGGCGTTCGCCGCCGTGTGGCGCAGCTGGGGGGCGGAGGATCCCGTCAAGACCTGCGCCATTGTCACCACCGCCGCCAATCAGGGGCTGTCGGCGATCCACCACCGGATGCCGCTGATCCTGGAGCCTGAGGACTGGGGCAAATGGCTGGGCGAGGAGGGGCATGGCGCCGCGGCGCTGATGCAGCCGGGGGCGGAAGGAATCCTGGAGTATCACCGGGTCGATCCGGCGGTGAACTCCAACCGCGCCGAAGGGCCGGAGCTGATCGAGCCGTTTGAAGAGGGCGACACCCCGCGCGGGCACCTGATCTGAGCGTTTATTCGGCCGCCTGGCTGCCGGGCAGGTCGCGCTGCGGCGCCCGGCTCAGCTCGTTGGCGGCCAGGGTTGCCTTGCGCAGCAGCGCCACGAAGGTTTCCTGCTCCGCTTCGGTGAGGCCGGTGAATATTGCGGGCTGGGCGGCCTGAACCACCGGCAAAAGCCGCTCCAGAAGCGCCTCGCCGTCACGGGTCAGGCTGACCTCGCGGGCGCGGCGGTCCGCGGCAGAGATCCGGCGCGCCACCAGTCCCTTGTCCACCAGCCGGTCCACCACCTTGCCCAGGGTGGCGCGGTCATAGGCGATCAGACCCGCGACCGAGGCCTGGTCGATGCCCGGATGGCGGCGCATGGCGGCCATGGCGGAGAACTGCACCGGGGTCAGATCGACTCCTTCCGCGGCCATCCGCTCCATGAACTGGGCGACGGAGATCTGGTGCAGCCGCCGGATCAGATGGCCGGGCAGTGCGTGTATGTCCAAAGGGTCGGTGTCCATGGGGCCTGGTCCTTGCCGGTGCGGCGCCGCGGGGCCTTCTGCCCGGGCTGGTCTGTTCGCTCCGTTTGCCTTACTGCCCCGTGCGCAGTCCGCGCAAGTATTATTGCCGCGGAGCGGGCATTTGCGGCTTTTCCTTGCGCATGGGGCGCGGTAGGCATGGGCCATGGCGCTGACATTCACCTCCCTGCAAGAGTTCTATGGCCACGGGTTCGATACCGTGATCGACGTGCGCAGCCCGGCGGAATACGCCGAGGACCACGTGCCCGGTGCGATCAGCCTGCCGGTTCTGAACAACGAGGAGCGCGCTGAGGTCGGCACCATCTATGTGCAGGAGAGCCCCTTCAAGGCGCGCAAGCTGGGCGCGGCGCTGGTGTTCCGCAATGCCGCGAACCACATCGAGCAGAGCCTGAGCCACCATGAGGGGGGCTGGAAGCCGCTGGTCTATTGCTGGCGCGGCGGCCAGCGGTCGGGGTCGTTCACCTGGATGCTGCAGCAGATCGGCTGGCGTGCCGAGGTGGTGCAGGGCGGTTATCAGACCTACCGCCGGCTGGTGCACAAGGCAATGTACGAGACCGCGCTGCCGCACCGGCTGGTGGCGCTGGACGGCTATACCGGGTCGGCCAAGACCGAGGTGCTGAAACGTGCCGGAGAGCTGGGCGTGCAGGTGCTGGACCTGGAGGGGCTGGCCAATCACCGCGGTTCCCTGTTGGGGGATATGCCGACGCCGCAGCCCTCGCAAAAGGCGTTTGAATCCGCGGTTGCCGGGGCGCTGATGCGGCTGGACCCGGCCCGGCCGGTGCTGGTCGAGGCGGAATCGAACAAGATCGGCCAGCGGATCATTCCGCCTGCGGTCTGGGATGCCATGAAGCAGGCGCCTAGGATCGAACTGGAGGTGCCGGTGGCAGCGCGCTGCCGGTATCTGGTGCAGGCCTATGACGACATCCTGTCGGACGCGGACCGGTTGCGCGAGAAGCTGGGCCCCTTGCGCGCGCACCGCTCCGGGGCGGTGGTGGACGGCTGGTTTGAGCATATCGCCGAGGGGGACAAGGAGGGGCTGACCGGGGCGCTGATGACAGAGCATTACGATCCCGCCTACCGCAAGTCCCGCGCCGCGATCGGGGCGGAGGTGGCCGCCACGGTGGAGGCCGCTGACCTGGACGAGCCGGGCCTGAATGCGGTGGCGGCCCGAATTGCAGGGATCATGGCAGGATTATAAGCGGCAGCAGCGCACTCCCGCCCGTCGCCGGGGCATCTGGGATGCCCCGCTCCCGTTGGGCGTGGCGCTGCGCTAGCGCGCAGCGCGCCTCCGGCGGGAGTATTTTTGCAAAGGAGAAGGCCAGGAGCAGCGCTTCTATCCGGTCCGGAGTTTTCCTTGGACCGGCAGCCGTTAGCTGCTGAACGTGATTGCCCCCGGGTTTGACGTCACTTTGCCGATAATGGCTGCGGGGCAGCCCGCAGCGCGCAGCTGCTCCAGCAGGTTTTCCACCCGGTCTGCGGCAACAGCCGCCAGGAGTCCGCCTGCGGTTTGCGGGTCGAACAGCAGGTCCTGCCAGCCGGCGGTTTTCAACTCCGGCAGCGCCGCCTGGTTGGCAGGCAGCAGCGAGGAGCGGATGCCGCGCTCGGCCAGTTCGGCGGCGCCCTGCATCAGGGGCACCTGACCAGTGAAGACCTCGGCGCCTGCGCGGGAGGCCTCGCAGATGCCGAGCAGGTGGCCGAGGAGGCCAAAGCCAGTCACGTCGGTCATGGCATGGGCGTCCTGCAGGATGAGGGCGGCGGCGCCTTGCGGCTGGCTCATCTGCTCCAGCGCGGCGGCCACCCAGTCTCCCTTGGCCTCGCCCGCCATCTCGGCGGCCATCAGCACGCCGGAGCCGATGGGCTTGGTCAGGATCAGCGCGTCGCCGGGCTTGGCGCCTGCAAGGGTGATCGGGGCGCGGGGGCAGAGGCCGGTAACAGTGAAGCCCACGGTCAGCTCATCACCCAGCGACGTGTGGCCGCCGACGATGGCGGCGCCTGCGTCCTGCATGACCTCCGTGGCGGCTGCCATGATTTCCTGCAGGGTGCGGGACTGCAATTCCTGCGACATGCGCGGCAGGATCAGGTTGGCGGTGGCTGCCTGCGGGGCCGCGCCCATTGCCCAGATATCGCCAAGCGCGTGCACGGCGGCGATGCGGGCCATAATGACCGGGTCGTTGGTGAAACTGCGCAGGTGGTCGGTGCTGATGACCTGTTTAACGCCGCCGGTGGTCAGCAGCGCGGCATCGTCGCCGGGCAGGGGGGTGATGTCATCACGGCCATGGCTGTTCAGCCCGGCCACCGTGCCCAGCAGCGCGCCGCGGCCGACCTTGGCGCCGCAGCCGCCGCAGAGGGGCTTGTCCCCCAGCGCCTCCTCCATGCCTTGCGTGTGTTCGGCCGGCAGGTCAGGCGGGTCCATCGCAGGCAGGTCGCGGAACTTCTCCATGAAGGCCTGGTCGATCCTGTCCTTCCAGCTCCACATCATCGGCCCCGCCAGTGTGGTGCCGAAACGCTCCCCCAGCGCTTCCCTGGAGCCCATGGAGATCAGTTTCAGGTAATCCTTCTGCGGGCGGTACTTGCGCAAGGGATCTCCGGTCAGGAGGCCGCGCAGGTTGTGGCAGAGCACCGGGGCCTGGCGCACGGCATAGACGCCGGCCTTGGGGCGCGGGGCAAAGTCCATATGGGCGCAGTCGCCCGCGGCAAAGACATTGGCGGCGGAGGTTTGCAGGGTTTCACCCACCCGGATGAACCCGTCTTGCAGGTCAAGCCCGCTGTCTGCGAGCCAGCCGTAGGGGCGGGCGCCCGCGGCGCCGGTGGTGAAATCCGACAGGACCTCGCGCCCGTCCTGCAGGACGATATAGCCGTCCTCGATCCGCTCGACCGGCGCGTTCTCCTCCAGCCGGACGCCTTGTTCCACCAGAGCGCGCAGGAGCTTGCGGCGGGCGGTGTCCCCGATGGCGCGCAAGGCCTGGTCGCTGTCGATCAGCGTCGCCTGGGCCAGGCGGCCGCGGGATTTCAGGGCATAGGCCATGGCCAGGATCAGCTCCGCGCCGGCAACGCCGCCGCCGATCACCGCGGCATGGGCGGGGCCGCTGCCCTCGCGGAAGGCGGCCCACTGGGCGGCGAAGCGTCCCAGCGGCTTGGCCGGGATGCCGTGCTCGGCAAAGCCCGGCAGGTCCGGCATGGCAGAGGTGATGCCGACATCGATCGAGGCCACGTCATAGGCAATTGGCGGGCGGCCCGGCACATGCACCAGTTGGGAAGCCGTGTCGATATGCTCTGCCGCGCCCAGCACCACGCGGGCGCCTGCAAAACGCGCAAGGCGCACCAGGTCGATGTCCAGCTCCTCGCGCGCGTAGTGGCCTGCCACGAAGCCGGGCAGCATGCCGGAATAAGGTGCGGAGGGACCCGGGTTGATGACCGTCAGCCGGGCGCCGGGCAGGGGCCGCATGCCCCATTTGCGCAGCACCAGCGCGTGGGTGTGACCGCCGCCGATCAGCACCAGGTCGCGGGTGAGCGGCAATCGCGAAGGTTCCATATGCTGTCCTGCCTCTTCGGCGGGCCTGTCCCGGTGTCGCGGCAGCGCTTATTGCGCGGCGTCCGGGCGGCCTGCGGTTCTCTGTTCCTCGTCCTCCGGCGTGTCATGGGTGGCCCAATGGTCATCCTCGCCCGCCGGGGGCATGGTTTCGCGGGTTTCTTGCCGGTGAATATGCACCTTGGCAATGAAATTCGCGGTGATCGGCGCGGTCAGGAACAGGAACATGGTGATCATCAGCTCGTGGATCGAGACATATTCCTCGAACACTGCCGCATGCAGCAGCGACGCCAGCAGCACCCCGCCGACCCCCAGGGTGGTGGCCTTGGTCGGCGCGTGCAGGCGCGACATCGGATCGTCGAGCTTGATCAGCCCGAAGGAGCCGACAATGCCGAAGATCCCGGCAATCACCAGGAAGGCGGCGACAAGGAATTCAAACAGGCTTGCCATCTTTCCCCCTCACTCGATGATGTTGCCGCGCAGGATGAAGCGCGCGTAGGCCACGGTGGAGACAAAGCCGAGCATGGCGATGATCATCGCCGCCTCAAAGAACATCTCGGTCCCCAGCGCCATGCCGTAAAGCACCATCAGCGCGATGGCGTTGATGAACATGGTATCGAGCGCCAGGATGCGGTCGGCGATATCCGGGGCGGTGACGACCTTCCACAGGTTCATCAGCATCGCCAGGGCGAAACAGGCAAAGGCGAAATAGGCAGCGTTTTCGATCATTCGAAGATCTCCATCAGCCGGCGCTCATAGCGCTGTTTGATCTCGTCGCGCACCGCGTCCGGGTTAGGCGCGTCCAGGCAGTGGACCAGCAGCGCGTGGCCCTCGTCCGAAACATCCGCCGACAGGGTGCCGGGCGTCATGGTGATGGTGCCCGCCAGGGCGGTGATCGCCTCGGGCGTTTTCAGGTCCAGCGGGATGGTGATCCAGTTGGGGCGGCGGTCGGCGTTGGGTTTGAACAGCACGATCCGGGCCACGATGATATTGGCCTGAATGATGTCCATCAGAACGACCAGGACGTATTCCGCGATCTTCAGCGGTTTGCTGAGCCGCGGCCGGTTGGGCCAGTAGGGCTGGGTGAAAAACGGGATCAGCACCCCCAGCATAAAGCCGAAGAGCAGCGAGTTCAGCGACCATCCGTTGACAAGCAGCAGCCAGGTGAGGGTCAGCAGCAGTGTGAGCAATGGGTGCGGCAGCAGCCGCCGGAACAGTTTCATTTCTCCTCCTCCCCCAGCACGGTACCGATATAGGCTTCAGGCGCAAAGAGCTGCGCCGCGGTGGCCTCGGCATAGCGGGTGGCGGGGCCCGCAAAGACGGTGAGCGCCACAAGCCCTGCCAGAAGCCCGAAGCACGCGACAAACGGCAGCGGGGCCGGTCTGGAGGCCAGATCTTCCACCGGGGGCTCCTCGCTGGTGCCGGTGTTCTGCTGCGGCAGGCCGTGGCCTTTCCAGAACAGCAGCGAGCCTGCGCGCGCCATGCCGATGATGGTGATCAGCGACCCGATGAGGATCACCGCCCAGATCCAGGTGGCGAGTTCGGAGCCGCGGGTGGCATCGAGCACCAGCAGCTTGCCCAGGAATCCCGACAGCGGCGGCATCCCCGCCAGCGCGATGGCGGCGGCAAAGAACAGCGCCGAGATCAGCCCGGTCTGCGGCATCGGCAGCTGCGGCAGGATCCAGCCGCCCTGCCGCTCCATCACCAGGTCGGCAACCAGGAACAGCAGCGCCGCGGCCAGGGTGGAATGCACCAGGTAGTAAAGCGCGGCGGCGGTGGCGGTCTGGGTGAACAGCGACACCGCAATCAGCAGCGTGCCCATTGAGGCGATAGCGCCAAAGGCAGCCAGGCGGCCGATCTTGTTGGAGCCGAGCACCCCGACCGCGCCTGCAATCAGCGTCAGCAGCGCGGCGGGCAGCAGCCAGCTTTCGGTCAGCCCGGAGGTGGCCTCGACCTCAGGGCCGAAGACCAGCGTGTACATGCGCAGGATCGAATAGGCGCCGACCTTGGTCATGATGGCAAACAGCGCCGCCACCGGCATCGGCGCGTTGGCATAGGCCGAGGGCAGCCAGAAATGCAGCGGCAGCAGCGCCGCCTTGATGGCAAAGACCAGGAGCAGCATCACCGCACCGGCCCGCAGCAGGGCGGTATCCTCGGCCGGGATCTGCGAGACCTTCACCGCGAGGTCGGCCATATTCAGCGTGCCGGTCACCGAATACAGCGTGCCGAGCGCGAACAGGAACAGGGTCGAGCCCAGAAGGTTGAACACCACGTACTGGACGCCGGCCTGGAACCGGCGGGTGCCGCCGGAATGGATCATCAGGCCATAGGAGGCGATCAGCAGCACCTCGAAGAAGACAAACAGGTTAAAGGCGTCGCCGGTCAGAAAGGCGCCCATGATGCCCATCAGCTGGAACTGGAACAGCGCGTGGAAGTTGCTGCCGCGGGTGTCCCAGCCTGAACCGATGGCATAAAGCAGCACCGGCAGCGCCAAAAGCGAGGTCAGCACGATCATCATGCCCGACAGCCGGTCCAGCACCAGCACAATGCCAAAGGGCGCGGGCCAGTCGCCCAGCTCATAGACCTTGACGGTGCCGTCCGCCGCCTGCGCGGCCAGGGCCAGGGTCACGCCGGCCAGCAGCACCGCGCTGGCGACCGAGAAGATCCGCTGCAGGTCCAGGTGGTGGCGCAGCACCATGATGATGAACGGCGCGACCAGGGCAGGCAGCACCACCGGCGCGATCAGAAGGTGCTCCATCATGCGTCCTCCCCAGCGCCTTCGGGCTCTGCGGGCAGGGCGGTGCGGTCATCGCGCGACGACAGGAAGGCCCCCAGCGCGATCATCACCACCACCGCGGTCATGCCAAAGGAGATCACGATGGCAGTCAGCACCAGCGCCTGCGGCAGCGGATCGGTATAAACCACCTCCTCGTATTTGTTGAGGATCGGCGGTGCGGCGGTCATCAGCCGCCCGGAGGCAAACAGGAAGACGTTCACGGCATAGGTGATCAGCGACAGGCCCAGGATCACCGGGAAGCTGCGGCGGCGCAGGATCAGGTAGATGCCGGCCGCAGTCAGGATGCCCACGGCCGAGGCGACGAGAAGTTCCATGCTTATCCCTCCGTCCCGGTCTTGGCCGCGTCCTCGCGGGCCGGGTTGATGTCCATCGCGTGTTCAGAGCTGATGCCCGGCTGCCAGGCGAAGCGCGACAGGCTTTCCAGTGCCAGCAGCACCGCGCCCACAACCGCCAGGAAGACGCCGAGGTCAAAGAGCGCGGCAGTGGCCCATTCGAACTCCTCCAGCGGTTCCCAGTGGATATAGCCGAAGGCGCTGGTCAGGAACGGCATCCCGTTGAACCAGGCGCCCATGCCGGTGGAGGCGGCAATCAGCACGCCGGAGCCGATAATGGCGTGGTAGGGATAGCGCTGCCGCTCGGTCGCCCAGGCAAAGCCCGAGGCCATGTACTGCATGATGATCGCAATTGCTGCGACCAGGCCTGCAATAAAGCCGCCGCCCGGCAGGTTGTGGCCGCGGAAGAAGATATAGGCCGCCACCATCAGCGCCAGCGGCATCATCACCCGGGTCGCCACGACCATCATCAGCGGGTGGCTGTCGCCCGCCTGCGGCAGGTCCGGCTCGCGGTTCAACAGGTAAGCACGCACGCGGGAGCCCAGCACCGCCTCGGTCAGGGCAAAGATCACCATCGCGGCGATCCCCAGCACGATGATCTCGCCAAAGGTGTCATAGCCGCGGAAGTCGACCAGGATCACGTTCACCACATTGGTGCCGCCGCCGCCCTTGTAGGAGTTGGCGAGGTGGAAATCCGAGATTGTCGGGAAGGCAAAATCGCGCATCAGGAGCGCATAGATCAGCCCGCCTGCCCCCAGGCCCGCGACCACCGAAATGGCGCCATCGCGCACACGGGTCAGCACCGGGGTTTCGACCGGGGTTTCCTTGGGCATGAAGTTCAGCGCCAGCAGCATCAGGATGATGGTCACCACCTCGACCGAGATCTGGGTCAGCGCCAGGTCCGGCGCCGAGAGGTAGTTGAAAGACATCGACACCACCAGGCCGATCACGCCGATCAGCACCAGCGACAAGAGCCGGTTGCGGTGCTTCACCACGATGAACAGCGTCGCCACCACCAGGGCGAACCAGCCGGTCACCGGCAGCAGGCCGGGTTCCTGCAAGCTGCGCGTCGGCGGGCCCAGGGTGCCGCCGCGATAGGCCAGGTAGGCAATCACCACGGTGAAGGTAACCATCACCGCGGAGTAACGGGTGAGGGCACCGTTGTGCAGCCCGCCGGTCACTGCCTGGCTGAGACGCGTGAAGGCGCCGATAAGGCCCTCAAAGATCACCTTGGCTTCGGGCCGCGGGGCCGCATCCCAGGCGCGCGCCAGCGGTTTATGCAGCGCCAGCAGGACCGCACCGCCGATCACCGCAAAGATCGACATATACAGCGCCGGGGTCAGCCCGTGCCAGAGTTTGAGCGAGTAATAGGGCAGCTTCTCGCCGCCGATCACCGCGCTGGCGGCGGTGGCGACCATCGGGCCTGCGATCTTGGCCGAGGCAAAGCCGATCAGCACCACCAGCAGCACCAGGAAGGCCGGGCCGATCCACATGCCGGTGTTGGGGTCATGCGGGTGGCCGGGGTAATCCTCGCGCTTGGGGCCAAGGAAGACATGGGCGATGAAGCGGAAGGAATAGGCCGCCGAGAACACCGCGGCTGCCGTGACCAGTGCGGGCACGATCAGGTGCGAGCCGTTCCAGATGGTGTGGGAGGCTTCCTCCAGCATCATCTCCTTGGACAGGAAACCGTTCAGAGGCGGAACTCCCGCCATCGACAGCGCTGCCACCGTGCCAATGGTGAAGGTGACAGGCATCAGGTGGCGCAATCCGCCAAGGCGCTTGATGTCGCGGGTGCCGGCCTCATGGTCGACAATGCCCGCGGTCATGAACAGCGCCGCCTTGAAAGTGGCGTGGTTGATGATGTGAAAGACCGCGGCGACCGCGGCGAACTTGGTGCCAAAGCCCAGCAGCATGGTGATCAGGCCCAGGTGGCTGACGGTGGAAAACGCCAAAAGCGCCTTGAGGTCATCCTTGAACAGCGCGATCACCGCACCGATCAGCATGGTGACAAGGCCGGTGGTGGCAACGATGTAGAACCATTCCGGCGTGCCTGCCAGAACCGGCCACAGCCGCGCCATCAGAAACAGCCCGGCCTTCACCATGGTGGCGGAGTGCAGGTAGGCCGACACCGGCGTCGGCGCGGCCATCGCGTGCGGCAGCCAGAAGTGGAAAGGGAACTGCGCCGATTTGGTGAAGGCGCCCAGAAGGATCAGGATCAGGGCGGGCAGATACAGGGGCGAGGCCTGAATCGCCTCCTTGTTCTGCAGGATCACGCTGAGGTCATAGGAGCCTGCGATATGGCCCAGGATCAGCATCCCCGCAATCATCGCCAGCCCGCCGGATCCGGTCACGGCCAGCGCCATCCGCGCGCCTTGGCGGCCTTCGGGCAGGTGCTTCCAATAGCCGATCAGCAGGAAAGAGCTGAGCGAGGTAAGCTCCCAGAACACCAGCAAAAGCAGGATGTTGTCGGACAGAACGATACCGACCATGGCGCCCTGAAACAGCAAGAGATAGCTGTAGAACTGGCCCATCGGATCTTCGCGCGAGAGGTAGAACCGGGCGTAGAGGATGATCAGCAGGCCGATCCCGAGGATCATCGCCGCAAACAGGAAGCCCAGCCCGTCGAGGAAGAAATGGGCGTTGAGGCCAAGGGCGGGCAGCCAATCCACTGCGGCAAATACCGTCTCGCCGCGGAAGATGGCCGGGATATGCAGCATCAGACCCGTAAAGGCGAGGAATGTGGTCAGCCCGGCGGCTGAAGCTGCGGCATTGCGTCCGGCGCGGATCAAAAGCGCTGGGAAGACGGCTCCGAGAAAGGGCAGGGCCGCAATCAGGAAAAGGGACACGTGCAGGTCTCCTGTCGGGTTGGCGCGTCGTTATTTTTTGGTCCAGTGCTAAGCAATTTTTTAGCCCAGAACCACCCCCGCCGCCCCTGATACGGTAAGAATGCCGCAGCCCCGGGACGGAATTGATACTATTGTTGCGCCTATATTTGGGGGATGCGCGCGCAATAACAAGAACTTGACTGTCCGAAACCCTCCATTTCTGGTGATTGGAAAGCTTCAAGCTGCTAGATCTGGGGGCAGGACCACGGCCCAGTGGCGGAAAGCGGAGATGCGGAGGCCAAATGCCCGGAGCACAGGCGGATACTGCAACCCTGACGCGGCGGCTGATGCTGCTGGGCGGCGCGGCGGCCGCAGGCGGCTTTGGCTACTGGTGGCACCGCAGGCAGCCGCCCGCGCATGACCAGCCGCGGCTGAGCGCGGCAGAGGCTTTTGCCGCGGCCCGGGACGGCGGCATCATCCTGGTGGACATCCGCACGCCGCAGGAATGGCGCGCGTCGGGGGTGCCCGTGGGCAGCCACCAGATCGACATGCGGCGCGAAGATTTCCTGGCCGCCTTGCAGGCGGTGGCGGGGCCGGACCGGGCCGTTCCGCTGGCGCTGATCTGCGCCCGGGGCGTGCGCTCGGCGCGGATGACCCTGGCGCTGGCGGAGGCGGGCTTCACCAATGTGATCGACGTCCCCGAAGGCATGCTGGGCTCTGCGGCAGGACCCGGGTGGATTGCAGGCAACCTGCCGGTGGCCCGGTGGCAGGGGTGATCAGGGGGCTGGCCAAGGGCGCCACGGCTGCGGCGCTGTTTGCGGCATGGGCCAGCGGGGCGGCAGCGGGCTGCGGCGCGGAGCCGGAGCCCTGTGCGGTGGAGGACGGCCGCTATCACATCGTGCTGCCGGAGGCGTCCGCTGCGCCGCTGCCGGTGGTGATGTTCCTGCACGGCTACGGCGGCAGCGGTGCGCAAGTGCTGAAGAACGCGGCGCTTGTGCAGGGGCTTACGGCACGCGGCTACGCAGTGATTGCACCGGAGGGCCGCAAACGCGGCGGCACCGGGCCGCAGAACTGGGGCTTCGGCCCTTTTGATGAAGGCCGGGACGAAGGCGCGTTCTTTGCCTCGGTGCTGGCAGATGCCTCGGGCCGGTTTGGCACGTCCCGGGCGCAGACCGTCCTCGCCGGGTTTTCCGCAGGTGCCTTCATGGTCCATTACCTGGCCTGCCGCGACTCCGGGGCCTTTGCCGCCTATGCGCCGCTGTCGGGTGGCTTCTGGCGGCCGCAGCCGGAGCGCTGCGAGGGACCGGTGCGGCTGTTGCAGGTGCATGGCTGGCGCGACGAGGTGGTGCCGCTGGAAGGCCGTGTGCTGGGCGGCGGGCGCTGGGAGCAGGGCGACATCTTTGCCGGGCTGGAACTGTGGCGGCAGGTCAATGGCTGCACCTCTCATGCGCCGGACAGAGCATGGAGCGAAGACGGCCTGCTGCGCCGCCGCTGGGACTGCGGGCCGGGGGCGGATATCGAAATGGTGCTGTTTGACGGTGGCCATACGGTGCCCAAGGGCTGGGCGGGCTGGATGGCGGATTGGTTCGAGAGTGAACCGGCTGTGCGCTGAACGTGCCGTAGCACCCGGTCCGGGCCGCGGCCTCCAGCCCCTTTGCCCGTAAATCAGAGATTTCCGTCAAAGCGTTGGGCCCGGCAGCGCGCCCTTGTGGGCGCGCTGCTGTGGTTCTGTGATGGCGGCGGACTGCCCTTGGACAGGTCGTGGCGTTTAAGCGCGTCAGCGCGGCGCCGGGCCCAAGGCTGCCAAGGATGTCCCGGCGCAGCCGGGGTATCCTGCGGGCGCGGGAGACTTTCCCCTACGGTTCGGGCTTACTCTGCCGGGGTGCCGCGGACGGGGCTGCCGTCCAGCAGCGCCTTCAGCTCAGCGCGGGCGGCGCGGGCGGCGCGGGTGATCTGGGGTTCGGTGAACTCCTCCCGCGTGGCCATCCAGTGGCGGATGCGGTTCACTGTCTTGACACCCGACAGTGCCGACAGCGGCACCGCCAGCACCAGCGACAGCGCAATCGGGGCCAGCCACAGCGATACGGTGCCGGTCAGAATTCCGGCCCAGAGCGCAACGCCGCTGACAGTTTCGAGCGCGTGGCAGGTGAGCAGCGTGCGCAAGGAGTAGCTGCCGCCGTCGCGGGCCTGGGGCGCCCAGCCGCGCTGCAGGCCAAGGGCGGTGCGGAACACCGCGATCATCTGCTGCACCATCAGGATCGGCGCATAAAGGATCGCGAGCATCACCTCGGACACAAAGGACAGCGCGAAATGCACCGGCCCGCCGTATTCGGAAAACCGGCTGCCGGTCAGCGGCAGAGCCGCAGCCGCCAGGATCTTGGGGGCCAGCAGCATCGCGTAGATCAGGATGATCACCAGCACGTGCTTGGGCTCCGACATATCCGGCCAGTTGGGGCGGAACGGGTTGGCCTCGCTGAAATAGCTGATGACGGACGCCTCTTCGCTGCGGCCGATGATGGCCCAAAGGACCAGCAGCGCAAACCACACCGGTGCCATCAGGTAGCCGATGGCGCCCGCAAACAGGTGGAAGCGGGAGATCGCGCGGAAGCCCTTGGCGTGCAGCAGATTGAGGTGCTGCAGGTTGCCCTGGCACCAGCGGCGGTCGCGCAGGATGTGGTCGATCAGGGTTGCCGGGGTTTCCTCATATGATCCGCGGATGCGGGGCAGGAAGCGCACCGACCAGCCGGCCCGGCGCAGCAGGCCGGCCTCGACGAAATCATGGCTCATGATCAGCTTTTCACCGCCGCCGAAGCGCGAGCGCAGGAGCGGCAGGCCGGCACAGGCGGCAAAGGCGCGGGTGCGGATGATGGCGTTGTGGCCCCAGTAGTTGCCCTCATGCCCGGCCCAGCGGGCCAGGCCCTCGGCCAGCGCGAGGCCATAGACGCCATTTGCGAACTGCTGCATGCGGCCAAAGACCGACTGTGCGCCAATGAGCTGCGGATAGCTTTGGATCAGGCCGGCGCTTGGATCGCGGGCCAGCGCATCGGCAAGGCGGGCAATGGCGCGGCCGGTCATCAGGCTGTCGGCGTCCAGCACCAGCATAGCCTCATAGCCTGCGCCCCAGCGGCGTACCCAGTCGGAGATATTGCCGACCTTGCGGCCTTCGTTGTCGGCGCGGCGGCGGTAGTAGAGCTCAGCGCCTTCGGGCAGCATGGTGCGCAGCGCCTCGACGCTGGCGCGTTCCTGTTCGGCAATCCCGTCGTCGCGGGTGTCGGACAGGATGAACATCGCGTATTCATGCTGGCCGCCGCGGCCGTGCAGCTCTTGCAGCATGGTCTGGGCGTTGCCCAGCACATACCAGGGCACTTCGTTGTAGACCGGCATCAGCAGCGCCACCTTCATCGGGCGCGCGGGGCCGCGCGCCACGGTCTTTTCCCGGCGCGACAGGCCGTAAAGGCCCAGCAGCACGGTGGAGACGGTGAAGGCGATCCAGAAGAAGTTGAAGGCGATCAGTGCGAGCAGAACGGCTTCCAGCACGGAAAAGCCATCATCGGCGAACCAGCCCTGCATCACCCAGGTGAGCACACCCGTGGCGGCCATCGCCGGCGAAAACGCCAGCAGGCGCCACAGCGCCACCTGGCGGGGCGCAGCGTCGCCGGGGGCGGCGGCGTCCCTGAAGTCCTTGCTGAAATCCTGCTCCGGCATCGCCAGCGGCTGTTCCGGGGGCATAAGATCACATGTGGTCATGCGGTCCATGTTCATGCGGTCCACCTGTAAAGCCAGACCTCGGAAGCGGGGCTGCCGTCTTTCCTGAGCTGGGCGCGAAGTTCAACGTGATCCTGATCGCCAGGATCGAAGTAGAAGGCGAGACGCAGGCCGCCGGTTTCCGGGTTGCGCTGCAGCACGCCTTCGCTGGTCGCCACATGGGGAGAGTGAATGTGCACGTCAAGGGCTTCGGGCCCGTCCTCGAACAGGGGGTGGGCGTCAAAGTCGATGGTGACGATCCGGCCCGGCCCGCCAAAGATCCGGGCACCCTCGGCGGTGTCGATCACCCGCGGCATCGGCAGCACCGGCTCCTCGCCCCAGGTGAGGCGGTAGCTGAGGCTGATCTCCGATCCGGCGGCATAGGGCTCGCGCGGGCGCCAGTAGGCAACGGTGTTGTCGTAGATTTCCTTGTCGGCGGGGATTTCCACCAGGGTGACGGCACCCTTGCCCCAGTCCTCCTTGGGTTCCACCCACAGGCAGGGACGGTTGTGGTAAAACGCTTCCAGGTCGTTGAAATCCGACAGCTTGCGCGACCGCTGCATCAGGCCGAAGCCGCGCGGGTTGTCATCGACGAAGGACGAGACCTGCAGCCGCGTGGGGTTGGCCAGCGGCCGCCACAGGGTTTCGCCGTTGCCGTTGACCACCAGCAGGCCGTCGCTGTCATGGACCGCCGGGCGGAAGTCGTCAAAGCGGTTGCGGTTGGTGGCGTCGAACAGGAACATCGAGGTGAGCGGCGCAAGGCCCGCGTGGTTCAGGTCCTCGCGGGCGAACAGGGTCGCCTCCACCTCCATCACCGTGCTGCTGCCGGGGGTGATGGTGAACCGGTAGGCGCCGGTAACGGAGGGCGAGTCCATCAGCGCGTGCACCACCATGTGGCGCTGGCCGGGGGCAGGGGCCTCCAGCCAGAATTCGATGAACTCGGGGAACTCTTCGCCCTCGGGATCTGCGGTCTTCAGCGCCAGGCCGCGGGCCGACAGCCCGTAGGCATTGCCGATGCCGATGGCGCGGAAATAGCTGGCCCCCTGGAAAACGCAGAATTCGGTCTTCTGGGTGGGATCATCAAGAACAGTGCGCAGGCGCAGGCCGGAATACCCGAGGTGGCCCTCGGTTGTCAGCTCTGGCGCCTTGTCGGTCTTGTCAAACAGCGACAGGTCGAAGGCCACGGGCTGTGCCAGCCCGCCGGTCACGGTGTTGATCTGAACCGCACGCGGGAAATAGAGCCCGGGCAGAAAGAAATCGACGTTGTAGCTGCGGTCCGTCTTGGACCACAGCGCGTCCTTGCTGCGGAACCAGCGCGCCTTGTAGTCGTCATAGGACTGGTCCAGCCAGTCCTGCGGCACAGCCGGGCGTTCGGCATAGTCCTCTGCGGCCAGCGCGCGGGCCTTGGCCACCACCGCGTCGCGGCTGAAGGGCTCGGCGTCGCTGGCCAGCCCGGGCAGCGCGGACAGGGCGGTGCTGCCAAGCGCGGCAGCCAGGAAGGTACGGCGGGAAAAAGAGCTCATTTCTTGGCTCTCCAGGGTTGTGACTTGAACCAGGCGGCGCCGTAAGCGCAGCCAATGATTAGGAAAAATCCAATGAGATTGGCGAATGCCGTGGTCATAACCGCGCGGTCGGTCTGGTCAAGCGCAAAGCCGATGAAGCGGGCCAGCGCCATCGAAAACACGAAGACCGCAAGCGATTGCTGGCCGACTTTGGTAACGACCTGCAACAATACGGACCAAATTCTTGCAGCCAGTGAATGGCCGGTGGCAATCAGCCGTTTTCCTCCCTCACCGGCAGCGGCCCAGCCCAGATAGGCGAGCGACAGGAAGTGGGTATAGCGCAGCAGGCCGAAGTCTGTTTTCTCGCGCCATTCGCTGCTCGGTTTCCAGGTTTCACGGATGGCATCGGCCAGATCCATGTTCCAGTACTCGACCCAGCCCAGCACCTTGCCGGAGCCGAAGGGCGCGGAGAAGATGACGAAACCGGCGGCGAGCACAACCAGCACCTTGGAAACCGGCGGCTTGGGCAGCCAGCCCTTCATGAAGGCAAAACCGGTGAAGAACAGCAGCTGCCAGCCGAAGGGGTTGAAGAACCACTCGCGGTCGGACCACGGCTCTGCCGGCAGCGAGACGCCGTTGGGGCCGAGGCCGAGAATGTAGGGGTTAGCGGTAAGCCAGATCAGCACCGACGCCATCGCCACGGCCCACACCCCGGCCTTCTCCAGCCCCATCATCAGCGGCATCAGCAGCAGCACCACCAGATACATCGGCAAGATGTCGAAGTAGTTGGGGACATAGGTCAGGGTAAAGATGCCGGTGAGCTGCTGCACGGTGTTGTTGAAGAACCAGTGCAGGTTCAAGGAGCCGATATAGCTCTTGTCGAAGCTGCCATAGAGGTCCAGTGCCGCCATTGATGCGGCAAGGAAGAAGAACAGCCCGATATGGGCCCAGTAGACCTGCCAGCAGCGGTAGGCGACGCGGGCAGTGCCCAGCCACCATCCCTGGCGGTCAAAGGAGCTGCCGAAGGCGATGGCGGAAGCCATGCCGGAGCAGAACACAAAGATCTCGGTTGCGTCGGAAAACCCGAACCGCGCCGGGATCCATCCCGCCCAGCGGTTGCCCGGGATATGGGCTGCCAGGATGATGAACATGGCGATGCCGCGGTAGAAGTCGAGCCGCGGGTCGCGCACGCGCGTCTGGACCGCCTGCGGCGGGGGCACTGCGCGGTTGGCGGCAGCTGGGTCTTTCTGAGGCCCGGGAAAGGGCGCAACGCTGGACATCTGTGGTTTTGGTCCTTGAGGGTCTTATTCGGCAGGTACGCTTTTGGCCCCGGACGGATCCCGGGCCTCGGCAATCAGGGTGCGGCGGGCAAGCGCATAGTTGTCCTCTGCGCCGCCCCGCTTGGCGCGGCGGTCATCAAGGATTGCTTCGACTTCGTCAAGCTGGCCTGAGCGGATTCCCGCGTCTATGGTTATGCGTTCAAAAACATCGCGTTGCGCGTGGCTGCCGCCGGCCAGCTGCAGGGTGGCGCGGGCTGTGGATAAGTGGTTGAAAGCGGCCTTGTAATTACCGTCTCCGAAGGCTTCCAGCCCGTCCGCGGCGGCGCAGCCGGGGTTCGCCATGCGCGCCCGCGCCTCGGTGCCGCCGCGTTCCGCATCGGCGTGAATCCGCTGCACCAGCCGGTGAGCGTCTTCCTTGCGGTGCCCGGTCAGGGCCAGAAGATAGTGCAGATCGGCAAAAATCAGGCTGCCGTCCTCGGTCCGGGCGGCACAGAGATTCGCCAGCTCCTCCCAGCGGCTGCCCACATCCACCCCCTCCAGCTCCAGCCGCGACAGCAGCGAGGTCGCGTTGGAGATGTCGCGGTAGTCGTCTGTCCGGTCCTTGCGCACCTCGGTGTCATAAAGCGCGATGGCCTCATCCATCTGGCCCAGGTCCAGGTGCATCAGCGCCTTGTGCCACCAGACGTGATAGCGGAAGTTGTTGCAATGCGCCCAGGCTTCCTCGCGGCCGTGCAGCCAGTCAAGCCCGGCCTCGGCGTTGCCGGTCATGTCGTGCACATGCGCCACTGCATGCAGGCCCCAGGCATCATCTGGCGCCATCCACAGCGCCTGCCGCCCGGCATTGGCGGCGCGCTCATAATCGCCGGTTTCCTCCAGCGCAAAGGAATGGCAGCCCAGCAGGTAACCGCGGCCCGCATGGTCCGGCGCGTAGGCCGGCAGCACCCGCTCGATCGAGGCGCGCATGCCTGCGGGATCGCCCATGATAAAGCGGATGCCGTGGCTGAGCTTCATCGCCAGGGTGTCCTGCGGGCAGACGTCCAGCACCTCTTCCATCCGCTGGATCGCCAGGGTGGGGTGGCCGGCCAGCCAGTTTTCCAGCGCATCCACGTATTTGCGCTCACGCGGCAGGGCGCCCTCGTAACAGGCCTTGGCATCGCGCAGCGCTTCGCGCGCAGCCGGCACCAGCTCAGAGCGCCCCAGCATCAGCAGCGACAGCCCCTTGATCGCATGGCCCAGGGCAAACTCCGGCGCGGCCGTCAGCACCGCGCCCAGGTGATCCGCGGTCACGGCTGCGTGGGACAGAACTCCCAGCTGCACGGCGTTCCAATTCTGCTGTGCGGCTGCATCGGTCAGGCTGCTGTCTTGGCCGAAGATATCATGCGTCATGAGAGTCCAATCATTGTTCTGAATTGAGCGCAGTGTCTGTGTCCTGCTGAACAGTAGGCCATAGGATTGGCCCGGGCGAACCCTGCTCGCGGTTTGGTGATAGCCTGTGTGCGCCTGGCCGGAAATTTCACCGGATGTGTAGGTTTCCCGGGCAAATTTCTGCAAGAGGCGCGGTCAGCAGCCGGCAAATACCGCGCTGTTTTGGCGGTGATTTGCCGGAAACTGTAACACTTGGCAGAAAGCCGCCGCGGTTCTGCCTGCTCAAGACCCGTCAAAGGGCGAGTCGGACCCCAGCAGCTCCTCCGTGCCTTCGCCGCAGCGGGGCGGCGCGTGCCGGTATGTCACCGGCGTGCGGGAGAAATTCAGCGGGTTGCCCAACAGCTTGACCGGACCGGCCGCGGTGTCCATGCCGATGGCCATATTGCGGGCTTCGACTTGGCCGGTGGCAAACAGGGTCTCCAGATTCTGCACCGGACCGGCAGGCACCTTGCGGGCCTCCATGGCGGCCAGAACCTCATCCGTGGTGAACCGCTGCACGGACGGGATCAGGATCGCATTCAGCGCATCGCGGTGCTGCAGACGGGCCGGGTTGGTGGCAAACCGCGCATCCTCGGCCAGGCCCTCAAGCTTGAGGAACTCCATGAAGCGGCAGAACTGGCTGTCGTTGCCCACTGCCAGGATCACGTGCCCGTCCGAGGTCTCATACACGCCATAGGGCATGATGCTGGGATGCTCATTGCCGCGGCGCTTGGGAATCTGGCCGGTGTTCAGATAGGCGACGCCCTCGTTGATCAGCCAGGCGATCTGGGCATCGACCAGCGCCAGGTCGATCTGCTGGCCTTCGCCGGTCTTTTCCCGGTGGTGGAGGGCGGACAGGATGCCGATGCAGGCGTACATGCCGCACATCACATCAGCGATGCCGACGCCTGCCTTCATCGGCTGGCCGTCCGGCTCTCCGGTCAGGGACATGATGCCGCCAAAGCCTTGGGCCATGATGTCATAGCCGGGCTTGTGGCTGTTGGGGCCGGTCTGGCCGTACCCCGAAATGGAGCAATAGATCAGGCCGGGCAGATCATCCTTGAGGCTGGCGTAATCCAGCCCGTATTTGGCCAGCCCGCCGGGTTTGAAGTTCTCGATCAGGATATCGGCCTCGGCCGCCAGACGCCGGATGGCCTGCTGGCCTTCTTCCGTTGCAATATCAATGGCTACCGAGCGTTTGTTGCGGTTGGCGGCCATGAAATAGGCCGAGAGGTCGGATTGATTTCCGTCCGCATCGGTCACATAGGGCGGTCCCCACTGCCGGGTGTCATCGCCGCCTGTCTTGGGGTTTTCCACCTTGATCACGGTGGCGCCGAGATCGCCCAGCAGCTGGGTGCAGGTGGGCCCAGCCAGGATGCGGGAGAGGTCGAGAACCTTGACCCCGTTCAGGGCGCCGTGGGGGAGCATGTCAGATGCGGCCATCGTAGCCTCCGCGTTCGATCACTGCCGAAATCACTGTGAACTTGTCTGCTGTCAGCGCGTCCTGCAAGGCGGCGCGCAGTTCGGCACGGCTGGTCACCGTCACCCCATTGCCGCCAAAGGCCCGGCCCATCGCGGCAAAGTCGTGTTCCGCAAAATCCACCCCGCCGTTGGCAAGCTGCCGCTGCCGCTGCTTGAGTTCGATCAGCGCAAGGCTGGCATCCGCAAAAACCACGAAGACAGGGGCCACGCCCAGCTCTGCTGCGGTGGAGAGTTCGCCCGCAACCATCAGAAACCCGGCATCGCCGGAGAAGCTGACCACGGGCCGCTCTGGCTGCGCCAGTTTGCGGCCGATCGCCATCGGCACCGCGCAGCCCATGGTGCACAACGCTGAGGACTGGATCAGGCCGCGCGGCTCGGAACACTCCCACATCTGGCTCAGCAGAATGCGGTGGGCGCCGCTGTCGGCGGTTGCAAGGGTATCCGGGGGCAGCACGGCACGGCATTCGGCGATGACACCGGCAGGCCCCCAGTCGTCGTCTTGCGGGAAAGCCTCTGCCAGCGCCGCCTTTACAGCGGCCGGGCGGCCGCGGGACCAGGTCTCGCGCGGTTCGGTGCCATCGGACAGCACCTCCAGCGTGGGGGCAATGGCGGACAGGAAGTTCAGGCCCGCCTGGTGCATGTAGTGGGTGTTGGCCTCGGGGGCGATGTCGATGACGTTCTGGGTCTCCACGTCCCAGACATTGCGCCAGCCGGGGCGCATCTCGATCGGGTCGTACCCGATGCAGAGCACCAGATCGGCTTCCCGCACCAGCGGCAGCAGGTGTTTGTCCGCCAGCGGAGACAGGCCCGCTCCGCCAAGGCACAGCGGGTGATCCTCGGGGAGGATGCCCTTGGCCTTGTAGCTGGTGACGAAGGGGATCTGGTGTTTTTCGAGGAAGGTGCGGAGGGCAGTACCGGCGTTCTCCTGCAGCGCATCCAGCCCGATCACCGCCACCGGGCGTGCCGAGGCTGCCAGCCAGGAACGCGCTTGCGCCAGTGCCTCGCCGCTTGGCACGGTTGCACTTGCAGGCGCGCGGCGGATGCTGCGCTCTCTGGCCGGCGCGTCCGCAGTTGAGATCGGCACGTCGATATGCACCGGCCCGTTGCGGGGCTCTGTCGCGATCGCAACCGCCTTGTCGGCGATCAGGTCCGCGGCGTCTGCGTCCAGCCGGAAGGTAGCCTTGGTGATCGGGGCAAAGACCGCGCGGTGGTCGAGGACCTGATGGGTGTAGCTCTGCTCCTCCGCCGCGTCGACGCAGCCCGTCAGCACCAGCATCGGCATCCGGTCCTGATGGGCGTTGGCGACCACGTTGATGCCGTTCAGCGCGCCGGGGCCAAGGGTGGCGACCAGAATGACTGGCGCACCGTCCGCATGGTGAACGCCTTCGCCGATGAAGCCTGCACAGTTTTCATGCTTGGCCAGGTGAAAGGCGATGCCCGCCTTGGTCAGCGCATCAACCAGCGTCAGCACCTCGCCGCCGGGCATCCCGAAAGCATGGCGGCAGCCCGCCTCGTAAAGCCGCCGGGCCAGAACGTCGGCTGCGCGCAAGGGATCTGTCATCTTGTCCGTCCAATCCGTTGAATTACCGCCAGATTGCCGAGGCTGCGCCCGCGCGCAAGCCCGCTCACGCCAGTGTGAGAAATGCTGCGGCGGAAACCGGCGCATTCCTTGCGCTGCCGGCAGCATCGCGGAAACAGCCCGGAGCGGTTATTTCAGCGCCCGTCCGGCGATCAGCGCAAAGCGGCGGTCGAGCTGGCCAGCGAGGGCCGCCAGCCCTGCGCCGCCTTCGTCCGCGTAAGGCGCAAAGACGTAGGTGGGCAGCTTGTAGGACAGGGTGGCGTTGCCGTCCGCCTCCTCGGTCACATACATCCGCACCGGCGCCTCGATCATTGCGGCGGTGGAGAGGGCGAGGATCTTCACCGCGAAGTCATTGTTGAACAGGCCAATGACACGGTTGCCGGGAATGGTAATGCCGCGGGCCGCTGCCGCCTGGGTGGGGCCCGCCTGGGTGACCACCCCCAGCCCTTCGGCCTTGGCGGCGGTTTTGACGTCTTCGATCAGCTGCGCATAGGGTTTTGCGGTTTCATGCACCGCCCAGCCGTCGCGCGGCGCGATGCCTCCGGCGGTTGCGGCAGAGGTTGCAAGGAACAGGACGGCTGTCAGGCGCTTGGCATACATGGCAGGTCTCCACGGTGTTTCTCCCGCTATTAAAGCACGCCGGCGGCCTTGCTGCTCACAATCGCGTGCGTCAGGCGGCAGGCGGCCCGCCAGGGCTGAACCCTGCGCGCGCCCCGGGCGGGGCGCGCTCCGCTTGATAACGGCGGAGTCCGGATCAGACGGCGATCTTGCCGCCGCCCTGTCTGGTCACCACAACAACCGAGGGCCGCGGCGGCATTTGCGGATCAAAATCCGGCCAGCGTGTGGCCGGGTCGTCAAACGTCGAAGCGCGCCCGAAGCCCTTCAGGTCCTTGGTGCCGTCGGTGCCGGGATGCTGCACGGCCAGAAACAGCGCCTCACCGTCCGGGGTAAAGCAAGGGCCGCACAGCTCAGCCCCCACCGGGCAGCGGAAGAACAGCTTGGAATGGCCGCGCAGGCTGCCTTCGGTCTCCAGCCCGTAAAGCCCATCCGACTTGCCGGTCTTGCCCCATTTGCGGCCCTGGTCGGTGGCCACCCACAGCCGCCCCTCTGCGTCCATCGCGCTGTTGTCGGGGGAGCCGAACCAGCCGTGCTGCGACGTCTCCGGGTGCCATTCCGCACCGACCTCGGCAATCTCCGGGTCGCCGCATTTCACCAGGATCGACCATCGGCCGCTTGCGGCTGCGTGGTCGCCGCCGTCCTCCCGGATCTCGATGATATGCCCGAACCGCGACTCCGGCCTCGGGTTGGCGGCATCGGTCTGGCCGGCCTTGCGCTTGGAATTGTTGGTCAGCATCACATAGGCTGTGCCGTATCCGCGCGGCGAGGCATCCTCGGGCCGGTCCATCGGAGTGGCCCCCAGCGCATCCGCCGCCAGCCGCGCATCAATCAGCACATCCGCCTGGCTGGCAAAGCCGTTTTCTGCCGTCAGCGGACCCTGGCCATGCACCAGCGGCAGCCAGCGGCAGGTGCCGTCCGCCTCAAACCGGGCCACGTAGAGCGTGCCTTCGCTCAGCAGCCGGGAGTTGGCCGCGCGGTCCTCTGACACCGTGCCGCCGGAGACGTATTTGTAGACATACTCAAACCGCGCATCGTCGCCCATGTAGACCACCAGCCGCCCGTCCTGGGACAGGGTGGTTTCCGCGCCCTCATGGGCGAAACGGCCCAGGGCGGTGTGCTTCACCGGTTTCGACAGCGGGTCCATCGGGTTGACCTCAACAACCCAGCCGAAACGGTTCACTTCATTGGGTTCTTTGCCGGTATTGAAGCGGTCGTGGTACTTGCCCCAGGCGTACCACATGCCGGGAACGCCGTAGCGCGCCATTTGCGCCGCCTCCGGCTGGCCGGAAAGGTCCGGCTCACCTTCGGCGTCGAGGCGGTCGGTCCAGAAATAGCCGTGAAAATTCTCCTCGGCCATCAGCCAGGTGCCCCAGGGTGTCATGCCGCCGGCGCAGTTGTTGAGGGTGCCGATAACCTCGCGTCCGCTGGGATCGGCGCTGGTCTGCATTCGCGGATGGCCTGCGGCGGGGCCGTCGATAGCCATCACCGTGTTCAAAGGCGAGATCCGGCGGTTCATCGCGCCGTCGCGCACAACGGCCCACTTTCCATCTGGGCCCCGGACGATCTCCACAACAGAGCCGCCATGCGCCGCCATCTCGATCTCGGTCAGTTCGCGGGTCATGCCAGCGAACTCCGCCTTGTCCTGGCGGCCGAGGCCCGGGAACATCACCTCTTCATTGGTGTATTCGTGGTTCACGCACAACAGGCCGCGGGTGCCGTCAGCGTTGAGCGGCACAAAGCCGACGTAGTCGTTGTTATAGCCGAACTGCTGCAGCTGGGCTTCCGCGGTCTGGTTCATCACGTCGAATTCAGGCGCGTCTCCATAGATCGGATCACCCCAGCGAAGCAGGACATCGGCGTCGTAGCCCGGCGCCACATGGTGGGTTTCATCATTGCCCCATTCCAGCTCGTCAAAGGCATAGCGGCTTTGGGCAGCAGGTGATGCGGCGTTGCCCTGGCGCGGAGCGGTCAGGGCGGAGGTGCCGAACAGGGCAGTGGCGGCAGAGGTGCCCAGCATGCCTTTCAGCACTGCGCGGCGGCCATAGCGGGCGGCGATTACATCGCCGATGGTACGGCTGGGGGCCGGGTTCACCGGAAGGTCGTCGGAGGCTTCAAAAGCTTCCGCCTTGTTTCCGTTTTGCGGGTCTTTGATGATCTGCTTACGGTTCACGGCGGTCTCCGGAGTGTTATGGGGCGTCTATGCGGTGGATGCGGGGCGGATACACCCGGATGTCTTAGGAATGGCGTGTAACACGTATGTAATCGTTAATGAAAATTAACCAAGACTTCACATTTGCGCGGGCAATCTGAAACCCCGGTCTGTCCCCGCGGGGACAGCGGATTATTCTGCGGGGCGGAAGCCTTCGATCAGCTGGCGCAGCCCGATGGCGGCGCCGGCAAAGATCGCCAGCATGGTGACCGGAGCCGATACCGCCAGCAGTGAAAACGCGCTGAGGCCCTGGCCGACGGTGCAGCCCATGGCGATGACGGCACCGGTGCCCATGATCGCGGCGCCGATGATCTGGCGGCGCAGCTCGCGCGGGTCTTCGCAGGCTTCCCAGCGGAAGTGGCCCTTGATCAGCGAGCCGAGGAAGGCGCCGGTCCAGACCCCGGCGATGGAGCCGACGGCAAAGGACAGCGGTCGCAGGGAACCGGTCATGGTCCACAGGATCGTCTCGCCCAAAGGAGCGGAGAAGGAGTGGGAAACCACCGGCAGCGCCTCGAACCCTGCGGTGTTTACAAAGGTGGTTCCGGCCCAGCCGGAGGTGACTGCAAGCCCCACAACCGCGGACCAGAACAGCGCCTGCCTGTCGCGGCGCAGTTCGGCATTGGCGAGGGAGAGCAGCAGGATCAGCAGGCCCGCGGCGGTGCCGATAGCGGCCAGCGGCAGCCCGCTCCAGGCGGCGGCGTAATGGGCGAGTCCCGGCGGGATTTCATTGGTGACGTCCTGCTGCGCGAAGAAATAGTTGCGCACGGGGGCGAGGGGGCCTGCGAGGACGACATAAGTGGAAACGCCCATCACCAGCACGATCACAAAGCTGCGCAGGTCGCCGCCGCCCAGCCGGGCAATTGCGCCATAACCGCAGTTGCCGCTGAGCGCCATGCCGTAGCCGAACATCAGGCCGCCCAGGATCGAGGCGGCGGGCATCCAGCGGATCGACAGGTAAAAGGACTGGCCCGCATCCACCAGGCCCAGCCCGATCAGTGCAAAGCTGGTGGTGACCGCCACACCGATGGCCACACCCCACATCCGCATCCGCAGGGACGAACCGCCATACAGCAGGTCTTCGATAGCTCCCAAAGTGCAGAACCGCCCCAGCCGGGCGGCAAGCCCCAGCAGCACACCGCCCAGCAGCCCGATGCAGGCGGCCAACTGGTGTTCTGTCAGGATGTCAAACATGTCAGGATTTCAATCGGGCCTCAGCCGTCGTCCTTGCAGAACAGGTCATAGACCACTTCCAGCATCCGGCGGGGTTTGTCGTCTGCCAGCCGGTAGAAAATCGCCTTGCCTTCCCGGCGGGGAATGACCAGCCCTTCCAGACGCAGGCGGGAGAGCTGCTGGGAGACGGCGGCCTGGCGGGCCGACAAGAGCTCCTCCAGTTCGGTGACGGATTTCTCGCCGGAGACCAGATGGCACAAGATCATCAGCCGGCCCTCGTGGCTGATCGCCTTGAGGAAATTGGACGCCTTGGTCGCGTTTTCGACCATCCGGTCCATCTCCTCCGGGTCCATGTCAGCGGTAAACTGTGGTAGTGCCATGTGCCGTCTCCTGAGCGGCACCGCGGTGCCGCACTCCTATCACTTGCCCCAACAGGGCGGTCAGCTGCCGCCCTTTGAGTTCGTATTATCAACAAACCCTGTATGGGCGCTTAGCAAATCTGCAAGCAAAGGCCAAAAAAAATCTTCACCCGGGTAGCCTTCGAGGCGGGCGCGCTCCTGTCCGTCTTCGACCACCAGGAAGGTCGGTGTGAACATGACCCTGCGGGTAACTTGCAAATCATCGGGCAGGGCGCGCAGATCCACCCGGCGCAAGGGCGCGTATTTGCCCTCAGCCGTTTTGGGGTAGATCGGGGCGATCTCCGCGTTCCAGCGGGCGCACCACTCGCAGCCCGGCTGTTCGACCATCACCAGTTCCGCCGCCCAGGCGGGCAGCGTTGCAAAGGCTATGGCCGCAGCTGCAGCCAAATGCCGGAAGGAGCGCATGCGTTTCATTCCATCTGTTGACGGTACCGTTAGAAACAACATAATTCGAATATGTGAATGACACAAGCCGGGCCCGGATAACGTTCGCGTGGGGCCTTTTGGGGGTGCGATGCTCGAAATTACCCTGTTTGGCGCCTTGATCGCAGGTTTGCTGAGCTTTTTCACCCCCTGCATTTTGCCGATGGTGCCGTTTTACCTGTCCTACATGGGCGGGCTGTCGATGGCAGAGCTGCGCGGGGACGGGGCGATTGCCGTGGGTGCGCAGCGGCGGCTGCTGGTGTCGGCCGTGTGTTTTGCCGCCGGGGTCACCACGGTGTTCATGCTGATGGGCATGGGGGCAACCGCGCTGGGGCAATTGTTCGGCCAGTATCTGGAGGTTCTGTCCTATGGCGCGGCGGCGCTGCTGCTGCTGTTCGGGCTGCATTTTCTGGGCGTGGTGAAGATCCCGCTGCTGTACCGCGAGGCGCGGATGGAGAGCAGCGCGGAGCCGTCCACCGTGCTGGGTGCTTATCTGATGGGACTGGCGTTCGGGTTCGGCTGGACGCCTTGCGTCGGGCCGGCGCTGGCGTCGATCCTGATGATTGCTTCCGGCATGGGCGAGGTGTGGCGGGGCGGGGTGCTGCTGCTGGTCTACGGGCTGGGCATGACGGCGCCCTTTGTGGTGGCGGCGCTGTTTGCCAAGCCGTTTCTGGGCTGGGTCGCGCGCCACCGCAGCGCCTTTGCCTGGGTCGAGAAAGGCATGGGCGCGATGCTGGTTCTGTTTGCGGTGCTGATCGCCACCGGCGGGGTGCGGCTGATCGCTGAGGCGATGATCCGCTGGGTGCCGGGGTTCAGCGCAATCGGTTAAGTTAGGTTTGGAGGTCAACATGCTGAGAAGTATTGCGAAAGTGTTAATGGTCGTGGTTCTGGCCGGGCCGCTGGCAGCGGCGGAGCTGGGCGACGACGGGCTGCACAAGACGTCGTGGATGCGGGACACCTTCAAGGACCTGCGCGAGGACCTGGAGGAGGCCAACGGCGAGGGCAAACGGCTGGCGCTGATCTTTGAGCAGCGCGGCTGCGTCTATTGCACCAAGATGCATGAGGAGATCTTTCCCCGGCCGGAGATCAGCCAGTATATCGAGGACAATTTCTTTGTCGTGCAGCTGAACCTTTACGGCGACGTGGAGGTCACCGACTTTGATGGCGAGACGCTGGCGGAGAAGGACATGGCCCGCAAATGGGGGGTGCTGTTCACGCCGACGATTCTGTTCCTGCCCGAAGAGGTGGGGGACAATGCCACAGCACCCGAGGCCGCGGTGGCGATCATGCCTGGCGCATTTGGCGCGGGAACCACGCAGGACATGTTTACATGGGTCAATGAAAAGCGCTATGCGCTTGATAACGGGGAAGATTTCCAGCGCTATCACGCGCGCCGCATTCAGGAGCGCAACAATGGGTCCACAGACTGACGATTTGCGCATCATTTACAAAAATTCACAATAATGAATTTGTTGTTGCGTAGCGGGGGCGCTGTGCCCTACGGTATGCAAAGCTAAGCAAGCCGCCCGGTAAAAGCGGCAGCCAATGGGAGGAAACATGAAGCTTACATCTCTGACACTGGCGCTAAGCCTGGCCGGGACTGCGGCTTTGGCCGGGGAGGTTGCTCCGAAGGCGGTGGAGTATGGCGAATCGGGTGAGGTTGCAGCCTCGCTGACCGGCGTTGCCGGCGATGCGGCCAGCGGCGCGGTGATTGCCGGCACCAAGTCCAAGGGCAACTGTGTGGCCTGCCATCAGGTGACAGCCCTGGCGGATGTGCCGTTCCATGGCGAAATCGGCCCGTCGCTGGATGGCGCCGGCGACCGCTGGACCGAGGAAGAGCTGCGCGGCCTGATCGCCAATGCCAAGATGACATTCGAGGACACGATGATGCCGGCCTTCTACAAGGTCGAGGGCTTCATCCGTCCGGGCGATGCCTATACCGGCGAGGCCGGGGCTGAGCCGCTGCCGCCGATCCTGACGGCGCAGGAGATCGAGGATGTGGTCGCGTTCCTCGCGACGCTGAAAGAAGAGTAAGGCACGGGCGGGGGGCGTCCCGCGCTCCGCACCGATGTGAATTCAAAGGAGAGATATGATGGAGTTCTCACGCCGTGAGACCCTGGCGATGGGCCTGGGCGCTGCCGTGGTTACCGTGCTGCCGTTCCGTGCGACTGCGGCGGCGGATGACCGGATCGCCGCCTTTACCGGCGGTGCCGATATGGCCGAAGGGGGCGTGACCCTGACCGCGCCCGAGATTGCCGAAAACGGCAACACCGTTCCGGTTTCGGTCGAGGCGCCGGGCGCCACTGCGATCCTGGTGCTGGCAACCGGCAACCCGGAACCGGGTGTTGCAACCTTCAACTTCGGCCCAGGCGCAGCGCAGCAGTCGGCCTCCACCCGGATCCGCCTGGCAGGCACCCAGGACGTGGTTGCGGTTGCCAAGATGGCAGACGGCTCCTTTGCCAAGGCCAGCGCCACCGTCAAAGTCACCATCGGCGGCTGCGGCGGCTGAGGCCGCCCGCTCCCTGAACGGAATTCCTAAGGAGAATTAAAGACATGGCATCCGGTGTTAAACCCCGCGTCAAGGTCCCGAAAACCGCTGCCGCCGGTGAGGCGGTCACCATCAAGACGCTGATCAGCCACAAGATGGAAAGCGGCCAGCGCAAGGACAAGGAAGGCAACCTGATCCCGCGCTCGATCATCAACCGCTTCACCTGCGAGTTCAACGGCACCATGGTGCTGGACGTCGCAATGGAGCCCGCGATCTCCACCAACCCGTATTTCGAGTTCGACGCGACCGTGCCGGAAGCGGGCGAGTTCGTCTTCACCTGGTATGACGACGACGGCTCCGTCTACGACACCAAGAAGAAAATCGCCATCGGCTGATCCGTTCCGGATCTTCAGGCACGCGTCCTGTCCGGTGTGAACCGGGCAGGGCAGGCACCCAAGGGAGGAAAAGGAATGAATAAAAAGGCAATCACAGCAATTGCCGCAGTGCTGGCGCTGCCGATGGCAGCGGGCGCAGGCCCCGATGACGACAAGCTGGTGGTCAACGAGGATATCGAGATGGTCACCAAGGCCGCAGCACCCGCCCATGTGGCGGATGTGCTGGATGAGGTGATGTCGGGCTGGCACTTCCGCTCCGACGAGACGCAGGCCCTGCAGATGGATGACTTCGAAAACCCGGCGATGGTGTTTGTCGATCAGGCGCAGGAAGCCTGGGACACTGCCGACGGCTCCGAGGGCAAGTCCTGCGCGTCGTGCCACGGCGATGTCGAGGAAAGCATGGCAGGCGTGCGCGCGGTGTATCCGAAGTGGAACGAAGCCGCCGGCGAAGTCCGCACCTTGAACATGCAGATCAACGACTGCCGCGAAAACCAGATGGGCGCCGAGAAGTGGAAATACTCCGGCGGCAAGATGGCCGCGATGGAGGCTTTGATTTCGGTCCAGTCCCGCGGGATGCCGGTGAACGTGGCCATCGACGGCCCGGTCCAGGCGACCTGGGAGAAGGGCAAGGAGATGTATTACACGCGCACCGGCCAGCTGGAGCTGTCCTGCGCGAACTGCCATGAGGACAACTATGGCAACATGATCCGCGCCGACCATCTGAGCCAGGGCCAGATCAACGGCTTCCCGGTGTACCGTCTGAAGAACACCAAGCTGAACACCGCGCATGCGCGCTTTAAGGGCTGCGTGCGCGACACCCGCGCCGAGACCTACAAGCCGGGCTCGGCGGAGTTTGTCGCGCTGGAACTCTATGTCGCCTCGCGCGGCAACGGGCTGTCGGTCGAAGCTCCTTCCGTCCGCAACTGATCTTTGCGCCCCGCGCCTGTTTCCAGGTGCGGGGCGTGTCTCTTCTAAAACATTCATTCACGTGAATATGTCGCGTGAGCATACAGGATACCGGTACACATGATCTCGCGCCGCGATTTTCTGCAGGTTTCCATGGCCGCCTCGGCCATGGTGGGGGCGTCAGGCTTTGGCAATTGGGCGCGGCTGGCTGCGCAGCAGTCGCTGACCCAGAACCAGCTGCTGGAGTTTGACACCTTTGGCAACATCAGCCTGATCCATGTGACCGATATTCACGGGCAGCTTAAGCCGATCTATTTCCGCGAGCCGTCGATCAATCTGGGGGTTGGCGAGAACAAGGGCCATGTGCCGCACATCACCGGCGCGGACTTCCGCAAGGCCTATGGCATCGCTGACGGCAGCCCCTCGGCCTATGCGCTGACCTATGATGATTTCTCGGCGCTGGCCGCCATGTACGGCCGTGTCGGCGGGATGGACCGGGTGGCGACGATCATCAACTCCATCCGTGCCGACCGTCCCGATGCGCTGCTGTTTGACGGCGGCGACACCTGGCATGGCTCCTACACCTGCCATCACACGCAAGGCCAGGACATGGTCAACGTGATGAACGCGCTGAAGCCGGATGCGATGACCTTTCACTGGGAGTTCACGCTGGGCAGCGACCGGGTGAACGAGATTGTCGAGGGCCTGCCCTTTGCCGCGCTTGGCCAGAACATCTTTGATGCGGAATGGGATGAGCCGGCAGAGCTGTTTAAGCCCTACAAGTTCTTTGAGCGCGGCGGCGCCAAGGTGGCGGTGATCGGCCAGGCCTTCCCCTATATGCCGATCGCCAACCCGCGCTGGATGTTCCCGGAGTACTCCTTCGGCATCCGTGACGAGAACATGCAGATGATGGTGGATGAGGTCCGCGCGGCGGGCGCGGATCTGGTGGTGGTGCTGAGCCACAACGGCTTTGACGTCGACAAGAAGATGGCCGGCAAGGTGCAGGGCATCGACGTGATCCTGTCGGGCCACACCCACGACGCGCTGCCGGAGCCGGTGCTGGTCGGCAAGACGCATATCATTGCGTCCGGTTCGAACGGTAAATTCGTCTCCCGCGTGGATCTGGATGTGCGCGACGGCCAGCTGATGGGGCTGCGGCACAAGCTGATCCCGGTGTTCTCGGACGTGATAGCGCCGGACCCTGCGGTGGCGCAGCTGATCGAGGCCGAACGCGCGCCTTACAAGGCGCAGCTGGAAGAGGTGATAGGCCAGACCGATACGCTGCTGTACCGCCGCGGCAACTTCAACGGCACCTGGGACGACCTGATCTGCGATGCGCTGCTGAGCGAGCGGGAAGCGGATATCGCCATGTCGCCCGGCGTGCGCTGGGGGCCGTCGCTGGTGCCGGGGGACGACATCACCCGCGAGGATATCTGGAACGTGACCTCGATGTCCTACGGCGAGGCCTACCGGAGCGAGATGACAGGCGAGTTCATCAAGGTGATCCTGGAGGACGTGGCCGACAACATCTTTAACCCGGATCCCTATTACCAGCAGGGCGGCGACATGGTGCGGATCGGCGGCATGGGCTACCGGATCGATATCACCAAGCCGCAGGGCGAGCGGATCAGCGAGATGACGCTGCTGAAAACGGGCGAGGCGATCGACCCGGCGAAATCCTATGTGGTGGCCGGCTGGGCCAGCGTGAACGAGGGTACCGAAGGGCCGATGATCTGGGATGTGGTTGAGGATCATATCCGCAAGCTCGGCACCGTGAGCCTGAATCCGAATACCTCCGTGCAGGTGGCGGGCGCCTAATCAGCGCCTGCCCCGGCAGGGGCAGATCACACCCGCCCTGGCGGCGGGCAGACCGAAAAAATTTTGCGCAGTTGAATTCACGAACGTGAATTTATCTATGTAAGGAGGCAAAGAAAAATGAGTGACGACGCCAAGAGCCTGGCGCCCTCGCGCCGCCAGTTCCTGACCGGGGCGGCAGCGGCTGGCGCAGGGGCAGTGGCGGCCGGGGCTGCCAAGGCAGCAACACCCGATCCGCTGATCACCGAAGTGCAGGAGTGGGCCAGCGGTCTGGGCGAGGGGGTGGATGCCACGCCCTATGGCCTTCCGATCAAATACGAAAGCGACGTGGTGCGCCGCAATGTGGAGTGGCTGACGGCGGACACCATCAGTTCGATCAACTTCACGCCGATCCATGCGCTGGACGGCACGATCACGCCGCAGGGTTGTGCGTTCGAGCGTCATCATTCGGGTGCCATCGAGCTGCGCAAGGAAGATTACCGGCTGATGATCAACGGTCTGGTCGATACGCCGCTGGTGTTCACTTACGAAGACCTGGAGCGTTTCCCGCGTGAGAACCGTGTCTATTTCTGCGAATGCGCGGCGAACTCCGGCATGGAATGGGCGGGCGCGCAGCTCAATGGCGCGCAGTTCACCCACGGGATGATCCACAATATGGAATACTCCGGCGTGTCCCTGCGGACGCTGCTGGAGGAAGCAGGCGTCAAGCCCGAAGGCAAATGGGTCTATGTGGAAGGCGCGGATGCGTCCTCCAACGGGCGCTCGATCCCGCTGGAGAAGGCGATGGACGACGTGCTGGTCGCCTTCAAGGCCAATGGCGAGGCGCTGCGCAAGGAGCATGGCTATCCCGTCCGGCTGGTGGTGCCGGGCTGGGAAGGCAACATGTGGGTCAAATGGCTGCGCCGGGTCGAGGTCATGGACCAGCCGGTCGAAAGCCGCGAGGAGACCTCAAAATACACCGACACGCTGGCCAATGGCGTCAGCCGCAAGTGGACCTGGGAGATGGATGCGAAATCCGTCGTCACCAGCCCCAGCCCGCAGGCGCCCATCAAGCATGGCGCGGGGCCGCTGGTGATCACCGGCCTGGCTTGGTCGGGCCGCGGCGCGATCACTGGAGTGGATGTGTCGCTGGACGGCGGCAAAACCTGGGCCGAGGCGCGGCTGGCGGCGCCGGGAACGGACAAGGCGCTGACCCGGTTCTACCTGGATATCAACTGGGACGGCTCAGAGATGCTGCTGCAGAGCCGGGCCAAGGATTCTTCCGGCTATGTGCAGCCCACCAAGGCGCAGCTGCGCGAGGTGCGGGGCTTGAATTCGATCTATCACAACAACGCCATCCAGACCTGGTGGGTCAAGGCAAACGGGGAGGCGGAAAATGTCGAGGTTTCCTAACAGGCTGAACAACCGAGCAGAGGGCAGCGCCCGGCCGCGGGCGGAAAGCGAAGCGCCCGCCCATGGGGGCGGACAGGCGCTGCCCGGCCTGCCGGCCGGGCGGAACATTCTATTGGCTGCATCGCTGGCGGCTCTGGGTGCTGGGCCTGTTGCGGCCGAGAAATTCGGCCTGGGCCGTCCGGCCTTGCCGGAGGAAATCGCGGCCTGGGATCTGGACGTGGCGCCGGATGGCACCGGCTTGCCTGCGGGCTCGGGTGATGTGTTCACCGGTGAGGAGGTCTTTGCCGAGAAATGCGCGGTCTGCCATGGCGATTTTGCCGAGGGCGTGGGCAACTGGCCCAAGCTGGCAGGCGGGCAGGGTACGCTGGACCATGAGGACCCGCTGAAGACGGTGGGCAGCTACTGGCCCTACTTATCGACCACCTGGGACTACGTGAACCGGTCGATGCCGTTTGGCGATGCGCAGTCGCTGACGCCGGATGAGGTCTATGCCATCGTGGCCTATATCCTCTATTCCAACGATCTGGTGGATGACGAGTTCGTTCTTTCCGACGAGACCTTCATGCAGGTCGAGCTTCCGAATGCGGATGGTTTCATTCTGGATGACCGGCTGGAGGCGGAAAAGCACTTCTGGAACCTGGAGCCTTGCATGGAGAACTGCAAGGAAAACGTCGAGATCACCATGCGCGCCCTGGTGCTGGATGTGACGCCGGAGGAGGAAAGCGCAGAAGCGCCTGCTGAAGCCGCGCCAGTGCAGGAAGCAGCAGCGGAAGAGGCGGTTGAAGAACCTGTTGAAACTGCTGCGGTTCTTGACCCGGAGCTGGTGGCCAAGGGGGAGAAGACCTTCAAAAAGTGCAAGGCCTGCCACCAGGTCGGCGAGGGCGCCAAGTCCAAGACCGGGCCGATCCTGAACGGCATCGTCGGTGCGCCGGCGGGGCATGAGGAAGGCTTCCGCTATTCCAAGGCGATGAAGGCCGCGGCGGAAGGCGGACTGGTCTGGGATGAAGCTGAGCTGGCGGCCTTTCTGGCTAAGCCCAAGAAGTACATGAAGGGCACCAAGATGTCCTTTGCCGGGCTGAAGAAAGAAAGCGATATTGAGGCGGTGATCGCCTATCTGCAGTCCTATTCACAGTAAGCAGCAGCCCTGAAGGGTGTTGAGAAAGGGCGCTAAAGGCGCCCTTTTTCACTTGGGAGCCGGACCTTCTATTGCCGCGGCGGGAACACAAGGACGCTTGCGCCCTTGAAACGTTCCAGCCGGGCTCGCGGCTGCGGCTCCGGCGCGGGGCTGCGCAGGTCTGGCGGCAGATGGGCGCAGGTTTCGGGAGCTGTCCCGCAGAGGGAGACTTGGCGCCCGGTCAGAAGCTCCAGCCGGCTGGCCAGGCTGCTGGCCCGGTGAAGCCCTGCCTTGCGCGCTGCCGGGTGGTCCAGAATGCTGCCAGTGGCGTAGACCGGCCCCGGTTGCGCGGCAATGGCGGCGGCCATCGCGCGGGTCTCGTGCTGCCAGTCGCGAAAACGGGTGAATTGCACCGCAGTCTGCACCAGGTAGCTGAGCGCAACCAGCAGCACCGCATTGCGCGCCAGCCGCCCCGGCAGGCCAGGGCCGCGGCTGAGTTCCTGCGCGGCGCGCACGATCAGAACCGCATAGAGGATCCAAGTGAAATGAAAGGCCCGCACCGGGATTGTCACGCCCAGTTTCAGTACCTGCAGGGCCATCAGGGCCATCCCTGCCGCAAGCGCGGTCCAGAGATACAGCGCCTCGAGCGGCTGGCGGCGCAGCAGCACAGCTGTGGCAGTACTCATCAGGCACAGGTGAAACAGCAGAACCGGCGTGGACTGGAAGCTGAGCTTGCCGAGCAGGACCGACAGTGTTTCTTTCAGCAGCGGCAGATGCGGCCACAGCCCTGCCAGATCCCGCGCCGGGTCGGGGCTGCGGGCGGGGTCCAGCGGGATGCCAAAGACACCGTGCGCCTGCCAGTTCAGGGTATAGACCGCCAGCACGGCAGCGGCGAAACTGGCCCCGAACAGGATCACCAGACCGGTGAGATCCCGCAGCGAGCGCTGACGGGTGCTCATCAGGCAGATCGCGAACAGGATCAGCGGGAAGGTGGTGTAGGCGGTGAATGCAAGCAGCGTGAACGGCGGCAGCAGCCAGCGCAGCGCGGCTTGTGACAGCACAAGGGCGAGGCAGGCAAACAGCGCCAGCACCGCAAACCCGGGGATAAGAGTGCTGGACCAGGGCGCCATCAGAAATACCGGTGGAGCGGGCAGCAGGGTCAGAGCCAAGGCGATGGCAAACCATCTGCGGTTGCCGGGCGGGGTTGCGGCAGTGGCAATGGCGGCTGCGGTCACACCCCACAGGATTTGGAACAGAACGAAATTCAGCCAGGCCGGCGTGACGACGCCGCGCAGGTGCCACAGGTAGTTGAGCCAGCGGCCTTCGGTCAGGGTTTTCTGCCAAAACCCTTCGGGCTGGGCCAACAGGGCTGGATAGTCGTCGTAACGGACTATCGGGTCCGCAAGGTTCCCCGCCGACACGGCGAGCAGCACCGGGACCGCCACGGCACAAGCCGTTAAGAACGTGCTTGTGCTGCTGCCCGCCGCGCGTCTGTCTTGCGGCAGGTCGGTGACTGGGAAACGGTGCATGGGAATACCTGATGGGTTAATGAAATTAAGTCGCTCCGTTTCCTGAAATGGGTGGAGGGGGAGCGGGGGTATTAATGGGCAGCTAAAAAGTTCTATCCGGCCGATCCGGCTGCTGGGGGCCTGTGCCGGACTGCAGATTCCGGCAGGTGTGGTGTCTTCTTCTTGATCTCCTTTGGCGTGTGGCTTGGGATAGAGAAAAAATCAGGCAAATATGTGGCTGGTGCTACCATGGATTGAGAACGCAAGTAAGCGTTGCACCGCGGCATCACTGCAGTGCGCCGCCGGGGCGGGGCGCCTCAAGCTCAGCCATTTCTTCGGGCAGAGCGGCGCTCAGCTCCAGCCCTTGCGGAAGAAATGCGGGGAAGCGCCGAACTTGCGCTTGAACTGGCGCGAGAAGTGGGTGGCGGAGTTGAAGCCCGAGGCCAGCGCGATCTCGGTGACGGACATCGAGGTTTCGTTCATCAGCGCAAAGGCGTGGCTCAGGCGCATGTCGAAATAGACGTGCATCGGGCTTTGGTTCAGATAGCGCGAGAACAGCCGTTCCAACTGGCGGCGGGAGATGTCGAGCCGGTCGCACAGCTCGCCGATCGACAGCGGCTCCTCGATTGATTCCTGCATCAGCTGCAGCGCGTTCAGCAGGCGCTGGTTGCGGCTGCCGATGGCCACCGCATAGTTCGATTTCTGCGGTGCCGCCTGGCCGCCGGAGCGCACGTGCAGGCACATGTCGGCGACGATGATCGCCAGTTGCTTGCCGTGGCGTTCCTCGATCAGGTGCAGCATCATGTCGGTTGCGGCATTGCCGCCGCCGCAGGTCATCAGCGGACCCGAGATCTCAAAAATATTGGGCGAGGGCTCCAGGTTCGGGTAGCTCTCCAGAAAGCCCGGCTGGTTTTCCCAGTGCAGGGTGAACTTGTGATTCTTGATCAGCCCGGCCTGGGCCAGCGCAAAGGCGCCGGTGCAGATGCCGCCGATGGAGCGGCCAAAGCGGCTTTCGCGGCGCAGCCAGTTCAGGGTGACCTCGCTGGCGGCGGCGTGCGGTTCGACGCCTGCACAGACAAAACCCAGCGAATCCGAAGGCAGCGGCTGCAGCGGGGTGTCCGGCGTTACCACCATGCCGTTGGAGCAGCGCACCGGCTGGCCGTCCTCTGTCATGATGTACCAGCGGTAAAGCCGTGTGCCGGTGACCTGGTTGGCGATGCGCAAAGGTTCGATGGCGGCGGCCACGGGCAGCATCGTCGCCTTGGGCAGCAGCAGGAAATAGAAATCCTGCGGCTCGCCCTCGAACGGGATGGCGAGATTGGCGGCGGCGCCTTTCTGAACGAAACTGTCATCGGCCATGACGGGACCCCAGCGCAGCACCCGGGCAGCACAGCAGCCGGGCGGAATTCGGACTTGGTTTTGCTACCTAAGGCGCTGCCGCCCGGCGCAGCCCTAGGATAGCGACAGCGTTCCTGCGGATTGCGACACCGCACGCAGGTTTGCGGCAGCGTAAAATGCCCGCCGCCCCTTGCAGGTCAAATGGGGCGATACTAAGACTCGGGTAACACTCTGTCGGGTATGGTGCCGGACATAATTCAAAGCAGGCAGGTCGAAATGATTGATCCCAGAGAAACATACATGAACACCCTGGTCCCGATGGTGGTTGAGCAGACCAGCCGGGGCGAGCGGGCCTATGACATCTTTTCCCGCCTGCTGAAGGAGCGGATCATCTTTGTGAACGGGCCGGTTCACGATGGCATGAGCTCTTTGATCGTGGCGCAGCTGCTGCATCTTGAGGCGGAAAACCCGTCCAAGGAAATCTCGATGTACATCAACTCGCCCGGCGGCGTTGTGACCTCTGGCCTGTCGATCTATGACACCATGCAGTACATCAAGCCCAAGGTCTCGACCCTGGTGATCGGCCAGGCGGCGTCGATGGGTTCGCTGCTGCTGACCGCCGGCGAAAAGGGCATGCGCTTCAGCTTGCCGAACTCCCGCGTGATGGTGCACCAGCCCTCTGGCGGTTTCCAGGGCCAGGCGACCGATATCATGATCCACGCCGAAGAGACCCTGAAGCTGAAGAAGCGCCTGAACGAGATCTACGTCAAGCACACCGGCCAGGACTATGACACCGTGGTGAACGCGCTGGAGCGCGACAATTTCATGTCGCCGGAAGAGGCCAAGGAATTCGGTCTGATCGACGAGATCGTTGAAAACCGAGCCAAAGGCGATGACGAGCAGGCCTGACGCCTGATCTTGTGAACAGCGGTGCGCCCCGCGGTGAATTTGGGGCGCACTTTCACATTGTGGCGGCCTAAGCACTGGCTTAAGCTGGCAGAAAGATGAAATGCCCCGCAGCGCGGGTGCAGCGGACCGGGCGGACTGAAAGGTAGACCATGGCGACGAATTCAGGCGGCGACAGCAAAAACACCCTCTACTGCAGCTTCTGCGGCAAGAGCCAGCATGAAGTGCGCAAGCTGATCGCAGGCCCCACCGTATTCATTTGCGATGAATGCGTTGAACTGTGCATGGATATCATCCGTGAAGAGACCAAGGCCTCCGGGCTGAAGGCCACCGACGGGGTGCCTTCGCCCAAGGACATCTGCCAGGTGCTGGATGATTACGTGATCGGCCAGGCCACCGCTAAGCGGGTGCTGTCGGTTGCGGTGCACAACCATTACAAGCGTCTGAATCATGCGCAAAAAGCGGGTTCGGACATTGAACTGGCAAAGTCGAACATCCTGCTGATCGGCCCCACCGGCTGCGGCAAGACGCTGCTGGCCCAAACGCTGGCGCGGATCCTGGATGTGCCCTTTACCATGGCGGATGCCACCACGCTCACTGAGGCCGGTTACGTGGGCGAGGATGTTGAGAACATCATCCTGAAGCTGCTGCAGGCGTCGGAATACAACGTCGAGCGTGCGCAGCGCGGCATCGTCTATATCGACGAGGTCGACAAGATCACCCGGAAGTCGGAAAACCCCTCGATCACCCGCGACGTGTCGGGCGAGGGCGTGCAGCAGGCACTGCTGAAGCTGATGGAAGGCACAGTGGCTTCCGTTCCGCCGCAGGGCGGGCGCAAGCATCCGCAGCAGGAGTTCCTGCAGGTGGACACCACCAACATCCTGTTCATCTGCGGCGGCGCCTTTGCCGGCCTCGACAAAATCATCGCGCAGCGCGGCAAGGGTTCGGCGATGGGCTTTGGCGCGGATGTGCGCGACAACGACGACCGCGGCGTCGGCGAGATCTTCCAGGACCTGGAGCCGGAAGACCTGCTGAAATTCGGCCTGATCCCGGAATTTGTCGGCCGTCTGCCGGTTCTGGCGACGCTGGAGGACCTGGACGAGGACGCGCTGGTCACCATTCTGACCCAGCCTAAAAACGCCCTGGTCAAGCAGTACCAGCGCCTGTTCGAACTGGAAGACACCGAGCTGGACTTTACCGACGAGGCGCTGAAGGCGATTGCCCGCAAGGCGATCGAACGCAAGACCGGCGCCCGTGGCCTGCGCTCGATCATGGAGGACATCCTGCTGGATACCATGTTCGATCTGCCGGGCATGGACAGCGTGACCAAGGTGGTCGTGAACGAAGAGGCGGTGACCTCAGACGCGCAGCCGCTGATGATCCACGCGGATGCCGAGAAAGAGCCGGCGTCTGCGGGGTGAGCGGATAGAACTTGGTTCAAACGGCGCGGTTTCTTCCGCGCCGTTTCTTTTTTGGAGGACGGCTTGGCTTGGGGGGCTCTGCCCCCGCAGCAGCCGCCGCTGCTCCCCCGGGATATTTTCAGCCAGAAGAAGGTAAAGGGCTATGATCAAACGGATTTCCTCCGGCGGTGAATTCGAGGCCAAGATCGGCTATTGCCGCGCCGTAGTTGCGGGCGGTTTTGTGCATGTGGCCGGAACCGTCGGGCAGGGCGAGGATGTAGTGGCGCAGTGCCAGTCGGCATTGGACACCATCGGCGCGGCGCTGGAGAAAGCGGGCGCCAGCTTTGCCGATGTGGTGCGAGTCAACTACTACCTGCCGGACGCGGCAGAGTTTGAGCCCTGCTGGCCGGTTCTGGCTGAGACCTTTGGCGCCAACCCGCCGGCGGCAACGATGATTGAGTGCAACCTGATTGATCCCAAGTTCCGCATCGAGATCGAGGTGACAGCGCTGGCACCGGCGGAAAGCTGAGCCGGCAAACGCCCCGCCAATGGGGCAGAGGCAAATCTGCCCGTTCCCGCCGCAAGGCCGCCAGAGAGGGCGCAAGCCACTGGACCTTGGCGGGAAATTGGGCCATATCAAGGTCGGAAAACTCCGGAGGCATCCATGGGAATCCTGAACACTCTTCTGCGCGCTGTGACCTGGTGGAACGGCTCCACCCTGAACACCCGGATCTTCACCGCCCGCAAGGGCATCAAGGTGGGGGAAGACGATCAGGGCAACGTGTTCTACCGCAATGCGGACGACAGCAAGCGCTGGGTGATGTTCAACGGCGAAGTGGAAGCCTCGCGCGTCAGCCCGGACTGGCACGGCTGGCTGCACCGTACCTTTGACGAGGTGCCGAGCGAGAAGCCGCTGAAACACAAGGCCTGGGAAAAGCCGCACCAGGAAAACCTGACCGGCACCATGATGGCCTATGCGCCGGCTGGCTCTATCCGCGCGGGCGGCGAGCCTAAGGAGCGCCGTGACTACGAGGCCTGGGTGCCTGAATAAACATCTGCCAGAAGGCTGGTTACATGTCCCACAATCCTACTGAAGTTTTTGCCGGCGGTGTTGTGCTGGCCGCCGCGGTTGCGTTTGCCGTTTATGCAGGGCAGGCGGCGGGCCTGTCGCGCGCCGGCGCCACCTATGACCTGAGCGCGTCTTTCCGATCGCTGGAGGGCGTCAGCGTCGGCACCGATGTGCGGCTGGCGGGCGTCAAGATCGGCACCGTGACCGGCGTCGATCTGAACCCCGAGACTTTCCGCGCCGACACCAGGTTTTCGGTGAAGCAAGGGATCGAAATCCCCGATGACAGCGCGGTGGTGATTTCTTCCGAAGGTTTGCTGGGCGGCAATTTCGTCGAGATTATGCCCGGCGGCTCTCAGTTTGCCTTTGAGGCAGGCGACGAGATCGAGGACACGCAAGGTGCGGTCAGCCTGATTTCGCTGCTGGTCAAATTCGTCGCAGGCGGCGGGGAAGAGTCGTGAAACGCCTGGCCGCAGCCCTGACAGCCGCTGTGCTGGCGCTGCCTGCGGTGGCGCAGGAGCAGGCGGCGCAAGGGACCGCAGCGGTGCTGCGGGCGCTGGACAAGGTCAACGGCCACAGCATGGACGCCGAAGTCGCCGTTGGCGCCAGTGCGGAGATGTTCGGAGTTCTGGTCACCGTGTCGGAGTGCCGGTATCCGGCGGACAACCCGACAGGGGACGCCTTTGCCTTTCTCACCGTGCGTAACCCCGATGACGGCGCGGTGCAGTTCGAAGGCTGGATGATCGCCTCCAGCCCGGCGCTGAACGCGCTGGACCACAGCCGTTATGATGTCTGGGTCATCCGCTGCAGCAGCAGCTGAGGCGATGGCACCGCGGGGCGGGTGAAATCCGCATCCTGAGACAAGGCCTCCCGCAGCAGCGCGCGGTAACGGGCGCGGCTGACCTCGATACCGCCGAGCGAGGCCAGATGCGGGGTCAGGAACTGGGTGTCGCATAAAGTGAATCCCGCCTGCACCAGCCGGTCGGTCAGATAGGCCAGCGCCACTTTGGAGGCGTCGCGGCGGCGCGAGAACATGCTTTCACCGAAGAACGCACCGCCCAGCGAGACGCCATAGGTGCCGCCGGCCAGCACGCCCTGATGCCAGACCTCCAGTGAATGGGCGTTGCCCATCATATGCAGTTCCAGATAGCGGTCGCGGATTTCGGCGCTGATCCAGGTCTCCGCCCGGTCGGCGCAGCCGTCGACCACCCCGGCAAAGTCGCGGTTCACGGTAATTTCAAAGCCGCCGTTGCGGATGCGCTTGGCCAGGGAGCGGGAGATGCGGAAACCGTCCAGCGGCAGGATCCCGCGCCGCTTGGGATCGACCCAGAACACGTCCGGGTCGTCGCGGTGTTCGGCCATTGGGAAAACACCGGCGGAATAGGCGTGCAGCAGAAGGTCCGCAGTCAAGCTCATGGTGCTGGCAGTATAACGGGAAAATGCAGGGAAAAGTAAAACGGGGCGCCGCCAATGGCGCGCCCCGTCAGATGTCAGGCCGGCGTGTTCTCTTCCAGCCAGCGTTCCAGCCAGTGGATGCCGTAGTCGCCGGTGTGGATGTCTTTCTCCTGCAACAGCGCATGGAACAGCGGCACGGTGGTGTCGATACCGTCGATGATCAGCTCGCCCAGGGCGCGGTTCAGGCGCGCCAGTGCTTCGGTCCGGTCGCGGCCGTGCACGATCAGCTTGCCGATCAGCGAGTCGTAGTAGGGCGGGATCGAATAGCCGTCATAGAGCGCCGAATCCATCCGGACACCCAGGCCGCCGGGGGCGTGGTACTGGGTGATCTTGCCCGGGCAGGGGGCAAAGTTCGGCAGTTTCTCGGCGTTGATCCGCACTTCGATGGCGTGGCCGTTGATCTCCAGATCGTCCTGGGTGAACGACATCGGCAGGCCTTCGGCTACCCGGATCTGCTCACGCACCAGGTCGACACCGAAGATCGCTTCGGTCACCGGGTGCTCCACCTGCAGGCGGGTGTTCATCTCGATGAAATAGAACTCGCCGTCTTCATACAGGAACTCGACGGTGCCGGCGCCGGAATAGCCCATCTTGCCAATGGCGTCGGCACAGATTTTACCGATCTTGGCGCGCTCTTCCGGGGTGATGCAGGGGCCGGGGGCCTCCTCGAACACCTTCTGGTGGCGGCGCTGCAGGGAGCAGTCGCGCTCAGCCAGGTGGATACCGGTGCCCTTGCCGTCGCCAAAGACCTGGACTTCGATGTGACGCGGCTTCTGGAGGTATTTCTCCATGTAGACTTCGTCATTGCCGAAGGCGGCCTTGGCCTCGGAGCGGGCGGTGGAGAAGGCTGAGGTCAGCTCTTTCTCGTCCTTGGCCACCTTCATGCCTCGGCCGCCGCCGCCGGCGGTGGCCTTGATGATGACCGGGTAGCCCATGTCCTTGGCGGCCTTTTTGGCCGCGGCAATGTCGGGCACGCCGCCGTCGGACCCGGGAACCACCGGAATGCCGAGGTTCTTGGCGGTATCCTTGGCGGTGATCTTGTCACCCATGATGCGGATATGTTCGGCCGAGGGGCCGATGAACGTCAGCCCGTGGTCCTCGATGATCTGCACGAAGTTGGCGTTTTCCGACAGGAAGCCGTAGCCCGGGTGGATCGCCTGGGCGCCGGTGATCTCGCACGCCGAGATGATGGCGGGAATCGACAGGTAGCTTTGCGCGCCGGACGGCGGGCCGATGCAGACCGATTCATCGGCCATGCGCACGTGCATCGCGTCGGCGTCGGCGGTGGAATGCACCGCGACCGACTTGATGCCCATTTCCCGGCAGGCACGGATCACGCGCAGGGCGATCTCGCCGCGGTTGGCAATCAGGATCTTGTCAAACATGGCAGACCCTTATTCGATGATGACCAGGGGCGACCCGAATTCAACGGCGGCGCCGTCTTCGACCAGGATGCGCTTCACGGTGCCTGCCTTGGGCGCCGGGATGTGGTTCATGGTCTTCATCGCCTCGACGATCAGCAGGGTGTCGCCTTCGCTGACCTGCTTGCCCACGGAGATAAAGGCGGGCGCGCCCGGCTCAGCCTGCAGGTACACAGTACCGACCATCGGCGAGGTCACGGCGCCGGGGTGGCTGGCCGGATCGTCGTTGGCGGCGGCAGGCGCGGCTGCGGCAGCCGGAGTTGCAGCGGCAGCAACCGGGGCGGGGGCGGCGGCGGCGGGCACGGCCATCTGCACCGGTGCGGCAGCCATCGCGGTCTGGCGCGAGACGCGGACATTGAGGCTGTCCTCCTCGCCGTATTCCCGCTTGACCTGCAATTCGGTCAGATCGTTTTCGCGCAGCAGTTCCGCCAGCGCCTTGATGAATGCCACATCCGCTTCGTGAGATTTGTTCGTCATTTTGTCCTCAAGCCGGTTCCGACATGCCCGCCCAGGCCCATGAGGCCCGGCAGGCAGGAAATTAGCGCGCTTATAGGGCAAGGATTACCGCAAGGAAAGCGCTGTCGATGCTTGCCGTAACATGGAGGCGGATTGACGGATTTGCAATTGCCTGCCGCGGTCAACCTTCGGGTGCTGCCTCAGAGCGGCATTCCCGTCAGCTTTGCCACCAGTTCCGGGAGCTTGCGGGCGCCGAACTTTTGCAGCAGGCGGGCGCGGTGGGTTTCCACGGTGCGGTAGGACAGATCCAGCTGCTTGCCGATTTCCTTGGCGGACAGCCCCTTGCAGGTGAGGATCGCCACTTCGCGCTCCCGCGGGGTCAGGGAGACCACCGGGCGGTCCTCGGAGATATCGGCAAAGGACCAGATGCCGGTCTGGAACGGCGCCCCTGGCGTGACCGAACGGCCGCGCACCCGGCACCAGAACAACTCCCCGGCGCGGCGGCGCATGATGCGCTCGTCGCTGTAGCTGCCGCTTTGCGCCTCAGGCCGCTGCAGCAGGGCGCCGATACGGTTGAAATCCTCCTGGCTGGGGTAGAGACCGGCTACCAGCATCCCGGTATAGTCCGCGGGAGCGCCGCCGAAGGTGGCGGCAAACTGCAGATTGCACCGCGTGATGACGCGGCGTTCCAGCACGGCAAGGCCCACGGGGGCATGGTCAAAGGCAAGATCGCTCATATGGTATTCTTAGCCCGGTTATTCCGGTAAATTGAAGGGGTTGCCGTGACGCGCCTTGTGGCGGGCAATTGGGCACCGGGAGGAGCAGATGAACATAGCAGTGTGGCTGCAGCGGATGGCAGCGGCGGAGGGGGCGCGGCCTGCGCTGTTTCTGGGGCAGGAGCTGGTGGCGGATTATGCAGAGTTCCATGCGCGGGCGGCGTCGGTGGCGGGCTGGCTGCTGGCGCAGGGCGTCTCACCCGGCGACCGGGTCGGCATCTTCATGAAGAACTGCCCGGACTACCTGAGTGCGCTTTACGGTATCTGGTATGCCGGCGCGGCGGCTGTGCCGATCAATGCCAAGCTGCACGGCAAGGAGGCAGAGTTCATCCTGCAAAACTCAGGTGCAAAACTGGTGTTCACCTCTCCGGGGCTGACCGAGGCGGTCGCGGAAACCGGTGCCGCTGTGCGCTGCGTGGATATTGCCGGCGCTGAATACGCGGCAGCGTTGGATGCCGGACCGGTGGCGGAGCCTGCCTCGCGTCTGCCGGAGGACCTGGCCTGGCTGTTTTATACCTCGGGCACCACCGGGCGGCCCAAGGGGGTGATGATCACCCACCGGATGCTGACGGCCATGGCCATTGCCTATTTCGCCGACGTGGATCAGGTGAGCGCCGAAGATCACGCGCTTTATGCCGCGCCGATGAGTCATGGGGCGGGGATCTATGCGCTCCAGCATGTTCTGGCCGGCGCCCGCCATGTCTGCCCTGAGTCGGGCGCATTTGATGAAACTGAGATCTTCGGCCTCGCCGCTCATTTCGGGCGCGTCCACATGTTTGCAGCACCCACGATGGTCACACGAATGACCTCGGAAGCTAAACGGCTGGGCTGCAAGGGGGAGGGGCTCCGGACCGTGGTCTATGCCGGCGGGCCGATGTATGCCGCTGATATCATCGAGGCGGTGGATCATTTCGGCCCGGTCTTCGTGCAGGTTTACGGCCAGGGCGAATGCCCGATGGCGATCACCGCGCTGCCCCGCCATGACGTGCAGGACCGCACGCATCCGCGCTGGCGCGAGCGGCTGGCCAGCGTCGGCAGGGCGCAAAGCGTGGTGGAGGTGCGGATCGGCACACCGGAGGGGGAGTTCCTGCCTGCAGGGAGCCACGGCGAAATCATGGTGCGCGGGGATGCTGTGATGCCGGGCTATTGGCAGAACCCGGAGGCGACAGGGAAGACGCTTATCAACGGCTGGCTTATGACCGGCGACATGGGGGTGCTGGACGAAGACGGCTACCTCACACTGCAGGACCGCTCCAAGGACATGATCATCACCGGCGGCTCCAACGTTTATCCGCGCGAGGTGGAGGAGGTGCTGCTGATGCACCCGCAGGTGCGCGAGGTCTCGGTGGTGGGCCGGCCTCATGCAGACTGGGGCGAGGAAGTGGTGGCCTTTGTCGTTGGGGATGCGCCTGACGCGGAACTAGATGACCTGTGCAACAGCCGGATCGCGCGGTTCAAACGGCCCAAGGCGTATTTGCGGATTGAGGCGTTGCCCAAGAATAATTACGGCAAGGTGCTGAAGACGGAACTGCGGAAGCTGGTCTGATCTTGGATCAGGCCGGCCGGGCCGCGGCGGTGCCTTCGCCGCGGCCGGTCTGGCGCTGGCCCATCATGGTGTCGATCAGCAGGCTCATCAGCTCGGCCCGGTTGGCGGTGCCGGACTTGCGGTATATCGCATTGAGCTGCGCTTTGACGGTGCCCTCGGCACTGCCGCGCATGGCGGCGATTTCGGCGGTGCTGAGGCCCTTGACCAGGAACGTCGCAACATCCAGCTCGGCGGGCGTCAGTTTCCAGGTGGCGAACTCTGTGTCGATCACCTCCTGAATCGCGGCTTGTGCCGAACTCAGGCTTTCCTCCAGATGCGCCTTGCGCCGCAGCAGCCACATCAGAATGCGGGTTTCGATCACGATGGCTGCGGTCAGCGCCAGCGCGGCAAGCCCTTCGATATATGTGTGGCTGCGTTCGCCGTCGTCGGTCTCACCAGCCTCGAGCCCGCTGAGATCCGCAATCACATCGCCAAGGAACACCGCCGCGCAGAGGGCCTGCACGGCGATGACGGCAATCAGGATCCAGGGTTTGGCCGGGTCTTGCCGGTTCTGGCGCATTGTCAGGTCTCCGCTGAGGTGCCGGGCATCTCCTTGTAGCCAGTGACCATCGCACGCGCCAGATTGACTTTGGTCCGGCGGCTTTCGAACAGCACCGCTGCCACATGCAGAACGATGGAGATTTCGGCCCAGGAGACCAGCATTTCGTGCAGCTCTTCCGGCCATTCGACGCCCCAGAATGGGGTGGTCGTCATCAGATAGCCGGTGAAGGCGATGCCGCTGATCGTCAGCAGCAGGTTGTAGATCATCAGCGCGCCCAGCGGAGAGTGGCCGGGATGCCGCCGGATCCGCCCCGTGGCGATATCGCTGAGCTGACTGGCCGCAGCACCGGCATCAGGCGGAAAGCTGGAGAACCGCGCATAGCGGCTGCCGATGAGGCCCCAGATCACCCGGATGCCGATCAGCGCGGCAATGGCATAGCCGATGTAAAGATGAAGATCGCCCTCCGGATCGGTGAACAGCGCATTGGCGGCAAAGCCCGCGGCCAGCGACCAGTGAAACAGCCGGACCACAGGGTCCCAGACGTATGTGCGGCGCATTTCAGCCCTCCTATCAAAGCGGGCGCCGGGAGTTGGCGCCCGGTGTGCTGGTCTGTAGGGCTCAGTCGTTTTCTTCGATCTTCACCACCTCAAGCTTGCCGTTCAGGTAGACCTCGTATTTCTTGCCGTCCTTCAGGGCGTAGGCTTCGTACTGGCCGTCTTCGCTTTCGATCTTGCGCACGTCATAGCCCTGCGCGGTCAGCAGGTCGCGGATCTTGGCCTGGGTTTCGGCGCTGGGTGTACCCTCGGAAGCAAATGCCGCCGCGGCGGGCAGGGCGAGGGCAAGGGCGAGGAGTTTCAGCGAGTGGCGCATGGGGTGTCCTTTCTGTGTCCTGTCAGGTGCCGTGCCGGAATGGCGCGGGCTGTGGCAGAGACATCGCGTCCGGAGCGGCTGCGAAGAATAGGCGCCAAGTTGGAGGGGTGCAGAAACCGGGGCCGTATAACCGGGGTTTATTGCGGCAAAAACTGATGTTTACGGCTTAGGCCCAGCAGTTTGCAAAAAAGGCCGGCTCAGGGGAGAGCCGGCCTCAGTCTGCCAATGCCGGCACGCGGGTGGCCGGCAAGACGGAGATGTATGGCTTGGCGCGCGCCTCAGATCGCCAGGTATTCGGCGCGCAGCTCTTCGTTGGCCAGGACCTCGGCGGCGGTGCCGTCAAAGACGATGCCGCCGGTATCGAGGATCACTGCACGGTCCGCCAGTTCCAGGGCGCGGACCGCGTTCTGCTCGACAATGATGGTTGTCATGCCCTGTTCCTTGATGTGGATGAGGGTCTTTTCGATCTCGTCGACGATCACCGGCGCCAGGCCCTCGTAGGGTTCGTCCAGCAAGAGCACCTTGATGTCGCGGGCCAGCGCCCGGGCAATCGCCAGCATCTGCTGCTCACCGCCTGACAGGGTCACGCCCTCCTGCTTGCGGCGTTCGCCAAGGCGCGGGAACAGGTCATAGAGGCGCTCCAGCGACCAGCCGATGGGCGGCGCGATCTGCGCCAGCTGCAGGTTTTCCTCGACCGTCAGGCCGGGAATGATGCGGCGGTCTTCGGGCACCAGGCCCAGTCCCTCGGCGGCGGCCTCATACGACGTCATCTTGTGCAGCGGCTTGTGGTCCAGCCAGATCTCGCCGCGGGTTACCATCGGCGAGCCGGTGCGGGCGATCGAACGCAGGGTCGAGGTCTTACCCGCGCCGTTGCGGCCCAGCAGCGCCAGGATCTCGCCCTCGTGGACGTTGAAGTTGATGCCCTGCACGATGTAGCTCTCGCCGTAGTAGGCGTGCACATCCCAGACCGACAGGAATGCCGGGGCGGTGGAGGCCACATTGGCGTTCTTGGAGAAATCGGGTTTCACATTCATGGTGTTTCTCCTTTACGCGCTCTCGCCCAGATAGGCTTCACGCACCTTCGGGTTGCCGCGGATGTTCTGCGGATCGTCCTCGACCAGCGGCGTGCCCTGGGCCAGAACCGTGATCCGGTTGGCGAGGCTGAATACCACATGCATGTCGTGTTCGATGATGGCGATGGTGATGTCGCGCTCATCGCTGATCTGTTTCAGCAGGTCGATGGTGTTGTTGGTATCGGCCCGCGCCATGCCCGCGGTCGGCTCGTCCAGCAGCAGCAGGCGCGGCTCCTGGCTCAGGCACATGCCGATCTCCAGCCGCCGCTTGTCGCCGCGGGACATGGCGGCGGCGTGCATGTGCCGCTTGTCTGCCATGTTCATCTCTTCCAGCATGTGCTCGGCCTTTTCCAGAATGTCCTTCTGCCGCAGCACCGCGGACAGGGCGTTCAGCTCGAACGCGCCGTCCCGTTTGGCAAAGCAGGGGATCATCATGTTTTCCAGCACCGTCAGGTCGCCGAAGATCTCAGGCGTCTGGAACACGCGGCTGATGCCCATCTGGTTGATTTCATACGGCGCGCGGCCCAGCACCGACTGGCCGTCGAACATGACGGATCCGGTGTCGGGGATCAGCTTGCCCACCAGGCAATTGAGCAGGGTGGACTTGCCCGCGCCGTTCGGTCCGATGATCGCGTGGACCGAGTTTTCCTTGACGCTGAGGTTCACATCGGACAGCGCCTGCAGGCCGCCGAACCGTTTCCCCACGTCTTTGACTTCAAGGATACCCATTGTTCTGTCTCCTTATTCCGCGGGGTTGGTTTCGCCAGAGGCGTTGCTGTCTTTGGCCTTGCGGCGGCTGAGCCAGCCCTTGATCCGCTGGCCGCCTTCGACCAGGCCGCCGGGCAGGAAGATCACCACCAGCATGAACAGGATGCCGAGGGTCAGGTGCCAGCCCTTGCCGATGAAGGGGTGGATCAGGAACACGACCGCGTCCTCCATCCCGTCCGGCAGGAAGCTGAACCAGGTGTGCAGGACGTTGTCGTTGATCTTGGAGAAGATGTTCTCGAAGTACTTGATGAAGCCTGCGCCCAGCACCGGGCCGATCAGCGTGCCGGCACCGCCCAGGATGGTCATCAGGACGACTTCGCCGGAGGCGGTCCACTGCATCCGCTCAGCCCCGGCCAGCGGGTCCATCGAGGCCATCAGCCCGCCTGCAAGGCCCGCATACATGCCGGAGATCACAAAGGCAGCCAGGGTGTAGGGCCGGGTGTTGAGGCCTGTGTAGTTCATCCGCTGCTGGTTCGACTTCACCGCCCGCAGCATCATGCCGAAAGGCGAGCGGAAGATGCGGATCGCCAGGTAGAAGGCGGCCAGCATGATCAGCGCGCAGAGGTAATAGCCTGCGTTGAACTGGAACGCCCAGGGGCCCACGGCGAGTTCGAATGTGGAGCGCATCTCCAGCCCGAACAGGTTGGTCACGGGGATCGAGCCGTCGGCGGTGGCGGAGACGCCCAGGATACGGGGATCTTCCAGCGTCAGCTGCAGGCCGGTTTCACCGTTGGTGATCGGGGTCAGCACCGAATAGGCGAGGTTGAAGGACATTTGCGCAAAGGCCAGCGTCAGGATCGAGAAGTAAATGCCTGAGCGGCGCAGGCTGATGAAGCCGATGAGCAGCGCAAACAGGCCCGCGACGATCACCGACAAAACGATGGCCGGGATCACGTTCATGCCGATGAGCTTGAACATCCAGACGGCGGAGTAGGAGCCGACGCCGAGGAAGGCAGCATGGCCGAACGACAGGTAGCCGGTGAGGCCGAACAGGATGTTGAAGCCGATGGCGAAGATCCCGAAGATCACGAACCGCTGCATCAGGTCCGGATAGCCCGCGTTGAACTGCGCCATGGCGCTGCCGGCCGGGAAGGGGTTCAGGATGAAGGGTGCAAACAGCGTCAGGATGGCGACGATGATCAGCAGGGAAGTGTCTCTTTTGTCCAGTCCGAACATGTCTTAGTCCTCCATCACGCCTTTGCGGCCCATCAGGCCCCGCGGGCGGGTCAGCAGAATGATGATTGCGACCACATAGATGATGATCTGGTCGATGCCGGGGATCAGCGACTTGATCTCGTTCATCGAGGCAAAGCTCTCCAGAATGCCCAGCAGGAAGCCCGCCAGCACCGCGCCGGGCAGGGAGCCCATGCCGCCGACAACCACCACCACGAAGCTGAGGACCAGGAAGTCCATGCCCATGTGGTAATTGGGGGAGTTGATCGGCGTGTACATGACACCGGCCAGGCCCGCGACGGCGGCGGCGATTCCGAACATGATTGTGAAGCGGCGGTCGATGTTGATGCCCAGAAGGCCCACTGTCTCGCGGTCGGCCATGCCCGCGCGCACCACCATGCCGAAGGTGGTGAATTGCAGGAAGCTGAAGATGCCGCCGATGATCAGCACGGCAAAGAAGAAATAGACCACGCGCCAGACAGGATAGATGATGTCCATGCCGATCACGGCACCCAGGTTCACCACTCCGTTCAGCGCGTCCGGCGCCGGGGTCTGGATCGGGTTGGCGCCGTAGAAATACTTGACCACTTCCTGCAGCACGATGGCGAGACCGAAGGTCACCAGGATCTGGTCGGCGTGGGGGCGTTTGTAGAAATGCTTGATCAGCCCGCGCTCCATCACATAGCCGACGCCGATCATGATCGGGATGGCAAAGAGGATCGCCAGCGGCACCGCCCAGTCGATGATGGCACCGCCGAATTCGGGGCCGAACCAGGCCTCGACATAGGGGGTTTTCACCTTGAGAGGGTTGCCGAGGAAGTCGGTCTGGGTCTCGTCGACTACCTCATAGCTGAGGTTCAGAATGCGTTGCAGGGTAACGGCGCAGAAGGCGCCGATCATGAACAGGGCCCCATGGGCAAAGTTCACCACGCCCAGCGTGCCGAAGATAAGTGTCAATCCCAGCGCGATCAGCGCATAGGCCGAGCCCTTGTCGAGCCCGTTCAGGATTTGCAGGAGAATGGCGTCCATGGGTCCCACCGTGCGTCAGGTTCGGGATGGCCCGTCCGGCGGGGGAGCGGACGGGCCGGTTGGGGCAGCCGGATTCCGGTACGGAATCCGGCACGGAATTTTTTCAAAGTTCCGGCGCCCTGTGGCTGGCTTATGCGCCCGGGTTGCAGGCGCCCAGGTTGCCGCCAGCGAACATCGGGTGATCCGGTGCGTATTCCACCTGTGCCCGCGGGGTGACCTCGACCACTTCCAGAAGGTCGAATTCCGAGGTCGGGTTCTCTTTCCCGCGCACCACCAGAACATCCTTGAAGCACTGGTGGTCTTCGGCACGGTAGAGCGTCGGACCGTTGCCCAGGCCGTCGAACTCATAGCCTTCCAGCGCTTCCACAACGGCGCAGGGGTTGAAGCTGCCTGCGCGCTCGACCGCATCCGCGTAAAGCAGGGTCTGCACATAGCAGGTGTGCGCGGCCTGGCTCGGCGGGAAGCCGTATTTGGTGCCGAAGGATTTCACGAAGGCCTTGGAGCCCTCGTCCTGCAGCGTCCAGTGCCAGTTGGTGGAGCCGTGGATGCCCTTCACGTTGGCACCGGCGCCTTTGGCCATCAGACGGGAGTAGAGCGGCACGACAATCTCGAAGTTCTTGCCGTTCACCACCTTTTCGCGCAGGCCGAACTGCACCGCGTTGGTCAGCGAGTTCACCATGTTGCCGCCATAGTGGTTCAGCACCAGCACGTCGGCGCCCGAGTTCAGCACCGGAGCGATGTAGGAGGAGAAGTCGGTGGCGGCCAGCGGTGTGCGGACCTTGTTCACGGTCTGCCAGCCCAGCGCCTCGGTGGCGGCGGCGATCGATTCCTCCTGGGTCCAGCCCCAAGTGTAGTCGGCTGTCAGGTGATAGGCGATACGGTCGGTGCCATAGAGGTTCTTGAGCACCGGCGCCAGCGCTGCACCCGACATGTAGCCGTTGAAGAAATGGCGGAAACCGTTGGCCTTCTTGTCCTTGCCGGTCGTGTCGTTGGAGTGGGTGAGACCAGCCATGAAGATCACGCCTGCCTCTTGGCAGAGGCCCTGCACGGCGATTGCCACACCGGAGGAGGAGCCGCCGGTGATCATCACCGCGCCGTCCTTCTCGATCATCGACTTGGCGGAGGCGCGGGCGGCGTCGGATTTGGTCTGGGTGTCGCCGGTGACGTATTCCACCTTCTTGCCCAGAATGCCGCTGCCCTGCAGCGCCTTGGAGCTGAAGGTGTTCATCATGCCGCCGTCGCCGCCGCCGTTCAGATGCTCGACCGCCAGCTCATAGGCGCGCAGCTCGTCTGCGCCTTCGTCGGCATAGGGGCCGGTCTGCGGCACGTTGAAGCCCAGGGTGACGGTGCCGCCGGTCGGCTCATTGGTGAAAGCGGCGGCGGAAGAGGCGGTAAAGATAGTCGGCAGCGCCACACCGGCGCCTGCGAGTGCGCCGGTCCTCAGGACACCACGACGCGAAACGTCAAATTTAGACATGTATTCCTCCCTAATATGATTGGTGCCTTGCAGCTCCTCACTTCTGCGCGGTACCAGCACTGTTCGTGCAAAATCAGTATGAGAGCGTCATGTAAACCCAAGCAATAAAACCCTTTTGCAGCTTGAAAATTCTGTAAATAAATGAACAATATTCCGCGGCATACTGTAAACAAAGTTATATTGCGTTGCAGAAAGCCCTTGAATTGGAAGTGTTTTGGGAGGCCCGCCTGAATGGCACGCGACACCCTCACTGGCAGCCGGATCCGCGAGCGCAGGCTCATCCTTGGATTGCGTCAGGCCGAATTGGCGCGGGAGGCAGGGATTTCAGCCTCTTATCTCAACCTGATTGAGCACAACCGGCGCAGAATCGGCGGCAAGCTTCTGGTCGGCATTGCCGGGGTTTTGGGGGTCGAACCCTCGATGCTGAGCGAGGGGGCGGAGGCGGCGCTGATCTCCACCCTGCGGGAGGCGGCAGCAGACAGCGGCGTGCCGGTGGCGGAGCTGGACCGGGTGGACGAATTTGCAGGCCGCTTTCCCGGCTGGGCCGAGGTGCTGGCCGCCGGCCACCGCCGCATCGCCACGCTGGAGCGGACGGTGGAAACCCTGTCGGACCGGCTGACCCATGACCCCAATCTGGCGGCCTCGGTGCATGAGGTGCTGTCGACCGCCGCCGCGATCCGCTCCACCGCGTCGATCCTGGCGGAAACCGGTGAGCTGGAGCCGGAATGGCGCGACCGCTTTCATAAAAACCTCAACGAGGATTCGCTGCGGCTGTCGGAAAGCAGCCGGGCGCTGGTGAGTTTTCTGGATGAGGGGGATACCGGCGAGGACCGCCGTGGGATGCCGCAGGAGGAGGCCGAAGCCTTCCTGCAGGCCAGCCGTTTCCACTTCCCGGCACTGGAGGAGGACGCTGCTGCACCGGAGGATCTGGTGCGGGACGCTCCCGAGCTGGTAAGCGAAGCCGCCCGCAGCCTGGCCCGCGCTGCGCTGGAGCAATACCAGGCAGATGCCCGCGCCATGCCGCTGCCGGCACTGTCGCGCCAGATACGCTCTGGCGGGCTCGACCCGGTGGCGCTGGCGCGGCAGTTCGGTTGCAGCCTGCCAGTGGTGCTGCGGCGTCTGGCCGCGCTGCCGGAGGAGGTGCTGGGGCGGGAAGCCGGGCTGGTGATCTGCGATGCCTCCGGCACGCTGTTGTTCCGCAAGCCGGTCACCGGCTTTGCCATGCCGCGCTTCGGGGCGTCCTGTCCGCTGTGGCCGCTTTATACCGCACTGGTGCGCGCGCATGTGCCGGTGCGGCGCAGAGTGGTGCAGCAGGGGCGCAATGCCGCGGCCTTTGATTGCATGGCGGTCGCCTGGCCGCTGGAGATGCCGGATTTCGGGGCCGACCCGCTGTACCGGGCGGTGATGCTGATCCTGCCCGGCGGCCAGGAGGCGCAGGACCCGCAGGACCCGCAGCCGGTTGGCGCTAGCTGCCGGATCTGCCCGCGCCAGGGCTGTCCGGCCCGGCGCGAGCCGTCGATCCTGAAGGAAGAGTTTTGACAGCCGCATGGCCGCGGGGCTAACCTGCGCAAAAAGGAATGCGTGCCTGTGCCGGCTTGTCCGGCAAGGAGCGCCGGGAGGAAATTCTGCTGATGGGCAGGCATGTTGTACTGATCGAAGATGAGCCGAATATCACCGAGGCCATCCGGTTTCTGCTGACCCGGGACGGGTGGAGTGTGGATGCGCATACCGATGGCGCTACCGCTGTCGAGGTGATCCGGGATGCCGATCCCGACCTGGTGATTCTCGATCTGATGCTGCCGGGCAAGAGCGGGCTGGAGATTGTCCGCGAACTGCGCGCCGAGAGCGCCATGCAGGCGCTGCCGGTGCTGATGCTGACCGCCCGCGGCCAGATGCGCGACCGCGAGATGGCGGAGAAAGCGGGCGTCACCCGTTTCATGACCAAACCCTTTTCCAATGCCGAGGTGCTGACCGCAGTGCGGGACCTGCACGCCCAGGCCGGGCAGGGATGACCCGGGAGGGCGGCGCCAAAGAGCAAACGGGCACCCGCGCGGAGCGCCAGACTTACCGCCGCCGCCGCCTGATGGATATCGCCCGGCTGCTGCCGGTGCTGGGGGCGCTGCTGCTGGCGCTGCCGCTGTTGTGGCCTGAGGCGTCCACCCATCCGGCGGCCCGGGACGGGGTCAGCATGTCTTCGGCCGTTATCTATGTGTTTTCGGTTTGGATCGGGCTGATCGGCGCTTGTTTTGTCTTCAGCATGGCGGTGCAGCGATGGGCCGATCACTGGACCGGCGGAGGGCCGGACGGGGCAGGGCTGCCCGGTGACCGGCCGGATCACGGGGAGGACGGCTGATGGCCTCCCTCAACGTGCTGGCCTTTGTCTGCCTTGCCTATGTGGCGTTTTTGTTCTTCATCGCCTTCTGGGCCGACCGGATGGCCTCCCGCGGCCGCAGTGCGGCCTGGATGCGCTCGCCGCTGATCTACACGCTGTCACTGTCGGTCTATTGCACCGCCTGGACTTTTTACGGCGCGGTCGGCTACGCAGCGCGCTCCGGGCTGGAGTTCGTGACCATCTACCTCGGCCCTTCGCTGGTCATGATCGGCTGGTGGTGGGGCCTGCGCAAGCTGGTGCGGATCGGGCGCAGCCAGCGGATCACCTCCATCGCCGACCTCATATCCTCGCGCTATGGCAAATCGAACCTGCTGGCCACCGGGGTGACCATCCTCGCCGTGATTGGCGTCACCCCCTATATCTCGCTGCAGCTGCAGTCGGTGACCCTGTCCTTTGCCATCTTCGCCGAAGCCGACCCCATACGCGGCTATAACGAGACCTCGACCGTGTTCTGGGTGGCCGCCGGGCTGGCGGTGTTCGCAATCCTGTTCGGCACCCGAAACCTCAACGCCAATGAACGCCACCACGGGGTGGTGACTGCCATTGCACTCGAGGCCATCGTCAAGCTGGCGGCGCTGCTGGCAGTGGGGGTTTTTGTGGTCTGGGGTGTGGCCGGCGGTGTCGGTGAGACGCTGCAGCGCATTGATGCCTCGCAGATCGGCCAGTGGAACGTCGACGGCAGCCGCTGGGCAACCATCACCTTCCTCGCGGCTGCCGCCTTTGTCTGCCTACCGCGGATGTTCCAGGTGATGGTGGTGGAGAATGAGGACGAGCGCCACCTGCGCATCGCCTCCTGGGCGTTCCCGCTCTATCTGCTGCTGATCTCCATGTTCGTGGTGCCGATCGCCGTTGTCGGACTGGAGCTGCTGCCCGCGGGTGCCAACCCGGACATGTTCGTGCTGACGGTGCCCTTGCAGCAAGGCCAGCAGGGGCTGGCTGTGCTGTCTTTCCTTGGCGGCTTTTCCTCCGCGACTTCGATGGTGATCGTGGCGGCGATGGCGCTGTCGACGATGGTGTCGAACCATATCGTGATGCCGGTCTGGCTGCGGCTGCAAAGCCGCCAGGCCTCGGTTTCCGGCGATGTGCGCGACGTGGTGCTGTTCTCCCGCCGGGTGTCGATCGCGGTGATCATGGCGCTGGGGTATTTCTACTATCATCTCTCGGGCGGCGCTGCCGCGCTGGCGGCTATCGGCCTGATCTCCTTTGCCGGAGTGGCGCAGATCCTGCCGGCGCTGGTTGGCGGGCTGTTTTGGCGCGGCGCCACCCGCAGCGGTGCTTTAGCCGGTCTCACCGTGGGCTTTGCCATCTGGCTCTATACGATGCTGCTGCCCGCACTCGGCGGCGGCCTGCTGCCGGAACACATCCTGCGTGAAGGGCTTTTCGGCCTCAGCTGGCTGCGGCCCGAAGCGTTGTTCGGGATCGAGGGAATGGACCCGACGGTGCACGCGGTAATGTGGTCGATGAGCCTCAATGCCACGGCCTTCTGCCTGGTCTCGCTGATGAGCTTCCCCAGCCCGCTGGAGCGGCTGCAGGGCGCGCAGTTTGTCAATGTCTTCGACCATTCCGCGGGCCCGCGCGGCTGGACCGGCTCTGTGGCGCAATCCGAGGACCTGATGATCATGTCGCAGCGGATCCTCGGTGCCTCCGAGGCGCAGGCCTTCTTCCAGCGGGAACGGTTGCGTCAGGGCGGCCGCGGCCCGCTGCCGGAGCCGACGCCTGCCTTCCTGGAGCGGCTGGAGCGCGAGCTCAGTGCTTCCATCGGGGCTGCGGCGGCGCATGCGATGATCGGGCAGATCGTTGGCGGCTCGTCGGTCTCGGTGCAGGATCTGCTGGCGGTGGCGGATGAGACGGCGCAGATGCTGGAATACTCCAGCCGTCTGGAGGCGCAATCGGCGGAGTTGTCGGCAACGGCTCGCAAGTTGCGGGAAACAAACGAGAAACTTACGCAGATTTCAGAGCAGAAAGACGCGTTTCTCAGCCAGGTGAGCCATGAGCTGCGCACGCCGATGACGTCGATCCGGGCGTTTTCGGAAATCCTGCGCGACGACGCTCAGCTCAGCCCGCAGGAGCAGCGCCACTATGCCGGCATCATCCATGACGAGACGCTGCGGCTGACCCGGCTGCTCAACGACCTTCTGGACCTCAGCGTGCTGGAGAACGGCCAGGTGAGCCTCAACATGACGGCAGGCACCCTGACGGAAGTGCTGGACCACGCGGTCGCCGCTGCTCTGGCGGGGTCAGACAGGCCGCTCAAGGTGACCCGCAGCCCCGAGGCGGAGGCATACCGCATCTCCTCCGACCTCGACCGGCTGGCGCAGGTGTTCATCAACCTGATCGCCAACGCTCAGAAATACTGCGACGCGGACGACCCGGAGCTGACCATCTCCACCACGGCCGACGGCGGGCAATTGCATATTGATTTCACGGACAATGGCAGCGGCGTGCCTGCGGATTTCCAGCAGATGATTTTCGAGAAGTTTTCCCGCGTCAGCCCTGAACGCGCGGGCGGGGCCGGGCTGGGTCTGGCGATCTGCCGCGAGGTCATGCAGCGGCTTGGCGGCGATATCCGCTATCTGCCTGGGCGCAGCGGCGGCGCTTTCCGGGTTTCCTTACCCGCCGCGGGCGAAAAGGCGGCGTAACCTGCGCGGGAATACAGAAGTTGTTAACCTCCTTTCGGGTAAAACCAAGGAAACGGGACGCGTATGGGGCAGGTTAAACAGCCTATGTCTGAGACAGAAGCAGCACAGGCGGGCAGCGGTAAGCAAAGTGTGCTTGCACGCAAGCTGGCAGCAACCAAGGAAGGCGCCGGGGCGATCAACAGCTCCCTGACGCTGAAGGCGTTGCGCCGTTCTGTCGCGCGCGCGGCTGCGGATCTGTGCGAGCTTCCGATGGCCGTGCTGGCGGCCCGCCAGTGCAATCGCATCCCTGAGGATCTTGCCCAGAACCTGTCCGACAAGGATCTTCTGGTGGTGCTGGATTGCCCGAACGGGCGGATCGGTGCGGCCAGCATGGACGCGGCCACCGTGACCGCGCTGATCCAGCAGCAGACAATTGGCGCGGTGATCGGCAAGGCGCCGGCTGAACGCGTCTATACCCCCACCGATGCTGCCATGACCGCCGAATTTCTGGAACGCACCTTTGCCAAGGTCATGTCGATGCTGGATGGCCACGCGGATCAGGCCATCTTCTCCGGATACCGCTTTGGCGCACAGGTTGAGAACGTGCGCAGCCTGGTGCTGGGGCTGGAGGCTGAGGATTACCGGGTGATCGAATTGAACCTGGATCTTGCCTGCGGCGCCATGCAGGGCGTGATGAAGCTGATCTTGCCGGAACCCACGGCGGAGGAACTGCAGGACGGTCAGGGCGGCGGCTCCCAGGGGCCGTCACTGGGCCGTAACCTCGATTCAATCCGCGCTGAGCTGACGGCGGTTCTGTGCAAGATGCGCGTGCCGCTGCGCGACTTTGCCGGGTTGAAGGTTGGCGACACGCTGCCGCTGGATCAAGCCTACCTTTATGAAACCGATTTGCTGACCATCGGCGGCAAGCCGGTGGCGCAAGGGCGGCTGGGGCAGATGAACGGAGCCCGTGCGGTCCGTCTGAACCAGCCCAGAACCACGCTGGTCAGCGATGCCGGCGCGGACGATATGGCGTTCTCCGACGGCGCTGGCATGGATGCGATGCCGGATGGCCCGCCGGCGCTTGGGATGGGCATCGCCGACCAGGGGCTGCAGGACCCGATGGAAGATAACGGACTGCCCGCGCTGGAGGCAGCCCCGGCGCTGGATGGCGGCGGAATGAGCGGCGGTATGGGGGCAATGGATGCCGGCTTGGATGGCTTGGACCTGTCCGGCCTTGACGGCGATGGCGGGCTGGGCATGGATGGCCTGGACGGCGGCTTGCCGGACCTTCCCGACCTGCCGGATCTGCCTGACTTGCCTGCCGCCGACCTCGGCGATTTCGAGTCGGGCGATGCGGCAGCAGAAATCTCGCAGCTGGCCGGCCTGGACAGCGCGCTGACGGAAAACGGCTGATTGAATCAGCTGGAACTGTCTGGTCGCGGCCTTGCTCAGGCGATTGACCCGCAGCCCTATACGCCAGACCAGTAAATGTCCTGGATACGGTCCCCCGCACCGGCCGGCAGTCCGGAAGCGGTTGAGGCACGGCGCCCGAAGCGATGCCAGACGTTCAGTCCCTTCCTCTGAACGATTGCGGCGCCTTCCGCCCGCACCCATCAGCGCTGACAGGAGGCGCCCCTTCCATTACCGCTCGGTGCGCGGTGTAAACATTGGGTCAAAGAGCTGAGTGCTTGGAAGCGCCTGCCATGCTGGGGCAGGCACACTTCCGGTCAACGGCTCAGCGGCTTGCCAGTGAATCCAGCGCAGGGCGCAGCCCATCCAGCTGATAGCCAGCCGCGCCGGTTTTCTCCAGAATATCGTCCGCGCTCATGTCGCTTGCCTGGCTCAGGGCCCAGACCACAGAGCTGCGCGTGCCGGAGGCGCAATAGGCCAGCACCGGGCCTTCGCCGCCCTCATACAGCTCCCGCTGCAGCGCCACGTTCTCCGGCGTCATGGTCTGATGGGTCAGAGGCAGAACCTCAAACCGCAGCCCGGCTGCCTCTGCCGCGGCACGGATCGCCTCGGCCTGATGGCTGGGCGGCACTTCTTCATCCGGGCGGTTGCAGATCACAGTCTTGTAACCGGCGGCGGCAATGGCGGGCAGATCCTCAGCCGAGATCTGCGGCGAGACCGAATAGCGGGGGGTGATTACGCGTGCTTCCATGGGTGAGTCCTTACGCGTTTGCGGCGCCCCGGTCCAGATGCCGGCTGACCGCAGGGGCGGCTATCATGCCGCATGCCATCGCCGCCAGGAACAGCGCACCCTGCCAGCTGTTATAGCTGAGCGAGGCCATTGCCGGGCCGGGGCAGAGGCCCACCAGGCCCCAGCCGATGCCGAACAGCACCGAACCAAGGACAAGCCGCCGGTCCAGCTCTGCAGAGGGCGGGGAGGGGAAACTTCCGCCGGCGGCGGGTTTGCGGCCTGCGGTCAACCGCCATGCCAGCGCCATCGGCAGCAGCGCCCCGCCCATCACAAAGGCCAGGGTGGGATCCCAATGGCCGAAGATATCCAGGAAGCCCTGCACCTTGGCGGTGTCAGTCATGCCTGACAGCATCAGTCCTGCCCCGAACAGGCTGCCTGCAAGCAAAGCCAGGATAATACGAAGCATCAGATCACCCCCAGCATCTGGCGCAGCACCGCGAGTGTGAGGACGCCTGCCAGCATGAAGACCGCAGTGGCCGCAATCCCGCGCAGGGACAGGCGGGAAATGCCGCAGACCCCGTGGCCGGAGGTGCAGCCATTGGCAACGCGCGTGCCGATGCCCACCAGCTGGCCGGCCAGCACCAGAACCGCAGCATTGCTTGTGACATGGGTATCCGGAGTGCCGCCAGTCAGCAACGCGATCAGCAGCGGCATGCCAATCACCCCGGCGATGAAGGCGATCCGCTCTGCCGCGGTGTTGCGGCCGCTGCCATCCAGCAGCCCGCCCAGGATACCGCTGGCACCCATGATCCGGCCGTTGCCGAGCAGATACACTGCGCCGCCAAGCCCGATCAGCAGGCCGCCGCCCAGTCCCCAAATCCAGTCTGCTTGCATCATTTTTCTCCGCTGGCCCGGTCAGATCTTGTTGACCGGGATCTTCAGGAACACATCGCCCTGGTCATCCGGCTCAGGCATCTGGCCTGCGCGCATGTTCACCTGCAGTGATGGCAGGATCAGCCGCGGCATTCCCAGCGTCGCATCGCGGGCGTCGCGCATTTCGACGAATTCCTCGATGCTGCGGCCCGCGCCCACATGCACGTTCAGCGCTTTCTGCTCGCCCACGGTGGTTTCCCAGGCATAGTCGTCGCGGCCCGGCGCCTTGTAGTCATGGCCGACGAAGATCCGGGTTTCATCCGGCAGCGCCAGGATTTTCTGGATGGAATTGTAAAGGTCGGCAGAGGAGCCGCCTGGAAAATCGCAGCGGGCGGTGCCGAAGTCGGGCATGAACAGCGTATCGCCCACAAAGGCGGCATCGCCGATCACATAGGTGAGGCAGGCCGGTGTATGGCCGGGTGTATGCAGCACCTCGCCGCGCAGCTGGCCGATCATGAAGCTGTCGCCTTCGCGGAACAGCTGGTCGAACTGGCTGCCGTCGCGTTGAAACTCGGTGCCTTCGTTGAACACCTTGCCGAATGTGTCCTGCACCACGGTAATCTGGTCGCCGATGCCGATCTTACCGCCCAGATGCTCTTGCAGATAGGGGGCGGCGGACAGGTGGTCGGCATGCACGTGGCTTTCCAGGATCCACTCCACCCGCAGCCCCTCGGCTTTGACCCAGGCGATGATGGTGTCGGCGGAGGCAGTGCTGGTGCGCCCGGCCGCGTGGTCAAAGTCCAGGACTGAGTCGATGATGGCGCAGGCCGTGCCTTCCGGATCGCGCACTGCATAAGACACCGTGTTGGTGGCTTCGTCGAAAAAAGCTTTGACGGCGGGGGTCATTTGTCAGTCTCCCTGGATGATGGGAAATCATATATCGATTTGAGAATATGTTTCAAGGCCGCCAGTGCTGAGAGCGGCAGGCGCCCTTGAAATCATCGCAGCAGTCTGATGTGTGTCAAGGTGGGCGATGCGGCGCTGCGCTAGCATGCCGGGGTGTTTAGTAAAGCCGCAAAAGCGGCAGCAGGCCGTAAAAGATGCGCAAATTTACGGCATGGAGAACAATTTTTGCGGGATTTCGTATTCCTGTTGCGAAATACTGTCAAAATCGCAGGACGTAGGGAGGACTGCTTATGACAATGGACGATCTGTTTCACACCGTCGAACAGCTGGAAAGCAGAATTCAGCGGGAGACCGGAGCCACCCGGCTGGCGATGCGGCCCGAATTCATCCGGCTGCTGGATCACATGCGCAAAAAGGGCGCAGAAGTCCCGCGCCGGTTCCGCCGGCTGGAAGCCGCGCTGTGCGAAGAAGCGGTGGAAGAGATGTTCGACAATATGCCGGTTTGACGGCAGGGGCGAGCCAGGCTTCAGCCCAGGAAAATTCCCACCATCACCAGCATCAGGCCCAAAACCGACAACAACAGGGCGCCCAGATTATAGGGCAGCACCGATTGCACCACAGCACGCAGCGCGTCGTCATCCAGTTTCTGGCGGCGGGCGCGTGCGACCTTGATGATGCACCAGACCAGCCCAAGCAGCCCGGCAACGGACAAGGCGGCTCCGGTCCAGACAATAAGATCGAACATAGGCGTGCTCCTGCGGGTTTTTCGCTGCGCCGCGCGTAGCTGATCCGGGCCGCGCGTGCAAGCCGTGCGGGCGCAGGTGCCGGATTTTGCCGCTTGGCGCGGCTCTGCCGCTTTCCCGGCTTGCGGCGCGGCGGGCGGGACGCTATCCCCTTGCTCCGACAGCAACAGACAGCATGTGCCGACGGAGCCGCAGATGGACATCACCGAAGACGAAAAGAGCGAAAACTACCGTGTGACCGCTGGCGAACTGCGCCAGTTTATCGAGCGGTTCGAGCGTCTGGACGAAGAGAAGAAGACCATCGCCGAGCAGCAGAAGGAAGTGATGGCCGAAGCCAAGGGGCGCGGCTATGACACCAAGGTGATGCGCAAAATCATCGCCCTGCGCAAGCGCGACGAGAACGACATCGCCGAAGAAGAGGCGGTGCTGGAAATGTACAAGGAAGCCTTGGACATGAAATAAAAGCGCTTACACGTGCTTTTAAGGACAAGTTCTCGGTAAGAGGGTTCATGTCGACAGCTTGCCCGGAATAGCGTAGCCCTCAGGTGGCGCAGTTGTTCCGGGCCAGCGGGCAACGAACACTCAAGTTATGTATTGAGGGATAAACCCTGGCTTCTACTCGCGACTAAGCGGGTACCACCGAGGAATGTCTGACGCGCTTGTAGAAGCAATAAAGGCAGATCCTCTCCCTAAGGCCCGCACTTTTGTTTCGGCGCCTTCAGCGCCGGAAGAAGTAAGGTCTGGCCTATATAGATCATTGCGCCAATTATGGTTGTGATGTGGTCTTTTCTGGTTGGTACGTTTTCTTTCGTAAAGAGTTGGGACTGGATGGCGCGGGCAGCATTCCTACGACTGAAATTGAAGTCTGTCTGTTATGTCTATTCGAAGGTGCTGTGAAATGCGTGTCAGTATGGAACGCTAACACTGCAGATTTAGAAGTCTGATCGAAAAATAGACAAGAGAACGCCGTACAACGCTGCGGTAGGGCTCTAGAGAGCTTCCTGGGTTTCCTTCACACCGTGACACTCAGTCCCTTGGCTGATCCAACCTGAACTTAGGCTGATTTGGTGCCTTTCTGCTAACTTCCCATGTCCGTAACTGAACTGGCCTACCGTTATGTTTAGGTAACGGAGGACTGAGAATGGCGAACAAGCGGCACAAGCCGGATGACCTGCCCCCCGCTGGTCCCTCGCTCATGAGGAGAGTCTGCGGGTTTGATTTTGGTAGTCGTCGGTTTCGGGCTTGGCAAGCGCGGCGGGCGCGGAACCCTCAAATAGCTCAAGCGCCTGCCGCGCTTGCTTTGGCGTTCTGTTCCCCAGCGAAGAGTGGGGCCTGACGTTGTTGTAATCGTAGCGCCACAGCGCCAGCTTGCGGCGGGCATCGTCCAGGGTATCGAACAGCTCTTCATTGAGAAGCTCGTCCCGCAGGCTGCCGTTGAACGACTCGATGAAGGCATTCTGCTGCGGTTTTCCGGGGTCGATGTAATGCCAATCCACGCCGTTCCTGTCGGCCCATTTCAGGATTGCCCGGCTGGTGAATTCCGTGCCGTTGTCGCTGACAATGCAAGCGGGTTTCCCGTAGATCCGGACGAGCGCGTCCAGCTCCCGGGCAACGCGCTCTCCTGAAATGCTGGTGTCCGCGGCCAGGCACAGGTTTTCCCGGCAGCAGTCATCATTCACGGCCAGGATGCGGAATTTCCGCGACGCGCCGAAGCTATCCGCCAGGAAGTCCAGGGACCAGCGCTGGTTGGGCTGCGTGGCTTCAGGCATCGGCGTTCGCGAGCCCCGGGCACGCTTGCGGCCCCGCCGCCTCCTTACCGCAAGGCCTTCTTCGCGGTAGAGCCGGTAGAGTTTCTTGTGGTTCATGATCATGCCTTTGCGCTCAAGCAGCACGCCGATCCGCCGGTAGCCGAACCGGCGGCGTTTGCCAGCGATCTCTTTCATCTCCTGGCGGATCTCGGGATGGTCGGGCGGGCGTTCGCGCCGGACCGTCTTGGGGTCGACACCGACAAGCCGGCAGGCCCTGCGCTGCGAGATGCCGTGATCCCGCATCGCAGTGAGCGCTGCCTCTCGCCGCTCTTTCGGTGTCGTCAGCTTTTTCCCAGCAGGTCTTTCAAAACCACGTTGTCGAGCATCGTGTCTGCCAGCAGCCGCTTCAGCTTGGCATTCTCATCTTCCAGCGCCTTCAGCCGCGCGGCCTCCGTAACCTCCATGCCGCCATATTTGGACTTCAGCTTGTAAAAGGTCGCCGGGCTCAGGCCGTGCCGTCGGCACACCTCTGCTGTCGGCATCCCGGCTTCCTGCTCTTTGATCATCCCAATGATTTGCGCCTCGGTGAAACGGCTCTTACGCATTCGTCTGCTCCTACATAGGTTGGGCAGACTCTACTTCATGGTGAGGGATTTTGCGGGGGGCAGGTCATGGCCTTCTTCGGAATTCGAGGAATGGGAACGGTTTTCTACATTGCCTACGCTCAAACGCATGCAGAGTTCAGTGACATCGACGCTGTTTGGCGTATCGCAGTTCTAACCATTCTGCTCTCGATCATAATCCACGGTTATGCGGCGAATTTTATGTTGAAAGACGAGACCTCTACGGCTGACAGAAGACATCCCCTCAAATCTGAAGGCAGGTCCAACTAGGGTCTGAACCTCGTTAACGGGGCGTCCCAGTCAAGCGGATTTAGGCAGGAAGATTGATCCTCTAAAGCGGTTTCTCCGGTTCCATTCTAGCCCGTTCTGCTTTCTCCCGTGGCATTCGGCTGAGGTCTTTCGGGTACATGCTTTCGTCCGTGGTTAGCGCGAGCCGTCTGCCGAAGGCAGGTTCTCTGCACCCGCGCGCCCGGCCAGCCGCCTGAGGCGGCGGCCAGCCTCCAAGACCACCACCGCATAAAGCCCCCAAAACAGCGGATGCAGGGTATAGCGCATGCGCTCCTGCTCGGGACCGTTCACCGCGTGCGCCACCCCCAGGAACAAGACCACGGACAGCAGCATCACCTGGAAGAACGCCCGCCTTGCCTCTTCCTGGTCCCGGCGCGCCAGCTCCACCAGCGCAATCACCGCAAACAGGTTCAGCGCCAGGGTCAGGAACCGCGACAGGCTGGGATCAATCACGATCTTGTTGTCTCCGGTCAGCACCCGATGGGTGTCGGGCAGCTTGGGGAAGCGGTCCCAATTGAGCGGCGGGAACAGGTATTCGTTCGGCCACAGCGACAGGCTGGTGGAGGCGCGCACAACGACACCGGCAGCATACCGCAGGGGGCTGGCCGAAATCACCTCCAGCGATTTCTTCAGGCAGGACTTGGAATAAGTGATCATCCGCGGATCATTCAGTGCGCTGCCCACGTGCCGGCCGATCAGCCCATGGGTCTCGGCAAAGGTCTTGAAGGAACAGCCCTCAATCCGCTCCGGCGCCACTTGCGAGACGTTCAGACCCAGCCAGCTGCCCGAGCTGAAGATGCCAAAGACTGCCTTGTTCTTGACCGACGGCAGCAGCGACACCGCCAGCGTCAGGGCCAGAATGGCGGCGCGCAGCGGTCCGGCACCGGCCTTGTACAGCACCAGGCCGCCAACCAGCAGGATGTATATCGGGTGAAACAGCGTCCAAGTCAGTGACAGGACCGCCAGAAAGGCACAGAACAGCAGGAAGTACAGCGTCCGGCGCGTTTTCAGCAGCATCAGGACGCAAAGGCAGGACAGGGCAAAAAGCGCTGCAGTGAAATGGGCATAGAGGATGAAGTTCTCGTAATAGAACACGGCCGGCGACAGCACGTAGGCCAGCGGCAGCAGCCAAGCCATCCGCCGCGACGGGGTTAGCAGGCGCAGGGCTGCGAACATGCTGGCTGCGGTCACGACCGTCAGCAGCACATGACTGCCCCAGATCAGCTGGATCATGCAGGCCTCCTGCGCATTGCAGGCCTTGGCCGCCAGCCCCAGCAGGAAGTTCCAGAACGGAGGCTGCGAATGCAAGGTTATCAGCGCATCCAGCAGCCCGTCATGCAGCTGCTGCACCGGCAGGTGCTGGTACGCCTCGGAGAGGTGGACGGGATCGGGGCGGATCTCCAGCAGCAGCGCCGCCAGGGCCCGGGACACCAGCACGATCACCGCAGCGGCAAGGGTGAATACCGTGGTTTCACGCGGCAGCGAAGCCGGCCCGAGCGCCGGTGAAGGCGCCGTGCCGGGAGCGTGTGGAGGAGTTGTCATGCCAGACCTCAAAGCTTTTTCCCGGTTATATGCGACCCGGCACGTGCAGGAAATTCCCCGCGCTGGACAACACCTGCGGCGCAGGCATCGGTGCAACAGGCGGTTCCGGCGCTGGCAAGTTGACACCTAGCCAAAAAGCAGAGCTGCTGGTACAAGCGGAGCAGGGACAAAACCTTCTTTCGGTTGACTTCATTTGACGACAGTTTCATCGCTTCCGGCCGGGCAGCCCGGCATGCTCGCCGTCGACCTGGATGGCACCCTGCTGCGCAGCAATATCCTCTATGAAAGCTTCTGGTCGTCCTTCGGCCGCGACTGGAAAAGCCCCCTTACCGCGGCGGTCGCGCTTCTGCAGGGGCGGGCGGCGCTGAAGCAGCATCTGGCCGGCACCTCGCGCATCGACGCGGCAAGCCTCCCTTATGACCCGGAGGTGATGGAGTATGTCAGGGACTGGCGGCAGCGCGGCGGCCAGACAGCGCTGGTGACCGCCAGCGATCAGTCCATCGCAGATGAGATTGCGGCCCATCTGGACCTGTTTGACGAGGTGCATGGCTCCAGCGGCACCGAAAACCTCAAAGGGCCGGTCAAGGCGGACTTTCTGCAAAGCCGGTTTGGCGCGGGCGGTTTTGCCTATATGGGGGACTCCCCTGCCGATCTGCCGGTCTGGCGGCTGGCGGCCAAGGCGGTCACGGTGAACGCCGCCCCGGCACTGCGCCAGAAGGCAGAGCAGGCCGCCTCCGACACCGAACACCTGGCAACGGCGGAGACCTCTCCGGCCGCGTATTTCAAGGCGCTGCGGCCGCATCAGTGGCTCAAGAACATCCTGGTCTTCCTGCCGATGCTGGCCGCGCATCAGCTGGACATGGTCACCCTGATGCAGTCACTGCTGGCGTTCCTCTCGTTCAGCCTGATCGCCTCCAGCGTTTATGTGGTGAATGACCTGCTGGATCTGAACGCCGACCGCGCTCATCCGCGCAAACGCTTCCGGCCCTTTGCTGCGGGTCGCATCCCGATCGAGCACGGCAGCTGGATGGCGGCGGCGCTGTTTCTGGGCGGATTGGCGGCGGCCCTGCCGCTGGGTCTTCTGTTCCTGGGCGTCATCCTGCTTTATTACGCGATGACAACGGCTTACTCCCTGCATTTCAAGCGGATGATCGTGATGGACATCTGCCTGCTGGCCGGGCTTTACACCATCCGCATCGCGGCGGGCGGCGCGGCCACCGGGATTCCGCTGTCGGTCTGGCTGCTGGCGTTTTCCATCTTCTTCTTCTTTTCGCTGGCCGCTGTGAAACGCCAGGCGGAGCTGGTCGACAGCGCCAAGCGCCAGCAGCTGACTGCCAAGGGGCGCGGCTACCATGTTGACGACCTGCCAGTGATCGCGATGATCGCCATCGCCGCGGGCTATGTCTCGGTTCTGGTTCTGGCACTCTACCTCAACTCGCCGGCGGTGGCCGGGCTTTACACCACTCCGCAGGGGCTGTGGGGGATTTGCTGCGTGCTGCTTTACTGGATCACCAGCACGGTGATGCTGGCCCACCGCGGTCAGATGCACGACGACCCGGTGGTCTATGCGGCGCGCGACCGCGGCAGCCAGCTGTGCTTCCTGATCGCGATGTCCTTTGCGGTCTGGAGCAGCGCGATATGACCCTGCAGCAGCTTCTGGTCCGCTACACCGCATTTGCGGCGGCTGCCACTGCTGTGAACCTCGCCACCCAGCGCGCGGTGCTGCAGGCGGGGGAGACCGGTGCCTATTTCACCGCCGCCATGGCCGCAGGAACCCTGGCCGGGCTGGTGGTCAAATACCTGCTCGACAAGCGCTGGATCTTCTTTGACCAGCAGGGCGGCCTGAAACACCAGGGCCGGACATTTTTACTGTACTCGGTGATGGGGGTTGCGACCACGGCAGTGTTCTGGATCACCGAGACGCTGTTCTGGCTTACCTGGGGCACCGATGCGGCCCGCGAGACCGGGGCGATACTGGGGCTGGTGATCGGCTACACGGTGAAATACCAGCTGGACCGGCATTTCGTTTTTGCCAGTCGAACTGCGGAGGCGGAATGAGGCGGCTGTCCGGCTGGGGCAACTACCCCGTCACCCAGGCGCAGCTGCTAGCGCCGCGCAGCGAGGCGGAGCTGCAGGAGCTGATCGCCCGCAATCCTTCCGTAATCGCCCGCGGCAACGGCCGCGCCTATGGCGACAGCGCGGCGGGCGTGCCAGCGACGCTGCATATGCGCCATTTCAGCAAGATGATCGCCTTTGATACGGAGACCGGCCTGTTGGTGGCGGAAAGCGGCGTGCTGCTGGGCGATATCATCTCAGCTTTCCTGCCGCGCGGCTGGTTTCCGCTGGTGGTGCCGGGCACCAAGTTCGTGACCCTGGGCGGTGCGATTGCCGCCGATGTGCATGGCAAGAACCACCATAAGGACGGCAGCTTCCGCAGCTGCCTGGAATGGGTCGATGTGATGGGGGCGGACGGCACGGTCCGCCGCTGCTCTGCCCGGGAAAACAGCGAGTTATTCAACTGGACCGCTGGCGGCATGGGGCTGACTGGCGTGATCCTTCGGGCCGCCATCCGCCTGCGCCAGGTGCCCTCTGCCTGGATCCGCCAGGAGACGCTACCGGCGGCAAATCTCGACGCTGCCATCGAAATCTTCGAACGCTCCGCCGCCGCAACCTATTCGGTTGCCTGGATCGACTGCCTGGCAGGCGGGGACACGCTGGGCCGGTCGCTGGTTATGCTGGGGGAACATGCCGGACTTCAGGAGCTCAGCTATGAACAGGTGGCGCGGCCCTATGCTGTCCCCGGCGCAGGCAAGCGCACCGTGCCGCCGGTGTTCCCATCCTTTGCACTGAACCGTTTCACCGTGCGCGCATTCAATGCTGCCTATTACTGGGCGGGTGCCCGCAAAGCCGGTCGGCAGATCACCGATTATGACAGCTACTTCTTCCCGCTCGACGCGCTTTTGGGCTGGAATCGGATCTACGGGCGCAAGGGCTTTGCCCAGTTCCAATGCGTGCTGCCGCTCAATAGCGCGCGGCCGGGCTTGCGCGCCTTGCTCCAGGCGATCTCCGCCGCCGGGCAGGGGTCTTTCCTGGCGGTGCTCAAACGGCTGGGGCCGCAGGACAGCCCTTTTTCCTTCCCGCTGGAGGGCTACACGCTGGCGCTGGACTTCCCGGTCAACCGCCGCAGCCTGCTGCTGATGCAGGAGCTCGACCGTATCACCATAGCCCACGGCGGCCGTTTCTACCTGGCCAAGGATAGCCGGATGAACCGGGACACGCTGCGCGCTGCCGACCCCAGGGCGGCAGAATTTGCCGGGATGCGGCAGATGTCCGGGCTGCACCCATCCTTCCAGTCCGCCCAGTCGCAAAGGCTTTCGCTATGACCAAATCCCCCGTTCTGATCCTTGGCGCCCGGTCTGACATCGGCCTGGCGGTCGCTCATGCCTATGCTGCGCAAGGCCACCCGGTGCAGCTGGCCGCCCGCAATGCCGGCGATCTGGACCCTCAGAAGACCGATCTGGAACTGCGCCACGGCGTGCCGGTCACCCTGCATGAATTCGATGCCTTGGCGCTGGAGGATCACGAGGGCTTTGCCGACGCGCTGCCTGAGCTGCCGGGTATTGCGGTCTGCGCGGTTGGGTTCATGGGAGAGCAGGCCGAGAGCGAAACCAGCCCCGCCGCCGCGGCGCGCGTGCTGCGCAGCAACTTAGAAGGCCCGGCCAGCATCCTGTCGGTTCTGGCCAGCCGGTTCGAGCAGCGCGGTTCCGGCACACTGGTCGGCATCAGCTCGGTTGCCGGCGACCGCGGCCGTGCCACCAATTACGTTTACGGCTCCGCCAAGGCAGGTTTTACCGCCTTCCTGTCCGGCTTGCGCAACCGGCTGGCCCGCCAGGGCGTGCATGTGGTCACCGTTCTACCGGGCTTTGTCGCCACGCAGATGACCGAAGGCATGGACCTGCCGGAAAAGCTGACCGCCCAGCCCGAGGAAGTCGCCCGCGCCATCACCGATGCCACCGCCAAGCAAAAAAGCATCGTCTATGTGCGGCCGGTCTGGCGGCTGATCATGCTGATCATCCGCAACATCCCGGAAGGCGTGTTCAAGAAGATGAGCATCTGAACAGCAGCGCACCCGCTCTACAAGGCGGGTTTGCTTCAGGCTTATAAGTTTTAAGCTTGAAATAAATCCCGCCGCGGCGCTATTGTCGGCAGCAGGCATTATCAGTAAAGGAGCCCAGCCATGCCGGCCATCAGTGTGCATCCCGAAGGGTGGAAGCCCGCCAAAGGTTACGCCAACGGCATGGTTGCAGAGGGCAAGCTGCTGTTTGTCGGCGGCCAGATCGGCTGGACCGCGGAACAGGTTTTCGAGGCGCAAGATTTCATCGGCCAGATGAGCCAGGCGCTGCGCAACATTCTGGAGGTGGTCGAAGCCGCAGGCGGCACCGCCGAAGACATCACCCGGTTGACCTGGTATGTAACTGACAAGGCGGAATACCTCGCCCACCAGGCGGAAGTCGGCAAAGCATACCGCGCGGTGATGGGCTATCACTTCCCGGCCATGACCATGGTCGTCGTCTCGGCGCTGGTCGAGGATGAAGCCAAAGTGGAAATCGAAGCCACAGCCGTGCTGCCCGGCTGACGCTGCGGATCAAGCACGGTTTCGTGAACGCTCTTCCCTTGCCCCCGGCCAGCCGCCACATTGGCTGGCGCAGTCAGGGGAGAGAGACATGCGTATCAATGCCGACTTCACCAAACGCGCCGCGGTGCATTTCGAGGACACGCCCTGGGTGCCCAGCCCGGCTCCGGGGGTAGAGCGCAAGATGCTCGACCGCGTCGGCGAGGAGGTTGCCCGCGCCACCACCATCGTCCGCTTTGCGCCGGGGTCCGCCTTTGATCCTCATGTGCATGACGGCGGCGAGGAGTTCCTGGTGCTGGACGGCGTGTTCCAGGATGAGCACGGCGATTTTCCCGCGGGCTCCTATGTCCGCAATCCACCCACCACCAGCCACACGCCCGCCGCGGTAGAGGGGGCGGTGATCCTTGTCAAGCTGCACCAGTTCGACCCCGCGGACCGCACCGAGGTCAAATCCCGCACCGATGACAGCACCTCTCAGCAGCAGCTGTTTCAGGACGCGGTCGAGACGGTGACGCTGCAAACCTGGGCGCCTGATCAGGCGGTCAACCTGGAGGCGCCCGGCGGGCTGGAGGTCTTTGTGGTCGAAGGCAGCTACAGCGAAAACGGCGAGGAATTCGCCCGCTGGGATTGGCTCCGCCTGCCGCCTGGCAGCCGGCTGGAGGCCCAGGCCGGTCCCGGCGGCGCGAAAGTATGGATGAAAACAGGCCATCTTGCGCAAATGACTGCTGAATAGGCATCGCGGTTTTATATTTTCAAAACAGTCTCTTGCATGCCGCTCCTCCGGGGGCGGCAAAATTTTTGCCTGCCTGAAAAATTTTACCAGTTGATAAAAAATCAGACTGTGGCACTCTGATTAGCAAGAACAACCGAAAATCAGGGAGACACCCAATGGCGACCAGCCATCAGGCATCCGGCATTCAGGCAGCGCGGCTTGACGCTGCCGGGATCGCTGAGAATTTCTCGGACTTGCACCCGCCCTATGAAGCGCATGAGGCCGCCGTGGCCGCCGATCGCTGCTATTTCTGCTATGACGCGCCCTGCATGACGGCCTGTCCGACCAGCATCGACATTCCCCAGTTCATCCGGGAAATCCAGGCAGGCCATCCCGAAAGCGCGGCCCGCACCATTCTGGAGCAGAATATCCTGGGCGGCATGTGCGCCCGGGTCTGCCCGACCGAAACCCTGTGCGAAGAGGTTTGCGTTCGGGAGACGGCAGAAGGCAAGCCGGTCGAGATCGGCCGCCTGCAGCGCTATGCCACCGACACGCTGATGGCGAAGGGGGAACATCCCTTCACCCGCGCCGCCGCGACCGGCAAGAAGGTGGCCGTTGTGGGGGCGGGCCCTGCGGGTTTGTCTGCGGCGCACCGGCTGGCGATGCTGGGCCATGACGTGGTGGTATATGACGCCAGGTCCAAGGCCGGCGGCCTCAATGAATTCGGTATTGCCGCCTATAAGACTACCAACGACTTTGCGCAGCGCGAAGTTGACTGGCTGCTGCAGATCGGCGGCATCACCATGGACTACGGCAAGAAACTCGGCGACGACTTGTCGCTGGATGCGCTGAAGGAGGCGTATGACGCGGTGTTCCTCTCCATCGGTCTGGCCGGGGTCAATGCCCTGCGCGCGCCGGGCGAGGATATGGACGGTGTCCGCGACGCGGTGGACTTCATCGCTGAGTTGCGGCAGGCGGACGATCTGACGGCGCTGCCGGTGGGCCGAAACGTGGTGGTGATCGGTGGCGGTATGACCGCCGTTGATGCCGCGGTGCAGTCCAAGCTTTTGGGCGCCGAAAACGTTACCATCGCCTACCGCCGCAGCCGCGAGGAGATGGGCGCGAGCCGGTTTGAGCAGGACTTGGCGGCCTCCAAGGGCGTCAAACTGATGTTCAACGTGATGCCGGTTGCGGTGCACGGCAATGGCGCAGCAGCAGAGGTGGAATTGGAGTATACTCAGGTCACGGACGGCAAGGTTTCCGGCACCGGTGAGACCGTGCGTTTGGCCGCGGATCAGCTGTTCAAGGCGATCGGCCAGACGCTGGAAGGCCAGCCGGACGCGCTGGCGCTGGAGGGCCGCAAGATCAAGGTGGACGCCAACGGGCGCACTTCCGTGGCTGGAGTCTGGGCCGGGGGCGATTGCGCATCGGGCGGCGAGGACCTCACCGTGACCGCCGTGGCGGAAGGCCGCGACGCTGCAATGGACATTCACTCCAGCCTGATGGGCTGAGCAAGCCAAGACCGGGAGACCGGTCCGAGCTGGCCTTAAGAGGAGAGATCAAATGGCTGATCTGACAACAGAATTTCTGGGGATCAAATCCCCCAACCCGTTCTGGCTGGCCTCCGCGCCGCCGACTGACAAGGAATACAACGTCCGCCGTGCCTTTGAGGCCGGATGGGGCGGCGTGGTCTGGAAGACGCTGGGTGCCGAAGGCCCGCCGGTGGTTAATGTGAACGGCCCGCGTTACGGCGCGATCTGGGGCGCTGACCGCCGCCTCTTGGGCCTCAACAATATCGAGCTGATCACCGACCGGCCGCTGCAGACCAACCTGGAGGAGATCACCCGGGTCAAGAAAGACTACCCGGACCGCGCCGTGATCGTCTCAATCATGGTGCCGTGCGAGGAGCAGGCGTGGAAAGACATCCTGCCGCAGGTCGAGGCCACCGGCGCCGATGGGATCGAGCTGAACTTCGGCTGCCCGCACGGCATGGCCGAGCGCGGCATGGGCTCCGCGGTGGGGCAGGTGCCGGAATACATCCAGATGGTCACCGAGTGGTGCAAGAAATACTATTCCAAACCGGTGATCGTGAAGCTGACGCCGAACATCACCGACATCCGCCACCCGGCGCGGGCGGCGCACGCCGGCAACGCCGATGCGGTCAGCCTGATCAACACCATCAACTCGATTACTTCGGTGGACCTCGACAGCATGGCGCCGGAGCCGACGATTGGCGGCAAGGGCACCCACGGCGGCTATTGCGGCCCGGCGGTAAAGCCGATTGCTCTGAACATGGTGGCGGAAATTGCCCGCGACCCGCAGACCCGCGGCCTGCCGATTTCCGCCATCGGCGGCGTCACCACCTGGCGCGACGCGGCGGAGTTCATGGCGTTGGGCGCAGGCAACGTGCAGGTCTGCACCGCGGCGATGACCTATGGCTTCAACGTTGTGAAGGAAATGATCTCGGGCCTGTCGAACTGGATGGACGAGAAAGGTTACACCTCCACCCAGGACTTCATCGGCATGGCGGTGCCGAATGTAACCGACTGGCAGTATCTGGACCTGAACTATGTGACCAAGGCCAAGATCAGCCAGGACGACTGCATCAAATGCGGCCGCTGCTACGCGGCGTGCGAGGACACCTCGCACCAGGCAATTGCGATGAGCGAAGACCGGGTGTTCACCGTGAAGGACGACGAATGCGTCGCCTGCAACCTTTGTGTGAACGTCTGTCCGGTGGAAGGCTGCGTTACCATGGAGGAGGTGCCCGCAGGCCAGATCGACGAGCGGACCGGCGAGGTGGTCTCGGGCGAGTATGCCAACTGGACTACGCATCCGAACAACCCGTCGGCCACGGCCGCGGAGTGAGAAAAACGCGCTCTGACGGGCACGTGCCTCCGGCGGGGGTGTTTGGAGCAAGAGGAAAGGGCGGTCTATCCGGACCGCCTTTTTCATGTCAGCTTTTGGGCGTAAGCATCCGACGGTACAGGGTTTCCAGATACTCCGGCGCGGCGTCGAACGGGTCTTCTTCCCCCATCAGCGTGCGCACCTGGGCGTCGAAATCTGCGTAATGCTGAGTCAGCGACCAGATCGAGAACAACAGGTGCTGGGGGTGCGCCCGGTTGATCCGCCCGGCATCCATCCAGTCCTGCAGCAGCTGCGCCTTTTCCTCCACCAGCACCTTTAGGTCGGTCGCGATCACCTCGCGCAGCCGCGGTGCACCCTGTACGATTTCATTGGCATAAAGGCGGCTTTCGCGCGGGAAATCCCGGCTCATCTGCAGCTTGCGCTGCACATAGGCGAGGATCTCCTCCAGCGGATCGCCCTCAGGGTTCAGGCTGCGCAGGGGGTCCAGCCAGGTGTCCAGCAGCCCCGTCATCAGTTCGTTAAAAATGGCTTCCTTGGAAGGGAAGTAGTAAAGAAGGTTCGGTTTCGACAGCCCCGCCGCCTTTGCGATCTGATCCACGGTCGCGCCGCGGAAGCCGTGGCTGGAAAACACGTCCAGCGCCGCTTCCAGGATGGCAGCGCGATTCTTCTTCTGAATGCGGGTGGGCGCGCGGTCTGCGGGCATGGTCGTCCTTGTCTGGTTCTGCCGCCTGGGGCCGGCGAAAGCACGGAATTTCACCTGTTTCCTGCATCGGGGCCGTTTTTTGCAAGGCTCTTGCGGCAATTTCTTGACTGATGGTGAACCCGTGATAGCGTGAGTTTGACCAGTTGGTCAAATCAATGTCCGGATAGCGAACAGACCGGCTTGGTGAAGGACCAGCATTCGAAGCCACCTAACACGGCGTCAAGCCGGAGCAAGCCTGCAAAGACGGGCGCACAGGGAAGGAAGCTCGAGATGACGTCGCTTGGACAGAATCTGAAAATCAATGGCGACAGGCTGTGGGACAGCCTGATGGAGATGGCCAAAATAGGCCCCGGTGTGGCGGGCGGCAACAACCGCCAGACGCTGACGGATGAGGACGGCGAAGGCCGCGCGCTGTTCCGGAAATGGTGCGAAGAGGCTGGCTGCACCATGGGGCTGGACCAGATGGGCAACATGTTTGCAATGCGTGCAGGCACCGACCCGGACGCGCTGCCGGTCTATGTCGGCTCGCACCTGGATACCCAGCCGACCGGCGGCAAGTACGACGGTGTTCTGGGGGTGCTGGCGGGGCTGGAGCTGATCCGCTCGCTCAACGACATGAACATCAAGACCAAGCACCCGATCGTGGCCACCAACTTCACCAACGAGGAAGGCACCCGCTATGCGCCGGCCATGCTGTCGTCGGGGGTGTTTGCCGGTATTCACACCCAGGACTGGGCCTATGAGAGGGAAGACGCGGAAGGCAAGAAATTCGGCGATGAGTTGAAGCGCATCGGCTGGCGCGGCGAGGAGGAAACCGGTGCCCGGAAGATGCATGCTTTCTTTGAGCTGCACATCGAACAAGGGCCGATCCTGGAGGCCGAGGGCAAGGATATCGGTGTCGTGACCCACGGCCAGGGCCTCAGCTGGACACAGGTGACCATCACCGGCAAGGACGCGCACACCGGCTCCACCCCGATGCCGATGCGCCGCAACGCGGGCCTTGCGATGGCGCGGATCCTGGAGCAGGTGGACGAGATCGCCTGGAGCCACGCGCCCCATGCGGTCGGCGCCGCGGGCCATATCGACGTTTGCCCGAACTCGCGCAACGTGATCCCCGGCAAGGTGGTCTTTACCGTCGATTTCCGCAGCCCGGAGCTGGATGTGATCACCGATATGGAAAACCGCCTGCGCGAGAAGGGCACCCGGATTGCCGAGGAAATGGGAGTAGAGATCGAGTTCGAGAAGGTCGGCGGCTTTGATCCCGTGGCCTTTGACGACGGCTGCGTGAGTGCGGTGCGCAATGCGGCGGAGCGGCTGGGCTATTCGCATCTGGATATCATCTCGGGCGCAGGCCACGATGCCTGCTGGATCAACCGGGTGGCGCCGACGGCTATGGTGATGTGCCCCTGTGTCGATGGCCTGAGTCACAACGAGGCCGAGGAGATCAGCAAGGAATGGGCCGAGGCTGGTGCCAATGTGCTGTTCCACGCGGTGGTCGAGACAGCGGAAATCGTGGAGTAGGGGGCGCTGCCCCCGCGGCCCCTTGGGCCGCTCCCCCGGAGTGTTTCCGGAAAGATGAAACACGCTGCGCCAGACAGCGGAAGAGATAAGTGGAGGCGTGAAAATACGCCCCGATTCAGGGAGTTAAAACCATGAGTAAAGTCATCAAGAACGGCACCATCGTGACAGCCGATCTGACCTACAAGGCGGATGTGCTGATCGAAAACGGGGTGATCACGCAGATCGGCCCGAACCTGAAAGGCGACGAGGAGCTGGACGCCACCGGCTGCTATGTGATGCCGGGCGGGATTGATCCGCACACCCATCTGGAGATGCCCTTCATGGGCACCTACAGCTCGGACGACTTTGAGTCCGGCACCCGCGCAGGGCTGGCGGGCGGCACCACCATGGTGGTGGACTTCGCGCTGCCCAACCCGGGCGAAAGCCTGCTGGACGCGCTGAAGCGCTGGGACAACAAGTCAACCCGCGCCAACTGCGACTACTCCTTCCACATGGCTGTGACCTGGTGGGGCGAGCAGGTCTTCGACGATATCAAGACCGTAATCCAGGAGCGCGGCATCAACACCTTCAAGCACTTCATGGCCTACAAGGGCGCGCTGATGGTGAATGATGATGAACTCTATGCTTCTTTCCAGCGGCTGGCAGAGCTGGGCGGCATTGCCATGGTGCATGCGGAAAACGGCGATGTGGTGGCGGAATTGTCGGCCAAACTGCTGGCACAGGGCAACACCGGCCCGGAGGCGCACGCCTACTCCCGCCCGCCGCAGGTGGAGGGCGAGGCGACCAACCGTGCGATCATGATTGCCGATATGGCAGGTGTGCCGCTGTACGTGGTGCATACCTCCTGCGAGGAGAGCCACGAGGCGATCCGCCGTGCCCGGATGCAGGGCAAGCGGGTCTGGGGCGAGCCGCTGATCCAGCATCTGACCCTGGATGAGAGCGAGTATTTCAACAAGGATTGGGACCACGCCGCCCGCCGGGTGATGTCACCGCCGTTCCGAAACAAGCAGCACCAGGACAGCCTGTGGGCCGGTCTGCAGTCGGGCTCCTTGTCGGTTGTGGCGACGGATCACTGCGCCTTTACCACTGAGCAGAAGCGCACTGGTGTTGGCGATTTCACCAAGATCCCGAATGGCACCGGCGGCCTTGAGGACAGGATGCCGATGCTGTGGACGCATGGCGTGGAAACCGGCCGGCTGACCCCGAATGAGTTTGTTGCGGTTACGTCAACAAACATCGCCAAGATCCTGAATTGCTACCCGAAAAAGGGCGCGGTGCTGGTTGGTGCTGACGCCGATCTGGTGGTCTGGGACCCGGACAAGCGCAAGACGATTTCGGCGGATACGCAGCAGTCCTCGATCGACTACAACGTGTTCGAGGGGCATGAGGTGAAGGGCCTGCCGCGCTTTACCCTGACCCGCGGCCATGTGGCGGTGCATGACGGCGAGATCAAGTGCCAGGAGGGCCACGGCAAGTTCGTCGCCCGGGAGGCCAACACCACGGTGAACAAGGCGCTGTCGACCTGGAAGGAACTGACGGCGCCGCGCCCGGTAGAGCGCACCGGCATCCCGGCAACAGGCGTGTAAATCAGGAGCGGGCTGCCGGTAACGGCGGCCCGTTTTCCTGTGTGAAATCAAGGCGAAGATATGAATATGGAACCGACCACCCAGGCAATCCGTCCCGAGGCCGCCGCGTCCGCACCTGCCCCCGCTGACTGCGTGATCGAGGCCCGGAATCTGGACCTGACCTTCCAGACCAACGACGGGCCGGTGCATGCGCTGAAGGATGTGAGCCTGGAAATCAACAAAGGCGATTTTGTCTCCTTCATCGGGCCTTCGGGCTGCGGCAAGACCACCTTTCTGCGCTGTATCGCGGCGCTGGAGACACCGACCGGTGGCAGCCTGAGCGTCAACGGCATGACCCCGGATGAGGCGCGCCGGAACCGGGCCTATGGCTATGTGTTCCAAGCGGCGGGGCTGTACCCGTGGAGGACCATCTCCAAGAACATCAAGCTGCCGCTGGAGATCATGGGGTATTCCAAGGCGGAGCAGGAAAAGCGCGTTAACCAGGTGCTGGAGCTTGTTGAATTGTCAGGTTTTGGCGGCAAGTTCCCCTGGCAGCTGTCGGGTGGGATGCAGCAGCGGGCCAGCATCGCGCGGGCGCTGGCGTTTGATGCCGATATCCTGTTGATGGATGAACCTTTCGGGGCGCTGGATGAGATCGTGCGCGACCATCTGAACGAACAGCTCTTGAAGCTGTGGGCGCGGACTAACAAGACCATCGGCTTTGTCACCCACTCGATCCCGGAGGCGGTGTATCTGTCGACCAAGATCGTGGTAATGTCGCCGCGGCCGGGGCGCATCCATGATGTCATCGACAGCACCTTGCCCAAGGAGCGGCCGCTGGATATCCGCGACAGCCCGGAATTTATCGAGATCGCCCACCGGGTGCGCGAGGGCCTGCGGGCGGGGCATGGCGATGACTGAACTTGCCAGAACGACCCGCCGGAATTGGGGGGTGCCATCCGTGCACCCCCTGTACACCCCCTGTGCACCGGTTGGCTGCCGTTTGCGGAGGGTGCAGCGATGAAGAACCTTGTTGCCGTCCTTACCGTTGTCGCGGCCATTATCGCCCTTTGGTATGCGGCCTGCGTGCCGATGAACATCAAGGGCGTGCTGGATCAGGCAGAGCGGGCAGGGGCGGAAGTGGTCCCGGCCACCGCCAAGGCGCGCCGGGACATGAGCGAGATCGGGCTGGTGGCGAAGAACACATTTGCCATCAATGACACCTGGGTGCAGGACCGCCCGCGGCTGCCCGCGCCGCATCAGGTGGCGGTGGAGCTGTGGGAGACCACGGTGGAGAAGAAGATCACCTCCAAGCGCAGCCTGATCTACCATGCGCAGGTGACGCTGTCGGCAACCCTGCTGGGGTTTGCCATCGGCACTGGCCTCGGCATCCTGCTGGCGGTGGGCATCGTGCACAGCCGGGTGATGGATATGTCGGTGATGCCCTGGGCAATTGTCAGCCAGACCATCCCGATCATCGCGCTGGCGCCGATGATCATCGTGGTTCTCTATTCCATCGGGGTGCAGGGGATCATCCCGAAGGCGGTGATCTCGGCCTACCTCAGCTTTTTCCCGGTGGTAGTTGGTATGGTGAAGGGCTTGCGCGCGCCGGATGCGATGCAGCTGGATCTGCTGAAGACGTATAATGCCAATACGAACCAGGGGTTCTGGAAGCTGCGGCTGCCGTCCTCGATGCCGTATCTGTTCGCGTCGCTGAAAATCGGCATTGCGGCGTCGCTGGTTGGGGCCATTGTCGGCGAACTGCCGACCGGCGCGGTTGCGGGCCTTGGCGCGCGGCTGCTGGCCGGCAGCTACTATGGCCAGACGGTGCAGATTTGGTCGGCGCTGTTTGCGGCGGCAATTCTGGCGGCGGCGCTGGTGGCCTTGCTGAGCTTGATCGAGAAGCTGGTCCTGAGCCGGATGGGGGTGCGGGCATGATGGATGTTTGGAGGGAGGGCTCTGCCCTCGCCGCTGCGCGGCTCACCCGGGATATTTTTGGCCAGAAGAACAGGGGGATCCTGTCATGATCATGGTGGTTCTTGCCGTTCTGGTCTGGTGTTTGGGGTGGTGGCTGAACAGCCGGCTGGCCAATAGCCCGGCGTCGAAAACCCGTGCGGTGCAGCTCTTGGTGCCGGCCATCTTCGGCATAACCGTGCTGCTGGTGTGGGAGCTGCTGGTGCGGGGGCTGGAGGTATCGCTGGTGATCCTGCCTGCGCCTTCGGTGATTGCGGAGCGGTTCATGGAGAGCCTTCCCATTCTATGGGCAGATTTTGCCCAGACGATCCTGAAGGGCGCGCTTGGCGGCTATGTGATCGGCTGCGGCGCGGCCTTCCTGACCGCGATCCTGGTGGATCGCAGCGAGTTCCTGCGCCGCGGGCTGCTGCCGGTGGGGAACTTTGTCGCCGCGCTGCCGATTGTCGGCACCGCGCCGATCCTGGTGATGTGGTTCGGGTTCGACTGGCAGTCCAAGGCCGCCGTCGTCGTGGTCATGGTGTTCTTTCCGATGCTGGTGAACACTGTGGCGGGCTTGCGAGAGACTTCGGCGATGCAGCGCGATCTGATGCAGACCTATGCGGCGACCTACTGGCAGAGCTTCTTCAAGCTGCGGCTGCCTGCGGCGCTGCCGTTTGTGTTCAACGGCCTCAAGATCTCCACCACCCTGGCGCTGATCGGTGCGATTGTGGCGGAATTCTTTGGTTCGCCCACAGTCGGGATGGGGTTCCGCATCTCCACCAGCGTCGGCCAGCTGGCGCTGGATATGGTCTGGGCCGAAATCGTGGTGGCCGCGCTGGCGGGATCGGCCTTTTACGGGCTGGTGGCGCTGGTCGAGAAAAGCTTCACCTTCTGGCACCCGTCGCAGCGGGGCTGACAGGAAGAAACCATCCCGCCAGGCGCGGGGCGGCTTTGCCGGAAATTTGCGCGGGGCGCCCGCAAGGGCAGGCCTGATAAAGAAAAAACTTTGAACGGATGGCCGAACCCGGGCAAGCTTCACATCATAATCAATAGGGAGAAATGAGACATGAAACATATTTTGACTGCGGCGGCTTTGGCGCTGGGGGCAACCGGGGCGGCGCAGGCGGCGGATGATGTGACGCTGCAGCTGAAGTGGGTGACCCAGGCGCAGTTCGCGGGTTATTACGTGGCGCTGGACAAGGGGTTCTACGAGGAAGAAGACCTGAATGTTACCATCCTGCCGGGCGGCCCGGATATTGCGCCGACCCAGGTGATTGCCGGCGGCGGCGCCGATGTGACGGTGGAATGGATGCCTGCGGCGCTGGCGGCCCGCGAAAAGGGCCTGCCGCTGGTCAATATCGCGCAGCCGTTCAAATCCTCCGGCATGATGCTGACCTGCTGGAAGGACACTGGCATCGCAGCTCCGGAAGACCTGGCCAACCGTACCCTGGGCGTCTGGTTCTTCGGCAATGAGTTCCCCTTTATGAGCTGGATGAGCCAGCTGGGCATCTCCACCGAAGGCAAGGGCGAGAGCGGCGTGGAAGTGCTGAAGCAGGGCTTTAACGTCGACCCGCTGCTGCAGCGCCAGGCGGACTGCATTTCGACCATGACCTATAATGAATACTGGCAGGTCATCGACGCAGGGGTGTCGCCGGATGAGCTGATCACTTTCAAGTATGAGGACCAGGGCGTCGCCACGCTGGAAGATGGGCTTTATGTGCTGGAGGAGAACCTCGGGAACCCTGAGTTCGCGGACAAGATGGAGCGCTTTGTGCGGGCCTCGATGAAGGGCTGGAAATATGCCGAGGAGAATCCTGACGAGGCGGCGGAGATCGTGCTCGACAATGACGCCTCCGGCGCCCAGACCGAGGAGCACCAGAAACGGATGATGGGCGAGATCGCCAAGCTGACCGCAGGCAGCAACGGCGCGCTGGACCCGGCGGACTATGAGCGGACCGTTTCCACGCTGATGGGCGGGGGGTCCGACCCGGTGATCACCAAGGAGCCGGAAGGCGCCTGGACGCACGCGATTACCGATGCGGCCCTGAAATAAACCGCCGTTGCGGCTGACAGGAAAAGCGCAGGCCCGCCGGCTTCTGCCCGGCGGGCCCATTTTTTGCTTTGAGAGAACTTTGTAAATACTCCGGCAATTCTGCCAGGATAATGAATTACACGTATGAGGGGCAGATATTCGTGTTAGCATCCCCTCATGGGAGAGATCCACGCTCATACCCCTGAGGGGCAGAGGCCAGACGGAAACCCGCCGCAATACGTGTGTTTCTGCCAGCGGCCCGAGACTCCGGATTGCACAGTGCGCCACGCGCCGTGCGGGCGTGCAGCCCTGTTGGATGTGGCCAGCAGCAGCTGCGAGCTGCCGCTGATGGCGCTGTGCGAGGCGGCGCACCGGCGCAAGCATGAAACCGGCCGTGCCCAGGTACTGATCCTGTTTGAGGCCGAACCGGTTGCTCCGCCGCTTGCGGCGTCGCCGCAGGAAGCAGAGAGCGGGGCGGACATGACACCTGTTCTTGTTTGCTGCCTAGAGAAAATCGGCCACGCCGACCTGCTGCATGCGCTGGCCTGCGGATTTGACGTCATTCACCTGCAATCTTGCCCTGGTTCTGCCGCCAGGACGCACCAGCAGCAGCAGGTGGAATTGGCCCGCGTTCTGGGCGGGCTGGGCAGGGTCCTTCTTTTCGAGGATGCCGGCATTCTCGCACGGCGTCTGGAGGCGGGGATCTTTCCGTTCCCCTCCGTCGCACCCGACGTGCTGGCGGTGGGCAACCGCAGGGATACCGCGCGGGCCAGCGCCGCGGCGCTGCTGCCGGCCAGGGCCGTCACTATCGCATTGCCGGAGCAAGCCCCATATGGGGCGGTCAGTCTGGACGAAACCCGCTGCACCCATTGCAGCAGCTGTGTCTGGGTCTGCCCGTCGGACGCGTTGAGCCTGACAGAAGACGGCAGCGCGCTGAGCTTTGTGGAATCCTTGTGCTTTCAGTGCGGCCTGTGCGTTTCGATCTGCCCGCAGCGGGCGCTGAGCATGGAGCCGGGTATGGATCTGACCGCGTCAGCGGTTTTGCCGCATCTGCTGTCGGGGCAAGACAATCGGGCAGGGGACAGCAGCGCAGAGGAAGGGCACACAGGCGTGCCGCCGGTTCAGCCCGCGGGATAGCTGTGGCTGCCTTGCGCGGGCCTGGCGGCGCTTAGCTCTGTTCCAGGAAACCGCCGTACTGGCCGCGTTTGAAGATCAGCCCCTTGCCTGGACGGGTGGTCACGCTGGCCACCTCACCGATCACGATAGTGTGGTCGCCTGCCGGATGGGCTGCAAAGCGGCGGCAGTCGAACCGGGCAATCACCCCCTCCAGCGCCGGTGCGCCTTGCGCGTTCGGCTGCCAGGCGGCGGCTGCGAAGTCCTCGCCGTTGGCGGCAAAATGCTTGGCCAGGCCGAGCTGGTCCTCTGCCATCACGTGAATCGCGAAATGCTCTGCCGCGACAAAGGCGCCGTGGCGCAGCGAGGCCTTGGCCGGGCACCACAGCAGCAGCGGCGGCTCCAATGAGACCGATGTGAAGCTGTTGACGGTGATCGCCAGGGGGCCGCGCGGGGTCTGGGTGGTGATAACCGTCACCCCGGTGCCGAAGCAGCCGAGCGCATCGCGGTAGGCCCGGGCGGTGTCCGGCCCGGGGATGAAGCTGGTGTCGGCCATATCGCGCGCCTTTTGTTCGTTCCGGCCAGTGACCTGCCACGCATGGGCGTGATTGTCTAGCCAGGGTCAGAGCACTAATTCATGTCCTCGATAAGGCGGCCGTGCTTGCGGGTCTCCTCCAGCACCGCGCCAAAGGTGGTGAGACCGCGGGCCTCCAGCATGGGCAGCATCTTGCAGAACACTTCCGCTGTGGCTTGGGCATCCCCCATTGCGGTGTGGCGCAGAGCCGGTGGTATCGTCACCTCCAGCCGTTCGCACAGCGCATCCAGCGTGTGGCTCTGCGAGGCGCCGAACAGCACCGCGCTCAGCAGCACGGTGTCCAGGACCGGCTGCTCCCAGGTGACGCCCGCGCGCTTAGCGTGGCGGCGCAGAAAGGCCATGTCGAAAGGCGCGTTATGCGCGACGATCACAGCGTCCGAGGCAAAGCGGTGGAACCCGCGGGCGGCTTCACCAATGTCCGGCGCGCCTTGGACCATGGCATCGCTGACGCCATGCACCTTGGTGGAGGCAGCGGGGATTGGCGTGCCGGGATCGACCAGCGTCTCGAACTGCTCGCCCTGGATGATGCGGTTGCGCACCACCCGCAGCGCGCCGATCTGCACGATCTCGTCCTTATGCGGCAGCAGGCCGGTGGTTTCGGTGTCAAACACCACATAGCTGAGGTGCGAGAGTTTGCGGTGGTCCAGCTCTGCGTGCTCCGTGTCCAGCAGGGCAAAATCATAAACCAGCGGGCGCGAGTCATCAGGGGCGAGGCCCGCATGGGTGCCTTCGAACAGGATAATATAGCCGGGCGCGCCGCCCAGCGGTTTCAGCCGCAGATCGAACACTTGGGCGCCGCTGGCGCTTTTGACTTCGGCCTTAACCTCCATGCCGCTGCGCACCAGCCGGCCATAGGCGGCCTCCAGCCCGGTCAGGTCCAGATAATCGGACAGCGGCGCATTGAGCCGCGGCGGCGCTTCCTGCGCCAGCACCGCGGCGGCCTGGCCGTCATAGAGCACGATCTGATGCGCGGGGCTGGCCATCACGGTGGCTATGGGAATATCCGTCAGCAGTGCGGCGAGGCGGGTCTTCTCCGCTTCCAGATGCTCGGTCTCGCGGGCGATGGCCTCCGCCGCGCTGAGGGCAGAGTCGCCCAGCTGGCCCGCCAGACCCTCGGCAGCGGCCGCCAGATCGCCCAGGTAGCGGGCGCCGTGGGTGTCCAGCTCCTTGTTCACCCCGGCATGGGCCCGGGCGCGCATCCCTGCTGCCAGCCGTTCGATCGGCTTGGCCACGTTCTCGTCAAACAGCAGCCAGACCCCGGCGCACAGCCCAAGCATGGCAAAGCTGCTGAGCAGGCCGGAGAAGATGAAGGCATCGGTCAGACCCGGCTGGCCCGCGCGGCTGTAACCAAGCCACAACGCGCCGCCGGTGACGGCGATGCCGCCCAGCGCGAGCAGGCAGAAGAACAGGAAAACCCGCAGGCGCAGGCTGAGACGTGACAGCATCGCTACTCTCCGCAGGCCGTGTTCAGAAGCGCGTCTTCCGGGCCGCCGGCAACCCAGTCGAGTCCCGTGGGCAGGCTGTTGCCGGAAAAGACGGTGCCGCTTGCCACCAGCGCGCGGCGCCATTTGCCGCAGTCCAGCACCGCAGGCCGCTTGCTCACCGGTGCCCAGCGGCCGAAGAAATAGACCTCGGCCAGATAGACCTGCGGATGCGCCTCGTGGCTTTTCATGGTGGCGGTGTCGAGTGCGGCAAAGCGGTCCACGTAAGGCACGGCATAGGTCCAGGGGCGGTAAAAGCTCTGGTTGTGAACGGTTTCCGCCACTTCCAGCCCTTCAGGCAGGGCCGCTTTGGTGCGCCCGTACCATCCGTATTCGGAGGCGATGGTGACGCCGATCATCGCAAGCCCCGCAGCCACCGGCGCCATCCAGCGCGGCAGCCGCCCTTTCAGCGTCCGGTTCAGCAGCATCACCACGCCCGCCGCGGCGATGCCTGCAAAAATCACCGCAATCAGTTCCAGAAACATCCCAACTCCCCGATGGCCCCCGGCCTTTTCATCTTTCCCAAAATACTCCCGCCGGAGGCTCCCGGGCTCTCCGCAGGCGCTGCCGTCAGCTCAGCATTCCCTTACCGTGCCCAACCGCCGATTGCATTGTCTTTACCACAACAAAGGCGTCGCGCAGATGACTTCGCTCAAAATCCGACAGATCCGACGGCGCCAGATAATTGTCCGGAGCCTGGCCGCTGCGGATCTGCGCCGCCTGATGCTCAAGCCGGGTCTGGGCGATCAGGTCGTAGGCGTCCAGCAGATCGCGCGCGCCGGAGGGGCTGAGCACGCCCGCGGCCTCTGCCGCTTCCAGCCGGGCGCGGGTGTTGACCTCCGCCAGCTGGCCTTGCAGCGCGTAGATGCGGCCCAGGTCCACCACCGGCACGACGCCATTGTGCTTCATGTCCAGCGTGTTGCGGTGCTCGCCCGAGCGGATGGTGGCCAGCCCGCGCAAGAGGCCCAGCGGCGGGGCGTGCTTCAGCGAGTTGGCGATCATGTGGGCAGTGAAAATCGAATTGGCGCTGGCGGCCTTCAGGGTCTCCTGCTGCAGATCGGCAAACAGCGCGGTATCGCCGCCAATGGGGCGCAGGTCAAACATCACAGAGGCCAGCATCTGCGCCTCCGGGTTCGGCTTGGCGATCCAGCCGCGGAAATAGTCGCGCCAGACCCGCAGCGGCTGCCGCCAGCGGGGATTGGAGGCCATCATGTCACCCGGGCAATAGACATAGCCGCAGGTGTTGAGCCCGTCGCAGACAAATTTGGCGAGCTGCTCGAAATAGGCCTCATCGCCTTCGTCCAGATCATCGGACAGGATCAGGCAGTTGTCCTGATCTGACACCCCGGTCTGCTCGCGCCGCCCTTGCGAGCCGCAGGCGAGCCACAGGTAAGGCACCGGGGCGGGGCCTAGTTTTTCCTCCGCCAGCGCCAGCAGGCGGCGGGTCGCGGTGTCGGCGATGTCGGTGATCAGCCGTGTCACCACCTCATGCCGGTTGCCGCCCGCCACCAGCTGCACCAGCAGGCGGGGGATTTCGGCGGTGACATTGGCCATGTCCTCAGCCGAGCAGGCACGGGCGATGGCAGAGACCATCTCGCCCGAGCTGACCGCCTGAAAGCGGGTGAGGTCGGTTTGGGTGACGATGCCCGCGAGCCGCCCGGCCTCGACCACCGGGATGTGGCCGATGCCGTGCTCCATCATCATGTGCAGCACGTCCGAACCAATCGCGGAGGGTGCCAGGGTCAGAGGGTCCGGGGTCATCACGTTGCAAACCGGGGTGGAGATCGGCTTGCCCGCGGCGAGGATTTTGGCGGTCAGGTCGCGGGTGGTGAGGATGCCTTGCAGGCTGTCCCCATCGGTCACGCAGACGGAGGAGATGCGGCGGTCACGCATCAGCTGCGCCGCGCCCTGGCAGGTGAGGCCGCCGGAACAGGTGACGGGATCGCGCGCCATGATCGCCTCGACCCGTGTGGTGGCCAGGCTGCCGGTGTCCGTGCTGCCGGGGCGGCGGCGGTCGAAGAATTTGGCGACCTTGGGCTGGCTGGCCATCAGGGCATGGAAATCCGCCTTGGGCAGCAGCAGCAGGATTGTGTCCTTGGTTGCCCGGGCAGAGGTCACCGCCCGGCCGCCGCGGGTCAACCCGCGCTCGCCAAAGGAATTGCGTGGGCCGAGGATGGAGACGGGGATGCCGTTCTCATCGGTCACTTCCACCTCGCCGGTATGGACCAGGTAGAGCCCATGCAGCTCCTCGTTCAACGCATAGACGGGGGCGCCTGCTGCGGCCTCGATCTGGCGGAACTTGGGGGCCAGCTCCTGCAACAGCGCCGGTTCCAGGCTGTCGTAGGGGTGGACCGAGGTCAGGAAGCGGAGCAGCGCGGCGTCAGATAGGGGCATGTTGGTACCTGCGTGAAATCAGGAAAAAAATGGTCCCGCCGAGTGTGAACCGGACGGGACCATGAGGAAAGAGGCGGGCCGCTGGGAGCAGCCCGCCCAGGGGAGTTTAGTGGTCCTGTGCGGCCCCGGCGCCGCGCGGGATGCGGACGCTTTCCACCAGCTCTTCGATCTCGGCGGGGATCGCCTCGCTCGACTTCGACACCATGAAGGCCACCGCGAAGTTCACCATTGCGCCAATCGCACCGAAGGAGGTGGATTTGATGGTGCCCAGCAGCGGGTCCGCATCGGTGAAGGAGTTGGTGCCCGGGATGAACAGCCAGCCCTTGTGCAGGAAGATGTAGACCAGGGTCACGATCAGGCCTGCCAGCATGCCGGCCACGGCGCCCTTGTTGTTCACCTTGGTGAAGATGCCCATCATCAGCGCCGGGAAGATCGAGGCTGCGGCCAAGCCGAAGGCCAGTGCAACAGTCTGCGCGGCAAAGCCCGGCGGGTTCAGACCCAGGTAGGTTGCCACACCGATGGCCACGGCCATGGCGATACGGGCCGACAGCAGCTCGCCTTTTTCCGAGATGTTCGGGTTGATCGAGCCTTTGATCAGGTCATGCGACACAGCCGAGGAGATCGCCAGCAGCAGGCCCGCAGCGGTCGACAGTGCAGCCGCCAGGCCGCCAGCCGCCACCAGACCGATCACCCAGCTGGGCAGGTTGGCGATTTCCGGGTTGGCCAGAACCAGGATGTCGCGGTTGAACTTGGTCAGCTCATTGCCGGCCCAGCCGTTTGCCGCGGCAGTTGCCTGCAGCTCTTCGGACTGGTCGTTGTAGTACTGGATCGCGCCGTCGCCGTTCTTGTCTTCCCAAGCCAGCAGGCCGGTTTTCTGCCAAGTGGCCATCCAGTCGTACTTCGGATCGTTTTCGATCTGCTGCACGGTCACGGCACCGCCTTCGATGCCGCCGTTCGGCCACATCATTTCGGTGATGTTCAGGCGTGCCATGGCGCCAACAGCCGGAGCGGTCAGATACAGCAGCGCGATGAACACCAGGGTCCAGCCGGCCGACCAGCGGGCGTCAGCCACGCGCGGCACGGTGAAGAAGCGCATGATCACGTGGGGCAGGCCCGCGGTGCCGATCATCAGCGACAGGGTGAACAGCACCATGTTGAAGGTGTCGGCGTGGTGCAGCGTGTACTCCTTGAAGCCCAGCTCGGTCACGATGGCGTCCAGCTTGGCCAGCAGCGGCTCACCCGAAGCGGCGTGGTCGCCGAACAGGCCCAGGGCCGGGATCGGGTTGCCGGTCAGCTGCAGCGAGATGAAGATCGCCGGGATGGTGTAGGCGGTGATCAGCACGCAGTACTGGGCCACCTGGGTGTAGGTCACGCCCTTCATGCCGCCGAACACGGCGTAGGCAAAGACCACACAGGCACCGATCAGCAGGCCCGCGGTGTTGGAGACCTCCAGAAAGCGGCCGAAGGCCACGCCGACGCCGGTCATCTGGCCGATCACGTAGGTGGTCGAGGCGACGATCAGGCAGATCACAGCCACCACGCGCGCGGTCGGGGAATAGAACCGGTCGCCGATGAACTCGGACACGGTGTACTTGCCGAACTTGCGCAGGTAGGGGGCCAGCAGCAGCGCCAGCAGAACGTAGCCGCCGGTCCAGCCCATCAGGAAGGTGGAGTTGTCATAGCCGGTAAAGGCGATGAGGCCCGCCATCGAGATGAAGGAGGCCGCCGACATCCAGTCGGCTGCGGTTGCCATGCCGTTGGTGACAGGGTGAACACCCCGGCCTGCGGCATAGAATTCAGATGTGGAGCCCGCGCGGGCCCAGATCGCGATGCCGATGTAGAGCGCAAAGGACGCGCCCACAAACAGCAGGTTGATGGTAAACTGGTCCATCTTATTCTTCCTCCACGCCGTATTCGCGGTCCAGCTTGTTCATCCGGAACGCGTAGAAAAAGATCAGCCCCAGGAACACCAGGATCGAGCCTTGCTGGGCGAACCAGAAGCCCAGGTCGCTGCCGCCGACCTTGATGCCCGCAAGCATCGGGCGCAGCAGGATGCCGAAGCCGAATGAAACAACAGCCCAAATCACCAGGCTGACTAGAATGATGCGCACGTTCGCCGCCCAATAGCCTTTATCGGCTTCGGCGGTTTTTGCCGCATTTGTGGTTTGATCCGCCATGGCGGCTCCTCCTTCTTCCTCCTGAGCCGCCGCGGGGGACCGGGCAGGCTCTCTCCGTTTGCCTGGCTCCGTGTCAGGGGGCGCAGGCATGACTCCTCCGGTCCGCCAAGGCGGTGCCGATGGGTATTCCAATGTCCGGGAGACGGGGTCCTGCCGGCAGGGCAGGCCCCGTTTCTTGTTCGTTAGCTGGTGGCCTTGGTCACGATGGCCGCCATATCCTGGGCGATGTCGTCGATACCGCCCATGGCATCTGTGGTTTGCAGCACGCCCTTGCCGCCGTAGTAGGCAATCAGCGGCGCGGTCTGCGCGTGATAGGCCTCCAGCCGGCTGGCAACGGTCTCTGCATTGTCATCGGCGCGGCGCTTCATTTCGGTGCCGCCGCACTTGTCGCATTTGCCCGCCTCGGCAGGCTGCTTGAAGCTGTCGTGATAGCCCTCGCCGCAGCCGCCGCAGGTGTAGCGGCCGGAAATCCGCTCGACCATCGCGGCGTCGTCCACCTCCAGGCTGATCGCCGCATTGATCTTCTGATTGGTTTCCGCCAGCAGGCCGTCCAGCGCTTCGGCCTGCACGGTGGTGCGGGGGAAGCCGTCGAGGATCACGCCCTTGGCGCAATCCGGCTCTGCCAGACGGTCGCGCAGGATGTTGATCACGATCTCATCGCTGACCAGCTGGCCTGCTTCCATCACCGCCTTGGCGGCGAGGCCGGCGGGCGTGCCCGCGGCAACCGCCTCGCGCAAAAGGTCGCCGGTCGACAGCTGCACGTAGCCGAATTTCTCTTCAAGCATCCGCGCCTGGGTGCCCTTGCCGGCGCCCGGAGGCCCCAGCAGGATCAGAACGGCGGGACGGGTCATAACTGCCACATTCATCGTTCAATCACCCCTTGTTTGCGCGGTTTTCAATCAGGTCTTCGACCACCGACGGATCGGCGAGGGTCGAGGTGTCGCCCAGGGAGCCGAAGTCGTTCTCGGCGATCTTGCGCAGGATGCGGCGCATGATCTTGCCGGAGCGGGTTTTCGGCAGGCCCGGGGCCCACTGAATGACGTCCGGGGAGGCAATCGGGCCGATCTCGGTCCGCACCCAGGTGCGCAGTTCCTTCAGCAGTTCGTCCGAAGGCTCGCGGTCATTCATCAGGGTGACATAGCAGTAGATGCCCTGGCCCTTGATCTCATGCGGGTAGCCGACCACGGCGGCCTCGGCCACGGCGGCGTGGGCCACCAGGGCGCTTTCGACCTCAGCCGTGCCCATGCGGTGGCCGGAGACGTTGATCACGTCGTCAACGCGGCCAGTGATCCAGTAATCGCCATCCTCGTCACGGCGGCAGCCGTCGCCGGTGAAGTAATAGCCCTTGTAGTCGGAGAAATACGTTTTCTCGAACCGCTCATGGTCGCCCCAGACGGTGCGCATCTGGCCCGGCCAGCTGTCCTTGATGCACAGCACGCCTTCGACGCCATTGCCTTCGATCTCAATACCGGACTGCGGGTCCAGAACCACCGGCTGGATGCCGAAGAAGGGTTTCATCGCTGCGCCCGGCTTCATCGCGTGGGCGCCCGGCAGCGGGGTCATCAGGTGGCCGCCGGTCTCGGTCTGCCACCAGGTGTCGACGATCGGGCATTTGCCCTTGCCGACCACGTCGTTGTACCAGGTCCAGGCTTCGGGGTTGATCGGTTCGCCCACGGTACCCAGCACCTTGAGATCGCTCAGATCGCACTTTTCGACCCATTCATTGCCCTGGCCCATCAGGGCACGCAGCGCGGTGGGGGCAGTGTAGAACTGGTTCACCTTGTGCTTTTCGCAGACCTGCCAGAAGCGGGAGGCATCGGGGTAGGTCGGCACGCCTTCGAACATCAGGGTGGTGGCGCCATTGGCCAGCGGGCCATAGACGATATAGCTGTGGCCGGTCACCCAGCCCACGTCCGCGGTGCACCAGTAGATGTCGCCGTCGTGGTAATCAAAGGTGATCTCATGGGTCATTGCGGCATAGGTCAGGTAGCCGCCGGAAGTGTGCACCACGCCCTTGGGCTGGCCGGTGGAGCCGGAGGTGTAGAGGATGAACAGCGGATCCTCGGCGTTCATCTCGGCCGGCTTGCAGTAGTCGTCCGCTTCCAGCGCCATCTCGTTGTAGTCATAGTCGCGCCCGTCGACCCAGGTGGTCTGGCCGCCGGTGCGCTTGACTACCAGGCATTTCACCGTGTCCTTAGTGTGCAGCAGGGCGGCGTCGGCGTTCGATTTCAGCGGGGTCTTGCGGCCGCCGCGCGGCGCCTCGTCGGCTGTGATGATCACCTTGGCGTCGCAGCCGTTGATGCGGGCGGCCAGCGCGTCGGGGGAGAAGCCGGCGAAGACGATCGAATGAATGGCGCCGATGCGGGCGCAGGCCAGCATGGCATAGGCCGCTTCGGGGATCATCGGCAGGTAGATAACAACCCGGTCGCCTTTGCGCACGCCCATTGTTTCCAGGATGTTGGCCATCCGGCAGGTGCGGCGGTGCAGCTCCTTATAGGTAATGTGCTGCGCGTCCTCGTTCGGATCATCCGGCTCCCAGATGATCGCGGTCTGGTCGCCGCGGGTGTCCAGGTGGCGGTCGATGCAGTTGGCGGAGACGTTCAGGGTGCCGTCGGCAAACCAGTTGATCGAAACATTGCCGAAGTTGTAGTTCACGTCCTTCACCTGGTTGAAGGGCTTGATCCAGTCGATGCGCTTGCCTTGCTGGCCCCAGAAGGCTTCCGGGTCGTTCAGCGAGGCGTCATACATCTCCTGGTATTTCGCGGCATTGACATGCGCGCGGGCAACGGTTTCGTCGGATGGCGGATAGACAGCGTCTGCGTGCAGCGCGTTCATTCGGTTTCCTCCCAGAAATTTTATTGGCAAGACAAACGACACCGCAGTGCCGTGGCTGTCAAACCGTTTCCTCCTGGGCATTGATAATACCGCGTGCTGAAAATTTGTGAATAAGCGACCGGTTTTTAAGCATTTCATTGTCAACGAATTTCCCCTTGGGTTGCGGTTCTGTAAATGTTTTGACAGCCGCATACGCTGCATTTGGGAAAAACAAAGGTTTAGGTGTAAACGCTTTTGCGGTCGTTTTGCGGGTGAAACCAGGGCGGATTGACCAAAGGGCAGCCTGGGCAGCGGAAACAGGCCCAGCCGTGCTGCGGCATATTGTGCCAGGCCGCCCGGCGGCGGGCCGCACGCAGGCGCCCCGTGGCTGAACGCGAGTCGCTGCGTCACCTTTTTGCCGGGGGGTTGGCAGGGCGCGGCCTTGCGGCTAGCCTGTCGGGCAAGCGTCCGCCTGCCGCACGTGCAGCGGGCAAAAAGGGCGCAATCCGGGAGAGTTACATCATGAACAGATTTCTGACCGCCGCTGTGGCGGCGACTGCTGGCATTGCAATGGCGGGCGAGGCTGCCGCAACGGAGTGGAACGTGTCCCTGTGGGGCAAGCGCCGCGCCTTTACCGAGCATGTGGAGAAACTGGCAGAGCTGGTTTCTGAAAAGACCAATGGCGAGTTCACCCTGAACATCAGCTATGGCGGCCTCAGCAAGAACAAGGAAAACCTCGACGGCATCTCCATCGGCGCCTTTGAGATGGCCCAGTTCTGCGCGGGCTACCACCGCGACAAGAACCCCTCGATCACAGTGCTGGAGCTGCCGTTCCTGGGCGTGAACACGCTGGAGGAAGAGGTGGCCGTGTCCCACGCGGTCTATGCCCACCCTGCGGTTGAGGCCGATCTGGCGCGCTGGAACGCCAAGCTGCTGATGACCTCGCCGATGCCGCAGTACAATATCGTCGGTACCGGCGAGCCGCGCGATGAACTGGCAGAGTTCAAGGACATGCGGGTGCGCGCCACCGGCGGTATCGGCCAGGCGTTTTCCGCCGTTGGCGCAGTCCCGACCTCGGTGACCGCGACCGAGGCCTATAACGCGATGGAATCCGGCGTTGTCGACACCGTCGCCTTTGCCCAGCACGCGCACCTCAGCTTTGGCACCATCAACAAGGCCGACTGGTGGACCGCCAACCTGAACCCCGGCACCGTGAACTGCCCGGTGGTGGTCAACACCGATGCCTATGATGCCCTCAGCGACGCCGAGCGCGAGGCGCTGGACAGCTCGGTCGAGGAGGCGATTGCCCATTACCTCGACAACTACGGCGCGCTGCTGACCAAATGGGACAGCGTTCTGGAGGAAAAGGGCGTCGAAAAGGTGATGATCTCCGACGACCAGCTGGCTGAGTTCCGCAAGGTTGCCGCCGATCCGATCCGCGAGCAGTGGATCAAGGACATGAGCGGCCAGGGCCTGCCGGCGCAGGAACTTTACGATCTGGTGCAGAAAACCCTCAGCGACCACCGCTCGGGCAGCTGAGCCTGACATGATACGGAAGGGCCGGGCGACAGTTCCGGCCCTTCCTGTCTTTGACTTTCGGAAAGATGGGGGCAGGGCATGGCGGCAGGAGCAGCAGTCCTGGAGGATGGGAGCCTGATCAGCCGGCTGGACCGCGGGTTATTGAAAGCCGAGCGCCTGCTGGCGCTGCTGAGCGGGATTGCGGTGTTCTCGCTGATGATCCTGGCGGTGGTCTCGGTCGGCGGACGCAACGCGATGAACGCGCCTTTGCCAGGCTATGTCGACTGGATCGAGCAGATCATGCCGCTGATTGCCTTCATGGGCATCGCCTATGTGCAGCGCGAGGGCGGTCACATCCGCATGGACATCTTCATCGGTGCCCTCAGGGGGCGGGCGCTGTGGCTGTTTGAGCTGGTCTCGGTCGTGCTGATCCTGTTGCTGATCCTGGCGCTGGTCTGGGGCAGCTGGGCGCATTTCCAGCGCTCTTTCGACTTTGCCGCACCGATGTGGAGCCGCGACAGCTCCATCGACATCGGCCTGCCGATCTGGCCCGCCAAGCTGCTGGCGCCGGTGGCCTTTGCGGTACTGGCGTTGCGGCTGGTGCTGCAAATCTGGGGCTACGGCCGTGCCTTCGTCTTGGGGCTGGAGGCACCGGTGGCTGTGCCGCTGGTCCAGAGCGCGGCGGAGCAGGCGGCGGCAGAGGCGGATCAGCTGGCCGGCCATGACAGCAGCACTGGTGATAATTCTACTGGCGGGCAGGGGTAAGGCGCATGGAACCCATTGAAATCGGCCTGTGGGTCACGGGCGGCCTGCTGGCGATGGTGGTCCTGGGGATGCGGGTGGCCTTTGCGGCCGGCCTTGCGGGGCTCATCGGCCTCATTTGGATCTTCTGGGCCAAGTTCGGCTATGACCCGGCCCGGTTCGGCAAGGCGCTGACCGTCTCCGTCAAGATCGCAGGCCAAGTGCCGCATTCCAAGGTGTCCAGCCAGGCGCTGAGCCTGATCCCGACCTTCATCCTGATCGGCTATTTGGCCTATTACGCGGGGCTGACCCGCGCGCTGTTCACCGCCGCCAAGCGCTGGATTGCCTGGCTGCCCGGCGGGCTGGCGGTCTCCACCGTCTTTGCCACCGCAGGCTTTGCCGCGGTATCGGGTGCCAGCGTGGCAACTTCCGCCGTCTTTGCCCGCATCGCCATCCCGGAGATGCTGGAGATCGGCTACAACAAGCGCTTCGCCGCAGGCGTGGTCGCAGCGGGCGGCACGCTGGCCTCGCTGATCCCGCCGTCGGCGATCCTGGTGATCTATGCCATCATCGTGGAGCAGGACGTGGGCAAGCTGCTGCTGGCGGGCTTCATCCCCGGCGCCTTTTCGGCGGTGATCTACGGTCTGCTGATCGTCGGTATTGCGGTGATCTTCAAATCCGTCGGCCCGCCCGTGAAGGGCTTCACTTGGGGTGAGCGGTTCGCCGCGCTGCCCGGGGCACTGCCGATCATCCTGGTGGTCGTGATCATCATCTGCTTTGTCTACAACCCCTTTGGCGGCGATGCCTGGGGCACCCCGACCGAAGGCGGTGCCATCGGGGCCTTCATCGTGTTCCTTTACGCGCTGAAGGAAGGCATGAAATGGAACGAGCTGAAATCGGCACTGCTGGAGACCGCCAAGCTGACGGTGATGATTTTCACCATCATCTGGGGGGTGCTGATCTATGTGCGCTTCCTTGGCTTTGCGGATCTGCCGGGAGCGTTTTCGGATTGGATCACCTCGCTGGAAATGCCGCCGATGCTGATCCTGATCTGCATCCTGCTGGCCTATGCGGTCTTGGGCATGTTCATGGACGCGATCGGCATGCTGCTGCTGACGCTGCCGGTGGTTTACCCGGCGGTGATGGCGCTGAATGGCGGTGAAAGCGTTGCGGCTGCTGACAGCGCCTTTGGCATGAGCGGCACCATGTGCGCGATCTGGTTCGGCATTCTGGTGGTGAAAATGGCCGAGTTCTGCCTGATCACTCCGCCGATCGGGTTAAACTGTTTCGTCGTGGCAGGCGTGCGCCCTGACCTGAGCGTGCAGGATGTGTTCCGCGGCGTGATGCCGTTCTTTGTGGCGGACGCGGTGACCATTGCGCTGCTGGTCGCCTTCCCGGGGATTGTCTTGTACCTGCCGTCCTTGGCTGGCTAGGGGGAGCGGAAGGGAAAGGCGCTCAGGGCTCACCAAAGCAGATACCCGCGTCAGACCCGCCTTCACATGATCCCTGCCTGCCAGCGCCAGCCGCCGGCCCCAATCAAAACAGCCGCATCCCCGCCTTCGGGCGGGGCCCCTCGGCGGTTTTCCTTGATCCCGCCGCCTGTCCCCGGCTGTCTGTGCTCACGCGAAGGCGGCTCCGAAGCAGATCGGCTTGGCAGGCGGCGGCGCAGGGCCTATATGGCGCGGCATGAGAGATTTTGCCCCCCTGCACCAGGCCGCGCGTTTGAGCGTCGCGCCAATGATGGACTGGACCGACCGTCACTGCCGCTATCTGCACCGGCTGCTGAGCCGGGAAGCGCTGCTGTATACAGAGATGGTGACCGCGCCGGCCCTTGTGCGCGGCGGAGCGCTGCATTTGCTGGAGTTCAATCCGCAAGAGCATCCGGTGGCGCTGCAGCTGGGCGGCTCGGACCCGGTGGAACTGGCAGAGGCAGCCCGGCTGGGCGCGGATGCGGGCTATGATGAGATCAACCTCAACTGCGGCTGCCCCAGCGACCGGGTGCAATCCGGCGCCTTCGGGGCGGTGCTGATGCAGACGCCGGAACTGGTCGCGGACTGTGTGGCCGCCATGCGCGAGGCGGTGGACGTCGAGGTCACCGTCAAGTGCCGCATCGGCGTTGATGAGCAGGAGCCGGAGGACGTGCTGCCGGATTTCCTGGAGAAGATCCGCACGGCGGGCTGCAGCCGGGTGACCATTCACGCGCGCAAGGCTTGGTTGCAGGGGCTTTCGCCGAAGGAGAACCGGGATATTCCGCCGCTGGACTATGATCTGGTGCACCAGATGAAGGCGGCGTTTCCGGATCTGCATGTCTCGATCAATGGCGGTATTGCGACACTGGCGGAGGCCAAGGCGCATCTGGACCGCGGCCTGGACGGGGTCATGGTGGGGCGGGCGGCCTATCACCAGCCTGCCGATGTTTTGTGCGCGGCGGACCCGGAGATCTATGGCACAGGCACCGTAACCAGCCCGGCAGAGGCGGTGCGGCAGATGCTGCCCTATATCGAGGCGCGGCTCAGCGAGGGCGCCAAGCTCAACCAGGTCACCCGCCACATGCTGGGGCTGTTTGCGGGTAAGCCGGGGGCGCGGCAGTGGCGGCGGATGCTGTCCGAGGGCGCTTGCCGCACCGGGGCCGGGCCGGAGCTGGTGCAGGAGGCGCTGGCGCAGGTCGAGAACCGCGCCGCGGCGTGACGGAACGCCTCACACGCTAGTGCCTTGTGCAAGCGGGGAACCGCCGCTAACCCTTTGCCGGTGAACCAAAGCCGGAGGCGCCCCGCATGACCGATCCTGCCCTGACTGCCGCCCTGTGGCCAGAGCCTGCCTTGCTGATGCAGATGGGGGCGCTTCTGGTTGTGATCGGAGCCTTTGCAGGTGTTCTGGCCGGCCTTCTGGGCGTCGGCGGCGGCATCGTGCTGGTGCCCGCGTTTTTCTATGCCTTTCAGACGCTGGGGTATGGCGGCGATCAGCTGATGCAGATCTGCCTCGCGACCTCGCTGGCGACGATCATCGTGACCTCGCTGCGCTCTGTCATGAGCCACAACAAGAAGGGCGCGGTGGATTGGGAGATCCTGCGCGGCTGGGGGATCGGCATCGCGCTTGGGGCTGTGGTTGGCGTGCTGGCGGCCTCCGCCTTGCGCTCCACCGTTCTACAGGGCGTCTTTGGCGGGCTGGCGCTGGTAATTGGCTGCTACTTGGGGCTGGGCCGGTCGGAGTGGCGGCTGGCCGAAGCGATGCCCAAGGGCGTCAAGCGGCTGGTGCTGTCGCCTGCGGTCGGCTTCCTGTCGGTGCTGATGGGGATTGGCGGCGGCAGCTTTGGGGTGCCGCTTATGACCCTGCACGGGGTGGCGGTGCACCGGGCGGTGGCGACCGCTGCGGGCTTTGGCGTGATCATTGCGGTGCCCTCGGTTGCCGGTTTCCTGCTGCTGGATGTGGACCCGGCCGCGCGGCCGCCGTTCACCATCGGCGCGGTCAATCTGGTGGCGTTCTTCATCGTGATCGCGATGACGCTGATCACCGCGCCCTGGGGGGTGAAGCTGGCCCATGCGATGGATCCGAAGCCGTTGAAGCGGGTGTTCGGGGCCTTCCTGGTGCTGGTGGCGCTCAACATGCTGCGCAAGGCCTTTGGCTACTGAGGGTATGAAGATGCAAGATCCGTTTGCGCAGTATCAGGACAAAGGCTGGGTGCGGTTCGGCCATGATCCGCAGGTCGCGGCGTGGGCGACAGATGCTTTACCGCATGGGGTAAAGGCGCTGGAGGATCCGGCAAACGCCGAGTGGTTCCAGTGCGAGCGCACCTGGTTCATCGGGGTGGATGCGCTGCGGAATGATGCCTCGGGGCGCTTGCCGGACGGGCCGCCGCTGGCCGGTGCGCCGGTGGCGTTCATCACGCGACACCTCGGGCCTATCCCGGAGCTGCACCGGGCGCAGGTGTCCTCGGTCTTTCCCGGCTACCCGCGCCCGCGCCCGGGCGAGGGCGAGGCCGCTTTCCGCTACCGCGTCAAGCGCGACGCGGCGCATGTGGACGGGGTCAAGATGTACGGCGGGCACCGCCGCCGCAAGGTGGAGGAGCCGCATGCCTGGGTGCTGGGCATCCCGCTGAATGAAAGCAGCCCGGATGCGGCGCCGCTGTCTGTCTGGGAGGGCAGCCACAGGATCATGCGCCGCGCCTTTGCTGCCGCGTTCGAGGGTGTGCCGCCGCAGGACTGGGCGGATGTGGATGTGACCGATGCCTACACGGCAGCCCGCGCCGAGGTGTTCGAGACCTGCCCGCGGATCACGGTGCACGCCAAGCCCGGCGAGTCCTATCTGATGCACCGGCTGTGCCTGCACGGGGTTGCGCCCTGGGGTGAGGGGGCAAGCGCGCCGGCAGAGGGGCGCATGATCGCCTATTTTCGCCCGGAGCTGGCGGATTGGACTAAAGGGTGGCTGGCGGAGGGGTAGGTGTCAGCTTCCAGATCTGCGTTCGATGAGCGCTAGACGTGCTCCAGCCAGACACGCAGCGTGTCTTAAGCGGCATTTCCTGACCTGAGATCAGAGGTCGAGTGGAAACGGCCTCAGCGACTTCTTTGGGTGAGCGGGATACGTCAGCTCAAAGCCGTGGACGTTTGCGAGCTTCTTGAATTGCCAATCCGGGTTTTCTATCCGCATTCCTTGGCCAAGGTCTACAAAGCGCCATTTGCCGGCGGTTGCCTTCGGTACCGCAAAGAAGGCGTGCTGATCTGACCCGGTATTGATATCCAGGATTTCGAAGCCAACTTGTAACGCCCGAGATTGGGCTGCGAGATACACGAAGCCGACGGCTTCACCGCTTTTCAGCCCTGCCTTGTCCGCTTTCTCAACCAAGTCTTTGCTTTCGTCTTGCGACCACGCGATGCCTGCGCGTTCGAAGATTTCTTCGAACCATTGCACCACTTCTGACGCTTCCTCCGCCCAGTCCACCCTGGCGAGAAGGCCGGATTTTTCCAAGGCGTAGCAGATCACCCCCGCCTTGGGGCAGTAAGCCATCAGATCATGAAAATCCTCATCGCCGGAAGCTTGACCGCTCAGGGCGTTTTCGGCGGCTTCTTTTGCGCGAGGGTTTTCTAAGGAGAGTTCGTAAACCCCCTGAAGCAGAGTTTCTCCCGGAGGAGTGCTTGTTCTCCCTTGAGCCGGCAGGGGATCTGATTTCGAGAATATGTTTAGCAGGCGTTGAAATAAGTTCATCAAATCGCTTCCGGAATTTGGAGGATTGTCCGCCAGGGAAGCAGGCGCTGCAATCTCTTGCAAGAAAATGTTTGAAGCAGCTTCGACCTGTCTTGTCCCTCCACCGAGACAAGGCTGGCGCACTTTGATTTCCCGCACCCGAAGTGGATAGGTCAGCAATCCTGCCTGAATGTTTCGCGCGCGAAACATTGGGTCAGCACCTGTTCCGCATGATTGACAGGCGCTTACCTCACCGCGCGCCGCGTTAACTGCGCTTGAGCCTCGCGCCGCGGCCGCCGCGGCGCTTGACCAGTTTGCTGGCGCGGGCGGGCAGGTCGTTCATGATGCCGGCGCGTTCCTCGTTGGTCATCTTGGACCAATCGCGGATCTCGTCGATGGAGCGGTAGCAGCCGGTGCAGATGCGGGCCTCGGGGTGGACGACGCAGATCTTGATGCAGGGGGACTGGATCTCGTCCCGTTTCCAAACGTCGTCAGTCATATCTCACCCGTTCTTCAAATGCCGCATCCGGTCCAATGCGCCTTGCAAGATATAGGAGGCCGCGACGTGGTCGATAACCTCTGCGCGGCGTTTGCGTGTCGTATCTGCTTCAAGAAGCGCTTTTTCTGCCGCCACGGTGCTGAGGCGCTCGTCCCAGAAGCTGATCGGCAGATCGGTGAGGTGGCCCAGATTGCGGGCAAAGGCGCGGGTGGACTGGCAGCGGGGGCCTTCCGTGCCGTCCATATTGCGGGGCAGACCCAAGAGGATGCCGCTGATGTCGCGCTGCTTGATGATCTCCAGCAGGCGGGCGGCATCGACAGAGAACTTCTTGCGCTTCACGGTTTCCAGGGGCGTCGCCACGGCGCCGATGCGGTCGGAGACGGCAACGCCGATGGTCTTGGTGCCTAGGTCCAGCCCCATTAGCGCGCTCATCGGTGGCAGGGCGGCGGCGAAATTCTCAAAAGCGTCGTGGATCATTCTGTAAGTCCTGCCTGCGCAGCGATGGTTTCCAGCAGCGCCAGCGCCTCTGCGTCGGCCTCAAAGGCGCCGCGGGCCTCGTCATAGACGGTGCGGGCGCGGTCGGTTTCGCCCAGCACCGACAGGGCGCCGATCAGGCGGGCCCATTCCTCGGCGCTGCCGCCTTCGGTTGCCAGCCGGTCCGACAGGCGGGTGACCATGCCGCGGATCATCTCCTGCTGCTCTTCGGCAGACAGCTCGCTGGCACCGGCCATGTCCTCGGCGCTGGGGCCGGGCAAGGCGGGGGCGGTGCCGCCGCCGGGGGTGATGGGCCGGTATTCGACACCGGCGCGGAAGGCCATCTCCTCGATCTGGCCCTGGATGCCCTTGATCCAAAGAGCGTCCGCCGGGCCGTCGCGCAGGGTTGCGGCCCATTCTCGGTAGGCGAGGTCCGGGCGGCCGATCTGGCCTAGCATCAGGCCCCAGTAATAGCGGGCCGGCCCGTGGGTGGGATCAATGGCGCGCGCTTTCTGCAGATCGGTCTGCGCCTCGGGCGAGACATAGCCGCCGGCCGCCATGATCTTGAGCTCGGCCAATTCGGTGAAGTCGCGGGCGTTGACCTTGCCCTCGGCCAGGCGGATGTAGTTGGCCTTGGCCTCATAAGCGGCCTTGAAGTTGCCGAGGTTGGCCTCGTGCTGGGCCAGCAGCGCCTGGCCCTGGGCGTCATTCTCGCGCTCGGCAGCGGTCTTGCGCAGCTGTTCAACCAGCTTGACGTAGCCTTCCTCCACCTGCGGGTTCGTCAGGGCGGGGACTTCGGCCTCGGCCTCAGCCTGCGAGGGGCGGTTTTCGGCGCGCTCGCCCGCCAGTCGGATACGGTCCTTGAGGCCGAGGTCGCCATAGCCGGGTGCGCCAAGCTGCCAGTAAAGGCCCAAGGTGCCGCCCGTGATCAGCAGCGCTGTAGCAACTGCGGAGATCAGCGACAGGGACCTGGGCTGGGCGGGGCCGGACTTGCGCTTTTGCAGCTGAGCGTCGGCGGCCAGGATGCGGCGCGAGATTTCGGTGCGGATGCGCTCTGCGTCGCCTTCATTGATGACTCCGCGGGCCAGGTCCTTGTCGACCTCGCGCAGCTGCTGGCGGTAGACGCGCAGGTCGTAGGCCGCTGCAGGTTCGCCTTGCTCACGGGCGCGAATGATGATCATTGCCAGCAGCAGCGCTGCCGCAAATGCGATAAGGGCGGTGACTGTCCAGAAAACCATGCCGTCTCCGAAGTTTGGTTTTCATCTATATGCGGGGGGCGGCGAACAAAAGGGCCAAACTGCCGCGGGATGCCGCAATGCGTCATGAGGTTATGTCGCAATAACGCAGAAAGAGGACGATAAACGGCACTGGCCGGCCATGCGTTTCGGGCATACCCGCTATCAGACACGAACCATCGGATTCGCTCATGAAACGCTATTCAGTCTTTGCTGTCGCGCGGGAAGCCCTGCGCTATCACACCGGATGGGAGCGCGCCTGGCGCTCGCCGGAACCCAAGCGCCATTACGATGTCGTCATCGTTGGTGCGGGCGGGCATGGCCTCGCCACTGCCTATTACCTGGGCAAGAATTTCGGCATCACCAATGTCGCAATTATCGAGAAAGGCTGGCTGGGTGGCGGCAATACGGGCCGGAACACCACCATCATCCGCTCGAACTACCTGCAGGATCCTTCGGCTGCGATCTATGAAAAGGCGCGCAGCCTGTATGAGACCATGTCGCAGGACCTGAACTACAACGTGATGTTCAGCCCGCGCGGCGTGATCATGCTGGCCCAGACCGAGCATGAGATCCGCGGCTACAAGCGCACCGCGCATGCCAACCAGCAGCAGGGTGTGCAGACCGAGTGGATCACTCCGGAACGCGTCAAGGAGCTGGTGCCGATCATCAACCTGCACGGCCCCCGTTACCCCGTGCTGGGCGGCCTGTGGCAGGAGCGCGGCGGCACCGCCCGCCATGACGCTGTGGCCTGGGGTTATGCGCGGGCGTGCTCCGACATGGGCATGGACATCATCCAGAAATGCGAAGTCACCGGTGTGCGCACCGAGAACGGCCGCACCGTGGGCGTCGATACCACCAAGGGCCCGATCGACTGTGACAAGATCGGCATGGTCGTGGCCGGCAACGCCTCTGTGCTGGCGGAGATGGCGGGCTTCCGTCTGCCGATGGAATCCGTGGCGCTGCAGGCGATGGTGTCCGAGCCGATCAAACCCTGTATGGACGTGGTTGTGATGGCCAACACCGTGCACGGCTACATGTCCCAGTCCGACAAGGGCGAGATGGTGATCGGCGGCGGCACCGACGGGTTCAACAACTACACCCAGCGCGGCAGCTTCCACCATATCGAGGAAACCGTGCGTGCGCTGGTCGAAACCTTCCCGATGGTCAGCCGCCTGAAGATGCTGCGCCAGTGGGGCGGTATCGTGGATGTGACCGGCGACCGCTCGCCGCTGATCTCGAAAACCCCGGTCCAGAACTGCTTCATCAACGCAGGCTGGGGCACCGGCGGCTTCAAGGCGATCCCGGGCTCCGGCTGGGCGATGGCGGAGCTGATGGCCACCGGCCATTCGCCGCTGACAGAGGAGTTCTCGATGATGCGCTTCAAGGAAGGCAAGTTCATCGACGAGAGCGTCGCCGCCGGTGTGGCGCACTAACGCTGCAGACTTCAATTTTACGGAGCAAGCACCATGCTGATCCTTGAATGCCCCTATTGCGGCGTCAAAGCCGAAGAAACCGAACTGGCCGCGGGCGGCGAAGCGCATCTGAAGCGCTTTGGTCCCGGCTCCAGCGACGATGAGTTCCATGACTACCTGTTCATGCGCGAAAACCCCAAAGGCGTTCACTTTGAACGCTGGCGCCATGCCAACGGCTGCGGCAAGTGGTTCCACGCCGCCCGCTGCACCATGACGCTGGAGGTCTTTGGCACCTACACCGCCCAGACCAGCGTGCCGACGCAGGAGATCATGGACAAGATCGCTGCCAAACGCCCGGGCTGGACCTGGCGCGAATTTGCGGACGGCCAGAAATGATCCGCCGCCTGACTGAAACACCCGCTTTTCTTTTGAAAGGTCTGCGCCCATGAGCACGCGTCTTGCCAAGCACGGCCGGCTGATCGACCGCTCCAAACAGATCGACTTCACCTTTAACGGCAAGCGCATGAAGGGCTTTGCCGGCGATACGCTCGCATCCGCCCTGCTGGCCAACGGCCAGGTGATGATGGGCCGCTCGTTCAAGTACCACCGCCCGCGCGGCGTGGTGGCGTCGGGCGCCGAGGAACCCAATGCGCTGATGCAACTGGGTGTGGGCGACCGCTATGAGCCGAACCAGCGCGCCACCACCACCGAGCTGTTCTCGGGGCTGACCGCGCAGTCGCAGAACCACTGGCCGAGCCTGGAGTTCGACGTCCTGTCGATCAACAACAAGCTCAGCCGGTTCCTGACCGCCGGCTTCTATTACAAGATGTTCATCCACCCGCGTCCGCTGTGGAAGCACGTCTATGAGCCGATCATCCGGAAGTCCGCCGGTCTGGGCGCCGCGCCCGACAAGGAACTGAAGGACGCCGACACCTACGAGCACTTCTACTTCTTCGCGGACGTGCTGGTCATCGGCGGCGGCGTTGCCGGCCTGCAGGCAGCCAAGGCGGCTGCGGCGTCGGGCGCCAAGGTTCTGGTGATGGAGCAGAACAACCACTGGGGCGGCCGCGCGCCGGTCGACGGCGGCACCATCGACGGCGAGGCACCCGAGGTCTGGATCGAAAAGACCTTGGCCGAGCTGAAGGCGATGGACAACGTTACCCTGCGCGACCGCTGCATGGGATCCGGCGTTTATGACCACGGCTATGCCCTGGGCTATGAGCGCCTGACCGACCACGCGCCGGGCCAGGGCGGCCCGCGCCATCGTCTTTGGCGGGTCCGGGCTGGCCAGATCGTCACCGCAACCGGTGCCATCGAGCGTCCGCTGTCCTTTGCGGGCAACGATGTGCCGGGCGTGATGCTGGCCGGCGCGATGCGCGACTATGTGGTGAACTGGGGTATCACCCCGGGTCAGAAGGTCGTGGTTGCCACCAACAACGACGATGCCTACCGCACCGCGCTGGTGCTGCATGACGCAGGCGTCGAAGTGGTTCGCGTGGTCGACACCCGCGAAACCGGCGGCGGCGCGCTGATGGAAGCGGTCCGCGAGAAGGGCATCCGGGTTGAGCTGGGCCGTGCGATCGCCAAGGTGAAGGACGGCAAATGCGTGACCAAGGTCGCCATCTGCGCCCAGAACGGCGAAGGCGGTGCCCGTGAGGAAGTGGAAGCAGACGCGGTTGCCATGTCCGGCGGCTGGTCGCCGGTGGTCCACCTGTGGTCCCACTGCGGCGGCAAGCTGATCTGGGACGAGGTGAACGCCAACTTCCGCCCCGATGCCTCCCGCCCGCCGCTGAACCAGGATGGCGAAGGCTTTGTGGTTCCGGCCGGTGCCGCGAACGGCGAGTTCGGCCTGGGCGCGCTGCTGGAAGACGCGGCGGCTGCTGGTGCCAAGGCGGCTGAGGCAGCCGGCTTCCCGGCGAAATCCGTGGCGGCTGCCAAGGGTGTCTCCGAAGAGGAGGCCCGCATGGAAGCGGTCTGGCTGATGCCTGCCAAGGCGGAAATTCAGCTGCGCATGAAGTCCTGGCTGGACTACCAGAACGACGTCAAAGTGTCGGACGTGCAGCTGGCTGCGCGCGAAGGCTACGAGAGCGTCGAGCATACCAAGCGTTACACCACGCTGGGCATGGCCACCGACCAGGGCAAACTGTCCAACATCAACGGCCTGGCCATTCTGGCCGACAGCCTGAACTCGGAAATCCCGCAGGTGGGCACCACCACCTTCCGTCCGCCGTACCACCCGATCTCGCTGGGCGCGATCGCTGGCGAGGCACGGGCCGAGATCTTCCAGCCGGTGCGCAAGACGCCGATCTACGACTGGTTCGACAAAAACGGCGCGGATTGGGAACCGGTTGGCCAGTGGCGCCGCCCGTTCGCGATCACCCGCCCGGGTGAGGACCGACATGCCGCGGTGAACCGCGAGGTGAAGAACACCCGCGAGAACCTCGGCCTGCTGGACGCCTCGACCCTCGGCAAGCTGATCGTCAAGGGCCCCGACGCCGGCAAGTTCCTGGACATGCTGTACACCAACATGATGTCCACGCTGAAGGTTGGCAAATGCCGCTATGGCCTGATGTGCACCGAGAACGGCTTCCTGATGGACGATGGTGTGGTTGCCCGCATCGACGAGGACACCTTCCTGTGCCACACCACCACCGGCGGTGCCGAGCGCATCCACGGCTGGATGGAAGAATGGCTGCAGACCGAATGGTGGGACTGGAAGGTCTACGTTGCCAACGTGACCGAGCAGTACGCCCAGATCGCGGTGGTCGGCCCCAACGCCCGCAAGGTGCTGGAGAAGCTGAACGCGCAAGCGGGCGGCGGCATGGATGTCAGCAAAGAGGCGCTGCCGTTCATGGAATGGCGCGACGGTAAGATCGGCGAGTTTGATGCACGCGCTTACCGGATCTCCTTCTCGGGCGAGCTGTCCTACGAGATCGCGGTTGCGGCCTCTGAGGGCCAGGCGTTCTGGGATGCGCTGATGGAAGCGGGCAAGGAATTCGGCGTCATGCCTTACGGCACCGAGACCCTGCACATCCTGCGCGCCGAGAAGGGCTTCATCATGATCGGCGACGAGACCGATGGCACCGTGATCCCGCAGGATCTGGGTCTGCACTGGGCGCTGTCGAAGAAGAAGGACGATTACCTGGGCAAGCGGGCGCAGCAGCGTTCGCACATGGCGGATCCGGACCGCTGGCAGCTGGTCGGTCTGGAAACCGTGGACGGTTCGGTGCTGCCGGACGGCGCCTATGCGGTGGGCGAGGGCGTCAACGCCAACGGCCAGCGCAACATGATCGGCCGGGTGACCTCGACCTATCACTCCGCGACCCTGGGCCGCGGCATCGCAATGGGCCTGGTCAAGCACGGTCCCAAGCGGATGGGTGAAGTGATCGAGTTCCCGGGCACTGACGGCAAGACCTACAAAGCCAAGATCGTTGACCCGGTCTTCTACGACAAGGATGGAGAGAAGCAGAATGTCTAAGGCTGTTTCCGTACTGAACGGCGCCCAGTATTCCGGGCTGGCCAAGGTCGAGGATGCCGGTCTGCAGGGGATGATCACCCTGCGCGGCGATTTGGACTCCGCTGCGCTGAAGGCGGCCGTCAAGGCTGCCACCGGCGCCGGGGTTCCGGCACAGGGTTCCATCTCGGTTGCCGAAAACGGAGCCGCGGCTTGGATGTCTCCGGACGAGCTGCTGCTGCTGGTGCCGTATGAGGATGCGGTTGCCAAGACTGCCGAAGTGGCCGAGGCGCTGAAAGGCGAGCATGCGCTGGCGGTGAACGTCTCCGACGCCCGTGCCTTCTTCCGCCTGTCGGGCGAGGGCGCGCGCGAGGTGCTGGGCAAGGTGAGCCCGGTGGACTTTGACGCCGCGGCCTTTAAGCTAGGCCAGTTCCGCCGCTCGCGCCTGGCGCAAGTGGCCGGGGCGTTCTGGCTGAACGAGGATGGCAGCTTCTATATCGTCTGCTTCCGCTCGGTGGGCGAGTATGTGTTCAAATTGCTGAGCGCAGCTGCCCATCCGCAAAGTAAAGTGGGTGTTTATTAAAATTATCACTCGCTTTTTGCTTGTGACGCCATCCCGCGTCATTTACGGTGCCCTGGAGTTGTTCCGGGGCACTGTTTTTTTGCGGTTGGCACTCTTGGAACCTTTCCTTTGCAGTGATTGCAATTGTTTGATTTTACAGCCAGTTCTCTGCCTGGGGAGCTGGCTGCGTGAAGATGTTTCAGGGGGCGGCTTATGGGTCTGCGAAACAGCGGGGTAGGAGCATTGATTTTAACGCTTGCCGGGGCGGCTGCCGCGGCTGGCGCCAGCTTCCGCTGCCACCTGCAACCGATCTCGGGGGAGGACTGGGTTCCTAGTCGGATCTCGGTTGAGTTTTCTGATGATTTTACCTCGGCGGAGGTCACCGATACCGCATTTGGCGTGTCTGTTCCCGCCAAGGTCGCCAAGCGCAGCGAAACTTCATACGCGCTCAGCTGGTCATTGCCGGGGCTTGCCGTTCTGTTGGAAAACGGGCAGGCCGAACCGCGGTTCCGGGCGGTGCTGAACACGTCCAACCTGAAGATGAGCATTCAGTCCATCCGGCTTGAGGAAGGGACACAGCTGCCGCGCGGTTCAGGCAGCTGTCAGCGGCTGGAGACGCTGTCGCAGCTGGCGCAGTACCAGGCCATTTTGCATTAGCCGGCGGGTAAGACTGCCAGCGGGAGGCGAGCCGGCGCCGGGACAATCACCAACTCAACCCAGGCAGCGCATCAATGCCCGGCTTCTGCGGGAACATGGTTGTTTTCTGCACAAGCAGGTTGCATTCCGGTGCCGGGAATTAATTTGAGGACACTTGCGAATGAAACCTTTTGCTTTGGCGGGCTGTATTGCGGCTGCAGGTTTTCTTGGTCAAACGGTCTCGGCTGAGACCGTTTATGATTGCGACATCAAGATGTTTACAAACAAGGGCTGGATTGCGCCGCGGGTTCTGGTGCTGTGGGAAGACAGCACCAAAACCGCAAAGATCTATGATGCTTACATTCAGGAACTGGCCGGTGAACCCTTGGCTGCCAAGGTCGAGCACCGGAAAGGGAACTCCTATGACCTGGCGTGGCGGGTGAATGACATTCCGGTTGCCAACGCCCGGACCAAGGTGGACGGGTTGTACTCGGCTGTCTTCAATATGGACAATAACACGCTGTCGATCCGGGGAGTGATCACCGGCTTTGCAAATGCGCCGCGCGGGCGCGGGAAATGCAAGGTGAAGCAGGACTAGGCGGCGTGCGCCGGGCCTGCCTTGTCCGGCAAAGCCGCGGGACGGGGGGGGGACACCGCTGGTTGAGGCAAAAGCGGCAGAGCTGTACGCATGCCAGTTGCGCCGGCCGCACAGCCGGTCTTCGGTCCAGCCGCCTTCACTGCGCAATTGCACATAGGCCCCGCGCGGATTTCGCGGCTTGGCCTCTTGACCTGATAGCGCACACACAGCATGTATCTGCGCAGGAACGCAAACAATTTTGACAGGGGGCCCAAAATGGCTTTTGAACTTCCCGATCTTCCTTATGCACATGACGCACTGGCCGCCAAAGGCATGTCGGCAGAAACCCTGGAATACCACCATGACCTGCACCACAAGGCGTATGTCGACAACGGCAACAAGCTGATCGCCGGCACCGAGTGGGAAGGCAAGTCGCTGGAAGAGATCATCAAGGGCACCTATGACGCCAATGCGGTTGCCCAGAACGGTATCTTCAACAACATCTCCCAGCTGTGGAACCACAACCAGTTCTGGGAAATGATGGGCCCGGGCGAAAGCAAGATGCCGGGTGAGCTGGAGAAGGCAATCACCGAAAGCTTCGGCTCCGTCGACAAATTCAAGGAAGAATTCTCTGCCGCAGGCGCAGGCCAGTTCGGTTCCGGCTGGGCCTGGCTGGTGAAAAACGCCGACGGCTCGCTGGCTGTGACCAAGACCGAAAACGGTGTGAACCCGCTGTGCTTCGATCAGACCGCGCTGCTGGGCTGCGACGTGTGGGAGCATTCCTACTACATCGACTTCCGCAACAAGCGCCCGGCCTACCTGACCAACTTCCTGGACAACCTGGTGAACTGGGAAAACGTCGCTTCCCGCCTGGGTTAAGACCGCAGGAGCGGAAGCCGGTTTCCAAGCTGGCACCGCATTAAAAGAATTCCGCCCGTGCAGCGTTGCTGCGCGGGCTTTTTCGTGGTTGTCTCAGGAACAAGTGCCTGCTGCTGCGCGTTGAACTTCTACATGTGCAACACGAGGAGGCTCCCATGGCTGAACGCAAAAGATCGACGGACGGACGCCGCGAGACGGAAGAGATCCCCGGTGCGAAAGGCAGCGTTTCGCAGCAAGGCCGGACTGGCGGCGGACTGCAGCGCGACATCGCCTCTGAAGACGAGCTGAAACGGGCCAAGGAGCGCCCGGCGGGCTCTACACGCGTGACGAAATCCAAGGAGGAGGAATGACATCATGACCTTTCTGACGCAGGGCACCTGGGTTCTGGTTGCGGACAGCGAGAAAGCGCTGTTCCTGGAGAACACCACGGACGCGCAAAATCCGAACCTGAAGGTGCGGCGCAAGGATGAGCAGGAAAACCCCTCTGACCGCGAGCAATCGGCCAACCGGCCGGGGCGGTTCAACGACGGGCCAAGCGTGCACCGTTCGGCTGTAGACGATACCGACTGGCACCAGCTGGCCAAGGAGCGTTTTGCCTCGGATCTGGCGGACCGGCTGTACAAGATGGCCCACAAGGGAAAGTTTGATCGGCTGGTGCTTGTGGCAGCCCCGGAAGTACTGGGGGAGCTGCGCAAGAACCTGCACAAGGAAGTTGCCGACTGCGTGGTCGGGGAGGTCGCGAAGAACCTGACCAACCATGAGACCAGCAAGATTGAGGAAATGGTGAAAGAGGCGCTCGAGAACGCCTGACGGTTGACTCCCGGGTCTTGACCCTCGCCCCTGTCCGGTGTCTGTCAGCAGATACAAGGGCAGGGGCAAATCATGCGGGAAACACATCTGGGCGTCATGGCGATGATCGCGGCCTGCGTGGTCTGGGGGCTGTCGGGGATCTATTACAAGGCCCTGTCGCATGTGCCGCCGGAGCAGGTGCTGTCGCACCGGGTGCTGTGGTCGTTTCTGTTCTTTGCGGGTGTGCTGCTCGTGCAGGGGCGGATCCGTGCCCTGGGCGCGGCCTTTTCCAGCGGACGCGGCGCGCTGCTGCTGGGTTTCGCCACGGCGATGATCTCGCTCAACTGGTTTGTGTTCATTTCCTCCGTCCAGACCGGCCATGCGACTGAGGCGAGCCTGGGCTATTACATCTTTCCCTTGCTCAGCGTGCTGCTGGGGCGGCTGGTCTTTGGTGAACTGCTGGCCCGGGCGCAGCTTGTGGCGGTTTTACTGGCAGGGATCGCCGTGGCGGTGCTGTCCTTCGGATTGGGTGCAGCACCCCTGATCCCGCTGGTGCTGAGTGTGAGCTTTGCGCTTTATGGCGTTGCCAAGAAACAGCTTTCTTTGGGACCTGTAGTGTCGGTCACCGCTGAGGTTTTGCTGGTCCTGCCGGTGGCGCTGACAGTGATCTGGCTGACCGGCGGCGCAGGCTTCCTGGGCAGCCCGGCGGATGCGGCCATGCTGGCGTTTTCCGGTATCCTGACGGGGCTGCCGCTGATCCTGTTCAGCTATGCCGCCAAGCGGGTGCGGCTGGGAACTATCGGCGTGCTGCAATATCTGAATCCGACGCTGCAGTTCCTGGTGGCGGTGCTGCTGTTCGCCGAACCGTTCACCCCCTGGCACGGAGCTGCCTTTGCGCTGATCTGGAGCGCGGTTGCGGTGTTCTCCGTCTCGGCGCTGCGTCAGGAGCGGGCGTCGCGCAGGGCGGCGATGGCGGCTACCGGGGTATCGGCCCAGATCAAGTAATCCGCCAGGTCCTGTCCGGCGAACCCTTCGCCTATAACCTGCTCCAGCAGCGCACGCAGCTTGTCCCAGTAGCCGGCGGTGTTCAGGATCACGATCGGCTTGGAATGCAGACCAAGCTGGCGCCAGGTGAGCGCCTCGAACAGCTCATCCAACGAACCAGCCCCGCCGGGCAGCACGATCACGGCGTCGGCATTCCACAGCATCACCTTCTTGCGCTCGTGCATCGTTTCGGTAACCACATAGGTGGTGAGATCCGACTTGCCGACCTCGCGCCGTTCCAGGTGGCTGGGGATCACCCCGAAGGTTTCGCCGCCCGCCTGCTGCGCGGCGCGGGCGACCTCGCCCATCAGCCCCACATCACCAGCGCCATAGACAAGCCTCATTCCGCCTGCGGCGAGTGCGGTTCCAAGTGCGCGAGCCGCTTCGGCATAGGCGGGCTGCGCACCTGCGCGCGATCCGCAATAGACACAGACGGATTTGATGCTCATCGGCCAGCCTTTCCTTGGAATTTCAAGATGAAACGCAATTGGTGTTTTGACCCGTGATAGCGGGATTGCTAGGTTTGCTCAACTAAGCGGAAGGGAACATTCCGCAAACGTCAAAGGGAAAGACATGGCGGATGCATCTGGAAGCGGGGGTCTGGGGACCCTCACACTTGGCGCTGTTGCCGGGGTGGCGGTAGTGCTGGGCGGTGTGGTGCTGTTCCAGCTTGGGGTGTTCGGCTCCAGCGAGCAGGGGGACGGCCCCGCCAACAGGCAGGCTGGCGGACAGGCGGCAAACGGCGGCGTGGAGTTTACAGGCGATGGCGAGGAGTCCGGCCAGCCGCTGCAAAACCGGGCGTTGTCCGAGGCTGCGGAGGCTGAGGCCCCAAGCGTTGCACAGCAGATCGCACCGGTTGAGAGCGGTGCGGTTCCCCAAGAGCCCAAGGCAGACGCGGTTGCGGCTGCTGATGTGGCGGTTCCAGTTGAAGATGAGCCGTCAACCGGCTCTGAAGAAAGGGAAATGGCGCAGGGCGGCGAGGCCACGGCGGAGCTGGGCGAGGAAGAAACCGCCTTGATAGCGCCCGCCGATCCGGCGCTGGCGCCTGGCGCTGACCCCTCAGCTGGTGAGAGCAAGGAAGACATCTTTGTCCTGCAGGCACCGGAGCTGGATCTGGTCCGTGTGGACCGTGACGGCGCTGCCGTGATTGCCGGGCGGGCGCAGGAAGGTGTCCGGGTTTCGGTGCTCCTGGATGGAGAGGTGCTGGAACAACTGAACGTGCCGGCTGGCGGCGAGTTTGTGTCGCTGACCACGATTGCGCCGAGTTCTGACGCCCGGGTCGTTACGCTTCTGGCAGAGCATGATGGCCGGCAGAGCGCATCTGGCGGGTCCTTCATTCTGGCGCCTGTCAGCCCGGTGGCATCCTTGCCAGCAGAACGGGTTGGAGACGCGGCGGACGATCCGGCAGAGACCGCAGCGGCATCATCGGCGCCGGGCGGCCAGGCTGAGGCGGATCAGGCCGCGAAACAGGTTGCGGCAGCCCTGACACCGGCGGCTGAAACGCCCGCTGTCGCAGGCGACCCCGATGCACCGCAGCCGAAGGGTCAGGCGGTAGCCGTGCTGCGCGCGGATCAGGACGGGATCGAGGTGGTTCAGCCTGCGATCCCGGACGATCCGGAGCTGAGCGACGAGGTGGCGCTGGATGCAATCAGTTACAACGGCGCCGGCGGGGTTGAACTGTCGGGCCGGGCCCGGCCTAAATCACGGGTTCGGGTGTACGTCGACAATACGCCGGTGGCAGAACTTGACGCGGCCGAGGATGGCCGCTGGAAAGGGGAACTGGCGGACGTGAAGCCCGGTATCTACACGCTGCGCGTCGATGAGATCGAGCCAAGCAGCGGCAAGGTTGTGAGCCGCCTGGAAACCCCCTTCAAGCGCGAGGCCCCGGAGGCCTTGCCGCAGCCAGGCGGCGATGCGGCACCGGAGCAGCCGGCGCCGCTGGTGCGGGCAGTGACGGTGCAGAAGGGCGATACGCTCTGGGCGATCTCGCAAGAGAAATTCGGCAGCGGTTTCCTGTATGTGCGGGTGTTTGAGGCCAACCGCGGCGCGATCCGCAATCCGGACCTGATTTATCCGGGTCAGGTCTTCACCATCCCCGAATAAGCCTTGGGAAAACGCGCTCTTGCAGCGCGTTTTTTCTGCCTGCCCCTCGCAAATCCGTGAACAGGTGAATATCTGAAGGGGTCCAGCCAGGATTAGCCATGACCCAGACAGATCAGGCCGCCGTGCCGAGCCAAGCAGACATCGCCAAGGAAGAACGCCGCTCGGGCCTGCGCACCCTGCGCAAGGTCGGGCCGTATCTGTGGCCTGAAGGAAACCGTGCGGTAAAGGTGCGGGTGGTGCTGGCGCTGGCGGTGCTGGTGCTGGCCAAGCTGATCGCGGTTTATACGCCGATGCTGTACAAGGGCGCGGTCGACAGCCTGGCGGGCGAGGGCGTGCCGCCGCTGGCGCTGGGGGCGGTTGGCCTGACTGTGGCTTACGGGGTGTCGCGGATCCTGACCACCGGCTTTCAGCAGCTGCGCGATGCGGTGTTTGCGCCCGTGGGCCAGCGGGCGCTGCGGCGGCTGGCGCTGGAAACCTTTACCCATATCCACCGCCTGTCGATGCGCTATCACATCACCCGCAAGACCGGCGGGCTGAGCCGGATCATCGAACGCGGCGTGAAGGGCGTCGAGTTCCTCTTGCGCTTCATGCTGTTTTCCATCGGGCCGCTGATCCTGGAACTGACGCTGGTGGCGGTGATCCTGACGGTGCTGTTCGATGCCTGGTATCTGGTGGTCGTGGCGGGCACCATCGGGCTTTATGTCTGGTTCACCTTTGCGGTCACCGAATGGCGGGTGAAGCTGCGCCGGGAGATGAACAAGCAGGACACCGACGCCAATCAGAAGGCCATCGACAGCCTGCTGAACTTTGAGACCGTCAAGTACTTCGTTGCCGAGGAGCGGGAAGCCGAGCGTTATGACAGCGCGATGCGCGGCTATGCGCGGGCGGCGCTCAAGACCGCCTACTCGCTGGCGGCGCTGAATTTCGGCCAGAGCGTGATCATCACTGCGGGTCTCATCGGGGTCATGGTGATGGCGGCCATAGGTGTGGAGCAGGGCAGGCTGACGGTGGGCGATTTTGTCATGGTCAACGCCTACATGATCCAGATCACCGTGCCGCTGAACTTCCTTGGCACTGTGTACCGCGAAATCCGCCAGAGCCTGGTCGACATGGGCGAGATGTTTGATCTGCTGGAGCAGCCCGCCGATGTGAGCGACCGGCCCGGCGCCGGTGAACTGAAGGTCAACGGCGGCCGGATCACGCTGGAGAATGTGCGGTTTTCCTATGATGCGGGCCGCGAAATACTGAAAGGCATCTCGCTGGAGGCGGAGCCGGGCCAGACTGTGGCCATCGTCGGCTCCACCGGGTCCGGGAAATCGACCATCGGGCGGCTGCTGTTCCGGTTCTATGACGTGACCGGCGGGGCGCTGAAGATAGACGGCCAGGACGTGCGCGATGTGACCCAGAAGAGCCTGCATCAGGCGATCGGCGTGGTTCCGCAGGACACGGTGCTATTCAACGATACGATCCGCTACAACATCGCCTATGGCCGTGACGGCGCCACCCAGGAGGAGGTAGAGCAGGCGGCCCGCGATGCGCAGATCCACGACTTCATCATGGCGCTGCCGGAGGGGTATGAAACCCAGGTGGGGGAACGCGGCCTGAAATTGTCGGGCGGTGAGAAGCAGCGCGTCGGGATTGCCCGGACGCTGCTGAAGAACCCACCGGTGCTGCTGCTGGACGAGGCGACTTCGGCGCTGGACACCGAGACCGAACAGGAAATCAAGGAAGCACTGGCCCGGGCAGGGCAGGGGCGCACGGTTCTGACCATTGCGCACCGGCTGTCGACCATCGCCGAGGCTGACCGGATCGTAGTGCTGGAGCAGGGCGAGATTGCTGAAACCGGCACCCACGAGGAGCTGCTCGCCAAGGATGGCCGTTATGCCCGGTTGTGGCAGCGCCAGCAGGCGGATCAGGACGCGGCCTGACTCTCCTGCGCAGCCTTACCCCGGGGGAAACCATTACCGGCATTCCCCATTGACCGGCTGCCTGCCGTTCTTAAGGTGCGTCCATTCCGGGAACCGGCCGCATCTGCGCTGGCCGGCTTGCAGACGAGGACAAACGAATGAAGACCCATCTGACTGCCGCCTCCGTGGCTGTACTGCTTGCCTTTCAAGCACCTGTCTATGCCGAAGACTTGGAGTTTCTTCTTGTAAACGACAGCAGCGCTGATCTGGTTGGCTTTAATGTATCGCCCGCGTCTTCTGACAACTGGGAAGGCAACCTGATGGCAGGCGGTTATCTGGCGCCCGGCTATGAGATCGGTGTGCTGATTGCCGATGGCGCAACCACATGCGTCTATGACATTCGCGGAAGCTTTGCCGACGGGTCCGAAGCAGAAGACTATGGCCTCGATCTGTGTGATCTGGGCGAATACGCCTTTACCGACTAATCAAGGGCCTGCCGGAGGGTCCGGCGTGTTGTAATGAAAAGCCCCGCCGCCGCGGGGCCTTTTTTGTTTATTCAGCAGCACGCAGGCGTCCGCGCGGGGCAGGCGGCTGCGGCTCGTCTTCTTTGGCCTCGCCTTCGCTTGTCTCAGGCGCCGCGTCCTCCACCCACTGGATCTCCGTGGTCGGCAGATGGCGGGCCTTTTTGAACAGCTTGGAGTCCTGCGCGATGCGGCTTGAACGGCCGCGGGTAAGGCGGGACAGCATCCGCCCCAGCGATTGCATATAGGTGGAGAACCACACCCGGATTGCCAGCAGCGAGGGGGTCACCACCAGGGTCAGCACGGTGGCGATGCCCAGGCCGAAAACCACGGCGGTGGCCAGCTGTTTCCACCACAGCGCGGTGGGACTGTCGATCGAATAGCCGCCGTTGATGAAGTCGAGGCTGACGCCGAACATCATCGGGGTGAGGCCCGCCATCGTGGTGATGGTGGTCAGCAGCACCGGGCGGATACGCGCCTCGGCGGTACGGATGATCGCCTCGATCCGGGGCATCTTCTGGCTGAACTCCTGATAGGTGTCGATCAGCACGATGTTGTTGTTCACAACGATCCCCGCCAGCGCTACGATGCCGGTGCCGGTCATGATGATCGAGAACGGCTGCTGCATCACCATCATGCCGATCAGCACACCGGTGGTGGAGAGAACCACCGCCAGCAGCACCAGCACCGAGTTGTAGAAGCTGTTGAACTGCGCCAGCAGGATCACGAACATCAGCGCCAGCGCGCCCAGGAAAGCCTTGGACAGGAAGGCGCCGGACTCCTCCTGCTCCTCTTGGTCGCCGGTCCATTCCCAGCTGATGCTGCGCGGCAGCGGCTCGGTTTCCAGCCATTCGGTGATGACGGCGATCCGCTCGTTCGGGTTCACCGGCGCAATTCTGGCTCCGTCCTCCAGCGCTGTTTGCAGGGCGTCAAAGCTTTCGGCGCCGGTCAGCTGCACCAGCTCCAGAGTGCGGCCGTTGGGGGCGGCAATGGTTTCGCCATTTGCTGCCGCGCCCTCTGGAACTTCTTTGAGCAGTGCCAGGCGGGTCTCCTCGCCGGTGTCCGCGTCTTCGATAACAACCTTGCTCAGGCCAGCATCCACATCCGCTTTCACGTCATAGAAACGCTCCTGGCCGATGCGGTTGATCTCTGCCAGTTTCGGCACCGGCTGGCGGGAGACGAAGTTCGACAGCGGCACCAGCCCGTCCGAGGTGCGGACCTTGAGGTTGTCGAGCGTCGACAGCACGCGGTCCTGTTCCGGCAGGCGGACGCGGATCTCGATTTCCTCGTCTGAGCTGTCGACGCGCATGGTGTCCAGCAGAATGCCGCGGGTGACCAGCTGCACCATCGCACCGACGGTCGCCACATCGGCGCCATAGCGGCCGGCCTTTTCCACGTCCACGTTGATTTGCCAGTCGATGCCGGGCAGCGGCAGGCTGTCTTCGATCAGGATCAGGCCGGGCGTGTTCTCAAAGTGCTTCCGTGCTGTCAGGGTTGCGCTTGTCAGATCCTCCCAGCCGTCGCCGCGCAGGCGCAGGTGGACCGGCTTGCCGGTGGCGGGGCCTTGCGCCAGGGCGCGGACCTCTACCTCGAACCCGGGCAGCTTGGCCAGTTCGGCGTTCAGTTCATCCAGGACCGTATTGCCGTCGTATTCCTCGGCGATGATTTCCTTTTCAAAGCCCAGGTATTTGCTCAGCAGCCCGCCGAACCAGCCGTCCAGTGGCTCGCTTTCGGTGGGGCGGTCTTCCCAGGGGATGATCTCAAACTGGACCTGGCCGATGGTGTCCGGCGGCAGCTGCGCGCCGGAGCTGTCGGTGTTGAGGCCGCCGTCGCCGGCAAAGGAGAAGACGTTGATCACCGCGTGGTGCTGCATGATGATGTCTTCGGCGGCGCGGACCATGTCGTCCTTTTCGTGCAGCGAGATGTTGCCGCGGGCGCGGACATAGGCCGAGGCCTGTTCCGGTTCCGAGTCGACGAAGAATTCAACGCCGTAGTTGTTTTCGCTGAAGGTGGCGAAGACCGTCACGATGGCAAAACCTACCGCGCCGACGGTGACCACCGGCATGATCGGGTTGCCGGCAATGAACTTGATCACATGGCCGAACGGCGTGTGGTGGTAGCCGGCGGCGACCTCCTTTTGCTCGCGTTCAATCTTGGCCGCACTGAGGGTGATGGATGCGCCAAAGGCCGCCAGGGCAAAGACCAGCCCGCCGAACAGCACCCCGCCGATACCGCCTGCGCCTTCGCCCAGCAGGTAAGCCGGATTCAGCATCTGCATGGCGCCTGCGAACATACCCCACATCGCCACCGGAACCAGGGCAGCGCGCAGCCACCAGGGGGCGGCCATGCGCAGCGCGCGGGAGGCGCCCTCAAACGTGCGGCTGATGCGGCCGGTGACGCCGCCCATGACCGGCAGATAGATAAGCGCCACCACCAGCGAGGCGGACAGCACGAAGATCATGGTGACCGGCAGCATGCCCATGAATTCCCCGGGCACACCAGGCCAGAACAACAGGGGCAGGAAGGCACAGAGCGTGGTCGCGGTGGAAGACACCACCGGCCAGAACATCCGCTGCGCTGCCTCGACATAAGCGTGCATCGGGCCGGTGCCCTCCTTGATGCGCTTGTCTGCATACTCCACGATCACAATGGCGCCATCGACCAGCATGCCCACGGCCAGGATCAGACCAAACATCACCATGTTGGAAATGGTGACACCCATCAGGGCGAGGAAGGCAAAGCACAGCAGGAAGGAGGTCGGGATCGCAAAGCCCACCAGCAGGGCAGCGCGGCTGCCAAGCGCGGAGAGCACGACGATCATCACCAGCGCGATGGCGGTCAGAACCGAACCTTCGAGCTGGCTGACCATCGAGCCGACCACGCGGCTCTGGTCGTTGGATGTGCCGACCTCAACCGCGGCCTGCAGTTCCGGCGGCCATTTGGACTTGGAGTCCTCCACGGTCGCCTTCACCAGGTCGACGGTGTCGATCAGGTTGTAGCCCTTGCGCTTGACCACCTGCAGGGCGACCGTGTCCTCGCCGTTGAAGCGGGCGGTGCCTTCGCGATCCTCGAAGGTGAAGTTGATCTGCGCCAGCTCGCCCAGGGTAACCACGCGGTCGCCGTTGGTCTTAACCGGCAGCTGGTAGATGTCCTTCACTTCATCGAAAGAAGAAGGGATCTTGACCGAAAACGCGCCTTGGCTGGTCTCGACCTCACCGGCCGCAATCAGCTGATTGTTGTTCTGCACAACAGTGATCAGCTCAAGTGCTGTGACGTTGTAGGCCTCCAGCCGCAGCGGGTCGATCAGCACTTCGACCATCTCGTCGCGGTTGCCTGCAATGCCTGCCTCCAGCACCGCGTCCAGTGCCTCAAGGTCGTCCTGCAAGTCCTTTGCAATGCGCGCCATCGTGCGTTCCGGCACGGCACCGGTCAGGTTCACGATGACAATCGGAAATTCCGAGAAGTTGATCTCGGTGATCGAGTATTTCTCGGCTCCTTCCGGGAACTCTGCCTCCGCCTTGTCCATGGCGTCGCGCACGTCGGCCATGATGGCGGTCTTGTCCCAGCCGAATTCGAACTCAAGCGCCACCCCGGCATAGCCTTCGGCGGCGGTGGACGTCATCTTGTCGAGCCCGTCCAGATCGGCAAGCTCAGTCTCCATCACCTTGACCATCAGGGATTCGGCGTCCTCGGCGGAGATGCCGGGGAAGGGGACCGAGATAAACAGGGCGGGGATCTCGATGTCCGGCTCGCCCTCCTTGGGCAGCATCGAGTACGCAAAGCCGCCGACAAGCAGCGAGATCGCGATGAATGCGAGGACCATCCGGGCGCGGCCGGCAGCCCAGTCGACGATGCCAATCACTGTTCAGTCTCCCGGTAGGTGGCCGCCACGGCGACGCCTTCGGTTACAAAATCCTGACCCACGACGATCACGTCCGCGGTTTCGGGCAGGCCGCCGACCCAAACGCCATCGGCCTCATCCCGCAGGAGCTGCACGGGGTAGAATACCACGGTGCTGTCCCCGCCGACAACGCGCACGCCCAGCTGGCCCTCGTTGTTCAAGGTCAGGGCCGATTGCGGCAGCTTGTGGGCCAGCCGTCCGGCGGAAGAGATTGCGATGTCGGCGGTCTGGCCGTCGCGGATGCTGAGATCCGGGTTCGGCACCGTAATTTCGACCTCAAAAGTGCGGGTGGTGGGATCGGCGGAGCGGCTCAGGAAGGTGACCTTGCCCTGAACCTGCTGGCCGGTGGACAGCTCTGCGCCTGCGGTTGCGCCCAGTTCCACCTTGTTGACCTCCGCCTCTGGCACATAGCCCACCAGCTTGATGGTATCGAGCTGGATCACCGTGCCGCACAGGCTGCCGGGCTGCAGCAGGCTGCCCAGTTCCGCGGTGTCGCTTTCCAGCAGGCCTGCGAAAGGCGCGGTGATCGTCAGCCGCTCCAGTTCCTTCGTCGCGGCGGCAACTGCGGCAATGGCAGTGCGTTCCGCTGCTTCAGATGCGGCCAGCCGGGTTTCCGAGGCATAGCCGCCTTCGGACAGTTTGGAGGAGGCGGTAAGATTGATTTTGGCTTCCTTCAGCCGCGCTTGCGCTTCCTGCAGTGTTGCGTCGCGGGTGCCCGGGTCCAGCTGGCACAGGACATCGCCCTTCTCAACTTGGGCGCCCTTGCGCAGCGGCTCGGAGATCACGGTCGAGGTGGTCTCGGCCCGCACGTCCACCTGGCGGATGGCCTGGGTCTGGCCGCGCAGGATCACTGCGCTGCCGATGGTGCGCGCCTTGCTTTGCAGTGCAACGACGCCCACGCGCGTCTCATCCGCCTGGGCCAGCTCCAGCCCCTCGGTGGTTTCCGCTTCACTCTGGGCAGCGTCAGGGGCATCCTCGCCACGGGCAAAGGCCATCAGGTCGTCACGCTGGATAACCACCATGTAGAGGCTGGCTGTCACCACCACTGCGGTCAGCATCGGGATGATACGCATGTCGGGCCTTTCCTTATTCTTGCCGTCTCCCTGCGCGCTGTGCTCCTGGGCCGCCGGACGGCCGGGCCTGAAAACAAGGGGAGTCGCGCGTATGTGATAGGCCTGATATAGGATATGTCCATTCTAAACTAAGTGGTTTAGTTCACATTTCTTGCTTTTCCGGCCTGAATACCGATGTTTCTGGTGCAAACGGGCCACTTGGCTTGGCGTTTGAGCCGGGGTAAGAGGGGCGCGACGCATTCAATACCGGCAAGGGCGCAGGCCCGGGCCGCGCATATCAGGGGCTTTTCATGAGCGATACCGACAGCTTTATCGATGAGGTGACCGAAGAGGTCCGCCGTGACCGGCTTTTCCTGATGCTCAAACGTTATGGCTGGATTGGCGGCGTGGCTGTGGCGCTGATTGTCGGCGGCGCGGCGTTCCGCGAATACACCAAAGCGCAGGAGCGCGCGGCGGCGGAGGATCTGGGCGACCAGATAACGGCGGCGCTGGAGATTGACGGCAGCGAAGACCAGGCCGCGGCGCTGGCGGCGGTGACGGCCTCGGGCGCTGGCGGCGCCGCGGTCGCCGCGATGCTGGAAGCGGGCGCGCTGGCCGAAGCGGGCAAAACAGCCGAGGCCGTGGCCCGGCTCGAGGCCGTGGCAGTTGATGGCGAGCTGCCGCTGATCTACCGCCATATCGCCAGCTTTAAGGCGCTGTCGCTGCAGGCTGACACCCTGAGCGTGGCGGACCGCCGCCTGCAGTATGAAGCACTTGCCCAGCCCGGCGCGCCGCTGGCACTGCTCGCGTCCGAACAGCTGGCGCTGCTGGACATTGAGGACGGCAACAGCGAGGCCGCGATTGCCCGGCTGCGGGACATTGCAGCCGATGCCGCAGTAAGCGGAGACTTGAAAGACCGGGCATCTCAGGTGATTGTGGCGCTCGGCGGCTCCCTGGAGGGGGACGCTGCGCCAGAGGGGTAAGGCGTTCCGCGGATGGGAACTTGCGGAAGACTACGGCAGACAGGGCAGGGCAATGACAATAACCAAGACTTTCTCCCGGGCACGGGGTCTTCTGTGCACAACTGCAGCTTTGGCCGTGCTGGCCGCTTGCGGGGAAGAGGAAATCATTCTGCGCGGCGAGCGCGAGGATATCCGGCCCGACGCAGCTGTGGAGGTGGTCAACCAGGCCCGTCCCATTTCGCTGCCCGCGCAAGCCGCCAATGCAGAGTGGGCCCAGGGCCATGGTGCTGAGGCGGGCCGCACCGCGCATCCGGCCCTGTCTGCCGCGCCGCAGCGTATCTGGTCTGCCTCAATCGGTGAGGGCGACAGCCGCCGCCAGCGCATCATTGCGACGCCGGTCGTCGGCGGCGGGCGTATCTATACGCTGGACAGCGCCGCGCAGGTTTCTGCGGTCTCGCCGCAGGGCCAAGTCCTGTGGCAGAGCGAACTGATCCCGGCGGTGGATGACGAGGGGCAGGCAACGGGCGGCGGCTTGGCCTATGATAACGGCGTACTGTATATCTCCTCCGGTTTCGGGGTGCTGACCGCTTTGAACGCCGCTGACGGCAGCCTGATCTGGCGTCAGGAACTGGGCGCGACCGGCTCCGGCCAGCCGCGCGTCAGCGGCGGGCTGGTTTATCTGGTGGCGGGCGATGACACCGGCTGGGCTGTAAACGCCAAGAATGGCCGCATTGCCTGGCAGATCGAGGCGTCGCCCTCGGCTGCCAATATCCTGGGCGCGCCGGCACCCGTGGTCACCAGCGACCTTGCAATCTTTGCCTTTGGCTCTGGCGACCTGATCGCCACCTTCCGCCGCGGCGGCCTGCGCCGCTGGAGCGCGTCGGTCGCCGGTCAGCGCACCGGCCAGACCCTGTCGCGGATCAGCGATGTGACCGGGGCGCCGGTGGTGGCGGGCAAGCGGCTTTATGCGGGCAACAACTCTGGCCGGACCGTGGCCATTGACCTGGACACCGGCGACCGTCTGTGGACCGCGCGCGAAGGGGCGTCCGGAACCGCCTGGCCTGCGGGGGGCAGCCTGTTTCAGGTGAGCGACCTCAATCAGCTGCTGCGCCTGGATGCCGGCACTGGCGAGGTGATCTGGGCGGTGGACCTGCCGGGCTTTGTGAAAGACAAGCCGGGCAAGCGCGGGAAGATCTATGTGCATCACGGCCCCGTGCTGGCGGGCGGACAGATCGTTCTGGCCTCCAACGACGGGCTGCTGCGCTTTTTTAACCCGGTCGACGGCCGCCTGACCCGTACAGCCGACGTGCCGGGCGGTGCCACCACCGCGCCGGTGGTTGCGGGGCGTACGCTGTATGTGGTTTCCTCCAACGGTGAATTGCTGGCGTACCGCTGATCCGTGTTTCCGGGTGGCGGAGGCCGTACGAATACGCTATGAGCCGCGTCTGAATCGCAGAAAGCTGGTCTGATGTCCTTTACCCTCGCCATCGTGGGCCGTCCCAATGTGGGCAAGTCCACCCTGTTCAACCGCCTTGTTGGCAAGAAGCTGGCCCTGGTCGATGACCAGCCGGGCGTTACGCGCGACCTGCGCGAGGGCGAGGCACGGCTGGGGGACCTGCGCTTTACGGTGATCGACACTGCGGGTCTGGAAGACGCCACCGACAACTCGCTGGAGGGCCGCATGCGCCGCCTGACCGAGCGGGCGGTGGATATGGCCGACATCTGCCTGTTCATGATCGACGCCCGCACGGGCGTCACCCCGACCGATGAGATCTTTGCCGACATCCTGCGCCGCAAGTCCGCGCATGTGATCCTGGCCGCCAACAAGGCCGAGGGCAACGCCGCCGAGGCGGGCGTGCTGGAGGCCTATGGCCTGGGCCTGGGCGAGCCGCTGCGCCTGTCGGGCGAGCATGGTGAGGGGATGCCGGACCTTTACGGTATTTTGCAGCCGCTGGCGGAGAAGTTCGAGGCCGAGGCCGAAGACCACGCGCCGGTCACCGATGTCGAGGTCTATGAAGAGATCGGCGAGGACGAGGAAGAGGTCATTCCGGTTCCGACCGATGCCAAGCCCTTGCAGGTGGCGGTGGTGGGCCGCCCGAACGCGGGCAAGTCGACGCTGATTAACAAAATCCTGGGCGAGGAGCGGCTGCTGACCGGGCCTGAAGCCGGGATTACCCGCGATGCGATCTCGCTGAAGATCAACTGGAAAGACGTACCGATGCGGGTGTTTGATACCGCCGGCATGCGCAAGAAAGCTAAAGTGCAGGAGAAGCTGGAGAAGCTCTCTGTCTCCGATGGCCTGCGCGCGGTGAAATTCGCCGAGGTCGTGGTGGTTCTGCTGGATGCCAGCATCCCGTTTGAACAGCAGGACCTTCGGATCGCCGACCTGGCGGAGCGCGAGGGGCGCGCGGTTGTGGTGGCGGTCAACAAATGGGACGCCGAGGAGCACAAGCAGGAAAAGCTGCGCGACCTCAAGGAGGCCTTCGGCCGCCTGCTGCCGCAGCTGCGCGGCGCGCCGCTGGTGACGGTTTCCGCTAAGACCGGTAAGGGTCTGGACCGGCTGCATGAGGCGATCATGCGCGCCTATGGCACCTGGAACCGCCGCGTTCCCACGGCGGCGCTGAACCGCTGGCTGGTTGGCATGCTGGAGCAGCACCCGCCGCCAGCCCCGCAGGGCAAACGGATCAAGCTGCGCTACATGACCCAGGCCAAGAGCCGCCCGCCAGGGTTTGTGGTGATGTGCTCGCATCCCGACAAGCTGCCGGACAGCTATACCCGCTATCTGGTCAACGGGCTGCGCGAGGATTTCGACATGCCCGGCACGCCGATCCGCCTGTATATGCGCGGTCAGGGGGACAAGAACCCCTACAAAGGCAAGCGGGCCAAGAATGCGGGCGCGCTGGCCAAGCACCTGAACAAGCGCGGCAGCTGAACCGCCGGGGCGGGGGCGCTCCCGCCCGGCCTGCGGCATTCACAGAATACCTTGGCCCGTTGGGCCCGGCGCTGCCCTGACGGGCGGCGTTTTTTTGCGTCGTGCGAAACGTCGCCCTTTCGCCTGTCCCGGCCCGGGGCAGCGGACGGTCTTCCCATTCTGGTGGCGGCTTGCTAACCTTTAGGTTGCGCATCTTGCAAAGCGGCAGCCTTGTCTTTGAGGCTGGCGGGATTATCTGAGATTCTACCTTGGACAGCGTGTGTGTTTCGCACGCCTGTCACGAAACGATTTTATGGACGTTTTCATGGATCTGAGGGCACATACGCGAAAGTTCATCGAGAAGGATAACAGGCTGGCCGCGGTCAGCTATTTCGGGACATTTGCGGTTTATTTTCTGTCGCTTTACCTGGCCATCGTCCATGCGGACCGCTGGTATGTGCTGCTGCCCGCGGGCGTGGTCTTTGCCTTTGCCGCGGTGCGCCTCTATGTGCTGCAGCATGACACCGGGCACCACTCGTTGTTTGAGACCCGCCTGCAGAACGAGATCGCGGGCCATGTGCTGTCGCCCTTCACCTTTGCGCCGTTCGAGGTGATGAAGCAGAACCACAACCTGCACCATTCCAACATCGGCAACCTGGAGCACCGCGAAACCGGTGAGATCCACACGATGACGGTGCGGGAGTGGAAGGCGGCCGGGTTCTGGGAGCGGCTGGGCTACCGGCTTTACCGCAACCCGTTTGTGCTGGTGCCGCTGGGCTCTGCCTTTACCTATTTCATCCGCTACCGCTGGCCCAAGAACACGGTCCGCTTTGGGGCTTGGGGGGTGATTCTGCACAATCTGGTGATCGTGGCGATGCTGGCGCTTCTGTACCGGGTTGCGGGGATGACCGGCATCTGGGTGTGGCTGGCGTTCTCCTTCCTCGGCGGCATGATCGGGGTGTTCCTGGTCTACCTGCAGCATAATTTCGAGGACACCTACTGGGACCGCCGCCCGGACCTGAACCCGCAGGTGGCGGCGCTGCAGGGCTCCTCATGCCTGGATTTCGGATGGTTCTTCGACATGGCAGTGGCGAATATCACCTTGCACGACATCCACCATTACAATGCCCGCATTCCGTCCTACCGGCTGCGCCAGTGCCATTACAGCCTGCCGCCGGAATTGGGGCTGCGCCGGATCAAGTTCCCGGAGGCGGTGCGCGCTTTGACGCTAAAGCTTTGGGATGAAGAGAAAAAATGCCTCGTGCCCTTTCCTGCCTAAGCTGTTTCGTGCAAGTCTGAAACGATTAAAGGTTCGAATGATTTGAGAGATCGGCGAAGGGCGCGGACATGACACCAATTCACAAACTGCGCGGGGTTGGGCCGGCGCTGGCCAAGGTGCTGCAGGAAAACGGCATTCAAACCGCCGAAGACCTGGCCGCGGCGAATGAGTCCAGGCTGCGCAGCATTCCTGGCATTGGTGCTAACCGTGCGGCGGCGCTGAGAGCGCTTGCAACGGAAGCGGCAGGTGCAGAGACGCCGGATGGCCCGGCTGGGTCAGGCGGCGCGCCGGTGAAGGGGGAGCTTGCCGGAAAGGCTGCGGAGCCGCAGGCGCAGATTTCGCAGGAAGAGATGGACAGGAAACTGGCCGAAGCTGAAGCAGCCCGCAAGGCCGCGGAGGATAAGGCGGCCAAGGCCAAGGCCAAAGCCGCAAAGGCCAAGCGCAAGGCTGCCAATCTGGCGGAGGAATTTGCTGCGGCCAAGATCAAGGCCAAGCAAAAGGCCAAGAAGATGAAAGCCAAGGCCAAGAAAGCCATCGAAAAAGAGAAGGCCAAGGCGCAAGCGATTTTGGACGGGAAGACTGCGGAGAAAAAGAAGAAAAAGGCGAAGAAGTAGTGTCAAGCCTTTGAGTGTAAAGAAAAACCGGCGCCGTATGGCGCCGGTTTGTTTTTGTCTGGCTGGGGTGGATCAGACCAGATCGCCGTCAGCGGTCAGGGTCAGCTTACCGCCCAAATATGGCGCCAGAACTTCCGGCAGCTTGACCGATCCATCCGCCTGCTGGCCGTTTTCCAGCACCGCGATAAGGCAGCGCCCGACGGCCAGGCCGGAGCCGTTCAGCGTGTGCACGAACTGCGGCTTGCCGCCGTCGGCAGGCTTGAAGCGCGCGTTCATCCGGCGGGCCTGGAAATCGCCGCAGACCGAGACCGAGGAGATCTCGCGGTAGGTGTTCTGGCCGGGCACCCAGACCTCGATATCGTGGGTCTTGCGGGCGCCAAAGCCCATGTCGCCGGTGCACAGCACAATGGTGCGATAGGGCAGGCCCAGACGCTCCAGAATGTTCTCGGCGCAGCGGGTCATGCGCTCATGCTCCTCGACGCTTTTGTCGGGGTGGGTGACCGAGACCATCTCGACCTTTTCGAACTGATGCTGGCGCAGCATGCCCGCGGTGTCCTTGCCGGCCGAACCGGCCTCGGAGCGGAAGCACTGGGTGTGCGCCACATAGCGGCGCGGCAGGTAGCCTTCCTCGACCGTCAGGCCGTTGACGATGTTGGTCAGCGTGACCTCAGCCGTCGGCACCAGCCACCAGCCATCGGTGGTCTTGTAGCTGTCCTCGCCGAACTTGGGCAGCTGGCCGGTGCCGTACATCATTTCTTCGCGCACCAGAACCGGGGTCCAGGTCTCGGTCAGGCCGTTCTCGTCAACATGGGTGTTGATCATGAACTGCGCCAGAGCGCGGTGGATGCGGGCGACCGCGCCGGACAGCACAACGAAGCGGCTGCCCGACAGCTTGGCCGCGACCTCGAAATCCATGCCGGGCTTCACGCCTTCGATTTCGAAATGCTCCTTGGCCTCGAATTCCAGCGCCTTGGGCTCGCCCCAGCGGCGGATTTCGACGTTGTCGTCTTCATCCTCGCCCAGCGGCACATCTTCGAATGCAAGGTTCGGAATGGTGCCGAGCATGTCGGTCAGCTGCTGGTCCAGTTCCTTGGCCTCGGTGTTCATGGCCGCCACTTCGGCCTTCTTCTCGGCCACCAGGGCGCGCAGACGCTCAAACTCGGCCTCATCGCCGCGGCCCTTGGCAGCGCCGACTTCCTTGGAGGCCTTGTTCTGCTCAGCCTGAGCGGTTTCCGCAGCCAGGATCTTGGCGCGGCGCGCCTCATCCAGCGCCAGGATCTCGGATGACACGCCCGCATCCCCGCGCCGCGCCACAGCGGCGTCGAATGCGGCAGGGTTTTCGCGGATAGCGCGGATGTCATGCATGAGAGTCTCTCCTAGCGTTGAATGATATTTGAATCAGTAGGCCCATCCTATGACGCAAGGGTGAACAAAGGGGAAGAGGGGCGAACGGTCTGCGTGCAGGTTGGGGATTCCGGGCACAGCCCCAGCCACGCAGTCTTCACCGGGAAAGCCCCTTGGACAGGCCGTTGAGGGCAATCCTGCAACGGCGTTTTGCGCTCGCGCTTTTGCGCCGCGTGAGCCTTGCGCTCCATCCACCCAGCGCATAGGTTCCGCTGCAAATTTCCGGCGTGACACCCATGCCGCTTTGACAGAAGGAATATCCCATGGACGGTGGCGCAGTCGCCCAATTTCTCCCGCTTATCCTGATCTTCGCGATCATGTACTTCCTGCTGATCCGCCCGCAGCAGAAGAAGATGAAACAGCATCAGGCGATGGTGGACGGCCTGCGCCGCGGCGATCAGGTGGTGACCCAAGGCGGCGTTATCGGCAAGGTGGCCAAGGTCAAGGAAGACGGCGAGATCGAAGTGGAGATCGCCGAGGGCGTCAAGGTGCGCGTGGTCAAGGCGACCATTGCCCAGGTTCTGAACAAGACCGAGCCGGCAGCCTGATCGCCCTTCGCAACTATCTGAAAAGGCAGGGCAATGCTGCAAATTGATCTCTGGAAGAGGGTGCTGATCTGGCTGGTATGCGCAGCTGGATTGATGCTTGCCCTGCCAAACGGTTTTTACACCCGCGTCGAACAGGCCAATGACGCGGCCGCCGACATCATCGCCAAGGGCGAGACGCCGGAACGGCTGGAAACGGCAGGCCAGTGGCCGTCCTTCCTGCCGTCGGGCCTGGTGAACCTGGGCCTCGACCTGCGGGGCGGTGCGCATCTGCTGGCCGAGGTGCAGGTTGAAGACGTTTATGAAGCACGGATGGACGCGCTGTGGCCGGAGGTGCGTGATGCACTGCGGCCCGAGCGCAGCACCGTCGGCACCTTCCGCCGTCAGCCGGGGCCTGCGGATGAGATTCGCCTGAAGCTCTCCAAGCCCGATGGCATGGCCCGTGCGCTGGAAGTGGTGCGCGGCCTGGCCAACCCGATCACCACGCTGACTGGCGTCGGCGCAAATGATATCGAGGTTTCGGCCGAAGGCGATATCCTGGTGGTGCGCCTGAGCGAGGCGGAAAAGGTCGCCACCGATGACCGCACCGTGCGCCAGGCGCTGGAGATCGTGCGCCGCCGGATCGACGAAGTAGGCACCCGCGAGCCGACCATTCAGCGCCAGGGCGCTGACCGGATCCTTATTCAGGTGCCGGGCATCGGGTCCGCGTCTGAACTCAAGGCGATCATCGGCACCACCGCGCAGCTGACCTTCAACCCGGTTGTGGGCCGCGGCAGTGATCCGGACGCCGCCCCCGGCATCGGCAACAAGGTGATCCCGTCACTGGATGAGCAAGGCGCCTACTACACCATCGAGGCCGCGGCTGTTGTGACCGGCGAAGACCTGGTGGATGCGCAGCCCTCGTTCGACCAGAACGGGCGGCCTGCGGTGACTTTCCGCTTCAACACCTCCGGCGCGCGGCGGTTCGGCGACTACACCGCTGAAAACATCGGCTCGCCCTTTGCGATCGTGCTGGATGACGAGGTGGTGTCCGCCCCGGTGATCCAGTCTCACATCCCGGGCGGTTCCGGCATCATCACCGGCAACTTCACCATCGAGGAAAGCACCAACCTTGCGGTTCTGCTGCGCGCAGGCGCGCTGCCCGCGGGGCTGGAGTTCCTGGAAGAGCGCACCATCGGCCCCGAGCTGGGCCAGGACAGCATCGACGCGGGTAAGGTGGCGACTGCCGTGGCCTTCGTTGCTGTGCTTGTCTACATGGTCGGCAGTTACGGAATGTTCGGCATGTTTGCCAACGTGGCGCTGGTGCTGAACATCGCGCTGATCTTTGGCATGCTGAGCCTCATCGGCGGCACCCTGACACTGCCGGGCATTGCGGGTATTGTTCTGACGGTTGGTATGGCGGTGGACGCCAACGTGCTGGTTTTCGAGCGTATCCGCGAAGAGCTTAAGTCCGGCCGCGGCCCGGCCAAGGCCATCGACGAAGGCTACTCTAAGGCGCTGAGCGCCATCCTTGACGCCAACATCACCACCTTCATCACCGCGGTGATCCTGTTCGCGATGGGCTCCGGCCCGGTGCGCGGCTTTGCGATCACCCTGGGGCTGGGCATCATGACCTCGGTTTTCACCGCGATCTTTGTCACCCGCCTGATGATCGTCATGTGGTTTGAACGGCGCCGTCCGAAAACGATTGAGGTGTAAGATGCGGCTGAGACTTGTTCCCCAGGAAACCTCTTTCGATTTCTTCAAGCGCGCCAAGCTGTGGCTGGGCATCTCCGCCCTGATGATGGTGGTGGGTTTTGCCTCCTTTATGTGGCAAGGGCTGAACTTCGGTATCGACTTCCGCGGCGGCACCACCATCCGGACCGAGGCCACTGAATCCGTGGATGTCGGCGCCTACCGCGATGCGCTGGCAGTGCATGAACTGGGTGACGTGTCGATCACCGAGGTGTTCGACCCGGCCTTTGAGGAAAACCAGCACGTTGCCATGATCCGCATTCAGGCTCAGGACGACGGCGAGGCGATCTCGGGTGAGATGATCGAAACGCTGAAAGCCTCGCTGGAAGGCGTGGCGCCAGGCATCAAGTTTGTGTCGGTCGAATCCGTGGGCCCCAAGGTCTCGGGTGAGCTGATCCAGACCGCGGTGATTGCCGTTGTGCTCGCCATTGCGGCGGTGCTGGTCTACATCTGGCTGCGGTTCGAATGGCAATTCGCGCTCGGCGCAGTGGCGGCGCTGGTGCATGATGTGGTGCTGACCATCGGCGTCTTCTCGGAGCTTCAGATCAAGTTCGACCTGGCGATCATCGCGGCGCTGCTGACGATCGTTGGTTATTCGCTGAACGATACCGTGGTTGTCTTTGACCGGGTGCGCGAGAACCTGCGACGCTACAAGAAGAAAGACCTGGCCGAGGTTCTGAACATCTCGATCAACGAAACCCTAAGTCGGACGATGATGACCTCTGTCACCACTTTGCTGGCGCTGGTTTCGCTGTATGTGCTGGGCGGCGACGTGATCCGCGGCTTTGTGTTTGCGATGATCTGGGGTGTTCTGGTCGGGACCTATTCGTCCGTGTTCGTTGCCTCCACCATCCTGCTTAAGCTGGGAGTGAAGCGCGATTGGTCGAAGCAGGCGAATACCGCCGGCAACCAGTTCGGCAACATTGATGCTTGAGGCCTTTCAGGCAGCCCTGCAAACGCCGGGGCTGTTCTGGCTGCTGGTCACCATCGGAGCCGCGGGTCTAGTCCGCGGCTTCACTGGTTTTGGCACCGCGATGATCTTTGTCCCCGTCGGGGCGCAGTTCCTGCCGTCGGCGGATGTAGTGTTCCTGATGGTGCTGATGGGGGTGTTCTCCACCATCACTCTATTCCCGCAGGCCTGGAGCAAGGCCGACAGGGCAGAGGTCGGGGCGTTGTCCATGGCCGCCGCTGTGACCGTGCCTGTTGGTTTGTGGATCATGTCACAGATGGATCCGCTGACCCTGCGCTGGGTTGCGGCCGGGGTGATCGGCGTAACACTGGCCGCCGTGATCTCCGGCTGGCGCTGGCAGGGCAAACTCGGCTGGCCGGGCCGGTTCGCCATTGGCGGCGCGGCGGGCATCGTTGGCGGAATGACCGGTCTGACGGGACCGGTGATCATCGTCTTCTACCTGGCCAACGTGCGCGACGTGGCGCGGGTCAGGGCCAATACCATCGTGTTCCTGGCGGCGCTGGATGTGGTGATCGCGGTCAACCTGATCTTTGGCGGCATGGCCAGCCTCAAAGCGTTCATTCTGGCCGCGCTGCTGGGCGTGCCTTACGTGATCACCACGTTGACCGGCAAGGCCCTGTTTGATCCCAAACTGGAAAAGCTCTACCGCTTCGCCTCCTATTCCGTGATTGCGCTGGCCGTGTTATCCAGCCTCCCGGTATTTGACTGAAAGGACCCCAGATGCGCCTGAACGAAGTAAGCTATTCCGACGCGCAGCCGGTTGACGGCTATGGTGAAGGGTTCTTCCGGATTGGCGGACAGGTGCATCAGGGGCCGGTGCTGACCTCGGCGGGGGGCACTGCGGCTTGGGGCGGTATGGCCGATGCGCAACCGCTGCTGGCACTGGCCGGAGAGATCGACGTGCTGTTCATCGGCACCGGGCCTGAGATCGCGCATATCCCTGCAGAGCTGCGCGAGGCGCTGGAGGAGGCCGGGCTGGGCGTTGAGATCATGAACTCGCCCGCCGCATGCCGCACCTACAATGTGCTCCTGTCCGAGGGGCGCCGGATTGCCATGGCGGCGCTGCCGGTCTGACTTCCTGATTTTCATTTGACCTGCCGCAAAGCGGGCATTTCGAAAACAGGCTTTTCATGCGCCGGAGCAATGGGATATGCGGGCTTCATGACATTAACTGTGACGGATCTGGGCGTGGCCCGCGGTGGCATCCCGGTGCTGGAGGGGCTCAGCTTTATGCTGGCGCCCGGCAAGGCGCTGATCCTGCGCGGCCCCAACGGCATCGGCAAGACCACGCTGCTGCGGACCGTTGCAGGGCTGCAGCAGCCGCTGAAGGGCCGGGTCGAGGGCGCTGAGGACCAAATCGCCTATGCTGCCCATTCCGACGGTCTGAAGCCGACGCTGACGGTCGCGGAAAACCTGACCTTTTGGGCCAGCGTGTTTGGCCGCAACGGCATTGAACAGGCGCTGGACGGCTTTGATCTGCAAACTCTGCGCGACCGTCAGGCAGGCGCCTTGTCGGCGGGGCAGAAACGCCGCCTGGGCCTCAGCCGTATGCTGGTCACGGGCCGCCCGATCTGGATCATGGATGAGCCGACAGTGAGCCTCGACAAGACCTCGGTCGCGATGTTTGCAAACGCGGTGCGGGCGCATCTGGGGCAGGGCGGCTCGGCGCTGATTGCCACCCACATCGACTTGGGGCTGGAGGCAGAGGTGCTGGACGTCGGCCCCTACAAGGCCAAGCCGCCGGAGATCGACGATTTTGACGGAGGCTTCCTGTGATTGCGCTTCTCCTGCGGGATCTGAAGCTCGCCTTCCGGGCTGGCGGCGGTTTCGGATTGGGCCTTGCATTCTTTCTGATCGTAACGGTGATGGTGCCGTTCTCCGTCGGCCCGCAGTCAGAGTTGCTGTCCCGGATCGCGCCCGGGGTTCTGTGGCTGGGGGCGCTGCTGGCCTGCCTCTTGTCGCTCGACCGGCTGCTGGCGCTGGATTGGGAAGACGGCTCGCTGGACCTGCTGGCCACCGCGCCGCTGCCGCTGGAGAGCACGGTGACCATCAAGGCGCTGGCGCATTGGATCACCACCGGGCTGCCGCTGGTGATGGCGGCGCCGGTGCTGGGGGTGCTGCTGAACCTGCCGGTGGCCGGTTTCCAGTGGCTGGTGGTCTCCCTGCTGCTGGGCACGCCTGCGCTGTCTGTCATCGGCACCTTTGGCGCCGCGCTGACCGTGGGGCTGAAACGCGGCGGCCTCTTGATGTCTTTGCTGGTAATGCCGCTCTATGTGCCGACGCTGATCTTCGGCTCCGAAGTCGCCCGCCGCGGGGCCGAGGGCATGGCGGTGCAAACGCCGCTGCTGCTGCTGGCCGGGATCTCCGCCGCCTCCATCGCCCTTCTGCCCTTTGCCAGTGCGGCCGTCCTGCGCGTCAATTTGCGCTAGGATGATTGCCGTGACCAAGAATTGAGAAATCCGGAAGCAGGACCTAAATAGCCACCATGTCGATCTGGGAATACGCCAATCCGAAAAAGTTCCTGGCCACCACCGAAAAGGTGATGCCGGTCTTGTGGGTCAGCTCAGCGGTGCTCATCACCGTGGGGCTGATCTGGGGCTTTTTCTTCACGCCTGATGACTTCCGTCAGGGCTCCACGGTCAAGATCATCTTCCTGCATGTGCCCTCAGCGCTGATGGCGATCAATGCCTGGTTCATGATGCTGGTCACCTCTCTGGTCTGGGTGATCCGCCGCCACCATGTCAGCGCGCTGGCCGCCCGGGCCGCAGCGCCTGTGGGTGTTGTGATGACCGTGATCGCGCTGGTGACCGGGGCGATCTGGGGCCAGCCGATGTGGGGCACCTGGTGGGCCTGGGACCCGCGGCTGACGTCCTTCCTGGTGCTGTTCCTGTTTTACCTCGGCTACATCGCCCTGTGGGAGGCGATCGACAACCCCGACACCGCGGCGGACCTGACCTCGATCCTGTGCCTGGTGGGGTCGGTCTTTGCGGTGCTCAGCCGCTATGCGGTGAACTTCTGGAACCAGGGGCTGCACCAGGGCGCATCGCTGTCGCTGGATGAGAAGGAAAACGTGCATGATGCGTTTTCCAGCCCGCTCTACGTCTGCATGGCAGGATTTGTTCTGCTCTTCATTGCGCTGGTGCTTTACCGCACCGGTACTGAAATCCGCGCCCGCCGTATTAAGGCGTTGATGGCGCGCGAACGGCTGGAGGCCTGATGCCCGATCTTGGAAAATACGCCGATACGGTGCTGTCGGCCTATGCGGCCTCGCTGATCCTGCTGGTGGCGCTGGTGGTGCTGACAATCTGGCGCGGCCGCAAGGTGCGCCGGGAGATGGAAACGCTGGAAACCCGGATGAAACGGAATGGCTAAGATCTCTCCCCTTATGGCGATCCCCGGTCTGGTGTTTGCAGGCTTTGTCGGCCTTGCGCTGGTGGGCATGTTCCGCGAGGACCCCAACAGCCTTCCGTCCGCTCGCGAGGGCCAGCCGGCGCCGCCAGTGGTGCTGGAGGCGTTTCCGGGCAAGGAGATGTTCAGCGACGAAACCCTGCGCGACGGCACGGTGAAACTGGTGAACTACTGGGCCAGCTGGTGCGCGCCCTGCCGGGTCGAGCATCCCAATCTTGAGGCGCTGTCCAAGGAAGGCATCCCGATATACGGCATCAACTACAAGGACCAGCTGGCCAATGCCGAAGCCTTCCTGGAGGAGCTCGGCGATCCCTACACCGCCATTGGCCGGGACGAAAAGGGCCGGATGGCTATCGACTGGGGCCTGTATGGCGTTCCGGAAACCTATGTGGTGGATGGCGACGGCAAGATCGTGCTGCGCTTTGCTGGGCCGATTACGCAGCGCGTGATCGAAAGTACCCTGCGCCCGGCCATGGAAAAGGCGGCGGGCCAGTAACCGGGCAGCCAAAGCTGGCCGGGTGCGTTACTCCGATGTGCCGAGGGTGAAGCTTCTGAAATCCGGCTCCGATGCCAGCAGCTTGTGAAGCTGTTCGAAGTCCTCCTGCTTGGAGCGCCAGATCAGGTAGTCGCTAAAGGCTTCCGCGTCTTGCCAGCGCTGGAAAATGGCGACCTCGTCCCGGTCCGGGGCGAGCAGGGTGTCGGCTTGCAGGCAACCCGGATAGTCCCGGACTTGCGCCACCATCTGTTTCACCAGAACCGCCAGCCGGGTGTATTGCCCCGGCAAAGGCTGCAGCTGAATAATTACCGCTTCGGTCAAAGAAAGCTCCGCGAGTCAAAGGGGCAACGGTCCTGTCAGCTGCCCGTAAGTGTTAGCTGGAGGCGCCGCATATCAGCCGAAAATGCTGAGATCCAGAGCCAGACCGGTCCCCAGCCAGATTCCGTGGTCACGGTGGTCTGCCAGCTCGTCGCCGGTTTCAGGATGCGCAAACACGATCAAACCCTGCCGGTTCAGGGCCAGCCAAGGCAGCAGGCCTGTGAATTGTTCCGGGGTGGCCGCCAGCTGACAGGACCACATTGGGTGCGGGCCGGCGTTTTTTTCATGCATACGGCCCATCTGGACCCCGAACTGATCTGAGGCGTACCGGCAGAGGGTCCGGGCCTGTTCAACGGTGGTTTCGTCAAAATAGACGTGGGCGTGGTAGCCGGTGATACTGCTGGTCTGTTTCATGGCCGCAAGATTGGCGCCAAGTCCCCGGCAGCGCAATCTGGCGTAAGCGAACATCAGATGTGCAGCACGGTCCATCCTGACCGGGTCAGGGGACTGAATAGGTGCGGAAGTCCTGTTCACGCCGCATCGTGGCACTGCGGGCGTCCAGGTCGCCGCGTTCGGCGCGCCAGGTCAGGTACTGCTCAAGGTGTTCATTTGATTCCCAAATGTGGAACACACAGATTTCATGGCGCTCGCGGTTGATACCGGCGTGTGCTTCAATGCACCCCGGGAAGCGCCGGGTCTCGCGTATCATTGCCAGCACCGTTGCAGCGTGGTCGTCGAATGTGTCTGCAGCCGGATAAATAACGGCAACTACGGCTTCTTTCATGCTTTTGTGTCTGGCCCTTCAATGCGATCAGGATGAGAAAAGGTTTATTTAATATTAACATTTACACGCCAACTGCCTCCGGTACAGCCGATTACGCAACGGGAGATGAAAGCTTTTCCTCGCTCGGCCGGTGCCGCGGCCAGAGTCGGCGGGTTTCCTTGCAGACGATTTCAATTTTTTGTTGAATGCCGGGGGATCAGGCTGTTGAGAATTGGAGAGTTTTGAGGCACTGCGTGCGTGTCACGCACAATTGTTGGGAAAGAGTGGAAAGTGGCTGATCTGGCGCGTTTCCTTAAGTCAGGCCTAAGCTTTGCTGCTGCCCTGGGCCTGTTTGCTGCGGCGGCACATGCGAAGACCGTGCTCACATTCTGCTATGATCACTACCCTCCCTACACCGTGGGGGACGGTGGTATTCCTGAAGGCGGTCTGAAGGTTGAGCTGCTGCAAAAGGTCATGCAGCGGATCGACGGCCTGGAGGCCGTAACCGTGTTGCTTCCGTGGCAGCGGTGCTTGGCTCACGCGAAAACGGGGGAGGCGGACGGAATCCTGCCGCTGTTCAAGTCCCCGGAACGGGAGGCATTCCTGGCCTTCACCGAGGGCACGTTCCAGCAGACCAATACCTTCTGGTACAACAGGGAGCGCTTTCCGGATGGGCTGGACTGGGGCGAAGGATACGCTGGAGTGTCCCGCTTGAGGCTTGGCATGGTGAATGGCAGCGTCATCGACCCTGAAATGGAGGCGGCGTTCAGCTCCCGCAACCGGATCATAAGAGGCAGCGACGTGACGGGGCTGATGCAAATGCTTATGTTCGACCAGTTGGACCTGATCGCAATTGACGACGCCGTGGGGCGTTATCACGTGCGCCTGAACGGCTGGCAGGACCGGATTGCCGCTGCCGGGACACCCGTTTCCAGCCGCACGTCGCACTTCGGATTGTCCCGCGCCAGCGGCGCCGGGGCCTATCTGGAAGAGTTCGACCGCGCGATCAGGGAGCTGAAGGCCGAGGGGGAGATCGGCCGGATCCTGCACAGCCGCAGCTACAGCCATTAGCCCGAACCGGCCGGGCAGCAGGCGGTGCTGCCCTTTTGCAGACTTAGGATACATCAGAAAAGGGCGCCCGGCTGGGCGCCCTTAATGGTCTGGCGGTGACCGGGCTTATTGCTTGGCCAGGTTGCGCAGCACGTAATGCAGCACGCCGCCGTGTTCGATGTATTCGATCTCCGGTGCGGTATCGATACGGCACTTCAGCGTGATGGTCTTCTCCGATCCATCGGCAAAGGTGATATCGCACGGCACTTCCTGTAGCGGCTTGATGCTGTCTAGACCGCGGATCGAGACGGTTTCCTCGCCTGTGAGACCCAGCGTCTTGCGGGTGTCGCCGCCGGTGAACTCGAACGGGATCACGCCCATGCCCACCAGGTTCGAGCGGTGAATGCGCTCGAAGTTCTCGGCGATCACTGCCTTGACACCCAAGAGCGCGGTGCCTTTGGCCGCCCAGTCGCGCGAGGAGCCGGCGCCGTACTGCTCGCCGCCGAACACCACCAGCGGGGTGCCGTTTTCCTGATGCGCCATCGAGGCCTCGTAGATTGAGGTCTGCTCGCCGTCGGGGCCTTTGGTATAGCCGCCCTCGACGCCGTCCAGCATTTCGTTCCTGATGCGGATGTTGGCGAAGGTGCCGCGCATCATGATCTCGTGGTTGCCGCGGCGCGAGCCGTAGGAGTTGAACTCACGCGGCTGAACCTGGCGCTCCAGCAAGTACTGGCCTGCGGGCGTGGTGGTGGCAAAGGAGCCCGCGGGAGAGATGTGGTCGGTGGTCACCATGTCGCCCAGGATAGCCAGAACCTTGGCGCCCTCGATATTCTCGATGGTGCCCGGCTCGGGGCCCATGTCCTGGAAGTAGGGCGGGTTCTGGATGTAGGTCGAGCTTGCGGGCCAGTCATAGGTCTCCGCGTCGGTGACCTCCACCGCCTGCCACTTCTCGTCGCCCTTGAAGACATCGGCGTATTTCGACTGGAACGCCTCGCGCGTCACGGTCTGCTCGACCAGATCGGCGATTTCCTTCTGGCTCGGCCAGAGGTCCTTGAGGAAGACGTCGTTGCCGTCCTGGTCTTGGCCCAGCGGCGCGGTGGTGATGTCGATGTTCATGTCACCGGCCAGCGCATAGGCCACCACCAGCGGCGGCGAGGCGAGGTAGTTGGCGCGCACATCAGGCGAAATGCGGCCCTCGAAGTTGCGGTTGCCGGACAGCACCGACACACCGATCAGGTCGTTGTCATTGATGCATTTGGAGATTTCCTCCGCCAGCGGACCGGAGTTGCCGATGCAGGTGGTGCAGCCGTAGCCGACTAGGTTGAAGCCGATGGCATCCAGGTGCTCCTGCAGGCCGGCGGCCTCAAGATACTCCGACACCACTTGCGAGCCCGGCGCCAGAGAAGTCTTGACCCAGGGTTTGCGGGTCAGGCCGCGCTCATGCGCCTTCTTTGCCACAAGCCCCGCACCGATCATCACATAGGGGTTCGAGGTGTTGGTGCAGGAGGTGATCGAGGCGATCACGATGGAGCCGTCGTGCAGCTGGTACTTGCCGTCGTCCGTTGTCACAAAGCCGGACTTGTGATGACCCTTGTCGCCGGGGATGTCCTGCGGTTCGGGCTGGCCGCCCTCGGCCTCCCAGCGGCCTTCGGCACGTTCACCCGCGTCCTTGGCGCTGCGCTGGCCTTCGACATAGTCGTGGAAGGTTGTCGCCGCCTTGTCGAGCGCGATGTGGTCTTGCGGCCGTTTCGGACCGGAAATCGCGGGCACGACGGTGCCCATGTCCAGATGCAGCGTGTCGGTGTAGACCGGCTTGTAGTTCTCGTCCCGCCAGAAACCGTTTTCCCTGGCATAGGCCTCGACCAGCGCGATGCGGTCTTTGTCGCGGCCGGTGTTGCGCAGGTAGCGCAGGGTTTCATCGTCGATCGGGAAAAAGCCGCAGGTGGCGCCGTATTCGGGGGCCATGTTCGCGATGGTTGCGCGGTCCGCCAGCGGCAGCCGGTCGAGGCCTTCGCCGAAGAATTCCACGAACTTGCCGACCACGCCCTTGGCACGCAGCATTTCCACCACTTTCAACACCAGGTCGGTGCCGGTGGTGCCTTCGGTCATCTCGCCGGTCAGCTCAAAGCCGACCACTTCGGGGATCAGCATGGAAATCGGCTGGCCCAGCATCGCGGCCTCCGCCTCGATGCCGCCAACGCCCCAGCCCAGCACCGCGGCGCCGTTCACCATAGTGGTGTGGCTGTCGGTGCCGACCAGAGTGTCGGGGTAGGCGACTTCCTCGCCGTTCTGGTCGGTGTCGGTCCAGACGGTCTGGGCCAGGTATTCCAGGTTCACCTGGTGGCAGATACCGGTGCCCGGCGGCACCACGCGGAAGTTGTTGAACGCCTTCTGGCCCCACTTCAGGAACTGATAGCGCTCCATGTTGCGCTCATACTCGCGGTCGACGTTCATCTGGAACGCGCGCGGGTTGCCGAATTCGTCGATCATCACCGAGTGGTCGATGACCAGATCCACCGGCACCAGCGGGTTGATCTTGGCGGCTGAGCCTTTTAGGCCGACGATGCCGTCGCGCATGGCGGCGAGGTCGACCACGGCGGGAACGCCGGTGAAATCCTGCATCAGCACGCGGGCCGGGCGGTAGGAGATCTCGCGCGGGTTCTTGCCGCCCTTGCCGGCCCATTCGCCAAAGGCCTTGATGTCATCGGTGGAGACTGAAAAGCCGCCATCCTCGAAACGCAGCATGTTTTCCAGCACGACCTTCAAGGCGGCGGGAAGCTTGGAAAAGTCGCCAAATCCTGCTTCGGTGGCAGCGGGAATGGAGTAGTAGGAAATCGTTTTGCCGTTCACGCTGAGTGTGCGGCGTGCGCTGGCATTGTCCTGTCCGACGGTGATAGGCATGTCTGGCCTCCCTCAAGAAATTGAAACTTGGGAATTCGCTGACTGTTACATGCATGAGGAATGTTTGCCATTCAATAGTTCAATCGCCGCAGTGCGTCATTTTGTATGCGATTGTACACAATTTTCGGGTGGCGCCGGTTCAGGACGCCTCAAAAATGATTGATTGGCCTAACTTGCAGCACATCTTTAGACCAGAGGGCTAAGAAACTGAGAAGGCGATTCATGAGAATTCTGGCGTCATTGATAGCGGCTTTGGTTCTGGCGCTGCCGGTTCACGGCCAAACCGCAAGGGAACCCGTGGTGGTGGAGCTGTACACGTCGCAGGGCTGTTCGTCCTGCCCGCCGGCGGATGCCCTGCTGCACGAACTGGCAGCCCGCGATGACGTTCTGCCGCTGGCGCTGCATGTGGATTATTGGGATTACATCGGCTGGAAGGACAAGTTCGCCCGGCGGGAGCATACCCGGCGGCAGAAAGGCTATGCCCGTGCTGGCGGGCGCCGGATGATTTACACGCCGCAGATGATCATCATGGGTCAGGAAGATGTGGTCGGCGCCGATGCGATGCAGGTGGAGAGCGCCATCCGGAAGCACCAGAAGCAGCCGCGGCCGGTGTCGCTGAAACTCCGGCGGGACGGCGGGCAGCTGGCGATCCGTCTGCAGCCGGGGGCGCAGATGGCGGAAGTCCGGCTGCTGGTGCAGCTGGTGCGATTTACCCCCGAGCGCACTGTCAGCATCACCCGCGGAGAGTTGGCGGGGAAGACTTTCACCTATGCCAATGTGGTGGAGGACTGGCAGGTGGCGGCAGAGTGGAACGGCGCCGAGGCGCTGGAGCTGACGGTGCCGCTGGGCGGCAGTCAGCCCGCCGCGGTGCTGGTTCAGGAAGCGCCCTTTGGCCGGATCATCGCCGCCGCACGGGCCGACTGAGCCGCTGTTCGGCAGCGGCTGCTCAGGTTTTCCAGCGGCGGTGGATCCAGAACCACTGGCCGGTGTGCTTGCGCACGATGGATTCCAGGTCAGCCGTAAGCGCCTTGGTCATCGTCAGCGGGTCCGAGGCGGGGACTTCGCCATTCATGATGATTTCGAAATCGAGGCCGTTTTCCTGGCGCACCGCATAGACCGGAATCAGTGCTGCGCCGAATTTGAGCGCGAGTTCCGCCGGAACGGTTGACGTGACAGCAGGCTTGCCGAAAAAGTCGATCGGCTCTCCGCCCTGGGCATAGAGGTCGGTGACAATGGCAGCGATGCCGCCCTTTTTCAGATGCCGCACCAGTTCGACCATGCCGCGCTTGCCCTGTTCAAACATCGGTTCACCGGTGCTCTTCATGGCTGCGACGTAATGCTCGTTGAAGTAGGGGTTCGCCATCCGCCGGTACAGCGCGCCCATCTCGTGGCCGCGGGCGATCAATGCGGCGCGGGCGGCGTCGTAATTACCAAAATGTGCGGTGGCCAGCAGCACCGGCCGCCCGGCTGCACGGGCTTTTTCCAGCGCTTCCAGTCCCGGGCCGGTGATGGGTGCCGATTTCGCCTTCTCATGGAAAGTCTCGCCATCATAAAGCTCGGCAATCATCCGCCCGGCATTATTGCTCACATCCCGGTAAAGCTGGTCAGGATCCAGGCCGGAGAGCTCAGGGCTGACCAGTTCCAGATTGTTGCGAACCCGCTTGTCAAAACCTGCCAGCCGCCCCATGGCGGTGACCAGGCGGCCCATCAGCGGCACGCGCAGCCGGTAGGGGATCAGCCCGGCGCCCAGCAGCAGCCCGCGCAGAAACAGGTTGCTGCCAAAATATTTGACATGGCTCCAGGTGGAGAGCTCGGAAGGGTCTACAGGCATGGCTTCTGGATGGCTGCGGCGCGGAGATGCGCCTGGAAGCCCGCATCATAAGCAGGCGCACCGGCGGGCACAAGCATGTCGAAGGCGGCGTCCGCCCTGTCAGTTCAGGGCGGGTGCCGCGGGCGCAGGGCGCGCCGGCTTCCGGGCGGGTGGTGTCAGTCTTCGGCGCTGTCGTCCTCGTCGTCGGTTTTCAGTTCAATTTCACCGGTCGCTACCAGGTCGCGCATGGCCGAGATGATCAAGCCAAAGGCGGCCTCGCCATCGCTCCGTTTGACTTTGCCGCGCTCCGCCACTTCTTCGCGGATGTTGTCGGCCATCCGGCTCGACATGTTCTTGAGCAGGAATTCGTTGGTGGCAACATCCTCCTCGTCCGAGGCGAAGGCCATGGCGGTGACCAGATCCGGCTGAGACAATACCCGCATCAGCTTGGGCACGTCGACGGGCTGCATCCGCTCGCCGATCAGCGCATAGGTAAAGATCGCCTTGCGCACCTTGATGGCGAATTCCTCGTCCTCTTCGTCCAGCGCGGTCAGAACCTCGTCGCGCTTGGCTGCCGCGGCTTCGGTCAGGATTCCGCCCAGCCGCTGGCCGGGGGTGTCGTCAAAGGCAAGCTCCGGCCGGGCCTCGACCTGGGCGGCCAGCGACAGGCCGATCCGGTCGACGGTTTCAGGTGTCACTTTGGCCGTCTGGCTGACCGCATAGGTGATGCGGCGGGCAATCGGGCCCGGCAGATGCACCAGCATCTGCGCGGCCTTGGCGGTGTCCAGCTTGGACAGCAGCACAGCGGCGACCTCAGTGCTTTCGGCCTCTGCCAGCGATGCCAGGTCTTCCGGCGGCAGCTGCTTCAGCCGCTGCCAAGGGTCGCCGAACTGGCGCACGCCGGCCTCCTTGCGCAGGCGGCTGTGGGTGTAGCGGCTGATCTTGCCTTCCATCGCGTTCAAGGCACCGGCCAGACCGTTGGGGAAATGCAGGCCGACATTGTCCAGCAGGTCGGCAAATTCTCCCGCCACCGCATTCAAGGTGTCGCGGTCGACAATCCGCATCCTGCCCATCTGCTGGGTCAGTTCCAGCTGCAGGTCATCCGGCAGCTCCTCCAGCGGGATTTCGGCGCCTTCGTTCAGCAGCAGCCGGACGATTATCGCGGCCTTGGCCTTGCCGCTCAGGCCGCTGCTGTTCCCCGCACCCATCGGCGCCGGGGCGGAAAACCCGCCCAGGTCGGGGCCGCCAGTTGCCATTGGAAGCGCCAGCATGTTGTCTTGAGGCATTCTCGCACCCTACCAAAGATTCTTCTCGATCATGGAAGGGCAGGATAAGCCGCAAGCCGTAAAGAAAGGCTGAAGCCTAGTAGCTGTGGGACGCTCCCGTTTCGAGCGCGCTGCGCAGCGATGCTTCGGCCCATGTGCCGTCGCCGCCCCGTGCCTTGATCTCTTTCCACTGTATCAGGGCGGCGCCGAAATTTCCCTGTTCCACAAAGCCTTGTCCCATATACGAACGGGCAAGGATATTATCCGGATCGCGTGCGAGGGCCTGATCGTAATAGGCTCGCGCCAGTTCTGAATTGCCCAGCTTGCGATGGGTGAAACCCCAGTAGGTCAGCACCACGGAATCCTGCTGATCCGCCATCGCGCTGAGCACTGCCTGAGCATCCTCCTGCCTGCCGGCATAGGCCAGCTCGCGGGCAGCGCCCAGCAGCTGCTCCTGGTTCAGTGAGGACTTCCGGGGCCGAACGCAGCGTTTCTTCTGCTCATCCCAGACCCGCTTGCCCTTGCAGGTCTTGGTGGTCTCGGTGGGTTTGGGCGGGTTCCAGTCGTTGCCGCTGGCAGCAAGGGCAGCAACCGGCAGGGTCAGGGCGGCGGCCAAGGCAAGAAATCGCATATCGGAAACTCCAGACGCAGAATGTTCTGCCCACTCTAACCCCGGAACCCCGGTCTGGATCTGTATTTTTGTTCACAAAGGCGTTTACCCGGCGGCAGAACGCGAAACGCCCCGCCAATCCGGCGGGGCGTCGTTAACACCATGCGCGGGCAGAGCTTACTCGCCGAACACGCGCTTGAAGATCGTGTCGACGTGCTTGGTGTGATAGCCCATGTCGAATTTCTCGTTGATCGCTTCTTCGCCGAGGGCGGCGACCACATCGGCATCGGCCAGCAGCAGCTCGCGGAAATCAACGCGCTCTTCCCAAACCTTCAGGGCGTTGCGCTGCACCATGGCATAGGCGTCTTCGCGGCTGACGCCAGCCTGGGTCAGAGCCAGCAGAACCCGTTGCGACATCACCAGGCCCGGGAATTTGTTCATGTTTTCCAGCATGTTTTCCGGGAACACCAGCATCTTGTCGACAACGCCGGCCAGGCGGTTGAGCGCGAAGTCCAGGGTCACAGTGGCGTCCGGGCCAATGCCGCGCTCGACGGAGGAATGCGAAATATCGCGCTCATGCCACAGCGCCACGTTCTCCATCGCCGGGATCACGGCCATGCGCACCAGGCGCGCGAGGCCGGTCAGGTTCTCGGTCAGGACCGGGTTTTTCTTGTGCGGCATCGCCGAGGAGCCCTTCTGGCCCATCGAGAAGAATTCCGCGCCTTCCAGCACCTCGGTGCGCTGCATGTGGCGGATTTCCACGGCAATGTTCTCGATCGAGGACGCGATGACGCCGAGTGTGGCAAAGAACATCGCGTGGCGGTCGCGCGGGATCACCTGGGTGGAGATCGGCTCGGGGCGCAGGCCCAGCTGCTCGCAGACGTGCTCTTCGACCGCCGGGTCGATGTTGGCGAAAGTGCCGACCGCGCCGGAGATCGCGCCGGTGGCCACTTCCCAGCGGGCCTTTTCCAGACGGTTCTTGTTGCGGTCCATTTCGGCATAGAACCGGGCAAAGGTCAGGCCCATGGTGGTCGGTTCGGCATGGATGCCGTGGGAGCGGCCCACGCGCACGGTGTTCTTGTGCTCCAGCGCGCGTTTTTTCAGGGCTGCCAGCACCTTGTCCATGCCCTCCAGAAGGATGTCGGCAGCGCGCACCAGCTGCACGTTCAGGCAGGTGTCCAGCACGTCCGAAGACGTCATGCCCTGATGCACAAACCGGGCTTCTTCCGAACCCACATGCTCAGCCAGGTGGGTCAGGAAGGCAATCACGTCATGCTTGGTCACCGCCTCGATTTCGTCGATGCGGGCGACGTCGAATTCCACATCCTTGGCCTTCCACACCGCGTCGGCGTTCTCGCGCGGGATCACGCCGAGGTTGGCCATGGCTTCGCAGGCATGCGCCTCGATCTCATACCAGATCTTGAACTTGGTCTCGGGCGACCAGATTGCGACCATCTCGGGGCGGGAATAGCGGGGGATCATGGGCGAAAGCACCTTTATGTGATTGTGCAGCAGATGCCCGGCCTCTTAGATCAGCAAATGCAAGACAGCAAGCCTGGGAGGGGAGCATGAGGCAGTTTGCCCTGATGATTTCGGTATCATGCGCGGTGTCGCCGGTTTGGGCGTCAGAGTGGCGGGTGCTGACCGGGGATGAAGTGCAAGCAGCGCTGGAAGGGCGCAGGCTGGTGTATGGCGACGGTGCCTGGCAGGAGTTCAGTGCGTCGGGCCGCACGCTTTATCATGCGGGCCACGACAGCTGGGGCTATTGGGGAGTGCGCGATGGAAAATATTGCTCCAGCTGGCCGCCGTCGGACCTTTGGGCCTGTTATACGCTGGAAAGCGACGGTCAAGCGGTACGGTTTTCCGGCGAGGGCGGGGACATCGCAACGGGGCGCTATGCTGACCCTGAGGGCTGAGCGGGCGCAAGGGCATAATCGCGTCAAGATCCAGCGGCGAGCGGCTGTCTTGAATGGCCGGGCAGACCGCGGTCAGCTTTCTCGCAAATGCGCCAGCAGCCGGGCATTGCGGCAGTAGGGCGGCGGCGCGTCCAGGTCTGTCACCTCACGTTGCAAACTGCTGCAGCCGTCCTGATTGCTGCAGGTGCTGCAGCGCAGGACTGCGCGCATGTATTTCCGGCCCTGCGCCTGCGGGTCCGCGGCAACGATGTCGCCATAGTCTATGCCCAGACGGCTGGCCATGCCCTGCACCAGGTCGCCGCTCCGGGCGAGTCTTGCAAAAAGTCCCATGTCTTTCCTCCCGTGCCCGGCCAGTGCCGGACTGGAAACAGCATGGGCGGGAATGCGCGGCGGCACGTTGATTTGGCGCAAACTTCAACGGCAGGCTGGGGCTCCCGCCTGCGCTGCGGCCTTCTGACGAAGGCCTGCCGCAGTTCGGTCCGGCGCCGCGCCTTGCGCGGCGCCGGGCCCAAGGCCGCTGGCGGTGCAGGTTTACTGCACGGCCCGGGCGCGGGAGCACCGCCGGAAATTGCCGGGTGTCAGGCTTCAGCCTGTTCCGTTGCCTCCAGCCGGGTCACAACCCTGGCGCCGCTTTCCAGGGTGCGGTGCACCGGGCATTTGTCGGCAATCTCCAGCAGCCGGCTGCGCTGTTCGTCGCTCAAGGGGCCGCATAGCCGCACCACCCGGGTGAATTGGTCGATCTTGGCTGGCCCGGAGGGCAGGGCGTCCTGGGCGTGCACTTTATCGTGGCTGACATCAACGCTGATCCCTTCCAGCGGCCAGCCCTTGCGCCGGGCGTACATCCTGAGCGTCATCGACGTGCAGGCGCCCAAGCCCGCAGCCACGAACCCGTAGGGCGACATACCGCGGTTGGTGCCGCCATAGGCCAGCGGCTCGTCAGCCAAAGCGTGGTGATAGGGGCCGGATTGCACATCCTGCAGAAACCCGTCCGGGTCCGCCTCCGTCACCCGCAGGATACCTTCCGGTGCACCGGGCGGCGGCGCGGGCGGGGTCATGCCGATATAGCGCCCGGCCCAGGCCGCGATCACTTCTGCAGCATACTCCGCGTCCGCAGGGCGCGAGATCAGGTGGTCGGCATCGTCCAGAGTAACAAAGCTTTTGGGATGCTTGGCGGCGGTGAAGATCGAACCGGCATTGTCGATGCTCACCGTCTCATCCCTCGGCGCGTGGAGAACCAGAAGCGCCGCCTTCAGTTCTGCAATCGCGGGCGCCAGCGCCTCGGCTTTGATATCCTCGACAAACTCCTTGCCGATCACAAAGGGCCGCCCGGCCAGACAGACCTCTGCGCGGCCCTTGGCCTCGATCTCCGGCAGGGCTGAATCGAAATGGTGCGAGACATGGCCAGGATCAAACGGCGCCCCCAATGTCACCACGCCTTTGGCCGAAGGGATTCCGGCACGCGCCCGCAGCACGGCGGCACCGCCCAGCGAATGACCGATCAGCAGCGAAGGCGCCATGTTGCGCGAGGCCAGATACTGCGCCGCCAGGATCAGATCTGCCACGTTGGAGGTGAAAGTGGTGTTGGCAAACTCACCTTCGGAGTGGCCGAGGCCGGTGAAGTCGAAGCGCAGCACTGCAATCCCCATCGCCGCCAGCCGCCCGGCAATCCGCCGCGCGGCGGGAATGTCCTTGGAGCAGGTGAAGCAATGGGCAAAGAGGGCGGTCGCCAGCACCGGCCCGTCGGGCAGGTCGAGACGGGCAGCAAGGGTATTTCCGGCGTGGCCGGTGAATGAAATCCGTTCCATGGGCATTGGCGTGGCCTTTATTGGGTGATCCGCATAGATTGAGCGCGCAACGTGGCCTGAACAAGGCAGCAGCCCCCAACGTCACGGGAAGGTGAAGCCAGATGAGCAGCAGTACCATAGAGGGCATCGGATGTTTCAGGCCGCAGTGCGGGCGGGACCGGCAGATGTGGCAGCGGTTGGCGGACTTCTGCGCCAGCGAACGCCAGGCCTTCGGCCGCAATCCGGAAACCGGCCACGTGACCGGATCCGCTTTTGTGCTGTCGCCAGACAGGAAGAGCGTGCTGCTGACCCATCACAAGAAGCTTAACCGCTGGCTCCAGCTAGGCGGCCATTGCGACGGCATTGCCGACGTGCCCTTTGTGGCGCTGAAGGAAGCCTATGAGGAAAGCGGTCTGTCGCGGATCAGGCTCTTGTCCAAGCAGGTGTTCGATGTCGATATCCACGGGATCCCTGCAAGTACCCGCGACTGCGCGCATGTGCATTACGATGTGCGATACCTGTTTCAGGCCGCGGCGGGGGAAATTGCCGCCAGCGATGAATCCCACGCTCTGGCCTGGGTGCCGCTCGATCAGCTGGAAGAGGTAACGGATTCGCCCGGTGTGCTGGTCCTGCGGGAGAAGCTGGCGCGGTTCCTGAGCCGCTATTGCGAAGGTGTGGCGCCTGACGGCGCCGCAGGCTGTCCCGGCCCCTCCTTGCGGGAGGGACCGGCAGTTGGGCGTTACGCTTCTCCCAGCAGTGCCTTGTCGAACGGGTAGGTGGTCAGGTTCTCATAGCCGTCCTCGGTGATCAGCACTTGGTCTTCCAGTTTGATCGAGAAGTCGCCGCCCTCGGGCGAGACCAGCGCTTCGACACAGAGCACCATGCCCGGCTCAAGCACATAGTCAAAGGCGCCCTCGACCATCTGGTCCGGATAGGCGACCAGCGGCCACTCATCGCAGAGGCCGACGCCGTGCATCATGCAGCCGTATTTCTGTTTCTGGAACTCTGCGTCCAGCGCGTGGCAGCCCTTGGAGAGCTCCTGGATGTTCACGCCCGGTTTCAGCATTTCCATGTTGTACCGGATGTGCTCCAGCCCGTGCTGCATGGCATAGATCATGTCGGGGCGCGGTTTCCGGTCGCCGATCCACCAGCTGCGGGAGATGTCGATGCAAATCCCGTAGGAGCCGACCAGATCGGTGTCGAAGCTGATCATCTCGTTGTTTTTGATGATGCGCGGCCCGCATTCCTGGAACCAGGGGTTGGTGCGCGGACCAGAGGCGAGAAGGCGGGTTTCGATCCATTCGCCGCCGCGGCGGATGTTTTCCGCGTGCAGCACCGCCCAGACGTCATCCTCGGAGATATTGCCGCCCGGGATCTGCTCACGGGCGATTGTTTCCATCGCCGCCACTGCGGTTTCGCAGGCGTGGTGGGCGCATCGCATCGCCAGAATCTCGTCCGGGCCTTTCACCGCGCGGCATTTCTCGGTCAGCTCTTCGCCGGGGAAGATCTCCAGTCCCTGTGCTTCCAGCGCCCGGAGCCCGTGCAGCATCACCTTGTCGACCGCCAGCCGCTTGTTGCTGCCGCTGTGCTCCTCCAGCAGGATGCGAACCTCGTTGGAGAACTTATCGGCGGCCACGTCGATCTTGTCGCCGCGGTCAAAATAGAACAGGTCCGCGCCCGCGCGCTGTTCCCGCACCAGCGGGTTGAATTCGCTCAAGAAAGGCGACTGCTTGTAATCCCACAGCACCATGTAGCCATCGGCGCAGATCAGCAGGGCGCGGAACGGGTTGTGGGTGTTCCACAGCTGCATGTTGGTGGAGTCGGTCGCATAGCGGATATTGAGCGGGTCGAACACCAGAAGGCCGCCATAGCCGCGGTCGTTGATGAAACGGGTCAGCCGCTCCCAGCGGAATCTGCGCATGGCCTGCAGGTCCGGCAACTGCAGCCCGGCCTCTGCCCATTCGCCGAAAGCCAGCTGGGTCGGGCCGATCTCGACACGGTCGTTGTCGTTCGGGGTGTTGTCGCCCAGCCTGTCACCGCGAGTTGGGTCGATTTTGCGGATGTCGCGGTAGTGCTCGTTCATGCGTGGCCTCCGTCGCTGCACAGTCCTGTCCAATGTGCCGCCTGCGGCCGGGGGAATCGCGGCAGAAAGCGACGGGTTTTCCGGTCGTTTCTGACCTAAGATGCAACGTTGCGGCTGATTCCCGGCGGTTGGAATGCTATCGCAGAGGGATGAAAGCGATTCTGCAGAAGACCATTCCCTACAACCCGCTTGAGGAGAAGAAACTCCCCGGTATTCAGCCGCTTGCGCCTGATGGCTGGCTGGCGGCGGATGATGCCTATGCGGGCCAGATGGCAGAGCGGGAGCGGCTGCTGTCCACCCGGCGGGACGAGGTCCTGCGGCTGGACGCCAACGCGGTGGCAGCGGCGCAAGAGCTGCTGCAGATGGCGCTGGATGCGCTGGATTCCGGGGCTGAAGATACCGCGCTGCGGCCGGATCGCGTGCGGGTCGCGGTCGACTGGGAGGATCCCTTGGGAACCCTGGGCCGGATAGCGCAGCAGGATTTCTGCATCCTGCAGAAACCGGACGGGGCGGAGGAACATGTTCTGACCGGCGCGGTTTTGTGTTTTCCGGCAAGCTGGACGCTGGCGGAGAAATTCATGCGGCCATTGACCGGCATTCATGTGCCGGTGGACAGCTATGACGCGGGTATTGCTGCGCGGGTGCAGCGGTTGTTTGACGGGGTGCAGGCGGGCCGGCCGCTGTGGCGGTTCAACGCGCTGTGGTACCGGGACCCGGCGCTATACCAGCCGCGCAGCCAGCACGCTCCGCGTGAAAAACCGGACGGCAGCAGGGCCGGGTTTCTGCGAAGCGAAAAGCAGGTGATCCTGCGGCTGCCGCAGACCCGTGCTGTGGTGTTTGCCATCCACACCCATGTGCTTGCGCGGGCGGATGTGATGCGCCAGTGGGGTCCCCGTGAAGAGAACCCTGCGGCGCGGCCTTAGGGGAACAGCGGGCGTGCGGCCTGCACCATGCCTGCGCTGTCCAGGAACAAGAACAGAGCGGCCAGCAGAAGCAGATGGCTGACAAAACGCAGCCGGCGGCGCGGCGCGATGCTGAAAGCGGCCAGAGCCGGGACCTGCAACTGGCTGCTCCATCCGCTTGGCTGCGGTCCGGCCTGCAGCGGCCTGCGGCTTCGGGCGCGTGCTCGTTCGGCTGCCGCCGAGGAACCGGGTCCTGCTGCACGGTTTACTGCATCTTGAAAGGCGCGTTCGCAGTGGGCCTCAAGCGCAAGCGCGGCTTGGTCTACCGGCGCAAAGCAAGCGCGGCCGCGGGGACGCTCCGGTCGGGGCTGCCTTGGCTGGCTGGCTTCAACAGGGGTTTCTGCCTGGCCGGATACCGCGGGCTGAGGTGCGAACACGCTCAGGAACTGGTCGCAGGTCAAAGCGACCTCAGTATCAAGCCACTCGACGGAGGTGGCTTCGACAGCGGAAAGCAGCCGCCGCAGTACCTCAGCCAGCAGCATCTCGGTGATCTCGCGGTCGCAATGCTCCGGATGAACCGGGGACAGCGACACTTCCAGCAGTGCCGAGGGCTGCAGCATGCTTCCGGTGAGACGGCTGGAGCGCCGCAGCGGAACTCGGCGCAGGCGTACAGTGACAAAGTAATGATCGCATTGCAGCCGGGCGGCATTCTCGGCGCGGGCCTCGATCGTTTCCGCGGAATGGCCAAAGTCTTCGAGCGTGTCCACCACCGCGGAAACCGCAGCGGAAAGGGTTTCTTGATCGCGGCTTTCCAGCCCAAGCCTGCCCGTAAATTGCACGTTCTTTGCCACCGTCCGGATCCTCCATTCAGGGTGCCGATAAAAGAAGAATAAAAATTGAAGGGGTTCAAAGTGGGGCAGAAGATTAGGCCGTGCGGGAAACTGTGCAAACAGAAAAAGGGCAAATGAGGCAGTTTCTAAGACTCTGAATCTAAACGGTTTAACATTGGTTTTGCGGGAAATAAGAGCTCAAATGCGGCTCAACTGTGGCATCTGCGGAACACATTGATGCCCTAGAGCTTACAATGAAGCGGGAATCGCCTGCACTGTTCCTGGCGTGATTCACAACTGCGCCTCCCGCCGTCGCCGGGGGCGGCGGCAAGTGCAGCGATAAACGATCGCAGCCGCGGTCAGCCGTCGATCTGGCGTCCCATGATCGCTAGCGATTGCTGATAAACAGTGGCGGCGTTCCATTGCTTCAGAACGGGGTAATTCGGCTCGCCCGGCTGATAGCCTTTGCCGGGCTTCCAGCCCTTCTTGCGCAAGTAATAGGCGGTGGAGGCCAGGGCATCACCCATGTTGTAGAAATCCACCCGGCCGTTGCCGTCCCAGTCCTGGCCGTATTGCAGGGCATTGCCGGGAAGAAACTGGGTGTGGCCCAGTTCGCCGTGCTTGGCACCGAGCGTGCCGGGGGTGATGGCGCCTTGATCCACCAGCTTCAGCGCCCCCAGCGCGTGCGGGCGGAAGAAATCGGAGCGGCGGCAGTCGTAGGTCAGCGTCACGATTGCTGAGACCACCTGGCTGTCGCCCATGTAATTGCCAAAGGCTGTCTCCATACCGTGGATGGCGATCAGCACCCCGGCGGGCACGCCGTACTTGCGTTCCAGTGCAGCGTAGAAGTCGGGATTGCGCGCCTTGCGCTTGCGGCCCTGCGCCACGATGGTGGCAGAGCCGCGGACCTGCATGAACTTCTCCAAAGAGTATTTGAAGCTCTTCTGGTTGCGGTCGGCGGCGATGGTGCGGCGGGCGTATTGCGCATTTGCCAGTGCTTGCAGCCCGGCTTTGCGCACCCCGGCACGTTTGGCCTCGCGGCTGAACGCCTGTTTCCAGGCATCGAACCCGGCAGAGGTATTGCCGCAGGTCGCAGCCACGGCGGGAGAAGCAAGAAAGGCGGAAATCAGGGCAGGGGCAATCAGCCGGCGCATGAATAGAACTCTCGAAATGTGACTCGTGTCCCTGCAGCCTAGCGTGACTGTGCCCCATGTCTAACGGGAAATCCTGCCATTGGTTCCCATCCGCCTATGTAAAGGCTGTCCCCGCTGCCAGTGCCAGACCGTCGGCAACCGCTGTCATGGCATTTTCCGTCTCGACACGCGCATTTGGACACAAAGACCGCATCTCAGCCTGCACCGCCGCCAGCAGCGAAGAGCCGCCGACCATGACAATCCGGTCAACTTGCGCCCCCTCGAGACCTGCCAGATCCAGGGTCTCTGCGGCACAGAGGCCGATGGATCGGGTCTGTTCCGCCAGCGTTTGGTTCATGTCCGCGGCTGGCATCGGAACCGACAATCCGCGCTGCAACAGCTTGAGGTCGATTGCTGCCGTGTTCTCAGCGCCATTGGCGCGGATCTTGCCGCGCTCCACGGCAAAAGCCAGTTCGTGCCCCAGCTCATCTTCCAGCACGGCCACCAGCCGGGCGAGCTTTTCGGGCTCAACCGCATTCGCGGCCAGGTCCTGCGCGGCGCGGCGGTTTTCGGGACTGTAAAGGAAGGGGATCAGCTGCCAGGTGGCCAGATCGTTGAACAGCCGGTTCGGCGCGGGCAGGCTGCCGCCGCCGAAGGTGTTGCGGATCTGGCTGCCGCGGCCCAAGAGCGGCATCACATGATGAGTGCTCAGCTGCCTGTCGAAATCAGTGCCGCCCAGACGAACCCCGTGGGAGGCCAGGATACGCGCCGAGCCATCCGCGTCCAGCTCGAACGCGGTAAAGTCCGACGTGCCGCCACCGATGTCGACGATCAGCCCCAGCCCCGGCGATGGGGCAGCGGCGCGCAGGGCGGCTTCGGGTTCGTACATGAACATCACGTCCTCAAAACCGGCCTCAAGATAGCAGGCGCGCAGGTCCTTTTCCGCCTGTGCATCTCGGTCTGCATCTTTGGAGTGGAACCGCACCGGCCGCCCGGACAGCGCATGGGTGAACTGCATGCGGGTGGCCGCCTCTGCGCGCCGTTTCAACTCTGCCAGGAAACGGGCGATGATCGTGGCAAAGCTGATCCGCTCGCCGCCCAGCCGCCGCTCCTCATGCAGCAGGGATGTGCCGAGAAGGCTCTTGAGCGCGCGCATGAACCGGCCTTCCTCGCCGCTGATCAGCGCCCGCGTGGCGCTGTGGCCGATCCGCATCTGCCGGGAGTCCTCTGCGAAGAACACCGCTGTGGGCAAGGTCTGTTCGCCAGGTTCCATCTCCACCAGCCAAGGGCGCCCTGCGACGGCGATGCCGGCTGCGGAGTTGGAGGTGCCGAAGTCGATACCAAGGGTGCTGGGGGTGGTCATGAGGGGGATCCTGTACGCAAACCGGAGCGGGCCCGGCTATAGCATAAGACAATCGCGATCAAGGCGAATCATCCCCTTATGCGGCCGAAAGATGCACGTGGGCGGATTGCCGCAGGAGGTGCAAGTCCTTCAAAACCCTACAGTAAAGTCTGCGTAAAAAGATCTTAATTCCTGAATGTCACCGTTTAACCGCCTGCCGCCCAGAGCAGGTTGTTTGGAGTTCGGAAGATGAGTAAAACTGATTACCAGCGCATCATCTCAAAATTTGCGCTTGATGGAGACCATCAGAAAGACCTGGCACGCGCGAGCAAAATGCTAGTGCCTTACTTCGATGTAATCCTCGACAGATTCTATGATTTTGCCCGGGCTGACAGCGAAGCCAGCAAGTTCTTTCCCGACGAGCAGATCCTTACCCATGCCAGAACCGCGCAAAAGCGGCATTGGGAACTTCTGCTGCGGGGCGACTTCCCGGAGGAGTATTTTGCTTCGGCCGAACGCGTCGGCAGTGTTCATTTTAAGATCCAGCTTCCCTTCGAGCTGTACCTGTCTGCCTATTCACGGGCAACATCGCATATCCAGCAGGTTCTCGGCGAAAAGTTCGGCGCCGTGGTAACCCCCGGTGGGCGGCGCAAGCTGTTTGCGATGCTGGGGGCTCTGAACCGCGTTTTTGCGCTGGATACCTATTTCGTCATCGACGCCTATTTTGCGGCGCAGCGCGCCGAACAGGACACAGCCTTTGACTATATCACCGCCGGGATCGAGCGGATGGAGGCCCGTGACCTGTCCCAGAAGATCCCAGCGCCCGGCGAGAGCGATTATCCCCAGCGTTATGATCAGGTGCGGGTGACCTTCAACCGGCTGATGGGAAGCCTGGCAGGCGTTATTGGCAGCATCCAGGACTCGGCCACGGGTCTGAACAGCACAGCCGGCGAAATTTCCGACGCTGCGCAGGAATTGTCCCAGCGGACCGAAACCCAGGCCGCAACGCTCGAGCAGACAGCGGCGGCCGTTGAGGAGATAACCGCCAGCATGCGGACGTCGGCCGACGCGACCCAGGAAACCAGCAGCGTGGCCGCCACCGCGCAAGCCTGCGCAGAAGACGGCTTTTCCGTGGTGACCGATGCGGTGAAGAAGATGAAGGAAATCGCCGACTCCTCTGAAAGAATTTCACAGATCATCGGTGTGATTGACGACATTTCCTTCCAGACCAACCTGCTGGCGCTGAACGCTGGGGTCGAGGCCGCCCGTGCGGGCGAAGCGGGGCGCGGCTTTGCGGTTGTCGCTTCTGAGGTGCGCGGGCTTGCGCAGCGCGCCGCTGTATCGGCCAAGGAGATCAAGGAACTGATCAACATCAGCTCAGGCCACGTGGACGAGGGCGTTTCGCTTGTGGACCGGGCAGGAGAGGTGCTGAACCGGATTGTGACTGACGTAAAGAAAGTGTCGGAATTGTCGGCGTCGGTCTCGGCCTCGGCGGGCGAGCAGACCACCGGACTGACTGAGATCAACACAGGGGTTTCGCATCTGGACGGGGTCACCCAGCAGAACGCGGCCATGGTTGAGCAGACGACGGCCGCCACGGTGACAATGCGCCAGGATGCGCAGTCGCTGGCTGACCTGGTAAAATCCTTCGATGTCGGGCAAACAGCCGGCCCGATTGCCGCCGGAGACGAGGATGCTAGCGTCAGCCTGCGTCTGGCCGGCTGACGCGGTGATCCGCCGTATCCCAGCGGCACAGACAGAAAAAGGCGCCCCTTGGGGCGCCTCTTCCTTTGTAATTTCAGCAGCTTAGCAGCTGTAGTACATGCCGAACTCAACCGGGTGCGGGGTGTGCTCGTACTTGTGGACCTCTTCCATCTTCAGCTCGATGTAGCCGTCGATCTGGTCCTTGGTGAACACATCGCCCTGCAGCAGGAAATCGTGGTCGGCGGCCAACGCGTCGACGGCTTCACGCAGCGAGCCGCAGACGGTCGGGATGCCTTCCAGCTCTTCGGCCGGCAGATCGTACAGGTTCTTGTCCATGGCTTCGCCCGGATCGATTTTGTTGCGGATGCCGTCCAGACCGGCCATCAGCAGTGCTGCAAAGCACAGGTAGGGGTTTGCCGCCGGATCGGGGAAGCGGGCCTCGACGCGCTTGGCTTTCGGGCTTTCGGTCCACGGAATACGCACACAGCCGGAGCGGTTGCGGGCGGAGTAGGCGCGCAGAACCGGTGCCTCGAAGCCCGGGATCAGGCGCTTGTAGGAGTTGGTGGACGGGTTGGTGAAGGCATTCAGCGTCTTCGCATGCTTCAGGATGCCGCCGATGAAGTACAGCGCTTCCTGGCTGAGGTCGGCATATTTGTCGCCTGCAAACAGCGGCTTGCCGTCTTTCCAGATCGACATGTTCACGTGCATGCCGGAACCGTTGTCGCCATAGATCGGCTTCGGCATGAAGGTTGCCGACTTGCCGTAAGCGTGCGCCACGTTGTGAATCACGTATTTGTATTTCTGCAGCTCGTCGGCCTGTTTGGTCAGCGAGTCAAAGATCAGGCCCAGCTCGTGCTGGCAGGAGGCAACCTCGTGGTGGTGCTTGTCCACCTTCATGCCCAGGCGCTTCATGGTCGACAGCATCTCAGACCGCAGGTCTTGCGCTTCGTCGGTCGGGTTGACCGGGAAGTAGCCGCCTTTCAGGCCCGGGCGGTGGCCCATGTTGCCCATTTCGAATTCGGCGTCGGTGTTCCAGGAGCCGTCGGTTGCGTCAACCTCGTAGGACACCTTGTTGATGGTGTTGGAGTAGCGCACGTCGTCGAACAGGAAGAATTCCGCTTCCGGGCCCATATAGGCCACGTCGCCGATGCCGGAGGACTTCAGGTAGGCCTCGGCCTTCTGGGCGGTGCCGCGCGGGTCGCGCTCATAGGCTTCGCCGGTGTCCGGCTCCACGATGGAGCAGTGCAGGCACAGGGTCTTTTCCGCATAGAACGGGTCGATGTAGGCGGACTCGGTGTCGGCGACCAGTTTCATGTCGGAGTTTTCGATCGACTTCCAGCCGGCGATCGACGAGCCGTCGAACATGAAGCCTTCTTCCAGGAAGTCTTCGTCGACCAGATCCACATCCACGGTCACGTGCTGCAGCTTGCCGCGCACATCGGTGAAGCGGATGTCGACATAGGCGACGTCCTCGTCCTTAAGTGTCTTGAGAACTGCGTCTACGCTCATTCCCTCGGTCCTTTTTGTAGAGATGTAAGGATTTTCGTTGAAGTCTTTAGAGTGCGTCCGGGCCGGTCTCGCCGGTACGGATGCGGATCGCTTGCTCGACGGGCGAGACAAAGATCTTGCCGTCGCCGATCTTGTCGGTCTTGGCAGCATCGACAATGGCTTCAATCGCCTGGTCGACCTGATCGTCGTCCAGCACAACCTCGACCTTCACCTTGGGCAGGAAGTCGACCACATATTCGGCGCCGCGGTAGAGCTCGGTGTGGCCCTTCTGACGGCCAAAGCCCTTCACCTCGATCACCGAAAGGCCTTGGACGCCAACGTCCTGCAACGCTTCCTTCACCTCATCCAGTTTAAAAGGCTTGATGATGGCTTCGATCTTTTTCATCGGCTTTGGCTCCTCGCAAGCTTGTTGGAGGTGTCATTTCACTTCTAAATGAAGGCAGCAATGCACAGCTGTGCGGCTGCGGCAATTGTGGGCAGGATTTGATCGTGACTGCCCAAAAATTAAGCACTGCGCCCGGAAATTGCGCAGAATTGAATCGGGGAAGGGCAAAACATGACCGAACTGCTGACCGCAGCCCAGATGCGGGCCATTGAGCAGGCCGCCATAGAGTCCGGCGAGGTGACCGGGCTGGAACTGATGGAGCGCGCCGGGCAGGGGGTGGTTGAGGCCATCTTTGAGGAATGGCCGGAGCTGGCAGAAGAGCGAGGGGCCGGCCCCTCGCGCTCCCCGGAGTATTTGGAGAAAGATGAAGGGGCGCGCCGGGCGGTGGTTCTGTGCGGGCCGGGCAACAATGGCGGTGACGGCTTTGTGGTGGCGCGGCTGTTGAAAGAGCGCGGCTGGGAGGCGGAGGTGTTTCTTTATGGAGACCCGGCCAAGCTGCCGCCGGATGCGAAGGTGAACTATGAGCGGTGGCGGGAGATAGGGGCGGTGCGGCCGCTTTGTGAGGAAGTGATTGATGCTGGAGAGGATGCAGATCTGGTGGTTGATGCGGTCTTCGGCACGGGGCTGGCGCGGCCGTTTCTGGATCACGGCGAGGTTCAAAGCGAGCTGAAGCTGTGGCAGGCCGCTTCCAGCCGTGGCGCGGCCCCGCGGGTTGTGGCAGTCGATATGCCCAGCGGCGCTTGCGCGGATAGCGGGCTGTACCGGGGGTGCGCGGGTGAAAACCCGTTCGATGCAGCTGTGATGGCAAATCTCACGGTGAGCTTCCACCGGGCAAAGCTTGGGCAATTCCTGTCTGCCGGCGCGGAAGGGTGCGGCAAAGTTGTTGTGAAGGACATTGGCCTCGCTGACAGGGGTAGCCCCGCGGTGCCGGGCGAAGTGGTGACGCTTGCGGCGCCATCTGCCGGCGGCAAGGCGGCGGGGCATAAGTACACCCACGGCCATGCCCTCGTCCTCTCTGGCGGTCATGGCAAAACCGGCGCCGCCCGGCTGGCTGCCCGCGGCGCGCTTCGGATCGGGGCGGGGCTGGTCACCGTCGGCTCGCCGCGCTCGGCGATGTTTGAAAACGCCGCCAATCTGACCGCCATCATGCTAAAACAGATCGACGGCGCGCATGGGGTCAGCGAGCTCCTGGAGGACACGCGTTTCAATGCGGTCTGCCTCGGCCCTGGCCTGGGCCGCGGCGCCGATACCCAGGCGCTGGTGATGGCGGTGCTGAAGGAAAATCGCGCCACCGTGCTGGACGCCGACGCGCTCACGAGGTTCGAGCTGAAACCCGAGGCGCTGTTTGAGATCCTGCACGAGAATTGTGTGCTGACGCCGCATGGCGGCGAATTCGCCAAACTGTTCCCGGACCTGGCGGACAAGCTGAACTCGCCCGCCACCTCAGGCCCGGCCTATTCCAAGGTGGACGCCACCCGCGAGGCGGCGAAGCGCGCGGGCTGCGTGGTGCTGTTCAAGGGGCCGGATACGGTAATCGCCGCGCCGGACGGGCGCTGCTCAGTCAATTCCGCCCATTACGAGCGTTCCGCGCCCTGGCTTGCCACAGCCGGATCTGGAGACGTGCTGGCGGGGTTCATCACCGGATTGATGGCGCGCGGGTTCGATCCGATGCAGGCAGCGGAAACCGCCGCCTATCTCCACGTCGAATGCGCGCTGGAATTCGGCCCCGGCCTGATTGCCGAGGACCTGCCGGAGCAGATCCCCGCGGTGTTCCGCAAGCTTGGGATGTAAGCAGGCTCAAGCCGCCGGGCGCAGGTTCTCTTGCGGCGCGGCGGCTGCCGCCAGCTCAAGGCCGCCTGCATAGATCACATGCGGACGGGAGAACTCCAGCACCGTCAGCTCCATCATCTGCAGGCCCAGGTCGCGGATGAATTCGCCGTCCACCAGCTCATAAGCCGGCACCACCGCCTGCGGCTGGCTGAACATCGCCTTGGCGCGCCAGTCGCGGATCAGAATGCGCTGGTCCCAGGGCACGGTCAGATCATCTTCACACCGGGTGTCGCCCAATGACCCGGCGGCGATGCAAACTGCCTGCAGCATGGCGCGGCGGGTTCGCACGGCTTCGACCTGGGCCATGCCTTGGGTGCGGGTGATCAGGCTGTCGCCTGCTTTGATGTCCTCTGCGGGACGCTCGCCCTCCCGGGTCAGCACGATGGTTCCGCGCAGCAGGCTGATGTTCTGGCTGCCTTGAAACAGGCGCCGTGGCTGCGTCTGGCCGCGCGCCGCCAGTTGCGCGCGCAGGGCCGCATTTCCAAACGGTTTCATATTATTGCTCGCTTTGTCTGCCTCAGACTTTTTTGCCAAGCTACGGCAGAACCGGATTCCAGGCCCAGCCTTCCGCGGCAAAAATCCGCTCATTGTTGCAATTATGCGGACGGATTGTTGCCGATCTGCACATCGGCATCCGGGCCGCGTTTTCCGCTCGCATCCCCCGCCAAGCTTTGCTATTCAGCGCGTCACGCGGCGGGTCTGTCCCGGCGCACGTGCGGGTGTGGCGGAATTGGTAGACGCACCAGATTTAGGTTCTGGCGCCGTAAGGCGTGGGGGTTCAAGTCCCTTCACCCGCACCATTTTGATTTTAAAGGAAAAAATGGAATTGTGCGACGCGGCCAGCGACGGGTGATTAAGAGTGTTTTACACTTTGTTTTACACTCTTGCTTCTGTTCTTATTCTGTTTTTGTTCTGTTCCGGCGCAGCTGGGCCGTTTTGGACAGCTGCTTTTGCCTGGCTTGCTGGCGGTACTTCTTGACCATCTCCAGCGACTTGTGCCCGGTCACAGACTGAATTTCCGTGTCTGAGCACCCTGCCTCTGCCAGCTCTTTCGCGGCGGTGTAGCGCCAGCCGTGAATTACAAAGTCCTCTGCCTCGATCTTCTTGCGGACCTCGGCTACAAGGCTTTGTGCGCGCCTTTTGCTGAGGTGCTGGGTCAGGTTCTTTGCCAGAATGTGTTTTCCGTTGCGAGGCAGGCACTCCAGGAAGGATTGCAAACGCTCCGGGCAGAAAATCGAAAGCCGGGCGCCGGTTTTCTCCTGCACAACGTCCATATAGCCGCCCTGGAAGTGCGCCCATTCCATGGCAACCACATCGCCTATGCGCTGTCCGGTGCCGATGCAGAGTTCATAAATCGCTCGCTGAATCGTCAGGCCATGCTGCTCGCAGTAGCGCTCAAATGCTGCCAGCTTTGGTTCTGGCCAGGCTTCATAGCTACCGCCTTTCAGCTTCTCGACGCCCTGGGCGGGGTTGGCGGTGATCCATTCCAGATCAATCGCGTGACGGGCCAAAATCGAAAGCTGTTCGACCATTGTATTTGCCTTGCGCCATTGGTCTGCATACTTGTCTCGCGCTGCGATAACGTGCTTGCGGCGCAGTTTGGTAAAGTCCTTTGGACCGTTCTTTTCGCGGAGCAGTTCCAGCGTGCGGCGGTACTCGGCTTTGGTGCTTGCTTTGAGCCCTTTGAAGCGCGGTGTCTGGTAGTAGCTAGTAATCAGGGCGTCAAAGCTAGTTTTGACAGTCCCCTGGTGCTGGCCGGACCTGATGGCCCAGTATTCCCGGTCAAATTCCTCGCTATCCGGGTCGTCCGGCAGACGGATAAGGGTCTTTCCCTTGCGAAAGTACCAATAGTCTTTGCCGCCCCGCGGGATCCGGGCCAGATAGGGTTTTGAGTTCTTCTTTACCATTCGAAGTCTTCATTCAGCATGGCGCCTGAGCTAATCGCCTCAAGCTGTTTTACGGACCAGCGCTCAACCCTGCCGCCTATCTTGACTGGCTTGGGCAAGCTGCCCGCTTCCACCAGGGCGCGGAATTCCTTAAGCGGCATATCCAGCATCTTAGCTGCTGTGCTTTCGCGCGCTAGGATTTGGTTTGCGGTGGCCACGGAATCCGTCTCCTGGTTCAGTTCTTGCCTTGGGCGCGCTGCATCCGGCGGGTGCATTTCCGCATGATCTGGCGGCGCTCTTCTTTCAGGTCGTGCAGGGCTCGCTCTTTTACCCGGATGCGGACGTGAAGCTTGGCAAGGCGGCGCAGATCCATTTCATCCGCGAAGTGCAACCACAGCGCTCTGAGGCCGAATAGCTCAACCTTTGCCAATGGCTTGCGGGGCTTCTTTGATCCGTTCTGTGTATCTGTGCCAGCTACACGGGCGGCGGTGTCTGTTGCCGTTTGCATGAGCGTTCCGATCACCGGATAGGGGTTGCGAGTTTGCCGGTCCATGCGTCGAATTCGGTGCGCAGGGCCTGGAAGCGGTCGGCGGCGGCTTGATTGTGCAGCAGCTCGCAGCGGCTGCTGACCTAGCAGACCTGGCGGACGTATTCAGCCGCACCGCCCTGGGTCAGCATCTTGTCCGGGTAGCCGCAGCGTTGGGCTGCGAAAGTCTGAAACCGCGGGCAATTGCAGAGGATGCCTGCCTGTGTCGATGGCGGCAGATCCTCAAAGCGCTTTTTCTGTTCCGTGGGCATTGGCTTGCCTTTCTGCAGGGCGGGTGCGGCGCGGCTTCGTGAGTGGTGGACTTAGCCGCGCCCGGCGGATCTGACGGGGTTCAGTTTCTGGAAAAGGGTCGGTGGCGGTTCGGGACGTGCCCCTGGCCAGTCTGCTGAGGCGCAGGTTTCAGATGGCCTCGGCAACGTGTGTGTGCGGGTGGCAGCGGAGCCGCACCGTTGAACGGGCAATCCGGGCGGCCATCGGTGGCGCGGCGGGTGCCGTCGATATTGTGGTGGACCTGCGCGGCCCGCATCCAGGCGTCCAGCGCCGCGGGCATGTCATCGCCGGAGGCGGAAACGCCCAGCAGGGTCACATACCAGCGCGTGGCTTCGAAATCGAAGCGGTCGCCGGGATCGGTGCTGCCCGGGGTGATCTTGCCGCCCATCTCCTGCAGCAGTATCGCTTGGCCGAAGCGGCAGCGGGCGCGCATGGCGCGTGCGGCGGCATAAAGCTCCTGCGGGGTGCAGGGTCGGGCGGCGGTCAATGTGGGGTGCGTCTGCATGCGGGATCCTGATCATTTGTGCGCGGGCGGCGGATGGTTTGGAGGACTGCACCGCCCGCGCTGATCCGCGCCGCAAGACGGGCGCGAAACCTCAAGGAAAAGCGGCGCGTCGATCCTCCGTCACGCGCCGCTTTCGGCTAATTTGGGTGGGGTGGTGCCCTTGGGTGTGCCCGGCCGGTGCTTCCGATTCCAGGTGCGGTTACACGGACGGCAGCAACGGGCTGTGCGTCAGGCCGCATCGCAGCGCGGCACCGGGATGTTCTTTTCCGCGATGAGGGCGCGCACCTTGGCGCCGACGCGCGCAAGTGTCTGGTCTGTCGGCTCCGGTGCCGGTTCCGGGCGGTCAATCAGGTGAGCCGCGCGGAGGCGTGCCGGGTCAAAGCCTTGGCCGCGGGCGGCCTTCATTGCGGCCCATGCCTGGGTGAACAGGGCGGTATCGTCAAGGTAGCGTTCCGGTGAGCCAGCAATCTGCCGGGCGGTGTTGTTTATGTCTTGCATTCAATCCTCCATCGGTTGATAGGGATACCGATAAACTAAGCAAATTGCGTAGGTCAAGGGTAAAACTAAGCAATATGCGTAGCAACTGTTAGCGAGAGGTTTACCATTCTGTAAGGCTACTGCCTGCGGGGGGATTCTGAGGTTAGCGATTCTGCCATGCTGGCGAGGGGTTCATTAGGCGACGTCCCCCTACTTTCGCGCAATTCATGCGGAATTAGGCAAATGGATACGAATGAAGAAAAGTTGTTAAGGTTGTTAAAAGAGGCGCGAGCCAAGTCGAGCCTACCGTTGGACTTCTGGGCAGACATCACGGAAGGACTGGATTACAGGTCCCTGGAGATCCTAGTGGGCAAGTCTTCGATCTTTCCGAAATACATGAACTCAAGCGGTAAGCTGTAGCATTTTCGAAGCTTCTTAGCGGCGCTTAGGGAAAGTTCGCGTCGCGCGTTTTCAAACGGTCCATACGTCTGTTCGGTCATACCTGCTCGTTCTGCGAACTCTTTTTTTGTGAGTCCGAGGATCTCGCGCACGCGTTTGAGCCGGGCTGCGACTGCTTCAATGTTGTCTTCTTGATCTTCAAGCATGGTCAATTTCTACCGTTGAAGCTGAATTGCAGCACTGAGCAATTTGCGTATTTACATCCTACGCAAATTGCGTAGTTACTAGGCGCATGAGTGCTGAGAGCAGAACAGAAACAGTTGCAGATTTTCTTGATGTCGCCGAACGGGTGCAGTTTCAGAAAGAAACTGGGTTCTCGGTGCAGTTGGTGACACGCGCCAAACGTGTGGGGCTCTTCCCCGCGCACTGGTTTTGGGCTGTTCGGAGCTACTGTGAAAAACATGGTATTGAAGTCCCCGAACATCTGTTCAAGGGGCATCCGGATGCGAGCGGGAAGGATGCCGCATGAGCCGCCCCAGCCTGACCCTGATTGTGAACAATGATTTGCCATGCGGTGAGCGTGGCGCGGCGGCCGGTCAAAAGTCTTGGTCAAATCAGTTTGACCCTTATGCGCTTAAGGTTAGCGCTCCTGATCTTTGGTCGGCCTACTTCCGTGCCCGGTTCGGCAGCCCACGCGAGGTCGCGCTGTTCTGCGATGTGAGCTTTCAGACCGCGCTGAACTGGTGGGGCGCGGTAACCGCGCCCGCAAGCCACATCGCGCTTCTGGTCATGCTGACCGATCCGGGCGCGGCTGCGTTTTTCGGTGATGAATTGGCGAGGGCGGCGTAATGAGTGCCGCCAGACTAGAGAACGGCCAATTACCAGCCGCACTCCTTCCGCAATGGTTCGATCGCCTTTTCGATGCCGGTAATATCGAACCGCGCGACAACTTTGCTTTGGCCGTAAGGCGTAAAGCGGAAGATCGCGCGTTTGCTCCCAGTCATAGCTTTTATGAATGGGATTGCTTTGCCGCCGGTCCAGAGGCCAAGAGCAGCGTTATCAGTGCTGGCATTGAATTCCCGAGAGTGAGCAGGCTTGTCTCCGAAGCGATATTCTACTCGCCCATATCCGCCTACGCCGGAAGCCAAGTGGCAATCGGTCGCGATGTAAATTGCGGTTGTGTTCTCGGAGCAACGGAGGAGGAGAGTTGCTTTCTGCGGCGTGCCGTAGTTTCGGCATGCGAGTTCATTTTCAGACTGAAGAGACGCGAATACATCTGTTGTGTCCTTGAATTCCGACTTGTCGATCCGGACGTTCCAGTTGCCCTCGGGCGAAGCGGTGACGGTCGGGGTGGGCGTCACACCTGCCTCTTTGTCGTAGCAGGCGAGGCGATCCAGATCATTCTCGATCGCGGCGCAGGCGTTGGCGAATGTGGCGGTTGGGGCCGTGATTGCTGCGAACATCAAGGCGGCTGCGAGGTGCCGTGGAAAACGCATCAAAGAATCCTTTTCGTCAGTTTGTTGGCTACCGCAGAAGGTGCAGGCAATCGGGGCGGCGGACAAGCCCCGGTTGTCTGCGGAAATGCTGCAGGTGTCGGGGTGGGCAGACCTCGGGGACACGCCGACCGGGGGCAGGTGTACCTGCAAGCAGCCCCCATTTCCCTCCCTGTTGGACTAGGGCGCGCAACGGGTGTCTCGCTGTGCGCCCCTTTTTCTGCGGGGTTGCGTCATGCGTGATCTGGTGGAAATCGCCGCCGACTTTCCTGCGGAGCCGGATTGGCTTTGGTTGGGCTGGTTTTGGGAGCCTGCCGGGCTTTTGAGCCGCCGGGCGCGCCTGGCTGTGGTGGCCGCAGATGCGGGCGGCAAGCTTGCTTGTTTGGCAACGCCCTTTGCGAATGTCTGCGGCGGGCCGGGTCAGGCGGCCGATGCGGCGATGATCTGGATGGACCGGGCCGCGGCGGCAGGGTTTCTGCCGCTGGCGCCCGCCTATCTGGCCTTTGAGGCCGGGCGGGACGTGCCGGAGCCGGAAAATGTGCTGCGCTATGCTGATCTGGTGATTGTGCCGCCGGTGCCCGGCTGGCAGCGGTCGGCCTGTGTGTGGCGGACGGTCTGCTTGGCGCTGACGGATCACAAGCCGGTTTATGTGCTGGGTGGGGAGACGGCGGGCTCGGGCTTGCCGAGTTCGATCGGGGAGTGCTGATCAATGTCTGATCCCGAAGCGCTTGACGAAACGACGCTGCAACAAGAGGTGCCGTCGCCGAAGAGGCGGCTGCATGTGGCCGAAATTATCGATGTGGTGCGGGTCTATTATCAGCTCCGGAAGGGGGAGTTGACCGGCCCAAGCCGGGAGCGTCGGGTGTCCTGGCCGCGGCAGATGGCAATGGCGATGATCAGGAACCGCACGTCTCTGAGCACTCCGCAGATCGCCCAGGCTCTGCACCTGCAGTGTCACACGACGGTTTGGTTTGGCCTCAAGCAGGAGCGGGAGCGCTGCTAGAAGCGGCCGGTTATCCAGGCAGATTGTCACGAGCTGCGGCGGCAGTTGGCTGAGCGCGCCGGGTCCGCTGATTTCATCCGGCACGAAGATGCGCATGGCCGGCCGTTTTCATCGGTGCGCGCGGGCCGGGGCTGACAGGAAATTGCGGCCCGCTGCAGGGCGGGTTGGAACGATAACAAGAGGAAGGGCAGGGCAATGAATGCACACGCAAGGCATCTGCAGCCGATCGATGCCGAGGATTTGGAGGAATACCCTATTTCAGCCAGCGACCGGCTGGACTCGCACTACTTCCTGCAGTGGAACCTCAAGCGCTGGCGGGCCAGCGAGTTCCGCCGGAAGGCCGATCCGGATGTTGGCTGGTACGGCATGCAGCTCTTTTTCATTGCGCAGGATGAAACGCCCATTGGCACGTTGCCCTGCGATGATGAGCAACTGGCGTATGAGCTGCGGTTGCCGCTGGAAAAGTGGCATGCGCTGATTGAGCGCAAGATCACCCCGCTGCACAACTGGCACCGGGTGCGGTGCGACAACGGGGAAATCCGCTGGGCTCATCCGGTTGTGATGGAGGTGGCCGTAGAGGCGCTTGGATCAAGCCGGAAGAACAAGGCGGATCAGGAGGAGCGAAAGTACAACAAGCGCCTCAAGGATCTCCGGGAAATGATCGAAGGCCGGATCGGCGCGGGCCAGCTTCTGCGTGCGCCTGGCTTCCTTGAGCGCTTCAATGACTGGCTGGAGGAACGCTATCCGCGAACGCAGCGGCGCGAGGCGTTTGTTCGTTCTGCCCTGGACGAATTCCAGACGGAATGCGCTCCGTGATCGGCTCTGGTGGAATCTGTGCATTCTGTGACGGTTACAGACTATTCCGGGAAAGTTACGGAACCGGCCCGGAAAAACACGGAATTTCCCGTGTTCTGTTCCGGTTGTCCCTTTTTTTGCGCGGTTTCTGTGACCGCCGAAAAGAGAAGAAACGAAATGAAACGAAAAGATATTCGCGGGTCGCGCCATCGGGAACGGGCTGCCTGTGGATAGGTCGGACAGGCTTAGAAAGAGGAGCGGTGAAGGCAGATGTGCAATGACCAAACCGAAAGCAAGCGCGCCCGGGTGCGGCGGCTGGTGATACAGCCGCTGCAGGAATTGGGCTTCAAGTTTCCGAAGGGCACGCCGGAGGACAGGCAGCGGGCTATGCTGGACCGGCTGGCGGACTCCATCGCCTACATGAGCGACAAGGGGCTGATTGCCTTGCAGCAGTCCCTGCAGACCAAGGGTGAGGGCTCGGCGAAATGCTTCTGGCCGTGCCGCGCAACGGTGATGGGCTGGGCGGAGGCGCTGGAGCACCGCCCGCTTGATGAGCTGCCGGAGCTGCTGGGGTGGTTCCGGTCCCGCGCCGGGGCGGAGGCAATGCGGGACGGTGTTCTGCTGGCGGAATACCTGTTCTGGCGGGATAACAAGCGCCCCCCGGCAAAGGGGCCGGAGAAAGACCGGGTTCGGCGGCAGGCTGCCGAGTTCAACAGCGAATATCAGAAGATCATGGAACGGCGCGCGCGCGGGTTCCCGGATATCCACGACCAGGGGGAATTCGTCCGCTGGTACGAGCGCACGCTGAAGAAGTGCGAGGCGTGGGTGATGGAAGGCAAGGCGGCCCGGGAAGGGGCTGGAGTGAAAGAAGGGATGCAGGCGTGAGCGAGCATGTAGCAGTGGTGGCCGCAGATGGTGAGGCGGTCATGACGCCGGTTGAAGAATACCTGGCGGCCCGCCAGCTTCGGGAAAAGAAAGAGGCGACGCGGATCGTAGAAGTGAAGGCGCGCGGGGCTGTGCCGGCGGAGTGCGGGCCGATGATACCGGAGGCTCCGGCACGCGGGACCTTTCGGGTGTTTGACCCTTATCAGCTATTCCCGGATGGCGAGGGATACGCGGTCAAGTCCGCAGGGTACCGCGGGCGGAAGGCTATGCAAATCTCTGACGCTTTCGACACGATGGAAGCGCAGGCGCGGAAAGTTCTGTTCACTGCGGAGCAGAAGGATATCGGGCGGGCCTATGGCGCGCTTTATGAAAAGCTGGAGTGTGCAGGTGTTCGCTGCACCTCGATCGAGGCTCTGAGCCAGCAGCGGGACGGCGGCGGTGGTGAGTATATTGACGCGCTGCTGCGGGACCGTGAGCGGCTTGATCATTGGCGGCGGCGGATTGGCGGTCGGGTGGCTTTGGAGGTGCGCCGCGTCCGGCCGTCTGACCGGAACAAGCGAGGGCTGATCAGTGATCAGCGGCTTGTGTATCTGGTTTGTGTTGCGGGCCTGACCCTCTCGCAGGTGCTGAGTTCCTGCGGCTGGGTGGCGCCAGGTCAAAGGGCGCAGGGAAAGCACATCAAGGCGCTGAGGGCTGCATTGTGCGATGCGCTTGACCGGATGGCGGGACATTTTACGAAAAGGAGAGTCGTTGTGGATGCGAAGGGCAAGGAAACGATTACGCGCGGGCAGCAGTGCCTGGCTGCTGATTGGCTGCAGGAGCAGGCGGATAAACATCAGGAGTTCGCCAAGAGCGTTGAAAAGATGAGAGGAAATGAAACCCTGGCTGAAACGGAGGCAAGCCTTGCCCGGTCCTTGCGGGTTGCTGCTCGGCACATGCGTGCGTGCGCTGAAAACCCGGATGGGTAGAAAGGGTATTGACGGTTAGTACGACCGCGTGCCAATGAATATGCATCATCACGAAATGCGCCCGCAGGAAACTGCCGGGCGCATTTGCTTTGGTACTCTCGAAAATCGGAGGTTGTCATGCGGCCAGCCGGAGAAAGCCCGGCGATGGGGTTCCTGTGGCGCGTCTGAAGGTTTGCGTGGCGTCGGGCTGCGAAGACCTAGCGCTGCCAGGCTTGTCCCACTGTGACCATCATGAGGCGCAGCGGCAGTCAAAGCTGAAGGCGCGGCGGGTAAAGTCGCAGCCCTCGTTGCCCACAAGCTCTATGCAGATCCTAAGTGGTGAACGTGCTGAAGGATGCGTGTTTTGCCCCACAATATTTGATTGCGGTGACTCAGGTGAACTCCTAGATTTCGCGGTAATGGAGTGCGCTGGCGTTTGGATTTACTCTTGCGTGCAACCCGGAGAAGACAATTTTTAAAGTGGAGCAGGCTAGGAATGCCAACTTTTGACTATGTCGGTACTAATGAAGACAACCGTTTCGAAATAAGCAGCGAGTTTCCCTATAGCAAAACCTTCTACATGAAGGGGCGGGGCGGGAACGATGAACTGGAAGGCGCCTTTTTGCATGGCAATGTCATTTTCGGAGGGTCTGGGCATGACACTCTTTCGGGCGGGGCCTACTCAAATAGGCTAGTTGGTGGCGGAGGGAATGACTTCCTAGATTCTTGGATCTCATCAAGTTTCAATGAGCTTTCCGGGGGTAATGGGAAGGATTATCTGCGTGGCGGATCCGGTGGGAACTTGCTGAATGGCGGTGCCGGGCGGGACACATTGATCGGTGGTGATGGAGGGGATACCTATTTCGTTGACAATTTCGGCGATGTCGTGAGCGAGAGCTATGTACCGTACTGGGACAATGACCCAGACCCGGCTGACAAAGTCGTTAGCACTATTTCTTGGACGCTGGGTTCAAACCTCGAAGACTTGGAACTTGTTGGCTCTGAGAAGATAAGTGGCAAAGGCAATGAGCTGGACAACGTCATCGTTGGGAATGAGGCACGCAATGTGCTGAAAGGCTTAGCTGGTCGTGACGCACTCGAAGGCGGTAAAGGCAATGACAAGCTCTTTGGTGGCGGAGGCAAAGATTCACTAGACGGCGGTGCGGGGTCTGACACGCTTCTGGGGCAGAAAGGACGAGACCAGTTGTCTGGTGGCCGAGGAGCTGACACTTTCGTTTTTAACAAAGGAGACGGTTCAGACACTATCTCTGACTTTGAGATCGGTGTGGATCATATCAAAATTGGTAGAGGTGCAAATAGTTTCGATCAATTAGGGTTTGAGCAGGTCGGTCAGGATGTTTTCGTCACTTTCCGGAATGTCAAAATTTTGGTTGAAAGCGTTTATATTCAAGATTTGCAGGTTTCCGACAACTTCATCTTCTAGCGAGTAATTTCGGCTTTGAACAAAAACCCCTGTCCTTCAACAGAATAGGTCGCTAAAGACGAGCTTGACGCTTAGCTCATCTGCGTACTGCAAAGTAGGAAGCATCACGAAATGCGCCCGCAGGAACCTGCTGGGCGCATTTGTTTTGGAGGGTCGCTTATGACGGCTCGGAGCGAGTACCACCACCTTTACAACCTCTCAGCTTGGCGGCGGCAGTTGCGGCCCCAGCATCTTCAGCGGGAGCCGCTGTGCCGTGCGTGCTTGCGGCGCGGTATCATCAATGATGGCTCGCTGACCTCGTCGGGCGAGCAGCAGGCCAATCCGAGGCGGCGCTTTCTGGTGGTCGACCACCGCGTGCCGCATCGCGGTGACAAGGCGCTGTTTCTGGATCCGGAAAACCTGCAGACGCTTTGCCCGGATGATCACGATCAGAACAAGCAGCGGCTGGAAACGCGGGGCTATTCGGAAGAGCGCGGCGAGGATGGCTGGCCGCTCGACCCGATGCACCCGGCCAATGAATAGGGTCGCCGACTTCCAAATGGGAGGGGGAGGGTCGCAAGAAAATCCGCTTTCGGTGGAAACCGGAGGGGGAACCTTTCTGTGCGCAAAGTCGAAATTGGATAGAAAAAGCCACACTGGAGAAGGGGTTAAGCAGGGTCATGCGGGGGCGGAAACCAGCAGAAGAAAAGGTTGTGCCGCTCACCGAAGACGGCGGCCAGCTGCACAACCTGGATGAACGCGCCCGGATCCGGCTGGAGGAACTGCGGCCGGAAGGGCTGACCGGCGAACTGCGTTGGACCTTTGACCGGCTGGCGCTGCCGCTGTGTCATCCGACCGTTGACCGGTTGAAGCCGCACAACAGCAGAGGAAATGCGGCCGCGGGACGGTGTGGAATACCTTTTGGGCATCATCGAGCAAATTGTGCCGGTGTTCGCTAACGCGTTGCATCCAGTGGATGCTTGGGGTGTTTATCTCACCCCAACGCAGCGGACTATTGCCGGGATTTTGTTTGACCGTTCCCCTTGTGTCGTAGGCAGGGAAGGCTTGTTCGACTTGGTTTATGCAACAAGGCCGGACGGTGATCTGCCCGGTATCGAAGTTATTGACGTTATGGTGCGGCAAGTCCGTATGCGTGTCCCGGAGACCGCAGGTCGCATTGTGACGCATAGAGGGCGCGGCTGGTCTTTCCAGAAGTGCGAGGTCGAAAGCAAAGCGAGCCAGTGATGAACGGCCGGCGTTCACCGGGCTTTTGATGGGCGGCGGTTTCTGGACTCCTGCTTGCGGAAGTCAGCGAAGGGCAGCAACGAGCCCTGAGCCGTCATTGCCCTGGGTGCGGCCCTTCGCTGGCGCGGCACGTCGGTCACAGCCCAAAGCGAACCTAAGTTCATTACTCTGACTAGGTTGTGGAATAGCTTTGCGCCGAGTGCTCATGGTTGAGAAACCCACTTGAGCCGCTCATACAAGGACTTCCCCGCATTGACCCTGCTCGCGTGAAAAGTGCATCGTTGCTGCAGAATGTTGAAGGAAAGGACCCCGCAATGGCAGGTTTCTTGGAGCGAGCGCTTCATTCTGGGAGCGCGGTTGCGGGAGTTTTCGGATTTGGAGACATCGCCAAACTTTTCACGGACCCAGCAACGCAGCAACTTGCGCTTGATCGCCTTACCCACGAGAAAATTCTACAAGATCCTCGGAGTGTTGCACCGCCTGATCTTGTCGGTGCTGGAAAGCTACGGCCGATGTATCAGGCTGTCGGTTTTAGATTTAGGGAACCTGAAATCGCTTCTTTCCGAGCTTGGTGCGGTGATTCAAGCAAAAAGCTATCAGTCCGTCTTGTAACCGGGGGCTCGGGGCGGGGAAAAACACGCCTTATGGTCGAACTAGCGGGCAGCCTGCGCGACAATGGGCCTGTGCGACCGGGCCAGACACAAGGCAGTTGGTCTGCAGGTTTTCTAGACCTTGAGAAGCTGGCCAAAGCCGATGCCTCCGACTTCAATGGTCCATTGTCGGTTCCATTCGCCTCAAGGAATGATCTGTGCCTGATTGTTGATTATGCCGAAGGCCGATCAAGAAAGCACATTACCGGTCTCCTCAAGGCTGCTTTAGAGGCCATGGATTCTGGACGGCAGGAGTTGACGCGCATTGTTCTCATTGCACGTCAGCGTACCGAAGTTTTTGACGCGCTTCTGCGCGACTCTGATTTGCGCGACCGTGCTGTCGTCGAAATTCATGACGAGGCCTTGGATTTTGTTCCTGACCCCAGAGCATTCTTTGAAGCTGCCTGTGAGGATCTGGGCGTTCCTGCGCATGCAAGAACCTTCCCCAACGACCTGACACCGGATTGTGGGCTTCTGTCTCTTGCGGCGTTGCTTGCCGCAACAGATGAGGAGAGCATTTCCACTTCGACGGACGAGAGCATTCTAAAACGTGTTCTCGATCACGAGCGAAGCTATTGGGAAAAGACTGCACGCCAATACCATGTGCCGGAACTATTGCTAGAACAGAACGCACAAGAACTGGTCGCAGCCACGCTGACGCTTTACGGGCTACAAGGGGCGATTGCTGATATTAACGAAGGCCTTGAGCTTGTTTCGAACATCCCACTTCTTGCGGATCAGAGCCAAGCAGCGAAAACGGCCTTGGTTCGAACCATTTCTGAACTCTATCCGCACCCGGACGGAGCTGTCGAAGGGGTTGGGCTGGACCTCCTCGGCGACGAGGCCGTGAAATATCTGGGCAACCACGCACTTTGCCCCGCGCAAAACAACGCACAAATCCTATCTGCCTTGACCCGCATTACCTGGCTGGCTCGAAGAGATGAAAAAAGTGCAGCTCAACTTCTCGACGCAATCTTACGGCAGGACCCAGAGAGCAAATTGAATGCCATTTGCAAGCACGCGTCATCCCTTGGGGAACCTCTGGGTAAGCTTGCAGCTGACTGGATGCAAGAGAACTCAATTGCCCCCCCTTTGGCGATCCAGCTTGCAGCGCGACTTCCTCATTTCACGGTCTCCCTTCGCGAATTTTCTGTTGTTGTAACATCAATTGCCCTCGGCCATCCGAATTTGAAGACGGGTACTCGCGCGGGGGTGTTGAACGACCTTGCTAATAGGCTCAATGATCTTGGCCAACACAATGCGGCGTTCGCTGCGGTTCAAGAGGCGGTTGAGTTAAACCGCCAGCTTGCAGCGGCGCGCCCAGAGGATTTCACTCCGAACCTGGCCGCGTCCCTGACCACCCTTGGCAATACACTTTCTAATCTTGGCCATCACAAAGCGGCGCTCTCTGCGACTCAGGAGGCGGTCGATCTGAGACGCCAGCTTGTGGCCACGCGCCCGGAGGACTTCACTCCGAATTTGGCCGGATCCCTGAACAACCTTGCCTATAGGCTCGTAAGTCTTGACAATTACATGGGAGCGCTCACTGCGGCAAAAGAGGCGGTTGGACTATTCCGCCAGCTTGCCGAGGCCTGCCCGGAGGATTTCAATCCGGACCTAGCCATGTCCCTGAACAGCCTTTCCAATATACTCTCGAGTCTTGGCCATCACAAAGAGGCGCTTCCAATGGCTCAGGAGGCGGTTGATCTGAGACGCCAGCTTGTCGCCACACGCCAAGGGGATTTCACACCGGATCTGGCCATGTCCCTGAACGGTCTTTCCAATAGGAGCTATGCTCTTGGCCATCACAAGGCAGCACTCACTGCGGCTCGAGAGGCGGTTTGCCTATTCCGCCAGCTTGCCGAGGCGCGCCCGGAGGCCTTCAATAAGAATTTAGCCAGTTCACTCGGAACCATGTCTCAAATACATCGAGTTATGGATATGCGGAAAGAGGCATATGTAAGCCTGCATGAAGCAATCACTCTTGTCGCCCCCCTCTTTCTTCACTCGCCGAAGGCCTTTGCGCATTTGGCTGACAAGCTTTACCGCAACTATTTAGAGGCCTGTTCAGAATTGGGTGAAGCGCCAGATAAAGAACTGTTGGAACCTATGTTGGCTGCGTTCGAAAAGCTCAATCAAAAGAACTTTTGAAACCGAGATTACGGGCCGGATCTCGCTACACTTGCGTAACATTTGAGTGCAAGTGGAGAGAGAGCGGCGCTCCACACCGCTATGCAGCGCCGCACGGAATGTAGTTTTGCAAAGGTCGCTATGACGCGCGAAGCAGATACGAGGGGACGTCCAAGCTGCGCCTGCAGCGAACGACGGCTTGGTCCGGCATAGCAGTCGCTCGGGCCGTGCAGTTTTGGATTCGCCGAGACAAGCGTTTGCACCGCGCAGGGGGAGAGAAAAGGGAAGGCTGATACCGCGCAGGTTGCCTTATCCAGAAATTGTGTCCAGATTGGGCGCGTGAGGCAGGATTTTGAGTAAGAAAGCAGTGTCCGAATCCAAGAAAGAGCCCATTCGGAAGATCGGCTATGCCCGGGTTTCGACCGCGGATCAGAACCCAGACATGCAGATCCAGGCGCTCAAGGATTACGGCGTTCCGGAAGAGCTGATTTTCGTGGACCGGGCCAGCGGCGGGACCATGAAGCGGCCCCAATTCATAAAGGCGCTGCGGTATGCACAGCACCCCGGGACCGAGTTCGTGGTTTGGAAGCTCGACCGCCTCGGGCGCACGCTAGAGGGCATACTTGAGGTGCTGAATATGCTTGAGCAGAGCGGGATATCGTTCTTCAGCCTGACTGAGCGGGTGGACGTGACAACCCCGATGGGCAAGGCGATGCTGCAGATGATGGGCGATGTTGCCGAGTTGGAGCGCAACCTGATTGTTGAGCGCACCAAGGCTGGGATCGAACGCGCCAAGGCGCGGGGCGAAAAGCCTGGCCGACCGGTTGCCATGACGGAAGAACGTGTCGAGGTGGCCGACATGATGCTGCAGATGGGTGAGCGCGGAATGACCGTGTTCCACAAGGTCAGGGATATGCCGGGGCCGCCGGTCAGTCGGGCGGCGTACTATGCTTGGCAGAAGGAATGGGATGATGGCCGCGGAGGCGATACGCCCCAGGATGATGAGTCTGAGTAAGGAGGTGAGAATTGGTTCTAACCAATGAGTTGGTAACGCAGGTCATCGTATTGGCGACGGCTGTTCTAGGGCTTTACAAGGCCGCTGGTGCCAGTGAGCAGGACCCAATTGGGGAGCGTATTCGTGCAGTGCTGGCGTTGGTTATTGTCCCGGCGGCAATGCTGGCGCTACTGTGGCTTTTCACTTCTTTGCCTCATTTCTTGGCAGGTGTGATGGTGAGACAACCTCCAATCAATCCGGAGGAACAGAACGCAGAGCAAATGATGGCCATAACAGAGAGATTCTGGAACCAAAGTATGCGTCAAGATGCTCTTCACATGACAATCGAGCAGGCTCTTACTGATGGCCGATATGACATTGCCGTTGAGGCAGCGAGAGACCTAAATCCGACAGGGCAGGCAGACGAAGTGCGGATGCGAGCGATCAAATTGCTTGCTGGCCTAGAGTCCAAGTAAGGAGTATTTTAATTGAAAATTTGTCGAGTGGTTCTAATACCCGTGGATATTGCTCTGTCAGGTGAGCTAACCGTAACGATCGATGTTATACTAGATCAAACCAACCGAGCAGTGTTTGAGCTGCCGACTTTTGGGATAGTTGGGAAATTTGGTGCGAACCAGCCTGATGTTGTCCCATTTGTACTGTACCGAGACGGCCGCCTGGACTACGGCGACAACTCAGATGATCCGCATGATCGTGATGATGATAGGTTTGAGAAGTGCGACATTTACGCTTCTCACCGCACGGTAGACATCGGGTCCTATGTCAACATTGTTAGTGATGGGGAGGATCACCTTTACCGTGTGAAAACGGTCGCTCCATACGGTGAATACAAGCGCTCAATGTGACTGATGACATCCACTGATTTGTCCAGAAAAGGAGGCAGTATGATTGTTTTCAGATCCAATTTCTTTAGAGCAACTTTTCTCGGCGCTATGCTGTGTTTTTCGTTGGTACGTCCAGCGTTGAGTGCTAGCGCGACAGAGCTATCTTGCGGTTTGGTCTCGTCCTTTTTGGACAATAGATCCGGTGCATTAACAGCGTTTCGCGAGATTATGAGCACTATGGATGATGCGAAATTTGGGGAAGTTGCCCCTTTCTTCGCGACGTTGCCCGAGGACTTTGCTAGCGGAAAGGTTGCCGAAATTGCCAATGTCGGAGACCTCTACATCGAACATTTCATTGTGCTTAACTCACCGGAGTTGGGTAACGTCTACTTTCGCGTCATTTACGAGGCGGGCAGCGATACAATGATTGGGGTGAAGTTCGACATTAATACAGCTGCCGAGAAAGTTTTGGGGAGTTGGCCGGTATTTCAGAAACCCGTTTTGCAGCAGTGCTGACGGGTCCAACTAAGGAGCCAGGTGTGCGACTCGCATTGTTCATGCTGGCATTCGTGGTACTTGCGACGCCCCTTTGGGCGGGCGGGGTGAAGGTGCGCGATGCTGACACCATCGTGGTGAGCGGTACGCCGGTTCGCTTGCAGGGGGTGGACGCTCCAGAACTGGACACCGGCGCTGGTAAGGACGCCCGTCGTTGGATGGTGAATTACTTGGCCAACAGAACGGTCGAGTGCACATTGAACGGCGAGCGATCCCATGACCGATACGTCGGCTTCTGCTATGCTGATGGGGTGGATATCGGGGCGGCCGTTATTGCTGCGGGCTACGCTCTGGACTGCCGGCGGTACTCTGGTGGGCGCTATCGGCATCTTGAAACCTCAGCAGCGAAGTCGCGGATCCGCCGGGCCAGTTATTGTCGGTAAGTGCATCAAGGGAGAATGGTGGTGATTGTTATTGAGAAAAAGTACCTCCCGAAAGAAATCAGCGAGGTTCGAATAAACAGGGAACAGGTAACTTGGGTGCAGATCACAGCTGGTGGTGGAGACGGAAACGTATTGCTTAGAGTGCACTTTCCATCTGGACCCAGTCTGAAGTTGGCAATCATAGAAGCTGAAGCAAATCAGGTGTTGGGTCTGTTCATTTGATCCATATCGGGAGCGCGAGGGGGCTAGCCCGGTGCTTTGCTCCCGGCGCTCCACCAATTCTGCGCGTAGTAGGGGCGGCAGCGGCCGTGCATGTTGTCGGGGGTTGCGCGATCTTCCGGGCAGTCGGCGGCAATGATGCTGAGTGCCTGGGGCAGCTCCGTTTCGCTTCCGACGATCTCCACAAACCGCTCTTTCTTATAGCGCCCATACCGGCTGCAATAGTTGCAACAGATTTCAACCGTCGGCAGTAGGTAGTCTTTGGCGCGCATGTGAGGGGGTGAAGTTTGTCCTTGGTTTGTTCCGTTTTATACTTTCACGCTCCGTTCTTGCAATGTCCTATAAAACTTTCAGGCTATGTTCGTTGAAATCATTGATTGTTCGTTAGTTTTAGGTTCTGGCGCCGCAAGGCGTGGGGGTTCAAGTCCCTTCACCCGCACCACCTCTCTAAAGAATGCGGATTTTGTTTTCTTCGCCGCGGTGGCAAGGCTGGTCGCGGATAGCGCGCGGGCAGGGGCGTTCGCGGCCTGGCGGCCATTGACGGATCCTTGCCCGGAATGATCAGCGGGCTACCTGCCGGGTGAGATTTTCCGAATATTCTGCTGAGGGAGATAGCCATGCCACGTCTTCATCATTTTCTCAGCGCGGCGGCGGGGTTTTGTGTCCTAGGGCAGCCTGCGGCAGCTGAACTAAAATACACCAACAATTCCGGCGGCTACGTTGAGATCTATGGGCAATTGAACCCGGCCATTATCTCGGTCGATGACGGGCAGCAGACAGAGACGAATGTGCTGGACAATGACCTGTCCCGCTCCCGGGTGGGGCTGCGGCTGATCCAGCCCTTTGGCAGCAACACCTTCGGCTTCCGCTTCGAAACCGGGCTGGGCTTTCCGAATTCGACCGAAGTCAATCAGTTCGGGTCGAACTACAGCGGCTGGACACGTGCGGATCTGCGTCATGTGGACTTCTGGCTGGAAGGGAGCTGGGGCAAATTCTCAGCGGGGCAGGGCAGCATGGCGGCGGATGGCGCGGCTGAGACGGATCTCTCCTATGTGGGCGCTGCGCTCTATTCCTATACCGTGGATTCCAACGCCGGATTTCTGTTCCGCGACACCACGGGGGCGCTGACCGGGCCTGCACTGGTCAATGCTTTCGACAATCTGGACGGCTCCCGGCGCGGCCGCATCCGCTATGACACGCCGGACTTCAACGGGTTTTCCGCTGGGATCGCCTGGGGGCAGAACGTGCTCTCCTCTTCGGATGATGCCGACTATTATGACATCGGCCTGTTTTACGGGCAGGAACTGGGCTCTGCCGAATTCAGCGCATCCCTGGCCTATCAGGTGCGTGAAGATGCCGGCACCGACCGGTCGGACGTGCTGGGGGCGGCCTCGGTGCTGCTGGACAACGGCATCAGCTTCACGGTTGCGGGCGGCACCCGGGACAACGACGCGGCAGGCGCCAGCGACCCGAGCTATTACTATGCCAAGATCGCGTATGAGGACGAATGGCTGGCCTGGGGCAAAACCGGCATTGGGGTGCACTACTATGACGGTGAGGATTTCAATGTCACCGGTTCGACCGCCAAAGGCTGGGGGATTGGCGCGGTGCAGAAGGTCGAGACCCTCAATACCGACATTTACCTGACCTATCAGGAGTATGAATACGAAGATGCCGCAGCGACCTACCAGGATCTGACGACCTGGGTTCTGGGCGCGCGCTGGAAATTCTGACGGCGCCGGAGACAGACCTCGAAAACGCCCTGGATCTCCCGGGCGTTTTTTTGTGCCTGGCGGCGTATTGGGCTGTGCAGGAATGAATGGGTTTCTGCGCGCCGGCGCAGGGTTGCGCAAACCGCATGGCACCTCTGACGAAACAAGCCGGGTGAATGTGAAGCGCTTCACTCAAAGCGTTGAAAGAAGGCGGTTTATCGCCTGGGCGGGATCTTGCTGAGCGGATTTCCGCTTATCTGATTTGCTGGGCAGCAGCCCGGTTTTTCAACCCTGAAGCTGCCGAAATCTGCATGATACCCAGTCCCCCGGCAGCGGTCTCAGGGATGGAGAGGCACGCCGCCGACGGAACAGGAGACTCAGAATAATGAGCAAAAAATTTGCAGCACGTGCCGGCGCGGCGTCGCTGGCAGCGGCCCTGGCAGCCCCGGCATTTGCAGGCCCCACGTACACCAACGACACCGGCGGCAGCTTCCGCTGGTACGGACAGTTCAATCCAGCCTACCAGTCGTTTGACGACGGGGAACAGGACTTCAACCGCCTGACCGACAACGCGGCCTCCAACTCGCGCATCGGTTTCTGGCTGGAGCAGGCGTACGGTGAGAACACCCTGCGGTTCAATTTTGAAACCGCCTTCGGCTTCCGCTCCTCGGACGGGGTCAGCCAGACCTCAACCGGCGACAACCTCAGCTGGGACCGCACCAACATCCGCCACGTCGACTTCCAGTTCGACACTGCCCGCTATGGCGGCTTCTCGGCGGGTCAGGGCTCGATGGCGACCGACGGCATCACCGGTGCTGACTTCTCCGGCACCGGGCTTGGCGCCTCCAATTCGGTCGCGGACTCAGCCGGAGGCTATGCCTTCCGCACCGGTGCAGGCGCGCTCAGCAGCATCGATATCGGTGATGCCTTCACCGATCTGGACGGCAGCCGCCTGGGCCGCATCCGCTACGACTCCCCGGAATTCGGGGGCTTCACCCTCTCGACCTCCTGGGGCACCGACGTGCTGAAGGACGCAAACGACCGCGAAAGCTATGACGTGGCGGTGCGTTGGGCCAACGACGATGCCGCAGGCTTTGCCATCGACACCGGCATCGGCGCCTCCTGGACCGAAGAAACCGGCGAGGAAGACACCCGCGACATCTCCGGCTCCTTTGCGGTTCTGCACAAGGCCACCGGCCTGTCGCTGAACGTGGCCGCAGGCGAGCGCGACATTGCGGGCAGCTATGCCTACGCCAAGCTGGGTTATTCGGCGGATCTGATCGCGGCCGGTTCCACCTCCTTCTCGGTGGACTACTATGACGGCTCCGACATGGTCACCGCCGGCGACAGCGCCGAGTCCTGGGGCGTGGCTGCGGTCCAGAAGATCGACGCCTACAACGTCGAAACCTACCTGGCCTACCGCGACTACTCCTATGCCGACACCAGCGCCACCAGCTACCAGGATGCAAACGTCATCCTGGCCGGTGCCCGCTGGAAGTTCTGAACCGCGACTCCCTCGGTTTCTGGAACGGAAACACGCCCCTTTGCGGGCGTGTTTTTCGTTCGCGGCCCCGGAAATCCGCGGGATTACGCAGGAAAGGGGCAATCCCCCTTGCGCCGCCGCGCCGGGGGAAATAGAAGACCGCAAATTGTCTGGGGGCGCCTGCGCGCACGCGCCCCGAATCTCTATGGGGAATAGGATGCAGGTCACCGAGACGCTGAACGAAGGTCTGAAACGCGGCTACGCCATTACCGTCACCGCTGCTGAGCTGGACGAGAAGGTCAACGAAAAGCTGGTCGAAGCGCAGCCGGAAATCGAAATGAAGGGTTTCCGCAAGGGCAAGGTGCCGATGGCGCTGCTGAAAAAGCAGTTCGGCCAGCGCCTGATGGGCGAAGCCATGCAGGAAGCCGTCGACGGCGCCATGAACAAGCATTTCGAGGACAGCGGCGACCGTCCGGCACTGCAGCCCGACGTCAAGATGACCAACGAAGACTGGAAAGAAGGCGACGACGTCAACGTCGAGATGTCCTATGAGGCACTGCCGGAAATCCCCGAAGTCGACTTCTCCGGCGTCGAGCTGGAAAAGCTGGTTGTGAAGGCTGAAGACGAAGCCGTCACCGAAGCACTGAACAACCTGGCGGAAACCGCCAAGGAATTCGAAGCCCGCGAAGAAGGCGCAGCAGCCGAAGACGGCGACCAGGTCGTGATCGACTTCGTCGGCAAGATCGACGGCGAAGCCTTTGACGGCGGCGCAGGCGACGACTACCCGCTGGTGCTGGGCTCCAACTCCTTCATCCCCGGCTTCGAAGAGCAGCTGGTCGGCACCAAAGCCGGTGAAGAAAAAGACGTGACCGTCTCCTTCCCGGAAGAGTACCAGGCCGAGCACCTGGCCGGTAAGGAAGCCGTGTTCTCCTGCACCGTCAAGGAAGTGAAAGCTCCGAAAGCGGCTGAGATCGACGACGAGCTGGCCAAGAAATTCGGTGCCGAAGACCTGGATGGTCTGAAAGCGCAGATCTCGGAGCGTCTGGAAGCCGAATACGCCGGCGCCGCCCGCGCCGTGATGAAGCGCGCGCTGCTGGACAAGCTGGACGGCCTGGTCTCCTTCGACCTGCCGCCGTCGCTGGTCGACGCCGAAGCCAAGCAGATCGCGCATCAGCTGTGGCACGAGGACAACCCGGAAGTGCAGGGCCACGACCACGGCGAGATCGAGCCGACCGAAGAGCACGTCAAGCTGGCCGAGCGCCGCGTGCGCTTGGGCCTGCTGCTGGCCGAGCTGGGCCAGAAAGCCGAGGTCGAAGTGACCGACGCCGAGATGACCCAGGCGATCATGCAGCAAGCACGCCAGTACCCGGGCCAGGAACGCCAGTTCTTCGAGTTCATCCAGCAGAACGCCCAGATGCAGCAGCAGCTGCGCGCGCCGATCTTCGAAGACAAGGTTGTCGACCACATCGTCGAGCAAGCCAAAGTCGAGGAGAAGGAAGTCTCCAAGGACGAGCTGCAGAAGGCGGTTGAGGAGCTGGAAGAGGAGTAATCCTCTCCCTCTAGCCAGATTACGGAAAGGCCGCCTGATGGGCGGCCTTTTTCGTGCTTGGCCCGGTCAAAGAACCACCCGCTCCTGCAGCCACAGCAGCGACGGGTAGGCCGCCAGCCAGGTCCAGAAAAACCGGTTCAGTCCGAACAGGCAGGCATTGGCGAGATGGAACAGCGCCGCGGTGAACAGCGCCACCACCAGCGCCTCTTGGCTGAACAGGGCGAGCGGGAACAGCACTTCGAACAGCATCACCGCCCAGCCCATCATCCACAGCAGCCTGGGGCGGTCTGCAAGGCTGCGGAGGCCCTCGCTGACGGGGTAGGCTGAAAAACGGAACACGTCCTGCAGCGCGCATCCAGAGCGCCACTCCGGGTTCACAATCTTCACCTGGCCGGAGATGAAATAGCAAATGACCAGCTGTCCTGCGAGATAGGCAAGGGCATACTCCTGCCATTGCTCTGACGGCAGCCAGCGGGCCGCAGTCAGACAGCAGAGGATCAGCAGGCTCATCTTGTCGCTGCCGCCATTATACGGCCCCTGAAACCGCTGCAGCAGCAACAGCCCCAGGATCACCAGTCCCAGCAGCACCCAAGGCGTGGCGATCCCGAACAGCAGCAGCCCGGCCAGCAGCAACCGGGGGCCGTGCAGGATCTGCTCATCGCGGAAACCCGCCAGATGTTCAGCGCTTTGCTGCAGGAAGGCGAGCGCCAGCAGCACCTCGGTGGTGCGCAGGGCCAGCTCAAGGCTCATGCGGCGGCCTGTTGTGCGGCTTGGGCGGAGAGGCCGGCCATCAGCTGCGGTTCGGACTGATAGGTGACTGCCTTGACCAGCCGGCCGTCCTCACCGCGATCCAGAAAGACGAGGCGGAACTGCAGATAGGGCAGGAGAGCACCGGGCGGCAGCGCACGCTGCAGGTCAGCCGCAATCCGCCGCAGGATTTCCTGCTGGCTGTGTTCGGTTGGCGCCAGCGTCAGCCGTTCGGCACAGCTGACCATAAACAGGCTTTCGTTCCAGCGCGCATTCCACAGCATCCGCCCGGCCACCGCCAGCAGGCTCAGCCGCTGCGGGCGCGGCCGGAATTCGCGCCATTGCTGGGGAGCGCCGGACGCACTGTCCAGCAGCCGCCATTCGACCCTTGGCGACGGGTCCACCGATTTGAAAAAGCGCCAGGATGGCATCAGTGCTGGCAGCAGCAGTTTGAACAGGGTCAGCATCACGCCAGTAAAGCGGGCGCCGGTTAGAATTCTGCTAAAATGCCACCAGATCGAAAGCGAAATGCTCCCGCCCGTCCTCGGCACCTTCCTGCGGAAGCTGCCGGCGCCCCGTTGGGCCGGGCAGCGCCCCTGCGGGGCGCTGCGGGCTGCGGCTCAACCGTCTCAGGGACGCAGGCCGGTTTCCTTGAGCATACCGCGGCGTTTGGCCTCAAAATAATAGCCGCGGGAGTAATGCTTGACGGCCATGTCCTGGCTGCCATCGGCGAGCAGCCAGGCGCCGCGCAGGTATTTGACGGAAAACTGCAGGTTGGTGTCCGCGTCCAGCAGTTCCTTGGGCTGGCCCTCGAAACCCATCGAGCGCGCCGTGGCGGGAAGGATCTGCAGCAGCCCGTAATATGGACGGTTCACCGCGTGCGGGCGGTGGGTGCTTTCGCGCACCGCCAGCCGGTGCACCAGGCTGCGCGGGACCTCGTAGTGGTCTGCCCAATAGTTGATCTGCTGCCGCAGTTCAGGCGTTTCATTGGGATGGAGCGGCGGATTGTACCGTGTCACCTCCGGTGGGGAGGCGGTGCTTCCGCAGGCAGCCAGAACTGCGGCTGCAAAAAATAAGATCAGTGTGGTCCGGCGCGACATGCGGCCTCCGCATATTGTTACACGCGGCCAGCCTAGCTGCACGGCCCCGGGCTGCAAGACGGGCTGTGGCATAGCCCGGCGCAACCGGCGGGGAATCGCCAGATCAGGAGGGGGTTTCCGCCGGCTTCTGACGGTTTTTGCGAATTTCGGCCTGGTTCATCAAACTTTAAATATTAGACATTTGTTAAATATGGTTATCCACTACATATTGGGTATGCGCATTGAGGCAACACGACCCTCAGGCAGATCGCCCCTCACGCCTGTGGGGCATCTGACCGCATCGGGCAGAAGGGACCGCGGCTGTTTCCCAATTTTCCGCGGTCCCGATAACCCCCGGCAAGCGCAGGCCGGCCTGTCTTTGAAAGCAAGAAACCGACCTATGTTTGGCGCGGCGCAAGGCGTCTGGATCTCACCTCCGTCCATCCCCGGCAGCAGCGGTTTCGGCGGGGGCCTGGAAGGGGGCAGCTAAGGCTTCACTGCTTCACCCGCCTCCGGTTTCCGCGAAATCAGCCGGACGCGCGGCTGGGCTTGTTCAACGCCTCAAACAGGCCGCTGCCCGGCGCAATCAGGCCCTTGGGCACGATCTCCGCAATCGCCTCGGTTCTGAAGTCCGGCCGGTCGAACCGGTGCCCGCGCAGCAGCCGGAACAGCAGCCGCCGGCGCAGCGCCAGCTCCTCACGCTCCAGGTCGTCATCCACGTCTGTCCCCTCCATTCTGATCCCGTTGCGATGCTGGCAAGGAACGGCAAACGGGAGGTTTATGGCGGTTGTGCATTTCCATAAAACTTAGCGCGGCTTTTAGGAGTGGCCGCCTGAAACAGAAAAGGCCGCCCCGAAGGACGGCCTTTCCCGATTTCCTCTGACCCGAGAAGGGATCAGTTGGTTTCTTCGTCGCCAGCGGCTTCGGCTGCCGGTGCTTCGTCCTCGTCGGACGCCGCGGAGCCGATGTCGTCGAACAGCTCGGAGATCTCGAATTCAGCAGCGGCTTCCTCTTCGGCGGCCAGCTCCTGGATCGATTTGCCCGATGCCTGCAGCTCCGCTTCCTCTTGGGAGCGGGCCACGTTCAGCTTGATTTCGACTTCCACTTCCGGGTGCAGTTTCACGGCGACGGAATGCAGGCCCAGTTCCTTGATCGGGTGGATCAGGGCGACCTGTTTCTTGTCGACCGAGAAGCCGTCCGCAGTTGCAGCGTCAGCTGCGTCGCGCGGGGTGACCGAGCCGTACAGCGCGCCCGCGTCCGATGCGGAGCGAATCACGATGAACTGCTGGCCGTCCAGCTTCTCTGCCAGAGCCTCGGCTTCTTTCTTGGTCTCCAGGTTGCGCGCTTCCAGCTGCGCTTTCTGGGCTTCGAAGGAAGCGATGTTGGCTTCGGATGCGGTCTTTGCCTTGCCCTGCGGCAGCAGGAAGTTGCGGGCGTAACCGGGCTTCACGTCGACGACGTCGCCCATCTGGCCCAGCTTTGCAACGCGCTCAAGAAGGATAACTTGCATCTGCTTATCTCCTTACTTCACGGCGTAGGGCAGCAGGGCGAGGAAGCGGGCGCGCTTGATAGCACGGGCCAGCTCACGCTGCTTCTTGGCCGAAACGGCGGTGATGCGCGAAGGCACGATCTTGCCGCGCTCAGAGATGTAGCGCTGCAGCAGACGGGTGTCTTTGTAGTCGATCTTCGGCGCGTTGTCGCCCGAGAACGGGCAAACCTTGCGGCGGCGGAAAAACGGTTTGGCTGCCATGATTTAGCGTCCTTTTCTCAAGCGTTGATCAGCGGCGCTCGCGACGGCCGTCGCGTTCGTCGCGCTTCTGCATCTGGACCGAAGGGCCCTCGGCGTGCTCGTCGACCTTGATGGTCAGGACGCGCATCACGTCGTCATGCAGACGCATCAGGCGCTCCATTTCCTGAACGGCAGACGCGGGTGCGTCGGTGCGCAGGAAGGCATAGTGGCCCTTGCGGTTCTTGTTGATCTTGTAGGCCATGGTCTTGACGCCCCAGTACTCCTGGTCGACCAGCTTGCCGCCGTTGTCGGACAGAACAGCACCGAAGTGTTCGATGAGGCCTTCTGCTTGCGAGTTGGACAGGTCCTGACGCGCAATCATGACATGCTCATAGAGTGGCATGCGAACTCCTGTTTGTGTCTAGGCGCATTTCATAGACGGGGCATCTGATGCTTCCGCTGCCCGGTCACGAGAGGCTGCGCGGATCGAAAGTGTCGCGGAAGCAGGCCCCCTATACAGGCTGAGGCGCAAAGAGCAAGGCAAAAGCGGCCTCCGCCGCCGCCAGTGCCGGGCCGCCGCTGCAAAACCGCAAGCGCGCCGCATTGCTGCCTCAATGCCGGTCTTCTCTCATTAACGAAGTCTTAACGCGTCGGGGAGCCGTGATGCCGGCTCCGCGCCGGCAGGGGCAGCTTGAGAAAGGGCAGTCGGATGGCAGTAACAGATCAAACTCCGCCGGAGGTTTCCAGGGCTTCTGGCGGCACGGCGTTTGGTGCCGCAGTCAGGGCGGTGCCGCTGAGCCTGCGGCTGGAGGCAAACTGGAAACTGCGTGTGGTTCTGTTCCGGCTGTTGGGGGCGGCTATGATCCTCGGCTCCACCGGCCTGTGGCTGGTGCCCGGGGCCGGGGCGGACCCGGAGATGAACCTGATCCGGATGGGGATCTCCGTGGCCTTTCTGCTTGCCGGGCTGGTGCTGATGACCGCGCATGAACCCGGCAACCGGCCCGAGGCGTGCTTTGATCCGGTGCGCCGTGAGTTGCGGGTGCTGCAGCGTGACAGCCAGGGCCGCCCCTGCACTGTGCTGCGCCGCAGCTATGAAAGCCTGGGCGGGGTTCGGCTGACAGCGGCCTCGGTGCAGATGTACGAGGTGGATGGCAGCCTGCTGATCGAATTGCCGGTCGGGTCCGCTGCGATGCGCAGCCAGCTTCGCGACCAGTTCAGCGGTGCGGTGCGGTTCCTGACCTGACAGCCCATCACGTTTTCGCGAGACAGGCCCGGCTGCACCGCAGCCGGGTTTTGTGTTCGCCCGCTCACAGCTAGTGTTGGTTTTTGCCGGCTTCCTTTTCAGGAGACTTTCGCCGCATCTGTTGCCACAAGATTTGTTCAGACGGAGCCTTTCCCATGAAGAAGACCCTGCTTGCCGCCGCCCTGGCCGCTGCCACTGCAACTGGCGCTGCCGCCGCCCCCGAAAAATACGTCCTGGATCCCGGCCACAGCCAGATTCTGTTCGATTACAACCACCTGGGCTACTCGACCACCTATGGCCTGTTCTCCGGCTTCGAGGGCGAAATCATGTTCGACCAGGAAGACCCGGCGGCCTCCAGCGTGTCTGTGACCATGCCGCTCAGCATGATGTTCACCGGCTGGCAGGCGCGGTTCGACCACTTCATGACCAAGGATTTCTTCGACGCCACCGAGGATGAAACCGTCAGCTTCACCTCCACCGCCATCGAAGTGACCGGCGAGGACACCGCCAAGATCACCGGCGATCTGACCCTCAACGGCGTGACCAAGTCGGTTGTGCTGGATGCCAAGCTGAACCAGAAAGGTGAGCACCCGATGGCCAAGAAGCCCTGGGCCGGTTTTGACGCAACAACCCAGGTCCTGCGCTCCGACTACAACCTTGGCCAGTTCGCCCCCTTCGTGAGCGACGAGGTCAACATCAAGATTTCGATCGAGGCAATGAAGGCCGACAGCTGACCCTGATCCGCTGACCTGAGACCTTTTGGCCGCCAGCTCCCTCCGGGCTGGCGGTTTTTTCGTGCCTGCTGCTGCGGGCCTCCCCAAAGCGTGACCGGAGTTCACTGGCGTTTTCCGCCGCCCTGCGGCAGTCTGGTGCCGGCCTCTCCGGCCACATCGGAAAGGAGGCACCCATGTTCCGCTTAGGCTATATCGCTTCAGCCGGTGCGGCATTGGCCCTCGCTGCCAACCTGGCTTTCCCAGCGCCCGCCGCCGCCCATGATTCAGGCCATGATGCGGCCCGCGCCATTGCCGGGCTGATTGCCCTGGGCCTTATCGTCAAAAGCCTGGATGACCGAAAGCACCGCCACCACGGGTATAACTACAGCTACCAGCCGCGTACGCATTACTACCCGCGTACCTACTACAAGCCCCACGGCGGCCGCCATCATGTCAAACGGCACCGGCATCACAACCGCGGCATCCACCGCCACCGCACCCGCCACGGCGGCTATTACCGGCACAGCCACTAAGCTGACGCCCCTGCAACTGCAATTGACGGTCCTGCAAAAGCGGGACCACTCCAGTAGCTGCGCTTGATACCTCGCGGGCAGAGCGGCGACCGGAACGGCAAAGCGCCGCGCGTCAGCGCGGCGCCGGGCCCAAGGCTGCCAGGGGGTTCCGGCGCAGCCGGGGCACCCGCGGGCGCGGGAGAGCGCCGCTTCCTGTGTCACTGCACCCTTTGGGCTTCTAGCGACACAGTCACGTCCACCGCAAACCCCAGCGAGCTTTCGTCCGGCAGGCTCTTGCCGATACCAAAGTCCAGCCGGTTCAGGCTGAGGGCTCCGGTCATCCTCCCAGTGTCTCCCTCCAGATCCAGGCTGAAGGGCAGGGTGACGGGCACCGTCTGGTCCTTGATTGTCAGGGTGCCTTCGGCCTGGTAGCCCTCCTCCAGCTTTTCGATCTCCGCCTGGAACATGGCCGTGGGGAAATTGGCGCTGTCAAAGTAATCGGCGCCCATCGCCTGACCGGTTACCGAGCCCAGTTCCAGCGAGGGGATGGCGATGGTGACCTCCACATCGCCCGCCGGTCCCGGGGCGGCCGGCTCCTCGAAATTGATCACCGCATTCCACTCGCCGAAACTGCCGGTGACCGCGCTGCCCATCTGGACGACAGAGATCGCCAATGTGCCCGACTGCACCGCCCAGCTGCCTGCAGCGCCGCCGCCCGGTTCCGTGGCCACAACCGGCGTTGCGGTTCCGCTGGCGTGCTTGCTTCCAAAGACGCCAATTGCTGCACCGCCGCCCAGCGCGCCGGCCCAGACCAGCAGTGCGGCCAGCAGCGGCAGCAGGCTGTGGCTCTGCGCGGGCGGCTGCGGCAGGCTGGCGCGGCCCGGCAGCATCCGGCGCAAGGTGGCGTCCCGGTCGATCACATGATGCTTCAGCGCACCGGCAATATGCAGGCCCAGCGCGCCCGCCAGGGTCCAGACCAGCACCCAGTGCAGCCCCGCCGTCAGCTCTGCCAGCGGCTCGGACTGCGGCACAAACGGCAGTGTCTGCCCGAACGGCCACCAGATCGGGGCGAAACCGGTGGTCGCGGCATGGTGGATCCAGCCGGTCAGCGGCACCGCCACCAGCGAGCCGTACAGCAGCCAGTGCACCATCTCCGCGGCCAGCGCCTCGGCCTTGCGGTCCGGATGCAGCAGCCCCGGCTTGGGCTGGCTCAGCGCCCACAGGATGCGCAGCAGCGCGGTGAAGAACACCGCCACCCCAACGGTCTTGTGCAGCGAGAACAGCAGCGTGGCGCGCTCGATCACCTCCTGGCTGCCGTCAAACGCCGGGCCCTGGATCTCATGCGCCAGTTCATTGGCGAAATAGCCAAGCGGGAAGGCGGAGAAGATCAGCAGGGCCGTCAGCCAGTGAAAGGTCTTGGCAACGCTGCCATAGCTTTGAAAGGTGTTTTGGCCGGACATGGGGCTTGGGGTCCTTTTTCAGTCGGGGCTGCCTTCAAGGTAGCAACACCGCGGCCCCGCGCAACATCCGCGCCCCCTTCATCCGCGCACAGGGCCGGTGCGCAAACTGCAGCTTTGCTTGTGCGTTGCGTCAAGGGCCGTTACATCAGGCCAAACGCTAAAACAGACGAGGTCTTCAATGACGATCGCATTCGTGTTTCCCGGGCAGGGTGCCCAGACCATTGGGATGGGCAAGGCATTGGCCGATGCTTATCCGGCGGCCAAGGCCATCTTTGACGAGGTCGATGAAGCGCTGGGGGAAAGCCTGAGCCAGCTGATCTGGGAGGGCGACATCGAAACCCTGACCCTCACCCAGAACGCCCAGCCGGCGCTGATGGCCACTTCGATGGCCGCCATGCGCGCGCTCGAAGCCGAAGGCGTGACGATTGAGAAGGCCGCTTTTGTGGCCGGCCACAGCTTGGGTGAATACTCCGCTCTGGCCGCCGCCGGGGCGATCTCGGTCACAGACACCGCCCGCCTGCTGCGCACCCGCGGCCGGGCAATGCAAAGTGCCGTGCCGGTGGGCGAGGGTGCGATGGCCGCGATCCTCGGCCTCGACCTCGACGCCGTGCGCGCAGTTGCTGAGGAAGCCGCGCAGGGTGAAGTCTGTCAGGCTGCCAACGACAACGACCCCACCCAGGTGGTGGTCTCAGGCGCAAAGGCCGCCGTTGAACGCGCCGCCGTGATCGCCAAGGAGAAGGGCGCCAAGCGCGCGGTGATGCTGCCGGTGTCCGCCCCCTTCCATTGCGCCCTGATGCAGCCCGCCGCCGACGCCATGGCCGAGGCGCTGGCCGGCGTTGAAATCAAATCCCCGGCGGTGCCGCTGATCGCCAATGTGCGCGCCGACGCTGTGACCAGCCCGGATGAGATCCGCCAGCTTCTGGTGGAACAGGTGACCGGTTCTGTGCGCTGGCGCGAAAGCGTGCAGGCGATGGCCGCCAAGGGCGTGACCGAATTCTGGGAGATCGGCGCGGGCAAGGCGCTGTCCGGCATGATCCGCAAGATCGACCGCGCGCTGGCGAGCCGCCAGATCGGCACCCCCGAGGAAGCCAAGGCCGCAGCTGAAGCGTAACAATATATCCCGGCGCGCCCATGCAGCGCCGGGGACCGCATACAAAGGACACAAACATGTTTGATCTGACTGGCAAGAATGCCCTCGTCACCGGCGCCTCCGGCGGCATCGGCGGCGACATCGCCCGCGCGCTGCACGCGGCTGGCGCAACCGTGGCGCTGTCGGGCACCCGCGAGGAACCGCTCAAGGCACTGGCCGAAGAGCTGGGCGAGCGCGCCCATGTGCTGCCCTGCAACCTTTCTGACGCCGAAGCGGTCGAGGCGCTGCCGAAACAGGCGGCCGAGGCAATGGGCTCGGTCGATATCCTGGTCAACAACGCTGGCATCACCCGCGACAACCTGTTCATGCGGATGAAAGACGAGGAATGGGAAAGCGTCCTGAACGTTAACCTGACCTCGACCATGCGCCTGTGCCGCGGCGTTCTGCGCGGCATGATGAAAGCGCGCTGGGGCCGCATCATCAACATCTCCTCGGTCGTGGGCGCAACCGGCAACCCGGGTCAGGGCAACTATGCCGCCTCCAAGGCAGGCATGGTCGGCATGTCCAAATCGCTGGCATATGAAGTCGCCAACCGCGGCATTACCGTCAATGCGGTCGCCCCGGGCTTTATCGCCACGGCGATGACCGACAAGCTGAACGACTCGCAGAAAGACGCGATTCTGAGCCAGATTCCGGCGGGCCGCATGGGGGATTCGAACGAAATCGCCTCTGCCGTTCTGTACCTGGCCAGCCAGGAAGCCGGCTATGTCACCGGCACAACCCTGCATGTGAATGGCGGCATGGCGATGATCTGAGCCCCGTGCCAGCCGCTGAATTGCCAAGCCCCGCAGCCCGTTTGCGGGGCTTTTTCACGCCGTATCACGCCAAGCCCGCCGCGCAGCCAGTCCTGCCGTTGCCGTCAAGCGGTTGAAAAACGGCGGAATTGCCAAAAAATCCCGTTAACACTCTTGCAACCACTTGATTGCGGGGCCATCTGCACGGCTTCATACCCGCACGATACCGGCTGCCGCGGGAATCGTTACCAAGCGAAACCGTTTGCCTTGGCCGCGGTCTATGCTATAGGCGGCCCATATCCGCAGGTATTTCCTAAGGGAAACGCCGCACTGTCCCCGTCCCGCGGGGATCACACCGCCCGCTCCGGGCAATAACCACGCCGCCCGCACGGGCAAGGGCAGAACCGGGCAGAGTGCCCTGAATTACGAGGAAGAGACATGAGCGACGTCGCAGATCGCGTTAAAAAGATCGTTGTTGAGCACCTGGGTGTTGAAGAAGACAAGGTCACCGAAAACGCCTCCTTCATCGATGATCTGGGCGCAGACAGCCTGGACACCGTGGAACTGGTGATGGCGTTTGAAGAAGAGTTCGGCATCGAGATCCCGGACGACGCAGCCGAAACCATCCAGACCTTCGGCGACGCGGTCAAGTTCATCTCCGAAGCGTCCTGATAAACGCTTCCGGATGACCGGAAAGAACGGCGTCTTCCCAGCGGGGAAGGCGCCGTTTTCTTTTGCCGCTCCACTGCAGGGCCGGCACCTGCCGAATCTGCTGCTGCGGCAATCTGGCGTCTTGCCTGTTTGCGCTACCAGACAGCCGGGCGCGCACGCCGCAATTGTTCCACAAAGGGTCAGGATACGGCGTAACGGCGGGTGCGATCCGTGCTAAGCTTTCCTCGACAGGCAGAACACAGAGGAGACTGGCACTATGATGATTTACCCCACGATGGAGATTCAGAACGGCCGCTGCGTGACCCTCGAAAAAGGCCGCCTGGACGAGCCGCAGATCTGGCACGTGGACCCGGTGGAAACCGCCAAGGGCTTTGCCGCCGCAGGGGCGGAATGGATGCACCTGACCGACTTCAGCGCCATTGAGGGCGATTACAGCAACGAGGACCTGGTCACCGACATCATCCGCGGCGCCGGCATTCCGGTGCAGCTGGGCGGCGGCATCCGATCGCGCGAGCAGGTCGAGAGCTGGATCGACAAGGGTGCAGGCCGCATCGTGATCGGCACCCTGGCTGCCCGCGACCCGCATCTGGTGCGCGAGCTTGCGGAACACCATCCGGACCAGATCGTGCTTGCCGTTGATATCTGGCAAGGCCAGGTGATGACCGACGGCTGGCGCAAGTCCGGCGCATTTACCCCCGAAGCCTATCTGGAGGCCTTTGAGGGCGCGCCATTTGCCGGCATCATTATCACCGACATCGACTCCGATGTTGCCGACACGGAAGCGCAGATGGGGCTGATGTCGCACCTGGCGTCCACGGTGAAGCTGCCGGTGATTGCCAATGGCGTGGTGCGCAATGCCGATGATATCTCGCGGCTGAAGTACATTCACAATATCGCCGGCGCGATGGTGGGCCGGGCGCTGTTCCGCAAGACACTGTCGGTCGAGGATGCGCTGGCCGTTGCGCGGCCGGAGCCGGAACCGGTGGCGGAATTCCAGTAACCCCAAGCAATCGGGCTGCTGCCTGCGGCTAACACCCGCAGGCAGCCTGCAGCCGCGCGGCGGCTTGCTTATCGCGGCCGGCGCGCAGATCCAGCCAAACGGGGCGCGGTCAGGCTGAGCTGGCGGCTGTCTCCGGCTCATTGACCTGCGCGGCATTGAGTTTGAGAAGCTTCTTAAGGTGCCCGCGGGACAGCCGTTTACTGAACTTTATCCCGACATAGTCGTTGTTCTGCCAGGTCGCGTGGGCCTCTATCAGCAGGAGGCCGGCCGCCTCGGCCGCAACTTCGCCTTCGATGAGAGGCTCGGGCTGGTCGTCCTCCAGCCCGACACGCACCTTGGCCCCCAGCCGGCTGATATCGACAATCCGTGCCTCAAAGCGGAAATCTCCGCTTTTGAGGATGCAAGGCAACGCGCAGGGGTGGCGGCGGGACAGCCGCAGGCGCCGCCGGGCCAGGCGCTCCAGCAGGACCGCCGCTGCCGCACCGAGAATCAGCGTCAGCATGGAACCTGCGATGACCGCCTCCTGCGGAAGTTGTTTCAGTTTCCCGATGCCGCTCAGCGAAACGCCTTCGGTGTCCTGCGGCGGCACATAGTTGCAGGGCAGGGGAACGATGCGCGCGGCATAGGTTTCCAGCAGCGCAGCGGTGCGGCGGCGCTTGGCATTTGCCGCCGCCGCTTCGGGGCCGTGCCTGCGGTGGATCTCCAATAGGCCCTTGTAACGGGTGATCAGGTTCAGAGTGAGCCGCTCATAGCGATGCATCCCGGCCCGGCGCAGCCGGATGCGAAGATCCACTTGCGGATGGTCAGCCAGCCAATTGCGCAGTCTTTGCGCCTCGCCGCTGCCCTTTCCGGTCCGAAGCACCTGGTGATACTCGCGCATCTGATGCTGCATGAACACAAGGTCCGACAAAAGCTCGCATGTGGCGCGGGAAGGCGACGGTGTTGCGGCTGCCGCCGGTCCGGCTGCGGCAAGGGTCAGGGCTGCGGCGGCGGAAAGAACAAAAGGCTTGAAAACCATGCCGGGGGACTCGCGAAACTGTGCACAGATCACCCCAAGGTCTAACTTGGCGGCCTTAACGCACGGCAAGCGGACGCAGCAAATCTCCGTTAAATCTCAGCAGCGCTTCGCAGGTCTGGCAGACGGGGGGCGGACGTGCGGCCGGACCGCCGTGTGTCTGCGGGGCGGCCAGAAAGGCCAGGGACAGCGGAAGTGGCTATCCGGCGGAGCTTAAGGCGCTGCCGCGGGGAGCCATAAGCTAGATTCCGAGGCCGGGCGGCATCCGTGCGGCCCGTGGTCTGCCGTCCTCATCCTCCATCGGGAAGGCTTCCAGCAGCCGGTGCAGCTGGAGGAAGTTGAAATCCTTGGAGAACTTCACTCCGAAGTAATCAGCCGTCTGCCAGCGCACATTCGAGTCCACGGTATAGCCGCCGAAGGCGAGGGTCACCCGGCCCGGAATCTCGCAAGCCGCGTCAGGGCGCACTTTGGCGCCGGCCCGGCTGAGGTCGACCAGATGGGCAGGCACCGTTCGCCCGCCCGCCTGCAGCACGCAAGGCACCGAACAGGGGTAACGCTTGGTGCGGCGGATCTTGCGGATGCCGATCCGGTCGAGGAAATACAGAACGCTTCCGCCCAGCACCAGGAAGGACACCCAGGCAATGGCAGCATTGATGATCTGCTGGCGCTGGCGCGCGTCCGCTGCATTCACCGCAACCAGCTTACTGCCGTAACCGTCGTCCTTGACCTGATCGCAGGGCAGGGCCTCGACTTGCGTGCCGAATTCCGCCGCCAGATCTTGGAGACCCATGTGGCGGGCGGTTTCAAAGGCGGCAGCGCGGCCCTGGGTTGCAAGAATCTGCAGGACGACGGTTTGCTGCTTCAACAGCTCCATCGTTCCGGCCTCAACGGTTTGAATTCCCACGGCCCTCATCCGCTGCCGCAGCGGTGCCGGCGGATTTGCGCTGATCCAGCTGCGCAGATGCTGCACGCTGTAGGCGCCCTGGCCGGTACTGAGATAAGACAGAAATCCCTTGCTGGCCCGGTGCAGATCCGACAGGTCGCGGTGCACGGCACAACTGGCGCTTGCATGCCCGGGGAGCAGGCCGATCACCAGCAGGGTAGCAGCTATGGAGAGCCATTGGCGCATGGCGGGGTCGTTCCTCAAATCCTTCGAGAACAGAAGAATGCCCTAAAGAAGCGAATGCCCGGTTAACGCAGCGGCCGCAGCGGAAGAAAACCTTGCAGCAGCCGCAGCCAAGGCGCACACCGCCGTGCGGACAGCAGCCAAACGCGTGAAGACGAACAAGGGGGAGGACTGTTTTTCCCGCTTCGCCCAAGGCCGCTTGCCGCGAAAACGGGGGGCTGCAAGCACCGGAAAAAAATGCGGGCTGGAGACAAAAAGGCCCAGAGCTCCAGCCCGCTGTGGCAATCCTTGAGGACGGATGCCAAGTTCTATTGATCGGTATACGAGCAACCTATGAGAGAATAGTTAATCAGCCATTCCCGTTTCGGCATCTCTGCATAAAAAACGGACTTCCGCAAGGGAATCCGCGGCCGCACCCGCTCTTGCACCTGCCGGGCATTCCAAGCTATTTGGACAGACGGATTGCCGAGGCAAAGGAGAGCAAGGAATGCGTCGAGTAGTTGTCACCGGTCTGGGCCTGGTTACCCCTCTGGCCAGCGGAGTCGAGGAAAGCTGGACCCGGTTGCTGGACGGCCAGTCGGGCGCGGGCCCCATCACCCAGTTTGACGCCGAAGCAAGCGGCGTGACCACGACCTATGCCTGCGAGGTTCCGCGCGGCGATGGCAGCGGCGGCACGTTCAACCCGGATGACTGGGTTGCCAAGAAAGACCAGAAGAAAATTGATGATTTCATCCTCTATGGCATCGCCGCCGCCGACATGGCCGTGCGCGACGCCGGCTGGACGCCCGAGGACGAGGAAAGCCGCCTGCGCACCGGCGTGATGATCGGCTCCGGTATCGGCGGCCTGTCGTCGATTGCCGACACTGCCGTGATGATCAAGGAAAAAGGCCCCCGCCGGGTGTCGCCGTTCTTTATCCCCGGCGCGCTGATCAACCTGATCTCCGGCCAGGTGTCGATCCGTTTCGGCTTCAAGGGTCCGAACCATTCCGTCGTGACCGCCTGCTCGACCGGCGCCCATGCAATCGGCGACGCGGCCCGGCTGATCAAATCGGGCGACGCCGACGTGATGATCGCAGGCGGCGCCGAGGCGGCAATCTGCGAAATCGGCATCGCGGGCTTCAACGCCTGCAAGGCGCTGTCGACCAAATACGCCGACGACCCCAAGAAAGCCTCGCGTCCCTATGATGCCGACCGTGACGGCTTTGTCATGGGCGAGGGTGCCGGCATCGTGGTGCTGGAAGACTACGAGCACGCCAAGGCCCGCGGCGCCAAGATTTATGCCGAGGTGCTGGGGTATGGCCTGTCCGGCGACGCCTATCACATCACCGCACCGTCCGAGGATGGCGAAGGCGGCGAGCGTTCGATGCGCGCGGCCCTGAACAATGCGGGCCTGGAGCCGTCGGCGGTGGACTATATCAACGCGCACGGCACCTCGACCATGGCCGACACCATTGAACTGGGCGCGGTGGAACGGCTGCTGGGCAACCATGCTGGCAATGTCACCATGTCGTCGACCAAATCCGCCACCGGCCACCTCTTGGGCGCGGCCGGCGCGATCGAGGCGATCTTTTCGATCCTGGCGATCCGCGACCAGGTGGCACCGCCGACCATCAACCTGGACAACCCCGCGGTTGAAACCCCGGTCGACCTGGCCCCCAACGCCAAGCGTGAGCGGGAAATCAAAGTGGCGCTGTCGAACTCCTTCGGCTTTGGCGGCACCAACGCATCGGTGATCTTCGGGAAACCTGACTGATGTGGCGCAGCCTCGCCTCTAATATGCTGACGGTCCTGATCGCCGCCCTGTTCCTGCTGGGCGGCCTCATCCTGTGGGGTCAGTCGCAGTATACCGCTGAAGGTCCATTGGACACCGCCATCTGCCTCCGGGTGGAGCGCGGCTCCAACATGGCCCGCGTCAGCCGCGACCTGGAAGAGCAGGGGGCAGTTTCCTCCGGCACCATCTTCCGTCTCGGCGCGAAGTACAGCGAGAAGACCGGCCAGCTGAAGGCCGGCAGCTTCCTGGTGGAGCCGGGGTCGTCGATGGAACGCATCGTCGATGAGATCACCCATTCCGGCGCCTCCACCTGCGGCACCGAGATTGTTTACCGCATCGGCGTGACCCGCACCCAGGCTGAGGTGCGCGAGCTGGATCCGGCCACGAACAAATTCGAGGAGAAGGCGGAATTCGTCCTTGGCGTGGATGAGGTGCCTGCGGAATACACCGAGACCCGCCAGGACGCTGACACCCGCTACCGCATCGCGCTGGCCGAAGGCGTGACCAGCTGGCAGGTGGTTGAGGCGCTGAAGGCGATGGACGTGCTGGACGGTGACCCGGGCGAGCGTCCGGCCGAAGGCCTGCTGGCGCCCGACAGCTATGAGGTCACCCCAGGCACTGAACGCGCCGCCGTGCTGGCCGAGATGCAGGAGCGCCAGACGCTGCGCATCAACGCCGCTTGGGAAAGCCGTGCAGACGACGCTGCCGTCAAGACGCCCGAGGAGATGCTGATCCTCGCCTCGATCATCGAGAAGGAAACCGGCGTCGCCTCCGAGCGCGGTGTGGTCGCCTCGGTCTTCACCAACCGCCTGAACCGCGGCATGCGCCTGCAGACCGACCCGACGGTGATCTATGGCGTCACCAAGGGCGAAGGCATCCTGGGCCGCGGCCTGCGCCAGAGCGAGCTGCGCAAGCCCACCCCCTGGAACACCTATGTGATCGAGGGCCTGCCGCCCACGCCCATCGCCAACCCGGGGCTTGCGAGCCTTGAGGCGGCGGTGAACCCGGAGACCACGGACTATGTGTTCTTCGTCGCCGACGGCACCGGCGGCCACGCCTTTGCCGAGACGCTGGACGAGCACAACAGGAACGTCGCCAAATGGCGCGAGATTGAAGCCCAGCAGCAGCAGAACAACTGAGTGCTGCGAGGCTGGATCGGGTAGGAAAGGGCGCCGGACGGCGCCCTTTTTTGTTGAACCCATACGCAACAGCGCGGCCAGGCGCGGCCGTTCCGGTGCCGAACCAGCCAGCTCCATTGCCGCCATCGCAAATCACGCCTTCGCTCGATTGCAGTTGCATCCGCCCAGGCGTCCTCCTAAATGATGTTCAGGATAAATGGAGATTTCATGTCCCGGTAAGGAGGGGAGGCAGCAAGCCTCCCAGCGCAAGACCCGTCACGGAAAACACCACCGCTAAGTGCGGCCGGTGAATGACGCCTTGCATCTTTTCCTTACTTTTCCGGCCGGGCCCCGCCCGCAGCCCAGACATGAAAGTTTACCCGCAATGGTACGGGACTACTCCCAATTTCTTCCGAACAGCCGCCGTGACGGCGGATCAAACGACCGCATGACGCCGCTTCAGGCCTTAGGCTGGCAGCCGTTTTTTTCCCAGCAGATCAGCGTTGAAGACCTGCGCGCAACACCGCCGGTCCGCGTCGTCCAGGTGCATCGCAATGCGCTGCATGTTCTCGGTGACAGCATCGAAACCACGCTTCCGCCCCGGCAGGATGTTACGGTCGGCGACTGGCTGTTGCTGGATCGCGAACGGCCGCAGTCCAGCCAGGTTCTGGATCGCATCAGCCTGATCAAGCGGCGCGCGCCCGGCACCGGCCGGTTCGAGCAGCTCATCGCCGCTAACATCGACACGGCCTTTATCGTTTCGTCCTGCAACCAGGATTTCAACGTGCCGCGGCTCGAACGTTACATCGCCCTGGCATTTGAGGCGCAGATCACGCCGGTCATAGTTTTGACCAAGGCCGACCTGCTTGCGGACCCGCAGGACTACAGAGATGCGGCCCGGGCCATTTCGCAAACGGTTGAAGTCGTAACGCTCGACGCTCGCGGATTCGAGCCCCGAAGCGCGCTGGCGCCCTGGTGCAAGCCGGGGAAGACGGTTGCGTTCCTGGGGTCATCGGGCGTCGGCAAGTCCACCCTTGCCAACGCGCTGTTGAACAGCCAGTCGATTGAAACGCAAGGGATCCGTGAAGACGACTCCAAGGGCCGGCACACCACGACGCGCCGCGAGCTCCATTCCATGCCAAATGGCTGCATGATCCTCGATACTCCCGGTATGCGGGAACTGCAGCTTACCGATGCGGATGCCGGGATTGATGACGTGTTCGCTGATATCCAGCAGTTGTCGCTTGGATGCCGGTTCAAAGACTGCAAGCACGACACGGAACCGGGCTGCGCGGTGGCGCAAGCCATTGAACAGGGCGAAATCGACGCCTCCCGGCTTGCCCGTTGGCGCAAGCTCAAGGCCGAAAACGCCTTCAATTCAGCCAGCCTTGCCGAACGCAGGTCCAAGGACAAGGCTTTTGGAAAGATGGTGCGCGGCGTTAAGAAACTGAAAGAGAGCCGGAGGTGAACCGATGAGCAAGTCAAAAACCGGCCAGGTCGTCTGGCACGACCTGTTCACGCCGGACACGGACCGCGCGATGGCGTTCTACAAGAGCGTCGCGGGCTGGAGCTATGTGACCGAACACGCCACGGACTTCGCGTGGGGCGGCGGCGAAAAGGATTTCATTCTCGCCCTATCCGGCGATGAGGCTGGCGCTGGTATTCTACCGGCGCCGCGCGGTCTGGCAGAGGGCTGGCTCGCCTATGTCGAGGTCCCCGATGTGGACGCCGCGCTGGACCAGGCGGAGGTGCATGGCGGCGGTATCGTCAGGCACCCCTTCGAAGTTCCAGGCGTCGGGCGCAACGCGGTCATCCGTGACCCGGAGGGCGCGCTGATCGGGGTCTCTCTGTCGCGCCACAGCTTTCCTGTGCCGCGCCGGCAGTTCGGACCCGAAGTCTACCTGTCGGGCACCGGCGCCTTTCCCGGGGCATTCTACAGGGAGGTTCTGGGGTGGCAGGCTGCCGGCCCCCGGACACAAGGGCAAGGCGGCCTTGCCATCACCGGGCCCACGGGCGGCTTGACCGCAGTCGTGCAACCGGCGGACTTGGGGACAGGCGCGCAGGCTATCTGGGTGCCAAGCATCCGGATCGCCGCGCTGGCGGATGCGCAGCGCGTTGCAGAGGCCAATGGGGCGTGCCTCTTGGACCGCGGCGCAGTGGGCCGCGGCGCGGCCCACAGCTTAATCCTGCGCGATCCCGGCGGTGCCCTGGCCATGCTGTGCGAAGAGCCGGCCAGCCCGTCCACGTGACCCCAGGGCTGCCGCTATTCTGTGGCAGCCTGCCGCTGCGGCGCGCCTCCGTCGGTTCCTTGCGGGCGGGGCGTTGCGGGCACGCCGTACGCACCCCGCCGCATAACCCTTGACTTTTACGATGTAATCGCGTATAGGTTGTGGCGCAGCTGGAAGAAACAAGGACGGCCCCGGATCCCTCCACCGGTGGCCGTCCTGTCTTTCTCTCGTGCGGACAATAACGCATGAGGCAGAGCAACCCATGACAGACAACAAACCAGACCAGGACGGCGCCGCCGTTCTGACCCGGCAGGTGCATTACACCGCCGATCTCCTGCGTTCGCTGCAGGACAGCATTCACCGTCTGCGGAACGAGGCGGAAGAGCTCCGGGAGCAGCTCGAAACCGCCGGCGCCGATGAAGTTACCGGCGCCAAGGCGCAGATCAGCAAGCTTGAAGGCCTGATCCGGGATTGCCAGAAAGTGGAGAAAGTCATTGCAGAACAAAGCACCGAATTCACCCGTATGCTCAAATCCGAGCACGAGCTCGATCTCGTCGCGGCGCGCGCAGCTGTCGAGCGCGGACTTGCTTGCCTGCGTGCCGCCATCGCTCCTGAGCTTCTTCTTGGATGAGCTGGACCGCAAAACGCTCTGCGCGCTGCCGCATCTCTTTGATATCTGGGCGCTGGACCACCAGCGCCCGCCGCCGGGAGACTGGCGTGCCTGGGTGATCCTGGGCGGCCGCGGCGCGGGCAAGACGCGGGCAGGGGCCGAATGGGTCCGCTCGCTGGCCGAGGGTCCGTGCCCGCATGACCCCGGAACCGCCCGGCGCATCGCGCTGGTGGCAGAGACCTATGACCAGGTGCGCGACGTGATGATCCACGGCGACAGCGGCATCCTGGCCTGTTCGCCACCCGACCGGCGGCCCAAGTGGAAAGCCTCGGAGCGCAAGCTCACTTGGCCCAACGGCGCCGAAGCGCAGGCGTTCTCTGCCCACGACCCCGAAGCCCTGCGCGGCCCCCAGTTCGACGCTGCCTGGGCGGATGAGCTGGCCAAGTGGCGCAAGGGGCAGGACAGCTGGGACATGCTGCAATTCGCCCTGCGGCTGGGCCAGGACCCGCGCGTCTGCGTCACCACCACGCCCCGCAACGCGCCCGTGCTGAAACGGCTCTTGGCCTCACCCAGCACCGTCACCACCCATGCCCCGACAGAGGCCAACCGCGCCAATCTCGCGCCCTCCTTTCTGGCCGAGGTGCGGGCGCGCTATGCAGGCACCCGCCTGGGCCGGCAGGAGCTTGACGGGGTGATGCTGTCGGACATCCAGGGCGCGCTCTGGACGACAGCGGCGCTGGTGGACGCGCAGGTGTCTGAGGCACCGCCATTGGACCGGGTGGTGGTCGCCGTCGACCCGGCGGTGAGCGCCGGCAAGGACTCCGACGCCTGCGGCATCTTGGTGGCGGGCGCGATCACCCACGGCCCGCCGCAGGAGTGGCAGGCCTACGTGCTGGCAGATTGCACCGTGCAGGGGGCTGGCCCCCTGGCCTGGGCGCAGGCGGTGATTGCCGCCCGCGACAGGTTTGGCGCTGAACGGGTGGTGGCAGAGGTCAACCAGGGCGGCGCTCTGGTGGAAACCGTCCTGCGCCAGGCCGACCCGCTGGTGCCGTTCCGGGCCTTGCACGCGCGCAAGGGCAAATCCGCCCGCGCCGAACCGGTTGCCGCCCTCTACGAACAGGGCCGGGTGTCTCACCTGCCCGGATTGGGAGAGCTGGAGGACCAGATGTGCCAGATGACCCCGCAGGGCTACCGCGGCAGCGGCTCTCCCGACCGGGTCGATGCGCTGGTCTGGGCCTTGCATGAGCTGATCATCCAGCCCGCCGCAAACCTGCGCAGGCCGCAAGTGAGGGTGTTGTAAGCTACAGCCTGGCCGCAGGCCGGGCAGCGCCCGTCCGCCCCCAAGGGCGGGCGCTTTCCGCCCGCTCGCGGACCGGCGCGGCCCTTCGTGACCTCCGCAAGCCGCCCTCTGCGCAACGGGCGGTTTTTGTTTTTAATCAGACGGTTGAGGTATGGTGTTGCGCCCCCTCCGTACGCACCGCTTCCCGGATCTTCAGCTCTTTCTGCCACTAATGATCCTCAGCAAAGGCGCACCAGCCCCAAGGGGTTCAGCGCCGGACAGGAACAAGCTGAGGAGCGGACCATGGTCTTTGACCTGTTGCGGCGTAAAACGCCGGACCCCCGGAAACCCGGCCCCAAAAATCCGGGCCTGGAACAGAAGGCCAGCCAGACCGCCCGCGTGGTCTCCTGGCACAACTCGGGGCGCATCGCCTGGAGCCCGCGCGACACCGTCTCCCTGACCCGCAGCGGCTTTGCCGGCAACCCGGTCACGCACAGGGTGATCCGCCTGATTGCCGAGGCCGCCGCCGCCGTGCCGCTGGTGCTTCAGGACAGCCGCCAGCGCTATGACACCCATCCCTGGCTGGCGCTGCTGGCGCGTCCCAACCCGGCCCAGACCCAGGCGGAGCTCTTGGAGGCGCTCTACGGCCACCTGCTGCTGTCCGGCAACGCCTATATCGAGATGGTCGCGGCTGAGGACGCAACCCCCGCAGAGCTGCATATGCTGCGCTCCGACCGGATGAACGTGGTGCCCGGTCCGGATGGCTGGCCGGCAGCCTTCGATTATGTGGCCGGCGGGCGCAAGCACCGCTTCGCCAACGAGCCCGGCCAGCCGCCGGTCTGCCATATCAAGACCTTCCACCCGCAGGACGATCACTATGGCCTGTCAGCCCTGCAATCGGCGGCGATGGCGATAGACGTCCACAACGCCGCCTCCCGCTGGTCCAAGGCGCTTTTGGACAACGCAGCCCGCCCCTCCGGCGCGCTGGTCTGGACCGGCTCCGACGGCCAGGGCCAGATGTCGGAAGATCAATTCCGCCATCTAAGTGAGGAGATTCAATCAAATTTCCAGGGCGCACAGAATGCCGGCCGCCCGATGGTGCTGGAGGGCGGATTGGACTGGAAGCCGATGGGCTTTTCGCCCTCCGACATGGAGTTCCAGAAGACCAAGGACACCGCCGCCCGCGAAATCGCGCTGGCCTTCGGGGTGCCGCCAATGCTGATCGGCATCCCCGGCGATGCGACCTATGCCAACTATCAGGAGGCCAACCGCGCCTTCTACCGGCTGACCGTGCTGCCCCTGGCGGCCAAGGTGAACGCCGCGCTGTCCGGCTGGCTTGCAGGCTGGACCGGCGAGGAACTGACCCTGAAGCCCGATCTCGACCAGCTGCCCGCACTGGCGGCAGAGCGCGAGGCGCAATGGCGGCGGGTCGCTTCCGCGGATTTCCTCACACCCGCGGAAAAGCGGCAGCTGCTGGGGTTGCCCGCAGAAGCCCCGGCCGCGCCGCAGGCGGAGGGCGGACAGGATGACTGAGCACCCGATACACGCATTCGATTGTTCACCGGGATTGCGCCTGTCCGCCCATGAGCGGGTTGCCCAGATCCAGAACGAGGCCGTGAACCGCCGCCTCGACCGGATCGAGCAGATGATGGAGCGGCTGGAGAAACGCCTCTGGCTCACGGTCTACGGCGTCGCCGCGGTGATCCTGGCGCAGGCCTTCCAATCCTTTCTGGCGGTGCAATTGCCGTAACTCCAATAACTTGCGAGGCAGATATCATGCAGGGAACACCCCAGCTTGAACATAAATTCGCGCGCTTCGGCGAGGATCTCTCGCTGAAGGACGCAACAGAAATCAAGGGCTACGCCAGCCTGTTCGGCCAGACCGACCAGGGCGGCGATGTGGTTATGCGCGGCGCTTATGCAGCCTCGCTCAAGGCGCTCCGGGATCAGGGCCGCACGGTCAAGATGCTGTGGCAGCACGACCCGGCCCAGCCCATCGGCGTCTGGGATGAGGTGCGCGAGGACAAGCGCGGTCTGTACGTCAAAGGCCGGATCCTCACCGCCACGCCCAAGGGCGCCGAGGCGGCCGCGCTGATCGAGGCGGGCGCGATTGACGGCCTCTCCATCGGCTACCGCACCCAGAAAGCCACCCGCGCCCAGGACGGCACCCGCCGCCTGACCCAGGTGGAGCTGTGGGAGGTGTCGCTGGTCACTTTCCCGATGCTGCCCGCGGCGCGGGTGGCGGGGAAATCTTCCGCCTTGGACGCCGAGGAAGAGACCCTCCGCGCATTGGCCGCCGGCCTGCGCCAGATCACCCGCGACCTCAAAACAGGACACCCATCATGAGCAACCAAGACCTCCCGGCCCAATCCGGGGACGCAGCGCCCCTGGCGCATGAAGTGAAACAGGCCATCACGGGCTTTCTTCATGAATTCAAGGGGTTTCAGGACGACGTGCAATCAAGGCTGAAACAGGCAGAAGAGCGAGTGAACATGCTGGACCGTAAGACAATCTCTCAGAACCGCCCCCATCTGGCAGCCAGTCAGGACGCGGGCGCGCCGCACCAGAAGGCGTTCAACGCCTACCTGCGCAGCGGCGACGACGACGGCCTGCGCGGCCTCGAACTGGAAGGGAAATCCATGTCCACCGCCGTGGGCAGCGACGGCGGCTATCTGGTCGACCCGCAGACCTCCGACACCGTCAAGGCGGTGTTGAACGCTTCCGCCTCGATCCGCGCCGTGGCCTCTGTGGTGCATGTGGAGGCAACGTCCTATGACGTGCTGATCGACCACAGCGAAATGGGCGCCGGCTGGGCCAATGAAACCGGCCCGTCGGCGGAAACCTCAACTGGCAGCATCGACCGCATCTCCATCCCGCTGCATGAGCTGAGCGCTTTGCCCAAGGCGTCGCAGCGGCTGCTCGATGACAGCGCCTTTGATATCGAGGGCTGGCTGGCCGGCCGCATCGCCGGCAAATTCGCGCGGTCCGAGGCCGATGCCTTCATCAACGGCGACGGCATCGACAAGCCCACGGGCTTTCTCAACTACCCGGTCACGGACAACGACAGCTGGACCTGGGGCAACATCGGCTACAAGGCAACCGGCGTGGATGGTGAGGTCGGCAATGGCGACGCGATCATCGACCTGGTCTATGCGCTGGGGGCGGAATACCGCGCCAATGCGACGTTCATCATGAACTCCAAAACCGCGGGTATGCTCAGGAAGTTGAAGGACGCTGACGGCCGCTTCCTGTGGTCTGACGGTCTCGCCGCTGGTGAGCCCGCGCGCCTTATGGGTTACCCGGTGCTGATTGCAGAAGACATGCCGGACCCGACCTCCAACAGCTACCCGATTGCCTTTGGCGACTTCCGCGCCGGCTACACCATCGCCGAACGCCCGGACCTGCGCGTCCTGCGCGACCCCTTCAGCGCCAAACCGCATGTGCTGTTCTACGCGACCAAGCGCGTCGGCGGCGACGTCAGCGACTTTGCCGCCATCAAGCTGATGAAATTCGGCGCGAGCTAACGCTCCGCGCTGATGGCGGACCGGCAGCCCGGTCCGCCGGCTGGCACGCACCCCATATTTTCCTGCCGTCTAGCTGCTCCCCCTCCGTCCGAGCGGCAGGGACCGGTGCGTGCCGGCCGAACCTTGGAAACGGACAGCAGATCAGGGCCGGCAAGGGGGAGGCCCGCAGGAGTGAGATGATGATGCTGAGCGAAGTGACCCCCGTGCCCGAGGCCGCCCTGCCGCTGGCCCCCTTCAAGGCGCATCTGCGCCTGGGCACCGGCTTTGGCGAGGACAGCCTGCAGGACGAGGTGCTGTTTGGCTTCCTGCGCGCCGCCCTGGCCGCGATAGAAGGAAGGACCGGCAAGGCACTGATTACCCGTGATTTTGAGCTGGAGATCCGCCACTGGCGCGATCGTGCGCAAATGGTTCTGCCGCTCGCCCCGGTGCAGTCGGTGAGCGAGGTTGCGATCCGCGATGCGAGCGGCGCGGAGACGGTTCTGAACGCAGCGCTTTACCGGCTGGAACGCGACAGCCAGCGCCCGCGCCTTTGTCCCACCGGCAGCCTGCTGCCCGCGATTCCCACGGGCGGTCTGGCACGGATCACCTTGCAGGCCGGCATGGCCGCGGATTGGGGCGGCTTGCCCGCGGATCTGGCCCAGGCGGTGATGCTGCTGGCCGCGCATTACTACGAATACCGGGCCGACACCGGCCTGCACGGCGGCTGCATGCCCTTTGGCGTCACCAGCCTGATTGAACGCTACCGCAGCCTGCGGCTGACACTAGGAGGCCTGGCATGAAACAGCCCCCGAACCTGACCCGCAAGCTGGTGCTGGAAGACCCTCAGCGCGCCCCTGACGGCGCCGGCGGCTTTACCGAGACCTGGGTGGCGCTTGGCACCCTTTGGGCCGAGGTGAAGTCTCTCTCAGGCCGCTTGGCCGGCGGCAATCTGTCCTTGCAAAAATACCGGATTACCTTGCGTGCATCCCCTGATGGCTTTGCATCTCGACCGCGGCCCGACCAGCGCTTCCGTGACAGCAATCGCCTCTACCGCATTGATGCGGTTGCGGAAAGCGGCCCGGACGCCCGCTACCTCACATGTTTCGCGGTAGAGGAGGTGAGCGGATGACCTATGCCATCGCAGGCGGGCTGCAATCCGCCGTTTACACCCATCTGACCGGGGACGCAGGACTAACTGCGCTGGTCGGCAGCGCGATCTATGACGCCATCCCCGCAGGCCCCTTGCCGCAGACCTATGTGGCGCTTGGCAGCGAAGAGGTGCTGGACCGCTCCGACAAGACCGCGGGCGGGGCTGAGCACCGGTTTTTTGTCACCGTCACCACCGACACCGCCGGTTTCGCCACCGCTAAATCCGCCGCCGCCGCGGTCTGCGACGCCTTGGTCGGCGCCGCGGTGCCGCTGCCGCGCGGCCAGCTCACCGGCCTGTGGTTCGACCGGGCCAAAGCTGAGCGGCTGACGACCGGCGGCAGGCAGATCACCCTGCGTTTCCGGGCGCGGGTGGATGACGTTTGAACCTCGGAACTTTCGTGAAACCAGTTGAAATAAATGGAGAATCCCCATGACAGTTCAAAACGGCAAGGACCTTTTGGTCAAAGTGGACATGAACGGCGCAGGCCTGTTTGAAACCATCGCCGGCCTGCGTGCCACCCGCATCAGCTTCAACGCCGAAAGCGTCGATGTGACCAGCCTTGAAAGCCAGGGCGGCTGGCGTGAATTGCTGGCGGGGGCCGGCGTGCGCTCCGCCAGCATTTCCGGCTCCGGCATCTTCAGGGACGAGGCGACGGACGAACGCGCCCGGCAGCTGTTCTTTGACGGGCTGACGCCGGCGTTTCAGGTGATCATCCCCGACTTCGGCATCGTGCAGGGTCCGTTCCAGGTGACAGCACTTGAATACGCGGGCAGCCACAATGGCGAGGCCACCTATGAGCTGTCGCTCGCCAGCGCCGGCGAGCTCAGCTTTGCGGCGGTCTGATGATGGTGAACCCGCACGCAGGCGAGGCGGAATTGCTCGTGAATGGAACCCCTTACGCGCTGAAGTTGACCCTTGGTGCGCTGGCGGGGCTGGAGGCCGCACTGGAAGAAGGCACGCTGGTGGACCTGGTGCAGCGGTTCGAACAGGGCCGGTTTTCTGCCCGCGACGTGCTGGCGCTGCTGGCGGCCGGGCTGCAGGGCGGCGGGCATGATCTGAGCCGCGAGGACCTGGCGTCTGCCACCATCACCGGCGGCCCGATGCAGGCCGCCAAGGTAGCAGCGGAACTCCTGGTGCGCAGCTTTGCTGTCCCGGACAGTGCATGACCGGGCTCGACTGGCCCGCCCTGATGCGCGCCGGGATGGCGGGGCTGAAACTGCTGCCGCGTGATTTCTGGCAGCTGACGCCGGCAGAGCTGCGGCTGATGCTGGGCGAGGCCGCCGCACCGCAGCCGATGCAGCGCGACCGGTTGGCGGCGCTCATGCGGGACTTCCCGGACTTCGCGCCGCCGAAGAACAAGGAGACGACAGATGACTGACTCATCCGCGATGGCCGAACTGGAACTGCAGGGCGAGGCTTTGGGCGAAGCGCTGGACGGTGCCTCTGGTATGGCCGCTGCCTTTGCAGACGTGCTGGGGCGGGTCAAAGAGGGTTTTTCCGAAACCGGCCGCGATGCTCAGATCCTGGACCGAAGTCTTTCCAAAGGCTTGCGGCGTGCTTTTGAGGGGCTGACCTTTGACGGGGACAGCCTGTCGGAAGCGATGGACACGCTGGCGCGCAGCATGGTCCGCACCACCTATAACGCGGCGATGAAACCGGTGACCAATCACATCAGCGGGATGATGACCGACGGGCTCACCTCGCTGATCGGCGGCATGCTGCCCTTTGCCGATGGCGCGGCCTTCAGCCAGGGCAAGGTGATGCCGTTCGCCAAGGGCGGGATCGTGACCAGCCCGACAACATTCCCGATGCGCGGCGCCACCGGGCTTATGGGCGAGGCCGGGCCGGAGGCGATCCTGCCGCTCACCCGCGGCGCGGATGGCGCGCTTGGCGTGCGCAGCCAGGGCGGCGGCGCGGTCAATGTGGTGATGAATGTCTCCACACCGGACGTCAAAGGCTTTGAACGCAGCCGCAGCCAGATCGCGGCGCAGCTGTCCCGCGCGCTGTCCCGCGGCGGGCGCAACCGTTAAGGACGGAGGATAACACCATGAATTTCCACGAAGTCCGCTTTCCCGCCTCGCTCAGCTTCGGCTCCGTCGGCGGCCCGGAACGGCGCACCGATGTGGTGACGCTCGCCAACGGGTTCGAGGAGCGCAACACGCCCTGGGCGCACTCCCGCCGCCGCTATGACGCCGGGCTCGGCCTGCGCGCGCTGGAGGATATCGAGACGCTGATTGCCTTCTTCGAGGCCCGCCAGGGTCAGCTTTACGGCTTCCGCTGGAAGGACTGGAGCGATTACAAATCCGCCCGGCCCAGCGCTGACCCCGATTTCCGCGATCAGGTGATCGCCACCGGCGATGGCAGCACGGTGACATTCCAGCTGGCCAAGACCTACCGTTCAGGAGAATTCACCTATCAGCGCCCGATTGCCAAACCGGTGGCGGGCACGGTGCGCGTTGGTATCGAACAGGATGAGCTGCGCGAAAGCGTCGATTATGAGCTGGACACCGCCACCGGCCTGATCACCCTGGCGCACCCGCCCGAAGCGGGCCTCAGCATCAATGCGGGGTTCGAGTTCGACGTGCCGGTGCGCTTTGACACCGGCAGCATCCAGACCAGCGTCGCGTCTTTTCAGGCGGGCGAGGCGCCGGCTGTGCCGGTGGTGGAGGTGCGGGTATGAGCGGGCTGTCCGAAGCATTCCGCGCCCATGTGCAAAGCGGCATCACCACCCTGTGCCGCTGCTGGGCGCTGACGCGGCGCGACGGCGCGGTGCTGGGTTTCACCGACCATGACTGTGTGCTGCGCTTCGACGGGCTGGCGTTTCAGCCCGGCAGCGGCCTGACCGCGCGGGCGGTGCAGCAGGCCACGGGCCTCTCGGTCGACAATACCGAGGCGCTCGGGGTGCTGAGCGACGCTGCCGTGCGGGAGGAGGACATCGAGGCAGGCCGGTTCGACGGCGCCGAGGTGCGCTGCTGGCTGGTCAACTGGCAGGATGTTTCGATGCGCTGGCTGCAGTTCCGCGGCTCCATCGGCGAGATCCGCCGCGCCGCCGGGGCCTTTGAGGCTGAGCTGCGCGGGCTGACCGAGGCGCTGAACAGGCCGCTGGGGCGGATCTACCAGAAGCCTTGCACCGCAGTTCTGGGCGATGCCGCTTGCGGGTTTGACCTGTCAACACCAGGCTATGCCGTGGAGCTGGCCGCCGCAGAGGTGGAGCGCAATGAAGTGTTCCGCTGGGATGCCTTGCCGGGGTTTGAGCCCGACTGGTTCACCGGCGGGCGGCTGACGGTCCTGAGCGGCGCGGCTGAGGGCCTGTGGGCGGCGGTCAAGGCGGACCAGAGCAAGGCTGACGGCCGCAGGATTACGCTGTGGGAGCCGGTCCGGGCCGATGTACAGCCGGGTGACATGCTGCGGCTGGAGGCGGGTTGCGACAAGCGCATGGAGACTTGCCGGCTGAAATTCAACAACCTGCTGAACTTCCAGGGCTTCCCGGACATTCCGGGCGAAGACTGGGTGATGGCGGTGCCGCGCCAGTCTGGCGTGAACACCGGGGGCAGCCGGCGATGAGCCGGGTGGTGCAGGCCGCGCGCGGCTGGATCGGCACGCCCTATGTGCATCAGGCCTCGCGCAAGGGCGCGGGCTGCGATTGCCTTGGCCTGATCCGGGGCCTGTGGCGGGAGCTGTATGGGGCTGAGCCGGAGCTGCCGCCCGCCTATACGATGGACTGGTCGGAGCCGCAGGGGGCTGAGGCGCTGTGGCAAGCGGCGGCGCGGCATCTGGCGGCAAAGCCTTTGCGTGATGCCGCTCCCGGTGACGTGATCCTGTTCCGGATGCGCGAGGGATCGGTGGCCAAGCATCTGGGGGTGCAGTCCGGAACTAGCATTCAAATCGGTGAGGGCAGCGTCCGGCCGCGGGTGGGCGAGAAGCGCCCGCCCGGGGGGGCGGACGGACGCTGCCCGGCCTTCGGCCTGGCGAAACAGGCAGAAAATGTTCCGTCTTTCATCCACGCCTATGCGGGCCACGGGGTGGTGGAAAGCCAGCTGAGCCCGCCCTGGCAGCGCCGTATCGTGGCGCGGTTTCACTTCCCGAAGGAGCTGATCTGATGGCAACTATTCTTCTCTCGGCCGCGGGCGCGGCGGTTGGCGGCGCAATCGGCGGCACCGTCGCGGGCCTCTCATCCGCGGTTATCGGCCGGGCGGTGGGCGCCACGCTGGGCGGCATGATCGACGACCGCCTGCTGGGCTCAGGCTCCGCCCCGGTGGAGACCGGCAAGGTGGACCGCTTCCGCCTGACCCAGTCCAGCGAGGGCAGCCCCGTGGGGCAGGTCTATGGCCGGATGCGGCTGGGCGGGCAGGTGATCTGGTCGTCGCGGTTCCTGGAAACCTCCGCCACCTCCGGCGGTGGCGGCAAGGGCCGTCCCAGCCAGCCGCAGGTCACCAGCTACAGCTATTCCGTGTCGCTGGCGATTGCTCTGTGCGAGGGGGAGATTGCCCATGTCTCCCGCGTCTGGGCCGATGGCGAAGAAGTGGCGCCCAAGGATCTGAACATGACCGTTTACCGCGGCACACAGGACCAGCTGCCTGACCCGGTGATGGAGGCGATCGAGGGCGCAGGCCAGGTGCCTGCCTACCGCGGCACGGCTTACGTGGTGATCGAGAACCTGGAGCTGTCCCGGTTCGGCAACCGGGTGCCGCAGTTCTCCTTTGATGTGCTGCGGCCGGAACAGCCGGACAGCAGCACATATGCGCAGGATCTGGGCCAGCTGGTGCAGGGCGTCGCGCTGATGCCCGGCACTGGCGAGTATGCGCTGGCTGCCGAGACGGTGCAGTATTCCGGCGGGCCGGGCGATGCCAAACCGGCCAATGAGCATACGCCCTCGGGGATGAGCGATCTCAAGACCTCGCTGAACGCGCTGGAGGCGGAGCTGCCGGCCTGCGGCGCGGCCTCGCTGATCGTGTCCTGGTTCGGGGGTGATCTGCGCTGCGGAGAGTGCAGTCTGAAACCCAAGGTGGAACACAAAGACGCCGAGGGCAGTATGCCCTGGAGCGTCAGCGGGCTGACCCGGGCATCAGCGGAGCAGGTACTGACCCAGGAGGCAACGCCGCTTTACGGCGGCACCCCGGCCGATGCCTCGGTGATCCAGTCGATCCGGGAGATGCAGAGCCGGGGTTTGAGGGTGATGTTTTACCCCTTCATCCTGATGGACCAGGCCGAGGGCAACGAACTGCCCGATCCCTGGACCGGCGGCGCCAGCCAACCGCATCTGCCGTGGCGGGGGCGGATCACGCTCTCGGCCGCGCCGGGGCAGCCCGGCTCGCCCGATGGCACGGCTGCCGCAGACGCGGAGGTGGCGTCGTTCTTTGGCACCGTCACGGCGGCGGATTTCACCGTTGGCGACGGTACTGTCACCTACAGCGGGCCGGATGAATGGAGCCTCAGCCGGTTTATCCTGCACAACGCGGCGCTCTGTGCGGCGGCGGGCGGAGTCGAGGCGTTCTGCATCAGCTCGGAAATGCGGGCGCTGACGCAGATCCGCGGCGCGGCTGGGTTTCCCGCGGTGGCAGCCCTGCGCTCCTTGGCGGCTGAGGTGCGCCTGCTGCTGGGGGCAGAGATCAGGATCGGCTATGCCGCTGACTGGTCCGAATACTGGGGTTATCAATCGCCGGAGGGCGACCGGTATTTTCACCTCGACCCGCTGTGGGCGGATGCGAATATCGACTTTATCGGCATCGACAACTACATGCCGCTCAGCGACTGGCGGGAGGGGGAGGATCACCTGGACGCGCAATCCGGCGTGCCCGCGATCTATGATCTGGACTACCTGCGCAGCAACGTGGAGGGCGGCGAGGGGTTTGACTGGTATTACCACTCGCCCGAGGCCGAGGCGGCGCAGATCCGTACCCCGATCACCGACGGCGCGCATGATGAACCTTGGATCTGGCGTTACAAGGACATCCGCTCTTGGTGGCTCAATGAGCATCATGAGCGGATCGGCGGGGTGCGCCAGGCCGCGCCGACCGGCTGGGTGCCGCAGAGCAAACCGATCTGGTTCACCGAACTGGGCTGCGCTGCCATCGACAAGGGCACCAACCAGCCGAACAAATTCCTGGACCCGAAAAGCTCGGAATCGAAACTGCCGAAATATTCCAATGGCCTGCGCGACGATCTGATCCAGATCCACTACTTGCGTGCGATCCTTGGCTATTGGGGCGAGGCAGCCAACAACCCGGTTTCCGAGGAATACGGCGGGCCGATGCTGGACATGGCCAACGCCTATGTCTGGGCCTGGGACGCGCGGCCGTTTCCGGCCTTCCCCAGCCGCCTGGAGATCTGGAACGACGGTGAAAACTACTTGCGCGGCCATTGGCTGAACGGGCGGGCCGGGCAGCGGACGCTGGCCTCGGTGGTGGCGGAGGTGTGCCAGCGCGCGGGGCTGGAGGATTTCGATGTCTCGCGGCTTTATGGCGTGGTGCATGGCTATGTGAACCCGGATGTGAGCGACGCGCGTGCGGTGCTGCAGCCCTTGATGCTGCGGCATGGGTTTGATGCGGTGGAACGCGACGGGCTGCTGCAATTCCGGATGCGCAAGGGCACCGGGGCCGAGGCGCTGGCGCTGGAGCATCTGGCCGAAAGCGAGGAGCTGGAGGGCACCATTGAGCTCACCCGCTCCAGCGAGGCGGAGCTGGCGGGCCGGGTGCGGCTGCGGTTCACCGAATGGGGCGGCGACCATGCCGCCGGGTCGGTGGAGGCGGTCTTGCCCGATGAGACCACCCATTCCGTCAGCCAGAATGAGCTCCCGCTGGCGCTCACCGCTGCCGAGGCGCGCCAGGTGGCCGGCCGCTGGCTGGCGGAGGCGCGGATCTCACGCGATATGCTGCGGTTCCAGCTGCCGCCCTCGATGCTGCATCTGGGGGCAGGGGATGTGGTGTCGCTGCCGCTGGCGGGCGGCGATCAGCTCTATCGCATCGACCGCGTGGAACAGGCCGAAGCGCAGATGGTGGAGGCGGTTCGGATCGAGCCCGGAACCTATGACCTGGCCGCGGTGGCGGAGGAGCTGCCGGGGGGCAACGCCTTTGCTGCCCCCGGACCGGTGCTGCCGTTGTTCATGGACCTGCCGTTGATGCGCGGTGATGAGGTGCCGCATGCGCCGTATCTGGCGCTGACGGCGCAGGCCTGGCCCGGCAGCGTGGCGGTTTATGGCTCAGAGGCGGATGAGAATTACGCGCTGGAGCAGGTGATCGCCGCGCGGCAGGTGGTGGGCGTCACCGAAACGCCGCTGTTTGCTGCAGGCGCGGGACGCTGGGATCTGGGCGCGGATCTGCAGGTGAAGCTGATCTCCGGCACACTGGAAAGCCGCACCGTTGAGGCGGTGCTGAACGGCGCCAATGCGGCGGCTATCGGCGACGGCACATCCGGCAATTGGGAGCTGTTTCAGTTCCGCGAGGCGGAGCTGATCGCGCCGCAGACCTACCTGCTGCGCGGCCGTTTGCGCGGCCAGCAGGGGACGGATGCGCTAATGCCGGAGGTCTGGCCTGCCGGCTCTTACGTGGTGCTGCTGGACGGCACCCCGGTACAGATGGAGCTGGCGCCGGAACAGCGCCGGAGGGTGCGGCACTACCGGATCGGGCCTGCCCGCCGCGCGCTGGATGACCCCTCCTATGTGCATCTGCAGGAGAGCTTCAACGGCAATGGCCTGAGGCCCTATGCGCCGGTGCATCTGCGGCTGAGCGGCGCGCTGGGCGATGACCTGGCGGCGGCCTGGATCCGCCGGACCCGGATCGAGGGCGACAGCTGGGACCTGGACGAGGTGCCGCTGGGCGAGGAGGTTGAGGCCTACCGCATCAGGGTGATGCGCGGCGGCACGGTGCTGCGGGAGGAGACGTCCGGCACGCCTGCGTGGAGTTATCCGGCGGCGGCCCAGGCTGCGGATGGCGTCGAGGCCGGAGACGTGCTGGAAGTGGCGCAAAGGTCGGCCCGGTTCGGCGCGGGGCCTGCGGCGCGGATTGTGCTGGGATGAGGCGGCCGGTGCTGGCTGGCGATGTGTCCGCCGTGGCGCGGTCGCTGCTGGCGGTGCCGGACCGCGAACGGCTGCGCCTGTGCCGCAGGATCTTTGGCGGCGCGGCGGAGGCTGCGGCCTATGCGGGTTTGTTTGGCCGGCTGCATCCGCGCTGGGGCGATGGTTCTTTGAATGCTGCTGCCCGGCGGTATGCGCTGGCGGATGAGGTGTTTCTGGATGATCCGGAATACCTGCGCTGCACCCGGCTGGTGCTGGAAGAGCTGGAAGCCGTGCTTGACGCCGCCGGGAAGGCTCCCGCCCGCTGATCCAGGCAGGAAGCCTGCCCGGCCAGCCGTTGGGCCGGGCGCCGCCTGGCGGCGGCGCGGTTGCGCGCCCTGGCAGCCTGGCGGGGTCAAGGAGGACCGCAGGTCCCCGCGCCCCGGCGCGGCTTGTCCTTGAGGCTGTCAGGCTGGCTCACATGCTTGGGCGGGCGTCTTGAGGAAGCAGAATGCGCCCTCAAGCGCTTCTCAGCGAAGCAAATCTTCTTGGACGCTCCAGGTTCCAGGGCCGCTGATTGATCCCAGAGATTTGGGACCGTTTCCCCGCGCCGCGCGCCGCAGGCGCGCGGCGCAGCCCGGAGCGAAATGCCTCTTTGCCGGGCTACCCCGACGCGCAAGAGATGCACTTGAGCGCTGCCGGGTTCAGTTCAAGGCGCCTCAGGGCGATGTCCTCGCCGCAGTCCTCGCAATACCCGTATTCGCCCTCTTCCATCCGGGCAAGCGCCGTTTGCAGGCGCTGGGTTTCCAGCTGGCGGCGGGCAGCTTGCGCCTTGGCCATGGCCTGCATCTGCAAAGCGTCCATGCGCGACAGGCGGCCGACCATCTGCTGGTCCAGTTCCACCACTCCCTGGGAGGCTTCGCCAAGGGCATCCTCTGCCGCCAGCTCCTCCAGCCGGGCGGAAATCCGGTGCTTCAACTTCTGTTGATCCGATTCATTCATTCCCGGAATATACGCCATCAAGGGTTTGCGTTTGCGGAAAACCCCCTTAGATGGGTAGTCTGAGCGGAGAAAGGGAGAGATCCATGGCCAAAACCCAGCAAGCCCTCACCCCGGTGGACCCCGTATGGGACCGGATCACCCGCGAAGCGGAGGAGGCTGTTGCCACCCAGCCGCTGATGGGCGGCCTGATTCACGCCTGCATCCTGCATCACAAGACGCTGGAGAAGGCGCTGTCCTACCGGATCGCTGCCAAGCTCTGCTCCAACGAGATGTCGATGATGGTCCTGCGCGAGATCGTCGACGAGGCCTATGACAGCTGCCCCGAACTGATTGAGGCGGCGCGGGCCGATCTGATGGCGATCAACGAGCGCGACCCGGCCAGCCACCGGCTGCTGCAGCCGATCCTCTATTTCAAGGGGTTCCAGGCGGTGCAGGCCTACCGGGTCAGCCACTATCTGTGGAAGCAGGGGCAGAAGGATCTGGCCTATTTCTTCCAGATGCGCACGTCTGAAATCTTCGGGATCGACATCCACCCCGGCGCCCGCATCGGCAAGGGGATCATGATCGACCATGCGCATTCCATCGTGATCGGTGAAACCGCGGTGGTGGGCGACAATGTCTCGATGCTGCATTCGGTGACGCTGGGCGGCACCGGCAAGGAGGAGCAGGACAGGCATCCCAAGATCGGCGATGGCGTGCTGATCGGGGCGGGCGCCAAGGTTCTGGGCAACATCAAGGTCGGCCACTGCAGCCGGATTGCTGCCGGGTCGGTGGTGCTGTCGGAGGTTCCGCCCTGCACCACGGTGGCGGGCGTGCCTGCGAAAATCGTCGGCGAGGCGGGCTGCGACCAGCCGTCGGTCAACATGGACCAGGTGGTGCCGGCGGGCTCTTCCGCCGCGGAGTGAGCCGGGCGGCGCAGGGGCCGGACCTTGAGTATTTGGAGAAAGATGAAGGGGCGGTTACCGCCCCTTTCTTGTGTCCGGAATTTCCGGGAAAGCCGTTTCTTATGAAAGCGTTGAGAGCGGTTTGTGATCCATCTGGAGAGGGAACCTGAGCCTTTGGTTCCGCTTTGGCGCTTTTTTGGCGAAGGTTGGTCTTAATCCGGGCGGCTGCGGGCCTCGCGGCTTGCGGCGGCGCAGCAGCGGGCGCATATTTCCCCCGGAACGCAATAGTTAACTGCACTTGGGAGACGGGGACAGAAGATGATTTACACAACCGAAGGCCGCGGGCGGCTTTATGGCTCGATCCTGGAGACCGTGGGCAACACGCCTGCGATCCGGCTGAACCGCATCGCGCCGGATCATGTCACCATGTATGTGAAGTTCGAGGCCTTCAATCCGGCAGGCTCGGTCAAGGACCGGCTGGCGCTGAACATCATCGAGGCCGCCGAACGCGAAGGGCGCTTGAAACCCGGTCAGACCGTGGTGGAGGCGACCAGCGGCAATACAGGGATCGGCCTGGCGATGGTTTGCGCCGCCAAGGGCTATCCGCTGGTGATCACCATGCATGACGGGTTCTCGGTGGAGCGGCGCAAACTGATGCGGATGCTGGGCGCCAAGGTGGTGCTGACCCGCAAGGAGGACAAGGCGGTCGGTATGGTGGTGAAGGCCAAGGAACTGGCAGAAGCAAACGGCTGGTTCCTGGCGCATCAGTTTGAGACCAAGGACAACGCCGATATCCACGAGAGCACGACCGCACAGGAAATCCTGGGTGATTTCAATGGCGAGCGTCTGGATCATGTGGTGCTGGGCTATGGCACCGGCGGCACGGTGAGCGGTCTGGGCCGGGTGCTGAAGGGCGCGCGGCCGGATCTGAAGATCACCCTCAGCGAGCCGTCCAATGCGGCGCTGGTGCAATCCGGTGAAGCGCAGGAGCGCAATGATGAGGGCGAGCCGGCGGCGACGCATCCGGCCTTCAACCCGCACCCGATTCAGGGCTGGACGCCGGACTTCATCCCGCTGGTGCTGCAGGAGGCGCTGGACGAGGGGTATTTCGATGCGCTGGAGCCGGTGAGCGGAGACGAGAGCATTGCCTGGTCCAAGCGGCTGGCGGCGGAAGAAGGCATCCTGACCGGCGTTTCTGGCGGTGGCAGCCTGGCGGCGGCCATCAAGGTGGCGGAAACCGCGCCGGAGGGCTCGGTGCTGCTGGCGATGCTGCCGGATACCGGCGAGCGCTATCTGTCGACGCCGCTGTTTGACGGTATTGCGGCGGAGATGGATGAGGATGAGGCGGCGCTTTCTTCCTCGACCCCGGGGTACCGGTACTGACCGGCGCGCCGCCGTTGGCGTTTCGCAGGCGGCGGCGGTGGTGCAGGTGAGTATTTTTGGAAAGATGAAGGGGGCGGCTGCGCTCCCTTTTTCTGTCGCCGTCCGCGGGCAGGCAAAGAAAAAGCCCCGGTTTTCGCCGGGGCTTTTGATGTTTCGTGGTGGCGGCCTTTTAGGCCAGCATCACCATCGGGTTTTCCAGGTTCTCCTTGATGGCGTTCAGGAGCTCTGCCCCCAGTGCGCCGTCGATCACCCGGTGATCGACCGAGAGGGTGACGGACATCACGGTGGCCACCGCCAGCTCGCCGTCCTTGCCAACCACCGGCTTTTTCACGCCGGCGCCGACGGCCAGGATCGCGCCATGCGGCGGGTTGATCACCGCGTCGAAGTTGTCGATGCCGAACATGCCAAGGTTGGAGATCGCGAAGCTGCCGCCCTGGTATTCATGCGGCGCCAGCTTGCGGTCGCGGGCACGGGCGGCGAGGTCCTTCATCTCTGCCGACAGCGCGGAGAGCGACTTGGTGTGGCTGTCCTGCAGGACGGGCGTGAACAGGCCGCCCTCGATGGCAACCGCCACCGCAACGTCGGAAGCTTTCATCTTCAAGACCCGGTCGCCTGCCCAGACCGCATTGGCGTCCGGCACCGACTGCAGCGCCAGGGCGCAGGCCTTGATGATGAAGTCGTTGACCGAGAGCTTGACACCGCGGGCGTCGAGCTGCTTGTTCAGCTCGCCGCGGAATTTCAGCAGCGCGTCCAGCTGGATGTCGCGGCGCAGGTAGAAATGCGGCACCTGCTGCTTGGCCTCGGTGAGGCGGGCGGCGATGGTCTTGCGCATGCCGTCCAGCTTGACCTCTTCAAACTCGCGGCCCTCGTACATGCGGGCCACCTGGTCGGCAGAGGGGCCTGCCGCGGGCGCAGCGGCAGCAGCCGGTGCGCTGGCGGCGGCGGCTTTCGGAGCCTCGTCCTTGGCGGCTTGCGGCTTGGCGTCGATCACGTCGGCCTTGACGATGCGGCCTTTGGGGCCGGAGCCCTCGATCTGCGCCAGGTCCAGGCCCTTGTCCGCAGCGATGCGGCGCGCCAGGGGGGAGGCGAAGATGCGGTTGCCGTCGGCGCCCTGAGGGGCAGCGGGGGCGGCTTTGGCCTCTTCTTTCGGGGCTTCGGCCTTGGCTTTGGCAGGCGCCTCTTCCTTGGCTTCCTTGGCCGGAGCTGCGTCCGCGCTGGAGGTGTCGATGTCGTCGGCGCTTTCGCCGTCTTCCAGCAGCACCGCGATGGGGGTGTTGACCTTCACGCCCTCGGAGCCTTCGGCGATCAGGATCTTGCCGACGGTGCCTTCGTCCACGGCTTCAAATTCCATGGTGGCCTTGTCGGTCTCGATCTCGGCGATCAGGTCGCCGGAGGAGACGGTGTCGCCCTCCTTGACCAGCCATTTGGCAAGGGTGCCTTCCTCCATGGTGGGAGAAAGCGCGGGCATCAGGATTTCGGTGGGCATGTCAGCGCTCCTCAATCAGAACAATTTGGTCATAGGGCGCCTTGGGGCGCCTGGTGCCGCGGGCCAGCTGGGTGATCGCGGCTTCGATCTTGTCTTTGTATTCAGCCATCCAGACGTAGGCCTCTTGATGGGAGGGCCGCGAGCCGATCAGCCGTGTGTCTGCTGCCAGCCGTTCGGGAACCAGTGCGGTGACTGTGCGCCCGTCGACGGTCAGCGTGACGCGGTAGCATTCGGTTTCGGGATCGCGGCCCCTGATTTCCATCGGTGCCTCTAGCGGTAGGACACTTGCTTCACCGCCTCGACCACCTCATCCGTGGTGATCAGCGCGTGGCGTTCCAGGTTGGCGGCATAGGGCATGGGCACGTCCTTGCCGGTGCAGGTGATGACCGGCGCGTCCAGATAGTCGAACGCTTCGCGCTGCACTTCCGACGCGATGTAGCTGCCGACGGAACCCTGCGGCCAGCCTTCCTCGACGGTGACCAGACGGTTGGTCTTCTTGACCGACTCGATCACCGTGGGCAAGTCCATCGGGCGCAGGGTGCGCAGGTCGATGACCTCAGCCGAGATGCCTTCCTGGGCCAGCTTATCAGCGGCTTCCAGTGCGTATTGCATACCGATGCCGAAGGAGACGATGGTGGCGTCGGAACCCTCGCGCCAGATCCGGGCCTTGCCGAAGGGGATGGTGAAATCGTCCATTTTGGGCACGTCGAAGGCGCGGCCGTAGAGGATTTCATTTTCCAGGAAGATCACCGGGTTGGGGTCGCGGATGGCGGTTTTCATCAGGCCTTTGGCGTCGGCGGCGGAGTAGGGCATCACCACCTTGAGGCCGGGGATCTGCATGTACCAGGCGGCATAGTCCTGGCTGTGCTGGGCGCCAACGCGGGCGGCGGCGCCGTTGGGGCCGCGGAACACCATCGGCGCGCCCATCTGGCCGCCGGACATGTAGAGCGTCTTGGCCGCCGAGTTGATGATCTGGTCAATCGCCTGCATGGCGAAGTTGAAGGTCATGAACTCGACAATCGGGCGCAGGCCGCCAAAGGCCGCGCCGGTGGCGATGCCGGCAAAGCCGTGTTCGGTGATCGGGGTGTCGATCACCCGCTTGGAGCCGAATTCATCCAGCAGGCCCTGGGAGACCTTGTAGGCGCCCTGGTACTCGGCGACTTCCTCGCCCATCAGGAACACGTCCTCGTCGCGGCGCATTTCCTCGGCCATGGCGTCGCGCAGGGCTTCGCGCACGGTGGTCTGCACCATTTCGGTGCCTTCCGGGTAGTCGGGCTCCAGAACCCTGGCCGGCATGGCGGGTTCTTTCTGCGGCGCGGCGGCGGCGGGTTCGTCGCTGGGCGCTTCCTCGGCCGGGGCCTCTTCCTTGGCGCTGGAGGCCTCGTAGTCATCGGCGCTTTCGCCGTCTTCGACCAGCACCGCGATGGGGGTGTTCACCTTGACGCCTTCGGTGCCTTCACCGATCAGGATCTTGCCGACGGTGCCTTCGTCGACGGCTTCGAATTCCATCGTTGCCTTGTCGGTTTCGATTTCGGCCAGAATATCGCCGGAGTTCACGGTATCGCCTTCCTTGACCAGCCATTTGGCCAGGGTGCCTTCCTCCATGGTCGGCGACAGGGCGGGCATCAGAATTTCAGTTGCCATGTCTATGTCTTCCCTCTCAGGCGTTTTCCTGCGGCACTTCATCCGCATAGATGTCGGTCCAGAGCTCTTCCAGGGCGGGCTCGGGGCTTTCCTTGGCGAAGTCGGCGGACTTGGAAACGATTTCCTTGATTTCCTTGTCGATCGCCTTGAGATCCTCTTCGGTGGCGTGCTTGCCGGTCAGCAGCATGTCGCGGACCTGCTCGATCGGGTCGCGCTCCTCGCGCATCTTCTGGACCTCTTCGCGGGTGCGGTACTTGGCCGGGTCCGACATCGAGTGGCCGCGGTAGCGGTAGGTCTTGACCTCGAGGATGTAGGGGCCGTCGCCGCTGCGGCAGTGGGCCACGGCGCGCTCGCCCGCTTCCTTGACGGAGAGGACGTTCATGCCGTCCACCGCTTCGCCCGGAATGCCGAACGCCTTGCCGCGTTCCCAGATCTCTGCGCTGGAAGTGGAGCGCTGCTGCGAGGTGCCCATGGCGTACTGGTTGTTCTCGATCACGAAGACGACCGGCAGCTTCCACAGGGCGGCCATGTTGAAGGTCTCATAGACCTGGCCCTGGTTGGCGGCGCCGTCACCGAAATAGGTGAAGGTGACGCGGCCGTTGCCCTTGTACTTATCGGCGAATGCGAGGCCCGCGCCGAGCGGCACCTGGGCGCCGACGATACCGTGGCCGCCGTAGAAATGCTTCTCCTTGGAGAACATGTGCATCGAGCCGCCCTTGCCCTTGGAGTAGCCGCCTTCGCGGCCCGTGAGCTCGGCCATGACGCCATCGGGGTCCATGCCGCAGGCCAGCATATGGCCGTGGTCGCGGTAGGAGGTGATGCGCTTGTCGCCTTCCTCGGCGGCGGCCTCCAGGCCCACGACAACGGCTTCCTGGCCGATGTACAGGTGGCAGAAGCCCCCGATCAGCCCCATGCCGTAGAGCTGGCCCGATTTCTCTTCGAATCGGCGGATCAGCAGCATCTCGCGGTAGTAGTGGGTAAGTTCTTCGGCAGAAACGTTTGGTTTCTTTGTGGTTTTTCTAGCGGCCATGGTGGTCGGCTCCCCCTGCAGGCTAGATAGTTTAGCATTAAACAAATTCATAACCGGTTTTGACGCGGCTGAATAGTGTTATTCTGCCGCGGGGTTTCCGCCGCGTAAAAAACCGCCGAGGGCGCGCAAAAATGCCACGCTGCCCGGAGGTGCACACGGCGGGCGGCTGCATCATGTCTGTTTGCGTGAAGAAGGGAAAGCCTGTTTCCGGCTTGGCTGGCGGCAGGCTGTTCCCTTGGAGGAAAACCGCAGCGGGTTTCAGCGCGCGGCCAAATGCGGAGGCGGGAGGAGAACCGCGGTTAGCGGATCACGATCTCGTCGGCACGGACAAGGCCCAGGACCGAGCGGGCCTGTTCATCCAGCAGGTCGAGGTCGAGGTAGTCGTCGGAGAGGCGGCGGGTCAGGTTTTCCATGTCGCCGATCTGGGACTGGAGGCGGCCGAGATCCAGCCGCAGGTCTTCTGCCTCAGCCTGGATCTCGACCCTCCGGAACAGCCCGAAGTCGCCTTGCACCGCCGCGAAGGTGAAGTACGCGCTGAGCGCGAAGGCGATGGCAAAGAAGGCGATGGCGCCAAAAGACGGCCGGGTGCTTCGGGTCACGTTGGGAGTGCCTGTATGTTACTGCTCTAGTTGTATTAGCGCCGTTTGCCGGCGTCTGGTGTCAGAATGCCACAAGCGAATCTGCTTGTGAATCCCAAATCGGCCCGCCGCGGGAATTTTTATCCTAAAAAAATAAATGCCCCGGCGGGGTGGCCGGGGCATAAAAAACACGGGTGGTTGTGTTTCGTCCTTACTGCTCCAGCGCCGCAACGCCGGGCAGGGTTTTGCCTTCCATCCACTCCAGGAAAGCGCCGCCGGCGGTGGAGATGTAGCTGAAATCGCCGGCCGCGCCGGAAGCGTTCAGGGCCGCGACAGTGTCGCCGCCGCCGGCCACAGAGATCAGCTGGCCGGAACGGGTCATCGCTGCGGCTTTGAGAGCTGCGGCATTGGTGGCGGCGTCAAACGGCTCCAGCTCAAAGGCGCCGAGGGGGCCGTTCCAGATCAGAGTCTTGCTGTTTGCAAAGACCTCGATGATGCGGGCGACGCTGTCCGGGCCTGCGTCCAGGATCATCCCGTCCTCGGGGCACTGGTCGGCGGCCAGGATCTGGTGCTCGGCGTGGGCCTCGAACTTTTTGGCGACCACGATGTCCGAGGGCAGGATGATCTCGCAGCCTGCGGCCTCGGCCTTGGCCAGGATCTCGGCTGCGGTATCCTTCATGATGCGCTCGGCCAGCGAGACGCCCACTGGCAGGCCCTTGGCGACCAGGAAGGTGTTGGCCATGCCGCCGCCGATCACCAGGTGATCGACCTTCTCGATCAAGTTGCCCAGCAGCTCCAGCTTGGTGGAGACCTTGGCGCCGCCGACCACGGCGGTCACAGGGCGCTGGGGCTGGCCCAGGGCGCTTTCCAGCGCTTCCAGTTCGGCCTGCATCAGACGGCCGGCGCAGGCAGGCAGCAGGCGGGCCAGCGCCTCGGTCGAGGAGTGCGCGCGGTGGGCGGCGGAGAAGGCATCGTTGCAATAGACCTCGCCCAGGCGCGCCATGCCGGCGGCCAGGTCCGGGTCGTTCTTGGTTTCGGCCGCGTGGAAGCGGGTGTTTTCCAGCAGGAGCACTTCGCCCGGCTGCAGCGCGTCTGCGGCGGCTTCCGCACCTGCGCCAACGCAGTCGGCGGCAAACAGCACGCGTGTTTCAAAGGCGCGCTCCAGCGTCGGCACCAGCTGGTTCAGCGACAGGTTCTCGCGGCGCTCGCCGCCGGGGCGGCCGAAATGGGCCAGCAGGATCGGCTTGCCGCCCGCCGCCAGAATGTCGCGCACGGTGGGGGCGATGCGGCGGATGCGGGTGGAGTCGGTCACCACGCCGTCGACGATCGGCACGTTGATATCCACACGCACCAGCACGCGCTTGCCGTTCAGATCCATGTCGTCGAGAGTTTTCCAGCCCATCTGCGAGACCCCTTATGGTGAAAGTGCAGTCAAATCCGCGGGCTGTTTCGGGGGTTTTTGCGTATCAGTCAATGCTCCCTTGGCATTTGCGAGCGCTACCCTTAACTATCGTTGCAAATTTCGACGACAGGAGGGCCAGATGGCCGAGATTAAAGATCCCGAAAACACCGTCATCATCGAGCTGAAAGACGGCAATGTTGTTATCGAACTGCTGCCCGACGTGGCGCCGAAGCATTCCGAGCGGATGAAGGAACTGGCCCGTGCGGGTGAGTATGACAACGTGTGCTTCCACCGCGTGATCGACGGCTTCATGGCGCAGACCGGCGACGTGGCCAACGGCGACATGGAAGACGGCTTCAACATCCGCATGGCGGGCACTGGCGGCTCCTCCCTGCCGAACCTGCCGGCTGAATTTTCCAAGCTGCCGCATGACCGCGGCACCCTGGGTGCGGCGCGTTCCGCTAACCCGGACTCGGCAAACTCGCAGTTCTTCATCAACTTCAAGGACAACCACTTCCTGAACGGCCAGTACACCGTGTACGGCCGTGTCATCGAAGGCATGGAGCATGTGGATGCCATCACCCGCGGCGAGCCGCCTGCGAACCCGGACCGGATGATCTCCGTCAAGGTGGCTGCGGATGCGTAAGGCGCTTTCGCTGGTGGCCCTGCTGGCGGCAGGGCCTGCCTTTGCCACCGGTCTGGAAATCCAGGTCGAAGGCGAAGCCAACGGCACCATTCAGATCGACCTGTTCGAGGATGTGGCGCCCAAGCATGTCGAGCAGATCACCGCGCTGGCCGCCGAAGGCGCCTATGACGGCGTGGTGTTCCACCGGGTGATCGAGGGCTTCATGGCGCAGACCGGCGATGTCGAGTTCGGCAAGGCTGGCGGTGATATGCGCCGGGCCGGGCAGGGCGGTTCCGCCCGCCCCGACCTGGCGGCCGAGTTCTCGGACATCACCTATGACCGCGGCGTGGTGGGCATGGCCCGCTCCCAGAACCCGGACAGCGCCAACTCGCAGTTCTTCATCATGTTCGCGCCGGGCCCGTTCCTGGACGGCCAGTACACGGTTGTCGGCAAGGTGACCGAAGGCATGGATGTGGTCGACGCGATCAAGCGCGGCGATGGCCCCAATGGCGCGGTGATCGGCCAGCCCGACACCATGTCCAAGGTGAGCGTGACCGACTAAGGCCGCGAGCCTGCACAGCTTTGGCGAGGCCCGTTTCCCGCAAGGGAAGCGGGCCTTTGCTTTGGCGCGGGGGCACCGTTTGTTGAACTGCCGTCACAAGCGCGTGTCTGCCCCTGTCCCGGTCGCATCAGCCCCCTTATGACTGGTGGTAAGGGAGATGTGCGATGCTGAAACGCTTGTTGCTGAGTGCAGCGTTGGTGTTTCCGTGGATGGCCCTGGCCGGGCCTGCTGAGTGGAAACGGGAGTGGCCGAAAACCGACTTCAGCCAATCGCTGGTGAAGGACTGGGAGCAGATCCGCTCTGGCGGGGTGCCCAAGGACGGTATTCCGGCGCTGGATGCGCCGCAGTTCGCAGAGGCCGCCAAGGACCGCCGGATCAAGCCGCGCGAACCGGTGATCACGCTGGAACTGGCAGGCGCCCGGCCGCGGGCCTATCCGCTGCGCTACCTGACCTGGCATGAGATCGTGAACGACGTGGTGGCGGGGTTGCCAGTGGCGGTGACCTATTGCCCGCTGTGCAACTCCGCGATGACCTTTGACCGGCGCACGCCTGCCGGGGTGCTGAGTTTCGGGGTCACCGGCAAGCTGCGGTATTCCGACCTGGTGATGTATGACCGCGAAACCCAGAGCTGGTGGCAGCAGGCGGTCGGCACCGCCATTGTCGGCAGGATGAGCGGCCAGCGGCTGGCCGGCCTGCCAAGCTGGGTGGAAAGCTGGCAGGAATTCACCGCCCGCAACCCGGATGGGCTGGTGATGGCGCAGCCGGGCTGGAACCGGCGCTATGGTCAGAACCCTTATGTGAATTACGACAGGTCGGACTGGCCGTTCCTGTATGACGGCACGCCGCCGCCGCACGGGCTGGCGCCGATGGAGCGGGTGGTGCGCGTGGGCAGCCGCGCGTGGCCGCTGACGCGGCTGGCGCGCGAAGGCGAGATCCGCGAATCCGGTGTGGTGCTGAGCTGGCGGGCCGGGCAGGCCTCGGCGCTGGATGCGGGCACAATTGCCAAGGGGCGTGACATCGGCTCCGTCCGGGTGCGGGACCGTCAGGGGCGCGACGTGGCGCATGACGTGATGTTTGCCTTTGCCTTCCATGCCTTCTGGCCGGACGGCACGTGGATGCTGAAATAGCGAAAGGCGCGCCGGGCAGGGCGCGCCTTTGCATTTTAAGAAAAAGTCACGTTAGAACAGGAAGTTGTCAGCATCCTGCAGCTGCGCCACGCTGATGTCTTCCACCAGGATGGTGACATCGGCAAAAGAGACGAGCACATCGTCGCCTTGCTGCTCAAACTCCAGCTGGCTCAGGCGGGATGCACCGCGGCCGATCCCGATGAGGTCCTCGCCTGCGGTGAAATCGGTGATCGTGTCGTTACCGTGTCCTTTGTGGAATACGAAGGTGTCGGCGTGACTGCCGCCGGTAAGATGATCGTCGCCCTTTTTGCCCAGCAGAACGTCGCGCCCGGTGCCGCCGGACAGGGTGTCATTGCCGCCGCCGCCGGAGAGGCGGTCGCCGCCTTTGCCGCCTTCGAGCAGATCCTTGCCGCTGCCGCCCTTGATCACATCTTTGCCGCCGCCGCCGTGCAGCCGGTCGCTGCCCCGGCCGCCATCCAGCAGGTCGGCTCCGCTTTGGCCGCCGAGAACGTCGTTGCCGGCGTCGCCGTTCAGCGTGTCGTCGCCGGTCTCTCCGTGAAGGGTGTCCCGCGCCTCGCCGCCAGCCATGCTGTCGTTGCCGCTGCCGCCGAGCAGGCGGTCGGCGTCGAAGCCGCCGTTCAGCGTGTCGTTGCCAAAGCCGCCGCGCAGAGTGTCATTGCCGCTGTGGCCGGTGATCTTGTCGTTGCCGTCTTCCCCCAGAAGCAGGTCGTGGCCGGAGAGGCCGTTGAGGCTATCGTTGCCGCCCCCGCCGAGCAGGACATCGTGGGATGTCGCCGTCCTGGTGTCGCCGCTGAGAGAGTTGGAATATGAGGTCCCGGCCTTCAGGCTGACAGTGCGGTCCGTGAACTGAACAAACTCGATGGAGCTCAGGGTGTCGCGGCCGTCCGGTCCGTCTAGGATTGTGCGGCTGAAGCTGGAGGAGAAGCTGGCGCCGGAGAATGCGCCATCGACGATCAGCCGGTCGGTTCCGCTGCCGCCATAGATGTAGTCCCAGCCGCTTCCCGCATTGATGGTGTCATTGCCATCACCCAGTTCCCAACTGCTGCCGAGGGTCGACTCGATGGTGAAGAGGTCGTTGCCTTTGGTGGCATCCTCCTCGAAGGCGGAGGGGTTATAGGTATTGGAGTATTTGGTGAAGGACACGTCCAGACCGCTGGCCGTGAAGACGGTTGATCCGTCGATCTGGAATGTGATGCTGGTGATCGTTCCATAAACGGATGAGCCAAATGAACTGAAACTGCCCGTGAACCTGCCGAAGAAACTGGCGCCGCCGTATGTGGTGCCGTTGATTTCCAGGAGGTTGCTGTTGACGGTTCCCGCGGTCGGGTTAAGGACCCGGAAGGTTTGAAGATCGCCGACATCCCAGCTGTTGCTGGAATCATTCACGGTAAACGTAGCCATTGGGAACAGCTCCTTGGTTCTGGCAAAACTTTAGTTGAAACCAGGTTGGTCAACGCAATTTTAAGGTCTGTTGCCCGAGCAAGGAGGAATGTTCAAGGCAAGGAAGACCTTGCCGCCAGGTTACTGTAGCTTTTTTGCAGCTTTTACGAGTGTTCCCCGCAAGAAAAAAACGCCGCAAGGTTTCCCCTGCAGCGTTTCTTTTTCCCTGTCAGACCCGGCCGTGCTGAACGCCAGCCGTTCGCCTGTTCAGTTATCGGCCTTGTGCGCGGCGGTTGCGGCCTGAACCGCTGCCGAGGGGGCAGGCGCTGCGGCCGGAGCCGGTGCCGGGGACGCCTTGCGGCCGCCCGGGTTCAGCGGGTCGTCCTGGCGCTGCACGGAACCTTCGAAATGGGCACCGCTTTCGATGGCGATGGTCTTGTGGATGATGTCGCCTTCGACGCGGGCGGTGGCGGTCAGGCGCACCTTGAGGCCGCGCACGCGGCCGACGATGCGGCCGTTGATCACCACGTCGTCGGCGGTGACTTCGCCCTTGATGGTGGCGGTCTCGCCAACGGTCAGCAGGTGCGCGCGGATGTCGCCCTCGACGGTGCCTTCGACCTGGATGTCGCCGGTGGTTTTGACGTTGCCGGTGATGTGCAGATCCGAGCTCAGCAGCGACGCGGCGGGCTTGGCCTTGGGCGCGCTGGCCTTGTACTCGCTGGCCGCCGGTGCAGCCGGAGCGGCAGAGGCAGGGGCAGCCGGGGTTGCGTCGGCCTGCTTCGGCCCGGGCTCGTTGATTTTGCTCTTAGAAAACATTTCTCGCAGCCTTGATATAGATCATGGGGTTTACAGGTTGCCCGTTGACCCGCACCTCGTAGTGGAGGTGGGTCCCGGTGGACCGTCCGGTGTTACCCATATCAGCAATGTGATCCCCGCGCGAGACCCTTTGGCCGGCCTTAACGCGGAGTTTCGAATTATGGGCGTATCTTGTTTCGATGCCGAATGCATGGCGGATCGTCACCAGGCGGCCGTAGCCGGATTGCCAGCCCGCGTGGGTCACGACGCCATCCGCGGTGGCAAAGATATCGGTGCCGGTGCGGCCTGCAAAATCAAAGCCTTTGTGCAGGCGGCGGCCGCCGGTCTTGGGGTCGCGCCGGTAGCCGAAGCCGGAGCTTTGGCGCACCTGGCCCAGGTTGACAGGGGTTGCAAAGGGCGCCTTCTGGGCCGCCAGCCGGTACAGGTTCAGCTGGTCCAGCCGGGCAAGGATCTTGTTGGCGCGCAGTTCCTCCGGCGCGGGTTCCTCACCCCGGGTCGACATCGCCAAAGGGCTGAGCGGACCGCCCTGGCCGTTGTAGCCGCGCCGCACCTGCTCGAGGATCCGGTCGGGCGGCATGCCGGCATTGCGGAACATCTTGTCCAGCGGGGTGATGGAGACCGCGACCGCTTCTTCCAGCTGGCGGAAGATCTGGCCGTTGCGCTCCTCCATCAGCTGCAGTTCCAGCTCCAGCTCCTGGCGCTGGCCGATGGCGTCCCGGGCGTCGGCCATGATCCGGTCGCGTTCCGCGGCGGTGTCGGTCAGGGCGCCCGCCAGCATGTCCATCTGCTCCACGGCGCTGGCCATGACTGCCGGGGCGGCGTTTTCGTCCTGGGTTTCTTCCTTGAGCTGCGCCAGGGCTTTGCGGGCGCCGTCGCGGTCGCTCATGGTGTCGCGCAAGGTGGTCTGGATCACTTCGATCCCGGTTTCCAGCTCGCGGCGGCGGGTTTCCGAGGCCAGCAGCTCAGATTGCATCATTGAGATCTGGGCCAGCGCGGCGTTGAACCGCTCCTGTGCTGCCAGGGCCTCTTCGGCGCGGGCATCGCGCTCCGCCGAGATCGCGTTCAGCCGCTCCCGGTAGGTCTGCTGATCGCGTTTGGCCAGCTCGCGGAAGTTGCCGGCGCCGATGCTGTCCATCAGCACGATGGCAGTGGCGACAATGGCCCAGGCGACGAACAGGGTGATGCCGGCCACCGCGGCCAGCTGGGTTTCCGAGCGCAGCCGGATGAAACGCGTGTCAGTGTCGGATTTCAGGAACACCCGCCGCTCGGGAAAGCGGCGCTCCAGAAAGGCGTGTATTTTGATCGCGAGCCGTGTGCGCAAAGTCCGTTCCCTGTTCCGTCCCTGTCCCGATCCGCACCGCGGCCGCAGGGCGGATCCGGTGCCTTGGGCGAAGTGAATAGACAGGGCGGGCGGATTGGGCAAGCCTGTTGACCCGCTGGACGGGGATCGTGCCGGCAGGGCGGGCGGATAGGCGGAAACCTGCCGAAGTTTCAGAGTGTAAGGTCCGGCCCGGACAGCGGGCGCGCCGTGCCTGAGGCGGGCCGTTCAGCCGGGCTGGCCTTTCCGCCGTTCCTCCTGCGCTTCTGTCCAGCCGCTTTCCCAGGCCTGGTGGTCGGCGGTGTCGAAGGCGTAGGGGTTGCCGGTGAAGGGCTGACCGTCCATGCAGGCGCGGAAGCCCTCGTCATAGCTGTGCGCGCGCGGGTCCATGCCGCAGGGTTTGTGGGCGGTGTCGCGCAAGTGGGCGGCAAACTCCGGGTATTTGGCGAGGTCGGTCTGGTCGAGCCCTTCTGGATGCCGGGCCAGGGCCTGATGGCCGCGGCTGGTCAGGCGCCAGCTGGACGCCTCACCCGGCAGCGCCTCTCCCGGAACCAGGATACCGGCGATTTCCAGGTCCGACAGATGGCCGGCCAGCCGTTCGCGCAAATCGTCAGGAGGCAGGCCGGGTGTTTCATTGGCCTGGCGGAACAGGCCGTTCAGCGCCTTTTCGCAGCTGTCCAGCGTCACCGGGCCGGATCGTGCCGTGTGCAGGATCAGGGCCACAAGGCTTGCTGTGCTCAGCAATGGGAAATCGTTTTCGAACATGGGATCACCCGGTTGTCCAGATGTCCCAGTCTAGGCGGCTGCGGCAGTCCGGTAAAGGCGGCTGCGGCCGGCAAGGCGCGCCGCCGGGGCTCAGCGGCCCGGCAGGTCCCGCGCCTGATCGGCCAGCGGCCAGTAGAAATCCGGCGGCAGCCCGGCATCGGCGCGCTTCTCCTCGTTGAAGGGCGGTTTCAGGGCGCCGTGGAAGTATTTGCGCACCAGCGCATGAAACACCTCCTTGGGGTCCAGGTTGTCCCGGCCGCAAAGGAAGTTGAACCACTTGGAGCCATAGGCGACATGGCCGACCTCCTCGGCATAGATCACCTCCAGCGCGTCAACCGCCTGGGTGAGCTGCGCCTTGCGGAAGATTTCGATCATGCCGGGCGTCACATCCAGCCCGCGCGCCTCCAGCACCATTGGCACCACCGCCAGGCGGCCCATGAGGTCCTCCGCCGTGTCCTCCGCCGCGCGCCACATGCCGGCGTGGGCCGGGAGGGCGCCGTAGTGGCTGCCCAGCGCTTCAAGGCAGTCGCACATCAGGTTGAAATGCTTGGATTCCTCATCCGCTGCCTTCACCCAGTCATCAAAGAATCCCATCGGCATCGGCACATGGGAAAAGCGGGCAATGATGTCCCAGTGCAGGTCGACGGCGTTCAGTTCGATATGGGCCACGGCGTGCAGCAGCGCGATGCGGCCCGCCTCTGACCCCGGCTTGCGCTTGGGCACGTCGCGGGGATGCAGCAGCTCAGGCTTATCGGGCCGGGCCGGGTGCATGGGCGGTGACGCGGTGCCGATTGCGATGTCCGGCCCGGTGCCATTGCGGAAGGCGAACCACTCGGCTGCATGGCGGCGCGACAGCGCTGTCTTTTGCCGGCCGTCCGCGGTGTTCAGCACCTCGGCGGCGCGTTCTGCGAGCGTTAGGGGCTGATCGGTCATGCGGGTCTCCTGTTGCAGCGGCTGGCCCGGGTTCACCTGATTCAGGCGGCGGAGTCCAGAGCGGAAACGGAAGCGCTCCCGCGCCCGCGGAAGAGAAGCGCTCCCGCGCCCGCGGAAGATCAGCGGGCTGATCCCCCTGGCGGCCTTGGGCCTGGCACCGCGCGTTCCGCGCGGTGCGCGCCGCCCGCTTGGGCGGCGCCGGGCCCAACAGCGAGGGCTGCGCCCGTCAGGGCGCGGGCCGAACTGGCGGGAGTGCCCGCTAGGCCTGAGAGCGGAAGCGCCTCAAAGCGCCTGGACGGCTGCCAGCACCTCATCCACGTGGCCGTCGACCTTGACCTTGCGCCAGGCCTGGGCGATCCGGCCCTCGGCATCTATCAGGAAGGTCGAGCGTTCGATCCCCCAGAACTTCTTGCCGTACATGTTCTTCTCCTTCCAGACGCCGTAATCCTCGCACACCGTGCCCTCTGCATCGGACAAGAGCGGCGTGGTCAGCCCGTGTTTGGCAGTGAACTTATCGTGTTTGGCTACCGTGTCCTTGGAGATCCCGAACACGTGAGCCCCGGCATCGGCAAATGACTGCAAAGCCTCTGAAAAGCCGATGGATTCTTTGGTGCAGCCGGGAGTATCATCGCGGGGGTAGAAAAACAGCACCACGGGCGCGCCCTTGAGGCTGGACAATGTGACCTCTCCGCCGCCGCTGCGGGGCAGGGTAAAGGAAGGGGCGGGATCTGAAACGTCGGGCATCGGCCTGTCTCCGTAATTTGCGCAAATCACTGCGCCGCAACCATAACCCATGAGCAGCGAAGGGAAAGCTGAGATCAAACCCGCCGGCGAGAATAACGGCACTGCGGCTGAGGCCGTGCCTGTGCGCGGCCCGGAGCCGGGCCCGGACGCGGGCCTCGCGGCGCCCGCGCAGAGGCGCTTGCGCTGGCGGCTGCTGCGCGGTGCCGTCTGGCTGTTGGCGCTGCTGAGCTTCCTGAGCGCTGGCGCCATCTATTTCGGTCTTGGCACCCGGCTGGACGCGCCGGAGTGGGTGCGTCAGCGGGTTGAAACCCGGATCGAGCGGCACCTTAACGGGTTGCAGATCGAATTCGGCGCCATCCATGTGGTCGTGAACAAGGGCTGGCGGCCGCGGGTCAGCCTCAAGGACGTGGTGCTGCGCCATCCGGACGGCGCGGTGTTTGCCCAGCTGGCGGATGCCCAGGCGAGCCTGGCGATGCGGCCGCTGCTGCGCGGCCAGGTCCAGCCCAAACAGATTTCGCTCAGCGGTCTGTTCGCGGTTTTGCGGCGCAATCCGGACGGCACCCTGGCGCTGAGCTTTGCCAGCGGCGGGCTGCCAACGCGGCAGGCGGGTAATTTGGTGGAGCTGATCAAGCAGTGGGACAGCCAGCTGGACAAACCCGTTCTGGCGGCGCTGCGGGGCGTGGAGACCAGCGAACTGACGCTGTCCTACACCGATGACCGCTTGGGCCGCGCCTGGACCCTGGACGGCGGCCAGATCCGGCTGCAGAAAAGCGGCAGTTCGCTGTCGGCCTCGGCAGTGTTCTCTGTATTGAGCGGGCGCGGCGATGTGGGTTCTGTCGAGGCCAGCTATACCTCGGAGATCGGCAGCCCGGAGGCCGAATTCGGGGTTCTTGTCTCAGAGATCGCCAGCGAGGACATCGCCTTGCAAAGTCCGGCGCTTGGCTGGCTGGGGGTGCTGCGGGCGCCGATTTCCGGCTCCTTGCGCGGCGGCGTCCGCAGCGATGGCGCGCTTGAGCCGGTGCAGGCCAGCCTGCGGATCGGCGAGGGGGTGATCCAGCCGGAAGCCCAGACCCGCCCGGTGCCGATCACCGGCGCGCGCAGCTATTTCACTTATGATCCGGCACGCGAGGTGCTGGAGTTCGCCGAACTCAGCGTGCAAAGCGGTTGGGGCTCCGGTGTGATGCAGGGGCAGGCCAGCCTTGCCGGTATCCGGAACGGCCAGCTTACCGGGCTGACCGGCCAGCTGCGCTTTACCGATCTGGAACTGAACCCGCGGCGGCTGTTCGAGGCGCCCGTGAAGTTTCCGGGGGTGGATGCGGATTTCGACCTCAGGCTCAAACCCTTCCGGCTGCGGCTGGGCGAGATGCTGGTGCGCGACGGCGGCAGCCTGATCCATTTTGACGGTGAGATCGGCGCCGGGCCTGAGGGCTGGGATTACGACCTGAACGGGCGGGTCGATCAGGTCGGCGTAGCACGGGTCAAGGAGCTGTGGCCCGAGGCGCTGGCGTCCAAACCGCGCGAATGGGTGCGCGACAACCTGCATGCGGGGCTGGTGCGCGATGTGGGCTTTCACATGCGCGGGCGCGGCAGCGGCAAGCCCTTCGTCAGCCTGGACCTGGCCTTTGAAGAGGCCGAGGTGCTGTTTCAGAAGTTCATGCCGCCGGTGCGGGACGCAGCAGGCCAGCTCAGCCTTTACGGCAACCGTTTTGTCGTCACCGCGTCCAAGGGGGTGGTCACTGCGGACCAGGGCGGTGATGTGGATGTGACCGGCACATCCTTCATCATCCCGGACACAACTGTGCGCGACGGCACGCCCGGTATTGCCCGGATTGCTGCGCGGGGCTCAGTGACTGCGGCGCTGTCGCTGCTGAACCGCGAGCCCCTGAGAGTAATGGACAAGGCTTCGCTGCCGGTCGATCTGGCGGAGGGGCAGGTGGAGGCCACGGGCACGCTGTCGCTGCCGCTGCGCAAAGGCGTTCAGCCGGAGGAAATCCTGTACCATTACCGCGGCGAGGCGCGGGCGGTGGAGACCAGCAAGCTGGTGCCGGGCCATACCGCAGCAGCCCCCTTGCTGAAGATCGAAGGAAACCAGGGTGAGGTGCGCATCAGCGGCAGCGGCAGCCTGTCGGGCGTGCCGCTGACCGCCAGCTGGGGGCAGAAGGTTGGCAAGGACGCCCCTCAGGACAGCCGGGTTGAGGGGACTATCGAACTGTCGCCGGAAACGGTTTCGGCTTTCAACATCGGCCTGCCGCGAGGCTCTGTTTCCGGTACGGGGCAGGGCCGCTATGAAGTTGACCTGAAACCCGGGGCACCGCCGCAGCTGCAGCTGGAGTCGGATCTGGCCGGCGTTGGCCTCAGGATCGCGGACATAGGCTGGCGCAAGAATGAAGCGGCGACGGGGAAGCTGTCGATGTCGGCGGAACTGGGCGGGACCGCAACCGTCGAGCGGCTGGAACTGCAGGCGCCCGGCCTATCGGCCACTGGCCGGGTGACTACCCGCGAGGGCGGCGGGCTGAACGAGGCGGTGTTTTCCTCGGCGCGGGTGGGCAACTGGTTTCAGGGCGCGGTGACCTTCCGCGGCCGCGGCAGCGCGGCACCGGCGATTGAAGTCACCGGCGGCAGGCTGGATCTGAACCGCTCACCGTTTTCGGCAAGCTCCGGCAGCGGCGGCGGTGGCGCCAGCAGCGGAGCGTCGGTTCCCATCAGCCTGCGTCTGCAGAATCTGCAGGTCACGGACAGCATCGGGCTGCAAAGCTTTCAGGGCCGGTTTTCCACCGGCGGCGGCATGAACGGGGAGTTCACCGCCCGGCTGAATGGTCAGACGCCGGTGGCCGGCACCGTGGTGCCGCAGAACAATGGCACCGCGGCGCGTATCCGGGCCAATGATGCCGGCGGCGTGTTCCGCTCTGCCGGCGTGTTCGAGCATGGCCGCGGCGGCAGTTTCGACATGACGCTGGTCCCGGCGGAGCGGCCCGGCGAATATGACGGGCGGGTCAGCGTCCGCAATATCCGGGTGCGCAACGCGCCGTCTATGGCGGCAATTCTGAATGCGATCAGCCTGGTCGGGCTGCTTGATGAGATGACGGGGCAGGGCATTCTGTTCACCAGCATGGACGGGCGGTTCCGCCTCGGCGGCTCCCATCTGATCCTGCATCAAAGCAGCGCTGTGGGGCCGTCTATGGGGCTGTCGCTTGACGGCAACTTTGATCTGAACAGCAGCCGTCTGAACATGCGCGGGGTGATCTCGCCGGTCTATCTGCTCAATGCCATCGGGCGGGTGCTGTCGCCCAGGGACGGCGAGGGGCTGTTCGGCTTTACTTTCACCTTGCGGGGCACCGCTGACGATCCTTCTGTCTCGGTCAACCCATTGGCGGGGCTGGCGCCGGGGTTCCTGCGCGAGATCTTCCGAGGACCGCCGCCGAAAGTGCCCGGCGACAACAGAGCGTTTTCCGTCGACGGGGAACTCCTGGAGGAGGGAGAAGAGCAAGTCCAAACCCCGCCGGGGGCCAACAAGTAAACTGGCTGGGGGTGAAAATCGCCATAGATTTTCCCTGCAGCACATCCTATAGCGCGCGCCATGAAACTCAGCGATTTCGACTTTGACCTGCCCGACGATCTGATTGCCACCCGGCCTGCCAATCCGCGCAGCTCGGCCCGGCTGCTGGTGGCCGAGGGCGGAAACCTGCACGACGGGCAGGTGGCCGATCTGGTGCAGTGGCTGCAGCCCGGCGACCGGCTGGTGCTGAACGACACCAAGGTGATCCCGGCGCGCCTCAGCGGGATGCGCCACCGCGACAGCGCTCAAGGGCCGGTGGCGGCCAGGATCGAGGCGACCCTGCTGGAGCCGCGGGCCGATGGCACCTGGGCGGCGCTGCTGAAACCCCTGAAGAAGATCAAGGCAGGTGAGGAAATCATCTTCTCCGATGACCTGAGCGCCAGGCTGGAGGAGATTGCCGAGGGCCAGGGGCACCTGCGCTTCAACCTCAGCGGCACGGATTTCGACGCCGCACTGGCCGAGGCCGGTGCGATGCCGCTGCCGCCCTATATCGCGGCGAAGCGCGCCGCCGATGATCAGGACAAGACCGACTATCAGACCGTCTGGGCCCGCAACTCAGGCGCGGTGGCGGCGCCGACCGCTTCGCTGCACTTCGACGAGCCGCTGCTGGAAGCGCTGAAGGCGCGCGGGGTGGAGATCAGCTATGTCACCCTGCATGTGGGCGCGGGCACCTTCCTGCCGGTCAAGGTAGAGGATGTGACCACCCACCGGATGCACGCGGAATGGGGCAAGGTCAGCGAAGAAGCGGCGTCGGAGATCACTGCCACCAAAGCGGCGGGCGGCCGGGTCATCCCGGTCGGCACCACCGCGCTGCGGCTGATCGAAAGCGCGGCGAAAGACGGCCAAATCCACGCTTGGGAAGGCGACACCGATATCTTTATCTACCCCGGGTTCACGTTCCAGGTGGCCGATGCGCTGATGACAAATTTCCATCTGCCGAAATCGACCCTGCTGATGCTGGTCTCCGCCCTGATGGGGCAAGAGGAGATCCGGCGCATCTACGAACATGCGGTCAGCAGCGGCTACCGGTTCTTTTCTTATGGCGATGCGTCGCTTTTGATGCCGGCGAAGGCGGAACCGCATCAGAAAAGCGGCGCGAATCCATAGACAAGCGCCGCGATCGTGATCCGTGAGCGTGTGCGCTGGGTCATGAAACTGAAATCAGAATCAGCGATAGCGGCCACGCGAGCCTTGATCGCCCGGACATAACATTCAAATGTGGAGGCAGCCCGTCCCTTGTGGAGGGCTGCTTTGCTTTCAAAGGAGGCGTCGGAATGCTTCAGGTACTGTCGAGCGCTTGGGCGCTGCTGTTGGGCGTTTGCCTGCTGATGGTGGGCAACGGACTGCAGGGCACCATGCTGGGGGTCCGGGGCGACCTGGAGGGGTTCTCCTCCTTTGAGATGTCCCTTGTGATGGCGGCCTATTTCGTCGGCTTCCTCGGCGGTTCGCGGCTGGCGCCGGAGATGATCCGGCGGGTCGGCCACGTGCGCGTCTTTGCGGCGCTGGCCTCCTTTATCTCGGCGGTGATGATCCTGTATCCGCTGCTGCCCAACACCATCGCGTGGGCGCTGGGGCGGATGATCATCGGCTTCTGCTTTTCCGGCGTGTATGTGACCGCCGAAAGCTGGCTGAACAACGCCGCCGACAACACCAACCGCGGCAAGGCGCTGTCGCTGTACATGATCGTGCAGATGATCGGCATCATCACCGCGCAGGGCTTGATCCAGGTCGGCGACCCGGCGGGCTATGAAGCCTTCATCATCGCTTCGATCCTGGTTTCGATTTCCTTTGCGCCGATTTTGCTGTCGATCCAGCCGACCCCTGCCTTTGACACCACCAAGCCGATGACGCTGAAGGAGCTGATGAAGATTTCGCCGCTGGGCTGCGTTGGCATGTTCCTGCTGGGCGGCGTGTTTTCGGCGCAGTTCGGGATGAGCGCGGTTTACGGCTCAGCCGCAGGCATGAGCCTGACCCAGCTGTCGGTCTTCATCGCTACCTTCTATGTCGGCGCAACGGTGCTTCAGTATCCGCTGGGGTGGATTTCCGACCGGATGGACCGCCGGGTGCTGATCCTGTTTGTCTCGCTGATCGGCGGCTGCGCCGCTGTGGCGGGCTTTCTGCTGGGCGGAAATTTCCAGATGCTGCTGGTGGCGGCCTTCTTTATCGGCGGCCTGTCGAACCCGCTTTATTCGCTGCTGATCGCCTATACCAACGACTACCTGGAGCATGACGACATGGCGGCCGCGTCGGGCGGGCTGGTGTTCATCAACGGGCTTGGCGCGATTGCCGGTCCGGTGATCACCGGCTGGCTGATGGGGGACGCGGTGTTCGGGCCTCCGGGCTTTTTCACCTTCATCGCCGCGCTGATGTTCGTGATGGCGGCCTATGCGTTGTACCGCGCGACCCAGCGCGCTTCGATCCCGGTCGAGGAGACCGGCAGCTATGCCGCGATGTCGCCGACCGCTTCGCCGGTGGCGGTGGAGTTCGCCCAGGAATACGCCATTGAGACCGAACTGGAGGAGCAGGAATCCGCCGCCGCGGAGAATTGATTGCGCTAACCAGCCGTTTTCGTGAGGATTATTTCACGTCCAGGTCTTGCCTGTCGCAATTTGTGACCCAAGGTTACTTGTAATGGCAACGTAAAATGGCCTGAAATCAGGGTCAGGAAAAACTTGGAGTTAAGACCGATGGCTGGTCCCGAAGAGATACTTGAATTCTGGCTCGACGAGGTCGGGGAGAAGGGATGGTATCTGCAGGATGACGCGCTGGATCAGGAGATCCGCAAGAAGTTCCAGAAAACCTGGCAGGAGGCCTGCGAGGGCAAATTTTCCTTCTGGCTAACCTACCCCAGCGGGACGCTGGCCTACATCATTCTGATGGACCAGTTCCCGCGCAACATGTTCCGCGGCGAGGGTAAGGCGTTTGCCTCCGACCAAGCGTCGCTGTCAGCGGCCAAGGTCGCGATCAACAAGAAGTGGGACATGAAGATCGACGAGCCGGCACGGCAGTTCTTCTATCTGCCGCTGATGCATTCGGAGAACCTGTGCGATCAGGAACGCTGCATCCGGCTGATGATGGAGCGGATGCCTGAGAGCGGCGGCAGCAACCTGCTGCATGCCCGCGCGCACCGCGAAGTGATCCGCCAGTTCGGCCGCTTTCCCTACCGCAATGAGGCGCTGCACCGCGCCAGCACCGGGCCCGAGCTCGACTATGTCATGGCGGGCGGCTACGGCGAGACCGTGCGGCAGGTGCAAGCGGCTGGCTGACGCCGGCTCCGGCAGAAATTTGCAGCGCCGTGCCCGGGTCCGGGCGCGGCGATTTTTTTTGGCCGGTCCCTTGTGCCATTGGGCGGCCTGCGGCAGGGAGGGGCTTTGTTTTCCAAATAAGCAATTGAGGACCGCCCCGTGACCACAGCAGGCTTTCAGATGACCGGCAGCTGCCGCTGCGGTTCTACCGTGATTGAGGTTTCCGCCGCGCCGGTGCTGACCGCTGCCTGCCACTGCCGCGGCTGCCAGAAGATGAGCGCCAGCGCGTTTTCCCTGACCGCGATGTTTCCGGCGGAGGCCTTCGAGGTGGTGCAGGGCACGCCGGCCGCTGGCGGCGCCAAGGGCGAAGACCTGGCGCACTACTGCTGCCCGGAGTGCATGACATGGATGTTCACCCGCATCACAGGTGTAGAGGGGTTCGTGAACGTGCGTCCGGTGATGTTCGAAGACACCAGCTGGTTCCGGCCGTTCATTGAAACCTGGACCGCTGCACGGCTTCCCTTCGTCCAAGTCGCGGCCGACCACAGCTTTGAGCAATTCCCCGCAATGGAGGAGTTCGGCGCGCTGCTGGACGCATACGCCGCCAAGGGCTGAGGCAGGATCAGCCTTCGGTCGGATGGCAGGCACGGCCGTCCCGCAGCATCGGCGCGGCGCGGATGATCCGGCCGGCAAGCTCTGCCGCGCCGGCGCGGGCGGCCTGTTCGGCCGCCTGCAGCGGCAGCTGCCGGACCCCGGCAAGATTCGCTTGCAGCTGGTTCAGGCGCTCCTCCACCCGCTCCAGCCGGGCCGCTGAGAGCCTGTTGGCGCCGTCCCGGCCGGGCGGGTCCTGCAGGGCGGCGCGCAGGCTGGCCAATTCCTCCTGCAGCCCGGTTGCGGCGGTCTGCAGCGGGGCAACGCGGCTGGTAATCTCCGACGCATTGGCGGTGACGGCCTCAGCCGCCGCCATCAGCTTCCATCCCAGGAACAGGCAGAGCGCCAGCAGGATCAGGGTGGCGTTCACTAGGGCCTTGGCAAGATCCGCAACAGTTCGTGTCATCGTCTTCCGCTCCCGGCAGTGGATTGCAGCACATGTTTCGGCTTATGCTGGCCCGGAACCAGCCTCGCTGCCAAGCGGAAGTCTGCCATAAAACGCATGACCGCTATGCCGCAGCAGAGGGTGATTGCAGTGCAGAAAGAAATAGTTTAACGGTAAACTAGTTTTATTGATCCTGTTCAAGGCGAGGGGACAGCATGGCCGCACAATCCTATGACGTGATCGTAATCGGCGCCGGGCCGGGGGGCTATGTTGCCGCCATCCGCGCAGCACAGCTGGGGCTGAAGACCTGCGTGGTCGAGCGCGAGCATCTGGGCGGCATCTGCCTGAACTGGGGCTGCATCCCGACCAAAGCGCTGCTGCGCTCGTCGGAAGTGTTCCACCTGATGGAGCGCGCCAAGGATTTCGGTCTGAAGGCGGAAAAGGTTGGATATGACCTGGACGCGGTGGTGAAACGCTCGCGCGGGGTGGCCAAACAGCTGTCCTCCGGCATCGGCCACCTGATGAAGAAGAACAAGATCGACGTGGTCATGGGCGAGGCAGCGATCCCCGCCAAGGGCAAAGTGTCGGTCAAGACCGACAAAGGCACCCAGGATCTGACCGCCAAGAACATCGTGCTGGCCACCGGCGCGCGGGCGCGGGAGCTGCCGGGCCTGGAAGCGGACGGCGATCTGGTCTGGACCTACAAGCACGCGCTGGACCCCGTCCGCATGCCAAAAAAGCTGCTGGTGATCGGCTCCGGCGCCATCGGTATCGAATTTGCAAGCTTCTACAACACCCTGGGTGCTGAAACGACGGTGGTTGAGGTGATGGACCGGGTGCTGCCGGTCGAAGATGCGGAGATTTCCGCCTTTGCCAAGAAGGCCTTTGTCAAGCAGGGCATGAAGATCATGGAGAAAGCCATGGTCAAGCAGCTGGACCGCGGCAAGGGCAAGGTAACGGCTCATATCGAAGTCGGCGGCAAGGTCGAGAAGCAGGAATTCGACACCGTGATCTCTGCCGTTGGCATCGTCGGCAACGTCGAGGGCCTGGGCCTGGAAGAGCTGGGCGTCAAGGTCGACCGCACCCATGTGGTGACTGACGAGTACTGCCGCACCGGTGTTGATGGCCTCTATGCGATCGGCGACATCGCCGGTGCGCCCTGGCTGGCGCATAAGGCGTCCCATGAGGGCGTGATGGTGGCCGAACTGATCGCGGGCAAACACGCGCATCCTGTGAAGCCCGAGAGCATCGCGGGCTGCACCTACTGCCAGCCGCAGGTGGCCTCCGTCGGCTATACCGAGGCGAAGGCCAAGGAGCTGGGCTATGACATCAAGGTCGGCCGCTTCCCCTTCATCGGCAACGGCAAGGCAATTGCGCTGGGTGAGGCCGAGGGCATGGTGAAAACCATCTTTGACGCCAAGACCGGCGAACTGCTGGGCGCCCATATGGTCGGCGCCGAGGTGACCGAGATGATTCAGGGCTATGTGGTGGGCCGCCAGCTGGAAACCACCGAGGAAGACCTCATGAACACCGTCTTCCCGCATCCGACGCTGAGCGAGATGATGCATGAATCGGTGCTCGATGCCTTTGACCGCGTCATCCATATGTGACGCAGCATTCCCGCACCGCGGCCCTTGCCGCGGGCGGCGATAGCAGGCAGGACAGGGAAAGCAGGCGCGGTGCGTGCCTGCTTTTTCTATTTGAGGGCGGACATTTGACGGATGGCGGAAACTCCCGCTGGGGGCTGATCCTGGCGGTTTGGGCCGCGGGGCTGGGGGCCGCGGCGCAATACGGCAAGATCTCGGTGATCTTCGGTCGCATGGGCGAGCTGTATCCGCAGGCGGGCACGGCGCTCAGCTTTTCCGTCTCGCTGGTGGGCACGCTGGGCATTTTGCTGGGCGCGGTGGCGGGGCTGTATGCCGCTGCCTTTGGCTACCGGCGCACGCTGGTCTGGGCGTTGTGGGCCGGGGCGGCGGTGTCTGCCTTGCAGGCGCTGCATCTGCCGTTCGGCTTGTTCCTGGCCACCCGTGTGGTCGAGGGGCTGTCGCACCTCGGCATTGTGGTGGCGGGGCCGGTGCTGATTGCTCAGCTGAGTTCGGACCGGGGCCGGGGGCTGGCGATGACCTTGTGGAGCACGTTCTTTGCCGTCGCCTTTACGTTGCTGGCCTGGGCCGGCCTGCCGCTGGTGCGCGCCTGGGGGCTGCTGGCGCTGTTCGGCGCTCATGCGGCGGTGATGGCAGGGCTGGCGGTTCTGCTCGGCCTGGCCTTGCGCGCAGTTCCCGTGCCGGAGCGGACGCCGCTGCCGCGGCTGGCGGAACTGCCGGGATTGCATCTGCCGGTTTACCGCTCGCCCTGGATTTCGGCGCCTGCTGCGGGCTGGCTGTTCTACACCTGCTGCTTTGTCGCGGTGCTGACGGTGATCCCGCCGTATATCGCAGAGGGGGCGCGCAGTTTCGTGCTGGGGATGATGCCGCTGGCGAGCATTGCGGTGTCGATGACTATTGGAGTTTTCCTGCTGCGGTACCTGCCGGGGGTGCGGCTGGCGCAATTGGGGTTTCTGGCCTGTGCGGCGGCGGCCCTGTGGCTGTGGGCTGTGCCCGGTGCGCCGCTGGCCTGTATCGCCATGGCCGGTGCGATGGGGCTGGTGCAGGGCGGCTCCTTTGCCGCGGTGCCGCAGCTGAATGAAACCGCCGCGTCGCGGGCGCAGGCCAGCGGCGCGATGGCGCAGATGGGCAACCTGGGCAACACGATCGGCACCCCGCTGATGGTGCTGTCGCTGTCGGCGGCGGGATTCGGCGGCATGATGGCTGCGGTTCTGGTGCTGTTTTTATGCGGCGCGGCGGTGCATGTGCTGCTGTCCGCCCGGCGGCGCGCTTTGGCTTAGAGGTACTCCCGCCCGTCACCGGCCCCCTGGGGGACCGCTTCCCGTTGGGCGTGGCGCCGCGCGATGCGCGGCGCGCCGGATTTCAGGGAAATCCGGACCGGGCAGACACTGCGTTCCGGCTGCTGCCAGCTGCTGTCAGCAAACTTCCTCTTGTTCGCGATATGTTCTTTATGGGGGCTTGGCGTTTCCGATCGCATTCCCTATCTGTAGGGCGTTCGTCCGCCAAGGGTACGGCGGGCGCGGGTACGGGGGCATTATGGCTGAGCTGAAATCCATCGAAGTGCGCGGCGCGCGCGAGCACAATCTCAAAAGCATCGACGTGGATATTCCGCGCGATGAGCTGGTGGTGATCACCGGCCTGTCCGGCTCGGGCAAGTCGTCCTTGGCGTTCGACACCATCTATGCCGAGGGCCAGCGCCGCTATGTGGAATCGCTGAGCGCCTATGCCCGCCAGTTCCTCGACATGATGGAAAAGCCGGATGTGGACCACATCAGCGGTCTGTCCCCGGCGATTTCGATTGAACAGAAGACGACCTCCAAGAATCCGCGCTCCACCGTGGGCACGGTGACCGAGATCTACGATTATCTGCGTCTGCTGTTTGCCCGCGCGGGCACGCCCTACAGCCCGGCCACCGGGCTGCCGATCGAGGCGCAGCAGGTGCAGGACATGGTCGACCGGATCATGGAGATGGAGGAAGGCACCCGCGGCTATCTGCTGGCGCCGATCGTCCGCGACCGCAAGGGCGAGTACAAGAAGGAATTCCTGGAGCTGCGCAAGCAGGGTTTCCAGCGGGTGAAAGTGGACGGGGAGTTCTATGAGCTCGACGAGCCGCCCGTGCTGGACAAGAAGTTCCGCCATGACATCGACGTGGTGGTCGACCGCCTGGTGGTGCGCGAAGGCATGGAGACGCGGCTGGCGGATTCGCTTCGCACCGCGCTGGACCTTGCTGACGGTATTGCCATTCTGGAGACCGCGCCCAAGGAGGGCGATCCCGAACGCATCACATTCAGCGAGAATTTCGCCTGCCCGGTCAGTGGTTTCACCATCCCCGAGATTGAGCCGCGGCTGTTCTCCTTCAACGCGCCCTTCGGGGCCTGCCCGCAGTGCGACGGCCTGGGCGTCGAGCTGTTCTTTGACGAGCGGCTGGTGGTGCCGGATCAGTCGCTGAAGGTCTATGACGGTGCGCTGGCGCCCTGGCGCAAGGGCAAGTCGCCCTACTTCCTGCAGACCATCGAGGCCATCGCGAAGCATTACCAGTTCGACAAGAATACCGCATGGAAGGATCTGCCCGAGAAGGTGCAGAAGGTGTTCCTCTATGGCTCGGGCGAGGAGGAGATCCAGTTCCGCTATGACGAAGGCGGCCGGGTTTACCAGGTGGAACGCACCTTTGAGGGCGTGATCCCGAACATGGAGCGGCGCTACCGCGAGACCGATTCCAACTGGATCCGCGAGGAATTCGAGCGGTACCAGAACAACCGTCCCTGCCACCACTGCGAGGGCTACCGGCTGCGGGATGAAGCGCTGGCGGTCAAGATCGCCGGGGTGCATGTCGGGCAGGTGGTGCAGAAGTCGATCCGCGAAGCACTGGCCTGGATCGAGGATGTGCCGAACCATCTGAGCCAGCAGAAGCAGGAGATCGCCCGCGCCATCGTCAAGGAAATCCGCGAGCGGCTGGGCTTCCTGAACAACGTGGGGCTGGAATATCTGACCCTGAGCCGCAACTCCGGCACGCTGTCGGGGGGCGAGAGCCAGCGTATCCGCCTGGCCTCGCAGATCGGTTCCGGCCTGACAGGGGTGCTGTATGTGCTGGACGAGCCTTCCATCGGTTTGCACCAGCGCGATAATGACCGTCTGATCGGTACCCTCAAGAACCTGCGCGATCAGGGCAACACCGTGATCGTGGTGGAGCATGACGAGGACATGATCCGGCAGGCGGACTACGTCTTCGACATTGGCCCCGGCGCCGGGGTGCATGGCGGCGAGGTGGTGAGCCACGGCACGCCGCAGGCGATTGCCTCGGACGCAGGCTCGATCACCGGCCAGTATCTGGCGGGGACGCGGGAAATTACGGTGCCTGGCAAGCGGCGCAAGGGAAACAAGAAGAAGATCAAGGTGGTCAAGGCCACCGGGAACAACCTGAAAGAGGTGACCGCCGAGTTCCCGCTGGGCAAGTTCGTCTGCGTGACCGGCGTGTCGGGCGGCGGCAAGTCGACGCTGACCATCGAGACGCTGTTCAAGACCGCCTCGATGCGCCTGAACGGTGCGCGCCAGACGCCTGCGCCCTGCGAAAGCATCAAGGGGCTGGAGCATCTGGACAAGGTGATCGACATCGACCAGCGCCCGATCGGGCGCACGCCGCGGTCTAACCCGGCGACCTATACCGGCGCCTTCACACCGATCCGCGACTGGTTTGCCGGCCTGCCGGAGGCAAAGGCGCGGGGGTATAAGCCCGGGCGGTTCTCCTTCAATGTCAAGGGCGGGCGCTGCGAGGCATGTCAGGGTGACGGCGTCATCAAGATCGAGATGCACTTTTTGCCTGACGTCTATGTGACCTGCGAGACCTGCAAGGGCGCGCGCTATAACCGTGAGACGCTGGAGATCAAGTTCAAGGGCAAGAGCATTGCCGATGTGCTGGATATGACAGTCGAGGATGCGCAGGAGTTTTTCCAGGCGGTGCCGGCGATCCGCGACAAGATGGACGCGCTGATGCGGGTGGGCCTTGGTTATATCAAGGTGGGCCAGCAGGCGACGACGCTGTCGGGCGGCGAGGCGCAGCGGGTGAAGCTGTCCAAGGAGCTGTCGAAACGCTCGACCGGGCGGACGCTGTACATTCTCGACGAGCCGACCACCGGCCTGCATTTCGAGGATGTAAAGAAGCTCTTGGAAGTGCTGCATGAGCTGGTGGAGCAGGGCAACTCGGTTGTGGTGATCGAGCACAATCTGGATGTAATCAAGACCGCGGACTGGATCATCGACATCGGCCCGGAGGGCGGCGATGGCGGCGGTGAGATCGTGGCGGCGGGCACGCCGGAGGCGGTGGCGGATGAGCCGCGCAGCCATACCGGGCGCTATCTGAAGGACATTCTGGCGGCGCGGAAGGTGGCGGCGGAATAAGGGCGGGGCGCTGCGCCGCACTAGAGCGCAGGGGGGCGCTGCCCCTCTTGGCCTTTGGCCAATTCACCCCGGAGTATTTCAGGAAAGATGAAAGGGGGCTGAAACGCCCCTTTTCTTATGCGGGTTGCGCTGCTGACGGGCGGGCCAGCAGCAGCGGCACCAGGAACAGGGCGAGGAAGGCCGAGTTCATCAACACGTTGAACCAGGCGCCGGCGGCGAGGGAGCCGAGGCTGTCGGGAATGTACCAGGCTAAGAGCGCCGGGATAAGGAGACGGCGGCCCAGGGCCGGGTTGGCAGAGTAGACATGCTCTGTCACCAGGTAAATCAGCGCGCAGAAGCCGCACAGCAGGCCGCCGCTGATGGCGGTCATAAGCGACGCGGGGCCGGGTTCCAGCCTCTGCCCGCCATCCAAGGGCAGAAAGGCCAGGTCCAGAAAGAAACCGAGGGCCTGTGAGAGCGGTGTGGCCAGTGCCAGAACCATGGCAAGGCCGAAGGCGGCGGACAGTACCGCGGCGGTTTTGAGCCAGCGGACGGAAGCGGAGCGGGTCATTGGGACCTCCTGTATTGAACTGGCCTTAGCCTGCGGGCAGAGGGGGAGTGAATTCAATTACCTTGGAGGTAAGTGTTTCCGGCAGCTCTTGCTGTAGAGTGGATCAAAGGCAGGAGGCAGCGATGGCGGCGGCATTTGGCGGGGCTTTGAAGAAATGGCGGCAGGTCCGGCGCTTGAGCCAGATGGAGCTGGCGCTGAGCGCCGGAGTGTCGCCGCGGCATCTGTCGTTTCTGGAAACCGGGCGGGCGCAGCCCAGCCGGGGCATGGTGCTGCGGCTGATCGATGAGCTGCAGGTGCCTGCCGCGGCCCGCAACCAGCTGCTGACAGCGGCAGGCCTGGCGCCGGCCTATGTGCAGCGGCCGCTGGAGGATGAGGAACTGGCACCGCTGTGGCAGGCTGCTGAACAGATGCTGGCAAGCCATGAGCCGTTTCCGGCGATGGTTCTTGGCCGCCATTGGCAGCTGCTGCGCCTGAACCGGGCAGCGGCGATGATGCTGGACGCAACGGGGCTCAAACCCGGTGACAGCCTGATCGAAGCGCTGCTGGAGAACGCAGCGCTGCGGGCGGCGCTGGACAATCTGGAAGACGTCGAACGGCACAGCCTGGCGCGGCTTCGGACCGAACTGGCCCACTTTGGGGCCGATCCGGTATTGGAACAGGCGATAGAGCAGTTGCAGCGGAATGTGACGGCGGCAGCGCTGTGCGAAGGCGTGCTGCCCGCGGTGATCCCGGCCCGCTACCGTCTGGGCGGGCAGGTGCTGTCGTTCTTTTCCACCATCACCCAGTTCGGCGGCACCGGCGATCTGGCGATGACGGAACTGCGTATCGAGATGCTGTTCCCGGCCGATGAGGGCACGCGGACGGCTATGCAAATGATGGCCGGGCAGCGGGCCGCCGACTCTGCCACTTAGTTTTTCAGCTCAGACTCAGCGCCGATCAGCCGCAGCACTTTATGCGTTTCCCGGTTGACCTGGTACACATAGCCGCCTGCCTGAACATAGCTGCCGTAGGGGTCGGGCGCCCAGCCGCCGGGCTTGCCGATAAAGGTATAGTTGTCCAGGATGTGGTCGCCGCGGCGGTAGAATTTCTTGGCCTGGCCCGGTGGCACGCAATAGCCGGACTTCTTAGCCATGACATGCGGGCACTGGAAGCTTGCCTGCACCGGGGTGTCAAAACCATTGCCGGCCGCCAGCGGAATCGCCACCGCACAGGCGGCGGCAAGAACGGTGAGGGGAACAAGGTGACGGCGTACCATTTACAGCGGATCCTTTCTTCGCTGCCCTCCAAATAACCGCCCGTGCGGCAATTCCAAGAGCACACGCAAAGGGGTGGCGGCAGGCTGCCGGTTGCCGCTTACGCGGCGGCAATAACCCGCGCTTCGAAGCTGCGCAGCGACAGCCGGGCCGCGGCGCCGCAGCCGCGGCCGGTTTTTGCGCAAAGATCCGGGAACAACTCGCGGATTTCCGCCTGCGTTTCCGCATCAAAGCCCTCGGCCGTTTCCGGACCGGGCTGATAGCTCTCGCTGAGGGCGCCGTTGGCCCAGAGAATCTGGTGGCTGCCGAACAGCAAGTGGAAATACTCCGCCTGCGCCAGATCCAGCGCCGGGCGGATGGTCTTGTCGTTGACCAGATCCTTGGCCTTTACCAGGACTTCGTTTTCGCCGAACAGCAGCTCCGCCAGCGCTCCGGACACCACCATCCGGTGCTGGGGCGAGACATAGAGGTCGCGGGTGTTGCCAAAGCTGCCCGCGGCAAAGCGGATAGGGGCGGTGCCGGGTGTGCAATCAGCGCGGCGGCTGCCGATCCATTGCAACGTCTGGGGGCCATTGTCGTAGGTCAGAACTTCCATGCCGGGGCGCAGATCCTCGACCGCGATCTCGCCGCCTGGAACCCGGATCATGGTGCCGCGCAGGAAACAGGGTACCGTCTGGTTGATCTCCACCAGACCGGTGTCCGAATTGCCCTGGCCGTTGTCCGCCGTGTAATTGAAATAGACGGTTTCCAGGTCGCCGTCAGTGACAACAGTCAGGGTGCCGTCGTCATTCAGGGTGATTTCCTGGCCGGTTGTCAGGGTGACCGTATCACCGGCGGAAACCGCCTGATCATTGATATGGGTGATGGTCAGAGTGCCGCCGGCAGCGGTGCTGTCGTTTTCCAGGACATCAATAACCCTGGTTTTGTTGACCGCGATATCCTCCTGGTCATCCTGCGCGACCACGGCCGTCTGCACTGAGCCGCCGGCAATCAGCAGGTTGGAGTCGTAGCTGCTGTCGGAGGTGTCGGCGACACCGATCTTGAGGGTATTGGTCTCGCCTGCATTCACCGGGGCGACGAAGGTCAGGGTGATGGTGAAGCCGTCCATTTCAGTGTTGAACTGGTCACCGGTATTGTCGACGTAGATGTTTTCAGTGCCGCCGTTGATATTGCCGATCGAGGCGGTGCCGTCGCCGATGGACACTTGCGCTTCAACCCCGTTCACCCAGACGCCGACGACGTCGTTGTACTGGGAGTTGATGAACTCGGGGTATTCCTCCGAGGAGAGCACGAAGTCGATGGTCAGCGTGTCGCCGTCCGGGATGAACTCGATCTCCATGAAGGAGGCGTCGCGGGTGGCGGCACCGGCCAGGGCATCAAAGTCAGCGTCCCGGTCTACGCCGGAGGTGTTGGTGCTGGTGTTGGCGCGGACATTGGTATTGGCGGAGCCGTCACTGTTGGTGAAGTCACGGGCATAACCCGTTGACAGGATCACACCCGAGTCGGCGGGCGCCACGCCAGGCGTGCTGGTGTCGGCGCCCGAATAGATGCCCGATGACAGATCATCGCCGCTGTAGCTGGCGCTGGTGACGGTGACGCCGTCGCCAAAGATCTCCTCCGCCATCTGGGTGGCGGTGGCGGAAGTGTTGATGTTCAGTTCCGTTGCCGTGGCCATTTCGGGCTTCTTGCCTCCGGGTGTGCAAGGATTTGCGGTTGCTTACCGGAATGGTGCCGAACTTGGACAGAACTGTGGCAGGCTGGTGCCCGAAATCTGGAGTTTACTCGAATTTTAAGGGCATTGTCGAAGACCAGAAGAAAAAGGCAGCCTGTTCCGGGCTGCCTTTCAAAACGTCGCACCGGCTGCCAGAGGGCTGCCGGTGCGGTCAAGTCCGCTCAGCTCTCCCGGCTGCGCTTTTCAAAGCGGGGCAGCATGGCGGAAAAGTCCATGCCCTTGCCGTCTTCTTCCTCGACGAATTTCTTGTAAAGCGCCATGGCCAGTTCGCCCATCGGGGTGTCGGCGTCGGCGCTCGCGGCGGCCTGCTGGCTGAGGCCCAGATCCTTGAGCATCAGCTCGGCCGCGAAACCCGGCTGGTAGTTGTTGTCGGCCGGCGATTGAGGGCCGACGCCGGGGGCCGGGCAATAGGCGTTCATGGTCCAGCTGTAGCCCGAGGAGGTGGAAACCACATCGAACATCTTCTGCCGGTCCAATCCCAGCTTGTCGGCCAGCGCAAAGGCCTCGCAGGTGGCGATCATGGTGACGCCGAGGATCATGTTGTTGCAGATCTTGGCGGCCTGTCCGGCGCCGGCCTCGCCGCAATGCACCGCCTTCTGGCCCATGATATCGAACAGCGGCTCCGCTGCGGCAAACGCCTCTGCCGAGCCGCCTGCCATGAAGGTCAGGGTGCCGCCCGCCGCGCCGCCGATGCCGCCGGAGACCGGCGCGTCCACGAACATGAGCCCTGCGTCCGCGGCCTGTCCGGCCACCGCGCGGGCGGATTCCACGTCGACGGTGGAGCAGTCGATGAAATTGGCGCCCTTGGCCATGGCCGGGATCAGCTCATCGGCAACCGAGCGCAGGATGGCGCCGTTGGGCAGCATGGTGATCACGGCATCGGCGCCGGCTGCGGCCTCGGCACCGGAGGCGGCCATCGTCACGCCCTCGATGCTGACATCGGCCATGTCAAAGCCGGTCACCTCGTGGCCTGCCTTGGCCAGGTTAGCGGCCATCGGGCCGCCCATGTTGCCAAGTCCGATAAATCCGATCTTCATGCGAGTTCCTCCTCAAATGTCAGCGCATCCGCGCCGAGCGGCGCCAGCATGTCCTCCACCGCTGATGCGGGCACTGCCTGGCCGGCGTATTGCCACTGCGGATTGCGGTCCTTGTCAATGATCTGGGCGCGGATGCCTTCCAGAAAATCGCCCTTTTCCATCGCGCGGTATGTATAGCGGTATTCCAGGTCCAGTGCGCGGCGGATGGCGGGGCCATCGGCGCGCAGGCGGCGCAGCATCGCCAGGGTGCAGGCCATCGACAGCGGAGAGTTGCGGTTCAGGGATTTCAGCGCAGCAGCAGCAAATTCGCTGCCGTCTGCCTCAAGACCCTGCAGGATATCTTCCAGGCTGTCCTTGCCGAAATGCTTGGCAGTATACTCCCGGACCCCGCGCAGCTTGCCTTCGGGGGCGGGTTTGGCCGCGTCCTCTACCAGTTTGGCGGAGCCGGTCTCTTCCAGCCCGGCAATCAGCTCAGGCCATTGATCCTGCGGGATGAAATAATCGGCAAAGCCTGCGAGAATGGCGTCATCCGCGCCCATCCGCGCTGCGGTCATGCCGAGGTATTCGCCCAGGTGGTCCGGCGCCAGCGCCAGCATCAGCGAGCCGCCCACATCGGGCACCAGCCCGATACCGACTTCCGGCATGGCGATCTGGCTGCTTTCGCCGACCACCCGGTGGGTGCCGTGGCAGCCGATGCCGACGCCGCCGCCCATGGTGAAGCCCTGCATGAAGCTGATCACCGGCTTCTTGTACTCAAAAATCCGCGCGTTCAGCCGGTATTCATCCCGCCAGAAGGTGCGGCCATAGGAATAGTCGCCCTTGGTGCCGGTATCATAAAGCTCGGCAATATCGCCGCCCGCGCAGAAGGCCTTGTCGCCCTCGGCGTCAATAACCACCAGCTTGACGGTGTCATCGCCGGCCCAGTCGCGCATGGCGGCGTCGATGGCCATGCACATGTCATAGCTCATCGCGTTCAGCGCCTTGGGGCGGGTAAAGGTGATGCGGCCGGCCTGGCCGGATTTGCGGATATGGATATCACTCATCGGGCGTGCTCCGTCAGTATGTGTTGCCGCGGGCAGTGTGCTGATTGCAGGTTACTCTGCAATCAGCTGGCGCGCGACGATCAGGCGCATGATCTCGTTGGTGCCTTCCAGGATCTGGTGCACCCGCAGGTCGCGCACGATCTTCTCGACGCCGTAGTCGGCCAGGTAGCCGTAGCCGCCGTGCAGCTGCAGGCAGCCGTTGGCGACGTCAAAGGCGGTGTCGGTGACCATCAGTTTTGCCATGGCGCAGAACTTGGTGGCGTCATGCGCACCAGTGTCCAGCTTCCACGCCGCCTGGCGCAGGAAGGTGCGGGCGGCCTGCAGGCGGGTTTCATATTCCGCCAGCCGGAACTGCAGCGCCTGGAACTGGTTGATGGATTTGCCGAAGGCCTTGCGCTCGGACATGTATTGAACGGTCTGGTTCAGCGCCGCCTGGGCGCCGCCCAGAGCGCCGGCCGAGATATTCAGGCGGCCGCCGTCGAGACCCGCCATGGCGTAGGAGAAGCCCTTGCCTTCCTCGCCGATCAGGTTGTCCGCGGGGATCGCGCAATCATCGAACTGCACCTGCGAGGTGGGCTGCGCCTTCCAACCCATCTTGTCCTCCAGCGCGCCGAAGGAGAGGCCTGGGTTGCCATCCTCAACCACCACGGTGGAGATCCCCTTGGGACCGTCTTCGCCGGTGCGGCACATCACGACATAGGCGTCGGAGTAAGAGCCGCCGGAGATGAACGCCTTGGTGCCGTTCAGCGTGTAGCCTTCATTGGTGCGCTCGGCGCGGGTTTTCAGCGCCGCCGCGTCAGAGCCCGATCCGGGCTCAGTCAGGCAATAGGAGAAGATCTTCTCCATGGTGCAAAGATCGGGCAGCCACTTCTGCTTGGTCTCTTCCGAGCCGAACTTGTCGATCATGCCGCCGCACATGTTGTGGATCGACAGGAAGGAGCCAACCGCCGGATCAGCCATCGCCAGCGCTTCGAACACCAGGGTGGCGTCGAGGCGCGAGAGACCGGATCCGCCGTACTCCTCTGAGACGTACAGGCCGCCAAAGCCAAGCTCTGCCAGTTGCGGCCACAGGGATTTGGGGATGGTGCCAGCCTTTTCCCACTCACGGGAATGCGGCGCGATGTTCTCTTGTCCAAAGGCTTGGGCCATGTCGAAGATGGCCTGCTGTTCCTCTGTGAGTGCGAAATCCATGTTCAGCTCCTCCCGTCGCGCAATGAATTGAACAGTTGTTTATTTAATAGCGCCGGCAGGACGTTGAGGCAAGCTGCGCAAATGCAAAGCCGCCGTGCAGCAATGCCGCAGGGCGGCGCGCGCTTGATGAGGAGAATGTTAAGAAACTTCGGCGAAACTCTGTCTCAAACCGATCACTCGCAGGTGAATCCTGCCGGGGCATTCCAAAAGGAGTAAACGCAGTGTCGAATTCAGGGGCGCAGCATTTTCTGGCTTCAGAGCAAAACGGGTCTGGCCGCAGCCCCACCGGTGAGCCGGACTTCACCAATGCGGTGACCAGCAATCTGCGGGCCAATTTCGCGATGGATATTCGGCATGGCATGATGGGCGTCCGGGACGCCTCGCCCCAGGAACATGCAGAACAGCTGCGAAAGCTCGCCACCCGGTTGGCGGTGGAAGGCAAGCGCACGGATGCGGTCTACCTGCTCAAGCAGGCCCTGGAACTGGACCCCAAGAACCGATTGGTCCACACCACACTCGGGGAAGTTCTGGAACTGATGGGGCTGCCTGAAAAAGCAATCCTGCATCACGTCGACGCGCTGCGCCTTGAGCCGAACAATCCGGAATGCCTCGCCTATATCGGAAGTTATCTGATGCGGGTTTCGCAAGACGAAGAAGCAATCAACTACTTCCAGGATACGCTGAAATTCGATCCGTCCAACGACGTGGTCTTTGCCCGCCTGATGTATCTGAAGCGGCGCCAGTGCGATTGGACGGATGTAGGCAAGGCGCTGAAAAGGGTCAAGAACCACTCCAAGAGCACCACCTCTGTCGATCCGTTCTCATTTCTGAGCATCGTGGACGATCCTGAAATTCAGATGAACCACTCGATCAAGGCGGCCAGCGCACAGAAGTTGCGCAACTTCGACACTGGCGGTTTCACGGCGCCTTTGGCCAAGTCCGGCAAGATAAAGATCGGGTATTTCTCCTGCGACTTCCTGGATCACGCCACCATGTACCTGATTGGCCGGATGCTGGAGATGCACGACCGCAGCCGGTTCGAAATCTACATCTACGACTACGGCGCAATGACCGACCAGGACGGCCGCCAGCGGGCCGAAGACGCGGCGGATGTCTACCGGCAGATTTCGGGGATGCCCAGCGAAACGATTACCGCTATGGCGCGCGAAGACGGCCTCGATATCGCGGTCGATTTGAAGGGGCATACAAACGGAAACCGGATCAATCTGTTTGATCACCGGCTGGCGCCCATTCAGGTCTCTTACCTTGGTTACCCGGGAACCAGCGGCGTTGAGGCGATGGATTACATGGTTGCAGATCCGATTGTCGTGCCGCCGAAGTACCGCAGGTTCTATACCGAAAAAGTGCTGTATATGCCGGATTGCTACCAGTCCAACGACGACCGGCGGAAGGCGTCCGAATTCAAGCCTACACGGGCAGACATGGGCTTGCCGGAAAACGGTGTGGTGTTCTGCTCCTTTAACAGCCCCTACAAGGTTTCGCCGGACGAGTTCGGCATCTGGATGAAACTTCTGAGGCTGGTACCGGGCAGCGTGCTCTGGTTTTACGCGGCTAACGGTGCGGTGCAGAAGAATATCCGCGCCGAAGCCAAGAAGCGCGGCGTCAATCCGGAGCGCGTTGTCTTTGCCGGTCATGCAGAGCAGGAAGACCACCTGGCCCGCCTGCCGCTGGCGGACATCTTCCTGGATACGTTCAATGTGAATGCCCACACCACGGCAAGTGACGCACTTTGGGCCGGCGTGCCGGTGGTGACCAAGATCGGCAAGCAGTTTGCCGCACGTGTTGCTGCCAGCCTGCTGCACTCAACTGGTCTGGATGAGCTGACGGCGGCGACGCCGAACCAGTATCAGGCACTGGCTCTGAAACTTGCCCGCGATCCGGAATATCTGGCGGATGTGAAGGCCCGCGTGAAGGAGGGCATCCGTAATGGCCCGTTGTATGACACTGAGACTTTCACACGGAACTACGAGGCGCTGATGGAAAAAGCCGTGGCGCGCTTTGATACCGGGTTGAAGCCTGACCACATAAGCCTGGGCTAAGGGCGGGCGGTAACAAAGAAGGGGCGCGGATAACTCCGCGCCCCTTCTTTCTGCAGGCAGCTTAGCTCTTGCGGAGTTCCCGGTTCAGAGCAGCCGGACCTGGGTGCCGACTTGCACCAGCTCATACAGTTCTTCGACGTGCTGATTATAAAGACCGATGCAGCCAGAGGAGCTTTGGCGGCCGATCTTGCGGGTGTCGTGGGTGCCGTGCACCAGGTAGGCGGGCCAGTCCAGATACATTGCCCGGGTGCCCAGCGGGTTGCCCGGGGCGCCGCCTTCGATGCGGACCGGCAGCGTCGGGTCGCGCTCGCGCATCGACTGGGTCGGGGTCCAGCTGGGGTTCTCCGCCTTGCGCACGATTTTGGAGTAGCCGCGCTTGGTCAGATCTTCGGTCATGGGTACGGAGGAAGGGAACAGGCGGTAGGTCTCTCCGTCCGGGCCCCAGTAATGCAGGGCGCGGGAGCTGATGTCGGCCAGCAGGCAACCGGCGCCGAGCTGTTCAAAATGATCCTGCCAGTCCTGCTGTGAGAACGCAGAGACATTGCGCTGAACCGGAACCTCCTCACGGATGGCCGGTTCGTTCTGCGGGAAGGCGTCTGTCGACTGCGCGCGCAGGATGGCCGGGGTGGCCAGGGTCGCGCCCAGGCCCATCAGGGTGGCGCGGCGGGTGATGCGGAGTTTTGTCATTTTTCCATCTACCGTGCTGCTCAAAAACTCCGGGCAAGATAATCACCCGCACGGGAATTTCCAGAGGTGTCAAAGAGCTGCGGCAGCGCTTCACGTGTTTGTGTAGGGCCGGGCGGCAAGATATTGCCGCCCGGCGCCGGTCAGTGCGTCAGGCGTAAAGCTTGCGGGCCTGGGCAAAGGACAGCAGGCGGCAGCTGTCTTCATCCCAAAGGTGCAGACGCGCATTGGCCAGGCTTTCGCGGATGGTCATGCGGTTGCCCTCCGCCAGCTCTGCGTGGTCGCGCAGCACTTCAGTCAGGCGGTAGAACGGGATACGGCTGTAAAGATGGTGCACGTGATGAATGCCGATATTGGCGCTGAGCCATTGCAGAACCGGCGGCAGCACGTAGTGCGAGCTGCCGTGCAGGGCGGCGTCATGCAGCTGCCAGTCTTCATCCTGCGTCCACTGGGTGGTTTCAAACTGGTGCTGCACATAGAACAGCCACAGGCCGGCAGTGGCGGCGATCAGGGTGGCGGGCAGGAAAATCAGCAGCAGCGGCATCAGGCCGCCGAAATACCAGATCAGCCCCAGCGCCGCGAGGATCGACGCATTGGTGCCCATGGCGCTGATCCAATAGCGCGCCTGCCCGGTCAGGCCGTAGGGAATGCGGTTCTGCAGGAAGAACAGGTATCCGGGGCCGATACCGAACAGGGTCACCGGGTGGCGGTAAAGCCGGTAGACCAGCCGCTCCCAGCGGCTGGCGGCGCGGTATTCGGCGACGGTCATCGTGTGAATGTCGCCCATGCCGCGCTTGCCGAGGTTGCCGTGGGTGCTGTGGTGGATCGAATGGGTTCGGCGCCAGACGTCATAGGGTGTCAGCGTCAGCACCCCGATGATGCGGCCCACCCAGTCGCTGACATGGCGGTTGGTGAAGAAGGAGCCGTGGCCGCAGTCATGCTGGATGGTGAACAGGCGCAGCAGGAAGGCTGCGATACAGACGGATAGCGCGAGGGTCAGCCAGTAGCTGATCGAGAGCGACCACCAGGCCAAGGCCCAGAGCAGCAGGAAGGGGACCACCGTCACCGCCAGTTCGAAAGCACTGCGCAGGTGGCTGGGTTCGCGGTATTGGGCCAGGATCTTGACCCAGTCGCGGGCGGTTCTTGCAGCCGTCTTCGGCTGGTTCGGGTCGGGTGTCTTGCTCATGCGCCTGCCGTCTGTTTGTCCGTTGCTGACCGGATAGACGAGTTACGCGGCGGAACAAGGGAAATTTGGCCGAAATCCTTATTTTTAACCCCGACCGTGCCGGTAAAAGCGCCGCCCGTCGTGGTGGCGGGTCTGCACTAGGCTGCCCCAACAGAAAAAGGCCCCGGAAAATCCGGGGCCTTTTCTGATTTGCAGGCAGTGGGTTAGTCCATTGCCTTGAAGTTGAACTCGCCGCCTTCCTTGATACCCGAGGGCCAGCGGGAGGTCACGGTTTTGGTCCGGGTATAGAACTTGAAGCTGTCCGGGCCGTGCTGGTTCAGGTCGCCGAACATCGACTTTTTCCAGCCGCCGAAGGTGTGGTAGGCCAGCGGCACCGGGATCGGCACGTTAATGCCAACCATGCCAATGTTCACGCGGGAGGCGAAGTCACGCGCGGTGTCGCCGTCACGGGTGAAGATCGCGGTGCCGTTGCCGTACTCGTGGTCCATCGCCAGCTTCAATGCTTCCTCGTAAGTGCCTGCACGCACAGTGGAAAGCACCGGGCCGAAGATCTCCTGCTTGTAGATGTCCATGTCCGGGGTTACCCGGTCGAACAGGTGCGCACCGACAAAGAAGCCGTCTTCATAGCCTTGCAGTTTGAAGTCGCGGTTGTCGACAACCAGTTCCGCGCCCTGGTCGACGCCGGACTGGATCAGGCCCAGGATACGTTCCTTGGCGGCCGCGGTCACAACCGGGCCCAGGTCGACGTCGTCGCCTGCGGTGTAGGGGCCGACTTTCAGTTTCTCGATGCGCGGGATCAGCTTTTCGATCAGCTTGTCGGCGGTTTCCTCGCCAACCGGAACCGCAACCGAGATCGCCATGCAGCGTTCGCCGGCCGCGCCGAAACCTGCACCGACCAGCGCGTCAGCGGCCTGGTCCAGATCGGCGTCGGGCATCACGATCATGTGGTTCTTGGCGCCGCCGAAGCACTGGGCGCGCTTGCCGTTGGCGGTGGCGCGGGAATAGATGTACTGCGCAATCGGGGTGGAGCCCACAAAGGACACGCCCTGGATGATTTCGCTGTCCAGGATGGTGTCAACAGCCTCGCGGTCGCCGTTCACCACCTGGAACACGCCTTCGGGCAGGCCTGCTTCGACGAACAGTTCGGCCAGCATCAGCGGGACGGAGGGGTCGCGCTCGGACGGTTTCAGCACCACGGCGTTGCCGCAGGCCAGCGCCGGGCCGACATGCCACAGCGGCATCATGGCCGGGAAGTTGAACGGCATGATCGAGCCGACAACGCCCAGCGGCTGGCGCATCGAATACATGTCGATGCCGGGGCCTGCGCTGTCGGTGAACTCACCCTTCAGCATCTGCGGCGCGCCGACGCAGTATTCGATCACTTCCAGGCCGCGCTGCAGGTCGCCCTTGGCGTCCGGGATGGTCTTGCCGTGCTCGCGGCTCAGCGCCTCGGCCAGCTTGTCCATGTCGCGGTTCATCAGGCCAACCATCGCCATCATGACACGGGCGCGCTTCTGCGGGTTGGTGGCGCCCCAGGCGGGCTGCGCCGCCGCGGCCTTTTCGATGGCGTCGGTGGTTTCAGCAACGCTTGCCATCGGGCATTTGTACTGCACTTCGCCGGTTGCCGGGTTGAAAACATCGTCAAAACGGCCCGAGGTGCCGGAGACAATCTTGCCGTTGATAAAGTGGCCGAGTTCTTTCATCGGATCCTCCTCTGTTCATCTTGCCTTAATCCTAGGCTTGCAAAAAACATCGGAAAAGAGGAAAGATTTCAAAGAGGCTTTGCAGGAACGCAAAAGGTTAACGCGGCGTTAGCAGGAACACGGAGGAACCGGGCCGATGGATCCCCAGTGGGATGATATGAAAGTGTTTTTGGCGGTGGCACGGGAGGCGAGCCTGTCCGGCGCCGGCCGCGTCCTCAAGATGGACCCGGCGACAGTCGGCCGCAGGGTGGCCCGGTTCGAGGCGGCACTGGAGACGCCGCTGTTCGTGAAATCCCCCCAAGGCTATGCGCTCAGTGCCGCCGGAGACCGGCTGCTGGTTCATGCGGAAGCGGCGGAACAGGCAATGCGGGCGGGCACCGAAGCGCTGACCGGTCCCAATGATACCCTGTCCGGGCAGATCCGCATCGGCGCGCCGGACGGCGCCGCCAATTACATCCTGCCGCAGGTCTGCGCGCAGATTTCTGAGGAGAATCCGGATCTGGACATTCAGATCGTGGCGTTGCCGCGGGTCATCAACCTCAGCCGCCGCGAAGCGGATATGGCAGTGACTGTCAGCGCGCCCACTGCGGGCAAGCTGCTGGTGCAGAAAATCTGTGATTATCAGCTGCATCTGGTGGCCTCGCGCCACTACCTGAAGGAGCACCCGCCGATCACCAAACTGGAGGATCTGAAGGGCCACAAGATGATCGGCTATATTCCGGACATGATCTTCGACAAGGAACTCGACTATCTGAACGACATCGGCGTGGAGCGGGTGGCGCTGGCCTCAAACTCCGTCTCGGTCCAGATCAAGATGGCGGCGCAAGGAACCGCGGTCTGCGTGGCGCATGACTTCAGCCTGCCGGCGCACCGGATGCTGCGCAAGATCCTGACCGACAAGGTGAGCCTGACCCGCAGCTTCCACCTGGTGCGCCATCAGGGCGACCAGCGCAGCGAGCGGCTGAACCGCTTTGCCCAGGCGCTGTCCAAGGGGATCCGCGACGAGGTGGCCCGGCTGGAATCCTTGACTTGAAGCTGCGTTGCGGCAAACCTTGCTGTAACGCAATAATATTTCGGAGGTTTGCCGTATGCTTGTTCAGGTCATTTTGAAATCCAAAGCCAGCACCGGTGTCGTGACAGTGAAGCCGGATGCAAGCGTGGCCGAGGCAGCAAAAGTGATGTCGGACAACCGTTTCGGCACCGTGGTGGTTTCCGCGGATGGCGAGACGCCGGTTGGCATCCTGTCAGAACGCGACATTGTCCGGGAACTGTCGAAAGAGGGTGCCGGCTGCCTGGATCAGCCGGTCAGCGGCTATATGACGCGCGAGCTGGTGACCTGCACCACCCAGTCAAACGTGGGGGAGCTGCTGAAGCAGATGACCGAGGGCCGGTTCCGCCACATGCCCGTGGTCGAGGACGGAAAACTTGTGGGAATCGTGACCCTTGGCGATGCGGTGAAGGCGCAGCTGGCGCAGGTGGCGATGGAGAAGGACGCGCTCCAGGACATGATCATGGGGCACTGAGCCGCAGGGGCGGGGTCCGTATTTCTGCCCCCTTGCATTGCCAGCCGCAAATGTGTTTGCGTGCGCAGAAATTCTGACAAGGCAGGAGGCCGCCCATGCGTGTGGGTCTGTATCCCGGCACCTTCGACCCGATCACCATCGGGCACATCGACATCATCCGCCGCGCCAGCGCCCTGGTGGACAAGCTGGTGATCGGCGTGGCGATCAACCGTGACAAGGGGCCGCTGTTCGATCTGGAAGAGCGGGTCGGCATGATTGAAGCGGAATGCGCCAAGCTGAGCGACGAGACCGGCACCGAGATCGTCGCGCATCCGTTTGAAAATCTCTTGATCGACTGCGCCCGCGACGTGGGGGCCCAGATCATCGTGCGCGGCCTGCGGGCGGTTGCTGATTTCGAGTATGAATTCCAGATGGTCGGCATGAACCGGGCGCTCGACAGTTCGATCGAGACCGTGTTCCTGATGGCCGAGGCGCGGCATCAGGCGATTGCCTCCAAGCTGGTCAAGGAAATCGCCCGGCTGGACGGGGATGTATCAAAATTCGTCTCTCCGCTGGTCAAGGACAAGCTGCTGGCGCGTTTGGGCAAGACCGCCTGAGCCTGTTTGCAGCATAGGACACAGGCAAAGCCGGGCTGACGCCCGGCTTTGTGCTTTTGGCGGCGCGCTGCGCGCGGGCGGCGGCTGGCGCCGCCAAGCCAAAGGAAGGGGGGCTTGGAGCTCTCCAAAGCAGCAGCGGTGACAGCGGCTCAGCGCCAGAAGGCGACCCAGTCGATCAGGGCGAACAGTTTCTTGCCCAGGAAGATCATGTGCTGATCCCCGAACAGGGCAATGTCGACAATGGCGGCGGCGATCAGGAGCAGGCCCAGGGAAATGGCAATCCGGTTGGTCATGAAAGCTCCGCCGCAAAGGAAAACGCCCGCCCAGATAACCTGAGCGGGCGTGAATTCTCAAGGGGTTGAGGGCGTTTAGCCCAGTTTGCCCATCGCCACGGCCACGTCGGCCATGCGGACCGAGAAGCCCCACTCGTTGTCGTACCAGGCCAGAACGCGGACCATGCGGTCCTCGACCACGCGGGTCTGATCGGGTGCAAAGATCGAGCTTTCCGGGGTGTGGTTGAAGTCGGTGGAAACCAGCGGCGCCGACTCAAAGCCCAGAACGCCCTTCATCGGGCCCTCGGCCGCTTCCTTGACGGCGGCGTTGATCTGCTCGGCGGTCACGTCGCGGCCTGCGCGGAAGGTCAGGTCCACGGCGGAGACATTCGGGGTCGGCACGCGGATGGCGGAACCGTCCAGGCGGCCCTTCAGGTTCGGCAGCACCTCGCCCAGGGCTTTTGCGGCGCCGGTCGAGGTCGGGATCATCGACATGGCGGCGGCGCGGGCGCGGTACAGGTCCTTGTGGCGGCGGTCCAGGGTCGGCTGGTCGCCGGTGTAGGCGTGGATGGTGGTCATGATGCCGTGCTCGATGCCGAACGCCTCGTCCAGCACCTTGGCCAGCGGCGCCAGGCAGTTGGTGGTGCAGGAGCCGTTGGAGATCATGGTGTCGCCGGCTTCCAGCTGGTCGTCGTTAACGCCAAAGACGATGGTCTTGTCGACGTTCTTGCCGGGGGCGGACAGCAGCACTTTCTTCGCGCCGCGCTCCAGGTGGGCCTTCGCCTTCTCACCGTCGTTGAACTTGCCGGTGCATTCCAGAACGACGTCGCAGCCGTCCCAGTCCAGCTCGTTCATGTCGTAGGTGGAGAACATCTGCATGTCGCCGCGGCCCAGGTTCATGGTGCCGTCGCCGATGGTCACTTCGCCCGGGAAACGGCCATGCACAGAGTCGTATTTGATCAGGTGCGCTGCGGTCTCCAGCGGGCCGGTGGCGTTCACCTTGATCACTTCGATGTCGTCGCGGCCCGAGGCGGCGATGTGCGACAGGGTGCAGCGGCCGATGCGGCCAAAACCGTTGATCCCGACTTTGATGGTCATGAGTTACGTCTCCAAGCGAGCAAAAACCTTTGGCCGCCATATAGACCGGGGCGGATGTGGTCTAAAGGGGTAAAAGCGTCATTAAATGAAACTGTTAGCGCAAAATCATGATGTTGGCGGTAACGGTTTGCGGCGGTGGCGTTAACGGAAATCCGCGGTTCCGGCGCGGTGGCGCTAACGCTTGTGCTGCGCCGCGGAAGCGGGCAGATTGCCTGTTAAAGCGGATAGATTTTGAGGATATTGGCATGAGCGGATTGCTGGCGCTTCTGGATGACGTGGCGGGGATTGCCAAGGTGGCGGCGGCCTCTGTTGATGATGTGGCGGCAGCAGCGGGCAAGGCCGGGGCCAAGACCGCCGGGGTTATCATCGACGATGCTGCGGTGACGCCGAAATACCTGCAGGGCTTCGCGCCGGCGCGAGAGCTGCCGATCATCTGGCGCATCACCCGCGGCTCTCTGTTCAACAAGCTGATCCTGCTGCTGCCGGTGGCGATGCTGCTCGCGAATTTCGCGCCTTGGCTGATCACGCCCTTGCTGATGCTGGGCGGGTCTTACCTGTGTTTCGAGGGGGCCGAGAAGATTTTTCACGTGCTGTTTCCCCATGCCAGCCACGCCATTGACGAGGACATGAGCATCAAGGACCCGGGCCATCTGGAGGAGCAGAAGATCAAGGGCGCGATCAAGACTGATTTCATCCTGTCGGCGGAGATCATGACCATCGCGCTGGCCGCCATTGAGGCACCGAGCGTCTGGATGCAGGCGGCAACGCTGGCGGTTGTGGCAATCGGCGTGACGCTGGCGGTCTACGGCTCTGTCGCGCTGATCGTGAAGATGGATGACGTGGGGCTTTACCTGGCGCAGAACGCGCTGACGTCTCCGGGCCGGGGCCTGGGGCGCGGGCTGGTGAAATTCATGCCGGTGCTGATGAAGATCCTGTCGGTGGTCGGCACTGCGGCGATGCTGTGGGTCGGAGGCTCCATCATCATCCACGGGCTGGAGGTGCTGGGCTTTGGCTGGCTGGGCCACCACATCCACGACTGGGCCTATGCCGTCGGCCACGCGGTGCCTGCAGCCTGGAATGGCTTTGCCGAATGGAGCGCAAAGGCAGCGATGGACGGGGTGTTTGGCGTGGCGCTGGGGCTGCTGCTGATCCCGCTGGCGACCAAGGTGATCGGGCCGCTAACCGCTAAGGTAACTGGCGAGGGCGGCAGTAAATGATCTGAAGCCCAGTGACTAGAAACGGAAAATCACTCAATTGCGTCTGGAAAAAAGTCGCCGTCTTGGCGATGACGAACCTTGATTGGGCGGCTTTCAGATAGGAGACCACGCAATGAGTATAGTAGTTCAGGAATGTACACGAGTAACTGCTTCTCCCTCTTTCTGACACCTTCAGGGCTTGTTCTATAACCGTTGTTTTCTATTTGCAGCGCGACATAGGTGCACGAGCCAAAGTGAACAGAGCCTCTCTTTGTCACCCTCGACCTTGTTTCCCTAAGCCAAGTTTTGTTATCGCGGAACCATTGTACGGTGTAAAAAACTTCATCGTCAGGATAGCTTAGTACGAGTTCAGTGGGGACAGCCGAGTACTCGTAGGAAGTGCGGTTGCTTCCCTCGGCTTGTTGCTGCAACAAGTTGTACAAGCCATTGCTCTTTTTCGTAATCCACGTTGCTGTGGTTGCTGGTGTTATGTCTTTGTCAACTGCAGACGCAGTTTCGTTAAAGGTCTCAAAAAGCCTTTCCAGTTTTCCGTCCGTTAAGAAGTAGCTTGCCGTAATAGTGTCATTATCTGAATCTTTGCGGTGGGACTTGACAATGTACCCATGGTCGTTTGCGAGCTCTTCCTCGAAAATAATACCACGCGCTAGGTCTTCAGAAGTAGGACACGATGCTGCACGTTCGATGAAAAAAGATACGCCGAGCCAAGCAATTGGTATTGCTGAAATCGCGAGGACAACTGGCACTACCTTCATATGACTTCCTCACGTTCCCTATTCGGTTTCCTGCTGAGAGTTCTGCAGAGCTGAAAGTCTTAAATGAAAAGACGCCCGAAGGCGTCTAGTCAACTTGTCTTTCTGCGTAAACCGTTCAGCCCAGCAGCTCTTTCACTTGCGCCACTGTACCCTCGGCAGTGATGCCGAAGCGTTCGAATAGCTCGCCTGCGGGGGCGGAGGCGCCGAAGCGGTCCATGCCGACGAAACCGGCTTTCTTCTCCTGGCCGCGCTCGCCCAAGAGCCAGCGGTCCCAGCCGCCGTCACGTACAGCGGCCTCGATACCCACACGCACCGGACCTGCGGGCAGGACCTTGCGGCGGTAGGCTTCGTTCTGCTCGGCAAACAGCTCCATGCAGGGCATGGAAACGACGCGGGTGCCGATGCCTTCGGCTTCCAGCTTGGCCTTGGCTTCCATCGCAACGGAGACCTCGGAGCCGGTGGCGATCAGGATCACCTGGCGCTTGTTCTCGGCCTCGGCCAGAACATAGGCGCCTTTTTCGACCATGTTGGTGAGCTTGTGCTCAGTCCGCACGGTGGGCAGGTTCTGACGGGTCAGGGCCAGCACCGAGGGGGTTTCCTTGGCGGTGATGGCGATTTCCCAGGCTTCGGCGGTCTCAACAGTGTCGGCCGGGCGGAACACATAGGTGTTCGGGGTCGCGCGGCAGATGGCCAGATGCTCGACCGGCTGGTGGGTCGGACCGTCTTCGCCGACTCCGATCGAGTCGTGGGTCATCACGAACACGGTCGGGATCTTGGACAGCGCGGCCAGGCGCATCGCCGGGCGGGCATAGTCGGTGAAGCAGAAGAAGGTGCCGCCGTAGGGGCGCATGCCGCCGTGCAGGGCCATGCCGTTCATCGCTGCGGCCATGCCGTGCTCACGGATGCCCCAGTAGACATAGCGGCCCTTGCGGTTGTCGGTGTCAAAGACGCCCAGGTCGCCGGTCTTGGTGTTGTTGGAGCCGGTGAGATCGGCAGAGCCGCCCACGGTTTCCGGCATCAGCGGGTTGATGACGCCCAGCGCCATCTCGGACGACTTGCGGGTGGCAACCTTGGGCTGCTCCTCGCTCACCTGCTTTTTCAGCGCCTTGATGGCGGCGGACAGTTTTTTGGGCGCGTCCAGCGCATAGGCGCGGTTGAAGCGGTCCTGCTTCTGCTGCGACAGCTCGGCAAAGCGGGCTTCCCAGGCTTCACGCTCGGACTTGCCGCGGGCGCCGATTTCTTCCCACTGGGACTTGATGTCCGCGGGAACCTCGAACGGGCCGCCGGTCCAGCCGTAGGCGTCCTTGGCCGCTTGCAGCTGCTCGGGATCGGTCAGCGCGCCGTGGCCTTTGGAGGTGTCCTGCGCGGCGTGGCCCAGGGCGATGTGAGTCTTGCAAGCGATCATCGAAGGCTTCTTGGACTTCTTGGCTGCCTCGATGGCCTCGTCGATGGCCTTGGGGTCGTGGCCGTCGATTTCCAGCACCTGCCAGCCCGACGCCTTGAAGCGCTGCACCTGGTTGGTGCGGTCGGACAGTTCAACGGTACCGTCGATGGTGATGTTGTTGTTGTCCCAGAACACGATCAGCTTGCCCAGCTGGTGGCGGCCTGCAAGGCCGATGGCTTCCTGGCTGATGCCTTCCATCAGGCAGCCGTCGCCGGCGATCACATAGGTGTGGTGATCCACGACCTTGCGGCCGTAATGGGCACGCTGCATTTCCTCTGCCATGGCAAAGCCGACAGCGTTGGAGATGCCTTGGCCCAGCGGGCCGGTGGTCACTTCGACGGCATCGACCAGGAAGTTCTCCGGGTGGCCCGCGGTGATCGCGCCCATCTGGCGGAAGTTCTTGATCTGATCCAGGGTGACCTGCTTGTCGCCGGCCAGGTAGAGCAGCGAATAAATCAGCATCGAGCCGTGGCCCGCCGACAGGATGAACCGGTCGCGGTCCGGCCAGGACGGGTTGGATGCATCAAATTTGAGGTGCTTTTCGAACAGCACGGTCGCCACATCGGCCATGCCGATGGGCATACCGGTGTGGCCGGAGTTGGCGGCGGCGACGGCGTCCAGAGCCAGCGCGCGGATTGCGGCGGCCTTGTTCCAATGCTCGGGATTGGCGGTGCGCAGGGCTGTCAGGTCCACTTGGATTGTTCCTTTGGCGTTACAGGCAATTGCTGCGCTCAATAACAGCGATGAGCCAAAGATCAAGCATGGTTGCGCGCATGTCTGCTGGCTTGCGCGAAGTTGGCGCGGCAAGTGGTTGAAAGACAAGGGGGGGTGTTTTATCCCTGAAGGGGAATAACTGGCCCCATGTCAGCGGCGCGTGCGCGATTCGCGCAGGTGCCGGAAAAAAGAGTGAACTGATGTGGACGGGTGAGGGACAGGCATGAACCAGATCGAAGAATTGCAAGGCCGCATCCAGGCCGCGCTGGAGCGCATCAGTGCGGGCACCTCAGCGCTGCAGGAGGCCCGCGAGGCGGACAAGGTCAAGGCGGCTGAAGCCGTCGCCGAAGCTGCCCAGGCAGCGGAAGCGGCTGCGGCAAGTGCTGCAAATGAGGCGCTGGAGCAGGCGCTGGACGAAGAAAAAACCGCCAACGCCCAGCTGGAAGAGCGGGTAAAGGTGCTGCACGCCCGTCTGCAGGAGGCCGAAAGCAAGACGCCTGCCGATGGCGGTGATGTTGCGGCCATGGAGGCGGAGCTGCAGCTGCTGCGCAATGAGGCGGGCGACCCGGCGGAGAAGGAAGCGCTGCGGGCTGAGGTTGAGCGTCTCAGGGGCCAGCTGGAAGCCGCCGCCAACACGGCGGCGAGCGAGAAAGAGAAGCTGGAGGATCAGCTCACCGAGGTTCAGGCTGCAAACGACAGCCTGAAAGCCCGCTTGGAAGAGGCTGAGGAGAATGGCGGGCAAGCCGCGGCAGCGCCGGCCGCAGACTCTGGCATGAGTGCGGAGATTGAACGCCAGAACGAAGCCCTGCTGCGGCTGGATACCGAACTGCAGCAGCTGCGCCAGGCCAATGAGGAGCTGCGCGCCTCCAACGCGGCGCTGCGCGAGGCCAACGCCCAGAGCTTGGGCGATGCCGGGCTGATCAATGCCTCGATGGAAGCCGAAATTGAGGGGCTGCGCGCAGCCCAAGCCAGCGACCAGGCTCAAGTGAACGCGGTTCTGGCCAAGCTGGAGCCGCTGCTGGCCAACGCCCGCAACCTGCCGGAAGGGGAGGAAGTCTGATGCCCGAAGTGACCATTCATATCGGCGGCCGCGGCTTTGAGGTCTCCTGCCAGGAGGGCGAGGAGAGCTATCTGCACTCTGCCGCCAAGATGCTGGACGATGAGGCGCAGGTGCTGTCAGATCAGATCGGCCGCATGCCCGAGGCGCGGATGCTCCTGATGGCCGGTCTGATGCTGGCGGACAAGACCGCTGCCGTCGAAGACCGGATCAAGGAAGTGGAGGCTGAACTGGCGGAACGCGTGCAGGAGCTGGAGGCGCTGAAGAACGCGCCAGCGCCGGAACCGGAGCGTGTTGAAGTGCCGGTAGTGCCGCCGATGGTCACCGAGGCGCTGGCCGAGATCGCGGCCCGAAGCGAGGCGCTGGCCCAGGAGATCGAAGAAAAATCCGCGGGCTGAGGGCACCGTTCCCTTGGGTCTTTTTGAAACGAAAAAAGGCGCCCCGCAGGGCGCCTTTTTCCTTTTAAAACAGAAGCCGCGATCAGCCGTTCGCTTCGCGGATCTTGTCGGCGGCGTCCTTGTTGAAGGCGATGCCGTTGTCCTCGAACATGCCGTCCAGCTCGCCCGACAGGGTCATCTCGGTGATGATGTCGCAGCCGCCGACGAACTCGCCTTTGACGTAAAGCTGCGGAATGGTCGGCCAGTCGGAGTAGTCCTTGATGCCCGCGCGGATCTCTTCATCCGCCAGAACGTTCACGTCGGTGTAGTCCACGCCGATATAGTTCAGCACCGCCGCCACACGCGAGGAGAAGCCGCACTGCGGCATTTCCTTGGTGCCTTTCATGTAGAGCACCACGTCATTGGCTTTGACGGTTTCGTCGATGCGGGTCTTTGCGTCGGTCATAAGTCAGTATCCTTTCGGCTGCTGCGCCGTTTGCGTTGGCCGTCATATAGGCAGTTTCGCGGGTTTTGCCAATCCGCCCCGCAGGCGATGCAGGGCTCAGTGCAACGCTATTTCGCCTTGTTCTTGGGAACGAAAAATCGTGCGTATTCCTGCGGGTCTTTCGGGACTTTCCATGTGCGGACGGAGCCGCCGCCCATCCCCGACTGATAGTCTGAGCGCAGGGTGTGGTAATCCGGGTCCTCATCGTCCTCCTCCAGCGGGCGGCGGCGCTGGGACACGGCCGCAACAACGGCGGTCATCACCACAATGCCGAGCACCAGGATGGAGGCGAAGAGAGACACGAATCCTACTCCGGCGCCTTGGTGGTCAGCGCCAGGGCGTGCAATTCGCCGTCGGGGCCGTCCATCTTGCCTTTCAGCGCGGCATACACGGCGCGCTGCTGCTGGACGCGGTTTTTGCCGCGGAAGCTTTCGTCGACGACCATCGCCGACATGTGAACGCCATCGGTGCCGCCGACCTGGATTTCGGCGTCCGGGAAGGCTTCGCGCAGCAGTTCTTCGATTTCATGGGCTTGCATGGGCATCCGGGGAAGTCCTTTGTCTTGTTCGGTAAAAATGTAGGGGGGCGCCGGGGGCTGTGCAAGCAGGATTAGCAGCCGTCCTGGGCGAAGGGCGCGAGGCTTTCGACGAAGTCCGGAAGACTGGCCAGGGCCTCTTGCACGCTGTCATCCTCGAAATCCCAGACCGAAGCCGGGTTTTCCGGGCAAAGCGCACGGGTCAGCTCAGAACACCGGGCCTGCAGGTCTTCCGGCAGGGGCAGGGCGGCGGCCTCCTCCAGCACCAGCAGCGCCTCGTGGATCGGGCGCAGCACCCGCAGGGCGCGGGTCATATGGGTCAACAAGTCCGGGTCATCCCGCCAGGTTTCGCCGTCAAACAGGTCTTGTGTCACCCGCTGGCCGGCGCCGGCGCAGGAATAGGCCACGCAGCCGCCAAAACCGCAGGCTTCCAGATCCTCGTGGATGGTGCAGCGGAAGTCCGGAGCGAGATTGGGACAGGGGGTGTCCGCGTCCTTCAGGAGGCCGAAATCCTCTTGCGCTTCAAACGGATAGGCCACGCAGCAAAGGCCCGCGCAGCGGCTGCAATCCTCTTTCAGGTCGGGAAGGGTCATGGGCAGGTCCCCGGTCAAAGGAAAAGGCGGGACGGCTGTGCCATCCCGCCCTTTGTATTGTAACGAGCGCTGCCCGGCGGTGCGAGCGGTCAGGCTACAGCAGCGGCAAAGCTGGAGCGGAAGATCTCCTTCAGCTCGGCCAGCGGCGCCTCAGAGCCACCGATCTTCACCATGTCGCCGCCGAACTTGCCGACGGTTGTGATGGTGACGCCCGCCTGGCCCGCGGCCAGCATCAGCGCTTCGGCCTGGTCGAAGTTGCAGGCGATCAGATAACGCGCCTGGTCCTCGCCGAACACGGTTTGGGTGTCGCCCGCGTCGATCTGTACGCCGACGCCGGCTTCCTCCGCCATTTCGAACGCCGCCAGCGCCAGGCCGCCGTCGCCGAGGTCGGTGCAGGCCTTGATCAGCTCGCGGTTGGCGCGGATGAACTCGCCGTTGCGCTTCTCGGCTTCCAGGTCCACCGCCGGGGCGTCGCCGTCCTCGCGGTTGAAAACTTCCGCCAGCAGCGCCGACTGGCCCAGATGGCCGACGGTTTCACCCACCAGCAGGGCAACATGGCCGTCGCGCGCCTCGCCGATGATCGGCTCTTCGCCCGCGGCAATCAGGCCCACGGCGCCGATGGTCGGGGTCGGCAGGATGCCCTTGCCGTCGGTTTCATTGTAGAGCGACACGTTGCCGGAGACGATCGGCATGTCGAGCGCGGCAACCGCCTCGCCGATGCCTTTGATGGCGCCGACGAACTGGCCCATGATCTCAGGCTTTTCGGGGTTGCCGAAGTTCAGGTTGTCGGTGGTTGCCAGCGGCTTGGCGCCCACAGCAGTCAGGTTGCGGTAGGCCTCTGCCACCGCCTGCTTGCCGCCCTCGAACGGGTTTGCCTTGACGTAGCGCGGGGTCACGTCGGAGGTGAAGGCCAGTTTCTTGTCGGTGCCATGCACACGCACGATACCGGAACCGGCACCCGGACGGCGCTGGGTGTCGCCCATCACGGTGGTGTCGTACTGCTCGTAAACCCACTGCTTGCCTGCGTAGTTCGGCGAGGACAGCAGCGCCTTGAGCCCGTCAATCGGGTCAATGGTAGGCACATCCGCGTCGGTCAGCGGCTCGGCGGCCGGGGTTTCCACCCACGGGCGGTCGTATTCCGGCGCGGTGGAGGACAGTTTCGACAGCACCAGATCGGCCTTCACTTCGCCGTTGTGCATGATCAGGAAGCGGTCCTCGGCAATGGTTTCGCCGACAATGGCGAAATCCAGGTCCCATTTTTCGAACACCGCGCGCGCCTCGGCTTCCAGCTCCGGCTTCAGAACCATCAGCATCCGCTCCTGGGATTCCGACAGCATCATCTCGTAGGCGGTCATGTTCTCTTCGCGCTGCGGAACCTTCTCCAGGTCCAGGCGCACGCCCAGTTTGCCCTTATCGCCCATTTCCACGGCCGAACAGGTGAGGCCCGCGGCGCCCATGTCCTGGATCGAGATCACCGCGCCGGTCTGCATCAGCTCCAGCGTGGCTTCCATCAGGCGCTTTTCAGTGAAGGGGTCGCCGACCTGAACGGTGGGGCGCTTTTCCTCGATTGTGTCGTCGAATTCCGCGGAAGCCATGGTGGCGCCGCCGACGCCGTCACGTCCGGTTTTGGCACCCAGGTACACTACCGGCATGCCAACGCCCGAGGCAGCGGAGTAGAAAATGCCGTCCGTCTTGGCGAGGCCCGCCGCAAAGGCGTTGACCAGGCAGTTGCCGTTGTAGGCAGGGTGGAAGCGGACTTCGCCGCCAACGCAAGGAACGCCAAAGCAGTTGCCGTAGCCGCCGATGCCCTCAACCACACCGTTGACCAGCTGACGGGTCTTGTGGTGGGACGGCTCGCCGAAGGACAGCGAGTTCATCGAGGCGATGGGCCGCGCGCCCATTGTGAAAACATCACGCAGAATGCCGCCAACCCCGGTTGCCGCGCCCTGGTAGGGCTCGATGTAGGAGGGGTGGTTGTGGCTTTCCATCTTGAAAACAACGGCATCGCCGTCGCCAATGTCCACGATGCCCGCGTTTTCACCGGGGCCGCAGATCACCTGCGGACCGTCGGTCGGCAGGGTGCGCAGCCATTTCTTGGAGGACTTATAGGAGCAGTGCTCGTTCCACATCGCCGAGAAAATGCCCAGCTCGGTGAAGGTCGGCTCCCGCCCGATGATTTCGAGGATCAGATCGTATTCCTCGGGCTTCAGCCCGTGATTGGCAATCAATTCAGGCGTGATGGCGGGTTCCTGCATCCGTAAACGTCCCCAATGGCTGCGATTGCGCGCCTTTTAGGGCAAGGCGGGGCGCGGGGGAAGTGGAATTAAACGAATCCACTGCAGATGCCGCCGGAGGCGTCTTTGCGCCGCAGCATGCCCGCCTCCATCTCTTTGGGCAGCAGATGGCATTGCAGGGTTGTCAAATCGGCGGAAATTGCGGCTTGGGCCAGGCAAGCTGCTGAAAATACAAGCATTGCGAATGTAGACGGCAAGAAACGTCAAATGTTTTCGGGCAAGTTTTTTCATTCTGATGCTATCCAGCAGGGGCAGTCTATGGCCGGAGACAGACATGCATACTGTTAGCCCAATACCAGAGGCCGATGTTTGCAGCGCCTTAAGAGCTGTTACAGGCCAATGGGTTACAGCCAAAAAAAAGGCCGAGCACTAAGCTCGGCCGAAGTCCAACAGGGAGGTATGAAGGGGGGCGTTGCCGCCGCCTTCATGAGGTTCATTTAGGGCTCCGGGCCTGCCCCTTCAAGGGGATTAACAACAAATGAGCGTCAATGCTGCTATGCGGTTTTTGCATGGCTTGGGCGGCGCTCTGTTTGCAAGGCAGCCCGGATGCCAGTCCGCTTGCCGCAACGCAGCAGGAGCGGACTGATCCGGAGGCGGGCGGGATCACAGCTTGCCCAGCGCTTTCATATGCTTGCGGTGTTCCATGATCTCGGACTGGACGAAATCGCGGAAGGCACCGACCCGCTGCGAATGACGCAGCTCTTCCGGGTAAGCCAGGTAAACGGGAACCTCGTTCTGGTCCTCGTGCGGCAGCACCTCGACAAGTTGCGGGAACTCTTCTGTTACATAGTCCGGCAGAATGCCGATGCCCAGATTGTGCAGAACACCCTGCAGAACGCCGAAATAGTTGTTCACGGTCAGCAGCGATGCCGGATCCAGCGCCATCAGTTTCTTGCCCAGCACGGCGGCAGAACCGACCTGCGCCGAACTCTGGTTCTGGCAGATCAGGCGGTGCTGGGAAATGTCTGCAGAGGTTTCCAGGTTGCCGTGCTTCTCCAGATACTCCGGTGTCGCATATAGCCCCATGCGCACCGTCATCAGCCGCTTGCGCACCAGGTCGGCCTGGCTGGGCTCCTTCATGCGGATGGCCACATCGGCCTCGCGCATCGGCAGGTCCAGCACACGTTCCTCCAGCATCAGGTCGATTTTGAGGTTGGGGTACTGCTCATAAAGCTTGGTCAGCCGCGGAGCCAGCCACAGGGTGCCAAATCCGACGGTGGTGGTCACCCGCAGCTCGCCGAACACTTCCTCTTCGCTGTCACGGATACGCGCAGCGGCAGCGTCCAGGCGGCTGGTCATGGATTGGGTAGCGTCGAACAGAAGCTCACCCTGTTCGGTGAGAATCAGCCCGCGTGCATGCCGGTGGAACAGAGTGGCGTTCAGGCTTTCCTCCAGCGCACGGATCTGGCGGCTGACCGCCGATTGCGACAGGTTCAGCTTGTCGCCGGCATGGGTCAGGCTGCCCGCGTCCGCCACCGCGTGAAATATTCTGAGCTTGTCCCAATCCATATCCGTTACTTTCCGTGCGTTTGGGGCCGACTATATGAAATCTTAGTTATGTATCAGTTTTCGATGCGCAAGCGAGCGAAAACGAAAAAAAAGCGGCTATTCAGGTCAGCAATTATGACCTATTCTGCGCGCCAGAATGTGCAAGCTAATCCCGGTTGAGGAGGCCACGATGAGCACGCAAAAGATCTCACTCAATGATAAATACGATCTGACCAAATCGCCGGTTCTGCTGAATGGCACCCAGGCGCTGGTGCGGCTGATGCTGATGCAGAAGCAGCGCGACACGGCAGCAGGCCTGAACACGGCCGGCCTGGTCACCGGCTACCGCGGCTCGCCGCTGGGTGCGGTGGACCTGCAGATGAGCCGCGCTGAAAAGCACTTGAAAGCCGCGGATGTCACCTTTCAGTACGGTCTGAACGAGGATCTGGCGGTCACCGCACTGTGGGGCGCGCAGCAGGCTGAGGTGCGCGGCGAAGGCAAGTATGACGGCGTCTTTGGCCTGTGGTACGGCAAGGGCCCGGGCGTCGACCGCTCCGGCGACGCGCTGCGCCATGCCAACATGGCCGGCACCTCCAAGCACGGCGGCGTGCTCTTGGCGATGGGCGACGACCACACCGGCGAAAGCTCCACCGTGCTGCACCAGTCTGAATGGTCGCTGCTGGACTGCTACCTGCCGATTGTTAGCCCCGCGGGGGTGCAGGAGATCCTGGACTACGGTATCTACGGCTATGCGCTCAGCCGCTTCTCGGGCCTGTGGGTCGGCCTCAAGACCATGAAGGACACCATCGAGGTGACCTCGGTCGTGGACGCCCGCCCGGACCGGATGCAGATGGTGACGCCGGAGTTCGACATGCCGGCGGATGGCCTCAACATCCGCTTGGATGACGACCGGTTCCGTCAGGAAGACCGCATCATCGACTACAAGCGCTTTGCGGCCGAGGCCTTCAGCCATGCCAACAAGATGGACAAGCGCGTGTGGGGCAAGCCCGGCGCCAAGATCGGGTTTGTCGCCGCGGGCAAGAACTGGCTCGACCTGGTGCATGCGCTCAAGCTGTTGAACATCGACGAAAACATGGCCGAGCGGCTGGGCATCACCACCTACAAGGTGGGCCAGACCTGGCCGATGGACATGAAAGGCTTCAACGACTGGGCCGAAGACCTGGACCTGATCGTCGTGGTCGAGGAAAAGCGCAAGCTGATCGAGATCCAGATCAAGGAAGCGATCTTTGACACCCGCCAGGGCCGCCGCGTCTATGGCTGGTACAAGGGCGGCGCCGGCTCCATGCACCGGGACGAGCTGTTCCCGACCCGCTATGCGCTCGACCCGATCATGATCGCCGAGAAGCTCGGCAACATCCTGATCGAGGAAGGCCGCGACACCGAGGCGCTACGCGCCGGGCTGGAGAGCCTGGCAGAGGCCCGCCGAGCCGACAACGCCGAGGAAATCGCCACCCGGCTGCCCTATTTCTGCTCCGGCTGCCCGCACAACAGCTCGACCAAGCTGCCGGAGGGCTCCCGCGCCTATGCGGGCATTGGCTGCCATTTCATGGTTCAGTGGATGGACCGGGAAACCACCGGCTTCACCCATATGGGCGGCGAGGGCGTCAACTGGGTGGGCGAGGCGCCCTTCTCCAAGCGCAAGCATGTGTTCCAGAACCTGGGCGACGGCACCTACAACCACTCCGGCGTGCAGGCGATCCGGGCGGCATTGGCCGAAGGCACCAACATCACCTACAAGATCCTGTACAATGACGCTGTGGCGATGACCGGCGGCCAGCAGGCCGAGGGCGGCCTGACCGCGCAGCAGATCGCGCATGAGCTGAAGGCGATGGGCGTCAAGACCATTGCGGTGGTCTATGACGAGAAGGAGGACGTGGACGCCTCCCTGTTCCCGACTGGGATGCGGATGCACGAACGCGCCGAGATGATGAAGATCCAGCGCGAGTTCGAACAGATCGAGGGCGTCTCTGCCATTATCTACATCCAGACCTGTGCCGCCGAGAAGCGCCGCCGCCGCAAGCGGGGCCAGTTCCCGGATCCGGACCAGCGGGTGTTCATCAACTCCGACGTCTGCGAAGGCTGCGGCGATTGCGGCGTGCAGTCGAACTGCGTCTCCATCGTGCCCAAGGACACCGAACTTGGCCGCAAACGCGCCATTGACCAGTCGTCCTGCAACAAGGATTTCTCCTGCCTGAACGGCTTCTGCCCGTCCTTCGTCACGGTGGAAGGCGCCAAGATCCGCAAGGAAGCAACCGCCGATATCGACCTGCCGCATCTGCCCAAACCGGAGCTGCCGGCAATCGACGGCACCCATAACGTGGTGATCACCGGCGTCGGCGGCACCGGGGTTGTGACCATCGGTGCGGTGCTGGCGCAGGCAGCGCAGATCGACGGGCTGGGCGCCGGGCTGATGGAAATGGCCGGTCTCGCCCAGAAGGGCGGCGCGGTGCACATCCACTGCCGGATTGCCAATAAGCCGGAAGACATCTCAGCCATCCGCGTAGCCACCGGCGAAGCGCATGCGCTGATCGGCGGCGATCTGGTGGTGAGCGCGGGCGCCAAGACCCTGGGCCTGACCACCTCCGGCCAGACCGGCGCAGTGGTGAACAGCCACGAGATCATCACCGGCGATTTCACCCGCAATACCGAGTTCGCCATTCCCACCGACCGGCTGGAGGTGGCGCTGCAGGCCCGCCTGCGCGACCGTCTCGACCTGTTCGACGCATCCGAGCTGGCGCGCGCGACCATGGGCGACTCGATCTTCTCGAACATGATGGTGTTCGGCGGCGCCTGGCAGAAGGGCCTGATTCCGGTCAGCCATGAGGCGATTGAGCAGGCGATCGAGATGAACGGCGCCGCGGTGGAGCGCAACAAGCGCGCCTTCGACATCGGCCGATGGGCGGTGCTGCACCCTGAAGAAGCGGCGCGTCTGATCCAGCCCAAGGTGGTGGCAAAGCCCAAGTCGCTGGACGAAAAAATCGCCTTCCGCGCCGATCACCTTGTGGCCTATCAGGGCAAGGGGCTGGCCAAGCGCTATGCGAAGCTGCTGGACGGCATCAGCGATCCCGCGCTGAAAGAGGCGGTGGCAAAGGGCTACCACAAGCTGTTGTCCTACAAGGACGAATACGAGGTGGCCCGCCTGCTGCTGGACAGCCGCGCCAAGGCGGAAGCGGAGTTTGAGGGCGACCTCAAGCTCTCCTACCACCTGGCGCCGCCGATGCTGGGGGGCACGGACCCGAACGGGCGCCCGCAAAAGCGCAAGTTTGGTGCTGGGATGGAGCGCTGGTTCCGGGTGCTTGCCAAGCTGAAGTCCCTGCGCGGCACCCCGCTCGACATCTTCGGCTACACCGAAGAGCGCAAGATGGAGCGGGCGCTGATCAAGCAGTATGAGGCCGACATGCAGGAATGGCTGCCCAAAGCCCGTGCGGAGATCATGGAGCCGCTGGTGGCGCTGGCCGAGTTGCCGCTGCAGATCCGCGGCTTCGGACCGGTGAAACTGGCAAACGAACAGAAGGCCGCGAAGCGCCGCGAAGATCTGCTGGCTGCCCTGCGCCAGGGCGGCACGGCTGTAAAACAGGCGGCCGAATAACGCTGAACGGCATTGGGGCAGGGCGGGGCACTCCCGCCCGCTCCGGACCATCGTTGGGATGGCCCCTCCCGGTTGGGCCTGGCGCCGCGCTGACGCGCGGCGTTTGCCGTTCCACGGCGCCGTTTGCGCATCTGGACACCCCAGGGCACGTGGAAGCACCCCGGCCAGGTCTTGCAGCAAAGCGTCACACCCCTGTTACGCATCCATTGCAGAATGCGCCTCCGGCCTTATCTGGCCGCTGACACCAGACGGAGACCCGCCACAGATGCAGGCGCAGCGCCATATTGCCCGTGATATTTCCTATGCCCATTCGGCCTCCACCCGCGCGGGCCGCGCGGTGATCCGGCTGATGGAGAATTCCACCGGGCGCCTCGGCCTGATCCGGCGTGCGGCTGGATATGAACGCGATGTGGCCGCGGGCCGAAGCTTCTGGAGCGTGATGGCGGAGCGCTACGGTCTGTCGCTGGAGGTGGCCAGAGGATCGCTGGAGAACATTCCGCGGGACAAGCCGGTGATCCTGATTGCCAATCACCCCTATGGGATCCTCGACGGGCTGATGATGGGGCATATTCTGTCCCAGACGCGTGGAGACTTCCGCATTCTTGCAAATCAGGTGTTCCGCAAGGCGGAGGATCTGAGCAAGGTGATCCTGCCAGTGGACTTCGCCGGGACACGGGAGGCCATGCAGACCAACCTGCAGACCCGCAAGGACGCGCTCAGCTTTCTGGGGCAGGGCGGTGCCATCGGCATCTTCCCGGGCGGCACTGTGTCCACTGCGGCCCGGCCCTTTGACCATCCGATGGACCCGGGCTGGCGCGGCTTTACCGCGCGGATGGTGGCCAAATCGGATGCGGTGGTGGTTCCGGTTTTCTTCGACGGCCACACCTCGCGCCTCTTCCAGATTGCCAGCCATTTGCACGTCACGCTGCGGATGGGGCTGCTGATCAAGGAGTTCCGCAAACGTGTCGATACCCCGGTGAGGGTCGCTATCGGCGAGCCGATTAGCCGCGACGTATTGGACCCGCTGGCCAAAGACACAAAAGCAATGATGGATTTCCTGCGCAAAGCGACGTATGACCTGTCTCCGGTACCGCTCAAATCCTATGCGCATGGGTTTGAGTTCGAGGAGAAACACCGCGCGTGAGAGAGCTTTATGGCTGTTGGCATCTTTGATTCAGGCTTGGGCGGGCTGACCGTCCTTGACGCAGCGCAAAAGCGGCTGCCGGATGTGAATTTCCTGTACTACGGCGACAACGCCCGCGCGCCCTATGGTGTGCGCGATGCCGAGGATGTCTATCAGCTGACCAAGACGGCCGTGGCCGGTATGTGGGACAAGGGCTGCGACCTGGTGATCCTCGCCTGCAACACCGCTTCTGCTGCCGCGCTGCGCCGGATGCAGGAGGGCGGCCTGCCCAAGGGCAAGCGGGTGCTGGGGGTGTTTGTGCCGCTGATCGAAGCGCTGACTGAGCGCCAGTGGGGCGACAACTCGCCCCCGCGTGAGGTCGCGGTGCAGCATGTGGCGCTGTTCGCCACCCCGGCGACCGTCGCCAGCCGCGCCTTCCAGCGCGAACTGGCGTTCCGCGCCATTGGTGTAGACGTCGAGGCACAGGCCTGCGGCGGCGTTGTCGACGCGATCGAGGATGGCGACATGATCCTGGCGGAGGCGCTGGTGCGTTCCCACGTTGATGCGCTGAAACGCAAGATGCCGCATCCGGAGGCCGCGATTCTGGGCTGCACCCACTACCCGCTGATGGAACAGACATTTCAGGAGGCGCTGGGGCCGGAGGTCAAGGTGTTCAGCCAGGGCAATCTGGTGGCGGACAGCCTGGCAGACTATCTGACCCGCCATCCTGACATGTACGGCAATGGCGGTGGCGGCTTTTTCACCACCGGGAACCCGGGCCGTGTCAGCGACCGCGCGACCCAGTTTCTCCGACGGGAAATCACCTTTCAGGCGGCCTGAACACCGACCGTCCAGAACCTTGTTCCAGGTCAAAGTGCGCGGGCGCCTTTCCCCGTATTTCTCTCCGCAGATGGCTGCGGAACCGGCATATCATTTTGAAAGACGAGGTCTGACATGACCCATAAAGTAGCTATCCTTGGCGCTTCCGGCTACACCGGCGCCGAACTGGTGCGGCTGATCGCGCAGCACCCGAACATCGACATCGCGGCGCTGTCCGCCGACCGTAAGGCCGGTATGACCATGGCCGAAGTGTTCCCGCACCTGCGCCATATGGAGCTGCCGGTGCTGTGCAAGATCGACGAGATCGACTTTGCCGGTATCGACCTCTGCTTCTGCGCGCTGCCGCATAAGACCAGCCAGGAGGTGATCGCGGCGCTGCCCAAGACCCTCAAGATCGTGGATCTGTCGGCGGATTTCCGGCTGCGCGACCCGGCGGAATACGAGAAGTGGTACGGCAATCCGCACGCTGCGCTGGAGCAGCAGGAAGAGGCTGTTTACGGCCTGACCGAGTTCTACCGGGATGACATCAAATCTGCGCGCCTGGTGGCCGGCACGGGCTGCAACGCCGCAACCGGCCAGTTTGCCCTGCGGCCGCTGATCGAAGCCGGCGTTATCGACCTGGACGAGATCATCCTGGACCTGAAATGCGCCGTCTCCGGCGCCGGCCGGTCGCTCAAGGAAAACCTGCTGCATGCCGAGCTGAGCGAGGGCTACAACGCCTATGCCATCGGCGGCACCCACCGGCACCTGGGCGAATTCGACCAGGAGTTCAGCAAGATCGCAGGCCGCCCGGTCAAGGTGCAGTTCACCCCGCATCTGCTGCCGGTGAACCGCGGCATCCTGGCGACCGTCTATGTGAAGGGCGACGCGCAGGCGATTCATGATACCTTTGCCGAGGCCTATGCTGATGAGCCGTTCATTGAGCTGCTGCCCTTGGGTGAGGCGCCCTCTACCCATCACGTGCGCGGCTCCAACTTCTGCCATATCGGCGTGGCACAGGACCGGATCGAAGGCCGTGCCATCGTCTTTGCGGCACTGGATAACCTGACAAAAGGAAGCAGCGGCCAGGCCTTGCAGAACGCAAACCTGATGTTAGGTGAGGAAGAAACCCAAGGTCTGATGATGGCGCCGCTGTTCCCCTGATCAGGGGCCGGCGCTCGTTGGGCCTGAATAGAGGACACCATGAAGAACCTGAAGAAACAGCGCCGGATCCAAGTCATCGCGGTTGCCGCGGTGGCCCTGATCGTGGCAACCGCCCTGATCGGCTATGCGATGCGGGACGGGATCAACTACTTCCGCTCGCCCAGCCAGGTGATGGAAGAGCCTCCGAAGCCATCCGAGGTGTTCCGCATCGGCGGGCTGGTGGCGGAAGGCTCCTTGCAGCGCGGCCAGGGCGAAACCGTGCGCTTTGCGGTGACGGACGGCGGCGCGACTGTAAACGTCGCCTACACCGGCGTTCTGCCTGACCTGTTCGAGGAGAACCAGGGCATGGTTGGCACAGGTCGATACGTGAACGGTGTCTTTGAAGCCACTGAAATCCTGGCGAAACATGATGAGACTTACATGCCCAAGGAAGTCATGGACGCGCTGAAGGAGCAGGGGGTTTATCAGGAACCCGGAACCTGAGCCCTGGAAGATTTTGACACAATGGCCCCGCAGGACTGCAGTCCTGCGGGGCTTTTTCTTTCCGGGCCCACCAGCAAACAGAACCCGGGTGTTGCGCTGGCAGCGCGCGGTGGCCTCAGCCGATGTTAGCGCCTCTGCGGCATCCTGTTCCGGTTGGAAGTGGTGAGGTGACATGCAGAGCGTTCAGGAAATTGCACAACAGATCGTGGCGCGCGAAGGCGGGTTTGTGAATGATCCCGATGATCCCGGCGGGGCCACCAAACACGGTGTGACCATCGGCACGCTGCGGCGGCTGGGGCTGGATCTGACCGGCGATGGCGCCGTGGATGTTCAGGACGTGAAGGCAGTGAGCCGGGCGCAGGCGGTGGACATCTTCATCCGCCATTATTTCGAGGCGCCGCGGATCGCCAGCCTGCCGCCCTGCCTGCAGGCGACGGTGTTCGACATGTATGTGAACGCGGGCAGCAACGCGGTGCGCATCCTGCAGCGGCTGCTGCGCGACATGGGCTATGCCGTAGCGGTTGATGGCGCCATAGGCCCCCAGACCGCAGGCGCTGCGGCGCAGGCGACGGAGGTCGGCGCGGAGGCCTTGCGCGATGCCTATGGGGTGGCGCGCCGAAATTATTACTTCCGCCTGGCGGACCGGCGCCCGGCCAGCCGCAAATATGCGCGCACCCGTGCAGGCAGCAAGGGCGGCTGGATCAAGCGGGCCGAAGAGTTCATTTCACCAGTCTACCACCTGAGCCGCGGCGACTTTCAGCGGAGGACCGCGGCATGGGGCTGATTGCAGATATAATCGGATTGATTTTTGGCAGCCATCGCAACGCCTTGCGGGAAACCGTTGAAGTCTTTCGCGAAAACGCGGAGGCCGGCGCCGCCCGCGCGCATGACATGCAAAATGCTGCGCTGAGCCAGCTGGCGGCGGAGTTTCAGTATGGCGGCAAAAGCCGCTTTGACCGGTTCATGGACGGGGTGAACCGTCTGCCGCGGCCCCTGCTGGCGCTTGGGACCCTTGCACTGCTAGGCGCTTGTCTCAGCGATCCGGTTTGGTTTGCTGCAAGAATGCAAGGGCTGGCGCTGGTGCCAGAGCCGCTGTGGTGGCTGCTGGGCGTCATCGTCTCCTTTTACTTCGGCGCCCGCCATCAGGTGAAGAGCCAGGAGTTTCAGCAGGGGCTGGCTGCCAGCATGGCGCGGGTGCCGCAGGTGGCGCAAAACATCGCCGCGCTGGAGCGGCTCAGGGCGGATGCGCCTGACGCCGCCGCCACCCGCACGGATGCGGCGGCCCGGCTGGACGCCACAGCGGCGGAGAACAATCCAGCGCTGGAAGCCTGGAAAGCGCGCCGCGGCTGATCACATTTTGCCCTCTGCGGCGGCATGGCGCGGCGTTTGCCATTGGCCCCCCCGGCAGACAGGCGTATAGGAAAAAACATGATTACAGAGCTCGGCCACTTTGCCCTTATCCTCGCCTTCATGATCGGTATCGTGCAGGCCGTGATCCCCTTGATCGGCGCGCAGAAACGCTGGCCCGGCTGGATGGCCGTGGCAGAGCCTGCGGCGCAGGCGCAGTTCCTGTTCACCGCGTTTTCCTTTGGCGCGCTGATGTGGGCCTTCATCACCTCTGACTTCTCGCTGAAGCTGGTGACGCTGAACAGCCATTCGGCCAAGCCGATGCTGTACAAGATCTCCGGCACCTGGGGGAACCACGAGGGCTCGATGCTGTTGTGGGTGCTGATCGTCAGCCTGTTCGGCGCGCTGGCCTCGGTCTTTGGCGGCGGGCTGCCGCCCACGCTCAAGGCGCGGGTGCTGGCGGTGCAGGCGGCGATCGGGGTGGCGTTTTTTGCCTTCATCCTGTTCACCTCCAACCCGTTCCTGCGCCTGACGGTGCCGCCGTTTGACGGGCAGGACCTGAACCCGCTGCTGCAGGACCCGGGCCTCGCGTTCCACCCGCCGTTCCTCTACCTCGGCTATGTGGGCCTCAGCATGGCGTTTTCCTTCGCCGTCGCGGCCCTGATCGAGGGCCGGGTGGATGCCGCCTGGGGCCGCTGGGTGCGGCCGTGGACGCTGGCCGCCTGGATCTTCCTGACCATCGGCATCGCGCTGGGATCCTGGTGGGCCTATTACGAACTGGGCTGGGGCGGTTTCTGGTTCTGGGACCCGGTGGAGAACGCCTCCTTTATGCCCTGGCTGCTGGCCGCAGCGCTGCTGCACTCCGCCATCGTGGTGGAAAAGCGCGAGGCGCTGAAAAGCTGGACCATCCTCCTGGCGATCCTGGCCTTCGGCTTCTCGCTGATCGGTACGTTCATTGTGCGCTCGGGCGTGATCACCAGCGTCCATGCCTTTGCCAACGACCCGGAGCGGGGCGTGTTTATCCTGATCATCCTGGCCTTCTTCACCGGCGGCGCGCTGACCTTGTTTGCGGCGCGTGCGCAGGCGATGGAGGCCAAGGGCGTTTTTGGCATGATCAGCCGTGAAAGCGCGCTGGTGGCGAACAATATCCTGCTGGCGGTCAGCTGCTTTGTGGTGTTCTTCGGCACCATCTGGCCGATCGTGGCCGAGATGCTGCTGGACCGGAAGCTGAGCGTCGGCCCGCCGTTCTTCAATTCAGCCTTCACTCCCTTCATGGTGGTCCTGGGCTTGCTGCTGCCGGTCGGCGCCATGCTGCCGTGGAAGCGCGGCCGGATCGGGCGCACCGCCTGGCAGCTGCGCTATGTGTTTGTCCTGGCGGTTTCGCTGGGCGTTCTGGCCTGGTCGATGCAGACCGGGCGGTCTGCGCTGGGGCCGGTCGGGCTGTTTCTGGGATCCTGGGTGGTCTTCGGTGCGCTGACGGATCTGTGGATGCGCAGCGGCAAATCCGGCCGCTTGCAGCGGATGCTGCGGCTGCCGCGGGCGGACTGGGGCAAGGCCACGGCCCACGCGGGCCTTGGCGTCACCATCTTTGCCGTTGCCGGGCTGACCGCCTGGGAACAGGAGGATATCCGCGTGGCCCGCATTGGCGAGCCGTTTCAGGTTGGTGCCTTTACGCTGGTTCTGCAGGATGTCAGCCGCGAGCAAGGGCCGAACTACTTCACCACCAAGGGACGCGTCGAAGTCACCCGAAACGGCCGGCCCGAAGCGGTGATGTTCCCGGAGAAACGCGATTATCCGGTGGCCAAGATGCCGACCACGGAGGCCGCGATTGACTACCGGGTAACCCGGGATCTGTATGTGGTGCTGGGCGACCAGCAGGCCGACGGCAGCTGGACCATGCGCACCTATATCAAGCCCTTTGCCAACTGGATCTGGGCCGGCTCCATCCTGATGGCGCTCGGCGGGCTGCTGAGCCTCAGCGACCGGCGCTTCCGCGTGGCTGCGGGCGCGCGCAAGACACCGGCAAGCGGAGTGCCTGCGGAATGAAACGGATGCGTTTTCTGATCGTCGCCCTGGCGGGTTTTATGGCGGCAGCTGCCGTCACCCCGTCGCCCGCTCTGGCGGTGGAGCCGGATGAGATCCTGGCGGACCCGGCGCTGGAGGCGCGTGCGCGGGAGCTGTCCAAGGACCTGCGCTGCCTGGTCTGCCGCAATGAAAGCATTGATGAATCCAACGCCGAACTGGCCCGCGACCTGCGGGTGCTGGTGCGGGAACGGCTGGTGGCCGGCGACAGCGACCGTGAGGCGATGGATTTCATCGTCGCCCGTTATGGCGAGTACGTGCTGCTGCGGCCTACCACCAGCGGTGCCAACTGGCTCCTGTGGGCGGCGGGCCCGCTGATGCTGCTGGCGGCGCTGGTGATTGCGGTATTCTATGTTCGCGGCCGGGCCCGGGCGCCGAAAGCCGCAGAGCAGAGCCTGAGTGCGGAAGAACAGGAACGGCTTCGCAAAATCCTGAAGGATTGACGCCGGGTCTGCCTTTCCGGCGGGCAGGCTTTACGTCACCATAGCGTCAAACGGGCCCGCTGCGCACGGCTGGGCGGGACGCAAGCTTTATGAGGCAACCCTATGGACTACAAGGAAATCCTGTTCACGCTGGAGGACGGGCTGGCGGTCATCACCCTGAACCGTGCCAGCCGCAAGAACGCGCTGACCAGCCTGATGCGCTCGGAAATCACCCATGCGGTGCGGATGGCGTCGGCAGAAGCGCGTGCGGTGGTGCTGACGGGGGCGGGCGATGCGTTCTGCTCCGGCCAGGACCTGAGCGATGCCTCCAGCAGCGGCGACCTGGATCTGGAGCGCACGCTGCGCGACGAATACCTGCCGATGGTTGAGGCGATCTACAATTGCCCGGTGCCTGTCGTGGCCGCGGTCAACGGAGCCGCAGCCGGTGCCGGCGCCAGCCTGGCCCTGGCGGCGGATGTGGTGATCGCCAGTGAAAGCGCGTTTTTCATGCAGGCGTTCAGCAAGATTGGCCTGATGCCCGATGCCGGCGGCACCTGGTTCCTGCCGCGCCAGATCGGTATGGCCAAGGCGATGGGTGCGGCGTTGTTTGCCGACCGTATCAGCGCGCAGCAGGCCAGCGATTGGGGCATGATCTGGGAAGCGGTGCCGGATGCGGAGTTCGACGCCCGCTGGCGTGAGCGTGCCGCCTATCTGGCGCAAGGCCCCAGCAAGGCCTTTGCCGCCACCAAATCCGCCCTGCGCGAAAGCACGGGCCGCAGCCTGATGGAACAGCTGTCGGAAGAGGCGCATCTTCAAGGGGAATGCGGCAAAACCCGCGACTTCCTGGAAGGTGTCACAGCCTTCATGGAAAAGCGCCCCGCAAAGTTCGAGGGGCGCTGACAGGCATTCAGGGGACGGGGCCGCTCGGCCAGGAGAAAAAGGACCCGCCGGAAGAACGGTCGACGATGGAAACATCGCTGACCGTCAGCAATCCGCCGGCGCCTTGGATCCGTGCGACGAATACATTGTCTGCAAAGAGCAGGGCAGAGCCTTGCCCTTCGTCGCCGCTGCCGTCGCCGACGGTCTGAACCGACAGTCTGGGCGGCAGCCCGTCGCCGTTGCAGGAGTAGACCAGCAGGTCTTCGGCGGGGTCAAAATCAGTCACGATAACGGGGTCATCGTTGGACGCGACCCAATCACCAACCACCAGAGTGTCGCGTCCTTCGCCAAGAGAGATGGTGTCGCCATCCCCCGCGATCACGGTATCATCGCCATACCCGGCTGAGACGCTGTCTGCATCGCCGTCAACATCCGTATCCGGGTTTACAAACCCGGAGAGACCACTGATATCCGTGATGGACCCGTCGGCCACCCCACGCGAAAAGCCGACAATTCCTTCGCCGTCGATACCGCTGGTTGAGATGATCCTGTCATCGCCGGCATCCCCGTGCAGAGTGTCCGATCCGTCGTTGTCGATAAGATAGTCATCGCCGGCGCCGCCCCGCACAAAGTCGTCGCCGGTGCCGCCAACCAGAATGTCGGTGCCGTCCATTCCAAACAGGCGGTCATCGCCGCCGCGGCCTTCGACGATATCGTCTCCGCCCCTGGCAAAAATGGTTTCGTCCTGGTCAGTGGCAGTCAAGTCATCTGCAGCATCAGACGTGGTGATGGTACTTACGGGCTCTTCGGTTTGAGGCGGTTCCGTAGCGTCCGGTTCACTGGCGCCGTCATCATCATCGTCCGCCGCCATAGCCACACCGCCTATGGTCAGGCCGATACCGAGCAAAATTAATAGTTCCATCTATTCAATCCTGTAGCCGCCCGGCGGGTGACGTTCTGTAACGACGCGCGCGGGGCACGCGCACCACCGGATTGGAATAAACTAAGTAGTTTGGTAGAGAGTTGAGTGATTTTAGTCAAATACTCGTAAATATTGAAATTCGCGACGAAACAGTCAGCTGATACCGCCCGGATTGTTTCGCGTTCTGGCCTGCCGCAGCAGATGGGGATTTGGAGTGCAGGCGGGAAGAAGGCCGCTGTTTGCATCGGCAGCAAATAAAAAACGCCCCGCAAAGTGCGGGGCGTTTGTCTGGTTGTCTGCGCAGCCATCAGCGCTTTTCAATGTCGACGTAGTCGCGCAGGGTCTCGCCCAGGTACAGCTGGCGCGGGCGGCCGATCTTGTTCTGCGGATCGGCGATCATTTCTTTCCACTGCGAGATCCAGCCGACGGTGCGCGACAGCGCAAAGATCGGGGTGAACATCGAGGTCGGGAAGCCCATCGCCTCCAGGATGATGCCGGAGTAGAAGTCGACGTTCGGGAACAGCTTCTTCTCGATGAAGTAGTCATCGTGCAGCGCGGTGCGCTCCAGCTCCTTGGCGACTTGCAGCAGCGGGTTGTCTTCGACGCCCAGCAGCTCCAGCACCTCATCCGCGGATTGCTTCAGCACCTTGGCGCGCGGGTCGGTGTTCTTGTAGACGCGGTGGCCAAAGCCCATCAGGCGGAACGGGTCGTTCTTATCCTTGGCGCGTTCGATGAATTCCGGAATGCGGTCAACGGAGCCGATTTCCTTGAGCATTTCCAGGCAGGCCTGGTTGGCGCCGCCGTGTGCCGGGCCCCAGAGACATGCGATGCCCGCAGCGATACAGGCAAACGGGTTGGCACCGGAGGAGGACGCCAGGCGCACGGTCGAGGTCGAAGCGTTCTGCTCGTGGTCGGCGTGCAGGATGAAGATCCGGTCCATCGCGCGGCTCAGGATCGGGTTCACGTGATATTCCTCGGCCGGAACCGAGAAGCACATGTGCAGGAAGTTGGCCGAGTAATCCAGGTCGTTCTTCGGGTACACGAAGGGCTGGCCGATGGAGTACTTATAGGCCATCGCCGCGATGGTCGGCAGCTTGGCGATCAGACGGATCGCAGCAACTTCGCGCTGCCACGGGTCGGTCACGTCCAGCGAGTCGTGATAGAAGGCCGACATCGCGCCGACCACGCCCACCAGGGTCGCCATCGGGTGCGCGTCGCGGCGGAACCCGCGGAAGAAGTTGTGCATCTGCTCATGCACCATGGTGTGACGGGTCACACGGGTCTCGAAATCCTCCAGCTGAGCGGCGGTCGGCAGTTCGCCGTACAGCAGCAGGTAGCAGACTTCCAGATAATGCGACTTGGACGCCAGCTGGTCGATCGGGTAGCCGCGGTGCAGCAGTTCGCCCTTGCCGCCATCAATATAGGTGATGGTGCTGTCGCAGCTGGCGGTGGAGGTGAAGCCCGGGTCATAGGTAAACACACCTGCCTGCGCATAGAGCTTACGGATGTCGAGGACATCGGGCCCGGCCGTTGGCGAGAAAATGGGCAGCTCGTAATTTTCGCCATTCAGGCTGAGCGTGGCAGATTTCTGTGTCTCGGTCATGGATGTCCCTTCCTGTTACAGGCACGAAAGCTGCCGCTCGGGCGTCTTCATGCGGGGCAGCGCCTGCGCGATTTCGCGCAGGGGTTGTCTTATCAAAACAGGCTTACCCGGGCGTAAAGACCGAAGTCAGCCTGTCGCGTCTTTGAGCCGGGCGATGGTTTCATCGCGGCCCAGAATCAGCATCATATCGAACACCGAAGGCGTTACCGCCCGGCCCGCAAGCACAGCCCGCAACGGGCCTGCCAGTTTGCCGAACTTGGTATCATGTGCTTCTGCAAATGCGTTCAGAAGCGCCTCCAGATCGTCACGGACCCAGCTAGCATTTTGCAACTGCGGCGTCAATTCTTCCAGTATACCATCGGATACAGAAGACAGCGCTTTTTCTGCCTTCGCATCCCGTTCAAGAGGCCGTGATGCAAGGATAAAATGCGCTTTTTCAAGCAGTTCCGGGAAGGTGCGGGCCCGGTCCTTGAGGCAATACATCGCAGCTTCCAGCCCTTGTGACTGCGCGTCAGTCAGGGCCGGTTCTCCAGCAGCCGCCAGATATGCGCAGATTTCCTGCCGCAGTGCGGCATCGTCGCTAACGGCAATATGCTGGCCGCAGAGGTTCTCCAGCTTTTTGGTGTCGAACCGGGCCGGGCTTTTGCCGATACCGTCAAAGTTAAACCACTCTTTGGCCTGGCTGTCTGTAAAAAATTCGTCATCGCCGTGCGACCAGCCGAGACGCGCCAGATAGTTGCGCATGCCGGCCGCCGGGTAACCCATCGCCTGGTATTCCTGCGCGCCAAGCGCGCCGTGGCGTTTGGAGAGTTTCTTGCCGTCCGGCCCGTGGATCAGCGGGATATGCGCCCAGACCGGAACGTCCCAGCCCATCGCCTCGTAAATCATCATCTGGCGGGCGGCGTTGTTGAGGTGGTCATCGCCGCGGATCACATGGGTGACGCCCATGTCATGGTCATCCACCACTACAGCCAGCATGTAGACAGGGGTGCCGTCCGAGCGCAGCAGGATCATGTCGTCCAGCTGGTCGTTGCGGATGGTCACATCGCCCTGCACCTGATCCTTGATCACAGTGACGCCATCCTGCGGCGCCTTGATGCGGATCACATAGGGCGCGTCCGGGTGGCTGGCCTCATCAGCGTCGCGCCAGGGCGAGCGGTAGAGGGTGGACTTGCCCTCGGCCTTGGCCTGCTCGCGGAAGGCGGCGATTTCTTCCTGAGTGGCAAAGCATTTGTAGGCCTTGCCTTCCGCCAGCAGCTGTTTGGCAACCTCGGCATGGCGGTCTGCGCGCTCGAACTGGCTGATCACCTCGCCGTCGTGATCCAGGCCCAGCCATTCCATGCCCTGAAGGATGGCCGCCGTGGCCTCCGGCGTGGAGCGTTCGCGGTCGGTGTCTTCGATCCGCAGCAGGAACTTGCCGCCGCGGCCGCGGGCATAAAGCCAGTTGAACAGCGCGGTGCGGGCGCCGCCAATGTGCAGAAAGCCGGTGGGAGACGGCGCGAAACGGGTGACAACCGGTTGGGTCATGAGCGGGATTTACCTTTTGGAAACCATGGGAGGCATAGAGTTTCCGCCTGTCTACCGGGCCAGAAGGCGGGGGGCAAGCATGCGGCTGAGCGCAGCCATCGCAGACCTGCTGCAGGCGCAGCGGGGACATTTGTTCCCCTGGGTTCCAGTGTTTCTGGGCGCCGGGATCGGGGCCTATTTCAATTTGAAAAGCGAACCTGGCTGGGCGGTTTATGCGTCTTTCGCGGCGGTTTCGATGCTGCTGGCCTGCGTGGCCGTGCAGCGGCGTTCGCTGGCGTTTCTATGCTGGGCGCCCGCCTTCACGGCGGCGGGCCTGTGCCTTGCGGGCGCCAGGGCGAATTGGGTCGCGGCCCCGGTTCTGGACTTTCGCTATTACGGCCCGGTGGAGGGGCGGGTGGTGTCGGTGGACCGCTCCCCGACCGATGCGCTGCGGCTGACCCTGGACCAGGTACGGCTGGACCGTGTGTCTCCCGCGAAAACACCGGTCCGTGTCAGGATTTCGTTGAAGGGGCAGGACACTGTTCCGCCGCCCGGCGCCATTGTGATGACAACCGCGCATCTGCTGCCGCCCCAGGGTCCGGCGGAGCCGGGCGGGTTCGACTTCCGCCGCCATGCCTGGTTCAAACAACTGGGCGCCCTCGGCTATACCAGATTACCGGTTTTGCTGGCGGAGGCGCCGGGAGATGGTGTCCCGGTGGAGCGCCTGCGCCGCGCAATGGCAGGGTACCTGCAGGAGCGGATCCCGGGCGAAACCGGCGGTTTCGCCGCGGCCATCACCGCCGGCGACCGCAGCGGTGTCGGCGAGCAGACCCTGACAGCCCTGCGGCAAAGCAACCTGGCGCATTTGCTGGCAATCTCCGGTCTGCATATGGGGCTGCTCACCGGCTTTGTCTTTGCCGCCGTGAGGGTTCTGTTTTGCCTGGTGCCGCCGGTTGCCCTGCGCTGGCCGGTCAAGAAGCTGGCGGCGCTGGCCGCCTTGGCTGCCGGGGCAGGATATCTGATGTTGTCAGGTGGCAATGTGGCGACGGAGCGGGCCTTTGTCATGGTCGCCGTGATGCTGGGCGCGGTGCTGCTGAACCGGCGGGCGATCACCTTGCGCGCGGTGGCGGCGGCGGCATTGATCGTATTGCTGCGGCGTCCCGAAAGCCTGCTGAGCCCGGGTTTCCAGATGAGCTTTGCCGCGACGGCCGCGCTGGTCGCAGTTTTTGCCGCGCTGCGCGATGGGGAGGTTCCGTTGGGCCCGCGCTGGCTGCGGCCGGTTCTGGCGCTGGTGATTTCCTCCGCCGTGGCAGGTGCCGCAACCGCGCCCTTTGCAGCCGCGCATTTCAACACCCTTCCTCACTACGGTCTTCTTGCAAATGTGCTGGCAGTTCCGGTTATGGGCACTGTGGTCATTCCGGCGGCTGTACTGGCGCTTTGCCTGGTGCCCATCGGGCTGGAAGGGATTGCGCTGACGGTGATGCGCTGGGGCATGGACTGGATCCTGAGCGTCGCGCAAACCGTGTCGGGGTTTGAGGGGGCCGTGTCCCATGTGGCGGCCCCGGGCGGCGCGGTGCTGCCGCTGTTTGCGTCGGGCATGGTATTCGCGGTGATCTGGCAGGGGAGGCTCCGGCTCGCTGGCCTGTTGCCAGCGGCTGCAGCGCTGTGGGTTTGGAGCGGGGCGGAGCGGCCCGCGGTAATCATCGCCGGATCCGGCGGGCTGATCGGAGTAATGGAAACCGAGGGCCGTGCGTTGTCGCGGGCCAAGGGGCAGGCGTTCACGGCAAAGATCTGGCTGGAAAACGATGGCGATGCAGCCAGCCAGACCGAGGCAGCTGCGCGGTGGCGCGCGGCGGACATGGGATTGCCTGTTTGGAAAGCTGCGGGATACCGCTTGGTTCACGCACCGGGAAAGCGTAAACTGCTGCAGGCAAGCCCTTGTAAAAAGGGCGATATCATCGTCTCCAACGTCGCTCGCGTGCCGCTTGGCGACTGCTTGCTGCTGACGCCCGAGGATTTGCGGCAGACCGGCAGCATCGCGGTCCAGTCCGACGGGCGGCTGCTGACTGCCCGCGAAACGACCGGAGCGCGCCTGTGGAGCGGGTGGAAGCCGGAGGGGCCGGAGATCCGGCGCCTGCGGCGGCTGCTCGCGGTGGCAGCGCAGGGTCAGTAGGTGCGGATCAGTCCGACGAGGCGGCCCTGAACCTGCACCTGGTCCTCGGGGTAGCGCCGGGTTTCATAGACCGGGTTCGCGGCCTCCAGCGCAATCATTCCGCCCTGGCGGTGATAATACTTCAAAGTGGCTTCCTGGCCTTCGACCAGTGCCACCACGATGTCTCCGTTGTCGGCAGAGCTGGTCTCGCGGATAACCACGATGTCGCCATTGTTGATGCCGGCCTCGATCATCGAATCGCCCTTGACCTCCAGCGCAAAGTGCTGGCCGTTGGGGGCAATCATGCCGCCCGGCACCGCCACCTGGTGCGAGACCTGGCTGATCGCTTCAATCGGAACACCGGCCGCGATGCGGCCCATGACCGGCAGCTCGACCGCGGCCTGACGCATGGGGTCGGGGGCCGCAGCTGCGGCAGTACGCTGGCCGCTCTGGCCGCCTTCGATCACAGCGGGTGCAAAGCCATGCGGCTCTGGCGTGCCACCCAGGCTTTCGGGCAGCCGCAGGATCTCAATGGCGCGGGCGCGGTGGGCGAGGCGGCGGATGAAGCCGCGTTCTTCCAGGGCGGTGATCAACCGGTGGATGCCGGATTTGGAGCGCAGATCCAGCGCCTCCTTCATCTCGTCAAAACTGGGCGGAACACCGTCCCGCTGCAGGCGTTTGTGAATGAATTCCAGCAAATCCAGCTGTTTTTTCGTGAGCATCGCCGCTCCCTCCGCGCCTCTTGTAGATGTTTTCTTTTGTTCTACGCATGTTCACGTTTTGTGTCAACATGGCGGCTTGCGGTTGTGGCGGATTATGGACGCGCGGGAGGCGCGTTCTTTTAGGTGGAGTATTTTTGCAAAGGTGAAGGGGTGTCAGATCGGCAAATATTGCACGGTTTCGCCTGCGTCGCGTGAGCCGTCGCCTGGCGAGCGGATCAGCAAGGCGTTGGCCCCGGCCAGGACAGTAAGCAATGAACTGTCCTGATTGGCGAAAGCGCTGATCTTCCCGTCCTCAATCCGGGCGCGCATGTAATGCTCGCGCGGACCGTTCGCAGAAAGAGGCTCCGCCAAGGTGGCAGTTTGAAGCGACTGGCCGCTGTCCGGCAGGCCAAGCATCGCCTGGATCATCGGTGCGAGGAACACATGGCCGCAGACCATCGCTGACACTGGGTTGCCGGGCAGACCCACCATGGCGGCAGAGTTTATCCGGCCTGCCATCAGCGGTTTTCCGGGGCGCATGGCGACTTTGTAGAAGCTGCGCTCCATCCCCAGATATTGCGCCACCTTGCCGACCAGATCGTGGTCGCCAACGGAGGCGCCGCCGATGGTCACCACCAGGTCGGCGCCCTCTGCCAGTTCAAAGGCGGTGCGCAGGGAGCTTTCGGTGTCGCGGGCAATCGGCAGGATGCGGGCGCGCGCGCCGAGGCTCTCCAGCATCGCCTTCAACCCGAAGGTGTTGGAGGCGATGATCTGGTCCGGGCCGGGGGTGCCGCCGGGCATCACCAGCTCATCCCCGGTGGAGATCAGGGCGACCTCGGGGCGGCGAATGACCGGAACGGAGGGGATGTTCATCGCGGCCAGAAGGGCGACGTCCGCAGGTGTCAGCAGCCGGGGTGCGGAGACGGTCTGACCATCGGTGAAATCACCGCCGCGGGGGCGGATGTTGTCGTTCCTTCCAGGCTCATCCCTGATGGTGATGAGGTCTCCGGTCCGGCTGATATCCTCTTGAATAACAACGAAACTTGCGCCTTCCGGCACTGGCGCGCCTGTGAAGATCCGCACCGCCTGGCCCGCGCCCACGCGGCCGTCAAAGGCATGGCCCGCAGCAGCCTCGCCGATCACCTTGAACATGGCGTGCAGCTCGACTTCGGCAGCATTCACCGCGTAGCCATCCATGGCGGAGGCGGAAAACGGCGGCTGGTCGCGGCGCGCGTGCATATCCTCTGCCAGTACCCGGCCCGCGGCCTCTGCCAAGGGAACTTCTTCGGTCTCCAGCTTGGAGACAAGCGCCAGAAGATGTGCGCGGGCTTCGCTGACGGAGATCATCTATGCCTCGTACCTGCCTGATTTTCCGCCATCTTTTAGCGTGACGCGGATGCCGCCTATCTGCATCGCCTTGTCCACGGCCTTGGCCATGTCATAGACGGTGAGCGCAGCGGTGGAGACGGCGGTGAGCGCTTCCATTTCGACCCCGGTCTGGCCGGTGGTCTTGACGGTTGCCTCGATGCGCACGCCGGGCAGGTCCGGATCCAGAGTCAGCTCCACCGCAACCTTGGTCACCGGCAGCGGGTGGCAGAGCGGGATCAGGTCCGGTGTCTTCTTGGCGCCCATGATTCCGGCCAAGCGGGCAACAGAGAGAACATCACCCTTCTTGGCACGGCCTTCTGAAATGATTTCAAAGGTTTCCGGCGCCATGGTAATGTGACCCTCGGCAGTTGCAACGCGCGAAGTGACGTCTTTGTCCGAGACATCGACCATATGGGCGTCGCCCTTGGTATCGAAATGGGTGAGGCTCATGGGCTGCCTCCTTTACATCATGCCGGGAGTCAGAGGGTTGGCGAGCAGAGTACGGGTGGCCGCGGCCACGTCCTCCTGGCGCATCAGGCTTTCGCCGATCAGGAAGGTGCGGGCGCCGTAACGGGCCATGTCCGCCAGATCCTCGGGTGTGGTCAGGCCGCTTTCGCAAACGATGGTCCGGTCAGCAGGCACCAGGCGCGACAGCTCGCGGGTGGTGTCCAGCGTGGTCTCAAACGTCTTGAGATTGCGGTTGTTGATACCCATCAGCGGCGATTTCAGATTGCAGGCGCGCTCCAGCTCTTCGGCGTCATGCACCTCGAGCAGCACATCCATGCCCCATTCAAAGGCACTTTCTTCAAGCTCCTGCGCCTGTTCGTCGGAGACGGAAGCCAGGATGATCAGGATGCAGTCGGCGCCCAGGGCACGGGCTTCGGCCACCTGATAGGTGTCGTACATGAAATCCTTGCGCAGTGCCGGCAGCGAGCAGGCTGCGCGCGCCTGGCTGAGGAAGTCTTTAGCACCCTGAAAGCTGGGCGTATCGGTGAGCACCGACAGGCAGGTGGCGCCGCCGGCCTCATAGGCTTTGGCCAGTTCAGCGGGTTCAAAATCCGGGCGGATCAGCCCCTTGGACGGGCTGGCTTTCTTGATCTCAGCGATGAGGCCGTACCCTCGGCGGCTGGCCTGAAACAGGCTGTCGGCAAAGCCGCGCACCGGGGAGGCTTCGCGCGCCTCGGCCTCAACCGCCTCAAGCGGTTTCGCGGCTTTGTCGGCGGCCACTTCCTCAAGCTTATAGGCCTTGATCTTGTCCAGCACGTTTTGGGTCATGCCAGTGCCTCCGTTCATGTGTTCCAGTCTATGCCGGCTTCACCGCGTGCGGCGAGCCAATTGTTCACTTTTGAGAAGGGCCGGGACCCAAAAAAGCCGCGCCGCGCCGACAGGGGCGAGGGATGCGCGGTTTTCAAGATCAGGTGATCGCCCGGTTTGATATGTTTTTCAAGCTTTTGCGCCGCATTACCCCAGAGAATGTAAGCGGTGGGGCGTTCTGACGTCAGCTCCAGCACCTGATGCACCAGATGGTGCCAGCCGAGGTGCTTGTGGCCGTTTGCCTCACCCGCGGGGACCGACAGGGCGGTGTTCAGCAGCAGCACCCCCTGGCGGGCCCAGCCGCGCAGGTCGCCGTTCGGACGGGTTGCACCAAGATCCGCCTCCAGCTCTTTGTAAATATTGGATAAGGAGCGGGGAAGCGGGCGCACGCCCGGTTCTGCCGAGAACGCAAGCCCGTGGGCGTGGCCGGGCGTTGGATAGGGGTCCTGGCCCAGGATCACCACGCGGGTGTCCTCCGGCTGGGTCAGCTCCAGCGCGGCAAACCGCTGCAGCGCGGGCGGCAGGACCTCACGCTTCTCCGCCTGCAGCGCGGCTGCGATACCGGGCCACTGAACTGTGAAGAAGGGCAGGCCGGCCCAGCGGCCCAGCCCTGGCGGAAGAGCGGTCATGCGGCTGAGGTGATGCGGGCCAGCGCCTCTACCTTGGCTTTGGCAGCACCGCTGTCGATCGACTCAGCGGCGCGGGCGACGCCCTCCTTGAGGTCCGCAGCCTTACCGGCCACCACCAGCGCAGCGGCTGCGTTCAGCAGCACTGCATCGCGGTAAGCCGAGGGCGTGCCCTGCAACAGCACACGGAAGGCCATCGCGTTTTCTTCGGGCGTGCCGCCGACAATCTTGTCGAAGGAATGCACCGGCAGGCCTGCGTCCTCCGGATGCAGCTCAACGTCGCGGATACTGCCGTCCTCTTCGAGCGCGGATACCCAGCTGATGCCGGTGATGGTCAGCTCATCAGTGCCGTCGGAGCCGTGCACCAGCCAGGCGCGCTCGGAGCCCAGGGCCTTGAGCGTTTCCGCCATCGGACGGATCATCGCGCGGCTGAAGGCGCCGGTCAGCTGGCGTTTGACGCCGGCCGGGTTGGTAAGGGGGCCGAGGATGTTGAAGATGGTGCGGGTTCCCAGCTCCTGCCGGGTTGGCATCACATGCGCTACCGCCGGGTGGTGCATGGGCGCCATCATGAAACAGATCCCGGCCTCATTGATCGCCTTTTCAACAACTTGCGGGCCGACCATCACGTTGATGCCCATCTGGGACTGGAGGTCTGCGGTGCCGGATTTGGAGCTGAGGTTGCGGTTGCCGTGTTTGGCGACCACAACGTCGGCGCCCGCGACAACAAAGGCGGTGGCGGTGGAGATGTTGAGGGTGTTCTTGCCATCGCCGCCGGTGCCGACAATGTCCATCGCGCCGGCGGGCGCCTTCACCGGGTTGCACTTGGCGCGCATTACGGCGGCGGCGGCGGCATATTCATCAACGCTTTCGCCGCGGGTGCGCATCGCCATCAGCAGGCCGCCGATCTGACTGGGTGTGGCCTCGCCTTCGAACAGCAGGGTAAAGGCCGTTTCCGCCTCTTCGCGGGTCAGGGCACGTTCGGCAGCGGCTCCGATGAGCGGCTTCAGGCGGTCACTCATGCGGGCACCTTCATAACGTCGAGAAAGTTTTTCAGCAGCGTGTGGCCGTGTTCGGAGGCGATGGATTCGGGGTGGAACTGGACCCCGTGAATCGGCAGCTCCTTGTGCTGCAGGCCCATGATGGTGCCGTCTTCCAGCTCCGCTGTGATCTCGAGGCAGTCAGGCAGGCTGTCGCGCTCCACCACCAGGGAATGGTAGCGCGTCGCTTCAAACGGCGAGGGTAAGCCTTTGAAAACACCCTTATCTTTGTGGTGCATCTTGCCCATCTTGCCGTGCACGATCTCGTGGCAGCGCACCACTTTGCCGCCAAAGGCCTGGCCGATGGTCTGATGGCCCAGGCAGACACCCAGCAGCGGTGTTCCGGTCTCGGCCGCCGCTTCGGTCAGCGCCAGGCAGATGCCGGCCTGATCGGGATCGCAGGGCCCGGGCGACAGCAGGATGCCGGACGGCTTCATCGCCATCGCTTCCTGCACGTTGATGGCGTCGTTGCGGTGCACTTCCATTTCCGCGCCCAGCTCGCCCAGATAGTGCACAAGGTTGTAGGTAAAGGAATCGTAGTTGTCGATCAGCAGCAGCATCGTAGCGGGCTCTTTTAAGGGTGGCGGGCCGGGGGCGCGCCGCAGTATAGTGGTCGAAACATACATGTTCAGGGATACGGGGCAGCGTCAAGGGCAGGAAAGGCGATTGCGGGACAGGGCCGGTAACAGGGTCCGTCCAGGCAGGCCGGATTGACGCAGCACGGAAAGACGGATTGAGAGGCAAAACAGGCATGCGTGGATTTCTGGGCGGCGTGAGTGTTGGGGCTTTGCTGGCCGCTGGCGGGCTGGCGATGCTGTCATTATCGGTGCCGCTGCCGGTTTCGGAACCGGAGAAACAGGCCGGTGAATACCAGACGGCTGCCGTGCCGCAACCTTTTGAACAATCAGATGAAGATAAGGCCGGCACCGCGACGGAGCCGGCGCCGCATGAGCCTGGCGATGCCCCGCAAATGCCTGATGGCGGCGGCGGGGTTGCGGAAATCCCCGGCAATGGCCAGGGGCGCGATGCAGACCTGGTGGAAGCACAGCCTGCAAGTCCGGCCGCAACTGGTGCAGCCGATGATCTGAGCGCCTTGACTGGAGTTGATACGGCACCTGCAGGCAAGCCGAAGGTCGGCCTTGCCGCATCTGCGGTTGACGGAACCAGTCCCGCACCGGCTCCAGCGCCGGGTGTGGAGCAGACGAGACCTGAAGGCCAGCCGCAGGCCGCCCAGCCGGAGGCCCCGCAAGCGCCCGGCAGCGAGACCGCAGTCATAGCCGCAACGGAGCCGGCGCCAGAACCCGAACAGCCGGTCGAAGAAGAGACTGCCTCCGTCGCGGCGCCTCAGGCAACACCACCATTGCCCGCCGTGCAGCAAGACCCTGCCTCGCAAGCGACGGCGTCGGTGCTGGCCCCCGATATCGGTGCGGCGCCGCAAGCGACCACATTGCCGGTGATCGGCGCGGCGCCGGCTGTCCCTGAGACCGACGCCGGGGATGAAGCTTTGCAGACTGAGGACGAGGCCGGCGTTGCTCAAGAGCCGGAGCAGGAGGTCCTGGCTCCGCGTATCGGCACGCCAGTGGTTCCCCTGACCGAACGGGACAAGACGCAGGAATTTGCGCAGGCCGGCCCCAAGCCGCAGGACAAGCCGCCGTTTCTGGCTTTCGCGGAACCGTTCGCCAACCCGGAAGACCGGCCGCTGATGTCGATCGTGCTGATTGATGACGCCGGTGCCGTGGGCGCAGAAGCGCTGGCAGAGTTTCCGTATCCCTTGAGCTTTGCCATTGACCCTGACGACCCTGAGGCCGCGGCGAAGATGGCGGCGCGCCGGGCGGCGGGGTTCGAGGTTCTGATGCTGGCGGACCTGCCGCGTGCCGCCACGCCGCAGGACGCCGAGACGGCGCTGGAAGTCTGGCGCGGGAACTTGCCGGAAGCGGTGGCCATTCTGGAAGGGGTGGACACCGGAGTGCAAGGCAACCGGCCGCTGGCGGATCAGGTGGCGGCGATGGCGGCCTCTGCCGGCTATGGCCTGGTGACACAGAACAGCGGCCTCAACACGGTGCAGAAACTGGCGCTGCGGGATGGTGTGCCTGCCGGTGTGGTGTTCCGCGACTTTGACGGGGCGGGCCAGAATCCGCGGGCGATCCGCCGGTTTCTGGATCAGGCGGCGTTCCGGGCCGGACAGGAGGGCGCGGTGATCATGCTGGGCCGTCTGCGGCCCGACACGATTTCGGCGCTGCTGCTTTGGGGGTTGCAGGACCGGGCCGCCCGGGTGGCCCTGGCGCCGGTATCTGCCAGCCTTGAGGCGCAGCTGCCGTCAAAGTGAAACGGCGCCCTGGGCGGGCGCCGTTGCCTCCGGCGGGAGTACTTCGGGAAACGTGAAGCTTCGGCGGTGTCTCTTGGGCGTTACCGGTTGCCGTTGCCGGTAAAGCGGGCGGCATCTGCAGCGGCGCGGCGGATGGCGTTGGATTTATGGACTGTCTCCATATACTCCGCCTCCGGGTCGCTGTCGTAGACAACGCCGCCGCCTGCCTGGATGTAGAGGTTCTGGTCCTTGACGATGGCGGTGCGCAGAGCAATGCACATGTCCATGTCGCCACCGGCCGAGAAATAGCCGACACCGCCGCCGTAGATACCGCGCTTTTCCGGTTCCAGCTCGTCGATGATCTCCATCGCACGCACCTTGGGCGCGCCGGAGACGGTGCCTGCGGGCATGCCGGCAAAGAAGGCATTCAGCGCATCCTTGTCCTCTGCCAGTTCCCCCACGACGTTGGAGACGATATGCATCACGTGGCTGTAGCGTTCGATGATGAATTTCTCAGTCGGGCGCACGGTGCCGATTTTGGACACCCGGCCGGTGTCGTTGCGGCCAAGGTCCAGCAGCATCAAGTGCTCGGCCAGTTCCTTCTTGTCGGCGAGCAGATCCAGTTCCAGCGCCTTGTCTTCCTCAGGCGTGGCGCCGCGGGGACGGGTGCCTGCGATCGGGCGGATGGTAACTTCTTGGCCGAAGACGCGGACCAGGATTTCAGGGCTCGCGCCCACCACCTGGAAGCCGCCGAAGTTGAAGTAGAACATAAAGGGCGACGGGTTGGTGCGCCGCAGGGAGCGGTAGAGGGCGAAGGGCGGCTGGCGGAACTCTTGGGTCCACCGCTGCGCCGGCACCACCTGGAAGATGTCGCCTGCGCGGATGTAGTCCTTGGCCTTCTCCACCGCGGCCATGTAACCCTCTTTGGTGAAGTTTGAGACCGGCGGCGCGACCTCATCAGCATCGCCGAGATCGCGGCTTTCCGCGGGCATGGCGCGTTCCAGATCGCGTACCGCGTCCATCACCCGTTCCGCAGCCTGGGCGTAGGCCGCCTTTGCGGTCTGGCCGTCGCTGGCCCATGCGGGGGAGACCACGGTGACCTCGCCCTTGACCCCGTCCAGCACGGCAATCACCGAAGGCCGCAGCATCAGCGCATCGGGCAGGCCGAGCGGGTCGGGGTTCACGTCCGGCAGGTGCTCCACCAGCCGGATCATGTCATAGCCGAGATATCCGAAGAGACCGGCGGCAGCCTGGGGCAGATCGTCGGGCAGGGCAATTTTGCTTTCTGCAATCAGCGCCCGCAGGTTGTCCATCGGGTTGCCGTCCTGCGGCGTGAAGTCATCCGCATCAAACCGCGCTGAGCGGTTGAGCGCGGACTGCTCGCCGTGGCAGCGCCAGACCAGATCCGGTTTCATGCCGATGATCGAATAGCGCCCGCGCACCTCGCCGCCGGTCACCGATTCCAGCATGAAGGCATCCTTTTGGGCGCCGGTGAGCTTGAGCATCAGCGACACCGGCGTGTCGAGGTCGGCGGCAAGGCGGGTGTAGACGACCTGGTTTTCACCGGCCTCATAGGCCTTGGCGAAACTGTCGAAATCGGGGGTCAGGGCCATGGGTGCTTGCCTTGATTACTGGAAGTTTGCCTGCGCTGCATTCAGCGCCTGCTGGTCGACACGGGGTTCGGCGCGGGCTTGGACGTCCTGCACATAGGCCTGGAACAGCTCCTCGGCCAGCGACTGGTCCAGTTGCGCCTGCAGGGCCTGGGTGAGCAGGGTCATGTCGTCGCTCTGCTCCGGCGGCAGGATGGCATCGAGACGGACCACAACGGCCGAGTTCGCATCTTGCACCAAGCGGAAATCGCCGACCTCCATATCGAACACCCCGGTAACCAGCTCCGTCGGCACGGTGTCGATGTAGGCAGTGCGGGTCAGGCCGGTTTCGGTTTTGACCTCGGCGCCTTCCGCAAAGTTCTCTTGGGCCTCTGCCTGAGCCAGCAGCTCCTCACCCTGTGCTTTCAGGGCGTTTGCCAGGCGGTCAGCCTGCCAGGCTGCCAGGACTTTGTCCTTGGCCTCTGCAAAGGGTTCGGGGCGTTCGGGCAGAACCTCGTCAAGGCGCAGGGCGAACAGGCTGCCATCGTCCAGGAAATTCACTTCCGGAAAGTCATCTGCGGTGACCGCAGCAGCGGCGGCGCGGAACCCTTCATATGCGGCGATGCCCTCGCTGGACTCTTCGGTCCAGTTGATCTGAACCAGTTCCAGCCCGCTCTCGGTCGCCAGCTCCTCCAGGGTCGCGCCGCCGGCAAGCATGTCGTCGATATCTTCGGCCTGCGCCTCCACCAGGCGGCGGGCACGGCCGGAGGCAAGCTCCTCGCGCAGTTCCGGCTCTGCCTGATCAAAGGTTGTGATCTGTGCCTCCAGGCGGCCGTTCACACGGTAGAGCGCCGGGCCGAGATCGGAGGGCAGGGGTCCTGCCACGGTGCCAACCTCAGCAGCAAACACGTCTGTGCCTGCCGCGCCGAGATCGCCCATGGTCACGTCGCCCATGTCAACGTCCTGCAGAGTCAGCCCGCGGGCCTCGACAACGCTTTCAAAGGTGGCTCCGCCGGTTTCCAGCTGCGCCTTCGCGCTGGCCGCGGCCTCCTGATCGGCAAACACCAAGCGCTCGACCAGGCGGCGTTCGGGCACCTGATACTGTTCGCTGCGGTCTTCAAACAGCTGCTGCAGGGCAGTCTCGTCGATCTCAACCTCATCCATCAGCATGGAAGGGCGCAGGGCGGCGTAGGTAATGACCTTGGTTTCCGGCAGCATGAACTGGTCCTGATTGGCCTCGTAGAAGGCTTGCAGGTCCTCATCTGACGAAACCTCGGCGGTCAGGGCGATGTCAGCAGCATTGAGCTGAACGTAAGAGAAGCTGCGGCGGGCGCCGATGAAACCGGTCAGGGTTTCGGTCAGCGTTTCCGGCATTTTGGTGCCGGACAGAACTGCACCCTGCACCATGGTGCGGGCGGCTTCGCGGCGCAGGTCCTCTTCGAATTCTTTCTCGGTCAGGCCGGCGTTGCGCAGGGCAAAGCGGTAGGCGTCGCGGTCGAATTCGCCGCTGACGCTTTGGAAGGCATCAATTGAAGAGAGTTCTTCGATCAGGTTTTCATCGCCGATCGACAGGCCCAGCTGCTTGGCCTCGTGGTCCAGTGCCGCGAGCGAGATCAGCCGCCCGAGAACCATCCGGTCCATCCCAAAGGCAGTCATCTGCGACATCGACACCGCCTGTCCGGTCTGAGCCTGCAGGGCGCGCTGTTCGCGCTGAAGCTCGCGGACATAGTTTCCGATGCTGACTTCCTCATCGCCGACCTGGGCAACGGAGGAGGAGGAACTGGTGAAATTCACAGCGCCAAATCCGGCGAGGCCGACAATCAGCATCCCCATCAGGATCCAGACAAAGGTTTTGGATAGGTGTTTCATGCCTGCGGCCATGATGCCCTCTTTATTGTTCTGCTGCGCAAGGGTTTGCCCGGCAGCGGGAAATGCCGCTGACTGAATACGCGGCTGCCCGCAGAGGGGCAAGACGGTTGCGGTTCAAACTGCCGGATGATCAGGGATTAAAGGCCGCCAGACGGTCGAACAGCGTCCGGATGCCTGCCCGGTCCACATTTGCAAAGGCAATGCGGAACTGGCGGTCGCCGTCCGGGTCGCCTGCGGGCATGAACATCGAGCCCGGCAGCATCAGGATCGAGGCTTCAGACACCAGCCGCTTTGCGATCTCCTCGGATGGCGCGTCAAAGGGGTGTTCGACATAGGCAAAATAGGCGCCGCAGCCGAGCAGCTTCCAGCCTTTGGCCGCCAGTACCGGGAACCCTTCCTCAATCGCGGCGCGGCGGTCCAGGATTTCCTGGCGTTCGCCCGCCAGCCAATCCTGCAGGTTTTCAATTCCCCATAGGGCGCCGGCCTGGCCCAGCTGCGAGGGGCAGATTGTGACGGTATCCAGAAACTTCTCCATTTCGAACATCCGCTCCTGAGATGCCGCAATGGCGCCGACCCGGTGGCCGGTCAGCCGGTAAGCCTTGGAAAACGAGTAGAGATGGATCAGGGTCCTGTCCCACTCCGGCATCTGAAACAGCCCGTGCGGCGCGCCTTCGCGGCTGTCGAAATCGCGGTAGGTCTCGTCTACGATGAGCGCCAGGCCGCGGTCGCGGGCGAGGCTGAAGAAGGCCTGCACCAGCCCGGCGGGGTATTCGACGCCGCAGGGATTGTTGGGTGTCACCAGAACGATGGCGCGGGTGCGCTCCGTGATCAGGGATTCTGCAAGCGCGAGATCCGGCAGCATGCCTTCGCCGACGTGCAGCGGAACGGCCGTGACACCGGATATGTCCAGCCACATTTTGTGATTGAAGTACCAGGGGACCGGGATGATCACCTCGTCCCCTTCACCGCAAAGCGCAGCAATGGCGGCGGCAAAGGCCTGGTTGCAGCCGGAAGTGATGGCGATCTGCCCAGCCCGCACGCCGGCCCGGTAATGCGTGGAGATCTGCCGCGCCAGCGCCTGGCGCAGAGGCTCATTGCCCAGCACCGGGCCATAGAGGTGGGCTGAAACGTCGGTCAGCGCAGCGTCGGCCAGCGCCTGGCGCAGCCCCTGGGGCGGGGCTTCGGCCGGGGCAGCTTGGCTCACATTCAGCAGAGGGCGGTCCGGGGGAAACGCGGCCCCGGCCACCCAGCGGCGCGATTCGACGATAGGCGAGACAAAAGTGGCTTGGGTGCGGGGCAGGGGCATGAGCGGCTCCGGGCTGCGGCGTGTTTTCCGGCGCGTCCGATTGCGCCCGGCATATGTCTGGCACGGTGCCGGTCGCGGCTCAAGCAGGAAGGCCCAAAAGAAAAGGCGCGCTGTAACGCGCGCCTTTGAAACCTTGAAACAGAAACGGATCAGTCTTTGCCGCGGTAGGGCTCCACGTACTGCAACGCCATGTCCCAGGGAAAGAAGATCCAGGTGTCCTGGCTTACTTCGGTGATGAAGGTGTCCACCATCGGGCGCCCCTTGGGCTTGGCATAGACCGTGGCAAAATGCGCCTTGGGGTACATTTCGCGGACCAGTTCCAGGGTTTTACCGCTGTCGACCAGGTCGTCGATGATCAGCACGCCCTCGCCGTCGCCCATCAGATCAGCGTCCGGGGCTTTCAGCACCTCTGCTTCGCCTTGGGCTTGGTGGTGGTAGGACCGCACCGAGATCGTATCGACGGTACGGATGTCCAGTTCGCGGCTGACGATCATGGCCGGCGCCATGCCGCCGCGGGTGATCGCCACTACAGCCCGCCAAGCGCCATTATCGGGGCCTCGCCCGTCCAGGCGCCATGCCAGCGCGCGCGAGTCGCGATGGATCTGGTCCCAGCTGATGTGAAAGCCTTTTTCGTGCGGCAGACGGTCGGTCATGTTTCTTGCTCCCCGCGAAATCGCGTCAGCTTGCCGGATCCGGGGCTGCAGCCCGGGCCCGGTATCAGATTTTACTTCGAAATATCCGGTGCATCCACCGCCTTCATGCCCACTACATGATAGCCTGCATCCACATGCAGGTTCTCGCCGGTCACGCCGGAGCTGAGATCGGACAGCAGGTAAAGTGCGGAATTGCCGACGTCGCCGATGGTCACATTGCGTCGCAGCGGCGAGTTGTACTCGTTCCACTTCATGATGTAGCGGAAGTCGCCAATGCCGGAGGCGGCCAGGGTCTTAATCGGGCCAGCCGAGATCGCGTTGACGCGGATGCCGTCCTTGCCCAGATCCTCGGCCAGGTATTTGACCGAAGCCTCGAGCGCGGCCTTGGCCACACCCATGACATTGTAATGAGGCATCACCTGCTCGGCACCGTAGTAGGTGAGGGTCAGCAGCGAGCCGCCTTCGGTCATCAGCTTCTCGGCGCGTTTTGCAACCGCAGTGAAGGAAAAGACCGAGATGTCCATGGTCATCTGGAAATTGCTGCGGCTGGTGTCGACATAGCGGCCGCGCAGCTCGTTCTTGTCGGAAAACCCGATGGCGTGAACCACAAAGTCCAGCTTGCCCCACTTGGCTTCCAGCTCGGCGAACAGGCCGTCGATCGAGGCTTCGTCGGAAACATCGCAGGGCAGGACGATATCGCTGCCCAGCTGCTCGGCCAGCGGTCCGACCCGCTTTTTCAGTGCTTCACCCTGATAGGAAAAGGCAAGCTCGGCGCCGGCATCGGCGCAGGCCTTGGCAATCCCCCAAGCAATGGATTTGTCGTTGGCCAGGCCCATGATGAGGCCGCGCTTACCGGCCATCAGTTGACTAGACATTCAGGTTCTCCGCCTGTGATCTCTTGAATTAGACGGTGTTTAGTATGCCGCGCGGGCCGCTTCAAGGGTGCACGCCCTTGCCGCCGGGCAGGAAGCTGCATAGGTTGCAGCGAAACCCCACGATGAGGTGCACAATGTCCGACCGTTCCGGAATTTTTGCAGGCGACGATCCGTTTGCAATCGCCCGCGCCTGGCTGGCGGAGGCGGAGCAGTCAGAACCTAATGATCCCAACGCCATTGCACTGGCCACGGTGGACGAAAGCGGTCTGCCCAATTCCCGGATGGTGCTGCTCAAGGAAATCGAAGACGGTGCCTTTGTGTTTTACACGAACTACGAAAGTGCAAAGGCGCAGGAGTTGGATCAAGCAGGCAAGGCCGCTTTTGTGATGCACTGGAAATCTCTGCGCCGCCAGATCCGGGTACGCGGAACAATCAGCCGCGAGGACGGGCCGCAGGCCGACGAATACTACAGGTCCCGTTCGCTCAAAAGCCGCCTTGGCGCCTGGGCTTCGAAACAATCGCAGCCCCTGGACAGCCGCGGCACGCTGATGGCGGAGGTGGCCAAGGTGACGGCTTTGAAGGGGCCGAACCCGGAGAGGCCGCCATTCTGGGGCGGCTACAGGCTGGCGCCTGTTGAGATCGAATTTTGGGCTGATGGCGCATTCCGGCTGCATGACCGGTTTCGCTGGCGTCGCAAAGAGGGCACCGCAGAATGGGAAATTCTGCGGCTAAACCCGTGATGGAAATAGTTAACGTTTACCTAGGGTCAATAGCAGTTTCATGACAATTTCAAGACTTTTTAGCTTGAAATCCAAGGTCAGAATCGCGCATCAGAGCTTCATCAAAAATAATAAAACGTGGTGGGAAAAGTAAGTGGCAGAAGATCTCAGCAGCTTGCATCAGATTCAGGGGCTGGTGAAGTGGTTCGACCCGGCCAAAGGTTACGGGTTTGTCGTATCTGACGAGGGCGGTCCGGACATTCTTCTCCACGTTAATGTGCTGCGCAATTTCGGCCAAAGCTCTGTCGCGGACGGGGCAAGGATCGAAATTGTAACGCATCAGACCGGCCGCGGTGTTCAGGCGGTTGAGGTTCTTTCCATCATGCCGCCGGAACGCGACGACACTCCGGTGCTGAGCGATTTCGCCGAGCTGGACATGGACAGCCTTCAAAGTGAACCGCTGGAGCCGGCGCGGGTCAAATGGTTCGACAAGGGCAAGGGCTTCGGCTTTGCCAATGTCTTTGGCCGCGGCGAGGATGTATTCCTGCATGTCGAGGTTCTGCGCCAGTCCGGGCTTGCCGATCTGCAGCCGGGCGAAGCGCTGGCGATGCGGGTGATCGACGGCAAGCGCGGCCGCATGGCGGTAGAAGTGCTGGCCTGGGAAGCCGCGCTTCAGCCCGGCGCGACGGACTGACACCATGAGACGGCGCCTGGTTCAGCTGAGCTTGTGCGCCGCCCTGACCCTTATTGCTGCCCCGGCGCTGGCAGCGGACTGCGCGCCGGGCCGGGTCTATCTACGCGGCGCCTGGGGACAGGCAGCCTTTGACGTCGAGATCGCCGACAGCGAGGCCGAACGGGCAAAGGGGCTGATGTTCCGGGAAGATCTGCCGCGCGGGGCAGGGATGCTGTTTGTTTACGAACAGCCGCAACCGGCCGCCTTCTGGATGAAGAACACGCTGATCCCCCTGGACATCATCTTTCTGGATGAATGGGGACAGGTGACGTCTGTTCACGAAAACGCAGTGCCCGGCGATCTGACACCGATCCCCGGCGGCGACCAGGTGTTTGCGGTGCTTGAAATTAACGGCGGGCTCGCCCGCAGTTATGGCATCTCAGCCGGCAGCCAGATGCGGCACAAAATTTTTTCCGGTAGCGGCGCAGTTTGGCCCTGTTAGGGGTTTTCAAATCAATCCGCCGGAGATAGGAAGGCGCACGGTCCGGGGCGTGGCGCAGTCTGGTAGCGCACCTGTTTTGGGTACAGGGGGTCGTGAGTTCGAATCTCGCCGCCCCGACCACTCCACATCATAAAACCTCAGCGAATCTTTCGCAGCAGCGCGGCCTGCCGGGAATCGTTTCGCGCGCATGGAGAGTCGTTAGGCGCTAGCGCAACCTAAGGCGTTAATACTTCCTTAATCCCTTGTTAAGGCTTCCTTAATCAATTGGCGCGAAGGCGCATCAGATTGTTAACTGCGGTGCGGGTGCCGTAAGGGGAAGGGCATTAAGTCACGATAAGGTCACCGTTAACTCACTTAGGCGGCTGCAGTCTCCTGTACTGGCCGAAGAATCCTCTGGCGGGCGTTCTTTCGGTGCTGGCGTCTTCAGAAGCCAAGGAGGCAAGTCACTCGCCTGACAATAGAAATTCGAGGTCACTGCCTAGTGTACTGAATGAGTTGAAACAGTGACCGCCTGTGGATGAATCAAATCGCACTGGCGGACCCTGCAAAGCGTAGAAAGCGTCAACAGCAAAGATCCTTTCCAAGACGTAAATTTAACGTTGACCCCTTGTGTCAGAATACGCCAAATTGTGTTCACCGGTTGCGGTGGCACTAGATCTGGTGGGTTTTGGAGCCGCAGCAACAACGCTGAAAACAGCACACAGTCCTGGGAAGAACGGCCGGCGAGGGCCTCGGGTACGCCAAATGCGGCGTGCACAGGAATGTTCGTGTGTTCTGCAGCCGGGGCAGATTGGTGCGGGGGCACCGCGACACATGAACGATGAGTGCTTGAGAAGGGGCAAAGCATGAAGATCGAACGGAAATTCACCAAACCCGGACAGGATGCCTATGCCGATCTGGCCTTTGTCTCGGCCACTTCGGAAATCCGCAACCCGGACGGGACCATCGTTTTCCGTCTCGACAATATCGAAATTCCCGCGTCCTGGAGCCAGGTTGCCAGCGACGTCATCGCCCAGAAGTATTTCCGCAAGGCCGGCGTGCCGTCCCGCCTGAAGAAGGTCCGCGAAAAGGGCGTGCCGGAGTTCCTGTGGCGCTCTGTGCCCGACGATGGCGCCGTCCTCGGCGGCGAGACCTCCTCCAAGCAGGTGTTTGACCGTCTGGCAGGCGCTTGGGCCTATTGGGGCTGGAAGGGCGGTTATTTCTCCTCCGAGGAGGACGCGCGCGCCTATTACGACGAGATGCGCTATATGCTGGCGACCCAGCGTTCGGCGCCGAACTCGCCCCAGTGGTTCAACACCGGCCTGCACTGGGCCTATGGCATCGACGGCCCGGCGCAGGGCCATCACTATGTCGATTACAAGTCCGGCAAGCTGACCAAGTCGGACAGCGCCTATGAGCATCCCCAGCCGCACGCCTGCTTTATCCAGTCGGTGTCCGATGACCTGGTCAAGGACGGCGGCATCATGGACCTGTGGGTGCGCGAGGCGCGCCTGTTCAAGTATGGCTCCGGCACCGGCACCAATTTCTCTCATCTGCGCGCCGAGGGCGAGCCGCTGTCCGGCGGCGGCAAATCCTCCGGCCTGATGGGGTTCCTCAAAATCGGCGACCGCGCGGCGGGCGCCATCAAATCAGGCGGCACAACCCGTCGGGCAGCAAAAATGGTGATCGTCGACGCAGATCACCCGGATATCGAACAGTTCATCGAATGGAAGGTTCTGGAAGAGCAGAAGGTCGCGTCGATCGTCGCAGGCTCAAAGATGCACGAGAAGATGCTGAACGGCATTTTCGAGGCGATCCGCAGCTGGGACGGCGCAGAGGCCGACGCCTATGACCCGGCGGTCAACGGCGGGCTGAAGTCGGCGATCCGCGAAGCCAAAAAGGTGGCGATCCCGGAAACCTACATCAAGCGGGTGCTGGACTACGCCAAGCAGGGCCACACCTCGATCGAGTTTCCGACCTATGACACCGATTGGGACTCGGAGGCCTACAGCTCTGTCTCCGGGCAGAACTCCAACAACTCGATCCGGGTGACCAACGCCTTCCTGCACGCGGTCGAAAAGAACGCGGATTGGGAGCTGGTCAACCGCACAGACGGCAAGATTGCCAAGGTCGTGAAGGCGCGTGACCTGTGGGAGAAGGTCGGCCATGCGGCCTGGGCCTGCGCCGATCCTGGCATCCAGTTCCACGATACCGTGAATGAATGGCACACCTGCCCGGAAGACGGTGAGATTCGCGGTTCAAACCCTTGTTCGGAATACATGTTCCTGGACGACACTGCCTGCAACCTGGCGTCGCTGAACCTGCTCAGCTTCCTGAAGGACGGGCTGTTCCAGGCGGATGATTTCATGCATTCCTGCCGCCTGTGGACGCTGACGCTGGAAATCTCGGTGATGATGGCGCAGTTCCCGTCCAAGGAAATCGCGCAGCGCTCCTATGACTTCCGCACCCTGGGCCTGGGCTATGCCAATATCGGCGGGCTCTTGATGAACATGGGCTACGGCTATGACTCGGACGAGGGCAGGGCGCTTTGCGGTGCATTGACCGCGCTGATGACTGGTGTCGCCTATGCCACCTCCGCCGAGATCGCCTCGGAGCTGGGTGCCTTCCCGGGTTATGCGAAAAACGCAGACCACATGCTGCGGGTGATCCGCAACCACCGAAATGCTGCAAAGGGCAACGCAGACGGCTATGAGTCGCTGTCCGTGAAACCGGTGCCGCTGGACATCGCCAGCTGCCCGGATGCGCTGCTGACCGATCTGGCGGCCAGCGCTTGGGATGAGGCGCTGGAGCTCGGCGAAAAGCACGGTTACCGCAACGCACAGACCACTGTGATCGCACCGACCGGCACCATCGGGCTGGTGATGGACTGCGACACCACGGGGATCGAGCCGGACTTCGCGCTGGTGAAGTTCAAGAAGCTGGCTGGCGGCGGCTACTTCAAGATCATCAACCGCTCGGTGCCGTCGGCGCTGGAGGGGCTGGGCTACAGCTCTGCCCAGATCGAGGAGATCGTCTCCTATGCGGTGGGCCACGGCTCCATCGGCAATGCGCCGGGCATCAACCACACCTCGCTGGCCGGTCACGGCTTTGGTCCAAATGAGCTTGCCAAGGTGGACGCGGCACTGGAATCGGCCTTTGACATCCGGTTCGTGTTCAACCAGTGGACCCTGGGTGAAGATTTCTGCACCGGCGTGCTGGGCATCCCGGCGCCCAAGCTGAATGATCCGACCTTTGATCTGCTGCGTCACCTGGGCTTCACCAAGGCGGACATCGACGCAGCCAATGACCACGTCTGCGGCACCATGACCCTGGAAGGCGCCCCGCACCTGAAGGAAGAGCATTACGCGATCTTTGACTGCGCCAACCCGTGCGGCAAGAAAGGCAAGCGTTTCCTGAGCGTTGACAGCCATATCTACATGATGGCGGCAGCCCAGAGCTTTATCTCCGGTGCGATCTCCAAGACCATCAACATGCCGAACTCGGCCACCATCGAGGACTGCCAGAAAGCCTATGAGCTGAGCTGGAGCCTGGGGGTGAAAGCCAACGCGCTGTACCGCGACGGCTCCAAGCTGAGCCAGCCGCTGGCGGCCGCGCTGGTGGAGGATGACGACGACGCGGCGGAGGTGCTGGAGAGCGGCTCGACCCAAGAGAAGGCCGCGGTGCTGGCCGAGAAGATCGTCGAGAAAGTGGTCATCAAGGAGGTGCTGAAATCGCACCGGACCAAGATGCCGCAGCGGCGCAAGGGTTACACCCAAAAGGCGGTTGTTGGCGGCCACAAGGTGTACCTGCGCACCGGCGAATATGAGGACGGCAACCTCGGTGAGATCTTCATCGACATGCACAAGGAAGGCGCTGGCTTCCGGGCGATGATGAACAACTTCGCCATCGCGGTGTCGGTCGGCCTGCAGTACGGGGTGCCGCTCGAGGAATTCGTCGACGCCTTCACCTTCACCAAGTTCGAACCCGCAGGCATGGTCCAGGGCAACGACTCGATCAAGAATGCGACCTCGATCCTCGACTACGTGTTCCGCGAACTGGCAGTCAGCTATCTGGACCGCACTGATCTGGCTCATGTAAAGCCTGAGGGCGCAACTTTCGACGACCTGGGCCGCGGCGAGGAAGAAGGCGTGTCGAACGTCTCCGAGCTGAGCGAAAGCGCCGCAACGCGGTCTCTGGAAGTGCTCAAGCAAATCTCCTCGACCGGCTACTTGCGCAAGCGTCTGCCGCAGGAACTGGTGGTGCTGCAAGGCGGCCAGACAGATGCGGGGATCCTGGGAACCGGCACCGATCCGGTTTCAGCGTTGCAGTCGCTGGTACCGGAAACCACTGAGGCACCGGCGCAAAACACTGGCGGAATGGATGCCCGCACCAAGGCAAAAATGCAAGGATACGAGGGCGAAGCCTGCGGCGAATGCGGCAACTACACGCTGGTGCGCAACGGCACCTGCATGAAATGCAACACCTGCGGGGGCACCTCCGGCTGCAGCTGAGGACCTCTGCCTGCGGCGCCGGCATACCCCCGACGGCGCCGCAAACAAGTAAACTGAAGCAGGACGAACCTGCTTTGCACGAGATCCGGAATGGGTGCGCCTGTTCTGAACACCGGGATGGCCCAGGTAAGAAAATACTTTCGGGCAGTCAATGAAGGAGCCTGACCGGTGATAACTGGCTTCCTCTGTCGCAGAGGAAGCCATTTTCTTTGGTTATCTTGGGCTGGTTGGGTGGGTAATCGGGCAGTCTTATAATCAGAATTATGTTATATAATAGCTGCTTCAGGCGGCATTGCACCCACACGGCCATCCGAATATTTTAGAGTAGCAATCAGGACCTTAAAGGCCGAAGTAAACCTTCTTGCGCGACGCTGGCGACCAGTTGCCCGTCCTCCGTATAGATAGCACCACGGTTAAAACCTCGGCCACTGCCGGTGAATGGCGCATCCATTGTGTACAGATGCCAGTTCTCGAAATGCACCGGCGCGTGGAACCACATGGCATGATCCAGGCTGGCGGTCATGGCGGCGGGCTTGTGGAACGTCAGCCCATGCGGCCGCATCGATGAACCTAGCAAACCGAAATCCGATGCATAGGCCATAAGGATATGCTGCAGTTCCGGCCCGGCGTCCTTGGCTGCTTCCATTCTGATCCACATGTGATTGACGTCACTGGTTTCCTCGGGCGCCAGAGGATCGCGCGGCTCAACCTCGCGGATCTCAAACGGCCGCGGTCGTGTGAACTCGCCTCGCTTGGCCGGATCCACCCGGAAAGCATTGCGCAGCAGGATTTCATGGCGCGGCTCCAGGCCTTCAGGCCCTGCAACCGGCGGCATCGGATGCTGATGCTGCCAGCCGTCTTCCTGGGCATGGAACGATGCTGCAAGGTTCAGGATCTGCTTGCCGTTCTGCATGGCGACAACCCGGCGCGTGGTGAAGCTGCCGCCGTCGCGGGCTGGATCAACCTCGTAAATGACGGGCCTGGACGGATCGCCCGGACGGATGAAATATGCATGAAGAGAATGGCATAAGCGTCCGGAAACAGAGGCATAAGCCGCGGCCAATGCCTGTGCGATCACCTGACCGCCGTAAATGCGCGTCGGCGTTTCACCGCCGGAGCCTGAGCCGCGGTAAAGGTTGGTGTCCAATAGCTCCAGATCCAGCAGATCGAGCAGCACCTTGGCGGTATCTGTCATTTGCAGCGCTTTCTATGGTCGGGTCATCTCAGGCTGCTCATCATAGCCGGAAACGCGGCGCTTGGAAGTCATGCCGTGATTGCGCTTTGCACCAACGCTTTGAGTTCCGGCCGCGACGGGTAAGAGCTGGACGGCGCCAGTTGGGTCAGAAAGACCACTGACAGATCCAGCTGCCGGTCGATCCAGAAAAACGTCGAGGCTATGCCGCCCCAGCTGAAATCACCAACCGAACCGGGGCAGCGGGCCCGGGCCGGATTTAGCACTACGGCACCGCCGAGGCCAAAGCCCATACCTTCCATCGGCTGCTCCGCAAAGCTTTGCGGTCCCATTGACGCGATCTCACCCGGCAAATGGTTTTGCATCATGAAATCAGCGGCTTGCGGGCTGACAATAAAGCCGTCGCCGCATCTTCCCCGGAGCCGGAGCATTTCTGCAAATCTCATGTAGTCGTCAAGCGTTCCGACCAGACCGCCGCCGCCGGAGTGCATCGTTGCCTTCTGAAACGGCGACTTTTCCCAGCTGTCCGTCAGCCGCAAGCTTTCGGTTCCAGTCTCCGCTGAGTTCAGCGCCATGGCGTCACCGGCCAGCGGTGTGTAGAGAGAGGCGAACCGGTTCCCTGCCCCGGCTGGCACCTGGAAGCCGGTCTCGCACATGCCGAGCGGTTCAAATATCTCCTCTGAAAAGAACTGGCCCAGGGTTTTTCCGGAGACCACTTCGACGATACGGCCCAGCACATCGGTTGCCACCGAGTATTCCCACCGGGTCCCGGGCTGAAAGGCCAGCGGCAGTTCCGCCAGGCGAGACACCATCGAGGCCAGGCTGCCTTGGTCCGGCTTGAACATAAGATCCGCGCGCTCCATTGCCGCTGGAAGAAGCCCGGGATTGAAGGAATAGCTGAGCCCGCTGGTATGGGTCAGCAGCTGATGCAGCGTAGGCACCGGGCTGCGTTCCGTCTGGCTGATGCTGCCAGCACCTAGTGTCAACGCCTGCATGTCACTGAATTCGGGCAGAAAATCACTAATAGGCGCATCCAGATGGAATAATCCCCGTTCCAGCAGGATCATCAACGCCACCGACGTCACCGGTTTAGTCATCGAATAGAGCCGCACCAGGGTGTCGCGGGTGAACGGCAGCTCGTCCTCAACGTTCCGCAGGCCGGTTGAATGACTGAAAACCTCGTGGCCGCCGCTCTTGATCAGAAGAGCGCTTCCAGGATATTTCCGTTTATCCACATAGCGTTGCTGCCAGGACTTGATCCGTTCGAACCGGTCAGTTTGCATCACCGCTCTCCTGTATTGAGCCATTTTCGGACCGGTTGGAAACTCAAGGCGTGCAGCCTTGACCGCCCGGCCGGGTGAAAGTCGCGCAAGGGGTTATGTGTTGGCAAGAGGTGAAATGCTTTTTCACATTGCCAGCAAACCGCGCAATCAGGAGCGTGATGCGCACAAATAATTCCCGCAGCGTTTTTTCATATTCGCATCCCTTTGTGTATTCGCATTTCGCCGAAAATTGTCTTAGTAGTTCAAGGAGAAGGACAGCAAGGAATTTCATCTGATGAAGAGTATTCTGGTATTGAACGGCCCGAATTTGAACCTGCTCGGCACCCGGCAGCCGGACGTTTACGGGTCCGTCACTTTGCCAATGGTCGAACAGGGTTGTCAGGCACACGGCAAGACGCTTGGGTTTGATGTTGCCTGCCTGCAGTCCAACCATGAGGGCGCGCTGATCGACGCCATTCACGCCGCCAAAGGCGTGCACCAAGGGATTATTTTGAATGCCGGGGCCTATACGCACACGTCCATTGCGTTGATGGACGCGCTGATTTCCGTGGAAATTCCGGCAGTTGAAGTCCATCTTTCAAACATCCACGCACGTGAGCCATTCCGGCACACGTCCTATATCGCCAAGGCAGCGTTGGGTCAGATCTGCGGCTTCGGTGCCAAAGGTTATCTCTTGGCGCTCGATGCCTTGGCCGAACATCTGAACGCGGCTGGGCCGGCATGACGTTCAAGGACTACCTGAACTTCGTTTGCGGGGCTCAGAGCCTGGAGGTGCTGTGGCACCAGCATGTGAGGCAAATGGCCTCGTTCGGTTTTGACCGGCTGATTTACGGACACACGCGGTTCAAGACGGAGACCTCTCTGGGAGATCCCGAGGACTTTGTCATCTTGTCCAATCACCAAAACGAGTATCTGAACGGCTTTCTGCACAAGGGGCTGTATTTGTCGGCACCTATGCTCCGATGGGCGCTGGACAATGAGGGCGCCGGCAGCTGGCGCATTGTCCAGGACATGGCAGCAACCGGCACGTTGACACCGGAGGCCAGAAAGGTGCACGAGTTCAACCAGAGGCTCGACATGACAGCCGGGTACACGATCAGCTTTCATTCGGCCTCGAACCGCTACAAGGGCGCGATCTCGCTTGCGGCTAAACCCGGCATGACCCAGGATGAGGTTGACGCGGTATGGGCGGACTGCGGTGAGGACATTGTGCTGATGAACAACGTCGCTCATCTGAAGATCCTTACCCTGCCCTATGCCGCACCAAACCGCAGCCTGACCAAGCGGCAACGGGAAGTCTTGCAATGGGTCGGCGACGGTAAGACCACACAAGATATTGCGCTTTTAATGGGATTAACACCCGCTACGATTGAAAAACACCTCCGTCTTGCGCGCGCCTCTTTGTCGGTTGAGACGACTGCACAGGCCGTTTTGAAGGCCGCCTTGCACAATCAGATGTACGTTGTCGACGCATAATTGCACGTCTGGGCTGTTTGAGGCGGCTGAAGCAGCTTTATGAAATTATTCGCCTTTTTCTGGATAGCTCTGACCCTGTAGCACGGGCCGGAGAAATACCTGATGCGCTAAAGCGCTAGACGCCAATTAGCATCAAAAAGTAAGGAATTCTGTACTACCGTTAAAGGGTAATTCACTGCATGTTGCACATGTTCCGTGAGTGGTGGCTTTGGCCAAGGAACTTTGGGTATCGACCCTTGCGATTACAAGGCTCTCCTACCTGGTCGGGTATAGGCGCGTATTGGTCCGCGTCTATCCCGGATATCAGAGGGGCTCCATCCATCCCCATCAGTGGGGCCCCTCACCTGCAGCACAGCTTGTTTTCGACGTAACCTGGCAATGCGGCGGCAATCCGGCGCCAGTCCTGGATCTGCCGCAGCCTTAGCTATATGCGATAAAAAGAAACCGGCGGATGGAAGCCACCCGCCGGTCAAAACAATAAAAGGTGTCAGCAGTGCTGATCAGCCCTGAGCGGCTTTGGCCACTTCTGCTGCGAAGTCTTCTTTTTCGACTTCGATGCCTTCGCCGACTTCCACACGGACGAAGCCGGTGATGGTGGCGCCAGCTTCCTTGGCCGCGGCTTCCACGGTCAGGTCCGGGTTCACCACGAACTGCTGGTTCAGCAGGGTCGATTCAGCCACGAATTTCTTCATGCGGCCTTCGATCATCTTCTCGATCACCTGCTCCGGCTTGCCGGACTCGCGGGCGATGTCCATCTGGACCTGCTTTTCCTTCTCGACAACGGACGCATCCAGGTCGGCTTCGGACAGAGCGGCCGGGTTCACGGCGGCAATGTGCATTGCAACCTGCTTGCCGATCGCTTCGTCGCCGCCGTTCATGGCAACCAGAACGCCGATCTTGCCCATGCCGGCGGTGGCCGCGTTGTGCACGTAGGACACAACGGTTTCGCCTTCCAGCTTCTCCATGCGGCGCAGCGACATGTTCTCGCCGATGGTGGCGATTTTGTCGGTCAGGGTTGCTTCGACGGACTTGCCGCCCAGGTCGGCTGCTTTCAGCGCTTCGACGTCGTCTGCGGACAGAGCGGCCTTGGCGATGCCTGCGACCATTTCCTGGAATTCGCCGTTCTTGGCAACGAAGTCGGTTTCGGAGTTCACTTCAACCGCAACGCCTTTGCCGCCTTCGACGACCACGGCCACCAGGCCTTCAGCAGCGGTACGGCCGGATTTCTTGGCGGCTTTCGCCAGGCCTTTGGTGCGCAGCCAGTCAACGGCGGCTTCCATGTTGCCGTCGTTTTCGACCAGTGCTTTCTTCGCATCCATCATGCCTGCGCCGGTGGATTCGCGCAGTTCTTTCACCATTGCTGCAGTGATTGCCATCTTAGGCTCTCCTCAATTCAAAAACGGATTTGGGGCAGGTGATACCCTGCCCCGCATGTCAGTTCCGTGACAGGACGGATCAGGCTTCGGCGGCTGCTTCTTCAGCAACGGCTTCTTCTGCCGGTGCTTCTTCCAGCGCGCCCAGGTCAACGCCTGCTGCGCCCAGCTGAGCCGACATGCCGTCCAGAGCCGCACGGGCCACCAGATCGCAGTACAGCGAGATGGCGCGCGATGCGTCGTCGTTGCCCGGGATGATGAAGTCCACGCCGTCGGGGGAGCAGTTGGTGTCGACAACAGCCACAACCGGGATGCCCAGTTTCTTGGCTTCGGCGATTGCCAGTGCTTCTTTTTTCACGTCGATGACGAACAGCAGGTCCGGCACGCCGCCCATTTCGCGGATGCCGCCCAGGGAGGCCTGCAGCTTCTCCTGGTCGCGTTCCATGCCCAGACGCTCTTTCTTGGTCAGGCCTTCGGCGCCGGAGGACATCTTCTCGTCGATTTCCTTCAGGCGGTTGATCGACTGGGAAACGGTTTTCCAGTTGGTCAGAGTGCCGCCCAGCCAGCGGTGGTTCATGTAGTACTGAGCGGATTTCTCAGCGGCTTCGGCAATCGGGCCAGCTGCCTGGCGCTTGGTGCCGACGAACAGGACGCGGCCGCCTTTGGCGACGGTGTCACGGACAACCTGCAGCGCCTGGTCCAGCATCGGAACAGTCTGGGTGAGGTCCATGATGTGGATGCCGTTGCGCGAGCCGTAGATGAACGGCGACATGCGCGGGTTCCAGCGCTGAGTCTGGTGGCCGAAGTGAACGCCAGCTTCCAGCAGCTGACGCATGGTGAACTCGGGAAGAGCCATGCTATTCTTTCCTTTCCGGTTTCTATCCTCGGCGGGGGTTCAGAGCAAAAGCTCCAACCGGGGGTCCGTCAGGGATGTCTCCCCTGATCAGGCCAAACCCCGCCTGCGGGTTCGTATGCGCGCCTATAGAGCAGTTATTGTCAGCTGACAAGTACCGTCCCGCAGAAATCGGCGCCCTGCCCCGAATTTCAAGCCTGCAAGGCTTCTTGATGACCGCTGCGCACCAATTCCTCGGCCCTGGCGGCCAGCGCCTTGCGGTCCGGGAAGTCCGCCACTTTCAGCGGCGGATGATAGATCAGCTCTACTGCTCCCTGGCGCGGGGCGGCCAGAACTTTGAGAAGGTGAGGGCCGAAGTCCATATCCCCCCACCAGCCATAAAACCGGGCGGGCGCTCCTTTGGGCGCATGATACACCACGGAAACCGGCTGAACGTGCAGGCCGTCGCGCAGGTGGTCTGTGAAAAAGGCAGCGAAAAGCGTTGTTTTGAAACGTAAAACACGCAACCCATCAGTTGATGTGCCTTCCGGAAAAAACAGCAGCTTGTGCCCGGCGCGCAGGCGCTGCTCGAACAGGTCTGCCTGCTCCCTGGCTTTCTTGGGATTGCGCTCGATGAACACGGTGCCGGTCGCGCGCGCCAGCCAGCCGATCCCTGGCCATCCGGCAACCTCGGCTTTGGACACGAAATAGATCCGCTTGCGCGCGTTCAAGGCAAAGATGTCCAGCCAGGAAGAATGGTTGGCGACGACCGGACCGCGCTGGCGCATCAGGGTGCCGCGGGTTTTGTAGCGGATCCCCATGAGGCGGAACGCATTGCGGCAGACAAACTGGGTGATGAACGGCGTGACCGGCCGCTGGAGCCCGAATAGCGGCCGTTCTGCCAGCCGCACGGCCAGCAGCAGCAGGAGGCCGCCAAACACCAGCAGCGCCAGCGGCACGCCGCGCAACAGCACCAGGCACCAGCCCAGAGCACTGATCCGGACCGGGTCCGGAGCCTCCTCGCTCTGCCAGCTGACGCTCATTCCCTTCCCCGCCCCCCAGCATAAATCTTGCGCTGCCGTTCGTTCATCCGCGCGGTGTCCAGGATCAGGCAGACATCTGTGGTGTTGAACGCATGGTCGATATAGGCGCCCTCACCGACAAAGCCGCCCAGCCGCAGATAGGCCTTGATCAGCGCGGGCGTGTCCAGCATCGCGCGTTTGCGGTCCAGGTCTGCTTTGGGAACCAAGTTCATAGGCTGAAAGGATTTCGCCCGCACGCGCAACTCGGTTGGTGCCAGGTGGTTGTGGTGCAGCATCGCCAGCGGATTGGCCAGCTGCTGCGGATCGGTTCCGTGAAAGCTCGCCACACCGAACAGCACCTCGATCCCGTGCGCCTCGACATACTCCGCCAGCCCGGACCAGAGGTGGAACATCGCCATCCCGCCGCGGTATTCAGGATGCAGGCAGGACCTCCCAAGTTCCAGCAGCCTGCGGCCGGAGGCTTTCAAAACACTCAGATCGTATTCATCCTCGGAATAGAACTGCCCGGCCTTGGCCGCCTGATCGTCCCGCAGCAAACGGTAGACGCCGACAACCATGTCCGTGGAGGTATCGGTCACCAGCATGTGGTCAAAGAAGGGGTCGAACCGGTCCTGCTCAAGTCCCGCCTCGTGATCCACCATCGCACCACCGCCGCCCAGTTCCCGGACGAACACTTCATACCGCAAAGCCTGCGCGGCGCGCAGCTCTTCCTCCGTGCCGGCGATTTTCACGGAAAACTCCGGGGCGCGGTCTTGCATACGGCTTCCTTGCATGTTTCGGCTTGAGCGCAGCCTGCCCTTGGGGCAAAGAGTGCGCGGCATTTATGGCTAATTCGAGGGGGTTCGTTAACCCTTCATAAACCGTTATGGCTCAAAGACGGGGATAAGGGAGATGCGCGCTCCGTCAATCACGAGCTTTCCTTGGTCGGGAAAATTCACGGTGATCTTGCCGCCCGCGTTCGACTGAACCTGACCGACGCCCCATTCGGGGTGATCCGGGTGCCGGACGAACATTCCGGGAGCTAAAATTGCGTTGAGGTCATTCATTTACGGGTGGCCCAATTCGGAGGAAGTAGAAGTTATGGGTTTAGATAACGCCAATCTGGCGGCATTGGTAGGGTCCCGGATCTGCCATGATCTGATCAGCCCGGTCGGCGCCATCAACAACGGTCTGGAGCTGCTTGGCATGGCAGGCAGCATGTCAGGCCCGGAACTGGAGCTGATCTCCGACAGCGTCGCCAACGCAAATGCCCGCATCCGGTTTTTCCGGATCGCCTTTGGCGCGGCGGGGGATCAGCAAATGGCGCGGGCCGAGATCGTTTCGGTTCTGGAGGACATCAGCAAGGGCGGCCGCATCAAGTATCAATGGTCGCCGCTTGAGGGCTGCACCCGCAGCGAGGCCCGCCTGGCGCTGCTGGCGGCACTGTGCCTTGAATCCGCACTGCCCTATGGCGGCACGGTCAAGATTTTCTGCGCCGACGGGAAGTGGACCGTGATGGGCGAAGGCAGCAAGCTGAACGTTGATGACGAGTTGTGGGCCCGGGTCAGCGGCGGCACATCCAACGCCGAGATCACCCCTGCCCTGGTTCAGTTCGCACTGCTGCCCGAGGCAGCGAAGGAAGCAAACCGCACTGTCCGGCTTGAGCAGAACCTGGAGAAGATTACGCTGCAGTTCTGATTGCCAGCAAATACGCAAAGAAACGCCGGGCACGTTGCCCGGCGTTTTGCGTTAGCGGTGCTGTCAGGCGCGGGTCGTTCCGTTTCCGCGCACCAGGTACTTGAAACTGGTGAGCTGTACCGCTCCGACCGGCCCGCGGGCATGCATCTTGCCGGTGGCAATGCCGATCTCTGCACCCATGCCGAATTCGCCGCCGTCAGCAAACTGTGTCGAGGCGTTGTGCATCAGAATGGCACTGTCCAGCTCAGCAAAGAACTTTTGAACTGCGGCCTCATCCTCGGTGATGATGCAATCTGTGTGCTGGGAGTGATGGGTGCGGATGTGCCGGATCGCATCATCTATGCCCGCTACTTGTTTAGCAGCAATAATCGAATCCAGATACTCTTTGCCCCAGTCCTCCGCCGTTGCAGCGGTCATACCTACGGGACCGGGCAGTTCTTCCTCGGCGCGGATCTCCACGCCAGCGCCGGACAGCGCCTCCAGCACTGCCTTGCCCAGAGTGTCCGCAATATCCTGATGGATCAGCAGGCACTCGGCTGCACCGCAGATGCCGGTGCGGCGGGTCTTGGCGTTCAGCACCACATCCAGAGCCTTTTGCGGATCGGCGGATTTGTCGAGGTAGATGTGCACGATGCCTTCGAGGTGGGCAAAGACCGGCACCCGCGCCTCGCGCTGGACCAGCCCGACCAGTCCTTTGCCGCCGCGGGGAACAATAACGTCGACATACTGCGTCATGGTCAGCAGCTCCTGCACCGCCGCACGGTCGCGGGTCGGTACCAGCTGGACTGCGTCTTCGGGCAAGCCTGCGGACTTCAGGCCTTCGGCCAGGCATGCATGAATGGCTTGCGAGGAATGGAAGCTTTCCGAACCGCCGCGCAGGATCACCGCATTGCCCGATTTCAAGCACAGAGCACCGGCATCGGCGGTGACGTTGGGGCGGCTTTCGTAGATCACGCCGATAACGCCCAGCGGGGTGCGCACACGCTGGATTTTCAGACCAGTGGGTTGTTCCCACTCTTCCATCACTTCGCCGACCGGATCGCGCTGGTCCGCCACCGCGCGCAAGCCGGAGACGATGCCCTGAACGCGGGCTTCGTCCAGCATCAGCCGATCCATCATCGCGTCCGACAGACCCTTGCCCCGGCCGAACTCAAGATCCTTGGCATTAGCGGCGATGATCTCCGCCCGGCGGCGCCAGACCGCGTCTGCGGCGGCGATCAATGCCGAGGTTTTGCGCTCAGCGCTGGCTGTGGCCAGGATCTGCGCTGCTTGCTTTGCACGCTTGCCAAGCTCCGCCATCACGGCGGGAATATTCTCATTGTCTTTCATTTGTCTCGCGCCCTTGCCGGTCCCTGTCTGGCACTTCAGTGCTTGCCGGCTGGAATAAACCATCAGGTGGTCTGATCAAAGCGCCATATCATCGCGGTGGATCAGAGCCGCGCGGGCGGGATAGCCCAGCGTGGCCTCGATATCATGCGAGCGGCGCCCCTGGATGGCGCGGGCTTCATCGGCGGTATAGCGCGACAGACCCTGCCCCAGCTTGCGCCCGTCTGGGCCAAGGATGGCCAGCGGATCGCCGCGGCCAAAGTCACCCTCCACATGACGGACGCCTGCGGGCAGCAGGCTGTTACCGGACATCAGCGCACGCGCCGCGCCTTCGTCAACGGTCAGGACACCGCGCGTCTTCATCGCGCTGATCCAGCGTTTGCGGGCTGTTTGCGGGTCGCCTTGCCCGGTGAACCAGGTGCAAGCCGCGCCATCTTCTAGATTTTTCAAAGGGTTCAGAGGTAAACCTTCAGTGATCGCCATGGCGCAGCCCGCGGCGGTGGCCATCTTGGCCGCCTGCAGTTTGGTGATCATGCCGCCTTTGGACAGGCCGGAAACCCCATCTCCCGCCATCGCCTCGATCTCTGGCGTGATCTCGTCAATCCGGTCGTAGCGCCGGGCGTCGGGGTCCAGCGCCGGGTTGGCACTATAGAACCCGTCGACATCGGACAGCAGGATCAGGCAGTCAGCCCCAACGGTCACCGCCACCTGGGCGGCCAGCCGGTCGTTGTCGCCATAGCGGATTTCATCTGTGGCGATGGTGTCGTTTTCGTTCACGATCGGAATCGCGCCCATGCTCAGCAGCGTTTCCAGCGTCGCGCGGGAGTTCAGGTAGCGGCGGCGGTTTTCGCTGTCCTCCAGCGTCACCAGCACCTGCGCAGTGGTGATCCGGTGCGGCGCCAGCGCCTCTTCATAGGCGCGGGCCAGGCGGATCTGGCCAACCGCGGCTGCGGCCTGGGATTTCTCCAGCGGCAGATCTGCGCGGGGCAGCCCCAGCACGCCGCGGCCCAAGGCGATGGAGCCTGAGGAAACCAGAACCACATCGGTGCCGCGGGACTTCAGCCAGGCGACGTCATTGGCCAGCGAATGCAGCCAGCCGGCCCGCAGCTCACCACTGCCCCGATCGACCAGCAGCGCCGAGCCGATCTTGACGACGATCCGTTTGGCCGCGGTCAGGGCTGCCAAGGCTTTTCCTCCTCGGCGGGTTTCATCCGGACGCGGTCATCGTCGATTTCAGCACGCACAGCGCGCAGCACCTCGTTCAGCCCTTCGCGGCTGACGCCAGACATCATCATCACCGGCCCGCCAACCGCAGTTTCCAACGCGGCACGTTTCTCGTCGCGCTCCTCCGGATCCAAGGCATCGACCTTGTTCAGCGCGGTGATGCGTGGTTTGGTGGCAAGCTCGCCGCCATAGGCTTCAAGCTCGCTGATGATGGTCTCATAATCCTCGACCACGGTCTCCGAAGTGCCGTCCACCAGATGCAGCAGCACGGCGCAGCGTTCGACGTGGCCCAGGAAGCGGTCGCCGATGCCGCGGCCCTCATGCGCGCCTTCGATCAGACCGGGAATGTCGGCCACCACGAATTCGGTGTTGTCGATGCCCACCACACCCAGGTTCGGGTGCAGGGTGGTAAAGGGGTAGTCGGCGATCTTGGGGCGCGCGTTGGAGGTTGCCGCCAGGAATGTGGACTTGCCCGCGTTCGGCAGGCCCAGAAGGCCGGCATCGGCAATCAGTTTGAGCCGCAGCCAGATGGTGCGGTCTACGCCCTCCTGCCCCGGGTTGGCGCGCCGCGGCGCCTGGTTGGTGGCGGACTTGAAGTGCAGGTTGCCAAAGCCGCCGTTGCCGCCCTTGGCCAGCAGCACCCGCTGGCCCGGTTCGGTCAGGTCAGCCAAAACGGTTTCCTGATCCTCGTCCAGGATTTCAGTCCCGACCGGAACCCGCAGAACGATGTCGTCGCCGTCCTTGCCGGTGCGCTGGCGGCCCATGCCGGACTGGCCGTTTTTGGCAAAGAAATGCTGCTGGTAGCGGAAGTCGATCAGGGTGTTCAGCCCCTCGGTAACCTCGGCCCAGACCGAGCCGCCCTTGCCGCCGTCGCCGCCGTCGGGGCCGCCATATTCGATGTACTTCTCACGCCGGAAGCTGACGCAGCCGTTCCCGCCGGCGCCCGAGCGGATGTAGACCTTTGCCAGATCGAGGAATTTCATGACAGCTCCTTAATGCGGCAGGATCTTGCGGCCTGCCCGTGCAGTACAAGTGTCCCGCCAAGGCGCGGGGCCTTGGCGGGAATGTTTCGTTTGCCTTACCGTAAAGCGCGCGCCGCGCCAATCACAGTTTTCGGCTGTAGGTCCAGGTTGGAACAGTGGTGCCGCGCGCAACAGCAAAGCTTTCGGCGTCGCCCAGATAATCAAAACCGCAATGGATCAGCACCCGCGCAGAGGCCGGGTTGTCCTGGAACACGCAGGCAAACATCGCCGCGTTGTTTTGCGGGTTTGCATCCACCAGCGCCTTGAGCGCCGCTGAGGCAAGCCCGGTATTCCAAAACGGCGGTGCGGTCCAGTAAGACACCTCTGACTGGTTGCGGTCCATCCGTTTCAGGCCGATCACACCCTTCAACTCGGCATCGCCATCGGCAGTGCCGTCAATCACCCAGACATCCTCGTCGCGTTCATCCGCCATGGCACGCGCCACAAACGCCTCTGCCGCGCCGGGCGGCAGCGGGTGCGGAATAGAGCGGGTCATGCGGGCAACACGCTCGTCGCTGACATAATGCTCAATCAGCCCGGCATCAGATTTCCGCAACGGCCGCAGAATGAAACGTTCGGTTTCAATGACCTGCTGGCACACAATTTGATCCAGATTCATGGATGTGCTCCTCCTCTGCCGTGTTTTTCCGGGCGGACAAAGCCCTGATTATTGTGGCGGCCAAATTCAGATGTGCACGCCCTGCCCTGACGGCAAGGCACGCGCTGTTCAAATTGCGCAAAACTTCCCGTAGGCCGGGCGTGAACACCCGGGAGCCGCGGCGCTGCGCTTGGGGGCTTGGCCTGTACTGGGAAAATCATCATTCACTCGCATACTCAAAACAGAATGGGGGACCGGCCTTGTAGCCGATCCCCCTAAAGATTTCTTTACCCTTCGGGTCGGCTTACTCAGCGGCCTCCGCCACTGGGAGAACCGATACAAAGGTGCGGCCTTTCAGGCCTTTGCGGAAGCTTACAGCACCGTCAGCAGTGGCAAACAGAGTGTGGTCCTTGCCGATGCCCACGCCTTCGCCCGGCCAAAACTTGGTGCCGCGCTGACGCACGATGATGTTGCCTGCGATGGCCGCCTGGCCACCGTAGAGTTTCACGCCAAGGCGGCGACCGGCAGAGTCGCGGCCGTTACGGGAGGAACCGCCAGCTTTTTTATGTGCCATTCTCTCTCTCCTTAGCCTTTGGCCAGCTCTTTGGCCTGCTCAACCCACTCGGGCTTCACTTTGATTGCTTCGATACCAGCAATGTCGTCTTCGGACAAGGCTGCGATCTGGGCAAAGCTGGTGAGGCCTGCTTCTGCCAGTTTCTTGGCAGCTGCGGGGCCGACGCCGGTCAGCTGGGTCAGGTCGTCCGATGCAGCAGCGTCAGCAGCAGGAGCGGCTTTGGCAGCAGCTTTCGGAGCGGATTTGGTTGCACCCGATGCCAGGATCTCGGTGATCCGGACCAGGGTCAGTTTCTGACGGTGGCCTTTGGTGCGCTTGGAGGAGTGCTTCCGGCGGCGCTTCACAAAGTTGATCAGCTTTTCGCCTTTGATCTGGTCGATCACTTCTGCCTTCACGGCAGCGCCTTCCACCAGCGGAGCGCCCACAACGGGTGCGTCGCCGCCAAGCATCAGAACTTCGTCGAACTGGATGGTGTCGCCAGCATCTGCAGCAAGTTTTTCAACGCGGAGCACGTCGCCCGCCTGAACCTTGTACTGCTTGCCGCCAGTCTTGAGGACCGCAAACATGTGCGTCTTTCCTTTTCTTACCGCGTCCTACGGCCCCCTCGCGGGCGTTCCGGCTGATGCCGCCTCGAACAGCGCGCCCCTGTGCAGGGCGGATTACAAGTGAATCCCGGCGCGCGGATTCCGGGCCGGGATGCGGGCTTATGGTTCGGAATGCCGGGGCTGTCAACCGTTTTCCACAGGTTGTATCAGCAGCTTGCCGGGTCAGATATCCTGCCCCGGTGTCAGCTCAGCCATGCGGTGCGCCAGTTCCTCGAAGCGGTTGGCGGTGATTTCATACTGCACCGCATTCAACAGCTCGTAAACCCGCTGCATCGGCGCCTCCTCCAGCGCCTCGACGTAAGCCTCGACCTCTGCGTCGGTGAATTCCTGATAGGTATAGGCAGAGGCCGCTAGGCTGGATGCCTGCAGGCTGAGGCGCAAGTCGCTCTCCTGCTCCTTCATCAGCGCCCGCAAGCCATCGGCGTCCAGCTCCAGTTCAATCACGCCGGCCGCAGCGGCCGCCATCAGAAAGCGAAACTGGATTTGCTGAAGCGCCCGCACGCCGGTGCCGGCCGCATCAATGGCCGATCCCATCCGCTGGTACATGGCGACGCGCTCGCTGCCCTCCTTGACCAGACCGGAGATGATCCGGTTGCCGGCCAGCTGCTTTACCTCGTCATCCTCCACCATATGTGAGGCGTTCTCCGCCCGCACCAGCCGCTTGCCTAGATCGCTGGCGTAAAAGGCCGCAGCGTGATCCAGCGCCTCGTCATCCAGCGTGTTCTCCAAAATCTCCACGGCCTGCCCGCGCATTTCCCGGGTGTCAAACACGTCCTCGGACAATTTGGTCCACTGGCTGCCGAAGGCTCCTGTGTCGACACCCAGCATTTCCGGCGCGCTGGAGGCGGACAGTGCGATGCTGTCGAGCGCCACATCAAATCCTGTCACTTCCAGAAACGCCTCAACCCGCTCCCGGTCGGCTGCCAGCGCCGGCAGCGGAACGGCGGCAATGGCGAAACACAGCACGGCAAGAAAACGCATAAGCACGGCGGGGGTCGGAGCGATCATCTGCATAGGGCAAATCTAGGCAAAAACCTTTGGCTGGCAACGGATTTCCGGCTTTTTTTGTCAAAGGCGCATTTCGCCCCTTGCGCCGGTCCGGAATCAACATTAAACCGCGCCTCACCCCCCGCGGAGAGGTGCCGGAGTGGTCGAACGGGGCGGTCTCGAAAACCGTTGTGGGTGCAAGCCCACCCAGGGTTCGAATCCCTGTCTCTCCGCCATTATCCCCCTGAGATCGCTGCAAAATTTGCCCTATTCAAGGCCAAGGAACCCCTCTTCTGTTTCCTGAGCTTCGGGCCAATAGTGTCATACTATGACACCTTTTGCGGCTTCCGGGTATGCCGACTATGCCCCCTTAGGCCGGTATCTATGCCCCTTTTCAAGACTGACAGCCCCCCCCCGAGCATGAAAATAGGGGACCCCGCAATCGCGGGATCCCCTCCTCATTTCACCCGGCATTTCTTAGCGAAATCCGTTGTCGCCATCTGCGGAAACTCGAGCCTTCTCTTCCGCGGTAAGATACCTGAGATAGTAGCGCTCTGTAGTCAGCACCGATCCATGGCCGATGTATTTCTGAACGCGATAGATGGACCAACCCTCCTTGAGGCGTTCAATGGCGAACTTGTGCCGAAGATCATGCAGCCGGGCATCGAACCCTGTTTCTTGTCCGTATTCCCAGAAGAGGTTCGACGGGTCCTTGTAATAACCGTGTTCGGTAGAGTTCCAGAAAATATAGGGAGAGACATTTGATCGAGGGATCTTCAACAGGATATCGATGGCTTGTTGCCGCAACTCAATCGCGCGAACCTTCTTCCCTTTTGTATTTCTTAACGTTGCTTTGACATTCCCTTCGACTGGGTTGTCGAGCCCCGAAACATCCGCCCAAAGCAGCAACGCCATCTCGGTAACACGACCTCCTGTAGCGTCGAGGAAACTGGGGAAATAGTGCAACGTACCCGGAGCCCGAGCTGAGAGCTTTTGAATGGCCATGTTGCTCGGAAGAGTAATGACGGGCAACACTTCCTTCATGCCCTGCTTTTCAAACAACCGGACTGGGTTTTCCTCAATCCATCCCTGATTTTTGATCGAACTCATAAGACTGGTGAACGCAGTCAAATCCCGGTTGATAGTGGAAACGGTCACTTTTTCTGCACGCCTGCGAGCGACAAATTCTGAAACGGTTGCCACCGTGATCTCTGCGGCCATTAGATCTTCTATTTCACGGTCCGCATCCTCACAGATATCAACGATAACGCGAAGAATTTGGCGGAGGCTGCTCTGATAACGCTTGCGAGTTTCACTGCCCCAGGAACTGGAGGTGAGATCGAGGGCGTTAAAAAATTTCGTAAAGCCCGCAGCGAAAGTCCAATCCAGCTCCCCCGACTCCTCCTTTCCACGGAGTTCCTTTATGCGATCCTTGGCTTTCTTCGCCGCGACTCTTTGAGAAGTTGTCCGAAGTGTTTCCCGGTGGGTGAAGCCGTCGATTTTGACGCGGAGCCACCAATACTTGCTGTTTCTCGGTTTGAAGATGTTTTTTGGTTTCTCTTCTTTGTTAGACATTTGCTGCCCTCATTTATCCAAAGTAGGGCCAGGTCATGATCGAACGTCCAGACACCGCCGTGTTTAGCGGCACCAGGAATGTTGTCGTTTGCCGCGTGCTGCGTGATTGCCCTTTTGGACAATCCAGAGAGCTTTGCGACAGCCGACGACCTGAGCCTCGGTTTCATCGTTTCGAGGACATTGGCCGTTTCCTCAGAAACCGAAATTTTGGTTTGATTGGTTTGAATGGTCATCTTGATGCTTCCGGTACGGGTTAGAGCTTGCGTAACCGGGAGCTGTGGTCGGCTCGGAAATCCGAAAAACTGGTTTGACTGGGGTTTGATTTCAGAGCGAAATGAGGCACGACCCTTCACTCAGTTCAGGCCTTTTCTCTGTATAGTTCCGTTGTGCCTGCCGCTGCCTCTGACCTGCCCCCCGCTGGTCCCTCGCTCATGAGGAGAGTCTGCGGGTTTGATTTTGGTAGTCGTCGGTTTCGGGCTTGGCAAGCGCGGCGGGCGCGGAGCCCTCAAATAGCTCAAGCGCCTGCCGCGCTTGCTTTGGCGTTCTGTTCCCCAGCGAAGAGTGGGGCCTGACGTTGTTGTAATCGTAGCGCCACAGCGCCAGCTTGCGGCGGGCATCGTCCAGGGTATCGAACAGCTCTTCATTGAGAAGCTCGTCCCGCAGGCTGCCGTTGAACGACTCGATGAAGGCATTCTGCTGCGGTTTTCCGGGGTCGATGTAATGCCAATCCACGCCGTTCCTGTCGGCCCATTTCAGGATTGCCCGGCTGGTGAATTCCGTGCCGTTGTCGCTGACAATGCAAGCGGGTTTCCCGTAGATCCGGACGAGCGCGTCCAGCTCCCGGGCAACGCGCTCTCCTGAAATGCTGGTGTCCGCGGCCAGGCACAGGTTTTCCCGGCAGCAGTCATCATTCACGGCCAGGATGCGGAATTTCCGCGACGCGCCGAAGCTATCCGCCAGGAAGTCCAGGGACCAGCGCTGGTTGGGCTGCGTGGCTTCAGGCATCGGCGTTCGCGAGCCCCGGGCACGCTTGCGGCCCCGCCGCCTCCTTACCGCAAGGCCTTCTTCGCGGTAGAGCCGGTAGAGTTTCTTGTGGTTCATGATCATGCCTTTGCGCTCAAGCAGCACGCCGATCCGCCGGTAGCCGAACCGGCGGCGTTTGCCAGCGATCTCTTTCATCTCCTGGCGGATCTCGGGATGGTCGGGCGGGCGTTCGCGCCGGACCGTCTTGGGGTCGACACCGACAAGCCGGCAGGCCCTGCGCTGCGAGATGCCGTGATCCCGCATCGCAGTGAGCGCTGCCTCTCGCCGCTCTTTCGGTGTCGTCAGCTTTTTCCCAGCAGGTCTTTCAAAACCACGTTGTCGAGCATCGTGTCTGCCAGCAGCCGCTTCAGCTTGGCATTCTCATCTTCCAGCGCCTTCAGCCGCGCGGCCTCCGTAACCTCCATGCCGCCATATTTGGACTTCAGCTTGTAAAAGGTCGCCGGGCTCAGGCCGTGCCGTCGGCACACCTCTGCTGTCGGCATCCCGGCTTCCTGCTCTTTGATCATCCCAATGATTTGCGCCTCGGTGAAACGGCTCTTACGCATTCGTCTGCTCCTACATAGGTTGGGCAGACTCTACTTCATGGTGAGGGATTTTGCGGGGGGCAGGTCACCTCCGACAAAGCCAGAGGCAGCGGCAACTTCATTTCACCCAAACCTATCGGCTATTTTCCGCGCCTGCCGGAGATCCAGCACGTGTTGGCGCGCATGCTTGAAGCATTTCCATTGCTCGATAAGGTAACGGCCCTCTCGAAGCGTCGGGCAAAGAATATCATCGCCGCTGACATCCAATCGAATGGCCCGGCTGCCATACCCTTCCCGAATGTCATTCACGTGCCGGACAATGGCCTTTTCGAGAATTTCCAGAACAGACACGTCCTGAAAATCGAAGAGGACACCGTCCTCGAGGCGTTCGAGCGTCGGCGCGATCTGGCGGAGCTTCAACTCCGGGATCTCAACTGAAGCTTCTCGCCATTCCGATACGAAGTGCCTCGCATACCGAATGGCTCGAAGAGCAGCCCGCTCCTGAGGAGATTCCGGCTCGTAACCTGTGTCGTATTGCATCTGAACCTCCCTCATGCAGCGATGTCGAAATCGAAGACTGGCAGATCAGACGCAGCATCGATGGCGCGCATGTGATCTTCCAGGCGGTCTGTCAAAAGACAGATCTCCTCAACCATCGGATCCATGGGATCGATTTCTGCGAAGAGCGCGGTTTCGAGGCGCAGCGGGTCACCAACGTATTTCAGAGTGAACAGTTCGTGCAGGGCGACGAGATCGAGACGGGCACGACGGGTCAGTTGCCGGGCCGCTCCCAGATGATCCAGCAGATATTGAACGCGATTCAGGGCCTTTCCGCCCCCCAAAACGAGGGCAGCATTCTGCAGGCCCTCATTGTTCTCGGAAAGAAAGAGAAAGAGGGCCTGAACGGCAGGTGAAGGGGATGTGTGCATAGCGCAACTCCTTGTTTGTGTTTTTGCTGCCACAAAGGACAGCTCAAGAAGGGGGCGGAGCGTCGCTGTGTTGTTCCTTTTCTGGTTTCGAATGACTTTGTTTTCTGCGCGGCCTCAACCTGAGGACTGCGCGGAAAACAAAGGTCTTCGTTCTCTTCCTGATTGCGGTTGCGGCCAGATAATCAAATTCGCCTTCGGCATCATCACCGATGCATGCCTCATTCCTTGCTTTCTTTGATCCCTGTTAGCCATGCCCGGGCCAGTTTGGCCGCATCGTCACATGCGCGATGAACCGTCGTTTCATTCGCCAGATGGCTGTACACGTCGTGCAGACGTCCTGGAGCAATCTGACCGTCCATTTCCGAAAAGGCCCACCAGACCGCACGATCAAAGTCGTCGAGCGTGATATCAGGTGCTCCACCGATGGATTGCATCAGACGGTCAAGCCAACGCTGATCGAATTCCGGCGCATCGCTGACAACGTGTTTTCCTTGGAGCTTGCCCCGAAGCCACATCGCTACGCTTTCCGCCGTCTCCGCCTCATTCAGGGCACTCCTGGGGATGCCGTGCACCTTCTCGCTTGCCGGATGCCAGTCATCCATGGACCAAGATGGCTTCGGACAGATGAGCTTGGCCTCGGCAGCAACCCGACAGTTGTCCACCCAAGCGATACCAACCTCGATGGGCCAGCTTTTGGGCGCCAGACTTGACGCTTCGAAATCAATGAAAACAGGTTCCATGGTTCTTCCTTTTCTCCGGGTTGGAGGACGCTTTTCAGCGCATTCTCACCACGAAGGATGCGCTGAAAAGCTCGCCTCCAAGCCCGTTTCAGGTGAGTTCAAAGAGCTTCAAGTTCACGCCGCCGACCATATCCTCAAAGACTTTCTGTCCTTGCAGGCGCTGCGCTTTTGCAACCATTTGGTCTTGGTAATCCGCGGCTGTCCGTGGTGATTTCTGGCCGTTGGCCGCCAGGGCCATGTCCGTTCCGGCAGCCCCCAACTCAATACCCAGAAAGGTATGCAGGATGGTGCGGGCAATATGCTCGCCGGTTCCGAAAACACTGCGCCAGCAATCAGAGATATAGTTGTAGCCCACACCAACCCCGTCGTTTCGAACGAAGAGCGGCCGATTGGACTTCAGGCAGCCGTTGCGCATCTGGTCGAGCCAGGCCTCGTCACACCCCCTGAGGATCAGTGCATCAATGAATACATTCAGCCGGGGATCAATTTCCGCGTCATAAGTCTCACCATCCTTGGACAGTGTGATGTGCAGCTCATATCGCCCTTGCCGCCACGACAGGTGCTCCCCGAATACAAGCCGTGTATCCGCCAAGCGGACCGGCAGCACAGAAAACAGCGCCAAAGCAGCGGCGGTGTTTCTCAACGCCTGGCGCGAGCGTGGGCATGTCAGGCTTTCCGCCTCCTTCAGAAAGTCCTCCGCGCGGCCGATGATCGCTACCGGCGAATATCCGGTTTTCTGCAGCTTTTCATACTTCTTCTTTGGAGCTTTGCCGGCTTGATCCTCAGCCTTTCGCAGGAGCTGCGACAAGAGCTCCTGCGCCTCCTGGTCGGCGCCGACATAGCGGGCACATTTCTTCAATGCAGAGAAAGAGGCCAGCTGTGTCGCGGCGGCCAGCCCGCGTCCACGCATGTCGCGGGTGAAGGCCTTCACTGCCTCAACCGAGATTTCCTCCGGCACCCCGGCCTTTCTGGCCGAACAGGCCAGCTGCCTCAGCTTCATTCTGTATGTCGGGATCATTTTGGGAGACGGTGCGATGACACCGTCCCCGTCAAAGCCCGCCGCCATGTCTGCCAGCGCGCTTTTCCAGTGTTCTGGCAGTTCCTCCTCCGGAATCGACACCCTGAGCTTGCGCCGCCTCGGCGCCGTGGCCGCCGGCTTCCGGGTCTGCGCCTCTTTCCGGCGGATGGCGTCGGTCAGGACGAGGATGGCGGGCTGGGCCGGGAAAACCGCCTGCATCGCCTTTTTCAAGGCGCGCAGGCGGTTGGCGGACCGATACCCGGCATCGAATGACAGGCAGTCCGAAACCGAAAGTTCCCATATCGAAGCAATCTGCCTGCCTTCAATGAAGGCGAGGAAATCATCGAGGACACGCAATTGCGGCGCGGTGATAGCCCTCATGTTCAGCCATGCGGCCAAGGGATCCCATCGCGGGTGCTGCAGGATTTCCGGAACGGTCCGGCGATCAGGTTTCTTCATGCCTTCAGCCTCGTCAGATCGAGCACGTATTTCTGCACCTCGGAGCGCTGCACACGTTTGTTGACCCAGCCATAGTTTTTCCTGGCAGTGCCGACGGTGTCGTCGAGCAGCCGCTCGAGCAGATCCCACCTTCCCGGGTTGGCTTCGATCAGCAGCGAGGCCAAGCCGTGGCGGAAATTATGCGGGGTCATCGGCAGGCCGGCAGCACGGGTTTCGCGCTTGAACCAGTCGAGAAAGGTCTCGTAGGGCAGATTGCCGTCCGCAATAATCCCGGGAAACAGGAAATCGCTGCTATCTGCACCCGGATACAGCGGACGGATCGTTTCCATGTACCATTCGATCACTTCGAGCCCGTTCAGGTTGCCGCGTTCGATCGGCGCCCAGATCTCGTTGTCGTTCTTGGTGTGCTCCGGCGACAGCGTGATTGTCGCGTGATCAGTCATCCTGCCCGGCAGGTGGAATGTGATGTTGTCGCCGCGGATCGCAAGCGCCAGCGCGTTGTCGATGCGGATCGGTGCGCCGCGGGTTTCGAGCGCGCAGACGGCCGCCACCGAACCGATGGAACGCACCTTCTCGATCTCTCTCGAGGTCATTGCTCGCCCATCCGCCGAGAATCTGTTGAGGAGCTCTTGGGCTCGGTTGCGCAGCTGCACGTGCAGGGAAAGGAAGGTCAGGGTCAGTTTCTGCGATCCAAGCAGAGTTTCACAGAAGGTCCTCGCACCGGGTGACATATGGCTGCCCTGCTTCTTTCCCTGCTTCAAAAACCGGTTGTTTGCGAGCTGCGCCTTCATCGCATCCGGCGGCAGGCCGTTGCGCACCATCACGACGTAGATGGCTTTGAGGTAGTCATGTGCCGTCCGGGCGGCGATCTTGCCGGCCCCATCCATGTTGGACGACCACCTGCGCACGACCTGGACTGCATAAGCAGGAGAAAGGAGTTCCCTCAGCCCAAGCTCCGCCACCGGATCAGCGCCTTCCGACAGGGTGCTGACAAACTTGCGCAACGCCGCTGTTTTGAAGGACTTGTCATCCTCAGAGGTCCCTTCCTCGTATCTGTCCTCGACCGGATCGTATTCTCCACGCGTCGCGTTGAGCACCCAGTCATTGATCTCAGCTGCGACGTGAGCCGGGATACCCGGCAGGATGTTGGCACGCAAAACCGCGGGTTCGGCGAACGGCTCGGGCGGAAGCAGCGGCCGAACCGAAGACAGGTACCGGAAATGATCCAGTTGCCGAAAAGCGGATTGCAGGGATTTCCATTCATTTGATCCCAAACGTGGCCGCAGCCCGCACAGCCATTCCTGGGAAATTTGGCAGGGGTCTTTGCCATGCTGCCGGGCAAGATCGGCCAGCTTCCGGATTGGGATCAGCACTTGGTGCGGATACATTGCCTCTTCGGGCATGCCGGTGAGCGGCTCCAGAGCATCGATCAGCTCCGCCCAGGCGTCTTGCCGCGCCCGGCGCTCCTGTTCTTCCTGCAGCTGCCCGGTGGCTCCTTTGATGGCGGCGGACACTTTCCGGCGCCAGGCCTTGTAGGCCTTCTCGGTCTTGAAATGCCGGGGATCAAAACCGCCCAGCGGAAAGCGTCGCTTGAATTCATCCAGATCGGCCGGAATGTCTTGCAGGTGCCGGTTCTTGTACAACTCACTGCAACGCTTGACCGGGGAGACGTAGTCTTTCTTGTCTTGCGCGATGGTCCAGTCCAGCACGTTCTGGAATGTCATCGGCGCGATGGGTATGAAAAAGCTCATGAAGGCCTCTTATCTTGTCCGCTGAATGACAAATTGGCCGTTATTCCCCAAACCGAAGCTGAAAATGACAATTAATCCTCCACTTGCCGCTGCCGAAATTTCGGGGGCGTTTGTCATTTTGTCCGCTCGGCCTGTCATCTGTCCGTTGTTCGGCCAATTCCGTGCCCAGGTGTCATTTTCGCGGAAGTGTTGCTGATGAAATGGGCATGGCGGCACCCTGCTGACAGACAAAAGAAAACCTCCTTTCCGGGTGCGGAAAGGAGGTAGGTCCCGTGGAGAGTTTCAGGAAATCCCGGTTCTGGTTCACCCCGATTTGGGTGGCGCCATGAACATGGCAGCTGCTGAGGGTGACGGAGACAATGTGACCTCGGCCTCTCTGCGTGCTGCTTTGCGCGCTCCAGTTCTTTTTGCCTGTCCCGGGATGAACGACAGGTTCTTCTGTTCCCGGCCGAAGGGCAGCTGTTCCCCCAAGAGCCAGCTTTCGATCTCTGCCGGGAAAAACAAGCGCTTTCGCGGACCAAGCTCGATATACGCCGGAATGGATTTATCCCGGTGTTCACCATTGCTGCGACGGCGCGTTGTCTTTGCGCTCTCTCCCAGCTTTGCGGCCACCTGTTTCAGCTCCGCCAATGGGTATTTTAGATCTTCCGGGTCTTTCACAATTTCGAGGTCGATACCAAGAGCAACCCAAATTCTGATCCAAGGATAGCCTGCGCCGCGCTTCGGGATGCCCATGGTCGCCATGACATCCGGTACAGCAGTGCGGTCTATCCGAAAGAATTCGGCAAGATCCTTGACCATTGCCAGATCCGGCTTCCAGTTTGGTTTGTCTGATTGTTCCATCTGCGCTCCATTTCTGGTGGGAAGATGGGTTCAGATCTGTTTTCAAGGAAATGGTTTCAGATTCGGTCTACAAAACCGCACAGGGAAGGATGGGCGGTTTGCGGACCTTCTCCGCAGGTGCGAGATCACGTGGTGCCATCTGAGGAAGCTGACATTCCGGCTTTCATTTAGTCCCATTTATTTCTGCGTCGCCGCAGGGCATCTCCGAGCCCAAACCGCTGGGTGCCGCGCAAGGAATGAACGTGTGCGAAGCGTGCAGAACGGACACTGCCATGATGGGGCCAGCCCGAAGCAACCATTGAAATCAGCGCTTTTCACCAGGGGGTGTTGAGGGCGACAGTTCAGGGCTGCCGCCTAAGTGGCAACTCTCAGCTTCGCACCAAAGCCAATCCAAGAACGCTTCCGCTCCTGCTGAGAGAGGGGCTTTCTGGAAGACGACATAGTAGCCTGAGGTTTCCACCCAAACATCTGACACTCGGACCAGAGTTCCGGCTTCTATTTCCGGGATGACCAGATCATCCCACAAAGCTACCCCCTGGCCGTCAACAACTGCTTGAACCCGACTGTTGGAGTCCGGGATCGCCAAGCTTGACCGACTGGGTTCATAAGGAAGTCCAGCCTCATCATGCCAGGCACGCCAGCCCGCATCGCCGGAGCTATCGCCAAGCAATGGAAGCCTGCGCACAGCATCTGCAATTCCCATCTTCTCAATTTGGTCGGCGACAGCTCGATTGGCAGTTGGGACTGCAGGGCAAGGCATGAGAAGTTCGCTTTTGTAGTTCGCCCAGCCGCCGAGCCCCCAGAGGATTGCCAGATCCACTCTGGCAGTCTCCAGCATCTCGATGGAATTGATCGGTTCAATTCTCAAACTGACGCCCGGATTGGCCTCAAAGAAGCGAGTGAGCCGTGGGGAGAGCCAGCGGGAAGAAAAGTAGGTCAGCGCGCCGATGTTCACGGTAGCTGACGAGACGCCGCGCAGATCCGAGATTTCCCGGTCAATCTGACCCAAGGCGAACTGAGATACATGCCACAACCTGCGCCCGGCGTCAGTCAGGGTCAGTTTGGCGTTGCCTCTTTCAAACAGCTGAAACCCAAGATCTCTCTCGAGTTTGTTGATCTGATAGCTGACCGATCCTTTGGACTGATGCACCTCTTCGGCCGCCGCCGTCATTGAGAGCCTGCGGGCGACAACATCAAAGGTCTTCAAGGCGTCATAGGAACGAAAGCGCATCTCATCTGTCTAATATTTTCGAACGGCTTGTGCAATTCATTGGGTTTGCCTCAGAGATGCCGGCCACGATAGGCCTTTGGTAATGCGTGGAGACCGTAAGCCGTCCGGCAAACACCCGCAGGTGTCAAACAATTCCAAACGGTGAACATCATGAATGCCGATCTTTCCCAATTCCGTTTCGTGGCAAAAGCTCTGCCGAACAAAGGCGCGCGTCCACGTGAACTTGCGCGGACCATGCCTGCCCATCCGCTCAGCTACATGGAGCTGCCCTATGACCCGGAATACACGCTCTACAACTCTCGCCTGACGCCGGAAGCATTGAGCACGGCTTCTGATGATGAAATGTACTGGGCCGTGCGCACCAACGTCATTTTCCGACATACTGGTGAATTGCCGATCGAAATCAGCGGCCCCGACGCCGAAACCCTGCTGAACAAGGTTTTCACCCGCAGCGTCAGCAAAGTGAAACCAGGACGCTGCACCTATCAGTTTGCCTGCTATCACGACGGCGGCATGATTACCGATGGGGTGCTGTTGCGGCTTGCGGAAGACAGATTCTGGATGGCGCAGGCGGATGGCGACCTGTTCAGCTGGTACAAGGCGCATGCCCAGGGCCTGGATGTGAGAATCCACGACCCGAATGTTTGGGTCAGCCAAATCCAGGGTCCACGCTCGCTGGAACTGCTGGCAGCTGTGCTTGACGGACCGATGCCGGACCCATTCCGCTACTTTGATTGTGCTGAGGTTTCAATTGCAGGCCAGACTTGCTGGATCAGCCGATCGGGTTTCACCAACGAGCTGGGCTGGGAGGTCTATCTGCTGCCGGATACGGATATCCCTGCAATCGGCGACAAGATCATGGAGGTCGGCGCGGCATTCGATATCCTACTGACCGGCACACCTGTTTTCCGCGCCCGGAGGATCGAGGCTGGCCTGCTGAATGCCGGATCCGATTTCGGAGCGGAGACCACACCTTTCGACGCTGGCCTTGGCGCATTCGTTGAGTTCGATGACCGCGACTTTATCGGCCGCGAGGCTCTGGAAGCCGCCGACAAATCCTGCCGTACCTGGGGGATGCGGGTAACCGGTGGTGTGGCGCAGCTTGGACGCGTCATGACAATTGATGGCAGGCCCGTCGGCCGTGTTTGTTCCTCGGGCTATTCGCCCTATCAGGGTTGCGGTGTCTGCATCGTGCGCATGGACGACCCTGCGCAGGGTCCGGGTGCGCAGGTCGATGTACTCTGCGCCGATGGGTCCACCCAGAGCGGTGAGCTCTGCACCCTGCCTATGTATGACGCCGACCGCCTGATCCCACGCGGCAAGTTGGTGGATATTCCAACCAAACCGAATGCAGCTTAGTGACCTTCATGCCCGGCGTTTCAACAGCACGCATCGGGAGTTGCGAACGAGAGGCGGCTTCGGCCGTCTCCACGCACTTTGCATTTCTACTGTTGAGGTCGTTCTCTTCCTTGGATCTTTGTGCTGCGCTGGACGTGTTGAATGAAGCTAACCTGTTTGACCAGACGCCCAGATATTCGTGGTCTCTGTTCAGTGAAGACGGAAACGCTGTGTTGGCGTCTAACGGTTTGTCCATGAATGTGGATGGTCCGATGATACCGGTCAGCAGAAGAGACACGGTGATCGTGCTGGGAGGCAATGAATACGTCGACGCATCTACTTTGCCAGTTCTGGCCTGGTTGCGAAGTGTTTCCCGGAAAGGTTCGCGCATAGGCGCGGTGGGAAGCGCTGTCTTCACCTTGGCCAAAGCCGGGATAGTTTCAAACGAACCGGTAACTGCTCACTGGAGGTACAGGGGGGCAATTGCCGAACATTGCCCAGATTTGGAGTTAGAGCAGAACATCTTCTGTATTGGCGAAAAAAGCCTGACCTGTGCTGGAGGGGCTGCGACCTTGGATATGATGTTGCAGCTGATCACTGAAAACAGTGGTAGCTGTATAGCCAGCTGGGTGGCAGACAGGCTTGTTTGCGGCTCTTATAGAACTGGGCAAGAAGAGCAGTCGGTTGCTGAATTCCTGCATACCGGAGAGCGAAATGCCAAGCTCGCAAGCGCAATCGGATTTATGCGGTCGAACTTGGAGGAACCTATTCCAGTTCAAGAAATAGCTGCCTCGGTTGGTATTTCCGTGCGGCAGCTTGAACGTCTCTTCAAGGCGTTTTTGTCTACAAGCCCAAAAGCATTCTACAGAAAACTAAGGCTCGAACATGCGCGCCGTTTACTTCATCAAACATCGTTGCCAATCATCGAAATTTCCATTGCCAGCGGCTTTAGCAGCCAATCCCATTTTTCCAGACTTTTTCGCAGGCACTTCGGCGTCTCACCTCATCAGGATGCTGCAATCTCGTTGGGCAACAGGTCCAGGAATCTATGAAGAGCCGGATTGCGTGCTTCCTTGAGCCAAACCGCCGAAATGTCGACCACTTTTTCCACATCCCGGATGCGCACAGCGCTGAGCCCGGCCCGGCGCGCACGCACAACGTTCTCTGGATAAATCAGGACACCCATGCCCAGCAGCACAAACGTAAAGAACTCATCCCGGAGATATGCGACCTGCCCGGTCTTTGGGACAAATCCCCGTTCGATGCAAAGATCCCTAACAAGGTTGGTGAATGGAAGCCAAGGCGTGTCACCGATCAGAAAAGTCTCATCACGCAACTCCACCAGATCAATCGTGTCGCGCGAGGCCAGAGGATGATGATCGGGCAGAACGACGGCGAGCCCTTCGCTCGAAATCGGCTGGCAGTTGAGAACCGGCGGCACATGCCCCATGAAATGCCAGATGAACGCGATATCGACCTGCCCATTCAGAACCAGTTCAATCTGGCGAGGGCTTGGATAGAACCGGACACCGATCTTGACCCTTGGCTGTTGCCGCCGGAAGGTCTCTATGGTTTCCGGCAGCTGACCCAAAATGGCAAAATCTGTGTAAGTGATGGCGAGGCTTCCGCGCTGTCCTTCGGCTACATCCCGGGCATTGCTTGCGATCTGATCGACCAGGTCAAAGAGCTCTCCAAGGCGTTCGTAAAACGCTTCACCGGCTTTGGTCATTTCTACTGCCTGGGTGGATCTGTCCAACAGCGAGAAACCAAGTTCGGCTTCCAGCGATTGAATGGTCTTGGACAAGGCAGGTTGCGACGTATTCAGAACCTCTGCCGCTTTCCGGAAGCCGCCGCTTTCGACGATGGTTTTGAACACCAGAAATTGGCGCAGGGTGAGATTCAAGGTGATAGCTCCAAGTTATCGCTTGATGGCGTATTGATATTATTCAAGGCGATCAGACCGTGCAATGATCTTGCTGTATCAGGGAGCCTCTAATGTATCTGCCAAACCTTTCGACCTCACATTTTCCCGCTCAGGGCGACGCAGAAATTCGCAACATCACCGTTGGCGGCTTGCTGCGGGAAATCGCAGACAGGCACGCACTTTCAGTTGCGATGGTTGACGTTTCTGACAATGGGAGTTGCGACCGAGAGTGGACCTATGGCGAACTTCTGGAAGAGGCTGAGCGACTGGCGTTGGCCCTGTCCACCCGCTACGCTCAGGGTGAGCGGGTTGTCGTATGGGCACCCAATATCCCCCAGTGGATTTTCATGGAATATGCCTGCGGTTTGGCGGGGCTGGTTCTGGTTACTGCCAATCCATCCTTTCAGTCCTCTGAGCTAAAGTATGTGCTGGAGCAATCCGGTGCAGTCGGCCTGTTTATGGTCGATGAATTCCGTGGAAACCCGATGGTTGAAATCGCGCAGGAAGCTACCGGCGGGAACGAGCGCCTGCGTGAGATCGTAAACCTGGAGGACGCGGGTGCTCTCTACGCCACCGGAGAACGGCCCGCTGTACTTCCTGAAGTGTTGCCGGATGATGCCGCGCAGATTCAGTACACCTCGGGGACAACCGGTTTCCCCAAGGGTGCCGTACTCAGCCACAAGAACCTGGTGAACAATGCCCGGCTCTTCTGCGGGCGGGCGCAAGTCGGCGCGCATTCCGTATGGGCCAATTTCATGCCGCTGTTTCATACCGCGGGTTGCGCAACGGGTGCGTTGGGGTGCCTCCAGTCAGCTTGCAAGATGCTACTGATCAAGCGTTTCAACGCAGATATCTTTGCCCGGCTGATCGAGGAACAGGGGGTCACAACCTGTTTTGCCGTCCCGACCATGCTGTTCAATCTGCTGGAATCCCTCGAACAGACCCCGCGAGACATGTCTTCGCTTGAGGTCATCACGACGGGCGGCGCACCTGTGCCGCCTGATCTGGTTCGCCGGGTTCGGGACCACCTGGGGTGTCACTTGCTCAGTGCATTCGGACAAACGGAACACAGCCCGATGATCTGCCTGAACCCGGTCGAGGCCACCCTTGAACAGATCGTGGAAACGGCAGGCCAGCCGCTGCCGCAAACAGAAGTTTCGATCCGCTCTCCGGAGGACAACAGCGTGCTCCCAGTCGGCGAAGCAGGCGAAATCTGCGCGCGTTCCTACGCTGTGATGATCGGCTACAACGACAATCCAGAGGCCACCGCCGCCGCCATTGATGACGACGGCTGGCTGCACACTGGTGATCTGGGCACAATGGACAGCCAGGGTTTTGTGCGGGTGACCGGCCGGGTCAAGGACATGATCATCCGCGGCGGTGAAAACCATTTTCCGGCCGAGATCGAAGCCGTTCTGGTGACCCACCCGGACGTGGCGCAAGTGGCTGTGGTCGGCCTGCCGGATGAGAAGTGGGGAGAAGTCATTGCTGCATTCATCTTGTCCGGCACTGCACCGGACGTGGCCGACCTGCGCGCTCATTGCCGCGCTCATCTGTCGGCACAGAAGACTCCTTCGGTCTGGGTGCAAGTCCCGGAATTCCCCCTGACTGGCTCCGGCAAAGTGCAGAAGTTCGCCATCCGGGAGCAGTATCTCGCAGGTAGTTATGGGGAGCTGTTAGCATGAGCGTTCGCGTTGAAAAGGATGGTCCGGTCTGGACCATCATCCATTCCCGCCCTGAGGCTCGTAATGCCATGGATCCGGAAAGCGCCAAGGCACTCTTTGAGGCCTTCCAATCGTTTGACGCGGACGATACCGCCAGCGCCGCCGTGTTTTGGGGCGAAGGCGGAGCCTTCTGTGCCGGTTGGGATTTGAAACACGCTGCTTCGCTTGCCGGGGCCGAAGCGCTCGATCCTTTCGACTTTCCCGGCGAAGGTGAACCACCGATGGCGGCCATGGGACCCAGCCGGTTGGAGCTGTCCAAACCGGTGATAGCCGCTGTGTCAGGGCCTGCCGTGGCGGGCGGAATGGAATTGGCGCTTTGGTGCGATATCCGGGTGATGGAAGAAACGGCCTTTATGGGGGTCTACTGCCGCCGCTGGGGCATTCCGCTGATCGACGGCGGTACAGTGCGCCTGCCACGGCTGGTTGGGGAAGGCCGCGCCACGGACTTGATCCTGACCGGGCGACGTGTAGATGCAGAAGAGGCCCTGCGGATTGGCCTGTGTGAATACGTGGTGCCCGAAGGCGGTGCGCGCACAAAGGCCGAAGCCCTGGCCCACGACATTGCTCGTTTCCCACAAAGCTGCATGCGCGCGGATCGCCGTTCTGTGCGGGCGCAACACGGGTTGCCTTTGCACGACGCGCTTCGACAGGAATGGCGTGGCAGCAAGGCCGAGGTGACGAAAGGTGTCGAGGGCGCGACCCGTTTCGCCGGGGGTAAAGGACGGGGCGGAGATTTCCGCGATGTATGACCTGAACCTCACAACGTCCTATGTCCCGGCCCAGTCTGACATGGATGTACGCGAGATAACAGTCGGAGCGATGCTGCGCGAGATTGCCGAGGCGCGGCCAAATTCCGAGGCCCTGACGGAGATCCGGCAGGATGGGTCGCCTGGACGGAACTGGTCATATGGCGAACTGCTGGCAGAGGCTGAGAAATTGGCGCGGGCTCTCACGACCCGTTTCGCTCCGGGGGAACGCGTCGTCGTCTGGTCCCCCAACAGCCCGGAATGGGTGCTAATGGAATATGCCTGCGCCTTGGCCGGGCTGGTACTGGTGACCGCAAACCCGGCCTTTCAAGCCCGCGAACTGGAGTATGTGCTGGAGCAGTCCGGGGCGGTCGCCCTGTTTCTTGTCGAGGAATTCCGCGGCAACCCGATGGGCCGGATTGGGGCTGAGGTCGCGGCGAGCATCCCATCGGTGCGCGAAGTCACGGACATGGAAAGCGCCGTGCTTTACGCGGAAGGGGACCGCCCGCCTGCTTTGCCCGAAGTCGCCCCAGGCGACGCCGCGATGATCCAGTATACATCCGGCACGACCGGCTTTCCCAAAGGGGCGGTGCTGAGCCATCGCGGGCTGGTCAACAATGCGCGCTTCTACGCGTCCCGCTGTGGCGCGACCAAGGCGACGACCTGGGTCAACATCATGCCGATGTTCCACACCTCGGGCTGCGGCATGGTTACGCTTGGATGCCTTCAGGCGGGGTGCCGCATGGTGCTGATTAGCCTGTTCGACCCGGATGTTGTGCTTGACCAGTTGGAAGCGAACGGCGCGGACATCATCCTTGGCGTGCCGACCATGGTGGTGGCGCTACTTGACGCGCAGGAAAAGCGCCCGCGCGACCTGTCGGCCCTGAAGCTTGTCAGCTGCGGCGGTTCGATGGTTGCCCCCGAACTGGTGCGTCGGGTCCAGACGCTGATGGGGGCCGGGTTTTCAACGCTCTATGGTCAGACCGAGCATTGCCCGGTGATTACCCAGCATCATCTGGGCGACTGTATTGACGACATCTGCAACACGGCTGGCCAGCCGGTAGCACAGACTGAGGTCTCGATCCGCAGCGTCGATGACCATTGCGCCGTCGCCATTGGCGCGGTCGGAGAGATTTGCGCCCGCGGCCCCTGCGTCATGCTGGAGTACAACGACAATTCCAAAGCCACATCCGAGACGGTGGATGCGGATGGCTGGCTGCATACCGGTGATCTGGGCCGGATGGACGCGCGCGGATATGTGAGCGTCACTGGCCGTGTCAAAGAGATGATCATCCGGGGCGGCGAAAACCATTTCCCTGCAGAGATCGAGAACTGTCTGCTGGAGCACCCTGACGTTGCCGAGGTTGCAGTCGTCGGCTTGCCGGATCCTAAATGGGGTGAGCTGATCGGCGCGTTCATCCGCAGCAACAAACCGCTCGCAAAAGCAGAACTTCACACACATTGCCGCGCAAACATGTCACCGCAGAAAACCCCGAATGTCTGGGTGCAGGTGGAAGAGTTTCCCCTGACCGGTTCCGGCAAGATCCAGAAATTTATTCTCCGCGACCGCTTTGTCGCTGGAGATTTCCATGAACTCTGACCGAAAGGGAACGCCATGAACATCATGACAAAACACTACATCAATGGAGATTGGGTTGCTTCGGTTGACGGGAGCGGGATGGCCGTGGTGAACCCCTCGACCGAAGAACAGATCGCCAAAATCTCGCTGGGTGGTCCCGCAGATACAGATGCGGCTGTTTCAGCTGCCAAAGCTGCCTTTCCGGGCTGGGCAGCGACCGAGCCCCAGGAGCGTATCGCCGCGTTGGAACGGCTGATGGAAGCTTACAAAAGGCGCGCGAAGGAAATGGCGCAAGCAATCAGCCAGGAGATGGGCGCTCCCATAGCGTTGGCAAGTACGGCACAAGTGGGCGCCGGGGCCGGGCATCTCAAGAACACCATCCGTGCAGCCAAGTCATTTGCTTTCGAGCACCCCCTGGGGGATCACGCACCGGGTGACATGATCTTCCATGAACCGGTCGGGGTCTGCGCACTGATCACCCCCTGGAACTGGCCGATGAACCAGGTGATGCTCAAAGTCGCGCCTGCATTGGCAGCAGGTTGCACGATGGTTCTGAAACCCGCGGAACAGGCGCCGCTCAGCGCGATGCTGCTGGCCGAAATGATTGACGAAGCAGGTTTTCCGCCAGGTGTCTTCAATCTGGTCAATGGAGATGGCGCAGGCGTGGGCAGCGCCCTCACCGCGCATCCGGACGTGGATATGGTCAGCTTCACCGGCTCGACACGTGCAGGTGTGGCGATCAGCAAATCGGCGGCAGACACTGTCAAACGCGTCAGTCTTGAGCTGGGCGGCAAAGGCGCCAATATCATCTTTGCCGACGCCGATGAAAAGGCGGTCACACGTGGCGTGCGCCATTGCTTCAACAACTCCGGCCAGTCCTGCAACGCACCGACACGGATGCTGGTAGAACGCTCAATCTATGAACAGGCCGTCGAAACCGCGCGTTCAGTTGCAGAGAAAACCGAAGTGGGACCGGCAAACGTTGAAGGCCGACAGATCGGCCCGGTTGTTTCGAAAACCCAGTTCAACAAGATCCAATTCCTGATCAAACGCGGCTTTGATGAGCGAGCAAGACTGGTTGCGGGCGGTCTGGGCCTGCCTGAGGGGTTGGAGCAAGGCTACTTTGTCAGACCAACTGTCTTTGCGGACGTCACCCCGGAGATGACTCTTTGGAAGGAAGAAGTCTTTGGCCCAGTTCTGATCATGACCCCGTTTGACACTGAAGAAGAGGCCATCGAATTGGCCAACGATACCCCCTATGGCCTGACCAACTACGTTCAGACCACTGATAAGGCCCGCGCACGCCGGGTGGCGCGGCAACTCCGTTCAGGCATGGTTGAAATGAATGGCAAATTCGGCGGCGCCGGATCCCCCTTTGGCGGAATGAAACAGTCCGGAAATGGCCGTGAAGGCGGAGCCTGGGGCTTGGAGGAGTTTCTTGAAGTCAAAGCCGTCAGCGATTGGGAGTAAATATGTCCAAAGTTCTCTATGAAAAAGACGGCCGCATCGGACGGATCACTCTGAACCGCCCGGACGTGATGAACGCAATTGACGATGATCTGCCGCGCGAACTTGCCGCCGCTGTAGGGCGGGCTGACGCAGACCCGGGCGTTCATGTGATGATTCTGGCAGGAGCAGGCAAAGCGTTTTGCTCAGGCTACGATCTGGCGCACTACGCCGAAGGCAACGGCCCGAACAAGGTGGTGCAGGAGATGCCCTGGGATCCTATACAGGACTTCCAGTTCATGTGGGCGAACACTCAGAACTTCATGTCGCTGTTCCGGGCGATGAAGCCGGTCGTGTGCAAAGTCCATGGCTTCGCCGTCGCTGGCGGGTCGGATATTGCCCTCTGCGCAGATCTGACAATCATGGGAGATACCGCACAGATCGGTTACATGCCGACCCGGGTCTGGGGATGCCCGACCACAGCGATGTGGGTGCATCGGCTGGGCCCGGAGAAGGCGAAGCGGATGATGTTCACAGGTGATAAAATCTCTGGCGTTGAGGCCGCAGAGATGGGGTTGATACTGAAGTCGGTTCCGGATGATCAATTGGACGATGCTGTCGAGACCCTGGCCGGACGCATGGCAACTGTGCCGATCAACCAGCTGGCCATGCAGAAGATGGTGATCAATTCCGCAGTCGAAGAGAAGATCAATCAGACCCAGCGGCTGGCGACTGTATTCGACGGCATCACGCGCCATTCCCCGGAGGGTATGAACTTCAAGGCCCGCGTCGAAGAGGTAGGCTGGAAACAAGCTGTTGAGGAAAGGGATCAGGGTTCGTTCGACTGGACGGGAAACCAGCCCTTTGTTTTCGGCGAATGAGATGTACACCTTCAGGCCGAAGGCGTAATCACAGTTGTTCCGTCGCAAAAGCAGGCCCTAATAGCAAACGTAAAGAAAGCCAGCTTTCAGCCCGGTGCGCTTTGATCTGAGGTCGCGAAGCGTCGCAAGCAGCCATTGATTTGGTCGCGGCGAACAGCAGAAACGGCGGGCTGCACCACATCATCAGGATTCTGTTACCAAGGTCGGGATTGGGCCGACAGTGCCGGTAAGGTGCTAACCGCACTGATCGTCCATTGAAAGACCTTGGCTGGTCGTTTCGGCCCTTTAAGGAGGATATGGAAACTCCTGTAACCGCCTTTGTTGAGCCAAAATGCTGAAGGGCGGACGTAAGTGTCTATCGGTCCAATGTCTCTCACGCCCGCCCGCTGTATATAATTCGCCAGGTTATTGATGCGTCTGTGTCTTTTGCGGGTCGTAGACCGGGCTGCCAACCACTGTTGCGGCGGTTTGAAGAGTCTCGCCTTTGAGCCGCAGAACCGTTCCAGCGGCGATCCCAGGACGGACATGTGCCAGCGCCAGCGATTTGCCCATCCGGTGAGAAAAGCAGGGGCTGTTGATCACCCCGATCTCTTCACCATCCAGCAGCAAGGTCTCTCCGCCCTCCACCATGTCCGAATGATCAATGTCAAGGCAGACATTCGAAATCCTCTCCTGGCCTTTCGCCGCCATTACCGCCTCTTTGCCGCGGAAATCGCCCTTAGAGGCGCTGACAGTGAAACCCAGGCCGACCTCCCAAGGCGTGTGTGCCTCGGTCATGTCATAACCATAGAACAGCAGCCCCGCTTCAATCCGCACCTTGTCGAGCGCGGTGAAAGAGCAGGGCATGACGCCAGCTTCTGCCAGCTTGTCCCAGATATCAGCAACCACCGCGGCGCTGGCAAAGATCTCATAGCCGCGTTCGCCCGAATAGCCGGTGCGCGAGATCCGGCAGGGGTGGCCAAACAGGACAGCAGGAGCGTGTTCAAAATAGCCCAGTCCGGCAAGATCGTTATCGCAATGTGCGTTTAGGATATCCAGCGCCGCCGGACCCTGAACCGAGACGTCATGCAGGTCGTCGGTGAACTCCAGCCAGACGTCACGGCCCTTTGCCGAGGCTTGCAGCAGCGCCATGGTATCGCCGGAGCCATGCACGATCATCCATTCATCGCCGCCGTTGTTCGAGACAATGGCGTCGTCGGCAATGCCGCCCGCTTCGGTCAAAACGCAGAGGTAGGCAGCTTTGCCCGGCGCCAGTTTGGACAGGTCGCGTGTGGTCAAGTGATCCAGCACGGCCTGCGCGTCCTTGCCGCGGACAAACACCTTCTTCAGCGGGGACATATCGAACATGCCGGCCCGCTCGCGCACTGCGTCGTGCTCGTCATTCGGGTCGGTGCTGTAAGTCCAGGCGGTGCCCATGCCGTTCCAGTCCTCAAGCCCTGAACCCAGGGCGATGTGGCGGGAGGCAAGCGCCGAGATGCGGCTCAGTTCTTCGGTCATGTTTCAGGGTCCTTTCTCAATACCATTCGTCGGGCATGGCGGCTTTGCGCTCCGCCACGAAGTCATTCAGGGCGGTGCGGGTGGCTTCCGGCATTTCCGGTGGCTGAAATTCCGTCAGCATCTGACGCCATCGGGCCGCGGCCCGCTGATCAGCGGTCTGGCGGCCGTTCTCGTCCCAGGTTTCAAAGGGGCCGCCTTCGGGCACCTGCGGTTCAAAATTGGCGGTTGTGTAGTGGCGCAGGGTGTGGCTGGTGGACAGGAAGTTTTCGCCCGGACCGGCCTCGGCGTAGGCATCACGGCCAAAGGCCTCGTCGTCCGTGCCAAACCCCTGCAGCATCTTCAGCATCGCGCCGCAATGGTCGAGGTCCATCACGAACTTCTCGTAGGACATCACCAGCCCGCCTTCGAGCCAGCCTGCCGCGTGCCAGACCTGATGCCCGCCGGAAAGAAGGGTTGCCCACATCGCACCGGCGCTGTCCTGCATCGCCTGGCCGTCGGCGGCGTTGGAGGCAGTGACCTGGCCGCCGCCGGAGCGCACCGGCACCCCCAGCCTGCGGCCCAGCTGGCTCAGCGCCATGGTGGTCAGATTGGCTTCGGGCGATCCAAAGGTCAGCGCGCCGGTGCGCAGGTTCATCGAGGAATGAAAGCTGCCGAACACCACCGGGCAGCCAGGGCGCACCAGCTGCGTCAGCGCAATGCCCGCCATCGCTTCAGCCAAGGTCTGGGCGGCAACCGCAGCCGGGGAGAGCGGCCCCATGGCGCCGGCAAAAATGGCGGGCGAGATGCAGACGCATTGGTTTGACGCCGCGTAGATGCGCAGGGATGCGGACATTACCTCGTCATAGATCAGCGGCGAGTTGACGTTGATGTTGGCCTGCATCACCGCGTTCTGGTCGAGAAACTCCGCGCCAAAGGCCAGCCGGGCCATCTCAATGCTGTCCCAGGCGGCCTGGGCCGAGGTGACGCCGCCCATGAAGGGTTTATCCGACAGGGTGAGATGCGCCAGCATCATGTCCAGATGCCGCTTGTTCACCGGCACGTCAGTCGGCTCAACCACGGTGCCGCCGGAGTGGTGCAGCGCAGGCGCGAGATGCGCGAGCTTCACGAAGTTCTGGAAATCCTCCAGCGTGGCATAGCGGCGGCCTTGCTCCAGGTCCGAGACAAAGGGCGAGCCGTAGCCGGGCATCAGCACCAGGCTGTCTCCACCCAGGGTCACGGTGCGGGCGGGGGTGCGGCCATGCAGCTGGAATTCGGCGGGCGCGGTTTTGCAGAGCTGCCGCACATGGCCCAGCTCAAAGCGGACCCGGACGCCGTCGACGCGGGCTCCGGCCCCGGCAAACAGCGCCAGCGCTGCATCGTCGCCGCGGAATTCAACGCCGATGTGCTCCAGGATCCAGTCCGCCTGGCATTCGATGCTCATCAGCGAGGTTTCGTCCAGCAGGTCATACGCTGGAATCCGGCGGCGCTGATACACCGGCCTTGCCTGCGGTGCATTATGCCGGGTCAGCCGCCCCCGGCGCGACTTTCCGCGCTGGGTGATATGGCCTTCAGCGTTCATATTTCCCAACGGCTCGACTCCTGAAATGATTTTCAGGGGCCATATTTTAGAAGTATCCCCGCGCAACAATCGATTTTATTTGTCCTATGCGTTCAGAAATTTTATACGCTTGCGTCATGCCCGTAGAATTCCGCCACCACGACACCCTGCGCCTGTTTGCCGAAATCGCCCGCTACCGCAGTTTTTCCGATGCGGCGGAGGCGCTGAACATGACCAAAGGCGCGGTCAGCTATCAGGTCAAAACGCTGGAGGCAGACCTGGGTTTTGCCCTGTTTCAGCGCAACGCCCGCGGGGTGGAGATGACGCCCGGGGGACTGAAACTGCTGGTGGCCTGCCAAAGCCACTATGAAGAGATCGAAGCCGAAGTCCTGGCCCTCAAGGGGCTCTCCACCAGAACCTTGACGGTGGGCGTCTCCAGCTATTTCGCCGCCCGCTGGCTGTCGCCGCGGCTGATGTCCTTCATGCAGGATCACCCGGACATCCAGCTGCGGCTGCAGCCGATGATCCGGCTGTTCGATCTTGAGGCGCAGGGCGTCGATATCGCCATCCGCTGGGGCAGCGGGCAGTGGGATGACGGCGAAATTACCCCGTTCCTGCCCTGTCCGGCTTTTCCTGCAGGCAACGCCGCAGCCCTGAAACAAGTGGAGCGGCTCGGTTGGGAACAAGCGGTTTCAACCTCTACGCTGCTGCGTGACCATGATGACAGCGACGCCTGGACAGACTGGCTGAATGCCGCCGGTCTGCCGCACCAGACGCGGCGGGATACGCTGATTATCCCCGACCCCAACGTGCGGGTTCAGGCGGTTATCGACGGTCAGGGTATTGCCCTGATGGACTCCCTGATCGAACGGGAACTGGAAGAGAATAAGCTGTTCCGCCTGTCACCACATGTGCTGCAGGACTACGGCTACTTTCTGGTCCGCCCGCGAAAATCTGTCTCCCGGAAAGGTGTCATTGCATTCTCAGAATGGCTGCAAAAACAATAGACTGCGATAATTGCCGAATTGTCTTTTTGAGCTCTCGCATGAACAGGCTTGGCACCGGCACCGATGCCGCGTCTGAATGCGAATGGCGGTTTCCGGGAAGCTGCACTGCAGCGACGCGGCCCCTGATCAACGGCAGCTTTGGGCCGATCGAACCAGCATGCAGGGAGCGGTAAGCAGCTAATCGTTGCGCTTGGCTCGCATGTCACTAAATGCGGGACGCCGCCGTTGGGGCAATTCGATGTTGTCAGAATGGCTCACTATCTACGTGCGGATGCATATCTCTGTCCGCAGCCGTAAATGGATGGTGCACGGAAAAGCGAGCCCATGATAACGTGCCCTCATGTCGTTTCGTTTTCGCCCCTTCTCCTTTCTTGGCAGCTATCCCACCCCGGATATCGAAATCGGCACGGACATGCTTATTCGGAGCGGACACACCCTCTTCTCCTGCACAAAGAACAGGCAGACTGAGAGATACGGCCAGAGAGGCGTTGACCAACCGGCGTTCGAACTCGACAATTGGACTATTCAGGAGGTTCGCCTTTTCTCCTCCCTATACATCGGCAACGGCGAAGCTTCGTCCGTCCGGCTCTATCCCTTGCCGATCAGTTGCGACCTCGAAATCGAGTCTCCGGATTCGGTTCTGGAAGATGGAAGCCTTCTGCGCCCCCTTCTGGAGGCCGCCGCGAGTGACGATTATTTCATGGCCGGAAATCACGGACTCCATGCGCAGCGACTGGACGAGTATCAGTTCTGGGATTGGGATGAACGTCGCTTGGCCCAAGCGTCCAAGTTCTGGCAGGGTTTCGACCAGGAAGACGCAGTCATGATCCGGGGGCTGCATGCCCTGCTGAAATCGGAAATGTTGTTCAGTCACTTCCAGTTCCGGGATGCTTCGCTCGCGTCGGCCCACATCGCGCTCGACGCCGCTTTCAGCATGGTCTTGAGCCGGCTGCGCGAGGCCGACAACCCGAATCCGACCTCGGCACAGGCCCAAGCATATCTTGATGACTTGTGGGGTGTGCCCCGAACCGATCGGAAGTTCTTCGAGGACTACTACATCGACCGGGTTCGGAATTTTCACACCGACAGCCGTTATGGAGCTGAACCGATACCGTTCTTCTCCATTGACGATATCCGGGACCTCACTGCCACCCTAAAGGGGGTATTCTACCTACTAACGACGGGTGAGATGCATGATGAGACCAGAATGAACCGCGATAATTTCCTGAAGCACGCGGGCCTCGTACCTTGGACGGAGGACGTGGCGCCCAATCATGATTAGTCACCTTCTCTCGCACCTATTCACCTCGCGCGGATCATCGACACGTGCATTCCCCTCGGGTTGATCACCGTTTGGCGGAAGCGGACCATATATGCAGGAAACGAGGGGCTGGCAGCCACCATTGATCGGGCGCGGTGTAACGTCTGGTAAATGGCCGTGTTCTACCGGCCTACCCTTGGGGGAAGAATCTAATGCCAGGACATCGACATCCATCTCGAAACCTAAAAAATCAGAGAACGATCAGACAAACCCGTAGCTTCTGAGTAAAGTGAAGAGGAGCGCGGGATCTGGGGCATAAATCTGTCTTGAGACGAGCGCCCCGTCAGGATGCGCTTGAATGTGGGTCGCCGTTTCGGTGTCGAAGAAATTGAGAGCGATCTCTGTGGGCCATGGAAAGTTTTGGTCAAAAGGCACTTCCGCATATGGATTGAAATAGACCTGAAACCCGTCCAGATGAGTTTCACGATGAAGCGACGAGTGCTGGATACGAACATCCGCGCCCGCGATCTGATCTGCTCCCTCTTCGCGCTGCCTGAGCAAGTAGTCCAGCCCAGCGGATTTAATCCGTTCCGTCCCGATTCTCCATTCTTGCGAATTGGGTCCAATTTTACTTTTATCAATTACTCGATAGCGGGTCGAGCGGACAAGCCGGTCAATCTGACTCTCAACAACAGCCTTTCCGAAGGTTCCGGTCGTGGAAAAGAATACCGCACTTATCTCTTTGTGCGAATCGTTCGTAAAGATCCCCATTTCAACTTTCGCCCCAGAAGGCTTGAGGATCGACTTTATCTTATCTTGCCTTCCTCTTTCAGGCCCTTCTAACACCGGAGGTGCCAAGCCAAAAAGGACCATATTGATGATCTCATTGTTTTGTGTCAGTGAAAGCTCGTGGTCGAAGGGCGCAATTGCAATTACGAACGGACGATCGCGCACATGGCTCATCGAGGAGTATGGGTATTTCTTTCCATTCGATCCTCTATAAATTTGCAACTTGTCCCTGATTTTTCCAGCGAGTTTGAGCGCTCCACGCTTTCTAAAAGCCACGCGACTGAATGGCTTCTGCACCTTCTCTTGCTTCGGATCGTCAGATATTACAGCTTCCACGTTGAATTCATAGTTTCCGGGCCCTTGCACGAAGAAATCCGGTGAAGGCTTGTTGAAATCGACTACGCACCCCAAGTCGAGAAACGCTCTATTGAGATAAAGCTCCCACATCGACGAATTGAATGTGGATTGAAACTCTTTCAGGAACTTTTTACCCTCCCCTCGACGCTCCAGCAGGCCAGCTCCCCAGCTTTGTATGATAGGTTTGACCTTTGCGTAGGCAGGATCTGAAGAGATGATGCGAAAATTTGGATGGAGCTTTTTTTCAGATAGCTGTGGAACAAATAGATCCAAAATTCTTCAACCTTTGTGCGCCATGCGATCAATGCTGTTCCGACTGGCTGCTGTGGAACCTCTTCCTCGACAATGCCATTCCAATAAGCCGTAGGCAACTGAGGGTCGGCACACTGCGCACTGTGGGCATGGCTCGACTGGCTGGTGGCATACAATTGTCGGCCACGGCCGACACGGCGAGGGACCACTTTGGGTTTCAGAGCAGTCATTCAGCGCGCTGCCCTTGAAGGTCCGGTGTGGGCCGGAAACGACGGAGCACTTGGGCGGCATGTGTATGCGGCCGGCCGCAGCGCTGCATGACTGCTTCGAGCCCTAATCACTGCGGTTTGCCAGGCCGAGTTCGCGCGTGCAGCAAGGTTCCTCCCGTCGCTAACGGCCCAAAGCTGCCTTTCGTCAGCGGCTGAGCGCCGCAGTGAAGCTTCCCCGAACCGGTCATTCGTGCAGAGATGCCGCTTCGGGATGTCACCGAGTGTTAGCTGTGCGGTCAAAGCGGATGCGGGACTGGCAGAGAAAAACTTTTCATTCGTCCGGAATATTCTCAATCTCTCGGCGCAGGATGAAGCTGGTGAATTCCATGAGGTTTTTTGGAAAGGTCATTAGTGCTGGCGCTGCGCAGCCTTCGAAGCCATTTGGGTCGAGCAAAGGGATAATATTTCTATGTATAGGTTGAGTAGCTCGAACGTGACCCGTATGTAAATACTTCGAGCGATCGTTATAATAACGACTCCGAAACATGCGGGCGACATGAGGGCCCAAGTGCCTATCGGCCACCTCGGAAACACGCTGAGAAATACTGAAAACCGGCTGTCCACAAGTATCGCAACTTTTATTCTCTTCCAGGGGAAGACTAATAGCCTCGACCGCTGAAACAAATAAAGTCGCCGCGATATTTGATTCCAGGTCAGTCTGCTGATAAACTTCGAGCCCACTGCGGAAAAGGCGCGCCGCTTTAATCGATTTTCCATCGGAAATATTCCGATTAACCAATCGGTCACAGTATTTGACCTGACTACGGGATAAGCGCAGCTGGCCGGCTTCAATACTGAAGTCGTCCAGCCAACCCTCTTCGCTCAAGTATGCATTGACGCCCTCGACCTTCTGTTCGTTATCGCTTGACACGCCCTCACACACAAAAAACAAAACATTCGTCATGAAAGATAATGCATCCAGCAACTCATCGAGGCGAGAGAGGAACTCTTGCGTCAGATCAGCTTCGTCAAATCCCGCAATATCAATAGAAATTCTTGTTACATTCTCATTTACTGGGATGCTCAGCCAATTCTGACCGAAGTAGGGCGCTAACGGAGAATTAAGCGAGGATGCCACATTAACTCCGAGCATCTTTCGAATTGGATTGTCTTTAGATTCCACAGCCTCAATAACCGATTTTCGCAAGTTTCTTGCCAAACCTTCAGAGGGTGTTTTGCCATGCAATGTCTGGAAGCATATGTTCCGAATTACACCTCGCCTCTCATATTCGATCGAAACCTCGATGGGGCCAGAGCTCGTGCCTGCAAGGGACATGTAGCCGAAAGATATTCGCCTTTCCTCTCCTGACTTCTTTGGCGTGTATTGCCAGCCAAGCTTTCCGTATTTAGATCGTAAAATACTCCAAAGCGCTCGAAGAAAGAGATTGGATTCTTCCACTGACCCAAGTGGCAGATCTTTCTCGATAACGACGCCTTGGCTGTCATTCGACGTGGAATTTCTCATGGATGTATCTCGAGTTTATGCCGATGACTCAGCGGAGTGTAAAACACTGCGTTGTTCTCTTATCTTTGTCCACAGTCAGGAGCCTGAATGTATCTCTTGCTAATGATACAAGAATTGTGCGCTTGGGCTCGTAGCGAGCTTGCGGCACTGCGACGGGGACGGTTTTGACTCGGTCACGCTCACTGTCGCTTACGACGCAGAGCCCCGCAGTTCGAACGAACGGCTGCTCCTTCAAGGCTGCTGCACCGGCCGTGCCGCACTGCCGTAAGTCCGCTGTCCGCCCTTCTTTCAGGTCGCCTTCGCTACTGCAGCGACGATTGAGCACTTGCGGCGAACGGCGGGAAGGTCCCGCGAACTGTGAATTCGAGCAGGCAAAGATTATTGCAGCGCGGCGAAAGTCCGGTCTGACGGGCCGCACTGCGGCGAGCACTGTCATGGATGAACGGCAGGAATGGGCCGGTATCGCATGTGAGGTTCCTGGTGTTCTAAGAAACCGGCCCCAACCTCACCTCGAACCCATCGATGACTTGGAAGGGGTAACCCATCTCGCGCGCCACTTCCTGCATCGCATTTGCGTAGCGCAACCAATACGCAGAGCCCGTGGATCGTTTATCAAGATCATCGAGAAATGCCACGATCGTGCTCTTATGGAAATCCAACGGAAGGTCCTGGGTGACCGCCAAATCAATAAACCTGAACATTCCATTGAGGGCAGGTTTATGGAGGTATCCTTTCAGGCCAGTTTCCCCAGATTCAATCGCCCTTGCATGAGTTACAAACTTCTCTGGTGCTTCCATCGCGGCGAGCCGTTCGCTGATCCGCCCGGCACGCACGAATTTCCCCGTCTGTTTATCCTTCATCTTTGTCTTTCTTTCCCTTTCTTGGTTGCACCAGCTGTGGATTCCATTGGTGGAAGAAGGGTAGGACTTTAGAGAAGTATTCCTTTTTCATACCCGGTTTGAGCTGAAGACCTTTTGTCTTGTCCGCGATCTCGGAGATTTCCTCCAACACGAACTGGCGTGCGAGATTGGCAGTTTCCGGGTTGAATTGACCTGGGAACGCCACAGCAAAGCAACGCCAATACCAGGCGATCGCAAACCGGTACTGGCGCAGAGTTGCCTCCGCCACGGGTTTACGCCGCCGCCCCCGGAACCCGATAGGCTCGCCAGCAGCCAGACGACCAACCCATTCCTCAAAGTCCGCCTTGAAGCGCGGCGGCAAGGGCTGTTCTTCATTTGGCGAAGGTTTGAACTGGAGCTGTCCAATCCGTGTTTCAGTCAGACCGAACTCCTCACGAATTTCAGGATGAGCGCGAGCTTTTTCAAAAGCGCCGACACCAGACCTGAACAAGGCGCGCTGAGACTGCTCCAAGCCTTGTTGCGCCCACTCTGCCCAGTCTTGGGTCACTCCTGCAGGTTCGATATCAAGCCTAAGGGCAATCCGGCGCAGCGCCAGAAGGTTGTTCTCATGCACGTACCCAAAATCCCGCTCCCTGCACCAGTCACGCAGCCGTAGCCAATCGTCCTTCGCCTCTTCTTGAACTGCTGACTTTCGGGAAATTTGTCCGGAATACGCTTCCAACCCGGAAATCAGAATATTCCGCCAGACTTGGTACTGTGCCGGATTGCTGAAGTGTTCTGGCAAATCATCCAGATCTTGAGGCCAGGTGTCCTCGAAATCATGGGGATGAACGATGTTCGCAAGATCGCCATTGCATACAAAGGTTTCATGGAATTCAATCGCGGCCTTCAGTCTTGGCCAGTTCCCTTCGGGAAGTCCGTTAGCCTCGCCCCATGATTTCAGTTGTTGAAACATCGTTCCGCTACTCCTTTATCAAGGAGATTGGCCGGTTTTGGGTTTTCCAAAGGAATTTTCTGGCGATATTGTTGTCAGACCTTCAGTTACAAGGGTTGTTGGGCTTCGACAGCTTCCGGGACCAGAGAGAATTGCTTGGTCCGGGGGGGGAACTTATCAATGCGCCCGGATGGCCATTTCGTCTTTTCGTGCTGGATGCGAATGGCCACCGAGGTGTACCCGGGCGCCTTGCCCTCCTGCAGGTAGCCGACGACAAAACGATAGCCGGTTAGATCCGCCAGATGCTGCAAACTGCTTTTAAGCTTTCGATCGACATCCTTGAGTTTGAACGGTACGGGTTCTTCACCCCGGCCTTGAAAACCCTGAGCGAGCATCCAGAATTCCGGGCGCTGCATTCTATGATGCAGTACGGCCTGGAGAAGGACATCCAGATCCAAATCTGTCCGGGCGGTTTTTAGTCTTTCTGCAATCAGCAAAGCGTATCTGTCCATCTCGGACATGAGCTCGAAGCTGAACTTCGAAAACCGCCATCTGACATACCGGTGATCCTTCGTCAAAGCGATGTTATCAAACAGCACCCGTTCCTCCTGCCATAACTCTGTCGCCAACTGAAAATGCCTGGGATCGTTGGATCTGGGAGCGCAGCCAAGGCTGCGATAGGCCTTCAATGGCATCCAGTGTTCCTGATTGCGGGCTACAACCCAATCGATACTCGGCAAGGGCAAAATGATGTGCAACTTCGGCGGTTGTAAGCATGGGATTCTCCCTCTTGGTTCGGGAAGGAGATGCGGTCGTTTGCCGAAACTTTGAAAATACGGGGCCAAATTTTTTCTTGCCGACAGAATGAAGGTGTTTGGATGAGATCAGTGAAGCTGTTTCGCCGACCCGTTCAGGGTTTCCAGGCCGGACGTCATGGTGGTGCGCTGCCATCTCGGGACGATTTGCCTGAGAGAGAGCCTGATCCTTCAATCTGAACAGGATATTTTCCCCGGCACGCGGCACTGCGGTCGCCATCGGCCCGTCAATCAACACGTGTCAGATGTGCCCGAGAGGTGGGCGCAGGTGTGGTGCCATCCACTCAAAACAAAAAACGGCCTCACCAGAGGCCTTTCTACTCTTTCCGGGGTTTCTCTTCTTTCGGGAGGACGGTTTATAGCTTGGTTTCAATGCCTTGACGGGGGGCGGATGCAAATTTCGCAGATGAAAATGCAAGTTTGTCAGCCGAAGATGCAGAAATTTCAGCTCGGTGTGCAGATTTTGCAGATGTCGATGCAGATTTCGCAGGTCCTAACGTCTGACACGGTTGTCAGGGTTCTTCCGTGCATGAAACACGAGAGTTTCCGCGGGCCGTGAACCTCACCGCGCTATGCGAGACCAAGGTTTTTCCGACTTCCAGACCGGGTTTGTTTCTCAAAATTTGAATCGAACGCAACTCCTCATCACGAAGAGGCAACACGTGCCTCGGCCTGCGCGTGCAGGCAATTTGTCAAATCTGATTTGTCAAATGATAGGACAAATCAAAACATGAGGAGCATCCCGATGGCTGCAAATTCCAACTCCGGGCGCAAGAAGTCGTATAACGAGGGACAGGTTTCCAGGGCACTTGCCGATCTCAAAATTCGCGGACTGGAACCTTCCGTCGAAAATGTTGCCCGACACATGATCGAAGAGCAGCATTTGACGGCCAAGCCCCGCCCGGAGGGTTTGCGGCAGATGATCCAGGAAGTTCAGGACGCCAAAGAGGAACAGCGTGTTTTGAAATTGATCGCCGCCCTCCCGAAGTCGGCAACGGATTTCATCGCTCAGGCCATCGACAAGTCTCGCCGTCAACTCGTCACCGGGATCGCCGAGAGCTTCGGTGAGTTGAAGGAACAAAGCACTCTTCCACTTCAGGAAGCGCAAGAACGCTTAAAATCAATGCGTGACGAGCTCCGTAGGAAGCGAGAAGAACACGATGAGTTCAAGAACCGCCTATCCGCCGAGGAAGAAAGGATTGCTGTCCTGGAAACCGAGGTGCAGCGCAAAGACTTGGAACTCGATGATGCGGTTAAGCAGATCATTGCGTTGCGCGCGCAGCTTGAGGCAAAGGATGCCGTGTTGGAAATGTTGCGCCCGCCGGGGCACCAGTAATCCCATCCAGTGTATATGGCCTAATCTCTCAGCGGCTAATTTTTCCGACGTGTTACAGTCCTGAGTTCGTGGCACAGGCTGTTCCGGACCGGATTGCTGCCGTTAACTGATCTCGTCGGCGATCAGCATAGACACCCAGGCATAGAAGCGGATCTTGTCGGCCAGCCGACCCTCCCGCTCAGCCCGGCTCAACGCTGCAATCGGTTCGGCCAGGGTTGCACGATGGACGCTCTTGCCCGCCTTGACCGCGGACACGCCGAGCGCCTTGGCCAAATATGATTTTCGCGTGCATGGCATCCCGAAAGGCATGTTCTACCCTTGGTGTGCCCGCTATGAGGCGTGCGGTGAAGCCGGGCTCGAGGACCGCCGTCCACACCCCGGCCGGGTTTGGAACTGCATCCCCGGCGAGATCCGGCAGGCTCTCGTTGACCTCGCCCTGAATGAGCCGGAACTACCACCGCGTGAGCTGGTATTTAGCAAGCTTCAGGGTACTGTTGATAGCGGACATTGACGTTCGGCAAATCGACAGATCAGACTGTTTGGATATCCCGTATCGTACGCAGCGAGCACTTATGTCGGTAACAAGAAAAAACCACTACGTCCCGCAATGGCATCAAGAAAGGTTCTTCACCCCTGGGAAAACCACGCATGCCCTCCTCGACCTCAACCCACCCACCTTCAAGCGGCGGGACGGAACGGTAGCCAGCGGGCGCTGCCTTTTCGATTCACCCACGTCACGGGCGTTTGTCGCGCAAGACCTCTACTCGACATTCTTCGGGGTCAAGGTCAACGACGAGATCGAGAGAATGTTTTTCGGTGACATCGACAGGCGGGGTGCCGACGCAGTCCGGGCATTCTGCGGCGATGACCAGGGTGCTTGGCATCGACATTTCAAGGATCTCTTCGAATTCTTGGACATCCAAAAGTTGCGGACACCCAAGGGCCTCGCATGGCTACGCCAACAGTATCCGGAGATCGATCGACTCGGTGAGATGTTGCCAGATGTTGCTCAGAACCAGTTGATGGGCGAGATGCAGGCTATCCGCATGCTCAACGTTACGACGTGGACCACCGGAGTTCGGGAGATCGTCTCAGCGGAGCGGGCCAGCGTCAAGTTCATACTTAGCGACCACCCTGTCACGGTCTATAACCATGCCATTTCGCCGTCCGACGCTCGAACCCAGTACCCCGAAGATCCGTCAACCGCACTTAAAGGCTCGCAGACGCTTTACCCGTTGGGGCCGGATCACCTCCTTATCCTGACCAACCTCGAATACGCGAAGAACCCCGGGACGCGCCCCGATGCGAAGCGCACATTCGCACGGAACTACCAGTCGACGATGGTGTCGACGATCGATTTCATTAGAACGCGGTACCTCACCGACGATCAAGTCGCCGAGGTGAACTTCGTGATGAAGGCTCGTGCGAACCGATTTGTCGCCGGATCCCGGCGGGAGGATCTTTTCCCCGAAAAGGTAGTGTCCAAGTCTTGGGCTGACCTGCGTACAACGTTCCTGCCGCCAGCGGACGAGCTCTACAGGTTCGGCGGAGAGATGTATGCCAGCTTTGAGAACGGAGAGGTCTACTACCAGGACGAGTTCGGGCGAACCGAGAAGCCGCGGGAATGGCTGCTGAAGGAGGAACCGAAGACTCTGCTCCGGCCACGCGAGTACTGTCCGTGTGGATCTGGCCAGTCATTCGCGAATTGCTGTCGGAACAAGCCGAAGCACCTGCGCATGTCGTGGACGGAGAGGAGTATCCGTGAGCGCAACATGATGTTCATGGACGCCCTGACCCAGCTTTTCGAATTGGGGACCAAGGATTGGGACACGATCCGACGCGAGATGACTGACGACAAGATCGCGCGGATGTATCGCCTGTACGAGGCGCTGTGGCCACTCGACACTGACCTAATGGCCCTCTTGCCCAAGCCGGACAGCAAGATGCGCTCGGTCTATACAGGATCGCTGCATCCCAAGCTGGTCATGGAGTTCGCGCTCGGGGCACCGCTGTATTTCGGCGAGGTCATTGTCCAGAATCCGTTCTTAATCTCTCGAACCCTCCAGGCGGACAAACGACCCACTGAGCACCCTCGCCAGTACCGAGGCGAAGCTCTCAAATCCATGATGGCCTTCTTTCAGCTTATGCCGCTCGTTGAAGCAGGGCTAATCACGCTGATCCCGGATCCATGCGATTTCGATTTTCACCTCCGAGACCAAATGATGGCCATGGCTCGGGCCCGTTCCAAGAACGTAAAGTTCCGCCCCTCCGACGACCCCAGGCTTGAGGCAGTGATGCAGGAAGACATGCGCCGCATGATGCTGAATATGCCGAAGGACGCCCTTGCTGAGCGCATGTTGGCGATGGCTGGCGACGAAGAGCCAATCGGGATGGATACCCTCGCAGATACCATCGAACAGATGAAGGTCGAAGACATGCTGGCCGTCCTTCAGGACGACCCGCTCACGAGTTGCGGCCAGTTTGAAATCTTGAAGATGGCACCCAACTTCGAGATGGCGATGTACTTGGCCCAGGCCACCGGCGCACAGATCCTGACCGACAGTCCTTTCCGTTGGAGAGAACTCCACACGGCGCTTACAAGGCGGCACCTCGAAACCACCCCTGCTTTGATTCAGTTGCAACACGAGATCTCATCGACCCCAGTCGAATTTCCGGTAGGCCACCAAGCGATATCGCAAGTTTTCGACGACCCTTCGTTCGGCGGGACAGAGTCGCTTTTTCGTGCTGCCTTTGGCTACACGGCTGCTCGTAATGCGGACAAGCTGAAACCGAACTTCGAAGCACACGTCGCCGCACGCTTCCGGCGGCAGCGTGACTCGATGAAAACCTTAATCGACCGCGCCAAAATTCCTGCCGTCGCGGCACGCCTTACTACCGCCTTTCGCTTTGGAGGCTTTCAAGACAACACCATCAACCGGCTGTTGTTAATGTCGGGCTCTGAGCACCACTTGCACGCCGTTCCCATGGCGACGTTAATAGAGCGGTGGGAAGCAGCACCCCCAGCGGATAACGTAAAAGGGGGGCTGAAGGTCAGAACACGAGCTTCCGCCGCCACCAGATAGCCGAAATCGGCAGGCTGCTGCGCGGCGTGTCGCTCCCGACATTCACAGCAGGCTAATGATCTGGTTTCGGCTGCGCAGCTTGGCTCTGACCTTTGACCTGATGAGCCCGTGAAATGGCGATTGAAAATGCGCAGTGGCCTTTTGCCTTGATTCTGGGCCGGAGCTGCGCGCTCCGATGTCTCCGCTGTCCCGCCAATCCGACCTTAGGGGCGGAGAGCCCCGAAGCAGTCTTCGAAAGACTTCGTCGGATCGATCGTCATGCCTGACAGACTTCCGCCAGAAAGTTCATCAAGAATTGCAGAAGGCTGTGGCGCGTTTGGGTGGCTTGTCCCACAGGGGGACGTCAACGAAAGCTCGCAACCTTGACGAGTTTCGTTGTAAGATAGCTCAATCAAACTATCACGGTCATTCATTGCGAGGAAAAATGTCGGCATATGTTGTCTTTGTTCACGGCGTGGCGAACCGTGCAGGCCCGGATTACGAAGCGACGGAGGCGGCCCGCACCGAGCGGTTCCGCAAGCTGGTTTTCGGCACGTCGGTCACGGTGCACAATCCCTACTGGGGTGCGTATGGCGCCAACCCCGAGGGCGGGCGCTACAAGAGCCTGCCGGATTACGACAATCCCGCTGACGACAGCATCGAGGTCCTGTCGGTTGCGCCGCCCCCTACCACCGGCGAAGCGCCGCGGCTGGTGGAGCTTGCCCGCGAGGATTTCCCCGAGACCGTTGACTTGATCTATGACGGCGCGCTGCGCCGGGCGCAGGAGAACGATGGCACACTACCCGACGAAGCCGCCGCGCAGGCGCGCGCCGCGGCGGCCTATGCGCTGGACGACCCGGCCCCGACCTGGATCAAGGTGGATCTGACGGACCATCAATTCCTGGAGCAGCTGGAGATGCGCGCCACGGCCTACGCTCAGTCGCAGCCTGCTGGCGGGGTGGACGAAGTTGAGGTGCTGGGGCTGGGTTCCTGGCTGCGCGACGGTGCACGCGACGTGGTGGACAAGGTGCGCAATGCCGGTGGCCGCGTGGCGCTGGCGGCGGGACGCGACAAGGTGCATGGCGCCATCGCGACATTCATCGGGGATGTGTTTTGCTATCTCAAGGATGGCGCGGGGCGGGCGCCTATCCGCGCGCTGATGCACGAGGAACTGTCGCGCGCGGTCGACAGCGGCAAGCCCATCGTGCTCATCGGTCACAGCATGGGCGGCGTGATCCTCGCGGATTGCTTGGGCGACCCGGAGTTCTGCACCGGTGTCGGCCTGAAAGACGGGAAGACCGTAAAGGCGCTGGTGACGGTCGGATCTCAGCCGGGCTTCTTCCAAGAGTTGGACCTGCTGGGCATGGATCCGACGCCGCACTTGGAGGTGGCGGAACACTGGATCAACGTGTTCGACGAGCTGGACGTACTGTCCTTTCTCGCGGGGCCGATGTTCTCGGGCCGGGTGCGGGACATGATGTTCTCCAGCCGGACGGGCATCCTGGATGCACACAGCGCCTATTTCGCGCGAGTGCAGTTCTACGAGCGACTGCGGCGGCGTCTGCACGAGGTCGGCGTGCCGGTGACGGGCGCGGCATGACGCTGGTCTACGCGCGCGACACCGGCGGCCCGCAAACGCACGCCATCGTCATCGGAGTCGGCCGGTTTCCCTACCTCGACGGGTCGAACGCCGAGCTGATGGAAGAGCTGCGCAAGGTTGAGCCGGTCACCAGCCCGCCGAATAACGCGCGCGCCATCGCGGCGTGGCTGATCGAGGCGGCGGACCGGCTGGTGCCGAAGCTGGGGTCGGTCGAGCTGCTGGTGAGCGAGAAGGACGGCAGCACGGCGCAGTTCCCGCGCGGCGACCATACGCCCCCCGGTCGGCAGAGCGATGACGTGGAGGCCGCCACCGGCGATGCAGTGGAGACGGCGCTGGATGATTGGCTGGCGCGCTGCCAGACACGCGACGATAATCAGGGGTTCGTCTACGGCAGCAGCCACGGGATGCAGGCGCAGGAGCACATCCTGCTGCTGGAGGACGCGGGCAAGCGCGCCTCCGATCCGTGGCGGAATATGCTGTCGCTGAACCACCTGCACCTGAACCTCTACAGGAAAAGGCACAAGCGTAACGTGCTGATCGCCGACTGCTGCCGCAACCTGTTGGAGGAGGGGGTGCTGTCGATGGACTCGTTCTCGGGGCGCCGGATCGGCAACATCTCGGAGACGGAGTACGTGAAGGCGCGTAACGAGGCGGACCGCTTCGTCTACCTGCTGCGGGCCTCGCCGCGCGGCGTGGTGGCCAAGGCGACGCCAAAGGGGCTGGGCTTCCTGACGGAATCGCTGCTTGCGTGTTTTGACGGCGGCGCCGGAGAGCCGCGCCCTCACTTCGGCTGGTGCATCTCGCCTGACCGGCTGCGCAGTTGGGTCGAGGCGGCGGGGCGCTACGGTCTGGGCATCGCCGATGCCGATCTGCGACCGGTGGACGAGGACCCTGGCTGGGACACGACGCCCTTCCTGAAGCTGGAGGGAACCCCGCGCTACCCCGTGCGCGTGCGAGAGGCCGAGCCGCTGGACGTAGGGCGCGCAACACTAACGCTGGAACACGCGGGCAACGGCTTTCACGCAGAGCGCGCGCCGATGATCGTGAAGCCGAAGGCGCTGAGTGCTTGGGTCGACTCCAGCATGGAACCCTACAAGGCCAGCGGCGTGATCGCCGGCATCGGCGAAAGCGCCCCCATGCAGTTGGAGTCGGTGGAAGTGATCGTGTACGGCGGCGGCCAGGACGCCGAATTGAGGAGGTCGTGATGGCGGGCGAAATGGCAAATGACGGCATCGCACAGCTGACGCTGATGAAGGCCAACACCATGCCGTTCCAGGACGTGACCGTGACCGACGCCTCGCATGTGGTGCGCGCACGCGAAACGCTGACGATGAACCGGACGGAGCTGGTGCTGTCGCTGGAGCCTGGGCACTACATGGTCAGCGGCCTGTCGCCAAGCGGCCACCAGGCGCGCATCCCCGTGACGCTGGCACCGGGCGACGACCAGCGCTTTGCCGTCGATCCATTGCAGACCTCGCCGCACGAATGGCTGGCCGAGATCACCGCCCGCCAACAGCTGCCGCGCTCGGCGGCGAACGTCAGTCTCTCGGTGGTTGAGGCGATGGGCTCGCTCCCGCTGGAAGCGCTGAAGGAGGTCAGTCCGCGGTCCTCGCTGTCCCTGCCGTCAGGCGTTGTCTTTCACGCCGCGCGCGGCCAGGTGGCGAACGCGCAGAAGGCGCTGGGCAGGCGCCTGGGCCTGCGCGGCCGCCCGAAACGCAACACCCGCCGCCCGGGCGACGTGAGCCTGCGCAGCTACCTCTGGCATCCCCGAGGGTTGCGCTGGGTCCGCTCGGAACTGATAGACATGGCCCGGGGTGAATACGCGATGGACTACACTTGGCTGCGCTTTCCGCCGCGCCCGGCGCTGGACGATCCTCTGCGTGAGGCGATCCACCTTATCGGTGCCTTCCGGCAGGACCAGCCCGCCCGCTTCATCGCCCTGCCGCTGTTTTCTAAGGGCGCACAACTGGTTCTGTCGCATGGTGGCGCAGGCGGGGCATCGGGCGAAGAGGTATCACGGAGTGGATCGGACAGCCTCGGTGACGGTTCCCCGTCGGATCAGGCGCCGCGCTTCGACTGGTACTTGTCGGCGATCGACAACGACATTGATGCGCTGCTGCAATCGCTGCGGGGGCGCGGCTTCGCTGACACGGACGCGGTGTCCGACGCGGCCTTTGCGGTTGCCGACAAGGCCCTGCACGACAAGATCCACGACCCGGAGGCCGCCGTGGTCGCGGCGCTGTTCCTGCTGCGCCACAGGCGGCTGGACCGCCGCGCAAACTGGGTCGAGAACTTGGCAAGCTGGTTCCCATGGTCGCCCGACGCGCTGGCCCTGGGCGCCTGGACCAACCTGCTGTTCGACACCGGCGACCAGCAGGTAGTCTTGGCCAAGCTCGCCAGAGTACACAAGGCAGGGCCGCCGCAGTTTTTGGCCTCGCGGCGGCTGTTGCGCGACCTCGTGTCGATCTCGCGCAACAGCGACGGAGGAAGCGAAGACGATACGAAAGACACCCGCCATTTGCTGGACGGACTTTGGGCACGGATCGGTCAGGAAATGCAGCACGAACTGGCCGCAGGGCCCTTCCATTCCTTTATGACAGATTTCGGCGCCGACCTGCCCTGACTCGGCAAACGGTTTCGGCGGATGGAACGGTCTTCGAGGTGACGCTCCCGGCCCAGAGCCGACCTTGAGCACGGTTTTCAAATGCTGTGGTCGCAGCCCGCATTCCAGACTTTAGCTGCAACCGCAAAATCGCAATCAGTTTGGAGGACGGGACCGCGGACGAAACGGACCTTCATCCGGCTCGCCCGCCTTTGGTCACCTACAACTGGAACAGGCCCAAGGCACTCACCACATCCCGCCTTGTCGCCTCGGTGCGCTCTCGCGCCCGTTCCGTGCCTTCTTTGATCACATCAAGAATGTATCCCCGGTCCTCGGAGAGCTGTGCCCTACGTTCGCGAATTGGGGCGATGAGCTCCTGAAGGATAGCTTCCAGACGCGCCTTGATCTTGCTATCGCCAAGCCCGCCTTTCTGATACTGAGCCTTCAGCTCGGCAAGCCCGTCCTGATCCTGATCGAAGGCGTCGAGATAGGTAAAGACGACATTGCCCTCGATGCAGCCCGGGTCTTCGACACGCAGGTGGTTCGGATCGGTGAACATCGCCCTGACAGCATTTCGGATCTCCTCGGACGACGCGGACAGCGCAATGGCGTTGCCACCGGATTTCGACATCTTGGCCTTGCCGTCGATACCGGGCAACCGGCCCGCCCTGGGGATGATCGCCCGCGCCTCGGGCAACACGGCGCAGCCTGAGGCTGCGTTGATGCGCCGCACGATCTCGTTCGTTTGCTCGATCAGCGGGGCCTGATCCTCGCCGACCGGCACGACCGTCGCCTTGAAGGCTGTGATGTCCGCCGCCTGTGCCGCCGGATAACACAGAAATCCGGCGGGAATATCCCGTCCGAACCCGCGCACGCGAATTTCGTCCTTGATCGTCGGGTTCCGTTCGAGCCGCGCGACCGTGACGAAGTTCAGGTAGAGCACCGACAGCTCCGCTAACGCCGGAAGATGCGATTGCAGGCAGATGGTGGTGCGACAGGGATCGATGCCCACGGCCAAATAATCCAGCGCGACCTCCATCACGCTGCGCCGCACCTTCTCCGGGTCATGGGCGTTGTCGGTTAGGGCTTGGGTATCCGCCAGAAGCAGAAATTGTTCATGGCTGTCCTGATAGCGCAGCCGGTTTGCAAGCGAGCCTGAATAGTGCCCGATGTGAAGCGGTCCCGTGGTGCGGTCACCTGTCAGAATGGTTGGTCTGTTCATTTGCGTCTTCTCATGAAACGGGAGGCGGCGCATCGGGAATCTCGGAAAACAAAAGGCCGCCCATGCGGCGGCCTCGGAATACGTTTGGTCATCCGGCCACCCTGTCAGGAGGCCAGCCACCAAGTCATTGCGATGATCGTAGTGTTTTCCATAGAACACTGGCTATCGTCTGCGAGATTACTCGTCAATCAAATGATGGAAAGGGCCCGAAACTGACCTCGGATGGGGTGCGGCACGTGCGCGATCGCGGTCGATATGCGATGCAAGGATGGCCCTTTCCCGACCATTACCGCCCAGTAAACGCTGCAGTGCAGCTTCAACAGGCAAGCCATTCGTGTGCAGCGCAGCTTTTTCAACGTACCAATGTGGGTAAAGCGGAACAAAGTTGGCTTTCGCTGCATCTTCACCTGCGTCAGCAGTGTGCGGTTCGCGACCTCAGTGGAAAGTGCCTCCACCGGGTATCAGTCGTTTGCCTGGCAACACGAATATCGCCACTCATTGCGCCGTCTCTGCAAGCCAGGCTTCAAAAGCCAGGGCTGCGGCGGATGCCTCTTTGGAGGCCAGACGGGTAATCCAGTACCTGCCGGTTGCGATCTCCACTTCAAAGGGGCGCGTCAGGCGGCCATCGGCCAGCTGCGCCTGAAACATGCTGTAAGGCAATAGAGCCACGCCCATACCCTTTGCTGCCAGTTCCGCCATGGCGATCGAGGAGTCAAAGACCGGGCCGTCGAGTTTGGAATATTTTGCACCCGCTTCCTGAAACCAGATCGGCCACTCGTCAGAGCGGTAAGATCTCAGCAGCACCTGGTGTGCAAGCGCATCAGGCCCCTCCAGACGGGAGGCAAGCAAGGGACTGCAAAGCGGTGTAAGCGGGGTTTCCATCAAGGGGTGTGCAGTCAGCCCCGGCCAGCGCCCGTGGCCATAACGGATTGCAAGATCCAGACCCTCGCGCGCAATGTCCACCCGGTTGTTGTTGGTGAACAGGCGGATGCTGATCCCCGGGTAACGCTGCTCGAACCCGGGCAGTTGGTCCACCAGCCAGCCAACGGCAAAGGTGGTCACGACGCCAACATTGAGTGTCTCCTGATACCGGCCATCCAGAAAGCGGTCCAGAACGCCGCCGATACGGTCAAAGCTGGAGGTCAGTACCGGCAGCAGTGCCTCCGCTTCGGGTGTCAGGAGCAGCCCTTTCGGCGTGCGGTGAAACAGCTTGACGCCAAGCTGGTCCTCCAACCGCAATATCTGATGGCTTACCGCCGCCTGCGTCACGCACAGCTCGACCGCCGCATTTGTGAAGCTGCCCTGCCGGGCAGCAACCTCAAATGTGCGCAAAGCGTTCAGGGGAATATTCGGGCGGTCCATAGCCATTACTTTTTCTAATGCGGAGTCTGACTATTAGTCGTTTGCCCTGGAAATTGGAAGCGAATAGCCCGCACCCCATGACATGAAACAATGCCAAGGGGCGTCCGCTGCCTGCCGCAGCGCTCTGAAGATCCGCAAGTGACCGTCCGTTTCGGCCTTCGGGGCGGATAGGTCAGTGCGTTTTTTTGAAACCTGAGAACACGGAGAAGACCGATGAAGAAACAATCCTGCGAACTGCTGCGACTATTCGCACTTAGCGGCGCCATCACGCTCGCAACCACGTGTGACCTGGCAGCACAGGGTTTGGAAACTGTTGTTGCAGCCTGGGAAGAACGCCTGGATGCGCGTATCGGTGCCGTGCTGCACGACACCTCATCGGATTGGGAAATTGCTCTGCGCCCGCTGGAGCGCTTCCCCATGAACAGCACCTTCAAGTCCCTTCTTTGCGGCGCGGTTCTGGCCCGCGTTGATGCCGGCGAAGAAGACCTGAACCGGCGCATTCATTTCGATGAGAGTGACTTGGTGACCTATTCTCCAGTTGCCGAACAGCACTTGCCTGGCGGCCTGACAATCGCGGAGCTTTGCGAGGCCACAGTTGCGCTCAGCGACAACACCGCCGCCAATCTGCTGCTTGGCGCGATTGGCGGCCCGGCCGGCCTCACAAGCTTTCTGCGCGAAACCGGCGATCAGACCACCCGTCTTGATCGTTGGGAAACAGAGCTCAACGAGGCGGTGCCGGGAGACCCGCGGGATACGGCGATGCCTTCCGGAATTCTAAAAACGCTTGAGGCCCTGCTCTATGGCGATGTCCTCAAGCCTGCCTCTGCGGCCCAACTGCGCCAATGGATGATAGACGACAAGGTCGCCGATGCACTGATCCGGGCCCATCTGCCGGAGGGGTGGGTTATCGGTGACAAGACCGGTGCAGGCGGCCACGGCTCCCGCGGCATTGTCGCCTTTATTGAACCGCCGGCCGGCGGCCCCTACATGGCGGCCGTCTACATCACCGAAAGCGATGCCGACTTTGAGCTGCGCAATCAGGTGATCTCGGAGATCGGTGCAGCCATGATTGCCGAAATCGAAGCCCGGTAGAAACTTAAAAAGGGGGAGGTCGGTACTTGGCTGCTGCCCTCCCCCCTCCTTTCTGACATCAAAACTTGAGAAGCATCATGAGAACAATCACTCGGCGGGGCTTCCTGGCAGGACTTGCCTGCGCTCAGGCAATTTCAGCCAACGCCGGAGCAACCGCGCACGGATACAGAACGCTGTATCCACGGACCTATGACGATGGGCTGATCCCGCGCTTTTCCTTTGAGGTGATAGAAATGAGCCTCGGCGGACGTCTCGGGGCTTATGTCCTGGATCTGGAGACCGGCCGCAGCAGCAGCTGGTCGTCAAATGCTGAGTTTGATGCAACGCCGGTCGCCGGTCCGATGCTGATTGCAGCGGTGCAATGGGCCATTGCTGAGGGCAAGCTGCAAGGGACCGGACGCTACAGCACGTGTCCTGCCGCGGGAGTGTTCCACCGGGCCGCACCAGATGATCTGTGTTCCTCAATGGCCGCAGCACCAGACCCGGCAACCACGGCGGCCCTTCACAAGATCCTCGCGGACAGGCAGCTGTTGTCCGGTTTCCTGCGGCACTTGGACGGCGGGCGGAAAGAGCCGGAGTCTGCGACGGCCGGGGTGATTTCCTGCGCTGCAGAACTATCGGTTGCCGCTACGCCGCGGGATATTGTGGAAAGCCTCAAATATGTTTTCAGCATGGTGGGAAACGGTTCGGCTCACCACCTCTTGCGGCAAAATGCGCGGATGGGGTCGTCCACTGGCACGGGGCTGCGTTCAGGGGTTCCCGGCGCCTGGCCTGTGTTCTGCCAAACATCAGTCACTCAGGATGGCAAGGCCGCGTCGGTGGCGGCTGTCTTCCCACCCTCGCGGGCTCCACTGTTAATGTCCTTTTTTATCGCCGGTAGCAAACATGGGTCGCTTATCCTGAACGATCATTTGGCCGAGCTTGCCCGTATCGTCACAACCAACCTTTTGCTGCCCTCCTTGGATCCCTATCCCGATGATTAAACCCCTGCTTCTATCCGTTCTGCCTTACGCACTTTCCGACGCAATTCCTGCAAGCGCGAGCGCCGACAGCATCGCGGCTGCCAGCTGGAGCGAAAACAAATGCGCTCTCTACCGGAGCGCTGTTGATGATGCGGTGAGCATTCTTGGAGCCGCAGGGATGCGCCCGGGATTTCTGGAGCAAAACGAACAGTTCATTACCGGCGGCTGCCAAGACCGGGGAAACATCTGCCCGCAATCGGAGAAAGAGATAGAGCTCGCAAACCTTCTGACCATTATGACGATGAACGAAGGCATGGCCAGCACCTTCGTTCCTTTCGGATGTGATGACTGAAGACGCCGGAGAGCTGCTTTGCAGAGTTATCACTTGCCTGTGCCGCGCGCAGCATTTGACAAGATGGGCTCAAACCGGCCGGTCTCCGCGCCGCGGCGGCAATGGGCGCGTCCTTCAGGCCCTGGTGGGCGAGGCCGGCCCTTTCCTGCCTTTGATTGTCCTCTAAGTTGCTGCGCTGCGGCTTCCACGGTCTGGCCGTGCAGCCAGCGCGCAGCATCTAAGATGAAACTTCCGGCGCAGCTGTACGCATTCCCGATACGTAAGAAAGGGTGTAGCTTCCCCCTATAATTACTAAGCAGGCGAGCCTGCATAATCAGGAAGCGCTTTCCTTCCTTTGCAGGGCATCCATCCGCAGTGCGGCAAGCAGATCATGAAAGCGGTCGCCTTGAACAAGCACATGGTCCCGCATGGCCTTGCCAGCGGCTTGATCGTCCCCGCTGCGAATGGCTGCAATCACAGGTTAGTGAGGTTGTCATCGAAGATTTGGCAAATTCACATTTTCTGCTCTTTCCACTGTGGCCCATACCTGCCGTACGTAAACGGCACAGCGTCCGTTGGCCCCAATCCTACTCGACAATCACTTGCAGCGGGTGCCAGCCGCTGTAACGTGGCTTTGGTGTGAGGCTGGCGGATGGGAGCTGTGATGACCGACGAGTGTATCTTTTGCCGAATTGCCGAGGCCGACTTGCCCGCACACAAGGTTTTCGAGGACGATCTGGTGATTGCGTTTCTCGATCTCCATCCGATCCGCGAAGGCCATGCGTTGATCATCCCCAAGCAGCACTATCCCTGGTTCGAAGATCTGCCAGAGATCACCGCAGCGCGGATCATGGCCGTTGGGCAGCGGCTGGGGCGGGCGATGAAACGGGAATGGGGCGTCGAACGGGTTTCGTTTTTCTACACCGGAATTCACGTGCCGCACGCGCATGCCCATGTGGTGCCGATGTTTCACCGCCACGATGTCTCTTCGGCGCGGTATCTCGAAGACGGGATCGAGGCGTTTTCTCTGCCGCCGAGCCCCGGCGGCGCGGCACTCGCGCAGACGGCGGACCGTATCCGGGCGCAACTGGCGGAGGCCGGCTGAACGGAATACCCCCGGACGAGGTTTGGCGGCCGCGCGCTGATGCGAAGTCAAATCGCAATCTGTGCCGTCAGATAGACCGCAACTGCAGCGACAAACGCCGGAAATGACGAAGGGTGTTCGCGGGAAAATTCTTCCTCAAGAACCACCAGGACAATCCCCCCGGCGACAAAGGCCAGCAGCAGCGTGACACTCGTCGGCGAGATCAGCGTCAGGACACCGACGATCCAGCCGAATAGGATTGCCACGGTCAGCACCCACCGGCCGATGCGCTGATAAACTCCCTTGTGGATGTCCATCATCCGATAGTCCACGACGAGGAAGTGGACCGCCATCGAGACCACAAAGACCGCCATGGAAACCGGGTTTTCCATCTGCACGATCAAATAGCCGATGACGGCCTTGTAGACGGTGTAGGACGCAAGGTGAATCGTCACTCGAAGCCCGGTTGCCTCGTGGCCTGCGTGGGCGCCGTTTGCACTGCCCGGTTTCTCGACCAGCCTTTCCAGCCCGTAAAACGTAACCAGACCAATCAGCAGTGGCAGGAACGGGTTGTCCTTCAGAATATCCGCCGTTCGGCCAAGCGTATCCGGAAGATATGCCGTGCCCTCAACGATCTTGGGCAAGAGGCCGAGAAACACATAACTGATCGAGATGCCGTCGGCAAAGGACAGCCAGTATTTCTGGGGCAGTTGACGCTTCTTCCAGCGGAACATGTCCGCCAGCACGTGGATCAAGCCGAGCAACACGACCGAAGCCAGAGACAGGCCAATCAGGGCTGTGTCGTTCATGTGATTTCCCTCCGGGGACTATGTTGACTGCTGAGACAGGCGCTAAGAGGCAAGGTGCTGCGCATGGAACCGAAGATGGTCATCAACGAAACTGGCGATGAAGTAGTAGCTGTGGTCATAACCGTCGCGCCGGTTGAGCTTTAACGGGTAGCCGCTGGCCTTGGCCGCCGCCTCCAGCGTTTCCGGCTGCAATTGTTCATCCAGGAACGCGTCAGCATCGCCCTGATCTACAAGTGCCGGTACGAATTGCGTTGCCTTGCGCATCAGCAGGCTCGCGTCATATTCGGACCACGCGCTGGCATCCTCATCCAAATAGGCCGTCAGCGCCTTGCGGCCCCAAGGGCAATTGACCGGATTGCTGATCGGGCTGAACGCCGACACCGACCGAAAGCGGCCCGGATTGCGCAAGGCCAGCACCAGGGCGCCGTGACCGCCCATCGAATGGCCCATGACCGAAGCTGAACCGCTGACCGGAAAGGCCGCCTCGACCAGCTGCGGCAGCTCGTCCAGAACATAGTCATACATATGGTAATGGCGGTTCCAGGGCGGCCGCGTCGCGTTGACATAAAACCCAGCGCCCTGGCCGAGGTCATAGCTGTCGTCGTTGGCAACCGCGTCGCCGCGCGGGCTGGTGTCCGGTGCCACGAGTGCGATGCCCAATTCCGCTGCGATGCGCTGCGCACCTGCCTTATGCATGAAGTTCTCATCGGTGCAGGTCAGCCCGGACAGCCAGTAGACCACCGGAACTTTCTGCCCGTTCGCGGTCTGCGGCGGCAAGTAGATCGCAAACCGCATGTCACAGTTCAGCACTTCCGAAGAATGGGTGTAGTGCTTGGTCCAGCCGCCAAAGCTCTTGCTGACGCTTGTAATTTCCAGTGACATTCCGGGCCTCGAAATCATAAGTGCTTGCTGCGCCGTTGCCGACGCAGCCATGGGATTGCGGTCGGGTTACTTGTCGAAGTGAATGACGGTGCGGATGCTCTTGCCTTCGTGCATCAGCTCAAACGCTTCGTTGATGTCATCAAGGCCCATGGTGTGGGTGATGAAATCGTTTAGCCTGAATTCGCCCTGCATGTAGCGCTCGACGTAATCGGGCAGCTCCGACCGGCCCTTGACGCCGCCAAAGGCAGATCCGCGCCAGACCCGGCCGGTGACCAGCTGGAACGGACGGGTCGAGATCTCCTGACCGGCGCCGGCGACGCCGATGACCACGGATTCACCCCAGCCCTTATGGCAGCACTCCAGCGCCGAGCGCATAACGTTGACGTTGCCGATGCATTCAAAGGAATAGTCGACGCCGCCGTCGGTCAGCTCGACAATCACGTCCTGGATCGGCTTGTCATGATCCTTGGGATTGATGAAGTCGGTGGCGCCCAACTTACAGGCGAGGTCGAATTTGCTTTCATTGATATCGATCACGATGATCCGGCTGGCCTTGGCCATTGTTGCGCCTATCACCGCCGACAGGCCGATGCCGCCCATGCCGAAAATCGCAACGGTCGCGCCTTCTTCGACCTTGGCGGTGTTCATCACAGCACCCATGCCGGTGGTCACACCGCAGCCCAGCAGGCACACCTCTTCCAGCGGCGCTGCGGGGTTCACCTTTGCCAGCGAAATTTCCGGCAGGACGGTGTATTCCGAGAAGGTCGAGCAGCCCATGTAGTGAAAGATCGGCTCGCCATCCTTGTAGAAACGGGTGGTGCCGTCGGGCATCAGGCCCTTGCCCTGGGTCTCGCGGATCTTCTGGCACAGGTTGGTCTTGCCGGATTTGCAGAATTTGCATTCGCCGCATTCCGGCGTGTAGAGCGGAATGACGTGGTCACCGACGGCAACGCTGGTGACGCCCTCGCCGATAGATTCAACGATGCCGCCGCCTTCGTGGCCCAGAACGGCGGGAAAGATGCCTTCCGGGTCATCACCGGACAAGGTGAAGGCGTCGGTGTGGCAGACGCCGGTGGCAATGATGCGCACCCGGACCTCTCCGGCCTGTGGTGGCATCACGTCGATTTCTTCAATGGAGAGCGGTTGTTTCGGGCCCCAGGCGATGGCCGCCTTGGATTTGATGATGTCGGTCATAGGGGTGTGCCTTGCAGTTGGAACAGTTGGCTTTCCCGGCTTGCCGCCGGGCTCGGTTTCGATGATGGCGATGTAAACTATTTCCGAACGAAGTTAATTTGCTCATTCCGTAAATGACTATTGCGATTTCGCAATAATGAGGGCAGGCACAGGGCACGGGTTTTGAAAGGAAACAGGATGTTTAGCTGGGAAGGCGTCACTGAATTCGTGGCGGTTGCCGAGGCCGGCAGCTTCACCGCGGCCGCCGGCCGTTTGGGGATTTCCACCGCACAAGTCAGCCGCCAGGTCGGCGCGCTGGAAACCCGGCTCGCGGTCAAGCTGTTTTACCGCACCACGCGCAGGGTCTCGATCACCGAGACCGGGCAGATCTACTACAATCACTGCCGGCAGGTGCTTGACGGTCTGGCCGAGGCCGAGCGCGCGGTCACCGACCTGCACCAGGCCCCCAGGGGCCGTCTCAACCTGACCGCGCCGGTGACCTACGGCGAAAACCGGATCGCGCCGCTGGTCAATGATTTTGCCGTCCGCTACCCCGATCTGGAGGTCAGCCTGACACTGACCAACCGCAGGCTCGACCTCGTGGCCGAGCGCTTTGACCTGGCCATCCGGCTCGGGGACCTCGAAGACAGCTCCATGATGGCCAAGCGGCTGGCGTCGAGAGCACACCACGTTTGTGCCTCGCCGGGTTATCTTTCAGAGAGGGGCACGCCCCATACGCTGTCCGAGCTGGACCAGCACAACTGCCTGCAAGGGACGCTGGATTTCTGGCGGTTTCATGAGCAGGGCAAGCCCCGCCATATCCGAGTCACCGGCAGCCTCCGCTGCAACAGCGGCTGGTCGCTGGTTGACGCGGCACTGAAGGGGATCGGTATCATCCAATTGCCGGACTACTACGTTCAAGACCGGATTGAGGCGGCTGAGTTAGTTCCGGTGCTGGAACGTTTCCGCGCTCCCGACGACGGCATCTGGGCGATATACCCTCATAACCGTCACTTGTCCCCGAAGGTACGGCTGCTGCTGGATCACCTTAGCAAAGGCTTGAGCTCTTGAGCCCAAGTAGGAAAGTACTCCTCTGAAAACATGAGAGCCCAGGATCCGTCAACAACATCCATTGTCCCAGCAACTTCTTCGGGAAAGGCAGAGATCGGTCGCTAAGAAGATCAGGAGACCAATGTGCAGATTGCATCTCGAAGAAATGCACGCGGGGTAAATTGACTTAACCAATTTGAGTGCATTTGCTACGCACCATGTCGACGGGTTAGGAATGTTAACGGTAAGGGCGGCTCGCGTTCATCAGCTGCGGAGCCAGATGGAGCGCCTTTGTGCCCAATTTTCCCCATCGACTTGGCATGAATGCTGCAGAGGAGGCCAAAGTCAGCTGTGCCGTGCGCGATGCAGTTTGAAACCCTATCGGACCGCTGCAAGCCGCTGAGTTTCCATATGCCGCTAAATGCGCGTTCCTGCCGTTCGTGATTGACGCAGCGAAAGTCCGAAAACCTGAAGGTTTTTCGATGCGGGCCGCTGCGTGACAGCGGGGCGTCTGCGGGCGTCGGCCCGCGTTGACAAACCTCGGAAGGAGGAAGCCGCGGGACCCGAGCGCTGTCTATGGGGAAAGCGTGCTGCGGGTGATTGCGAGGGTGGGGTCTGGCCACCGACCGGACATGGCGTGCCTATCGCTGGAGGTCGCTCGGATGACTGGGGGCGTGGGTTTCGGATGCCGGCGGAACAGTTGATTGCATTTTCCTGAGCAAAGCGCGGTAACGGGCAGGCCAGGAGCGGTCCAGCCTGCAGGCGGCAGCTGGTGAGTTTCGCGCGTTTGAGACGGGCGTTGCGTCATGCGGCCTGCTCCCGGGGTGGTGCTCGAGATGGCGGCTTCTGACCACGGCGGAAGATCTCGATGATGCGCATCGCCCCGCCACAGCAGGGGCACGGTTCGCGCAGTGTGAGTGGGATGACCTCAGCACTCTCCTGCGGGTCCGGGTCCTGCGGCGCCTCGCCGAGCAATCTGCGGATGCGGGCGATGGTGGCCTTGCGAGCCGCGCTGGCCAGCAGCCCGTAGTGCCGGATGCGGTGGAATCCATCGGGCAGGACGTGGATCAGGAACCGGCGGATGAACTCGCCGGTCTCGAGGCGCATCACCTTTTGCCGGTCGCCGTGCTTGATGCGGTAGTCCTTCCAGCGGAACGCCACGGCCGCAGCATCGGCGCTGATCAAGCGATGGTTCGAGATCGCCACGCGGTGCGTGTATCGGCTGAGATAAGCGAGCACGGCCTCAGGGCCGCCGAAGGGCGGTTTGGCGTAGATGACCCACTCGGTCTTGCGCAGCGGGGCGAGGTAGGTGGCAAAAGCGCCGGCCTGAGCCAGGTTTTTGAGGTCGCCGAAGAACTGAAGCGCGCCCACCTTGTGCAGGACCGCCAGCCCTTCGAGGAAGAGTCGCCGGAACAACCGGGAGAGGACGCGCACCGGTAGGAAGAACCCGGGGCGGCAGGCGATCCATTTTGTGCCGTCCGGCGACAGGCCGCCGCCGGGCACGATCATGTGGACATGCGGATGGTGGGTCAGCGCCGAGCCCCAGGTGTGGAGCACGCTGGTCATGCCGACCCGGGCGCCGAGATGCCGGGGATCCGCGGCGATGGTCGTCACGGTCTCAGCCGAGGCGCGGAACAGCAGGCTGTAGACTGCCTTCTTGTTCCAGTAAGCGATTTGCGCGATCTCGGCCGGCAGGGTGAAGACCACGTGGAAGTACTCGACTGGCAGCAAGTCCTCGGCCCGCGCGGCCATCCAGTCACGTGCGGCTGGTCCCTGGCACTTCGGGCAGTGCCGGTTCTTGCAGGAATTGTAGGCGATGTGCCGGTGGCCGCATTTTCCGCACGCAGCGACATGCCCGCCGAGCACCTCGGTCCGGCAGGCCTCGATCGCCGACATCACCTTGAGCTGGGTTAGGCTGACATGCCCGGCATTGGCCCGCCGCCACGCGGGTCCGTGTCTTCGGAAGATGTCAGCAAGCTCCAGTCCCGGCCGCCCGGGCACCCCCCGTCCGGTCACTCCAGTCCGCGCCGGAGAGTGTGGTCCTGCAGCTCCTTCAGACGTTCGTACGGGCTGACGGTGGAGCGGATCGTCTTGGTGGCCACATGCGCGTAGCGGGCGGTGGTGCTGAGCTTGGCGTGGCCCAGCAAAACCTGGATGATCCGCACATCCGTCCCCGCCTCCAGCAGATGCGTTGCGAAGCTATGGCGGAGCGTGTGCAGGGTTGCGGGCTTGTTGATCCCTGCCATGTGTTTTGCGGACGTGAACGCCCGGTTCAGTTGCCGCGGTGACAGCGGGTTGATCTTCGGCTTGCCCGGGAACAGCCAGCCCTCCGGCCGCGCCTCGCGCCAATAGTCGCGCAAAAGCTCCAGCAGCCCCGGCGACAGCATCGCCTTGCGGTCCCGGCTGCCCTTGCCGTCCTCGACGTGGATCAGCATCCGGTCACTGTCGATATCCCTGACCTTGAGATTGCAGACCTCGGAGGCCCGCAGACCTGCTCCGTAGCTGATACCCAGGGCCGCACGGTACTTCAGCCCGGGTCCGGGCACCGCGGCCATCAGGTCGCCCACCTCTTCGACGCTGAGGACGATCGGCAACTTCCGGGGTTTGCTTCGGAACTGCATGTACCGCTTCATCTCCTCGCGGCCGCATGTGATGCCGAAGAAGAACCGCAGCGATGAGATCCGCACGTTGAACGTCGAGGCCGAGACGCCGGTATCGGTCATGTGCAACTGGTAGGCCCGAAGCTCTTCCGGCGTCGCCGTATCGGGCGCATGCCCGAGGTATCCCGCGAAATCCTTGATCGCCCGAATATGGGCTTTCTGGGCGCTCTCGCCCATGCCACGGATGCGCATGTCCTCGATCATCCGCGCGCGCAGCGGCGTGGTTCTATGATCCTTCATGGGACCCTCCTGTCTGTGGATTGAGAAGGTCCCAATCATCAGACAGATCCGGTCATTCCCAAATGCACAGGGGGGTCAGATCAGCGAGGTGCGCCCGCCACAGCCGCCCCTGCCGCGCGAGCGGCTTCGTCCTCCCGCCCTTTTGACACGACCTCGCGAACGGCCCAAACCAGAACACTGTTGTTGTCAGCTTTCGCGCCGCATCTCAGCTTCCCCGAACCGGTCATTCATTGCGCCGTGCAGCCCTTTTTGAAGAACCAAGTTCAGTAGAGATAGACTTGGACGAAGCCGCTCGCGCGGCACTGGCGCCTGTGGCAGGCGTTTTGCATTGATCTGACCCCTGTTCATTTGGGAATGGGCGCGGCTGTCTGACGATTGGGACCTCTCAATCGAAAGACAGGAGGCTCCCATGACAGAGGAGAGAACAACGCCGCTGCGCGCGCGGATGATCGAGGACATGCGGATCAAGGGACTGGGTGACAAATCTCAGAAGTCGCACATCCGGGCAATCAAGGACTTCGCAGCGTTTCTGGGACGGTCGCCGGACACCGCGACGCCAGATGATCTGCGCGCCTACCAGCTTCACATGACCGACCGCGGTGTCACGCCGCCGACCTACAACGCCCGCATCATCGCACTGAGGTTCTTCTTCGAGACGACCTGCGGGCGGGGCGAGATGAAGCGGCACATGCAGTTCCGCACCCAGCCGCGCAAGCTCCCCGTAGTGTTCAGCGCCGAGGAAGTAGCGGCGCTGCTGCGGGTCGCGCCTGGACCTGGGCTGAAGTACCGGGCGGCGCTCAGCATTTCCTATGGGGCCGGACTCAGGGCATCTGAAGTCTGCAATCTCAAGGTCAGCGATATCGACAGCGACCGGATGCTGATCCATGTCGAACAGGGCAAGGGGCGGAAGGACCGGAAGGTCATGCTGTCGCCGGGATTGCTGAACCTGCTGCGCGAGTACTGGCGCGAGGCGCGGCCCGAGGGCTGGTTGTTTCCGGGCAAGCCCAAGATCAACCCCCTCTCGTCGCGCCAGCTCCACCGCGCCTTCAGCTCGGCAAAGCTCATCGCGGGGATCAAGAAGCCGGGCAGCACGCTGCACACGCTGCGGCATAGCTTCGCGACGCACCTTCTGGAGGCCGGGACGGATGTGCGGGTGATCCAGGTACTGCTCGGGCACGCCAAACTCGAGACAACGGAACGCTACACACATGTCGCCACGAAGCTGATCCGTGACACGGCGAGCCCCTACGAGACGCTGGCCAAGCTGCAGGATCGAAGCCGGGATTAGCGGACCGGGGCGGTGGCCCGCCCGAGGCTTGAAATCGCTGACATCTTTCGCGCCCATGGTCCCGAATGGCGGCGGGCCAATGCCGGGCATGTCAGCCTCACCCAGCTCAGGGTGATGTCGGCGATCGAAGCCTGCCGGACCGAGGCGCTCGGCGGGCATGTGGCCGCCTGCGCTAAATGCGGCCACCGGCACGTCGCGTACAATTCCTGCAAGAACCGGCACTGCCCGAAGTGCCAGGGGCCCGCGGCGCGGGACTGGATGGCGGCGCGGGCCGATGACCTGCTGCCGGTGGAGTATTTCCACGTGGTCTTCACCCTGCCGGCGGAGATCGCACGGATCGCCTACTGGAACAAGAAGTCGGTCTACGGCCTGTTGTTCCGAGCGTCAGCCGAGACCGTGGCGAGCATCGCCGCCGACCCCCGGCATCTTGGCGCCCGTGTCGGCATGACCTCTGTACTTCATACCTGGGGTTCGGCACTGACCCACCACCCGCACGTCCACATGATCGTGCCCGGCGGCGGCCTGTCACCTGACGCTACACGATGGATCGCCTGCCGCCCTGGCTTCCTTCTGCCCGTGCGCGTCCTGGCCCGGCTGTTCCGGCGCCTTTTCCTGGAAGGGCTGTCGGCGCTGCACAAAGCCGGGCAGCTTCAGTTCTTCGGTGATCTGGAAGGACTGGCCGACCCCGCAGCCTTCGCCGCCTGCCTCGCCCCGCTCCGCAAGACCGAATGGGTCGTCTACGCCAAACCGCCCTTCGGCGGGCCTGAGGCTGTCCTTGCCTATCTCAGCCGGTACACCCACCGCGTGGCGATCTCGAACCATCGCCTTGTCAGCGCCGATGCCGATACTGTGGCGTTCCGATGGAAGGATTACCGGATCAAGCGCGGCGACCGGATGAAGGTGATGCGGCTCAAGACCGGCGAATTCATCCGCCGGTTCCTGCTGCACGTCCTGCCCGACGGCTTTCACCGCATTCGCCACTACGGCCTGCTGGCCGGCGCCACCCGCAAGGCCACCATCGCCCGCATCCGCGGCTTGCTTGTGAAGACCCCGGTCGAACAGGAAACGCAGGAGCCTGCTGAGACCGTACCGCTCACCCTGCGCGAGCCGTGCCCTTGCTGCGGCGGCCCGATGCGCATCGTCGAAATCTTCCGGCGCGGGCAAAAACCGATGAGCCGCGCGCCACCCAGGGAGCAGGCCGCATGACGAAACGCCCGTCCATGCCGCGAAGACTGCCCCGGTTCCAATTCGTGACCCGGTCCGCCCCCGGTACGCCCGGCCCTGTGGCTGGCCCGCAATCACCCGGTCAACGGCTCCGCCGGCACCCGGAACGCATGATCACACCCCGCTGGAAAACCTTTCTCAACCGGCGCTTCCTGCCTGGCTGTCGCTCAGAACCGACACTTGCAATCACCCGCAGCATACTTTCCCCATAGACGCCGCCCAGCCTCACACGGCTTCCTCCTTGTCAGGTTATTCAACGCGGGCCGGGTTGCACACGAACGCCACCGATGCGCCGCGGCCCGCATCGAAAAACCTTCGACAAAGCGGACGTTTGCGGTGCGGCTTTCAACTGCCCCCGGATATTTTGCTTGGAATTCAAGATTTCGGCCTATTACATGGGGACACATTCAAGCAACAGGCCATTAAAATGACGACGTCGCACCCTCCATATTCCCCCGATCCAGACCTTCTGAAGGACCTGAACCTTGCGCTCCCCCTTCGGAAGTTGACGGCGTACATCGACCAGCTCGACGTGTCGGCGGACTTCAAAGCGGTGCTTTGTGATCTGGCCAAAGTGACCTGGTCGGTCGGATCGACCGTCGTTGCGATCGGTCGCAAAATCCTTTCGGTTGCTCTCGAGATCGTGACGACCTTTCCTGGCACAATGTTTGGCGTCGTCGTGGCCTCGATCGTCACATTGATTGTCGGGACCCTTCCGTTGGTCGGGCCACTCCTCGCCTCATTTGTAGGCCCGATCCTGCTCGCGACAGGTTTGACGATGGGCGCTTTGTCCGATTTCCGGTCCTCGGCCTGGTCGACGAAAGTCACTGCCCTGCAAGAGCAGCTCGTGGCCGTGAAGGCGTGATTGTCGATCATGGAAAACTCTGACGAAACCGGCAGGTTCGAGGGCGTCGGCCGGGTGGTCGCCGAACCGATGAAGTTCAAGGCGAAGCTCGACATTGGCGAAGAGGCCTTTGCGTCGTTGCAGGCCGCGCGGCTGGTCGGGGATCTCTGGCAAGTCGGAACAGCCGCGACGGCGGGCGGGCTGGCGGCCAGCTCCTCCGCCGTTGCGGGCACGTTTTTCGGTGGCGGCTGGCTCGCGGCCCTCGGGGTTGGAGCGGCGGTGACGCCCGTCGGTTGGGTCGTCGGGGCCGCAGTCGCCAGCGGCGCCGCCTGCTACGGTGTTCTGCGCCTTTACCGCGGCTACGAAGGGGCGCGCGTCAAGAAAGTGCCGGCTTTCATCAACACGCCCGTCGATGTGCTCGGCGCGGCGCTGTTTGACCTGATGGGCTCGCTGGCGATCCGGGTCGCACGGGAAGCCGAAGAGGTTGACGATGCAGAGCGGGCAGCCATCGCGGATTATTTCACCGCCGAATGGGGGCTTGATCCCGCCTATGTCGCCGCAGCCTTGCCCGTGATCGAACAGAGCGCAGAAGGCCGCAGCGTAGACGAGATCGCCGAGGCCCTCGCCCTCTATAAGCGCGACAACCCGGACTGCAATTTCGACACCCTAAGGGCGGAGCTGCTGGCTTTTCTGACCGAGATCGCCGCGGCGGATGGCGTGCTTCACGATGCCGAACTTGCCGCAATCGCCCGGACAGACCGGATTTTCCAAAAGGCCGCGGGCGGCTGGTCCGAGACGGCGCGCTCGGCGCTCGGCTATGTGACGGCCGCGCCCTCCTATCTCTGGTCCAGCGTGACGGAGGGCGCGGCCGCGTTTTGGGACAGCGAGACGAAGGCGCCCGACAGTCCAACCCCGGTGGATCGCTCGATCCCGGTGCTGTGGCTTTTGGGGAAGACCGGCGCCGGTAAATCATCGCTCGTGCAGGCGATAACGGGCAAGGACGCGGCAGAGGTTGGAAATGGCTTTGCCTCCTGCACCCGGACGGCGGATGCCTATGATTACCCCGAGGGGGACCCGGTCCTGCGCTTTCTCGACACCCGTGGGCTTGGTGAAGCAGGCTATCGCCCGAATGCGGATCTTGCCTCCAACGGTGACGCCTCGCAAATGGTCCTCGTGCTCACGCGGCTCGACGATCCGGTTCAGGGTAACGTCGCTGAGGCCTTGGCGCAGGTGGTGCGCAAAAAGCCCGACCTGCCTGTGGTCGTTCTCCACACCGCTGCAGATAAGGTCCCCGATCCGCTTGAACGTCGACGGGTTCAAACCGCGAACCAGTCGCGGTTTGAGAAAGCCACCAAGCGCGATCTGCCCTGGCTGGAACTGGATATGTCGGTGCCATCACAGGCCGATATGTCCGAGCTGAAACAGATCCTGGCTAATACCTTACCCTCCGTCGCGCTGCTGATGGACCGGCGCAAGGCCAGCACTGCCGAGGAGGCAGCCTTTCTCGCGCGCCGAGGAACCGTCCTGCGATATGCGGGGATGGCGACCGCCTCGGGGGCCGTGCCTGTGGTTGGGGCAACCACCGCGCCCGCCTTGCAACTTGCTTTGGTTACGGCGCTGGCGAACAGCTACGGTCTGCCTTGGGACCGGGACCGCTTGATCGCCTTTGTCTCCGCGCTGGGGACCGGCGTGGTGGGCGGGGCGCTGGTCGGTCTCCTTGGCCGCAGCCTTGCCGGGTTGATCCCTGTCGTTGGTCAAACGGCGGTGCCGGTGCTTAACGCAGGCTATGGCTTTGCCTCGACCTATGCGGTGGGGCGCGCGGCGGCCTATTGGATGTATCACACCAAGGCGGGCCGGACGGTCGATGAACAATCGCTGCGGGACCACTACCTTGCCGCCTTCTCGCGGGCCGAGGTGAAGGAGCGCGACAGTGCCGCCGGTTAAGGTTATCCTAAAACGGATCGCGCGCAGTCCCGCATTGCTGACGGCCATCCTATATGCTTTGCCTTGGGTGGTTTTGGTTATCCTCGGAGTCCTCTGGTTGGCCGAGCATGACTGGCTGCTGCCCTTCGTCGCGATCACCTTGGGTCTGGTCCTTCTGCTTCGGCTTAGCCTTCTGCTGCTGAAACACCTGCGACAGACGCAGAGTGCCGCGCCCGTCGATGCTGACCCAGCCCCGATCGTGACGGCGAACCCGGAATGGTCCGCGCGGGAACTGGCGGTGTTCAACAGCCTATGCACAGAAATCGCCCGGGAACCCCGCCCTTGGGGAGATATGCGACAGCTTTCCTTCGATCTGGTCGAGAAAGCAGCGCAGCAGCTGTCCGCAGGTCAAAAAGGCGCCCTCGATTTCTCGATCCCCGAGGCGCTGCTGCTGGCCGACCGCGTTATGATCCGCCTCCGCCGCAACCTGCATGACATGGTGCCATTTTCCGACCGGATCAGCCTCAAGACGATCCTCTGGATCTGGGAGAACAAGGCTTGGGTCCAGCGCGGTGCCACCGTGGTCGGCTGGGCATGGCGCGCGAAACGCCTGATAACCAACCCGCCGGCCGCCATCATGCAGGAAATCCAGGGGGCGGTGACCAGCAGTGCAGATGGCGGCGAGATGAAAAATTTCAGCCTGGCCCTCGTTCAGCAGATCATTCTGGAAGAGGTCGCGCGCGCCGCAGTGGACCTGCATTCCGGCTACCTGCGGTTTACGGATGAAGAACTCTTGAATATTGAGCTCGGCTCCGCCGGCTTTGATAAACAGATCCTCGCTCAGCCGAACGAACCGATACGTCTCCTTGTGATTGGTCAGGTGTCGGCAGGAAAATCAACAATCGTTAACCGTCTGGCAGGAGGTGTGGTCGCCGAGACAGACATGGCACCCACAACCCCCGACCTGACCCGCCACGCGCTGGACATCGACGGGATTGCCTATTCAGTGATCGACACACAGGGCATCGACGGCAGCGAAAAGGTTGCCGAGACCCTGCTCGCGCAGGTACTGGACTGTGACCAAGTGTTATGGATCCTCCGCGCCAACCGCCCCGCACGGGCCCCGGATGCCGCGCTGCTCCGACAGATCGAGGCCGCCTTCGCCGCCCGCCCCCTGCGGCGGATGCCGCCCGTTACCATCGTGGCAAACGCTGTCGACCAACTGCTTCCGGACTGGCCCTTTCCCGAACACCTCCTCCCGCGCGAGGCACAGGCGACCATTGCCGCCGCGAGCGCCGCCATCTGTTCGGATCTGACCTGCCGCGAGGCAATTCCTGTCGTCTCTGAAGGGGCGGTCTGGAACCTCGATCAACTGATCTCCACCGTCGCGCACAGCGCATCGGACGCCTTGGCCACGCAGCGCAATCGCCGACGCATCACAGGGGCCGAGGCCAGCGCTACCTTCTCGCAGGAAATGTCGCGAGGCGCGTCCGGGCTTTGGGAGACAGGGCGTTTGGTTACCGGGAAGCTGTTCGGACGGTGAAATCAGGTAAAGGCAGCTGAGAACCGCTTTCTGTCTTGTTGACGACCTCAAGGCCTTTTGGGGCGCCATGATGCTCCCGGCTCAAAGCGGACTTTCACACGAGCCCCGGGAGACACCACGATCCCTCAGCTCCATACGATGGCAAGCTGGTCGAATAGGGCCGCGACGACTGGCGCTGACTTACGGGCCTCCGGGGAGAGCATCACGAGGCAGGCCGGCACGCTCTGGGTTTCGCAAAGGCTGAGGCCAAAGGAATGCCGCTGATCCAAAGCGATAGTCTCACGACACAGACACAGGCCGACCCTGGCGCGGACCATCTCCAGCATCGACGCCTCGTGATCCACCAATGCGACGATATTCTGCGTGCAGCCGTGTTCCGCAAAGATCCGGCTCAGCAGCCGGTTATGGACCGACACCCCGGTCGTGCCGATCCACGGCAGAGCCGCCAGCTCGCACCAATCGGCGGTGGCGACCCGGGCCTCCCAGCCGACGGGCGCGATTATGCGGTAGTTGAAGGTGGCCAGGACCCTCACCTGCATAGCTTCATCCGAGGCAATATCGTCGACTGCGCCGGGGTCTGTCAGGTAGAATCCGGCGTCGATCTGGCCGCGGCGGAGTTTTTCCAAGATTTCGCCGCTGATGCCATGCACCAGCTCCGTGGTGATGCCGGGGTGGGCCTCGCCCAGCTGGCTCAGCAGGCGGCCCAGGCGGATGAATTCCGGGTCCACGATCGTCCCGATGCGCAGTGACCCCGAGACCTGACCGGCCCGCCCGCTGGCGCTTTGACGGAAATCCGCCATGGCGCTCAGAACCGCCTCTGCCTTGGAAAGCAGCGCTTTGCCATCAGGGGTCAGATACAGCCCGTGCGGCGCCCGCTTGAAGAAGGTTACGCCGGTTTCTTCGCTGAGCCGCCTGATCTGGTGACTGATCGCCGGTTGCGTGAGGTTCAATACCTCGGCCGCGCGCGAAACGCTGCCTTCCCGGGCGACGGTGACAAAGGCGAGGATACTGTTGAGGTTGGAGAATCTTTCCATATTAAGAAACTTAATATCAGTCAGAGATATATGTCATTGGGAATGTGCTCTCGGCCTTACTAAACCGGAAACCGTAGATGCGCAGGGAGGAGCCTTCGGCCCGGCAGCCCGGTTTCGCGGGGCGGTTGGGGTGTGGTGCGTGCCCTGCTCGAAAGGCGAGGGATGACATGGCAGGAATGGCAACTAAGTTCGACTTCATCGTGATCGGCGGCGGGTCCGCGGGCTGCCTTCTGGCCAACCGGCTGAGCGCCGATCCGGACAACCGCGTCCTGTTGCTGGAAGCGGGCAAGGCGGACAGTTATCCGTGGATTCACGTGCCCGTCGGCTACCTCTATTGCATAGGCAACCCGCGCACCGACTGGATGTACAACACCGAGGCCGACAGGGGGCTGAACGGGCGCAGCCTGCGCTACCCGCGGGGCAAGACGCTGGGCGGCTGTTCGTCGATCAACGGCATGATCTACATGCGCGGTCAGGCCCGCGACTATGACAATTGGGCCGCGCTGACCGGCGAAGACGACTGGTCCTGGGAGGGGGCTCTGCGCGATTTCAAAGCGCACGAAAACCACTACAAGCTGGACAATGGTGCCGACCCGAAAGTGGGCGACAACGAACGTTTTTCCGACCTGCATGGCCATGGCGGCGAATGGCGGGTCGAAAAGCAACGCCTGCGCTGGGACGTGCTGGACAGCTTTGCCGATGCCGCGGAAGAGGCGGGGATCGCCAAAACCGACGATTTCAACAGTGGCGACAACGCGGGTGTTGGCTATTTCGACGTGAACCAGCGGTCCGGCTGGCGTTGGAACACCTCCAAGGCATTCCTGAAGCCCGCCCGGGCACGGCGTAACCTGACGGTCTGGACCGAGGCACAGGTCCAGAAGCTGACCTTTGACAAAGACGCCAACGGCGCGCTGCGCTGCACTGGTGCACGGGTCGATCGCAAGGGAAAAGTCGTTGACGTGACAGCCCGGCGCGAGACCGTGCTGTCGGCAGGGGCCGTCAACTCGCCGCAGGTCCTGCAACTGTCCGGCATTGGTCCGGCGGATCTGCTCCGCGAACATGGCATCGAGGTTCTGCGCGACGCGCCCGTGGGTGAGAACCTTCACGACCACCTGCAAATCCGCGCGGTCTACAAGGTGAACGGAACCCGCACGCTCAACACTCTGGCGAATAGTCTCATTGGAAAGGCGAAGATCGGCGCGGAATATGCGCTGAAACGATCCGGCCCGATGAGCATGGCGCCCAGCCAATTGGGCGCATTCACCCGGTCCGACCCGAACCGGCCTCATGCCAACCTTGAATATCATGTGCAACCGCTCAGCCTCGATGCCTTTGGCGAGCCGCTGCATGCCTTCCCGGCCATGACGGTCAGTGTCTGCAACCTGAACCCGACGAGCAGGGGGCACGTGCGCATCCGCTCGGCCGACTTCCGCGATGCGCCGCTGATCTCGCCCAACTACCTCGCCACGGAAGACGATCGCAAGGTCGCTGCCGACAGCCTGCGGCAAGTGCGTGAAATCATGTCCCGGCCCGCGATGGCAAGCTACGAGCCCGAGGAGTTCAAACCGGGTGTCCAGTACCAGAGCGACGAGGACCTCGCCAAGCTGGCCGGCGACATTGCCAACACGATCTTTCACCCTGTCGGCACCGTGAAAATGGGCCGCGAGGACGATGACAGCGCCGTTCTGGACCCGCATCTGCGCCTCAAGGGCGTGGCCGATCTGCGTGTCGTCGATGCCAGCATCATGCCAGAGATCACCAGCGGCAACACCAATTCGCCGACCTTGATGATCGCGGAAAAGGCGGCTCGCTGGATCTTGGCCGGACACTAATCGCACATCTTCCTGACGGAGAAACAAATGCGTTCAACGTTTTCCAACCTGCCCCTGCGCGGGGTCAAAGTGGTCGATTTCGGGCAGTACATCGCCGGGCCTGCCGTGGCGATGCTGCTGGGCGATCTTGGCGCGACCGTCGTGCATATCGACCCGCCCGACGGCCCGATGTGGGACAGCCCGGCGAATGCGACCCTGATGCGCAACAAGCTGATCGTGAATCTCGACCTCAAGTCCGAGGAAGGCCTGGCGCAGGCCCGCGCGCTCTTTGCCGAGGCCGATATCATTGTCGAGAACTTCCGCCCCGGCAAGCTGGCCGCGCTCGGCATTGATTTTGCCGCCATGCGCGAGGAGCGCCCCGAGCTGATCACCCTGTCGATCCCCGGGTTTGCCTCGAACGATCTGGAGCGGCGCGAGCAGCGCGCCTTTGAAAGCGTGGTTGCGGCCAGTTCCGGCGTGTTTACCGATATGGGTTTGAACAGGGTTCTGATGGGGCTGAACCCGTCCTTTTCGCCGCTGCCGCTGGCCTCGGCCTATGCCTCGCAGATCGCGGCATCCGCAACAGTGCTGGCTCTGCAATCCCGGCAAGTTACCGGACTTGGGGACCAGATCGAAGTGCCCTTGGCTGCCGCTGTGATGGAGGGGCTCTGCTACAACTCGATCAAGGTCTCGGACATGCCGGAACGGTATCTGACCCAGCGCGAGGTCGAGATCGAGCGCCGCCGGGTCGAGGGGCTGCCGATGAACGTGTCCTATGAGGAGCTGCAGGAGCTTCTGGACCCCTTCTTCCGCAGCTACATGTGCAAGGATGGTCGGATGTTCTACGTGGTCTGCCCCAGCCACAAGAACCACGCGCGCCGCTGCCTCGAAGTGTTGGGCCTCTATGACGAGATGATCGAAGCGGGGCTGCAGGAGGAGGAGGACACCTACAAGCCGCAGTCTGAGTGGGTTTCGGACACCTCTCTCGGTGTTTACCCGATGCCGAAATTCTGGGCCGACAAGATCGCTGCGCGGATGAAAGAGGTCTTCTTGACCCGAACATCGCACGAGTGGAAACGGATGTTTGGCCGCGCGGGCATCCCCGGCGCGCCGCAGCGCTGGCTGCAGGAATGGATAAACGACGAATACGCCGAGACCTCGGGGCTGATGATCGACGTCACGGACCCAGAGTACGGCGAGATGACACAACCCGGACCGGTGGTCTGGATGGAGGAAAGCGGCGAAGAGGCGCTGAACCCCGAACCCCGCCGCTGGGTGGATTTTGACGAGGCGCTGTCGGTTCTGCGCAAGCTGCCGACGGAGATACCAGCCCCGAAAGAGAAGCTGGAACAAGAGGGCTGGCTCTCGGGCGTGCGCGTGCTGGACATGTGCAACGTCATCGCAGGGCCGCATGCGGCCAGCTATCTGGCGCGCTTTGGTGCAGAAGTGATCAAGCTCGATCCGGCAACGCCGCTCTACGACAGCTGGAACACGGTGATCTACGGGCTCAGCCAGGGCCGCGGCAAGAAGTCGATCCTGGCCGACGTGAAATCGGAACACGGGCGCAAGGTGTTGGAAGACTTGGTGAAATCGGTTGACGTGATCTTCTGGAACGCGCCGGACAACCAGATCAAACGCATGGGGCTGGATGCCGACAGCCTGCGCAAGCTGAACCCCGAGGCGATCTTCTGCAAGCTGGACTGTTTCAGCGGCGTGCGGCGCGGCACCCGCACGGATTACATCGGTTATGACGACCTTGTGCAGGCAGCCACTGGCATCATGCTGCGCTTTGGCGGGGCTATGGACCGCCCCGAGGAGCACGCCCATGTGGGTACCATTGACGTGATGTGCGGCTTTGGCGGTGCGCTGGCCGTGGCGGCGGCGCTCTATCAGAAACACCGCTTTGGCCGCATCGGACGCGGCCGCACCTCGCTCAGCGCCAACAGTGGCTTGCTCCAGGTGCCCTTTGCCTATGACTTCCGGGGGCGCGGGCTGTTCGACGAACCCTCCGGCCCGGAAGCGAACGGGTACGGCCCGCTCAACCGTTTCTACAGCACCGCCTCAGGGGTTTACATCCTCCTGAGTGCCTACGAGACTGACCTGCCGCGATTCCGCGATGTCGAGGACCTGTCGGCGCTGCCCGATCTGCCCGAAGAAGACCGTGCGACCTACCTCGCTGGCGCGTTCCAGAAGCAACCCGCGACCGAATGGATCGCCCGACTTCGCGCGGCGGATATCGGCTGTGCAATTTGCAACAACATCGACGCGCTGCGCTCTGAAAATCTACGCGAGCCGGACGGCACCCCCGGCACCGACCGGGGCAGCTATTCTTTCTCGCAAGACAGTGACCATCCCAGTGGCCACGAGGTGATCCAGCTTGATCCCTACGCGGTGCGCCCCACGCGCGGAAAAGTCCTTGCCCTGTCGCCGACTGAAAAATTCGGCACCTCGACGAGGGTCATCCTGAGCGACCTCGGCTATTCCGATGCGGCCATCGCGCGGATGCTGGAATCCGGTCAGATCAGCGAAAGCTGGAGCGCCGAATACCTGCCCAGCTGAGGGCGCTTAAGGGGGGCTTCGAACGTCCCCCTTGCTTTTCCGCGGATTGCCGCAATTTCCGAAAGGTTCGGGCCAGCACTGCCGTGCAGCAATGCGCGGCAAGAGGAGGAGGCTGCCCGGACCCCCTGTGCCAGAACGGAGGAGACATGGCCAACAAACCCCCATTGATGGAACTGGACATCGCGACCGCAGATCGCGGTTTCTATTCCGGCTTCGCGAAAAGCGTCGCCATCCCGTCCAAGATACTGGTCAGCGCTTTAATTGTCTGGGCCATCGCCGTGCCCGATAACGCCGCCGCCGTACTGAACGCCCTCAATGGCGCGTTGCTCAAGAGTTTCGCCAGCTGGTACATCTGGGTCGTCGCGCTGTTCCTGATAGTCTGCGTAGCGCTGGCACTGGTACCCACCACCGGACACCTGAAGCTGGGCCGACCGGAGGATCGCCCGGAGTTCTCGCGGTTTTCGTGGTTTTCCATGATGTTCGGCGCGGGCATCGGCATCGGCATGCTGACCTTTGCCACGGCAGAGCCGATGTATCACTTTGCCACCAACCCCAATGTTATCATGGGTGAGACAACCGGATCAGGTGCGGGCAATGTGACCGCCGCATATGTATGGTCCTTCCTGCACTGGGGCTTTTCCGCTTGGGCCTGCTATGCACTTGTTGGACTGTCGCTGGCATATTTTTCCTATCGCCGGAATCTGCCGCTGACTGTGCGCTCAGCGCTGGTGCCGCTCTTTGGCGCCAGGCTGTCCGGTCCGGTGGGGCATGTGGTCGATATCGTGGCCGTTGTCGCCACCATCCTTGGTGTCGCGCAGACACTGGGCTTTGGGGTCGAGCAATTCGTGGCTGGCCTCAACCGCGTGGGCCTTGGCGACTGGATCGTGCAGCCTGATGGCAAGCCCAGTTCCGCCGGTATCGTGCTGGCGCTGGTGGTAATCCTTGGCGCCTCCACCCTGTCGGCGTTGTCCGGCGTGGGCAAGGGGATCAAGTGGTTGTCGAACCTCAACATGGGGCTCAGCTTCTTTCTGCTGGCTTTCTTCATCCTCTTCGGCTCCACCTTTTTCGGGCTGAACGCTCTGGTGGCAGGGCTTGTGGCCTACGTGATCGAACTGCCCGCGCTGCTGTTCACGGTCTGGCACGCCGACGGGTCCGAGACAGGCGACGCCCTGGCCGCGTGGCAAGGCGGCTGGTCGGTGTTCTACTGGGCCTGGTGGATCGCCTTCGCGCCCTTTGTCGGCGTGTTCCTGGCCCGAATCTCGCGCGGGCGCAGCATCCGCGAATATGTCCTGGGCGCGATCATTGTGCCGTCGCTGATGTGCTTCGTTTGGTTTACTCTTGTCGGCGGCACGGCCATTGACATGACCCTGAACGGCACGGCTGGCGATGCGATTTCGGGCGCGGGTCAGGAGAGCCAGTTGTTCGTCATGCTGGACCTGATGCTGAGCAGCCGCCTGGCATGGATCATGGCGGCTATCGTCGTCGTGCTGCTACTGACCTATCTGGTGACGACTGCGGACTCCGCGATCCTGATCGTCAACACGATCAACGCCGCCGGAGAGGAAAGCCCCAAGGGCCGCGCACATATCGTGTTCTGGGGTGTCGCACTGAGCCTTGTGGTCGGGGGGCTGCTGCTGGTCGGCGGGCTCGATGCGATCAAGACCGCGATGGTGATCGGCGCGCTGCCGTTCAGCCTTGTCATGTTCCTGATGTGCGTGGCGCTGGCCAAGGCGATCATCAAGGATGCGATCCGCGAGCACCGGGGTGTGAAGAGCCTTCACGTAGAAACGTAAAGCATATAGCGCACGAGGCAGGCACTGCCTGCCTCGCCAACGTATTCAGGTAGGCAGTTCACCAGAGGACATACCAGCTTCGAGCGCAAGACTGGCGGCATCAGGGCTTGAGCCGCAGGCTAATTCAGTTGCGAGACATCAAAACAGGATACGGCTTCTATATTTATACCTGCTCCAGAATGCCCTTTGATGGACCAGTAATCCTTCCATTGTTTCCACCGGCCCTCTCGCAGAGTTTTGCCAAGCAAGGATTTGAAGGGATATGCAGCGCTGTCAGGATCGTTTGGATTTGGATGACTTTGCTGACGTTTTTCTATTTGACCCTTCGGACATTCTGACGGATCCGTCAGTTTCCGGGCTGGGCCCCGGGTCAATGTCCACCTTTTCTGTCATACCTCGGCTTCTTCGCAACAGCCGCGAAAGTCCGGATTCCGCCCTGGATGTCGAACGGCCAAGTGCTTGACTGGATCTTCGGAGCGATGGCAGTGTCCTTCGCTCAAACCCATTCCGCATTGCAGGAAGCCGGTAAGCGCGTCGTGATCGTCGGGAGCATCCCGGAGATTCCGCAAGAAGCTCTACTGGTCTGTGGAGGAATTGCAGGTGGACCTGGTTTCCTGACTGGCCAAATACAACGAGCAGCGGCCGCATTAGGGAAGATACTACTACGGCAAAACGCCTATGCAGACCTTCCGCGAAACGATGCATATTGCCAGGGACAAAACGATCAGAGCTTTCGAGACAACGGACAGCCGGCAACCCATTCTCAGCACAGAAAGCTGAGGTGTCCGTCAGATCAAGTCTGAAGTCTTACACCTGAACGTTGTTGGTGTTCGCTGCCTTCGCGATGACGCAGAGCCGTCACTCCGCTTTCCGCCCTTATTGGAACCTCCCTCCTTTTCGAACGAACGGCGATGAAACTCACTGACCTCTGCACGCTATGACACTTTTCTATGCCCCTCTGCCCGCCTTCTATGCCGAGGTTGCTCAATCCGCGTTTACAAAGTCCTTATTTTCTTGATCTGAACCTTCTGGGTATGAAGTCGGAAACGGTCTCGAAAACCGTTGTGGGTGCAAGCCCACCCAGGGTTCGAATCCCTGTCTCTCCGCCACTTTTCCTTACAGACCGCTTCCCACAAATGCCGCACGGCCTACGTCAGACTGACGAGCCGCCTATTGGGATAACCGTTTGGCATCCTTTCCAGCTACTTGAACGGTTTGCAGTCATTCCCGGAAAGAAACCCGTGCAAATTCTTGATTGGAAACGAAAAAGGCCGGACACTACTGCCCGGCCCCTTGCATTCCAGATTGCGCGGATCAGGCGCGGCGGCGGCGTCCGCCGGCGCGGCCGCCACGGCCGCGGCCTTCTTCGCCTTCGGCTGCCGGCGGCTTGTTGAACTTGATCCACTCACCGCCATGCGGGTCGTTGTTGGTCAGGAAGTTGGCAGCGCGGATCGCTTCCATCTCCTTGCCAGCGCGCGGCTTGGTCGAGCCCAGGCCGAACATGGTGACGAATGCCTCATCGTCCATGCCTTCCGGCAGGATGATGCCCGCGGCTTCGACCGCAGCTTTCTTCTCGGCAATGGCCTTCTGGGTCACCGGCAGCGCCACCGGGTTCATGATCGCAGAGGTCATGCCCGCGCCCATTGCCATCGGCAGGAAGGCGTTGTTGATGCCGTGGCGGTTCGGCAGGCCGAAGGAGATGTTGGACGCACCGCAGGTGGTGTTCACGCCCAGCTCTTCACGCAGGCGGCGGACCAGTGCGAACACCTGCAGGCCAGCGGTTGCCATGGCGCCAACCGGCATCACCAGCGGGTCAACCACGATGTCATGCGCCGGAATGCCGAAATCGGCTGCGCGCTCAACGATCTTCTTGGCAACGGCAAAACGCACATCGGGGTCTTCCGAAATGCCGGTGTCGTCGTTGGAAATCGCCACGACCGGCACGTTGTACTTTTTGACCAGCGGCAGGATCTGCTCCAGGCGCTCTTCTTCACCGGTGACAGAGTTCAGCAGCGGGCGGCCTTCACAGACTTCCAGGCCGGCTTCCAGAGCGCCGGGAACCGAAGAGTCGATGCACAGCGGCACATCGACCAGCCCCTGCACCAGCTCGACGATTTTCTTCATCAGCGGCGGTTCGGTCTCGTTCGGGTTCGGGTTGGAGTTGTAGACCACGCCCGCATTGATATCGAGAACGGTTGCACCGGCCAGAACCTGTGCCACGGCGTCCTTCTCGACAGTGGAGAAATCGCCGGCTTCCAGCTCGGCCGCCAGCTTCTTACGGCCGGTCGGGTTGATGCGCTCACCGATCACGCAGAAAGGCTCATCAAAGCCCAGGACCGCGGTTTTTGTTTTTGATTCTACGACTGTACGGGTCATGGTTGATCCTTAGGAGTTGACCGGCTTCGCCGAGGCGCCGCCGTTGTTGATGGCCCAGGTGGCATTGGTCTTGATGCCGCCCAGCGGGAAGAAGTGGACGTTGGTGATGTTGAAGTCCGGGTTTTCCGCCTTGTAAGCGGCCAGTTCGGCAACAACATCGGTCGGCTCGTAGGGCAGCAGCAGCTTGGACACGTCCATTGCGCGTTTCTGCAGCACCTTGAGCGACGGGCCTACGCCGCAAGCGATGGCGAATTTGATCAGCGTCTGCAGCTTGGCCGGACCGGCGATGCCGATGTGGATCGGCAGATCGACGCCTGCGGCCTTGAGACCGTTTGCCCATTCGATGATCGGCTTTGCCTCAAAAGCGAATTGGGTGGCCAGCGCCATCTTGGCATCGGTGCGCTCGGAGAATTTCTGTTTCCACTGAAGCGCATCGGAGACGTTCTTGGTAGAGCCGTCCGGGTCGATATCCTTGTTGCCTTCCGGGTGGCCGGCAACGTGCAGGTTGGTGAAGCCCGCCTTGTCAAACAGGCCTGTCTCCAGCAGCTGCATGGAGCTGTGGAAGTCGCCGTGCGGCTTGGCTACGCCGCCTGCCAGCATCAGCGCCTGCTTGACGTCTGCCTCGCCCTGGTAGCGGGCGATCCAGTCGGCCAGAGTGGCCTCATCCTTGATGATCCGCGCCGGGAAGTGCGGCATCACCGGGTAACCTTCGGCATTCAGGCGCTTCGCAGTGGCGACCATGTCCTCGATCGGGGTGCCTTCGATATGCGCGATGTAGACGCGGGTGCCGGCCGGCAGCAGGTCGCGGAAATCGGCGACCTTTTCAGCCGTACGCGGCATGACTTCGATCGAGTAGTCCTGCAGGAAGGCCTCGACCTGCGGGTTGACGGTCTGGGCGGCGCCCGTGTCACGTTTTTTAAAGTTCAGCAAAGCCATCACGGCCTCCCAAGAGTGGTCTGCGGGTCATGCCCATCCGTCATTTGCAATCAGGGCCTTCAGGCGGTCCTGATCATACTCAGTCTCCAGGCGTTTGGCCTCGGCTTCGGCAACATCAGCTGCCTCGCCTTCGGCTGAAAAGGGAGCTGCCTTGCGCCACTCGGCGAGATAGGCGTCCGCGTCCTTGGCGTTCACCTTCATGGCCGCACGGTCAATGGCCTGCTCGAACCGCTCTTCGAGCTGGCGCTTGGCGCCGCGGCGGCCTTTGCCAACGATGACCTGCGCGGGGATATCGCGCCAGTATACGATCGTAACGTCGGGCATGCCCTGATTTCCTCCTAGCCTGGATAGACCACGTTCTAGAGCGGCGGCGCTCGGCAAGTTGGTCGAATTTCGACAACACGATGGGATTGAGCGACGTTTTACTGCCGCGACCCTAGCTTTGTGCACTTTCGAATGCCACAGGCGGTTTTCGCCAAAATATTCATGTGGATTATGAAGAACCCGCTAGACGGCGGAAATTGCTCTGCTTCTGGCGGCCAGAGCTTGCACCGCCGCGGCTGCGCACCTATTGTCATTCTTAACACGATAATCGGAGGGCGTGAATCATGGCGCCCAGGCGCTCGAAAGGTGCGGGCGCGTTTCCCAAAGCGGTTGAAACCCCTGCACCGGCCCGTCCCGATCCTGATGCGCTTTATGCCGCTTTGGATTTGGGAACAAATAGCTGCCGCATGCTGATCGCCCAGCCCAAGGGCAGCGGTATTCATGTGGTGGACAGCTTCTCCAAGTCGGTGCAATTGGGCGCCGGGCTGGAGCGGACTGGACGGCTGTCGCGGTCTTCCATGGCGCGCACCATACAGGCGCTGCGGATTTGTCAGCAAAAACTCAAGCGCAACAGGGTCCGGCGGATGCGGCTGGTCGCGACTGAGGCCTGCCGCCGGGCGAAGAACGCCCGCGACTTTATCCGCCAGGTCAAGCGCGAGACCGGGTTGACGCTGGAAATCATCCAGCCGGAGGAAGAGGCACGGCTCGCCGTGATTTCCTGTGCGCCGCTGGTCTCCACGAAGACGGAGCAGCTGCTGGTGGTCGATATCGGCGGCGGCTCGACCGAACTGGTGTGGATTGACATCTCCTCAGTGCCGCGGCGCGACCGGCCCTCTGCTATCATGCGGCTGCACAACGGGTTCCACTCGACCGAGAGTCCCTTCCCCGCAGCGAAGGTTGTTGACTGGATTTCGGTGCCGCTGGGCGTCGCCACTTTGCGCGATCAGTTCAACGATGTGGAGGATGACGCCGCCCGCTTTGCGTTGATGAGCTGGTTCTTCGAGGAGAACCTGGCCGACTTTGCCCCCTACAAGGATGAGCAGGCGCGCGAAGGCTTCCAGATCGTCGGGACCTCCGGAACGGTCACAACCGTTGCGGCGTCTCATCTGGGACTCAAGCGGTATGACCGCACAAAGGTCGACGGATTGCGGATGACCAGCGATCAGATTGACAAGGTGATCCGGGGTTATCTAGAACTCGGCCCTCAGGGCCGCCGCCGCGACCCCCGCATCGGCGAGGACCGGCAGGCGCTGATCATGTCCGGATCCGCAATCCTGCAGGCGCTGCTGCGCTGCTGGCCGACCGACCGGCTGTCGGTTGCGGACCGCGGCCTGCGCGAGGGCCTGCTCTATGCGCAGATGAGTGCGGATGGCGTTCTGGAGGACGGCCCCTACTAGGCGGGGCCGGAAGAATTGGATTTTTCCGGGCCGGAGTTAAGCGAAATTCCGAACCCCGGCGCAAATGGTGGCGGAAATGGCTAAGACACCGACAGGTAAAAATACATCCGGTCGCGGACAACGCGACCTGAAGGTCAAGGTAAAGTCGGCACGCGGCCGCAAGCTCAGCTCAACCCGCTGGCTGCAGCGGCAGTTGAACGACCCTTATGTGAAACGCGCCCAGGCTGAGGGCTATCGCGGTCGAGCCGCCTATAAGATCATGGAGCTGGACGACAAATTCCGGTTCCTGGTCAATGGTGCCCGTGTTGTCGACCTAGGCTGCGCGCCCGGAGGCTGGGCGCAGGTTGCGGTGAAGCGCATCAATGCGCTGGGGGAGAAACCAGGCAAGGCCGTGGGCCGCATCATCGGAATCGACTTGCAGGAAGTGGAGCCGCTGGCCGGGGCCGAGTTCCACCAGCTCGACTTCATGGACGACGGCGCCGACGACAAGGTCAAGGAATGGCTGGGTGGCAAGGCGGATGTGGTGATGTCGGACATGGCGGCGGCCAGTTCCGGCCACAAGCAGACCGACCACTTGCGGATCATTTCGCTGTGCGAAACCGCGGCCTATTTTGCCTTTGACGTGCTGGAGGAAGGCGGCACATTTGTTGCCAAGGTTCTGGCCGGCGGCGCCGAAGGCGAGCTTCAGAAGCTGCTGAAGCAGAAGTTCACCAAGGTGATGAATATGAAGCCGCCCTCCTCCCGTTCGGACAGCTCCGAGAAATTTGTGGTCGCCACAGGGTTCCGCGGCTGAGCGGCCTCAGACTGGCCGGTTGTGCGGAGTTGTCAGCGACCGGCTTGCGAGGGTGCGCAACAGGATTGCCTCCTCGCCGTCGTCATCGGTCAGCCGCGAAACACGCAGCTTGCGGGTGACATGGCTGGCCATTTCCCGCTGGCGCATCAGTTCGAACAAGCGCATGCGGCGCAGTTTGTTTTGCAGTTTTGTCATAGTGCCCCCTTCTGGCCGCGCTTCATACTTGCAAGGTTAAAGGGGTTTTAAGCCGCAATCTGGGCTCAATTGAGGCAAAGGCGCCTTATTGTTGCGAAGCCGGAAACAGTTGCAGAAAAACCGCAACGATCAGATCCGCCCCATCCCGTTGGCCATATCGATCAGCGCTCCATTGAACTCTGCTCCCAAAATCAAAATCACGGAGTTCAGATAGAGAAAGATCATTGCCGCCATCGCCCCGGCGAGGCCAGCGTAGGTGGCGGAGTATTGAGCAAACGAGCTGACATAGATTGCAAAGCCGCTGCCGCAGGCCAGCCACAGCAACAATGTCAGTACCGCGCCTGGCAGGATCCGCCGCAGCCGGTGCACCCGGCCCGGCAGCAGAATGTGAAAGGCCAGCACCGCGCCGACCGGCAGCGCTAGGGCCAGAATACCGCTCAGCCCCTGTTCCCAGCCTTGCGGCACGCTGGCAAAGGGGAGCAATTTGGTGATGTGGCGAACATACAGCGGCAGGAATACCTCGAAAAATGCCACCGCAAGGATGCCCACTCCGCCCATGATCACCAGCCCGATGCACAATGCGCGCGCGCGCCAGAACGGCCTGGTATCAGTGTCATGATAGGCCTGCACCATGGCCACCCTCACCGCATCGACTCCATTGGACGCAAAATAGAGCGCGAACAGCCCGCCTAGGGTGACCAGCTGCGTGTTTGAGGTGCTCAGCACCGCTTTCAGTTCGGTCAGGATCGGCCGGGCCACGGCGTCCGGCCAGACGCTGAAAACCTGCTCGGTCATGAGGTCCATTTCCACCTCTTGCGACAGCATCTCAGCGACAGTGCCCGCCAGCGCAACCGTGAACAGAACAAATGGAAACAGCGCCAGCATCATCGACATCGCGATATGGCTGCTCATGACCCAGCCGTTCTTCCGGTCGAACCGGCGGGCGGCGGTCAATAACGCTGCGGGCCAGCGGCTCAGAGGGGGCAGGATCGGCATGGTTGCAAGGTTCCACAGCCACCGGCAAATATCCAGTAGCAATGGCCCTTTATGCGGTTTTACCGTTGCGTGTAGCATAACCGCCTATGGTGTGCAGACAGCGCGCATACTAGGTAAATGCAAAGGGCCAAAGCAGGGCTGCAGAATGTTCTGGTTTATTTTCAGCACGGGAGCGATTGCCGCAACTTGGACGGCGGCCGGACTGGCCGCTTTGAGCGCGGCCCGGACGGCCCGCACCCCGCAGGGGGCGATCGGCTGGGTAGTGTTCCTGCTGGCTGCGCCCGTTATCGCCCTGCCCGCTTACATGATCTTCGGCCATCACAGGTTCAAAAGCTACTGGAACGCCCGCCGCCGCGCGGAGCAGGCAGTGATTGCCACCCGGAACTACACCACCGCCCATTCAGAGGACGCGCAGGAACTGCCGGTCAACACCAGCCCGTTCGAAGCGATTGCTGGCATGAATGTATGCCGCGGCAACGGCATGACACTGCTGATCGACGGCCAGGAAACGTTCAACGCCATCCTTGAAGCGATTGAAAACGCTCAGGAATACATCCTTGTGCAATATTACATCCTGCACGCAGACGACCTTGGGCTCGCGCTGCAGAAACGTCTGATCGCCGCGGCAGAGCGCGGGGTGACCATTTGGCTGATGACTGACAGCATCGGCAGCCGCAAGCTGCCGCGCGCTTACACAAGCGCGCTCGAGGATGCCGGCGTCAATCTGATTGACCCGGCGGTGCAACGGGGGCCGTGGCACCGGCTGCGGATCAATTTCCGCAATCACCGGAAAACCGTCATCGTGGACGGGCGCATCGGTTTCACCGGCGGTTTGAACGTCGGCGACGAATACATGGGGCTGGACCCCGCCTTTGGTCCGTGGCGTGACACGCATGTGCGCCTCACCGGTCCCGTGGTTCAGCAGCTTCAGCTTTCGTTTGCAGAGGATTGGCACTGGCGCACCCAAGAGCCGGTTCTCGACTTGCTGAACTGGGAGGCTGCCGCTTCTCCACAGGACCGCCCGGCCCTGATTGCCTCCACCGGACCTGGCGACACCACTGGCAACGGCTCCATGCTGTATTTCTCTGCCATTTCTGCGGCGAAGGAGAAGGTGTGGCTGGCCTCGCCCTATTTCGTTCCGGATCAGGATGTCTTTGCTGCCTTGAAACACGCGGCCTTGCGCGGGCTTGATGTCCGTATTCTGCTGCCGGAAACCGCTGACCACGTGCTGCCGTGGCTTGCAGCCTTCGCCTATTTTGACGAGCTGCGCGACGCTGGCGTGCGCATATTGCGTTATCAGGGCGGTTTCATGCATCAGAAGTGTTTTGTCATTGATGACACGATCTCCGGCGTCGGAACTGCCAATCTCGACAACCGCTCCTTCCGGCTGAACTTTGAAACGATGGCGTTGTTCTTTGACCGCAAATCTGCCGAGGAAGTCTCGGACATGCTGAGCAAAGATTTCAGGCGCGCGACCGAGCTCAGCCTGGCGCTGGACCAGCAAAAGCTTAGCATCCGGCTGCTGGCTCCGGTGGCGCGTCTGCTGGCTCCGGTGCTTTAATCCTTGCCGTCATACGACTGGCCGTTCAGGGAAAAAAGCCTTCCCATTGCGCTGACCAGGAAGGCGGTGCTGATGCCAAAGCCGAACAAACCCGTCACGGCTGCAAAAGCCGCAAAGATCCGCAGTGCCGGCCCTAAAACCACATCGCCATAGCCCAGCGTGGTATAGGTCGCTAGCGAGAAATAAACCGAGGTGTTCCAATCCTCGATTGCACCAACCAGGACAAATGCTGAGGACCAGATCCAAACCTGCGCTGTGTGGCCGCCGAGAATGATGAAGATCGCCGCAACCAGCATCAGGCCGATCTGCCACCGCCGGTAGGGTTTGGTAAACCGGGACGACAGCTTGTTCAGCACCGACGCGCACCAGACCAGAACCAAAATCTCCAGGATCAGGCAGACGCTCAGATAGATCGAGCCCCAAAGCAACTGGTTCCACAGTGTCATTCCGGCCCTCGTATCCGTTGGTTGCTCAGCCCTTCCTGGCGGCCTGATTGGTTTCTGTTCCTAAACACTTGCATCAGGAACCGCTAGTGCCCTGGGCAGCAGCCCTGCTTTTGTGCCGCACTGGACTTCCAAGGGCCAGAGGTATTGAGTGCATTGGCAGCAATGGACGGCCAAACGCCGGAGGATGCCACAGGATGGTTCTGAAAATCCGCAACGTGACCAAGGCTTATCCCGGCCAAACCGCGGAAACCGCGGTACTGCGCGGTGTCTCCCTGGATCTGCCGGCGGGAACCAGCCTGGCCCTGACGGGTGACAGCGGTTCCGGCAAAAGCACCCTGCTGCACTTGGCCGGGGCTCTGGACCATTTCGACAGCGGCGAGATCGAGATTGGCGCTACACGACTTTCCGGCCTTGGAGATTACCAGCGCGCGGCACTGCGCAGGCAAGAGGTTGCTCTTGTTTTTCAGCAGTTTAACCTGATCCCTTCACTCACCGTCCGGCAGAACATTTCATTGCACGCGCGGCTTGGCGGCCGGTGGGACGCGATTTGGGGCCAGCAGCTGGCAGACCGCCTTGGCCTGTCCGCGCTGCTGGACCGCTATCCGGAGCAGCTTTCCGGCGGGCAGCAGCAGAGGGTTGCAATCGGGCGCGCTCTTGCTTTGCGACCCAAGCTGCTGTTGGCGGACGAACCGACCGGGAACCTGGATGAGACCGCTAGCGCCGCGGTAATGGAGCTGATGCTGGAGCTGGTCCGGGAAAGCGGTGCCGCGCTGTTTCTCGTCACTCATTCCGCGGCCATCGCACAGATGCTGGACCGACGGCTGCACCTCAAGCACGGCAAGGCCGCATGATCCGCGCCGCGCTGGCAGCGATCCTGTCCCACTGGCGGCGCCACCCGCTGCAGCTGGCGACACTGATAATCGGGCTGGCCTTGGCCACAGGTCTGTGGTCGGCGGTTCAGGCGATCAATGGCGAAGCGCGGGCCAGCTATGCACGGGCAGCGGAGCAGCTGGGCACCGCCGGGGCCGACCGGCTGGTCCCAGACAGCGGCAGCATTGCGCTGCGCCAGTATGCTGATCTTCGCCGCGCGGGTTGGGCCCTCGCGCCGGTGCTGGAGGGAACTGTCAGGTTCGGGCGGCAAAGCTTTGATATCATGGGTATTGATCTGCTTAGTCATCCGCTGGTCGCGGACCTGGCAACGGCTGCAGAACAGGACGGCGCGCTGCCATTGGACACATTGCTTCCGCCGGGTCGGGTCTTTGCGCACCCTGTTACCGCGGCGGAACTCACAGCCGCACAACAGAAACACCCGGTCACCCCGACGGACGCGCTGCCGCGCGGTATATTGGTCGCCGACCTGAGCCTTGCCAGCCGCTTGCTGAAGCAACCGGATACTTTGAGTTACCTGCTGGTGCTGCCGAACCAGGTTCCGGGCTTGGTTCCGCTGACAGAGCTCGCCCGGAACCTGTCCCGTGTTACCGCCCAAACCGCAGCGTCTGATACGGCACGGCTGACAGACAGTTTTCACCTCAACCTGACTGCCTTCGGCTTACTGTCCTTTGCGGTCGGTCTGTTCATAGTTCAGGGCACCATCACGCTTAGCCTGGAGCAGCGCCGGGGGTTGATCAGGACGCTGCGAGGGCTGGGTGTGCCGATGCAGGTGCTGGCCGGACTGTTTGCCGCGGAACTGGCGGTTGTTGCTTTGATCGCGGGCGCAGCGGGACTTGCTGGCGGCTATCTCATTGCGGCGGCGCTGCTGCCGGACGTCAATGCCACGCTGGCCGGGCTGTACGGCGCACCAGTCGACGGCAGCCTGTCCTTGCGGCCGGGCTGGGTTCTGTCCGGGCTCGCCATGGCGCTTGGCGGCACATTCCTCGCGGGGGCCAAGGCGCTTTTTGATATGTGGCGAATGCCGCTTCTGGCGGCACCAGCAACCCGCGCCCGCGGACAGCAGGCCGCCCGGTCGCATTTGCTGTCTGCCGGCGGAGGCGCTGCCTGCATTTTGGCTGGGTTCGCCACTCTTGCGACCTTCCAAGGACTTGTTGCCGGTTTTTTCTTCCTCGGTGGCTTGATGCTGGGCGCTGCGCTTGTTCTGCCGTTGCTGATTGCCGCCGGGCTCCGGCTGGGCGCGCGGCTGGCCCGGCGCCCCTATGCGGAATGGCTTTGGGCCGACACGCGTGCGCAACTTCCGGGCATGTCGCTCGCCCTGATGGCGCTTCTGCTGGCGCTAGCTACGAATATCGGCGTTGGAACAATGGTTTCCAGCTTCCGGCTCACTTTCTTGGGCTGGCTGGACCAACGCCTGTCAGCTGAAGTCTACGTGACCGCTGCAACAGACGCTCAAGGCGCGGAGCTTGCCCGCTGGCTTGAGGAGCAAGGCATCACTGTCCTGCCCATTCGCCGCAACGATCTTCGTTTCAAGGGCGCGCCTCTGCGGATCTATGGAGTGGTGGATGATGCGACCTACCGGGAGAACTGGCCGCTGCTGGAGGCGCTGCCGCAAGTTTGGGACCGGCTGGCTGCCGGAGAGGCAGTACTGGTGAATGAGCAGCTTGCCCGCCGTCATGACCTGGCACCTGGCGGGAGGATCAAGCTGGAGACCGGATGGGAGCTAACCATCGCCGGGGTCTATTCCGACTACGGCAACCCTAACGGCCAAGCCATTGTCGCACTGGACCAGCTGCTTGCCCGCACGCCCGGTGTTCCGAACCGGCAATTTGGCCTGCGTCTGCCGCCTGCGGAGGTTCCACAGCTTATCAGAAAGGTCCGGAAACAGTTTGAAATACCAAGGGAAAACATAATTGATCAGGCGAATCTCAAGGCGCGGTCGCTGGCAGTGTTCGACCGTACATTCGTCATAACCGCAGCGCTCAACCTGCTGACACTCGGGGTTGCCGCCTTTGCCATGCTGACCAGCCTGCTGACCTTGTGGAGCCAGCGCCTGCCGCAGCTTGCGCCGGTCTGGGCGATGGGGCTCAGCCGCCGGCAGCTGGCCGCAACCGAGGTTCTGCGCAGCCTCCTGCTTGCCGCGATCACCGCGGTGCTGGCGCTGCCTCTGGGGCTGATCCTGGCCTGGGCATTGCTTTCGGTGATCAACGTCGAAGCTTTTGGCTGGAAGCTGCCCATGCATGTTTTCCCGGGTGACTGGCTGCGGCTGTTCCTGCTGGCGCTGCTGGCTGCCGTGGTGGCCGCCGCCCTGCCCGCGCGACGCCTCAGTCGGCTGGATCCGGCCGAATTGCTCAAGGTGTTTGCCAATGAACGCTAGAACTGTCTTCGCGCTTGTTTTCACTGGTTGGGCCTCACCCGCGCTGCCGCAAGGCTACGCCGGGTTGGGCACCGAGGCTGAAGGTTTTGCCATTCCGCAGCGCGGCCACCAGCTGACTTTCCCTGACGATCACGGCCATCACCCTGATTTTCGAATTGAGTGGTGGTACTTGACCGCCAATCTTGAAGGCGCAGATGGCCGGGATTACGGCATCCAGTGGACGCTGTTCCGCTCGGCTCTGGCTCCAGGCGAAGGCATCGGCTGGCAGAGCCCGCAGATTTGGATGGCCCATGCGGCGGTGACCGGGCCGGATCAGCACCTGTTTGCCGAACGCATTGCCCGCGGCGGTATCGGCCAGGCAGGGGTCACAACGCAGCCATTTGCGGCCTGGATCGACAACTGGCAAATGTCATCCACCGGAAAATCTCTTGATAACCTGACGCTTACGGCCTCGGGCGAAACCTTCTCCTATGATCTTCAGCTCGCCGCGGACGGTCCTTTGGTGCATCATGGGGAGGATGGCTACTCCGTGAAGTCTGCCAGTGGTCAGGCGAGCTATTACTACTCCCAGCCGCATTACCAGGTCACTGGAACAGTGGCGCTTCCGGACGGTGCGGTTGAGGTCACGGGCCATGGGTGGCTCGACAGGGAATGGTCCAGCCAGCCGCTGGCCGAGGATCAAAGCGGCTGGGACTGGTTTTCGCTCAGCTTTGAGAGCGGTGCCAAACTGATGGGATTTGTCCTGCGGGGAGAAAGCGGCGACTTTACCTCCGGCACCTGGATTGCCGCCGACGGGACGGCTGAGCCGCTGGAACCGGGGGCCTTTCAGGCCGAGGCGCTGGAATCCAGCGACGTGCAGGGGCGCAGCATCCCGACGCGCTGGAGCGCGCGCCTGCCGGAGAAAGGTGTTTCCGTGGAAGTCCAAGCCCTTAATCCGCAAAGCTGGATGGGCACTTCGTTTTCGTATTGGGAGGGGCCGGTTTCTGTCACCGGCAGCCACACAGGCAAGGGCTATTTGGAGATGACCGGCTACGAATAAGGGCGCCCGAAGGCGCCCTTAAACTGATCAGCGTACCACAAAGACCGAACAATCAGAGTGCCGGATCACCCGGGCCGCATTAGGCCCGAGCAGGTAGTCCTTCAAGTCCGGCTTATGCGCGCCGATCACGATCAGCCCGCTGCCGGCGGTTTCCGCCACTTTCAGGATCTCCTGATAGGCCGTGCCGGTGGCGACCAGGTGGCGCACCTTGGCATTGCGCTCTTCGCCCAGCACTTTGCTGCACAGCTCCTGCAACCGCTTTGTGGCGTCCTCTACGGCCTTTTCGTGGTGGTGCTCTTCGAAAAAGCCGGACACCCAGGTTTCGCCAAAGTTCGGCAGGACGTTGACGACATCAAGCTGGGCGCCGTCAAGATCCGCCAGCCGGGCGGCCTCGGTCAGGACCTTCTCATCCAGGCCGCGGTCGCTCAGTTCCAGGGCACAAAGAACGGGTTTGCTCATGCCGGTACTCCTTCCTGTTCACCTGCACGTCCGCGCTGCAGAAACGCAATCAGCGCTACCAGCAGCAGCGCCGGGATGAACATCAGTTCCTTGGGCAGCTGGCTGGCCGGGGCCTGGATGGCGATGATCCGCACCGGTTCGTCGGCGTAGAAGTCAAAGCTCTCCAGATTCGGAGCAGCCGGAGTGCCGAACATCGGTTCCTCCAGTTTCACAGCGCCGTCCTCTTCCAGCAGCAGCAGCCCGTAGGCATCCACCGCCTGCTGGCCGCCGGTGCCGTCCGCCGTCACGATCATCGTAGTGCTCTTGATTTCGGACGTATCGAAATCAGGGCCTTCCACAGTGATCCGCAGCTCAGCTCCCGGCTCCGCTTCATCCAGTGCCTGTACCAGCTGCGCCGGCGGGACTTGGGCAAAGGGCGGCATAACGCGGTCCATGAAGAAGTCCGGCCGGAACAGCGCAAAGGCTGCAAAGATCAGCAGGATGCTTTCATAGATCCGGTTGCGGCTGACGAAGTAGCCCATGGTACCCGCGGTGAAGACCAAAATGGCGATGGTGGCTGATATGGCGACAAGGATCCCTTGTATCCAGTTCACATCGATCAGCAGGAGATCGGTGTTGAAGATGAACACGAACGGCAGCGCCACAGTCCGAAGGCTATAGAAGAATGCGGTGAACCCAGTGCGGATTGCATCGCCCCCCGATACAGCCGCCGCGGCAAAGCTGGCAAGCCCCACAGGCGGCGTCACATCGGCCATAATCCCGAAGTAAAACACAAACAGGTGCACAGCAATCAGCGGCACGATCAGGCCGGACTGAGCGCCCAGCTCGACCACGACACCGGCCATCAGCGAGCTGACGACGATGTAATTTGCCGTGGTCGGCAGCCCCATGCCCAGAACCAAGGACAAAAGGCCAACCATCACAAGCATCAGGATCAGGTTGCCGCCCGAGATGAACTCAACCAGCTCAGACATCACCTGCCCTACGCCGGTCAGAGTCACGGTGCCGACGATCACGCCCGCAGTCGCCGTCGCCAGCGCGATCCCGATCATGTTGCGCGCTCCGTCGATCAGCCCGTTCCAAAGATCTCCGACACCTTCCATGAAAGCATTGGCCATATCACTTTGACCCCGGAAAATCGCTTTAAGCGGTTTCTGGGTCAGCAGGATCACAAACAGCAGTGCCGTAGCCCAGAAGGCGGACAGGCCGGGCGACTTCTGCTCGATCATCAGGAAGTAGACCAGCACGATGATCGGCAGCAGGTAATGCAGACCAGCCTTATAGATCTCCGCCACCACCGGCAGCTCGACCTCTTCGGCGTTGGGATCATCCGGTACCAGGTCTTCAACGCCGGCGGCCAGCCACAGCAGTGCGATATATGCTACCACTACCAGTGCTGACAGCGTTAGCCCGGAGGCACCCGGCATTGCCGCGACGATCCACTTCACTGGATACTGCACGCCATAGCAAAGGGCTGCAAAGCCGGCAAAGAACAGCGCCATGCCGCCAATGGTGCGGCCCATGGACACCACGCGGTTGCCCAGCGTCGGCATGTTCCGCTTCACCGCCTCCAGATGCACGATGTAGACCAGCGCGATGTAGGAAATCGCGGCGGGCAGGAAGGCGTGGGTGATCACCTCGACATAGGAGATGCCGACGTATTCCACCATCAGGAAGGCCGCAGCCCCCATCACCGGCGGCATGATCTGCCCATTCACGGAGGAGGCCACTTCGACCGAACCGGCCTGCTCAGATGTAAAGCCCACACGCTTCATCAGCGGGATGGTGAAAGTGCCGGTGGTAACCACGTTGGCGATGGAGGAGCCGGAGATCAGACCGGTTGCCGCAGAGCCGACAACCGCCGCCTTTGCAGGTCCGCCGCGCAGGTGGCCGAGCGCGCCAAACGCCATCTTGATAAAGTAGTTGCCGGCACCCGCCTTATCCAGCAGCGCACCAAACAGCACAAACAGGAAGACAAACTTGGTGGAGACACCCAGAGCAATGCCGAACACGCCCTCAGACGTGATCCACATGTGGCTCATCGCTTTTTTCAGACTTGCGCCCTTCCACCGGATGACTTCGGGCACCCATTCAGAGGAGCCGAAGAAGACATAGAGCAGGAAAATCGTCGCAATGATTGCCATCGCCGGACCCAGCGCACGGCGGGCGGCCTCAAACAGCAAAAGCAGGCCCGCGAGCGCGAACCATTTGTCTACATCATCGGCAAGTCCGCCGGAGTCGACGATTTTCTGATAAAAGATATAGCCATACAGCGCGATGCCGGTGCCCGCGATGGCAAAGATCCAGTCCTGAACCGGAACATAACCTCGGGGGCTGGATTTCAATGCAGGATAAGCGGCGTAGGCCAGGAAGATGGCAAACGCCAGATGGATTTGCCGCGAATTATTGATCACGCTGCCAGGCAGCAGCTGATTGGCCAGTGGCGAGGCCAGAATGACTTGAAAAACCGACCAGATGACTGCGACAATCGCCAGGAATAGCCCCACGCTTCCCACCGGGTTGCGGGCGCCTGCGTCGGAGGACGCGACAAGTTCCTGCAGCTCTTCTTCGCTGAGCGGTCGATTTCCCTGAGCATCGGATGTCATGGATAATCTCCCTTAGGGCCGGCGCAGTGCGGCTCGGCCTCAAATTTCCTCCCCCGACCAGGGGGCAGAAACGGGGCGCTGATGCGCCCCGTCCCAATTCTCTGGCTGATTACTCGATCCAGCCCTTTTCCTTGTAGTACTTGGCTGCGCCGGGATGCAGCGGAGCCGACAGGCCGTCCGCGATCATCTCTTCCGGCTTCAGGTTCGCGAATGCCGGGTGCAGCTTCTGGAACGCCTCGAAGTTTTCGAAGACCGAGCTGACAACCGCGTAAACCGCATCTTCAGACACGTCTGCCGAGGTCACGAAGGTCGCGCCCACACCAAAGGTGCTCACGTCCTCGTCAGTACCGCGGTACATGCCGCCGGGGATGGTGGCGGTTCGGTAGAAAGAGTTGTCGCCAACCAGTTTCTCAACCGCTTCGCCATCGACGGTGACCAGAACCGAGTCACAGGCAGTGGTGGCTTCCTGAATGGAGCCGGACGGGTGGCCGACGGTGTAGATCATCGCGTCGATCTGGTTGTCGCACAGCGCCGCCGACTGCTCTGCCGCCTTCAGCTCGGTCGCCAGGGCGAAATCCTCCATGCCCCAGCCCTTGGCTTCCATCAGCACTTCCATGGTGCCGCGCTGGCCGGAGCCAGGGTTGCCGATGTTGACGCGCTTACCCTTGAGGTCATCAAAGGTGGAAATGCCGGCATCAGCGCGGGCCACCACGGTGAACGGTTCTGGATGTACCGAGAATACGGCGCGCAGGCCTTCAAACGGCCCCGCTTCCTCAAACTTGGAGGAGCCGTTGTAGGCGTGGTACTGCCAATCCGACTGGGCCACGCCGAATTGCAGCTCGCCCTCGCGGATGGTGTTGATGTTGTAGACCGAGCCGCCGGTGGATTCGACGGCGCATTTGAAGCCATGCTCCTTGCGGCCCTTGTTCACCAGACGGCAAATGGCACCGCCGGTCGGGTAATACACGCCGGTCACGCCGCCAGTGCCGATGGTGATGAATTCCTGCGCAGATGCTGCCGGAGCCAAAAAGGCCGCGGTCACCAAAGCACCGATCGCCAGCTTGGTGTGTTTCATGATCAAGTCTCTCCCACTTGTCTTATGATTTGCAGCCCGGCCCGGAAATTAGCGAAAGCGGTATTATGCTCCACGCACGGCCAGAGAATTTGGCCCCCAAGCTAGGCAAGTGCGGATTTTTTTGCACGTCAACAAAGGTTTCACCGGGACCCGCCCAAGTCAAGGGTGCTATCTATTGACGCACCCCCTAAAACCGCATTTTTTCTCTGTCATGACGACAGTTAGGTAAATTTCCCCGTCCGCTTTGGAAGGTTTCGCGGTACCGGCATGCAAAGAATTTAATTGCAAGGGGAATCTGCAGCCGGGCGATTCTTGCATTGCGGAAAATGTGCTTGGGCTACCGCCTGCGGGGCTGCGTCCAACACAGCTTTTTATGCTGATTTGCGGGCGGCAGAGAATTGCCCTGGTGACAAATGAGGCGGATGGCGCTAACAAGCGTCACGCAAAAATTGATCCGCGGTTCAAGAACCGAAACTGCGGGCACAAAGACAGGGAGCTTGCGGCAATGCTGCTGAGCCAGGTGATTCAAGACAACCCGTCATTGACGGATTTCTGGGCATTGGAACGCTGCGTTTCCGCCGAAGCCCGCAAGATCCCGCCGGAGGCCAGCGCGCCCCTGACATGTGATGTGGAGCCGGAGTTTCGCTGCACACCGCGCAAATGGGACATTATCCTTGCGGCGGCCCACAATCGCGGCCTGCGGGCGCGTCAAGCCTGATTTCAATTCAGCCAGCACCCTGGGGAAAATTGACCCCGCCAGCCTGATGGCCCGCGGGGTCAGTTCGTTTACTCTGCCGGTCTTGCTTCAGGTGTGCCTTTGACGCGTTCGCGCATGGCCTGCATCATCGCATACAGCACCGGTACAACAATCACCCCGACCACCGTCGCTGCCAGCATCCCGCCAAAGACGGCAATACCGATCGCACGCTGGCTGGCGGCCCCAGCGCCAGAGGCGAGCATCAGCGGCACGACCCCCAGCAAGAAGGACAGCGCCGTCATCATCACGGCGCGGAACCGCTGCTTTGCGGCCTCTTGCGCGGCCTCGCGGATGCTCAGGCCAGCCGCGCGCTGCTCCATCGCAAATTCGACGATGAGGATCGCGTTCTTTGACGCCAGGCCGATCAGCATGATCATCCCGATCTGGGTGTAGAGGTTGATGTCATTGCCTGCGATAGCCACCGCCGCGACAGCGCCGAACAAGGCAACGATAACGGACAGCAGGATTGCCACCGGCATAGTCCAGCTTTCGTACTGCGCCACAAGGAACAGGTAGCCGAAAAGCACCGCCATCGCCAGGATCACCGTGACCAGCCCCGCCGAGTCCAGCTGCTGCTGCGCTGTGCCGGTCCACTCAAAGGCGTACCCCGGCGGCAGTGCCGTTGCGGCCTCTTCCTGCATCACCCGGATGGCATCGCCGGTAGACAACCCGGGTGCGGGCACTGCCGTCACAGTGGCAGAACGGAAGATATTGTGCCGCTTGAGCAGCACTGGCCCCAGCACGTTCTCCACGTCGATCAGGGTCGACAGCGGCACCATCTCGCCGGACTGAGCCCGCACATAAAGGCCACCGATGTCCTCTATTTTGTCGCGATAGGTGCCCTCGGCCTGAAGCATCACCTTGTAGACGCGGCCAAACAGGTTGAAGTCGTTGACATAGTAAGAGCCCAGATGCGCCTGCATGGTCTGGAAGACCTCGGCGATCGGCACGTTCAGCGTCTTGGCCTTCTCCCGGTCCAGATCGACAAACACCTGCGGCACGTTGGCCCGGAAGGTGGTATAGGACTGGGCGATCTCAGGCCGCTGGTTGGCGGAATAGACCAGTGAGCCGATCGACTGCGCCAGATCCTGCGGTGTGCCGCCTGCAGTCTGCTGCACCGCCATTTCAACACCCGCTGACATGCCAAGGCCGGAGATTGGCGGCGGGTTGAACGCGACAATGCTGGCTGCCGCCTCGGCGTTAGCGATGCCGTAGATCTGGCCGAGGATGGCGTTGGGTTGCAGTGCTTCGCTCTGCCGCTCGTCCCAAGGGGCCAGATTGGCAATGATCATCGCGCCATTTGCGCTGGCACCATTCAGCAGGCTGAAACCGTTGACCAGCACGGTGCCCTGAACGCCGGGGATCTGACGGATCTGCTCGTCAATCCGGCTTGTCACCGCCTCCGTGCGCCCCAAGGCGGCCGCATCAGGGAGCTGAACATCGACAAAAAGATAGCCGTTGTCCTCCGACGGCAGGAACCCCTTGGAGGTCGAGTTGAAAATGCCGCCTGCCCCGAGAGCTACAGCCGCGATGATGGCCAAACCGATCACCGGCAGCCGCAGCAGGCGCGTAACGATGCTCAGGTAGCCGCTGCGCACACCGCCGATCATGTTCTCAAACATTGCCAGCAGCCCCTTGGGCGGGCCAGAGCGGGGCTTCAGAACGATGGCGCAAAGCGCTGGCGACAGCGTTAGCGCGTTGATTGAGGAGATCACCACCGCAACCGAAATGGTCACGGCAAATTGGGAATAAAGCTTGCCTGTTATCCCGGGCATGAAGGTGACCGGCACAAACACCGCCAGCAGCACCAGTGTGGTCGCGATAACCGGACCGGTGATCTGCCCCATTGCCTTGCGGGTCGCCTCAGCCGGGGGCAGCCCCTCCTCGGCGATGATCCGCTCGACGTTCTCGACCACCACGATGGCATCATCGACCACGATACCGATCGCCAGCACAAGCGCGAACAGTGAGATAGTGTTGAGCGACATGCCGAGCGCCAGAAGGAAGGCGAATGTGCCGATCAGCGACACCGGAATGGCCACGGCTGGAATGATGGTCGCCCGGAAAGAGCCCAAGAAAACGAACACCACCGAAATCACCAGTACAAAAGTCATCATCAGGGTGGAGATGACGTCATTCAGCGATTGCTCGACAAAATCCGTGGTGTTGAACGGGACTGAGTAGGACACGTCCTCAGGAAAGTCCTGCGACAGCCTCTCCATTTCCTCCAGTACCGCTTCCGACACTGCTAGCGCATTGGCGCCAGGAGCCTGGTAGACGGCCAGGATGGTGGCCGGAACGCCATCGTAAAAGCCCGACGCGCTGTAGTTGGAAGCCCCCAGTTCCACCCGCGCGATATCGCTTAGCCGCACGGTGCTGCCGCCATTGCCGGTTCGTATCACGATTTCCTCGAATTCGCTGACTTCGGTCAGCCGGCCCTTGGACTTGATGGTATACTGGAATATCTGGTCGCCGGGCACCGGCGGTGCGCCCACCTGCCCCGCCGAGACCTCGATATTCTGCTCGCGCACCGCGTTGATCACGTCGCCGGGTGAAATGCTCAGGCCTGCCATCTTGTTCGGGTCCAGCCAGACACGCATGGCGTACTCGAAGTTGGTCAGGATGTCCGCCTTGCCGACGCCAGCCACCCGCGCCAGCGCATCCTTGATGTTAATTGCGGCGTAGTTCGACAGGAACACGCTGTCATATGACCCATTCGGCGAGGTGAGCGCGGCCACCAGCAGCATGTTGGACGAGCTTTTTTGCGTCACCACGCCATTGGCGGTAACCTCGGCCGGCAGTGCGGCGACCGCTTGCGCCACACGGTTCTGAACATTGACCGAGGCAATGTCCGGATCAGTGCCCACCTCAAAGGTAACAGACAGTGAATAGCTGCCGTTGTCGGCAGAGGTGGAGGACATATAGAGCATCCCGTCCACCCCGTTGACCTGCGCCTCGATTGGCGCGGCGACGCTTTTTTCAACCGTTTCCGCATTGGCGCCAGGATAGCTGGCGGTAACGTTCACCACCGGAGGCGTGATTTCGGGGAACTGTGCCACGGGCAGCGCGAAATAGCCGATGACCCCCATGACGGTCAGAACCAGAGAGATGACAATCGCGAACTTGGGCCGCGAGATAAAGAGTGAGGAAAACATCGCTTACTCTCCAGCCTGCGCGGCTTGCACCGGATCCACCTCAACGCCGGGGCGGATTTTTTGAAGTCCTTGGACCACCACGGTTTCGCCTTGGGTCAGCCCGTCCAGAACCACGATGCCGGTCCCCTGCACGTCACCGGTCACGATGTAACGCTGCTGAACCTGGTTCTGATCATCTACGACCAATACAAACGGCCCCTGCTGATCGCGCTGGATCGCCGCCTGACTGATAATGATCCGGTCGATTGCCTCCTGCGACTGCAGGCCAACGGTCAGAAAAGCGCCGTCCAGGATCAAGCGGTGATCGTTTTCGAACTTCGCCCGTACGGTGACAGCCCCGGTGTCAGGGTCAACGCGATTGCCGGCAAACGCGATCCGGCCCTTTTCCTCCAGCTCCTCTCCATTGGGGAGCACAACGAACACTTCCGGTGCGGTTTCGGTATTTGCACGGTCGCGGCCGTTGGCCTCAAGCTCCTGAAGGATTTCGACAAACTGTTTTTCATTCAGCGAGAAGGAAACATAGACCGGTGCCTCACGCACGATATTGACCAAGGGCGAGCCGCTAGGGCTCACCACATCGCCAATGCTGACCTCGACCCGGCCGAGGCGGCCTGAAAACGGCGCGTTGACCTCAGTGTAACTCAGGTCCAGCTCCGCTTGCTGAATGGCAGCCTGGGCGGCACGCACCCCGGCCTCCGCCACCAGCTCATTGGCACGGGCAGTGTCGCGGTCCGCTTCAGAGACCGATCCGCGCTCGAACAGTTCCTGTTTCCGGGCCAGATCCAGAGCGGCCAGTTCAAGGTTAGCCTCGGCCTGCGCCAGCTCGGCCCGGCGGCTTTCCAGCACCGCCTCATAGGCGCTGCGCTCGATACGGAACAGCAAGTCCCCCTGCTCCACTTCGGCGCCGTCCTCGACCAGCACCTCCTCCAGATAACCGCTGACGCGGGCCATGATGTCGGCCTTGTCGATCGCTTCGCCGCGGCCGATGAAGGTCGCAGTGTCCTTGATCGGCTTGATAGCAGCCTGCGCAACCGAAACTTTCGGCGCCGCGCCCTGCTGGGCGGTTGCAGGCCCCGCAAGCATCAGACTTGCCGCTGCAATCATCGCAAGACCGGTGCCTCCGGACAGGCCTGCAGTCCTAAATCGTGCCATGCTGTGCCCCTTCGAATTTTGATTGTGAACTAGGAATTGATGCGCCGGCGGCTGTGATGGCCGTCGTTGCGGTAACGAAATTTACTCCATTCAATAATTTGCTAACCTTATCTGCAAGAGCCGTCTTGCACCTCACGCGCTTTCTCTCATCGCGTGGTCCAGCCGCGAGGGCTGCCCAAACGGTTTCATCTGCGTGCAGCGCCGCACCATCTGCGGGAGTTGGGAACCGCATGCGGCGGCGAAGTGTTATCTTATCGGATGCCTGACCAGAAACCCGCCGGGGCGGGTCCGCTTGATAGCGGAGGGCCAACCGCTATTTGGTTCCACGAACGCAGGCAGGCCAGGAAGCCAGGAGGAAAGAATGCGTTGGAGAGGCCGCCGGGGAAGCAGCAATATCGAGGACCGCCGTGGCCGGAGGCTGTCGGGAAGAACCGCCGGGATCGGAGGCGCCGGTGCCATCCTGATCGTGGTCGTAGGGGCATTTCTGGGCGTCGACCTCACACCGCTCTTGCAAGGCACCGCACCGCAAAGCCGCCAATCCGCGCCGGTCACCGAAGCGGATCAGGCCGCCGCAGAGTTTGTCAGCGTGGCACTGGCCGACACTGAAGACGTTTGGGCCGCGATCTTTGAACAGCAGCTTGGCCGTGCTTACGATCCAGCCGTGCTGGTTCTCTATAAGGGCGTGACGCAATCGCCCTGCGGCGGGGCCTCTGGTGCGACCGGCCCTTTCTACTGCCCGCTGGACGAGAAGGTCTATCTCGACACCGCTTTTTTCACCACCCTGAGCCAGCGGCTCGGCGCGAGCGGCGATTTTGCGGCTGCCTATGTCGTCGCGCATGAGGTTGCGCATCATGTCCAAAATGAGCTTGGTATCCTGAGCCAGACGCAGCGTATCCGCGCCCAGGTCAGCGAGGTCGAATCCAACGCGATTTCCGTGCGCACCGAACTGCAGGCAGATTGCTTCTCCGGCATCTGGGCCCGCTTTGCCCGGGATCAGCTGGGCACGCTGGAGCCCGGTGACATCGGCGAAGCGATGAATGCGGCTAAACAGATCGGCGATGACACGCTGCAGCGCAACGCGGGCCGGGTGCCGCAGCCGCATACTTTCTCGCACGGCACCAGCGCCCAGCGGCAGGCATGGTTTGCGCGGGGATATGAGACCGGGGATATCAGCGCCTGCGACACCTTCTCAGCCAATTCGCTTTGATTCGAAGATTCCGGTTCATTGAATTCTCCTGGTGTTGGTGGTTGTCTAACCTCACGGGCGGCGCTAGGCCGGAGCCGGAAACCGGATCGATTCCGGCGCCGCGCTTGGGGCCGCCGGATTAGGGAGACAGCCAGATGAAAGTTGACGGTACGCATTACCGGTCCCTGTGGTGGGATCATGACAAGGACGCGCTGCAAATCATTGACCAGCGCTGGCTGCCGCATGACTTCCGCATCCAGCAGGTCAACACCCTGCAGGAGTTTGCAGACGCGATTGTCGAGATGCGGGTGCGCGGCGCGCCGCTGATCGGCGCCACTGCCGCCTACGGCATGGCGCTGGCGATGCGCCTGGACCCGTCCGACGCCGCGATGGATCAGGCTTGGAGCTTCCTCAATGCAACGCGCCCCACTGCCATCAACCTGCGCTGGGCGCTGGACCGCTGCCGCAATTACCTGCGGCCGCTGGTGGAAGGCGAACGGGCAGCAGCGGCTCTGGCGCTGGCCCATGAAATCGCTGACGAAGATGTCGAGATCAATCGCAGTATTGGCGCGCATGGTCTTGATCTGATTGCAAAAATTGCCGAAGGAAAACCGGCAGGCGAGCCTGTGCGGCTGCTGACCCATTGCAACGCCGGCTGGATTGCCACCGTGGACTGGGGCACCGCCACCAGCCCGATGTACCAGGCCCATGACGCGGGCATCCCGATCCACGTCTGGGTGGATGAAACCCGCCCGCGCAACCAGGGCGCGCTGACCTCTTGGGAACTGGGCAGCCACGGCATCAGCCACAGCTATATCACCGACAACGCCGGCGGCCATCTTATGCAGAACGGCCAAGTCGATCTGGTGATCACCGGCACCGACCGCACCACACGCCGCGGCGACGTCTGCAACAAGATCGGCACTTACCTTAAGGCGCTGGCGGCCAAGGACAACGGCGTGCCCTTCTATGTTGCCCTGCCCTCGCCGACGATCGACTGGACTGTCTCGGATGGTGTCGCCGAAATTCCGATCGAGGAGCGCAGCGAACACGAGATCACCCATGTCCAAGGCAAGACGGGAAGCGGTGATATCGGTGTGATTCAGGTTACACCCGACGGAACGCCCGGCGGCAACCCGGCCTTTGACGTAACCCCCAATAGGCTGGTCACCGGACTGATCACTGAACGCGGCATCTGCGAAGCCTCCGAGGAAGGCCTGGCCGGGCTGTTCCCGGAAATGGCCGCCGCCAAGTCCGCCTGACAGGGGCGCCAGACGTGAAGCCTCCCTATAAGGACAGCGCAGAATTGCGGCAGGCGGTGATTGACGCCTGCCTTGAGATGAATGCCTCGGGTATCAATCAGGGAACGTCAGGCAATATCTCCGTGCGGGCGGGTGATCACATGCTGATCACCCCATCTGGCATGCCTTACGAGAAAATGACACCTGCGGATCTGGTCCGGATGCCGCTGGACGGCAGCGCCCCGCCAGAGGGGCAGCTCAAACCCTCCACCGAGTGGCCGTTTCACCTGGCGATCCTGCAGGCCAAGTCTGCCGTCAACGCGGTTGTCCATGCCCATCCTGTTTATTGCAGCGCGCTGGCCATGAACCGGCAGTCGATCCCCGCCTGCCACTACATGGTTGCGGCCTTTGGCGGCAGCGACGTGCCGGTGGCGGACTACGCCTTGTTCGGCAGCCGCAAATTGTCAGAGAATATAATCCGGTCTTTGCAGGACCGCAGCGCTTGCCTGATGGCCAATCACGGCGCGGTGACAACGGGTGAGAGCATTCCCCGCGCGCTTTGGCGGATGGTGGAACTTGAAACACTTGCAAAGGGTTATACGACCAGTCTCGTCTTGGGCAAGCCGCATATCCTGAGCGAGGATGAGATGGCGGACGTGATCGCAGCTTTCGCTGATTACGGCCTGAAGGACAGCCGCTGATTTTGCACTGATGCAAAGCGTAACCGGAGTAAGCCGCCGGTCGCAGGCAATCCTTGCCGTGCCAGCTTTTTGGTTCAGCTTCGTTTCCGATGCATTTGATAGTTCACGGAAATCTGTGGTGCCCAAGGAGAGACTCGAACTCTCACGATGTTGCCATCGGGGGATTTTGAATCCCCTGCGTCTACCATTCCGCCACTTGGGCCACGCACCGTTCCTAGCCAAGCCTGCCGCCGACGTCCAGAGGCAAAACGGCACCTCTGCGCCGAAATCACATCCCGTTCCAAATTCATCCGCAGCAAAGGTTGACGGAGGCCGGCGCACATGCGACCTCCCTCTGCAAACGCCGTTGAGGACGCAGGGCGCAGCATGCTGAAACCGCTATATGACCGGACAATGGCTTTGGCCGATCACCCCAAGGCGCTTTGGTGCCTGGCTGCCGTCGCCTTTGTGGAAAGCTCTGTTTTTCCAATTCCCCCAGACGTGCTGATGATACCGATGATCCTGGCGCGCCCGTCGCGCGCCTGGCTGGTCGCGCTGGTGGCCTTGGTGGCCTCTGTGGCGGGCGGTATGCTTGGATATGCCATCGGAGCATTCTTTTATGACAGCATCGGGCAACCGGTTCTGGAGGCGATGGGCAAAGGCGATGCCATGGCGGAGTTCAACACCCGCTTCAACGACTTTGGCTTCTGGGCGGTTCTTGGCGCAGGCATCACGCCGTTCCCCTACAAGGTGATCACCATCATGTCGGGCTGGACAGGAATGCCGCTCAGCACTTTCATTGCCACCTCTATCCTCGCCCGTGCACTGCGTTTTTTCATTGTCGCCGCTCTGCTCTGGCAGTTCGGGGCCCCGGTCCGCGACTTCATTGAACGCCGCTTGGGGCTGGTTTTCTCGGCCTTCATGGTGGTGCTGTTCGGCGGCTTCCTGATGGTGAGGTTCATCTGATCATGCACCGGTTATTGATCGTCATTGCCGCCGCAGGCTCTGCAGCTCTCCTGGTTGGAGCGCTGGCCTTTCAGTACATCGGCGAAATGCCACCCTGCAATCTGTGCTACTGGCAGCGCTATCCGCATGCCGCCGCAGCCGGTATCGGCATTCTGGCGCTGATCATTCCCGGTGCCACTCTGCCGTATCTAGGGGCGCTGGCAGCGCTGACCACCGCAGGCGTCGGCGTGTTTCATACCGGGGTTGAACGCGGCTGGTGGGAAGGTCCTTCCACCTGCACCTCCGGCCCGATCGGCGGACTGTCCCCCGATCAGCTGATGGAGCAGATCATGGCCGCACCGCTGGTGCGCTGCGACGAGGTGCCATGGGAGCTGTTCTCGCTGTCAATGGCCAGCTGGAATGCAATTGCCTCCTTTGGCCTCGCACTGCTTTGGATTGCCGCCGCCAACTATATCCGCAAGCAGGGTTAACCTGCTGGAAAGCTAAACTGCGGCCGCTAACCCGCTGGCCGCATTGGATGCTTCGGAATCACGTGTCCTTTTTGGTGGCTAGTAGCAGATTGGTTTCACTGCTCACCACCCCTTCGAAGGTTCGGATCTTGGCAAGCGCTGCATCCAGTGTCTCCAAAGTTTCAGTGCCAAGTTCCACAATCAGATCCCAGCGTCCATTGGTGGTGTGAATCGCCCTCACTTCCGGCAGCCCCTGCAGTTGCCGGGTGATCCGGCTGGTTCCACGGCCCTCGATCCCGATCATCATCAGACCACGCACCGGATCCCGCAGCACATCTTCCTTTAACACAACAGTGAACCCCAGAATGTCCCCGCGGGCCTGCAGCCGCTCTATCCTGGCCCGTACCGTAGTGCGCGACAGGTTCAGCTCCAGCGCTAAATCCGACAGCGACGCCCTTGCGTTGTGACGCAGCGCAGAGATCAGGCGCTCATCCGTTCTGTCCATATTTCACCTCAAATCGAACAATCAGCAACCAATATGACCAAAATGCTTGCTGGATTCCATCGCATTTCGGAAGTTTATAGATGGAAAGCTGACTTTTTGAGAGAGCAAAACCGTGACTTCACAACATTGCATCCTGATTGGAGCCCCGGTCGACAGCGGCAAGCGCCGTGCCGGCTGTCTGATGGGCCCGGACGCCTACCGCACTGCCGGAATTGCCACCGCCCTGGAAAGTCTCGGGCACACAGTGGAAGATCTCGGCAACTTGTCTCCCGAGACACACGCCGCCGACACCAATGACGGGCTTGTCTACGCCCGCAATGAAACCATCGGCTGGACATCGCGCCTCGCTCAGGCCGCGGAAGATGCGCTTGAGTGCGGCTTGCCGGTTTTTCTCGGCGGCGATCACTCGCTGTCGCTGGGATCGGTGGCTGGCGCCGCAAACTATGCTGCCAAGGCAGGCCGGCCGCTTTTTGTGCTATGGCTGGATGCGCATACCGATTTCCACACGCCGGAAACCTCTGACAGCGGTAATCTGCATGGAACGCCAGTCGGATATTTCACCGGACGCAGGGGGTTCGACGATTTTCCTGAAGTCCTGAACCCGGTTCCGGAAGAGAATGTCTGCATGATCGGCCTGCGGTCAGTGGACACACAGGAGCGGCTCGCGCTGGAAGACAGCGCCATCCGCACCCACGACATGCGCCACATTGATGAAAACGGCATTGCCGGTCCGCTGAACCGGTTCCTGGATCAGGTCGCAGAGGCCAATGGCATGTTGCACGTCTCTCTCGACGTGGACTTCCTCGACCCCTCGGTTGCCCCGGCCGTCGGCACCACCGTCCCCGGCGGCGCGACCGTGCGCGAGGCGCATCTGGTTTGCGAAATCCTGCATGATTCCGGCCTGATGACCTCGCTGGATCTGGTCGAGCTGAATCCGTTCCTGGATGAGCGCGGCCGAACCGCGCATCTGATGGTGGATCTCTGTGCCTCCGCCCTCGGCCGCCGCGTCTTTGACCGTCCGACCCGGAGCTACCAGTGACCAGCCTGCAAGCCCCCTCTGCGGTCGTGATGATCCGGCCGCATCACTTCTGCTCGAACCCTGAAACCAAAGGCGATAACGCCTTCCAGACATTGGCTAACACGTCGGCTGAGGTTACGTCGGCCCAGGCTCTGGCGGAATTCGACGGCGCCGTCGACGCGCTGCGCGGTGCGGGTGTTGCGGTGCATGTGTTTGATGACACCGGCACCGCAACCCCGGACAGTGTGTTTCCCAACAACTGGTTTTCCACCCACGCAGGCGGCCATGTCGCGGTCTACCCGATGTTTGCCGAAAACCGCCGCAAGGAGCGCCGCTGGGATGTGATCGAACTGCTGAAACGGGAGTACCGGGTTCAGGATGTGATCGATTATTCCGGTTTGGAACAGGACGGGTTGTCGCTGGAAGGCACCGGCGCCATGGTGCTCGACCATATCGGCCGCATCGCCTACACGGTGAAATCCAACCGCGCCGATCCGGTTCTGCTGGAACGCTTCTGCACCCATTTCAACTTTGAACCCATGGTGTTCGAAGCCAAAGATGATGCAGGCCGCGACGTCTATCACACCAATGTTCTGATGGGGATCGGCACTGAATACGCGCTGATCTGCCTGGACATGATTGTGGACCCCGCCCGCCGCGCCGAAGTTGCCGCGCGGCTGGAAGAAACCGGCCGCCGGGTCATCGACCTAACGCCCGGGCAGATCGCCAGTTTTGCCGGCAACGCCCTGGAACTCACTGGACGCAAACGCCTTCTGGCTCTCTCGGCCAAGGCATTGGACGCGCTGCGCCCGGATCAGATTTCGGTCATCGAACAGAGCGCGGAGCCGCTGCCGCTGACCATCCCCACCATCGAAACCGCAGGCGGGTCGGTACGCTGCATGCTGGCAGGCATCCACCTCAGCCCCCGTGAAAGGAAAACCGCATGACACAGCCCTCGGACAAGGCGCTGGTACCTTTTGTCAGCGTCGACAACATGATGCGCCTCATTCATCACGTCGGCATCGAGCAGATGATGCGCGATCTGGCCGAATATGTGGAAGAAGACTTCAAGCGCTGGGAGCTGTTCGACAAAACCCCGCGCGTTGCCAGCCATTCGGACGTTGGCGTGATCGAGCTGATGCCGACCTCGGATGGCGAGGCCTACGGCTTCAAATACGTGAACGGTCACCCCAAGAACACCTCCGAAGGGCTGCAGACCGTCACCGCCTTTGGCCTCCTGGCGGATGTCTACACTGGCTATCCGGTGCTGCTGACAGAGATGACAATGCTGACCGCGCTGCGGACTGCAGCCACGTCAGCAATGGCCGCCAAGTATCTGGCGCCCAAGGGGTCAACAACGATGGCCATGATCGGCAACGGCGCCCAGTCGGAGTTCCAGACGCTGGCGATGAAGGCAATCATCGGTTTGAAATCCGTGCGTTTATATGACAACGACCCAGCCGCGACCGAAAAATGCGCCCGCAACCTGCAAGGGCTGGGGATGGAAGTTGTCGCCTGCAAAACACCAGAGGAGGCGATCGAAGGCGCGCAGATCCTCACCACCTGCACCGCGGACAAGCAGTATGCGACCATCCTGACCGACAACATGGTCGGCAGCGGCGTTCACATCAATGCAATCGGCGGTGACTGCCCCGGCAAGACCGAACTGGCACCCGGAATCCTCAACCGCTCCGATGTCTTTGTCGAATATCCGCCGCAAACCCGGATTGAGGGCGAAATCCAGCAGATGCCGGAAGACTTCGCCGTGACCGAACTGTGGGAAGTGATTGCGGGCAAGAAGCAGGGACGCACCGGAGACCGTCAAATCACCCTGTTCGACAGCGTCGGTTTTGCGATCGAGGACTTCTCGGCGCTGCGCTACATCCGCGACCGCATTAAGGGCACCGATTACTTCATCGACCTGGACATGCTGGCCGACCCGGACGATCCGCGCGATCTGTTCGGTATGCTTCAGCGCGCCAAGCCCTGACACGCCACCCCCTTACACCATGCAAAGGCGGCCCGCTGAACTGAGGCCGCCGGCACCTCCGGCCTCCTTGTCCGTTTGCAGCACCCAGCGGCTTCGGTAGCACTGTTCATGGGGATCTGAGCAGTTGCCCCACGGGGAGCAGACGATCCGACAAAGAGGCCGGAACCCTTATTTTCCAACATATTGGATAAGCTTACTTTAAGCGTCCAGCTCAGTATCCCAGTACAGGAAGTCCATCCAGCTTTCATGCAGGTGGTTGGGCGGGAACTTGCGCCCGGTATTGCGCAACTCCTCCGCGCCAGGCCGCCGCGGCGGCTTGCGCAGGGACATGCCGGCCCGGTGCAGCGACTTGGACCCCTTTCTCAAATTGCAGGGGCTGCAGGCCGCGACCACGTTCTCCCAGCTGGTCACACCGCCCGCCGCACGCGGCACCACATGGTCGAAAGTCAGTTCTCCCTTGCTGCCGCAGTACTGGCAGCGGAATTCATCCCGTAAAAACAAATTAAAGCGCGTGAAGGCCACGCGCTTTTGAGGTTTTACATAATCTTTCAGAACCACCACAGACGGTATTCGGATCTCGGTGCTCGGACTGTGCACCACCTCGTCGTATTCGGCCACGATGGCCACCCGGTCCAGCCAGGCCGCCTTGACGGCATCCTGCCAGGTCCACAAAGACAAAGGATAATAGGAGAGCGGCCGGTAATCCGCGTTCAGCACCAGCGCCGGGTGCTGCTTGAGCGCGCCCGGAGATCTGACAAACTCTGCTCTGAAATCGCCATCCATTTTTGAACGTCTTCCTCGCCCTGATCTTCCGTGTTGCGGAACCAGAGCGGGGAACCCGCCCCAGCCTGACTTTGACTATATATCGTGGTTAGCGCCTGACAAGCCCTGATGATCCACAATATGTCGGGAGCAACCTGCGCTGATTCCGTGACAGCACGGTGACACTTATCCACAGGTGCCCAGCCCCCAAGGGCCTCTGCGCCTCTTGCCCTGCGGCCACCGCCCGCATATTGCCGTGCCATGACCCGTCTCATTCGTTTCAACAAACCTTACGATGTGCTGCCTCAGTTCACCGACCGCGGCAGCCAGGACAGCCCGCGCGCGACACTGAGCGAATATATCGACTGCCCGGGTGTCTACGCAGCCGGCCGCCTGGACCGCGACAGCGAAGGACTGATGCTGCTGACAGACAACGGCCGTTTGCAAGCCTGGATTACCGACCCCAAGCACAAGATGGACAAGACCTATTGGGTGCAGGTGGAGGGTATCCCGGATCAGCAGGCCCTGAAGAACCTGGCAGAAGGTGTTGAACTCAAAGACGGAATGACCCTGCCGGCCAAGGCTCGGATGATCCCGGAACCGCCGGGACTCTGGGCCCGCACCCCGCCGGTCCGGGAACGCAAGACCGTCCCCGACAGCTGGATCGCGCTCACCATTCGCGAAGGCCGCAATCGGCAGGTGCGCCGGATGACAGCCGCGGTTGGGCATCCCACTCTGCGCCTGATCCGCTACAGCATCGGCGCCTGGACCCTGGACGGGCTGGCGCAGGGCGCTTGGTCGGACCTGGAACCGCCCCGCGTTCCCGGCCCGCCGAAACCCTCGCAGAAGCCGCCGCGCAGACCCAAGGCATCGGCGGCGCGGCCTGCAAAAGGTGACAGGTCCCGCCGCCGCTGATAGCCTTAAAGCTATGCTGCCGCACGCCCCTGCCCCTAATGCCATTCTCGAAGCGTCGCTGTACGCGGACGACCTCGACGCAGCTGAAGGTTTCTATGGTGAAATCTTGGGATTGGAGCGTATCCAGCGGGTCGCCAAACGCCATGTTTTCTTCCGCTGCGGCGCCTCAGTCCTGCTGCTGTTCAACGCTGAGGAAACGGTGAAGCCACCGGGAAACCCAAGGTTGCCGGTTCCGCCGCATGGCGCCCGCGGGCCGGGTCACGTGTGTTTTTCGCAGCCGAGAGAGGAGCTGCTCCTGATGCGCGCCCGGCTGCTGGCGGCAGGCATTGCGATTGAGGCGGAATTCGACTGGCCGAGCGGCGCCCGGTCCATCTACTTCCGCGACCCGGCCGGTAACTCCCTTGAAATCGCCGAACCGCACTTGTGGGCACCCTGACCTCCCGAAGAATTGGAAGGCCAGTTATTTCAACAAATTAGAGACCAAGCTTGTCGCGCATAAACGCAAGCGCCACGCTCAGCCCGTCCGGCGCGATGCCGTGGGCGGTGCCTTTCTGGATATGAGCAAAAACGTCCTGGAACCCGGCCTCCTGCAGGGCTTCGGCGGCTTCCGGCAAAGACTGCACCGGCACCACGTCATCCTGGTCGCCATGCACCAGCAGCACCGGCATCTTGGAGACCGCTTCGTCCTTCAGTAACTCCGGTGCCAGCAACCGGCCGGAAAAGGCTACTATACCCGACACTGGGTCCTCCCGGCGCGGCGCCACATGCAGGCTCATCATGGTGCCCTGGCTGAACCCGAACAGCACCACCTGCTCCGGCAGCACATCCTCGTCGACCATCAGCGCATCAAGGAAGGCGTTCAGGTCCTCGACCGCCGCCTGCATCCCGCGCATGCTTTCCTCTTCCGAGGAGCCATCGATCCAGGGGATCGGGAACCACTGGAACCCAAAGGGCGCGCCGGCGCAGGCCTCGGGCGCGTCGGGGGCGACAAACAGCGTATCCGGCAGATGTTCGCCCAGCGGATCGGCCAGCCCCAAGAGGTCGGCCCCATTCGCGCCATAGCCATGCAGGAACACCACAATCGAGCGGATGCTGCCAGAGACCGGCTCCTTGCGGCCGGCATTCAGTACACGAGTCATCGGATCCCTTCCCTGTCCTTCGCCACCCGGTAATAGGCCCAGAGAATGCGCGCCGCAACCGACCGCCACGGCGACCAGGCTTCGGCCATTTGCCGCATCTCACGCTCCTTTGGGCGGGCTGGCAGATCAAACAGCACCCGTGCCGCCTCCTGTAAGGCCAGATCGCCATGGGCAAACACATCCGCACGGCCCAGCGAGAACATCGCATAAATTTCAGCCGTCCAGACGCCGACCCCTGGAACCTGGACCAGTGTTTCAATCACCTCCGCATCAGGCGCTTCGCGCAAGGCTTTGAAATCAATGCGCGCTTCCGCCAAAGCCCGGGCATAGCGGATCTTCTGGCGGCTAAGACCGGCTGCGCGCAGATCTTCATCCGTTGCCCATAATATCTTGCGCGGTCCGGTGAGCTTTGCGTCTTTCATCCGCTTCCAGATCGCATTGGCGGACGCCACGCTAACCTGCTGGCTGACAATCGCGCTTAGCAGTTCCGCAAAGCCGTCCGGCCTGCGCCTGAGCGGAAGCGCGCCGGTCAGCTCCAGCGCATGGCCAAAACGGCTTTCCTGCGCCGCCAGCCACGCGGCACCTTCGCTCACGCAGGCATCGCACTGGATGATCCGGCCCACGCCTGGGAGAAATGTCTGCACTTCTGACGCCACGTCACCCCCTGATTGGCCGCTGTTGAAAGAAAGCGTGATCGCCAAGCCAATTCCGCTGTCTTGCTCCGCAACATATTCACCGCTACGCATCCCACATGACCATGAGCATGACCACCCCCAGCGACGCCGTCGCCAAGAAAAACGTCGCCATCCTGGTGCTGGCGCAGGCGATCCTCGGCGCGCAGATGCCGATGATCTTTACAATCGGCGGCCTCGCAGGGCAGTCGCTGGCGTCGAACCCCTGCTTTGCAACGCTGCCTATCTCGCTGATTGTCGGCGGCTCGATGCTGGCCGCGACCCCGATCTCTGCCATCATGCAGCGCTGGGGCCGCCGCGCGGGGTTCTTTGTCGGGGCCGCCTTTGGCGCTGTTGGCGGTTTGGTCGGCGCTTACGGGCTGTATCTTGGGTCCTTCCCCATCTTTCTGCTCGGCAGCCTGCTGACCGGTGTCTATATGAGCGCGCATGGGTTCTATCGCTTCGCCGCTGCCGATACCGCCTCCGATGCCTTCCGCCCCAAGGCGATTTCCTACGTCATGGCGGGAGGTCTGGCGGCGGCGATTATCGGCCCGCAAATCGTGAAGGCCACCAGCCAAGCCTTTGTTATTCCATTCCTTGGCACCTACTTAGCAGTGATTGCAGTCAACGTCCTGGGCGCTGCGCTGTTCCTGTTTCTCGACATCCCTAAGCCGCCCGCGCCTACAGAGGACGGCCCCAAGGGCCGCAGCCGGATGGAGCTGCTGAAGACGCCCGTGATCGCAGTTGCAGTGATCTGCGCCATGGTCTCCTATGCGCTGATGAACTTGGTGATGACTTCGACGCCGCTGGCGGTTGTCGGCTGCGGTTTTACAGAGGGCAACGCCGCCGATGTGGTCACCTGGCATGTGCTGGCGATGTATGTACCGTCCTTCTTTACAGGTCACCTGATTGCCCGCTTTGGCGTGGAAAAGATCGTCGCCGCGGGTCTGGTGATCCTCGCAGGCGCCGGCGCCGTTGCCCTGCAAGGGGTCGAGTTGGAGAACTTCTTTATTGCGCTGGTGCTTTTGGGCATCGGCTGGAACTTCGGCTTCATCGGCGCCACGACAATGCTGGCCGGCGCGCATGAAAGCTACGAGCGCGGCCGGATGCAGGGCCTTAACGACCTGCTGGTCTTTGGCGGCGTCACCATGGCCTCGCTGGCGTCAGGCGGGCTGATGAACTGCTCGGGCGGCAACCCGGCGGACGGCTGGAGCGCAGTGAACATGGCCATGGCCCCCTTCCTGGTGCTGGCAGGCGGCGCGCTGATGTGGCTGGTCCTGCGGCCCAAAGAGGCCTGACCACTCTGCAAACCAAAAAAGGCGCCCCGGGAGGCGCCTTTTTCTTTGGATGCGATTTCTTTACCAGCGCCCTAAGGCGGCCCGCCACATCAATCCCGCCCTGCGCCGGAACTCGCTCTGCCCAAGCGTGCCCTGCGCTACCCGTTCAGGCTGGCGAATGGCCTGTTTCAGCAGGCTTTCCGCCTGCCAGCCCGCCAACAGCGCAGTTCCCGACGGTTTCGAGACTTTCCCGCCGCTTAACCGAGAGTTTTGGATTTTTTCCAAGCCCTTACGCGCCAAAGCCTGCACACCGTCCAAGGTTCCGTCCAGCAACGGGATCCGTTTCTTGGCCTCCAGCTCCGGAATGGCGCGCAGCCAGTTGGCAACGCCGATGCCATAGGCAAAGTCACGCACGACAGCTTCATCCGCCTGCCCCAAAGACGCCGCCGCCATCCACATCAGCGACCCGCTGGTGCGGTCGATATAGCTGTCAAAGGCAGCTTGATCCTCAAACGGGTCCTTGTAGATGTCCCAGCGCCGCGCCTCCGCCATACCGTCAACACAGGCCGCCAGTTCCGGCTTCAGAAACCGCGCGAGCGGAGTCGCCACGTAGTGCCGCCGGACGGGCTTGCCCTCGGCGATCTCTGCACCGACGTCGCGCCACCATTGCACCCGCATTTCGGCAATCATGCTTTCCTGGCTGGCCCAAGGTGCCCGGGCCAGTTCGACATTGAAGGCATAGAGCGCAAACAGCAGCGGCCGGGCCTGGACCGGTGCGGCCATCGCGGCCAGAAACCGGTCCGGGTCGCTCTTTTGAACCAGCTCCGCGCAGGCCGTCAGGTCGTCGTCAAACTGCATCCGCCTGCCCGGCCCCGCAGTCATGCGCCAATTTCCAGCGGATCGCATCCAGCAGCGCCTCGAACGAGGCGTCGATGATGTTCGGGCTGACCCCAACAGTGGACCACCGGCGGCCCTGACTATCTTCGCTGTCGATGATGACACGGGTCACAGCTTCGGTGCCGCCCTGAGTGATCCGCACCTTGAAGTCGACGAGCCGCATATCCTCCAGCTGGGCGGAGTAGCGCCCAAGATCCTTGATCAGCGCCCGTGCCAACGCGTTCACCGGGCCGCGGTCGCTGCCGGTTTCGTCCAGTGACTCACTGACTGACAAGCGTTTTTCGCCGTCGACCTTCACCACCACAACCGCCTCGGAGAGGCTGACCATCCGATTGTACTTGTTCTTGCGCCGCTCGACCGTGACCTTGTAGCGCTTCACCTCAAAGAAGTCAGGCAATTGGTCTAGCTCATCGCGCGCCAGCAGTTCGAACGAGGCCTGCGCGGTATCGTAGGAATAGCCTTCCGCCTCGCGCTCCTTGATCCGCTCCAGGATCCGCGCCAGCGCCGGGTTGCCAGTTTCTACGCTCAAGCCCGCGTCGGTCAAACGCTTGCGCAGGTTCGACTGCCCGGCCTGATTAGACATCGGGATGACCCGCGCATTGCCGACCTTGCCTGGCTCGATGTGCTCATAGGTCGACGGATCCTTGAGGATCGCGCTGGCATGTAGCCCCGCCTTATGGGCAAAAGCCGAAGCGCCCACATAGGCCGCCTGCCGCACCGGAACCCGGTTCAGGATATCATCCAGTGTCCGGCTGATCCGGGTAAGACCCTTAAGCGCCTTTAGGCTCACGCCGGTGTCGAACTGGCTGGCATAGGGCTCCTTCAGCAGCAGAGTCGGGATCAGCGCGGTCAGGTTGGCATTGCCGCAGCGCTCCCCCAGACCGTTCAGTGTGCCCTGGATCTGACGCGCCCCGGCATCCACCGCCGCTAGCGAGCAGGCAACAGCATTTTCCGTGTCGTTATGGGTATGTATCCCCAGTTTCTCACCCGGAATTCCGGCGGCAACAACCTCCGCAACAATGCGGCTCACCTCGGCCGGCAGCGCGCCGCCGTTGGTATCGCACAGCACCACCCAGCGCGCCCCGGCCTCCAGCGCGGCGCGGCAGGCCGCCAGCGCGTACTCCGGATGATCCTTGTAGCCGTCAAAAAAATGCTCGGCGTCAAACAGCGCCTCGCGCCCCTGCGCCACGATATGGGCGACCGAGGCACGGATATTCTCGAGGTTTTCCTCCAGCGTGATCCCCAGCGCATGGGTCACGTGGTAGTCGTGGCTTTTGCCGACCAGACAGACGGCCGGTGTGCCCGCGTTCATGACCGCTGCCAGCACATCGTCATTTTCCGCGGACCGCCCGGCCCGCTTGGTCATGCCAAAGGCGGTCATGGTGGCGCGGGTTTCCGGTGCCTCCCCGAAAAAGGCGCTATCGGTCGGGTTTGCACCCGGCCAGCCGCCTTCGATGTAATCGACCCCCAGGCCGTCCAGCGCCTGGGCGATCTGCTTTTTTTCCGCAGTCGAGAACTGCACACCCTGGGTCTGCTGCCCGTCCCGCAGGGTCGTGTCGTAAAGGTAGAGCCGTTCCTTGCCCATCAAAGCGCCCCCAGCTTGTCCGGGTCAAACCCCGCACCCGGCACCAGTTCCACGCCGGTCTTGCTCATCCGCACCTCAAGCCCTGCCTCAACAAAGACCGCTTTTAGCCTGTCGACTTCGGAAAAATCCTTGCTTTCCATGGCCTTCCGGCGCGTTTCGAAAAGCTTCTCCTCAAAGGCGGAAAGATCGATGGCAGGCGCTGACGCCCAAGCCCCCAACTCATCGGTCAGCAGCCCCAGCAACCGGGCGGAGGCCAGCAGCCCCGCCGCATCGCCATCCGCTGCCAGCTTGTGCAGCTCTGCAATCGCGCCCGCGGAATTGAGGTCATCCGCCAGTGCTTCCAGGACCGCGGCAGCAGCGCTGGACGCGGGTTCGATGCCCGCGGTCAGCGCCCGCCACTTGCGCAGCGTCGCCTCGGCCTCCTTGGCCTTCTTGTCGGTCCAGTCCATCGGCTTGCGGTAATGGGTCTGCAGGAACACCAGCCGGATCACCTCGCCTGGATAGCCCTGGTCCAGCAGGTCGCGCACGGTGAAAAAGTTGCCCAGTGATTTGGACATCTTCTTGCCTTCCACCTGCAGCATCTCATTGTGCAGCCAGAAGCGTGCAAATTCACCTTCCGGATGGGCGCAGCAGCTTTGCGCAATTTCATTCTCATGGTGCGGGAACATCAGGTCGTTGCCGCCGCCGTGGATATCGAACGTCTCGCCCAGCAGCTCATAGGACATCGCCGAGCATTCGATGTGCCAGCCCGGCCTGCCGCGGCCCCAGGGGCTTTCCCAGCCTGGCAGATCGCCGGTGGAAGGTTTCCACAGCACGAAATCCATCGGGTTCTTTTTGTAAGGCGCCACCTCCACACGGGCGCCGGCGATCATGTCATCAACAGACCGGCCTGACAGCTTGCCGTAAAGTTCTTTCCAACTATCGACAGCAAAAAGCACATGGCCTTCCGCAGCATAGGCGTGGCCCTTGGTGATCAGATCCTCGATCATCGCCACCATCTGCGGAATGTACTCAGTCGCCCGCGGCATGTGGTTGGGTTCCAGCGCCCCGAGCTCGCCCATATCGTCCAGGAACCACTGGGTGGTTTCCGTTGTGATATCGCCGATCGCGCGGCCACTTTCGGCGGCGCGGGCGTTGATCTTGTCGTCGACGTCGGTGAAGTTCCGGGCATAAGTCACTTGATCCGCGCCATAAACTTCCCGCAGCAGCCGGAACAGCACGTCAAAGACCACCACAGGCCGGGCATTGCCCAGATGCGCCCGGTCATACACCGTGGGGCCGCAGACATACATCCGCACGTTGCTGGCGTTGATCGGCTCAAAGACCTCTTTCTTGCGGGTCTTCGTATTATGCAGCTTGATCACTATGTCCTTGGTTCCCATGCCCGGTTCCTTTCCCATGCCCAGCTCAAAACGGCCGGCATCACCCTTTGCGCGCAGCGCGGGCTTAGCAACTTGTCAAGGAAATGAAAACGACAGAAACCAGCCCGCTGATATGTCAGCAGGTAATGCAGCAGATGATGGCGGTGCATTTATGGTTCATGAGGGTTGCTTAGCACGGGCCGGCACCCCCGCCAAGGCTTTTGCTTCAAAAAGCAAAGGCCGCCCCGTCTGCCTTGGGTACAGACCGGGCGGCCAGCGGCGCAGCAGAACAGGTGAGTGCTGCGCCCGCTTTAGCGTCAGCTTAGAATTTGAACGACGCGCGCAGCGATACCGAGGTGGCATCCGCGCCAACGCCGGAGTTGCCGAAGTCGTCGAACTCATGCTCCAGAACTTCGCCGCCGATCTGCCACTGGTCGGTCACCTGATAAGCCAGGCCAACGCCGTAGAACTCACCGGTTTCGCTGCCCAGCGAGCTGTCCGCCTCAGCCACACCGCCGGTGACATAGGCCAGAACGTTGCCGAAGTCATAACCGGCTTTCACCTTGGCACGAGCAACCGAGTCAACGGTTGCGCCACCGCCCAGGTCCACGTCGGTGGTGTCATAATCCAGTTCGCCGCCCAGCACGAAGCGGCCAAAGTCATGGTTGTAGCCGGCGTGGATACCGTATGCGGGATCATCACCCGACGCACCGTTGGTTGCGTCCACATCCAGCTGGCCGATCTGGCCACCCAGGTAGAAACCAGTCCAGTCGCCGCCATCATTGGCCACCGGTACGGGTGCCGGTGCCGGTGCCGGCTCGACCACCGGTTCACTGATGTTACCGGCAAATGCTGCACTGCCCATTACGGCTGCGATGGCTGTCATAGCTACGAAACGAGTCATTCAGACTTCTCCTTTTGCAGTCCCGGCGCAGGTTGTGCGCCGTTGGAGCTTACAAAAGGTCTCCAAAGCCGAACTTCCAGTCCTATCGGCTCACGTTCCCTTGAACTGGCAATGACTGGCCGAAATTCCCCTGCAACGTGCGCTTTTCCGCCGGACTCCAATAACGGAGTTAAGTGCAGCCATTGAAATGGACCCTGCGCGCACCTAGCGCCCTGACACTGCATGGCATCGGTCACCCGCCGCGCGTAACGGCAGTTAGCCGGGGAAACCGATCGTTAGAAGCGAAATGCAGCGGTTAAGGATAAAGTCTCGCCACGCGGTCGGCCGCTGCCATCCTTGGGTCCGGCTTCGTGATGCAGCAGCTCACCCCGCAGTTGCAGTGCCCGGTTGAGAGAAACACGCATTCCCAAACCAAACAGTGTCCCATTCCGCTTGCCGGTTGCGGTCTCAGCTTGCAACCCGCCCAGGGTAACAACACCCGTTGCTGGACCAAAGTCGTATCCCGCGTGGAGACGCAGCTGATGCGTTTCATCTGCCCGCACCGCCCGTGTCAGCAGACCGGAACGTCGGGAGGCAACCGTGCCGCCAAGGATAAAACTGCCAAACTCCTGCAGGAAGGCCAGCTGGAAAGCCTGCGGCTCGGTGCTGCCGGCGCCGGATGCGGATTGAACGCGGTTACTGAAAAGCGGCCTGGCCCACCCTTCTGCAAAACTCGGCTGGGCAAATGCAAGCCCAACAGAAAGACCCGCGGCAAAGGCATGAGTGAGTGTGGTTTTTCTAACCATCGGCATATCGCTTTGCCTTCTTGAAATGCGCTGTTTCAGCGCGCCATCCCCAGGACCCCAGTTTCGCCATTAATGCTTAATATTCGGTTCCCAAGGCCATCCTGCCAATAACCGCCAGCCGCGCATAGCGTCAAAAATCGAAGATACACCAATAAAAATAAATACATTTACTTAAAGCCACAGTTTTGCGGCGTCCAAACCGCGCCTGGCGCCCCGAATGAAAATCATGTCGCTTTTTTCATCCTGGTCGCAAACGGGCAAGAAACCCCTTCCAGCCATGTCAAATTGCAACAACACAGACAGGAGCCCGCATGCAGGGAGAACGCAGCCTTGTCAGCCTGATCTGCCGCACAATCGGTGCGGCGCGCGGGCGTGCGGCCAGAGGCCGGCCGCACTGAGTTGGATTTCCAGCAATTTCCACTCACCCACCTGAAAGGCTCAATATAATGAACGACCAAGCCTCCTCCTCCCGCGCTGGCCGCAGCGGCGGCCGCAATGCACGACGTGCCGCCCGGGCCGCCGCATTGCCGGATCATCTGCGCCCCGTGCGCCCGGGGATGGAATCCACCGCCCTGAAAATGCTCAGCCAAGCGGACATGGAGCAGATCCACCAGACCGCACTGACCGCACTCGAAGAGATCGGCCTCGCCGATGCCCCGCCAAGCGGCATCGAATACTTGACCGCAGCAGGCTGTACCCTGGGCGATGACGGCCGTATCCGCTTCCCCCGCGCCCTGGTCGAGGACACCATTTCCAAAGCCAACCGGTCAGTCACCCTGTTTAGCCGCGACGGCAAAACCGACCTGCAGCTTTCTGGCGGCCGCGTTCATTACGGCACCGCAGGCGCCGCGGTCAGCATGGTCGATGTGCATGGCAAGACCTACCGCGATTCCACCGTTCAGGACCTGCATGACGCCGCCCGCATCTGCGACCAGCTCGACAATATCCACTTTGTCCAGCGCCCGATGGTATGCCGCGACATCGCCGACAACTGCGAGATGGATCTGAACTCAATCTACGCCACCACCGCCGGCACGACCAAACATGTTGGCGTCTCCTTCACAGAACCTGGGTTCGTGAAGCCCGGGCTGGAACTTCTGCATATGATTGCTGGCGGCGAAGACAAGTGGCGCGAGCGCCCGTTCGTGTCGAACTCCAACTGCTTTGTGGTTCCGCCGATGAAGTTCGCCACGGAATCCTGCGAGGTCATGGAGGAGTGCATCAAGGGCGGCATGCCAGTACTCCTGCTGTCGGCTGGTATGGCGGGCGCAACCGCGCCCTCCACCATTGCCGGCGCAATTGCCCAGGCGGTGGCGGAATGCCTGGCCGGGCTGGTTTACGTAAACGCCGTAAAGCCCGGTGCTCCCGCAATTTTTGGCACTTGGCCCTTCGGCCTGGACCTGCGCACCGGCGCGATGTCCGTGGGTTCTGGCGAGCAAGCTTTGCTGACTGCAGGCTGCGCTCAGATGCACAAGTTCTACAACCTGCCCGGCGGCGCAGCTGCGGGCGCCTCAGATTCCAAAATGCCCGACATGCAGGCCGGCTGGGAGCAGATGTGCTCTGCCGTGATGGCGGGGCTGTCTGGTCTCAATATGGTTTACGAGGCCGCGGGCATGCATGCTTCGCTGCTGGGCTTCTGCCATGAGTCGCTGATCCTCGACAACGACCTGCTGGGTCAGGCGCAACGCTGTGTGCGCGGCATTGAAGTCAACGAAGAGACTTTGGCCTTGGACCAGATGCGCGCCACCTGCCTGGGCGGGCCCGGCCACTATCTGGGCACCGATCAGACGCTCAGCCGGATGCAGATGGACTATGTCTATCCTGACCTGGGCGACCGCACCTCACCCAAGGAATGGGCGGAGCGCGACAAGCCCGACCTGATCCAGAAGGCAATTGTGAAAAAGGAAAAGATCCTGTCGCAACGCGCCACAGCCAGGTTTGACGCCGCCACCGACATGGCAATCCGGGAGCGTTTCAACATCCATCTGCCTGCGTAACCGCCAGTATCGCTTTCAACCGGGCCGGAATTTCCGGCCCGTCTTTGCATCAGTGCCTGTGGCCGTCAGTTCTGCAACCGGCCGATATACCAGGCTGCCTTCCTGAGTGGTCCATTTGTGCTACACGGGGCCCATCACCAGCAATCCAATAAAACACAAACTAATGGCTTCCACAGCCGGGAGCTTCATGGTAACTATTTGTTAACATGCGTTTCTTTGCAAAGCGCGCCGGCGTTCTGCCGTTTCATGCCGCGCATTTTTGCAATGCAAAGGTGCAGGCTGGTATTGCATTATTGCATGACGAGACCCGTGTGTATCTCGCTACAGCCTCGCGGCTCCTCAAAAGCGCAAGACGACAGCGCCAGATGGGTGGGAAAACCATCATCCGAAAATTCGCAACGCAAACCTGCGCTTGGGTCGCCGCACCCAACACCGTTGCAAAAGCGGTCCTCGAATATTAACCAGCTGTCTCCCGAGAGACCAAAGTTTCTCAGTAGTTTTTATGCCACCACAGATTTCAGGGTAGGGTTTTCGGATCCGATCCGGCGATAGCTGAGCTTGAAAACGAGCCAGAATCCTTTGCGGAACTCACCGAGCGGTCACATCTTGCAAAACTGCAAAATGATAATGGAAAAATGCAGCGCGAGACGGTATCTCGCGCTGCAATCGGTCTTTAGAAGAAGGCCTGCAAACCAGTCTGAGCACGGCCCAGGATCAGGGCATGAACATCGTGGGTGCCCTCATAGGTGTTCACCGTTTCCAGATTCACCATGTGGCGGATCACGTTGAACTCCAGGCTGATACCGTTGCCGCCATGCATGTCGCGAGCCATCCGGGCAATCTCCAGCGCCTTGCCGCAGTTGTTGCGCTTGATGATCGAGATCATCTCCGGTGCCGCGCTGGCCTCATCCATCAGCCGCCCGACCCGCAGAGAGGCCTGCAGGCCAAGGGTGATCTCGGTCTGCATGTTGGCAAGCTTCAGCTGAAACAGCTGCGTATTGGCCAGCGGACGGCCGAACTGCGTGCGATCAAGCCCGTACTGGCGCGCTGCGTGCCAGCAGGCCTCCGCCGCGCCCATTGCGCCCCAGCTGATGCCGTAACGGGCGCGGTTCAAACACCCGAAAGGACCCTTAAGCCCCTGAACATACGGCAGAAGTGCGTCTTCGCCAACTTCAACGCCGTCCATCACGATCTCACCGGTGATCGACGCGCGCAGCGAGGCCTTGTTCTGGATCTTCGGCGCGCTCAGGCCTTTCAGGCCCTTGTCGAGCACAAAGCCGCGGATCTTGCCGCCATGCGCTTCGGACTTGGCCCAGACCACAAAAACATCCGCGATCGGCGCGTTGGAGATCCACATTTTGGAGCCGGTAAGCCTATAGCCTCCTTCGGTTTTCTCAGCCCGGGTCTTCATGCTGGCGGGGTCGGAACCGGCATCCGGTTCGGTCAGGCCGAAGCAGCCGATCCATTCGCCGGAGGCGAGTTTCGGCAGGTATTTCTGCCGCTGCTCTTCGCTGCCGTATGCGTAGATGGGATACATCACCAGCGAGCTTTGCACCGACATCATCGAGCGGTAGCCGCTGTCCACACGCTCCACTTCGCGCGCCACCAGGCCATAGGAGACATAGCCGCCGCCAAGGCCGCTGTATTCTTCCGGGATGGTGGTGCCAAGCAGGCCCATCTCGCCCATCTCGCGGAAGATTTCGGGATCGGTTTCTTCGTTTTCATAGGCACTTAGCACACGCGGCTGAAGTTTTTCCTGGGCATAGGCGCGGGCCGAGGCGGAGATCATCCGCTCATCTTCGGTTAGCTGGTCCTCCAGCCGCAGCGGATCATCCCAGTTGAAACGGCCCAGGTCCGGAGCATCTTTGGCGCGCAGCGCGGGTTTGTCGGTCATCATGTCACCTCAATGGTTCGCGGTTTGGGCAAACCCTAACGGGAGGTGAAGGGAAAAAACAGCGAGACTTTCGCAAAGATCCATGACAAACACTCATACATGACCGTGCCCCGCAAATTCCTGCCATCCATCTCCTCCCTGCGCGCGCTGGAAGCGCTAGACCGTCTGGGCAGCGCTTCCGCTGCGGCCGAGGAACTCGCACTCACGCAAGGTGCCGTGAGCCGCCAATTGCAAACGCTGGAACGGCAATTGGGGATGGAACTGGTGCAGCGGGACCAGAAACGCCTGATGCTGACCTCAGAAGCGCAGGATTACGCCGCGGAGATCCGCCAAGCGCTGAACCAGATTGTGCAATCAACCCTGCGTTTGCAGGCCGCGCCGCTGGCCGGCACGCTGAATCTGGCCATTCTTCCCGCCTTCGGGATGCGCTGGCTGATGCCGCGGCTGCCGGACTTTGCCCGGCTGCACCCGGATGTGACCATCAACATGGCCACCCGTCTGGAGCCATTCAATTTCTCCACAGAACCCTTTGATGCGGCTATTCATTTCGGGAATGCTCAGTGGCCCGGCACGCAATCCTTGCTGCTCAAGCACGAACAGCTGCTGCCGGTCTGCGCGCCGCAGCTTCTCGAGGGCCGTTCAGTCACGGGCCCCAAGGACATTCTGAAACTGCCGCTGCTGCACATTCAAACCCGGACGACCGCCTGGCGGGACTGGTTCAACCGGCAAGGGATCGCTGCCGATGACGGGCTGAGCGGCACGATCTATGATCAATTCGCAACCATTACCCAAGCTGCTCTGCATGGCCTCGGGGTGGCGCTGATGCCGGATTACCTGGTGGAACAGGATCTGGCCACCGGCCGTCTGGTGGCGCTGCACCCGGAACCGCTGGAGTCAGCCGGTGCCTATTACCTGGTCTGGCCGGAGCGGAAATCGGGCGCTCCTGCGCTGGTAAAATTCCGCGAATGGCTGGAAGGCCAGGCGCAGCCGGAAGATCCGCTGCCGCGCTGACCGGCGGCGGCAAAACAAGGGGCTGACATGCGTGCCCCCCCTGTGCACCGCCTGTACACCCCCTGATGCCGTTTCAGCCGAGCGCGTAGCCCGCGCCGCGCACCGTGCGCACCGGGTCGCTGCCGCCATGCTGGGTCAGCGCCTTGCGCAACCGCCCGATGTGAACATCGACGGTGCGGGTGTCGACATAGATGTCGCGGCCCCAGACCCGGTCCAGTAGCTGCTCGCGGCTCCACACCCGGCCCGGCTTCTCCATGAAGGTGGAGAGCAGACGGAATTCCGTCGGCCCCAGCTTCAGCGGATTGTCGGCGCGGCTGACCTTGTGAGTTTCGGCGTCCAGCACGATGTCGTCATACTCCAGCCGCACCCCGACGGTGGAGGGCCGCACCCGGCGCAGCTGGGTTCGCACCCGCGCCATCAGCTCAATCACCGAATAGGGTTTGACCACGTAATCATCGGCGCCGGTCTCCAGGCCGCGCACCTTGTCGACCTCTTCCGAGCGGGCCGACAGCATGATCACCGGAATGTTGCGGGTTTCCGGTCGGGTCTTAAGCCGGCGGCACACTTCGATGCCGCTGAGGTTAGGCATCATCCAGTCCAGGATGATGATGTCGGGCATGTCTTCCTCGACCACCAGCAGCGCTTCTTCGCCATGTTCGGCGCGCAGCACGCGGAAGCCGTCGGCTTCGAGGTTGTAGGCCAGCACTTCCCGCTGAGCCATTTCGTCTTCAACAACAAGGACGGTGGGCTGATCGGCAGCCATCGGTCAGATCTCCTGAGATGTTGTCGAGGTGGTATCGGCTTTCTTACGGTCTTCCTCCGGTTTTACACCGGTCACCAGATAGATCACCTGCTCAGCGATGGAGGTCACGTGATCACCCATGCGCTCTGTGTTTTTTGCAATGAAATGCAAGTGCATACAGGCCGAAATGTTGCGCGGGTCTTCCATCATATGGGTCAGAAATTCGCGGAACAGCGCGTTATACATCTGATCCACATCGCGGTCGCGCTCGATGACATCAGCTGCCAGCTCGGGGTCACGCTGGATGTAGGAATCCAATGCGTCCTTGAGCATCCGCTCCACCTCGCGCGCCATCCGGCGCAACGCCGCTGCGCCTTCGGTGATGTCAGGACCCTGGGCCAGCACCGCGGTGCGCTTGGCCATGTTTTTTGCATAATCGCCAATGCGTTCCAGGTTGCCGGCGATCTTCATCACCGACAGGACCAGTCGCAGGTCGGAGGCCGTGGGCGAGCGCAGCGCGATCAGCCGGGCGGTTTCCTCGTTTATCAGCTCTTCCAGCCCGTCAATCGCCTTGTCGCCCTGGCGCACGGTCAGCGCCAGTTCTTCGTCGCGGGTTTCCAGCGCGCGGGCTGCCTCGCGGATGGCGTCCTCAACCAGGCCGCCCATTTTCATGATCCGGGCCTGGATTGCCTCCAGGTCGCGGTCGAATGCCGATGCAATATGCTGTTCTACCATGTTGAAATTCCTATAGATCAGCCGATCCGGCCGGTGATGTAGCTTTCGGTGCGCGGATCTTCGGGGTTGGTAAAGATCTGGCCGGTGGGGCCGAATTCCACCAGGTTCCCAAGGTGGAAGAAGGCGGTTTTCTGACTGACCCGCGCGGCCTGCTGCATCGAGTGGGTGACGATCACCACGGAATACTGGCTGCGCAGCTCGTCGATCAGCTCCTCGACCTGCGCAGTGGCGATCGGGTCCAGCGCTGAACAGGGTTCGTCCATCAGCAGCACTTCGGGTTCGGTCGCGACGGCGCGGGCGATGCACAGGCGCTGCTGCTGGCCGCCGGAAAGGCCGGTGCCGGGGGCGTCCAGCCGGTCCTTCACCTCGTCCCAAATCGCGCCGCGGCGCAGGGATTTCTCAACGATTTCATCCAGTTCCGCCTTGTTCTTGGCCAGGCCGTGGATACGCGGGCCGTAGGCCACGTTGTCATAGATCGACTTGGGGAACGGGTTCGGCTTCTGGAACACCATGCCGACCTTGGCGCGCAGCTGCACCGGATCGACGCGCTTGTCATAGATGTCCTCGCCATCCAGCAGGATGTCGCCCTTGACGCGGCAGATATCGATGGTGTCGTTCATCCGGTTGAGGCAGCGCAGGAAGGTCGACTTGCCGCAGCCCGAAGGCCCGATGAAAGCAGTGACGGTCTTGTCCTCGATCTCGACGTTGACGTCTTTGATCGCGTGGGAGTCGCCGTAGTAGACGTTCACATCCTTGGCGGCGATTTTGATTTGTTGTGTGTCCACGGTGTTATCCATCAAGGTCATGTCGTTCATTGCACTATGCCCCCTTACCAGCGGCGTTCAAAGCGGCGTCGCAGGATCACGGCAAGCGTGTTCATGGTCACCAGGAAGATGAGAAGGATGATGATACCGCCCCAGGCGCGTTCATAGAACGCCGGGTCGGCGCGTTTGGCCCACTCATAGATCTGCGCGGGCATCGCGGAGTTCGGGGCCAGCAGGCCGTCGGCCAGGGTTTCCGGCGCGTTGGAGGCGATAAAGCCGACCATGCCGATGAGCAGCAGCGGCGCGGTTTCCCCCAACGCCTGCGCCAGGCCGATGATTGTGCCGGTCAGGATACCGGGCGCGGCCAGCGGCAGCACGTGGTGGAACACCGCCTGCATTTTGGAGGCGCCAACGCCCAGGGCGGCGTCGCGGATCGACGGCGGCACCGATTTCAGCGAGGCACGGGTGGAGATGATGATGGTCGGCAGCGTCATCAGCGTCAGCACCAAGCCGCCCACCAGCGGCGCCGAGGTCGGCAGGTGCATGTAGTTGATAAACACCGCAAGACCCAGGATGCCGAACACGATCGACGGCACCGCGGCGAGGTTGGAGATGTTCACCTCGATCATGTCGGTGAGCCAGTTCTGCGGCGCAAATTCCTCGAGATATATCGAGGCGGCGACGCCAATCGGAAGCGCGAGCGCCAGCACCACAAACATCATGAACAGCGAGCCTAGCATGGAGACGCCGATGCCGGCGGCTTCGGGGCGGGCGTCGGAGGCGTCGGCGCCAGTGATGAAGTCGAGGTTGAAGGTCTTTTCAAGCACTCCGGCTGCGGCCAAAGCATCAACAAGATCAAGCTGTTCGGCCGAGATGTTCTTGTCGTTGACGATGCTGTCGCGACTGACGCGGCCCTTCATGTAGCCGTCGACCCGGCCGGAGGCGAGGAAGCGGAACTCCACCGTCTGGCCAATCTGGTCCGGATTGGCGATAACAAAATCACGCAGCTGCGCGGCGACGTCCTTGGACAGCACGCCCGCCAGTTCCTTGGCCTTCAGGCTGGTCTCAATGCCCAGCTCTTCGACCGCGGACTCCATCGCGCCCTTGATGATCGGCGCATAGCCGAAGGTGGTGACCTTCTTGATGTCCTCGATGTTGCGCTCACCCTTCTTGTCGAGCTTGCTTTCCAGCAGCTCCACCTGAAGCGTCACAAAGGTTTGCTGGAAGGCGCCGGTGCCCTTGCTGACAATGGTGGTCACCAGGATCAGCAGCATGATCAGGCCCGCGGTAATGGCGGCGATGCCATAGCCGCGGAACCGTGCTTCGGCTGCGTTGCGTTTTCTGGTGCGCGGGGTCTGCTCCAGCAGCGAACCGCCGTGCTTGCGGGGCGCGGCGCCTGCGGGGGATTGGCTGAGGTCAGTCATTATTCATACTGCTCCCGGTATTTGCGCACGATGTAGAGCGCCAGGACGTTCAGGCCGAGGGTCAGGACAAACAGGGTCAGGCCCAGGGCAAAGGCAACGAGGGTTTCGGGGCTGGCAAAGTCGGTGTCCCCGGTCAGCTGGCTGACGATGCGGGTGGTGATTGTGGTCATCGATTCCAGCGGGTTGGCCGAGAACTTGGCAATCGCCCCTGCCCCCATCACCACGATCATCGTTTCGCCAATGGCGCGGGACGCGGCCAGCAGCACCGCGCCGACGATGCCCGGCAATGCCGCCGGCATCACCACCTGGCGCACGGTCTCAGATTTGGTGGCGCCCAGGCCCAGCGAGCCATCGCGCATCGCCTGCGGTACCGCGTTGATGATGTCATCGGACAGCGAGGAGACGAACGGGATCAGCATGATGCCCATCACCAGCCCCGCGGTCAGAACCGAGGTGGCACCGGCCATCCATTCGACGCCCAGCAGCCCGCCCTTGGCGAACAGATTGGCCAGCGCCGGCCCCACGGTCAGCAGCGCGAACAGGCCGTAAACGATGGTTGGGATGCCCGCCAGGATCTCCAGCAGCGGCTTGGCAAAGGCGCGCACGGCGCCGCTGGCGTATTCCGACAGGTAGATGGCGGCAAAGAGGCCCACCGGCACCGCCACCAGCAGCGCGATGAAGGAGATATATAGCGTGCCCCACAACAGCGGCAGGATCGACAGGTCGCTGTCGCCGCGGAAGTTGGGCGCCCAGGTGGAACCAAAGAAGAAGTCGGTCCAGCTGTGCAGGCCAAAGAAGTTCTTGGTCTCGAACAGCATCGACAGGACGATGCCGACCGTTGTCAGGATTGCCAGCGAGGCAGCCAGGATCAGCAGCGCAAGGACACCGCGCTCCACAACGTTGCGGGCGCGGAAATCCTTGTGAGTGCGGCTGTGGGCCCAAGCAAAGCCGCCAAGCGCCAGCAGCGCGACTACCACGGTCATTGCGGTTTTGCCGGTATGCGACAGGTTGCGGTAGGCCTGAGCCGCATTCAGAACCTCGGGCCGCACATCGGCACCGAGGGCAACTCCGACTTCGCCCATCAGGGCGCGCAGGTCCTGCCCGCTGCTGGAGGCATCGCGGGCCTGACGGCGGGTCAGCAGTTCCTGCTCCACCGCGAGATCCAGCCCTTCGGCAACCCGGCGCACGTCGCTCATCACCAAGCCGAGGGTGGAGCTTTCCGGAACCGCCTCAGGCGGGATCATGCCCGAGACACGGTTCTCAATGACCAGCGGCTGGGCCAGCAGCCAGATGGCCAGCACAGCGATGGCAGGCACAAAGGATGCCAGTGCAACATGGTAGCCGTAGTAGGACGGCAGAGAATGCAGTTCTCTTGCATCGCCCCCGGCGGATTGGAGCGCGCGGCTGCGCCCCCAGTAAAAACCCGCTGCGGACAGCGCAAGCAGGAGAACAACGAGCCAGAAAGTGGGCATGGAGGGCTCCGTTAGGCGGTGACGGAAAGGGAAACAGCGTCGGGGACCGGGAAAAACAGCGCCGGGGCAGAAAAGTCCGCCCCGGCAAATCTTACGTCAGGACAAAGCCTTAGGAGTTGCCGCCCATGACGGCTTCGTTGGCGACGGTTTCCTGGGTCTCGGCCAGTTCCGGGTCTGCTACCAGGCCGTATTCGGCCAGCGGGCCGTCTTCGCCTGCGACTTCGTCAGCGACGAAGAACTCAGCATATTCCTTGAGGCCGGGGATCACGCCGATGTGGGCTTTCTTCACGTAGAAGAACAGCGGGCGGGAGACCGGGTATTCGCCGGTTGCGATGCTTTCGGTCGAGGGCACAACACCGGACATGGTGGCAACCTGCAGCTTGTCGGTGTTGTTCTCATAGAACGCCAGGCCAAAGACGCCGATGCCGTCCTTGTTGCTTTCGATGCGGGCCAGGGTCTCGGTGTAGTCGCCGTCGATGTCGACCGACTTGCCGTCGGTGCGCAGGGCGATACAGGCTTTCTCGGCTGCTTTCTTGTCGCCGCCGTTGGCTTCCTTGAAGGCTTCAAAGGCGCCGGTTTCCTCGCAGCCTGCCAGGATCACCTTATCTTCGAACACTTCGCGGGTGCCGTGCTTGGTGCCCGGAACGAAGGCCTGGATGTCGACGGCTGGGAAATCGGCGTTCACGTCGGCCCAGGTCTGGTTCGGGTTATCGGCCAGCTGGCCGTCGACCAGGATCTTGTCGGACAGCGCCAGGAACCAATCGGACGGGGTGAACTCAAAAGCGTTGGCGTTGATGTCGGAGGCAAACACGATTCCGTCATAGCCGATGCGGACTTCGATGATGTCGGTCACGCCGTTTTCGGCACAGGCGGCGACTTCCTTGTCCTTGATCTTGCGCGAGGCGTTGGCGACGTCGATGGTGTTTTCGCCCACACCTTCGCAGAACCGCTTGAGGCCCGCGGAGGAGCCGCCGGATTCCACAACCGGGGTCGGGAAGTCGAAGTTCTCGCCAAAGGCCTCAGCCACGATAGAGGCATAGGGCAGAACGGTCGACGAACCGGCAACCTGCACCTGGTCGCGCGCGGCTGCTGCAGTGGCAGAAACGGCGGAAATTGCCAGGGCGGAAGCGGTCAGTTTCACAAAGGACATTTTTGTCTCCATGAGTTTTCAATGTTCGATCACCCCTCGATGATCTTGGCGCATCACCTAGAGGCCGCTGATGAGGCTTTTGTGACACCAGTGTAACAGCTTCATGACAACCGCCGTTTGGACGGAAAAAAATGTGTCATGAATCGGCAAACCGCCGCCGGGAATTACCGGCGGCGGTTTGTGTGCAGAGTTATTTGCGGCGCCTGGTCATTCCGGCAGGATCACCGTGAAAACAGAGCCCTGCCCCAATTCGCTTTCCACCCGCAGGCGTCCGCGGTGGCGGTTGATGATATGTTTTACAATTGCCAGCCCCAGCCCGGTGCCGCCCATCTCGCGGGAGCGGTGGCTGTCGGCGCGGTAAAACCGTTCGGTCAGGCGCGGCAGGTGGACGGGGTCGATTCCCGGCCCGTTGTCGATCACTTGCACGCGGGCGGCCGGGGCACGCACGGATGGGTCGCGATCAGTATGGCTCAGCACCACCCGGACCTCGTCACCGCCGTATTTCACCGCGTTTTCCACCAGGTTGGTGAAGACCTGCTGCAGCTGGTCCGGATCGCCGGTAACTGACACGGCCTCCTCGGGCGCCTCAAGTTTCATCTGGACGCCGCGAGCCTCCGCCACCGGCTGCAGCGTCCTGAGAGTGGAGGCCAGATGGCCGGTCAGATCGACCTTCTCCTTGGGCCGCACCCTCTCTTCGCTTTCCACCCGGTTCAGAGACAGGAGGTCGCCCACCAGGCGGTTCATCCGGCTCGCCTCGCCCTCCATGATCGTCAGGAAACGGTCGCGGGCCTGCGCATCCTCGCGGGCCGGGCCGCGCAGGGTTTCGATAAAACCGATCAGCGCGGTCAGCGGCGTGCGCAGCTCGTGGCTGACGTTACCGACGAAATCGCGCCTCATCTGGCCGGCTTGCTCGCGTTCGGTGACGTCGTCGAAACAGGCCAGCACCGCGCCGCCGCCGACGGCACCGATGCCGGGCACATAGCGCAGGGTGACGGCAAATGTCGTGTCCTGGGCACCGTCATTGGCGAGGTGGCGGGCCACGCGGGGGTTGCGGTCTCGCAGGCAGCCCTCGATGGCGGTGGCGACGCTGGGCTGGCGCAGGATGGTGGCGAAATGGCGCCCCTTCACCCCTTGCCCCAGAAGCGTGGCCGCTTCGGTATTCACCGCGATGAACCGCTCGGTCTGGTCCACCAGCACAGCGGGCAGCGGGATGGCCGCCAGAAATCCGTCAATCAGCTCCGTCGTCATCAGATCCCCGTCGTTGAGTGTCCGGCCTGCCTAGCGCTGCTTTGTAAACGCCGTGTGGCACCCGCGTTCAGCCAGCGCAAAAACCGGGGTACGGATGCTGGTTACAGCAGTTTCAGCTCAGCCCGGAAGCGGCGCATGTTGTCCTGATAATGCAATGCGCTTTGGGTGAGCTTCTCTGCCAGCGCGGCATCCACCTCCCGCACGACCTTGCCGGGGCTGCCCATGACCAGCGAGTTATCGGGGATTTCCTTGTTCTCGGTGATCAGGGCGCCGGCACCGATCAGGCAGTTCTTGCCGATCTTTGCACCGTTCAGGATGGTGGCGCCCATGCCGACCAGGGTGTTTTCGCCGATGATACAGCCGTGAAGCATCGCCTTGTGGCCGATGGTGCAGTTCTTGCCGATGGTCAGCGGGTAGCCCGCATCAATGTGCATCACCACGTTTTCCTGCACATTGGTGCCTTCGCAAATGCGGATATCCTCGTGGTCGGCGCGGATGGTGACGCCAAACCAGACCGACGACCCTGCCTCCATCACCACCTTGCCGATCAGATTGGCATCGGGAGCAACCCAGGTGTCCTCGTGGATTTGCGGCTGGTGGTCTCCAAGGGCGTAAAGGGTCATGACTGTTCCTCGAATTGGGTTTGCAGGGCGCGCACATGCTCTTGCAGCTTGGGCTGCTGGATCCGGCGCATCCGTTCAGCTTCGACGATGGTTTTCAGCTTGGCCTCGGTCTGGTCCAGGTCGTCATTGACCAGCACATAATCGTAATAGCCCCAGTGGCTGATCTCATCCCAGCTTTTCTGCATCCGTTTGGCGATCACCTCGTCGCTGTCCTGAGCCCGGGTTTCCAGGCGGCGGCGCAGCTCTGGGATCGAGGGCGGCAGGATAAAGATTGACAGCGCGTGCTTGCCCAGGTCGGAGTTGCGGATCTGGATTTCGCCCTGCCAGTCGACGTCGAACAGCACGTCCTGGCCGGCCTCGATGGTGTCCTTTACCGGGCCTGCCGGGGAGCCGTAGAAGTTGCCGAACACGTGGGCGTGCTCCAGCATTCCCCCTTCGGCCACCTTCTGGCGGAACTCGTCCTCGGACATGAAGAAGTACTCGCGGCCATGCTCCTCGCCCGGGCGCGGGGCGCGGGTGGTGGCGGAGACCGAGAACTTGAGCCCCGGGTCCCAGGCCATCAGGCGGCGGGCCAGTGTGGATTTGCCTGCGCCCGAAGGCGATGAGAGGATGATCAAAAGGCCGCGGCGGTCCGCCATGGGGCACTCCTTTTCTTATTCTATGTTCTGCACCTGCTCGCGCATCTGGTCGATCACGGTTTTCAGCTCAAGCCCCACCGCCGTCAAGGCGCTGTGCTGCGCTTTTGAACAAAGCGTGTTGGCCTCGCGGTTGAATTCCTGCATCAGGAAGTCGAGCCTGCGGCCCACGGCGCCGCCCTTGACCAGCAGGTCGCGTGCGGCTTCGACATGGGCGCCGAGGCGGTCCAGTTCCTCGGTCACGTCTGCCTTGACGGCAATCAGCGCCAGTTCCTGCGCGACGCGGTCCGGATCGGCACCGTCGGCGTTGTCCAGCACCCGGGCCAGGTTGGCCTTGAAGGTTTCCGCCATTTTGACTTTGCGCTCGTCGGCCCGTGCCCCTGCTTGGGCGGTCAGTGAGGCAACCTGCTCGAGTTGGCCGTTAAGGATTACGGCAAGCGCGGCGCCTTCGGCTTCGCGCATCTGCACGAATTCCGCCACAAGGGTTTCCAGTTCCTTGCTCAGCGCCTTAACCAGCGGCGCCGGGTCGTCGTCCACTGCGGCCTGTTCGAGCACGCCCTTGAAGCCCAGCACCTCGGCGGCGGAGGCCGGGCGGATGCCGACCCGGTTCTGCTGCGCGATTGACTGCGCCTCGCCCAGTGCCTTGATGACCGACTGCAAGACTGCCGTGTTGATCTGAACCTGCGCGGCGCTGTCTTCGGTCCGTGACAGCCGCAGCGTCAGCGAGACATTGCCCCGTGCCAGCGCCTTGGACAAAACCGAACGGATATGGTTTTCAAGGCCGTCCAGCCAGTCCGGAACCCGCAGCCGGATGTCCAGCCCCTTGGCATTGACCGAGCGGAGTTCCCAGCTCCAGCTGTGCTGCCCGGTGCTGCCCTGCGCCGAGGCAAAGGCGGTCATGCTGCGGATGGTCATGGCAAAGGCCCTCTCGTCGCTGGTGATTGGTCAGCTCTACTGTCTCGAAAGTATAGGGTGCAAGCGCAATCGCAAAAACGCCGCTACCCCTGCACGTTAACCATTGCTTAAAGAAGTAGTCCAAATTTGAATTAGATTGTGTCATCTTAACTTCAGGGTAACCATACCGGCCCTAAGTGTTAACGCAGCCGCTGGCTGAGAGAAACGCAAGGCACGCCGGGGCTTAAGGGGATATGAGATGATTTTTGGCAGCCGCAGCGGTACCGAAAAGACCAGCAGTCAGGACAAGGTTGTTTCCATGAACCGGTTCCGCAAAGGCGGACCGCTGTCGCCGCTGCGCCAGGCGGAGGCCTATTGGACGGCCCTGCGGCGCGGCGATGATGTGCCGAGCCGGTCGCAGATCGATCCGCGCGGGCTTGAGAATATCCTGAGCAACACATTCATTCTGGAGCGGATCGCACCGGGCATCGCCCGCTTCCGCCTGGCCGGGTCGATGGTGAATGACATGGCCGGCATGGAAGTGCGCGGTATGCCAGTCACCGCCTTCTTCACCACCGAGGCGCGCAAGCAGCTGAGCTCGGCGATGGAGCATATGTTCGAGACGCCCGCAATTGTGGAGCTGGAGCTGCAGATCGAAGCGCCGCGCCTGCGCACTCCTCGCGAGGCCCGCATGCTGCTGCTGCCTCTGCGCAGCGATCTGGGCGACATCAGCCGGGTGCTGGGCGTGCTGGTGGCGGATGAGGGCGAGACGGTCACCTCGCAGCGGTTCTCGATCTCCTCGATCGAGATGCGCGCGGTCTCCAAGACCCCGGGCACTGCCGGGTTCAAGGCCAAACCGCGTCCTGATACCGCGCCTGCCGCCACGCCCGCAGCCAAGGAAGAGCGCCGCGACGTGAACCAGCCGAACCCGGGCTTTGCCGAAACCCAGGCGCGGTTCAAGCCGGAGCGCTCCATTTTGGATGAGGCCAAGGCGCTGCTGGAGCGCAGCCGCGCGGCCAGACCCGCAGCACCGGAGGAGACACCCGCAGCGGCACCGGCTAAGCCCAAGGGCGCGCCGCACCTGCGCCTGGTGGTCAGCCGCGACTAACAGGCCGCGCCGCACAGATCTTATCATTCAAGTACAAGGTCATAGCACTTGAATTGACTGCGCCCCGAGGGAGAACCCCCGGGGCGCCTTTTCTTTTGCAAGAACCGTGGAAAGGCCGCGCAGCCGCGCCCCCACTGGTGTCAGCCTGCCTGACGGGCTTTTTGCGCGGCGCGCAGGGCGGACAGTTCCTCGGCCACTAGGAAGGCAAGTTCCAGCGACTGGCTGGCGTTCAGGCGCGGATCGCAGGCGGTGTGGTAACGGTCGCTCAGGTCCTCTTCGGTCACCGCACGGACGCCGCCGGTGCATTCGGTCACGTCCTGGCCGGTCATCTCGAAGTGCACGCCGCCGGGGATCGTGCCCTCGGCCTTGTGGACGCCGAAGAAGTCGCGCACCTCGCGCAGCACGCTGTCGAAAGGGCGGGTCTTGTAGCCGGTGGAGGATTTGATGGTGTTGCCATGCATCGGGTCGCAGACCCAGGTAACATTGGCCCCCTCTTCCTTCACGGCCTTGACCAGCCGCGGCAGATGCTCGCCTGCCTTGCCCGCGCCGAAGCGGGCGATCAGGGTCAGCTTGCCCTCTTCGTTCTCCGGGTTCAGGCGCGCCATCAGAACCTTCAGGTCCTCGGCGGTGGTGGACGGGCCGCACTTGAGGCCGATCGGGTTCAGCACACCACGGCAGAATTCCACATGGGCACCGTCGGGCTGGCGGGTGCGGTCGCCGATCCAGATCATGTGGCCGGAGCCTGCCAGCCATTTGCCGGAGGTCGAGTCCAGACGGGTCAGCGCTTCCTCGTATTCCAGCAGCAGGCCTTCGTGGCTGGTATAGAATTCGACGGTCGAGAACTCATGGGTGGTGTCGGCGGTGATGCCCGCGGCGCCCATAAAGTCGATGGTGTCCTGAATGCGGGTGGCAATCTCGCTGTATTTCTGGACTTCCTGCTCATCGGTGAAGCCCAGGGTCCAGGAGTGCACCCGGCTCATGTCGGCAAAGCCGCCGGTGGAGAAGGCACGCAGCAGGTTCAGTGTGGCCGCGGCCTGGGTGTAGGCCTGAAGCATCTTGCTGGGATCGGGAATGCGGGCTGCCGGTGTGAAGGCAAGCTCGTTGATGATGTCGCCGCGGTAGCTGGGCAGCTCGACGCCATCAATGGTTTCGGTCGGCGCGCTGCGCGGCTTGGCAAACTGGCCGGCCATGCGGCCCACCTTCACCACCGGCACCTTGGCGCCATAGGTCAGCACCATCGCCATTTGCAGCATCACCTTGAATGTGTCGCGGATCGCATCGGCGCTGAACTGGTCAAAGCTTTCGGCGCAATCGCCGCCCTGCAGCAAAAACGCCTCGCCGCGGCCCGCAGCGCCCAGATGCTGCTTGAGGCGGCGCGCCTCACCGGCAAAGACCAGCGGAGGATACTTGGAAAGCTGAGCCTCGACAGCGTTCAGCGCTGCCGCATCGGTGTAGTCCGGCATCTGAACCCGCGGCTTGCTGCGCCAGTCCGATTTTTGCCATTCGCTCATGACTTTTTCTCCGCATCAGAGGACTTTAGAATTTGTAGGGTGCTCTATACAAAATCCGCTCCTTGGAGGCCAGTTTAGAATTGCGCCTACTTGACCCGGCGTCCATCCTGTGAACACGGTTTTCCGACCTGCCGCGGAGCGTGCTCCCGCGGCCCGACTTGTTTCTTGAAGGACCCCCGCCATGCAGACGTCACGCAAGCCTGCTGATTCTGGAACAGAAGCCGGCCAGCCGAAGAGGTTCGTGTTTGTGCTGCTCGACAAATTTACGATGCTGTCCTTTGCATCGGCTGTCGAGTGCCTGCGGATCGCCAACCGGATGTATGGCGAGGATATGTATTCCTGGACCCTGGTGGGCGAAGGCGGCGAGAATGTAACCTGTTCCGCCGGAACCACTTTTCATCTGGACGACGATCTGATCGAGCTGCGCCGCGACGACGTGGTGATGCTGTGCTCCGGTATAGACGTGCAGGAGGCCACCACCAAGAAGCTGCTGGCCTGGCTGCGCCGCGAGGCGCGCAAGGGTCTGACCGTGGGCGGGCTGTGCACCGCGTCTTACACCATGGCCAAGGCCGGATTGCTGGACGGCAAACGGGCCACCATCCATTGGGAAAACGCCGACAGCTTTGCCGAGGAATTCGACGAGGTCGACCTGACCAAATCGGTTTTCGTGATCGACGGCAACCGGGTTTCAACCGCAGGCGGCACATCGTCTATCGACCTGATGCTCAAGCTGATTGCCAATGACCACGGCGAAGAGCTGGCAAACGCGGTCGCGGATCAGCTGATCTATTCCTCGATCCGCACCGACCAGGACACCCAGCGGCTGTCGATCCCGACCCGTATCGGCGTGCGCCACCCCAAGCTGTCGATGGTGATCCAGATGATGGAAGCCAATATCGAAGAGCCGATCAGCCCGTCGGTGCTGGCGCAGGATGTCGGCATGTCGACCCGTCAGCTGGAGCGGCTGTTCCGCCGCTACCTGAACCGCTCGCCCAAGCGCTATTACATGGAGCTGCGGCTGCAGAAGGCGCGCAACCTCCTGATGCAGACCGACATGAGCGTGATTAACGTGGCGCTGGCCTGCGGCTTTGCCTCGCCGTCGCATTTCTCCAAATGCTACCGGGCGCATTACGACACGACGCCTTACCGCGAGCGCGGCAGCAAGGCGGCGCACTACAAGGCCTGACCGGCGCTTGGCTGTTCCGTGTCAGCGGGACAGCCTGAATACGGCTCCTTCAGTTTCCGAGGCGAACCATATGCTGCCATCGGGCGCTTCCTGCACATCGCGGATGCGGCCCGTCTCATCGCTGCGCAGCTGTTCGACCTCTTTAAGCGGTGCTCCGGAAAGGCGGGAGATGTAGCCGAATTTCAGTGAGCCCACGAAAATATCGCCGCGCCACTCCGGCCACATCCGGCCGGAATAGATCATCATGCCGGAAGGCGCGATGGACGGGTCCCAGTACCACTGCGGCTGTTCCATCCCGGGCTTTGCGGTGCCCTCGCCGATCCGCGCGCCGGAGTAATGGCGGCCGTAGGAGATCACCGGCCAGCCGTAATTGGCGCCTTTGCGGACCCGGTTGACCTCGTCACCGCCTTTGGCGCCATGTTCGGCGACCCAGAGATTGCCTTGCAGATCCAGCGCCATCCCCTGCGGGTTGCGGTGCCCGTAGGACCAGATCTCCGGCTGCGCGCCTTCGGTCCTAGTGAACGGATTGCTGGCGGGCACTGTGCCGTTGCGGTTGATCCGCACCACCGACCCCTGGTGCAGCCGCAGGTTCTGGGCGCTGGGCCGGTCACCGCGCTCCCCCAGCGAAAGAAACAGCGTGCCGTCGCGCGCTTCCACCACGCGGGCGCCGAAATGCCGCCCGCCGCGGGAGCCGGGCGCGGCCTCGAACAAAACCCTGACGCCTGTCAGCCGGCTATTGTCCCGGCTGAGCTTGCCAACGGCCAAGGCGGTGCCTGCCCCGCGCCCCTGGCGCTTGGCGTAGGTCAGGAAGACCTCGCGGCTGCTGGCAAAGTCCCGCGGCACCATCACGTCCAACAGCCCGCCCTGCCCCTCGGCTACAACCGCAGGCGTGCCGCTGATGGGCTGCTTTTGCCCGTTTCGAATATAAAGAAGCTGGCCGTCCCGCTCAGTCACCAGCAGGCCGCCGTCCGGCAGGAACGCAAACGCCCAGGGCACATCAAACCCCGCCGCCATCCGGGTCACGCGCAGTGTGCCCTGGCTGCTGGAGAGAGTTTCTGCCCATGCGGCCGTGAAAACCGTCATCAGCGCCAGGGCAAGCGTCACGGGGCGGAGCAGCTGCAACATTGAGGTCTTTTCCTTCTGATGATTCCACGGTAAATCCACGCCGGCGCTGCATCCGGGGATCAAGAGGAGGAGCAGCGCAAAACAGGCGGCCCGAGGAAAATTGTTCCGGTTCAATAAGACTTTTCTTTTTCAACCGGCTTGCCTAGGGTCCGATGTGAACATTTTTGTTCCAACAATGGGAGTTCTCAAATGAAAAAACTGCTGATGGCCACCGCGGCTGTTGCGCTGACCGCTGGCACCGCATTTGCCGGCGGCCACGCGAAGGAAGTGAAACTGGGCGTGCTGTTCGGCTTCACCGGCCCGATTGAATCGCTGGCCCCGGCCATGGGCGACGGCGCTGAGCTGGCCATGGAAGAGGTCACCAAGTCGGGCAAGCTGCTGGACAGCGCCACCGTGACCCCGGTCCGCGCGGACACCGGCTGTATCGACAACGGCCTGGCAGTGGCAAACGGCGAAAAGCTGGTGGCTGAGGGCGTGAACGGCATCATCGGCGGCGACTGTTCCGGCGTGACCGGTGCCATCCTGCAGAACGTGGCGATTCCGAACGGCATGGTTATGATTTCTCCGTCGGCAACCTCGCCGGGTCTGTCGACCATGGAAGACAACGGCCTGTTCTTCCGCACCTCGCCGTCGGATGCACGCGAAGGCCAGGTGATGGCCGAGATCCTGAAGGAGCGCGGCATCAACTCGATCGCCCTGACCTATACCAACAACGACTATGGCAAGGGCCTGGCGGACGCGATCAAGACCTCCTTTGAGGAAGTCGGCGGCGAAGTCACCATCGTGACCGCGCATGAAGACGGCAAAGGCGACTATTCCGCAGAAGTCGGCGCGCTGGCATCGGCCGGCGGCGATGTGCTGGTTGTGGCGGGCTACCTGGACCAGGGTGGCCTGGGCATCATTCAGGGCGCGCTGGACTCCGGTGCGTTTGAAACCTTTGGCCTGCCCGGCGGCATGATCGGCGACAGCCTGCCCGCAAATGTTGGCGCGGACCTCGATGGCTCGTTTGGCCAGATCGCGGGTTCCGACAGCAAGGGCGCGGAAATCTTTGCCGAAATGGCGAAAGAGCGCGGCTTTGACGGCACCTCGGCCTATGCGTCTGAATCCTATGACGCAGCGGCGCTGTTCCTGCTGGCAATGCAGGCCGCCAACTCCACCAACCCGGCGGATTATGTCGGCAAGATCCTGGACGTGGCCAACGCCCCGGGTGAGCCGATCAACCCGGGTGAGCTGGGCAAGGCGCTGGAAATCCTCGCTGCCGGCGGTGACATCGACTATCAGGGCGCAACCGGCGTCGAGCTGATCGGCCCGGGTGAGAGCGCAGGCTCCTACCGCGAGATCGAAGTGAAGGACGGCAAGAACGAAACCCTTCGCTTCCGCTGATAACCTTCGGAAACGCAACCGATAAAGAGCAGCCCGGGTCCCACCCGGGCTGTTCCAAATTAAAAACGCCGCAAAAACTGCGGCAGGGGATGAAATGTCATGATCGTCGTCGAGGACTTGCATAAGCACTTCGGCGGGTTCCACGCGGTGGACGGCGCCTCGCTGGAAATCGCCAAGGGGTCCATAACCGGTTTGATCGGCCCGAACGGTGCCGGAAAAACCACTCTTTTCAACGTAATCGCAGGTGTTCTGGAACCGACCTCAGGCCGGGTCACCATGGACGGTGAGGACATCACCGGCCTGCCCCCGCATGAGCTGTTCCACAAGGGCCTGCTGCGCACCTTCCAGATCGCGCATGAGTTCTCCTCGATGACCTGCCGGGAAAACCTGATGATGGTGCCCGGCGCGCAGTCGGGGGAGAGCCTGTGGAACACGTGGTTCGGGCGCAAGCGGATCGCTGACGAGGAACGCGCGCTGCGGGCCAAGGCCGACGAGGTGCTGGAGTTCCTGACCATCAGCCATATCGCGGACCTGAAGGCGGGCCAGATCTCCGGCGGCCAGAAGAAGCTGCTGGAACTGGGCCGCACCATGATGGTGGACGCCAAGATCGTCTTCCTCGACGAGGTCGGCGCCGGTGTGAACCGCACCCTGCTCTACACCATCGCCGATGCGATCAAGCGCCTGAACGAGGAGCGCGGATATACCTTCGTGGTGATCGAGCACGACATGGAATTCATCGGCCGCCTGTGCGACCCGGTGATCTGCATGGCCGAGGGCAAGAAGCTGGCCGAGGGCACCCTGGACGAAATCAAGGCAAACGAGCATGTGATCGAGGCCTATCTGGGTACCGGTCTGAAAAACAAGGATAAGCTGGAGGCGGACGCATGAGCGACAACCCCTACCAGGACGATCACGGCAACAAGGACGCCTCGATCACCAACCGGAAGGGCATGGGCACGATGCAGCCGGCCCATCTGAAAAGCGGCCGCACGCATAAGGTCGAGGGCGGCCCGTTCCTGATCGGCGACACCATGACCGGCGGCTACGGCAAGGGTCCGGACATCCTGCATGACTGCACCATCGCCGTCGACAAGGGCGAAATCGCGGTGATCGTCGGCCCCAACGGCGCCGGTAAGTCGACCGCAATGAAAGCGGTGTTCGGGATGCTGAACGTGCGCTCCGGCGCCGTGCGTCTGGACGGCGAGGACATCACCCAGCTGACCCCGCAGGACCGGGTGGTCAAGGGCATGGGCTTTGTGCCCCAGACCAGCAACATTTTCACCTCAATGACGGTCGAGGAGAACCTGGAAATGGGCGCGTTTATCCGCACCGATGATTTCCGGGACACCATGGAGCAGGTCTATGACCTGTTTCCGATCCTGCGCGACAAGCGCAACCAGCCGGCCGGTGAGCTGTCCGGCGGCCAGCGCCAGCAGGTCGCGGTGGGCCGCGCGCTGATGACCAAGCCCAAGGTTCTGATGCTGGACGAACCGACGGCGGGTGTCTCCCCCATCGTGATGGACGAACTGTTCGACCGCATCATCGAGGTCGCCCGCACCGGGCTGCCGATCCTGATGGTAGAGCAGAACGCCAAGCAAGCACTTGAGATCGCGGACAAAGGCTATGTTCTGGTGCAGGGGCGCAATGCCTATACCGGCACCGGCAAGGAGCTGCTGGCCGATCCCGAAGTGCGTAAATCTTTCCTGGGGGGGTGAGTATGCAAGGTGTACGACTACCCGCATTGTTAGTGAGTGCGGCTTTCGCTGCGCTCATGCACACAGGTGCAAATGCATTGCCCGATCTCAATCGTTGCCAAGTCAATTTATGCATCTTCACAACGTATTGCATGGGCACCGGAATCTGTGAAATCGCCGATTGTCCCGAAAAAACGCTCACTGTGGATGTTACTTCCAGCGAGGGCAAAATGGTCCTGACTGCAGTCTCACCAATTAGCGAAGGAACTTTTCCACTCGGAGAAATCCTGATTGACCAGGAGCGTTCCACCGCCACCACTCTGCTCGCTTATGAGCGCGGAGAAGACTTCGTGTCGACAGCGGCGCTGAGTGGATCGGAAAGTAACAGCACTTCAAGTTTTCAAATGACTGATCAAAGAAACATGAAACACAGCATAATCACTGTGCTTTCCGGCGTATGTGAGGAGACAAACTAATGGATCTTCTCAATGCCCTCGTGGCGCTTACCAACTTTGTACTTGTCCCCGGGCTGGCCTATGGCAGCCAGCTGGCGCTTGGCGCGCTGGGGGTGACGCTGATTTACGGGATCCTGCGGTTCTCGAATTTTGCCCATGGCGACACCATGGCGTTTGGCGCGATGGTCACAATCCTGATCACCTGGGCTTTCCAGTCCATGGGGATCAGCGCAGGCCCGCTGCCGACGGCGCTGCTGGCCCTGCCCTTTGGCATCCTGGGCACCATCGGCCTGGCGCTGCTGACCGATAAGACCGTCTACCGGTTCTACCGCCAGCAAAAAGCGAAGCCTGTGATCTTCGTCATGGTCTCGCTTGGTGTGATGTTCATGATGAACGGCATCGTGCGCTTCATCATCGGCCCCGGCGACCAGCGGTTTGCCGATGGCGAGCGGTTCATCATCAAGGCGCGCACCTTCAAGCAGATGACTGGCCTGGATGAAGGCCTGGCAATCAAGACCACCCAGGGCATCACCGTGATCACCGCAATCATCGTGGTGGCGGTGCTGTTCTGGTTCCTGAACAAGACCCGCACGGGCAAATCCATGCGGGCCTACTCGGACAACGAGGATCTGGCGCTGCTTTCCGGCATCAACCCGGAGCGCGTGGTGATGTACACCTGGATGATCGTGGCGGCGCTGGCGACCATTGCCGGGGTTCTATATGGCCTCGACAAGTCGTTCAAACCCTTCACCTATTTCCAGCTGCTGCTTCCGATTTTTGCCTCTGCCATTGTTGGCGGCCTCGGCAACCCGATCGGGGCGATCGCCGGCGGGTTCATCATCGCGTTTTCCGAGGTGACGATCACCTATGCCTGGAAGAAGGTGCTGACCTATGGCCTGCCGGAGAGCCTGGCGCCTGACGGGCTGGTTCAGCTCCTCAGCACCGACTACAAGTTCGCGGTTTCCTTCGCGATCCTGATTGTCGTCCTCCTGTTCAAGCCCACCGGCCTTTTCAAAGGGAAAGCGGTATGACCGATACTATGAAACATACCCTTCTTTTCGTCTTTGTCGGCGTGATGATCCTGCTGGAAGGCATGACCGACTTCCTGTTCTTCTCTGGCTCCTGGAACTCGGCGCTGGTGATCCTGAACATGGGGCTGATCTCGGCCATCATGGCGATTGGCGTAAACATCCAGTGGGGCTTTGCCGGGCTGTTCAACGTCGGCATCATGGGCTTTACCGCGCTTGGCGGGCTGGCCGTGGTGCTGACTTCCACTCCGGTGGTCCCTGCGGCCTGGTCTTCGGGCGGCGTCAGCATCGTAATGGCCTTGGTCATGGGTGCGATGACAATCGTGGCCGCGGTGATGATCACCAAGAACATGCCAGCGGGTAAATTCAGAACGCTGGTCCTGCTGGCTGTTCTGGTCGCCGGCTTCTTTGTTTACCGCGCGATCTTCGACCCGGCAGTCAGCTCGGTCGAGGCGATCAATCCCGCGCTGCAGGGCAATATCGGCGGCCTGGGCCTGCCGGTTCTGCTGGCCTGGCCCGCGGGCGGGCTGCTGGCGGCAGGTGCGGCCTGGCTGATCGGCAAGACGGCTCTGGGCCTGCGCTCTGACTATCTGGCCATTGCCACTTTGGGCATCGCCGAGATCATCATCGCGGTCTTGAAGAACGAGGACTGGCTGTCGCGCGGCGTGAAGAACGTGGTCGGCCTGCCCCGCCCGCTGCCCTATGAGGTTGACCTCCAGAACGATCCGTCCTTTGTGGAGCGTGCGGCAAGCTGGGGCATGGACCCGGTCACCGCCTCGACCGTCTACGTCAAGGCGGGTTATGCGGTGATGTTCGCGGTGGTTCTGCTGGCGCTTTTGTGGATGGCGCAGATGGCGCTGAAAAGCCCCTGGGGCCGGATGATGCGCGCGATCCGTGACAACGAAACCGCGGCCGAAGCGATGGGCAAGGACGTCACCCGCCGCCACCTGCAGATCTTTGTGCTGGGTTCCGCAATCTGCGGCATTGCCGGCGCGATGATGACCACGCTCGACAGCCAGCTGACGCCGGGCACCTACAACCCGCTGCGGTTCACCTTCCTCATTTGGGTGATGGTGATCGTGGGCGGTTCCGGCAACAACTTTGGTGCGGTGCTGGGCGGCATGCTGATCTGGTTCTTCTGGATCAAGGTGGAGCCGATGGGCATCCTGCTGATGGAGCTGGTGACTTCCGGCATGGCCGAGGGCAGCGCACTGAAGGCGCATTTGATGGAAAGCGCCTCGCACATGCGGCTGTTCACAATGGGCCTGATTCTGCTTCTGGTGCTGAGGTTCAGCCCGCGCGGCCTGATCCCCGAAAAGTAAGAACGCACGGGCCCTGTCTGGATGATCCCAGGCAGGGCCCTGCACTTTTTCAAGACGGTCGCAGTTTATTCGATTGACTGCTGTCAGACCGAAGCCCCGATGAAGTCCACGCCTCAGGTTTTCCTTAAAATTGGAAAAGACCTGCCTCATTTTCTTAACTATCAGGTGCTAAGCAGTTCACTAATAACAAAGAGGCACGGTTCCATGCGCAATACTCTGACTCTCTTTCTGATATCCGCGGCGGCGGCCGCATTGTCCGGCTGCGTTTCGCCAGAGCAGTTTGAAACCACTCCGGTGCAGCTCCAGACAAGCAAAGGCATCGTGACTTGTCAGCTTTATACCAAGGACCGGGTTCTTTGGGACCGCTCGATCGACCGCCCCGCGGCCATGTCGGTGCAGGAGGCTGACGCGATCTGCAAGCAGGAAGGGCAGCGGCAAAAGGACGGCGTCTGATCCGCCCTTTTGCAAAGTTTGGCTCAACCCCTAACGGCCCTTGAACAGGCTGCCGAGGATGCCGCGGACAATGCGGCGTCCTGTCGTGCCTTTCAGCTCCTTGATCACCGCTTCCGACATCGCAGAGGCAAAGCTGTCCTTCTGGCGGTGTGTGCGGGACGAGGACCGGCTGACCCGTGTTCCGGAATAGCGGCGGCCAGCGTTGAACTCACGCGCCGCCGGTTTCGGCGACTCTTCTGCTGCGGTTTCGGCCGCTTCAGCTTCCTGGGCCGCGGCCTGCGCCCGTTGGGCAAGGATCTCATGTGCTGACCGCCGGTCCAGAGTCGTCTCATATTTTCCGGCCATATCGGACGCTTTGAGCATGGCCGCCCGCTCCTGAGCGGTGATTGGCCCCAGCTGGGAACTTGGCGGGCGGATCAGGGTCCGCTCCACCACGCCGGGCACGCCCTTCTTTTGCAGCATCGAAGTGACCGCCTCGCCGACACCGACCTCGCGGATCGCCTCTTCGGTCGAAAACCGCGGGTTCTCGCGGTAGGTTTCCGCGGCCAGCCGCAGGTTCTTGCGGTCCTTGGCGGTGAAGGCGCGCAGCGCGTGCTGGATGCGGTTGCCGAGCTGGCCCAGGATATCCTCCGGCACATCGGCAGGGTTCTGGGTGATGAAATACACCCCCACGCCCTTTGACCGGATCAGCCGGGCCACTTGCTCCACTTTGTCGATCAATGCCTTGGGGGCATCCTCAAACAGCAAATGCGCTTCGTCAAAGAAGAAGACCAGGCGCGGCTTGTCTGGATCGCCAACCTCAGGCAGTTCCTCGAACAGCTCGCTGAGGAGCCAGAGCAAGAATGTTGCGTAGAGGCCCGGTGCGGCCATCAGCTTATCCGCGGCCAGGATGTTGACCATACCCCTGCCATTTGAATCGCAGCGCATCAGGTCGCTGAGCTCTAGCGCCGGCTCCCCGAACAGACCGGCACCGCCCTGGTTCTCCAGCACCAGAAGGCGGCGCTGGATCGCGCCGATCGACGCGGGTGAGACGTTACCGTAGCGCAGGGACAGCTGGCTGCGGTTTTCCCCGATCCAGACCAGCAGCGCCTGCAGGTCCTTGAGGTCCAGGAGCGGCAGCCCTTCTTCGTCGGCAAGCCGGAAAGCGATGTTCAGAATGCCTTCCTGCGCCTCGCTGAGTTCCAGCAGCCGCGACAGCAGCAATGGGCCCATTTCGGCGACCGTTGTGCGCACGGGATGACCCTGCTCCCCGTAGAGATCCCAGAAGGTGACCGGACAAGCGTGGTAGCTGTAGTCAGCAAACCCGATCTTTTCCGCCCGGGAGGTGAAGGCGCCATGCAGTTTGTGGCTGTCCGTGCCTGGTTTTGCCAGGCCTGACAGGTCTCCTTTCACGTCCGACAGGATCACCGGCACGCCGGCATTGGAGAACCCTTCGGCCAGGATTTGCAGTGTCACCGTCTTGCCTGTGCCGGTTGCGCCGGCAATCAGCCCGTGGCGGTTGGCATAACTCAGCGCCAGCCCCTGCGGTGTGCCGTAACCCTCTCCGCCGCCACCCAAAAAAACCCATTCTTCCATGCCTGCCCCCTGCTTGTGCTTTGCGCCTGTGGATAACAATACAAAGTTAACTTTTCAGTGCGATAGTCAATCTTGCCCGCCCCTGCACATGCGGTTGCCGCGGCGGACATTTCCTCCCTGTCAGACTGGGCCGTGCCTCGTGCACGGCCTTCTTTTTGGCGAAACTGCCTGCAAAACGGGCAGCTTGCACCGCAACCTCCCGCGATTTCCGGCAATTTTCGCCAAATCGCGGCTGTGCTGTATTTTTTTGAACTTGCATGTTGACCGATGGCCAGCCCTTTCGTAACGTCCTACGCAATAACTAAGTCGGCCAGTCCGACGGGGAGACGCAAACACGAAAAAGGGGGCCATCGGGTTCCCTTTTTTGTTCTTATTCAGCAACTTCCACGATTGAGGCGGTTTGAGCGGAATTCCCCGCTGATCGTCTGATATTGACCTGACACTGTCCGGACAGCGTGTTACACGCGAGAGCAGCGTCTGTAGAAAAATGAGGCATTCATGTTGAAGTCCCTGACCCCGATCACGCTGGCCGCAATGCTGGCAATGGCCGCGCCGCTGGCGGCGCAGGAAACGGCAGCGGAAGAGGAAGCCGCCGGGGCGGAAACCGCAGAACAGGCTGAGCAAACCGGACAGGCGGAGCAAGGCGAGCAGGCGGAATCAACCGCGGATCAGCTCCTTGACCTGGGGGAGCCGGTCAGCAACGGCCCGCAGCTTGGTCAGCGTTATTCCAAGGGAAAGCACGGCGACTGGGATCTGGCCTGCATCAAGACCGAGGGCGAGAGCGACCCCTGTTCGCTGCTGCAGATTCTGTCGGGACCGCAAGGCAACCCGATTGCCGAGGTTTCGTTGTTCCGGATCGAGCAGCAGGGCGGCCAGGCGGTTGCCGGCGCCACCGTGATTGTTCCGCTCGAAACCCTGCTGCCAGCCGCGCTGACCATCTCGATCGATGGCGCGCCGGCCAAGCGCTATAATTATTCCTTCTGCAACCAGCTGGGCTGTGTGGCGCAGATCGGCCTGACCCAAGGCGACATCGACGCCTTCAAGAAAGGCAAGGAAGCCACCCTGTCGCTGCGCCCCGCACCGGCGCCGGAACAGGTGGTGGAGATGAAACTGTCGCTGAGCGGGTTTACCGCAGGCTATGACGTGGTGGACGTGGTCAAGCAGTAACGCCAGCCACCCGCCTGAACCCAGAAACGCCGCGTCCCGCCCTGGGCCGCGGCGTTTCCGTTTTCTAGGTCTTCAGACCTTGCGCAGGGCCAGCACCGCGTTCAGCCCGCCAAAGGCAAAGGCATTGGACAGTGCAACCTCGACCGAGGCCTCGCGCGCCTCGTTCGGGACCACATCCAGGTTGCATTCCGGGTCCGGCTCCTCATAGCCGATGGTCGGCGCAATCACCCCGTCGCGCAGCGCCATGATGCAGGCCAGCAGTTCCACCGCTCCGGTGCCGCCGATCAAGTGGCCGTGCATGGATTTGGTGGAGGAGATCATCAGGCTGTCCGCGTGCGGGCCGAAGACATCCGCCACCGCAGCGCATTCGGTCTTGTCATTGGCGGCCGTTCCGGTGCCATGCGCGTTGATATAGCCGACCTCTGAAGCGCTGACGCGGGCATCCTGCAGCGCGCCGGCAATGGCCCGCGCGGCGCCCTGCTTGCTGGGCATGACGATATCGGCGGCATCCGAGGACATCGCAAAACCGATTACTTCGCACAGGATCTCTGCGCCGCGTTCCTTGGCGTGCTCATATTCCTCGAACACGAAGACGCCAGCACCTTCGCCCTGCACCATACCGTTGCGGTTGGCGCTGAAGGGGCGGCAGGCGTCCTTGGACATCACCCGCAGGCCCTCCCAGGCTTTTACGCCGCCAAAGCACAGCATCGATTCCGAGCCGCCGGTGATCATCACCGGGCTCATCCCCGAGCGAACCATTTGGAACGCCTGCGCCATCGCATGGTTGGAGGACGCGCAAGCGGTGGAAACGGTAAAGCTCGGCCCCTTGAGGTTGAACTGCATCGACACATGGCCGGCCGCGGCATTGTTCATCAGCTTGGGCACCACAAAGGGATGCACCCTATTCTTGCCGTCCTCGTAGACGCTGCGGTAGTTCTCATCCAGCGTCTGCATACCGCCGCCGGAGTTGCCCAGAACGACACCGGCCTTGGCCGACAGCTCCCCATGAAACTCCAGGCCGGATTGTTCGATAGCTTCCTTGGCTGCGGTCAGGGTGAACTGGGTGAAGCGGTCATAAAGGCTCATCTGCTGCCGGTTGAAGCGGCCTTCGGCCTCGAACCCGCGGACCTGGCCGCCGATGCGGATCGCCAGCCGGTCCACATCGCGGAACTCCAATTCTCCGATGCCGCAGCGGCCTTCCCGCATGGCCTCCAGCGTGGCCGGCACCGAATGGCCCAAAGCATTGATAGTCCCGGCCCCGGTAATGACAACGCGCTTCATGAGAGGGCTTACGCCTTTTCCGTGATCAGCTTGTCGATGCCTTCGACGATGGCCGCGACATTGGAGATGTCAAAGTCGCTCTTCTCGGGCTCATTGGCATTGAAGGGAATCGAAATGTCGAACTCCTCTTCAATGGCAAAGATGCTTTCGACCAGCCCCAGGCTGTCGATGCCAAGATCTTCCAAGGTGCTGTCGAGGGTCACATCCGACGGTTCCAGAACCGCCTGTTCGGCAATGATTGCAATGACCTTGTCCTGCGTGCTCATGTAAAGATCCCCGATTTTCTGCCTGAGGCTGATGTATGTATTCGGCCGCTACTTGAAAACAGCCTTTTTTAACAATTCGATGTCACGCATCAGCCGCGGCAGCCGGCGCTGTGCCTTATACATCTCTGTGTGGGTCTCCATCTTGACGCCCGGGTAGCCCATGATCACGCGGCCCGCAGGCACGTTCGACAGGATCTTGGTTCCGCCGCCGGCAATCACCCCGTCGCCGATGAAGATGTTGTCGACCACACCGCACTGGCCGCCCAGAACAACGTTGTTGCCGATGTCCACCGACCCGGAGATCCCTGTCTGGCCGCACAGCAGGCAGTCATTGCCGATGCGGGTGTTGTGGCCGACGTGAACAAGGTTATCGAGTTTGGTGCCATTGCCGATCACGGTGTCGCGGATGGTGCCGTTGTCGATGGTGCAGTTGGAGCCGATCTCCACATCATCACCGATGGTGACAGCGCCCAGCGAATGAATGCGGACCCAAGATTGTGCCTTGGCCTCGCCCTGGTCGCCCAAGGTCTTGCGGGCGTTTTCGGCGCCGGAGACCTCCGGCGTCACATAAGAGAACCCATCGCCTCCGACTCGCGCTCCCGGCTGAGCGCGGAAGCGGTCCCCGATGGTGGCGCGGGCTCCGATCGAAACCATCTCGCGCAGCTGGGCCTCCGCACCGATCACCGCATCTGCACCGATAAAGCAATGCGGGCCGATGACGGATCCTGCGCCAATCCTGGCACCGGCCGCAACAACCGTCAGCGGTCCCACAGAGACGCCCTCGCCCAGTTCGGCGCTGGGATCAACGACGGCGGAGGGGTGAATGCCTGCGGGGAATCCCTGCCCGCGGTCCAGCATGGCGGTCACGCCGGACATTGTCATCCGCGGACGCGTCGCAAAGATCGCGGCCTTGAGCCCGAAAGACTGCCAGTCCGCGCCTTCCCACAGCACTGCCGCCTGCGCCTTGCCTGCCTGCAGGCCTTCCGCATATTTCGGCGCCATCGCCATGGCAATCTGGCCGGCTTCAGCATCCTGCGGTTCAGCCGCGCCTGCAATCTGCAGGTCCAGGTCGCCCTGGGCTTCAGCGCCCAGGGACTCAGCGATCTGGCGGATAGTGAACATGGCAGGCCCTTTCAGAATAATCCTGTATGGGCCCGGTATTTACCCTTGAACGCTGGGCAGCACCACCCCTGCCCGCTCCAGTGCCGCCCAGATCTTAGCGTCGCGGCCATAGACATCGCGGCGGAATTCCGCACGGCCTTTGCTGGAAACAACCGCGGTCCGGTAGATGATATGCACCGGCACCTTCTGCTCCAGCTCGACCTTGGTTTCCCGACCGCTGTTCAGGATGCGGTGGAAGAAGGCTTTGGGGTCTTCGGTCTGGCGCGCCAGCAGCGCATAGGCAAATTCGAACGGCTGCGCGAGACGGATGCAGCCGTGCGAGAAGGCGCGCACTTCACGCGCAAACAAGCTTTTTTGCGGAGTGTCGTGCAGATAGATGTTGTACTTGTTCGGGAACATGAACTTGACCAGACCCAGAGCATTGCTGCGGCTGGGGGGCTGGCGCATGGAATAGGGGAAGTTCCGCGCTGTGTACTGAGAAAAATCGGCAGAGCTGCGGTTCACCACCCGGCCGCGGCGGTCGGTGATCTGGATATGGCCCACGGCATTGGGATTATTTCGCAGCTTGGGCAGGTATTCCTTGGTGATGATCGAGCGCGGCACATACCAGCTCGGATTGATCACCATATGCTCCATCTCGTCCGAGAATTCGGGGCTGCGCCGGTCGTGGGTGTTCTTGCCGATCACCGAGCGGGTTTCAAACGTCACATCGCCGTTGTCGACGATTTTGGCGGTGAAATCGGTCTGATTGACCAGGATGTGGCGCTCGCCCCGGTCCGGGGTCAGCCAGCGTTCCCGCTCCATGGCGATGATCACCGATTTCAGACGGTCGCTGACCGGTTTGTTGACCTCTGCCAGAGTGCCGGCGCCCGCCACGCCATCTGTCTCCAGTCCATGATCCGCCTGAAAGCTCTGCACCGCCTGAACCATCACGGCGTCATAGCTTCGCGCGGCGCTGCGCTGCAGATAGCCCATCGCCATCAGCCGGTTGCGCAAGGCAATGACCGCCGGTCCCTGCTCACCAGGTTCCAGCTTCTTGGCCTGCACCACGGGCCCCCAGCCGCCGGCGGCCAGAACCTGCTCAAGACGCAACTTCTCGCGCATCAGTCCGCGGTATTGCTGGGATGTGGGCACCAGGCTGCGCATATAAGCAAAGGGCTGGGCGTCGCGGATGCCGGCAAGGAAGCTGGCGCCGTCCACAGTATGCTTCTTGCGCACCATGCCATCATCAATCCGCGACGGCACCAGAAGGCCGGTCTGCAAGTCGGTGGCATAATCCACCAGCGCCCTGCTAAGCGCCGCCTCAACCTTGCCGATGTCGCGGGTGGTGCGGGCCTCCCGCATCTGCTGCAGCAGGGCGTTGACCTCCGCAGAGCGGTCCGGCAGCCCATGCGCGCGGGTGTCGTTCAGCGCGGCCAGCAGCGCGTTGCGGCGTTGGAGAGACGCTTCATCCGTTCCGGTCCAGATCGCCTGATAACTGTTCTCCCGGTAAAAACTGGCGACCGCTTCGTCGGTTGAGGCCGCCTCAGCCACGGCCTGACGGAAGGCCGCCGGTATATCTGCCTGCGCCGTGCCGGCGGTGGTTCCGGCAGCCAAGCCGCTCAAGGCCAGAGCAAACAGCCCTGCCTTGAGCCCCGGCAAAAAATATCCAGCGGATGCGCGCGTCATAAATCTCCGGTCCTTGTGCCGTTTTTTCCAATTTTGGCAGTGCCTATCTGAAATTCTGGTAAATGCCAGCCTGCGTTGTCCACTCACAATCGCGAAAAGTTAACCCTGATGCACCGTTGCCGCGTCTATGAAACCCGCCTGCAACAGTCGCGGGGAAAAGTTCCATCGCCCTCCCCTTTTGCGCAAGAAATCGCCGAAAACCCGGTCATACGTTACAGTGCGGCAAAGAAATGTTGGAACAAGATTCTCACTGTGCCATACATGCCGCACGTTAACTAAGAGCGTTGACGAGCCCGTAACATCGGGCGTTTAGGCAGGACTAACAGCGTACGGGACGGCGCAGTATCAATGGCAGAAACCACGGGCACGGGGATCTCCCGGCGTTCTCTTTTGGGTGTTTTTGCTGCAACCGCAGTGACAGCAGCCCCAACCTTCTCAAGTGCAGCAGGCTTCTTGCGCGGCGGCGGTGATATCCGGCGCATCCGCATGTATTCCGGCCGTACCGGCGAGCGTGTCGACATGGTGTATTGGATTGACGGCCAGTACATCAAAGACGCGGTCAAGGAAATCAATCACTTCATGCGGGACTGGCGCACGGATGATGTGAAGGAAATCGACCTGCGCACCATCGACATCATGGCGGCGTCTCACAACCTTCTGGATGTGAATGAGCCCTACATGCTGCTGTCGGGCTACCGCAGCCCCAAGACCAACGCGATGCTGCGCAGCCGCTCGCGCGGGGTGGCCAAGAACTCGCTGCACATGCGCGGCCAGGCTGCTGACTTGCGGCTGGCATCGCGGTCGGTGTCGCAGATGGCGAAAGCCGCCGAAGCCTGCCGCGCCGGTGGTGTTGGTAAATACGCGCGCTCCAACTTCGTGCATATGGATTGCGGTGTTGTCCGCACCTGGCGCGGCTAATCAGCTCCTCCATTGCAAGAATGCAAGCCTGCCCGTCCCGGGGCGGGCTTTTTTTGTCTTCGCCGATGCCGCCCCTGATTACACAAGCCTATCTCAGGAAATTGGAAACAGGCAGTTTTTCCCGTTGCAGAGGTAGCAAAGCACGGGTATACCCCGGCTTAAAGACGCACCTGTAGCTCAGCTGGATAGAGCGCTGCCCTCCGAAGGCAGAGGCCAGAGGTTCGAATCCTCTCAGGTGCGCCATTTCACCGCAAAAGCTCTCCAATCCTTACGACCTTTAAGGTTTCGTAAAGAGCGTGATGCTAGCAACGCTGCTGATATCTCCCGATGCGGCCAGTGAGGCAGAATGGTACATTCCAACTCTATTTTCCGGACTGCAGAACCGACAGAGCCCCGGCTTCGTCTGAACTTGCCCTGCGTTGTCAATCTGTCCGGATCCAAACAGGAAGCCACGGTGTACAACATCAGTTACAGCGGTTTTGCTATCCGCCTTCCCGAAGGCCACGAAACTTTCGCTCTGGCAGATCTGAACTCGGTCACCATCGGGGATATCGGTGAGTTTGAAGTTCGCACCCGGTGGCGCAAGGACGTGAGAATTGGCTTCAAGTTCTACAGCAAGCGCGGCGCCCGGCCAGAACTGGATGCATATTTCACCCGTATCGGCGAGTACCCGACCTGATTTCACAATGCTTGTCCGGCTGCTGAGCTGAAATCAGCTCTGAAGTGCGGCAGTGAGTGCGGCCAGAACTTCTGTCTGCCGCTTGGACTTTCCCTGAATGGCAGGCCAGGTCAGCCAATAGCCGTCGATGGTGGCCAGTTCAGGCGCGCCGGCACTTTCCAATTGCCCGGTGCGCAGAAGATTGGCTGCCAGAGCCGTGGACCCCAGGACCACGCCCATTCCCAGCCGCGCGGCCCGCAATGCATGGCCCATGGAATCGACTGAAACGGCTCCCGCTTCCGGCACGGCTTCACCCGTTACCCGGGCCCACTCAGCCCAGCCGGGGCGCTCGCCGCGCAGTTCAATTGTCGGCAGGTTCCGCCAGTTTTTCGCATGTTCCGGTGCCGCCATCGGCTGCAAAACTTCATTTGCCAGCAGAACGCCGTCGCGCCCTTGCCAGCCGCCGCGCCCGAAACGGATGTGCAAAGCCCCGTCAGCGGCCTCAAAGTCCAGCCGCTTGGGCACAGTTTCTGTAACCAGCCGCACGTCCGGATAGGATTCAGAAAACGCAGCAAGCCGCGGCAGCACAAGCATTTCCACGTGAGACGGCAAACCCGCAATCCGAAGTTCACGTACCGTTTGGCCGAACAGGTTCTCGGTTCCCTGCTCCAGCGCGCGTAGGGAGTCATGCACCAGCGGCAAATAGCTTTCGCCGTCCACGGTCAGCGTTACCCCGCGCGCGGAGCGGATAAACAGCTGGCGGCCCAGCCAGGATTCGAGATTGCGAATCCGCTGGCTGACCGCGGCCTGGGTGGCTCCGAATTCTTCGGCCGCGGCGGTGAAACTGCCGTGCCGGCCCGCCGCCTCAAACACTTTGAGCCAATCAAGCGGCGGCAGCCCCTGTTTGGTGATTTTCTTTGGCATTAGCAAACCTAACTCTCGGACCCTGATTTCCGTCGTTCTCTTGATGGCTCAGCCGCGGTACCAGCGCAAGGAAGAACCAAGCCAACCGGAGAAACCCTATGCCCCGTTCCGTGATCGCTGACGCATCCGGCAGCTTTCTGACCCTGACATTCGACGACGGCAGCCAAAGCCGCTTTCACGCGATCTGGCTGCGGGACAACGCGCTGGATCCCGAGACCCGCGACCCTGGCAACGGCCAGCGGCTGATTACCATTGGCGACATTCCGGCGGATACCAAAATCAGCACTGCTCTGGTGGAAGACGGCGAACTGACCGTGACATTCTCCCCCGGGGGCAAGACCGTTACCTTCCCCGGAAACTGGTTAAAGTCCAACGCATATGACATTGAAAAAATAACTGATTTTGGCCGGACGGCTCCGGGCGTCCAGACCTGGGATAGCGGCCAGCCGGCCCCGGCCTTTGACTGGAACGAAGTACAGTTCGAGCCGGAGATCAAGCGCAATTGGCTGGATGCCATCGCCCGCCTCGGCTTTGCCAAGCTGGTGAACGGCCCGGTGCGCGAGGGCGCACTGATTGATTGTGCCGCAATGTTCGGTTTTGTGCGTGAGACCAACTATGGCAAGTACTTCGAAGTGCGGACCGAGGTGAACCCGACCAACCTGGCCTATACCGGCCTGGGCCTGCAGGCGCATACCGATAACCCCTATCGCGATCCGGTGCCCAGTTTGCAGATCCTCTATTGTCTGGAAAACTCCGCCGAGGGCGGTGACAGCATCGTGGTGGACGGTTTCCGCGCGGCCGAGCGGCTGCGCGAAGAAGACCCGGAGGGCTTTGCCCTGCTGGCAGGCTACCCGGCCCGGTTTGAGTACAAGGGCTCTGACGGGGTGCATCTGCGCTCTCGCCGTCCGATGATTGAGCTGTCGCCCGATGGCGAAATGATTGCGGTTCGGTTCAACAACCGCTCCTCGGCGCCGTTTGTGGACATCCCATTTGAGAAGATGGAAGTCTATTACGCCGCTTACCGGCGCCTCGGCGAAATCATTGACGATCCCGAAATGGGAGTGTCGTTCAAGCTGGAGCCCGGGGAAAGCTTTATTGTCGACAACACCCGCGTGCTGCACGCGCGGCTTGGCTATTCCGGTGCCGGATCGCGCTGGCTGCAAGGATGCTACGCCGACAAGGACGGGCTGCTGTCCACCCTGAACGTGCTGAACGCCCAACTGGAGGGTTGAGACATGAGCAAGCCGGACGTCAGCAAGCTGAACCGCGAAAACATCGTTGCGTTCATTGGCGGAATCTTTGACCGCCGCGGGGACGAGGAATACCTGGGTGAGCCGGTCACCATGGCTGAACACATGCTGCAAGGCGCCTCGATTGCCGAGCAGAACGGCCAGCCGGAAGAAATCATCGTAGGGGCTTTGCTCCACGATATCGGCCATTTCACCAGTGAGTTCGGGATGTTCTCAATGAACGACACCGAAGACCGCTTTCACGAGGAAGCTGGCGCCGAGGTGCTGGAACGGTTCTTTCCTTCGGTAATCACCGATTGCGTACGCTATCATGTGGCCGCGAAACGTTACCTCTGCGCGACCAAGCCGGAATACTTCAACCGGCTGTCAGAGGCTTCCGTGCACTCGCTCCACCTGCAAGGCGGGCCGATGAACGCTGAGGAAGTGGCAGAGTTCGAGAGGAATCCGAACCTAAAGCAGATTATCGCAGTGCGGTATCTGGATGAGGCCGGCAAGCGCGCGGATATGGAGACCCCGGATTACTGGCACTTTGCACCGATGGTGCAGCGGATGGTCGATAAGCATATGGGTACGGGAGATTTCGCAAGATAAGCGACCGGCGGGATCTCTTGGGATACCAAGGCTGTTACCAAGCTGGAAAATGCGAAACGGCGCCGTGACGGGCGCCGTTTTCTTTTCGGTCAGAATCTTAGATCAAGCAAACAGCTCGTGTGCCAATTCCAGCGCATTGATCAGCGTGTCGACCTCTTCCTTGGTGTTGTAGAGGCCAAAAGACGCGCGGCAGGTTGCGGAAACCCCCAGGTGATCCATCAGGGGACCGGCGCAATGATGGCCCGCACGCACCGCGACGCCTTTCTTGTCCAGGATGGTGGAGATGTCATGAGCATGCGCGGCGCCTTCCATGGTGAAACTGAAAATCGCTGCTTTACCCGGTGCTTGTCCCTGCACGTTGATCCAGTTCAGACCGGTCAGCCGCTCCATCGCATAGTCACGCAGGCCTCCCTCGTGCTTGGCAATGTTTTCCATGCCAAGGTCCATCATGTACTCCAGCGCCACGCCCAGACCAATGGTCTGAACAATGCCCGGCGTGCCCGCCTCGAACTTCATCGGCGGATCATTGTAGATGACCTGCTCCTTGTGGACTTCTTTGATCATGTCGCCGCCGCCGATAAAGGGGCGCATTTCGGCCATGCGCTCGGGCTTGATGTAGATCGCGCCGGATGCGGACGGGCCATAGAGCTTGTGGCCGGTGATCGCATAGAAATCGCAGCCGATGTCCTGAACGTCGACCGGCATGTGGACCGCGCCCTGCGAGCCGTCGACCAGCACCGGCACACCCTTGGCATGGGCGCCTTGGGTGATGGCTTTGACGTCCACCACGGTGCCCAGGACGTTTGAGCATTGGGTGACCGCTACCAGTTTGGTCTTGGGGGTGATGGCGTCAATGACCTTCTGCGGATCGAGGCTGCCGTCGGCCTCGGTATCGACCCATTTCAGCACTACCCCCTGACGCTCCCGCAGGAAGTGCCAGGGCACGATGTTAGCGTGATGCTCCATCACGGACAGGATGATCTCGTCGCCGGCCTCAAACCGGGGCATCGCCCAGCCATAGGCAACAAGGTTGATGCCCTCGGTAGTGCCGGAGTTCAGCACGATGGTGTTTTCGTCGCCCGCATTCAGGAACCGGGAAATAATGCCTCGGACGGCCTCATACTTTTCGGTCGCGAGGTTGGAAAGGAAGTGCAGGCCACGGTGGACATTGGAATATTCTTCCGCATAGGCCTTGCTCACCGCGTCAATCACCACTTGCGGCTTCTGGGCCGACGCACCGTTGTCGAGATAGGTCAGCGGCTTGCCGTTCACCTCACGCGAGAGGATCGGGAAGTCGGCACGGATTTTTTCGACGTCATACATTTTCGGGCAGTCCCAGATTGGCTGGGCCGATCAGACCCACGATGAAGAGTAGAGCAAACACCAGGATCAGGCTGGCCATCAAAACCACCCCAAGCGAGCGCCAGACGGAGCCGAACCTGTGCGCCGCGTTGACGAAATGCAAGAGGATAAAGAACACCACGATATTGGCGGCAATGTTGAGCAGCGCCGCCAGCGCCGGCAGGATCAGGAACACCACCACGATGGCACCGTTCAACGCGGCCTGCAGCAGTTGCAGCCAGGTGATCAGCGCCAGCAGCGACGGCAGGTCACCCTGCCCGCCCAGCCAGCGGCCTGTGGTTGCCAGCATTGCAATGAAGCTGAGTTGCAACACCAGAACCACTGCGAAATACGCACCGGGCGCAAACCGTGGCAGCAAGACTTCCGGCGGCAGCGGGAACAGAACCTGCTGCAGCGTGTAGACGCAGGTGTTCAGCACCACGGACAGCAGGAACGCGGTCCACAGCGCTTCCCGCGGCCAATCGCGCGCCAGGATCTGCATCGCGGCATCGCGCGGAGACTTGATTGTCAGCAGGGCAAAAGCAGCCAGAGCGTTCATGACTTTGTCCAATACCCTTGGATCATGCCGGAAATCCAGAACCACAGAAAGACGGCGCACCACAGTGCCCCCACCAGGTTCAGCGCCGCACCGGCGCCGATGAAACCGGCCACGAGGCCGTTCAGCAGGATCAGCGGGCTGGAGGCCAGAAACGCCCAGAACAGCGCAAGCCGGGCCCGATAAGCATCACCCTGCCCGCCCGCGGCCCGGGCAATCCAATGCGCAACCAGTGCCAGGACGTAAAGAAGCAGCGGCGCGATAAAGACGATGCCCAGCAGCGCGCCGCCCAAAAGCATGTTGAGCTCCTGGCCGGTCAGATGCGCCTCGCGGGCCAGTTTCGGCATTTGCGCCACAAAGGTCAGCACGCAGCCAACAATGAGGAACACCAGCAGCCGGTCCTCGCGGGCGCCCATGCTGAGAAGCCGCGCAAAAACCTTGCGCGGCCCCTTGTAGGTTGCGGGGATATCCGTGGTTACGGACATCAGCGGCGCCGGGCCAGCCAGCCTTCGAGGCGGGAGACGATGTCGGCGGCAATCTCCGCATCTTCGATCTCATCCACCGCTTCAGCCAGGAAGGCCAGGGTCATCAGATCAGTGGCCTCTGCGTGCGGCACACCGCGGGAGCGCAGGTAGAAAAGCCCCTCCTCGTCGATCGCGCCGGAGGTCGAACCATGCGAGCAGGCCACGTCGTCAGCGTAGATCTCCAGCTCCGGCTTGGCCAGGAACTGGCTGTCGTCGTCCAGCAGCAGCGACTGGGAAATCTGATATCCGTCAGTCTTTTGCGCGCCTTCCTTCACCAGGATCTTGCCCTGGAACACACCGGTGGCTCCGTTGCGCAGCACCTTTTTGAACACCTGACGGCTTTCGCAGTTCACGGCGTCATGAGTGATGAACGCGGTGTCGTCGTGGTGGAAGTCGCCGTCGCCGACGCAAGCGCCTGCGATGTGAGCAACCGCGTCGTCGCCGGTCAGCTCGATCACCGCCTCGTTGCGGGTCAGCACGCCATTCACGGTCAGGGTGAAAGACTTGAACACCGACTCGGTGCCCAGGCGGGCAAACAGGTGGGTGGCCGCACGGCGCTCATGGTCACGGCCCTGGGCGCGCACCAGATGCAGTTTGCCGCCGTCGGCAATGTCGATCTCCATGCACTTGTTGAAGCGCGAGGCCGCCGGACCGTTTTCCAGAATAGTCACCTCGGCACCGCTTTCCACGCGGATCACGTGATGCAGGATCGCGTCGGAGTTTTCGTCCGAATGCACATAGGTGAAGTTGATCGGCTTGGAGACCTTGCCAGTCACCCGGATCGCCACGCCATCGCTGGCAAAAGCGGTGTTCAGCGCCGCCAGCGGACGTTCCACCGGGGTCTGCCCGCGTGCTTCAAGAACACCGTACAAGTCTTTGGCCCAATGGATATCCTTGCAGCAGATATCCTCGATCCGGTCGATGGTTACACCTTCCAGCGACAGATCGTCGGAGGCTTCTGCATCAAACACGCCATCAACGAAAACGATGTTCAAACGCTCAAAGGCACTGAACATCGGCGCTTCATCGGCGTCGAACACCGCCGCCTTGGGCGCGCCGACCTGCACCAGCGTGTCCGGCTTGGTGTATTTCCAGTACTCGTCGCGGCGGCTGGGCAGGCCCATGGTCTGGACCCGTGACAGCGCTGCCTCGCGGGCCGCCTTGAGGCAGCCGCTTTCCGGCAGGCTCAGCGCTGACAGCCGTGCCTCGGTTGCGCTTTGCTTGACTTCGGGCAGGGCCATTTACGCCTCCTCTGCCAGGATGCCGGCGTAACCGTTGTTCTCGACTTCCAGCGCCAGCTCGGGGCCGCCGGTCTTGACGATGCGGCCGTTGGCCAGGATGTGCACCACGTCCGGTTTGATGTGGTCCAGCAGACGCTGGTAGTGGGTGATCACCAGGAAGCCGCGGCCTTCGTCACGCAGGGCGTTCACGCCTTCGGCCACCAGCTTCATCGCGTCCACGTCCAGACCGGAGTCGGTCTCGTCCAGGATGCACAGCTTCGGCTCCAGCATCGCCATCTGCAGGATCTCGTTGCGCTTCTTCTCACCGCCGGAGAAGCCGACGTTTACCGGACGCTTCAGCATCTCGGCGTCGATCTTCAGGGTTTTGGCCTTGGCGCGCACTTCCTTGAGGAAGTCGGAGGCCGACAGCTCTTCCTCGCCGCGGGCCTTGCGCTGTGCGTTTACCGCGGTGCGCAGGAAGGTCATGTTGCCGACACCAGGAATTTCGACCGGGTACTGGAACGCCAGAAACATGCCCGCCGCGGCGCGCTCTTCCGGCTCCATCTCCAGGATGTCTTCGCCTTCCAGCTCGGCAGAGCCTTCCGTCACCTCATAGCCATCACGGCCCGAAAGGACATAGGACAGGGTCGATTTGCCCGAGCCGTTCGGCCCCATGATCGCATGCACCTTGCCCGCTTCGACGGTGAGGTCGACGCCGTTCAGGATCTGCTTGTCTTCGTCTTCAAGCTTGACGTGCAAGTTTTTGATTTCGAGCATTTTTGCCTCTCGCATAGTACTGTTCCGGCAGCCGTCGGCGCCTAGAAGGTTTTGGTGTAAAGCGTCAGGATCTGGGTCAGATCCCGGCGCGGAAGTTCATCGGGGAGCAGGTCGAACCGGGCCATGCGGCCGCGGATTTCAACCGGCTTCACCCATCTTTCGACCTGCTTGTACAGCGCCCGCCCCACGTAGTCGTCAAACAGGACGGTGACGGGCTGTTCCGTCCGCAGCATGACGGTCAGAAAGCAGGCCGTGCGGAAGCGGCCGTCAATCAAAACCAGATCCGGTGCCTCAAAGGTTTCAAGATCCCATACGGAGTTCGGATACTGGTGAAACCGCCGCCACATGTCATTATTCAGCGGCCTTCCCCACTTGCCGGTCTTGCCGATATTGGCGTGGTGCAGATACACCTCGGACTTGGCCCCAGCCTGACGCAAATACCGCTTCATCATGCGGTACCACATCTTGTCGGACTCAACGGAAAAGACCTTTTTCCCGCTCAGCTCAGACGCCAGCACGGTCGAGCCGCCGCTGCCGTATTCCAGGATGACATTTGCCGCCTGGTAATGGCTGCACACCCATTCCGCCTCTTCCGGCGGCAGGGTGAGCGCCGGGCGCTCGATCAGCTGCTCGTCTTTGGCCATGCCCGTCTCCCGGCCCCTTAGCCCAGCACCACGGCGGTGCCGCTGGCCGAGACCATCAGCATGGACTGGCCGACCACTTCATAGTCCAGATCGACGCCGACCACGGCATTGGCGCCCTTGGCCCGGGCGCGCTCTTCCAGCTCGCTCAGCGCGGTTTCGCGCGCGTCCTGCAGCTTGCTTTCATAGGCGCCGGAGCGGCCGCCGACGATGTCGGTGATCGAGGCAAAGACATCGCGCACCACATTGGCGCCCATGATCGCCTCGCCCACCACGATGCCCTTGTATTCGGCAACCTGGTAGCCTTCGACGGAGTTGGTGGTTGTGACGATCATCTTTTCCAATACTCCAACACTTTTGATCCTTGCCGGTAAGTGAACATCCACAAAACCAAAAAGGGGCCGCCAAATACCGCCAGGCATAACACTCCAGCGATCACTCCGTTGACGGCGACGGCCGCGACAAGAGTGATTACAAAAACCAGGAAAAGAGGACCGGCAATGCGGCGCAGGAACCAGGTGAACGCGACGGCGCGAACGCCTTCTTTCGCGTTGTATTCAAAGGCCTTGACCTCTGCATCTGCCCTCTTGTCCAAGTTCACTGCTTACCCCACCGAGCCTTCCAGCGAAATTGCAACCAGCTGCTGGGCTTCCATGGCGAACTCCATCGGCAGCGCCTGCAGCACGTCCTTGCAGAAGCCGTTCACCACCAGGGCCACAGCCTCTTCCTCGTCCATGCCGCGCTGGCGGCAGTAGAACAGCTGGTCGTCGTCCACCTTCGATGTGGTCGCCTCATGCTCCACGCGGGAAGAGTTGTTCTTGACCTCGATGTAGGGAACCGTGTGCGCCCCGCATTTGTCGCCGATCAGCAAGCTGTCGCACTGGGTGTAATTGCGGCTGTCCTTGGCCTTGGGGTGCATGGACACCAGACCGCGATAGGTGTTCTGCGCCTTGCCTGCAGAGATACCTTTGGAGACGATGCGCGATTTGGTGTTCTTGCCCAGGTGAACCATTTTGGTGCCTGTGTCGGCCTGCTGCATATTGTTGGCAATGGCAATCGAGTAAAACTCGCCTTGGCTTTCGTTGCCGCGCAGGATGCAGGACGGGTATTTCCACGTCACAGCAGAGCCGGTCTCCACCTGGGTCCACATCACCTTGGCGCGGTCGCCGCGGCAGTCGGCGCGTTTGGTCACAAAGTTGTAGATACCGCCCTTGCCGTTTTCGTCGCCCGGATACCAGTTCTGGACGGTGGAGTATTTCACCTCGGCATCTTCCTCGATGATGATTTCCACCACCGCGGCGTGCAGCTGCGCGGTGTCGCGCTGCGGTGCGGTGCAGCCTTCCAGATAGGACACGTAAGAGCCCTTGTCGGCGATGATCAGGGTACGCTCGAACTGGCCGGTGTTTTCCGCGTTGATGCGGAAATAGGTCGACAGCTCCATCGGGCAGCGCACGCCCGGGGGCACGTAGACAAACGAACCGTCAGAGAAGACGGCGGAGTTCAGCGTCGCATAGAAGTTGTCCGAAACCGGAACAACGGTGCCGAGATACTTTTTCACCAGTTCCGGATGCTCGCGGATCGCCTCGGAGATCGAGCAGAAAATGACGCCCGCCTCTTTAAGCTCCTTCTGGAAAGTGGTGCCGACGGAGACGGAGTCGAATACCGCGTCCACGGCGACCTTGCGGCCTTCTTCCGGAGTCTCGCCTGCGCCTTCGACGCCTGCCAGAATCATCTGTTCTTTCAGCGGGATACCCAGCTTCTCGTAGGTCGCCAGCAGCTTGGGGTCGACCTCATCCAGCGACTTGGGCTTGGTCTCCATCGACTTGGGGCGGGCATAGTAATACTGGTCCTGGAAGTCGATTTCCGGGTAGCTGACCATCGCCCAGTTCGGCTCGTCCATCTGCTCCCAGCGCTCAAAGGCCTGCAGGCGCCATTCGGTCATCCATTCGGGCTCTTCGTTCTTTTCCGAGATCAGTCGGACGATATCGGGGTTCACGCCCTTGGGCGCGTATTCCATCTCGATATCGGTTTCCCAGCCGTATTTGTAAGCACCGCCTACCTCGCGGACTGCGTCCACGGTTTCCTGGTCAACACCTTCCTTGACTTGGGTCTGGTCCAAAGCGGCCATTATCTTCTCCTCACTCACGCCGCGCGGGCGCGATGTTTCTTTTCTTTTTGCAGCCACGCCTCGGCAAAGCGCAGCACGTCTTCTTCCGTCGTCTCCGGCCCCAGCGACACGCGCACCGCGCCTTGTGCCGTGGCCTCGTCGTATCCCATGGCGGTCAGCACCGCGCTGGCGCGCACCTTGCCGCTGGAACAAGCGCTGCCCGCGCTGATGGCAAATCCCGCAAGGTCCATCTGCATGACCTGGGTCTCGCCCTTCCAGCCGGGCGTTGCGAAACACAGGGTGTTCGGCAGCCGCTTCTGATCCTTCCCGACAAAAATAGTATGGCTTGCGCCAGACACAAGCGCCTTTTCTAGAATATTTCTAAGTTCTTCAACCCGCTCCCAGACGCCATCGGCCAGATCTTTGGCAGCAGCTTCAGCTGCGGCGCCGAAGCCAGCGATTCCAATGACATTTTCGGTGCCGGACCGGCGGCCCATCTCCTGGCCCCCGCCTTTTATCTGAGCCGACAGGTCGGTACCGCGTTTCATCACCACCGCGCCGATGCCCTTGGGGCCGCCCAATTTATGCGCTGAGATCAGCGCCATTTGAGCGCCAAGCCAGTTGAAGGCAACCGGCAATTTACCGAATGCCTGGGTCGCATCGGTCACTGCCAAGCCGTCCGGCAAGCGCTGAACAATGCCCGTTTCCGAATTGGCCAATTGCAAGGTTGAAGCGGCAGGGGCGGTAATTTCCACCGCACCGTCGGAGCCTGCATTCAGGTCCTCGACGATCCACGCTCGAACCGCGTCATGCTCCACCGGTGCGCCATGCAGGCCGCGGCCGGCCAGCGCCAGCGACGCGCCCTCGGTTGAACCCGAGGTAAACACGATATCCGCGCCATCGGCTCCAAAAGCAGCAGCCACCTGCGCCCGCGCCTTTTCGACCAGCGCCTTGGCGGCCCGGCCCTCGGCATGGACCGACGACGGGTTGCCGCAGACGTCCATCGCTGCAATCATCGCAGCCCGCGCTTCGGGACGCAGAATGGCGGTGGCGTTATGATCGAGATAAACACGTTTCATAGATGCATCTTTTTGCGGATCGCTGCCGCGTCATACGCGGCCTTGCACCAATGCGCAAAGCCTTCCCGCACAAATTGTGTGGTGGGTCCGATAGAACCGGATGGGGTGGCGCAGCAAGTCACCGGCACCTCAATCATCCACCACGGCAAACAAGCTCGGCACCGCCGGGCATGGCGCCAGATCGTTCTTGATCACATCGGACAGGCGGGTCTGATGCAGAAACACATAGACATGCGCGCTCAGCCCCTCCCACAGGCGGTTGGTCAAGGATTGCGCCCGGCTGCCGGACAGCGCCCCTGAGGCGCCTGCCCCCTTGTGCATAGCGTCCACCGTTTCGTCCACGGCGGACAGCACATCGACAACCCGGATTTCCGACGCCGGCATGGCCAGACGGTAACCGCCGCCGGGGCCGCGCACTGATTCAACCAGCCCGGCACGGCGCAGTTTGACAAACAGCTGCTCAAGGTACGGCAGGGAAATATCCTGACGCTTGGAGATATCGCCCAAAGGCACCAGATCACCCTGCGTTTGCAGCGCGATATCGGCCAAAGCGACCATGGCATAGCGCCCCTTGGTGGAAAGCTTCATCTATGTCTCCTCGAAATCAGAGCGGCCACGCGAAAACATTGACCTCGCCCGCGTCTGTGCGTATCTCAGCTTGACGGTGTTCGGCTCTGGCCTGCGCCCTTGATTAGAACTGTTCTAAGATGCCTGACGGAACCCGTCAAGTATTCTGCCAGCAGACCCGAAAACGAGATTAGGATTTAAACCGCCCATGCCCGAGGTCATCTTTCCCGGACCCGAAGGCCGCCTCGAAGGCCGCTATCACCCGCAAAAAGAAAAAGACGCCCCGATCGCCATCGTGCTGCACCCGCATCCGCAGTTCGGCGGCACCATGAACAACAAGGTTGTCTACAACCTCCACTACGCGTTCTACAACATGGGCTTCACCGTTCTGCGGTTCAACTTCCGCGGTGTTGGCCGCAGCCAGGGCGAATACGACCAGGGCGTCGGCGAACTGTCCGATGCGGCATCGGCTCTGGATTACCTGCAGTCGATGAACACCAACTCCAAGCATTGCTGGGTTGCTGGCTTCTCCTTTGGGGCCTGGATCGGTATGCAGCTGCTGATGCGCCGCCCCGAGATCACCGGGTTCATTTCGGTTGCCCCGCCGGCCAACATGTACGACTTTTCCTTCCTGGCGCCCTGCCCGTCCTCAGGTCTGATCATCAACGGCACTGCCGACCGCGTGGCGCCGCCTGCGGATACCGCCAACCTGGTCAGCAAGCTGCATGAGCAGAAGGGCATCACCATCACCCACACCGAGATCGAGGGCGCGGACCACTTCTTCCAGGATCCGTATATGGACACGATGATCGGCAATGTGAGCGATTACGTGAAGCGTCGCCTGACGGAGACGTCGCGCTGATGAGCACAATCGAGACGCTGGCCCAAAAACTGGCGGTCGATACGCTCAAAGTTCAGGACGCCAGCGGCGAGGACCGGCTGTACGTCGAGGTGGGCCAGGTGCTGGGCGCTGCCTCCCAATCGCTCGAAGAGGCGTTCCTCACCGAAATGCGCGTGCGCCTGGCGGAACGCAAGGCGCGTGAATTCCTCAATCAGAAAGTTTCCGCGCTGCAGGCACAGCTGGAAGCCAAGGGTGACGCGTGAGCGCCCGTCTGGATGCCCAATTCGCCTTCCTGCTGGAAGCGGACAAGCTGCGCTGCGTGGAGCGACAGAACCTGATTCTGGATTGCAGCCGCCGCGAAAACTCAGCCGAGCACAGCTGGCATCTGGCGCTTTATGCGCTGGTGCTGGCACCGTTTGCCGCGCCGGAGGTGAACATCTTCCGCGCCATACGGATGCTGCTGCTGCATGATCTGGTGGAGATCGACGCAGGCGATCATCCGATCACCGATGAGGTCGACTGGGACGCCGTTGCGCGGTCTGAACTGGCCGCTGCTGACCGCCTGTTTGGCCTGCTGCCCGCGGATCAGGGCGCAGAATTCCTGACACTGTGGCAGGAGTTCGAAGCGTCCGAAACGCCCGATGCACGCTTTGCCAAGCGGGTGGACCATTGCCAGCCGGTCTTTCAGACCCTTTACGGCGCAGAGCCGTTGGACTGGCATGTCGGTGTGGTCCGGCAGAACCTGTTCGGCGGCCGGGCAGCCGCGCTGGAGCACGACTTGCCCGAAGCGTTTCACCACGCGCTGGCCCTGCTGGGAGAAGACACCGGATTTGATTGCAGCAGGCTGACGGCCCGCCTTCCTTTCCTGAATGAAGCCGACAACCTGAAACTTGTCACCCGCGCGTCCAAGCTGGGCGACGGCTCGCGGCATGAAAACTCGGCAGAGCACAGCTGGCACATCATGCTTTACGCTTGGGTGCTGGCAGAGCACAGCGCGGATGCGGCGGATGTGGACCGGGTGCTGCAGATGCTGCTGCTGCATGACCTGGTGGAAATCGACGCAGGCGATGCTCCGATCCACGGGGTGTTGGATCCTGCTGCCCTCGCTGCCCTGGCCGCTGAGGAGCAAGCTGCCGCAGACCGTTTGTTCGGCCTTCTTCCCTTGGAGCAGGGCGCTCCGATGCGCGCCATCTGGGAAGAGTTCGAGGCCGCGAGCAGCGCAGATGCAGTCTTTGCCAAGTCCATTGACCGGGTGCAGCCGGTGCTGCTGAACCTGCTGAACGGCGGTGGCAGCTGGGTAGATTACGACGTAACCCTGCCGCAGCTCGAGGCCCGCGTCGGCGAAAAGGTCAGCCGCGGCACCCCCGGCGTTTGGGACTATGTTCGCGCAACGGTCGAACCCTGGTTCCGGGAGGCCGGGCGCCTGTAGCAGCAGGCGCCCCCGCACTGAACGTCACTCCAGAAACGGTTGAAACGGCTCGATTTCCGAGCCTTCCCCAGTCAGCGTCAGAAAGGCGCCCGGCTTCAACTCGCTCCAGGCTTCGCCGGTCTGCTCCAGTGGTTCCGACACCACCGCCCAGCCGCTCAGGCTGTTGCTCCAGCGGTAATAGACCGAGGGCGCAATACTGTCCGAAGAATAGCGCGCCGCATAAAGCCTTTGCCCGTCCGACATTGCTACGGACAGGCGCATATGCGGAGTGGATCCCCGCGCGCGCGACAAAGCCTCCATCCGGGCAACCGCCCGCTCCAGCGCCGCTTTCGGGTCGGTATCCAGGCCTTCCTGCAAGGCGAGCAGAAACAGCACCTCGCTGTCGGTGGCCCCTTTTCGGTGCTCATACAGCTCATCAGGGATGCACATGTCAGCATGGCGGCGGAATTTTTCGAAGCCGCCGACCTGGCCGTTATGCATGAAACTCCACCGGCCAGCGGTGAAGGGATGACAGTTGTTGCGGCTGGTTGCGGAGCCCGTCGAGGCGCGCACGTGGGCCAGGAACAGGCCTGATTTCACCTGTTGGACCAGCGCCCGCAGATTGCAGTCCGACCAAGCCGGATAAACATCGCGGTACAGACCAGGCTCCGGCCGCTGGCCGTACCAGGCGAGGCCGAACCCGTCGCCGTTGGTTGCCGTCTTGCATTCAGCCGCCTTCTGGCTTTGGGCAATCAGGGAATGCGCGGGAATTGAAATGATGTCTTCCAGGAACACATCAGCCCCCGAATAGGCAGCCCAGCGGCACATATGGCAGTCCCCCGCACCAGTTTGGGAATCGGACCGGAGCTTTTCCGGCACCGGATTATTGGAACAATCTCCTAAGAAACTCCCAAATCACAGTCCAGTGTGTTCGCGCACAGTCGCCTGTTCGCCGCCGCGGCAGGCGGAAAAGCGGCAGCCGGTGACGCATCGGGACTTCCTTGAACGCGGCGGATAAGGTACCGGGGAAACAGGCCCGCCGTTGCGGGGGCAAGCGCGCAGAACGGAGGCAGAGATGCCGGTACATTACTTCTACCTGATCATTGCCGTAGCCGCGGAAACAATCGGAACCACGGCATTGCAAGCCAGCCAGCAGTTTTCCCGTCTTGGGCCGTCGCTGATCGTGCTGGTTGCCTATGCCTTTTCCTTCTACATGATGGGGCTGACGCTCAAATTCATGCCAGTGGGCATCGTGTATGCTATTTGGTCCGGCCTCGGCATCCTGCTGATTGCGGTGATTGCCTTCTTTGTCTTCGGCCAGAAGCTGGATCTTCCCGCAGTCATCGGCATGATTCTAATCATGTCCGGTATCGTCATCATCCACCTGTTTTCCAAGTCCTCGGGCCACTGAACCGCATTTGCAGGCCATATGGCGGTTTTTCTCTGGCCTTTGAACCGGGATCGGGCTATGCGCGGCCCAACTTCCTTACAAAGGCGAACGTCATGGACTTGCGCAACATTGCGATCATTGCTCACGTTGACCACGGCAAAACCACTCTGGTCGACGAGCTGCTGAAACAATCCGGCGCCTTCCGCGAAAATCAGGCTGTGGCGGAACGCGCCATGGACAGCAACGATCTTGAGCGCGAACGCGGCATTACCATTTTTGCCAAACCGACCTCGGTCGAATGGAACGGCACCCGCATCAACATCGTTGACACTCCCGGCCACGCCGACTTCGGCGGCGAGGTCGAGCGGATCCTGTCGATGGTGGACGGCGTGGTGCTGCTGGTAGACGCCGCCGAAGGCCCGATGCCGCAGACCAAATTCGTGACCTCCAAGGCGCTGGCCCTGGGCCTGCGTCCGATCGTGGTGCTGAACAAGGTCGACAAGCCCGACGCAGAACCCGACCGCGCGCTGGACGAATGCTTTGACCTGTTTGCCTCTCTGGACGCGACCGAAGACCAGCTGGACTTCCCGCATATGTACGCTTCCGGCCGCTCCGGCTGGGCCGATGCCGAGCTGGACGGCCCGCGCAAGGACCTGCACGCGCTGTTCAACCTGATCGTGAACCACGTGCCGGAGCCCAAGCAGATCAAGCGCCAGGACGAAGATTTCCGGATGCTGGCCACCACCCTGGGCAGCGATCCGTTTGTCGGCCGCCTCCTGACCGGCCGCGTGGAATCCGGCAAGCTGAAGGTCGGCGCCACCGTGCAGGCGATCTCCCGCATCGGGCAGAAGATCGAGCAGTTCCGCGTCACCCGGATTCAGGCGTTCCGCGGCCTGGCCCAGCAGGACATCGAAGAGGCACAGGCAGGCGACATCGTCTCCATTGCCGGCATGTCCAAGGCCACCGTAGCCGACACCATCTGCGCCCTGGCCGTGGATGAGCCGCTGGACGCCCAGCCGATCGACCCGCCGACCATCACCGTAACCTTTGGCATCAACGACAGCCCGCTGGCCGGCCGTGATGGCAAAAAGGTCCAGTCCCGCGTCATCCGCGACCGCCTGATGAAAGAGGCCGAAAGCAACGTCGCCATCAAGATCCAGGACACCCCTGGCGGCGAGGCCTTCGAAGTCTCCGGCCGCGGCGAACTGCAGATGGGCGTTCTGATCGAAAACATGCGCCGCGAAGGTTTCGAGCTGTCGATTTCCCGCCCGCAGGTGATCATGAAGGAAGTCGATGGTGTCCGCATGGAGCCGATCGAAGAAGCCACCATCGACGTGGATGACGAATACTCCGGCGCGGTGATCGAGAAGCTGACCGGCGCCCGCAAGGGTGAGCTGGTCGAGATGAAGCCCGCAGGTGCAGGCAAGACCCGTATCATCGCCCATGTCCCCTCGCGGGGCCTGATCGGCTACCACGGTGAATTCTTGACCGACACCCGCGGCACCGGCGTGCTGAACCGCGTGTTCCACGGCTGGGCTCCGCACAAGGGTGCAATTCCGGGCCGCCGCGCCGGCGTGCTGATCTCGATGGAGAACGGCCAGTCGGTGGCTTATGCCCTGTGGAACCTGGAAGAGCGCGGCAAGATGATGATCGGGGCTCAGGCCGACATCTACACCGGCATGATCATCGGCGAGCATTCGCGCGACAATGACCTGGAAGTGAACCCGCTGAAGGGCAAGAAGCTGACCAACGTCCGCGCCTCCGGCACCGACGACGCGGTGCGTCTGACCACCCCGATGACGCTGTCGCTGGAAGAGGCCATCGCCTACATCAACGATGACGAACTGGTCGAAGTGACACCGAACAACGTGCGTCTGCGCAAGCGTTACCTGGACCCGCATGAACGCAAGCGGATGGCCAAGGCCGCAAGCTGACACAGACCTGAAAAGGCGCCTTCGGGCGCCTTTTTTACGCGGCCGACTTAGTCTGCACCGCAGCAAAAAGGGGCACACAAGGCACCCCTTCATCTTTCCCAAAATACTCAAAAAAGACGGCAGAACCGCCGCAGGGACCAGCCTTTACTCGCTGGTCTCCACCACCATCAGCTCGCGCTCGGACGCGCCGCGCGCGTGGTCCAGCGCTTCCTGGTATTCCGGGCTGTGATAGCAATCCACCGCCGCCTCGACACTCGGGAAGCGGGCCACCACATTGCGCGGCCGCTCCTTGCCCTCCAGCTGCACAAACCGGCCGCCGCGGGCGATGAACTCACCGCCATGCTTGGCGATGGCAGGGCCAGCCAACTCGGCATATTTGCCGTATGCATCGGCGTCGGTGACGGTCACATGTGCAATCCAAAGCGCGGGCATCGGAGCCTCCCAAGTTTATGATCTTCCCGGCAGCTTAGGCAGTTTGCCGGAAAGACCAAGTGTTATTTGACCAAATGGTCAGCCAGCCAGCACCGCCTCTGCGGCCTTGATCGCCTCCTCGGCGCCGGAGAAGTCCTTGCCGCCGCCCTGGGCCATATCCGGACGGCCGCCGCCGCCCTTGCCGCCCACGGCCGGAACCGCGGCTTTCAGAACGTCCACGGCAGAGACTTCGCCGGTCAGATCGTCAGTGACACCAGCAGCCACGGCCACCTTTCCCTCATCCTCGGCGATCAGCAGGATCACGCCAGAGCCGATGTTCTGCTTGTGCTTATCGATGAGGCCGCGGAGATCCTTGCCGGAGACGCCTTGCAGAGCCTGGGCCAGGAACTTCTTGCCATTCACATCCTTAGCCTCGGCACCGCCGCCGGAACCGCCGCCCATGGCGATCTGCTGCTTGAGGTTGGAGATCTCGTTCTGCAGCGCCTTGCGCTCATCCATCATCGCCTTCAGGCGGTCCAGGACCTCTGCGGGCTGCGCCTTCAGCGCTCCGGCGACCTCAGCCATGCGGCCCGCTTCGCGCTCCAGATGCTCGACCGCTGCCGCGCCGGTCAGCGCCTCAATCCGGCGCACGCCGGCAGAGGACGCGCTGTCGCCCAGGATCACAAAGGTGCCGATGTCGCCGGTTTGCTTCACATGCGTGCCGCCGCACAGCTCGATCGAGTACGTGTCGCCATCCTGGCCTTTACCAGTCGGAGCACGGCCCATGGAGACGACTCGCACCTCCTCGCCGTATTTCTCGCCGAACAGGGCCTGCGCGCCCAAATCGCGCGCATCATCCGGAGTCATGATCCGGGTCGACACCGGCGTGTTCTGGCGGATGAAGTCATTCACCTCCGCGCCCACCTTGGCCAGTTCATCCGCGCTCATCGCCTTGTTGTGGCTGAAGTCGAAGCGCAGCCGGTCAGCGGCGTTCAGAGAACCCTTCTGCGCCACATGCTCCCCCAGCGCGTTGCGCAGGGCTTCGTGCAACAGGTGGGTTGCCGAGTGGTTGGCCCGGATTTTGCTCCGGCGGCCATGATCCACTTCCATCGCCGCGCCCTGACCGACGGCAACAGTGCCCTCGGTCACTTCGGCGATGTGCAGGAACAGGCCTTCTACCTTCTTGGTGTCGGTGATGCGGGCAGCGCCGCCTTCCACGGTCAGCACACCGGTGTCCCCCACCTGGCCGCCGCTTTCGCCATAGAACGGCGTCTGGTTCAGGATGACCTGCACCGTGTCGCCCTTGGCCGCGGACTGCACCTGTGCGCCGTCCTTGACGATGGCAACGATCTGGCCCTCTGCCTTCTCGGTTTCATAACCCAGGAAATCAGTGGTGCCGGCGGCGTCCACGATGTCAAAGTAAACCTTCACATCCGCGGCTTCGCCCAAACCGATACCGCCTGCGCGGGATTTCTCCTTCTGCTCCCTCATCGCAGCGTCGAACCCATCGGTGTCGACCTCGATCTCCTTGGCGCGCAGGGCGTCTTGCGTTAGGTCGAGCGGGAAGCCGTAGGTGTCATACAGCTTGAACGCAGTTTCACCCGGCAGCACGTCACCCTTGCCCAGATCGGCAGAGGCTTCGTCCAGAAGTTTCAAACCGCGGTCCAGTGTCTTGAGGAAACGGGTTTCCTCCTGCTCGAAGGTCTCTTCGATCAGCGCCTGGCCCTGGCCGAGCTCTGGATAGGCCGCACCCATCTTCTGCACCAGCGACGGCACCAGCTTGTGCATCACCGGATCGGTGGCGCCGAGCAGCGAGGCATGGCGCATCGCGCGGCGCATGATCCGGCGCAGCACGTAGCCGCGGCCTTCGTTCGACGGCAGCACCCCCTCGGCAATCAGGAACGAACAGGACCGCAGGTGATCGGCGATCACCCGGTGATGCACGTTCTGATCCCCGAACGGATCGGTGTTCGTCACGTTCGCGGAGGCTTCGATCAGCGCCTTGAACAGGTCGGTTTCATAGTTGTCATGGGTGCCCTGCAGCAGCGCCGCAATCCGCTCCAGCCCCATGCCGGTGTCGATGGACTGCATCTCCAGATCAACCATGGTGCCATCGGCGAACCGCTCGTTCTGCATGAAGACGAGGTTCCAGATCTCGATGAAGCGGTCGCCGTCTTCCTCCGGAGAGCCCGGAGGGCCGCCCCAGATGTGGTCGCCGTGATCATAGAAAATCTCGGTGCAGGGGCCGCAGGGGCCGGTGTCGCCCATCTGCCAGAAGTTGTCGGAGGTGGCAATGCGGATGATCCGCTCCTCCGGCACGCCCATTTTCTTCCAGATCTCAAAGGCTTCGTCATCGGTGTGATAGACGGTGGTGTACAGCCGGTCCTTGGGAATATCGAATTCCTTGGTGATCAGCTCCCACGCGAAGGGGATCGCCTCTTCCTTGAAGTAATCGCCAAAGGAGAAGTTGCCGAGCATCTCGAAGAACGTGTGGTGGCGCGCGGTGTAGCCGACGTTGTCGAGGTCGTTGTGCTTGCCGCCGGCGCGGACGCATTTCTGCGAGGTGGTCGCGCGTTTGTAGTCGCGGGTCTCTACCCCGGTGAAGCAGTTCTTGAACTGCACCATGCCCGAGTTTGTGAACATCAGGGTCGGATCGTTGCGCGGCACCAGCGGGCTGGAGTCGACAACCTCATGCCCCTGTTTGGCAAAGTAGTTCAGAAAGGTAGAGCGGATATCGTTGAGCGTCGGCATATGCGGGATCTCTTGCGGGCTTAAAACAAGCGTTCCGGGCAGGTTTACCCGCGCGCCGGGGCGCTGTCCACAGCGGGAAGCGGCGTGCAGCAACGAAAAAGGGCGCAGCCTTCGCCGCGCCCCCTCACTCTCAGGATTTGATCAGATTATCCGGCGCTTAGGCCTCAAGGATATCGTCGGTGCCATCCATGTCCGGACGCTCGAATTCCAGCCCGTGCGCGGCGCGGATCTTGTCCTCGATGTCATAGGCGATGGAGGGGTTTTCGCGCAGGAACGTCTTGGCGTTTTCGCGCCCCTGCCCGATCCGCTCGTCCCCGTAAGAGAACCAGGCGCCGGACTTGTTGACGACACCGGCCGCCACGCCCAGATCCAGCAGCTCACCCATCTTGGAGATGCCTTCGCCATACATGATGTCGAATTCCACCTGCTTGAACGGCGGCGCCACCTTGTTCTTGACGACCTTGACGCGGGTGGAGTTGCCGACCACCTCGTCGCGGTCCTTGATCGCTCCGATGCGGCGGATGTCCAGGCGGACGGAGGAATAGAATTTCAGCGCGTTGCCGCCGGTGGTGGTTTCGGGGGAGCCGAACATCACGCCGATTTTCATACGGATCTGGTTGATAAAGATCACCATGCATTTGGAGCGGCTGATAGAGCCGGTCAGCTTGCGCATCGCCTGGCTCATCAGGCGGGCCTGGACGCCGACGTTACTGTCGCCCATGTCGCCCTCAAGCTCGGATTTCGGGGTCAGCGCCGCCACCGAGTCGACGATCACCATGTTGACCGCGCCTGAACGCACCAGCGTGTCGGTAATTTCCAGCGCCTGTTCACCGGTGTCGGGCTGCGAGATCAGCAGCTCGTCCAGATCAACGCCCAGTTTGGCCGCATACTGCGGGTCCAGCGCATGTTCCGCGTCCACAAAGGCGCAGACGCCGCCCTTTTTCTGCTGTTCCGCGATGCAATGCAGGGTCAGGGTGGTCTTGCCCGAGCTTTCGGGCCCGTAAATTTCGATAATCCGCCCCATCGGCAGACCGCCAATGCCCAATGCGATGTCGAGGCCCAGAGAGCCGGTCGAGCTGGCCTCGATTTCGTTCATGGCATTGCCATCGCCGAGCTTCATGATGGAGCCCTTGCCGAACTGCCGCTCAATCTGGGCAAGCGCGCTGTCGAGCGCCTTTTGCTTGTCACCGCTTACTTTATTTTTCATGGTCAAAAGATCCGCCATAGTCCCTTGTCCCTTTCTATCTGTCACACACCGGGGCGTGCGGCAATCACTGCTTTGTTCACCTCTTGTTCCTTATGAGATCAAAAAGAGAACATTGCAACAGTAAAACTGATATACCCACTTCAACGGCAGGGTGTTAAAGAGTCCTTTATGGTTAAAGCCGAGCAATTATTTTTACCGGGCAGTTAACGGAATGATGATATTTTTCAAGGAACGGCTGGCGCTTCTTTCCGTTCCCAAGACCGGCACCACTGCCTTTCAGGCTGCGCTGCGCGACCGGGCGGATCTGGTTATCTCCGACCCGCCGGAGCTGAAACATGCACCGCTCTACCGCTACAACCGCTGGATCCGGCCAATGTATGAAAAGGTCTGTAGCGCCGAGCTGGAGATTGCAGCGGTGATGCGGGAGCCGGTGAGCTGGCTGGGCAGCTGGTACCGCTACCGCCAGCGGCCCGCGCTGGACGGCAATCCGAATTCGACCAAGGGTATCAGTTTCGAAGATTTCCTGCACGGCTACTGCAAGGGCAAACCGCCTGCCTATGCCAATGTGGGCACCCAGGCAAAGTTCCTCGAGCCCCAGCCGAACGGCTGCAAGGTCAGCCATCTGTTCCGCTATGAAGACCAGGATGCGCTGAAAGCGTTTCTGGAACAGCGACTGGACACCGGAATACGACTGGAGCGCAAGAACGTCAGCCCTGCAGCGGAACTGTCGCTGAGCCAGGACGCCGAAGACCGGCTGCGGCGGAAACGGGCGGAGGAATTCTCGTTGTATAGATCGATACCGCGCCGCTGAGACAAGCAAGCCGCCGGGGACCGGCGGCTTATTCAGCGCAATTCTCTTCAAACCTCAATGCAGCTGGGCGTGTACCGTCTCTGTCAGCTGGTTCAGCGAGAAGGGCTTGGGCAGGAATACCGAGTTCGGCACCTCCGGCTCCGCCTCGCCAAAGGCACCCTCGGCGTAGCCGGACACAAAGACAACCCGGGTATCCGGCCGCTCCTTCAGCGCTTCGCGCACCCAGCTGGGGCCGTCCATGCCGGGCATCACCACATCGGTGACAAAGACGTCAACGGTCAGACCGGGATCTTCCAGCGTGCGCAGTGCATCCTCGGCCGAATCCGCCTCCAGCACGGTATAGCCGCGCATCCGCAGCGCGCGGGAGGCAAAGGCCCGCACCGGCGCCTCGTCCTCCACCAGCAGCACCACACCCTCACCATGCTGATTTGCTGCGGTCTTGTCCTCCGCTTCTTCGGTCTTCTCTGCGGCCAGCGTGTCAGCCTGCTGCTTGAAGACAGGGAAGAACAGCGTGAACTGGGTGCCGTGCCCCTTGACCGAGTCGACAAAGATATAGCCGCCGGTCTGCTTGATGATGCCATAAGCCGTGGACAGACCCAGACCGGTGCCCTCGCCCGTGCGTTTGGTGGTGTAGAAAGGTTCGAACACCTTCTGCAACTTGTCCGGCGCGATCCCGACACCTTCGTCGGACACTTTAACCGTTACCCAATCTCCCGCAGGCACGGTGGCGCGGTTCCGCTCCAGCGGCTTGTCCAGCGAGAGGACCTCGGTCTCAACACGGATTTCGCCGCCTTGCGGCATCGCATCGCGCGCGTTCACCACCAGGTTCATCAGCACCTGCTCCAGCTGCCGCTTGTCGGCGCGGATTGACTTCATCACCGGGTCGTGGCTCAGGGTTAGCGTGACCTTCTCGCCCACCAGGCGGTTCAGAAGATGAGTCAGATCCGACAGCGTGTCGCGCACATCCAGGATCTCCGGCTGCAGTGTCTGTTTGCGCGAGAACGCCAGCAGCTGGCTGACCAGCGAGGCCGCGCGGTTGGCATTCTCGTGGATCTGAATCAGATCGCCATAGTCCTGATCGCCCTGATCATGGCGCAACAGAAGCAGGTCGCAGTGGCCGGAAATCGCCGTCAGCAGGTTGTTGAAGTCATGCGCAACACCGCCGGCCAGCTGGCCGATCGCCTGCATTTTCTGGCTTTGCACAAACTGCGCTTCCAGCGTTTTCAGTTCCGTCGCGTCGTTCAGAACCGCGATCAGCACCGGCGTGCCCTCTTCGACCACGCGGGTGAGAGTGACCTGGACGAAGACTTCCTTGTCGGAACGTGACAGACGCAGGAATTCGGATTTGTTGGGGGCCAGCCCGTCAGCCGTATCGCGCAGCCAGTCGGACATCGGGCGGCCGAGGCCCTCCATCAGCTGGCCAAGTTTCAGGTTGGCGCAGCTTTCCACCCCCAGCAGGCGCAGCGCCATCCGGTTGGTGGTCAGGATCTCACCAGTGGGTGCAACCTTGAGGAAGGGAACCGGCAGCGCCTCCAGCCCGGCCTGCGCGGCGTCGAGCCCGCTTTCGTCCACTTGCATCAGGAACAGCTCGCTGCGGCCCTGGGTACGGTTGTTTTCGCTGACCAGAACCTGCACCGGCCCGTTTTTGGTGCTGAGCGTGTTGATCCGCCCCGGCAGAACCGGCAGCGCGGGGAACAGGCGGTCGGTGGACTTCACCCGTTCGCCGATCAGGCTGCGGGCGGCTTCGTTCATGAACAGAACCGCGCCGGTCCGGCCTACGGTGATCATCGGCACCGGCATAGTGTCCGCGCCGCGGCCATTGCTGCCGCGGTCCAGAATATCCTCCACCCGCCACAGGAAGCTGCCGCCATTCATCTGATGCACCGCCAGCCGGACATGGCCGCGCCGTGTCACGATATCCTCGCGCGCGGCACCATCGACGCGGGCACGGCTTTGCAGCCGGTACAGAACGGCGGACGGATTCGCCAGGATCGACCGCAAAGTGCCCGTCAGAGTTTCCCCGCCGCCATCCTGGAATCGCTTCACCGCCGCGCCGTTGCAGGCGTGGATGACCCCATCGCCGTCCGTGACAAAGCTGGGTGTGGCGTCTTTCTCGATGAAGCCAGTCAGAAGTTCCGCAGCCATCGCCCGTGCGTTTAGCCGCATGCGGGTCTGCACCACCATCAGCACTGCTACCACAAGTAGCGTCAGTCCGACCATGATAAAGCCGCGGCTCATCCAATCGGGCAGCGGAAACAGCCAGGGGCCGGACATCAGCATCAGGGCCAGCAGCAAAGTGGCGGCCAGCCTGGCGTGTTCAGGCGCATAAACGCGCAGTTCCGGAACGGAAGTGTCTTGGCGACCGGACATTACGGCTCCATGGTCTTTGCTTGGTGACGCCATAACGCGGCGGTTCAGGTTAAAACCACGTTAATAAAAACAAAGGGTTTCCCAGCCGCGACCCTATCAACCGGTCTTTGCGCGCGTCAACACGGCAACATAGAACCCGTCTGTGCCCTGCTGCACCTGCCAGCTCTGCTCCGCCGTCAGGGACCACTCAGGCTGCTCCCGGATAAAGCGTTCAACTTGCAGCGTATTCTCCGCTTGAAGCATGGAGCACGTTGCATAGGCCAGCGTGCCGCCAGGGGCCGTGAGACCCGCCGCTTTGTGCAAAATTTCCGATTGGGTTTGCAGCAGGGCCTGCAAGGCCTCTGGCGTCAGCCGCCATTTACCCTCGGGCGCCCGCCGCCATGATCCGGAGCCGGAACAGGGCACGTCGCAGAGGACGAGATCAAAGGGGGCTGTGCGGTCAACATCCGTGGAGGAGAGAAGCGTCACCCCGGTGCCTGCCCGCGCGGCGCGCTCCGGCAGGTCCTTCATCCGCTTGGGATCGGCGTCATGGGCGTGCAGGCGGATCCGGGCGCGGGCCGCCATGGCAAGGCTCTTGCCGCCGCCGCCGGCGCAATAGTCGAGAACGGACATGCCATCCTGCAGCGGCAGCTGCTCAACCACCGCTTGGCTGGCCGCGTCCTGCAGCTCAACCAGGCCGTCCGCGTAGGCCTTGGCATTGCGCAGCTTGCGGGCGCCTTCGGTGATCTCCAACGCAGTTGAAGCCGCGAGGTGCGGCTGGGTGGATATCCCCTCGGCAGCCAGAGCGTCTTGAGCTTGCTCGATTGTGCACCGGGCCGTGTTCACCCGCAGATGCACCGGAGCACGGCTGCGAAGGGCCTTCGCGGCAGTTTCGGCGTTCCGTCCGAGACTGGCACTGAATTCACGCCACAGCCAATCGGGAATATCCAGCGCCTCAGCCCCTTCAGGCGGCGGTGGCAGTTGGCGTTCAGCCTCGCTCAGCGTCGCGGGGGCGTGGCCCTGCCCGGTGAAGACCTCATCCGGGTCCTGCCCGGCCTCGCGCAAGGCGCCAAGGATCAGCCCCCGCCCGCTGCGTGCACCGCCCAAGGCCGCGTGCGAGCGCAGGCAGCGTACGGCAGTGAACACATGGTCGCGCACCGCCGCGCGATCCTTGGAGCCGGCAAAGCGGCTGCGCCGGCCCCAGGAGGTCAGCGCCTTTTCCGCCGGCTCCCCCGCCAGCACCTGGTCTAGGATTTCAATGGCCGCCTGCAGGCGGGCGGCGGGGGTCATGCCCCTGCCCCAATTTCACACACGGCCGTCATCAGTTTATCCCACCCGGTAGTTCGGCGCTTCGCGGGTGATCTGCACGTCATGCACGTGGCTTTCCTTGAGCCCGGCGCCGGTGATGCGGACAAAGTTGCAGTTCTTGCGCATCTCATCAACGGTGGCACAGCCGGTGTAGCCCATTGCCGCACGCAGACCGCCCACCAGCTGGTGGATCACCGCGTTTGCGCCGCCTTTATAGGGCACCTGGCCTTCAATGCCTTCCGGCACCAGCTTGTCGCTGGCGGCATCCTTCTGGAAGTAGCGGTCAGCGGAGCCGCGCGCCATCGCACCCATTGAGCCCATGCCGCGGTAGGATTTGTAGGAGCGGCCCTGGTACAGGATCACCTCGCCCGGGGACTCGTCAGTGCCCGCAATCATCGAACCGACCATCGCGCAGGATGCGCCGGCTGCGATCGCCTTGGCGAAGTCGCCGGAGAACTTGATGCCGCCATCCGCGATCACCGGAGTGTCGCCAGCGGCGCTTGCGCAATCCATGATCGCGGTCAGCTGGGGCACGCCAACGCCCGCCACCATGCGGGTGGTGCAGATCGAGCCCGGGCCGATGCCGACCTTAACCGCATCCGCGCCTGCGTCGATCAGCGCCCGGGTCGCTTCACCGGTGGCCACGTTGCCGGCAATCACCTGAACCTTGCTGGACAGCGCCTTGACCCGCTTCACGGCGTCGATCACACCCGCGGAATGACCATGCGCCGTGTCAACCACGACGATATCAACACCCGCGTCGATCAGTGCCTCGGAGCGTTCGAAGCCGCTGTCGCCGACGGAGCTGGCAGCCGCCACGCGCAGGCGGCCCAGCTCGTCCTTGCAGGCGGTGGGGTTCAGAACCGCCTGTTCGGTGTCCTTAAGGGTTAAAAGGCCGGTCAGCTTGCCGTTCTTATCGGTAACCAGCAGCTTTTCGATCCGGCGCGCCTTCATCAGCGACTTGGCCTCTTCCAGATCGGCCGGCTCCTGCAGCATCGCCAGGTTGTCGGAGGTCATCATGACCGAGACCGGCGTGCTGTCATCGGAAGCAAAGCGCATATCGCGGTTGGTGACGATACCAACCACGCGGCCGGAGCCGTCCACCACCGGGAAACCGGTCACCCGGTAGCGCTCCTGCAGCGCCTTGGCATCGGCCAGAGTCTGCTCGGCGGTCAGGGTGATGGGGTTGTAGACGATGCCGGAGACAAAGCGTTTCACCCGGCGCACTTCTCGGGCCTGCTCTTCGACGTTCAGGTTCTTGTGGATCACGCCCATGCCGCCGGCCTGTGCCATCGCAATCGCCATGCGGGACTCAGTCACCGTGTCCATCGCCGAGCTGAGCAGCGGGATGTTCAGCGACACCGACCGGGTAACCCGGGTGCGGGTATCGGCGGTGTTCGGAAGCACGCTGGACGCGCCCGGCACCAAAAGAACATCATCAAAGGTGAGAGCCTCACGAATCTGCATTTGTCATCCCCATGCATAACCCCGTTTGGCGGTGACCCTATGGCACAGAACCGGCCGGGGGAAAAGAGGCAGAGGGCAAGAATTCCTGCGGTGCAGAAAACCCGGCTTTTCCTGACTTGCATCAAGGACCTGTTTCACAGGAACGTTAGCACTGTGCTGCATCGAACCGCGAACAGGACTGCTCATGCCCGGACCACTGGAAAACATCACCATCCTTGACCTCACCCATGTGCTGGCCGGTCCCTATTGCTCCATGATCCTGTCCGACCTGGGCGCCAGGGTCATCAAGGTGGAGCGCCCCGGCGGCGGTGACGATACCCGAGCCTTTCCACCGTTCAAGGACGGCGAAAGCGCCTATTTCGCCACCATCAACCACGGCAAGGAAAGCATCGCGCTGGATCTGAAGGCACCAAGGGACCGCGCCATTTTCGACCGGCTGCTGGCGCAAGCCGATGTGCTGCTGGAAAACTTCCGCCCTGGGGTGATGCAGCGGCTGGGCTACGGCTGGGACGCACTGCACGCGAAATATCCGCGGCTGATCTACGGTGCCGTTTCCGGCTTCGGCCACAGCGGGCCGGATGCCCTGAAACCGGCCTATGACATGGTGGTCCAGGCCCGCGGCGGGGTTATGTCGATCACCGGAGAAAAGAACCGCGAGCCGGTGCGGGTCGGCGCCTCGATCGGCGACATCGTGGCGGGCATGTTCCTGGGCCACGGCATCCTGGCAGCGTTGCTGGACGTGCAGAAAACCGGCGAAGGCAAATTCGTCGATGTCGCCATGCTCGACAGCCAGCTGGCGCTGCTGGAGCACGCCATCGCCATCACCTCGGTGACCGGCGAAGCGCCGCAACCCTCCGGTGCGCGCCACCCGTCGATCACCCCGTTTGAAACCTTTCACGCCTCGGACGGGCTGTTTGTGATCGCCGCGGGCAACGACGCGCTGTTCGCCCGGCTGTGCGACGTTCTGGAGCTGCCGCTGGCCTCTGACCCGCGTTTTGCCACCAACCCCGCCCGCTGCGACAACGCCCGCCTTTTGAAGCGGCTGATTGAGGCCGTGACCCTTGACGGGACAAAGGCGCATTGGATTTCGCTGCTGACGGAGGCGGGCATTCCGACCGGGCCGATCCAGACCGTCGATCAGGTGCTCAAGGATCCGCAGATCCTGGCCCGCAATATGGTAGTGGATGTGCTGGGCGATGATGGCCGCCCTGAATATTTGTCAGCTGGCAATCCGATCAAGATGAGCGGCCTGCCCGACCCCGCAACCCGCCCCCCTGCCCCTCAGCTCGACGGCAGCCGGGCGCAGATTCTGGCGTGGCTGGAGGAGGTTGAAGGGCAGCAGCCCACCTGACGGCAGGACGCTCGAAATCCGCATTCCAAAGTCATCAATTTACAAAAATGCCGCCGGCAGACGGGAAAATGCCGCCCCTTGCCTTTCGCTTGCCGCAAAAGCCCATATGCTCCGCCTAAATTGCGGAATGAGAAGGCCACAGGCATGACTGACGAACCCCTCGTTGTGTTTACCCCCTCCGGCAAGCGCGGGCGTTTCCCCGCGGGCACGCCGATCCTCACCGCCGCCCGGCAGCTGGGGGTCGATCTCGACTCGGTCTGCGGCGGCCGGGGGATCTGCTCCAAGTGCCAGATCACGCCCTCCTACGGCGAATTCCCCAAGCACGGCGTAACTGTTCAGGAAGGCGCGCTCAGCGAGTGGAACAAGGTCGAGCAGCGCTACAAGGACAAGCGCGGCCTGATCGACGGCCGCCGCCTGGGCTGCCAGGCCACCGTGCAGGGCGACGTCGTGATCGACGTTCCGCCGGAAAGCCAGGTCCACCGCCAGGTGGTCCGCAAGCGCGCCGAAGCCCGCGACATCACCATGAACCCATCCACCCGGCTCTATTATGTCGAGGTTGAAGAGCCCGACATGCATAAGCCTACCGGCGATATGGAGCGCCTGATTGAGGCGCTGGACAGCCAGTGGGGCCTGAAAGGTGTCAAAACCGACCTGCATATCCTGAGCGTTCTGCAGCCAGCCCTGCGCAAGGGCAACTGGAAGGTAACCGTCGCCGTGCATCTGGGCGATGCCAGCCATCCGCCCAAGATCATGCACATCTGGCCTGGCTTCTACGAAGGCTCAGTCTACGGGCTGGCGGTTGATCTAGGCTCCACCACCATCGCTGCGCATCTTTGCGATCTGAAAACCGGTGAAGTGGTCGCCTCCTCCGGCATCATGAACCCGCAGATCCGCTTTGGCGAAGACCTGATGAGCCGCGTCTCCTATTCGATGATGAACAAGGGCGGCGACCAGGAAATGACCCGCGCGGTGCGCGAAGGCATGAACGCGCTGTTTACCCAGATCGCGGCTGAGGCCGAAATCGACAAGGCGCTGATCGTGGATGCGGTCTTTGTCTGCAACCCGGTGATGCACCATCTGTTCCTCGGCATCGACCCGTTCGAGCTGGGCCAGGCACCGTTTGCGCTGGCAACTTCCAATTCGCTGGCACTGCGCGCGGTTGAGCTGGATCTGAACATCCACCCCGCTGCCCGCGTTTATCTGCTGCCCTGCATCGCAGGCCATGTGGGTGCCGATGCCGCCGCGGTGGCGCTGTCGGAAGCCCCGGACAAATCCGAGGATCTGGTTCTGGTCGTCGACGTGGGCACCAATGCCGAGATCCTGCTTGGCAATAAAGAAAAGGTCCTCGCCTGCTCCTCCCCCACTGGCCCCGCGTTCGAGGGGGCGCAAATCTCCAGCGGCCAGCGTGCCGCCCCCGGCGCCATCGAACGGGTCGAGATCAACCCCAAGACCAAGGAGCCCCGTTTCCGCGTCATCGGATCCGAGATCTGGTCCGACGAGCCGGGATTTGCCGAATCCATTGCCACCACCGGCATCACCGGCATCTGCGGTTCCGGCATTATCGAGGCCATCGCCGAAATGCGCCTGGCCGGGGTGCTGGACGCATCCGGCCTGATCGGCTCGGCTGAGCAGACCGGGTCGGCCCGTTGCATCCAGGACGGCCGAACCAACGCCTATATGCTGTGGGACGGCTCCGCCGAGGGCGGCCCGACCATCACCGTCACCAACCCGGACATCCGCGCCATTCAAATGGCCAAGGCGGCGCTGTATTCCGGCGCGCGCTTGCTGATGGACAAGTTCGGTGTCGACAAGGTGGACCGCGTGGTGCTCGCCGGTGCCTTCGGCGCGCATATCTCGGCCAAACACGCGATGGTGCTGGGGATGATCCCTGATTGCCAGCTGGACAAGGTCACCTCGGCTGGCAACGCCGCAGGCACCGGCGCCCGCATCGCGCTGCTGAACACCGAAGCGCGCGGCGAGATCGAGGAAACCGTTCGCAACATCGAAAAGATCGAAACCGCCGTGGAGCCCCGCTTCCAGGAGCATTTCGTGAACGCCTCGGCGATCCCGAACTCGGCCGAACCCTTCCCGATCCTGGAAACCGTGGTGACACTGCCGCAGGTGAACTTCAACACCGGCGGCGGCGACAGCGAAGGGTCCGGAGGCCGCCGGCGCCGCCGCCGCGGCTGAAGACCGAAAGGCCGAAAATACCGCTGCAGCGCCCTTGACCTCCTTGGCGCTGCAGCATAATCCTGCTGTTCACAGGCGGGTATGATGTAATGGTAGCCTGTCAGCTTCCCAAGCTGAACGCGCGGGTTCGATTCCCGCTACCCGCTCCAGTTTCCGACGACATTTCAAAATGTTACCGCCATGCAGCCGGGCACGCCCGGTGCGTATCCGCCGGCAGCAAGCCTGCCGCGCGGCACAGGCCGAAGTGTGCTAAACTCGGACCATCTGCCTGCAAGGTGCGGGCGGCTTGGTTGAGAGGGTATCAGTATGACACGTCATTGTTTGACCGCAGCACTGCTTTGCGCGTTCAGCGCAGGAGCCGCACTGGCCGGCACGACCTGGGACCAAACGGGCAAAGGAACCGGAATCTCCACCAGTTCCGTCAACCAGATTGCCGAAGGCCACATGGTGATGCAGATCAGCAGTTCCTATGAAAATGTTGAAATGGATGAGGCTGAGCATCCGATGAACGGCGCCGCGGGCCCCTGTTTCGGGGCGGTTGAGGTTGCCTCTGGCCAGGTTGAGGGCGGCGGAATCTGCGCATTTACCGACAGTGCGGGCGAAAAGGTCGTATTGCATTGGGACGCTGAAGGCATGGACGACTCCGGCGCGCTGACTGGCAGCTGGACCCTGGGCGGAGGCAGCGGCCCGTGGGCTGATGCGCAGGGCGGCGGCACGTTTTCGTCCCTGACCGACCCCGAGACCGGCAAATTCGTGAACACCATCACCAGCAGCGTGACCATGCCCTAAGGCGGCGTGCGGTCCGGACCTGACTGAGACCCTCGGGCAGAGCTCCGGCCCGGCGCCCAGTGGCGGCCCGTCCGCTGACCTATTGCGCCTCTTGAACGAACGTGAGGAGCGCCCGGGTCGATCCGTCCTTCCCGTCAGCAGACCCCTCGCCACGCAATAGCGGAACCAGGGAATTGGCCAGCTCCTTGCCCAGTTCAACACCCCATTGGTCAAAGGAGTTGATGCTGAGGATCACGCCTTCGACAAACACCCGGTGTTCATAAAGCGCGATGATCTGGCCCAGCACATGAGGCGTCAGCTGCGGGTAGACCAGCGTCGTGGAGGGCCGGTTGCCCGGGAACACCCGGTGGCGCGCCTGCCGGTCCAGTTCTGCGCCCTCATAGCCGGCGGCCTTCATCAGCGCGCAGGCCTCTTCCAGGCTGCGCCCGCGCATCAGCGCCTCAGACTGCGCCAGACAATTCACCACCAGCAACTGGTGGTGCTGGTCGAGCTCCGGCTCATGCCCCTTAGCTGCGACAAGAAACTCAGCAGGCACAACCGTGGTGCCCTGATGCAGCAGCTGGTAAAAAGCGTGCTGGCCGTTGGTTCCGGGTTCCCCCCAGACAACCGGGCCGGAGTTGTAGGGCAACGGCGTGCCATCCATGGCCACGGATTTTCCGTTGGATTCCATCTCCAGTTGCTGCAGGTACGCCGGCAGGCGCCGCAGGCGCTGATCATAGGGCAGCACGGCGCGGGTCGGATAGCCGCAAACCTGATGGTGCCAGATCCCGGTGAGCGCCAGCATCACCGGCATGTTCTGCTCCCAGGGGGCCGCGCGGAAGTGGTTGTCCATCGACTTGCCGCCTGCCAGGAAGTCGCGGAAATGGTCCGGCCCGACCGCCAGCATCAGGCTCAGCCCAATCGGCCCCCAGACCGAGTAGCGGCCGCCGACCCAATCCTCGAAACCGAACACATGCTCAGGCGGGATGCCAAAAGCTGCGGTTTCTTCCTCTGACGTGGACAGCGCGAGAAACTGGCGCGCCGGAGTGCCGCCGCCGGCCTCTACCCAGCGCCGCGCCGTGGCGGCATTGGTCATGGTTTCGATGGTGGTAAATGTCTTGGAGGCAACGATCACCAAAGTTGTTTTTGGATCAAGCCGCTGCAGGATGTCATTGATGTGCGCGCCGTCCACGTTGGACACGAAATGGCAGCGCGGGCCGTCATGGTACGGCGCCAGCGCCAGCGTCGCCATCACCGGCCCCAGATCGGAGCCGCCAATGCCGATATTAACCACATCGGTGAAGGTGCCGCCCGGCCCGGCCAGAGCACCCGAGCGCACCCGGCGCGCCAGATCCTCCATCCGCTCCAGTGTGTGCCGCAAAGGCGCGCGCACGTCCTCTCCATCGACCAGCAATTCCGGCCCGTCCGGGTCGCGCAAAGCAGTATGCAGCACCGCGCGCTGTTCCGTTTCGTTGATCTGCCCGCCGTCGAACATGGCCGCACGCCGCCCGGCCACGTCCCGACCCTCGCAAAGGGCAGTCAGGCCTTCTCGCACCTCTGCAGTGATCCGGGTTTTGGAATAATCGAACAACAGCGTTTCGGACCGCACGCTGAAACTGCTGGCGCGCTGCGGGTCCTCTTCAAAAAGTTCAGTTATATCTCCGCCGCATTTCTCTGCATGCAGCGTCTTCAAACCTTCAAACATACTTAGTTTTCCTGAAAATCAAGGTGCCCAATGGACGGAGGCCTCGGACAATACGGCCTGGACCGGCGCATCTTCCGGCGGCAAGGACATCGCTTGTTCAAGCGCCCGCCGTTTGGCATCGCCGAATATTACCAAATGCTTTGCAATCGCACCGTCCAGCACCCGTGCGGTCAGACTGACCCGGGGCTCCGGCTGGCTGTCCGGACGCATGACCGTGAGCGCAGGCGCATCCGGCTCCAAAGCCGCTTCAATACCCGCCGTGCCGGGGAACAGAGACGCAGTGTGCATGTCCTCGCCCATGCCCAGCAGCAGAACCGACAGCGGCAGCTCCGGCACCACCCGGCTCTCGAGTTCCGCCAGAACATCCTCAGGCTCGCGCTCCGGCACATGGAACGGCAGGAATTGCGCCGCAGACGCCCGGTTTTGCAGGAGCCGCGCCCGGATCATCGCAGCGTTGGACCGCGCGCTGTCCGCGGGCACCCAGCGTTCGTCTGTCGCCATCACATGCACCCGGTCCCATTCGATGTCCGCAGCGCACAGATCGTCAAAGATGAGGCCCGGCGTGGACCCGCCAGCGACCGCAAAGGATACTGTATCGTGATGCAGAAGATGGGTTTTCAAATCCCCGGCGATTTCGTTCGCAACTTCAATCGCCAGCATGTCCTGGTCAGGGTACTCGTTGAATTTCATGGGTTTATCCCCCTCCATTCACGCCCATCGCGGCGCATCAGCAAATCGGCATCCCCGGGACCGGTACTGCCGCTTTCATAAGGTTTAGGCACATCGCCCCGGGACTTCCAGCCCGCAATAAGCGGATCTGTCCAGGCCCAGGCCGCCTCCACTTCGTCCCCCCTCATAAACAACGTCTGGTTGCCGCGCACAACATCCATAATCAGCCGCTCGTAGGCATCCGGCGGATCGCCGCCCTCCGGCCCCAGCGCCTCGGCAAAGCTCATGTCCAAGGGCACGTCGATCAGCCGCATGCCGCCCTGCCCCGGTTCCTTGATGGTCACGCTGAGCGTGATCCCCTCATTCGGCTGCAGGCGGATCTTCAGGTGATTGGCATGGCGGCCCGCCTCGGCCCCAAAGATCGAATGCGGCGCGTCCTTGAACATCACGTTGATGACCGAGGAGCGGTTCACCAGCCGCTTGCCGGTGCGAAGGTAGAACGGCGTGCCCGCCCACCGCCAGTTGCTGATATGCGCCTTCAGCGCCACATAGCTCTCAGTCGTGCTGCGCGGGTTGCCGACCAGACCGCGGTAGGACGGATGCGGCGCCTCCGGGTCCAGCCGCGCCTGATACTGGCCGCGCACGATGTGATGCGGCTCCACCGGGTCCAGCGCGCGTATCACCTTGAGCTTCTCGTCGCGTACCGCGTCCGGGTCGAATTTCGCGGGCGGCTCCATCGCGATCAGGCACAGAAGCTGCATCAGATGGTTCTGCATCATGTCGCGCATGGCACCAGCGCGCTCATAGTATTCCTCGCGCCCCTCGACGCCAACGGTTTCGGCCACGGTGATCTGGATGTGATCGACATACTGGCTGTTCCAAAGCGGCTCGAACAGCATGTTGCCAAAGCGGACCGCCATCAGGTTCTGCACCGTTTCCTTGCCCAGGTAGTGATCAATCCGGTAGATCTGGCTTTCGTCAAAATGACTGGCGAGCGTCCGGTTCAACTCCCTTGCAGAGGCCAGATCGCGGCCAAAGGGTTTTTCCACCACGATCCGGGTCTGCGGAGTGGCAAGACCGTATCTGTGCAGGCGCTCCGCCAACGGACCGAACAGCGCCGGGCCGACAGAGAAATAGAACATGCTGATCCGCTGATCCTCTGCCCCCTCCAGCTCTTGCCCAAGCTGCTGCCAGCCCGACTCGCCCAAAGCATCCAGCGAAACGTAGCTGACCCGCTCCAGGAACGCCTCAAGCGCGCCGCCGCCACAAGCCTTGGGGCCTGCGTGCTCGCGGATCGATTCCGCAACAACAGTACGGTAGTCCGCGCTGCTCATGGCCGTGCGCGCGGCGCCGATGATCCGCTCACCGCCCGGCAGCTGGCCGGCGCAATGGCGGCGGAACAGCGCGGGCAGAATCTTGCGCTGCGCCAGATCGCCCGTGCCGCCGAAAATCACCAGGTCAAACGGGTCGACCGGTATCACACGCGAAACCATTATTGTTCTTCCTGTCTAAGCCGGTGCAAGCGCGGCACACCGCCGCTCACATCCCTGTCATGTGCCTGCCCGGCTGCTTTCATTTCCTGCCTAGTATAAGGTAGCTTCCGGCGAAAGAAACGCCTCAGAGGACATCTGCATGAAAGACCTGCAAAAACCCGTCGCGAACCTAGGCAAGTTTCAAGACGCTTACGTGACGGCAGACGGTCAGGAACGCGCCTCTGTTCCGCTCAGCGACCCGCAGACCCTTTGGTTCAACACCGGAACTTTGTGCAATATCGAATGCAGCAACTGCTATATCCTGAGCTCCCCTACCAACGATGCGCTGGTCTATCTGACCGAGGCTGAGGTGCAGAGCTATCTGGATCAGATCGCAGCACGCGGCTGGCCAATCCGCGAAATCGGCTTCACCGGCGGCGAGCCTTTCATGAACCCCGGGATGATCGCAATGACCCGCGCCGCGCTGGAGCGAGGGTTCGAGGTTCTGATCCTCACCAACGCCATGCGCCCGATGATGCGCAAACCGGTGAAGGCCGGGCTTCTGGACTTGCGCGAACGGTTTGGAGACAAGCTGACCCTGCGGATATCCGTCGATCACCACAGTGCGGCGCTGCACGACGAGGAGCGCGGCGCAGGCAGCTTTGCCAGGACCATCGAAGGCATGGAATGGCTGCGCGACAATGGTTTCCGGATGGCCGTGGCCGGCCGCACGGTCTGGGGGGAGAGTGAAGCCGAAGCCCGCACCGGTTATGCCGCGCTGTTTGCCTCGCATGGCTTTGCAATCGACGCGCAGGACCCAGGCCAGACAGTGCTGTTTCCGGAAATGGATGAACGTGTGGAAGTTCCCGAAATCACAACCGCGTGCTGGGGCATTCTCAACAAGAGCCCGCAAGATGTCATGTGCGCGTCATCACGGATGGTGGTCAAACGTAAAGGCGCAGAGACACCCGCCGTTCTCGCCTGCACCCTGCTGCCCTACGCGCCGGAGTTCGAATTGGGGACAACCTTGGCCGAGGCCGAACAGGCAGTGCAGCTGAACCACCCCCACTGCGCCAAATTCTGCGTCCTTGGGGGGGCCAGCTGCTCCGCCTGACTGGCCGTTAGTACTCCCAGTCTCCGGTGGTGAAATTGGCGGCGCTCAACGTCACGTCGCTGGTGAATTCCACCAGCACATTATCGCCATAGTACAGCTTGTTCTCGGCGTTGCTCATGTACAGGCGGTCTTCGCTGGCGTCCTCCCACTCCGACCTGTCGAAGGTCACGTCAGTGTTGCGGGAGATCGTTCCGGCGGCTTCGTCAGCGTCAAAAACAAACACATCATTCTGGGCTGAGAAGTCATCCAGAACCGCAACCGTGGAATAAGCGTCCAGCTCGATGAACAGCTCATCCTTGCCCGACCCGGTAGAGATCGTGTCGGCAGCGTTTTTAAAGCTGCCGGTCAGAATATAGATATCGTCGTTGCCCCCGCCCGCTTTCAGACGTTCTGAGTGCATCCCTTCCAGAACGATCGTGTCGGCGCCGGAACCGGTACGGATATTCGCGGTCAAACCGTCGGGATAAGCAATGGTGGTTCCATTAATGACCACAGTATCCTTACCCTTGCCAGTGGAGACACTGAGGCCTGCGGTTACATTCCAGAACCCGTTGAATTCAAAGTAGTCACTGCCTGCGCCAGTGTTCACGCGCAGGTCGCTGACATCGTGCTCAGTTGAATACTCGACATGATCATTGCCTGCCAGGGTCTTGATCTTGACGGTTGCATCCCCCGCAGCCGCCCACTGCCGGATGTCCAGAGTGTCGTCCTGGCGGCCGGACCGGATAACGAAATCTCCATCGCCCGTGCTGGTCCCCAGGTCTATGCCGTAATCCCAATGCTCAACGGACCGGACGCTTGTCTCGATGTTGGAGAGGTCCAGAGTAAACCCGCCGGTGATCTGCGTGTCGATCTCCGAGGACACGGTGTCGTAGCCGGCGCCGCCATTGAAGCTGAGCTGACTGTAGTCGCTCAGCGTGCTGCCGTTCATTAAATCGAAATTGAGCGTACCGAGCGTGTCGGCTCCGCCCCCGCCGAAGAACCGGTCTGACAAGTCGGGGTACAGCACGCCGTTCACGTCGTGATGGTAAATTGAAAACGTGTCGTCGCCGTCCCGGCCGTACAAGCTCTCGCGAATTGTTTGGGTGGCTTCCAGGTCGTTGTCGAACCTGGTTCCCAGAATATATTTACGCATTAATTCCTGCCGTGCTTTCCGATTATTGACTGCCCGCAATTGTCTGGTGCCGCCCGAATCCGCCGCACTGCACCAGAGAACTTAACACGCATAGGAGTAAGGCCGCCGTTTGGTTCCCGCAATATCAAAGGAACTTCCCTGCGCCCCAAAGCCGCCAGCCTCCTTCAGGACAGGACCGGCCTAGTGGATCGGGAACTCGCCAACGACATTACGCCATTGTCCCGGCCCGATCATCTTGCGGTGGGTAAAGCGTACTGAATGCAAGGGCCCCTCGATCTCCCGGTGCCAGAATTCGATGAACTCAAACAGCCGCGGGTGATCCGGCGCAAGATCGTATTCCTGCCAGACAAACGTATTCAGAACATGGATGTAATCGGGCATCCGGTAGGTGAATTCCGCCGTGGTCAGCCCGTATCCTTTCAGCATCAGCTCGGTTTCGCTGGTCTCCATCTCTAGCCTCCAATTCTTACCCCCTCCTGTTGATGCTAGGGTGCAATTGGTTAATTTCCTCAAAAACAGTGCGTTACCACCGCGTGAACGGCTGGAATCCGGCAATTCCGGGCTGTGTGCTTGCGCCCCATATACGGTCTCTGATAGGGTGCGAACACAATATATAGAGCCAGAAGAAAGAGCGGGCAGCCAACGTGAGCGATACGCCGGAAACTCCTGAAAACATGGACGAAAACCTGCCGGAACGCCCGGCCTATGACGGGCCGACCGTTTCCATCGAAGCCGAGATGCGCAACTCGTATCTCGACTATGCGATGTCGGTCATCGTCAGCCGTGCAATTCCCGACCTGCGGGACGGCCTGAAACCGGTGCACCGCCGCATTCTCTATGCGATGCACGAATCCGGCAACACCCACGACAAGGCCTACCGCAAGTCGGCGCGCCCTGTCGGCGACGTGATGGGTAAATACCACCCGCACGGCGACAGCGCGATCTATGACGCGCTGGTGCGGATGGCGCAGGACTTCTCGATGTCGCTGCCGCTTCTGGACGGCCAGGGCAACTTCGGCTCGATGGACGGCGACAACCCGGCGGCCATGCGTTACACCGAGGTCCGCATGGACAAGCCCGCCGCGGCGATCCTGGCGGATATCGAAAAAGAAACCGTCGATTTCCAGGACAACTACGACGGCAAGGACCGCGAGCCGACCGTGCTCCCGGCCCGCTTCCCGAACATGCTGGTCAACGGCGCCGGCGGTATCGCGGTCGGCATGGCCACCAACATCCCGCCGCACAACCTGGGCGAAGTGGTCGACGCAACGCTTGCGCTGATCGACGACCCGGATCTGACCAGCGAACAGCTGATCGAGTACATCCCCGGCCCCGACTTCCCGACCGGCGGTGTGATGCTGGGCCGCTCCGGTGCCCGCAAGGCCTATCTTGAGGGCCGCGGCAGCGTGATCATCCGCTCGAAAACCCGCGTCGAGGAGATCCGCAAGGACCGCTATGCCATTGTCGTGGACGAGATCCCCTATCAGGTGAACAAGGCCGCGATGATCGAGAAGATTGCAGAGCAGGTCCGCGAAAAGCGGATCGAGGGCGTGGCGCATGTGCAGGACGAATCCGACCGCAATGGCGTGCGTGTGGTGGTCGAGCTAAAGCGGGACGCAACGCCCGAGGTGGTGCTGAACCAGCTGTTCCGCTTCACCCCGATGCAGACCTCCTTCGGCTGCAACATGCTGGCGCTGAACGGCGGCCGGCCGGAGCAGCTGACGCTTCGCAAGTTCCTGACCTCCTTCATCGATTTCCGTGAGGACGTTGTCGCCCGCCGCACCGCGCACCTGTTGCGCAAAGCGCGTGAGCGCAGCCACATCCTGTGCGGTTTGGCTGTTGCGGTCTCCAACGTTGATGAAATCGTTGCCACCATCCGCTCTTCGGCAGATGCGGCTGAAGCGCGTGAAAAGCTGATGACCCGGCGCTGGCCGGCCGCCGACATCGCGGACTACATCCGCCTGATCGACGACCCGACCCACAAGATGAACGACGACGGGACCTATAACCTGTCCGAAACCCAGGCCCGCGCCATCCTGGAACTGCGCCTGCAGCGCCTGACCCAGATCGGCGTCAAGGAAGTCACCGACGAGCTGGAAGAACTGGCGGCCAAGATCAAGGAATACCTTGAGATTCTGTCCTCGCGCGAGCGCATCATGGGCATCATCGGCGACGAGCTGCGCGAAGTGCGCGACAACTTCGCCGTGCCGCGCCGCACCGAGATCGTCGACTGGTCCGGCGACATGGAGGACGAGGACCTGATAGAGCGCGAGGACATGGTGGTGACCGTGACCTCCGGCGGCTACATCAAGCGCACTCCGCTGGCCGATTTCCGCGCCCAGAAGCGCGGCGGCAAAGGCGTGTCGGGCATGCAAACCAAGGAAGAGGATGTGATCACCACCCTCTTCGTGGCCAACACCCATACCCAACTGTTGTTCTTCACCACAGACGGCATGGTCTACAAGCTCAAGACCTGGCGCCTGCCGCAGGGCGGCCGCACCTCCAAGGGCAAGGCGATTGTGAACATCCTGCCGATCCCGACAGGCGTGTCCATCGCCGCCATCATGCCGGTCGATGTGCCGGATGAGGAATGGGAAAACCTGCAGGTGGTTTTTGCGACCTCCGGCGGGGACGTGCGCCGCAATCGGCTGTCGGATTTCACAAACGTCCGCCGCAACGGCAAGATCGCGATGAAACTGCCGGAAGACGGCTCCGTCAAACTGGTGAACGTGCGCATCTGCTCGGAAGACGACGATGTGATGCTGTTCACCAACTCAGGCCGCGCCATCCGCTTCCGCTCCACGGACGTGCGGGTGTTCAACTCGCGCGAGTCCACCGGTGTGCGCGGCATCAAGCTGACCGGCGAGGACAGTGTTGTCTCGATGTCCGTCATCCGCCACTCCAAGTACACACCGGAGCAGCGAACGGCCTACCTCAAGATGCGCCGGGCAATGGCCGGCCTGACCGACGACGCCGACGCTTCGGATGAGGATGCACCCGAGGATCCGAACTTCTCCACCGAGCTCTATGCAGAGATGTCGGCAGCGGAGAACCTGATCCTGACGATTACCGCGGGCGGCTCGGGCAAGCTGTCGTCCTCGCACGACTACCCGGTGCGCGGCCGCGGCGGCATGGGTGTGACCGCGATGGACAAGGCGATGCGCGGCGGTGAGATCGTGGCTTCCTTCCCGGTTGAGATGGACGACCAGATCATGCTGGCCACCTCCAAGGGTCAGTCGATCCGGGTGCCCGTCGATGGCATCTCCTTCCGCTCGCGCTCGGCCGGCGGCGTGCGGGTGTTCAACACCGGCAAGGGTGAGGAAGTGGTATCCGTCGCCTGGATCGCCGAAAACGGCGAGGAAGAGGACGGCGGCGAAGAATAAGCCCGTCCCATTGGAAACGCTGAACGCCGTCCCGTTGCCGGGGCGGCGTTCGCTTTGTTAACGGCCCCCTAACGGGTTTCGGGCATTCTTGCGGTCAAGTTCCGTTTTCTCAGCAAGGGGATGCCCCATGAACTTGTATCACTGCTCCATCGACCTGCATCACGAAGCCAAGGCCCTGAGCTTTTCCAGCGCGGTTGAGCAATGGATAAGCTATCTGCAGGAACGCGGTGTGGTGGTGGGCTGGCGTCTGCTGCGGCGCAAGCTGAATTTGGCCAGTGACAATTGCCGGGACTTTCTTCTCGAAATCGAATTTCGTGACATGACCCAGCTCGACCAAGCCTTCCGCGTTCTGGGTGAACATGACGAGGAAGTGGAAAAGCTGTATTCAAATGTCACCGCCCTGATCGCCAGGGCGGAAATCGGCCTCTACCGGCCCTTCCCCGATCCGGAGCGGGCCGAACGGATGGCGTTGATCTGAGAACGGCCTCAGATCAGGGTTGGTGCCAGCACGAAGCTGGCAAAGATCAGGTAGGCTACGGCTGTATGCATCATTTTACTCTCTTCCACACGTCCCCACGTGCGCTAGAGAATACCGGATGAATACGGCATTTCCGGGGCAGCTGAATTCCCGCCGCCCCGTCACCCCAATCCCGCCGTGCGCGGATGAGACTCACAGATCGTAAAGCAGACCGAATTTCTCTTCCAGATAGGCCAAAAGCGGCTCTTGTCCGGGCTCCATGCCAGCCGCATGGATAATGGTCTCACGCGGGCTGCGCAAACCGCCATGCTGCTGCAGGTTTTGCTTCAGCCAGGCCGTAGCGCCTGAGGTATCACCCTCAGCCAGCTGTGCATCGAGACCGGGCAGATCCCGCCGCAGCGCCTGGTACAGGCAACCGGCATAGACATTGCCCAGGCTGTAGGTCGGGAAATACCCGAACAGCCCGACCGACCAATGCACATCCTGCAGGCAGCCGTTGGACGGCTTGTCCACCGCATACCCGAAATCCGCCTCGAACCGGTCGTTCCAGGCCGCTTCCAGATCCGTCACCGCCAGATCGCCGCTCATCAGCGCGCGCTCCAGGCCGAACCGCAGCATGATATGGAGGTTGTATTGCAGCTCATCCGCTTCTGTCCGGATATAGCCTTTATGCACTGCGTTGACGGCGGCATAAAAGGCGTCCGCATCGGCGATCCCGAAATCGCCGAAGGCAGTTTTCATCTCCTCAAACAGCCAGCCGGTAAAGGCGCGGCTGCGGCCGATCTGGTTTTCATAGATCCGGCTTTGGCTTTCATGCACCCCCATCGACACACCGCTGCCCAGCGGGGTCAGCAGGTAATCACGGCTGATGTTCTGCTCATAGGCGCCGTGGCCGACCTCGTGGATGGTCGAATAGAAGCAGTTGAACGGATCTGTCTCGCTGGTCCGGGTGGTGATCCGAACATCCAGGCCGGAGCCGGAGCTGAACGGATGCACCGCCTTGTCGACCCGTCCGTGCCCCATGTCATAGCCGAACACCTTGGCAATCTTGCGGGTGAGCTTCATCTGCGCGGCTTCGTCGAAGGTGCCTTGCAGGCCCTTTGGCGCGGGCTTGTCCAGAACCTTGGCGCGCAGCTCCACAAGCCCCGGGCGCATGGCGTCAAAGATCTCCGCGATCCCGGCGCCGGTCATGCCGTGCTCGTAGTCCTCGACCATGGCGTCATAGACGTCGCCGCCCGCTGCCAGCGCCTGGCCCTCCTCGCGCTTCAGGGCGACAACTTCCTCCAATACCGGCAGGAAAGCCGCGACATCCTCATCCGCCCGCGCGGCGGCCCATTTGCCCTGCGCCTCCGACGTGACCTGGGCGATCTTCTTGGCCAGATCGGCGGGCACCTTGACGGTGCGTTCATAGCTGCGGCGGATCTCGCGCAGCTGGGCGGCACCGGCCTCATCCGGCGCTTCGGCCTGCTCCAGCCACTCCGCCACCCGCGGGTCGGACCGGCGGGCATGCAGCACCGCTTCGATCGCGGCCATTTCCTCGCCCCGCTGCGGCGCCGCTCCGCGCGGCATCATGGTTTCCTGATCCCAGCCCAGACGGCCCGCAATCTGCCCCAGCGCCTGGGTTTCGCGCTGGAAGGCCATCAGTTCGTCAAATGCGCTCATGCGTCAGTGATCCTTGATCGAGGTTGCAATGGGATAGGCAGACAGGAAACGGGCGCGCAGGATCAGCACCCAGACGCCGATTGCCACCAGCTGATGCGTGATCGCGGCGTGCAGCGGCGCGGCGTAAACCACGGTGATGATCCCCAGCAGCACCTGCACCGACAGCGTCGCAAAAACGGCGTTAAAGGCAAAACGGGTGCGTGCATGGGCAGAGCCGCGCCCGCGCAGCCAGGCCACCACGGCAAAGGCAAACAGCAAATAGCCCGCCACCCGGTGGATGAACTGCACCAGCCCGGGGTTTTCAAAGAAGTTCTTCCAGACCGGCTCAATCATGAAGGGGTTCGGCGGGATCACCTGCCCGCCCATCAGCGGCCAGTCAGTGTAGGAGCGGCCCGCATCAATCCCCGCCACCAGCGCGCCAAGCAGGATCTGCAGGAAGGCGAAATGCATCAGGCCGGTGGACAGGCTGAACAGCTTTGCCTCCTTGGCCCGGCGCGCCTGCATCAGTTCGCGCTCCTCGCGGCCGAGCATAAGCACGTACCAGGCGATAAAGCCGAGGATTACGAACGCGAGCCCCAGATGCACCGCCAGCCGGTAAGAGGCCACGGCGGTCATCCCCTCGCCCTGGGTCACGCCAGAGGCGACCATCCACCAGCCGATAGCGCCCTGCACGCCGCCGAGGACACCGGGCAGCAGAAGCCGGCCGGTCCAGCCCGCCGGAATCTTGCGCGCGGCCAGGAAGCCGAGGAAGCCAACAGCCCAAACCACGCCAATGAACCGGCCCAGCTGGCGGTGGCCCCATTCCCACCAATAGATCTCTTTGAAATCAGACAGTTCCATCCATTGGTTCTGGATGCGCCACTGATCGATTTCCTTGTATTTGTCGAACTCCGACTGCCATTCCGCCTCGGACATCGGCGGGATGGCCCCGGTCACGGGGCGCCATTCGGTGATCGACAGACCGCTGTCAGTCAGGCGCGTCAGCCCGCCTACCACGATCATCGCAACCACCAGGCCAAACAGAACCATCAGCCAGGCGCGGATCGCCTTGCGGGCGCCGCCACGGCCGCGGTCGATCAGCCCCGGCTGCACCGCGGGCGCGTCTTTCTTCTCGCCCTCGACCTCTTCGAAAATGCTGCGCTTGCTCATGCTTGCCTCTTTGTCTGTGCTGCCAAGCTAGGGGCGGTTTCGGAATTGGTCCAGAGCGGCTTATTCGCCGCCCCGCTCTTTCCAGCGGACCATCTGCCGCATGATCCCGTGCAGCATCTGCACGTCGGAGCGGGTCATCCGCATCCGGGACCACAGGTTGCGCAGGTTGGTCTTCATGCCCTCGGCCTTTTCCGGCGGATAGAAGAAGCCCGCGTCGTCCAGCCGCTCTTCGTAGTGCTCCACCAGCTTCTCGACCTCAATGCCGGTCGCCCAGTCGCCCTTGCGGCCCAGATCGGTGGTCTCATGCACCACATCGCCGGACTGGCGCATCCATTCATAGCCAGTGAGCAGCACGCATTGGCCCAGGTTCAGCGAGGCGTAAAGCGGGTTCACCGGCACAGAGATAATGGCGTTGGCCTTGGCGATATCCTCGTTCTCCAGACCGGCACGCTCAGGGCCGAACATCACCGCGACCTTCTCGCCCGCTGCGATCTTCTCCGCTGCGATCTGCATGGCGCGTTCCGGGCTGTAGACCGGCTTGGTCAACCCGCGCTGGCGGGCGGTGGTGGCGAAGACATAGGTGCAGTCGCCCAGCGCCTCCGGCACGTCCGCACACAGCTGCGCCTCGTCCAGCAGGCGGCCCGCGCCCGAGGACATTGCCACCGCCTTGGGGTTCGGCCAGCCGTCACGCGGCGCCACAATGCGCATCCGGTCGAGCCCGAAATTCCACATCGCCCGCGCGGCGGCACCGATATTCTCGCCCATCTGCGGGCGGACAAGGACAAAGGCGGGCTGAGGGGTGTCGGTCGGCATGGCTGCAGGCATCCGTCTGTTGCGCGTTAAATCGGTAGTGCTGTAATCCCCGTGCGCGCCGGGGGCAAGGTCCGGCACCCGCGCAGGCCGTTTTTCCTGGCCCGTACCAGAGCGCAAATCCTTGCGTCCCGCAGCAAATACGGTAAACACCGTCCAATCGCCTGAACAATGGAGCACCATTATGGGAAGCCCTGCTGACGCACCGGAGCAGCCGCAGATCTACCTGATCTCCCCGCCGAGTTTCGAGCTGGGCAAATTCCCCGGCCTGCTGGCGCGGGTCCTGGATGAGGTCGACGTGGCCTGCGTGCGCCTGGATCTGGCCAGCCGCGATCAGGACACGCTGAGCCGTGCGGGCGACGCGCTGCGCGAAGTCACTATGGAGCGGGATGTGGCTCTGGTGATCTCGGACCATCAGATCCTGGCGGAACGGCTGGGGCTGGATGGCGTGCATCTGACGGACGCCTCCAAGTCCGTGCGCACGGCGCGCAAGGCTCTGGGGCCGGATGCAATCGTCGGCTGCTTCTGCGGCGCGTCGCAGCACGACGGCATGGTGGCCGGCGAGGCGGGCGCGGATTACGTGAGCTTTGGCCCCGTAGGAACCTCCGGCCTGGGCGACGGTGCGCGGGCAGAGGCCGATCTGTTCGAATGGTGGTCGAAGATGATCGAGGTTCCGGTTGTGGCAGAAGGCGGGCTGACCGAGGATCTGGTGCGCGGCATCGCCCCTCATACCGATTTCTTTGGCATCGGTGACGAGATCTGGCACGCAGAGGACCCGCTTGCGGCACTCAAGACCCTGATGCGGGCGATGGGCTAACCAGCCCCGCTGCCTGGGCTGAGCCTTTGGCGGGTGATCACAGGAACACCCGCTCGACGAACCAGTAACCACCAATCATCGCGATGGTGACTGAGGCCGGGATCGCCACCCGGCCGCGGTATTTCGGGTGCCGCCCGAACCACAGGCGCACGCCCAGGTAGGCTGCGGCGATTACTGCCAGCTGGCCCAGCTCCACCCCCACGTTGAAGCCGATCAGCGCAGGCAGAAACTGGTTTTGCGGCAGTCCGAATGCCCCCAGCACGGAGGCAAAGCCCAACCCGTGCAGCAGTCCGAAGCCGAAGATCACGAATGTGCGCCAGCTGTGCAGCTTGCGGGCAAAGATGTTCTCGACCGCGACAAAGACAATCGACAGGGCAATCAGCGGCTCGACGATGGCGGCGCTGACGGAAACCATGCCCAGCGCGCCCAGCGCCAGGGTGATAGTATGGGCGACGGTGAACACGCTCACTTGCAGCAGCAGCGGTTTCACCCGCGGGCTGAGGAAGAACAGGCCCAGCACAAACAGGATATGATCCAGCCCCTTGGGCAGGATGTGAGTAAAGCCGACGGGGATGTATTCCATGAAAGCCTCGACCGGTGTCTTGGCCGCACCTCCGCTCAGCGGGATCGGCGGCGAGGTCTCTCCCCCCTGCAGATATCCGGTATAGGGCTCCGCTACCCCGTTCTGGCGCAGCACCACTCCGCCCGAACCCGCGGGCCAGGCAATGCGCAGGCTGCGGGCCTCGGGCGGGATCTCACCGTCAAACACAAGATAGGAGGCGCGCGGCAGGCTGGCGTCACCGACCTCCGGAATGGTGATCCGGGACAGGCTGAGGCCGATCCGGTCTGGCGCTTGAACGGAAAAGGTCTCAAGCCACTCCTCGGCAAAGAGCTGCACCATTGGTTCCAGCTCCTCCGCGCCCAGCGCGCGCAACTCGTCATAATCGTCGGCCTGTGCCGTCTGGTTGGTATCCTCAAGCCCGTCCAGATTTATCCCGGCAACAAATGCCTCGACGTTCAGCCTAAGCTCCAAGGAAATCCGGCCGTCCTCCACCCGGAAATCGGCTATCGCCGGAGTGACCTCATGGGCGCGGACACTTGCGGCGGCTATTGCAACCCAGCAGAACAGCAGCGCAAATATGATCCGCGGCCTCTTTAAGCCGCGACCGACAGCCAAGGACATTTCCATGCAATACCGCCTGTTCTGCTCAATTATCTGTGCCGGACTAGCCTATGGGGCCGCACCGGTATTATCCCACGAGTTTTGGATTGAGCCGGAGAAATATCAAGTGGAATCCGGCGAACCTTTGGTGGCGCGGCTGCGCAACGGTCAGGAGTTCAAGGGCGCTGAGCAACCCTATCTTGATCACCGGATCGCCCGGTTCGAGGTGATGCAGGGCACAGACACCCATCCCTACCATGGCCGGATGGGGGATATGCCGGCATTTACACAGGACATGCCGCAAGACGGCCTCGCCGTGCTCATCCATCAGACGCAGCCGCAAACCCTGACATATGACACCTGGGAAGAGTTTCAGGCCTTCATCGACCACAAAGCGTTTGGCGATATCCGCACGCAGCATCTGGAGCGCGGGCTGCCGGACGCGGGCTTTCGCGAACAATACACCCGCTACGCAAAATCTCTGGTAGCGGTCCGGACAGGCAGAGGATCAGATGCCGCCACCGGGCTGGAGGCAGAAATCGTTGCCCTGGCCAATCCCTATACCGATGATCTGTCCAACGGGCTGCCTGTCCGGGTGCTCTATCAGGGAGAGCCGAGGCCGCAAGCCCAGGTCGAGGTATTTGCCAAGGCCCCGGATGGCAGCGTTACCGTCAGCACCCAGCGGACAGATGCGCAGGGCGAAACCGCTGTCGCTGTGATGCCGGGGCATCAATACCTGCTGGACGCTGTTGTCCTGCGCCCGGCGCCCGGCGGTAAAGGTTACGTATGGGAAAGCCATTGGGCCGCCCTGACCTTTGCGGTGCCGCCCCGGTGAAGCCGCTTGCAGAGGCCTGCCAAAGGCGGCAATAGGTCAATATGACACAAGCCTCTGCCACACAGCCCCCCGCCATTCTGTGCATCGGGTCGGTCCTTTGGGACATCATCGGCCGCTGCACCACGGAAATGCAGCGCGGCTCGGATATGCCCGGCCGTATTACCCGCCTTCCTGGCGGGGTTGCCATGAACATTGCCATGACGCTGTCACGGTTCGGCGTCCAGCCCGCGCTGCTGACCGCCGTTGGCCGCGACCCCGAAGGCGACGAGCTGATCCATGCCTGCGGCCATTTCGGGCTGATCACCGACCATATCTACCGCTCCGAGGACCTGCCCACCGACCGCTACATGGCGGTGGAGGGCGCCAACGGGCTGATCGCCGCCATTGCCGACGCCCATTCGCTGGAAGCCGCCGGTGACAAGATCCTGCGCCCGCTGTCTGACGGCTCGCTCGGCACCGAGGCCGCGCCCTATGAGGGCCAGGTGGCGCTGGACGGTAACCTCACACTGTCGCTGCTTGATGACATCGTCGCGAGTCCTGCCTTTGCCAAGGCCGACCTGCGCGTCGCGCCGGCCTCACCGGGCAAAGCGGAACGGTTGCGCCCGTTTCTGACCCGCACCCGCGGCACGCTCTATGTGAACCTCGAAGAGTCCGGCATCCTGTGCCAGGCAGAGTTCACTGACAGCGAAACCGCAGCCAAGGCGATGCTGGACCGTGGCGCAGCACGGGTTCTGGTCACCGATGGCGGCTCCTCTGCCACCGTGGCGGATGCCAAGGGCACCATTACCCTGCACCCGCCCCGCGTGACAGTCGCCCGGGTGACCGGTGCAGGCGATACCTTCATGGCCGCCCATATCGTTGCCGAGGCACGGGGCGAAGACCGTAAGACCGCATTGGCCTCAGCCCTAAAGGCTGCGGCAACCTACGTTTCAGGAGAACCCCCGCTGTGATCGACATTCAGTATTCGTCCGAGGTCCAGGCTGCCAAGGCCGAAGGCCGTGCCATTGTTGCGCTGGAGAGCACCATCATCACCCACGGCATGCCATACCCGCAGAACGTCGAGGTCGCGGCGCAGGTGGAGCAGGACATCCGCGATGCCGGCGCCGTCCCCGCCACCATGGCGGTGATCGCGGGCGTGCTGCACGTGGGTCTGGAGCCCGATCAGCTGCAAGCGCTGGGCCAGGCGAAAGGCGTCGCCAAGATTTCCCGCGCAGACATGCCCGCGTGCATCGCCACCGGCGGCACTGGAGCGACCACTGTGGCGGCCACCATGATCGCGGCGCGGCTGGCTGGCATCTCCGTTTTTGCCACGGGTGGCATCGGCGGCGTTCACAAAGGCGCTGAAACCACTTTCGACATTTCCGCCGACCTGATGGAGCTGGCACAGACCCCGGTTACCGTTGTGGCCGCAGGCGCCAAGGCGATCCTCGACCTGCCCAAAACCCTGGAAGTGCTGGAAACCCAGGGCGTTCCGGTCATTGCCTACGGGCAGGACAGCTTCCCGGCTTTCTGGTCGGCCCAGTCGGACCTGAAGGCGCCGCTGCGCATGGATGACCCGGCGCAGATCGCCCGCGCCCACGCCACCCGGCAGGCGATGGGCCTGCCCGGCGGCCAGCTGGTTGCCAACCCGATCCCGGCGGACGCCCAGATTGCGGCAGAAGACCTGGCCCCCGTCATCGCGCAGGCCCAGTCCGAGGCCGACGCCCAGGGCATCGCCGGCAAGGACGTGACACCTTTCCTGCTCAGCCGCATCTTCGAACTGACAGAGGGCCGTTCGCTGACCGCGAACATCGCATTGGTTCGAAACAATGCCCGGCTGGCGGCAAAGATTGCACAGGAACTCAACAATATCGCACAGTGAGTTGATTTTTGGGGCGGAAACCATTGCTCCGCCCCAAAACAGTGCCTAGGTTCCACCCGGAATTCCTGGAAAACTGATCTATGACCACGCCATTCGACGAAGAACCTCACCGCCGCAAGGGCCTGTTCGCAAGCCTGCGCGCCTCCTTCTTTACCGGCATCGTCGTGATCGCGCCGGTGGGGCTCACCATTTGGCTGTTGTGGTCGGTGATGGGCTGGATCGACAGCGTGGTGCTGCCGCTGGTTCCGCACACGTTCCGGCCCGAACAGTACATCGGCATCAACCTGCGCGGCGTCGGGCTGATCATCTTCCTGCTGTTCACAATTGTCGTAGGCTGGATCGCCAAGGGCATCCTGGGCCGCTCGCTGATCAGCTTTGCCGAAAGCCTGGTGGACCGGATGCCGGTGGTGCGCACAGTCTATTCCGGCATCAAGCAGATCTCCGAGACCGTCTTTGCCCAATCGGAACGCAGTTTTGAAAAGGCATGCCTGGTGCAATACCCGCGCAAGGGTATCTGGGCGATCGGCTTCATCTCGACCACCGCAAAGGGTGAGATTGCCAAGCGGGCGGAAACCAGCGGCGGGCTGGTGAGCGTCTTCCTCCCGACCACGCCGAACCCCACTTCGGGCTTCCTGCTGTTTGTGCCCGAGGAAGACGTGATCGAGCTGGACATGTCGGTGGAGGATTCCGCCAAGCTGGTGATCTCGGCGGGCCTGGTTTATCCGAACCCCAAGGACCCGTCGAAACCGGTGGAGAACGGCAAAAAGACCAAGGCGCTCGAGAAAGAAAACGCCTAGCCGAACATCGCGGGCAAATCGGCTGAAGACCGAACCCCGAGATTTTCCCGGTGCTGAGTCAGGAAACCCTCTGCCGCCTCCCGGCCTGCCTTTTTGAGCCTTGCCAGGATCTGCGGCACCGGGATCAGCTTGGTGGTAACGGACAGCTTCGTCATCAGGGCGTCATCCGCAATCATGTGCACGCGAACCTGCTTCATCCGCCCCGGCTGAAGCGTGCCATCCGCCAGCAGCCGCTGCACAAAGTGGACCGCCCTGAGTTCCCGCAGCAGCGATGAGTTGAAGCTGATCTCATTCACCCGGTTGCGGATCTGCTGCGGCGTCTTGGGGATTTCCTCACGCTCCAGCGGGTTGATGTTCACGATCACCACATCCCCCGGCAGCGGTTCCTTGAACAGCGGAAACAAGGCCGGATTGCCGGTATAGCCGCCGTCCCAATAGGCCTCAATCCGGCCGGTGTCCGGGTCTTCGATCTCCACGGCCTGGAACATGTCCGGCAGGCAGGCGGAGGCAAGAATTGCATCCGTGCTGATCTCCTGCCCTTCAAAGATGCGGATCTTGCCTGTCCGAACGCAGGTCGCGCAAACGAACAGCTCCGGACCGGCGCCTGCGCATACGTCCTCGAACCGGAACTTCTCCACCACCTCGCGCAGCGGGTTCTCATAGAACGGGCCATAGTGATAAGGGGAGATCACCTGGCTCACCGCCTCCATCGGCGTGAAAGGCATAACGGCTTCCAAGGCCCCGGCCCAGGCCACCGCATCGAACCGCGTCAGCCAATGGGTGAACCTCATATCCCCCACGGCCCCCATGCGCTGCCACAGACCGTCCAGCGCCGCCTTGGCGCCCTGCCGCCCGCCCTGCACCATGCCGGACTTGAAGGCAGCCCCATTAAGCGCACCGGCCGATGTGCCGGTAATCCCGGCCACCTCTACTCCTTCATCCTCCAGCAGACGGTCCAGCACACCCCAGGTGAAGGCTCCATGCGCGCCGCCGCCCTGCAGGGCCAGATTGATCTTAACAGTCATACCCTGATCCGCCTCTTCATCTGGCTGAAAATATCCCGGGGTTGAATTGGCCGCCAGGCCAAGAGGGGGCTGGCCCCCTCTCGCCTCCTCATAGTGCGGTTACAGCGCGGTCCAGCCGCCGTCGACGCTGATCGCGGTGCCGGTGATCTGCGCCGCCGCGTCCGAGCACAGGAACACAGCAGTGCCGCCCAGCTGCTCGACAGTGGCGAACTCGCGGCTCGGCTGGCGCTCCAGCATCACCTTCTTGATCACCTCTTCCCGGCCCATGCTGTATTTCTCCATGGTGTCCGGGATCTGCGCCTCCACCAGCGGCGTCAGCACATAGCCCGGGCAGATCGCATTGCAGGTGATCGGCTCTTCGGCGGTTTCCAGAGCCACCGTCTTGGTCATGCCCACGACTCCATGCTTGGCTGCCACATAGGCCGCTTTGTAGGGCGAGGCCGTCAGTCCGTGCGCAGAGGCGATGTTGACGATCCGCCCCCAGCCCGCGGCGCGCATCATGGGCAGGGCCGCCGCCATGGTGTGGAAGTTCGAGTTCATGTTGATGGCGATGATCGCATCCCACTTGTCCTGCGGAAATTCGTCGATCGGCGCGACATGCTGAATGCCTGCATTGTTCACCAGGATATCGCAGGCCCCCGCCTTTTCGATCAGCGCCCGGCAGTCGGCACCCTTGGACATATCGGCTTGGACGTACTGTGCCTGGACGCCGAACTCATTGGCCAGCTCTTCCGCCAGCGCGTGGTCTTCCTCCCGGTCGGTGAAGGAGTTCAGCACCACATTGGCCCCTGCCCGCGCCAGTTCGCGTGCAACCCCCAGGCCAATGCCTGAATTCGATCCGGTGATGACGGCAGTCTTCCCTTGCAAGGACATCAGCTTCTCCGCTTTGGCTCAATGAAACTGGCGCCACTGTGCCATGCTGCAGATGCAAAGGGAACGCGTAAGACGACGCAGAGCCCCGGCGGAACGCAGGGGCATTTGCGGTAAAAACGGAAGGGAACCACCCCAGAAAAAAACGCCCGCACAAGGCGGGCGTTAGTTATTGAGGCAGGTTTCATACAGGCAAGAAACCTATCGAGCAGTGATCTCTTTATAAGCAATTTCCGGCTTTCGTCCAAGCTAAAAGTTTGAAAAGACGAAAAAGCGCACGTAGCGTGCAGAGGCAAGAAAATAAGGGCAGAGCGGGATTGTTGTGAAACTGCGAAAAGAAAATTTCCTGAATCTTCGCACGGCACTGGCTGGAATCACCTTGGCATTTGCCGCGAATTCCGCGCAGGCAGAATCGGCGCATGGCATAGCTATGTACGGGGACCCCGCCCTGCCACCGGATTTTGTGTCTTTGCCCTACGCCAACCCCGATGCCCCCAAGGGCGGCAAGGTGGTCTTTGGCAACACCGGCGGCTTTGACTCTCTGAACCCGTTCACCCTGAAAGGGACCTCTCCCTGGCAGCTGAGGTTCTGGGGATACGAAAGCCTGATGGGCCGCTCGTGGGACGAACCTTTCACCCTGTACGGCCTCCTGGCCGAATCGATTGAGGTGCCGGAGGACCGCTCCTGGGTGGAATTCACCCTGCGGGAAGAGGCGCGATTCTCCGACGGCAGCCCGGTCACCATCGAGGATGTGATCTGGTCCTATGAAACGCTCGGCACCCAAGGGCATCCCCGTTACCGCGGATTCTGGGCCAAGGTGGAGCGGATCGAACAGACCGGCCCGCGCAGCGTGCGCCTGACCTTCAACACCGAGGACCGCGAGCTGGCCCTGATCGCCGGCATGCGCCCGATCCTGAAAAAGGCGCAGTGGGAGGGCAAGGATTTTGCCAGCGGCACCGTCGAGGGCGCACCCATCGGCACCGGGGCTTATGTGGTCAGCGCCTATGAGCCGGGCCGCTACGTTACCCTGCGCCGCAATCCGGACTATTGGGGCAAGGATCTGCCCCTGCAGCGCGGCACGCAGAATTTTGACGAGATGCGCATCGACTTCTTCGGCGACGAAACCGTGCTGTTCGAGGCTTTCAAGGCGGGCGAGCTGAGCGCGGTGCGCGAATTCAATGCCGACAAGTGGGACAGTGTCTACAACTTCCCGGCCGTCACCCGCGGCGATGTGGTCAAAAGCGAAATCCCGCACCAGCGCCCTTCCGGTATGACCGGACTGGTGATGAATACGCGCCGTGCGCCGCTGGATGATTGGCGCGTGCGCGAAGCGCTGCTGCTGGCATTCAACTTCGAATACATCAACGGCACCGTGACCGGCGGCGTGCAGCCGCGCATCACCTCCTATTTCTCCGGCTCGGCACTGGGACTGCAGCCGGGGGCGGCCAGCGGCAAGGTGCGCGCGCTGCTGGAGCCGTTTGCGGACAGCCTGCTGCCCGGCACGCTGGACGGCTATACCCTGCCCCAGGGCGACGGCAGCAAGCGCAACCGCGGCAACCTGCGCAAGGCGATGAAATTGCTGGAAGACGCAGGCTGGACCGTCACCGGCGGCGTGCTGCGCAATAGTGAAGGTCAAGCGCTGGACCTCACCGTGCTGATCCGCCAGGGCGACGGCGAGATGAAGACGGTGACGGAAATCTACGCCCGGGCGCTGGAGCGTCTGGGCATAACCCTCACCGCCGAAACTGTCGACAACGCGCAATATGTGGAGCGCGAAAACGCCTATGACTTCGACCTCACCCGCTACCGCCGGGAACTGTCGCTGAGCCCCGGCAACGAGCAGCGCTACTATTGGGGCAGCGACGGGGTTTCCCAGCCCGGCAGCCGAAACCTGATGGGGATGGACAGCCCCGCTGCCGAAGCGATGATCGGCGCGATGCTGACCGCCAAGGAGCCTGGGGATTTCACCGCCGCCGTGCGGGCGCTGGACCGGGTGCTGACCGCGGGGCGATACGTGATCCCGTTCTGGACATACGATGCCGGGCGGATCGCCCACATCAAGGAAATGCGCTACCCGGATAAGCTCCCGATCTACGGCGACCGCACCGGCTTCATGCCAGATGTCTGGTGGTACGAGGCCGATTGACGGCCTGACGCTGTGGGCCGATAGCCGCGAACTGAGTTGACAGCCGCTTCTAATTTCCGTATTTCGCGAACTATGGAAATAGAGATCACAGATAAGCTTGGTGCCCTGGCGCACCCCAACCGGCTAGCCCTGTTCCGCCTGCTGATGCGCCGCTATCCGGACGCCGTTCCTGCTGGGGAAATCGCCTCGGCGCTGGAATTCAAGGCCAACACCGCCTCGGCCTATCTGTCAGTGCTGAAACAGGCCGGGCTGATCAGCCAGCACCGGACCGGCACCTCGCTGATGTACGCCGCCGACCTGCCGGGTCTGCGCGGCATGTTTGATGATCTGCTGTCCGGCTGCTGCCGGAACCGGCCAGACATCTGCTCCCCCGCCAGTTCTGAGGTAATGCCGGTTCCCACCACCGAGCGCCCTTTGAACTTGCTGTTCATCTGCACCGGCAATTCCGCCAGATCGCTTCTGGCCGAAGCCATTCTTAACCATGAGGGCGGCGGCAGGTTCCGCGCCTATTCCGCGGGCACCAGCCCGTCGCCCGGCCCGCGGCCGGAAGTGACTGCGCTGCTGCAGGCCAAGGGGCACGACACCTCTGAACTGCGCTCCAAGGATTTGGGTGAATTCTCAGCGAAAGATGCGCCGCAAATGGATTTCGTCTTCACCGTCTGCGATCACGCCGCCAACGAGGAATGCCCGGCCTGGCCCGGCCAGCCGATGAGCGCCCATTGGGGGCTGGCCGATCCGGTGAAGGCGACAGGCACGGACGCCGAACGACGCCTTGCCTTCCAGCAGGCCTACGGGCTGCTGCGCAACCGCATCAAAGCCTTTGCGGCGCTGCCTTTTGATACCCTCGACCGCATGTCGCTTCAGCACCGGGTTGACGATATCGGCCGCGTGAACTCTTCCGACTAACCCTCAATCACGGTCATCAATCATGAACATTCTCGTCCTATGCACGGGCAACTCCGCGCGCTCAATCCTGCTGGAGTCGATCTTCAATACGCTTGGTGCAGGCCGCGTGCGCGCCTATTCGGCAGGCTCCAACCCCACTGGCAAAGTGCATCCGCAATCGCTGGTGCTGCTCAAGGAACTGGGTCACGACACCTCCGGCGCGCGGTCCAAGAGCTGGGATGAGTTCGCCGCCGGGGACGCGCCGGAGATGGACATGGTCATCACCGTCTGCGCCTCAGCCGCGGGTGAAACCTGCCCGGTCTGGCCCGGCGCGCCGGTGCGCGCCCATTGGGGCGTCGAAGATCCCGCCGCGGCTGAGCAACCGGACTGGGACGCAGCCTTCCGCGCGGCCTATGCCACGCTGGAAAAGCGCGCCAAGGCGCTGCTGGAGCTTCCATTTGAAACCATGAGCGCGGCGGAACTGACACAGCAGCTCAAGCGGATTGGAGATATCGCATGACCGCGCAGAAACTTCTGGCCGAGGGCCTGGGCACCGCCATGCTGCTGGTTGGGGTGGTGGGCTCCGGTATCATGGCGGAGACCCTTGCTGACGGAAACGTGGCCTTGGCACTGCTGGCCAATGCCGTTGCCACCGGCTGTATGCTCTATGTGATCATCACCACGCTGGGCCCGGTTTCCGGCGCCCATTTCAATCCAGCTGTCACGCTGGCCTTTGCCATGCGCGGCGAACACTCCTGGAGCGCGGTCGGGCCGTATGTTCTGGCGCAGATCGGCGGCGGTATTCTTGGTGTCTGGGCCTGTCACGTAATGTTCGACCTTGCAATTCTGCAAAGCTCGACCACCATGCACCGCACTGGAACTGCCCAATGGTTTTCCGAGATCCTGGCCACCTTCGGCCTGTTGTTCGTGATTTTCGGCGGGCTGCGGTCGCGTCCCGACGCGGTTCCCCCGCTGGTCGGCCTCTACATCACCGGCGCCTATTGGTTCACGTCCTCCACCAGCTTTGCCAACCCGGCGGTGACCATCGCCCGCGGCTTTACTGACACCTTCGCAGGCATCTATCCGGGCCACATTCCGATGTTCATCGTGATGCAGCTGATTGCGGTTGGGATCGGCCACGTGGTGCTGACGCGATTGTTTGCCGAGCGCTCACCCCCGGCGGAAACCCGCCGAGGCCGGCAGACTTGACCCGGGCGCCACGCCCGGACGTTACAAAATGACACGAAAAGTGTTACCATGGGGGGCCAAAAACCATACACCGTTTGTCAGGGAGTTCCCCCCATGCCTGTACAAGCAGCAGCTGCCAGCTGGATTGACAGGATGCCCCGCATCAAACAGCGCTTTCCGCACCTGAAAGCCAGCAATGCGCCGTCCATACTGGATGACCGGGACAGATTTGTTGCCTATCTGGCCCGCACCCATCACCTTACCTTGAATGAAGCCAAGGAGGAGGTGGACGATTTCCTCTACATAGAAAGCCTGCTGAGAGAGCTGGACGGCCGCAAGCACTAGCGTGCCACGTCAGACCAGCGACGTCACCCAGAGGATCATTGCATCTTCGGGGCTGACAGAGATGACGTTGTGGCCCATCGCCGCGTCGTAATAGGCGCTGTCGCCGCGGCGCATCTCAATCGGCTCATAGAATTCCGTGTAGAGCTTGACCACGCCTGTCAGCACATACAGGAACTCCTCGCCGTCATGGCGCACCCAGCCGTCGAATTCCTCCATCGACCGTGCCCGCACCCGTGCCCGGTAGGGCAGCATCTGCTTGCGTGTCAGGCCATCAGCCAGCAGCTCGTGCTCATAGGTCGCGGTGGCATGGGCCGATCCGTCGCCGGATTTGGTCACCGTCATCCGGCCGTTCACCTGATCCCGCTGCGGCGGGGTGAACAATTGCGGCACCGATATCTCCAGACCCACGGCCAGCTTCTTCAACGCCTCGTAAGTCGGTGACATCTGGCCGTTTTCGATCTTTGACAGAGTCGACCGCGCCAGCCCGGCCTGGTTGGCCGCATGTTCCAGCGTCCAGTCCCGCGCCTTGCGAAGCTCCCGCACCCGGGCGCCCAGATCCAGCGGTTCTGCGTCGCCTTCGCCGCCATTGGCGCGGGCGATGGTGATCAGGGATTTCGGGTCACGGCCAGTCATAGCCACTCTATAAGCCGCACCTGCGCGCCTTGCAACGCAGGACAGCGCAGGCTAGCCATTTGCCATGCTGTCGGTTTTTGATCAGGGGCCCTTCGCGCCCTGCCCCTCGCCCTTCAATCTTGCCGCCCATGTGCTGCGCCATGCTGCCCGGCTGGCAGACAAGACTGCGCTGTCGGTTCTTGAGGGCGACTCTCACGACGATTGGAGCTATGCCCGGCTGGAGGCCGCGGTACGCGGGACTGGAACCGGCCTGCTGGCGGCGGATCTGAACCCGGGCGACATCGTGCTGATGCGGCTCGGCAACACGGTCGAGTTTCCGATTGCCTATCTCGGCGCCATTGCCGCCGGGCTGGTGCCGGTGCCGACCTCGGCCCAGCTGACCGGGCCGGAAACCGCCCGGATAATCGCCGATCTGAACCCTGCGGCGGTCCTGCGCGATCCGGCGGTGGCCTGCGCGAGTCACCCGGTGGAGATCACCACGCGGCAGTTGCTCGATATGCACGGCCTACCCCCTTGTGAGTACGCCCCCGGAGACCCGGAGCGCCTAGCCTATGTGGTCTACACATCCGGCACCAGCGGAAATCCGCGCGCCGTGACACACGCTCACCGGGCGGTCTGGGCGCGGCAGATGATGGTTGATGGATGGTACGGGCTGACTGAGCAGGACCGGCTGCTGCATGCGGGCGCGTTCAACTGGACCTATACGCTGGGCACAGGGCTGATGGACCCTTGGGCCGCAGGTGCCACGGCGCTGATCCCGGCTCCGGGAACACCGCCCGAACAACTGCCAGCGCTGCTCAAACGGCACCGCGCGACCATCTTTGCAGCGGCCCCTGGTGTCTACCGCAAGTTCCTGCGCGACGGCCCGCTGAACCTGCCGGACCTGCGGCATGGGCTTTGCGCAGGTGAAAAGCTTTCGCGGCACCTTCACGAAGAGTGGGATGCAGCAACAGGCTGCGGGCTTTATGAAGCTTTCGGCATGTCGGAGTGCTCGACGTTCATTTCCTCGTCACCTTCGCACCCGGCGCAGGATGGCGCTTTGGGCCAGCCGCAACCGGGCCGCAAGGTGGCCATTCTGGGCACGGACGGACCGGTGCAAATGGGCGAGGAAGGCACTATCGCGATCCACCGCTCCGATCCGGGGCTGATGCTGGGCTACCTGAACGCACCGGAGGAAACCGCCGCACGCTATCAGGGCGATTGGTTCCTGACCGGCGACCAGGGGGCAATGACGGCTGACGGCCAGATCCGCTATCTCGGCCGCAGCGATGACATGATGAACGCAGGCGGCTACCGGGTGTCGCCGATCGAGGTCGAAACCGCGCTTGCCGCCCATCCCGGCATCGCTCAGGCCGGCGCTGCCGCGGTGGAGGTGAAGGAAGACACCTATATCATCGCTGCTTTTTACACCGGTCCCGAAGAGTTGAACGCACAGGACCTGCAGGCCTTTGCATCCCAGCGCCTGGCCCGCTACAAGCAGCCGCGCGCCTATGTCCATCTGGACGCGCTGCCCACCGGCGCCAATGGCAAACTGTTGCGCCGCGCCCTGCCTGCCCTGTTCAAAGGATGACCCAAATGGCCACTGTCAAACTCGACATCCTGTCAGACCCGATCTGCCCCTGGTGCTATATCGGCAAGACCCATCTGGACAAGGCGCTGGCGGAGGTCCCGGACCATCCTTTCGTCATTGAATGGCACCCGTTCCAGCTGAACCCGGACATGCCGCGTGAAGGCATGGACCGGCGCGAGTATCTGGAGCGCAAGTTCGGCGGCAAGGAAGGCGCGGTCAAGGCCTATGCGCCCGTCGTGGAACACGCGGAAAAAGCAGGTTTGACGATCAACTTCGAAGCCATGAAGCGCACCCCGAATACGCTGGACGCGCACCGGCTGATCCACTGGGCCGGGATCGAGGGCAAGCAGGGCCAGGTCGTGGACGCCCTGTTCCAGGCTTACTTCGTGGACGCCAAGGACATCGGCGACCAAGCGGTGCTGGCGGAGATCGCGCAGGCAGCAGGCATGGAGGCAGATGTCGCTGCCCGCCTTCTGGAGGGCGACAGCGATGTGCAGGCAATCCGCGACCGCGACGCCCATTCCCGGGAGATGGGCGTGAGCTCGGTGCCAACCTTCATTGTCGCCAATCAGCACGCGGTGCCCGGCGCCCAGCCGCCGGAACTGTGGAAGCAGGTGATTGAGGACATCCAGAAGCAGCTGAAAGAGGCCGAGGGCAACTAGGCCGCCGCGCGACTGCTTAGCATCGCAACTATGCACAGCCTCCTGTGCAACCGGGCGCTGGCACGGCTGGGAGGATTGTGGTAGCGGAAGCGGACAGCTCCCAGACCGGCCCTATTCCCCGGAACCATCTGAAGAGCTGTTAGAGGTTTCAGATGTCACAGTCCCCCGCCCATGGCATGGCCAAGGCTGAATTCATCGCGCTGATTGCGATGATGTTTGCCACCATTGCCTTTTCCATCGACGCGATGCTGCCCGCCCTGCCCGAGATCGGTCAGGCGCTGAGTCCCGATGATGTCAACCGCGCGCAGCTGGTGCTGACGTCGTTTGTGCTGGGCATGGGGATTGGTACTTTCTTCACCGGCCCGCTGTCTGATGCCTTTGGCCGCAAGCGCGTGATTGCCGGCGGAGCGGTGCTGTATATCCTTGCCGCCGCCGTTGCCTGGCGGTCGCAATCGCTGGAGCTTCTGCTGGCCTCCCGTGTTGTGATGGGATTGGGGGCCGCCGGGCCGCGCATTGTTGGCATCGCCATCGTGCGCGACCTTTACGCAGGCCGGGAAATGGCCCGCCTCATGTCTATTGCCATGATGATCTTCACTCTGGTTCCTGCCTTCGCACCGATGCTGGGCGCCGGCATCATCGCATTCTCCGGCTGGCGCGGCATCTTCCTGGCCTTTGCCATCTTCGCCGTTATCATCGTGGTGTGGATGGGTCTGCGGCTGCCAGAGACACTGGCCCGGGAAAACCGCCGGCCGTTCCGCCTGCCGCTGCTGCTGGGCGCGGTAAAGGAGATGCTGGGCCATCCCACCGTGCGACTGTCGATCATGGTGCAGACCCTGTGCCTGGGGATGCTGTTCACCATGCTGACCATGGTTCAGCCGGTCTATGACGTGATCTTTGACCGCGCCGAAAGCTTCCCGTTCTGGTTCGGCTTCGTGGCGCTGATGGCGGGTACGGCAAGCCTGCTGAATGCCGCCATCGTTGTCCGGGTCGGCATGCGGCGCATCGTGACCTGGTCGCTTGCCGTGCAGATCCTGGCCTCTGCCGCCATGCTGTTCCTCAGCTCCAGCCCGCTGCCGGGCGGGCTTCTGTTCGGCCTGTTCATCGCCTGGCAGACCAGCGTGTTCTTCCTGGCGGGCACCACCCTTGGCAACTTGAATGCCATCGCGATGGAGCCGATGGGCCATATTGCCGGCATGGCGGCCTCGGTTATCGGCGCGATCTCCACCGTTTTGGCCGCCGCAATCGCCGCGCCGGTCGGACTGCTGTTTGACGGCTCCCTGCTGCCGCTGAGTGCAGGTCTGCTGACCATGGCGTCCCTTGCCTTTGTGCTGATGCTGCAAATGGCCAGAGCCGAGGCGCGCTTGCCTGCCGAATAACGGCCTTGCCGGTGCGCCTGCCTGATCCTAACCTCTCCAATCATTTGGGGAGGTTTCTTCATGGGCTACGATTATGATCTCGGCGGCTATTCCTGCCCGGTGACCACAACTTCACCAGAGGCGCAGCGCTGGTTCGACCGCGGCCTGGTCTGGACCTATGGCTACAATCACGAAGAAGCCATCGCCTGTTTTCAGCGCGCGTTGGAGCATGATCCGAACTGCGCCATGGCCCATTGGGGTGCCGCCTATGCGGCTGGCCCGAACTACAACCTGCCCTGGGACCTTCGGGACGCCAAAAGCCGCGCCGAAGCACTGGCAGCGGCCTTTGACGCAGCGCAGTCCGCACTGAAGTGCATCGACGGTTGTACCGAGACTGAACAACAGTTGATCCGCGCCATCCAGACCCGCTATCCGCAGCGCGAGCCCGGAGAGGACATGCACGCCTGGGACTACGATTTTGCCGGGGCCATGCGCGCAGCCTTTGCCGCCTGCCCGGATCACCTGGACCTGCGTACCGTCTATGCTGAGAGCCTGTTAAACCTGACTCCCTGGAAGATGTGGGACCTGAAGACCGGCCTGCCTGCCGAGGGCGCAGCCACGCAGGAAGCGCAAGAGGTGCTGGAATGGGTGATGGAGAATGACACGGACGCCATGCAGCACCCCGGTCTGCTGCATCTTTATGTGCATCTGATGGAAATGTCGCCCACCCCAGAAAAGGCGCTGAAGGCTGCCGATGCCCTGCGCACGCTGGTGCCGGATGCTGGCCACCTGGTGCATATGCCGACACACATTGACGTGCTGTGCGGCGACTACCACAACGTGGTGCATTGGAACCGGAAGGCGATTGAGGCAGACCTGAAGTTCTACGAACGCGAAGGCGCCTTCAACATCTACACCGGATACCGCCAGCATAATTACCATTTCGTCATCTACGGCGCGATGTTCCTGGGCCAGATCGAACCCGCGCTTGAGGCCAACCAGGGCATACTGGACACCACGCCGCCTGAAATGCTGCTGGTCGAAAGCCCGCCCATTGCGGACTTCTTTGAAAGCTATCTGGCGATGCATCCGCATATCCTGGTGCGCTTTGGCCGCTGGGAGGAGGCAATGGCGCTGGACCTGCCCGAAGATCAGCAGTTGTACTGCACCCTGACCGCAAACACCCACTATGCCCGGGCCATCGCCTATGCCGCGACGGGACGCGTGGCAGAGGCCGAGGCGGAAGAAAAGCTGTTCCTGGCTGCCAAGGCCCGGGTGCCGGACACGCGCCGGCTTCACAACAACAAGGTTGTGGATCTGCTTGAAATCGCAGCTGAAATGCTGCGCGGTGAGATCGAATACCGCAAACAGAACTACGACGCGGCCTTTGCCCATCTGCGCCGCTCGGCGGAACTGGACGACAACCTGCCCTATGATGAGCCCTGGGGCTGGATGCAACCCACGCGCCACGCACTGGGCGCGCTGCTGTTTGAGCAGGGCCATGCCGGAGAAGCCGAGGCCGTCTACCGCGCCGACCTGGGGCTGGACGACACCCTGTCGCGTGCCTCTGTGCATCCCGCCAATATCTGGAGCCTCAAAGGGCTGCACGATTGCTTGAAGGCCAGCGGTGAAACGATTGAAATCAGGCACATTGAACAGCAGCTTGACCGGGCGCTGGCACGCGCAGACCGGGCCGTGGGCGCGTCCTGTTTCTGCGCTCAAGCGGCGATGGCTCCGGACAGCTGCTGCGGCTGAGCAAATTTCTTGCGAAGAAATTTGCCAAGGAAATTCGAATTTCCTTGTCGCTTATTACCCGGCCTTCGCCTTCTTCTTCTCGGCCACGACCTTCTCCGCCAGATCGCGGGCGATGGCAAAGGCGCCCTTGATCTTGTCGCTGTCCTTTTTCCAGTCGCGGCGCACGACGATCTTGTTGTCTTTCACCTTGGCCAGGCCGTTCTGACCTTGAATGAACTCCACCAGCCCCTGAGGCGAGGCGAATTTGTCGTTGTGGAACTGGATCGTGGCGCCCTTCGGCCCGCCGTCCATCTTGGCAATACCTGCACGTTTGCACATCGCCTTGATCCGAACGACCAGCATAAGCGTGTTCACTTCCTTGGGCAGCTTGCCGAAGCGGTCGATCAGTTCCGCCGCAAAGCCCTCCAGCTCCACCTTGGTCGAGAGCGACGACAAACGGCGGTAGAGGCCGAGGCGCACATCCAAATCAGGCACGTAATCCTCTGGGATCAGCACTGGCACACCCAGATTGATCTGCGGTGCCCATTGCTCGTCTGCGTCCGACAGGCCTTCCATCTCACCCGCCTTGATCTTGGCAATCGCCTCTTCCAGCATCGACTGGTAAAGCTCATAGCCCACGTCACGCATCTGGCCGGACTGTTCCTCGCCCAGCAGGTTGCCGGCACCACGGATATCAAGGTCTTGCGAGGCGAGGGTAAAGCCGGCCCCCAGCGTATCCAGTGAACCGAGCACCCGCAGGCGTTTCTCTGCTGCGGGCGTCAGCCGCTGGCGCGGTTTGGTGGTGAGGTATGCATACGCACGGGTCTTGGAACGGCCGACCCGGCCCCGGATCTGATAGAGCTGAGACAGGCCGAACATGTCGGCGCGGTGCACAACCATCGTGTTGGCGGTCGGAATATCCAGCCCGCTTTCCACAATCGTGGTCGCCAGCAACACATCGTATTTGCCGTCATAAAACGCGTTCATCCGGTCGTCGAGCTCGCCCGCCGCCATCTGACCGTGCGCCACCACGTAAGTGAGTTCCGGCAACTGCGCCTTCAGGAACTCTTCGACCTCCGGCAGATCGGTGATCCGCGGCACAACATAGAAGCTCTGACCGCCGCGATAGTGTTCCCGCAGCAGTGCCTCGCGAATGGTAACGCTGTCGAACTCGCTAACGTAGGTGCGGATCGCCAGGCGGTCCACCGGCGGCGTTCCGATGATCGACAGGTCCCGCACACCGGTCAGGCTGAGCTGCAGCGTCCGCGGGATCGGCGTGGCGGTCAGGGTCAGCACATGGATATCGCTGCGCAGCTGTTTCAGGCGTTCCTTGTGGGCGACGCCGAAGTGCTGTTCTTCGTCGATGATCAGCAGGCCGAGGTTCTGAAACTTGATGTTCTTGGCCAGAACAGCATGCGTACCGACCACGATATCGACGGTGCCTTTTGCCAGCCCTTCGCGTGTCTGGCTTGCTTCCTTCGCACTAACAAAGCGTGACAACTGCCTGACTTGCAACGGGAAACCTCGGAAGCGTTCTGCAAAGGAAGCAGCGTGCTGTCGCGCCAGCAGCGTGGTGGGCGCCACCACCGCGACCTGCAGCCCCGACATCGCCGCCACAAAGGCTGCACGCATCGCCACCTCGGTCTTGCCAAAGCCCACGTCACCGCAAATCAGCCGGTCCATCGGCTGGCCCGAGTGCAGATCCTCCATTACGTCCTCGATGGCACGCAACTGGTCGTCGGTTTCCTGATAGGGGAAGCGGGCCGAGAATTCTTCCCAGGCGTGCGGCGGCGGGTCCATCACCGGCGCCTTGCGCAGCGCGCGTTCGGCCGCGATGCGGATCAGCTTGTCCGCCATCTCGCGGATGCGTTCCTTGAGCTTGGCCTTCTTGGCCTGCCAGGCGCCGCCGCCAAGCCGGTCCAGCAGGCCTTCCTCGTGGCCGTATTTGGACAGCAGCTCGATGTTCTCGACCGGCAAGTACAGCTTGGCCTGCTCGGCGTATTCCAGCAGGATGCATTCATGCGCTGCACCCGCCGCGGTCACCACTTCAAGCCCCTTGTAGCGTCCGATGCCGTGGTCCACATGCACCACCAGATCGCCGGGGGTGAGCGATTGGGTCTCGGTCAGGAAGTTCTCTGCCTTGCGGCGTTTCTTCGGCGCCCGGATCAGCCGGTCGCCCAGCACGTCCTGTTCCGAGATCACCGTCAGGCCGGGCGCCTCGAACCCGTGCTCAAGCGCCCAGACCGCCAGGTGCAGACCTGATTTACCGATGCGGGTGCCGTCCGTCACCGGGATCGCTTCGGCCAGGCCCTCATCCTCGATCAGCCCGGACAGACGCTCCCGCGCGCCCTCGGAGTAGGAGGCGACCAGAACCGGCCCCTCTTGCATCCGCGCTTTAATATGCACAGCCAAAGAGCCGAAAAGGCTGACATTTTCCTGCTGCCGCTCAGGTGCAAAATTGCGCCCGATACGGCCGCCGGCATCCACGACGCCAGGGCCGGAGGCCTGCGGCAGCGGATGAAACTGCACCACACGCATTCCAGAAACCGCGGCCTCCCAGGCCGCATCATCCAGATACAGAAGCCCGGGCGGCGTGGGCTTGTAGACCGTATCAATCCGCCCCTTCTGCTCCATCGCGTGCTTGCGGGTCTGGTACTGGTCCTCGATGGTCTCCCAGCGCGCGAGCCGCGCCGGCGTCACTTGGTCATCCAGCGTCACAGACGCCTGCGGCAGGTAATCGAACAGGGTTTCCAGCTTCTCATGGAAAAACGGAAGCCAGTGCTCGATCCCCTGATGCTTGCGCCCTGCGCTGACCGCCTCATACAGCGGATCGTCGGTCCCGGCGGCCCCGAATTCGATCCGGTAGTTCTGACGGAACCGGGTGATCGCCGCCTCATCCAGGATCACCTCAGAGACCGGCGCCAGTTCCACCACCTCCAGCTTTTCCGTGGTGCGCTGCGACACCGGGTCAAAGCGCCGCGCGCCGTCCAGCACGTCGCCGAACAGGTCCAGCCGCACCGGGCCGCTTTCGCCCGGCGGGAAGATGTCGATGATGCCGCCGCGGATCGCGTAGTCACCCGGCTCCATCACTGTCGGGCTTTGGGTAAAACCCATACGCACCAGAAAGTTGCGCAACGCCTCTTCATCAATCCGCTGATCGACACGGGCGGTAAAGGCGGCCTCGCGCAGCACTTCGCGCGCAGGCACCCGCTGGCTGGCGGCATTGAGCGTAGTCAGCAGCACGAACTGCTTGGGCATCTGATGCACCAGCGCCGCCAGGGTGGCCATCCGCGCCGCTGAGATATCGGCATTGGGCGACACCCGGTCGTACGGCAGGCAATCCCAGCCCGGGAAGACAAACACCGGCATGTCCGGCGCGAAGAAGGCAAGTGCCGCCCGCATCGCCTCCATCCGCTTGTCGTCGCGCGCCACATGCAGCACAGGCGCGCCGGAGGATTGCACCTCTTTCAGGATCAGCCGGGCGTCAAAGCCTTCGGGCGCGCCGCCCATGGTGATTGCACGCTGTGCCATGCGTTATCCTCTTCAGAAATCCACCAGGGGCGCCAACTAGCCAGTTGCCCTGCCCGCCTGTCACAATGCTCCGATCGACAAGTTCTGATACATGCCCCAGAACGCGGTGACCACAATCGATATCACACCAACAAACTGAACATACAGGCGGCAGAAGGCCAGCCGTTTGCGCAAGTCCTCTCCCGTGGACCCGTCACGTGCGATCCGGCGGGCGGTGAAATAGCTGATCACCCCGACCACCGCCATCGGAAAGGCCAGCAGGAACACCGCCTGAGCGATTTCCAGCAGATAGACAAAGCCCAGCATCGCCAGGCCGGTCAGCAGAAAACAGGACAGCGCCACCAGCCAGGGCCCGGACACCTCGGAGATATACATCAGCCGGTTCACGTTGACCCGGGCGATGTCTTCCAGATCCCGCTCCGCCTGGCCGCCCTTGCGCTGCGCCCGGTAGACCATGTCGTAGGGCACGCCCAGAATCCAATGGCTGGCCGAGGACCACAGCACTGCTAGCGAAATCCAGTACCACAGGTTGGAGAATGACCGCAGCTCAATCATCTCATAGATAATGTGAAGCAGATCCACGCCAGCCCCCATCTTTTGCCCGCTTGGCTCCGGGCTGGAAAGTCTTCAACCGGCCCTATATCAACCGGGAATCCCGCGCAGACAAGCCCCGCAAGGCACACAAGTTTTCCAACGCGGCGATTGTGCCTCTTGTTCCCGGGACAGCATCCATGCCACCCATGGGCCAGCCAAAACGAGAGACCGCCATGAAGCCCACCGTCGCGCCCTTCCCCGCCGCCCGCCTGCGCCGCACCCGTGCCACCCAGTCCATCCGTGATCTGGTCCGGGAGAACACCCTGACCCCGTCCGACTTCATCTGGCCTGTGTTTGTCCGCGATGGAGCAGGCATGGAAGAGCCGGTCGCCTCCATGCCCGGCGTGATGCGCCGTTCGGTAGACAAGATCGCCGAAGCGGTGGTTGAGGCGCAGGCGCTCGGGATCCCGGCTATCTGCCTGTTTCCCTACACGGACGCTTCGCTCAAGACTGAGGACTGCGCCGAGGCCTGGAACCCGGACAACCTGACCAACCGCGCCATCCGCGCGATCAAGGATGCAGCCCCGGATATTGCGGTGATGACCGACGTGGCGCTGGACCCCTATAATATCAACGGCCACGACGGCTATGTGGTGGATGGCGAGATCGTCAACGACGCCACCGTCGAGGCGCTGGTCAAGATGACGCTCGCGCAGGCCGAGGCCGGCGCCGACATCATTGGCCCGTCCGACATGATGGACGGCCGCATCGGCGCCATGCGCAGCGCGCTGGAAAAGGCGGGCCACCACAACGTGGCAATCCTCTCATATTCGGCCAAATACGCCTCCGCCTACTACGGGCCGTTCCGCGATGCGGTCGGGGCCTCCGGGGCGCTGAAGGGCGACAAGAAGACCTATCAGATGGATCCGGCCAACAGCGACGAGGCGCTGCGGCTGATCGAGCGCGACCTAATGGAAGGCGCAGACATGGTGATGGTCAAACCCGGCATCGCTTATCTGGACATCTGCCACCGCGTGAAATCCGCCTTTGGCGTGCCGACCTATGCCTATCAGGTCTCCGGCGAATACGCGATGATCCAGGCGGCAGCGCAGAACGGCTGGATTGATGGAGAAAAGGTGATGATGGAAAGCCTGATGGCCTTCAAGCGGTCCGGCTGCAACGGCATCCTGACCTATTTCGCCCCGGCCGCGGCCAAGCTGCTGAACGGCTGACAGCTGCGCCCGGCCAATTCAGCGGGAAGCCGCCAATAACCGCTTTGCAGTTGATGACAGGCAGCGGTTTTCCGCGTATACCATAGCCCAGAGCCGGACCGAACCGGCCTTGCAGCAAATCATTACAGGCACCTGAGAAATGAGCAGTTTTTCCTCTTCCCGCATGACCCGCCGCGGCTTTGCCCTGGCCGCCCTGGCCGGTGCCGGAGTGACCGCCGCTTGCGGCAACGGCGTCGGCAACAGCAACGCCGCCACCATCGACGCCCGTGTCGATACAACGCTGAACCAGATGTACAGCCAGTACCCCAACACCCGCACCTTGGCCGAAAAGGCAACCGGCATGCTGGTGATGCCGCTGGTGACTGAGGCCGGCTTTGTCTTTGGCGGCGCATACGGGCGCGGCGCGCTGCGGATCAACGGCGTGACCGTCGATTACTATTCCACCGTCAAGGGCAACGCAGGGCTTCAGATCGGCGCCCAGCAGTATGCCCATGTGCTGTTCTTCATGACCGAGGACGCGCTGGCCGGCTTCCGCCGCTCCTCCGGCTGGGCGGCAGGCGCCGATGTGGAATATGTGATCAAGGACGAAGGCAACTCGCTGACCGCCGACACAAATACCCTGACCTCGCCGGTGCTTGCCGCCGTTTTCGGGCAGGCCGGCCTGCGTGTGGGCGCCACTCTGGAAGGCACCAAATACACCCGCATCATCCCCTGACCGGAAACCGGCCGGAAAGGATCCGCTCCTTCATCTGGCCCCAAATATCCCCGCCGGAGGCATGGCCTTTCCACCCGGAAAGGCCATTTTCGTTTCAGCCATCCAGTTTGCGCAGCCGCTTGAACAGCGACGAGGTATCCCAGCGGCCGCCGCCCATTTTCTGCACGTCCTTGTAGAACTGATCGACCAGCGCGGTGACCGGCAGGCTGGCACCGGTTTCATCCGCAGCGTCCAAGCAGATACCCAGATCCTTGCGCATCCAGTCGACCGCAAACCCGTGCTCGAAATGATCGTCCAGCATGGTTTCATAGCGGTTGGACATCTGCCAGCTGCCTGCCGCGCCCTGGCTGATCACCTCCACCACTGCACGCCCGTCCAGCCCGGCCTTCTCGGCAAAATGCAGCGCCTCGCTCAGACCCTGCACCAGACCGGCAATTGCGATCTGGTTGCACATCTTGGTCATCTGCCCGGCACCGCTCTCGCCAATCCGGCGGCAGATGCGGGCGTAGGCACCGATGACCGGCTCCGCCTTGGCATAGGCCACTTCATCACCACCGCACATGACCGACAGAGCGCCGTTCTCCGCACCGGCCTGGCCGCCAGAGATCGGCGCATCCACAAAGGAGATCCCCTGCTCCTGCGCGGCCGCATAGAGTTCGCGCGTTACCTTGGCCGAAACCGTGGTGTGATCGACGAACACCGCGCCTTTGGCCATTCCGGCAAACGCGCCATCCGCGCCCAGGCAAACCGACCGCAGGTCGTCATCGTTACCAACACAGGCCATCACGAACTCCGCCCCCGACGCTGCCGCCCGCGGGGTCGCCGCAAAATGGCCGCCATGCTCTTTAGCCCAGGCCTTGGCCTTGGTCTCAGTACGGTTATAGACGGTGACCTCATGGCCCGCGGCCTGCAAGTGCCCCGCCATCGGATAGCCCATGACGCCGAGCCCCAGAAACGCGATTTTTGCCATCTGCTTTTCCCCTGATCTGTCTTCGCATATGTTGGCGCCAACCCTAACACCGCCGCCGCGGGGCGCAATCTGCCAGCCGGTGGAAATGACAAAAACCCAATGGGAAACAACCGCTGATGGGACACCTTTTCCGCTGGCTTCTGCGCATTGCTGCGGGGCTGATTCTGCTGAGCGTTCTGGCCTTTGCGCTGGTGTACTACCTCGCCTCGCAGTCACTGCCCGAATACAGCAAGGAGCTTGACCTGCCAGGCCTCTCCTCGCCCGTGGAAATTGTCCGCGACAACGCCAACGTGCCGCATATTTTCGGCAGCTACGGTGCCAGCGACGAGGATGTCTATTTCGGCCTAGGTTATGCCCATGCTCAGGACCGGCTGTGGCAGATGGCGGTGATGCGCCGCACCGCGCAAGGCCGCCTGTCGGAAATATTTGGTACCCGCACGGTGGAAACCGACACCTACCTGCGGCGCCTGGATATCTACCGTCTGGCGCAGCAATCGGTGCAAGTGCAATCGCCTGAGGCAATGGCTGCGCTCAATGCCTATGCCGCCGGCGTCAACGCCCGGCTGCTGGAGATCAACGAAGACGCGCTTGGCCGCGGCGCGCCGGAAATGTTCCTGTTCGGCATGCCGCTGCCGCCCTGGCAGCCCGCCGACAGCATCGCCATTATGAAGCTGATGGCGCTGCAGCTGTCCGGCCACATGCGGGAAGAGATCCTGCGCGCCCGCACCTCACTGGCACTGACTGACGAAACCCGGATCACGGATATCCTGCCGGATGCGCCGGGAACCGGCATCACCGCCCTGCCCGAATATGCCGAGCTTGTGCCCGGTGCCCGCCACTACGCCTCCGCAGAGAGCGCTGAGGAGGAAAGCCTGCTGTTCCCGGTCGCGCCGCGCGGTCTGGCCGGGGCCTCCAACGCCTGGGCCGCCGATCCCAGCCGCTCAGCCGCTGGCGGCACGCTTTTGGCCAATGACCCGCACCTGGGCCTCAGCGCCCCCGGCGTCTGGTACCTGGCGCGGCTCGAGCTGGGCACCGGCGGCGTGATCGGCGGCACCATCCCCGGCATTCCGGCGGTCATTACGGGACGGTCGGACACCCTGGGCTGGGGTGTCACCTCCTCCTATCTGGACGACCAGGATCTGTTTATCGAAAAGCTGAACCCGGAAAACCGCCAGGAATATCTGAGCGTTGACGGCTATAAGGAGTTCGTCACCCGCCCCTCGATCATCAAGATTAAGGACGAAACTCCGGTCACCCTGACTCTGCGCTGGACCGACAACGGCCCGGTTCTGCCCGGTTCCATGTTCAAACTTGCAGAGATCACCCCGCCCGGCCACGTGGTGTCGCTCAGCTGGACCGTGCTCAGTCCAAATGACACCTCGATGAGCGCTGCCATAAACCTGATGCGCAGCACCTCAGTGCAGGAGGCCATCGACGCGGGCGAGGATTTTATCGCGCCGTCTCAGAACCTGACGCTGGCGGACCGGGAATCGATCGCGCTCAAGACCGTTGGCGCCTTCCCCGCACGCGACCCCGGACACCAGAGCAAAGGCCGGATGCCCAGCCAGGGCTGGCACCCGGAAAACCGCTGGCAGGGCCGTGCCCCCTATGCGGAGAACCCGGAATTTATCCGCCCTGCCGGCGGCATCCTGGGCAACACCAACAACAAGATCCTGGACCGGCCCTTCCCGCAGCATGTCTCGTTCGACTGGGGCGACACCCAGCGTATCCACCGCTGGCAGAAGCTGATGCAGAACCGCGAGGTTCACACCCGAGACAGCTTCATCGAGGCGCAGCTGGACACCGTCTCCTACACTGCCCGCACGCTGCTGCCGCTGATCGGCGCCGACTTGTGGTTCACCGGCGAGGCCGCCCCCGCAGGCACCCGCGAGCGCCAGCGCCAGATTGCCCTGACCCTGCTGTCGGAATGGAACGGCGAAATGAACGAGCACCTTCCGGAGCCGCTGATCTACGCCGCCTGGGTGCGGGCGCTGCAAGCACGGCTGATCACCGATGAGCTAGGGCCTGTCGCCAAGTCCTTCCGCCATGTGGAGCCGTTGTTCATCGAGCGTGTCTACCGTGATGTGGACGGTGCCTCCGCGTGGTGCGACGTCCGCCAAAGCGCGCCAAAGGAAAGCTGCACCGACATGGCCCGCCTGGCGCTGGACGATGCGCTGATCTGGATCGAGGAACGCTATGGCAGCGCGCTGGAATCGCTGCGCTGGGGGGACGCCCACCAGGCCACGCAGGACCATGCCGTCCTCGGCAAGGTGCCGCTTCTGCGCTATTTCGTGAATATCCGCCAGTCCACCAGTGGCAGCGACAACACCCTCCAGCGCGGCAAAAGCTCCGGCAAGGATCCGTATCCGTTCCAGAACATCCACGCCGCCGGCTACCGCGGGGTCTATGATTTCGCAGACCCTGACAGCTCGGTCTTCATTGTGTCCACCGGCCAGTCCGGCCACCCGCTGTCGCGCTACTACGATGACATGGCACAGCTATGGCGCCGCGGTGAATATATACCGATGTCACTTGACGAGGACTTGGCCCGCGCCGCTGCGGTTGGCATCACCCGGATCACTCCGCGGTAACCAGAATGAGGCAATAAAAAACGGGCGCTGCGGCGCCCGTTTCCTTTTGTGCTTCGAGGTTCGTTTCAAAGCCTGTCGAACTTGGCCTTCTGACGGTCGGTCCACAGCACGGTGATGTCAAACCCGGTCTCGGTCTGCTCCTCCTGCTGCACCAGGTCCTCCTTGAACAGCCAGGCGCGCTGCTTGCCCTGTGCAAAGGTCAGGGTCAGGATCTCCTCGTGGCGCACACCCTGCAGCTTTTCGGCAATGTCGGCCAAAAGACCGTCCAGCCCCTCGCCTGTCAGAGCCGAGATCGCATGAATGCCATCCTCACGCTCCGCACGCTGACGGCGGGCTTCAGCTTCTTCTTCCGGCAGCTGGTCGAGCTTGTTCCAGACCTCAATCCGGGCGCGGTTTTCATCCACCCCCAGCGACGCCAGGATCGCCTCGACGTCTTCCGCCTGCTGCTTGCTGTCCTCGTGACTGATGTCGCGCACGTGCAGGATCACATCCGCCGCCAGAACCTCTTCCAGGGTGGCGCGGAAGGCGGCAACCAGTTCCGTCGGCAGGTTCGAGATGAAGCCCACCGTATCGGACAGGATCACCTCCGGACCGTCCGGGATCTGCACCCGCCGCATGGTCGGGTCCAGGGTGGCAAACAGCATGTCCTTGGCCATCACTTCGGCCCCCGTCAGGCGGTTGAACAGCGTCGACTTGCCGGCATTGGTATACCCCACCAGCGCCACAATCGGGTACGGCACCTTGGCGCGCGAGGCGCGGTGCAGTGTCCGGGTCTTCACCACCTTGTCGAGCTGCCGGCGCAGCCGCACCAGCTGGTCGTCGATGGCACGACGGTCCGCTTCGATCTGGGTTTCGCCGGGTCCGCCGACAAACCCCAGCCCGCCGCGCTGGCGTTCCAGGTGGGTCCAGGCCCTGACCAGTCGCGTCCGCTGATAGCTGAGCGCCGCCATTTCGACCTGCAGCACGCCTTCACGGGTTGCCGCGCGGTCCGAGAAAATCTCCAGGATCAGCCCGGTCCGGTCCAGGATCTTGACCTTCCAGGCCTTTTCCAGGTTGCGCTGCTGCACAGGCGAAACCGGCCCGTCGATCAGGACCAGCTCAATTTCATTTGCCTTCAGGACGCCCCCCAGCTCCTCGATCTTGCCGGAGCCGAACAGCATTCCCGGATGCGCCTTGGGCAAGCGCACGACGTTGGAGCCGATCACATCTAGATCGGGCAAGGCCGCTGCCAGCGCAACGGCCTCCTCAAGCGCGGGAGCTGCGTCACGGCGCCCGCTGTCGGATTTGATTTCCGGATGCAGCACCCAGGCGCGGGTGCGCTTCCTCTCATGCTCCATCAATTGGAGTCTTCACCCTCATAGAGACTGATCGGCTGGGCCGGCATGATGGTCGAAATCGCGTGTTTATAGACCAGCTGCGACTGTCCGTCGCGGCGCAGCAGCACGCAGAAATTATCGAACCAGGTGATTACACCCTGCAGCTTGACCCCGTTGATCAGAAAGATTGTAACCGGAACCTTGGTTTTGCGAACGTGATTCAGGAAGGCATCCTGAAGATTCTGTCTGTCCGAAGCCATTTTTTATTATCTCGCCTTTGTTCTTGCCACGCGCTGCGGACCAGCACGCACGGTAAAAATCACTATGACCGGAGAAAATACAAGTTTCTACCCGAAAAACACGTCTTGCCTGCAAGCCGTTGTCAGCTGCGCCACAGATTTGGCGAAAGCAGCGCAATGAAGGCCAGTGTCTCCAGCCGCCCCAGCACCATCGCGATGCACAGGATCAGTTTTGCCGGTGTTGTCAGCAGGCTCAGCACAATCGGTTCGCTGGCGGCACTTTCTGTCAGCGGGCCAGTGGTCGAAAGCGAGGCAATCGCCAGCACGATCGACTGCTCGAAATCGTTGCCGACCGCGGCCAGTGCGGTGCTGATCAGGGCCAGGGACAAGGCAAACAGCATAAAGAACACCCAAGCCACAAAGGCACCATTCTTCTGCAGCCGCTTGGTGCGGTCGCCTTCCCCACTGACGGAACTGGGATGCACCAGCCGCTCCATCTCGCGCAATCCGTTGAGATAGAGTGCATAGACGCGCAGCAGCTTGACCCCGCCCGCCGTGGTGGCGACACCGCCGCCGAACACTGCCAGCCCCAGCAGGATCATGCCGGGAGTTTCCAGCCCCGACCAGGTCCGCGCGGCTTCCCAGTGCGCGCTTTCGAACCCGGTGGTCGACAGGAACGACATCACCGTGAACAGCGTCCCCCACAGCGCGTACAGCGCTTGCGGCAGGTCTTCGCCGGCATCCACTTCATAGGCCGCCACCCAATGGCGCAGGAACAACAGCAGCGGCACGCCGAATACGATCAGAAGCCCGGTGCGGAATTCCGGGTCCTTGTCCAGACGCCCCTGGCCGGCCGTCACCGTGTCGCTGGAAAAAGTCAGCCGGGACAGGGCAAAGAACATGAACAGAAACATTACCATCTCGCCGGCAATGCCGCTGTGGGCGTTCTCCACCCCGCCGGTTGCGGAAATGCCCGAGGTTGCCATCACCGACATGGCGTGGCTCAACCCGGCAAGCGCCTCCTCGCCGGTGATGATCAGCAGCATCCACAGCACCAATGTCAGCCCCGCATAAACCGGTGCCAGCGTGCTGGTGACCTGCACCAGCTGACGCCGCGGATCGGCCTTCTCCATATGCAGCGGTGACGCAGTGCCGCCGCCGGGCTCGCCCTTGGTCGTGACCTCAAACCCGCCGAGCGACATCGGCGCCAGCACCGCCGAGGCTGCAATCCACATCAGAAGCCCGCCCAGCCAGCCCACGATCGCCCGCCACAGATGCACACTGGGCGGCAGCCGCGCGGGGTCGGCCCAGATATCGGCGCCAGTGGTGGTGATCGCGCTGACCATGTCGAAGTAGGCGTTCAAATAATGGGCACTGACCAGCGCATCCTGCACCGGCACCGCAAGGAACAGAGGCAGCACGGCAAAGGTTGCCAGCAGCGATAGCAGCTGCCCGGGCATGCTGTAGCGCGGCACCCGGTTGCCCATCGACAGGGCAATCAGCACCACCAGGATTATCCCGGCAAGCCCGGCATAGAAAAAACTGCGCGAGGTCTGGTGATCATCGAGCACCAGCGCATGCACGGCGGGCAGCCACATCGCCAGCGAAGCGGTGCCCCAGATCAGCAGGAACAGCGGCAGGCGCAGCACGCCGATGGGAGCTTGGACCGGGCGGCGCATCCTAGAAGTAGTCGATCGACACCTGCAGCAGGCGTTCGACCTCCGGCACGTCATCCGCCATAGCAAAGAGCGCGATCACGTCGCCCTCCTCGATCCGCATCTCACCGGAGGGGCGCAGCATCTCGCCGTTCTTCAGCACCCCGCCAACCAGAACGCCTTCGGGGAAGTCGGTGTCCCGGATCATCTGCCCGGTAATCGGCGAGGTCGACAGCACTTCGGCCTCGATCATCTCAGCCTCGGCATCGCCCAGCGAGTAGACTTGCCGCACCCGGCCATAGCGGATGTGGCGCAGGATCGAGCTCACAGTGGTGGAGCGCGGGTTGATATAGGCGTCGATCCCAAGGTGCGGCAGCAGCGGCACCAGGGTCGGGTCGTTGATCAGCGCAATCGCTAGCGGACAGCCCTCGGCCTTGGCGCGCACGGCGGCCAGCATGTTGGTCTTGTCGTCATCCGTGACCGCCAGCATCGCATCCGCCTTGTCGATGCCCGCCTCGATCATCAGCGCCCGGTCCAGCCCGTCGCCGTTCAGAACGATGGTGCGCTCAAGTTCCTCCGCCGCGCGTTCCGCGGACCTGCGGTCGCGTTCGATCACCTTGGCGCGGATCCGCGCGGTGCTGCTCTCCAGCGCCTTCGCGACCTCCAGCCCGACATTGCCGCCGCCAACCACGACCACACGGTCCTGGCGTTTTTCCTGTTTGCCGAACACCTCGATCGTGCGGGGCACGTCGTCCACGTGGCAGAACACATAGCAGCTGTCGCCCACGAACAGCTGATCGCCCGGCTCCGGCGCGAACAGGGTGCCGTCGCGGCGCACCCCCACCACAATCGCCCGCAGCGTCGAAAACAGGTCTGTCAGCTGCCGCAGCGGCGTGTTCACCACCGGGCAATCGGCGTCGATCTGAATGCCCAGAAGCTGCGCCATTCCGCCCATGAAGGTCTCGGTGTCAAAAGCCGCCGGCGCCGACAGCCGCTGCATCGCCGCCGCTGCCACCTCGCGTTCCGGGCTGATCACCACGTCAATCGGCAGATGCTCACGCTGATACAGGTCGGAATAGATCGCGGTCAGATAGCTCTTGGCCCGCAGACGCGCGATCTTACGCTGAACCTTGAACACCGAATGCGCCACCTGGCAGGTCACCATGTTGACCTCATCCGAATGGGTCGCGGCAATGATCATGTCAGCATCCCGCGCTCCGGCCCGCTCCAGCACGTCCGGGTAGGAGGCAAAGCCGTGTATCCCCTGCACGTCCAGCGTATCGGTGGCCCGCCGCACCAGCTCTGCGTTGTTGTCGACAACCGTCACATCATTGTGCTCGCCGGACAGGTGCCGGGCGATCTGCCAGCCGACCTGGCCAGCGCCGCAGATAATGACCTTCATACGCGTATCCCTTGGCGGAAATTCGGGCGGAGTTTCGCCCGAAGTGAATGACAGAAGCCGCTTTGCCGGTCAATTTAATTGTAACTTCCTCTGATTGCAGCCATTATTTCCCTATGAGAGGCGATCTCAAGATCCTGGCGGGCCTTGCCCTGCTGCTGAGCACGGCAGCCTGCGGGCCGGTGCCGGTCTACTACAAGCAAGGCGCGGAGGTGTCCCGTCTGCAAACCGACGAGCTCGTCTGCCAGACCCAGGCTTTGAAGGACGCACCGGTCGCCAACGAAATCCGCCAGCGTCCGCCCGTCTTCTACCCCGGCCGCAAAGTCTGCCATGGCGGCAATTGCTATTACTACCCCGGTTATTGGGCCGAAGGCGGGATCTACACTGTGGATGTGAACAAGCCGCTGCGCCAGCGGCTGGAAAGATCCTGCATGGCCGCCAAAGGCTATCAGCAGATCGCCCTGAAACGCTGCACACAGCGCAATGCGGCGGCAGTCCCGGGGCCGCGGCTGGCACCATTGAGCGAAGCCGCATGCGCGCAACGCAACCGCGATGGCAGTGTGGTGATCCGGCCCTACGGCTGAGCCCGGTTCTTCGGCTTAGGCTCTGGCCGGAGGCGGCCGGCGGGTTAACTTTGATTTGCACCGCCATATCAAGTAGGCTGATTACCGGATTGTTTGTTGACCAGTATTTCCAAAGAGAAAGGTACCCCATGCGGATACATTTCCTGTTTGCCGCGCTGCCCTTGGCCGCTGTCACAGCAGCCTGCGAGCCGACAGCACCCATTGCCCCGCCTCCAACCTCTGCAACCGCTCCTGCACCGGCGCCCGCGACGTACAGCGCGCCTACGACATACCGCGCGCCCGCACCTGTACCGGCACCCGCTCCGGCACAAGCGCCCGCCCCGGCACCTGAACCGGTCGGACCGCCCGGCGGCGGCGGTGCTGGAGCCGGAGGCGGCGGCGGCTCTGGCGGCGGAGGCGGCGGCTCTGGCGGCGGCGGGGGCTGGGGCTAACCCGGAACACCGCCATGACAGCCTTGACTATCAGACCACTTACCCCGGCAGCCGCGGTTTTGGCTTGCGCGGCGCTGCTGCGCGCCGTGCCGGCACTGGCAGCCTATGAAACCAGCGAGCGGGCTTCTGCGCCCGAAACTGCCATCGTGATCGGCATTCAGGACTACGACCACGTCACTGACCTGACCAACACCCGCAACGACGCCAAGGCGATGGCAGAAATGCTCAGGTCCTTTGGCTATACCGTCTTTGAGGGCTACGATCTGGACAAGCGCGGGTTTGAGGCGCTGCTGCGCCAGGCCGCCCTCAACATCCGCGACGGCAGCCAGGTGTTCTTCTACTACGCGGGCCACGGCATCCAGCTGGGACGGCGCAATTACCTGCTGACCAGCGATGCGGAACTGTCGGGCATTCACGACCTGCCCTTCCAGTCGGTCACCCTGGACCGGGTGTCGGCCATTCTCGGCGGCAAGGCAGGCAGCCAGATCCTGATGCTGGATTCCTGCCGCGACAACCCGGTGCCCGAAGTCAAACTGAACGCCGAGGTCGGCGCTCAGCTTTATGAGGCGCGCGAAGGATTTGACGTGTTCCGCCCGCCGCTGAACACGCTGGTCGCCTTCTCCACCTCCCCCGGCGCCACCGCACTGGATGGCGAGCCGGGCGGCAACAGTCCCTACACGGCTTCGGTCGTGCGCCACTTCCCCGACCGCCCGGAGGAAGACGCGATGACGGTGCTCGCCGCGATCCGCGGCGATGTTTACAGCGCGACCGGCAACACTCAGGTGCCCTGGGAAAGCTCGACGCTGATGCAGAAGATCTACCTGCGCCCGGCGGAACGGTCGTTGAACGTCGCCAGGGCGGAGCCTGAAGCGACACCGGCCAGCCTTGACCAGCTTCCAGATCAGCTTTCGGTGAAAATCCCGCTGGGCCGCTCGCTGGAACTCGCGCCGGAGATCAGCCCCTATGTCCGCTCAGGCACCACGGTGACGATCGTGGAATCCCCCTCCTCCGGCGTTACCTCACTGCAATCTGGCGACGGAAGCGCGCTCAGCCTCAGCTATGCGCCCAAATTGGAGGAACTGAACGCGCGGCAGGACGGCGGGCAGGTACGCAAGGACCGGATGGTTCTTCGGCTGGCCCAGGCTGACACGGTCCGCGACGTGACTGTGAACCTGGAGATGATTGCCCGCCAATGCGACCTGGAAGCTGGGGATCTGCTGGATTTGCAAGGGGTTGGCCTGTACCGCTACCCGAATGAGATTGATCTGAAAGCGGCAGAGGCCGCCTGCCGCGAGGCGCTGCAGGCCGCACCGGAACTCGGCCGCCTGCATTACCAGCTGGGCCGTGCGCTGCAGGGCCAGGGCCGCTTGATCGAAGCCTATGAAGCCTTTGAAAAGGCAGCAGAACTGAACCATGTCCGCGCCTACAACGCGGTGGCTTATTTGCATGTCACCCCGAATGTCGACCGCGAAACCGTACCGATACCCTATAACCCGGACAAGGCCTTTGCCCTGTGGGACAAGGGGATCGAGGCCGGCGACCCGTTCTCGATGCACGCCCGTGGCAAGCGGCTTTTGCGGAAAAGCAGCACGCCCGAGGAAAAGCAGCGCGGCTTCGATCTTCTCAGCCGCGCGGTGGAGCTGGGCCATACCTTTTCGATGAATGAGCTGGGCGTGTTCTTCCTGTGGAGCGGAGATGAGCTGGCGCAGCCGGAACGCGGGCTGTCCTATCTGGAGGCCTCCGCGGGGCGCGGCGATATCTATGGCACCGCCAACCTCGGCTATGTCTACCGCGACGGCGGCGCGGGCAAGCCGGTCGACAAGGAGAAAGCCCGGGCCCTGTTTGCCGAAGCCGCGCAACTTGGCCACCCGCACGCCCCGGCAGAGATCGGACGGATGATCATGGGCGGCGACCTGCCCGGACGGGACGCGGCGGAGGCGCTGGAATGGTATGACATGGGCTTGTCCCGCGGCGATGCCTGGGGCGGCGCCAATGGCGCCTGGGTTGCCCTGAACCGGCTGTCCGACCGGGTTCCCGCCCACGCTGCCGCCGCACGGGCAGGCAAAGCAATGGCTCTGAACGACCCGGACGCCCGTGCCGCCGCGCGAGAGCTGCTATCCGGCATGCCTCAGCGCGACGTGGACGCGGGCACCCAGTATATCCTGCGCCAGCTGGGTTCTGGCATCACGGTCGACGGGCAGTTTGGCCCGGCGTCCCGCAAGCAGCTTGAAGACAAAGCGCGGGCCGCAGGTTTGCCCGCCATCGTTCCCGAGGATCCGATCAGCCGGCTGCAACTGGCCGCGCAGATCCATTTCGCGATGAACCCGATCCGCCAGGACTTGTTCTGACCCCGCCTGCGCCCGGTATTCCCGGGCGCAACGGCCGCCAGATCAGGCCTGCTCCTCTTCGGTTTCCACATGCGCCACCCGGGCGCCTGCCTTGTTGGATGTCACCACCCCCAGCGACTTCAGCTTACGGTGCAGCGCCGAGCGCTCCATCCCGACAAACGACGCGGTGCGGCTGATATTGCCGCCAAAGCGGTTGATCTGGGTCAGCAGGTATTCCCGCTCGAACGCCTCCCGCGCCTCGCGCAGCGGCAGGGTTGCCAGCGCGCCGGACAGCACCACCCGGCCTTCCTCCTCGGTCTTTTCCTCCTCGCGCGGCAGATCCTTGGCCTCGATCGGGCCGCTGCCGTCGCCCAGGATCAGCACCCGCTCCACCAGGTTCTTAAGCTGGCGCACATTGCCCGGCCACGGCATCGTCTGCATCAGCGCCACCGCCTCCTCGGTCAGCTCCCGAAGCGGCAGGCCCTGGGCCTCATTGAACTGGGAGATAAAATAATTGGCCAGCAGCGGAATATCCTCGCGCCGGTCCGCCAGCGACGGCACCGCAACCGGAACCACGTTCAGACGGTGATACAGCTCCTGCCGGAAGGTGCCGCCCTCGATCTCGGCATCCAGATCCTTGTTGGTGGAGGACACAACCCGCAGGTCAACGCGGATCTTGTCCGATCCGCCCACCCGCTGGAACTGCTGGTCCACCAGCACCCGCAGGATCTTGGACTGGGTGCCCAGCGGCATATCCGCCACTTCGTCAAAGAACACCACGCCGCCATGCGCCTGTTCCAGCAGGCCCGGCTCGACCCCGCGTTCAGATGACTCGCGGCCGAACAGCACGTCTTCCATCCGGTCCGGCTCAATGCTGGCGCAGTTCACGGTGATGAACGGCGCCGACGCACGGTTGGAGTTTGCGTGGATATAACGCGCCGCAATCTCCTTGCCGCTGCCGGCAGGGCCGGTCAGCATCACACGGCCGTTGGACTTGGTCACCTTGTCCAGCTGGCCGATCAGGGTGCGGAAGGACGCGGAGGTGCCGATCATATCCGCCGGGCCGGTCTCCTTGCGCTTGAGGTCGGAGTTTTCCCGGCGCAGGCGCGAGGTTTCCATCGCGCGGCGGATCACCACCATCAGCTGGTCGATGTTAAAAGGCTTCTCGATAAAGTCATAGGCACCCTGCTTGATCGCGGCGACGGCGATTTCGATGTTGCCGTGGCCGGAGATGATCACCACCGGGATGTCCGGCGTGTCGCGTTTAACCGTCTTCAGGATGTCGATGCCATCCATCTGGCTGTCCTTCAGCCAGATATCCAGGATCATCAGCGCAGGCTTGGCTTCCTCCAGCCGGGCCATGCACTCGTCCGAGCTGCCGGCCTTGCGGGTGGCATAGCCCTCGTCCTCCAGAATGTCCGAGATCAGCTCACGGATATCCCGCTCATCATCTACAATCAGAATGTCACTCATGTCAGACCTGCTTTCACTGTGCTCTTGTTAGGTGCCGCCACTCTTTTGGCTGCGGCAGGCAGGCGGATCACCGCCATTGCGCCATTATGCGCGTGTCCCTCGAACACCGGGGCATCTTCCAGCGTCAGCGTGCCCCCGTGCTCTTCGATGATTTTCTTGACGATCGGCAGCCCCAGCCCGGTGCCCGCGTCCCGCGTGGTCACATAGGGTTCAAACAGCCGCGCCCTGTCTTCGGGCAGACCGATGCCATTGTCGGCTATGCGGACTTCATAGAAGCTGCCCGCCTTCTGGGCTGTCACCCGGATTTCCGGCACCAGGCCGTCCGGCGCCCCCTTGTTCTGCAGGCTTTCGATGGCTTCGCCTGCGTTCTTGATCAGATTGGTCAGCGCCTGGCCAATCATCGTTGCATCCAGATCCGACGGCATCTGCTCCTCTGGCAGCTCCGCCGCAATGCGGACGCCCGGCTGCCCCTGCTGCTGCAGGATCACCGCGTCCCGAACCAGTTTGACCAGATCCTCCTCGCGCCGCTCCGGTTCAGGCATGCGGGCGAATTTCGAGAATTCATCGACGATCCGGCGCAGATCATTGGTCTGGCGCACGATGACATCGGTCATAGACTGCAGTTTATCGCTGTTCTCCTCACCCAGCTTGGGCGCAAACTTGCGCTTGATCCGCTCCGCGCTCAGCTGGATCGGGGTCAGCGGGTTCTTGATCTCATGCGCAATACGGCGGGCCACATCGCCCCAGGCCGCCATCCGCTGCGCGCTGACCAGATCGGTCACATCATCAAAGGCCACCACATAACCTTCCAGACCGCCCTCACCAGAGCGGCGCGGCGACATCCTGACCAGCAGGTTTTCCAGCCGTCCCTGGCGGGTCACCTTGATTTCTTCCTGCACCACCTCGGCACCTGTGTCGATCAGCTCAGAAAACAGCGGTCCGAACTCCGGAACCGACACGGCCAGCGCCAGCGACTGCTGGTCCTCCTGCCAGTCCAGCAGCCGCTCCGCAGAGCGGTTCACAAATGTCACCCGTCCGTCCTCGTCCAGGCCAACAACACCCGAGGTCACCGACGACAGTACCGAGTCAAACAGGCGGCGGCGGCGTTCGATCTGCCGGGTGTTGTCCAGCAGGCGGCTGTGCTGCGCCTTCAGCTCGCGGGTCATCTGGTTGAAATACTGGCCCAGCTGCGAAATCTCGTCGCCGCCGTCATCGACCGGCACCTGCACGTCCAGATTGCCGGCGCCCACCCGCTGCGCCGCAACTGTCAGCCGCCCGACAGGGCGCGAAAGCCGTTCGGCAAACCACATGCCCAGCCACATCGCCGCCAGGATCAGGATCACCGCAAACCCGATATACAGAAGCGCAAATTCAAACAGAACCCGGCCCCGCTCGCTTTCCAGCTGCTGATACAGATGTGCGGTTTCCTGGGTGTCGTCCAGCAGGTTCAGCAGCTCTCCGTCCACATCACGGCTGATGTACAGGAACCTGTCTACAAAGGCATTCAGCTGCACCAGGGCGCGAAACTCGCTGTTGTCCCAATCCTCGATCAGCAGCATGCCGTCCTGGCGGGCCGCCTCCAGCTGGCGGCTGTTGGGCTGCTCGAAATCGAATTCATATGATCGCTCGCCGCGCGCCCGGATCTGCCCGCCGCTGTCGACGATATAGGCCTCGCGCAGGCCGCGCTGGATTTGCAGCTGGCCCTGCGCCAGAACCTGCCGCAGCTCGGCGTCGTTGATAAAGAAACTGCGCGCGCGGCTGTTATCCAGATAGCGCCCCAGGGCCTGGGCATCTTCGGTCAGATCGCCCTTCTGCTGCGCCTGGTAGGCTTCGGCGGCGGCCAGCGAGCTGCCGATCACCTGACGCACGCGCTGCGAGAACCAACCCTCAAGACCGACATTCACGGTCAGAACCGCAAAGACGGCAACAATGACAGTCGGGATCAGCGCCAGAAAGCCAAAGGCGCCGATCAGACGAAGATGCAGGCGGGAGCCGGCCGATTTCGACCGGCGCGCTGCAAACAGGCGCACGATCTGCGCCATCACCAGCGCCGCAATTGTCAGGATATAGACCAGGTCGGCGAGCAGGATCAGCCGCAGCGACCGCGAGGACGCCCCCTGCCCCAGCGGGCCGATAATCAGGAAAGTCGCCAAGGCAAGAACCGGTCCCAGCAAGACCAGGCCGATGGTGCCGATATTTCGGGCGCGGCGGGTCTTCCGCCACCGGTCAAAGGCCGCAAATGGCCCGTATGCCGCCCTCAGATGTGACTTATACGCCACCCACTGCCCTCATCCTGATGTGCGACTCTTTGCGAGTCACCGCCATATCTCGTGGCCCTGCCTAGGAAATTCACGGCAAAGCCACATTTCTGTGGCGATATTACATCAGTTTGCGGCGGCGTGTCACCTCAATATCCAGATCAGTGATCTTCTTACGCAAGGTATTGCGGTTGATGCCGAGCAATTCGGCGCATTTCGCCTGATTGCCGCCGGTCGCCGCCAGCGCGATTTCGATCAACGGCGTCTCCACCTCGCGCAGAAGCCGCATGTACAGGCCGGGCGGCGGCAGCATGTCGCCATGCAGGTCGAAATAGCGCTGCAAATGACGTCCGACGGATTCCGACAGTTTCTCATTGGAAAACCCGGCGGCCGCAGGCTCCGGCCCGGTCTGCGGCCCCAAGACCGCGGCCGCATCGGCCTGGGTGATCTCCTCGCCGCGGGCGGTCAGCGCCAGGCGGCGCACCGCGTTTTCCAGCTGGCGCACATTTCCCGGCCAGGCGAAATGGCGCAGCACCTCGCGCGCGCCTTCGCTCAGCATCCGGTGCGGCGCGCCCTCGTTTTCGGCCCGGATCAGGAAATGCTCCGACAACAGCGGAATATCCTCCACCCTCTCACGCAAGGCGGGGACATGCAGTGCGGTGCCGCAGATCCGGTAATACAGATCCTGGCGCAGCTCACCCGCTTCCATGGCTGCCTCCAGATCCTTCTGGCTGGAGGCGATGAAACGCGGCGCATGGTCGCCAGGGCTGTCCATCATCCGCACCAGCCGCGCCTGCGCCTCTTCCGGCAGGTCGGCAAGCTCATCAACCACCAGCGTGCCGCCCTTGGCCTGGGCCAGCAGGCGCGCCGGGCCTTCCAGCTCAATCAGTGTGGCGGCATCCGCATGCACAAACGGCAGGGTCCGGCGGTCGGAGAAGTCGTGAATAGCTTGCGCAATCAGGGACTTGCCGGTTCCGCTTTCACCAGTGATCAAAAGCGGCAGATCGGTGTTCATCACCCGTGCAATCAGCCGGTACAGTGTTTGCATCACCTCGCTGCGGCCAATCAGCGGCAGCTCTTCCGGACGCTCCTGCGTCTCGCCTTTCACCGCCGCCGGCGCCACCCGCTTGGCCGACAGCGCTTTGGCGGTGCGCTTCATCAGCTCCGGCAGGTCAAAGGGTTTGGGCAGGTAATCATAGGCATCCGCCTCTTCCGCCTTGATCGCCGTCATGATGGTGTTCTGCGCCGAGATCACAATCACCGGCAGGCCGGGGCGGTCGGACTGGATCTTGGGCAGCATCTCCAGCCCGTTCCCGTCCGGCATCATCACATCCGAGATCACGACGTCGCCCTTGCCCTCGCCCACCCAGCGCATCAGAGTGGTCAGCGAGGAGGTCGCATGCACCTTGCAGCCTGCACGGGTCAGCGCCTGGGTCAGAACGGTGCGGATGGTGCGGTCGTCGTCAGCGACCAGAACGGTGCCGTCCATGAATCAGCTCTCCTGAGGTTTTGCGTCACGCGGCACGCGCGACAGCGACAGCCGGAACACCGTGCGCCCGGGAACCGAGCTTACCGAGATCCAGCCATTATGCTCCGAGACGATCTTGCTCACCAAAGCAAGGCCCAGCCCGGTGCCATTCTCCCGGCCCGACACAAACGGGTCGAAAATGTCATCCCTGATATTGTCCGGCAGCCCCGGCCCGTCGTCGATGATCTCGATTTGCAAGGGCAGCAGCTTGCCGGTTCCGTCACTGCGGCGCAGCCGGAAGGAATGTTCGTAAAAGGTGCGGATATGGATATGCCCGCCTTTGGGATCCGCCGCTTCCGAGGCGTTCTTCAGCAGATTGAGCACCACCTGCAGCAGCTGGTCCGCATCTCCCCAGGCCAACGGCAGCGACGGGTCATAACCTTCGGTGATGGTCATATGGGCGCCGAACCCCAGCAGGGCGGAACGGCGCGCGCGGTCCAGCACGTCATGCAAGTTCACTGGCTTGAATTCCGGCTCGGTCAGGTTGCCGAACTGCTCTACCTGCTCCAAAAGTTTCACGATGCGGCGGCTCTCGCTGACGATCAGATCCGTCAGCTCCAGGTCCTCAGCCCCCAGATTCATACTCAGAAGCTGCGCCGCACCGGTGATGCCTGCCAGCGGATTCTTGATCTCATGCGCCAGCATCTCCGCCATGCCGATGGCCGAGGCCGCGGCGGATTTGGCCGAATGGGTCTGGGTCATCCGCCCGGCCAGCTCCCGCGGGGTGACCATCAGCAGCATTACCCCATCCTGCCCCTGCAGCGATGCGATCTGCACCCCGCATTGCAGCGGCGCCCGGCTGCCGGAGCCGACGTCGATGTCATTCACAAACAGCGGCGTGCCCTGCACCCGGGCGCGGGCAAAGGCCTCCTCGATCGGCGCGTCGATCGCCAGCGTGTCCCAGACCGGCTGCCCCAGCAGCGCCTTGCGGGAGGTATTGAGGAACCCTTCTCCGGCCGCATTCACGTCCGCGATATTGTCCCAAGCGTCGATCAGAAACGCAGGCACCGGCAGGGAGGCCCAGAGGGCGGCACTGTCCATCATGCGGCGGCCTCCGCATCTTGCGCGCTCAGCGCCTCCGGCAGCAGGGCCAGCACTTCTTGCGGGTTTTTCTCTGTAAGAACAGCACGGCGCCTTGCCGGGCCGGTCCCGGCCACATCCATGTACCAGCCCAGATGCTTGCGCGCGACGCGCACGCCCAGATCATGCCCATAAAAGGCGAGCATTGCCTTGTAATGCTCTGAAACCATTTCGATAAACGCATCGCCCTCCGGCACGTCCGGTGCCGGGGTGCCCCAGATGTGATGCGCCACCTCTGCCAGCAGCCACGGCTTGCCTTCGGCCCCGCGCCCGATCATCACGCCGTCCGCACCAGACAGCTCCAGCGCCTGCCTGGCAGAGGCGGTGTCTACGATATCGCCATTGGCCAGCAACGGCACATTCACCGCGTCCTTAACCGCCCGGATCGCCGCCCAGTCGGCGGAGCCTTTATAGAACTGGCAGCGGGTGCGGCCGTGGATTGTCACCATCTGCACCCCGGCTTCCGCCGCGCGGCGCGCCACATCCGGTGCGTTCAGGCAGTTGCCGTCCCAGCCCAACCGCGTCTTCAGCGTGACGGGCACATCCACCGCGCCGACAACCGCCTCGATCAGCTTCAGCGCATGGTCCGGCGTTTTCAGCAGGGCTGAACCGGAATAGCCGTTTGTCACCTTCTTGGCCGGGCACCCCATGTTGATGTCGATGATCCGCGCACCCTGCCCTGCAACCTGCTTGGCGGCTTCGGCAATCCAGTATTCCTCACGCCCGGCCAGCTGGACCGCGGTGTTTTCCACATCGGCGCTCAGCTCGGCCCGCTCGCGCACGCCGGGCTTGGCCTGCACCATCTCCTGGCTGGCCACCATCTCGCTCACCATCAGCCCCACCCCGAAGGAGCGGACCAGATCCCGGAACGGACGGTCGGTGATTCCGGCCATCGGCGCCAATGCAATCGGCGGAGACATGGAGGTGGTTCCAAGCGTGAAGGACAACTGCCTAATCCTTGTGCAACTGAAGCGTATTTAGCCCAAGTCCCTGCTATGCAGCAATGAAACCGCCCTCTGCAAGGCACCGTCAACCACATTTTGCCTATTTTTTAGGCACATTCCGCCAGGTGATTGCCTATCCCTGCGCCACCTCATAAACAAAGGCTGGATTTGCAACGAGGCCTTCATGACCACAGCCGCCCTGATCGTCGCCGCCGGACGCGGCACCCGCGCAGGCGGCGGAAGGCCCAAACAATGGCGCCCGCTCAAGGGCCGCCGGGTGATCGACTGGACGCTGGACGCCTTTGATAAGGCAGGCGTCGACCTCACGGTTCTTGTTCTCTCGGCGGATGACCACCAGGCCTGGGCGGAGTTCTCCGGCAAGCCCGGCCTGATCCTGACCGAGGGCGGCAGCGAACGCGCGGCCTCGGTCCTGAACGGGCTGAAGGCGCTGGAACAGCACGGCGTGACCAAGGTGCTTATCCATGACGCCGCCCGCCCCTGTGTCAGCACCGCTCTGATTCACCGCATTATCAATGCGCTGGACGACGGACCTGCAGCGGCTCCCGCGCTTGCCGTCACCGATGCGCTGTGGACCGGCGCCGCGGGAAGTGTGACCGGCACCCAGGACCGCAATGGCCTGTTCGCCGCCCAAACGCCGCAGGGCTTCCGCTATCTGGACATTCTGGCCGCACATCTTGCCCACCCGGGCGGGGCCGCCGATGATGTCGAGGTTGCCCGCACTGCAGGGCTTGACGTCCGCATCATTCCGGGCGAGCCCGACAACATCAAAATCACGCGCCCCGAGGATTTTGCCCGGGCGGAACGCATTCTGGGAGCAGACATGGATATCAGGCTTGGCAATGGCTACGACGTGCACCGCTTCGGCCCCGGCGACAGTGTGATCCTCTGCGGTGTCGAAATCCCGCATGAAAAGACCCTGCAAGGCCACTCCGACGCAGATGTGGGCATGCACGCAGTGACCGACGCCATTTACGGCGCGCTGGCGCAGGGCGACATCGGCCAGCACTTCCCGCCCTCTGACCCGCAGTGGAAGGGCGCCGCCAGCGAGATCTTCCTGCGCCATGCCGCCAATTTGGCCCGCGAGATGGGCTTTACCCTCTCCAATGTCGACTGCACCCTGGTCTGCGAATACCCCAAGGTCGGCCCGCACGCGGCCAAGATGCGCGAAGTCATGGCCGACTTCCTTGGCATCAGCGCGGACCGTGTTTCGATCAAGGCCACCACCTCCGAACGCCTCGGCTTCACCGGCCGCGGTGAAGGCATCGCTGCGATTGCAACCGCAGCCCTGGTGAAGGCATGAAGACATCGCGCCTGGCCTACCTGATCGGCACCGTTGGCGGCATCGGCTACCTGCGCCCGGCACCCGGCACCTGGGGGTCGCTTGCGGCACTTCCAATGGCCTATGCGCTGCACCAGCTGGGCGGGTTTCTCCTTCTGGCGCTGGCGACTGTGGTCTGCATGATCGTGGGCGTCTGGGCAGCAGAGGCGATGACCCGCAACCGCGAGAACATGGACCCGTCGGAATTCGTCCTGGACGAGGTCGCAGGCCAGTTCACCGCGCTCTGGGCCGTCTCCTATCCGGCCTGGGCGCATGATATCGAGATCACTGCCCTGTGGCCGGGCTGGATTGCCGCCTTTGTGCTGTTCCGCCTGTTCGACGTCTGGAAGCCCGGCCCGGTCGGCTGGGCCGACCGGCAGAAGGGGGCAACCGGCGTGATGATGGACGACGTGATCGCCGGCATCATGGCCGCCATCGGCGTTGTTGCGCTGGCCTTCCTGTCCCACGGTGTTCTAGGGATGTAGTCATGGACACCGCCGAGCTCATCCGCCGCGCCACCGCCGCAGGCATCACCATCGCCACCGCCGAGAGTTGCACCGGCGGCATGATCGCTGCGGCGCTGACCGATATTCCCGGCTCCTCCGCCGTGGTGGACCGGGGCTTTGTCACCTATTCCAATGACGCCAAAATGCAGATGCTGGGGGTCAAGGCGGAAACGCTCGACGCCGTAGGCGCAGTCAGCGAAGAGGTCGCCGCAGAAATGGCCGCAGGCGCACTGGCGAACGCAGGCGTGACCTTGGCAGTTTCAGTCACCGGCATCGCCGGTCCCGGCGGGTCGGAGTTCAAGCCCGAGGGCCGCGTCTGCTTTGGCCTCGCCCGCAGCGGCCAGCAGACCGTCACCGAAACGGTGGAATACGGCGCCATCGGCCGGGACAAGGTCCGCGCCGCCTCCCGCGACCGCGCGCTGGAGATGCTCTCACAGGACATTTCCCAAATTGAACGCGAAACGGGCAGCTGACCCGCTGAAGCGCCCATTTTTTCGGCATTTGCAAAAAAGCCCCGATTTTGGGCGCTATCGAACCCGCTGCCGCTTTTTTCTGCGCCCGACCTGCGCTTTCTCCTGACCTCACCGGTTTTTGAGGGGAAGGAACAATCGGATGAACGGAGCGGATACCGCATGGATCATAGTGGCCACGGCCCTGGTCCTCTTCATGACACTGCCAGGCTTGGCCCTGTTCTACGGCGGGCTTGTGCGTGCCCGTAATGTGCTCAGCGTCTTCATGCATTGCTACGCCATTGCCTGTTTGATGAGCGTTCTGTGGCTGGCTTTCGGCTACACCATCGCCTTCGGAAGCGGCACCAGCGGCCTGTGGGGCGGGCTCGACAAGATGTTCCTGAACGGCGTCACTGCCGACAGCCTGTCGGGCACCCTGCCCGAGGTTCTGTTCTTTGCCTTCCAGATGACATTCGCCATCATCACGCCCGCGCTGATCGTCGGAGCCTATGTGGAGCGGGTGGGTTTTGGCTTCGTCCTGGTGTTCTCCGGGCTCTGGATGCTGCTGTGCTACGCGCCCGTGGTGCATTGGATTTGGGGCAGCGGCTTCCTGGCTGACGGCGGTATCTTCGGCGACACTGGGGTCAAAGACTTTGCCGGCGGCATCGTGGTGCATGAAACCGCGGGCCTGGCGGCGCTGATCATCGCCTTCTTCCTGGGACCGCGCAAAAACCGCACCATCCCGCCGCACAACCCCGGCTATGTGATGATCGGTGCCGCAATGCTGTGGGTCGGCTGGTTCGGCTTCAACGGCGGCTCGCAGCTGGCGGCTGACGGCGGCGCGGCGATGGCACTGACCGTGACCCATATCTCTGCCGCCACAGCCTCCCTCTCCTGGGCGCTGTGGGAAAAGATCAAGTATGGCAAGGCCTCCCTGGTAGGCCTGGTGACCGGCACCATTGCAGGCCTCGCCTCGATCACCCCGGCCTCCGGCTTTGTCGGCCCGGTGGAAGCGCTGATCATCGGTGCCGTTGCCGGCGTGCTGTGCCAGGAAATGGTCAACCTTATCCGCAACAAGATGCAGATCGACGACACCCTGGACGTCTTTGCGGTGCATGGCGTAGGCGGCATCTTCGGCACCATCATGATCGCCGTCTTCGGCGCTGGCGCCTGGGCCGCGCAGCTGGGTGCCCTGGTCATCGTAGGGATCTTCACCGTGGTGGTGACCATCGTGCTGGTGAAAGTCTCCGCCGCGATCACATCCCTGCGCGTGGATCTTGAAAGCGAGACCAATGGCCTCGACCTGTCCGTTCACGGCGAGCGCGCATACGACATGAACAGCTGATCCCGGCTTCGGCGAATGCCACCACTCACGGCAGACGGCGCAATTTTGGCGCCGGACGGGTCCCTTCAGGGACCCGTTTTTCGTTTCGGGCCAAAAGGTTCAGGACAGAGGCTCCAGCAGCCAGGCCTGCTCCAGCGCTTGGCACCGTTCGCCGATCCGGCCACCGGCGGCGCGCTCCTCTATCAGGGTGACTGAATGGCTGCCGCGATAGAGTTCTTCCACCGTTCTGCCAGGCACCGAAAACGGCGGCCCGTCCATCAGGGACTGGTCATAGTCGAAGCCGATCAGGAGCTGCCTGGCATTGGCTGTGATCCGGTTCAGATGTGCGGCGTATGCCTTTCGGTCTTCGGGCTTTACGGCAACAAGCGCAGCACGGTCATAGACCGCGTCCACCAGACCCGTATGTGCTGAATTCAGGGCAAAGAAGTCCCCCGTATAAAGCGTCAGCTCTCCCGCCTGGTACCGTGTGAGAGCACCTGTCTGCACCACCTCCGGCTCCAGGTCCTGGCGGGCAAACACTTCTTCCACCGCGCCCTGATTGAACTCGACGCCTGTAACACGCAGACCCTTGGAAACCAGCCAGTCCAGATCCAGCGCTTTCCCGCAGAGCGGCACAAAGACGGACCCCCCGGCCTCCAGCCCGAGCCGGGAGAAGTGTTTGGTCAGCAATGTGTTGGGCGCTGCTTCGTGAAAGCCGATACGGTTTTCGCGCCAGCGCGCCTGCCAGAAATCCCGCTCCATTTTGGGTGTTCCTTCCGCCAAAAACCAAACGCCCCGCGGGGGTACCAATTGAAGTCAGCTTTAGGTCAACAAGTTTCAGGACCGCTGGGCTTTACCGGTACAGATCCGCCGCGCGGCGTTCAAACGCGCGCACGATGCGCTGCATCGCCTCGTTGAACACCACGCCGATGATCCCCTGCAAAACCGCATTCTTGAACTCGAAATCGACAAAAAAGGACACGTCGCAGGTGCCGTCCTCGCGCGGCGCAAAGGACCAGTTCGACTTCATGTAGCGGAACGGGCCGTCCAGATACTCCGTGTCGATCTTTTTCTCGCCAGGGTAAAGAGTTACCCGGCTGCCGAAGCGCTCGCGGAAGACTTTGAACGAGATCACCAGATCCGCCTCCATCACCTCCGCCTCGCCCATCGGCGCACGGCTGCGAATGCGGGCGGCGGCGCACCAGGGCAGGAACTTGGGATATTGCGCGACATCGGCCACCAGATCGTACATCTGCTGCGCCGTGTAGGGCATCTGGCGGGTTTCCGAGTGTGTGGGCATCTGTCCGATGATTTTCTGCTACAATTACCGGGCGTCATGTCCTATGTACGCGCGGGAAATTCAAGGGGGCAGCCATGACACAGCGTCCATATGTCATTGATGTGATGATCTCGGCCAAGGCGATTGCAGCACGGATCGAGGAGCTTTGCGCGGAAATTCAGCGTGAATTCGAGGGCACCGACAAGCTGGTCGTGGTCGGCCTCTTGCGCGGCAGTTTCGTGTTCATCGCCGATCTGGTGCGCGAGCTGGATCTGCCGATCGAGGTCGATTTCCTGGAGGCGTCGTCCTATGGCGATGCAATGGAAAGCAGCCGGGAAGTGCGTATTCTCAAAGACTTGCGCGGCGCCATTGAAGGTCGCGACGTGCTGGTGGTGGAAGATATCGTCGACACTGGCCACACGCTGAACCACGTCACCCATCTGCTGCAAAGCCGCAATCCCGCGCGTCTGAAATCCATTGCGCTGCTGGACAAGCCGTCGCGGCGCGAGGTGGATTTCCGCTCCGATTGGGTGGGATTTGAGATCCCGGACGAATTTGTCGTGGGTTACGGAATCGATTACGCGCAGCGCAACCGGAACCTGCCGCACATCGGCAAGGTGCGGTTCACCGGCGAGGGCTGATCGAGCCCGAAACCGGGGGTGCCATGCGTGCACCTCCTGTACACCGCCAGTGCGCCCTGCCGCAGCCGGTTTGCAGAAATGCCACAGAAACCAAGAACCTGAACCCACGCGGAAACCGGCGCCAGTCCGCCGGTTTGGCCGCGCGGCCGGCACATTCCGGCGCAGCGGATTTGCCTTTTTTGTCCAGCACGCTCATCTGGTCTCCGAACGCAGAGATCACAGGAAATCCGCAGATGCACAAAAGTCTGATGCTGGCCGCAACCGCCGCCGCGGGCTTTGCCCTCGCCCCCGCAGCCTCCCATGCCGGGCCGCCGAAATGGACGCCGGGCCACAATAACAGCGCCGCCCACCATGCGCCTGGCCAGGTAAAGAAACGCCATTCCCACCACCGCTACATTCGCGGTGATGATTGGTCTTACGTGAAAGACTACCAGCGCTGGGGCCTGGAGCCGCCGCGCGACGGGCACCGCTATGTCCGCCAGGACAACCAGATCTTTGAGGTCGTCAAGGACACGCTTGCGATCATCGGCGCGGTGGCCGTCGTCGACGCGCTGACGAAGTGACGGTCAGCCCAGCAGGTTTCTGACCGTGTGCAGAAAGATCCCGGCGCCGGCCGGGATCGCCGCGTCCGGGAAATCATAGTCCGGGTTGTGCAGCTGCGGCTGGTTTTCTCCGGAACCGAGCCAGAACATCGCAGTCTTGGCGGTCTTGCCGAACTGGCCAAAGTCCTCGGACCAGCGCTGGGGCTGGTTTTGCATCTGCATCGGATAGCCCGCATCCGCTGCCGCTGCCCGCAGCAACTCAACAGCTTCCGGGTCGTTGGTGCAGGCGTCAAACACGTCGTCGAATTCGATCGCGTGCCCCAGCCCCTCTGCCGCGCAGGTCCGTTCCACCAATACAGTGGCCGCGGTGATCAGCTGTTCCATGCGCGTATCGGTGACGGTGCGCAGGGTGGCCCAAACCTCTGCCTGGCCGGGCGAGATCCCGAATGTGGCCTCGCCCAGCCGGGCGTGAGTCAGCGTGACAAGGGCGAATTCCGGGCCCAGATCACCACCGCTGCCCAGAGCCACCAGACCCGGCAGCAATTGCGCGATGGCTCCGGCAGGCGACACCCCGTCCTGCGGCGCGGCAGCGTGGGAGGTTCTACCGGTTAGCTTGATCCGCATCCCGCGGGAGGCGCAGTTGGCGGCGCCAGAACAGAGCGCCGCCTGCCCCACCGCCAGCCCCGGCAGGTTGTGCAGCGAGAAAGCATAGTCCGGAGCGATCTGTGCATATGCGGGATCCGCAATCACGGCCGCGGCCCCCTTGCCGGTTTCCTCGGCGGGCTGGAACAGCAGCACGGCGCGGCCCCTTTCGGGGCGCTGTGCCGACAGATCCTCAGCCAGGGCGGCAACCATCGTCATATGGCCGTCATGGCCGCAGAGGTGGCCGCGGCCTGCATGGGTGGAGCGGTAGGGCTGGTCTGAGAGTTCCTCGATCGGCAAGCCGTCCAGCTCGCAGCGGATCAAGACAGTGGGGCCGTCCGCCCAGCCCTCATATACGGCAGCGACGCCGTGGCCGCCAAGACCGGTCAGCAGCTGGTCGGGCTGATGCTGGCGCAGGTAATCGGCCACCATCGCGGCGGTCTTTTCCTCGGCGCCGGAAACCTCGGGGATCTGATGCAGGGCGTGGCGCAGCCGGGTGAGCTGCGCCAGACGCTCAGGCGTCATGCCAGGCCCAGCTTCTTGTTGCGGGCCTCGCGCAGGCGGGCGAAATCGTCGCCGGCGTGGTAGGACGAACGGGTCAGCGGCGTGGCCGAGACCATCAGGAAGCCCTTGCCATAGGCGGCTTTCTCGTAGGTTTTGAACTCCTCCGGCGTCACGAAGCGGTCAACCGCGTGGTGTTTGGGCGTCGGCTGCAGATACTGGCCGATGGTCAGGAAGTCGACGTCCGCGGCCCGCATGTCGTCCATCACTTGTTTCACCGCCTGCGCGTCCTCGCCCAGGCCGACCATGATGCCGGATTTGGTGAAGACCGACGGGTCCAGTTCCTTGACCCGCTGCAGCAGGCGCAAGGAGTGGAAATAGCGCGCGCCCGGACGGACCTCAGGATAGAGGCCCGGCACGGTTTCCAGATTGTGGTTGAACACGTCGGGCTTGGCCTCGACCACCTTTTCCAATGCGCTGTCATCGCATTTGATGAAATCGGGCGTCAGGATTTCGATGGTGGTCTTGGGGCTGCGGTGGCGCACCGCGCGGATGGTCTGGGCGAAATGCTCGGCGCCGCCGTCCTGCAGGTCGTCGCGGTCGACGGAGGTGATCACCACGTGGTTCAGGCCCAGCTTTTCGACCGCATGGGCGACCCGGCCGGGCTCAAACGCGTCGAGCGCGTCGGGGCGGCCGGTGGCGATGTTGCAGAAGGTGCAGCCGCGGGTGCAGATCTCGCCCATGATCATCATGGTGGCGTGGCCCTGGCTCCAGCATTCGCCGACGTTGGGGCAGCCCGCCTCTTCGCAGACCGTGGTCAGCTTGTTGTCGCGCATGATCTTGTGCGTTTCGGCATAGCCCTTGCCGCCCGGCGCCTTGACCCGGATCCAGCTTGGCTTCTTGGGCTGAGCGTTGTCGGGACGATGCGCCTTTTCGGGGTGGCGCTGCTCCGGGATCTTTAGGTCTCTCACGTGGGTTTCCCTTCCGGCCTCTGGCTTCTGAGCGGGTGTACCATAGCTGATGTGGCTTGGCACGGGCATATCGTCAACCCTGCCTTGCGGCCTGATCATGGCTGGGGCCACCTGATACACATGCCGTTTTCCTTTGCCAAAGCGCCGCATCGCCGCACATAGTCTAGCTGTACAGGGCAAACGCACGGTTAAACGGTACAGGGAGGACGTGATGGCCAAGGAGCTGGAGAAGTTCAAGGCGGAGCACAAGAAGCTGGCTGCGGGCACCAAGAAATTCACCACCGCTGAGGGCGACAAACTGAAGAAACGGATCGGGATTTCGCTGGGCAATGCCTGGGAGGGCGAGGATTATTTCCGCGAGAGCCTGGCCAAGGCGCGCGCCGACGGGGTGACCTCCGGCAAGATGGCGGATTTTCAGAAGAACAAGCATTTCAAGGACGGCATGACCACCTGGAACAAGTCGGTGGACATTCACCAGGGCGAAGTCGACGCGATGAAGGGCTTCTGCACGGAGGCCAAGGCGCATCTGGTCAAGATGAACAAACTGGCCAGCGAGATCGAAAAGGACCTCAAAAAGCGGTCCAAGACCTCGGACTCCAAGAAGGACATAGAGGCGCTGCAGGGCGCGCTGGCCAAGGAGATTGCCGGGGTCAAGAAGGCCTCGGAATACGAGGGCAAGCTGAACGCCATGCAGAAGCTGTATGCGGCGAATTTCCAGAAGAACGTGGCAAAGATCATGAAGGAAACGCCGGACAGCCATGACAAGAAGAAGGACGCGACCGAGCTGCCGCAGCTGCTGGTGGACCGGAACCTCAAGAAATACACCAACCAGGTCGGCGCGCTGGTGAAGGCGATCAACGCCCATTGCGTGGCGGCGATCGACAAGGCGGGCCAGGATCTCAAGGCGGCGGCGCCGGATCTCAAGGCGGCAGCGGCGAAGTACAAGGATCTGAAGAAGATCAATGACCAGTACCAGACCGCCAAGAAGAAGTTCCCGGGCGCCATAGAGGATTCCAAGGACAAGAAGAAGCTGCTGGCGACGCTGAAGAAATTCAATGACCTCACTGCCGCGGCCGAGCGCAAGGTGCGCGGCACCACGGTGACGATCAAGAAAGCTGCGGCCTAGCGCCGCGCCCGCCGGCTGAAAGCGTGGATTGGCGGCAGGCACATGCCGCGATCCGCGCCTTGAAAGACGCATCTGCGCTGCTTGCCGCGGCGCAGAAATTTAACCTGCATCCTGGATTCATGGACGTGTTGATACCGGCTTAGAATCATTTTAAGTCTGCGCGCCGAACGAGCATGAACCTTCAGGAGATTCAGAGATGAAAGCTGGCGTTAAGCTGCCCGACGTGACCTTCCGCACCCGTGTCCGTGACGAGTCGATCGAGGGCCCGAACCCGTTCCGCTGGGAAGACAAGACCACCGCGGATTACTTTGCAGGCAAGCGCGTTGTGCTGTTCTCGCTGCCGGGCGCCTTCACCCCGACCTGCTCCACCTACCAGCTGCCGGGCTTTGAAAAAGGCTTTGCCGACTTCCAGGCCGAGGGCATCGACGCGATCTACTGCATGTCCGTGAACGACAGCTTTGTGATGAACGCATGGGCACGTGCCCAGGAGCTGGAAAACGTGGAAGTGATCCCGGACGGCTCAGGCGAGTTCACCCGCAAGATGGGCATGCTGGTCGCCAAGGACAACCTGGGCTTCGGAAACCGCTCCTGGCGCTACGCGGCGATCGTCAACAACGGCGTGGTTGAAGCATGGTTCGAAGAGCCGGGCCTGTCCGACAACCACGGCGAAGACCCCTATGGCGTCTCCTCCCCGGAGACCGTGCTGAAGCACCTGAAAGAAGCCAAGGCAGAAGTCGCCGCCTAAGGCTTAGCCTCTTCAGGCAGTATTGCGGGTCCGCCAAGTGCGGGCCCGTTTTCTTTTTGCGGGCAACGTCCTGTCAGCCGATCAGCTCCGCTGCCTGAGCGCTGGTTTCGCCGTAATAATCCGCCAGATGCTGCAGCGCGATGCGCAGCACCACCTTACCGGAGCGGGCCGGCCAGCCGAGGCTGCGCTCGGCGGTTTCCAGACCTTCCAGGTGGCAGCAGCAGCGCAGGGCAATGTCGCCAAGGCCAGCCCCCAGTTTCTGCAACGCCTCTGTCATCCGCTGCTGCGCGGCGGCGCCGGCCTCGCGACTGTTGCTGCGCAGGGCCTGGCTGCCGGGCGTGAAATAAAGCTTCTCCTGCGTCAGGTGGCTGCTGATCTGCGCCAGCTCGAAATCTTCGCGCAGCCTCTTGCCCGCGCTCACCATCCCCGGAGAAAGAAACGGCTTGCCGTCCTTGTCCGACAGCCGCGCCAGCATCTCCAGCGGGGTTTCCGACGTGCCATAACGCGGTTTGCGGCCATAGCCGGACTTGCCGGCGCCGCCGGGGGCCTGGAACGGGGCCTGGGCCTCGGCAAACCCGCCCTCAAGCCGCGCCCGCGCCCTGTTTTCCTGATCGGCAATGATCCCTTTCAGGGCGTTTCGGCCGGCAGGCGTTATGGCATAGCGGCTGATCCTTCCCCTGCGGGAGCAGGAAATCCAGCCGGTGAGCGCCAGTGCCCCGGCCAGCGGCCTCGAAACGGCAACCTTCTGGCCATCGCTATGCTCGCCCTCGCGCACGACAACTGCCATTTCCATACCTTCCGCCGCTGCCAGAACCGCGCCGCCGCGGCTGAGCAGGGTCAAAACGCTGGCGGCTTCGCGCTCAAACCCGGCTGTCAGGCCGCGCGGCGCGGGCCTATCCGCAGCCGCGCCGGGTTTGGCGGCGGCCTGAAAGCGCCCGGCAAGATAATTCAGAACCTCGTCAATCAGCGGGTCATCCCGCAGGGTTTCCACCCGGCGCACCTGCCGCAGAATGGTGGAAGGATGGCATCCCGCCTTGCGGGCCAGCTGCCGGATCGGGCGGCCCGCCTCCGTATGCTGAAGATAACGGCATGTCTCAAGCGGCACCCAGCCAGGAAAGGGTGCGTGCGGTACGTTTTGCATTTTCAGACCCCCGGTCGTCAATCGGGCCCGCCCGCCGGGCGCGCGCACTGCGCCCGGAGGCTCCTCCACGGTCACCCGACTGGTTTTGAAAAGAAATTCAGATCAGGCGCTATTGTTTCCAGAAAATGAATAATCATCAAAAAACGGACCGTTCGCCGGTAGCACCCTCTCCGCAACACCACGATAGGTTGTGTTATAGCAGGTCCGGCACAGAGATTGGAAAGGAGAGGACACATGCAGGATGTATTCAGCCGGGTCACAATGCTCCGCCGCCCGCGGATCTTGTCGCGGGCGGCCCGTCTGGGGGCCGGCAACTATTGCCGTCAGCGCGACCTGCGGCGGGTTCTGGGCTATGGGAACCTGCCCAAGCCGGCCGCGGCGGTGATGCGGCTTCTAGAAATGGAGAGTGCCCTGAACGCCGCTCGCAAGGCCGGCGAAGCGGGGTATTCGATGATCCGCCATGTGGACGTTTTGATCGCGCTGGCAGGCGAAGCGGGCTATCTGCGCGCGGCAGGGCGTCCGGACGATGCAAAAACGGCGGCCCATGCGGACCGCCGTTCCATTGCGGCAGAGAGCGCAGCCCCCTGCCCCTGATCTGTTGCCGGGACGTTTACATGAACGTGTCGGGCATCGACGCCTTCTTCTCGGCGACGAACTCTTCCAGCGCCTGCTTGATAGCAGGATCCATTGCCGGCTGTTCGTAGGTGGCCAGCAGCTTCTCGACCCGGCCGGTTGCCAGCGCATAGGTGTCGCGGCTGCCCTCCTCTTCCCACTGCTCGAACGGCTTGTAGTCGAGCAGGTCGGACTTCCAGAAAGCCGATTTGAAGTTGGCTTGGGTGTGGGCGCAGCCGAGGTAGTGGCCGCCGGGGCCGACTTCGCGGATGGCTTCCATCGCCTGGCCGTTTTCGTCAACCGAGATGCCCTTGGCAAGGCCGTGCAGCGTGCCCAGCTGGTCGGCGTCCATCACGAACTTCTCGAAGTCCGCAACCAGGCCGCCTTCGAGCCAGCCGCAGGAGTGCAGCATGAAGTTCACACCGGACAAGAGGCCCATGTTGAGCGAGTTGGCGGTTTCATAGGCTGCCTGCGCATCCGGAAGCTTGGAGCCGCAGAACGAACCGGCCGAACGGAACGGCAGGTTCAGGCGGCGGGCCAGCTGGCCTGCGCCATAGGTGACCAGGGAGGCTTCGGGGGTGCCGAAGGTCGGCGCGCCGGAGTTCATGTCGATCGAGGACACGAAGGCGCCGAAGATCGCAGGCGCGCCGGGGCGGACCAGCTGGCTGTAGGCGACGCCGGTCAGCACTTCGGCCAGAACCTGGGTCAGCGTGCCGGCCACCGACACCGGCGCCATGGCGCCGCCGACGATGAACGGCGAGATGATGCAGGCCTGCATGTTTTGCGCGTAGACTTCCAGCGAGCCCATCATCACGTCGTCGAAGGTCATCGGCGAGTTGATGTTGGTCAGCGAGGTCATCACGGTGTTATTCTGCACGAACTCCTTGCCGAACAGGATGCCGGCCATATCGACCGAGTCCTGGGCGCGGCTGGGTTCGGTGACGGAGCCCATGAACGGCTTGTCGCTGAGGGTCATGTGCGCCATCAGCATGTCCAGGTGGCGCTTGTTCACCGGGATGTCTGTGGGCTCGCACACGGTGCCGCCGGAGTGGTGCAGCCACTTGGACATATAGGCCAGCTTCACGAACTTGTTGAAGTCGGCCATGGTCGCATAACGGCGGCCGCCGTTGGCGTCGCGCACGAACGGCGGGCCGTAGACCGGCGCCAGCACGAGGTTTTTGCCGCCGATGACCACCGATTTCTCGGGGTTGCGGGCATGCTGGGTGAATTCCGACGGCGCGGTCTCACACAGCTTGCGGGCCAGACCGCGGGGGATGCGCACGCGCTCGCCCTGCACGTCCGCGCCAGCCTCGCGCCAGCGCTCCAGTGCCGCCGGATTGTCAACAAAGTTGACGCCGACCTCTTCGAGGATGGTTTCCGCGTTGTACTCGATGATCTCCAGTGCTTCGTCGTTCAGGACTTCGAAGTTCGGAATGTTGCGTTCGATGTACTTGGCGGTCTCGATCTTGACGCTGGTGCGTTCTGCGCGGCGGGCGGCGCCGCCGCCACCCCGGGCGCGCCGGCGCGGTGCTGCTTCTGTCATGGTTTATCCTCACCACAGGCATTTCATTGCGGAGGGTATTATAGCCACCGCGCGGCGCCGCGCCGCAGGATTACGGCCATTCAAGTTGAAAAGCGACATTGACGGGGCATTTTCCCCCGCAAGCGGTGGACTTTGGCATACCTTCTGCGGGCTCAGTGCGGCGGCACCGTGAAAAACCGGGCTGCGCGCGGGCCAAGCGCCAAACCCTCTTGCAGAAAATGCGTTCCTGCCCTATGGCGCGTGCATGACAGAGACATCCCATGACCGCCTTCTCATCATCGACTTTGGCAGCCAGGTCACGCAGCTGATTGCGCGCCGCCTGCGCGAGCTGAACGTCTATTGCGAAATCCACCCCTATCAGAATGTCACCATGGACTTTGTGCGCGAGATGGCGCCGAAGGCAGTGATCTTCTCGGGCGGGCCGGACAGCGTGACCCGCGAGGGCTCCCCGCGCGTGCCGCAGGAGATTTTCGAATATGGCGTGCCGATCCTGGGCATCTGCTATGGCCAGCAGGTGATGATGCACCAGCTGGGCGGCCAGGTGGTCAGCGGCCACGGCACCGCCGAATTCGGCCGCGCCTATGTGACCCCGAGCCAGGAGCGCATCCCGCTGCTGAACGGCTGGTTCCTGGAAGAGCGCGAGCAGGTCTGGATGAGCCACGGCGACCATGTCTCCAAAATCGCGCCGGGCTTTGAGGTCTACGGCACCTCGCCCAACGCGCCCTTTGCGATTACCGCCGACCTGGAGCGCAACTTCTTCGCCGTGCAGTTCCACCCCGAGGTGCACCACACCCCGAACGGCAAGACGCTGTATGAGAACTTTGTGAAGCTTGCAGGCTTCACCGGCGACTGGACCATGGGCGCCTACAAGGACGAGGCGATCCGCCAGATCCGCGAACAGGTCGGCGACAAGAAGGTGATCTGCGGCCTCTCCGGCGGCGTCGATTCCTCGGTTGCGGCGGTGCTGATCCATGAGGCGATCGGCGATCAGCTGACTTGCGTCTTTGTCGACCACGGGCTGCTGCGCAAGAACGAAGCGGAAGAAGTCGTCAAGATGTTCCGCGACAACTACAACATTCAGCTGATCCATGCGGATGAGAGCGAGTTGTTCCTGGGCGAGCTGGAAGGCCAGTCGGACCCGGAAACCAAGCGCAAGATCATCGGCAAGCTGTTCATCGACGTGTTCCAGAAACACGCCGACACCATCGACGGCGCCGAGTTCCTGGCGCAGGGCACGCTCTACCCGGATGTGATTGAATCGGTCTCCTTCTCGGGCGGCCCCTCGGTCACCATCAAGTCGCACCACAACGTTGGCGGCCTGCCGGAGAAGATGGGCCTGAAACTGGTCGAGCCGCTGCGCGAGCTGTTCAAGGATGAGGTCCGCGCGCTCGGCCACGAGCTGGGCCTGCCCGCGAGCTTCATCGGCCGCCACCCCTTCCCGGGGCCGGGCCTGGCGATCCGCTGCCCGGGCGAGATCACCCGCGAGAAGCTGGACATCCTGCGCGAGGCGGATGCGGTCTATATCGACCAGATCCGCAAGCACGGCCTCTATGACGAGATCTGGCAGGCGTTTGTCGCGATCCTGCCGGTGCGCACCGTCGGCGTGATGGGCGACGGCCGCACCTATGACTATGCCTGCGCCCTGCGCGCGGTGACCTCGGTGGACGGCATGACCGCGGATTACTACCCGTTCAGCCACGAGTTCCTGGGCGAAACCGCCACCCGGATCATCAACGAGGTGAAGGGCATCAACCGCTGCACCTATGACATCACCTCCAAGCCTCCGGGCACCATCGAGTGGGAATGACCTGCATAAAAAACCCCGGCCCAGCGGCCGGGGTTTCTTTTTGTCCGGACCGGTTAACCAAACTGTCAGGTGTTAATGGGATAGTTCCCCAAAGACCGCCGGTTTGGAGAATCCAATGATCATTTGCCACCCGCTGAAACTAATCTTCATCAAAACCCAGAAGGTCGGCGGCACATCTTTTGAAATCGCCCTGTCCGGTTTCTGCGACGAAACCAGTGTCATCACACCGATTTCACACGACGACGAAGCGACCCGTTCAGAATTGGGCTATCCCGGTGCTCAGAATCACAAGCAGCAGGTCTGGCCGGACGGAACGGAGACCGAAGAATCCTTCTATAACCACATCCCTGCATCGCAGGCCAAAGCCATCATCCCGCAGGAGATCTGGGACAACTACACCAAGGTCACCATCTGGCGGGACCCCTATGATGCCATCATCTCCCGCTATTACTGGGAAAGGGCAGATCAATCCAGTAAGTCGTTCGGAGATTTCGTGCGCGAATCCAAGGACATGCTGACCGCGAACTGCCAAATCGCCCCGCTGGAGGGGCCGGATGCGATGGATGTATACTTGCGCTACGAGCATCTGAAAGAAGATATCGCCGCGCTTGGCATTGACGGGCTGTGGGAACGGTTCTCCAGCCTGCGCGCCAAGGGCGCCATCCGCCCGCGCAGCGGCGCCGACCCGGACACGCTTTACACCCGGTACCCGGCGGCGGCTGATATTGTCGCGGAACAATGCGGCGCCGAAATCCGCAGGTTCGGCTACAAACGCCCTGGCACGGTGCCGGCGCCTCGGGAAACGGGCGGAAAAAATGATTTCATCTTCACTCTGTCCGCCGGGCGGACAGGAACTGCCTGGCTGGCGCAATTCCTGGGTGAAAACCTGGAGGTGCACTCTGTCCATGAACCCTTGGGGGTCGAGGATTTCGGCACGGCGATGCCGGAGATCCGGCATATGCGCCGGTTCAACACTTTCGGCATGGACGGTGTGACGCGGGACTTCTGGCGCAACAAGCTGGCCGCGCTCCAGGCGCCTTATGCCGAGTCCAATCACACCCTGGGCAAATGCGGTCTGATCGAGGCGCTGGCAGATAGCAGCATCTGCAACCGCACCACCGTGATCATCCTGCGCCGCGACCTGGCCAAGCAATGCGCCAGCTATGTCGGGCGCAATGATTTCCACAACATCACCATCCCTTGGCAATGGTATCTCGACATGAACTATCGCAACGTGATGGTGAACCCGTCGACCCTCAGAAAGCTGGGGCAGATCGGCTGGGCCATCTGGTACGCGCTGGAGATGGAAGCGCGCTATGCCTATTACCAGCTCAAGTACGGCGACCGGATCAATTTCGTCGAGGCCCGGCTGGAAGAGGCGACCAAGCCGGACGGCGCCGCCAGGCTGCTGGCGGCTTTGGGCCACGACGGCGTGCCGGTCCTGCCGGAAAAGAAAAACGCCACCCTCAACCAGTCCGGGGTCAACGACGCGCTGACCGCCGAAATCCGCACCTTGCTGGGGCGGCTGAAGTTCGACGCCAAGGCTATCGCCACCGCCTATATCGATGCAGGCCGCACCCTGGACTCCTCCGCCCTGCACAGCGCCGCGGCCTGATTTCCGGGGCGCAGGCAGCGCCCTTCCTGCCAGACTGACCGCCCGGCCCGGCTGCGCTTCTGCTGCGGCCGGGCTGTTGTTGTGCTTGACCGCCGGCCGGTATCCCTGTCTGTTCCCGCCAGAGCAAACAGAGAGGCGCCGGCATGGCAGAAGGCGAAGCACGGGCAGGACTGGCGGCCCTTTGGATGGTGGGTGCCATCGTCTCCTTTTCCGCCATGGCGATTGCCGGGCGCGAAGCCGGGCTGACGCTCGACACCTTCGAGATCATGACCTACCGCAGCATGGTGGGTCTGCTGATCGTGGCGGCAGTGCTGACGGCCACCGGGCGCTGGCATCAGGTGCAGCGGGACCGGCTGGGTGTGCATCTGCTGCGCAATGTCTTCCACTTCACCGGCCAGAACCTATGGTTTCTGGCGGTGACGCTGGTGCCGCTGGCGCAGGTCTTTGCGCTGGAGTTCACCTCGCCCCTGTGGGTCATCATCCTGTCGCCGCTGCTGCTGGGCGAGGTTTTGAACCGGCGGCGGATGCTGGCGGTTGGCCTGGGCTTTGCCGGCATCCTGATCGTCGCCCGCCCCAGTCCGGACACGCTGAACCTCGGCTTGGGCGCGGCGGCCAGTTGCGCGATTTTCTTTGCGCTGACCGCAATTCTGACCAAACGGCTGACAAGGCATGAAAAAACCGCCTCGATCCTGTTCTGGCTGACCGCGATGCAGCTGGCCATGGGGCTGCTGGCAGCGGGCTGGGACGGTAATATGGCGCTGCCGGATGCCTCTACCCTGCCCTGGCTGGTGCTGATCGGCATTGCCGGCCTCACGGCGCATTTCTGCCTGACCACGGCCCTGTCACTGGCGCCTGCCAGCGTGGTGGTGCCCGTCGATTTTGCCCGCCTGCCCGCCATCGCGATCCTGGGCATGGTGATTTACGGCGAAGCGCTGGATGCCTGGGTCCTGAGCGGCGCAGCGATCATCTGCATTGCCAATTATCTCAATATTGTTGCAGGAAACCCCGTCAGGTCCGCCCGGAACTGACGTTTCCGGCAAGTTGCCGCTTGGTTACGGTTGATCTGCGGATTTCAGCCCGCTTACCTTCCCGTAAAGCGGCCCGCACCGGCCGCAATTCAGGGAGGAACAATGAAACGCTATCTTGCAACCTCGGCGGCTTTGGCGCTGGCCTCTGGCTCTGCCATGGCCAGCGGTCTGGACCGGACCGGGCAGCCGATCGGCCTTATTTTCGAAGAAGGCACCTACGCCGAATTCTCGTTCGCGACCACTTCGGTGGACCTGTCGGGCAATGACCGGACGACCTTGAACCCGCTCGGCTCTGCCACTGGCGACGTTGGCGAACGCTTCAACATGTTCGGCGCGGGGTACAAGCGGGACCTCAGCGAGCAGCTGTCGTTTGCCGTGATCTTCGATCAGCCCTGGGGTGTGGACGTGAACTATCCGGTGGGCGGCTCTGTGCTGCTTGGCGGCACAACTGCACAGGCGGATTCCAACGCGATCACCGCCCTTTTGCGCTACAAGTTCAACGAGCGCTTCAGCGTCCACGGCGGCCTCCGCTATCAGGAGATCGACGGCCAGATCAACCTGGCAGGCGCCGCATACGGGGCCATCCCCGGCGGCACCTACAATGTGCGGGTGAACAAGGACGGCGCCTTTGGCTGGGTGGCCGGTGTTGCCTATGAGATCCCCGAGATCGCCCTGCGTGCGTCGCTGACCTACAGCTCAGAGATCGAGCATGATTTCGACGTGGACGAAACCTTTGCCGGTTTCCCCGCAGCAAACGCCTCGACCTCGACGACGACCAAGACACCGCAATCGGTGAACCTGGATTTCCAGACCGGCGTCGCCAAGGACACGCTGCTGTTCGGCGGCATCCGCTGGGCAGAACACAGTGTGACTGACCTCGCCCCCACGACGCTTGGCCGTGACCTGATCGACCTGGATGACTCCTTCACCTACACGCTGGGTGTTGGCCGCCGTTTCAATGAGCAATGGTCCGGTTCGCTGGCGCTGATTTACGCCGACGTGGACGGGGATGACCTGGTGTCGCCGCTGGCGCCGACCCACGGCTATGAAGCGATCCGCCTTGGCGTGCAGTACAAGCAGGATCAGATGACGATCTCTGCCGGCATCCGCTACACCCAGCTGGGCGATGCGGTCGCCTCTCCGGGCGGCAATCCGGTCACCAACTTCCGGGACAACGACGCTGTGAGCTTTGGCCTGAAGGTCGGCTACAACTTCTGATCCTCTGGAAGGCAGCTGAGACAGCAGGCAAGACATCGACCCCGCCCCTTTCCGGGCGGGGTTTTCTTTTGCCGCAAGAAACGGGTCGCCTGGCGCCCGTCCGCGCGTTAGCTGAGCTCTATGAGCCCGCAAAAGACCATATCCCCCCGTGCCTGGGCCGAGCTGATCCTGCTCGGCGTGATCTGGGGCGGATCGTTTCTGTCGATCCGCATCGCCCTGGATGAAATCCCCGTTGTCACCCTGGTTCTGCACCGCTGCGGCTGGGCGGCGCTGTTCCTGTGGGCCGTCGTGCTGCTGATGCGGCTGCCGGTGCCCAAGGACCCCCGGGTCTGGGGTGCCTTTCTGGTTATGGGGCTGCTCAATAACGTGATTCCCTTCGGGCTGATGGCCTGGGGGCAGCTGCACATCGAAACCGGCCTCACCTCGATCCTGAACGCGGCGACGGCGATTTTCGGGGTGATCGTGGCTGCCCTGGTCTTTGCCGATGAGCGGCTGACGGCGCGCAAGGCGCTGGGAGTGGGGCTGGGGTTCCTGGGTGTGGCCACGGCCATCGGGCTGGAGCAATTTGCCAGTTTCGACATCCGCAGCACAGCGCAGCTGGCGGTTCTGGCGGGCACGGTGTCCTATGCCTTTGCCAGCGCCTGGGCACGTCTGAAACTGTCCGGCCTGGCGCCGCAGGTGGCGGCGGCGGGGATGCTCACCGGCTCCACCCTGTGCCTGGTTCCGGCCGCGCTGCTGATTGACGGCGCGCCTGTGCTGGCGCTGGAAACCGGCACTTGGATCTCCATCGCCTATTTCTCGCTGATCGCCACGGCGGGGGCCTATCTGCTCTATTACCGGGTGCTGGGGCTGGCGGGCAGCGGCAACCTGATGCTGGTCACGCTGATCATCCCGCCCGTCGCCATCGTGCTGGGCGCCTGGGTGCTGGGCGAGGCGCTGAAGCCGCAGGCCTATGCAGGCTTTGCGCTGCTGGCGGCCGGACTTGTGATCCTGAACGGCAAGCCCCGGTTGCGGCGCAAGCGCGCACGGAATTGACCCAGCCCGCGCAGAGGATTAGCAAGGCCTGAAACCTTCAGGGACCGAATACCTAATGCTCTATTCTTCCGCACAGGACTGGCGCGATGCGCCGAACAAACGGGTGCTGTTCTTTGGCATGTCCGGGCTTGGCAAAACCTATGTCAGCAACGTTCTGCGCGGCGCGGGCAGCTGGTTCCACTACTCGGTCGATTACCGCATCGGCACCCGGTATATGGGTGAATACATCGCAGACAATGCCAAGGCCGAGGCGATGAAAGTGCCGTTCCTGCGGGAGCTTCTGCTGTCGGATTCGATCTTTATCGGCTCCAACATCACCTTTGAAAACCTGACGCCGGTCGCCGCCTATCTGGGCAAGCCCGGGGATGTGGCCAAGGGCGGGCTGCCCATCGCGGAATACAAGCGGCGGCAGGAGCAGTTCCGGGTTGCCGAGATCCGCGCGCTGCTGGACACCGAGTATTTCGAAGGACGCGCGCAGCAGCTTTACGGCTATCCGCATTTCATCTGCGATACCGGCGGGTCGATCTGCGAATGGGCCGACGCGAACGACCCGAACGACCAGATCCTGTCCGAGCTTGGCAAGCACACGCTGATGGTCTGGATCAAGGGCGACGACGCCCATACCGAGGAGCTGGTGCGCCGGTTCGACCGCGCACCCAAGCCGATGTCCTATCAGCCGGAGTTCCTGGACCGGGTCTGGCAAGAATATCTCAAGGAAAATGGCATAGCTGAAGGGGATGTGGACCCCGACGCCTTTATCCGCTGGACCTATGCCCAGGCCCTGGCCCACCGCCAGCCGCGCTATCAGGCGATGGCGGATAATTGGGGCATCACCGTCACCGCCGACCAGATCTCTGCCGTCAAGGATGAGGCCGGTTTCGTGGATTTGATCGCCTCGGCTCTTGAGGCCCGCGGCTAAGCCGCTTATCTCTCAGCTTCCGCTATATCGCACAACCTTCCGCAAATCAGGACAGTGACATGCCCATCAAGATCCCCGCAGACCTCCCCGCCTATGACGTTCTGACGAACGAAGGCGTGATGGTCATGTCGCCGGATCAGGCGGCGCGCCAGGATATCCGGGCCCTGCGCATCGGGCTGTTGAACCTGATGCCCAAGAAAATCCAGACCGAGAACCAGTTTGCCCGGCTGATCGGCGCCACGCCGCTGCAGATCGAGCTGAGCCTGATCCGGATGACGGAGCATCAGACCAAGAACACCGCGGCTGAGCACATGGAGGAGTTCTACCACTCCTTCCAGGAGGTGAAGCACGAGAAGTTCGACGGGCTGATCATCACCGGCGCGCCGATCGAGCATCTGGAGTTTCCGGAAGTCACCTATTGGGACGAGATGCGCGAGGTGTTCGAATGGACCCAGACCAACGTGCATTCGACCTTTGGCGTCTGCTGGGGCGGCATGGCGATGATCAACCATTTCCACGGCGTGAAGAAGCACATGCTGGACCACAAGGCGTTCGGCTGCTTCCGTCACCGGAACCTGGCGCCGGCCTCGCCGTACCTGCGCGGGTTCTCGGATGATTTCGTGATCCCTGTCAGCCGCTGGACAGAGATGAAGCAGGCAGAGATCGACGCGGCCCCGGGGCTGCGGACCCTGTTGGGCAGCGATCAGGTTGGCCCCTGCCTGGTTGAGGACAAGGCGCACCGCGCGCTCTATATCTTTAATCACTTCGAATATGACAGCGATACGCTGAAGCAGGAGTACGACCGCGACGTGGCCAATGGCACCCCGATCAACGTGCCGGACAACTATTATCCGAACGATGATCCGAGCCAGCAGCCGCAAAACCGCTGGCGCAGCCACGCGCATCTGCTGTACGGCAACTGGATCAATGAGATCTACCAGACCACGCCATATGAGCTGGATCAGATCGGCCGCTAGGATGCTGGTCTATCTGAGCCTTGCTGCCGCAACCGGCGCCGCGCTGACCGTGTGGCAGGCCGGGCGGCGCGAGGCGGCCGCCGAGGCCAGCCACCCGCCCCAGGGTCAGGTACTGGTGGTCGGCCGCCACCGGGTGCATGTGGTGGAGATGGGCCAGCCCAAGGGCAGCGCGCCGGACCTGGTGCTGATCCACGGCTCCAGCGGCAACACCCGGGACATGACCTTCCGGCTGGCGCCCGCGCTGGCCCGGGATTTCCGTATCCTGGTCTTCGACCGGCCGGGCCTGGGCTATTCCGACCGCCTGAACGGCAGCGGCGCAACGATCCGCCAGCAGGCTGATGTTTTACGCCAGGCCGCGGCGCAGTTGGGCGCGCAAAAACCCGTTGTGCTGGGGCAAAGCTACGGCGGCGCGGTGGCGCTTGCCTGGGCCGTCGACCACCCGGAGGAGCTGGCGGCGCTGGTGTCTGTTGCCGGCGTTTCGCATCCTTGGGACACGCCGCTGGACACCTTCTACAAGGTGACGTCCTCCCGGATCGGCAGTGCGCTCGCCGTTCCGGCCCTCACCGCCTTTGTGTCCCGTGCCACCGTGATGGAGACACTGGACGCCGTCTTTGCGCCGCAGGCGGTGCCGGAAGGGTATGCCCAGCATTTCGGCATCGGCCTGACCTTGCGGCGCAAGTCCCTGCGAGCCAATGCCCGGCAGCGCGCCAACCTGCTGGCGGAAGTGAAAGCGTTGGCGCCGCAGTACAGCCGCATCGGGGTGCCGGTCGAAATCATCCATGGCACCGCGGATGACACTGTCAGCCCCAACATCCACGCGCGGCAGCTGGTGCGGGACGTCCCGAGTGCTGCCCTGACCCTGCTGGAGGGGATCGGCCACATGCCGCACCACGTGGCAACCGATGAGGTTGCCGCCGCGGTGCACCGCGCTGCCGACCGGGCACGTTTGCGTTAATGCGATTCACATTCCATACTCTCTCCCCATATAAGGGATTGAGGACAGAAGGGTTTTGCACATGACGCTGCCATTTGACGGGGCCATCAGCCGCTATTACCAGACCGGCGCGCCGGAGGAGGTCCGCAAGGCGATCCAGGATGCGGACAAGGACGATATCCTTAACCCCAGCTACCCCCACAAGGAGCGCATGGGGCGTAAAACCTATGAGAAGGAGCTGGAGGCGCTGCAGATCGAACTGGTCAAACTGCAGGCCTGGGTCAAAGCCAGCGGCGCCCGCATTGCCATCGTGCTGGAAGGGCGCGATGCGGCCGGCAAGGGCGGCACCATCAAGCGCTTCCGCGAAAACCTGAACCCGCGCGGCGCCCGGGTTGTGGCGCTGTCCAAACCCACCGAAGAAGAACAGAGCCAGTGGTATTTCCAGCGCTATATCGAACACCTGCCCTCGGGCGGCGAGATCGTGTTCTTCGACCGCAGCTGGTACAACCGCGGCGTGGTGGAAAAGGTGTTCGGCTTCTGCACCGATGATCAGCGCGAGCGGTTCTTTCATCAAGTAAAGGGGTTTGAACAGGCGCTGGTGGATGACGGCGTGCTGCTGTTCAAGTTCTGGCTCAATGTCGGCCGGGCTGAGCAGCTGCGGCGGTTTCTGAAGCGGGAATCCGATCCGCTGAAGCAATGGAAGCTGAGCGCGATCGACGTCAAAGGGCTGGAGAAATGGGACGAATACACCGCCGCAATCTCCGAGACCCTGGAACGCAGCCATTGCCCCGAGGCCCCCTGGACCATCGTGCGCTCTGACGGCAAACGGCGGGCGCGGCTGGCGGCGATCCGGGCGGTGCTGACCGCCATCGACTATGACAACAAGGACGCCAAGGCCATCGGCGCCCTGGACACGGAAATTTGCGGAGGCCCGGACATCTGGGATGCCTAAACGCGGTTATCATCACGGCAACCTGCGCCAGGCGCTGGTCGAAGCCGCCCTGCAGCTGATCGAGGCCAAGGGCCCGACCGGCTTTACCCTGTCGGAAGCGGCCAAGACAGCAGGCGTCACACCGGCCGCCGTCTACCGGCATTTCGAGGGGCGCGAAGACCTGATCGCCGAGGCCTCGCGCCAGGGCTACATCATGTTCGCCGACCTGATGCAGCACGCCTATGACAAGTACCAGCCCTCTGCGCTGGCCGCGTTCGAGGCGACGGGCCGCGCCTATCTGGCCTTTGCCCGGAAACACCCGGGCCACTACATCGCCATGTTCGAAAGCGGCATTTCCGTGAACCGCACGCCGGAGCTGGCCGACGCCGCCGCCCGTGCCCGGGCGATCCTGGAACGCGCCGCCGCGGACCTGAGCCAGCATATCCCGGCAGAGAAACGGCCGCCGGCCTCGATGTTCTCGGCGCATGTGCTGGCGATGAGCCACGGAGTGGTAGAGCTTTATGCGCGCAACTCTCCTGGAGCCACCTCACCCTTTCCGCCAGAGGACCTGCTGGAAAGCGGCATCGGCATCTATCTGCGCGGGCTGGGGCTGATTGAACCGGACAGCTAGAAGCGGCCGGCGGGCTGCGGTGCGCTCAGCTCGTCGCCGACATTGACCAGCTTAACCTCGCCGATGCCCTTGATGTCTTCGGGGCCGATGTCGGTCACGTGGAATTCCTCGGACAGGGCATCCTTCATTTCCTCCGGCGCGACAATTTTCATCGGATTGGCAAAGACTTGCAGGCGGGAGGCCAGGTTCACCGCGGGGCCGAACACGTCATAGACGTACTTTTGGATCCCCACCACAGAGCCGACGGCAGAGCCGGTGCCCAGCCCGATCCGCGCCTGCCACTTGTGCTGGTGGCTTTGGTTGCGCCGCTCCAGGTAGCGCAGGAAGCGGGTGGCGCAATGGGCCACGGCGGTGGCGTGCTCCGGCATCGGTTCCGGCATTCCGGCCACCGCCAGGTATGCGTCGCCAATGGTCTTGATCCGCTCGCAGCCATATTGCTCGACGATGCGGTCAAAGGCGGTGAATATGTCGTTCAGCTCCCCCAGCGTGACCGTCGGATCGGTGCGGGAGGCAAAATCGGTGAAATTCACGAAGTCCAGCATCACCACCGACACCTGCGGGTAGAGCTGCGGGGTGACGACGCCAAAGGTCTTAAACTCCTCGTAGACCTGGCGCGGCATCAGGTTCAGCAGGAGCCGCTCCACCCGCTCCTTCTCGCGTTCCAGTTCGCGAGTGTTGCGCTCGACCATGGCGGAATAGCTGTCGATCATGCTTTCCAGCTCGCGGATGCGGGTGATGTTCTGGCATTCCACCACCAAAAGCGGCTCATCCAGATGGCTGGCTTGCGAGATGTTGATGGCGAACACCAGGGTGCGGCGCTTGCGCTTGATCTTCAGCTCCGCCGAATAGCGCAGCCCCTCCTCGCACAGCGGACCCAAATCCTCGCGGTTCAGCCCCTCAATCGCGTCAGTCAGCGACGCCTCCGGTCCCGGAGTGCCGAACCATTCCGCAAAGGGCTGATTGTGAAAGACAAACCCAAGGTCCGAGGACCGCACGACCGCCACCCCCACACCGATTGCACGCAACAGCTGCTCGTTGATGGCGGCAATGCTCATGCCGCGTTCCGGGTGACGATGATGTTGCGCTTGGCCTCAATCGCGGCCAGCGTGGTGCGCACATCCGGCTCAGCGAGGCCATGCTGCTCCAGCGCCTCCTTGAGCAGGGCAGCCATTTCGTCGAAATCCTCGTGGGTGATGCCGAGGGCCCTGTGCACCGCCTCCAGCCGCTCGTCGCTGAAGGAGGCCGGCCCGCCGAGGAGCGAGGAGATGAACTTGGTCTGGTGATCAATCAGCCGCGCCATATCAACGTCGGCGAAGTAATCGCCGATCTGATCGGAGTCGAGCGCCATCTCGTAGAATGTCATCACGACGCGGCTGATGGCACTGAACCCGCCGTATTTCTCGTAAATGGTTTGCGGCATGGCAGCTTTCCCCCACCAGGAAGCAGTGCCGCCAATGTTACGACAGTTTTGCGCAAAAGTTAACGCCCCTGGAACCTGACCGGGTCCCGGACCGGAAATCACCGCAGTTTGCCTTGGGCGCAGACCCTGCCCCGCCTCAGGCCGCGCTTTCGCCTGCGCCCTGGTCGGTGAAGGTCACCAGATCGGAAACGATGCCCTGCAGACCTTCGATCAGCTCTACCGTTGGCTGGGCTGTCAGCAACGGCGCCATTTCCTGGATCAGCGGCAGCGGCAAGTCCCACCAGCGCAGTTCCTGCAGCTTGCCGCAGACCGCGTCGTCGAACCGTTTGCGCACCAGCTGCGCAGGGTTGCCCGCCCAAACCTCGTAAGGGCCCACATCATTGGCGACAGTGGCGTTCGGGCTGATCACAGCCCCGTTGCCGATGGTCACGCCGGCGAGCACAGTGGTATTGGCGCCAATCCAGACGTCATTGCCGATGACAACATCGCCGGCCCCGTGCCGCGGGACGTGAACCCCGGCGCCGCCCAGTTCTTCGGTGAAAACCTCACCAAAGGGATAAGCAGTGATCCGGTCCAGCATCGGCGAGGCATCCAGCAGGATCCGCACCCCCCTGCCAATGGAGCAATACGAGCCGATCGACACATTGGCGCCGCCGCCCTGCTCCTGGATGTCCAGATCCTCATAGCCGTGGGTGAAACGGCCGATTTCCAGCTGCCCATTGCCGATTGGGGCAGTCTTGAAGTTTCCCGGTGTTGCCATGCTCTGTCCTGCCTTCGCTATATGGTCACTCGAATTCGGGAACAAAGTAGAAAAACTTTCTAAAAAAAACCTGAAAGCGTCCCGTAAAAGAGGAGCGGCACAAAGGAAGGGCCGCTCAGCCGCGCGCCCTTCCGTACCCATTCCGATGATGAATCAGCGCTTCAGTGCGACAACTTCCATACACATCCTGTATCTTTCGCTGATGCCGAAGCGGACTGGTTCCATTCCGACCTCCCTCAGCAAGGAATACAGACGGTGGCGTGAAAAGTTATGGAAATGCTCCATCTCACTCCAATACGGGTTTTGCTTTATGCCCGTCGCGTAATCCCAGCAGAAACTCTCGGAATTCGGCATCGAAATCAGCAGCGGCCCGCCCGGCTCCAGAAGATCCACCGCCGCCTTCAGGAACGGTTTTGGGAACGGCACATGCTCCAGCACGTCCATCATGCTGACGACAGAGCATTGCCTTCCGAGATCCAGCTGTTGAATGTCCTCGCAATACGCCTCGATCCCGATCTGCAAAAGCGCGTCAACATTTGGCTTGCGGAGGTCGACTCCAATGGGTTCAAAGCCGAATTCGCGGGCAGTGAACAGCAGCGAAGCATTGCCAAAGCCGATGTCCAGCCAAGGGCCGCTGGAGGCATAGGGCAGAACCTTCTCCACCATCTTAGCCGACACATGGCGGTTCTTTTCCATTTCATGGCCTACGGTCTTGTTTGGAGTCGTCTGTGCAAACAGGACGTCAAACGCCTCATCCGTGAAATAGCCGTTTGTGAAAACATGGGAGCAAGGCGCGCATTTGTTCCAAATGATTTCGGGCTTGAAAACAGGGTTGTATTTGGCCTCTCTGGAGCAATCGCCGCGGTAAATTTCCGAAAACTCAGTCGCTTCGCACAAGGGGCAGCTTGTAAAATCGTGCCGTTCCTTCAATCCCATAACTCCTGTCAAATTTATCAGGCGCCGCGCCAGCGGCACATGCGTGGAAATTGACGGGCAGAACTTAAGATGCGCCTAAAATCGAGCGGGAATACTGCATAAAAAAAGGGGCCGCCAAAAGGCAGCCCCTTCCAAAAAAGGCGTGAAGCGAAAATCAGCGCTTGGAGAACTGGAACGAACGGCGGGCTTTGGCCTTACCGTATTTCTTACGTTCCACAACGCGGCTGTCGCGGGTCAGGAAGCCAGCAGCTTTCAGAGCGCCGCGCAGCGCGGGATCATAGAGCTGCAGCGCTTTGGAGATGCCGTGCTTGACCGCACCGGCCTGACCGGACAGGCCGCCGCCCTTGACGGTGGCGTAGACGTCAAACTCGCCTTCGACGCCGGCAACCTGGAACGGCTGGCGCAGAATCATCTGCAGCACCGGACGGGCGAAGTACTTGTTGATTTCCTTGCCGTTCACCTCGACCTTGCCGGAGCCCGGCTTGATCCAGACGCGGGCAACAGCGTCTTTACGCTTGCCGGTGGCATAGGAGCGGCCCAGTTCGTCACGAACCGGCTCACGCGCGATGGTTTCCTCAGCCGCTGCTTCCACACCGGTTGCAGCTGCGAGCTCTTCGAGAGTGTTGATCTGATCAGCCATCGATATCAGCTCCGGGTGTTTTTCTTGTTCATGGATTTGACATCCAGAACTTCGGGGGCCTGAGCTTCATGCGGGTGCTCGGCACCGGCATAGACACGCAGGTTGGTCATCTGCTGGCGCGCCAGGCGGTTGCCCGGCAGCATGCGCTTGACGGCCTGGAACACGACGCGCTCCGGGTGTGCACCTTCCAGGATTTCCTGTTTGGTGCGCGACTTGATGCCGCCCGGATGGCCGGTGTGCCAGTAGAATTTTTCGTCACGCTTTTTGCCGGTCATCTGCACCTTGTCGGCGTTGATGATGATGACGTTGTCGCCCATGTCCATATGCGGAGTGAACGAGGCTTTATGCTTGCCACGCAGGCGCATGGCAACGATCGAGGCAAGACGGCCCAGAACAACGCCCTCGGCGTCGATTAGGATCCACTTCTTCTCGATATCTGCCGGAGTAGCAGAGAAGGTTTTCATGGCAGGTCAATCCTGTTTGTCGTGAAGGCAGAATCCCGGAACGGGTCCGCCTGAATGCGATGGACGGGGTTTACGGGGATCAGACTGCCGCGTCAACAGGGGCAAACAAGAATAAAACTAGACATTACAATACCTTATAAAATAGGTATTATTTTACCCCACGATTTCAGACGCTGATCTGCTCCGGCGGGTTGTCCAGCAGGGCGCGCAGCCGCAGCATTGCCTCCTCGAACTGCTTCAGCGGCACATGGGCATTGATGGCAATGCGCACCGCATGCGGGGCGCGGCCGTCGCGCAGAGCAAATTCATCGGCGGACCGGATCTGCACTCCGTTTGCCTCTGCCGCGCGGGTAAAGGCCGCCGCCCGCCAGCCCGAGGGCAGACGCAGCCACAGGAACGGCACATCCGGGTTCCAGGTGAGGTCAAAGCCGCCAAGCGCGTTGACCGCGACCCGCACATAGCGGGCCATCTCGGCGCGCACATTCTCCACCAGCCCCGGCAGCCTCGGATCGGTCAGCAGGATGCGGACCAGATCCGCCAGCGGCTGGGCCAGCCCGAAATAGCCGTATTCCGCCACCCGCCGCAGATCCGCCGCCCGCCCCTCCGGCGCCAGCGCAAAGCCGACGCGCAAGGCAGGCGTCAGGATCTTGGAGATCGAGGACACATGCCAAGCGAGTTCCGGCGCCAGCGCCCGGTAGCTGGGCGCGCGGGACTCGCCCAGGCGGTAGCAGTCGTCCTCGACGATCTGCACCCCGTGGCGGCGGGCAATCCGGATGATGTCCTTGCGCCGCTCCAAGGGCGTGTAAAGCCCGGTGGGATTATGCACCTCAGGGCTGGTGCACAGAACCGTGGCGCCGGTTTTGCGGATGGCCAGTTCCATCGAATCCGGGCGGATGCCATGTTCGTCCATGGCGACTTCGACCACCTGCGCCCGCAGAAGCTCGGCTGCACGGCGGAACCCGGCATAGGTCAGGTCCTCGACCATGATGACCGGCTGCGGACCCTGAAGGATCGCCTGCAGCACCACCATCAGACCGTTCTGGCCGCCGTGTGTTAGTACAATGTCATTTTCGGTCACGGTTCCGACCGGCGATTGCCCCACCCAGGCGGCTGCGGCCTGGCGCACCGGCAGATAGGCGTCGCGGGTCGGATAATTCAGGAATTTGCGCGCGTCGCCTTCGGCCACCTTGTGCAACGCCTCGCGCACCGCGGCCACCTGCCCCATATCGGCAATCCGCGGGCTGAACAGGCTGACATGGCCGGGATCGCGCGCTTCAGCCAAATGCAACTGCCGCGACCATACGTCATCCGGCACCGGTTTCTTTTTTTCGGCTACAAAGGTGCCGCGCCCGACCTCGGCCTCCAGCACGCCCTCATCTGTCAGGATGCTGTAAGCCCGGGCAACGGTGCCGGGCGTGATGCTCAACTGGTACGCGAGATCGCGCACCGGTGGTAGCTTTGTACCGATTTTCAAACTGCCGGCGTCAATGGCGGACCGAATCGTGTCTGCCACCTTTTTGTACTTCGGACCCTTGGCCTCTTCCAGGCTCTGCGGCCAAATTGTACCCATTACAATCCATCCTTGGACAATACGCCTACCCCTTTGTATCAGAACATCACGACAAATCAACAGGATTGTATCAACACAATACGAAGGAAGCCTCCCATGGCACAGCACACGCAAATGGCACAATCGAATATGTCCTTTCTGAACAGCCGCCCGGCCCTGCCGGTGCTGGCGCAGTGGGCCGTCCTGTTTGCCGTGCTGGTCACCAAGTGGAGCCTGCGCCACCGAACCCGGTGCCAGCTGAAACACCTGAGCGACGCGCAGCTGAAGGACATCGGCGTGTCCCGCGCAGACGCCCATTATGAAGCGACTCTTCCGTTCTGGCGCCCATGATCCCCTGGGCAATAGAACAACCTGACGGCCGGGGTTCGCCCCGGCCTTTTTTTTGCGCCCGTTTTCTTTCACCTGCCGCCGCCAGGCGGACCCGCCCGCCCATGCGTTACCAGCCATGCGGAAATTAAAGGTTGAACGAATCTTTCATGGGTCCTACATGCCCCCTCACTTTCGGCACCGATCCCAACCCCGGACCCTTATCCGGGGGGGCGCTAAGGGCCGTCTGGATTGTCATCTGCTGGAACGAAGGGGAGCGCCATGAAAGACGCCAACCTCTTCCAACTGGGGATCGGTCTGGAGACAGGCGCCCATGAGGAAGATACCGCCCGCGGTGTAACTGCCGCGAATCTTGATGCTGTTGTTGATTCCGACCGCGAAGACCATTTCATCCGCAAGGATGGCAAGGTGTTTGCCGGCACGCATCTGATCATCGAAGTGATGAAGGGCACCGGCCTGGACTGCGAAGAGCGCATCCAGAACGCCTTCCGCAAATGTGTTGAGGTCTGCGGCGCCACCCTGCTGCACATCCACACCCACAAATTCTCACCCCAGGGCGTGTCCGGCGTGGCCGTTCTGGCCGAAAGCCACATCTCCGTCCACACTTGGCCGGAAATCGGTTATGGCGCCTTTGACGTGTTCATGTGCGGCGACGCAGAGCCGTGGAAAGCCGTCGGCGTGCTGAAAGAAGCGTTCAACACCGATATGGTGGAAGTGCGCGAGCTGCTGCGCGGGGAGGAGCTGATCGCCAAAGAGGTGGCGGCATGAGCGATGCCGTCAAGAAGGAGTGGGTCACCGAGAGCCTGCACGCGCATTACGCCCAGCGTCTGCGCGTGGACGAGATGCTCTATGACAGCAACACCGAGCACCAGCGCCTGAAAGTGTTTCAGAACGGCCAGTTCGGCCGCATCCTGACGCTGGACGACGTGGTGCAGACCACCGAAGGCGACAACTTCATCTACCATGAGATGCTGACCCATGTGCCGATCCTGGCGCATGGCAACGCAAAGCGCGTACTGATCATCGGCGGCGGCGACGGCGGCATGGCCCGCGAGGCGCTGCGCCACACCTCGGTCGAGCATGTCACTATGGTGGAGATCGACGGCGGCGTCGTGGATTTCTCGAAAGAGTATCTGCCGATGCTGAGCGACGGCGCCTTTGACGATCCGCGCCTCAACCTGGTGATCAACGACGGTGCGCTCTTCATGAAAGAGAACACCGAAAAGTTCGACGTGATCATCGTCGATTCGACCGACCCGATCGGCCCCGGCGAAGTGCTGTTCACCGACACCTTCTATGGCCATGCCGCGCGGTCGCTGACCGAGGACGGCATCATCGTCACCCAGAACGGTGTGCCGTTCATGCAGGGCGATGAGCTGACCGGCACCCTGCGGGCGTTCCAGGCGCTGTTTGCCGATGCGTCGTGCTATCTGGCCACCGTGCCGACCTATGCCGGCGGGCCGATGGCGTTCGGTTGGGGCAGCCACTCGGACAAGGCCCGCAATGTGAGCCTGGCCGATCTGGAGGCACGCTTTGCCGCCGCCGGGATCGACACCGGGTACTACAATCCGGAGGTTCACAAGGCCGCATTTGCCTTGCCGAACTACGTGAAGAAGCTGTTCCCGTAAGGAACACGGGAGACAGGGGGCTCCGGCCCCCCTTTTCATGTCAGCGGCTGAGTCGGGTGATCGCGTTCAGCATCCTCGACGCAAGCATGAATGAAACCTGAACTAAGCCCGTTCCATTCAATTCGCCTGTCGCGCCAGCGGCAGGCACGCGTCCGCCCGCCCCACGGCGGGCGCGTTCCGCGCCCACCCGGGCGAACGCTTAATTTATTGATCCGGCCGAGGCGACGGCCCCGGCCCTAACGTTGCGCGCCGATCCCCCTTGGCCTGACTGCCAGTCTTTGCTAGGCGCGGCGGGAGCTTAATCAGACGTGGCAGGCCAAATGCAGCGCGACCCCATCCTTGTTGTTGACCGCGAGACCGGCGAGACTTTTGAAGAGGTTGTGCTGGGCGAGAAATGGATCCGCTGGGCCTATCAGAACGCCAGCGCCAGGCCGGTGGAAAAACTGCTGTTCCGCTCCTCCCTGATCAGCCGGCTGATGGGCGCCTGGTTCGACTCGCGGATATCCAAGGGCAAGATCGCCAAGGTGATCGAGGATCTGTCGATCGACATGTCGGAGGCCACAGCGGCTGCGGACAGCTACAGCTGTTTCAACGACTTTTTCGTGCGCCACCTGAAGCCCGAAGCCCGGCCCTTCAGCGATGATCCGAAGGACATCGTCTCCCCCGCCGACGGCCGGGTGCTGGTGTTCCCTGAACTGGCCGGGGATGTCTTTGTCCCGGTCAAGGGCTATCCGATGTCGGTCCGCACCATGCTGCCGGGCATTGCCGACCGCTTCATCGGCGGCGCGCTGGCCATCGTGCGGCTGTGCCCGGCGGACTATCACCGCTACCACTTTCCCGCCGGCGGCCGGATCACCGGCGCGCGGGACATTCCCGGCGCGCTGCACTCGGTGAACCCGATTGCGCTGGGGGCCGGGCCGGACGTGTTCGGCGAGAACAAACGGACCTGGACGCTGATTGAGACCGAAACCCTGGGCACCTATTGCTTTGTCGAGGTGGGCGCCTTTGGCGTCGGCTCCATCGTCAACACCCGCTCCGAAGGCACGGTGCGGAAGATGGACGAGAAGGGCTATTTCAAGTTCGGCGGCTCCACCGTGGTGGTGGTATTCGAGCCGGGCAAAGTCCGGTTTGCGGATGACCTGGCAGCCAACAGCGCCAAAGGCCGGGAAACGCTGGTCAAAGTCGGCCAGCCTCTGGCCACCGCGCTTTAACGCTTGGGCGGGATCGAATAGGTCATGGAGGCGCGGGCGACCGGCTCCTCCATGCCTTCGGAGTACATCAGCACATCCGCCACCGCCAGAACCCGGCCCAGCTTCAGCAGCCGCGCGTCGGCAATCACATCGGCACCTGCCACGGGTTTACGCATGAAATCCAAAGAGCAATTGGTGGTCACCGCCAGCGCCTCGCGCCCCAGCCGCGACAGGATCAGCGCGTAGATCGCGCAGTCGGCTAGCGCAAACATCGACGGGCCCGACACGGTGCCGCCGGGCCGCAGGTGCCGCTCCGCCGTCAGCAGGCGCATCCGCAGGCCCTGCTCATCCATCGCGTCAATGGAAAAGTCGTCCTTCACCTGCGGAAAGATCTCATGCAGGTAGTCCGTCAGACCTGCGACATCAAATGCCAGTGCCATGCTTTTCCTTTCCCTTCGCGCTGACTAGAGTTGCCGCAAGCTTTGGGAGGAGAGCAAGATGGCAATTCTGGAACGTTGCGACACAGGGAATATTGCCCGGCTGACGATGAACACGCCGGAGAAGCTGAACGCCCTGTCGGACGAGATGCTGGCGGCGCTGCAGGAACAGATTGATGCCTTGCGCGAGGACAGCAGCATCAAGGTGGTGATCCTGTCCGGCGCGGGCAAAGGTTTTTGCGCAGGCCATGACATCAAGCAGATGACCGCAGGGCGCGCAGGCGAAGATGGCGGCAAGGCCTATTTCCAGGATCTGTTTGCCCGCTGCACCAGCGTGATGACGGGGCTGCAGTCCCTGCCCCAGCCGGTGATCGCCCAGGTCCACGGTATCGCCACCGCGGCGGGCTGCCAGCTGGTCGCTTCCTGCGATCTGGCGGTGGCGGCGGAGGGCACCAGGTTTGGCGTCAACGGGGTGAACATCGGCCTCTTCTGCTCCACGCCGATGGTTGCCCTGTCGCGCAATATCCCGCGCAAACAGGCGTTTGAGCTGCTGACCACGGGTGAATTCATCGACGCTGCCCGCGCCGTGGAGCTGGGGCTGGCCAACCGCGCGGTGCCGCTGGAGGCGCTGGAGGCGGAAACCGCCAAGCTGGCCGAAACCATCGCTGCGAAACTGGGCGCGGCGGTGAAGATCGGCAAACAGGCGTTTTATGAGCAGCTGCAAATGCCGCTCGACCAGGCCTATGCCTATACCAGCGGGGTGATCGTCGAGAACCTGATGTACCGCGACACCATCGAAGGCATGGCCGCCTTTATCGAAAAACGCGCGCCTGACTGGCAGGAATGAGTTTTTCGGAAAATTTTCGGAGAGCTTTAGGCTTTGTTTACCAATCGAAACCTATTGTTTCCCTAAGACGCCAGCCAACTGCCTTTCAATTCGGGCGGAAAGATGGCAAAGATTGGGCAAGGCCGACGCACTGTCACTGGCCTGCACAATTTGGGCTGCTGCTGCGGAAGGGTCCCTCCAGCCGGTTCTCTCTCACCGGTCGATCATTCCCGCGGCGGCGGCCCCAAATTACCCTGCCCCTGACGAACTGACACCCGGACGTCGCCCGTGCGCGGTTTCCGGCAGCTTTGCCCCACCCCCAACGCGCCCAAGCCGGTTGCACAGGCCCTCACCCTGCCCTATGTGGCGGGCATGACAGATCATTCGGCAAAAACACTGCATATCGTGGGCGGCGGCATGGCCGGCTCGGAAGCGGCCTGGCAGGCGGCGAACATGGGCGTACAGGTGGTGATCCACGAAATGCGCCCCAAGGTGGAAACCTTTGCCCACCAGACCGGCAACCTGGGCGAGATGGTGTGTTCCAACTCCTTCCGTTCGGACGATGATGAGCAGAACGCGGTCGGCCTGCTGCACTGGGAAATGCGCCAGGCAAACGGGTTGATCATGACCACCGCCGATCAGCACCGCCTGCCCGCCGGCGGCGCCCTGGCCGTGGACCGCGAGCCCTTTGCCGAGACCGTGACCGCCAGGCTGAAGGCGCATCCGAATGTGTCGGTCTCTTACGAGGAGATCACCGAACTGCCCGCCGACGGCCACTGGATTTTTGCCACCGGCCCGCTGACCTCGCCGGAGCTGGGCAAGGCGATTCAGGCTGAAACCGGCGCTGAGGCGCTGGCCTTCTTCGATGCCATCGCGCCGATCGTCTACGCCGAGTCGATCGACATGTCGAAGGCTTGGATGCAGTCGCGCTATGACAAGGGCGAGACCGAGGAAGAGCGCACCGCCTACCTCAACTGCCCGATGGACAAAGACCAGTACGAAGCCTTCATCGACGCGCTGCTGGCCGCGGACAAGACCGAATTCCACGAGGGCGAGACCGCTGGCTACTTCGACGGCTGCCTGCCGATAGAGGTGATGGCCGAACGCGGCCGCGAAACCCTGCGCCACGGGCCGATGAAGCCGGTGGGACTGACCAACCCGCATCAGCCGGACGTTAAAGCCCATGCCGTGGTGCAGCTGCGCCGCGACAACGCGCTGGGGACGCTGTTCAACATCGTCGGTTTCCAGACCAAGATGAAATACGGCGCCCAGACCGAAGTGTTCAAAATGATCCCGGGACTGGAGAACGCCAGCTTTGCCCGTCTTGGCGGCATCCACCGCAATACCTTCATCAATTCGCCCACCCTGCTGGACGCACAGATGCGGCTGAAGTCCAAGCCCAACATCCGGTTTGCCGGCCAGATCACCGGCGTTGAGGGCTATGTCGAAAGCGCCGCCATGGGCCTGCTGGCAGGTCGTCTGGCGGCGGCAGAAATCCTCGGCCGGGACTTGCCCGAAGTACCGCAGGACAGCGCTATGGGCGCGCTGATCCACCACATCACCGGCGGCGCCGAGGCCAAGACCTTCCAGCCGATGAACGTGAACTTTGGCTTGTTCCGCCCGGTGGGCGGCCTGAAAGGCGGCCGCCGCGGCCGCAAGGACCGCTACAAGGCCTATACCGACCGCGCCAAGACTGTCTGGCAGGAGTGGCTCAGCAACTTTTCCTAGACGGAATACGACCGCGGGGCCTAAACTTGCGGCATGAGCGAAAAGTTTCTGAACAAGGCCTATGACCTTGAAACACCGGAAGCGACCCTCAAGCACTACGACCAGTGGGCCGCTTCCTATGACGCAGAGATTGCCGAAAACGGGTATGCGACACCGGGGCGGATTGCCCAGGCATTGGCGAAATTCCAGAAAGACCTGAGCGAGCCTGTTCTGGATTTCGGCTGCGGCACCGGCCTGTCGGGCATGGCTCTGCGGCTGCAAGGCTTTCAAACCGTCGACGGAATGGAGCCTTCCGAGGAAATGCTCGCCCAGGCCCGCAGCAAAGGCGTTTACCGGAAGCTGACGCAGATTGATGTTTCCAACAAGAAGCCGATCCCGGAAGGCGCCTACCGCCTGATCACCGGCTGCGGTGTGCTGGGTACCGGCGCGGCTCCGCCCGTGGTGTTCGACATGATCATGCGCGCCTTGCCGCGCGGCGGGCTGTTTGCTTTCTCCTACAACGACCACGCGCTGGAGGACCCCGCCTATACCGGCAAGCTCAACGAATGGCTGGACTGTTCGGCGGCACGCCTGCTATTCCGGGAACATGGGGATCACCTCCCCGGAATAAACCTGAAGTCCACCGTTTATGTGATTGAGAAGGCGTGACATTCACCACCAGATTTGCGCCGTCGCCGACCGGACCGCTGCACTTGGGCCACGCCTATTCCGCGTTGCTGGCGCATGATATGGCCGCGGCTGAAGGCGGCCGCTTCCTGCTGCGCATTGAGGATATCGACCAATCCCGCGCCCGGCCCGCCTGGGAGGCGCAGATCTATGACGACCTGCACTGGCTGGGCCTCACCTGGCCGCAGCCAGTGATGCGCCAATCAGAGCGGCTGCCCCGCTACCGCGCCGCTCTGGACCGGCTGACCGCACTGGGGCTCACCTACCCCTGCTGCTGCAACCGCGCCGATATCGAGGCCGCGGCCGGAGCACCGCAGGAAGGCGTGCCGCAATTCGGCCCCGACGGGCGCATCTATCCCGGCACCTGCCGCCCCCGCCTGCCTGGCGAGGCCACGGAGCGCGACGTGATCCGTTTGAACATGGAAAAGGCCGTCCAAGCCGCAGAGCTGCGCAGCTTCACCGAGACCGGACCAGAATTTGCCGGAACGCACCAGCTCGACCCAGAACAACTGGTCTCAAGCGTTGGCGATATCATCCTGGTGCGCCGCAGCATGGGCAGCTCCTACCACCTGTCGGTGGTGATAGATGACGCGGATCAGGGCATCACCCATGCGGTGCGCGGCGCCGACCTGTTCGAAGCAACCCAGATCCATGTGCTGCTGCAATCGCTGCTGGGGCTGCCCACGCCTGTTTATCACCACCACCGCCTGATCCGCGACGATCATGGCAAACGGCTCGCCAAACGCGACGACGCCCGCGCTATCTCCAAGTACCGCGCCGAGGGCGCCACCCCGCGGGACATCCGCGGCATGGTTGGCCTGCCGCCTTCCTCTTGCTGAAGATACCCCCGCCGCAGGCACGGCCCATCAGGGCCGTCTCCTTTGGTTGCGGCTCACTCCATCGGCTTCATCAGCTCGACCTCGCCCCCCTCCCGCAGCGCGGTATAGAAACAGGTCCGCCGGTTGGTGTGGCAAGCCGCCCCGGTCTGGCTCACCAGCGCAAGCAGGCAGTCGCGGTCGCAATCGACCCGCAGATCCACCAGTTCCTGCACATGGCCCGAAGTCTCCCCTTTGATCCAGAACGCCTGGCGCGAGCGCGACCAGTAGGTGACCCGGCGGGTTTCCAGCGTGCGCGCCACCGCGTCTGCATTCATCCAGGCCATCATCAGCACCTCGCCTGACGCCTCATCCTGCGCGATGCAGGGGATCAGGCCGGCGTCATTGTAGGACAGGCTGGCGGGATCAAAGGACGCGGCAATGGACATGGATAAAAACCTTTTGCATCTGCTGTTCGGCTCCCTATGTATGGGGAACCACCAAGCAGGGAAAGCCCGGGAAAGCGATGTCTGGCGAATCCGATCTGATCAAGCTGTATTCTTCGCGCATTCTGGCGCTGGCGGCGGATATTCCGCATCTTGAGCGTCTCGAAGCCCCGGACGCCACGGTCAAGAAACGCTCGCCGCTGTGCGGCTCCACCGTCACCGTAGACGTCACTGTAGACGACGGACGGATCACGGATTTCGGCCAGGACGTAAAAGCTTGCGCGCTGGGACAGGCCGCCGCGGCTGTTGTCGGCGCCAATGTGATCGGCCGCTCGCTGGCTGAGGTCGAAACCGCCCGCGACCAGCTGAAGGCCATGCTGACCCAGGACGGCCCGGTGCCCGATGCCCCCTTCGACGGGCTGGAAGTGCTGCAGCCCGCGCGCGAGTTCAAGAACCGCCATGCCTCCATCATGCTGGCGCTGGAGGCCACCCTGGAAGCGATGCAGACCGCCGCCAAGGAGCAATGCGCCTGACGGCGGCACCTTGCGTCACTGATTGTCATAGACAACAGAACCCGCAACCACCCTTGCAGCTTTGCAAGGGAAAGATTTTTGTTGCCTTCGCCCTTCCAACAAAAAACCGCCGCGCATCCGGGCAGGATGGCGGCGGCAGTCATGCTCTGCGGTGCGGGACCCGGGCGGGCCAGGCTGGATCTTGAGGCAATCCATTGGGGGATCGGGACAGGCGGTTGATCCCTTGAGCAGTCCGGGACAGGAAAGGGCCGGCCCGGCACAGCAGAGGCATTCAGGAATGGAAACAGCGGGTCAGAGCAGGCCCGGCAAGTGCAGCGCCGCCACCAGCATCACCATCAGCGAGGCCGCGCCGATGGCGTCCTGCAGCAGGGTGGAATGGGCATTCTGAATCGTGGTTTTGATCTGTGCAATCATGGCTCGGGCCTCCTCCAGTCTGTCTTTTCGCTCTTTGGCAAATTTGTTGCCCCTTTGTTCTCATTTTTACTGGCACCTGTAAAGAACTTTTTGAGAACATTTGCGAACAGATTGGAACATCAACCGGGAACACGCGCCGGAACGCGGATTAACCCACTGAAATCAAACGGATTGCCTGATCCTGCTTCATCAGCCACAACAGCACCCGCGCTGCCTTGCCGCGGGCGCTCTCGAGCTTGGGGTCCGCCGCCAGCAGCGACCGCGCATCGCTTTGCGCCACCGCCATCAGCCCGGCCTGGCGCTCCAAGTCGGCAATCCGGAACCGCGGCAGCCCGGATTGCGCGGTGCCGATCATGTCGCCCGCGCCGCGCATCTGCAGGTCGGTTTCCGAGATCCGGAAGCCGTCCTCGGTCTCGCGCAATACCTCCAGCCGCTTTCGCCCGCCTTCGGTCAGCGGCGGCTGGTACATCAGCAGGCAGGTCGACTCGGCGCTGCCGCGCCCAACCCGGCCGCGCAGCTGGTGCAGCTGCGCCAGGCCAAAGATCTCCGCCCGTTCAATCACCATGATAGAAGCATTGGGCACGTTTACCCCGACCTCAATCACCGTGGTGGCCACCAGAACCTTGGTCTTGCCCTCCTGGAACGCCGCCATCGCGGCATCCTTTTCCGCGGGCGGCATCTGGCCGTGGACCAGACCCGCGATCCCCTCACCCAAGACAGCGCGAAGATGCTTGAAACGCTCCTCCGCCGCGGTCAGGTCGCTCAGCTCCGACTCATCGACCAGCGGACAGACCCAATAGCACTGCCGCCCCTCCGCGATGGCCTTGCGCAGGTGGTCGACCACCTCCTGCATCCGTTCGGTGCTGATGACCGCAGTCTTGACCGGTTTGCGCCCCGGCGGTTTCTCATCCAGCACCGAGACATCCATGTCGCCGTATTGCGCCAGCGCCAGCGAGCGCGGGATCGGTGTTGCAGTCATCACCAGCACATCGGCGCCCTTGCCCTTTTCTGCCAGCTCCATCCGCTGCCGCACCCCGAAGCGGTGCTGTTCATCGACAATCGCGAGGCGCAGGTCTCGGAATTCAACATCCTGCTGGAACACCGCATGGGTGCCGACCAGAACATGAATATCACCGCGCTTGAGCGCAGCCAGCTTGGCCTTTCGCTCAGCCCCCTTGTCGCGGCCTGTCAGGATCTCGATCACCACCCCCGCATCTTCCGCAAGCGGTGCGAGCCCCTCCATGTGCTGCTGTGCAAGAATGCCGGTCGGGGCCATCATTACCCCCTGCCCGCCCGCTTCAACTGCGACCAGCAAGGCCATGAAAGCAACCAGGGTTTTCCCTGCGCCCACATCGCCTTGCAGCAGCCGGTTCATGCGCTTGGGCGAGGCCATGTCGGCGGAGATTTCCTCGATCGCCCGGGCCTGGGCGTTGGTGGGCTTATACGGCAGCGTCTTCAAAACACGCGACTGCAGGCGGCCGGTTGCGTGGCTTTCGATGCCCCGGGCCTTCCGCTCAGTTTGCCGCGCCAGCGCCAGGGTCAGCTGATGCGAAAACAGCTCATCATAGGCCAGACGCGCCCGGGCCGGCGCCTGCGGGCTCAGGTCATCCAGGCCTTGCGGCACGTGCGAGGATTGCAGCGCCTCGTGCCAGGCAGGCCAGTTCTCCTTCAGCATCTGCGCCGGGTCGATCCACTCATCCAGCTCAGGCATCCGCGACAGCGCGCTTTGCGCCGCCTTGTACATGGTTTTCTGCGTGACCCCATGGGTCAGGCTGTAGACCGGCTCATACTCCGGTATCTCATGCGCCTCTTCCACCGGCAGCATATGGTCGGGGTGCACCATCTGGGCGATGCCGTCAAACAGCTCCAGCTTGCCCGAAACCACCCGGCGCGATCCCTCCGGCAGCTGCGCCTCCAGATAGCGGCTGCGGCCATGGAAAAAGACCAGCTGGAACTCGGTCTCCGCGTCCTCCACGTGGATACGATAGGCGCCGCCCTTGTTGCGCGCGGGCCGGTGGCGGCCAACGGTCACTTCAACCGTCACCGTTGCGGGCAAGTCCACACCGCGAATAGTCTCGCGCCGGCGGCGGTCGACCACAGAATAAGGCAGGGAAAACAACAAGTCGCGCGGCGTTTCTATATCAATCTGGAGAAGGTTCTGCGCGGTTTTCGGGCCGACACCCTGCAAGGTCTCGGCGCCCGCAAACAGCGGAAACAAGATCTCCGGACGCCCGCTCATGCCCCTGCAATCAGCTCCAGCCAGCCGTCTTCGTCCAAGGTTTGGATACCCAGCTCCGCCGCCTTCTTGGCCTTGGAACCCGCCCCGGGACCGGCCACCAGAATATCGGTCTTCTTGGAAACGGAGCCGGAGACCTTGGCCCCCAGTGCCTCTGCCCGTGCCTTGGCCTCGGCGCGGGTCATCTTCTCCAGCGTGCCGGTGAAGACGACGGTCTTGCCCGCCACCGGGCTGTCCGCGGCGGGGGCATCGGGCGGCACGATGGTCAGTTTCGCCACCAGCCGGTCGATGGCCGCGCGTTCCTCCGGGTTGGCAAAGGCATCGGATAGGGACAGGCCCAGCACCGCGCCGATCCCGTCGACGCCGATCAGGTCGGCCCAGGCAGCTGAAGCCTCGGCCGGGACTTCGCAGGCAGCAATGGCAGCGGCCCGGGTTTCCGAGATCCGGGCGCGGCGGCCCTCCTCCGCGGCGGCCTGGCGTTCGGACTCCTCGGCTTCATCGGCGGCCCGGTGCGCCAGCGCAGCCGGGCGGGCCACGTCGAGCGCAGCCGCCATACCCTGCCAGTCCCGGTAGTGCAGCGCCAGATCGCGGCCGGCTACCTCACCTGCATGGCGGATGCCGAGGGCAAAGATCAGCTTGGCCAGCGGGATCGTTCGTTTTTCCTCGATTGCGGCAAAGAGGTTGTCGGCGGATTTCTCCCCCCAGCCCTCGCGGTTCTTCAGCTGCTGCAGGCCAGAGCCGTAATTTTCTTGCAGATCAAAGATATCCGCGGGTTCCTTGATCCAGCCATCGCTGTGGAACTGCTCAACCTGCTTGGCGCCCAAACCTTCGATATCAAAGGCCGCGCGGGAGACGAAGTGCTTCAGCTTTTCCACCGCTTGCGCGGGGCAGATCAGCCCCCCGGAACAGCGGCGCACAGCATCGCCTTCTTCCCGTTCCGCCGGGCTGCCGCATTCCGGGCAGGTGTGCGGAAACGGATACGGCTCGGCCCCCTCGGGCCGCTTGGACAGATCCACATCCGCCACTTTTGGAATCACGTCGCCCGCGCGGTAGATCTGCACCCAGTCGCCGATGCGGATGTCCTTGCCGCCGCGGATCTCCTCGCCCTTGGAGTCGCGGCCCTGGATGTAGTCCTCGTTGTGCAGCGTCGCGTTTGACACCACCACCCCGCCGACAGTCACCGGGGTGAGCCGCGCCACCGGGCTGAGCGCCCCTGTGCGGCCAACCTGGATGTCGATGGCCTCCAGCCGGGTCCAGGCGAGCTCGGCCGGGAATTTATGCGCAATTGCCCAGCGGGGCGTGGTGGAGCGGAACCCCAGCCGCCCCTGCAGCGCCAGATCGTTGACCTTGTAGACCACGCCGTCGATGTCATAGCCCAGCGTCGCGCGCTGTTCCTCGATGCTGCGGTAATGATCAATCATCTCCGCAACGCTGGTGCACAGCCGGGTCAGCGGATTGGTCTGGAACCCAAGCGACTGCAGCCGCGCAATCGCCTCCATCTGCGTTTCTGCCAAGGGTGCGCTCAGCTCTCCCCAGCTGTAGGCGAAGAACCGCAAAGGCCGGGCGCGGGTGATCTCCGCGTCCAGCTGCCGCAACGAGCCTGCGGCGGCGTTGCGCGGGTTGGCAAAGATCTTGCCGCCGCGCTCCGCATGGCGGGCGTTCAGTGCTTCGAAATCCGCGTGGCTCATATAGACTTCGCCGCGCACCTCCAGCACTTCCGGCGCACCAGCCAGCCGCTGCGGAATATCGGTGATGGTCAGCGCATTGGCGGTCACGTTCTCGCCCACACTGCCATCGCCGCGGGTGGCGGCCTGCACCAGTTTGCCCTGCTCATAGCGCAGCGACAGCGACAGCCCGTCAATCTTGGGCTCGGCCGTGTAGCCTAGCGCGGCCCCGCCGTTCAGGCCCAGGTATTTGCGGATACTGCGGTCAAAGTCCGCGACGTCGTCATCCTCGAAGGCATTGCCCAGCGACAGCATCCGCACCGCATGGGTGATCTTGCCGAACCCCGACGCCGCCGGTGCGCCAACCGCCGCCAACTGGGAGGCCTCGTCGGCAAGTTCAGGAAAGGCCTCTGCCAGTGCCTGGTAGCGCCGTTTCAGCGAATCATATTCGGCGTCGCTGATCTCCGGCGCATCAGCCTGGTGATAGGCCAGATCCGCCGCCCGCAGCTGCTCTTCCAGCGCCAGAAACTCTGCCCGGGCGTCCTCTGCCGTCAGGCCGGCCACGTCTTTTTCCGAATTCTCTGCCACGCGCGGTCCCTCTTCGTTCTCACCCTTGGTGATATGACGCCGCGCGCGCCGCGTCCAGCGCCTCTGTCAGAGCAGGCTGCGCCGCAGGCAGACATGAAAAAAGCCCGCCAAGCGGCAGGCCTTTACAACCGGGGGCACAGGTTCACGTGCCGTCCGGAATTTCATTCTTTCAAGCGCCGACTGCCATCCGCTGGCCGCCGGACATATGATCCTCCTGCGGATCACGCAGAACGTAGCCGCGGCCCCAGACGGTTTCGATATAGTTTTCGCCGCCCGTCGCGTTGCTGAGTTTCTTGCGCAACTTGCAGATGAAAACGTCGATGATCTTCAGTTCCGGTTCATCCATACCGCCGTAAAGGTGGTTCAGGAACATTTCCTTGGTCAGCGTGGTGCCCTTGCGAAGGGACAGCAGCTCCAGCATCTGGTATTCCTTGCCGGTCAGATGCACCGCCTTGCCATCGGCCTCAACCGTCTTGGCATCCAGGTTGACCGAGATCTTGCCGGTCTTGATGATCGACTGCGAATGGCCCTTGGAACGGCGGATGATCGCATGGATCCGCGCCACCAGCTCCTCGCGGTGGAACGGCTTGGTCAGGTAGTCGTCCGCACCAAAGCCGAACCCCTTGATTTTGTTCTCGGTATCATCCGCACCGGACAAGATCAGGATAGGGGTTTCAATGCGGGACATGCGCAGCTGGCGCAGCACCTCATGGCCGTTCATGTCCGGCAGCCCCAGATCCAGCAGGATCAGGTCATAATCATAGAGTTTGGCCAGATCGATCCCCTCCTCGCCCAGATCCGTCGAATAGACGTTCAGGTTGGCGTGGGTCAGCATCAGCTCGATGCTTTTTGCTGTGGTCGGATCATCCTCAACCAAAAGAATGCGCATATTTTATTCTCCGCCTGTACACTGTTTCCCTCAGGTCTCGTTAACCTTGGTGGAAAAAAGTTAATGGCCCGTTACCATGATGGTTAATTTACGAATTCAACTCAAGGGCGGCCCCGTCTATTTTGCGTCCGGATTGCGGAATTTCTTCAACCGTGTGGTTTTCAGCGCTTCTTCACCGTGGTCGGCCACGGCGGCAACCCAGCTGCGGAACTCCTCCTCGCTGAGTCCGTAGCGGCGCATGGCCTCGGTCTGCGGCAGCAGGCCGTAGAGCACGCCGCGCACAACCGCAGCCTTGCGCGAGGCAACCCAGCGCTTGGTCGTTTCCGGCGGCAGATCCGCCCGGGTCATGATGGTTCCGTCCGGCAGGGTGACCGCCCGCGGGCCGTCGACTTTCTTCAAAAACATCCGTCTTCCCTTTGAAGATCTTTTTCGTTGGGGTCCTGGAAAAAGAATTTCCGAACAGGCTTAACGGCGCGTGAACCACCCCCCTTGAGAGTCGTTAGGATTTTCCTATATTCTGCGGCGCCTGCCCCCTTGCCTTCAGGAGCTGCCCCATGGCGCTGGACCACAACACCACCTTGAACTCGCTCGGCTTTGCCAAGCCGCCCTCGGAAACCCGGGTGGTGGTTGCCATGTCCGGCGGCGTCGACAGCTCTGTTGTTGCAGCATACTTGGCCGATCAGGGGTATGACGTGGTCGGCGTGACGCTGCAGCTCTATGACCACGGCGCGGCGCTGGCCAAGAAAGGCGCCTGCTGCGCAGGGATAGATATCCACGATGCGCGCCGTGTGGCGGAGGAGCGCGGCTTCCCGCATTACGTCCTGGATTATGAGAACATTTTTAAGGATGCGGTGATTGACGAGTTCGCTGACAGCTATTTGGCGGGCGCGACTCCGGTGCCCTGCATCCGCTGCAACGAGCGGGTGAAGTTCAAGGACCTGCTGGAGACCGCCAAGGATCTGGAGGCCGACTGTATGGCCACCGGCCACTACATCCAGCGCAAGATGGGCGCACACGGGCCGGAGCTGCACAGCGCCGAGGATGCCAACCGCGATCAAAGCTATTTCCTGTTCTCCACCACGCCGGAGCAGCTAGACTTCCTGCGCTTCCCGCTGGGCCACCTGCCCTCCAAGGATGCGACGCGCGAAATGGCGGCCCAGTACGGGCTGGCGGTGGCGGACAAACCCGACAGCCAGGACATCTGCTTTGTGCCGGATGGCAACTATGCCTCGGTGATCGAGAAGCTGCGCCCGGGTGCTGCAGAGCCGGGTGAGATCGTGCATGCGGACGGCCGGGTGCTGGGCAGCCACGAGGGGGTGATTCACTACACCATCGGCCAGCGCCGCGGTCTTGGTATCGGCGGTCTGTCCGAGCCGCTTTACGTGGTGAAGCTGGACGTCGACAAGAAGCAGGTGGTGGTCGGCCCCAAGGACTTGCTGGCCACCCGCACCATTCCGGTGCGCGAGATCAACTGGCTGGGCGACGAACCCTTCACCAGCCGGGACGAATGGCATCTGAAGGTCAAGGTCCGCTCCACCCGCCCCCCGCGCGAGGCGATCATCCGGCCGCTCAGCGACACCACCGCCGAGGTGGAGCTGCTGACCCCTGAGGAAGGCGTCTCCCCCGGCCAGGCCTGCGTGTTCTATGCCAGCGAAGGCTCCCGCATCTTCGGCGGGGGCTGGATCTGGCGCGGCTACTGAGGCACGGCGCTCTGTCAAGGAAGGCGCAGCCTCCGCGCGACAGCGCGGCTTGTCCTTTACAGAGCATGCCAAACCAAAATTGTACATGCGCCTGAGGGCAGTCCTGCCCTCAGGCGCTTCTCAGCAAAAAAGATCCAGCGTTTCAAATTTTCACATCGCCCAGCGTTCAGCGCCTCCGCGACGGCAAGCTCCGCGCGGGTGCGCAAGCGCACGCGCCGCCAGAAGCCGCGCGCCGGAGGCTCCAGCCTCCGGCGCGCTTGCGTCTCAACTCCCGGGCAAACGGTCCAGCACCGCGCGGGCGGCCCGCAGCCCGGGCGCTTCGCCGCCCTCGCCCAGCCGTTGCATGGTCAGCTGCATGGCCTCCAATTGCGCCCCAGGGTCCGCGGCCAGCGCCGCCAGCTGCCTGGCAATATTCTCAGGCGTGCAGTCGGGCCCCAGGCATTCCGGCACCACACGGGTCTCGCTCACGAGATTGATCAGCGTCACCGTGTCGATCAGCGCCATGCGCTTCATGATCTGCCAGGTCAGCCACTGGAACTTGTAAGCGATGACCATCGGGGTGCCGGCGGCGGCCAGTTCCAGCGAGACGGTGCCGGAGGCGGCCAGCGCAAGATCCGCCGCGGCAAACGCCGCGCGTTTGTGTGCCTTGGTGGTGGCAGTCTCAAACCGGTTCGGATCGACCAGCACCGTGCCTGCGGGCCAGCTTCGCAGCGCCTCCTGCACCAGCCCGGCCACCGGCGCGGCGGCGGGCACGACAATCCGGTACTCCGGGTGCGCCGCGGTGAAGCGCTGCAGCGCGCCGCCGAAATCCGGTGCCAGCCGCGCAACTTCGGAGCGCCGCGAGCCGGGCAGAGCCAGCACAAACGGTGAATCGCCCAGATCGAATTCTTCCCGGAATGCAGAGATCTCCGCATCCGTGGCCTGCGGTTCGGCAACCACCGGGTGGCCGACGAAGTCGCAGTCCATTCCCGCGGCCTCCATGCAAGGCGGCTCAAACGGCAAGAGCGCCAGCACGTGGTCAATCACTTCCGCCATCTTCACGGCCCGTTTGGGCCGCCAAGCCCAGACCGAGGGCGCAACATAATGCACTGTGCGGATGTTGCTCTTCTCTTTCACCAGTCGCGCCACGCGCAAGCTGAAATCCGGGCTGTCGATGGTGATCAGAACATCCGGGCGGGTCTCCAGCACCGCGTCAGCAGTTTCCCGGATGCGGCGTTTCAGATGGCGGTACTTGGGCAGCACTTCCGCCAGCCCCATCACCGACAGCTCATCCATCGGAAACCGCGAAACCAGCCCCTGCTCCGCCATCAGCGCGCCGCCGATGCCATCGAAGCTGACGCCAGGTGCCAGCTGTTTCAGCCCTGCCATCAGCGCCCCGCCCAGCCGGTCGCCCGAAGGCTCACCGGCCAGGATGAACACCCGAAGGCTCATGCCTCACGCAGCCACAGAAACAGGCCCAGCCGGTCACAGGCCGCAATCACCGCGTCCTGGTCCAGCACGATGACGCCGCCCGCCTCAAGAACGATACCGGAGAGTCCGGCCTTCGCAGCAGCCTCAACTGTTTCCACCCCGATCGTCGGCAGGTCAGCGCGGCGGTCCTGCGCGGGCTTGGGGGCCTTGAACAGCAGCCCGCCCTGCCCGTCCGGGCGCTCCGCCAGCGCGGACAGCATCCAGTCGGTGCCAAAGATATTTTCCACCGCAATCGCTTGCCGCTTGCGCACGGCACAGGACTGGCCGATGTCGGCAGCGGACATGGCAGCGACGATCTCTGCGCCGCGCTCCGCATCCGCCCTGTCCAGTTCGCCCGGCTGCACCTTGGTCGGCACGCCTGCGGCCATCAGCAGATCCGGGGCAACCTCATGCGCGGCGCGCACATCGAAACCGGCCTGCTCGAAAATCCCGATGATCGCCCGCAGCGCGCCGTCATCGCCGGCGGCAAGCGCCCCCTGCAGTACCGGCACCAGCGGCAGTGTGGCCGCATCAATCGCCGAAGGGTCGATATTCGGACGCTGCACCGCACCTGCCATGCAGATTTCGGTGACCTCCGCGGCCTTCAGCCTTTCGAGAAAGGAGCCAAGCTGTTCGAACCGGAACGTGATTTCGGGATCCACCGCATCCGGTTCCGACCCCGACATGGCACAGATCAGCGGACGGCCCACAGCCCGGGCGGCCACTTCGGCGGGCAAGCCGCCGGTGCCTGCAATCAAAGCCAGCATGGCATCAGCCCCCCGGTGTCAGGAAGGAGCGGTCGCTTTCACCGGTGATGAAGGCAACGATCTCCTGCACGTATTCGCTGTCGGTCTCCCCCCCCAGCCGCTTGGCGCGCTCCTGGAAGGTGCCTTCGCCCTGCGCCAGCATCTGGAAGGCCGCGCGCAAGGCGGTGATGTCGCTGCGCGCCACTCCGCGGCGTTTGAGGCCGACCAGGTTGAGGCCGTCCAGCTCGCCGCGCTGCGCCTGCACCAAGCCATAGGGGATCACGTCGTTGGTCACCATGGTGACCGCACCGATAATCGCGCCTTTGCCGATCCGCACCCACTGGTGGATGCCGGACAGGCCGCCGATGATGACGTCATCCTCCAGCACGCAGTGGCCCGCCACCGCGGCGGAGTTCACCACGATCACCCGGTCGCCGACCTGGGCATCATGGGCAATGTGGCAGCCTGCCATGAACAGGCCGTCGTCGCCGATTTTGGTCAGCCCGCCGCCGCCCTCGGTGCCGGCATTCACCGTCACATGCTCGCGGATGCGGTTGCGCTTGCCGATCACGGTCCGGCACTTCTCGCCCTTGAACTTGAGGTCCTGCGGGATCTCGCCCAGAACGGCAAAGGGAAAGACGACCGTCTCGTCCCCGATTTCGGTGTCGCCGGTGACGACAACGTGAGACTTCAGAACAACCCGGTCCCCCAGAACCACGTCGGGGCCAACCACGCAGAACGGGCCGATTTCGCAGTCCTTTCCAAGTTTGGCGCCCTTTTCGATCACGGCACTGGAGTGAATCCGGCTCATGTTCATCCGTCCTTCTGCACGTCAACCATGGCCGAGAATTCGGCCTCTGCCGCCACTTCGCCATCGACGGTGGCACGGCCGGTGAATTTGAAGATCTTGCCGCCGGGTTTGCCGCGCAGGGTCTCCACATGCATTTCCAGCACATCGCCCGGCACCACCTTGCGGCGGAATTTGCACTTGTCGATGTTCATGAAGTAGATCAGCAGATTGGTGTCGACCATATCCATGCCGACCCCCAGCATCACGCCTGCGGTTTGCGCCATCGCCTCGACGATGGTCACGCCCGGCATGATCGGGGTGCCCGGGAAATGGCCCTGGAAGTGCGGCTCGTTCATGGTGACATTCTTGATGCCGCGCGCCGATTTGTAGCTGTCGATATCGACCACCTTGTCGACCAGCAGGAACGGGTAGCGGTGCGGCAGGATCCGCTGGATCAGGTGAATATCAGCGCTTTGCAGCTCGGTGGTCATGGTTGGTTTCCCATTTCTTCAAATGTGCTGCGCCGTCCCTAGCAAGCAGGCGGCGTTTGGGCAAGTTCGCCGGCTCAGCGATCGCCATCCTCTTGCGCGGCGCCGTCCCCCAGCACCGCGTCAACCCGGGCGATGGCCAGGCTGGTGATGTCGGCGGCATCCGCGCTCAGAAACACCGAGGAATGATCAAGGATCGCGCCCGCGCCGGTTTCCCGCAGGATCTGCTGCAGCACCGGCAGCGAGGCGTTGATGAATTCGCGCCGGGCCTCTTCACCCATCTGGTTGATTTCGCGCAGCTTTTGCTCCTGACGGCGGCGGGTGTCCTGCACTTTCTGGTCGAAAGCATCGGCCAGAGCGCGGAACGCTTCCGGCTCCATCCCGCTGCGGCGCTCCGTCAGTTCCAGCTCTTCGCTGCGCAGTTCGGCCTCGATGCGGCGGTTTTCCGCGGTCAGCACCGCGCCCTCCGCCTCCATTTCCCGCTCAACCCGCTTGCCAAAGGCGCTTTCGGAGAACAGCCGCTCAGGCTGGATGGTGAGGATGCCGCTTTGCGGCAGCCCCAGCTGGTAGCCGCGCCCCGAACCCGGCGCCGGCTGCACCGTGTCCTGCGCCAGAACGGAAGCAGGCCCGAAACAGGCCAGCGCCACGGCAAGACCGCGCGCCGCCCAACAGCCGGGAGCCTGCTGCCGCACCAGATCAGAACCTCGCCTGCAGGGTCAGGTCAAAGGGTTGCTCCTCGTCGAAGTCCTCTTTCTTGAGAGCTTTGGAGAAGTTGAACCGCAGCGGGCCAAAGCCCGTGGTCCACAAGAGCGAGAAGCCGACTACGTGACGGAAGGACCTGTCACGCCCCACGATGCCGTTGCCGGAGTTAAAACCTGCGGTGTTGACGTTCTGCAGCCCCCAGAGGCCGCCGACATCATAGAACAATGCGCCGCGCAGCCCCAGTTCTTCCGGCAGGCCGAGCGGGAACTCCGCATCAAAGCGCGCAACCGCATAATAGTTACCGCCGAGGAAATCATTATAAAATCCGCCATTCGGATTTCCGTTATTCTGATCCCGCGGCCCGATACCGCCGGGTTCAAAGCCCCGGATGACAGAGGGGGTCAGAACGAAGCGGTCGATCGTGCGGCTGTTACCGCCGCCTTCCCATTGGAACGCCCCTGCTTCCAGGGTCGCGCGCAGGGTAACCTCTTCATTCAGAATTTTCCGCTGCGCAACAAGTTTGGTGGTTGCCTTGATGTATTCGGAATCACCGCCCAGCCCGGCATAATCAGCTCCGATTTCGACCAGAAAACCTGCGTTGGGGTCGAGCCCGGTCAGACGGCTGTCGTACCTGTAAGTGACACCGAGGGCGCTGGATGTAAGCTCACCCTGCCTGATTTCGCTTTGGATGACCGGACCCGCCAGATTCTGGTTGGTGTCATCATCATCAAACTGCATCTCATCCGCGTCCCAGGTGTAGCGGACCTGCAGCGACGAGTCCTCGCCTGTGTTGAATGTCAGCGCCGGACGGAAGAAGACGCGTTTTGTTTTATACTCCGAGAAGCTGGAGTCCGTTTCATTCAGACCAAGGTCCAGATCGAACTTCAGCTCCCGTCCCAGCAGGAACGGTTCGGTGAAGCCAAGGACATAGGAATCCGACTCCGTCGCCGTGGCGATATTGAACGACAGCCGCTGGCCGCGGCCCAGGAAGTTGTTTTCGCTCAGACCAACACTGACACCGAAACCGTCGGTGACCGAGTATGCACCGCCGAGGTTCAATGAACCGGTCGGCTGCTCCTCGACGTCCACGTCGACAATGACCTGATCCGAAGAGCTGCCCTCGCGGGTTTCCACATCAGCGTTGGCGAAGAAGCCCAAGGCCCGGATCCGTTCCGCGCTGTTGCGGATCGAACGCGGGTTGAACGGGTCGCCTTCGACAGAGCGGAACTGCTGGCGGATCACCCGGTCCAGAGTGGTGGTGTTGCCCTCGATGTCGATCCGCTCGACGAACACCCTCGGACCGCGCGTCAGCACGAACTCGATATCCAGTGTCAGGTCCCGGTCGTTGCGGGTGACACGCGGCTCGACCCGCAGAAAGTCGATTTCGTTGCGGACGGCCAGCCCCTCCATCCGGTCAATCGCGTTCTCGACCAGCGTCGGGGAATAGACCACTCCGGGGCGGATCTTCAGTGTGGAACTGAACAGGTCGGCGTCAGCTTCCGGCATTTCACTGGTCACCGAAATGTTGCCGAACCGGAACTGCTGGCCCTCGGTGACATCCACAACCAGGAAAACGGCATCACGTTCTTGGGTGACTTCGGCATTGGCGCTGTTGACCCGGAAATCAACATAGCCGCGCGACAGGTAGAAGTCCCTCAGCACCTGCTTGTCGAACTCCAGACGGTCTTCAATCAGGGTGTCCGAGCGGATGAAAGTGCGCAGCAGACCGGCCTGCTTGGTTTCCAGAACCCGCCGCAGGCGGCGGTCGGAATAGACCCGGTTGCCGGTGAATGACACGCGCTCAACTTCGATGGTGTCGCCTTCGGAAATCTCGAAGACCAAATCGACGCGATTGTTGGTGCGGCGGATGATACGCGGGGTCACGCGGGAGGCCAGACGGCCCTGAACGCTGTAGGCTTCTGCAATCAGCCCAGCGTCGCGCTCAGCCTGCGTGGGGCTGAAGACCCGGCGCGGTGCGGACTCGATGATGTCGCTCAGCGCGTCGTCCTTGAGGCGGCGGTTGCCCTCGAAACTGATCTGGTTGATGGTCGGGAACTCGGTGACCTTGATCACCAGCGTGCTGCCCTGCGGCACGATTTCGACTGTTTCAAATACGCCACTGTCAAGAATGCGCTGGTAGGCATCGTTCAGCTCGCCCGCGCTGACCGTCTGGCCGCGTTCGATGCCGGTATAGGCGACAACAGTGGACGTTTGAATCCGCTGGTTGCCCTCAACCTGAACCGAGGTGAAGCGGTAGCTTTGCGCCTCCGCCGGCAGCGGCGACAACGCGTAACCCAGCGCAACTGCCAAAGAAATGGCAGAAACTTTACGGTACAATATATTGATGCCCGACTTGCGCTCACTACAGGACTTGCCTGTAACTTTCCCCCAAACCATTTTTTCTGAACCCGATTATTATAGCAGCTTTGGCAAGTGCGTACCGGGTTTGAAAGCGGTTGTCAAAACCATCAAAGCGCATTCTGGCAGCATCCGGCGCGACGGGCTTGCGCGCCGGTTGCGGGAATCACAAAGTAGAGAGCCAGGCACCTGCGGTCAGGGCGCCGAGAATGGCAAATCCGGTCAGCGCCCGGTCCCAGTTCAGCCGCATCAGCAGGCCGAGGCCGCGATAAGAGTGCGAGAGTGTCTGCATCGGTCATCCCCCTGTCCAAGTCCACCTGCCCGCGGTGCAGCGCTTTGGCAGCCGCCGCGGGTTGATGAAACGTTAACGGGGGAATGTGGCAGCAGTTGGGCGGCACCGTGGCCGCCCCTTGGCACTCCCGCCTGCCGGATCAGCAGAACAGGTCGTTGCCGATCGCGAACACCATCAGCGACAGCACGATGGCAATGCCGAGCGACATCAGCACCCGCACCGCCCGGTCGCTTGGCGGACGGCCCGCCACAGCCTCATAGGCGTAGAACATCAGGTGGCCGCCATCCAGCGCAGGCACCGGGAACAGGTTCAACAGCCCGACTGCGGTCGACAGCACAGCGATAAAGCGGATAAAGCTTTCCGCCCCCTGGCTGGCCATCGCGCCGGAGGTTTCGGCGATGCCGATCGGACCCGACAAGTTGCAGGTGCTGATGGCGCCTGTGATCATATGCTTCAGACCTGACAGGGAAGTCTCGACCACTGCCCAGACCTGGTAGGCGCCAGCCGCCAGAGACTCGCCAAAGCCGGCCGAGTCGGTTGCAGGCTCAAACGCCAGCCCGCCGATGATGCCGATCCGCCAGCGGGTGGTAAAGCCGCCGTCCGGCAGCGGCTCATCCGTGCGGCGGGGCGCCAGGGCCATTTCGACACTTTCGCCGCCGCGCAGCACATCCAGCACCAGAACCTTGCCGTCTGCGGCTTCCACGTGCTCCTTCAGCTGGTCGAAGGACACCAGCGGCTTGCCGTCTACGGCGACGATCAGGTCTTCCGGCTGCAACCCGGCGTCCGATGCTGCGCTGCGCGGTACCACGCCGCGGACATAGGGCGGATACAGATACGGACCGCTGACACTGAGCTCAGACCCGCCGCGGCGCACCTGGTACTCCAGCGGCTGCTGCTGCGGCAGTTCTTTGCGGAAATCTTCCCAGGCATCGGCATCCAGGTAGCTTGGTACCGCCAAGCCGCCTGCTGCAATCAGCTCATCCCCCTCTTGCAGCCCGCTTTCGACACCTGGCAGCGGCGCCATGTCCCCAACGGTCAGCGGATCACGCATCACCCCCTGCGACATGGCAACGGCGGCAAAGATGATTGCCGACATCACGAAGTTGAAGACCGGGCCGGCCGCGACGGTTGCCGAGCGGGCCCAAAGGGGGGCGCCATGCATGGTCCGGCGCAGGTGCTCCGGATCCTCCGCAGCCGCCTGCATAGCCTGCGCATCCTTGCCCGAGGCCGCATCGGCATCGCCAAGGAACTTCACGTAGCCGCCAAAGGGAAGCGCCGCGATCTGCCAGCGGGTGCCATGCTTGTCCACCCGGCTCCACAGCACCGGGCCGAAACCGATCGAGAACACTTCTGCGTGAATGCCCGACCAGCGGCCGACGATGTAGTGGCCGTATTCATGAACGGCCACAATCACCGACAGCGCGATGACAAAGCTGGCGATCGTATAAAGAAAACCGCCAAACTGCGGGACAAAAGCAAGTATGTCCAAAGATCTACCCTATGTGTTTTTCTGCGGCCCTGACGGCCTCTTGACGTGCGAGATGGTCAACCCGGGTCACGTTATCAAGTGTCATTGCGGCATCGATGAGGCCGCTCTCCGCCGCAAACCGCTCCAGCACGGCCTCGGTTACCGCGGCCATTTCGGTAAAGCGGATGCGGCCGGCAATGAACTCATCCAGCGCCTGCTCCTTGGCCGCATTGAACGCCGCGCCCATCATTCCGCCCCGCTCCATCACCTCATAGGCCAGCCGCAGCGCCGGATAGCGGGCGGGGTCAGGGGCGCGGAAATTCAGCTGGCCGATCCGGGCCAGGTCCAGCCGTTCAACCGGCAGATGCTGGCGGTCCGGCCAATGCAGCGCATAGCCGATGGCGTGCCGCATGTCCGCCGCTCCCAGATGCGCCATCAGCGCCCCGTCGTTGAAACCGACCAGAGCGTGAACCAGGGATTCGGGATGCACCAGCACCTCGATCTGATCCGGGCGCACACCGAAGTATTCCCGGGTTTCAATGACTTCCAGCGCCTTATTGAACATCGACGCGCTATCGATGGTGATCCGCTGCCCCATGTCCCAGTTGGGGTGCGAGGACGCCTGCGCCAGGGTCGCTTTAGGCAGATCCTCCAGCGGCCAGTCGCGGAACGCCCCGCCTGAGGCGGTGATGACAACCCGTTCGACCGCTTCGATGTCCTCGCCGACCAGTCCCTGGAACACCGCCGAATGCTCGCTGTCCACCGGCAGCAGCCGGGCGCCATGCTTTTCCGCTGTTTCCAGCAGCAGCCGTCCTGCGCAGACCAGCGACTCCTTGTTTGCCAGCGCCAAGGTTGTGCCGTGCTTCAGCGCCTCCAGTCCCGGAGCCAAACCAGCCGCGCCGACGATGGCCGACATGATCCAGTCTGCCGGGCGCGCTGCGGCCTCGACCAGGGCCGCCTGCCCTGCGGCGGCCTCTACGCCGGACCCTTCCAGCGCCGCGCGCAAATCGGGCAGACGGTCTTCATAAGCGGTGACAGCCACCTCAGCCCGCAGCGCGATGGCGTCCTCCGCCAGCTGCGCGATATTGGCGCCGCCGGTCAGGGCCACGACATCATAGGCTTCAGGCGCGCGCCGGATCAGGTCGATGGTGTTCTGCCCGATCGACCCGGTAGCGCCGAAAATCGAAACGTTCCGCATAGTTCTTCCTGCCTGGTTATCCCCAGATGGCGGTCACGGCCAGGAACATGGCCGCGGCGCCCAGCATCCCGTCGAAACGGTCGAACAGCCCGCCGTGCCCGGGGATCAGCGCGCTGGAATCCTTGACGCCCATCTTCCGCTTCAGCGCGCTTTCCGCAACATCGCCGGCCTGGCTGGCCATCGCCAGCAGCACTGACAGCACCACGATACCAAAGCCCAGCCCCATCTGCGCGGCAAACAGTGCGCCCACGAGGGCGGCGGCCAGCCAGCCGGCAGCGGTGCCGCTCCAAGTCTTCTTGGGGCTGACGCGCGGCCAGAACTTGGGCCCGCCAATGATCTTGCCCGCAAAATACCCTGCCACATCGGTCGCAACCACAATGCCGATCAGCCACAGCATCCACTCGACCCCCATCTGGCCGCGCAGCCAGATGAAGCCGAAGCCCGCAAACAGGACCCAGATCGCGCAGCCGGAGAAATAGTGGCGGTTGCGTTCGAACTGGCTGAAGCCGGCCGCAACCGGCGCAGCCAGCAAGGGAACCACCCAGATCACCGGCAGCAGCGCCGCCAGCAGCACCGCAACGGCAGAGACTGCGCCCAGCTGCAGCGCAAGGCCGCCGCGTTCCGGCGCCAGCATCCGCACCAGTTCCCAGATCATGCCGCCGCAGCAGAGCGCGATCATTCCGTCAAAGACCAGCCCGCCGGCCCAGACGGCATAGCCGCCCGCAAGGACCATCACGATGGCCGACAGCACCCGCGGCAGCAGGTCGGCCCAGCGGCCCTTGGCAGCGCTCATGTCTTGACGGCCCCGAAGCGGCGGTCGCGGCGTCCATAGCTGCCGCACAGCCGCGCCAGTTCCTCAGCGGTGAAATCCGGCCACAGGGTGTCGATGAACTCATACTCCGCATAGGCCGACTGCCACAGCAGGAAGTTCGAAATCCGCGCCTCGCCGCTGGTCCGGATCACCAGATCCGGGTCCGGCAGCACATGGGTGTCCAGATAGCGCGGCAGGGTTTCCTCATCGACGTTTTCCGGGTCCAGGCGGCCCTCGGCCACATCCCGCGCCAGCCGCTTGGTGGCCCGGGCCACCTCATCGCGGCCGCCATAGTTCAGAGCGATGGTGAGCTGAGTGCCGCCGTTGCCCTCGGTCTTGCGCTCAAGCTTGTCCATCAGGTCAATCAGCTTGGCATCCAGCCGCACCCGGTCGCCAATAAAGCGCACCCGGACATTCTTTTCTGCCAAGGCATTCATTTCCTTGGAGATATAGCGGCGGAACAGGCTCATCAGACCGGCCACTTCGGTCTGTGTGCGTTTCCAGTTTTCGGTCGAGAAGGCAAAAATGGTCAGATATTCCACGCCCAGACTTGGGCAGCACTCGACAACTTCACGAACCCGGCGCGCACCGGCATGGTGGCCAAACAGCCTTGGCCGCCCGCGGGCCTGCGCCCAGCGGCCATTGCCGTCCATGATGATGGCCACGTGGCGCGGGCCAGAGCGGACCGCCGGAGCTTCTCCGGCGGGGCTCATCTGCGGATTTGCATCTCCCGGCATAATGCGCCGTCAGACCTGCATAATCTCGGCTTGCTTGGTCTCAAGCGCCTCGTCCACATGTTTTATCATCTTGTCGGTCAGCTCTTGCACCTCAGCTTCCCAGAACTTCTGATCATCTTCCGACATGCCGTCGGCCTTGGCCTTCTTGATCTGGTCCATACCGTCGCGGCGGACGTTGCGGATCGACACGCGGGCGTGCTCGGCGTACTGGCCGGCAACCTTGCCCAGCTCGCGGCGGCGTTCCTCGTTCAGCTCCGGGATCGGCAGCATGATAATGGTGCCGTTCAGCTGCGGATTAATGCCCAGGCCGGATTCGCGGATCGCTTTTTCCACTTTGCCGACCAGGCCCTTATCCCAAACATTGATGGTGACCATGCGCGGCTCAGGCACGTTGACGGTGCCGACCTGGTTGATCGGTGTCGGCGAGCCGTAGGCATCCACCATCACCGGCTCCAGCATCGAGGCCGAGGCGCGGCCGGTGCGCAGCGATGCAAATTCAGTGCGCAGGTTGGCCATGGCGCCGTCCATGCGGCGTTTCAGATCATCGGTATCCAGTTCAAAATCATCAGACATGCTGCTCTCTCCCCTTATCTGAGGCGGTCTTCCCTTGGCTCATAAGCCATTGGAAGGCTGATGTATAGCGATCATGCGGGGGAATTGCCGCCCCCCTTGAGCGATACGGTGCTCCGGCGCGCGCTCCCGCATCCTTGCAAATAGCCCGTCCGCAACGCTTTTCCTGCTATTGCTGCGGCCGGGCGGGACCAGATTGCGGGCTGCGGACGCCGGTCCCGGCCGGTCCCTGCCTGCGGCAGAAAGAACGCGGGCCGAAATTAAAGCCCGCGCTCAGATTCCCGCAGTGTAAGAGGCGGTTAGCCCTGGACCTTCGTGTAGGTTCCCTGACCCGACAGGATACCGCGGAATCCGCCCGGCTCATCCAGCGGGAAGACGATCAGCGGCAGGTTGTTGTCGCGGGCCAGCGCAATGGCAGAGGCATCCATCACCTTCAGCCGCTTGGCGAAGACGTCGTCATAGCTGATCTCGTCGTAGCGGACCGCGTCCGGGTGTTCCTTGGGGTCCTTGTCATAAACGCCGTCGACGCCGTTCTTGCCCATGAAGATCGCCTCGCACGCCATTTCATTGGCGCGCAGCGTCGCAGCGGTGTCGGTAGTGAAGTAAGGGTTGCCGGTGCCGGCCGCAAAGATGCAGACCCGCTTCTTCTCCAGGTGGCGCACGGCACGGCGGCGGATGTAGGGTTCCGCCACCTCATCCATGCGGATAGCCGAGATCACCCGGGTAAAGACACCCATGCCTTCCAGTGCCGACTGCATCGCCAGCGCGTTCATCACCGTGGCCAGCATCCCCATGTAGTCGGCAGTGGTGCGCTCCATCCCCTGGGCCGAGCCGGACAGTCCGCGGAAGATGTTGCCGCCACCGATCACCATGCAGATCTCGACGCCCATGTCGCGCACCGACTTCACCTCGCGGGCGATGCGCTGCACGGTCGGCGGATGAAGGCCGAACCCCTGGTCGCCCATCAATGCCTCGCCGGAAATTTTCAGCATGACGCGTTTATAGGCGGCGGCCGGATCCAGCTCCGGCTTGTCTTGCGGTTGAGGCATGTTGCGCTCCAGAAGATGTGAGGGTTAATTTGCGCGCAAAATGGAGTAAATCGCTGCGGGTTTCAATGCGCGCAGCGCGGTTTCCGCCGAGTTTTGCGGAACCGGCATCAAAGACGGATCGCAACCGCATGAACCTGCCCGACATCGACCCGGATCTGCCTGTGCTGATCGCAGGCCCCACCGCCTCCGGGAAGTCCGCCCTGGCGCTGGAGATTGCCGCCCGTCAGGGCGGCATCATCGTCAACGCTGATGCCAGCCAGGTCTATGACTGCTGGCGTGTGATCACCGCCCGCCCCTCGCCAAAGGAGGAAGCCCAGGCGCCGCATGCGCTGTACGGCCATGTGGCGTATGACGCGGAATATTCGGCCGGCCACTGGCTGCGCGAGGTGCTGCCGCTGCTGGACGGCCCGGAGCGGCTGATTATCGTCGGCGGCACTGGCCTGTATTTCACCGCGCTGACCGAAGGCATGGCCGAGATCCCGCCCACGCCGCCTGCGGTGCGGGCCGAGGGCGACGCGATGCCGTTGGAGGCGTTGAAGGCAGAGCTCGACTCCGAAACCGCCAGCCGCATTGATCTGCAAAACCGCGCCCGTGTTCAGCGCGCGTGGGAGGTGCTCAAGGCCACCGGACGCCCGCTGGCCAGCTGGCAGGACGACACCCCTGCCCCGGCGCTGCCGCTGTCCCGCTGCACCGCAATGGTGCTGAATTCGGACAAGGCGTGGCTTGAGGGCCGCATCCGCAAGCGGTTCGGCCTGATGCTGGATCAGGGCGCAATGGCAGAGATTGAGGCGATGCAGGACCGCTATGACCCCGCCCTGCCCTCCTGCAAGGCGATCGGGGTGCCGGAGCTGATGGGCTATGCCCGGGGGCAGCTCACCCTGGCGGAGGCCGAAGAGCACGCCGCCATCGCCACCCGGCAGTTTGCCAAGCGCCAGCGCAGCTGGTTCCGCGCCCGGATGAAGGATTGGCGGCAGGTGGCGCTGCCGTAAACGGACGGCGCCCAGCAGGCGGGTCAGTAAAATACCTCTCAGTTTCCGCTTTTTCCGGCGGAAACTTGCCAGAATCAGCGTTTTCTGGCCTGTTGCGGCAATCTTTTTTACTGCCCAAGGCAACAGATGCCATTTGATCCAGATTTTTCCGGGGACATTCATACCGCCCCGCTTCTCAGCCTAAGCCCTGACGGCGCCTGGCAGACCTCGCTGTCGCACAGCCGCCGCGAACACCTGCTGATCTGGATCACCCGCGGACAGGGCCGTATGTGTCTCAATGGCGGGCAGCGCGGATTCGGGCCGCACAGCGCCATCTTCATCCCGGCTGGCACACTGTGGTCTGCAGAGTTCTCCCGCCAGTGCCTGGGCCACGTTCTGACGATGACCGGTCCGCTGCTGCCGCCCTTTCCCGAAACGCCCTGCCACAGACGCTTCACCAGCCTCCAGGAGCAGACCCGGCTGACCACCCTGTTCGAAGCGATCAGCCGCGAGCAGGCCGCACAGGCACCGTTCTGGCGGCGCGCCGTGCAGGCGCAGTGCGAACTGGCCGCCATCACCCTGAGGCGCCAGCCGGACCCCGGCGCGCACTCCGCGCGCCAGACTGCGGCGCAGCGCCTGTGCCGGGCCTATTGCCAGCGCGTGGCCGGGCTGCAGGACCGGCAGGCTGCAATGGCGGATCATGCCGCAGCTCTCCAAGTGACGCCGACCCACCTGACGCGGGTCTGCAAGGCCGAGACCGGCAGGACCGCCGCTGCCCTGCTGACCGAACGCCAGCTTCATTCCGCACGCACTCTGCTGATCGCCTCCGACCTGGCCATTCGCGACATCGCCTCCCAGCTGGGCTTCGGCAGCGCCGCATATTTCACCAGATTCATCACGCAGCACACCGGCCAGTCCCCAAGCGCCCTGCGCAAAAAAGCACGCGCGAAATCCCAATAGGTTGATCCGCTTGCAGATTCTCGCATGTTTGCCAGCTGGCACCTGGTTTGGCCCCTATTACTGGGCAGTTTTGAACAGTATGCGGCCGTATGCCCTTTCCGTTTACAAAAACGACGCCGCAAATGTCGTATTTCTACCGTGAAACGACGAAACTGTGCATTGACGAAAGGGCATATCTCTGCCCGAATGCAGCTATGGGGAAACTTTAATCCGAAACGTGCTTCACAAACGCTCAGCCAGCCGCTGAGCCGATAGCCGTTTCGTAAGATAATACAAACAAACGCTACAACAGGGAGACCTAAATGACCAAAGACACTATCAACGGAGCCCCGGTGCACTGGGCAGCAAAAATGCATGCCAAGGAAGTTCTGGAGGGCAAGCTCGGCCGCCGCGAATTTCTGACCCGCACCACCGCCCTGGGTGTAACCGCAACTGCAGCCTATGGCATGATTGGCCTGGCCGCGCCGGCCAAGGCCGCTGAAGGCATGCAGGAAGGCGGCACCTTGCGCGTGCAGATGGAAGTCCGGCCGCTCAAGGACCCGCGCACCTACGACTGGTCGCAGATGGGCAACCTGACCCGCGGCACCCAGGAATACCTGGTGGAATACAACAATGACGGCTCCATCAGCCCGATGCTGCTGGAAAGCTGGGAAATCAACGAAGACGCCACCGTATACACGCTGAATGTCCGCCAGGGCGTCAAGTGGAACAACGGCGACGATTTCACCGCAGAGGACGTGGCCCGCAACATCGCCGGCTGGTGCGACAAGTCGGTCGAAGGCAACTCCATGGCCGGCCGTTTCGGCACCCTGATCGACGCCGACAGCGGCCAGGCCGTCGAAGGCGGCATCGAGGTGGTGGACAGCCACACCGTGAAGCTGAACCTGCCGTCCTCGGACATTTCGCTGATCGCCGGCATGGCCGACTATCCGGCAGCCATTGTGCATTCCTCCTTCCAGACCAACGACTTCCTGAGCAACGTCGGCACTGGCCCTTACGTGCTGACCGAACTGGAAGTGGGCGTGAAGGCGGCACTGGAGCGCAATACGGACCACACCTGGTGGGGCGAAGCCGAATTTGGCAAGCCTGCGCTGGACCGCATCGAATACATCGACTTCGGCACCGATCCGTCGTCCTGGCTTGCGGCGCTGGAATCCGATGAAGTCGACATGCTCTATGAATCGGTTGGCGAATTCATCGATGTGATGGACGGCCTCGGCTACAAGAAGTCTGAAGTCGTGACCATGTCCTCGATCGTGATCCGTCCCAACCAGCTGGCGGAAATCGACGGCAAGAAGCCTTACGCAGACAAGCGCGTCCGCAAGGCGATCCAGATGGCGGTCGACAACTCGGTCTGCCTGGAACTGGGCTATGGCGGCCGCGGCGAGCCTGCGGAAAACCACCATGTCGGCCCGATCCACCCGGAATACGCCGAACTGCCGCCGCAGAAAGTGGACCCGGAAGGCGCCCGCGCGCTGATGGAAGAAGCAGGCATGCTGGACTTCGAGCATGAGCTGCTGTCGATCGACGACGACTGGCGCCGGAACACCACCGACGCGGTTGCCGCGCAGCTGCGCGACGCTGGCATCAAGGTGAAGCGGACCGTGCTGCCGGGCTCGACCTTCTGGAACGACTGGGCGAAATACCCGTTCTCCTCCACCAACTGGAACCACCGCCCCCTGGGCGTGCAGATCTGGGCGCTGGCCTACAAGTCCGGCGAAGCCTGGAATGAGTTCGGCTGGGCGAACGAGGAGTTCGACGCCCTGCTGGCCGAAGCCCTGTCGATTGCCGACGCGGACAAGCGCCGCGAGATCGCCAAGAAGGGTGAGATGCTGATCCAGGAGGAAGGCGTGACCATCCAGCCGTACTGGCGCTCGCTGTACCGCCACATGCGCGAAGGTGTCATGGGCGCGGACATGCACGTGTCCTTCGAGCATCACCACTACAAGTGGGGCTGGGCCGCTTAAGCCGGCTCCCGGCTCCGCTCCGGCCTCCTGCACCGCCCCGCCCGGGGCGGTGCGATCCAGCTAAGACGATAAGAGACCCGCACCTGCGCACGGGTCCGATCCGCCAGACTGACAGGGGACCCCATGGGACTTTTCATTCTCCGACGCTCGGGCGTGATGCTGCTGACGGCCTTGTGCCTGACGTTCATCGTGTTTTTCCTGACGAACCTCTACCCTAACCTTGAGAAACTCGCCAAAACCCAAGGCAACTTCCGTATGTCGGATGAGGCTGTGGCCAGCTGGCTGGATGCCAACGGCTATGGCGGCACGATGGTCTCCAAGTACGGCCAGTGGCTCGGTGTGCTGCCGGGCTGGACCCGCGAGACCGAGACAGGCATCACCGGCCGCTGCATCACTGGCGCTGTCAGTGCAGAGCAAGCCGCCGAAGCCCCCACATTCTGCGGCATTCTGCAAGGCGACTGGGGATATTCGACCCGGTTCAAGGATGAAGTCTCGTCAATCATCACCGAAAGGCTCGGCAACACCGGCCGCCTGATGTTCTGGGTGCTGGTGCTGATGGTGCCATCGGCACTGATCATCGGCGTTCTGGCGGGCATGCGCGAGGGCTCGGCCACCGACCGGACCCTGTCCACCGCGTCGATCCTGACCACGGCAACGCCCGAATACGTCTCGGGCGTGATCTTCATCGCCGTGTTCACGTCGTCCACGGTCGGTCTGAAGTGGTTCAAGGGCACCGCAACCTCAGCGATGGATAATCCGACATTTGAGAATTTCTTCCTGCCGGTGCTGACCATTGCGCTTTACGGCATGGGATACATCGCCCGGATGACCCGCGCCTCGATGACCGAGGTGATGACGGCGCAATACATCCGCACCGCGCGCCTCAAGGGCGTGAGCTTCCACAACATCGTTCTGAAGCATGCGCTCAGGAACGCGCTGATTGCCCCCTTCACCGTCATCATGCTGCAGTTCCCATGGCTGCTGAATGGCGTGGTGATCGTCGAAACCCTGTTCAACTACAAGGGCTTCGGCTGGGTGCTGGTGGAAGCGGCGGGCAACAATGACATCGAACTGCTGCTGGCCGTCTCCGTGGTCTCAGTCGTCGTGGTGCTGGTCACCCAGCTGATCTCCGATATCGGCTATGTGTACCTGAACCCGCGTATCCGGATCTCTTAAGGAAGGCAGCTGAGCATGGAACCTCTTGGTTTTTTTGAAATCACCCTGCGGATCATCTACCAGCTGTCGCCGGTCTGGATTTCACTGGTGATCCTGTTTGCACTCTCGATCGGCTTCAAACGGCGGCTGGGTCTTTACGGCAAACTGTTTGACAGCCCCATCGGCATGATCGGCTTCGGACTGGTGATGTTCTGGGTGTTCACCGGCATCTACGGTGCCATGGACATGATCGTCACCCATGACCCGCTGACCCAGGTCTCGGGCATGAAGAACAAGCTGCCCGGCACCCCGGTGCGCGGTGCAGGCGAAGAAGAGTACCAGTATTACCTGCTGGGCGGCGACAACCTGGCCCGCGACGTGTTCAGCCGGCTTGTGAAAGGCGCCTGGGAAGTCATCAAGATTGCCCCGATGGCCGCGGTCTTTGCCTTTATGGTGGGGATCACCCTGGGCCTGCCCGCGGGCTATTACGGCGGCAAGCTGGACACCGTCCTGTCCTTTGCGGCGAACCTGATCCTGGCCTTCCCGGTGATCCTGCTGTTCTACCTGCTGGTCACACCCGAAATCGTTGCCACCGGCGTGCCGAACTATATGGCGATCGTTCTGTTCATCTTCCCGATCATCTTTGTCGGGGTGCTGCTGAACTCGCGCTATTACACCCGCCCCAAGCTGCGCAACTGGCTGCTGCCGGTTGTGCTCGGGACCATCATCTGGTTCTACCTGCAGCTGGTGTCCAACGGCGGCTACCTGATCAACACGCCGGAATACGCGATCTGGGGCCTGCCCCGGGCGATGGACCTCTTTGATATCCCTGGCGGTATCCTGGTGGTGTTCGTGTCTGTTGTCTTCGTCAACTCGCCCACGGTGTTCCGCATCGTGCGCGGCCTGACGCTGGACATCAAAACCCGCGACTATGTGGCGGCCGCCCAGACCCGCGGCGAAGGCCCCTGGTACATCATGCTGTGGGAGATCCTGCCCAACGCCCGCGGACCGCTGATCGTCGATTTCTGCCTGCGCATCGGCTACACCACCATCCTCTTGGGTACTCTGGGCTTCTTTGGCCTTGGCCTGCCGCCGGAAAGCCCGGATTGGGGATCGACCATCAACGACGGGCGCAAGCTGCTGTCGATCTACCTGCACCCGGCGCTGCCGCCTGCTTTCGCGCTGCTGACACTGGTGCTTGGTCTGAACCTGCTGGCCGACGGCCTGCGCGAAGAGAGCCTGAAAGACTGATCCGAACCGGCGGGACCGGGGGCCAGCCCCCGGACCCCCGGGATATTTGAGGCCAGATGAAAGGGATCCCGTCCCTTCCAGCCTCAACAGGGAGACAAGAACATGATCAAAATGGCAGACTACAACGGCCCGATCCTGGAGATTGACAAGCTGTCGATCTCCTTCTTCACCCGTCTGCGCGAAATCCCCGCGGTGATGGATTTCTCCGTGGCGGTGCAGCCGGGCGAGGCCGTGGGCCTGGTCGGCGAAAGCGGCTGCGGCAAATCCACCGTGGCGCTGGGGGTGATGCAGGACCTGGGCAAAAACGGCCGCATTGTCGGCGGCACCATCAAGTTCAAGGGGCGCGACCTGAGCGAGATGAGCGCAGAAGAGCTGCGCGACATCCGCGGCAATGAGATCGCGATGATCTATCAGGAGCCGATGGCCTCGCTCAATCCGGCGATGAAGATCGGCAAGCAGCTGATGGAAGTGCCGATGATCCACGAAGGCGTCAGCGAGAAGGAAGCCTATCAGCGCGCCCTGGAAGTGGTCACCGACGTGCGCCTGCCCGACCCGGAGCGGATGCTGAACTCCTTCCCGCACCAGCTTTCGGGCGGCCAGCAGCAGCGTATCGTGATCGCGATGGCCCTGATGTCTAAGCCCTCGCTGCTGATCCTTGATGAGCCCACCACCGCGCTCGACGTGACGGTGGAGGCCGCGGTGGTTGAGCTGGTCAAGGATCTGGGCAAGAAATACGGCACCTCGATGCTGTTCATCTCCCATAACCTAGGACTGGTTCTGGAGACCTGCGACCGCTTGTGCGTGATGTATTCCGGAGAGGCCGTGGAACGCGGCTCGATCCACGACGTGTTCGACGAGATGCAGCATCCCTATACCCAGGCGCTGTTCCGCTCGATCCCGCTGCCGGGGGCTGACAAAAACGCCCGGCCGCTGGTCGCGATCCCCGGCAACTTCCCCCTGCCCCACGAGCGGCCGCCTGGCTGCAACTTCGGCCCCCGCTGCGACTATTTCGAAGAGGGCCGCTGCGATGCCGACCAGGTGATCCCGATGCGGCCGGTAAAGGGCAATGACCGGCACGAGACCCGCTGCCTGCGGTTCGAGGAGATCGACTGGAACGCGCCGCTGACGCTGGGCGAGCAGAAGGAAAAGACCGCGCCCGGCCACGTCGTTCTGAAGATGGACAACCTCAAGAAATACTATGAGGTTGCCGCCAATGCGCTGTTCGGCGGCGGTGAGAAGAAGGTTGTGAAGGCCAACGAGACGCTGAGCTTTGAGGCGCGCGAGTCTGAAACCCTCGCCATCGTCGGCGAATCCGGCTGCGGCAAATCCACCTTTGCCAAGGTGCTGATGGGTCTGGAAACCGCAACCGAGGGCCAGATCCTGCTGGATAACCGCAATATCGAGCAGATCCCGATCGAGGAGCGCGACACCAAGACCGTCTCTGACGTGCAGATGGTGTTCCAGAACCCGTTCGACACGCTAAACCCGTCGATGACTGTGGGCCGCCAGATCATGCGGGCGCTGGAAATCTTCGGGGTGGGCGGTTCCGAGGCCGAACGCCGCAAGAAGATGCTGGAGCTGCTCGACCTGGTGAAACTGCCGCGGGCCTTTGCCGACCGGATGCCGCGGCAGCTCTCGGGCGGTCAGAAGCAGCGTGTGGGCATCGCCCGCGCCTTTGCCGGCGGCGCCCGCATTGTCGTGGCGGATGAGCCGGTCTCGGCGCTGGACGTGTCGGTGCAGGCTGCCGTCACCGATCTCCTGATGGAGATCCAGCGCAAGGAAAAGACCACGCTGCTGTTCATTTCCCACGACCTGTCGATCGTGCGCTACCTGTCGGACCGGGTGATGGTGATGTATTTGGGCCATGTGGTGGAGCTCGGCACCACCGACCAGGTGTTCGCACCGCCCTACCACCCCTATACCGAAGCCCTGCTGTCGGCTGTGCCGATTGCCGATACCTCGGTCGAAAAGGAGCATATCGTTCTGGAAGGCGACATCCCGTCGGCGATGAACCCGCCCCCGGGCTGCCCGTTCCAGACCCGCTGCCGCTGGAAGTCAGAAGTGCCGGGCGGATTGTGCGAGCGCGAGGTGCCGCCGGTGCGTCAGCTGGGTGATGGCCATCAGGTCAAATGCCACCTGAGCGACGAGGTGCTGGAGCGGATGACACCGGTGATCAAGGTCGCCGCTGAGTAAAGCCGCGCAATCTCAAGTCTAGACATCAGGCAGGGGCCCGCCCCTGCCTTTTTCACTCAAGCACCGGCGGCCTGCCGGTCCCAGGCCTGCCATGAGCCGATCCATTCGGATCCGCCAAGCGCACCGGCCAGAGGCTCAAGCTCTTCCTGGTAACGCCGCCACTTGCCAAGTGCGCCTGTGTTGATTTTCTCCCGGACCTGGAGGAGCGACGCCGTGTTCACCGCGGCTTCGTTTTCCTCAGGACGCAAACAGGCCTCGTGCCAGTCCAGGCCGGCATGCGCAAGCAGCGCCCGGATCTGCTCCTCGGGGTGTGAAACAAGCGCTTCATAGGATTGGATCCGCAATTGGCTGCCCAGTTTGCTCTGGTAGTCCTGAACCGACGACAGAACACTGCGGGTGATGTGGCCGATCCACTCAAGCCGGGCAGAGAATCCATTGCCCGCGTGAAAATTGGTTTTGAAGTTTGACAGGCCGGTATCCAGCGGATGCCGTGACATGAACACGAACCTGGCATCGGGCAGCAGGACATGCGCAAGCCCCAGTTCGAAGCAGTTCAGCGGCATCTTGTCGAGCACGACACGCCCCTCCGGACGCTCGTTCTGAAAGGCGCATTGGTAGAAATACGCCCGGAACTGGCGGATTGCCTCCTCGTCGAGCTGACCGAACCAATCCCACCAGCCGGTGCCGCCGCCGCGGGCCGCAACATATTGCCGGACGGCACCGGCAGTCTTGTCCAGTGCGCTGCTTTCTCCGATGCTGCAAATCTCTGGATGCCGGCTGAGTGAGCTTTCCACCAGCGTGGTTCCAGAACGCGGCATCCCGGTGATGAACAGCATGCGGGAGGCGTCAGCATCTGCCTGTGCGTCAGCGGCGCGGCAAGCCTCAAAAAACCTGGCCTGATCCTTCACACGCGTACCGACACTCTCAGCATCGTAGTCCGCATCCTTCAGTTCATTTGCCGATTTGTAATGGGCAAATGCCAGTTTGAAGTTCCCCTGCTTTTCCTCGATCCTGGCAAGGGTTGCATGCGCCAGAACCTGCTCCGCGACAGAGACCGTGGCGGATGCCGCCAGCGCCTTGAGGCGCGAAACATGGGGGCTGTTGACCGGAACCGGCTGCACCAGGTTCAATCCGGCGATGAAACTGACATTCTCCGGCGACAGCTCCAGGGCCTTGCGATAGGCCGCTGCAGCGCCGGTCCTGTCGCCGGCAGATGCCTTCATGGCGGCGAACTTTCCCCAGGCTGCCGCGTTGGCGGGCACAACGTCCAGAAGGAGTTCCATCAGTTTCAAGGCCGTCTGGCAATCGCCTACCCGGAAATAGCAGACCGCGGCCCGGTCCAGCACTGTTGCGTCGTCAAAGTCTGACCTCAGCACCGGGATAAGCAGTTGCAGCGCCTGAGCAAACCTGCCCCCGGCCATCAGCTGGTCCACGGCCGCTAAACCGCTGTGGGGAAATTTTGCAAAAGCACTTTTGTCCAGCACCCGGTTCATGGGGTCTCCTTGCTCCGTCGTTTGGGACCAAGGTTAAGGCCACAAGCTTTACAAGCAGTGAAGAGGACGCGCGAAGCCCAGCTGCGGCTTGCCGAGACCTGCTGGAGCACCGGACACAGCCAGTCGCGGATCAGACAGGTGTCAGCTCAGCAGCAGCACCGCGATCATCAGGAGGTTCAATGACGCAAACTGCAGCAGCTTCGGCGCAAGGCTGCCCCTGACAGCCGCAAACAGCGCTGCGGCCACCGAACCCGCCAGCCCCGCCAGGGCAAGGCTGCCGCCAATAGCGCCGGCCAGCCCGGTGCCAGGCCCCCATGAGGAACCAGGCAGCATCATGCCCTTCAGGCCGACACCGATCAGGATACCCGTCACGGCCCCCGCCAGGCTTGACACCGCACTGCGCGGCTGCCGCGGCAGCCGCCCGGCCAGGACGCTGTCAATCATCTGCCGGGTCGGAACTGGGCTCGGCTGCCAGTTGATCCTGCCGATCCGCTCGTCGAAGCTATTGATATACAACACTTACCCTCCAATTCCCGCCGCCAATTTCACGAAAAATTAAGGCAAATGCGTGACGCTGGAACGGAGTTAACGGGGCATTAAGGGGTGTTACTGCAGGGTTAACCAAGCCGGGAACAGCCGTCTCAGCTGCCCCAGATCTTCCTCACATAATTGCGGGTTTCCTTGTAGGGCGGGACCCCTCCGTGTTTCACCACCGCCTCCGGCCCCGCGTTATACGCCGCCAAAGCCAGCCGCCAGGAGCCGAATTTGCGGAACTGCCGCGCCAGGTAGCGGGCGCCGCCTTCAAGATTCTGCTTTGGTACCGACGGATTGACCCCAAGCGCCCGCGCAGTGGCAGGCATCAGCTGCGCAAGCCCCAGTGCTCCTTTGTGGGACTTGGCATTCGGGTTCCAGTTGCTCTCCTGCTGCACCAGCCGCAGGAACAGGTCCTCTGGCACTCCATGCTGGCGGGCTGCTGCGCGCGCCATCTCCAGATACTGCCCCCGGTACTTGCCATTATATGGCAGAGTGCCCGCGGCGGAGGGAATCCCGTAAGTCTGCGGCTGCAGCCTGGCAGAATTCTTGTACTGCGCAGCGGCGCGGCCATCCAGAACCCTGGTGTGGGCCGCAAACAGGTCGCGCCTGCTTTTTGTGCTCAATACATCGGCCGCAACTGGCTGCCCTGCTGCCATGACCGCGATCACCAACCCCGCAACGGCTTTGCGCATTTCCGCTGTCCTGATACTGTCCCACTGCGGGCAATATACCCAATGCGAAACAAAATTAAAGCAACACAGGCGTGAACCACCGCAAATCCCGCGCCGGCGGCGTCCAAAGCATCCACAGATGCCTGCTTTTCACGCTGGTCATGGGGCTATACTGTCGCCGGAACGCGGCGGGGCCGGATTCGAGCCCGGCCGCTGCTGGACACGACGAACAGAAACTAAAGGACGGAACCCTATGGCCGGCTCACTCAACAAAGTCATGCTCATCGGCAACCTGGGCCGCGACCCCGAGGTGCGCAGCTTCCAGAACGGCGGCAAGGTCTGCAACCTGCGCATCGCCACCTCGGAAACCTGGAAGGACCGCAACACCGGCGAGCGCCGCGAAAAGACCGAATGGCACTCCGTCGCGATTTTCAACGAGGGCCTGGTGCGCGTCGCAGAACAGTATCTGCGCAAGGGTTCCAAGGTCTACGTGGAAGGCCAGCTGCAGACCCGCAAGTGGCAGGACCAAAGCGGCCAGGACCGGTATTCGACCGAGGTGGTGCTGCAGGGCTTCGGTTCGACCCTGACCATGCTTGACGGCCGCGGCGAAGGCGGCGGCGGCGGCGGTTACGGCGGCGGCCAGGGCGGTGGCGGCTACGGCGGCGGCAGTCAGGGCGGCGGCTACGGCGGCGGCTATGACAGCGGTTCGCAAGGCGGCGGCAGCAGCAGCGGCGGCGGATACGGCGGCGGCGCCTCCCACAACATCGACGACGACGAAATTCCGTTCTAAGGCCAGTCGCCTCGGCAAGCCTGCCAATTCCGAACACAGAGAAGCTCCCAGGCGGTCAGCCTTGGGAGCTTTTCAAATTGTCGCGGTGCTTTCTGGTGTTTTAACGGTTTGCACGGCAGCCTCCTGCCCCGGCGGCGGAGCCGCTCCCTTCGGAAAATACAGTGCCGGCAGGCGGATGCTCCTTCGCACTCTTCGCATTTTCCCAGAAGTTTCAATAGCATGCCGAACTGAACACCACTCCGCCGGTTGACTTCGAACCAGTTGGCCCGGGCGTTCCTGACGTGCGCCGCCCCGTTCTCCCAAGTAGCCGAATATTAAGAGACCGGATGCATGCTGAATGCAATCATGGCGATAATTGTGTGACAAAGGTTCTGGTTATGAGTATGCGTTTTTTGCAGCACCTCTCCATTAGGGTGAAGATCACAATGCTGCTGGCAGCGCCGCTGCTCCTCAGCCTCTGGTTTATGGGTAACAAGCTGGTCGAACTGTACCAGCGCGCACAGGTGAACACTGTGCTGGCCGGGGAGCTGCTGGACAGCACCAGCAGCCTTGTGCACACGCTGCAGGTCGAACGCGGGATGAGCGCAGGCTACCTTGGCGGAGCCTCTGCGGCGATGCCGGAAGCGCTGCTTGACATGCGCAAGAAGAATGACGCCGCTATAGCCGGATTTCTCTCCCGCCTTAAAGGTATCGACCGCGGCCAGCTGAGCGGCGAGGCCCTTCAGTCCATTGGCGTTGCACAAACGGAGCTGGACCGGATAGCGGGTGTCCGCCAGCAGATCGCCGCCCGGTCCTTACCTGTGCGCGCCGCGGTCGGATATTACACCGCTTTGAACACCGCGCTGATCCAGACCGGGCTTTCCATAGCCCAAACGATCGACGACCCCGGCATCTTCAACGAGGCTGTTGCCCTGTCGCTCTATTTGCGGGCCAAGGATGCGGCCGGGCTTGAACGCGCTGCCGGCGCTGTCGGGTTTGCCAATGGCTGGACGCCCGATGATTTTCAGGCTTTTGCCGTCAGCCACGAGCGCTTCAAAGAACGTCTGGCACGTTTTCTCGACTTTGCCACCGCCGAAGAACGCGCCGCGGTGAACAGCCTGAAAAGCACCCCTGAGGTGAAGGAGTTCGAGGTATTCCAGCAGGCAATTTTGGCCGGCGGCGACCTGTCGGGCATGAACGGGGACGCGTGGTTCGCAGCCGCGACAGACATGCTGAAAGTCCTGCGCGGCAGAGAAACCGCCCTCATTCAGAACCTCAAAGACGGCATGGCGGCGTACGATGCGCAGAACAATCAGCAGCTGACCGAAATGGCCGTCCTTGCTGCGGTACTGCTTGCGGCCGTTCTCACCCTCAGCCTGGTCGTCGCCCGCGATATGACCAAGGGGCTGTCCGTGCTGAACAGCGCCTTGAGGAAACTTGCCAAAGGTGACGCCAGCACCGAGGTTCCCGGCGCGGGCCGCCGGGACGAGATCGGCGCAGTCGCCCGCAATGTCGTCGAACTGCGCACGGTGACCCAGCATAAACAGGCAGAGGAAACCCGGATCGAACGGGCACGCCGCGAAGAAGTTCTGCTGGTGGCCCGCCGTATCGGCGCAGCGTTGACGGATCTGCAGAACAAGCGGCTGGACCACCCGATCAAAGAGGTCTTCCCAGAGCAGTTCAAGTCGATCCGCACGGACTTCAACAACTCCCTGCACGCGCTGAGTGAAGCACTCTCCGCCATCGGCGAACTGAGCACGAGCGTCGACGAAAGCACCCGGTCGATCGCAGAAGCCTCAACAGATCTGGCACACCGCACCGAGGCCGAGTCGGCGACGCTGGAGAATACCACGCAAGCCATGCGCGACTTGACCGCCAGCGTGCAGGATTCGGCAAATAACGCGGATCGTGCCGAACACCTGGCGGACAGTGCCCGGAACCAAGTCAAATCCTGCGACCAAGTGGTGAGAAAAACCGTTGCCGCCATGGACAAGCTGCAGGAATCCTCTCAGGAAATCTCGCAGATCACCAAGGTGATCCAGGATATCGCCCTTCAGACCAACCTGCTGGCGCTGAATGCCGGGGTCGAGGCGGCCAGGGCCGGAGACGCGGGCCGCGGCTTTGCGGTGGTCGCCAGCGAGGTCCGGATGCTTGCGCAGCGCTGTGCGGATGCGGTGCAGCAGATCGACGAACTGACCGCCCGCAGCTCCGAACAGGTCAAGAACGGCGCCACGCTGGTCGATCAGGCAGGCCAGGCGATGTCCAGCGTGAACGAACAGGTCGGGGAAATTTCCAGCCTGGCCGTAGAGATCGCTGCCAACATCAAGGAACAGTCGGTGCAGATGGGCGATGTCAATACTGCCGTCGGCGAGCTGGAAGTGATGGCACAGCAGAATGCCGCCATGGCCGAGCAGACCACCGCCGCCACCACCTCCCTCTCGGAGCAGGCGCAGGATCTGCGGGTACTTGTCACCCAGTTCACCGTTCCCCGGTCGTCTGGCCCGCTGCCCGCGCTGACCCGCCCGTCCGGCAGAGGGGAGCCGCACATGACCATCGGCTTTGACGCCGGTCAGCCCGGATTTGACTCCGGCAGCGCCGCGGCCTGAGCCGGGCCGCCGCCTGCATTGAATACAAACAGGGCAGCCACTGCGGCTGCCCTCTTGGTTTCCTGTCTAATCCCGCCCGTCAGGCGCCGGCGCTGCGCAGCACCGACAGGACCTGCTCCGGCGGCACGTCTCCGGTCACAAAGGCCTCGCCAATGCCGCGCGCCAGGATGAACCGCAGTTGGCCCGCGACAACCTTCTTGTCCTGCCCCATCAGCTCCAGCAGCGCCGCGGCGCCGGGCAGCTCGCCGGGGATATCCGCCAGATCGGTCTTCATCCCCATCGCCTTCAGATGCGCCCGCACCCGGCTGGGGTCTTCCTGGGAACACAGCCCCAGTTTCGCCGACAGCTCAAACGCCAGCGCGCAGCCGATCGCCACGCCCTCGCCATGCAGCAGCCGGTCCGAATAGCCGGTCGCGGCCTCCAGCGCATGGCAGAAAGTATGGCCCAGGTTCAGCAGCGCCCGGTCGCCCTGCTCCGTCTCATCGCGCACGACGATGTCCGCCTTCATCTGCACCGAGCGCGCCACCGCCTCGACCCGTGCGGCGACATCGCCAGCCGCCAGGGCCGGGCCGTTTTCCTCGAGCCAGGCAAAGAACGCCGCATCGCCCAGCAGCCCGTATTTCACCACCTCGCCATAGCCGGACAGGAAGTCGCGCGGCTTCAGCGTTTCCAGAACCGAGGTATCGGCCAGAACCAGCGAGGGCTGATGAAAGGCGCCGATCAGGTTCTTGCCCTGCGGCGCGTTGATGCCGGTCTTGCCGCCGACCGAACTGTCGACCTGCGCCAGTAGCGAGGTCGGGATCTGCACAAACCGCACCCCGCGGCGCAGAACAGCAGCGGCAAAACCGGCCAGGTCCCCGATCACCCCGCCGCCAAAGGCGACAACCACGTCGCCCCGCTCCACCTTTTGCTCCAAGAGCCACTCCACCGACCGCGTGAATTGCGGCCAGCCCTTGGTCGCCTCGCCCGGCGGCAGGGCCAGCGCCGTCATCTCCACGCCCGCAGCCGCCAGCCCGGCGCGCAAAGCGTCCAGGTGCTTCTCCGCCACGGTCTCGTCGGTCAGCACTGCCACCTGCGGCCGTTTCAGCAGCGGCCTGATACGCTCGCCCGCTTGCGCCAGCAGCCCGGGCCCGATCACGACGTCATAGGCGCGGTCGCCCAGAGGCACGTGAACCGTACGTTCCATCATTTCCACTCCAGTACATCGGGGCGTGCCTTCAAGGCGTCCAGCACGCGGTCAACCATGGTTTCGATTGCGGCCTGGCCGTCAGAGGCAACCGTCAGATCGGCCTTGGCATAAAGCGGCACCCGCTGCTCGTACAGGCCCCGAAGCGTCGCATAGGGATCGGCGGTGCGCAGCAGCGGCCGGGTGTCGCGGTGGCGGACCCGGTTCCACAGCACATCCAAACCTGCGTCCAGCCAGACAGAAACCCCTTTGGCGGTGATCACCTCACGGTTCTCCTGCGCCAGGAACGCGCCGCCGCCGGTCGACAGCACTCCGCGCTCCTCTTCCAGCAGGCGGGCAATCACCTGCCGCTCCTTCTGGCGGAAAAACGGCTCGCCGTCGCGGGCGAAAATCTCCGGGATGGTCATGTTGGCAGCGGCCTCGATCTCATGGTCGCTGTCCAGAAAGGACACATCCAGCCGGGCCGCCAGCGCCCGCCCCACAGCGGTCTTGCCGGCTCCCATCATCCCCACCATCACGATGGTTTTCTTCAGTTGCCCAGGCACCGGGCCCGCCGCCTTCTGGCCGCTGCTTTGCTCTTTTTCGCTCATTCTTCAGTGAATGACGTGATCTTGCGCAAAAGGGAATATATAACTTGGTCAAAAGAGCAGGAAACAGGCATTGGACACGATATGGGGCGTTTGATTAAGTATCTGGTCTATTTGGTAGTTCTGGCCGGTATCGGGCTGGTTGGCTACGCCTATGTGGGGCCGTGGTTCGGCGCCGATTTCCGCGCGCCCAGCACCGAAGTGCGCAAGCCGGTGGTGCTGAATGCGGATTAAGGCGGCTGCCGCAGGGGTTATGCTGGCAGGCAATGCCTTCGCCAACGAGCCCCTGGCAGCGATTGACTGGCTGAACCAGCCGCAGCCGCGCAGCGGCCTGCCCGGCACCGTTCTGCTGGAACCGCCGGTCACCGGCACCGCCACGGTGCCGCCGGTGTCCGTCACCCCGCTGGAGGCGCTTCTGCCGCCTGTCGGGCTGGTTCCGGCTGCCGCAACGGGGCTTCCGCCCGACATGTGGCGCGGCAGCAGTGCTGATGAGGTCGCCCGCCTGATCGAAACCGTGCCGGTGCGCGGCAGCCCGGCGATGCAGGCGCTGCTGTTCACCCTTCTGCTGTCGGAAAGCCGCCCGCCTGCAGCCTCCAAGGACAAGATCCTGCTGGCCCGGCTCGACCGGCTGCTGGCGCTCGGGGCTGCGGACCCGTCGCAAGCACTGGCGGAACATGCTGGCCCGGCCAAAAACAAGGAGCGGTTCGCCCGCTGGTTCGATGCCACCCTGCTGACCGGCAGCGAGGATGCCTCCTGCAAGGCACTGGCCGCCGAGCCGCATTTGACGGACAGCTATGACGACAGAATCTTTTGTGCGGCGCGGCGCGGCGACTGGCCGACTGCGGCGCTGATGCTGGAAACCGCCCATGCGCTGGAACTGCTGCCCAAGGAGCGGATGGACCTGCTGGACCGTTTCCTCAATCCCGACCTGTTTGAGGGGGCGCCGCCGCTGCCCCATCCGGCGGAACCGGATCCGCTGACCTTCCGCCTGTTCGAAACGATTGGCGAGCCGATGCCCACGTCGCCGCTGCCGCCGGCCTTTGCCGCGGCGGATCTGCGCGACATTGCCGGCTGGAAAGCGCAGCTGGAAGCGGCGGAGCGGCTGGCCCGCGGCGGAGCGCTCAACCCCAATCAGTATCTCGGCCTGTTCAGCGACCGCAAACCGGCCGCATCGGGCGGCATCTGGGACCGGGTTGCGGCGGTGCAGCAGCTGGAGCACGACCTGAATTCCGGCCGTGCCGAAGCAGTTGCCGCTTCCCTGCCCCGCGCATGGGAGGCGATGCAGCAGGCGGGCACCGAGACCGTTTTTGCCGACCTCTTTGCCGAGCCGCTGGCGCGCGCCGGGCTGGACGGCCCCGTCAAAGCGCTGGCCTGGCGTATCCGCCTGTTGTCTCCGCTCTATGAACTGGCCGCGCATGACGCCCCAGCGGAAGGAACCCGGGAGCAGTTCCTGGCAAGCCTCGCCCGCGGACGCCCCGGCGAGGTCCCGGCCCCGTCGCCGCTGGCGGAAGCCATTGCGCTGGGATTCGCCGCAGAACCGCCCGTCCCCGCCGTGATCCGGCAGCTGCTGGACAATGGCCAGCTGGGCGAAGCGATCCTGCGCAGCATGGTGCTGTTTGCGCAAGGTTCCGACGGCAACCTGGGCGACCTGACCGCCGCGCTGGCCGCTTTCCGTGCGGTTGGGCTGGAGGACACCGCCCGGCGCGCCTCATTGCAGCTGATGCTGCTGGAGCGTCAGTGACATGGCAGCTCCTTCCGCGAACTTCCAATGGATCTCTACCTTCCTCGATGCCCAGGCAGCAGAGACCGGCGCGTCGCAGAACACGCTCCTGGCCTATGGCCGCGACCTCAAGGACCTGACCGCCTGGCTGGAGCACCGCTCCCTGGATTTCCTCACCGCTTCCCAGGACGATATCGAGGCCTATCTGATCAACTGCGACGCCCAAGGGCTGGCGCGCTCCACCCGGGCCCGGCGGCTGTCGGCGGTGAAGCAGATCTACCGCTTCGCCTTTGAGGAAGGCTGGCGCGAAGACAATCCCGCGATCCAGATCCGGGGACCGGGCCGCGAGAAACGGCTGCCAAAGACGCTCGAGGTGATCGAGGTCGACCGCCTGCTGGACGCGGCCCGCCAGACCGGCCGGAGCAAGGCCGACCGGCTGCGCAACACCTGCCTGATGGAGCTGCTCTATGCCACCGGCATGCGGGTGACCGAGCTGGTGTCGCTGCCGGTCTCCGCTGCCCGCGGCGACCCGCGGATGCTGCTGATCATGGGTAAAGGCGGCAAGGAGCGCATGGTTCCGCTGTCGCCGCCCGCGCGCGAGGCGCTGGCAGTCTGGCTGCAAGTCCGTGACGAGGCAGAGGCCGCGCGCGAAGCAAAGGGCAACCCGGCCTCCCGCTTCCTGTTCCCCTCCCGCGGCAAGTCCGGCCACCTGACCCGGCACCGCTTCTACCTGCTGATCAAGGAACTGGCAGTGACCGGCGGCGTCTCACCGGACAAGGTCACCCCCCACACGCTGCGCCATGCGTTCGCCACCCACCTGCTGGCCAATGGCGCCGACCTGCGCGCGATACAGGCGCTTCTGGGGCACGCCGACATTGCCACCACCGAGATCTACACACACGTATTGGACGCCCGGCTGCAAGAACTGGTGCTGGAGCATCACCCGCTGGCACAGGATCAGGCCTGACGCTTGAAGCGGCGCGGGCCAGACCCCATAACTGTGCAGACATTCTCAACAACGGACTCCAAATGGACCCCGCCACTACTGTTTTTGACAGCGATTTCTGGATCACCGCCGGCTCGATTGCACTGTTGCTTGTGTGCTCCGGCTTCTTTTCCGGCTCCGAGACCGCGCTGACCGCCGCCTCCCGCGGCAAGCTGCGCAGCCAGGCCGACAAAGGTTCGGCGGGAGCCAGACGCGCGCTTTTGATTACCGAAGATAACGAAAGGCTTATCGGTTCGGTCCTGCTGGGCAACAACGTGGTCAACATCCTGGCGGCTTCGCTGGCCACTGCGCTTTTCACCCGCCTCTTTGGTGAAAGCGGCGTTGCGATGGCGACTCTGGTAATGACCCTCCTGGTACTGGTCTTTGCCGAGGTGCTGCCCAAGACCTACGCCATTTCCAACGCTGAAAAGGCCGCCTCGGCGGTCTCGGCACCGATCGCTATTATCGTCAAGGTGCTGTCGCCGGTGGTGGGCGCGGTGCGCCTCTTCGTGCGCGGAGTGCTGCGCGTGTTTGGCGTGCAGATCGACCCGGACAGCCACATCATGGCTGTGCGCGAGGAGATTGCCGGCGCCCTGCACCTGGGCCATTCCGAAGGCGTGGTCGAGAAAGAGGACCGCGACCGCATCCTGGGCGCGCTCGACCTCTCCGACCGTTTTGTCGAGGAGATCATGCTGCACCGCTCCAACATCGAGATGATCGACGCGGATGCGGAACCCGAAACCATTCTGGAGCAATGCCTGCAAAGCCAGCACACCCGCCTGCCGGTGTTCCGCGGCGAGCAGGAGAACATTATCGGCGTGGTTCACGCCAAGGATCTGTTCCGCACGATGTACACCGAGGCCGGCGGTGCCGAGGGCGATAGCGAACGGCTCAAATCCTTCGACATCACCAAGGTCGCCAAGGCCCCCTATTTCGTGCCCGAAACCACCACCCTGGACGAACAGATGCGCCAGTTCCTGCGGATGCGCTCGCATTTTGCGCTGGTGGTGGACGAATACGGCGCCCTGCAAGGGCTGATCACGCTCGAGGATATCCTGGAAGAGATCGTTGGCGAAATCACCGACGAATTCGACCCGGACGAGGAAAGCATCGTTAAGAAAACGACCGAAGGCTCCTATCTGGTCGACGGTGCCGCCACCATCCGCGACGTGAACCGGGCCACCGAATGGAACCTGCCGGACGACGAAGCCAACACCATCGCGGGCCTGGTGATCCACGAGGCGCAGATGATCCCCACCAAGGGCCAGGTGTTCTCCTTCCACGGCTTCCGCTTTGAGGTGACCGAACGGGAAGGCAACCGGGTCACCGGGCTCAAGATCCGGCCCCTGTTGTGAGCCCAGCTATGCGGCTTGTGATGAGGCAGGTGCAGTCATGACGCGCGCGGCGATGCTGGCCTGGAACGGGTTCGACCGGGTCGTGCTGGAGCTGTTCCGGCAGCTCCGCTGGTCCTTCCTGCCGCCGCTCCTGATCTATTTCGCCTATGGCGCACAGGGCATCACCACCGTCGCCGCCTCGTTTTTTGTCAAAGAATACCTGGACTTGTCGGCTGCCTTTCTGGCCGGACTGGCATTCTGGGTCGGCCTGCCCTGGGCGCTGAAGATGCCGCTGGGCCATCTGGTCGACTTGATCTGGCGCTGGAAATACCTGCTGATCCTTGCAGGCGCGGGGCTGATGGCCGGCAGCTATGGTATCCTGGCCGCCATCGTTCTGGAGCCGGCGATGATGGGCGCGGTGATGCCGCTCAATGCCTGGTATGTCACTGCCGCACTGCTCGCACCTTGCGGGTTCGTGCTGCAGGACGTGGTGGCTGATGCCATGTCGGTGGAGGCCGTGCCGCACACCGACGCGCAGGGCAATCCGCTGCCCGACTCTGAAACCAAGTCCCTGCACACCACCATGCAGACCTTCGGGCGGATCGCGCTGATCGGCGGCTCCAGCGCCGCCGCGGCCCTGAACGTCGCTCTGTTCGACGGCGCCGATGCCCTGCCGCAGCCGGAGAAAGGCGCGCTTTACGGCTTTGTTTTCACCCTTGCGCTGCTGATCCCGGTGATCTCGCTCTCCGGCGTGGCGCTGGCGATCTGGCAAAAATGGCGCAAGGCCGCGCAGCTTCGCCGCGCTGGAGTGGCCGAAGCCGACATCCGCAGCCGCATCGAACTCCCGCGCGAGCCGGTCGCCCCGAACCATTGGTATTTCATCGGCGGCGGCGCCTTTGTCGCGCTCTCCCTCGCCGTGGGTCTGGGCGACGTGCCCTATTCGCAGGAAATCGTCTTTGCCGGCTCCATGGCCATCGTCCTGTTCCTGATGCGCCAGCTGGTCGCCGTGCTGCCCACGGATCAGGCCCGCGCCCTGATCGGCACCGCCATTATCATCTTTGTCTACCGCGCCACACCCTTGCGCGGCCCCGGTGCGACCTGGTTTGAGATCGACGTGCTGGGCTTCGACCAGCAGTTCCTGTCGGTCCTGTCCCTCATAACCTCGCTGCTGACGCTGGCGGGCATGCTGATCTTCCGCCCGATGATGGCCAGCCGCCCGATCGCTTGGATCGTTGCCTTCCTGGCGATAACCGAGGCGGTCCTCAGCCTGCCCAACATCGCGCTCTACTACGGCGCCCACCACTGGACGGCGGCAATGACCGGCGGCGTGGTGGATGCCCGCTTCATCGCCATCGTCGACACCGCCGTGGAATCGCCGCTGGGCCAGGTCGCGATGATCCCGATGCTCGCCTGGATCGCCCGCAACGCGCCTTCGGGGCTCAAGGCCACCTTCTTTGCGGTAATGGCCTCCTTCACCAATCTGGCGCTCTCGGCCTCCAGCCTCGGCACCAAATACCTGAACGAAATCTTCGTGGTCACGCGCGAGGTCACAGATTCGGCAGGCAACATCACCACCCCGGCGGATTACTCCCAGCTTGGCATGTTGCTGATCACGGTTGGCGTGATCTTCCTGGCCGCGCCGCTGACGGCAATTTTCATCATCCAGAACAGCCGCTTCCGCACCTCTGAATAACCCTGGGCGGCGCAGACGGTCTGGAAGCGGCATACCGTGCCGTTTTTCTTCTGGACTACTGTTCACTTCTGTACAGAATGCGGGGAACACCTATTCAGGGAGGCCCACATGAAAACCACCACCCGCGTGGCAGTGATCGGCGGCGGCGTCGTCGGCTGCTCTGTCCTCTACCACCTGACCAAGCTCGGCTGGTCCGATGTCATGCTGATCGAACGCTCGGAACTGACCTCCGGCTCCACCTGGCACGCGGCGGGCGGTTTTCATACGCTCAACGGCGACACCAACATGGCGGCGCTGCAGGGCTACACCATCAAGCTGTATAAAGAGCTGGAAGAGATCACCGGCATGTCCTGCGGCCTCCACCACGTCGGCGGCGTCACCCTGGCCGAAACCCAGGAGCGCTTCGACATGCTGAAGGCAGAGCGCGCCAAGCACCGTTTCATGGGGCTGGAGACCGAAATCGTCTCCCCCGAAGAAATCAAGAAGATCGCCCCCGTCACCAATGTCGACGGCATCATCGGCGGGTTGTATGACCCCCTCGACGGCCACCTCGACCCCTCCGGCACCACCCATGCCTATGCCAAAGCCGCGCGCATGGGCGGCGCCACGATCGAAACCCACTGCAAGGTGATCGAGACCAACCAGCGCCCGGACGGCACCTGGGACGTGGTGACAAACAAAGGCACCATCCACGCGGAACACGTCGTCAACGCAGGCGGCCTCTGGGCGCGTGAGGTCGGCGCCATGGCCGGCGTCTACTTCCCGCTGCACCCGATGGAGCACCAGTACATCGTCACCGACGAGGTGCCGATGATCGCCGAGATCATCGACGGCGGCGGCGAGCATCCGCATGTGATGGATCCCGCCGGCGAAAGCTACCTCAGGCAAGAGGGCCGCGGCCTCTGCATCGGCTTCTACGAACAGCCCTGCAAACCCTGGGCGGTGGATGGCACCCCCTGGGACTTCGGACATGAGCTGCTGCCCGATGACTTCGACAAGATCGAGGATTCCATCGCCTTCGCCTACAAACGTTTCCCGGCGCTGGAGGCCGCAGGCGTCAAATCCGTAATCCACGGCCCCTTCACCTTTGCCCCCGACGGCAACCCGCTGGTCGGCCCGGTGCCCGGCATGCGCAACTACTGGTCCGCCTGCGCCGTCATGGCGGGTTTCTCCCAAGGCGGCGGTGTCGGCCTGATGCTGGCCCAGTGGATGGTCGAGGGCGAATGCGAGCGCGACACCTTCGCGATGGACTGCGCCCGCTTTGGCGACTGGATCACCCCGGGCTACACGCGGCCTAAAGTCATTGAAAACTATCAGAAGCGCTTCTCCATCGCCTACCCGAACGAGGAGCTGCCCGCAGCCCGCCCGTTCCGCACCACGCCAATGTACGATATCTTCGATGGCATGGGCGCGGTCTGGGGTGCGCAATACGGCATGGAGGTCCCGAACTACTTCGCCGAGGGTGACGAGCCGCGCTATGAGACCCCGTCCTTCCGCCGCTCCAACGCCTTTGAGGCCACCGCCCGCGAAGTCAAAGCCGTACGCGAAAACGTGGGCATCAACGAGGTCCACAACTTCGGCAAATATCTGGTCAAGGGAACCGGCGCCCGCGCTTGGCTCGACCGCATCATGGCCGGCCGGGTGCCGCAGCCGGGCCGCCTGTCGCTGACCCCGATGCTGTCGCCCAAGGGCCGGCTGATCGGCGATTTCACTATCTCCTGCCTCTCGGAAGAAGAATTCCAGCTCACCGCTTCCTATGGCTCGCAGGCATACCACATGCGCTGGTTCCTGCAGAACCTGAACGAAGGTGTGTCCCTCGAAAACATCTCCGACACCCGCAACGGCTTCCAGATCGCAGGCCCCAAGGCCCGCGAAGTCCTGCAAGCCTGCACCCGTCAGGACATCTCGGACATGCGCTTCATGGATGTGCGCCGCCTGACCGTGGGCATGGCCGACTGCATCGTGCAGCGTGTCAGCTACACCGGCGATCTGGGGTATGAGATCTATTGCGACCTGCCCAGCCAGCGGGCCCTGTGGGACGTGCTCTGGACCGCAGGCCAGCCGCACGGCATGAAGCCCTTCGGCATGCGGGCGATGATGTCGCTGCGCCTGGACAAGTTCTTCGGCTCCTGGCTGCGGGAGTTCTCGCCCGACTACACCGCCGCAGAGACCGGGCTGGACCGCTTCATCTCCTTCAAGAAACCCGTTGAATTCATCGGCCGCGCCGCAGCTGAGGCCGAACGTGAGGCAGGCCCCGCCCGCCAGCTCTGCGCCTTTGAAGTCGAAGCGGACGACGCCGATGTGGTCGCCTATGAGCCGATCTGGCTCGACGGCGCGGTCGTGGGCTTCTGCACCTCAGGCGGCTATTCGCACCACGCGCAGAAATCCATTGCGCTGGGGTTTGTCCCCACGGGGACAGCCAGGGAAAACCTGGAAGTGGAAATCGAAATCCTCGGCAAGATGTACAAGGCCCGCCTCATCACCCAGCCGCTGTTTGACGCCGACGGCGCCCGGATGCGCGGCTGAGCCTGAAAAACACGGGGTTCAGGTCAGTGTACCTGACCTGAACCCGCCCCGTTGCCACGGGAGAGAACGCTGACGCGGCGGCACTTGCGCAACACAAACGTCAGTACCGTTACCCGAATGTTTCGCGCGCGAAACATTAGGTCAGCTCTTATGACCTTTCTCGAACCACATCTTTTCTGGCCCCCGCTCTTCATCTTTGCAAAAATACTCCCGCCGGAGGCATCCGCCATTGCGGCCAGGAACCAAGGACCGGAATCGCATGACCGTCATCGCCATTCTCCTGCTCGCCGCCGGTGCCTCCTCGCGGATGCAGGGCCGAGACAAGCTGATGGAGGACGTGGTCGGCCAGCCTCTCCTGTCCCAGGTCTGCCGCCGCGCCGCACTGACCGGACTGCCGGTCTTTGTGACAGTGCCCGGCACGGCCCATCCCCGCGCAGCTGCCATTGGCACAGCAACACCCGTTCCAGTCCCGGACGCGGACGAAGGCATGGCCGCCTCGATCCGCCGCGGGGTCGCGGCGCTGCCCGAGGGGTGCGGCGGCGTGATGATCCTGCCCGCCGACATGCCGGAAGTGGAGACCCAGGACATGCTGCATCTTGCGGCGCATTTCCACGGAGCTGAAAGCCCCATCGTTCGCGCCTCAGCCGAGGACGGAACCCCGGGCCATCCGGTGCTGTTTCCCAGCCGCTGCTTCGCGGCCTTGCAGGCCCTTAGTGGCGATCAGGGGGCTCGCAGCGTGCTGAAACAGGAAACCGTGCAGATGGTTGCCCTGCCCGGCCGCCACGCGCTTACCGACCTGGACACGCCTGAAGACTGGGCCGCCTGGCGCCGCAGCCGCTGACCCGCGCCGCTGAATCAGAGAAGGCAGGGCACAAGGCCCTGCCTTCCTGCGCTTCGCTCTTATCTGCCATTCCCCCAAACGGCAGCCACATCTCTCAATGCACAAGCAAATGCGCCTCGTGTTTGCGCAGTGACCGGCGCGCCGCGGTATAGGCCGCGCGGCCTTGTTCCGATTTCAATTCCGGAAACAGCTCAAACAGCTCGTTGCGCTGGGCATTGTCCAAACCGCGCAGGGAGTGGTCGCCGGGCTGGAAGCTTTCGGTCCAGGCACCGTCCGACAGAACAACCTCATGCTGGTCGAACATGAAGTGAATGTAGGTGACACTGGACACCTCCACCCGGTCGACACCAGCCAGCCCGGTCAGATGCTTGGCAGCCACCAGGACCTCGCGGTCCTCGAAGTACAGCGCGGTCTTGTCGTTGGCGACCAGCACCCGGTGATTGGGGCTGACCATCATGTCGCGCTCCGGCAGGCCGTTGCCCAAGGCGCCTTTGCGGATCAGCACCGGCTGCAGATGCGAAGCGGAGGCCAGATCGGCTCCCTCCAGCGTGCGCGCCGCGATCCAGCGGATTTCCTGGATGCCATTGTCGCGGGTGATCACCCGGTCGCCGGCTTGCAGGTCCTCGACCCGGCGCTCGCCCTGCGGGGTGGCGATCAGCGTGCCCGGCGTGAAGCAGGGAATGATCTGCTCGATCTCGCCAAAGGTCATCGAGCCGGTCACGGCCCCGTCGCCGTCCAGGAAGTTGACGGTGCCGGAGATGCTGTTGCCATCCGCATCCTCGGTGACGCCGGTCAGCTCAAACGGACCGGAGCCGGTCAGGTCCAGCGTGTCGAAGTCATCGCCGCCTGAGCCGCCATCCACAACGTCGCCGGCGGTGCCACCCAGGAAGGTGTCGCGGCCATCACCGCCAGACAGGGTGTCCGCCCCGTGGCCGCCGGTGATCAGATCATTGCCTGCACCCCCATCGACGAGGTCGTCGTCGATGCCTGCGTCGATCGTATCGTCTCCGGTGCCGCCATGGATTTCGTCATCGTCATCCTGGCCATAGATCAGGTCATTGCCGGAACCGCCGTAGATGGTGTCCATACCGTTGGTGGGGTCCGGATCCGCCGGGCGGCCGTCGCTGCCGTCATCGGTGATGTTCAGCCCGTCCGGGAATGCCGGGTTCAGGCCGCCGAAGATGGTGTCATCGCCGCTGCCGCCGAGGATAGAGTCCGAACCCTCGCTGCCGGTGATCACATCCGCATCCGCGCCGCCGTCGATGGTGTCGTCGTCGATGCCGCCGTCGATCACATCCATGCCGGTGCCGCCGTCGATCAGATCGGCATCGTCGCCCGTCGAGATGGTATCATTGCCGGCCCCGCCCAGCACCGTATCCATGTCGTCGGACGGGTCCGCATCCGCCGGAATGAAGGGGATATCCGGGTCGGTGCCCGTGTAGCCCGGAAAACCGCGGTCCGGCAGCGGAACACCGCTGTCCTTGGAGGTGTCGATCACATCGTCACCGCTGCCGCCGTCCACCGAGTCCGCACCGTCGCCGCCGTCGATTGTGTCGTTGCCGCCGCCGCCCAGGATGGTGTCGTCGCCCTCGCCGCCAGTCAGCGAGTCATCTCCCGGAACCACCGGATCCTGCGGATCCGAGGAATAGTCGTAATGGGTGTTGTCAAAGGTGGTGCCCGAGGTGCCCAGATCGACAGTCAGCGTGATGTCGTCGAAATCCCGGTCGCCAAGGCCGGGCAGATCTTCAAAGCCGATCTGCACGGAGCCGTCCGGGTTCTGGCCAAAGCCCTGGGTATGGACCAGCCCATCGGGGTTCAACCCGGCATTGCTGCCGTAACCCGAGGAATAGTATGTGCCCTTGGCGTTGGAGATGCCAACACCGACAATGGCGCCTTCGGGCGCGTCGTAGGTGAAACTGCGGCCAATGTTGCCATTGGCGTTATCTGTCAGGACCACCACATTGCTGATCTCGCCGGTGTCCGGGTCGATGGTGTAGGCGAACAGCTGATTCACGATCCCCGCGGTGGAGCCGTCGATCGTGATGGTGACCGAGTCCGGGACGCCGGACACACCGTCGCCGAGGATCAGATCGTCACCGCTGCCGCCGTCAACCGTGTCGTCGCCTGCGCCTGCATAGATGCTGTCATTACCGGCGCCGCCGAGAATGACATCATCATCCGGACCTGCCGCCGGGTCGATGGCATCGGCGTTGTCGACCATGTCGCCTTCCGGATCGCCGGTATAGGCGGCATCGATCCGGTCGTCGCCGGACGTGCCCTCTACGATCCCGTCCAGTGCCGGATTCGGCTGTTCGTCACTCATTGTCATTACCCTTTCCTCACCGGTCAGGCGAAAAACCCCATCTGCCGGGTCCGCCGGACAGCCGCACAGCCATGCGGCCTGCCGCAGTCAAAACACCAGCCCACGCGGATTGGGAGCCAGAGCGCAAACGCCCTGGTTTGCGCGCCTGAACAGCGCGCAGTCGGTAAGCATCAGCTTTCTGATCAGTGGCGTGCCCGTAAAAAACGGCACCGGGACTTGTTTAAATCTTCAGCAGTCCACCACAGTCCAGCAGCTCGCAGAACTCGCCCCCCCAAATGGGCTAATCCATGCATACTTTAGGCACCCCTGCCCTCAAAGCCAAAAAATTGCCTAAAATTCCTCACATTATGGGTATCCGCCGGGCAGCAGCGGCCGGATCATGGCCTGCCCGAGCCCGCATTGTTTCCACTTCAGAAAATTAAACGCGCTGCAACTTGTCGAAATATGCCGAATTTCGCATTCAACTGCCAGATTAGCCCAGATTTGTTTCCATATTCGAAACACCCGCGAATGATCAGGTCACGCCTTTGTTCCGCCGTGTTTGTCTGGCGCGGCTGCGGCAAAGGGGCTGGATTTGGTTTCAATTACCGGAAATTTCTGAGTTTGTTTCCACAGGGCGGCAGCCCGGCCCGTCCGCGCATTCGAATCAAAGCCCGGGCCGGGCAACCAAAGCGGCCCATCCCGAAAGCAAAAACCGCTGAAGACTTTATACAAACCCGCGATACCTGGGTGCCGCAGGCCCGGTGCCCGCCCGGCTGCTCCAGCCAATGCGCGGCCCGGCCCGAAATCAATCAGCCCGCTCCATGGAAAACGGGCTATACTCAGCCTCATCAACAGACAGGAGATCACAATGCTGTACCCCCTCGCCTCGCTTGAAACTGAGAAGCTCAACGCGATCCGGGCTCTGGAAAAGGATATCGGAAGCCCTGTTGTGGCGCTGGCCGAGGTTGAGGCGGATAGTGCTTCGCTGCCGGATGACCAGCTGAAGAAACTGCAGGAACTGGAAGAGGAACTGGGTGTCGTTCTTGTGGCCGTCCGGCCGAACTGATCCTGCCCGCAAACGGGTCACACCGGCTGTCCAACCGGACGACTGGCACCGGCACCAGCCTGTTATCCAAACCTATTTGCGGGGTTATGGCGGAGAGACAGGGATTCGAACCCTGGAGACGGTTTCCCGCCTACACACTTTCCAGGCGTGCGCCTTCGACCACTCGGCCACCTCTCCGTTGAGGGGGCTTTTGAAGGATTGGAGGGGGAATTGCAAGAGCCGAAATGGCAAAAAATGCACCTTCCCCCCAATCTTTTTCAGACCTCCAAATGCAGGTAGACGCGGCGGTTCTGCTTGCCCTTTTTTTCCACCTTGCCGAGGCGGATTTTCCCGATCTCGCCGGTGCGTTTGACGTGGGTGCCGCCGCAGGGCTGGAGGTCGATCTGCTCCTCCGGGGTGCCGATGCGCACCAGCCGCACCTGACCTGCGCCGCGCGGCGGTGAGACCGACATGGTTTTTACAAGCTGCGGATTGGCGTCGAGTTCGGCGTCGGTGATCCAGTCCTCACTCACCTCCAGATCGCGGTCGATCAGCGCCTGCAGCTGGTCCTGCAGCGCCTGCTTGTCTTCCGGTGCTTCGGGCATGTTGAAATCGAGCCGGCCCTTGGCTTCGCTGATCGAGCCGCCGGTGACCTCCAGCGGGATCACCACAGACAAGAGATGCAGCGCCGTATGCACACGCATGTGGCCGTAGCGGCGGTCCCAGTCGAGCACCTGGGTCACTGTGGTGCCCGCGGGAGGCAGGGCGGAGCCGTCCTGTGGCACAAGCACCACCGCGCCCTCATCCCCTTTGACCGTGGTGGCGATGGTGCACTGCCCTTCGGCCCACAACAGTTTGCCGCTGTCGCCGGGCTGGCCGCCACCGGTGGCATAGAACAGCGTGCGGTCCAGGATGATGCCGCCCTGCTCCGTATTGGCCAGGACCTCGGCCTCTGTCATGCGGGCATAGGCATCCTTGCGGAACAGCAGGTCACTTGTCGGCATCTGAATCTCCATCTCCGTCTCCATCGGCATCCTCGCCGGGGTCTTGCTGCAGATCGTCCAGATCCGGCCTCGGCGGAGCCTTGACGGAAGCAGCCGCGGGGGCGGAGGCCGGGGTGCTTGCCGGCTCCTCTGCGCCAGGGGCTGCCGTGGCCTGGGCCAGCGCCTCCGGGTTGCGGATCCAGATGTCGCGCTGCATGAAGGGGATCTCGATCCCTTCTTCCTGGAACCGTTTGGCGATTTCGTAGTTCATGTCGGACTTGACCGACAGCACCCAGTTCACGTCGCGCAGGATGGCGCGGATCTCGAAATCGAGGGAATCGGCGCCGAAGCCCTGGAACACCACCGAGGGCGCGGGGTTCAGCAGCACCATCGGGTGGCCCTTGGCGATTTCGGCCAGGATGGCCTCTACCTTGCGCGGGTCGGTGCCATAGGCGACGCCCACCGGCACGATCACCCGGCCCACGGTGTTGCCGCGGGTGTAGTTGGTGACGGTGCCGGAAATCAGGTCGGAGTTCGGCACGATCACATCGGTGCGGTCGAAGGTCTCAATCCGGGTCGAGCGCACCGAGATGTCGCGGACATAGCCCATCAGCCCGCCGACCTCGATCCAGTCGCCCTTGGAGACCGGGCGTTCGATCAGCAGGATGATGCCGGAGACGAAGTTGGACACGATCGTCTGCAGGCCGAAACCGATGCCGACCGACAGCGCACCGGCGACGATGGCGAGCGATGAGAGGTCGAGTCCCGCCATAGAGATTGCAACCACCGCCGCAAGGAAGATGCCGACGTAGCCAAGCCCCGAGGTGATCGCGTTCTGGCCGCCCGGGTCGATCTTGGTTTTGGGCAGCAGCGAGTTGCGCAAGCTCCCCTGCACCAGACGCGTCAGCGCATAGCCAACGGCAAAAACCAGGGCAAAGGTCAGAAAGGCCGTGGGTGAAATCCGGGTGCCGCCGATCTGAAAGCCTTCCAGAAAACGCGACCATAGCTCGGTCAGGTCGGCCACCCGCGCGCCCCATATCAGCGCCAGCAGCGGCAGTGCCAGGGTGACCAGCAGGAAACCGATGATCACGGCAAACAGCGAATCCCGTGCCTCTGACCCTTTGCCGGACAGCCAGCCGTAGACGTCGCCCAGGAAGCGTTGCAGCACCAAGAGGGCGGCCAGCAGCGCCAAGGTGGAAACCGCCGGATAGATCAGCGCCTCAGCCGCGTTCACGTAGCCAAAGGCCGCCAGCACCGGCGACACAAAGCCCAGCAGATAGACGGCGCGGCGCACCAGCGTCATCACCCGGTTCGCACCGGCTGCGATGGCGCCATCGTCGTCGGTGTCGTCTTCGCTCTGCTGCTGGCGGCGTTTGGCGCCGATCCGGTGCAGGCGCAGCAGCACCAGGGCCGCGGCCATAATAAGCGGGAAGCTGGCGACCGCATGGGCCTCTGCCGGGATGCTGTCGATGTTCTCCATCAGGGTCAGCGCATCCTGCAAAACCAGGATCACCGCCAGGATATCGACCATCAGCCGGGTTTCATTGAGGCGCCCCTCCTGCACCGGCACCAGATCGTTTTCGATCCGGCCGGAGAACAGCTGGTTGCCCAGCCAGTGAAAAGAGAGGATCAGCAGCGCCCAGCCCGGCAGATAGTCCAGCAGCACGGAGCCGCGGAACCCGAGGATGCCGGACAGGTCCACCGCCGCGACCAGCAAGAGGATGCCGATAAACGGCAGGATCACCTCAAGCAGCGAGACGACAAAGCCCCAGACGCCGCGGCCGCTGCTGCCGAACTGGCGCAGGTAGTCGCCTGCTGCATGGGCCCAGGGCCGGCCGCGCAGCAGCAGCAGCGCGGAGGTCGCCAGCAGCAGAATCAAGGCGGGCAAGCTGTTCTGCACCCGCTCGGCAGTGGTGGCGCTGCCGATGCGCGAGGCGGTTTCATTCAGCAGTGATCCGGCAGACCGCGACAGAGTGCGCCACGCGCCGGGCCAGTTTTCAGGGTTGAGCGGCGACGGCCCGCGCTCCAGCAGCTTGCGGGTGCGGCGTTCGCGGATGATCTTGTCGATTTCGGCGATCAGGCCGTTGGCGCGGCTGAAGGCTTCCTCCGCCACAATACGCGGAACCTTGAGATCCTTCAGCTGCTGTTCCAGCGAACTGCGCAGCTGTGCGATGTCCTCGGGCTCGCTCTCGCCCTCTGCGGGCGGCTCGCCCAGGGCGGCAAGCTGGCCTTCCAGCGTCTGGAGGCGGTCGCCGTTTTCGGTGCGCGCGTCCAGGAAGTTCTGGCGGTAGCGCGCCAGCTCTTGGCGCAGGGTCTCCAGCGCGGCGCTGGAGGCCCGCCTGGCGTCGATCACGTCTTCCGCACGGTTCGCGGTCTTGAGCCAGTCCTGGTAAACAGCCCGGGATTCAGCATTCAGCTGCGCCAGGGCAGGCATAGCGAGGCCGGCCACAAGGGCCAGCCCCAGCAAAACAGTCCGCAACGCGGTTATGAAAGGTGTCATACGTCCTCAAAAACGCCGGGGATCGACGCAGGCGTATGGGTCATCCAATCCGGCACCGGCAGGTCTTTCTCCCGCAGGAAATCCGGATTGAACAGCTTGGACTGGTAGCGGGTGCCATAGTCGCACAGAACGGTGACGATGGTTTTGCCCGGGCCCATGTCCTTGGCCATACGCACAGCGCCTGCAATGTTAATGCCAGAGGAGCCGCCCAGCACCAGGCCTTCCTCATGCAGCAGGTCAAAGACATACGGCAGCGCCTCGCCATCCGGCACCTGATAGCTGTAATCAGGCGTGAAGCCTTCCAGGTTCTTGGTGATCCGGCCCTGGCCGATGCCCTCAGTGATCGAGCTGCCCTCAGAGGCCAGCTCGCCAGTGGTGTAATAGGAATAAAGCGCAGCCCCCAGCGGATCGGCCAGTCCGATCTTCACGCCCTTGGGCTGCAGCGCTTCGGCCACGCCTGCCAGGGTGCCGCCAGAGCCCACGGCGCAGACAAAGCCATCGACCTTGCCGCCGGTCTGCTCCCAGATTTCCGGGCCGGTGGTTTCCACGTGGGCCTGCCGGTTGGCGACATTGTCGAACTGGTTGGCCCAGATCGCGCCGTTGGGCTCCGTCTGAGCCAGTTTTTCCGCGAGGCGCTGGGAATAACGCACGTAGTTGTTGGGATTTTTGTAGGGCGCCGCAGGCACCTGGACCAGCTGGGCGCCCGCCAGGCGCAGCATGTCCTTCTTTTCTTCGGACTGGGTTTCCGGGATCACGATCACTGTCTTGAAACCCATCGACGCGCCCACCAGGGCCAGGCCGATGCCAGTGTTGCCGGCGGTGCCTTCAACAATGGTCCCGCCGGGCTTGAGCTGGCCGCGGGCCACCGCATCCTTGATGATATAGAGCGCCGCGCGGTCCTTGACCGACTGGCCCGGGTTCATGAATTCAGCTTTGCCCAGGATCTCGCAGCCGGTCTCTTCGCTGACGCGGTTCAGGCGGATAAGAGGTGTGTGGCCGATGGCATCAGCCAGATCACGTGCAATGCGCATGGTATCCCTTTCGATCTGTTCCCCAAGATGTAACCAAGCGTCCCGGCGTTCACAAGGCGGGAAGCGGCTCAGGAGAATGCGTTGCGCAGCCGGGTGCGGTGGCGTGCCAGCCACAGCGCGGCGGTCACCAGCGGCATGTCCTGATAGATCTGGCCGTCCACGCCCAGCATCAGTTCATCATAACTGAGGATCTTGCTGCGGATGTCTTCGCCCTCGCCCGCAATGCCGCCGCCGCCATTTAGATCAGAAAGATCCGATATACCAATGAAAACATGGATCAATTCAGCGAGTGCGCCGCTGGATGGATAGACTTGGGCCACCGGCTCAAGCCGCTGCACGGTCACACCCGCCTCCTCCTGCGCTTCGCGGACCGCGGTCTCCTCGGGCGTCTCGCCCGGGTCGATCACACCCGCCACCGGTTCCCACATCCAGGGATGCGCTTCGCCCATCATGAAGGGGGGTGCGCGGAATTGCTCCACAAGAAGAACCTGATCGCGGACCGGGTCGTAGGGCAGCACCACCGCCGCATGGCCCGCCATCGAGGCACAGCGGTGCACCACCGGACTCATGCTGCCGTCGTAGCGGCGGAACTGCAGCTCCATCTCTTCCATCGCAAAGAAGTTCAGATGAGCGCGGGTGTGGCTGTGGACAATCACGTCCTTGGACAGGTCATGTTCCGGATCGCCCGGGCGCGCCTGGGCTGCCAGCCAGGCAGCGGCGCGGCGGCGCACAGAGGGGAAGCAGCGCGCCACCTCCTCAGCGGTCATGCGGCCGTGGTAGGCCATCACCTCTTCGGCGGCGCGCAAGGACAGCGCGCCCCATTTCTGCACCCAGGCCGCCAGGTCCCAGGGCTCCGCCGTCTGCCACAGGCCGGGTTCGGGGAAATAGACCTCTGCCGGGGCCGTGCTGCCATCCTCCAGCTGCACCGAGACCGGCTTCAGCGAGTAGCCAAAGCCGCCCTCGTAAAAGTTGAGTGCGTCCTGATCGGCGGGCGAAAGGTCCTGCACCAGAACGCCGTTGGCGGTGGCATCCGCACGCTCCTCGATCGCCGGAAACGGCTGCCCTGCGACCTGGTAGACCCCGTGCCCGGGCAATTTCGCAGCCTGCGCGTTCAGCGCTGCGCCGCTGCGGCCGAGTACCAGTTCGAGCAAAGGAAGATGGCGCAGCGTGCCAAAGAAGAAGAGATTAGCCACGGTCGGTAACCTGTTGTTAATGAATTATTATCAGCGCCAGCGGCGGGAAGCGTTTTCGGTCGCAAGCCCCGCCAGCACTCCGCCCACGGCCAGGGGCACCAGCACGGATGGCACAGCGATAACAAAGAAATAATCCAGCGCAATGACAAAGATCGCCGACAGCGCCTCAAACGGTCCGTCGTAGCGGTGGCGCATGGCGAGGCGGAACATCTCCCAAGCGCCCTGGATGAACAGCGCCCACAGGACCATCACCGCCATGCCGGTGATGCCGTTATTGACAGCCGGGACCAGGCCGCGGCCTGCCCGGCTGCCCATGAAAATCCAGCCGCAGAGCAGGCCCAGCACCACATTCACATGCACGAAATAGCCGAAATCGGTGCCCTCCGGCATCAGCGGCATGACCAGGAAGGACACGAAAAACGCCACCAGGCCCAGGCAAATTGCAGCGGTCAGTCGGGCTCCGGTGGGCATATGCGGTCAGGTTCCGTGCGGCATTTCAGTCAGCGATGAGCAACTGTAATCTGCGTCACGTCGCAATTTCCAGTCTTAAAGGCGGCCGCGCAGGAAGTGAGGTAAAAGTTCCACATCTTGTGGAACCGCTCGTCAAAGCCCATGCCGGAAATCTGGTCCCAGCGGGTGTTGAAAGTATCGTGCCAGCGGCGCAGGGTCTGGTTGTAGCTGTCGCCGAACTCGATCGAGCGCACGACGCCGAGGCCCGCCTTCTCCACCTGCTCGCGCAGCACCTTCGGTGACGGCAGCATACCGCCCGGGAAGATGTGCTTTTGGATGAAATCGACACCCTTGCGGTAAACCTCCCAGCGGCGGTCGGCGACGGTGATGATCTGCAAGGTGGCCTGGCCGCCGGGCTTCAGCCGGTCGCGGATGGTGCTGAAATAGGCGGGCCAGTATTTCTCGCCAACTGCCTCGAACATTTCAATCGAGGCGATGCCGTCGAACTGGCCGCGGCAGTCGCGGTAATCCTGCAACCGCAGCTCCACCCGGTCGGAAAGCCCAGCCCTTTCAAGTCTTTCGCGAGCAAACTTCAACTGCTCCTCACTGATTGTCAGCCCCGTGACCCGCAGCCCGCGCTGACCGGCAGCATATTCGGCAAAGCCGCCCCAGCCGCAGCCGATCTCCAGCACGTGGTCGCCGGGCTTCACGCCCATCTGGTCGACCATAGAGGCGTATTTGGCGGTCTGCGCCTTTTCCAGGCTGTCCTGGCCGCTTTGGAACAGGGCGCTGGAGTAGGTCATCGTGTCATCCAGCCACAGGCCATAGAAGTCATTGCCCAGGTCGTAGTGATAGGAGATGTTCTTTTTCGCCTGGCGGCGGTGGTTGCGGTGGAGCCAGAAGCGGAACCGTTCATAAGCGCGCGCCAGGCCGCTGCCCGGGAAGCCGTCATAAACTGTGTTGGCCCCCATATGGACCAGATCCATGAAGGCTTGCAGATCCGAGGTGCTCCACCATCCTTCCAGGTAGGCGTCTGAAAAGCCCAGATCGCCTTCGCGGATCAGCCGGGCAAAGCAGTCCGGGTTGTGGATGTGCAGATCAGCCACTGGGCCAGGGTTCCGCCCTTTGGCGGAGAATACGCGGCCGTCCGGCAAGTGGATATCCAGCTGCCCGACTTCCATTGCCTTTATCCTGGCAAACACCGCTGCAAAGTAGCGCGGCAGGTTTTCCTGTCCCTCAGCGGACGTGAACTTCATACGCTTCCCCCTGTACGAAATACGGAAGTGCTACAGGGAAAAGCTAGGCCGCAGGGGGCTTTCTGGCAAGAAAACTGTGCGTTAGCGGTTTTCACGGACTTCGTGATAGGCCGTGAGCGCGCGTTCCCGGCCGGCCTGCAGGCTGACAACAGGCTCCGCGCGGGCACCGTCAGGCGCGAGGCGCCAGGACAGCGGCGTGGCGTCGAAAAAGTCCAGTGCGGTTTGCGGCGGCTGTCCCTGGCCTTCGGCAATCCAGCGGCGGGTGTAGGTGCCGTCGGGGTCGAATTTCTCCAGCTGCCCCGACGGATTGAAGACGCGGAAAAAGGGGGATGCATCGGGACCGGAGCCTGCCACCCATTGCCAGCCCATGGCATTGGACGCCGGGTCCCAGTCCACCAAAGTATCCGCAAACCAGTCCATGCCGATTTTCCAGTGCGCCATCAGATGCTTGGTGAGAAAACTTGCGGCGATCATCCGGGCCCGGTTGTGCATCTTGCCGGTGACGTACAGCTCCCGCATGGCAGCATCGACAAAGCCGTAACCTGTCTGCCCGCGCCGCCAGGCCTGCACCTGCGGGGTGATGTCCTGCGACCAGGGGAAGGCCTGCCATTCCTCGCGCCAGCTGTCGGTCAGGATATGCGGCGAGTTGTACATCAGGTGATAGGCAAACTCGCGCCAGACAATCTCTTTCAGGAAGTGTTCAGCCCCCTGGCTGCCGCGTTCCAGCGCTGCGCGGCCCTGGTGCCACATGCGGTGCGGGCTGATCTCGCCCCAAGCGAGGTTTTCCGACAGGCCGGAGGTGGCGTCCTCCCCGGGAAAATCCCGGCGCGCCTTGTAGGCGTCCACCGCGTGTTCCAGGAATTCGTCGAGCCGCTCCTGTGCTGCCGCCTCTCCCACCCGGCAGTAACGGGCCACCACATCCGCGCCGCGGCGCATTGCGGCACCCATCTGCCAATCGGCCAAATCCTCACTGGCGGGCCAGCTGTCCGGTGCCTGCAGTTTTGCTGGCGCGGGCCGCAGGCTGTCCGCATCGCGGCCCTGCACCGCCTTCCAGAACGGGGTGTAGACCTTGAACATGCCGCCGGCCTTGGTCTCTGCCGTCCAAGGTTCAAACAGCAGCCGGCCGCCGTGGGATCTGACCTCGACGTCCTGCTCCTTGAGCTGCTGCTTGATTTCGCTGTCCCGGGCGATGGCCTGCGGGTCGTAGAGACGGGACCAGTGCACGGCCCCTGCCCCGGTTTCTTCGATCAGATCCCGCAACACCTCCAGCGCGTTGCCGCGGCGCAGGATCAGGCGGGAGCCCGCCTTGGCAAGTTGCCGTCCGAAGTGCTCCAGCCCCAGGCCGAGACGGAATTTGGGGGCGGCGCCCAGCGCCTCATCCTGATCGTCCAGGATGTGGACAGGAAGGACCGGGGCGCCGCTGCTGACGGCAGCCGTCAGGGACGGGTTGTCACACAGGCGGAGATCCCGCCTGATCCACCAAATCACCGGGGGACGGCTGCTCATGTCGATTTCCTTGTCCAGTTCGCGTTACAGCACCCGGTCCAGCGCCTCGATCAGCTTCGCGACCTCGGCTTCGGACGTGTAGTGGGTGAAGCTGATACGCAGCACGCCTTGGACTGGATCAATGCCCATCCCCTCCAGCGCGCGGACGGCATAGAAATCGCCGCCGCCGGCCATGATGCCAAATTCTGCCAGCTGGGCGGCCACCGGTTCCGCGGCACGGTTCAGTGCCAGGGCAACCGTCGGCGCGCGGTTTTCGGCAGTGGACGGCCCCAGCAGGCGCACATCATTGCGGTCCTTCACAGCGTCCAGCAGCGGTTGCAGCAGCTTCACCTCATGCGACCGCATCAGGTCGTGGACAAAGGCGCCGGTTTCCGCGGCGCTGCCTGAGTGGCCATGATGGGACGCCAGCGCCTCAGCGTAATCCGCCATACCGGCAGAAGCCGCCACCTGGGCGTGGTCCGGGCCTGCGGGGGTGAAGCGTTTGTAGAGGCTACCGGCGTTGAAGTAATGCGCCTGGTTCGGCAGCAGCTCGCCCAGCGCCTTGCGGATCACCATGACGCCCTGATGCGGCCCATAAGTTTTGTAGGCGGAGAACAGGTAGATGTCCGCGCCCAGTTCGTCCACATTCGGCAGCCCGTGCGGCGCGTAGGAGACGCCGTCAACACAGACAAAGGCGCCTGCGGCGTGGGCCATCGCAGTGATCTCTGCCACCGGGTTGATCTCCCCTACCACGTTGGAGCAATGCGGGAAGCAGACCAGGCGGACGTTTTCGTCCAGCAGAGTTTCCAGCTGCGCCAAGTCCAGATGACCGGTCTGAGAGTCTATCTGCCACTCGCGGACCTCGATCCCCTCCTCTGCCAGCCGCCGCCAGGGGCCGCTGTTGGCCTCGTGGTCCTGGTTGGTGACGATGATGGCCTCGCCCGCTTTCATGAACTTCCTGAACGCCTGCGCCAGCACATAGGTGTTCTGGGTGGTCGAGGGGCCAAAGCTCAGCTCCTCTGCGGCAACGCCCATCAGGGCAGCCAGGCGGGCGCGGGCCTCGTCCATCTCCTCGCCCGCCAGGCGCGAGGCCTCATAGGGCGCGTAGGGCTGCACCTTGCGCTGGGTGTAAAACCGGGTGAGCCGGTCAATCACCTGGCGGCAGGTGTAAGAGCCGCCCGCATTCTCAAAGAACGCCTGGCCCTGAAGGCTGGGTTCGGCAAAGGCCGGAAACTGGGCCCGGACGAAATCAATATCCAAAGCAGTCATTGCAAATCTCTCCTCAATCGCTGCGGTCCGATGGGAAGGCCGGCACATGCCAGGGATCTCCCCGAACATGGCAGGTCTTCCAGCCGAGCCGCGCTCCCGCACAAGGATTGAGGGATCGCAGGCAGCCCTGCAAGGCGCAAAAGGCCGGACAGGACGCAAGGGTCGTAACGTACCGCCGGCGGTCCGGTCAAGCGGCAAGGCTGATGCCGGAAACTGTCATCAGGGCATGAGACTTTGCCCCCAGGCAAACATGGAGGATTAGACATGGCCTTTACTCCCAAGGATTTCCTGGTCTGGGGCGAGCTGCCCGTGAGCGATCTGGACGCGGCAGTGACGTTTTATTCCAAGGTCACCGGTGCCGATCTCAGCATCGACAACAGCGGGCCGAACCCGATGGCAATGTTCAAAACGGCAGATGAGGCATCCGGCATTGCGCTGCACCTTTATCCCGGCAAGCCCGCTGGCGACGGCCGCGGCCCGACCCTGCATCTGACCGCTGAGGGTGAGCTGGAGGATGTGATGGAACGGGTCACGGATGCGGGCGGCAAGGTGGTTTCAGAGACCATCGCCATCCCGCCCGGACGGTTCTTTTATGCCACCGATCCGGATGGCAACTCGCTGGGGTTCTTCAAATACAACGACTGACAAAAAACGCCCCGGCTGCGCGGCCGGGGCGTTCCTATTTCCAGTGGCCAGAAGCCTCAGCGGGCCTCAGTCAACAGCCCGCGGAAGATCGCCCAGCACATCAGCAAGAGCACCACGGTGAACGGCAGACCGGTGGAAATCACCATGGCCTGCAGCGCCGCCAGACCGCCGCCCAGCAGCAGCACGATGGCCACGGCGCCCTCGAAGATGCACCAGAACACCCGCTGCGGCACCGGCGCGTCGACCTTGCCGCCTGCGGTGATGGTGTCGATCACCAGCGAGCCGGAGTCGGACGAGGTCACGAAGAACACGACCACCAGCACGATCCCGACAAAGGAGGTGATCCCGGCCAGCGGCAGCTCTCCCAGCATCTTGAACAGCTTGAGTTCAAGCGACGCGTCCTGCGCCCCGGTGAAACCATCGGCGACCACCTGATGAATTGCGGTGCCGCCGAAGACACTCATCCACAGCACGCAGACAAGGCTCGGGATCAGCAGCACGCAGATCACGAACTCCCGCACCGTGCGGCCACGGCTGACGCGGGCGATGAACATGCCCACAAACGGCGACCAGCTGATCCACCAGGCCCAGTAGAAGGCGGTCCAGCCCTGGCTGAAGTTCACGTCCTCGCGCCCGATCGGGTTCGACAATGCGGGCAGGTATTCGATGTAGGCCACCAGGCTGGTGGCAAACCCCGTCAGGATCGCCACGGTGGGTCCGGCCAGCAGCACGAAGACCAGCAGCAGGAAAGCCAGCCCCATGTTGATTTCCGACAGCACCTTGACGCCGCCGTCCAGGCCGCGCAGCACCGAGATCAGGGCAACTGCGGTAATCGCGGAAATCAGGATCACCTCTGTGGTGGCACCCATCGGCACCCCGAACAGCTCATTCAGACCGGCATTCGCCTGCGTCGCCCCGAACCCCAGCGAGGTGGCAAGACCGAACAGCGTGGCGAAGACCGCCAGGATGTCGATGATATGGCCGGTCCAGCCCCAGACACGCTCCCCGAAGATCGGGTAAAAGGCTGAGCGGATGGTGAGCGGCAGGCCCTTGTTATAAGTGAACAGCGCCAGCGCCAGTGCCACGATGGCGTAGATCGCCCAAGGGTGCAGCCCCCAGTGGAAGATCGTTGCCGCCATGCCCAGGCGCACAGCCTCCGCCTCATTCCCGGCAGCCGCGCCCAGCGGAGCCCAGTCGGTGCGGGCACCGCCGCCCTCCGGCACGGCCGTGCCGCCAAAGGCGGTGGAGAAATGGCTCATCGGCTCGCTCACGCCATAGAACATCAGGCCGATGCCCATGCCCGCCGCGAACAGCATCGCGAACCAGCCCAAATAGGTGTAATCCGGCGTTGCCTCATTGCCGCCCAGCCGCACGCTGCCCCAGGGGGAGACGATCAGAAACAGGCAGAACAGCACGAACAGGTCTGCAGCGCCGAAGAAGAACCAGTCAAAGGTGCTGGTCACCGCCGGGCGCAGCCAGTTGAAAAATGTGCCCGCCTGCTCCGGCAGCGCCAGCGCGTAGAACACGAAGGCCACGATGACGAGGCCTGAGACCAGGAACACCGGGTTGTGGATATCGACCCCGAACGGGCCGATCTGGGTTTCGATATTATCCTGCCCGATCTCGTATTCGGTATCGATGATATCCGCTTCGCCTTCCGGGGCGGGGATACCCTGATTTGTGGTTTCGTCAGCCATTGCGGCCTCCTTCCCTGTAAACTTCGGCCCAATACTCTTTGAACCCGCAGGCAAACGCTTGCGCTTTCAAAGGACCCCCACGGTCAGCTTTCACGAACGACCAGCACCGATACCGGTGCCTTCTCGGCCACGCGCCCGCCGTGGGCGTGGAACAGATAATCGCTCACGCTGGGAACATGGCTTGCCATCACGATCAGCCCGGCCCCGGTATCGCTGCAGGCCTTAACCAGCGTGGCATCCAGGTCCACCGCCGGATCGTGGCTGACAACGGCATGGCCCGAAGCGGTAATGCTGTGCTTGGCTGCCTGGCCGGACGCGAACTCATCGAGTTTTGCCGCATATTCCTGCGGGTTATGCGCCACCTTGCTGGGCTGGGGGGAGGTTACCCCCACGAAAATCACTTCTGCGTTGTAGAGATGCGCGAGATCCGATGCCATTTTGAGCGCCCGCTCAAGGCGGTCGGCGTGGGCCAGATCGACGGGCACCATGATTTTGGAATACACGGTCTCCCTCCTCTTGCTTCAAATTATATGCACCTCCGGCGCGGGGCCGGAAGAGCACCGGGCGGAGCGCTGCAGAGGCCGCGCAATTGCGGCAATGCTCCGTCCCTCTGGTCCGCGGCAGAGCCGCGGCACACATGAAAAACGCGCGGACAGCGCCGCGCGTTCATCCGGTAGATGCAATTTATTATAAGGATTTAGGCGTTGACGTCCACCACGACGCGGCCCTTGACCTGGCCTTTGAGGATATCCGCACCCAGTTGCGGCAAGTCGCTGAGGGTAGCGGGCTGGATCATCGCGTCCAGCTTGTCCATCGGCAGGTCCTTGGCAATCCGCTGCCAGGCGCGGACACGGTTGTCGTAGGGCTGCATGACCGAGTCGATGCCCAGCAGGTTCACGCCGCGCAGCAGGAAGGGGATGACGGTCGCCGGCAGCCCGGCACCGCCTGCCAGGCCGACCGCCGCCACCGAGGCACCGTATTTCATCTGCCCCAGCACCCGCGCCAGCATGGCGCCGCCGACGGCGTCCACGCAGCCCGCCCAGGATTCGCTTTCCAGCGGCCGCTTGGTGGTCTCGTTGATCTCCTCGCGGGCCACGATCTGGGTGGCGCCAAGCGATTTCAGGTAATCAGCGGTCTCCGGGCGGCCAGTGACACCAGCAACCTCATAGCCGAGGTTCGCGAGAATTGCGGTGGCGACCGACCCCACGCCGCCCGCGGCACCTGTGACCAGAACCGGCCCGTGGCCCGGCTCGAGGCCGTGATCCTCCAGCGCCATCACCGCCAGCATCGCGGTAAAGCCCGCAGTGCCCACAGCCATCGCGTGGCGGGTATCAAGACCCTCGGGCAGCGGCACCAGCCAGTCGGCGCGCACGTTGGCCTTTTGGCTGTAGCCGCCCCAATGGGCCTCGCCCACGCGCCAGCCGGTCAGCACCACCTTGTCGCCCGGTTTATACCGGTCATCCGAGGAGGCCTCGACGGTGCCGGCAAAGTCGATGCCCGGCACATGCGGGTATTTGCGCACAAGCCCGCCGCCCGGACCGATGCAGAGCCCGTCCTTGTAGTTCACGGTGGAGTATTCCACCGCCACGGTCACCTCGCCCTCGGGCAGCTGATCCAGGCTGATCTGCTCGACCGCGGCAGAGGTCTTGCCGCTCTCTTCGTCCTTGTTCACAACCAATGCGTTGAACATCTGCCTTCTCCTTAAATCCAGAATGTGTCGCGCACGGAGGCTGTGCGCATACCGTCAGGTGTTTCCACCTCAAGTTTCGTGCCCGCATCCCAATGGGTCATGCGGATCATGCCGATAGAGACGTTGGTCTCAAAGTCCGGCGACCAGGCGGCGGAGGTCACCTGCCCCACCCGCTTGCCATTCGCAAAGACAGCCCATGGCCGGTCGCAGCCTGGCACGGCATCGCCGTCAATCGCAATCGGGCGGATTTGCTGCACCGGCCCCTCCTTGGCCACCCGCAGCAGGGCGTCGCGGCCGATGCAGCCAATTGCCGTATGGGTGTTGCAGAACTTGCCCAGGCCGCATTCATGCGGGGTATTGTCGTCGGTCATGTCGTTGCCGTAGCTCAGCAGACCGCCTTCGATCCGTTCGATCAGGTTGGGGCAGCCGGCCCGGACCTGCAGGTCCTCGCCCGCCTCAAACAGACGGTTCCACAGCGGCATCCCCAGATCGCCGCCTTCGAGGTAGATCTCATAGCCGCCCTGCTTGGAGTAGCCAGAACGCGCGATCACCATGTCGCGGCCCTCGAACTGGAAGATGCCGAAGCGGAAGAAGCGGATCTTGCGCACCTCCTCGCCAAAGACACGGGCCATCAGGTCGTCCGCGCGGGGGCCTTGGATTGCGAGCGGCGAGACATCCGGCTCATCCACCAGCACATCCAGCCGCCAGCCGTTGGCAATGCCCTTGACCCATAACAGCAGATCGCTGTCGGCAATCGAGATCCACCAGCGGTCGTCGCTCAGCTTGACCGCCACCGGATCGTTCAGCATGCCGCCGGTCTCGTCGACGATGGGCACGTAGAAACACTGGCCTGCCGTCATGCCGCGCAGGTCGCGCGGTGTCAGCATCTGCATCAGCCGCCCGGCGTCGGGGCCGCGCAGCTCCACCTGGCGCTCGCAGGCAACGTCCCAAACCTGCACGTGGCGCTTCAGGTGGCGGTAGTCCGCTTCCACGCTCTCAAAGACAGTGGGCAGCAGCATCCGGTTGTAGACCGTATAGGCCTTGACGCCGGCGGCTTCGACGCCTTCGGAAAACGGGGTGCGCCGAAGGCGGCGCGACGGGGAAATCAGGGCCATGGCTATTCCTCCCAGAACCATGTGCAGTATGCCCGGCGGCCGCAGACGAGCAGCCGCCGGAAAAGCCGCTTATTTTGGGCCGTGCCAGTCGATCTGGCAGATCTCGGCAGAACGGCCATCGAAATCCCAAACCCGGCCAAAGGCGCGGACGCGGCCTTTGGTGGCGGTGGCGACGGTGATGTCGGGCCCCATCCAGTATTCGGTGTTGGTGACAACGATGTCCTTGCCGTCCTTGCCCTCGACCGGGACCACAGCGCCCTGGATCTTCTTGCCGACCATCAGGCGGCGCTCCTTGCCTTCGGTCTCGAAGGTGACCGGCGCGCGTTCGGCGCCCAGGAATTCGCCCACCAGCATGGAGAACAGCCCGGTGGTGCCGCGCGCCGCGCCCGAGAAGATCGCGACCAGCGCGTCATAGGCGTCTTCCGAGGCGCGCTCGTCAATATATGCCGCCGCCTTCCAGTTGCCGCGGCCCATGTTGCCGGGGATCTCCAGGAACAGGCCGACGTTCAGGCCCGACAGGTCAACCCCGCCGTATTCGCCCGTGTCGATGCGCACGCCCGCCCAGGCCTGGCAGTGACCCTCGGTCGGCGGGTGCTTGCCCAGCGACACCACGCAGGGGCAGAACACAGTGCAGTTGCAGTTGAGGATCAGTTCCCCTTTGATTGTCCAGGGCACGGTGCCCGTTGCGGCGTCCAAGGCCATGTCTTAGTCTCCCTCTCAGATTATCCCTGCCGCCAGCGCCAGCGCCGCAATCACCAGCCCCGCTCCCAGCGGTTTGGTGATGTAGCGGCCCAGGTCCGGCAGCTTTTCCAAAATCATGATCACGGTCGCCAGCCCCATGAAGGCGATGTTCATGGTGCCGCCCGCAAAGGCCAGCAGCATCAGCGCCCAGCAGCAGCCCAGGCACACCAGCCCCAGCCGCAGGCCGTTGCGCAGCGGGCCCTCGTCCCAGTGCTGCATAAAGAACACCAGCGGGCGGCGGCATTTGCTGAGGCAGGCCTCCTTGACTGGCGAGAACTGGTAGCCGCCCGCGATCAGCAGCAGCCCCGCCGACAGGTAGCGCGAGTTGCTGTCGCCAAAGGCGGTGAGCAATTCTGCCTGGAACAGTCCCAGTTGCAGCACGGCGGCCAGCGCGGAAAAACCCAGCCACACGGCCAGATAACCGCCCACCAGCCGGGTGAAACTGGTGCCGGGCGCGGTGTGGGACAAGTCCTCATAGGTGGCAAAGGCGGGCAGCGCGGTCGGCGCCATCATCGCTGCCGACATCAGCGCCCACATCACCAGCATCTTGCCAAAGCCCGCCGCATCCGGCGTCAGAGTGCAGAAATCGCGCCAGAAATCGGGCCCGTAGATCGCGCCAGCCGCGCGCAGCTCGGCCGGCACCGACATCGCATAAAGCAAGACCCACGCCCCCAGGATCAGCCCGAACAGGCCCAGCCAATGCCAGCCTCCCATGGTTCTGATCCGTTGTGCCAGAATGGCTTTCATGGCGCGCTCCGGGTAAGAGGGTCTGCGACTCACGTCTTGAGTTTTAAATGTCAGACTTTTAAATGTCAGACAAATGATTTCTTGCCGGGCCAGCTCCGGCATTACGCAGCGTCAGGATACCGGGTATGAAGATTGACCCCAACAGCTCCGCCGATCTTTCGGTTCAGATAGCCCAGGCGATCAAGGATGCCATCATTTCCGGCGAGCTGATTGTCGATGAGCGGCTGCCGTCGGAGGCGGAGCTGTCAGATCACTTCCAGGTCTCCCGCCCGACGGTGCGCGAGGCGCTGAAACGGCTGGCTGCGCAATCGCTGATCCGCACCCAGCGCGGCGCGGCGGGCGGTGCGTTCGTGAACCGGCTGAGCTTTGAAGACGCCTATTCGCAGCAGATCACCACGTCGACCTTGCTCCTCAGCATGAATGCGGTGAGTTTCGATACCGCCTGCGAGGCGCGCTACGCGCTGGAGCGTGCCTGTGCACCGCTGTCAGCCGAGCGCCGCAGTGCCGACCATCTGGCGACGATGCGGGCGGAGATCTTCCGCCAGGGGCAGCCGGGCCTGACCGACGAGGCCTTCTGCGCCTCTGACGTGGCGTTTCACCGGGCACTGGTGGATGGCGCGGGCAACCCGGTGCTTTCCTACCAGCTGGCCGGCGCGGTGGAGGCAATGCAGCCCTTGATGAACATGATCACCTTCACCGCCCGCGACCGGGAGGCGATCACCGGCCTGCATTCCCGCATTGCCGATGCCATCGAGGCAGGCGACGGCAGCGCAGCCGTCTCCGGCCTGCAGGACCTGGAGAGCGAGACCCGCAAGCTGGCCTCCGACGTCTTTGCCGCGCGGGCGCAAAGATAGGCAGTCAACACTTTGTTAACCATGACCCGGGACACTGGCGGCATGGTCAAACCCGGCTCCGCCCTTTCCCCCGAAATCTGGCTGCGCGATATCTTCGCCTGCAAGGCGGTGCAGAACGGCCAGGTGCTTCGCCGCAAGATCCGCGATATCGAGCGCTATGCCGGGATGGAGGCCTTTCTGGCCGAAGTCCGCGCCCGCGGGTTTCAGGCAGTGCTGAACCGCGAGCAGGTTGTCGTCTTCTGCAACAGCGCCCCGATCCGCAGACTGGTGTGACGGCACCGTTTTCCGGCGCGGAAAACGGCCAGAAATCCTGCGAGGATTTCTGGCGGCACCAGCGGCGGCACAGCACCAGTTTTCCGCGCCGGAAAACTGGCCGGAATCCTCGCAGGATTCCGGTTGCCCCCTTTGCAACCGCACAGAAGCGCATTATATAGCTGCTGTTCCCATGTGGAACTATGGACATAAACGCGCTCGTAATAAGCGGATCGGACCCGGGGGCGGTACCCGGCGGCTCCACCAAAATCCTTCGTTTGGGGATCATGGGGCCGAAACAGGATCGACGGACGTCTAAAGGGGTTTGCTTTGTCTCGGCGGGGTGCCACCGTACCGGCCCAAACAGTACAATTGCAAACGACAATCGTGCTCCGGTTGCTCTGGCTGCGTAAGCAGTTCGAGGAATCGAAATCTAAGCCCTTGCGCCTAGCCGCGTAAGGCGGGGTTCGCAGGTACCTGGCAACAGAAACCTGCACTTCTTCAGCCTTTGCAATGAAGGTCCTCTACCGGTCTCACGTGAATGCTTAAAACCTTATGTTTGGGCTGCGGTTCCTGCCGCCAGCAGATAGGCTGCCGGGATCTGAACCGGTACCGGCCTGCAAAAACAATGGCTGTCCCCTGGCCAGCACGAAGTTGAAAAACGAAAATCTGCAATAGCAGCCCGGTGTGCCGGAGCGCGCGATGCAACCGGCTCCGCCGGCCCGCCGCCCGGAAAAGCGAGGGCGGTTGCGAGCCCCCTCTGATGCTTGCCTGATCCGGCAAGGTTATACGCGACGAAAAGAATGACTCAGTCCCCCAACAATCCCGCACCTGAAACCCTAATCACCCGCCGGGCCGCCGCGTCCGCGCCCCAGACCGCCATGGCGGCACCATTCGATCCGGACAGCATGGCAGACATGCCGCTGACCCGTGTTCTGCACTACTGGTTCGAAGAAGTCTGGGGCAAAGGCAATCTGAATGCGGTTCCCGAAATCATGGGCAGCAACACGCTGATCTCCGGGGCGGTTTCTGCCCTGGCGGAACCGGAAAGCGATTACGGCGAGGTGGTCGCAGCGCTGCGCAACCTGCTGGGTCCGATCAAGGTGACCTTTACCCACGTGATGGAAACAGACGAATGGATCTCTGTCCGTATGCTGGCCGCAACCAGCAATCCCCGCGACGGCGAGCCGTTTGAAATCACCGGCCAGGTCATGGCCCGGGTACAGGACGGCAGGATCACCGAGATGCACTCCAACATGGATTATTTTCGAATGTTCGAGAAACTGGGGCAATTGCCGCCAGAGGCCATGGCCATCTGCCTGACCGGTGAGCGGCTAAGGTAGCGGGCGCTTACTCTCTGCCGGCGGCGGCTCCCGGGCTTGACAGGGCTGCCCCGGCTGGTCTTTTTAAAGACAGGGGGACAACCGCGAACGCCCCGTGAGGCGACAGCCCAAGGTTCGCATGTTAACCTTGCTTGCGAGGAGACATGCCCATGGCTGCCCCGAATGAAATCACCCCCGCCCAGCTGCTGCGCCTGATTGGCACCCCCAACGCGCCGGTACTGGCCGATATCTGCACTGAAGAAGACTTTGCTGCCGACCCCTATCTGATCCCGGGGTCCTTCAGGCATCCTCATTCGGATATCGAGGGCCTCAAGGCCCGCCTGAACGGGCGGCGCTGTGTGGTGATCTGCCAGAAGGGCCTCAAATTGTCGCAAGGTATGGCGGCCTGGCTGCGCAATGACGGGATCGTAGCGGAATACCTGCAGGGCGGCATGCACGCCTGGCGCGACCTCAAAGGCGCGCCGCGCCTGCCCTTCGAGGCCCTGCCCGCGCCAGTGGGCGGCAGAACCCTGTGGGTGACCCGGCACCGGCCCAAGATCGACCGTATCGCCTGCCCTTGGCTGATCCGCCGCTTTGCGGACCCGGAGGCGCGCTTTCTGTTTGTCACGCCGTCTGAGGTGGCAGCCGTAGCCGAACGCTTTGGCGCCACGCCATTCGATACCGAGGATGTGTTCTGGTCGCACCGAGGCGAACACTGCACCTTTGACACCATGCTGGACGAATTCGGCCTGCGCACGCCCGCGCTTGACACCCTGGCCCGGGTTGTGAGAGGCGCCGATACCAACCGGCACGATCTGGCACCCGAGGCAGCAGGGCTTCTCGCCCTTTCGGTCGGACTGTCGCGCCAGTACAAGGACGACCATCAGCAGCTTGAGGCAGGCATGACCCTTTATGACGCGCTGTACCGCTGGGCCCGCGATGGCCAGGGCGAAGGCCACGACTGGCCCGCGGACCGCAAGGCATGAGCCATCCCGGCTGGGCGGAGATGTTCCGTGTGTTCGGGCGCATCGGGGTGCTGAGCTTTGGCGGCCCGGCGGCGCAGATTGCGGTGATGCACAAGGAGCTGGTCGAGGACCGGCCCTGGCTGAGCGAGGAGAGCTTCCTGCGCGGCCTGTCCTTTTGCATGCTGCTGCCGGGGCCTGAGGCGATGCAGCTGGCCACCTATACCGGCTGGAAGATGCGCGGCACCGCCGGCGGGCTGCTGGCAGGCCTGCTGTTCGTTTTGCCGGGTGCGGCGGTGATTGCCCTCCTGACCTGGCTCTATGTGCAATACGGCACCCTCCCCGCGGTGCAGTCGGCCTTTCTGGGCATCAAGGCCGCTGTTGTCGTTATCATCCTGCAAGCGCTGCGTCGGCTGGCGGCCAAGGCGCTGCGCCACAGGGTGGACTGGATGCTGGCCGGGTTCGGCTTTGCCGCGCTGTTCCTGCTCAACCTTCCGTTTCCGCTGGTGGTGCTGGCCGCGGCGGTTACCGGATATTTGCGCAAGGCAGAAGACCCGGATCTGCCCGCCTCCGCCGCACCGTTTCAGGCGGCCAGCACACTGCGGACCATTGCCGTCTGGGGCAGCCTGTGGCTGCTGCCGCTGATCGCGCTCAGCCTGTCCGGCGCGGGCTTTCTGGCCGATGTCGGATGGTTCTTCTCCAAACTCGCCGTGGTGACCTTTGGCGGGGCATACGCGGTGCTGGCCTATATCAGCCAAACAGTGGTCAGCCAGTTCGGCTGGATCAGCGCCGGGCAGATGATCGACGCGCTGGGACTGGCCGAGACTACCCCCGGCCCGCTGATCCTGGTCACCCAGTTCGTTGCCATGCTGTCAGGGCTGCTGCAGGACGGGCTGGGCCTGTTTCTGGCCGCGGGTGCCGTGGCGTTGTGGGCGACCTTCATGCCCTGTTTTCTGTGGATCTTTGCCGCCGCGCCTTATGTGGAACGCATAGCCGCGCACCCGCGGCTGGGCATGGCGCTGAAGGCGGTGACCGCCACGGTCGCGGGCGTGATCCTGAACCTGTCGGTCTGGTTCCTGATGCATGTGGCTTTTGCCGGAACGCAGGTCTTTGAGGCAGGCATCCTGCATGTTCCCGTCCCCGTCTGGGACAGCATGGACACGCGGGCCGTGCTGCTGGTTTTGCTGGCGCCGCTGGCCGCCTGGATCGTGCGCGGCAATATGCTGCTGCTGCTTGCCGCGATGGCCTGCGCCGGTTTGGCCACTGCGGAATTCCCGTTTGCAATCAGCTGACTGCGACGGCCGTCGGAGGGCCGTGCGGTTCCAAGAATTTTTTCGCTGACCGAAAGGGCGGTCTTTTGTTTCCGCCAGAATCTCTTATGCTTGGGAACAAATGAACAAGGGGTGACTGCATGTCCCGTGAAATCGACTATGGCAACCTGATGCACACTGCCATGCGCGGCCTGATCCGGACCGTGCTGCAGGACATCGCTGAGAACGGCTTGCCCGGTAACCACCACTTTTTCATCACCTTCGACACGGCACATCCGGATGTGGAACTGGCCGATTGGCTGTCCGACCGGTACCCGGGTGAAATGACCGTGGTCATGCAGCACTGGTTCGACAATCTGACTGTGGATGACGAGGGGTTTGCCGTCACGCTCAATTTCGGTGACTCGCCCGAACCGCTCTATATTCCTTATGACGCTATCCGCACCTTCGTGGACCCGTCGGTGGAATTCGGCCTGCGTTTCGAAAGCGCCGATGAGGAGCCGGAAAGCTATGCAGCGGTGCCGGACGCCGACGAGGAGCAGGACAATGTCCAAGCTCCTGCAGAAGAAAAGAAAAACGCTGATATCGTTTCACTGGACAGCTTCCGCAAATAACGCGGAAGACCATCCCGGTTAACGTCAGGCGGCCTCGCAGGCCGCCTTTTTCTTGTCCGGATCACTGCCGGGCCAGGAAAGTGCTCAACTGCCGCCGGGGCTCGCCGTTCAGGCGCGAGGTATACTCCAGGTCCAGACCGCCTTCGGCCAAAGTCCGGTCGTACTGCTGCATCTCGTAGTCGCCGTTGGGGTGGATATACAGCGAGAACACCGTCAGCTTATCGCCAGTGATCCGGCCCCAGACAAACGGCTCTCCCTCCATTGGATTGAGCGGCACCGAATGGCCAAAGACGTTGCGCGTCATGGCTGCGGAGAAGACACCGTTGCGGCCGCTGGGCAGGAATTCGATCTCATAAGTCTTGGATTTCCGGCGGCCGTCATCCTTTTCAGTGGTGGAGGTCCATTTGATGGTGAACCCCTTCTTCATTTCGCGGATCACAACACTCATGTCCCGGGGATCGGTGTCACCATCAGCCTTCACGATCTCGACGCTGCCGGCGTATTGGCCGACAAAACGGGAAATATCGGCGCGCGCCCAATGCGGCAGAAGCAAGAGGGCCCCCGCCACAAGCATAGCAGCTAGGCCCAATGGGATTCTGAGAGTTCGCAAATGCGTCGGCACGTCGCAATTCCTTCCGGATGTCCAAGCCTGCCCTCGCACTGTAATCATAGCATGGTTTCAAGCAATGGCATGTCTTGGATTGCGCCAATTCGGCACTATACCTGACCGCGTGATTGGCTATGCTGCGCGCAACTGGCCAATTGCACTGCAGCAGCGCGCAGGCTAAACGGCATACAATCGCATACGCAACGGAGAGAAGACGGATGTCCGAAACCCGCACCGAAACCGACAGCTTTGGCCCGCTTGAGGTCCCCGCAGACAAGTACTGGGGCGCGCAGACCCAGCGTTCGATCATGAACTTCCCGATCGGCTGGGAAAAGCAGCCGGTTGCCATCGTGCGCGCGCTTGGCGTGATCAAGCAGGCCTGCGCCATGGCCAACAAGGACTCGGGCAAGCTGGACGCAAAGATCGCCGATGCCGTTATCCAGGCCGCCAGCGAAGTGGTGGCCGGCAAGTTCGACGACAACTTCCCGCTGGTGGTGTGGCAGACCGGGTCCGGCACCCAGTCCAACATGAACTCCAACGAAGTGATCGCCAACCGCGCGATTGAGATCCTGGGCGGCACCATCGGCTCCAAAGATCCGGTGCACCCGAACGATCACTGCAACATGGGCCAGTCCTCCAACGACACCTTCCCCACCGCGATGCATATCGCCACCGCGATGATGGTGCGCGACGTGCTGATGCCGGGCCTGACCAAGCTGGCGGAAGGGCTGGAAAAGAAGTCCGAAGAGTTCAAGGACATCATCAAGATCGGCCGCACCCACACCCAGGACGCGACCCCGCTGACCCTGGGCCAGGAATTTGGCGGTTACGCCCATCAGATCCGTCAGGGTCTGGCGCGGGTCGAAGCGGCGATGCCCGGCATCTACGAGCTGGCGCAGGGCGGAACCGCGGTCGGCACCGGCCTCAACACCCAGAAAGGCTGGGGCGAGACCGTTGCCGCCAACATGGCCGAGATCACCGGCCTGCCCTTTGTCACCGCACCCAACAAGTTCGAGGCGCTGGCGGCGCATGACGCCATGGTGTTCCTGTCCGGCGCGCTCGCGACCATTGCAGGCAGCTGCTACAAGATCGCCAACGACATCCGCTTCCTCGGCTCCGGCCCGCGCTCCGGCCTTGGTGAGCTGATCCTGCCGGAGAACGAACCCGGCTCCTCGATCATGCCGGGCAAGGTGAACCCGACCCAGGCAGAGGCGCTGACCCAGGTGGCGGCGCACGTGATGGGCAATGACGCGGCGATCAAGTTTGCAGGCTCCCAGGGCCATTTTGAGCTGAATGTCTACAACCCGATGATGTCCTATAACCTGCTGCAGTCGATCCAGCTCTTGGGCGATGCCGCGGACAGCTTCACCGAGCGGATGCTGAACGGCATCAAGGCCAACGAGCCGCGCATCGACAAGCTGATGAAGGAAAGCCTGATGCTGGTCACCGCGCTGGCGCCGACCATCGGTTACGACAACGCCACAACCGTTGCCAAGACCGCGCACAAGAACGGCACCACCCTGAAGGAAGAGGCGGTCAAGCTGGGCTTTGTCGATGAAGCCACTTTTGACGCGGTGGTGCGGCCTGAGCAGATGATCGGGCCCAAGGACTGATGGCAGGTTCCGGTTCAGGGCCGGTCAATCTGAACCGGTACAGAAAAGAAAAAGCGCGGGCCGAGAAAAGGGCCCGCGCTGACCGGAACGCTGTGACCTTCGGACGGACCAAGGCAGAAAAAGACCTGGACAAGGCACGCAACGCGCAAGAGGTCAAACGCCTGGACGCGCACAAGCGCGACGAATGAATTCCCGGCCCAAGAAGCATTCCTTGACCCTGCGCGGGCACCGGACGTCGGTGTCGCTGGAGGATGACTTTTGGGACGCCTTCCGCGAGATCGCAGCTCAGGAAGACCGGGCAATCAACGACTTGGCAGCCGAAATTGACGAACGCCGCGGCGAGGATTGCGGGCTGGCCTCCGCCATCCGGCTGTTTGTGCTGCGACGGTTAAGAGCGCGTTAACCGCAAATTGCAATCATCGGTTCATGCCGGTACCTGCCCCTCTCTCTGCTGACGCTTGGCTGCAGCAATTGTTCCGTTCCCAGGCGGCGGCCAAGGGTGGTGTCATCCGGCGGCAGAAGCGCGATATAGAACGGCTGCTCGGCTGGGACCGGTTTCGGCAAGAGTTGAAACACCGCGGATTCCATGCCGTGGAAAACGCAGGTCAGGTCGTAATTTTCTGCAATCAGGACGCCGTGCGCATCATCCAGTGACGCAATTTTCTTCGAAGAAATTTGCCAAGAAAATTCGAATTTTCTTGGCTAGCGTTTCGAAAGCTGCAGCCAGATCCCGTTCCTTGACCGCACCGTAAGATGCGCTACCGGCACCGGCGCCTTGCCCGCCACCGGTTCGACGCGGAACCGGCGCAGGATCATCGACAGGATCAGCGGCCCCTCTACCATGGCAAACCCCGCCCCGGTGCAGACGCGGGAGCCTGCGGAAAACGGGATATAGGCTTCCCGCTGGCACTTCTTGCCGTTCTCCGTCCCCCAGCGTGCCGGATCAAAGCCGTCCGGGTTCTCCCAAAGCCGTTCGTGGCGGTGCAGGTGCCAGGGACTGAGGACCATCTGCGCGCCCTTGGGCACGTCACGGTTGCGGAAATGCTCGGGACAGCTGGCCTCGCGCACCATCATCGGCACCGGCGGATACAGCCGCAGGGTTTCGCGGAACACATCGCGGCTGATCTTCAGCCTGGAGACAGCGGCAAAGCTCTCGTCGTCCAACGCCGAAGCCTCTGCCGCCACCTTCTCCTGCCACTCAGGGTACAGCGCCATCAGATAGAGCGCCCAGGCTAGGGCAGAAGCGCTGGTTTCATGGCCCGCGAGGAAGAAGATCGCCACCTGATCGACCATTTCGGCAGTATCAAACGTGCTTCCGGTCTCCGGGTCGCGGGTGGTCATGATTTTGGTCGCCAGATCATCCGGCGCGCTGCCCGCCTTGATCGCCGCCATCCGTTCAGCCGTCAGTTGGGCAATCAGCCTCCGGATCGTCTCAGCGTTCCGGCGGGTGCCGCGGCGGAAGAACCGCGGCATCCAGCGCGGCAGCGGCACGAAGGCGGCCAGGTTCAGCAAGGGCTGGCTGCGCTGGTAGTCGCGGAACCGAATGAAGACCTGTCCGGCCACCTCATGCTCGATCGGAATTGAAAACAGCGTGCGGAAAATCACATCCGCCGCCGCGTGGGAGGTTTCCTCCTCGATCTCCACCGGTCCCGTCCGCCCTTCCAGCCGCTGGACCGCCGCCTCTGCCGCGGCGCGCATCGCCGGGTAGGTATCCTTGAGCCGTCCCCCCTCAAACGCAGGATCAATGATCCGCCGCTGCCGCTTCCAGGCTTCGCCGTTGGTCAAAAACACGGAATTGCCCAGCAAGGGCTTCAAACCCTCGGCAATGCGGTCCGACTTGGGGAAATCGTCTGGACGCTCCTTCAGCAAGAGCTTCACCAGATCCGGCTGGTTGACCAGGAAAGAGCGGAAGAACGGGGTGCGGAACTCGGCCATCCAGGCGCGGTAGAGGCGCGCGGGCTGGGCCGAGAGGATGTCCTGCCGGAACAGCTTCACATAGCGCCAGAGCGACACCCGGTCGGGGCGCGCCGGCGGTTTCGGCGGCAGCACCTGGGTCATTCAGCGGCCACCGAAGTGAACTTCGACACCGGCACGTCAATCCGCGACTGCGAAGGTTTGCGGTCCCGGTAGCGCTGCGCCAGCGTCAGCGGCCCGGCTGTTATCCGGAAGTAGTCATAATCTCCCGGCCGGTCGAAGGCGCAGAGATACTGGAAATGCAGCCGGAAGAAGCGCCAGCGCAGCTGCTGCCAACGCTCCGGGCTGAGGGTCTGGGTGAATGCGGCGGAGAACACCAGCGGCCAGCGTTTGCCCGCTGGCGCAACGCCGCTGACCGCAACCGGGTCGCACAGCGCAAAGGCGCAGCCGTCGCCCGGGGCGGTGACATCCACCCAGGCAAGCTCCTCGCGCTGAGACAGGTATTTCAGGTCAGCCCGCAAACGTTTGGCCTGTGGCAAGAAGGAGACCATTGGCACCACCTGCCCCAGTGTCAGGAACCCCAGCGCCGGGCGGGTGTCCGGAACGCCCTCCCGGATCAGGTCCGCCAGCACCGACACGCCCACATGCGCGCCGGAGGAATGGCCGACGACCAGCACCTCATCCAGACTTTTGTCCTGCAAGGCCTCGGCAATCACAGAGCGGAATTCCCTCATCCGCGTTTCCATCTCCGGCGGGATCGCACCGCCGGCGGCTGCCGAATGCGCGTAGTCGTGCATCAGGTAATAGGCGAAGAACTTGCCATCGCGTTCCTTGAACCAGCGCAGCAGCGCATATCCGGCGCCAAGGCCCAAGGCCCAGCCCGGCAGCCATGTGAAAGTACCGCCAACCCCGGCCGCGACTGAAAGAAGACCAAAGGCATGGGCAACACCCCAGGCCAGCAGTAGCGCCAGCAGCGCCTGCAAGAGCAGCATTCCTACCGGGTAAAGCGCCGCAATCACCGGCCCCTTGCGCAGCCGCATCAGCCGCCTGAGCGCCCCGGTTGAGATATAGATCCAGGCGGTGCGCAACAGCTGCCAATAGGTGCCGGGGATCGTCGCCTCCATGCTGCCGCGCACGATGTCGGACCAGACCAGCACTTCGATATCCGCCTCGGTCCTTTGCCCGTCCATCTCAGCAGCCGTGTGCCAGCCGTAGGGGCCTCTGGTCCGTTTGGGGGACAGCGTCAGGCTGTAACCGGAAATCTGCGCCTGAGCCGCGCCTTCCTTGCGGTAGAGCTCCCGGTAGCGGCGCGGGTGAATCGGGTCATAGCCGGGGATGTAGAACACCCGGCGTTTGCGTACCTGCTGAGGGTTGGAACCGATTTGATCCACGCTGTCCTGCTCTGACATTTCGAAGGCAGACTAGCAGCGCAATCCGGCAAGAGTAAGGCTGGGAGGGACAAAGAAGAAGGGGCCCTCAGGCCCCTTTGAAACTCCCCGGGGTCATCCCAGTGTTGCCAGCGCCGGGAATGTCTCCAGCAGCCACCAGGAGAAGGTGGTGAACAGGCCGGTAACCAGCATGATGCCGACGAACAGCAACAGGCCGCCCATTGCCTTTTCAATCACACCCATGTGGCGCTTCATCTTGTTCATCAGCGTCATCGAACGGTTGAGGAACATCGCCGCCAGCAGGAAGGGCACGCCCAGGCCCGCGGCATAAACGCCCAGCAGGATGGTGCCGCGGCTGACCGAAGCCTCCGATGCGGCCAGCGACAGGATCGCGCCCAGCTGCGGCCCTATGCAGGGGGTCCAGCCAAAGGCAAAAGCCAGCCCCAGAACATAGGCGCCCAGAGCGGAGCCGCCGGATTCGCCGGCCTCCATCCGCGCCTCGCGGTCCAGCAGCGGAATGCGAAAGACCGACAGGAAGTGCAGGCCGAAAATGATCACCACGACACCTGAGACTTGCGCAAAAAGTTCCTGATTTTGCAGCACAAATGCGCCGAAAGCCGAGGCCGTGAAGCCCAGCAGAAGGAACACCGTGGACAGCCCCAGCACGAAGAACAGCGCCGCAATGATGGCCTTGCGCCGCGCGGCGACCGTGCCCTGCATCTCGCCAATGGTGACGCCGCTCATATAGGCCAGGTAGGGCGGCACGATCGGCAGCACGCAAGGCGACAGGAAACTGATCACGCCGCCCAGCAGCGCCACCAGCATGGCAGGGAGCAGCCCTGCGTCGATGATCTCGATTCCAAACATGATCCACACTTATGCCAGCAGGCGGCCAACGTCACGGGGACGGCTGGTCACATCCTTGTGGACAGCATGAAACATCCCCCTTATCTGAACACCATGAGCGAGATCAAAGAGACACTTGATGCAATCGGGCTGCTGTGCCCCCTGCCCGTCCTGAAGGCGCGCAAGCGGCTGAAATCGCTGCAGCCCGGCCATGTGCTGCAACTGCTGGCCGACGACCCGGCGGCTGTGATCGATGTGCCGCATTTCTGCAATGAAGCAGGGCATGAGTTCCTGGGCCACAGCGAAGGCGCAGGCCATCAGATCTACCTGATCCGCAAAGGCAGCTAGGCCGCAATCCTCACAACCGCCCGTGCCTGGGAGCGCCGGAATTCTGCGAGAATTCCGGCTCGGAAAACACGTGTTTTCCGGGTGGTTTCCCGCGCCGGTAAACGATGGCCCGCGTCCAGTCAGGAGATCCGGAATTGCCGGCAGCCTTGAATGAAAAAGGCAGGCCTGGCGGCCTGCCTTTTCCCTTATTCTTGTGCCTGGCTCAGCCGCCCATCGACCACCAGCCTCGGCGCTTCGGCTTGGGCGGGGCTGCCGGTTCCGGTTCAGCCGCGGCGCCAGCCATGGCAGGCTCCGGCTGCTTTTCCTCTTCCGCAGCGACGGGTTCCGGCTGGGCTTCTTCAGCAGCGGCAGGCTGATCCTCCGCGGCTTCCGCAGCGGGTTCTTCAGCAGGCTGCACTTCAGCCGCTTCGGCCGCTTCCGCAGGCTCCTCAGACGGTGCGGCATCTTCCACAGCGGCCGCTTCTTCGGCCGGAGCGGCCTGTTCAGCTTCCGCAACCGGTTCTGCGTCCTTGGCGGCGGAGGCCTCGGCGCTGTCAGCAGCCGCTTGTTCCGCGGTCTCTTCAGCCGGAGCCTCCGCAGCAGCCTCTGCCACAGGTGCTTCGGCAGTTTCAGCCGCGACCGGTGCTTCCTCTGCGGCGGCTTCTGAACCTTCAGCAGCTGCCGCGGTCTCTTCGCTGGCCTCCACGGCTTCCGCCTCAGCCTGCCTTGCCTTCGGCTTGCGCGAACGTGTCCGGGTGCGGGAGCGTTTCTTCTCCTTCACCTCTTCCGCGGCAGGTTCTTCCGCTTCAGCGGCAGTTTCCTGCGCCTCTGCGGCCTCTTCCTTCGGCTGATCCTGATCTTCGGAAGTTTCGTCGCCGTTCTCGCCCGCCTGGGGCTGATCGCCGTTTCCGGACTTGCGGCGGCGACGGCGGCGGCGCTTGCGCTTGGGCTTGTCATCCTGCGGCGCGGCTTCTTCAGCGGCCTCCGCGGCGACGGGCGCCTCTTCCTCGTCCTGCTGCGCCTCGTCCGCGTCCACCTGATCCATGATCGATGTGTCAACCGACACCACCGGAGCCGTGGCCGCAGGCACAGTGCGTGACGCGGTCTTGAATTTCTCCAGAACAAAGTCCGGGCTCACCAGATGCGCGTCGCCTTCGATGCGAACGGACAGGCCGTAACGCGCCTCGATCTGGGCGATATGCTCGCGCTTCTGGTTCATCAGGAAGTTGGCGATGGAGACCGGGCAGCGCACCAGCACCTCGCGGGAGCGGCGGCGGGTGCCCTCTTCCTCGATCTGGCGCAGGATCGACAGCGCCATCGAGTCGTCCGAGCGGATCAGGCCGGTGCCGTGGCAATGCGGGCACGGCGCGGTGGTGGCTTCGATCATGCCGGGGCGCAGGCGCTGGCGCGACATTTCCATGAGGCCGAAGCCGGAGATCCGGCCCACCTGGATGCGGGCGCGGTCGGTTTTCAGCTTGTCCTTCATGCGCTTTTCGACGGCGGCGTTGTTCTTGCGTTCGTCCATGTCGATGAAGTCGATCACGATCAGGCCCGCTAGGTCGCGCAGACGCAGCTGGCGCGCCACCTCTTCGGCGGCCTCCAGGTTGGTCTTGAGCGCGGTTTCCTCGATCGAGGCTTCCTTGGTCGCACGGCCGGAGTTCACGTCGATCGCCACCAGCGCCTCGGTCACGCCGATCACGATGTAGCCGCCGGACTTCAGCTGCACCACCGGGTTGAACATGGCACCCAAGTAGCTTTCGACCTGGTAACGGGCGAACAGCGGCAGCGCGTCCTGGTAGTGCTTCACGTTCTTCGCATGGGACGGCATGATCATTTTCATGAAGTCCTTGGCGATGCGGTAGCCGCGGTCGCCTTCCACCAGAACCTCGTCGATCTCGCGGTTATACAGGTCGCGGATCGAGCGTTTTATCAGGTCGCCCTCTTCGTAGATCTTGGCGGGCGCGATGGATTTCAGCGTCAGTTCGCGAATTTGCTCCCACAGGCGCTGCAGGTATTCGTAGTCGCGCTTGATCTCCGCCTTGGTGCGCTTGGCCCCGGCGGTGCGCACGATAAGGCCCGCGCCGGTCGGCACGTCCAGTTCAGAGGCGATGTCCTTGAGTTTCTTGCGGTCGGCAGCGTTGGTGATCTTGCGGGAGATGCCGCCGCCACGGGCGGTGTTGGGCATCAGCACGCAGTAACGGCCAGCAAGCGACAGGTAGGTGGTCAGCGCCGCGCCCTTGTTGCCGCGCTCTTCCTTGACGACTTGCACCAGCAGCACCTGGCGCACCTTGATCACTTCCTGGATCTTGTAACGGCGCGGCCGCGGTTTGCGCGGCGGACGGATGTCCTCGCTGTCGTCTTCGTCAGCGACAGATTCGATGGTTTCATCCTTGGTGGCCGCGTCCGCCCGGCGGGAGCCGCCGTTTTCATCGCCCTCGTCACCAGCAGCATCATCGCTGGCAGGCTCTGCCTTGGATTCTCCGGCGTCCGCTTCGGCCTGAGCCGCCGCAGGCGCTTCTCCGGTCTCTTCCGCAGTCTCTTCTGCCGCTGCTTTTTCAGCAGGAGCAGCCTCTTCAGCGATCTCTTCCACCGCTTCTGCAGGCTCTTCGCCCGCTTCGGCAGGCGCGTCCGCCTCAGCGGGGGCTTCGGCCTCGTCCTCCGGCTCTTCCACCGGTGTTTCCGCGACGCGTTCCACCGGCGAGGAGCCTTCGGGCACCTCGGCCAGTTCCGCCGGGACGTCCTCGGCTGCGGCACTGTCGCTCAGGTCGATGGTTTCCATCCCGGCAATCTCGCCGGTTTTCTCCTCGGAGACGTCAACTTCCTTGGTCTCCACTGCATCATCAGAGGAGGCCTTAGCCGCCTTGGCGGAAGACTTGGACCGGCGCGACCGCTTGGGCTTGGACGGTTTTTCTTCCTCGTCTTCGTCGCGGGCGCGCATCGCCTCGGCGTAGGCGCGCTCTTCCTCCATCAGGGCCTCACGGTCCGCGACGGGGATCTGGTAATAGTCCGGATGGATTTCCGAAAACGCCAGGAAGCCATGGCGGTTGCCGCCATAGTCCACAAACGCCGCCTGCAGCGACGGTTCGACCCGGGTTACTTTTGCGAGGTAGATGTTGCCAGCAAGCTGGCGTTTGTTTTCGGATTCAAAGTCGAACTCCTCAACCTTGTTTCCATCGACCACCACAACGCGGGTTTCTTCCGCGTGGGTGGCGTCAATAAGCATCTTCTTTGCCATGTTTCCTTGGTGCACCTGCCCTGTGCGCCCGCAAGCTGTCTGCTTCCAGGCGGCCGCGCGCGTTTCGGGTGGTGTCTTGTCAGGGCGATCTGGGACGGCGCGGTGCAGCAGGTGGTCCCGGGGTCTGTGCCCGGCCTTCCTGCCTCAGTGCTCTTCGCTCTCGCGCGCGTCATCGCGGTTCTTCTCCGGCAGGCTGGCCGCAGCCTTCCCTGCCCTATAATCCCTGCGCCGGCTGTAATTCCGGCTCGGGCGCTACACTGCCCCCTTGGTCAAGGGGGCCAATCGGTCTGGCTGCAGCTTTCTCGGATCGTGCCGGACAAAAGCCGAAGCCAGCGAAACTCATCAGTACGGGGGAAGCCAATTGCCGGTTTCCGGCCCGTTGGGACAGCATAAGGCCTGTGGATAGGTAATGACAATGGTCATTCGTCACCGCAAAACCTGAAAATGAAATCAGATTGCCGGTATCCGGAATGTCGTTAATTTTCCGTTTAAATTCAGTACAGAACCGGAATTCCGCAGGAACTCCGGCTGAAAAAACGTGCTTTCCGGGCCGCTTCCCACGCCGGGAAACGGCCCGGAAGAGAGATCAGGCCAGATAATCCGAGCGCTGCAGGCCGTATTTCGCCATTTTTTCGTTCAGCGTCCGGCGCGGCAGGCACAGCTCGTCCATCACGCTGGCGATAGAGCCCTTGTGGCGGCGCATGGTGTTGTCGATCAGCATCCGCTCGAACGCTTCGACGTATTCCTTCAGCGGCTTGCCTTCGGTGGTCATCACCGGCTGCATCTCCTCGTGATCGGACATCAGGAGGGACGCGATGGTGCCGGAGCCGCGGCGCGATTGCAGGACCGCGCGTTCGGCGATGTTGATCAGCTGACGGACGTTGCCGGGCCATGGCGCTTGCAAGAGTTGCGCCGCTTCCTGGGCGCTGACCTGCGGTGCATCGCAGCCGTATTCTTCGGAGAATTGCTCGCTGAGGCGGGTGAACAGCGTCAGGATATCCTCGCCGCGCTGGCGCAGCGGCGGCACGGTGATGCGCAGCGCGGCCAGACGGTAGAACAGGTCCGGGCGCAGCGCGTCCTCGCAGGTTTTGCCGGCTTCCTGCAAGTTGGAGATTGCAATGATCCGGGTCTCGGCAGGTGTTCCCTGCTCGTTGATCACGCTCAGCAGCTTGGCCTGGAGGGTTTCGGACAGCGCGTCAATGTCTTCCAGCACCAGGGTGCCGCCGCGGGCTTCCTCAATTGCGGGCAGCATGCTGTCTTCTGGCTGCATCGGGCCAAACAGGCGTTTGGACAGCGCCTCCTCTTCGAGAGCCGCACAAGACACAAGCACGAACTTCTTGCCCGCCCGGCTGCCGACTGCGTGCAGCGCGTGGGCGACCAGTGTCTTGCCGGTGCCGGTTTCGCCGTCGATCAGCACGTGGCCATCGGCCTGGCCCAGGTCGAGGATGTCCTCGCGCAGGCGCTCCATCACCGGGCTCTGGCCGATCAGCTTCTTCATGATCTGAGAGCCGTCCGACAGCTCGCGACGCAATGCGCGGTTGTCCAATGTCAGGCGGCGGGCGCCGGTAGCGCGCTTGGCCAGTTCCGACATGCGGTCCGGGTTGAAGGGCTTTTCGAGGAAGTCGAAGGCACCCACGCGCATCGCCTCCACCGCCATCGGCACATCGCCGTGGCCGGTGATCATGATCACCGGCAGCGCGCTGTCGGTGCCCATCAGTTTCTTGAGGAACTGCATGCCGTCCATACCCGGCATCTTGATGTCAGAGATCACAATCCCCGGGTAATCCGGCCCCAGAACCTTGAGCGCTTCCTCGGCGCTGGAGAAGGTCTCCGTGTCATAGCCTGACAGCGCCAGCCACTGGCTGATCGACTGCCGCATATCCTGTTCATCATCAACGATCGCGATTTTCATAGCCTGGGCCATGCGCGTTCTCTCCTAATCACTCCGGGCCGCTTCACTCAGCAGCCTCTATACCGTCCACCAGGACCGGCAATTGCATCTCAAAGACCGCGCCGCCATTCTGGCCATTGCGGGCGGTCAGCCGTCCCCCAAGGTCGTTGACGATCCCCGAGGAGATGGCAAGACCCAAACCGACCCCGTCGCCGGGCTGCTTGGTGGTGTAGAAAGGCTCGAACAGATTGTCGAAGTCCTTGATCCCCCCTCCATTGTCGCGCACCGACAGCGTTGCCGTCTCACCGGCCGCCAGCAGAATTTCCACCTCAGGGTCCGCCACGGATTTGGTGGCGTCCAGCGCATTGCGCAAGAGGTTGACCATAACTTGCTCCAGGCGCATCCGGTCGCCCATCACCATAACAGGTTCTTCGGGTAAAATCCGGGTGATTTTCACATGCCGCTGACGCAGCTGCGGCTCCATCATCGACAGGCTGGATGCCAGCGCATCACCCAAGTTTACAGGGCTGAACGCATCGCCACCCTTGCGCGCGTAGGATTTGAGCTGACGGGTGATCGCGCCCATCCGCTCGATCAAATCGTCAATGCGCCCGAAGGAGGCCAATGCCTCGTCCGGGCGGTTGCGGTTCAAGAGCAGGCGGGCGCCGGCCAGGTAGGTTTTCATCGCCGCCAGCGGCTGGTTCAGTTCGTGGCTGACGGCGGCGGACATCTCGCCCAGGGCGGCCAGTTTGGAGCTCTGCGCCAGGCTCTGTTCGGCCACGGCGAGGGTCTTTTGCATCCGTTCGCGCTCGGCGATTTCCCGCTGCAAGCGCGCATTCAATACGCGAAGCTCTGCCGACTCCCGCTGGAACAGCGCCATCCGCAGCGCGGTCTTGCGGCTCAGCGCATAGAAGGCGAGCGCCAGAAGGATCGCGAATCCCATGATTTCCAGTGCCAGCACGGCATTTACGCGCTCCCGCACCGACGAATAGGTGGTGAAGGACGCCATCCGCCAGCCCTGGAACGGCACCCGGGTTTCCAGCCGCATCACCGCCTCGCCCTGCAGGTAGGCATCGGGCGGCAGCGCGGTCCAGTCGGTGGTGGCGCGGATCGCCCGCTGGATCGCGCCCTCGGGCGTCTGCAGCGTCAGCGCATCGCCTTCCTTGAGGCCGCGCCAGCGCGCCTCGGTCGCCAGGATGATGGTCCCGGTGCTGTCGGTGACCAGCACCGCGTCGGAAATGCCTGCCCAGGCGCGCTCGAACTTCTGCAGGTCTACCTCGACCACAATCGCGCCCAGGACGCCGGTCGCATCAATGATGCGGCGCGAATAGGTAAAGCGGTAGCCGCCGACCTCGCGCGGGATCACCGAGAACACCGTCGACTTGGCCCGCACGGCATCGACGAAATAGGCGGCATTGCGGTGGCTCTCGCCCAGCCGGTTGCGGTCGGTGGCCGCCACCGTGCGCCCGTCCTGCGCCAACAGCATGATGGAGGCCGCGCCGATCTCATCAACAAAGGAGATCAACCGCTGGGTGGACAGGGAGAAATCGCTGGACTGCAGCGCCGAGATCAAGGTCTGGTCGCGCGCCAGCAGCTGCGGCACGATGGCGTGCTGGCGCAGCTCGCTGAGCAGGTTGCCGGAATAAAGCGCCAGCCGCAGCTCAGCCCGGTTGCGGGTGCTTTCTGTGAACCTGTGTGTCAGCGCCCGGTTGGTGGTCCAGACCGTGATCGCCGCGACCACCATGAACAGGACAAGCGCCAGCCGCGCCCGCCATGAAATCGTGCGGGAACCAGCCTTGGCCTTGCCTTTGGTCGTTTCAGAGCGCGGGGCGGTCATAACCAATACCTATTGCGGCCGCCCCGCATCCTCAAGTCACGCAGCGGTGACCATCCCCGCCAATGCGCGGAACACTGCCGCACCATCGGTACCGCCATGGCCCTCATCCGCGGCCCGCTCGGGGTGCGGCATCATGCCGAGAACACGGCGGTTTTCCGACAGGATGCCGGCAATGTCCGCGACCGAGCCATTGGGGTTCTCTTCATAGGTGAAGGCCACCCGGTCCTGATCCTGCAGCGCCTTGACGGTGTCTGCATCGGCAAAATAATTGCCGTCGTGGTGGGCAATCGGCACCCCGATCACATCGCCCGCGCTGTAGCCTTGGGTAAACACGCTGTCAGCGGTTGCCACCTTCAGGCCCACAGTGCGGCAGATGTATTTGAGGCCCGCATTGCGCAGCAGCGCGCCCGGCAGCACGCCGGTTTCGGTCAGGATCTGGAAACCGTTGCAGACGCCGATGGCAAAGCCGCCGCGGTCCGCATGCGCGACCACCGCCTTGCAGATCGGCGACTGAGCTGCGATGGCGCCGCAGCGCAGGTAGTCGCCATAGGAGAAGCCGCCCGGCACCCCGACGATATCAACGCCCTCGGGCAGCGCGCTGTCCTTGTGCCAGACCATCGACACATCGAAGCCGGCCTGCTCGAAGGCCACCGCCAGATCGCGGTCGCAGTTCGAGCCGGGGAAGACTACTACCGCCGCCTTCATCACTGCATCTCGATGCTGTAGGATTCGATCACGGTGTTGGCCAGCAGCTTCTCGCACATGGCGGTCACATCTGCCTCGGTGGCGCCTTCGGCCAGATCCAGGTCAATCACCTTGCCCTGGCGCACGCCTTCGACCTTGTCAAAGCCCAAGGCTCCCAGCGCGTGGCGCACAGCCTCGCCCTGCGGATCCAGAACCCCGTTCTTCAGCATCACATGCACCCGTGCCTTCATCGCATCATCCCTCAGGTTTTCGATGGCGAAGCCCCATCCAGGCTTCATCTTTCCAAAAATACTCAAGGACCCGCGGCGCGGTCAGGCGCAGCGGGTCCCGTTTTCAGTTCACCAGCGTCGGTTTGCCCGGCGCAGGCGGATTGTTCGGCATCACGCCCAGACGGCGCGCCACCTCGCTGTAAGCGTCGGTCAGGCTGCCCAGGTCGCGGCGGAACACGTCCTTGTCCAGCTTCTGGCCGGTCTTGATGTCCCACAGGCGGCAGCTGTCCGGGCTGATCTCATCGGCGATCACCAGGCGCTGGAAGTCGCCTTCATAGATACGGCCGATCTCGATCTTGAAGTCGACCAGGCGGATACCCACGGCCAGAAACACGCCGGACAGGAAATCGTTCACGCGCAGCGCCAGGCTCAGGATGTCGTCCATGTCCTGCTGGCTGGCCCAGCCAAAGGCGGCGATATGCTCCTCGGTGACCAGCGGGTCGCCCAGGGAGTCGTCCTTGTAGCAGTATTCCACGATCGGGCGCGGCAGCTGGGTGCCCTCGTCGATCCCGAGGCGCTTGGAGATGCTGCCGGCCGCATAGTTGCGCACGATGACCTCCAGCGGAATGATCTCGCAGCTGCGCACCAGCTGCTCGCGCATGTTCAGGCGCTTCAGGAAATGGGTCGGCACGCCGATCTGCGCCAGCCCCAGCATGAAGAACTCGCTGAGGATGTTGTTCAGGACTCCCTTGCCCTCGATCACGTCGTGCTTTTCGGCGTTGAAGGCGGTGGCGTCGTCCTTGAAATACTGCACGATGGTGCCCGGCTCCGGGCCTTCGTACAGTGTCTTTGCCTTGCCTTCGTAGATTTTCTTGCGGCGCGCCATTGGGAACCTTTCGGGTCATTGCCGGGAATCCGGCCCTGCGATGTGCCGCTCTCATAGTGCAAGGGGACCCCAGCCGCAAGCTTGCTGCACGGGCCTGCCGCGCCATGGCTGCCGCGGCGGCAGCCCCCGGACCGGACCAAGGACCCAGCCGGCCGCTGCCATGCCTAGGGCAAATCCGCCCAAAGGCTTTGTCAGGCACTGTTTTTTCTTGCCCTGAGGGGCAATCATACTCCTATCATATCTAAGGTGCACAAGGTTAATGAGGATCAGCCATGACGACATTCGACGAACGCGAGCAGGCCTTTGAGGCCAAGTTTGCGCATGATGAGGAAATGCAGTTCAAGGCGCGGGCGCGCCGCAACAAGCTGGTGGGCTTGTGGGCGGCGGACCTTCTGGGAAAAACCGGCTCCTCCGCCACTGATTATGCCCAGTCCATTGTGGCCGCGGACCTCGAGGAAGCAGGCCATGAGGATGTGGTGCGCAAGCTCACCGGTGATCTGGGCAGCCAGGCCAGCGAGGAGCAGATCCGCCTGAAACTGCGGGAGCTGATGGTTCAGGCGCAGGAAGAAGTCCTCAGCGAAACCAGCTGAAGATCCGTTGTGCGGCAAACGGCCTGACCGGCTGCCGCCGCCGGGCATGCGCCGCTGCGGCACCGCCAAAGCTTCATTCGCCCGGGCCGCGCTGCAAACGCCGCCTGCTGCCCCTCACTCCGGGGCTGCACGCCGCCGCGCCGCAAACTCATAATGAAGATGAACAAAATGAAATTGCCCTTGCCCGCCCGGCGTGAGACAGGGGAAACAAACCACTTTGCCGCCCGCCCCGCCGGGGCGGCCTGCTGACACGGGACAAAACCGATGACAAATACTTTCAAACAGCTGCTGGACACTAAGAACGTGCTGCTGGCGGATGGCGCGACCGGCACCAATCTGTTTGCCATGGGACTGCAGTCCGGCGATGCTCCGGAACTGTGGAACGTGGACGAACCCAAGAAGATCATGGCGCTCTACCAGGGCTCTGTCGATGCGGGCAGCGACCTGTTTCTGACCAACAGCTTCGGCGGCACTGCCGCGCGCCTGAAACTGCACGACGCGCAGGGCCGTGTGCGCGAGCTGAACCGCATCGCCGCCGAATTGGGCCGCGAGGTGGCCGACAAGGCTGAACGCAAGATTGCCGTGGCCGGCTCCGTCGGTCCGACCGGTGAGATATTTGAACCCGTCGGCGACATGTCCCATGCGCTGGCGGTTGAGATGTTCCACGAGCAGGCCGACGCTCTGAAAGAAGGCGGCGCCGATGTGCTGTGGCTGGAAACCATTTCCGCACCGGAGGAATTCCGCGCCGCAGCTGAGGCCTTCAAACTGGCGGACATGCCCTGGTGCGGCACTATGAGCTTTGACACCGCAGGCCGCACCATGATGGGGGTGACCTCGGCGGATCTGGCCCAGCTGGTGGAAGAATTCGACAACGGGCCGCTCGCCTTTGGCGCCAACTGCGGCACCGGCGCCTCCGACATCCTGCGCACCGTGCTGGGCTTTGCCGCCCAAGGCACAGAGCGTCCGATCATCTCCAAGGGCAATGCCGGCATTCCGAAATATGTCGACGGCCACATCCACTATGACGGCACGCCTGAGCTGATGGGCGAATATGCGGTGATGGCCCGCGATTCCGGTGCCAAGATCATCGGCGGCTGCTGCGGCACCATGCCCGACCACCTGCGCCACATGCGCGCGGCGCTCGACAGCCGCCCGCGCGGCGACCGTCCGGCACTGGAACAGATCGTAGAGGTGCTGGGCCCCTTCACCTCCGACAGCGACGGAACCGGCGACGATGCGAATGCAGGCGGCGAGCGCCGCTCCCGCCGCGGCCGGCGCCGCGCCTGAAGGCAGCCGTTGGCGAACTCCTGAAAGAACGGCGCCGCATGTCCACATGCGGCGCCTTTTTCCGTTCAGGCCGTATTTCCTTTCTGTTTCAGCGTCCCGCAAGCATCCGGGCGCAGGTTCCTGCTCCCGGCGGCAGGTCTGTCTGCGCCGGCCTGCAAATCCCTGTCCGCTCCAGCCTAGCCGACAATACTAAAGCCGCTGATCCCCGGCTCGGGATCAGTTCTCTCCGTCAGGACGTCCTTGACCGAGGCAGCGCCGGGGCCGCGCCCCATTCTGCGCACCATATCGGCAACGCTGGCAGCCGGCCCTATCAGCAGCGCCCGCACCGAGCCGTCCGGCTCATTGCGGATCCATCCCGACAGCCCGTGGCGCACTGCTTCCGCCCTGGCCCAGGTGCGGAAAGCCACGCCCTGCACGCGCCCGGTGACACGCGCCTTCACAGCTATAGAAGCCATTGGACACCTTCCTTCCCGTCATGAAGGGCTTCAGCATAGCACAAAAGCGCCAGGCCGGCTGTTCAAGAATGGATCAGAACAGCGCCAGCTGATCCCCTGGCTGCGGCGGCCGGGCAAACAGGCCGCTGCGCAGCTCCTCCGTCCGCTCCCTCAAGCCCAGACGTTTGCAGGCCGCCTTGAAGCGTTGCGCAATCATCTCCGCATAACGCCCCTCGCCCCGCATCCGGTGGCCCCAGCGCGGGTCGTAGTCGCGCCCGCCGTGCATCTCCCGCAGCCGCGCCATCACCTTGGCGGCCCGGCCCGGCTCATGCTCCGCCAGCCACTCCTGCCACAGCTCCGACACCTCCCGCGGCAGCCGCAGCATGATCCAGCTGGCGGCATCCGCCCCGGCCTCCGCACCGGCCGCCAGCAGCGCTTCCAGCTCATGATCGGTCAATCCAGGCACGATGGGAGAGGTCATAACCCGCACCGGCACACCTGCCGCCGTCAGCCGCCGGATGGCAGCCAGACGCCGCGCAGGCAATGGCGCCCGCGGTTCCATCCGGCGCGAAAGATCCGGATCCAGCGTGGTGACGGAGATCCCCACCCGCACCAGGCCCTTGGCCGCCATCGGTGCCAGGATATCCAGGTCCCGCTCGACCATTGCCCCCTTGGTCACGATCGCCACCGGGTGATTAAATGCCTCCAGCACCTCCAGGCAGGCGCGGGTGATGCCATAATCCCGCTCACACGGCTGATAGGGGTCGGTGTTGGTGCCAAGCGCCATAGTGGCCACCCTATAGCGCGGCGCCGACAGTTCCTTGCGCAGCACCTCGGCCGCATTGGGCCGGGCCACCAGCCGGGTTTCGAAATCCAGCCCCGGCGACAGCCCCAGATAGGCATGGGTCGGACGGGCAAAGCAGTAGATGCAGCCATGCTCGCAACCGCGGTAGGGATTGATAGACCGGTCGAACGGCAGGTCCGGCGACCGGTTATAGGTGATCAGCGACCGCGCCGTCTCCTGCCGCACCTCGGTGGGAATCACCGCGTCCGGTACATCCTGAAACCAGCCGTCATCCACCGCATCGCGCGCCATTTCAAAGCGGCCTGCCGCATTGCTGAGGCTGGCGCGCGCTTTGCGGCGTAACGTATCTGGCGTGAATTCCGGCTGCATGGGCGCAAAGTAACCGCACGCGAGGAACAAATAAAGAACAAATGGGCAAATTCGAAGATTTCCATGCGGAATCTTCATTATTCTTGCACCGAAATTGTCTCTATACGTCGGTTAGAACAGCGGCAATGTCGCAAATAATGCAGTCGGCAGGCGGCATTCTGTCACAAAAGCTTCTGAAATAGGCCAACACCGGGGGCTCCCCCCGTCAGCAAGGATTAGGCGCATGTCGGACGAAGAAGACATCATCCTCTCGGAACTCGATGACGAGGAACTTGTTCAGCAGATGTTTGACGACCTCTATGATGGTCTCAAAGAGGAAATCGAAGAAGGCGTGAACATCCTTCTGGAGCGCGGCTGGGTTCCCTACGACATCCTGACCAAGGCTCTGGTGGGCGGCATGACCATCGTCGGCGCCGACTTCCGCGACGGCATCCTGTTCGTTCCCGAAGTTCTGCTGGCCGCAAACGCGATGAAGGGCGGCATGGCCATCCTGAAGCCGCTGCTGGCCGAAACCGGCGCCCCGCGCGTCGGCTCAATGGTGATCGGCACCGTCAAGGGCGACATTCACGACATCGGCAAGAACCTGGTTTCCATGATGATGGAAGGCGCAGGTTTCGAAGTCGTCGACATCGGCATCAACAACCCGGTCGAGAACTATCTGGAATCGCTGGAAGAGCACAAGCCGGACATCCTCGGCATGTCGGCTCTGCTGACCACCACCATGCCCTACATGAAGGTGGTGATCGACACCATGGTCGAACAAGGCCTGCGCGATGATTACATCGTGCTGGTGGGCGGCGCGCCGCTGAACGAAGAGTTCGGCAAGGCGATCGGCGCCGACGGCTATTGCCGTGACGCAGCCGTGGCCGTGGAAATGGCCAAGGACTTCGTTGCGCGCAAGCACAACTCGATGAGCGCCTGATTTGGCACGCAAAGGACGCGCAGCCCGCCTGACAGAGCGGGCTGCCTTCCGCCCGCCCACCGGGCGGACGCTTGAGGAAAGCTCCCTCACCGAACAGGGTCTGGCTGCCCCTGAAAAGAAAACCGGCCGCATCCTGCTGATCGCCTGCGGCGCGCTTGCGCGCGAGATCCTTGATATCAAGGAGAAAAACGGGCTGGATCACATCGACCTCACCTGCCTGCCCGCCAAGCTGCACCTGTATCCGGAGCAGATCACCGATGCCGTCGATGGTGCCGTGGCCAAACATTCAGCGGTCTATGACAAGATCTATGTGGTCTATGCCGACTGCGGCACCGGCGGCGCGCTGGAGCGCAAATGCGCAGAGCTCGGTGTTGAAATGGTCGCAGGCCCGCATTGCTATTCGTTCTTCGAGGGCAATGACACCTTTGCCAGACATGCCGATGAGGGCGAAATCACCGCCTTCTACCTGACCGACTTTCTGGTCAAGCAATTCGACGCCTTCGTCTGGCGCCCGATGGGTCTCGACAAGAACCCGGAGCTGCGGGACATGGTGTTCGGCAACTACACCAAGCTGGTCTACCAGTCGCAGATCAGCGACCCCAAGCTGGTGGAAAAGGCCCGCCAATGCGCGGACCGCATGGGACTGGATTTCGAGCACCGACACACCGGCTACGGCGATCTGGAAACTGCCATTTCTCGCTGGGCCAAGTAGCCTTCATCTTTCCCGAAATACTCCGGGGAGCGCGAGGGGTCGGCCCCTCGCCCGCTTTCCTCAGGCCTGCGCCATCGCGGTTTCGCGGATCCGCTCGATCATCGCCCTGAGACCATTGGAGCGCTGCGAGGACAGGTGCTCATTCAGCTCCAGCCGCCCCAGTTCTGCCTTGGCGTCCACGGACGCCACCTGCTGCAGGGTCAGCCCGTTGTACAGCTTGCGCAGCACCGCAATCAGCCCGCGCACGATCATCGCGTCGCTGTCGCCATCGAAGCGGAATACCCCGCCCTCGACCGTGGCATGCAGCCACACCTGGCTGGCGCAGCCGTCGACCTTGGTGGCGGGCACCTTCAGCGCGTCGTCCAGGGGCTCCATCGCCTTGCCCAGGTCGATCACATGGCGGTAGCGGTCCTCCCAGTCCTCCATGAACTCGAAGTCCTCCACGATCTCTTCAAAGGCGGCTGTGGCCATCGTCCGTCTATCCTCAAAATCCGTATTCCGGGGCTGATCAGCACCTAAGCCCCTGCCCGCCTCATTTCAACAGCTTTTCAAGCTTCGGCCAATCGGGTAATCCCTTGCAAAGACATTTTGAATGGGCGGGGACAGATGCACAAACCATTGGCTCTCACATTGGCCTCAGCGCTGGTGCTGGCCGGCTGCGGCGGCTGGAAGGACTCGCGGGTCAACCCGTCTAACTGGTTCGGCCGGTCGGCCCCAGCAGAGGCCCGGGTGCCGGAAGGCACCAACCCGCTGCTGCCGCAGGAGAGCAATGCGCGCGGGATTTTCGCCAAGAAGCCGCCAGAGGACAAAAGCGTCCTGATCAGCCAGGTCACCGGGCTTCAAATCGAACGGACCGCCTCCGGAGCCATCATCCACGCGTCCGGCGTTGCCGCGCGCCAGGGGGCGTTTGATGTCGAGCTGCGCAAGTCAGAGACGGCAGAGGACGGTGTTCTGGCCTATGATTTCCGGGTGGTCTACCCGGAGGAGGCGACCCTGAAGGGCAGCGAGTTCAGCCGTACTCTTCACGCGGCCCGTACGCTGTCGAAGCAGGATCTTGAGGCCGTCAGCCTCGTCCGTGTAAACGGCGCGGAGAACGCACGGGAAAGCCGCCGCCGCTGACGCCGCAGGCTTCGCCCGAATTGAAAAACGGAAAACGCCCGCATCTGCGGGCGTTTCTTTTTTCCGGCGTCGGAGTGCTGGATTAAAGTTCCACCACCTGCACCGCCTGTCCCTTGGCGGCGAGGCCGATCTTGCCGTCGCACAGCCGCAGCGCATCTTCGCCGAACACTTCACGGCGCCAGCCGCTGAGCGCCGGCACATCGCGCAGCCCCGCGGCAATGGCATCCAGATCGGCGCTTGGCGCGATCAGCTTGGCCGCCACGCCTTCGGCCTCGGTCTTGGCTTTCAGCAGCACCCGCAGCAGGTCCGCCAGCGCCGGGTTCACCTGTAGCTTCTCCTTGCTGCGGTCCAGACGGGGAAATTTCTCCGGCGGGCAGTTCACGCCCTTGGCCACCGCTTCCAGGATGCCCTCGGCAATCGCGCCCTTGCGGGCCTCCCGCAGCAGCAGACGCGAGCCGCCAAGTTCCGCCGCGGTGCGCGGCTTGGTCGAGGCCAGCTCCACCAGCGCATCATCCTTGAACACCCGGTTGCGCGGCACGTTATTTGACTGCGCATAGGTTTCCCGGAACGCCGCCAGCTCGCGCACCACCGCCAGGAATTTGCCCGAGTTGGTCCGGGTCTTCACGCGCTTCCACGCGTCCTGCGGCTGGATGTCATAGGTCGCCGGGTCGGTCAGCACCTGCAGCTCTTCCGCCACCCAATGGGAGCGGCCGCTCTTCTCCAGTTCGGCTGCCAGGAATTCATAGATCTTGCGCAGATGGGTCACATCCGCCAGCGCATAGGTCTTCTGCGCTTCGCTCAGCGGACGGCGCGACCAGTCAGTAAAGCGCGAGGTCTTGTCCAGCCCCTGCTTGACGATCTTGCGCACCAGCGTTTCATAGCCCGCCTGCTCGCCAAAGCCGCAAACCATCGCTGCCACCTGGGTGTCAAACAGCGGCTTCGGAAACACGCTTGCCTCGACCCAGAATATCTCCAGATCCTGACGCGCGGCATGGAACACCTTGACCACATTTTCGTCGCGGAACAGCGCGTAAAGCGGCTCCAGTGAGATGCCATTGGCAAGGGGATCGACCAGAACCGCGTCGTTTTCACCGTCGCCGTTAAAGGCCAGCTGAATCAGGCAGAGCTTGGAATAATAGGTCCGCTCGCGCAGAAATTCGGTATCCACCGTGACGTAGGGATGCTGTGCAGCGGCATCGCAGAAGGCCTGCAGTTCTTCGGTGGTGGTCAGGGTTTTCATCAATTACCGCTTTTCAATCTCACGTGGGCCGGGCCGTGATACGCGCTTGTTCCGGGCAATGCAAACAGGTGCACCGGACACCGTGAATTTGTGCCGCAAGCAGCACAGCCACTGGTGCAGCAGGGCTAAACGCTTCACCCCTTGTGATGATATCCCCGCCAAACATTCATTTTTATGATGCAAAACCAACCCCTAGATTGGGTGTGTATCGCAAATAGGAGAACCACCGATGACTGCACTCGACCATTCCCCCGCAGAACCCGCAGGAGTCACACCTTTTCGCGGGATGATTCCGCTATTGGCTGCCGCTGCTTTGCTCGTACTGCTTGGCCTGATCGCACTTCTGGCACCTGCCCCGCAGCAAGATCCGCTGGACTGGCACGGCAACAGCGCAACCGTTCAGGACAGACGCTAGGGCAGCAGGACCGGGGTTTTGTCGCCAGCGGCAAACCGGCGCAGTACTGCCGGGTACAGTTTGTGCTCCTGCACCAGCACCCGCGCCGCCAGCGTGTCCGGCGTATCGCCGGGCAGAACCGGCACCCGCGCCTGGCCCAGGACCGGGCCGTCGTCCAGGCGCGGCGTCACCTCATGCACGGTGCAGCCATGCTCAGCATCGCCGGCCTCCAGCGCGCGGGCGTGCGTGTGCAAGCCCTTGTATTTCGGCAGCAAAGACGGGTGGATGTTCAGCATCCGGCCTTCGAACTGCGAGACGAACCCGGCGGTCAGAACCCGCATGAACCCGGCCAGGCAGACGATGTCCGCGCCCGCGTCAAAGATGGGTTTCACCAGCTCGGCCTCAAAGGCCTCGCGGTCGCCTGCAAAAGGACGGTGATCCACCACCGCCGTGGCCACGCCCGCGGCGGCAGCCTTGGCCAGACCGCCGGCATCAGCGTTATTTGACAACACCAGACAGGGCCGCGCCGGGTGATCGCCGGTCATGCTCTCCAGCAGCGACACCATGTTGGAGCCGCCGCCGGAAATCAGGATCGCGACGCGTCTGTGGCTCACAGCAGCTTGCCTGCGTAGCGCATGCCGGCGCCTGCGGTGACGGTGCCCAGGCGGGCGACGGTCTCGCCCTCGGCTTCCAGCACCTTCGCCAGCTCATCGGCGCGGTCCGCGGAGACGGACAGGATCATGCCGATGCCGCAGTTGAAGGTCTTCAGCATCTCCGCTTCGGCAATGCCGCCGGTCTCCGCCATCCATTTGAACACGGGCGGGAGCTCCCAAGCGTTCAGGTCGATGTCGGCCCCCAGATCTTCGGGCAGCACGCGCGGCAGGTTTTCGGTCAGGCCGCCGCCGGTGATGTGGGCCAGCGCATGCACGCCCCCTGCCCGCACCGCCGTCAGGCACTGCTTCACATACAAACGAGTCGGGGTCAGCAGCGCCTCGCCCAGGGAGCCTTCGCCAAACGGGCAATCCGCATCCCAGCCCAGACCCGAGACCTCGACCAGCTTGCGGACCAGGGAATAGCCGTTGGAGTGCACGCCGTCAGAGGCCAGCCCAAGCAGCACATCGCCTTCCACCACGCCTTCGGGCAGCGCGGTGCCGCGCTCCATTGCGCCGACGGCAAAGCCTGCAAGGTCAAAATCGCCCTCGGGGTACATGCCCGGCATCTCCGCCGTCTCGCCGCCGATCAGCGCGCAGCCGGAGCGCACGCAGCCCTCGGCGATGCCTTCGATGATGCGAGCGGCCACGTCGGTTTCCAGCTTGCCGGTGGCGAAATAGTCGAGGAAGAACAGCGGCTCAGCCCCTTGGCAGACCAGATCGTTCACACACATCGCCACCAGGTCGATGCCGACGCCATCCACCACACCGGTGTCGATGGCGATCCGCAGCTTGGTGCCGACACCATCGGTGGCGCCCACCAGGATCGGGTCGTTGTAACCTGCGGCTTTCAGATCAAACAGAGCGCCGAAACCGCCCAGCCCGCTGGCCACGCCGGGGCGGTTGGTGCGCTTGGCGGCCGGCTTGATCCGGTCGACCAGGGCGTTGCCCGCATCAATGTCCACACCTGCGTCTGCATAGGTCAGGCCGTTTTTGCCGCTGGTCATCACTTGGCTCCTTCCAACACGTTGCGGCAGCCTTTAGCGCAAGGCGGAACAGAAGGAAACAAGCGATTGCATCCCGGCACAGAAGGCCGCGGTTGCGGCGCTGCGGTGCAATCGCCGCTTGACCTCCCGCCCGCCATTTTCTAACCACGGGACTATGGCGGGCCTGTAGCTCAACGGTTAGAGCAGAGCGCTCATAACGCTTTGGTTGCAGGTTCGAATCCTGCCGGGCCTACCACATCAGCTGCCACAACAAAGTATGCGGGATAACTACGCCGCAGCGCCGGCGTGTCCGGTCCAGCGGCAAGACGCCTTGGCAAAGAGGAGAGCCAGCGCAAGCGTGCTACCGGACCAGGCTCACTCTCAGTACCATCCTGCAACGGTTGCGGTGGTGTTTGAGGCTTCCACACCGACAGCAGAAAACACGAATGTCTCCCCGGCCGTCACAGAATAGGTAATGACCGTTCCAGCCTCGTCACGCAGGCTGAGATCACCGGACGCAAGCACTCGCAGCACCCGTGGCCGGACAGGCAGATCCACCCCGTCCTGCGGGGTAATGGCCAGGTGATGCGTGGCCGGGCTTTCCAGACCGCGGCGATGGCTGGTGAACGGGTCGATCTGAGGCATGAGAGGACTCCAAACAAGGTTTTGCTCCAGGGCAGCCTGCCCCGGGGTCAGAGTGATACCGGCAAAATGAGAAAATCAGGGAAAGCCAGCGTGCGGTGCGCCGCGGCCTCGCGCAACACCCAGATAGTCAGAGTACTGCCAGGGCGGCCTCAGGATCAGCGGGCGATGACGATATCCGCCTTCAGCCCGCCAAGGTCGGCGCTTTCCCCCAACCGAAGCGTCCCGCCGTGCGCGCGCGCAGTATCCGCTACGATCGCCAGTCCGAGGCCGACACCGGAACCCCGGTTCTGGTTGCGCGCCGGATCCAGCCGGGTAAAGGGCCGGACCGCATCGCCGCGCTGTTCCGCAGGGATGCCCGGGCCGTCGTCCTCGACCCGGATGCGCAGTGACCGCTCCGTCAGCGCCACCGAAACCCGGGCCTTGGTACCGTAACGCACGGCATTGGATATCAGGTTCTCCACCGCCCGCCGCACCGGCTGGCGCCGCAGCATCACCTCTCCTGCCCCGCTCATCTCGCCCAGCGACACCTGGTTCTCCTGGCGCTGCCAGTCGCTGATAATGGTGCGCACCAGCTCATGCGGGTCCACCGGTTCCGGCTCGCTCACAGCTGCCCCGCGGGAGAAATCCAGGAAAGCGTCCAGAAGCGCCTGCATCTCATCCACGTCACGCAGCATCGGCGCCGCGTCCTCCTCGTCCAGCATCGCCAGTTCCAGCTTCATCCGGGTCAGTGGAGTGCGCAAATCATGACTCACACCCGACAGCATCAGGGTGCGCTGTTCGATCTGCCGTTCGATCCGCGCCCGCATATCCAAAAACGCACTGCCGGCAGCGCGCACCTCGGTTGCTCCGCCGGGCGAATACGGCTCCACCCGGCCGCGGCCAAAGGCTTCGGCGGCATTTGCCAGACGCTTGATCGGGCGCAGCTGGTTGCGCATATAAAGAAAGGAAATCAGCATCATGAGGAAGCCGAACAGCATCATGGTGACGATCAACTGATGGGGCGCTGCCGCGGTCAGGCGGCGGCGGTCAAAGCTCAGTTCCACCAGCCCGTGCGCGGTGTTGAAATAGACCAGCACCTTACGATCAGCCGGAAAGCGTGCGGCCAGGAACCCTGGCAAAGTCTTCTCCAGCTCGTCACGGACCACCCGGCCGGAGAATTCGATCAGGCTGAACTGGTCCTCAGGCAGCGGCGCACCGGGCGCCAGGTACCGGGCTTCCATTTTCAGCGGCTGCAGCAGCGGCGCCATTTGCGCCAGCGCCGTCTCCTGATCCGGCGCCGAATCCGCCACCTGGCGCAAAAGTTCAAACTCGCGCTGTATGGTGGCGGTCATCTGCACCGTCACATCTTCCAGATCGCGCTTGATGAACACCACGGAGACCACGATCTGCAGCGCCACGATCGGCACCACCAGGATCAGGGCCGCCCGGGCATATAGGCTGCGCGGCATATATTGTTTGAGCCAATTGAAGGACATGGGCTAAGCCTATAGGGCGCCAGGAAAAGAGGAAAGCCGATCCTCCGGCGCATCAGTGCAGGAAAACAGCAGCGGGGCAAGACCATGCAGGCATCAGACGATTTCAACCCGCAGCCTGGCCTCGCCGTTGAGCTGGAGCCGGGCCTGCGCCGCATTCTGGCGCCGAACCCCTCTCCGATGACCTACCGCGGCACCAACACCTATCTGATCGGAACCGGCAGCCTGGCGGTGATCGACCCGGGCCCCGACTCCGCGCCGCATCTGGAGGCGATTCTCGCCGCGGTCCGGCCTGGCCAGCAGATCACCCATATCATCGTGACCCACTGCCATCTGGATCACTCCCCCCTTGCGCGCGGCCTGAGCCAAGCCACCGGCGCGCCGGTTTTTGCCTTTGGGGGCGCGGACGCGGGACGCAGCGAGGTGATGTCCCGGCTGGCAGGCAGCGGGCTGGCCGGCGGCGGCGAAGGCATCGACACAGGGTTTGCGCCGGATATCACCGTTGGCGACGGCGAGGTCATCAGCGGCGACGGCTGGGAGCTGGAAGTGATTCACACACCCGGTCACCTCGGCAACCACATCGCGCTGGCATGGGGGGACGCCTGCTTTACCGCCGATCACGTGATGGGCTGGGCCAGTTCGCTGGTGTCGCCGCCGGATGGCGACCTCACCGATTTCATGGCCTCCTGCCGCCGCCTGCGCCAGCGCAGCTGGCGGGTGTTTCACCCCGGCCACGGCGCCCCGGTAACGGATCCGGCCGGGCGGCTCGACTGGCTGATCGCCCACCGGGAATCGCGCGAGGCCGCGATTCTGCAAGCACTGGCCGAGACCCCTGCCACTGCCCGCACGCTGGCGGAGCAGATCTATACCGAGACACCGCCCGCCCTGCTGAAGGCGGCTGAGCGCAACGTGTTTGCCCATCTCGTGGACCTGAGCGGCCGCGGCCTGGCGGCGCCGCAAGGCCCCCTGTCCGCGGCTGCAGTATTCGAACGGCGCGGCGGCTGATTTTTTTTTCAAAAAATGCCCTGCGCCCTCTGGACGCCCAACACGGGGGGCGCTATACGGCACGAACCGTTCCGGCGTAGCTCAGCGGTAGAGCAGTTGACTGTTAATCAATTGGTCGTAGGTTCGATCCCTACCGCCGGAGCCATTCAAAAATCATGTGATAACAGGCTGTTAGGCCCGGCCACGCGCAGCGTACCGCACGTGTATTCCCAGGCCCATCCCCGCGGCCTTTCCGCACTGTTTCACCACAAAATCCGGCACCTCCACTGCCAAGTTCGCAGTGCCGCCGCAACCGGTTTCCCGCCCTCCGACTCCAGGCTCAACCGATTGGAAACCGGGGGCAAAAAAATCTGACGAAATGCCGATTTTCCTCTGGACGCCACAGGTTGGAACTCTTATACGACGCCTCACATTCCGGCGTAGCTCAGCGGTAGAGCAGTTGACTGTTAATCAATTGGTCGTAGGTTCGATCCCTACCGCCGGAGCCAGATTTCCAGGGGTCAAAGCAGCAATGCTTTGACCCCTTTTGGCTTCCGCATTGGCGCAGCTGCGCCGTATAGGTTTCCGTCACTGTCCCGCGATACCACAGCAGAGCGGTTGGCCCAGTTTCAGGAATGCAGATGCGGCACCAGGATCATTGCGGCACTGGCCCATGCCTGCTGGAATGGAGCCAGCGGAGGGTTTTCTCCCAGTTCGGTTTTCTCAATGGCCAGCATTGCCGAGCGCAGATCCGACAGCCCCAGGACCGCGGCTGAACCTGCCAGCCGGTGTGCTTCCTTGCGCTGGAGATCCTCCAGCTCCGCAGACCCCTGGAGCATGCCCTGAAACTGATTCACCTCCTCACAGAAGGACACCAGGAAACTGCGTGCGCGGTCCTGCCCCAAAGCCTCGAAGAACTGGTGAATGTCAGACTCGGTTCTGGGGAGCGCCTTGACCCCGCCTCCAGCCCGGCGAGCAATAACATCGGCAAGCTCCGCCTTGTTGACCGGCTTGGTCAGCACCTCGGCAAAGCCGGCCTCCAGAATGCGGGTGTGATCCTCTGCTGCTGCATGGGCGGTCAGCGCCACGATGTCTGTGCCTTCGGCCAGCTGCCCGGCACGGATGCGGCGCAGCGCCTCTATCCCGTCGACCTCGGGCATGCTGATGTCCATCAGAACCAGGTCGAACCTGCCTTCACTGGCGGCTTGCACCGCCTCGGCACCGCCCGGCACCGCGGTGACTTTGTGCCCTTCCTGGCCGAGCATGGTGGCCAGCAGCTCGCGATTGATGTCATTGTCTTCCGCAACCAGCAGCCGGCAACCGCCTTTATGCTGCGGCTTGTCCTGTTCGGTCTGGCGCGGCAGCGCTTTGGCCGGTGGCAGGGCAAGGGAAATCGTGAACAGGCTGCCCTCTCCAGGTTCGCTTTCGCAGGTGACAGTTCCTCCCATCGCCTCCACCAGGCGCTTGGTGATCGACAGCCCCAGCCCGGTGCCCTCGCTGCCCCGGCCATAACTGGCATCCAGCGTGATGAAATCCTCGAAGATCCGGTCAAGATCCTCCGCTGCGATGCCCTGGCCGGTGTCCGCCACACTGAATTCCACCGTTTCACCGTCCGGCAGGCGCATCACATCGACGCTGACCACGCCTTCACTGGTGAATTTCAAGGCGTTGCCGATCAGGTTCAAAAGCGCCTGCTGCACGGCGCGGGGGCGGCCGGCGACCACGGGTTTACCGCCCAAGCTGCAATGCAGAGACAAGTCGATTCCCCGCCCCTTGGCGCTGGCTTGCTGGCTTTCCACCAAACCGCCGACCAATTCTTCCAAGTCAAAGATCCGCAGCTTTTCCGAGTCGGCTCCGGATTCCAGCCGCGACAATTCCAACACGTCGTTGACATGATGCAGCAGCAGTTCACCCGAGACCCGCATGGCCTGGAGGTAGCGGCGCTGCTCTTGCGTCGGGCCAGTTCCCTCGATCAGATCGAGGGCACCCAGCACCCCTGTCAGCGGTGTCCGCATCTCGTGGCTCATCACTGTCAGCAAGTTGTGCTTGGCCCGTTCACCTGCCAATGCGTCGTCACGAGCGCGCCGCAACTCTTCCTCCACCGCAATCCGCTCGGAAATATCCCGCAGGAAACTGACAAACACCATGTCGGTGCCCGATTGGCTGACCGAGACCGAAAGCTCCACCGGGAAGAGTTCGCCGGACTTGCGGCGCGCCTCCAACTGCAGCCGACCCTTGCCTACAACCCGCGCTTGGCCGGTTTGCAGGAACCGCCTCATGCCGGCCTCGTGCGCCTCTTGCAAATGGTCCGGCACAATCAGATTTACCATCGGCTGGCCGACAGCCTCTTCTCTGCTGTAGCCGAACACCGACTCCGCGGCACCGTTGAAAGCCTGGATCCGCCCGTCGGCGCCAACAACCAGGATGGCGTCAAGCGACGAGGCAATCATCGCCTCCATCCGCGCTGCGGCGCGGCTGCGTTCGATCGCCATTTGACGGCCCTTGCGGTAAAGCCGCCCAAGAAGCAGCGCCGCCAGCGCCAACGCCAGCACCAGGGCCAGCACAACCCAGCCCAAGCGGGACAGAATGGTGAAGAGTTTCAGCCGTTTGTCCTTGGAATCGTCCACCTGCAGGACAACGCCGAATAGAGCCAGTTCGCGCACGTCAGCGCTGTTAACCTCCAGTTCCTCCGCAAGGTCCGGCAGACCGCGTAAAAGCGCCTGATCGCCGCTGTCCACCACCGACGCCATCCTGTCCAGCCGGTCCTGCATCTGCTGCAGCAGGCCTGTCCCAGCGGGGCTGCGGCGAAGATCTTCGAACAACGGGCTTTCGCGAAAGGTGGAGATCCGGCTGTAGTATATATCGAACTGGCGCCGCAGCCGGGGCAAATCTTCGGGTGCGCTGGCGGTCAGTACCGCAGTCTGCAGCTTGAGATGCTCTACCTCGGCCTGCGACAGGTTCCACTGCATGTTGTCGGTGGCCGCGGTCGACAGGCCGTCCAGTTCCTGCAGCACCTGATGGCCCAGCCGCACCGATTGCGCCGCCAGCGCCGCGGCAATCGCCAGCACCAGAGCCAGCACCCAGCGCGGCACCGATGGAAACCCGTGCAGCATCAGCAGCTTGCCCCCCGCCTGCCGGTCATTGCCGGATTACGATACGGTCCAGCTGCCAGATACTGCGCGAAAATACTTCTTCGGTCCGGTAGTCCGGGTTGCTGTCATAGGGGTATACCAACCAAAGCGGCCCCTTGTTGCGCAGCGACATTTCCGCTCCATTGCGCTCAAAAGCAACAATAGGCCCGCCTTCAACCGCGTCCGACACCGGAATTTCCACCGAATAATCGTTCACCGCATGCGCCACCATCTGGCCGCCGCTGACCCCCATCCGCTCCATCAGAACCGCCAGCGGCACGCCGGTGAACTGCTGCGGGCCGGTGGTCCATATGGTCTCCGTTTCAAAGGTGACGGGCTCCAGCGCGCGCAGGTCCTCGATTGTGTATTGCGCCGCATAGTCTGACTGGCCGTCCATGCGTACTGACAGCAGCATCTGCGGATCATCACCTGCGGAAACCGCAGCCGAAAAAGCCAAAACCAGCATGGCAGCAAGCGCACCTGCCCGCGATATCATCTCTCTCATCTGCAGCTCTCCACTTGCCTCATCAGATCTGCCGGAAACATGCCACATTGGCGCGGCCCCGAAACCGGCACCGGAGGATAGGAACCTGACCTTCCTTAAAGGGTGCCCAGCCTCAAGCCTAGCGCCAGCCCCCTAATGTTGGCTTACCGGTCACCGCCCGGCTGGCCTAATATCAATAATATTCCGCCAAGTTCACAGGAGCTGCAGCACAAGTCCTCATTTCAGGCGCCCCCCGCATTCCAAGGTTGACAGTTTTGAAACACTTGCGGCTGTAGACTGGGACCGTGAGTTGCAGAACAGGTCCAGGGGCTTCATGCGAATTTTGCTGGCAGACGATCACGACATGGTTCGGGAAACGATCTCCGCCTACCTCCGGTCAGAGGGCGGCGCCGAGGTCGCGCTGGCCACTGATCTGCCCGGTGCAATCGAACAGATCTCCGGCGAGGGTCCGTTCGACCTGGTGCTGCTTGACTACAATATGCCGGGTATGATGGGGCTCGACGGGCTGGCCAGGGCGCTGGCGGCTAACGGCGGCAAGGGCGTGGCCATTCTGTCTGGTAGCGCGCCCGCAAGAACCGCGCAAGAGGCGCTGGGCGCCGGGGCCATCGGCTTCATCCCCAAGACGATGGGGGCGCAATCGCTGCTGAACGCGGTCCGCTTCATGAGCGCCGGCGAAATCTATGTGCCGGTCGACCTGATGCGCGAAGAATCCGCGGCAAGCACTCACCCGCTGGCCCAGAAGCTCAGCCCGCGGGAGCTGGAAGTGCTGAACGGGCTATGCCGCGGCTTGTCCAACAAGGAAATCGCCCGCGAACTGGACCTGCAGGAAGTGACCATCAAGCTGCATGTGCGCACCCTGTGCCGCAAGCTGGATGCCAAGAACCGCACCCAGGCAGCGCTCACCGCCAAGGAGGCCGGGCTGTTCTGACCCAAGCCATCGCCTGCCGAACAGTATTCAGAGCAAACTGGCCGGCAGAGCCGCGTAGCCCCTGAACCGGATACGTCCGCCGGGCACGCGGCCAGGCAGCAGGCGATACTCCGGGAAACGGCGCAGGAACCGTTCGATTGCGACCTTCCCCTCCAGCCGCGCCAGCGTCAGGCCGACGCAGACATGCGGGCCGCCAGCAAAGGCAAGATGCCGGTTCGGGCTTCGGGAAATGTCGAAAGTTTCAGGGTTTTCAAAAACTTCAGGGTCGCGGTTGGCAGCGCCGATCACAAGATGCAGGTTGGTGCCCGCAGGCACGCGGTGTCCGCCGATCTCAACTTCTGCGGTCGTTTCCCGGTTGCCCAACTGGTTAGGGGAGCGGAACCGCAGCATCTCTTCTATCGCGGGTTTGATCAGCTCCGGCGCCTCCATCAGCCGACGCTTCTGCTCCGGATTGTCATGCAGCAGTGCCAGCCCGTTGCCGATCAGGTTGGTGGTGGTCTCATGGCCGGCATTCAGGATGAAAATGCAATTCTGAATAAGCTCGATCTCGCTCAAGGTGCCCTCTGCCCCCTCGCCGCGGATAAGCCGAGTCAGCACATCGGTTTCGATATCGCCAGGGCGGGCCCGGCGCTGGGCAATCAAACCGCCGAGGTAGTCCTTGAACTCCTCCACCGCCCGGTGCCCCGCCGCCAGCTGCTCCGCGCTCAGTACTGGCTCCAGCGCGCCGAGGATGGCCAGCGACCAGTCCCTGAGCGGTTCGCGTTCCGCCATCGGCACATCCAGCAGGTTGCCTATGATCTGGATCGGGATGGAGGCGGCAAAATCCTCAATGAGATCAGCCTGATCCCTTCCGGCCATCTCCTCCAGCAAGTGATCCACCGTGGCAATCAGCCCCGGCTCCATCTTCGCAATCGCCCGCGGGGTCGGCGCCGAGGTCATGATCTTGCGCACCCGTGTGTGCAGAGGCGGATCGGAGAACACCAGCGAGGTGGTGTGATGCTCAAACAGCGGCGAGCCTGCGCCGTACTTGGGGGCAAACACCTTCTTCTTATCCGAAGAAAACAGCGTGGTATCGCGGTAAATCCGGTCCAGATCGGCATGGCGGCAAATCAGAAGCGACCCGTCCGGCTGCGGCAGCACCGGAGCGTCACGCAGCAAGGCGTCGTAGAAGGGAAACGGATCCTCCGCAAATCCGGCTGGCGGGGCCGCCAGATCAAAACCCTCCACGTTCACAGATGCTTGCTGGCTTTCCTTCATCGCCGTTCTCCCCCGGTTCCGCTTGCCCTGCCCGCAAGGCTTGCGGCGGGAAATGCGACTGTCAATCAGGCGCGTCACCAAGGGACCCAGCGTCAGACAAATCCTGCGCGGTTAACGAACACCGCGCTTTCCATCGTGACAACGCGGCCCGCACCCGATAGAAACAAACCATGAACACAGCTATTTCCTCCATCCGCAATCTTGGCCCTGCCTACGAGGAAGCCTGCCACCGCGCTGGAATCGCCTCTGCCGAAGAGCTGCGCGCCATCGGTCCCGATGCAGCCTATGCACGGCTGCTGCAATCCGGCACCCGGCCGCATTTCATCGGCTACTATGTTCTGGTGATGGCTCTGCAGGGACGCCCCTGGAACGACTGCAAGGGCAAGGAAAAGGAGGAGCTGCGCAAGCGCTTTGACGCGATCAAGGCAGACGCCCGGCCGCAGCACAGCTCGAAGCTGCTGGCGGAACTGGACGCCATTGGCGTGCGCGCTGTGCCTGCTGATCTGAAGCCCCTGTAAGCTGCGACGCCCCCATCTCGCCAGCCTCCAAGAGAGGCCACCTGTCTTGCCGCTCCCACCCTTCATGCAACTTTTTCCCGGGTTCAGCCGTTAACCATGCAGGAATGAGTGCAACAGAAGGAGTTCCGGCATGGACCTGATCCGCATTATCTTCGCAGTTCTGCTGCCGCCGCTTGGCGTTTTTCTCCAGGTTGGTCTTGGCAAGCACTTCTGGCTGAACATTCTGCTGACCCTCCTGGGCTACATCCCCGGCATCGTGCACGCGGTCTGGGTCATCGCAAGGACGCCGAGCCATGCCTGATCTGCCGCAACACCACGAACAAAAGCTGCAATCGCTTGAGCGCCTGGCGCAGCGCATGGACCGGGCGTTCCGCATTCCGGGCATCGGCCTTAGGGTCGGCTGGGACAGCATCGCTGGCCTGGTTCCGGGCATCGGGGACGCTCTGGCGCTGGCGCCCGCCGGCTACATCATCTACTCGGGCTATCAGATGGGCGCCTCCACCGGCACATTGGCCCGGATGGCGGCGAACACCGGCGTCGATGCCTTGATCGGCTCCGTGCCGCTGGTGGGTGACCTGTTCGACGTCGCGTGGAAATCGAACACGCGCAACACTGACCTGCTCCGCCGCCACCTGGAGGACCGCGCATCAAAGGGTGAGCCCCTGCCCAAGCGCCTTGGGCGCCGGGCGGTTTCGAAACTGACCGCACCGCGGGAACTGGGCCGCTCGCTGTCTTACGTAAAGAGCAGGCCCGCGCCGCCGCAGGATCAGCCCGCGATACGGCAGCATCCGCTGAACCGCTACCTCGATCCATGAAAAAAGGGCTGCAAGCGTGACGCTGCAGCCCCTTCCGGTGTCAACCGGTGATCCGGAAAGATCAGCCGACCAGCTCGATGCCGGAGAAGAAGTAAGCGATTTCCACGGCGGCGGTTTCCGGAGCGTCGGAACCGTGCACGGAGTTTTCGCCAACCGATTCAGCGAACTCGGCGCGGATGGTGCCGGCGGCAGCGTCTGCCGGGTTGGTGGCACCCATCACTTCGCGGTTCTTGGCAATGGCGTTTTCGCCTTCCAGGACCTGCACAACCACCGGAGCGGAGGACATGAACTCGCACAGTTCGTCGTAGAACGGACGCTCGGCGTGCACTTCGTAGAACTTGCCTGCCTGCTCCTTGGTCATGTGGATGCGCTTCTGCGCCACGATGCGCAGGCCGGCTTCTTCAAACTTGGCGTTGATCTTGCCGGTCAGGTTGCGACGGGTTGCATCGGGCTTGATGATCGAGAAAGTGCGTTCCAGAGCCATTTGGCATTCTCCTGATTGATGGGCCGCGGGGCGTATCCCCGGGCCGAAAACTCCGCGCGCCGCGTAACATGGCTGGAGGCGCTTGGGAAGACGTTTTCAGACCGCGCGCAGGCGCGCGTGCCTCCGGCGGGGGTATTTTCAGCAAGAGGAAGGCGGCAGGCCGATTGACAGCCTCCGGCACCTGCGCCACACCGCTGATCATGTTACGCATTCAGGACATCACCTATTCGGTCGAAGGCCGCCCGCTGATCGACAGTGCCTCTGCCACCATTCCCACCGGCCACAAGGTTGGCCTGGTCGGGCGCAACGGCACCGGCAAGACCACGCTTTTCCGGCTGATCCGGGGCGAACTGGCGCTGGAGGGCGGCAGCATTTCCCTGCCTTCCAAGGCCCGCATCGGCGGTGTCGCGCAGGAGGTGCCCTCCTCCAATGTCTCGCTGACCGACACGGTGCTGGCCGCCGATGCCGAACGGGCCGCCCTGCTGGCCGAAGCTGACAGCGCCACGGACCCGGCGCGGATCGCCGAGATCCAGACCCGTTTGTCGGACATCGACGCCTGGTCGGCGGAGGCGCGCGCTGCCTCGATCTTGAAGGGCCTCGGTTTTGACGACGCCGACCAGAAACGACCCTGCTCCGACTTTTCCGGCGGCTGGCGGATGCGGGTGGCGCTGGCGGCGGTGCTGTTTGCGCAGCCTGATCTGCTGCTGCTGGACGAGCCGACCAACTATCTCGACCTTGAGGGCGCGCTTTGGCTGGAAAGCTACCTGGCGAAATACCCGCACACGGTGTTGATCGTCAGCCACGACCGCGGACTGCTGAACCGGGCGGTGGGCTCGATCCTGCACCTGGAGGACAAGAAGCTAACGCTTTACCAGGGCAACTACGATACGTTCGCCGAAACCCGCACGGCGCGTCTGGCGGTTGCCGCGGCTGAGGCCAAGAAGCAGGAAGCCCGCCGCGCCCATCTGCAAAGCTTTGTTGACCGGTTCCGCTACAAGGCGTCCAAGGCGGTGCAGGCCCAGTCGCGGCTCAAGATGATCGCCAAGATGAAGCCGATCACCACGCCGCAGGAGGCCGCCCTGCGCGCATTCAGCTTCCCCGAGCCGGAGGAGATGTCCCCGCCGATCATCCATATCGAGGGCGGCGTCACCGGCTATGGCGACACGGAAATCCTGAAACGGCTGAACCTGCGCATCGACCAGGACGACCGCATCGCGCTGCTGGGCAAGAACGGCCAGGGCAAGTCGACGCTGTCGAAACTGCTGGCGGACCGGCTTGCGCTGATGGCAGGCAAGATGACCCGGTCCTCCAAGCTGCGCATCGGATATTTCGCCCAGCATCAGGTGGATGAGCTTTACGTCGATGAAACCCCGCTGGACCACCTGCGCCGCCTGCGCCCGGATGAGGCGCCCGCAAAGTGGCGTGCGCGGCTGGCAGGGTTCGGCCTTGGCGCTGCGCAGGCGGAAACCGAGGTCGGGCGGCTGTCCGGCGGCCAGAAGGCGCGGCTCAGCCTGCTGATCGCCACTATCGACGCGCCGCATATGCTGATCCTCGACGAACCGACCAACCACCTGGACATCGAAAGCCGCGAGGCGCTGGTAGAAGCGCTGACGGCCTATTCCGGCGCGGTCATTCTGGTCAGCCACGATATGCACCTGCTGAGCCTCGTGGCGGACCGGCTTTGGCTGGTCTCGGAGGGCACCGTGAAACCCTATGATGGCGACCTGGAAAGCTACCGCACGCTGCTGCTGGCGCGGGAGAAACCGGCAGCAAAGACCGATACGTCAAAGCCCGCCAAGCCCAAACGCGCCCCCCGCGATGTGCTGATCGCACTGCGCGCAGACGTTCGAAAGTCCGAGGCGCGGGTGGAAAAGCTCAGCGAAATGCGTGAAAAGCTTGACGAAAAGCTTGCCGACCCTAGCCTGTACGAACCGGGCAAAGCGTCGGATATGGCGGTCTGGCAGAAAAAGCACGCTGAATGCATTGAGGCGCTGGAACGGGCTGAGGGCCTGTGGATGGACGCACTGGAGAAACTGGAGCAGGCCGAGGCGCAATGATCGACACCGCATTTCTGATCACCTCTTTCGTGACGCTGTTTGTCATTGTCGACCCGATCGGCCTGACTCCTGTCTTCATCGCCCTGACTCAAGGGATGCCGTCTGAACGCCGCCGCTCCATCGCGCTCCGGGCGACCATCACGGCAGCAGTGCTGCTGGCGGTTTTTGCAGCTCTCGGCGAAGCCGTGCTGGACTTCATCGGCATCTCCATGCCTGCCTTCCGGGTTGCGGGCGGCGCGCTGCTGTTCCTGACCGCGCTCGACATGCTGTTCGAACGCCGCAACAAGCGGCGGGAGGACCGCAGCGAGGAGGATGATTTCGACGACCCGTCCGTCTTCCCGCTGGCGATCCCGCTGATGGCCGGGCCGGGCTCCATCGCCACGGTCATCCTGCTGACCGGCCAGCAGCCCGGCTTCACCGGCTTTGCCATGGTCATGGGCGTGGTGATTGCGGTGCTGGCGATCCTCTTGGTGATGTGCCTGTTCTCCGGCCTGTTCGAGCGCATGCTTGGCAAAACCGGCATCACGGTCGTCACCCGTCTGCTGGGAATGCTGCTGGCGGCGCTTTCGGTTCAGTTCGTGCTCGATGGGCTGCGCGCCTTCGGCTTTGCCGCCTAGCATACCGCCCTGGACCGCCTACATTCTGTTCAGGAGGTGCGCAAATGGGCGACTATGAAATCGGGCGGTTCATCTATCTGGCGATCCTGCTGGTGGCAGTGGGGTCCTGGGTTTTCGTGCAGAACCGCCAAAGACTTGGCAGGACGCTGCAGATGTTTGCCGTCTGGGGCTTCATTTTCCTAGGCGTGATCGCCTCTTACGGGCTGTGGCATGACATCCGCCAGACTGTGCGCCCCCAGCAGAACGTTGCGGTGGATACCGGCCGTGTCGAGGTGCCGCGCGCACCGGACGGGCACTATTACCTGACCCTGGATGTCAACGGCGCTGCCATCGAGTTTCTGGTGGACACTGGCGCCAGCCAGGTCGTTCTGAATGAGCGAGACGCCCGGCGCGCCGGAATCGATACGGAAAACCTCGCCTATCTCGGCCGGGCGCAAACCGCAAATGGCGAGGTGCGCACCGCCTCAGTCTGGATTGATGAAATGTCCCTGGGGGGCATTACTGACACCGGCGTGCGGGTTTGGGTCAACCAGGGGGCGCTGGATCAATCGCTGCTTGGAATGGGCTATCTCCAGCGCTGGTCCAGCATCGAGATCCGCAACGGCGCCCTGGTCCTGACGCGGTAGCCGCAGCAGACAGTCCAGCCCCGCAATTCGGGTTATTGAGCCGGATCAAGGAATTCCGGCTGCTAAGCTTCTAAGCTGGAGGGGAACTTCGGCACCAGAAAGGAGCAAGATATCCCCGTGACAGAAGAAGAACTGGAACAACTGAGAAAAAGTTACAGCAAGCTGAAAGACGAGGCCGTCAGGGACCCCGCGTTCTTCTACGACGCATTGTTCCGTCACGCGCCTGAGCTGCGGCAGCTCTTTCGGGAAGACCTCGAAGGCCAAGGCATGAAATTCATGACAACGCTGGGCGTCATTCTTGCCAAGCTTGACGATGAATCAGCGGTCGATCCGCATTTCCAGGAGCTCGGCAAAAGGCATGCAAGCCTGGGGGTTCATGTCTCACACTTTGCACCGATGGAGGAAGCACTGGTGGATTCCCTGCGCAACGCGCTGGAAGAGGACTTCACTCCGGAACTCGAAACCCTGTGGCGAAAAGCCTTTGAGAAAATTTCCGGCCGCATGATCCAGCGCGGCGGCATTCAGAACAGCTGACAGCAGTCCGCCCCTTGCCTCATCCGGCGTCAGGATCCGCCGAAATGAAGCCGAGGATAGGGTAAACCCGCCCGAAAGCGCCCGGGTTGCTTTCCAGCCGCACGGCGGACCAGTCATTGGCCGCCGACACATCAATGACTGCCATTCCCAGCGAGACCTTGTTGCGGTGCCAATTCGCGTGGTTGACCTCGATCCTGCGGGAATCTTCGACCTTGGACACCACCGCGACATGGCCCAGCGGGTTGGAGCGGGTTGCCTGAAAGGCCATCACTGCACCAGTCTGCGGTTGCTTCCCCCGGCTGAATTGGCCCTTGGCCTGTGACCACCAGGTCTTGGCATTGCCGTAAATCTCGATGCCGCTGGCGTTGCGCGCAAATGGAACGCACCAGACACGCTTGCCCTTGGACCGCAGGGACTTCACTTCCTGAACCGCAAAATCCAGGCGCTCGACATCAACTTCGGTCCGGCTTACGGACCCGCCCTGAGGGCCGCCGCAATTTGCCAGCACAAGCAGCGCCGCCCCAACAACAGGCAGCAGCCGCGGCCGCAGAAACACACGCTTGAAAGTCATCTGTCCCCCCAGTGTTCTGGTACTTTTGACCGGGAGGATTACTGTGCCGCCCGCGATCACGCGAGTATTTCCTGCACAAATGAAATAAAACTAAACAAAACTGGCGGAATCCCGCCGATCATTTGGGCGGGGCGGCCTATTTCTCGGCCTTCTTTTCCCAGCGCCCGCTTTCTTCGGACCAGTACTGGGCGGAGCAACCGGCGTCCGTCAGGCTTTTCCATTGGGTGCGGGCATGCTGGACGGCCTCCGGGTCGGTGCCGTCGAAAAGGATGCAGACGCGGCTCAGCGCCTGCACTTCTTCGGCGCTGACGGCGGCTCCATCCACCGCCATTACGCAATCAGGGGCGTTGGCCGCCTCCGGTCCCGCGGTCAGCAGAACCGGCTGCAACGCATCATGGGGGCCGCCCGCCAGGCCATGGGCCAGAAAGCTCTCCTCTGGCCCCAGCCACAGACGGTCATCCAGCCAGGCCATGCGCTCGGGGTCGCGCCCGCGCACCGCAATGCGCCAGCCAGCCCCGCGCGCCTTGTCCAGAAGCACCGGAAGGGTCTCTTCCAGCGGCCTGCGGGTCAGATGATAGAAATAGGCAGCCCCCATCTGTGTTTATTCCGCCTCGAACTTATCCGCGACCAGCCGGTTCAGAGCCATCACGCCCCAGCCTGTGGCCCCTTTGGGCGCATAAGACGTGTCCGATTTGACCGAGGCCACGCCCGCAATGTCCAGATGGATCCACGGCATATCGTCCTTGATGAACCGCTGCAGGAACTGCGCCGCGGTAATCGACCCTGCGGGCCGGCCGCCCACGTTCTTCATGTCAGCGATACGCGACTTCAGCTGGTCGTCATAGGCCTTGTCCAAGGGCATCCGCCAGGCGCCCTCATCCTCAGCGCTGGCGGCCTTCAAGAAGGCATTGCACAGATCATCGTCATTGGAAAACACACCGGCATTTTCATGCCCCAGGCCGATGATGATGGCGCCGGTCAGCGTCGCGAGATCAATCACTCCCGCCGGTTTGAACTGTTCCTGCGCGTACCAAAGCACATCGCACAGCACCAAACGGCCTTCGGCGTCGGTGTTGATGATCTCCACCGTGTCGCCCTTCATCGACTTTACCACGTCGCCCGGACGGGTGGCATTGCCCGACGGCATGTTTTCCACCAAACCCACCAGACCGACAACATTGGCCTTGGCCTTGCGCAGGGCCAGCGCTTTCATGGTGCCGGTCACCACGCCTGCGCCGCCCATGTCCATGGTCATCTCTTCCATGCCGCCGGCGGGCTTCAAGGAGATGCCGCCGGTGTCGAACACCACACCTTTGCCGACCAGCGCCAGCGGCGCGGCATCATCTGCGCCGCCCTTCCACTGCATCACAGCCACCTTGGAGGGGCTGTCGGAGCCTTGCCCGACGCTCAAGAGCGTGCGCATGCCCAGTTTTTCCAGGTCCGCCTCTTCCAGAATCTCGACCTCCAGGCCGATCTCTTTCATCTCCTCAATACGGCGGGCGAACTCCGTAGTGGTCAGCACATTGGCCGGTTCATTGATCAGATCGCGGGTCATGTGCACGCCCTCGGCGACCGCCAGAAGCGGTGCAGAAGCGGCTTCCACATCCGCCGGCGCCTTGCAGGCGATCACCACCTCGCCTTCAGGCTTGTCGTCTTTCGGCGACTTGTGGTTGTCAAACTCATAGCCCCGCAGCGCGATCCCCTGGGCCAGGTCGGCAGCCTTGTTCATGCCGCCGGCCATTACCGTCAGACGCTTGCCTGCGGCTCCCTTGGCCAGATTGGCGCCTGCCTTGCGCGCCTCCACCGGCGTCAGCTTGCGCGGCAGCACCAGCACGTCCAGCGCCTCCGCCTGCATCCCCGCAGGCCAGCTCACAGAGATCATGTCGCCGCTCTTGGCCTTCTTGAACCCCTCGGACTCGATCAGCCGGGCAATGGCGCCTTTGCTCAGCCGGTTGGCGCTGCGCGCCGCCTGATCCATGCTGCCCTCAGGCGTGACCATCACCGCCACGCGGCCGGTCATCTCTGCCAGCCCCTTGGGATCGTATTCGGCAAAACGGATCGGGGTAAGACTGCTCATTTTTCGCGAACTCCTGCTGGCGTAATCTGATTGTTGGCTCAAGAGGTATCCTGCGCAGCGGCGCTTGGCCAGACCCGGCCGTTCGGTCCGCTGGTCCGTAATCCGCCGCCGATCCTGACCCCTGGCGAGAATGCAGTTTTCCCCGCCACGCAAATCCACTAAGGTCCGGCAAAACAACAATGGCAAGATCTGGGGGGATCGGGTGTCACGCTACGACAGATATGTGCTGTCACAGTATCTGCTCTTCTTCGGCTTCTTTGCCCTGATTCTGGTTGCCGTGTTCTGGGTCAACCGGGCCGTGGTGCTGTTCGACCGGCTGATCGGCAACGGCCAATCTGCGCTGGTGTTTCTGGAATTCACCGCCCTGACCCTGCCGAACCTGATCCGCATGGTGCTGCCGATTGCCGCCTTCGGCGCCTCGGTCTGGGTCACCAACCGGCTCAACAGCGAGAGCGAACTGACGGTGCTGCGCGCCACCGGCACCAGTCCCTGGCAGATGGCGCGGCCCGCCCTGGCCTTTGGCATCATCACCGCATTGATGATGTCAGCACTGACCCATTACCTGCTGCCTGCCTCGATCAGCCAGCTCGAGGTGCGCGAAAGCGAGGTCTCCCGGAATATCACCGCCAAGCTGCTGAGCGAGGGCGACTTCCTGCACCCGGCGGATGGCGTCACCTTTTACATCCGCCAGATCGACCCGGACGGCACCCTGAACGATGTCTTCCTGTCGGACCGCCGTGACCCGGAACTGACCGTGACCTACACCGGCGCCCGCGCCTTTCTGGTGCGTGACGAGAGCAGCGCGCATCTGATCATGGTGGAAGGCATGGCGCAGCGGCTGGACCACACGACGCAGCGGATGTCGACCACGTTCTTTTCGGATTTCTCGTACGATATCAGCGCTCTAGCGCGGCAAGCTGAGAACCCGGCCCGCAACATCCGTGCCATCCCAAGCCTTGAGCTGATGACCGGCACAGAGGCCATCGCCCGCACCGATGGCTATTCCGCAGGCGCCCAGGCGGAGGAGCTGCACCTGCGCTTTGCCCGCGCGCTGGTTTGCGTGGCGGTGGCGCTGATCGGGTTTTCAACCCTCATGCTGGGCACCTTCTCCCGCTTCGGCGTCTGGCGTCAGGCCTTGCTGGCCTTTGTCGTTCTGATCTTTGTCGAGGGCCTGCGCGGGGTGGTGTCGGAGCCAGTGCTGGATAACCCCAGCCTGTGGCCGCTGATCTACCTGCCGACCTTTCTGGGGATCGCGGTGGCGCTGGTCTTCCTGATCCTGGCGTCCCGCCCCAAGCGCATCCGGCAGGAGGCCCCCGCATGAAGCTGGATCTCTATTACGCGCGCCGCTTCCTGCAATGGTTTCTGGTGATCTGCGCGGTTCTGATGACGCTGGTGGTGCTGATCGACCTGAACGAGCAGATCCGCCGCTTCGAAGGCGCAGAGCTCGGCCTGCCGCAGCTGGTCGGCCTCAGCCTGCTGAACATCCCGGCCGCGCTCAGCGAGTTCCTGCCGCTGATCATGATCCTCACCACCATCGTGCTGTTTGTCGGCCTCGCCCGCAGCAGCGAGCTGGTGGTGACCCGTGCCATTGGCCGCTCCGGCATTCGGGCACTGGCGGCGCCGGTGCTGGCGGCAGCCGCGATCGGCGGACTGGCGGTCACCATGCTGAACCCCATCGCGGCAGCCACCGCCAACCGCTATCAGGATCTGGCTGAGACCTACCACAATGGCGGACCCTCGGCGCTGTCGCTCAGCGGCGAGGGCCTGTGGCTGCGACAGGGCGGCGCCCGCGGACAGTCGGTCATCCATGCAAAAGGTTACAGCGGCGATGCCGCCGACATCACCCTGCATGACGTGTCTATCCACGCCTATACCAACGCCGGGGGCCCGGTGCGCCGCATCATTGCCGAAAGTGCCCGGCTGGATGGCAGCAACTGGGTTTTGTTCAACGCCAAATCCTGGCCGCTTGCCGCTGGCATCAACCCGGAATCCGGTGCCGCTGCGCATGACGAGCTGCAGCTGCCGACCACGCTGACCACCGACCGCATCCGCGACACGCTGGGCACTTCCAGCGGTATTTCGATCTACGACCTGCCCGCCACCATCCGCGAACTCTCCGCCGCGGGCTTCACCACCAAACGCTATGAGGTCCGGTATCAGGCGGAACTGGCCCGGCCGCTGTTCCTGATCGCCATGGTGCTGGTCGGCGCGTCCTTCACGATGCGGCACGCCCGCTTCGGTGGCACCGGCCTGGCGGTTCTGATGGCGGTGCTGTTGGGATTCGGGCTTTATTTTATCCGTAATTTCGCGCAAATCCTTGGCGAGAACGGGCAAATTCCGGTGGCGCTGGCCGCTTGGGCGCCGCCTGCCGCTGCAATATTGTTGACCTTGGGACTGCTTCTCCATGCCGAAGACGGGTAACCTGCGCCGGGCGCTGCTTCTTTCCGCCGTGCTGCCCTGGCTGGCGCTGACAGCCCCTGATTTGCAGGCGCAGACAGCAACGCCCCCTGATCCGGCGCAGCCCGCGATGCTGGTGGCCGATCAGGTCTTCATCACTCCGGACCGCACCTTGGTGGCTGAGGGCAACGTCGAGGCGTTCCAGGGCAATATCCGGCTGCGCGCCCGCAAAATCACCTTTGACCAGAGCACTGGCACCCTGCAGATCGAAGGCCCGATCCGCATCGACCAGGATGGCGACATCACCATCCTGGCCAACGCCGCCGAGCTGGACCGCGACCTGCGCAACGGCCTGCTGACCGGCGCCCGCATGGTCTTCCAGCAGCAGCTTCAGCTGGCCTCGCTGCAAATGACCCGGGTCAGCGGCCGCTATACGCAGCTGTACAAGACCGCTGTTACCTCCTGCCACGTCTGCGACGACGGCCGCCCGCCGCTGTGGCAGATCCGGGCCGAGAGGGTCATCCATGACCAGCAGGAACGCCAGCTCTATTTCGAGAGCGCCCAGCTGCGGGTGCTGGATGTGCCGGTGTTCTATTTCCCGGCCATCCGCCTGCCGGACCCGTCGCTGGAGCGCGCCAGCGGGTTTCTGGTGCCGTCTGTGCGCTCGACCTCGAACCTCGGGACCGGGGTTAAGGTGCCGTATTTCTTCACTCTCGGCCCGCACCGCGATCTGACACTGGCCCCCTATATCTCTTCCAGCACCCAGACGCTGGATGTGCGCTACCGCCAGGCGTTCCGCCGCGGCCGGATCGAGTTCAACGGCGCCTATACCCGCGATGACCTGTTCTCCGGGGAGGACCGCGGCTATCTCTTTGGCGAAGGCCAGTTCGACCTGCCGCGCGACTTCCGCTTCACTTTCGACGTCAAGGCGGTCTCAGACGACGCCTATGTGGCCGACTACGGCCTGCCGGACCTGGACCGCCTGCGGTCCGAGGCGGTGCTGACCCGGTCCAAGCGCAACAGCCTTTTCCGCACCTCGCTCACACATTACAAAACACTGCGCGAGAGCGAAGAGCAAAGCGATATCCCCTCCGGCATCGCAGAAGCCTTCTACCAGACCCGCTATTTCCCGGCCCTCACTGGCGGTGAACTGCGGCTGACGCTGCAGGGCCACGGCCACCACCGCAGCTCCAGCATTGAAGGCACCGCCACCGACAGCAACGGCCGAGACCTGTCCCGGCTGACCGCCGATATCGACTGGCGCCGCAGCTGGCGTTTGGGCAACGGTGTCCTCGCGGAATGGGAAATCGGCGCCGCCGGCGATGCCTTCCGCGCCTACGACGACGCCTTCTTTACCGAGGAAGTCACCCGCCTCACCCCGCGCAGTGCGCTGACCCTGCGCCTGCCGATGATCCGCCGCGAAGCCAGCGGGGCCAGCCAGTACCTGGAGCCGATCCTGCAGCTGGGATGGCGTGACGAGGGCGGCGGCAACGTGGTCAGCGAGGAAAGCCGCTTTGTCGAATTCGACCAGGGCAACCTTCTGTCGCTGTCGCGCTTCCCCTCGACCGATGCCCGCGAAGACGGGCTGACCCTTGTCTACGGCGCCAACTGGGCCCGCTATGCGCCCACCGGCTGGCAGGCCTATGCCACCGCGGGCCAAGTACTGCGCAGCGACGCCGACGGCCGGTTCACAAAAAGCTCCGGCCTGGGCGGCACCACATCGGATATCCTGCTGGCGGGCCAGATCAAATACGGCGACAGCCTGGCCATTTCGACCCGCGGCCTGCTGAACGGGTCATTGAACTTCTCCAAGGCCGAATTCCGCGGCGAATGGCACACCAGCCGCTCCAGCCTCTCCGGCACCTATCTGTGGCTCGGCACCGACCCGGAGGAAGACCGGGCCGAGGAAAGCTCCGAACTTTGGGTTGACGGACGCTATGACATCAACCCCAACTGGTCCGCCAGTGCCCGGCTGCGCTATGACATAGCCGGTGCCCAAGCTACCCGCGCGGGCCTCGGCGTGGCGTACAGCAATGAATGCGTGACGGTCGACCTTTCGGTCAACCGCCGCTATACCTCAACAACAAGTGTTGAGCCGACAACGGATTTCGGCTTTACCATCTCGCTGAGCGGATTTTCCGTAAAAAGCGGCAGCAAACAGTACAGGCGGTCATGCAGCAAGACGTGAATACCCGGTTCCCGGCTCCTTTCCTTTCCCGTGCTCTCAAAACTGCCGCCGCGCTGGCGTTGGCAGCAGGGCTGGCCTGGAGCGGCCTGCCCGCGGGCGCACAGAACCTCTTTGCCCCGGCGGTCACCGTGAATGATCAGGTCATCACCCGGTATGAGCTGGAACAACGCGCCCGCTTCCAGGCCGCACTGCGAGTGCCGGGCGATCCGCTGGAAACCGCCCGCGAAGAACTGATCAACGACCGTCTCAAACTGGATGTGCTGGAACAAGCAGGGATCGAACTCAGCGACGAAGACATCACTGCGGGCATGGAAGAGCTGGCAGGACGCGCCAATCTGTCGCTCAACGATTTCGTCACCGCGCTGCAGCAGCAGGGTGTTTCGCCGCAGACACTGCGCGATTTCACCAAGGTCGGGCTCGGCTGGCGCGAGTACACCCGCGCCCGCTTTCTGTCCCGCGCCCGCCCCACGCCGGAAGAGATCGACCGCGCCATGGGCACGGCGGGCAGCGGCAGTGTCCAGGTGCTGCTGAGCGAATTCATCGTGCCGGTCAACGACCAGAACGCCGCCCAGGTCGAGGAACTGGTGGAGCAGGTCGCCCAGCTCAAAGGCTATGACAGTTTCTCCGCCGCTGCCGCCCAATATTCAGCCGCCGGCAGCCGCAGCGACGGCGGCCGCCTGCCTTGGATGCCGCTGACCAAGCTGCCGCCGCAGCTGCAAGAGGTTGTGCTGGCGCTGCAGCCCGGTGAAATCTCCGAGCCGCTGCCGCTGCAGGGCGCCGTGGCGCTGTTCCAGATGCGCGGCCTGCGCGAGGTGGAAGGCGCTGCCCCGCGCTACACCGCGATTGAATATGCCACCTATTTCCTGCCCGGCGGGCGCACACCCGAGACCCTGGCCGCCGCGCAGCGTGTGGTGAACAGCGTCGACACCTGCCAAGACTTCTATGGTCTTGCGCAAGGGCAGGATCCATCTGTTCTGGCGGTTGAAAGCCTGCCGCCCTCTGAGATCCCCAGCGATGTCGCACTGGAACTGGCCAAGCTGGACCCGGGCGAAACCTCCACCGCACTGACCCGCAACAACGGCCAGACCCTGATGGTGCTGATGCTCTGCGGCCGCACCGCCGACCTCGGTGAAGGCGCCAACCGTGAAACCGTAGCCAATGCGCTCGTGGCACAGCGGATGACCTCTCTGGTCGACAGCTATCTGGAACAGCTGCGCGCGGATGCGCGGATCGACATCAAATGAGCCGGCCCGGGCCCATTGCACTGAGCTGCGGCGAACCCGCAGGCATCGGCCCGGAAATCGCCGTCAAGGCCTGGGACGCCCTGCGCGGCGCCTGCCCGTTCTTCTGGATCGGCGACCCGCGCCACCTGCCCGCCGGCACCCCGGTCAAGGAGATCTCTGCCCCGGCAGAGGCCGCGGCAGTTTTCGCCGACCACTTTCCGGTGCTCCCGCTCTCCTTCGGCGGCAGCGCGGTCAAGGGCACTGCCGACCCGGCCAATGCCGCCGGAGTGATCCAATCCGTTGAGACCGCCGTGCGGCTGGTCCAGCAGGGGGAAGCCTCTGCCATCTGTACCGCCCCCATCCACAAGAAGGCGCTGATTGACGGCGCAGGCTTTGCCTACCCCGGCCATACCGAATTCCTCGCGGCGCTGGCGGGCCGCGATCGCGTGGTGATGATGCTGGCCAGCGAGCAATTGCGTGTGGTGCCCGCCACCATCCACATCGCGCTTGCCGACGTGCCCAAGGTGCTGACCCCGGGCCTGCTGCGCGAAACCGTTGAGATCACAGCCGCCGGGCTGCGCGATCAATTCGGCATCAACTCCCCCCGCATCGCGGTCGCGGGACTGAACCCGCACGCGGGTGAAGGCGGCGCCATGGGATCTGAGGAACTGGACTGGATCAACGGCCTGATCGGCGAAATGCAGAGCGAGGGGCTGGACATCACCGGCCCGCATCCTGCGGACACGATGTTCCATGCCGCTGCCCGCGCGCGCTACGACGCGGCGGTCTGCATGTACCACGACCAGGCACTGATCCCAATCAAGACACTGGACTTCGACCGCGGCGTCAACGTGACGCTGGGCCTGCCTTTCATCCGCACCTCACCCGACCACGGCACCGCCTTCGACATCGCAGGCACCGGCCAGGCCAACCCCTCCAGCCTCATCGAGGCGCTGAAACTGGCACAGGACATGGCGGCCAGCTCTTGAACCTTCTTCTTGCTGCAAATATCCCCGCCGGAGGCATGAAACCTCTGGCGCGCCCGTTCCGCCATGCGCCACAGTGGAGCTGACATGAGCGCCATCGACAATCTCCCCCCGCTGCGCGAAGTGATCGCGACGCATCAGCTTTCGGCCCGCAAGTCGCTGGGCCAGAACTTTCTGCTGGACCTGAACCTGACGGCCAAGATCGCCCGCCAGGCAGGCGACCTGACCGGCTGCGACGTGCTCGAGATCGGCCCCGGCCCCGGCGGCCTGACCCGCGGCCTGCTCGCCGAGGGCGCGCGCCGGGTGCTGGCAGTGGAGAAGGACAGCCGCTGTCTGCCCGCGCTGCAGGAGATCGCGGAGGCCTACCCGGGCCGCTTTGAGGTGATCAACGGCGACGCGTTGGAGATCGACCCGCTCGAACACCTGACGCCGCCGATCCGCATCGCCGCCAACCTGCCCTATAACGTCGGCACCGAACTGCTGGTGCGCTGGCTCACGCCCAAGGAATGGCCGCCGTTCTGGCAGAGCCTCACCCTGATGTTCCAGCGCGAGGTGGCCGAGCGCATCGTGGCGCAGCCCGGCTCAAAGGCCTATGGCCGTCTGGCGATCCTGGCCCAGTGGCGGGCCGAGGCGCGCATCGTGCTGTCGCTGCCGCCCGGCGCCTTCACCCCGCCGCCCAAGGTCTCCAGCGCTGTGGTGCATCTGGACGCCCTGCCGGAACCGCGCTTCCCGGCCGATGCCGCGATCCTGTCGCGTGTTGTCGCCGCCGCCTTCAACCAGCGCCGCAAAATGCTGCGCGCCTCATTGAAGGGCATCTCTCCCAATATAGAGGCGCATCTGACCGCCGCCGGCATCCCGCCGACCGAGCGTGCCGAACAGGTGAGCCTTGAGGCCTTCTGCGCGCTGGCGCGCGAGCTGGCCAAGGCCTGAACCTCTTCCCGAATTCCTTGCCGGAGCCTGATTGCCCGATGACCCAACCGGTTACGCCCCGCCCGACCTTGCTGTCCGTGAACGTCAATGCTGTTGCCTACCTGCGTAACCGGCGCGAGGTGCCCTGGCCCAACCTGATCGACATCGCCCGCGCCATCCTGCAGGCCGGTGCCCATGGCATCACGGTGCATCCGCGCCCGGATGAGCGCCACATCCGTTTCTCCGACCTGCCGGACCTCGCCCGCCTGATCGCCGATGAATTCCCGCAGGCGGAGTTCAACATCGAGGGCTACCCGACCCGCCATTTCATCGACCTGGTGCTGGAAAACAAACCGCAACAGGTGACGCTGGTGCCCGATACGCCCGAACAATCCACCTCCGACCACGGCTGGGACTTTGCCGCCGATGGCGAAATGCTTCTGCCCATCGCCGAAGAGTTCAAGGCCGCGGGCATCCGGGTTTCCTATTTCGTGGACGCCAATCCGGCTGACCCGGCGCTGGCGCAGCAGGCTGGCGCAGACCGGATCGAATTCTACACCGGGCCTTACGCCAACCAGACCGCGCCTGACGCCATTCAGCAGGAACTGGCCGGGATCAAGGCCACCGCAGACGCCGCCCGCCAGCTTGGCGCAGAGGGCAGCAGCACCGCGCTGATGATGAACGCAGGCCACGACCTGACCGTGGACAACCTGCCCGCCCTGCGCCAGGCCATTCCTGATCTGGCCGAGGTGTCCATCGGACACGCCCTCACCGCCGATGCGCTGATGCTGGGTTTCCCCGAAGCAGTACGCCGCTACCTGCGGGTGCTGGGCCACGAAGCTTGACTGCCTGGCGACGCAGCCGGCCCGGCGCTTGACGGCCCGCCCCCCGGCTGCCCTATGCTGCGTGCACCAGCCAGCCAACAGGCACAGGAGCAGCGGATGGAGTTTTCATCAGAATACCGCGGCCATACATCTGAAATCATCAGCCTTTTCCGGGCGGTTTTCGCCGCCTCTGAGGGGGACGCCGAAGGCGATCTGATCGCGGGCCTCGTCCGCGATATCTGCGCCAAAACGCCGGAACAGGACTTTTTCGTCTATTCGGCTTGGGACGGCCATACGCTTATCGGCTGCATCATCTATTCTCGTCTGCGTTACGATCAGGACAGCCGCACGGTGTTCATCCTGTCGCCGGTTGCCGTCTCAACCAGCCGGCAACGGCAGGGCATCGGTCAGGCGCTGCTTAGGCATGGGCTGGACGAGATCCGTAAACAGGGCGTCGACGTTGCCGTCACCTATGGCGACCCCGGCTATTACAGCAGGGTTGGCTTCCGCCAGATTACCGAAGCGCAGGCCGCCGCCCCGCTGTCCCTGAATTTCCCGGAAGGATGGCTGGCGCAGCCCCTCAACGGCGAAGAGCTTGCCCCGTTGCGCGGCCCTTCGGCCTGTATCGAAGCCTTGAACAACCCCGATTACTGGTAGCGTCAGGTAAAGGCCGCGTCCGACGTCAGCGTTAGCTGCTGCTAACAAAACGCCTCCCGAAAGGAAAAATCCCCCGGGGCATCGGCACCGGGGGACTTCTATCAAATTTGGTTCTGAACCGCTTATTCAGCCGCTTCCGCCGGACCGTCTTCGGTCTTGGGTTTGGGCTTAGCGCGCGAGCGGGTAGTCTTCTTCGGCGCGGGCTTGGCTTCCGCATCGCCGCCGTCTCCAGCCGGTGCGGCATCTTCGGCCTTGGGCGCGGGCTTGCGGGTCCGCGGCTTGCGGGCCGGGGCCTTTTTCGGTGCGGCCTCAGCCGGAGTGTCCGCAGGTGCAGACTGACTTTCCGGGGTTTCCACCAGACCGCTGTCCGCGCCATTGCCGTTTTCGCCGCGCGGGTCGATCACCTCAGGCTGCGGCGAGCCAGCCGGATCCGCTGCCGGAGCAGCCGCCGCAGCTTCACGCTCCTGGCGCTCCAGGCGTTCGGCCCGCTCACGGTCGCGCTCGGCCTGGCGTTCGCGGTTCTGGCGCTCCTGCTCTTCGCGGCGCGCCTCGATTTCGCGCTGTGCCTCGTTCAGCATGCGCAGATAATGCTCTGCGTGCTGCTGGAAATTCTCCGCGGCAACCCGATCATTGCTCAGCTGCGCATCGCGGGCCAGCTGATTGTATTTGTCGATGATCTGCTGCGGCGTTCCGCGCACCTTGCCTTCGGGACCGGAGCTGTCAAACACGCGGTTGACAACATTGGCGCCATTGGGACGGTTCCGGTTCGACTTGGAACGTGAACGTGATTTGGACGATCTCATCTGCCTAACGTCAGCCTTGAGTTAATGCGCCGTAGACCCATTCGTGCGCGCCTCAGCGCCGGATCATCAGCTTTTTTGGGCTTGATGCCGCGGGAAGGCTTGCAAAGCTTTCTCCTCAAGCGGCTCCCTCTGAGTAACCATTTTACGAAGCCCCAGACAAGGGGCACAATAGTATTTTCTGAGTTTTTTCTTTCGAAATCGCGAATTTCCGCGTCAAATGCTGCTCTTCATGCTGGAATGCGCCCGCACCACCCGGTCGCGGCCGTCCAGATCCTGCAGCACGGCAATGCCGCTCAGCCCTGCCGTTTCCAGCAGCGCGCTGACAGCCTGCCCCTGCGTCGGGCCTATTTCCAGCAGCACCCTGCCGCCCGGCGCCAGGTGTTCCCCCACCTGAGCCGCAATCTGCCGGTATGCCCCCAGCCCGTCGCCGCCATCGGTCAGCGCAATGCCCGGCTCATGCCCGCGCACCTCTGCCGACAGGTCCTCCATCTCGTCCAGCGCAATATAAGGCGGGTTGGAAACGATCAGGTCGAAATGCCCCTCGACCCCCTCGAACCAGTCCGATTGCTGGATATCAGCCCGCGCCTGAACCCGGTGCAGCACCGCATTCGCACTGGCCTGCAGGCAGGCAGCCTCGCTGATGTCCACACCCAGCCCGCTTGCCTCCTGCCGTTCCGCCAGCAGCGTCACCAGAATGCAGCCGGAGCCGACGCCGAGATCCAGGACCCGGCTATAGGGCTCCGCCAGCGCCGCCTCGATCAGGATTTCGGTCTCGGGCCGCGGGTCCAGTACATCGCGCGACACCTTGAAACGGCGGCCGTAGAACTCCCGCTCACCTATCAGATGCGAGACCGGAACACGCACGGCCCGCAGCGCAATCAGCTGCTCATAGCGCTCGGCCACTTCCGGCGCCAGTTCCTCAGGCGCGATCAGCGTGACCCGGCTGGCCTCGATCCGGGCCGCATGGGCCAGCAATACCCGCGCATCCCGCGCCGGGTCCTGAACCCCTGCCGCCCGCAGCCGCGCCGTTGCTGCCGCCATCGCCTGTGCCGCCGTCTCTGCCATGCCTACTGCCCCATCTCGGCCAAGAGCCGCGCCTGATTTTCCGCTGTCAGCGCGTCGATAACCTCATCCAGATCGCCGCCCATCACCTGATCCAGCTTGTAAAGCGTCAGATTGATACGGTGATCGGTCATCCGGCCCTGCGGGAAGTTGTAGGTGCGGATCCGCTCCGAGCGGTCGCCGGAGCCCACCTGGCTCGCCCGGTCCGCCGAGCGTTCGCTGTCGATCCGCTGCCGCTCCATGTCATAGAGCCGCGTTTTCAGCACCTGCATGGCAATCTCGCGGTTGCGGTGCTGGGACTTCTCCGAGCTTGTCACCACGATCCCGCTCGGCAGGTGGGTGATCCTGACCGCCGAGTCGGTGGTGTTCACATGCTGCCCGCCCGCGCCCGAGGCCCGCATGGTGTCGATGCGGATGTCATTGGCATCAATATGGATATCCACGTCCTCAGCTTCCGGCAGCACGGCCACCGTCGCCGCTGAGGTATGGATGCGCCCGCCGCTTTCGGTCGTCGGCACCCGCTGCACCCGGTGCACGCCGGATTCATACTTCAGCCGGGCAAAGACATCCTCGCCCTTGATATGGGCTACCACCTCCTTGATGCCGCCCAGCTCGGTCGCCTGTTCCTCGATGATGTCGAACTTCCAGCCCTGCCCTTCGGCATAGCGCTGGTACATGCGCAAAAGGTCACCCGCAAACAGCGCCGCCTCATCGCCTCCCGTACCGGGGCGTATTTCCAGCATCGCCGGACGGCTGTCTGCCGCATCCTTGGGCAGCAACGCCAGCTGCAAAGCGTGCTCGGCCTCAGGGATCGCCGCCTTCAGCGCCGGGATCTCCTCCGCCGCAAGATCCTTCATATCCGGGTCCGCCAGCATCAGCTCAGCCTCTTCCAGATCGCTCAGCAGCTTACGGTAGGCCGTGACCTGCTCCGCCACGGGGCGCAGATCGGAATACTCCTTGGCCAGCGCCGCAATATCCCCGCCCCCGGCGCCATCCGCCATCGCGGCTTCAAGATACTGAAACCGCTGCAGGATCTGTTCCAGCCGTTCTTCGGGAACCATGGGCGCGCCTATTCTTGTTCATGTTTTGGCCAAATTGCCCCCATGTGATATGCTAGAGCCATGCGACATGCCAGAGTCCTTATTGCCACAATCCTCCTCACTCTGCCCTGCATGGCACTGGCGGATGTGAAGGGTCCAGGCGGCAAAACCATCGATTGCTACTGCACAGATAAGTCCGGCGCCCGGGTGGAACTGGGTGAGCTTCGCTGCCTGCAGGTGGACGGGCGCATGTTCATGGCGCAATGCCAGATGTCGCTGAACGTGCCGATGTGGCGCGAGGTGCAAAGCAGCTGCCTGTCGGCGTCGCTGGGGGATGTGCCCGGCATGTCGAGCGCGCCACCGCAGGTACCTCTGCTCTGATGTTTCTAATCTGGCAGACCAGTACCCCCGGCTCGCCGGGCTGGTTTCAGACCTCAGAAATTCCCACTTCGTAAAACCTCATTCCCACGCAGCCTGCCGTCTCAGCCAGCGCTTTGAACTCACTGGTGCACAGGACTTCTCTCGACTTCTGATCACGCCACAGCATTGCGCCTTTCAGCGCGGATCGATGCACTCGGCTTTTAGGCATAAGTCCCGGAATGGTCGATCCATCGTGAAAGGCAATGGTCTGGGTCTCGCTGTTTTCAACATCCAGAGAATCCTTTGTCTGCTTCACCGCAGCAAAGAAATACTCCGGCTTGTCGATCACCCTGCCATGACGCAAGTCATACAACTGTGATACAGGCACAAAACTGCACAGCTCGGGATCGGCAGCCAAAATGGCTTCCTTCAACTCCCGGCGGAACGCAGGAAAATCATCTTCCACCCAACTGAATTGGCCAAGTACATCCGGCAATTCTCTTATTTCCGGATTGATAAGCGTCCAGTGACTGGCAAAGTTACGCTTTGCCTCCTCATCAAAACTTCCCGCTTCGATATGACGGATACGTGACGTCCATTTGCCTTCAGGCCACGGACTAGGAGCCTCTCCTGCTCTTGGCGAAAATTCGAAGGTAACTGACCGTTTGTCTCCATGCGCCATAATTGGCCGGTAGCAAAGCATTTCTTTGCAATCACTTGTCATATGTCACGTCCTCAATCAGCAACCCCTGCTGCATAGGCCCTTCTTATTAGAGCTTTCAAGCGCATCAGTCTTCGCAAACCAACGCCGCCCCTCCGCGCTGGCTCAAGGATGGCGCAGCCTCCGCGTGCCAGCACAGCTTGCCCTTGACGCGGCAGAAACAAAAATCAGACTAGCGTCTTCACGCGCAGCCCAGCCCCTGAATCGCTTCGCGGAAAAACCACAGGCTCTGCCGCCCCAGGCGGAAGAGCCCGCGCCGCGCCCAGCGCGGCGCCCGGCCCAACTGCGGGGGGCTTTTCCAAAAGCCCGCGAACAGGCGGGAGAACGCTCTGCCGGTTACTCGCTGGCCGAAGCCTCTTGCGGGGCCTCTTCCATCTCCGCCAGCCAGCCGTTGATCCGCTCCTTGTTGGCGCCCAGGTCTGAGCGGCCAAAGCGCAGCCGGGCATAGACCTTCAGCAGATCGCCGTCCTGCGCCGCGGTGGTGTAGTCTGGAAACCCCAGCAATTGGGTGCGGGTAATATAGGTGGCCATCCCGTCGTCCGGGCCGCCAGCCAGAACGCTGGTGCGCGGCGCGGTGCTGGCGATCTGGTGGAACCGCTCCAGCCCGTCCGGGCCGGTGCGCACCACCCGGAAAACGCCGCCGCGGAACTCTTTGTCCTCGGTGAACTCCGGCTGGGTGTTCCAATCCAGCGGATCACTGGGCGCCAGCCGGATGAACCCCAGCCCGGCGACCACAGCGGCCAGCACCAGCCAGCCAAACAGCATCAGCCGCTTCATTGCGGTTTCAAGGTCAACCCTTGCCTCCTCCCTGCGCGGCCCTCCCCCGGCCTATACGCTTGAGGCCGGACCGCTTATCTCGTTGCCACCCCCGGCAGTACGCACAGCAGCTCATAGAGCAGGTTTGCGCCCACCAAGGCGGTGTTGCCCGAGGGATCATAGGGCGGCGACACCTCCACCAGGTCGCAACCCACGATATTGACCCCCTTCAGGGACCGGATCAGCTCCAGCGCCTGAGGCGTTGTCAGCCCGCCGATTTCAGGCGTGCCGGTGCCCGGCGCATAGGCCGGGTCAAGGCTATCAATATCATAGCTGACATAGACCGGCCTATTGCCGATATCGCGGCGAATTTCCGCACCCATCTGATGCAGCTGCCGCCCCCACAGCTCCTGCGCCGGGAAGTGCTGAAAGCCCCAGCTTTGCGCCTCGGTAAAGTCCGTTGCCGCATAGCCGGTGCCGCGGATGCCGATCTGATAGGTCTTGTCCGGAACAATCAGCCCTTCCTCGAAGGCGCGGCGGAACACGGTGCCGTGGGTTTCGCGCTCGCCGAACATCTCGTCGTTCACATCCGCGTGGGCATCCACATGCACCAGCGCAACGGGGCCGTATTTTTTCGCGATGGCGCGCAGGATCGGCAGGGTGATCGAATGATCACCGCCCATCGCCACCGGGATCACCCCGCCCGACAGAATCGCCTCATAGCTCTCCTGGATGATCCTCAGCGAATCCGGCAGCGAGAAGGTGTTGATCGCCAGATCGCCGATATCGGCAATGTTCAGGCTGTCGAACGGCGCCGCGCCGGTGGCCATGTTATAGGGCCGCAGCATCGCGCTTTCGGCGCGGATCTGCTTGGGGCCGAACCGTGTGCCCGACCGCCAGGAGGTACCGATATCCATCGGAACCCCCAGAACCGCAACATCCAGGCCGTCCAGCGAGGTTGCCTGCGGCAGCCGCATAAAAGTGTTCGGTCCCGAAAACCGGGCCAGGTCATTTCCGCTGATCGGTTGATTGAAGTCAGTCATTGTCTCTCATGTTCCAGCCCAGAAGGCAGATGATCTCCGTCGCCACATGTGCCCCGGCAATAGCAGTTGCGCCGGTTGTGTCAAAGGGGGGAGAGACTTCCACCACGTCACCGCCCTTGATATTGATGCCGGCAATCTCCCGAAGGATGCGCGCCACCTGCGCCGAGGTCAGCCCGCCCCAGACCGGCGTGCCGGTGCCGGGCGCATAGGCCGGATCCAGGCAGTCGATGTCAAAGGTCAGATAGACCGGCCGGTCGTCCAGGATCTCCTTGATCCGGCGTGCGGTCTCCACCGGGCCGATCTCATTCACGGTGGGAGCATCAATGATATTGACCCCCAGCGTATCCTCATTGGTGGTGCGGATCCCCACCTGAACTGAGGTCTTTGGGTCCACGATCCCGGTCTTCACCGCCTTATAGAACATGGTGCCATGATCCACCCGGTCCATGTTGTCATCCGGCCAGGTGTCTGTATGCGCATCGAACTGCAGCAGTGAAATCGGCCCGTATTTCTCGGCATAGGCTTTCAGGATCGGAAAGCTGATATAGTGATCCCCGCCCAAGACGACCGAGGCCGTATCCGCCGCCAGAATGCCCCGGATATGCTCCGTCAGCGCCGCCGGAAACTCCGGCACATTGGCATGGTCAAAGGCCAGATCGCCGTAATCCGCAATCGCCAGGGTGCTCAGCGGCTTATGCGGCCAGCCATAGGGCTCATCCGGGCTTTGCAGGGCAGAGGCTTCGCGGATCGCCCGCGGCCCCAGCCGCGTTCCGGGCCGGTTGGTCACCGCCTGGTCGAACGGCACTCCGGTGACGGCAATATCCACGCCGGTCAGATCCTTGGTGTACTTGCGGCGCAGAAAGGACGTCGCCCCGCCAAAGGTGATCTCGAAACTCAACCCCTTCAGATCCTCGCGGGTGAAGGCGTGATCGATCATGTGCTTTGCGTCTTCCAGTGCCATGACGGTGCGTCCCTGTTGTGAGAGTTCTTTGTTTGATCAAATACCCGCTGCGCAAGCGGGTGTCATCTGGCCTGGATTTTACCCGCTCACCGGCTGAGCCCGCTCCACCAGCCGGGCAAAGAATGAGGCTCCCACCGGCGAAATCTCATCGTTGAAGTCGTATTTCGGATGATGCAGCCCGGCGGTATCCCCCTGCCCCAGGAACAGGTAGGAGCCGGGCCGCGCCTGCAGCATGTAGGCAAAATCCTCCGCCCCCATCTCGCGCCCGCCGTCCGGCTCGACATTGGACTCGCCCGAGATTTCCTTGGCCACATCAACGGCAAAGGCTGTCTTTTCCGCGTCGTTGAAAGTCGCCGGATAGCCGATCTCATAGTCCAGCTCCGCCTCGACGCCATAGCTGGCCGCCTGCCCCGCGACGATCTCCTTCATCCGCCGCATCACCATCTTCTGCACCTCCGGGTTAAAGGTGCGCACGGTGCCGTTGATATAGGCGGTGTCCGGGATCACGTTGTCGGTGCTGCCGGTGTGGATCTGGGTGACAGAAACCACCAGATCCTCCAGCGTATGGTGGTTGCGCGACACAATGGTCTGGATCGCCTGCGCCATGCCGCAGGCCGCCATCACCGGGTCACGGGTTTCATGCGGCATGGCACCGTGGCCGCCAACCCCCTGAATATGAATGTGGAAAGTATCGACCGCGGCCATCAGCGCTCCCGGCGTGGTCAGGAAATGCCCAACAGGCAGGCCCGGCGAATTGTGCAGCGCATAGACCTCACCGATACCGAAGCGCTCCATGATGCCTTCCTCGACCATGATGCGGGCACCGCCAATCGCCTCTTCCGCGGGCTGGAAGATAAGCGCCACCCGGCCCCTGAAGTTGCGCGTCTCCGCCAGATATTTCGCCGCCCCCAGCAGCATCGTGGTATGCCCGTCGTGACCGCAGGCGTGCATATTGCCTTCATGGCCCGAGACATACTCCACCCCGGTCTCCTCCGGGATCGGCAGCGCGTCCATGTCGGCGCGCAACCCGATGGTCGGCCCGTCCCCTTGCCCGTTGATGATCGCCACCATACCCGTCTGCGCGATCCCTTCATGAAGTTCATCCACCCCGAACTCCCGCAGCCGCTCCGCCACAAACGCCGCCGTCTTGGGCAGGTCCAGCGCCAGTTCCGGGATCTGGTGCAGATGCCGCCGCCAGGCCTTCATCTCCTCGGCGTAATCGGCAATACGGTTCACAACGGGCATTGGGGTGGACTCCTGCTCCAGACTCGGGATGATGCATCTGACACCGGAAAATGAGCAGCCGCAATGCAAGAAACAGACCTGATCCACGACGAAACCGCGGGCATCGAAAGGCTCCTGGAGATCATGGCGCGCCTGCGCGACCCGCAAGCCGGCTGCCCCTGGGATATCGAGCAGGATTTTGCCAGCATCGCCCCCTATACCATTGAAGAGGCTTACGAAGTTGCCGACGCGATCGAGCGCGAGGCCTGGGATGAACTGAAAGGCGAACTGGGCGATCTGCTGTTCCAATCCGTCTTCCACGCCCGGATGGCGCAGGAAGCCGGGCATTTCACTTTCCAGGATGTGGTCACCACCATGTCCAACAAGATGGTCTCCCGCCACCCGCATGTCTTCGGCGACGAAAGCCGCGAGAAATCCGCCGAACAGCAGACTCGCGACTGGGAGGCGATCAAGGCCGCCGAGCGGGCCGGCAAGGCGCAGAAGGGCACGCTGGATGGCGTTGCCGTCGGCCTGCCCGCCCTGCTGCGCGCCTACAAGCTGCAGAAACGCGCCGCCCGCGTCGGCTTTGACTGGCCGTCGGCTGACAACGTCATCGCCAAGATCACCGAGGAATGCGCCGAACTGGTCGAAGCCCGCGACAGCCTCTCCCAGGCGGAAGTCGAAGAAGAATTCGGCGACCTCCTGTTTGTGATGGCCAACCTGGGCCGCCATCTGGGTGTCGAGCCCGAAGCCGCGCTGCGCGCCGCCAACGCCAAGTTCACCCGCCGGTTCCAGGGCGTCGAGGCCAAGCTTGCCGCCCGCGGCAAACGCCCCGAGGACAGTGACCTGGCCGAGATGGACGCGCTTTGGGACGAAGTCAAAGCAGACGAGCGCGCCTGAGCGCTCCCCTCGGCTTCATCTTTCCTCAAATACTCAATTTCCGGCCGCCAGCGGCCGGGCAAGCCGCAAATTGCTGCCGCAGAAAACCTTAGGAAATTCGCACTGCCCCGCCAGTCGGCGGTTCAATCCCGGCTGAACTGCGCGTAGTGTCGTGGCTCACGAATTGCGGAGACAGCGATGAGCGCCAGGAAAATCATCATCGACACCGACCCGGGGCAGGATGATGCCGTCGCCATCCTGCTCGCACTGGCCAGCCCTGACGAGCTGGATCTGCTGGGCATCACCTGTGTCGCGGGCAATGTGCCGCTGCCGCTCACCAGCAAGAACGCCCGCATCGTCTGCGAGGCCGCAGGCCACACGGATGTACCCGTCTTTGCGGGCAGCAAGGCGCCGCTTTACCGCCCGCTGATCACCGCGGAACATGTGCACGGCCAGACCGGCCTCGACGGCCCGAAGCTGTGGGAGCCGCAGATGCCGCTGGCCGGGGACAATGGCGTCGATTTCATCATCGAAACCCTGCGGGCGCATGAACCGGGCACCGTCACCCTCTGCACCCTGGGTCCGCTCACCAATGTCGCCGCTGCCTTCAACACCGCACCCGACATCATCGAGCGGGTGCAGGAGATCGTGATGATGGGCGGCGCCTATTTTGAGGTGGGCAACATCACCCCGGCAGCCGAATTCAACATTTATGTCGATCCGGAAGCTGCTGAAATCGTGTTCAGATCCGGCGCGCCGATCACCGTTATGCCGCTCGATGTGACACATAAGGTACTGGCCACCAAGCCGCGAGTGGAGGCGATCCGCGCTCTCGGTACCCGCGTCGGCCATTTTACCGCTGAAATGCTCGATTTCTTCGAGCGCTTCGATGTGGAGAAATACGGCTCCGAAGGCGGCCCGCTGCATGATCCCTGCGTCATCGCCTGGCTGCTCAGACCTGAACTCTTCTCCGGCCGCCATGTGAATGTGGAAATCGAAACCGCCTCCGCTCTCACTCTCGGCATGACAGTCGCAGACTGGTGGGGTGTCACGGACCGCACACCCAACGCCCTGTTCATCGGTGATGCCGACGCGGACGGCTTCTTTGATCTTCTAACCGAAAGGCTCGCCCGCCTATGAGCGCCGCCCTGCATCTCGCCAAGCCTGAGCATCTGGATACCGTGCTGTCGCTGGTCGCCGCCTTCCATACCGAATCCGGGCTGGAGAGCAGCGACGAGCACCGCCGCGCCGGGATCGAGCCCCTCTTGAACGGCCACCCCTATGGCGCCGTCTACCTGATTGGACCCACCCGGGCGCCGATCGGCTATATCGTGATCACTTTCGGCTGGTCAGTGGAGTTTGGCGGCATGGACGGTTTTGTGGATGAGCTTTACATCCGTCCTGCGGTGCGCGGCCGCGGCATCGCCACCGAGGTTCTGACCGAGCTGCCGAAATCACTGGCCACCGCTGGAATGCGCGCCCTGCATCTTGAAGTCGACCGGGAAAATGAAACCGCTCAGCGGCTCTACCTGCGCACCCGGTTCCAGCCGCGCAAGAACTACATTCTGATGACCAAGACCCTGTAACTCTGCGGCAGCCAATACGTTTCCGGGCCGGACTTCGCGCTGAAATGCGGTCCGCCCCAGCCGTGCGGCGGAAGCTTGCCGCCCGGCACCCGGCGCGGGCGGATCGGCGCCGCAGCGGAAAATTCACCCCACAAACCGGAACCATCCGTCAGCAGGTGGCGTTATAGTGCCATCCGCGGCCCTCAAACAGGCCGTCCGGACCAACGAAATTGGAGGAAAATCATGAATTTCCGCTGGATTCCCGTTCTCGCTACCAGTGCCGCCCTGGGCCTGGGCGCCTGTACCAACCTGACCCCGGAACAGCGCACAGTCGCTGGCGTGGCAGGTGGTGCCGCAGCCGGCCTGATCGCTGCCGATGCGCTCAAGGCCGACGACGACTGGCGCCTGATCGCCGCACTGGGCGGCGCAGCAGCTGGCACTTTGGTTGCACAGAACAACCAGACCCAGCAGTGCGCCTATTCCCGCGGTGACGGCACCTATTACACTGCCCCCTGTTAATGCTGCCAACTGGCGCCCCGCCCCCGGTCAGGGCGCCAGTTGCAGGCGCTAGCCCCCCGGTCGCCTGACTATAGCCCGGCCAGCAACGGGTAATTGTCGGACATGTCCATCCGCATCACCGGATCGCCGGCCGACGCCGGCTGACCGCTGATCGGGTATGTCCCGGCCCCGCTGCACCCCACAAGTGCTGAAAGAACTGCACAGATCGCCACTGTGCGCATAAACCGCGTTTTCATGGCCTGTCCCCCCTTTCCCGCAGCACCCGTGCGCCGCGCAAGATCAACCTAGCATGACGCCTGCGTGAGCGTCTGTGATCCGGGCCACACATGCAATTTCCGGAAGGTAACGCTCTGATAAAAGCGTGTTTTCTGACAGGTGCCAGCTCTTACGCTGCGGGCTTTCCAGCCCCAGCCGCGCCAGGGAAACGGGGCAAGCGGATCAGACTGCCGCCAATGACGGGCAATCGCTCGCGTCAAGTTCCAGCACCGGGTCGTCGGGCCCGCACTCCTCACCGCTGATTGGATAAGTACCGGGCTCGGTGCACGCAGCAAGCAGCAGCGGCAGAGACAACAAGGCAAGGATGATGATGCGGACGGGGGTCATGTGAGGCTCCTGCATTGACGGTGAGCGGGTACAGAATGCCCGTTTCCGGCAAAGCAGGCCTTGATGCGTGTTAAGGCCCGGCCCTGACTGTTCCGGGCGCGCCGACGATGGCGCTGCGGCTCCTGAGGTCTACCCAAGCCCGCCCTGCGAAAGACCGCCAGCATACACGACTGGACGTGACCTCCCCCCCGAAAAAAAGCGCCTCGAACAATCGTTCAAGGCGCTTTGCGTCTTCCGGCTGGAGACGCTCTTACTTCAAGATCGAACGGCCCGCGTATTCGGCCACTTCACCCAGCATTTCCTCGATGCGGATCAGCTGGTTGTACTTCGCGAGCCGGTCAGAACGCGCCAGCGAGCCGGTCTTGATCTGACCGCAGTTGGTGGCAACCGCCAGGTCGGCGATGGTGGCATCCTCGGTCTCGCCGGAGCGGTGCGACATCACGTTGGTGTAGCGCGCGCGGTGGGCCATATCGACCGCCTTCAGGGTCTCGGTCAACGAGCCGATCTGGTTCACCTTGACCAGCATCGAGTTGGCGCAGCCGCGCTCAATGCCCTCGGCCAGACGCGCCGGGTTGGTCACGAACAGGTCGTCGCCCACCAGCTGCACCTTGTCGCCGATTTCCTGGGTCAGGGCCTTCCAGCCGTCCCAGTCATCCTCGGACATGCCGTCTTCGATGGAGATGATCGGATAGTCGTTCACCAGCGCCGCCAGATAGGCCACGTTTTCCTCGGACGACAGGGTCTTGCCCTCGCCGGACAGCACGTATTTGCCGTCCTTGTAGTATTCGGTCGCCGCACAATCTAGCGCCAGGTAGATCTCCTCGCCCGGCTTGTAGCCAGCCTTCTCGATGGATTTCAGAACGAAATCCAGCGCTTCGCGGGTGGAGGCGATGTTGGGTGCAAAGCCGCCCTCGTCGCCGATCCCGGTGCTGAGGCCCGCCGCCGACAGTTCTTTCTTCAGGGTGTGGAACACCTCGGAGCCCATGCGCACGGCTTCGCGGATGTTGTCCGCAGCCACCGGCATGATCATGAATTCCTGAATGTCGATCGGGTTGTCGGCATGCTCGCCGCCGTTGATGATGTTCATCATCGGCACCGGCAGGACACGCGCCGAGGTGCCGCCGATATAGCGGTACAGCGGCTGGGTGGTGAAATCTGCCGCGGCCTTGGCCACCGCCATCGACACGCCCAGGATCGCGTTGGCACCCAGGCGGCCCTTGTTCTCGGTGCCGTCCAGCTCGATCATCGCCTGGTCAACCGCAACCTGCTCGGTGGCGTCAAAGCCGACCAGCTCTTCGGCAATCTCGCCGTTCACCGCAGCAACCGCTTCCAGCACACCCTTGCCCATGTAACGGGACTTGTCGCCGTCGCGCTTCTCCACCGCCTCATAGGCGCCGGTCGACGCGCCCGAAGGCACGGCGGCGCGGCCCATGGTGCCGTCTTCCAGGATCACGTCGACCTCAACCGTCGGGTTGCCCCGGCTGTCGAGGATCTCACGGGCGTGAATGTCGATAATGGTGCTCATCTGTCCATCCTTGGTTGGGCCTGAAAGCGGCGCGTTCTGTTGCCAGCGTCATACCAGCCGCGGGGGAAATGTAAACCACGCTCGTTATCGCTAACACGTCTAAATCCGGCAGGTTAGGGCTAACAAAACGCTGTTTGCGCCAACAGGGCGGAGGATTTCTGCCAGGCGGGACCTCAGGCCGCAGCCGCTGCCGCACGGCGTGCCCGCCGCGCCAGCCGCTGCTCGCGGACAAAGGTATACAGCCCGGACCCGATAATCAGCGCCGCCCCGCTCAGGGTCAGCGTGTCGGGCCGCTCGCCAAAAACGATGACGCCCACCAGAATCGAAAACAACAGCCGGGTGTAGCGGAACGGCGTCACCGCCGAGGCATCCCCCACCCGCATCGCAGTCACGATGCCATAGTAGCCCAGCACCCCGAACAGCACCCCGCCTGCCATCATCAGGTATTCGTTCTGCTCCATCACCTGCGCCTCGCCAGGGGTGAAGGCCAGCAGCAGCAGCCCCGCAGGGATAACTGCCAGAAACGCCTGGAAGCTGACAACGGTGGAAGGCACCGCGCTGTCCATCACCCGTGTCATCAGGTCCCGCGTGGCCACGCCCAGCACCGCAATCACCACCAGCAGGGCCGCCGGTTCAAAACTGTCGAGCCCCGGGCGGATGATCAGCAGAACCCCGGCAAAGCCGGTGCAGATTGCCAGCCAGCGCCGCCAGCCGACCTGCTCGCCCAGAAACAGCGCCGCGCCCATGGTGATCACCAGCGGCGTCGCCTGGAACACGGCAGCCACGACTGAGATATCGACCAGCGCCAGCGCCGAGGCAAACCCCATCGCCGACACCGCCTCGGTCCCCGCCCGCAGCACCGGCCGCAGCCGCCAGCTGCGCGGCGCGAACAGGCGGTGCCCCTGCATCTTCGCCATCACAGCAAAGACCAGCCCGCTGCCGATACCGAGGAAAATCAGGATCTGCCCCACCGGCAAGGTGCCTGACAGCTGCTTGATGAACATGTCTTCAAGCGTGAAAAACGCCATCGAGGCAATGACCAGCAGAATGCCGTGCAGGTTGTTCATGAGCGCGCGTCCATCGTTCCGCCCGGCGGGGCTGCCGGGTTCCGTGGGACAAAAGCGGCAAAATACTCCCGCAGCAACTCCGTTTCCGACCCGCCGCGATGACAAGACGTGAGCACACGTATCAATTTCCGTGATACGTCGGGCGCCACCTGCCGCCTCAGTCCTGCTTGCGCGGCACCCCGTAAAGCTCCAGCTTGTGCCCGCGCAGCTCATAGCCCAGCTTGCGGGCGATCCGCTCCTGCAGCTCCTCGATCTCCGGGTCGCAGAACTCGATCACCTCGCCCGAATTCATGTCGATCAGGTGGTCGTGATGCTCGCGGTCGGCATCCTCATAGCGCGCCCGCCCGTCGCCGAACTCCAGCCGCTCCAGAATGCCCGCTTCCTCGAACAGCTTCACGGTGCGATAGACGGTGGCAATCGAAATCCCGGCATCCATCGCACTGGCACGGGCATAAAGCTCCTCGACGTCAGGATGATCATCGCTGTCCTGCAGCACCTGGGCAATCACCCGGCGCTGGCCGGTCATGCGCAGGCCCTTGCGCTCGCAGCGGGCGATAATCGTCTTTGCCATTTGCGTCCTCGCGGTTTTCTGGGCTTCCTCTTTAACGGATGCAAACTGCGCCGAAAACAGGCTTTTCACGTGCATCAGCAGTTGACAAACCGCTTATCCACAGCCATTTGGCACCCAGGCATCCCTCCCTGCCGCGTGAGCAGAGACCAATACCGGCCGCACCGCATGTGCGTAACAGAACACCCGGGGTCTAGTGATATGCCGCCATTCCCAAAATCACGCGTGGGGATTGCAGAGGCCAGCGGCCTGGCATCCGGCCAGCGCGCGCCCGAGGTCCCTGCCCCGCATGAAACCGCTGCCGTGCAGCGGACCCGGCCAGTGCAGACCGCAGGGCCGTGAAAGGACGATACGTGACTGAATTTTCGACCATGGGGCTGCCTGAGAAGCTCCTCGCCCGCCTCCAGGACATGGGTCTGAACGACCCCACCCCGATCCAGGCCCGCGCCATTCCTCATGCCCTCAACGGCAAGGACGTGCTGGGGCTGGCGCAAACCGGCACCGGCAAGACGGCCGCCTTTGGCGTGCCGCTGATCGCGCAGATGATGCAATACGGCCGCAAGCCCGCCGCCAACACCGTGCGCGGTCTGGTGCTGGCCCCGACCCGCGAGCTGGCCAACCAGATCGCCGACACCCTCAAGGGCCTGACCGAAGGCACCCCGATGAAGGTCGGCCTGGTGGTCGGCGGCGTCTCCATCAACCCGCAGATCTCCCGCATCGCAAAGGGCACCGACATCCTGGTCGCCACCCCGGGCCGCCTGATCGACATTCTCGACCGCGGCGCGCTGGACCTCGGCTCCTGCGACTTCCTGGTGCTCGACGAGGCCGACCAGATGCTGGACCTCGGCTTCATCCACACCCTGCGCAAGATCGCAGCGCTGCTGCCGACGGAACGCCAGACCATGCTGTTCTCGGCGACCATGCCCAAGCAGATGAACGAGATCGCCAACTCCTATCTGCAAAGCCCCGTCCGGATCGAGGTCTCGCCTCCGGGCAAGGCTGCCGACAAGATCACCCAGTCGGTGCATTTCATCGCCAAGGCGGAAAAGCTGAGCCTGCTGAAGGAGTTGCTGGCAGAGCACAAGGACGAGCGCGCGCTGGTCTTCGGCCGCACTAAATACGGCATGGAAAAGCTGATGAAGGTGCTGGATAAGGCAGGCTTTGCCGCCGCCGCGATCCACGGCAACAAAAGCCAGGGCCAGCGCGAGCGCGCCCTGGCTGCCTTTAAGTCCGGCGACATCAAGGTGCTGGTTGCCACCGACGTGGCCGCCCGCGGCCTGGATATCCCGGACGTCAAGCACGTCTACAACTACGAGCTGCCGAATGTGCCCGACGCCTATGTCCACCGCATCGGCCGCACCGCGCGCGCAGGCAAGGATGGCGCCGCCATCGCCTTCTGCTCGCCGGATGAGATGGACGAGCTGAAGGCGATCCAGAAGGTGATGAAGATCACCATCCCCGTCGCCTCCGGCCGCGCCTGGGAAGCGATGCCCGATCCGGCCGCACCCGCCGGCAAGCCAGGCGGCCGTCCCGGCGGACGCCGCGGCGGCGGCAAACCCGGCGGTCAGCGCCGCCGAGGCGGCGGCGGCGGCGGCACCAGCGGCCAGGGCAAACCTCAGGGCAGCAAGCCCGGCAACGCCCAGCGCCGCGGCCAAAAGCAGCGCGCACGCTGAAGCTTCCCCGCCAGCGCCGGGTCAAGGGGCCCGCAGGGACCGCGCGGCACGCGCGGCCTGCCCTTGACGCGGCGCTGGCGGAATACACACTCGAAATGGCGCCTTAAGGGCAAACCTGCCCTTAAGCGCCTCTCAGCAGAAAAACTCTGCGCTGCGCAGCAGCGCCCGGCCCAAGGCCGCCAAGGCGCGCCAGGCGCAGCCTGAAGCTCCTGCGGGCGCGGGAGCCCTCCCTTGCCAGCAGCAGTCAAACGGCAGTCAAACCGCCCGCAAATCCGCCCAGACCGGCAGATGGTCGGAGGCGATATGCGCCGGCCGCGCGCCATGCACCCCATGCGCCACCGCCTCCAGCCGCCTGCAATGGGCGATCCGGTCCAGCGCTCCCAAGGGCCGCAGTGCGGGAAAGCTGGCCTTCGGCGGCAGAAAGGTCAGCGCCGGGGCGATATGCTCCAGCACCGGAGACCGCGACCATTCGTTGAAATCCCCCGCCAGGACCACTGCCGCGTCATCCGCTTCCGCCGCACGGGCCAGCGCATGCATCTGCTCGCGCCGGGCGCGCCCCGTCAGCCCCAGATGCGCGCCGATCACCCGGACCAGCCCGGCTTCTGTCTCCAGCAGCGCCCAGACCGCGCCGCGCGGCTCAAGTCCCGGCAGTGTGATATGGCCCTTGGCCCGCAGCCGCACGCCATTGCGGAACAGCACCGCATTGCCATGCCACCCCAAGGATCCCGCCCCGCCCAGATCCGCGGCCTGCCAGCCGGTTTCCTCGACCAGGAAATGCGGCAGCGCTGCGGGCCGCGGCGGCAGGCGCTTGTCGGCCTCCTGCAGCACCGCCACATCAGCGCCCAGGCCCGACAGCACCTGCAAGGTGCGCTCCGGCCGCCGGCGCAAGTCCATGCCGACGCATTTCTGGATGTTGTAAGTGGCAATCCGCAGGGTGTCCGGCGGCGGGGGCTTCGGCATCTGCTCTCTCTCCGGGGCTTGCAGGGAGTGTGGCGCAGAATGCGGCCCATGCACAACCGGCATCAGGCCGCAACCGGCGCAGGGGGCGGTCTGCCCCCTCTTGAGCCTTCAGCTCAATTCACCCCCGAGGATATTTTCAGCCAGATGAACAGGGGATCAGGTGCCGCAGAACGTCGCCTGCACCACTTCTTCCGGCAACGGCGGGCGCTGCAGATCCGCGTGGTCCGGCTGGTCATCATAGGGGCGGGCCAGCACATCGTTCAGCCGGTGGAACAGGGCGTAATCGCCCGTCACCGCGCCGGCGATCATTTCCTCAATCCGGTGGTTGCGGGGGATGAAGGCCGGGTTTGCCCGGCGCATCACCGCCTGCGGGTCCGGCTCTCCCTCCAGCCGCGCCTGCCAGCCTTCCGCCCAAGCATCAAAGGCCTCGGGACCGGTGAACTGGTCCCGCGCCGTGCCCTTGGCCAGCGCCCGGAACGTGTTGGTGAAATCGCTCTGGTTCTCTGCCATCCGCCCCAGAAGGGAGGTGACAAGCTCCAGGTCATCCTCCTGCGGCGAGGTGATCCCCAGCTTGGCCCGGAAGCGGCCGAGCCAGGCTGCTTCTGTCAGGTCCGGCATCGCGTGCACGATCTCCGTCGCCTCCTCCACACCCGCCTCCGGGTCGTCCATTTGCTGGATCAGAGCCGTGGCCAGCTGCGCCAGGTTCCAGACCGCGATCGTGGGCTGGTTGGCATAGGCATAGCGCAGCCCACGGTCGATCGAGGAAAACACCGTGTGCGGGTGGTACACATCCATGAAGGCGCAGGGCCCGTAGTCGATGGTCTCGCCCGAGATCGAGAAGTTGTCGGTATTCATCACCCCGTGAATAAATCCCACCCCCATCCAGGCGGCGATCAGCTCCGCCTGCGCATCGCGCACGGCCTTCAACAGCCCCATCGGGCCTTCCGCTTCAGGGTAGTGGCGGGCAATTGCATAGTCCGTCAGCTGCCTGAGGCTCGCCTTGTCGCCGCGCGCGGCGAATACCTGGAATGTGCCCACCCGCAGATGGCTCGCCGCCACCCGTGTCAGCACCGCGCCCGGCAGGCCGCCTTCGCGCCAGACGGTCTCGCCGGTCTCCACCGCCGCCAGCGCGCGGGTTGTGGGGATGCCAAGGGCATGCATTGCCTCGCTCACCACATATTCGCGCAGCACCGGCCCCAGCCAGGCGCGTCCGTCGCCGCCCCGCGAATACGGTGTCCGCCCCGATCCCTTCAGCTGGATATCCCGGCGCTTGCCGTCTGTTCCCACCGTCTCCCCCAGCAGGATCGCGCGCCCGTCGCCGAGCTGCGGATTGTAAGTGCCGAACTGATGCCCTGAGTAAAGCTGCGCCAGCGGGTCCGCGCCGTCCGGCACCTGATTGCCGCCGAACACCTCCGCCATCTCCGCCGCCTCACCGGGTGTGATCCCCATGATCCGGCCCAGATTTTCGTTAAACGCCACCAGTTTGGGCGCCTTCACAGCCTGCGGCGCCAGTTTGGAGTAGAACTGCCCCGGCAGGGCAGCATAGGTGTTGTCAAAGGGGATCATGAGTGTCATGGCCCAAACATATGACTGGAATAGAGATTTACCAGCACCAATAGAGGGAGAGCAGCAATGGACGCAGACCGGATCATCCAGCACCTGGGCCTGCAGCAGCACCCGGAGGGAGGCTGGTACAAGGAAACCTGGCGCGCCGGGAATGAGGGCCGCCCGACAGGCACCTGTATCTACTTCCTTTTGAAGGCCGGTGAAGCCAGCCACTGGCATCGGGTCGATGCTGCTGAGATCTGGCTCTACCACGCCGGCGCGCCGCTGGTGCTCTCGATGGCGGCAACGGACGAGGGTCCCGCGCAAGACCACCTGCTGACCCCGGACCTGACCAATGGCGCGCCCCAGCTGATCGTGCCGGAGGGCCACTGGCAGGCGGCGCGCAGCACCGGGGACTACACGCTGGTCAGCTGCACCGTCTCCCCCGGTTTCCAGTTCGGGGGTTTCGAGCTGGCCGCGCCCGGTTTCGACATCCCCCGCGCCTGACCCGCCCCTTGCAGCGAATCGCCGGGCGTCCAACACTGCCCTATGCCTGCTGCACTGGATCACACCGCCCTGATCAAATCGCTGCCGCCAGAGACCAAGGCCGCCCTGACGGCCCGTTCCGACGCAGCGGGCCTGCGCCACCTGGCACTCTACCTGACCGCCCTCGCCGCCTGCACCGCAGGCATTGCCTTGCAAGTGCCGCTCTGGCCGCTGCTGATGCTGCCGCAGGGCATATTGCTGGTGTTCCTGTTCACGCTCAGCCACGAGTGCACCCACCAGACACCCTTCCGCAGCAAATGGCTGAACGAGGCCGCGGGACATGCCTGTGCCCTCGCCATCGCGCTGCCCTTCACCTGGTTCCGCTATTTCCACCTGGCGCATCACAAATACACCAACGACCCCGAACGCGACCCGGAACTGGAGTACGGGCCGCGCCCGTCCACCTTACCCCAGTGGTTCAAATACCTGAGCGGCTGGGGCTATTGGCGCGGCATGGCCGGGACCCTCTGGCGCAACGCCTTCGGCACGATCAGCGCGCCCTACCTGCCGGAACGCCGCCACTCGGATATGCGGCTGGAAGCACGGGTGCTGCTGGCCCTTTACGCCGCCGCGCTGCTCAGCCTTCTGCTGTCACCGCTGCTGCTGTGGCTGTGGATCGTGCCGCTGCTGATCGGCCAGCCGGTCCTGCGCGCCTATCTTCTGGCAGAACACGGCCTCTGCCCGCCTGTTGCCAACATGCTGGAAAACTCCCGCACCACCTTCACAAACCGGCTGGTGCGCTTCCTGGCCTGGAACATGCCCTATCATGCCGAGCATCATTCATTCCCCAACGTGCCGTTCCACCAGCTGCCCGCCTTCCACGCCATTACCCAAGAGTATCTGAAGTCCACGTCGGACGGCTATGCTGCGTTCACCGGAGACTACCTCCGCCAGCTTTCCCGCTGATCCGCGCGCCACAGGCGGCAAATTTCTTCAGAAGAAATTTGGCAAGAATTTTCTGAAAATTCTTGCGTCTGGACGCACCCGGTCACTCCCCCGGCACGCTGACCACACCGCCGCCGACGCAGGCACTGACGCCAGTGGTGCCAGGCGCCGAGGTTGGCATGCCGCGCGCCACCCGCACCGCCAGATGGGCAAAGGCCTGCGCCTCCAGCATGTCGCCGTCCAGGCCTGCGTCCTCCACCGGCTTCACCGGGCAGTCCAGCGAGACCCGCAGCATCTCCATCAGCACAGGGTTATGCCGCCCGCCGCCAGTGACCAGCACCATCTCCGGCGGCTCCGGGCAATGCTCCATTCCCTGCGCCACAGCGGCTGCGCACATGGCGATCAGGGTCGCCGCAGCATCCGCGTCGCTCAGTTCATTGACCAGTCCGACCATTTCCGCAAAATCGTTCCGGTCCAGAGATTTGGGCGGCATTCTTGCAAAGTACGGCTCGGCCAGAAACAGCTCCAGCGCGCCGGTTTCCACAGTGCCCGACCGCGCAACCTTGCCGTCCGCATCCCAGGGAATGCCCAGCCGCTCCTGCACCAGATCATTGACCGGCGCGTTGGCGGGCCCGGTATCAAAGGCCAGCAATGCCCCCGGCTCCTCCGGCCGCTCAAACCGCGGATCCACATAGGTCAGATTGCCCACCCCCCCCAGGTTCAGGAAACACAAGGGCCGTTCCGCGCCAATGTATTTCGCGCAGGCAAAGTGAAAGAACGGCGCCAGCGGCGCGCCCTCTCCGCCCATCGTCACATCATCTGAGCGGAAGTCCCAGACCACCGGCTTGCCCAAGGTCTCAGCCAGCGCCGCCCCGTCACCCACCTGCAGCGTCCCCTGCCGCCGCGGCGCATGGGCCAGGGTCTGGCCGTGAAAGCCGACGATCTCCACATCCCCGAACGCCGCCAGCGCCGCGGCATGGGCTGCGTCACAGACCTCGGCCGCGGCCTCCACCTCCGGCCCGGTCCATTTCCCCAGGCCCGCGCGCAGCACGCTGCGCTCCTCTGCGGAATACTCGCGGTAGCTGCTCTCTCCGAACCCGTGAATGCGCGCGCCGTCGGTCACAACCACAGCCGCATCCACCCCGTCCAGCGAGGTGCCGCTCATCGCCCCCAGCGCCCTGACCGCACCTGTTTTCGCAATGGCCTTGCTCATCGCCCCTGCCCCTCTCACAGAACCGGGCCGTTCCGCCCGTTTGCGCGCCACACTACAGCGCATATTTTGCCGGGAAAACAGGTTCCAACCGGCGCCAATGCGATTTATAGGGCATGGTGCAAAACCATAGACCGAGGCATGTTATGACCTACACACCGAAATCGGATTTCGTCGCAGTCATGATGGAACGCGGGTTCCTCGCGGACTGCACCGATTATCAGGGGCTGGATGAGGCCCTGCTGCAAGGTGTGCGCCCGGCCTATATCGGCTTTGACGCGACAGCCAAGTCGCTGCACGTCGGCTCGCTTATCCAGATCATGATGCTGCGCTGGTTCCAGAAGACCGGCCACCAGCCGATCACCCTGATGGGCGGCGGCACCACCAAGGTGGGCGACCCCTCCTTCCGCGCGGACGAGCGCCCGCTGCTGACCGAAGCGCAGATTGACGACAATATCGCGGGCATCAAGAAGGTGTTCTCCGCCTACATCGACTATGACAGCGACGCGCCGAACAAGGCGCTGATGCTGAACAACGCCGAATGGCTGGACGGCTTGAACTACCTGGAATTCCTGCGCGACATCGGCCGCCATTTCTCGGTGAACCGGATGCTGTCGTTCGAAAGCGTGAAGTCCCGCCTCGACCGCGAGCAGTCGCTCTCGTTCCTCGAATTCAACTACATGATCCTGCAAGCCTATGACTTCATGGAGTTGAACCGCCGCTACGGCTGCATCCTGCAGATGGGCGGTTCCGACCAATGGGGCAATATCGTTAACGGCATCGACCTCACCCGCCGGGTGATCGACCACGAGGTCTATGGCCTCACCTCGCCGCTTCTGACCACCTCGGACGGCAAGAAGATGGGCAAGACCGCCGACGGCGCAATCTGGCTCAACGCCGACATGCGCTCGCCGTATGAGTTCTGGCAGTTCTGGCGCAACACCACCGATGCGGACGTGGGCCGCTTCCTCAAGCTCTACACCGAGCTGCCGGTCGGGGAATGCGAGCGCCTGGGCGCGCTGGCAGGGTCCGAGATCAACGCCGCCAAGGTGATCCTGGCCAATGAGGTGACCACCCTCTGCCATGGCGCCGAAGCGGCGGCGGCGGCGGAAGCCACCGCGCGCGAGGTGTTTGAAAAGGGCGGTGTGGGCGACGACCTGCCTACCCTCTCGCTGTCGTCGGCAGACTTGGGTGACGGCATCTCGATCGTGCAGCTGATCGTGAAATCCGGCCTTGCCAAATCCGGCAAGGATGCCAAGCGCCTGATTGCCGAGAACGGCGCCAGGATCGACGATCAGCCGCTGACGGATGCAGGCCTGATGATCGACGCGGGCGCCCTGTCCTCGCCGATCAAGCTGAGCGCTGGCAAGAAGCGCCATGCCCTGGTGCGGCTGGACGGCTGAACCGTCTGGCATGGAACGGAAAAAGGGAGCCTCTGCGCTCCCTTTTTTTGTTGCCGCCAGGCTCTCCCGCCCATTCCAGCCCCGTTAAAGATGAGCCTTCATGGTTGGCCCGGCACCGCGCGCCGCGCGGCGCGGCAGCGCCTCGCTGGCTACGGCTGCCATCAGGCCAGCACCGGGTCAAGGGCCGCTCCAGCGGCCGTGCGCAGCACGGTTTACCCTTGAGGCGGAGCTGGACGGGATAGACTGGAACAGGCGCTTAAGGGCAGACTTGACCTTGAGCGCCTCTCAGCAACCTATCTGCTGTGCAGCAGCGCGCCGCGCAGCGGCGCCCGGCCCAAGGCCGCACAAAGGCGCAGTGGCGCAGCCAATGCGCCCGCGGGCGCGGGAGCTTGCCCGGCCGTTTCAGAACAGCAGCGCCTCCAGCAGCGTCAGCAGCACAAACACCGGCACCGACAGGCCGGTGGCAATCAGGAGCGCCGCCGACTTGGTCATCCGCGGCGCAGCCGCCGCCTGCCCCATGATCTGTTTTGAATTTTTCATGCGCTCATTAACCCTGATTTAGGTTTCCAGCGCGTTAATGCGGGGCATGTATGATGCCGCCCCAGACCTCTCCATGCCGCAAGCCCGGAGCGCCCTCAACCGCACCTGCGCACTCCAGCAAAGCCCTGAATTCGCCCGGGCTTTGCGCGCCTGCGGCCAGGCGCCGGTCACCTTACCGCAATTGCAGGACACGCTGTTGCTGCGGCAGCGGCTGCCAGGCGGCCTGCAGCTGGCCATGGTAAACCGTGCAGTCATTGCGGAACCGGCATCCCTGCGGGAGGCGCTGCAGGCGCACGGCCTGGGCCGCACGCCCCTGATCCTGTCTCCGGAAACCCCGGCGCCGGAGCTGGCCCGCATCGGCGCGGTGCCGCTGATGAGCCCGGCCCATGCAGCGCTGCTGGACCTCTCCACCCCCCCGGACCAGCGCCGCGCCGCGCTGCACCAGAAATGGCGCAACCGCTTGAAACACGGCGAATCCCAGGACCTGCGCCTCACCCGCCAGAACCTGCCGCATGACCCTGGCCACTGGCTGTTCGCAGCTGACGCCAAACAGCAGGGCAGCCGCGGCTACCGCAGCTGGCCGATCGGCCTCACCCTTGCCTATGCGCAACAGAACAAGGGCCAGGCTAAGCTGTTCCAGGCTTTCGAGGGGAAGGAACCCGTGGCCGCTATCCTGATCCTGCTGCACGGCAGCACCGCCACCTATCACATCGCCCACACCACCGCCCGCGGCAAGCAGCTCAGCGCCCATAACCGGCTGCTCTGGGAGGCCGCCAGCTGGCTCTCCGCCAAGGGCATCCGCCAGCTCGACCTCGGCCTGATCAATACCGAAGACACCCCCGGCCTCGCCCGGTTCAAACTCGGCACCGGCGCCAGGCTGCACCGTTTGGGCGGCACCTGGGGCTGGTGGCCGCCGCTCGGCCGCCTGCTGCGTCCGCTGGCGGCCCTCGACCGCCGCCTGATGGCCGGCTGACTTCCGCGCCCCTGTGCCGCGACGCCCCGTCCCGCTGGACAGGCAGGCGCAGCCTGCATTATATGAACAAATGTTCAGATAATCGGGAGGAGCCCCGCTCATGAAACTTGCAGACACCGCAGCCGTCATCACCGGCGGCGCTTCGGGCCTGGGTGAGGCCACCGCGCGCTATTTCGCCGAACAAGGCGCCCAGGTAACCATCCTCGACCGCGACGCCGAACGCGGCACCCAGGTGGCAGAGGAAATCGGCGGCCACTTCGCCCAGACCGACGTGACCAGCGAAGACTCTGTTTCCGCCGCCATCGCACACGCGGTGGAAAAGATGGGCAAGATCACCGCCTGCGTGAACTGCGCGGGCATCGCCATCGGCGCCAAGACAGTCGGCAAGGACGGCGCGCACCCCCTGGACGCCTACAAGCGCACCATCGACATCAACCTGGTCGGCACCTTCAACGTCGCCCGCTTGGCCGCTGTCGAGATCGCCAAGAACACGCCCGACGATGACGGCGCCCGCGGCGTGATCATCAACACCGCCTCCATCGCAGCCTTCGACGGCCAAAAGGGCCAGGCCGCCTATGCCGCTTCCAAGGGCGGCGTCGCGGGCATGTGCCTGCCGATGGCGCGCGACCTGGCGTCCTCCGGCATCCGCGTGATGACCATCGCACCCGGCATCTTCATGACCCCGATGCTGGCCGGCCTGCCGGAAGAGGTGCAGCAGCAGCTGGCCGCAGACGTCCCCAACCCCGCCCGCCTGGGCGACCCGCGCGAATACGGCCGTCTGGCGGGTTTCATCGTCGAAATGGGCTACCTGAACGGCGAAGTCATCCGCATCGACGGCGCCCTGCGCATGCGCTGACGCCCCTGCCGGTGGGTGCGGGTCAAGGGCGGCAACGCCGCCGTGCGCAGCACGGTTCACCCTTGACGCGCAAACGGCGGATCACACAATCGAAATGGCGTCTTGAGGGGCAAACCTGCCCCTCAAGCGCTTCTCAGCAGTTTCTTCTTCATTGCGCAGCAATGCGCGGCCCAAGGCCGCACGAAGGCGCCTTGGCGCAGCCAGGGCACCTGCGGGCGCGGGAGCATTGCCGCAATTGACAATCCCTGCGCTCCGCAATTCACTCCGGTCAGGAGGCCGCGATGCACAAAACAGAACGGCAGAAAATGCAGGCGGGCGAGTGGTACTGTTGCCTGGACAGCGAACTCTCCGCGTTGCGCCACCAGGCCCGCGTTGCGGTGCACCAGCACAACATGGCGGCCCCTGATCCGGCTGAAAGACTCAGCCCGCCGCTCGCCAAGCTCTTTGCCGGCCACGGTAAAAACTGCCTGATCGAGGCGCCGTTTCACTGCGCCTATGGCATCAACATCAGCCTCGGCAAGAACGTCTACATGAACGCGGGCTGCACCATTCTGGACACTGCGCCCGTGACCATCGGCGACGGCACCATGATGGGACCGAACGTGCAGATCTACTGTGCCCAGCACCACAAAGACAGGAACTTGCGGGCGAAAGGCCTCGAAATTGCATACCCCGTCACCCTCGGGGCCGATGTCTGGATCGGCGGCGGCGCCATCATCCTGCCGGGCGTCACCATCGGCGATGGCGCCATTGTCGGCGCAGGCGCAGTTGTGACCAAGGATGTCGCAGCAGGTGAAACCGTGACCGGCAATCCCGCCCGCCCCCGGCACAGGTAAACGGACGATCAAGGCAGCGCCCGCCGCCTCAACCTGCGCTTAGCATTTCCTAATGAATTCCAAAGCTTTACGGCAGCAACTTTGACCAAATGTTTCGCGCGCGAAACATTTGGTCAGCCTCGCTGCCCTAATTAAAAAGCCGCTTCAGCCTTCGGCCTTTTCCTCCAGCAGCAGCCATTCTTCCTCGGCCGCCGCCAGCTTTTCCTGCCGCTCCACCAGCGCCTCGGTGGCTTTCTTGAACTTGACCGGCTCGCGGGTGAACAGTTCCGGATCCGCCATCAGCTCCTGCAGCTTGCCGATCTCCGCTTCCAGCCGCTCGATTTCGCCCGGCAGCGCCTCCAGCCGGTGCTTCTCCTTGAAGCTGAGCCCGTCCTTGGGCTGGCTCTCCTGCTTGGGTTTGGGCTTGGCTGCCTTCACCTTCTCAGGCCGTTCCGCCACCTCCAGCGGCCCGCGCTGCGCGATGTAGTCGCTCCAGCCACCGGCATAGGCCGTGGCCCGCCCGTTGCCTTCCATCGCAATCGTCGTGGTCGCCACCCGGTCCAGGAAATCCCGGTCGTGGCTCACCAGCAGCACGGTGCCGTCGTAATTGTCCAAGAGCTCCTGCAACAGGTCCAGCGTCTCCACATCCAGGTCGTTGGTCGGTTCATCCAAGACCAAAAGGTTTGAGGACCGCGCCATCAGCCGCGCCAGCAAGAGCCGCGCCTTCTCACCGCCCGACAAGGAGCGTACCGGCGCCCGCGCCTGGCGTTCGTCGAACAGGAATTCCTTGAGGTAGCCGACAACATGTTTGGGCTGGCCGCGCACCATCACCTGATCCGCCTTGCCTGAAATCCCCAGCAAGGGGTCGGCAGTCAGGTTCTCCCAAAGGGTCGAATCGCCGTCCAGCTGGTCGCGGGTCTGGTCGAAAAGCGCGATTTCCAGATTGGTGCCCAGCTGAACCTTGCCGGCATCCGGCTCTTCCATGCCCAGCAGCATCTTCAACAGCGTGGTCTTCCCGGCGCCATTCGGGCCGACAAAGGCAACCCGGTCGCCGCGCTGAACCTTCAGCGAGAAATCCTTGACGATCTGCTTGCCGCCGAACGCCTTGCTCAGCCCCTCGGCCTCGATCACCTTGCGGCCCGACTTGGGGCCTGCTTCCAGCGCCATCTCGGCAGCGCCTTGCCGCTTGATCTGGGCAGAGCGTTCCGCCTTCAGATCCTGCAGCGCCCGCACCCGCCCCATGTTGCGCTTGCGCCGGGCAGAGATGCCCTCCACCGCCCAGCGGCTTTCCGACTTGATCAGCCGGTTCAGCTTGTGGCGCTGCATGTCCTCATCTTCCCAGACCTTGTCGCGCCAGGCTTCGAAATGCTCGAACCCCTTCTCCTGCCGCCGCACCTCGCCGCGGTCCACCCACAGGGTGGCGCGAGTCAGCGCCCGCAGGAACGCCCGGTCGTGGGAGATCAGCACAAACGCCGCGCGGGTCGCCTTCAGCTCGTTCTCCAGCCAGGTGATCGCCTCGATATCCAGATGGTTGGTCGGCTCGTCCAGCAGCATCAGGTCCGGTGCCTCGGCCATCAGCTTGGCCAGCGCGGCGCGGCGGCGCTCCCCTCCCGAGGCGGTCCCGACGGGCCGCGCGGGATCGAACTTCAGCCCCTCGCCCGCACGCTCCACCTTGTACATCTCGCCGGGGTCCAGCTCGCTGGCGGCAAAGTCGCCCAGCGTCGCAAACCCCTCCATCTTGGGGTCCTGCTCCATGTAGCCCACGGATTTGCCTGGCGGCACCACGATATCGCCCTGGTCGGCTTCAACAATCCCCGCCATCACCTTCATCAGCGTGGATTTTCCCGAACCGTTGCGGCCCACCAGCGCCACCCGGTCGCCGGGCTGCACCACCAGATCGAGGTTGGCGAAAACCGGATCGCCCCCAAAGGTGAGGGAAATGCCGGACATCTGCAAAAGAGGAATACGTGCCATGCCAGCCAGCTACCCCGGCGGCAAAATCGCGTCAACGCTCACCGTTCATCTTTCCAAAAATACTCAAAATCACCCGGCCACGGCCCGCAGAACCCGTTTGCGGGCCTCCGGGATCGCGCCGATTTCCAGTCCGGTGAATACATGAAGCGTGTTCATCTGCCGGTCCACCACCGCGTGATCGCTGACCCAGCCGCCCATTGCCAAATAGGTGCGCAGCAGCGGCGGCATGGCTTGCACCGCCTGTTTCGCATCCGGCTCCCGCTGCCGGTCCGCGCCGTAGCGGACCACCTCAGGCGCTTTCACCCCCGGCCGCCAGCGGGGCGGTGCCAGGTGCCGCTGCCGGAGCAGTGCAAAGGCGTCCTGATAAGGCGCCGCGGAGGTGCCGCCAAAGGACGAGCAGCCAAACAGCATCTGCACCCCCTGCCCGTCAACCAGGCCTGTGATCGCCCCCCAGGCGATGCGCAGGATATCCGGGTCATGCCAGTCCGGGTGGATACAGAAGCGGCCCAGCTCGGCCATCCGGCCCGTGAAGCTCAGAAGCCCCGGCAAGTCATAGAATTGCGCTGCATAGCTGCGGCCCAGGTCCGCGCCGCGCTCCAGCACCAGCAGCCGGAAACAGCAGACCAGCTCACCGGTCATGGCATGTTCGACCAGAACATGCGCGCAGATGCCGTCGAAGGCGTCGCAATCTGTTCCAACGGTCCGGAAACACAGGGCCCGAAGGTTTTGCGCCGCAGCGATATCCGCCGCTCCGCAGGCAAGACGGGCGCTGTATTGCCCTTTGCTCAGCAAAATCTCCGGCTCGGCCATGGCTGCCCCCTGCTGCAAGCCCGCGCTGCAGCGGCGCGCATATCCTGACATAGGCGCTGCAGCACGGCGGTAAAGCCGGCTTACTCGGTGTTCAGGATCTGACCGGGGCCGAAGTTGCCAAGGTTGCCCAGCAGCTGGCGCAGGAAGGTGCTGTCCTGCACGCCGGAACTGGTCACCCGGCGCTCCAGCGGCACCACCTTGCCGTCTTCCAGGCTGTAGCGCCGGATCCCTTCCACAACGCCCTGGGCGTCAAAGCTGATTGCCACCAGGTCCCGCGCCACCGGTTCCGGCGCGGCGGCGCCATAGTGGCGGAACCGGGTGGCCACATAGTAGTAACCGCTGTCGTTCAGCACACCGGTCGAGGACGGCACGCCGATGGTTTCGGCCACCGAATCCCTTGTATCGATCCCCGGAACCACCTCGGCCAGCTGGCCGGGCGTCGGCACATAGCCATGCTTGCGGTAGACCGACGTGCAGGCCGCCAGCGCCAGCCCGGCGGCCGCAAATACCGCGCCGCGCAAAACGGACTTGTAATGAAACGCCTTTGCAAACATGAGGGCCCCCCGAGCCGCGCCGCACTGCGCGGCTTGAATACGTCTTTCAACCCGATTACCTAATGACCGCTTCCGGTTCAAGAAACGAAAGTCCCCTAACATGTCTGAGAGCACCGCTTTGCGGGTGGCGGACCTGCCGCAGAACACCCCGACCGCCTTTGAAATCACCCCGGGCAAGGAGGAGCTGGCCGCCCTGGCCGCAGCGCTGGGGGTAAACGCCCTGCGCAAGGTCCGCTTCACCGGAGAGGTCAAGGCCATGGGCAAGCGCGACTGGCAGCTGACCGGCAGCCTGGGCGCCACCGTGGTTCAGGACTGCGTGGTGACGCTGGAGCCGGTGACCACCCGGATCGAGGAAAAGGTCAGCCTCACCTATGTGGCCCGCTTCGAGACGCCGGAAGGCGCCGAAGTGGAAATGCCCGAGGACGACAGCATCGAGCCGCTGGGCAGCCACATTGACCCCGCCGCAGTGATGGCCGAGGCGCTGGCGCTGCATATCCCGCCCTACCCGCGCAAGGACGGCGCCGAACTTGGCGAAGCGGTCTATGCCGAAGACGGCGTGGCGCCGATGCGGGACGAGGACACCAAGCCCTTTGCCGGCCTCGCCGCGCTGCGCGGGCACCTGAAAGATGAGGACTAAAGGCAGTTTTTTCGCACATGCGGAAATTGTTTCTGGCGCCGGGCGCGGCGCTGCCCTAAAAAACACCTTGCGCCGCCGGAGATTCGCAGTATTTTCGCGCGCTCATCGGAATTTTTGGTTGGACAATGCTTAGGCAGACGCCTAAACGCACGTCACACCGATCGAACACGAATGCAATCGCGCCGCGGGGATGGCCCCAAGGCCCAAACAGACAAAGGTTGAGACATGGCCGTCCAACAGAACAAAGTATCCAAATCGCGCCGCAACAACCGCCGCGCGCACGATGCACTGGTTGCTGCGAACCCGAACGAATGCGGCAACTGCGGCGAGCTGAAGCGCCCGCACCACGTGTGCCCGTCCTGCGGCCATTACGACGACAAGGAAATCGTCGCGGCAGCTGACGAAATCGAGATCGATGAGGACGCGGCGTAAGCCACGGACAGGATCCTGATGCCAGGCAGGCTTTCGCATGACGGGTAAACCCGCGAAAAATCAGGCAGAAGCCGGCCGCATCATCATTTCTGTCGACGCCATGGGCGGAGACGCCGGCCCCGCTGTTGTGGTGGCCGGCATTGACATGTCGGCACAGAAGAACCCGGATATCGGGTTCATCCTGCACGGTCCTGCCGAGCAGCTGAAACCTCTGGTCGCGAAAAAGCGCGCCCTAAAGGGCCGCGTGGAAATTCGCGATGCCCGCGACGTGGTGACGATGGAGGACAAGCCCTCCCAGGTGATGCGCAACGGCAAGGGCACCTCGATGTGGGCCGCCCTGGAGGCGGTCAAGCAAGGCGAGGCCGCCGGCGCGGTCTCCTGCGGCAACACCGGCGCGCTGATGGCGCTGTCGATGCTGCGCCTGCGCAAGCTTCCGGGCGTCAACCGCCCGGCAATCGCCATCCTGTGGCCGTCGCTGAATCCGCAGGGGTTCAACGTGATGCTGGATGTCGGCGCCGACGTGAAGGCGGATGCCGAGGATCTGCTGCAATACGCCCTGATGGGCACCTCTTATGTGCGCAACTCGATGGACATTTCACGCCCCCGCGTGGGCTTGCTGAATGTCGGCACCGAAGAGCACAAGGGCCGCGCCGAGCTGAAAGAGGCCTTTGGGCTGATCACCGACAATGCTGCGCAGGCCAGCTATGATTTTGTGGGCTTTGTCGAGGGCAGCGACATCCCCGGCGACGTGGCGGATGTGATCGTCACCGATGGGTTCACCGGCAATGTGGCGATCAAGACCGGCGAAGGCACCGCCCGCGTGATGCGCACTGCGCTGCGCGAGGCGTTCCAGTATTCCTTCCTGTCCAAGATTGCGGCGCTGCTGGCGATGACCTCGCTCAAGCGGCTGTCCAAGCGGATGGACCCGCGCCGGGTTAACGGCGGCGTCTTTCTGGGCCTCAACGGCACTGTGGTGAAATCCCACGGCGGCGCGGACGCCACCGGTGTCTCGGCGGCGGTGAAGCTCGCCTTCCGCCTGGCTCAGCACGGATTCGCCGAAAAACTGGCCGCGCGGGTTGCATCTGCCGGCGCGCATACCCAAGATAATACTGCCCCCCGCACCCTGCGGGCGGCCACCGATAAAGACTGAAATAGGCAGGCACCGGATGACGCGACGCGCGGTAGTTGTTGGCATAGGCCACTATCTCCCTGAAAGGGTGGTTGAAAACGCGGAATTCGAGGCCTCGCTGGATACATCGGATGAATGGATCCGATCCCGGTCCGGCATCGAACGCCGCCATTTCGCCGCTGAGGGAGAGACCACATCGGATATGGCTGCCAAAGCTGCTGAGCGCGCTTTGGCTGACGCTGGCCTGACGTCTGAAGACGTGGACGCCATCGTGGTGGCAACCTCAACCGCCGACCTCACCTTCCCGTCTGCCGCTACCATGGTGCAATCCAAGCTGGGTATGACCAAGGGTTTTGCCTTTGACGTGCAGGCGGTCTGTGCCGGCTTTGTCTATGCGCTGAGCAACGCCAACGCGCTGATCGCCTCGGGCCAGGCGGAGCGGGTGCTGGTGATCGGCGCCGAGACCTTCAGCCGGATCATGGACTGGACCGACCGCTCCACCTGTGTGCTGTTCGGCGATGGCGCCGGGGCGCTGCTGCTGGAGGGCCAGGAGCTGGCAGGCACCAACAAGGACCGGGGCATTCTGGCCACCGACCTCAACTCGGACGGCCGCTACAAGGATTTGCTGTATGTTGACGGCGGCGTATCGTCGACCCAGTCGACCGGCCATCTGCGGATGCAGGGCAACCAGGTGTTCCGCCATGCAGTCGAAAAACTCGCCTCTACCGCGAACACCGCACTGGACCGCGCCGGGCTTTCGGCGGCAGATGTGGACTGGATCGTGCCGCATCAGGCCAACATCCGCATCATCCAGGGCACGGCCAAGAAAATGGGGCTGAGCATGGACAACGTGGTGGTAACCGTGCAGGATCACGGCAATACCTCCGCCGCCTCCATTCCGCTTGCCCTGTCTGTCGGCAAAGAGCGCGGCCAGATCAAAGAAGGCGACCTGATCGTGACCGAGGCCATCGGCGGCGGCCTGGCCTGGGGTGCTGTTGTGCTGCGCTGGTAACCTTTCCGCCCGGATTCCTGCCCGAAACACCCCGCGCAATTCATTGATATTGACAGGGAATTTCCCCGCGCCATATGCTTTGGCAAACAACGGGGATTGGTATGGGCGAAAAAACACTGACACGAATGGATTTGAGTGAAGCAGTTTTCCGGGAAGTTGGCCTGTCGCGCAACGAAAGCGCGCAGCTGGTGGAAAGCATGCTGCAGCATATGTCGGACGCCCTGGTGCGCGGTGAACAGGTGAAGATCTCCTCGTTCGGGACATTCAGCGTAAGGGACAAGTCTGCCAGGGTCGGGCGAAACCCGAAGACCGGCGAAGAAGTGCCGATCCAGCCGCGCCGCGTGCTGACCTTCCGGCCCTCCCACCTGATGAAAGACCGCGTGGCAGACGGCAACCGTAAATAACGGGACCAATTGAGCCATGTCAAAATCACCGGACGCCTTCCGCACCATCAGCGAAGTTGCGGATTGGCTGGGCGTGCAGGCGCATGTCCTGCGCTTCTGGGAGAGCAAGTTCACCCAGATCAAACCTGTGAAGCGCGCCGGCGGGCGCCGCTATTACAGGCCTGCGGACATGCAGCTGCTGGGCGGCATCAAGAAACTGCTGCACGACGACGGAATGTCGATCAAGGAGGTGCAGGCACTGCTGCGCGAGCATGGCGTCGCCCATGTGGCGGAGTTTTCCCATTCCCTCGACGCCACCGCCGAGGACCGGGCTGCCGCGGTCCCGCCCGCAGACAAGCTGGGTGATGACTGGCAAAGCTCTCTGGACCTGAGCCACGAGCTGGCCGCGCAGGATGAGGCCGGTTCCGGCCTTGGCCCCAGCAATGTGGTTGGCTTCCCGCAACAGACCGCCGGCGGAGCGGACCCGGACGCCGCGGCAAGCGGCACCTCGCAGGAGAGCGCCGCCGCCCCCGTAGAGATGAGCCCTGCGGCCCCGGAAAACGCTCCGGACACAGTTTCTGAGCCCGCTCCCGCAGAGCCGGAAGGCCCGGAAGCAGCGCAAGAGCCGCAGATGCGGATGGACCTGAGCCACCCCGCCGACGAGGCAGAAACAGAGGAAGCGGCAGAGCCTGAGCTGGGCCAGCCCGGCTCCGGCACAGTGTCTGCCGACGAAGCGGCGGCGGATGACACTGCTGCTGAGGAGGACCACCCCGCTGCGATGGCGGAAACGGGGGCCGCCTCACCGTGGAACGATACCAGCGCAGAGGCTGCGCCCGAAGACGCCCCCTCGGCAGAAGCCGCCGGCAAGGAGGCCGGCGAGGCCGCAGATGAACCGCCAGCAGCCCCGCAGGCGCCGGCAGCGGCGGAACACCCTGAGCAGCTTGAGATGCCAGCGGCTGCCGCAGATGAAGCGCCGCAAGACGCCGCACCGTTAGTATCTGAGGACGCCCAGGCTGCTGAGGCAATCACCGCGCCGGATCACGTGGCTGCCCCCACTGACATGGTGGACCCGCTGCAAGGTGACATGGACGTTTCCCATGCAGAACCTGAAGCCAGCCAGGAGCAGGATCTGCCGGAAGACCCTGCTTCCGCAGCAGAGACGCCATCCGCGCAGTCAGCTCCTGCAGGGCTGACCCGGCGGGCTTCGTCTAGTGCGGAACCGCAAGCGCCGGTGCTGGATTCGCCGGTGGAACTAGCTGCGCAGGACGTGGCGGAGATGCCAGAGGAAGCTTCCGCCGGCACGGCCACTCTGCAGCCTGGCGAAGCCGGGCCGCAGGCGGAGCCGGAACGGCTGGACAGCCCTAACCGCACTGAACACTCCGGAGAAGGCATCGCCCCGGAACCCGCCGCAGACCCTGAGCCGGTGGCTGCTTCCGGGCCCGAGGAGGAATACCAGACGGCTGCAGAGGCTGGCCAGGCGGAGGACATGCCCCCGCTCTCGGCCGTTGAAGCCGAAACGGCGCCAGCAGAGGATACTCTGGTTGCTGCGGCCGGGCTGCAGCCTGATATGCCGCTGGAGTTTGGCAGCGGTGCCGAGCCGGCCGCCGCCTCTCTGCCGGTGAGCGGCTCCGGGGAAAACGTGGATACGGAAGCTGACCCTGCGGCCGCCTTCCCGCCGCATGATCTGGACGAGGCCGCGCGGCAGGTGGATGCGATGGAATTCGCCTCTGGCTTTGACCCTGATGCCGACGTGTCCCCTGAGGCGGAAACGCCGCAAGACAGCCTGGCGGCAGAACAACTGCCAACGCCGGAAGCCGCGGAAACGCCTCTGCCGGAGATGGCGGAACCACCTGTGCCGGAAGCGGCGGAACTGTCTGCGCCAGATCCGGCAGAACCGGCTGCGCCAGAGGCAGCTGAATCGCCTGTGCCGGAGGCAGCAGAACCACCTGTGCCGGAGGCAGCAGAACCGCCTGTGCCGGAGGCAGCAGAACCGCCTGCACCACAGGCAGCAGAAGCGCCTGCACCAGAGGCAGCAGAACCGCCTTTGCAGGAGGCGGCGGATCCCTCCCCTGCCCCCGCTGCGCCGCATCATGCTGTTCTGGCCCATCTGGCCGCGATCCGGAGCCTGCCGCCGCAGACTTTGGAAGAGATCGCCGCCTGCGCCGAAAAACTGCGCGCATTGACCGCACGGGAGGCGGTTTCAGGTGCACGGGAATCCAGTCAGGAAATCACTTGATTTCCGGGCTGTGCCCCGCGCCGGAAAACCGCAGTCTCAGGGCTTCGGCGCCGCAACTGCCTCAGCCGACTGAATTTCTTTGCGGGGACCGAAAAAATCTTGCCGCGCCCTCTTGCCCCTGCCGTGAAAACGGTTAGAAGGCTCTTCAACGGGCTATGGCGCAGCCTGGTAGCGCGTCCGTCTGGGGGACGGAAGGTCGCAGGTTCGAGTCCTGCTAGCCCGACCATTTGAAAAACGCCCGGGTGCTTCGGCACCCGGGCGTTTTCATATCCCGGCCCTGATTTGCCGATTGCGCAGCAGGGCCGATTGGGCCAGCATCGCCGCAAAGCCGGCGCGGAGGGGGACAGGAAATGACAGGCGTTTTGCCCAGCCAAACCATTGAAAACATGCTGGAGCGCGGTGAGATCACCGTCAGCACCCCGCTGGTGGAGGGTCAGGTGCAGCCTGCCAGCCTCGACCTGCGGCTGGGCAATGTGGCCTACCGGGTGCGCGCGTCCTTCCTGGCGGGCCAGGGCCGCAGTGTCTCAGACCGCCTGACGGAATTCGAGATGCACCGGATCAGCCTGGATGGCGGTGCGGTGCTGGAAAAGGGCTGTGTTTACGTGGTGCCGCTGATGGAGGGGCTGGCGCTGCCGCAGGATGTGTCGGCGGTGGCCAATGCCAAGAGTTCGACCGGGCGGCTGGACCTCCTGACCCGCACCATCACCGACGGCGGCGAGGAGTTCGACCGGATCAAGCCAGGGTACACCGGCCCGCTGTATGCAGAGATCTGCCCGCGCTCCTTCTCGGTGCTGGTGCGGCCAGGAATGCGGCTGAACCAGATCCGGTTCCGCCGCGGCCAGGCGGTGCTGTCGGACGCGGAACTGAAGATGCTGCACGCAGGGACCCCGCTGGTCGATGGCGAGGCCGTGATCGAGGACGGGCTGGGCTTTTCCGTCGATCTGAAACTGCCGGGCACCGATCTGGTCGGCTACCGCGCCAAGCCGCATACCGGCGTGATCGACCTCGACCGGATTGGTGAATACGACCCGCAGGAATACTGGGAAGAGGTGCGGACCAAGGATGGCCGCATCATCCTGGACCCCGGCGCGTTCTATATCCTGGTGAGCCGCGAGGCGGTGCATATCCCGCCCGCCTTTGCCGCCGAGATGGCGCCCTATCTGGCGATGGTGGGAGAGTTCCGGGTGCATTACGCGGGGTTCTTCGATCCCGGTTTCGGCCATGACGCGGCGGGCGGTGCCGGGTCACGCGGAGTGCTGGAGGTGCGCTGCCACGAGGCGCCGTTTGTGCTGGAGCATGGCCAGGTGGTGGGCCGCCTGGTCTATGAGAAGATGGCCGAGGTGCCGGAGCAGCTCTATGGCGCGGGGATTGCGTCGAACTACCAGGGCCAAGGGCTGAAGCTGTCCAAGCATTTCAAGACGCCTGCCTGATCACGGTGAGGGCAGCGCCCTCCCCGTGGGGGAGGGCGGACGCTGCCCGGCCTTTCGGCCGGGCGGTCTATTTCACTGGTCCGCCGTCTGCCAGCCCCTCTGTCGTGCCCGCCTGAACCGGCCGGTCCAGATGGGTGGACAGCACCGTGTAGGTGCGGGTGGCGCGCACGCAGCCAACCTCGTAGATCCGCGCCAAGAGCCCCTCCAGCGCCTTGGGAGAGGCGACGCGGACCTTGAGGATCAGGTTGGTGTCCCCGGCGGAGCTGTGCACCTCCTCCAGCTCCGGCATGTCCTGCAAGGCCAGCAGGTCCGTGGTCACGCCCCAGCCCTCGGTATCCACATGGATGAAGGCCAGAAGCGGCTTGCCCACCGCGGCGCCGTCGAGCCGTGCGATGGTCGCCTCAATCGCACCGGACGCCCGCAGCCGCTTTACCCGTTCATGCACCGCGGGTGCCGACAGGCCGACTTGCTGGCCAATGGCAGCGTAGGAGAGGGTCGCGTCCTGGCTCAGCGTGCCTAATATTTTTCGGTCCAAAGCGTCCAGCGCACGGGTGGTCCCAGCCATTTTCCGAACTCCATCTGTTTTTTCTGCCGCCTGAACGGCCCGCCCTTCACAGAACCACATTCAGTCCGTAGCTAAATTACCTGAACAATTTTCGAGGTAAACCCATGCGAACCCCGATTCTGATCCTGATGAGCGCAATTGGCGTGATTGGCGCAAACTCGCTGCTGCTGTCGCCGGTAGTGACGGCTGTCAGCCAAACCCTGAATGCCACCACGGCAGAGGTGATGCGGGCGGCCAGCGCCTATGGGCTGGGGGTAGCGGTGGCGGCGCTGCTGCTGGCACCGCTGGGTGACCGCATCGGCGCCGGGCGGCTGTTGCGCGCCGCGCTGCTGCTGCTGGGGGCCGGGCTGGGTGCCAGCGCGGCGGCACCGGATGTATGGACGCTGATGGCGGCGCAGGCGGTCTGCGGGCTGGCGGCGGGGGCTGCCCTGCCCTCGATCTACACGCTGGCGATGGTGATTGCCCCCAAGGGGCGCGAGGCGCGGGTGCTGGGCTATGTGCTGGCGGGCTGGACCGTGTCGATGGTGCTGGGAGTCAGCGTCAGCGCCTGGGCCACCGACCTGGCGGGCTGGCGCGCGGTCTATGGCACGCTGGCGGGCGTGGCGCTGCTGTTGTGGGCCGCCTCCGCCTCCTTGCGCGCCGCGGGCAGCCCCAGCGGCCAGGCGACCTCGCCGCTGACGGCGCTGCGGGTGCCGGGGATCTTCCGCGGCCTCTTGGCAACTGCCCTGCTGATGCTGGGGTTCTACGGCAGCTATTTCTTCACCGGAGCGCATATCACGCAGGGATTGGGGCTCAGCACCACACAGGCAGGCCTCCTGCCGCTGTGCTACGGCGTTGGATTCGGCCTGGCCGTACTGTTGGATCCGCTGCTGGACCGGCTGGGGCTGGCGCGCGCCACCGCACCGGTGCTGCTGGCAGTCACTGCGAGCTACCTTCTGATGATGGCTGTGGCGCCGCACTACGTGCCGCTCTTGGGCGCGGCCCTGGTCTGGGGCGTGTTCCAGCATCTGGGCCTCAACCTGCTGGTGGCGCGGCTCACCGCCCTGGACCCGTCCCAGCGCGGCGCCATCATGGGGCTGTACAGCACCGTCACCTATCTCTGCGTCTTTGCCGCGCCCTTTGCCGGCGGGCTGCTGTTTGCCGCCTGGGGGCTGGCAGGCTGCCTGGCGCTGTCGGCGCTCTTGGCCCTCAGCGGCGCGGCAGAGGCCCTGAGCCTGCGCCGCACACCTCTCAGCCCCGGCGGCGCCCCTGCTTGACGGAAGGAATGCGCGAGCGCCCGGCCTGCTCTGCGGGCGGGGCGCTGCGCCCCTGCCCTTGGCTGCGTCCCGGCTGCTTGCTGCGCTTGGCGACGGCGCTGATGCCGGCATTCACACCGGCATTGACCACGCGGCGGACCAGACGCCGCAGCACCATGTTGATGATCCAGTTGATGTTCATACCCTTGGCCTCAGTTTCTGCCCTGCCCGCGATCTTAAGCACAGATTAGGACAATTCCGGGGCGCGGGACAGTTCCGGGGCACGAAACCAGCACACACGAATGCGCAGACCGCGGCGGCGGAGGGTTACTCCTCGAACAGTTCCGCCTGTTCTTCCGGCTCGTCGTCCTCGTCGCCGCCCTGGCCCATCGGCAGGCTGCCCGGCGGCGGGCGGTTTTCCAAGAGGCCCGCGGCGCGCAGTTCCTTGAGGCCCGGCAGATCGCGGGCGCTTTCCAGCCCGAAGTGATCCAGGAAATCCGGCGTCACCACAAAAGTCACCGGCCGGCCCGGGGTCATCCGGCGGCGGCCAAGGCGGATCCAGTCCATCTCCATCAGCTGGTCGATGGTGCCGCGCGACACCGAGACGCCGCGGATTTCCTCGATCTCGGTGCGGGTCACCGGCTGGTGGTATGCGACAATCGCTAGGGTCTCGATCGCGGCGCGGCTGAGCTTGCGCAGCTCGGTGGTTTCCTTTTGCATCAGGAAGCCCAGGTCCGGCGCGGTGCGGATCGCCCAGGCATCGCCCAGCCGCACCACCCGCACGCCGCGCCCCTCGTAGCGCTTGCGCAGATGCTCCACCGCCTCGCGCGGGTTGCAGCCATGCGGCATGCGGCCTTCCAGGTCGCGCAGAGTCACCGGCTCGGCGCTGGCGAACAGCACCGCTTCCACCATCCGCTCCTGCTCCGCCATCGGCGGCGCGTCGAACAGCGTGTCGTTGTCTTCGCGGATGGGAGCGCCGGGGCTGTCCATAAGCTGGTCTTCCATCAGGTATCCTCGTTCAGGCTGCGCAGCTGGATCGGCGCAAATGTTTCGCTCTGGCGCAGCTCGGCCTTGCCTTCCTTGACCAGCTGCAGCGAGGCGGCAAAGGTCGCCGCGGTGGCCGACCGGCGTTTCACCGGGTCGCTGTGCCAGCCGTCCGGCAGATAGCTGATCAGGTCAGTCCAATCACCGGTAAAGCCCAAAAGGTGGCGCATCCGGTCCAGCGCCTCTTCCATGGTGAAGACCGAGTCGCGGTCCATCACGAAGGGGCGGAAATCCTCCTTGGTGCGGATGCGGGCATAGGCCTGCATCAGGTCCAGAAGGTTGGCGGTATAGGTGACGGTCTTGATCCGGGCGACGGTTTCGACCTCGCCGCGGGCAAAGAAGTCGCGGCCCAGCCGGTCGCGGCCCATCAGCCGGGCGGAGGCATCGCGCATCGCCTGCAGGCGCTCCAGCTGGAACGCCAGGTGGGCGGCCAGTTCCTCGCCCGAAGGGCCCTCCTCCTCCGGGTCGGGGGGCAGCAGCAGGCGGGATTTCAGGAAGGCGAGCCAGGCCGCCATCACCAGGTAGTCGGCGGCAAGCTCAATGCGCAGCTCCTTGGCCTTCTCGACAAATGCCAGGTACTGCTTGGCCAGCTCCAGCACCGAGATCTTGCGCAAGTCCACCTTCTGGGTGCGCGACAGGGTCAAGAGCAGATCAAGCGGGCCTTCAAACCCGTCGACGTCCACGATCAGGGCCTCGGCCGCCAGCCGTTCCTCTACCGATGTGTCCGCGTCTGAAAAGAGTGTCTGCTCAGCCATACACCTGCCCGCCCATGAGGGCGGCAAGTTCGTCTTCAGCGGCCTGAATGTCAAGATCCGCAGGGGGTTTGCGGGCCGCCAACGCGCGGTCTGCGCGGGTTTGCGCTGCCTCCGTCATGCGGTCTGCGGCCTGGGCCACCGCGATGCGGTCGTCCAGCGAGGCGTTGCACAGCAGGACCACGTCACAGCCTGCGGCGATCGAGTCGCGGGCAATGTCCGTCAGCGCCCCCTTGAGCGCCTTCATCGAAATATCGTCAGTCATTATCAGCCCGTCAAAGCCGATCTGCTCTCGGATCAGCTGCATCATCACCGGTGAGGTGGTGGCCGGGCGGCTGTCGTAAGCGTCATAGACCAGATGCGCGGTCATCCCCAGCGGGATGCCGTTCAGCGCCTTGAATGCGGCGAAGTCGGTCTGCTCCAGAGTGCGCGGTTCAGCACCCACATGCGGCAGGTCCAGATGGCTGTCGGCGGTGGCGCGGCCGTGGCCGGGGATGTGTTTCAGCACCGGCAGCACGCCGCCGTCGAGATGGCCCTGCGCCACCGCGCGGCCGATCGCGGCCACGCTCGGCGCGTCTTCGCCGTAGCAGCGGTTTTTCAGGAATTCATGGGTGTCCGCGCAGGCCACATCGGCAATCGGGGCGCAGTTGCTGTCGATGCCGAGGCTGTGCAGCTCATCCGCGATCAGGCGGTAGCGCAGGTACATGGCGCGCTCGGCGCCCGCGCCGGCCCGCTGCACATGTTCCAGCGGCGGCAGCCACTCGCGCCCCAGCGGGCTGCGCAGGCGCTGCACCCGGCCGCCCTCCTGGTCGATGGTGATCGGGCAGTCGCGCCCCACCGCCTCGCGGAAATCGTTGCACAGGGCGCGGACCTGATCGGCGTCTTGGATGTTGCGGGCAAACAGGATGAAGCCGAAGGGATCGGCATCGCGGAAGAACGCCTTTTCATCTGCGCTCAGGCGCAGGCCGTCGGCGTCGAGGATGGTGGCTCCAAAAGTCATGAGTGTGCCCTATCGCCCCCTGAGTTGCGGGAGGGCAGCGCCCGGCCCGGGGTGGGTGCTATGCGCCCGCCCTGGGGGCGGGTCGGGCGCTGCCCGGCCTGGCGGCCGGGCGGTTCGTTACCGCGTGGTTACCGGAATGCAGTCGGCATTGCCAGCCACCAGCGCCGAGCAGAAGCGGCGGGCATCCGACAGCCCGGCAAAGCCCATCGCCCGCAGGCGGTAGAAGGTGCGGCCGCCGCTTTCGGCGCGCTGGATCACCCGCTGCTTGCCTTCCAGATAGTCGGCAAAGCGGGCATGGATGCGGTCCCATTCGGCGCGGGCGACTTCGGGGCTCTCATAGGCGCCCAGCTGCGCCAGCCTGGTGCCGGCCGGAAGGGTGGCCGGGTCGACATCGACGGCCGCGGCACGTGCCGCCGGTGCGGTTGCGGTCGGAGCGGGGCTGAACCTTGCGGGCCGGGCCGATGGCCGCAGCGAGAGTTTGACGCCGGGCGCGTTCAGGATTGCCGGCGATGCGGCAGCAGCGGCAAGTGCCGGCTGCAGCGGTTCCGGCTGAACGATGGCGGGTGCCTGTGCCGAGGCGGGTACCGCAGCCGACAGCGTTTCCGCCTCGCGGGCGAGTTCCGCAACCAATGCGTCGATATCGCCGTTCTGGAAGGAGGCCACCGCGTCGTCGCTGACGCCCGGCCCTTCGGACGCCCCTGGCTCTGCCGGAACGGCCGGCAGCTCTGCCGGGGCGGATTCCGCGGCCAGCTGCGGCAGCGGTTTGTCATCTTCGGTCAGCCGGATCGCGGGCGGTGCCAGGGTCAAACGGTCGGCCGGGGCCTCGGCGCTGCCGCTGGCGGCAACCGCATTGACCGCAAGCCCCTGGTGATCCGCCTGGGAGCCGCCCGGATTCGCAGGCTGTTCGCGCATCGGCCCTTCGGCCGCGCGCACCACCGGCACGCCGCTGACGTCCCGCATCACCAGCTTGTAGCCCCAGAAACCAACCCCCGCGACAAGCGCAATCGAGGCCGCGGCGCCCAGCAGGCTCAAGGTCTTGGAGAATCGCGCCCTCAGCCCGGCGGGAGCAGCGGCATAGGCGGTGTAGCCATCGTCATCACAGCCCTGCCCGTCCGGCTGGTAGCCGTAGGAAGGGTCGGCGTAGCCATAGTCCGGTTCAGCGCCCGGCCCGGTGTACTGCTGTCCTGCATACTGCTGATCGGAGTACTGCTGCCCGTAGGGGCCGCCAGTTGCGGTGTCCTGCTGCCGGCCACTGCCCTGTGTATAGGCGTGCCCCTGGCCCGCCTGCGCAAAATACGCCATTTTCCGCCTCACTGCCCAGGTGGCAGCGCATGTTCTGCGCTGCGCCCCAAGTCTCTTGAACTGCCTCACTCCGGCGGATGTGCAATTTTCACCGCAAAGGCTGACGCCCTTTTTGGTTTATCGCATCTCTTCTGCCGGTTTCACGCCAAGAATACCAAGACCTGCCGAAATGACAACGGAAACGGCTTTGGCCAGGGCCAAATTCGCATGTGTTGCCGATTGGCTGCTCTCGTTAACAAATCGTAAACCTTCTTGCGATTTGCCGAGGTGGTACAGCCCGTGCAGCTCCGACGCGAGATCGTAGAGATAGAAGGCCACCCGGTGCGGCTCATGGGTGCGGGCGGCGATTTCCACCTGGCGCGGCCATTCGGCCAGCTTCTTGGCCACCGCCAGCTGAGCGGGGTCAGCAACAAGGCTCAGGTCGGCGGCGTTCAGCGCCGCGTCATCTGCCGAAATCCCCTGCTCCGCTGCTTTGCGCAGGGTCGAGCAGATCCGCGCGTTGGCGTATTGCACGTAGAACACCGGGTTGTCCTTGGACTGCTCCAGCGCCTTGTCGAGATCGAAGTCGAAACCCTGGTCGTTCTTGCGGGTCAGCAGCATGAAGCGGGTGACGTCAGGGCCCACCGCATCGACCACGTCACGCAGGGTGACAAAGGTCCCTGCCCGCTTGGACATTTTGAATTCCTGGCCGTCCTTGAACAGCTTCACCAGCTGGCACAGCTTGATATCGAGCGGCACCTTGCCGTCGGACAGCGCCGAAACCGCCGCCTTCATCCGCTTGACGTAACCGCCGTGGTCGGCGCCGAAGATGTCGATCAGCTCGTCAAAGCCGCGCTCCACCTTGTCATAGTGATAAGCGATGTCCGGCGCGAAATAGGTCCATGAACCGTCGGATTTCTTCACTGCCCGGTCGACGTCGTCGCCGTGGTCGGTGGATTTGAACAGGGTCTGTTCGCGCGGCTCCCAATCGTCGGGCTTCTTGCCCTTCGGCGGCTCCAGAACGCCCTGGTAGATCAGGCCCTTGGCCTCCAGCGCCTTCAGCGCGGCCTCGATCTTGCCGGTGCCGTAGAGGGATTTTTCGGAATAGAACACGTCCATTTCGATGCCAAGCTGGGCCAGATCCTCGCGGATCAGCGCCATCATCGCATCGGTGGAGAACTCGCGCACATCCGCCAGCCAGACCTCCTCGGGCTGATCCAGATAGGCATCGCCGACCTTCTCTTTCAGCGCCTGCCCGACGGGGACCAGATAGTCGCCGGGATAGGTGCCGTCGGCAAAGGCGATCTCCTGGCCGTGCGCCTCCAGATAGCGCAGGTAGACCGAGCGCGCCAGCACGTCGACCTGGCCGCCGCCGTCGTTGATGTAGTACTCGCGGGTGACGTCATAGCCTGCATAAGCCAGCAAAGCCGCCAGCGCGTCGCCGAACACCGCGCCGCGGGTATGGCCCACGTGCAGCGGCCCGGTCGGGTTGGCGGAGACATATTCCACGTTCACGCGCTTGCCCGCGCCCATGTCCGAGCGGCCGTAATCCGTGCCTGCGTCCAGGACGGATTTCAGCACACCCTGCCAGATGCCCGGCGCGAGCCGCAGGTTGAGGAAGCCGGGGCCTGCAACTTCCGCGCTCGTGATCCGTTCGTCCGCGGCCAGTTTGGCCGCCAGCGCCTCGGCAATGTCGCGCGGCTTCATCTTTGCCGGTTTTGCCAGCACCATCGCCGCGTTGGTCGCCATATCGCCATGGGCGGCGTCGCGCGGCGGTTCTACCGCGACATTGGCAAAATCGAGCCCCTCGGGCAGCGCGCCTTCGCCGGTCATGGCGGTCAGGCTGTCAATCACAAGCGAGCGGATATCGGTAAAGAGGTTCATATCTGGCGTCCCAACTGTTCAGAACTGCGGATACCGAGGCCCGCAGGCAGGGTCAACAGGATTGCAGGGGCAGCCCGGCGCCTCAGGCGGAGCGCACCGGAAAATTCGAATTTTCCGGCCATTTTTCTTCCTCAAGAAAATTGCGCCGTTGCCGCGGCGCGGCGCCCGCCCGGCGGTTAGGAGAGCATTCCCTGGACGGCGGAGGCGGTGCCCCATTGGGTGATCGTGTAACGGCGCAGGGAGGCGACATAATAAGGGTCCTGCAGGATCAGCCGCTCCACGTCCTGGCGGGTTTCGGCCTCCACGTTCCAGATCGCGCCGGGAAAATCCTGCATCGGCCGCATCGCCAGCGCGCCGCCGATCTGCAGCTCCGGATGGGCGCGCACAAAGGCGATATGGGCGTCGCGCCGTTTCCTGTCGCCGCGCACCCGGTCCATCTCCGGTTTGTCTGTGAATGTGACGGTCCAGCGTGCCATGGCTTTCCCCTTGCTGCCTCTCCCGCGGATACCGCCGATGCGCCGCGGGATCATAGGGCCAGATGATAGCACGGCTTACGGCCAATTCCCGAATCCGCGGTCCGGAGGCGGCAGGCAGGCGATGCGCCTCCGGACCTGTTTCCCGTCTTGTTTCGCGGGTCTGAGCTCAGACCTCGACCTTCACCCCGATCAGCCGCTCATGCTGCTGCAAGGCGAAGCGGTCGGTCATGCCAGCGATATAGTCCGACACGATACGGGCCAGCGCAGTGCGGTCCTGGGCCGCGGCGATGTCGGCGTGCCAGCGCTCGGGCATTTCCAGCGGGTTGTCCAGGAAGTAGGGAAACAGCGCCTCCACCACCTTGGCGACCTTGGCGCGCTTTTCCATTACCGAGGGCGCGCGGTACATGCGGGTGAACAGAAAGGCGCGGATTTCCTTCAGGTCGCGCCACAAGGGATCGGAGAATTTCACCACCGGCCGCCCCAGGGCGCGCACTTCCTCGACGCTTTGCACGCCGCTCTCCGTCAGCAGCGTGCGGGCGGTGTCGATCACATCGCTCACCATCACCCCGAAGAAGCGGCGCAGCGCCTCGTGGCGGCGGCGGTTGGGGTCGAGCCCGGGGTAAAGCCGGTCCACCTCGCCATAGGCATTGTCCAGCAGCGGCAGACGGGCCAGGTCATCATCGCTGAACAGACCGGCGCGCAGCGCGTCGTGCAGATCATGGTTGTTGTAGGCGATGTCATCCGACAGCGCGGCCACCTGCGCCTCGGCGCTGGCGTGGGTGTGCAGCTCCAGATCCACCGCGGCATTGCATTCGGCCAGTGCCCAAGGCAGCTCGCCCACCACAGGACCGTTGTGTTTGGCAATCGCTTCAAGGGTTTCCCAGGTGAGGTTCAAGCCGTCGAACTCGGCATAATGCCGTTCCAGCCGGGTCACGATACGGATCGCCTGGGCGTTGTGGTCAAAACCGCCGTAGGGTGCCATCAGCGCGTGCAGCGCGTCTTCGCCGGTGTGGCCAAAAGGGGTGTGGCCCAGATCATGCGCCAGTGCCACCGCCTCAGTCAGCTCCTGGTTCAGACCCAGTGCGCCCGCAATGGTGCGGCCCACCTGCCCCACCTCGATCGAGTGTGTCAGCCGCGTGCGGTAGTTGTCGCCCTCATGCTCCACAAACACCTGCGTCTTGTGCTTGAGCCTGCGGAAGGCGCTGGCATGGATGATGCGGTCGCGGTCGCGCTGGTAGGGCGAGCGGAAGGAGCTTTCCTCCTCCGGCACCTGCCGCCCGCGGCTGCGGTCCGGCATTGTGGCATAAGGTGCGTGCAATTCAAATCTTTTGGCCAAAGCTGGGGCTCCACATCTTGCCGCGTGAATTGCACCTTTCTATATAAAGCTTTGCGCTGCAACCTACGCCCGTGGAGAAAGCTGATGAACCTGCCCCCGAAAGTCACTGACCGCGCCTTTGCCCGGCTGGCCGAGATCGGCGCCGCGGATCAGGGCCAGGCGCTGCGCGTCGCGGTCGAAGGCGGCGGCTGCTCCGGCTTCCAGTATGAGATCGCGCTGGACGAGGCAAAAGATGACGATCTGGTGCTTGAGGGCCAGGGCGAAAAAGTGGTGGTCGACGCCGTCTCGCTGCCGTTCCTGGAGAACGCCGTGATCGATTTCACCGAAGAGCTGATCGGCGCGCGGTTCACCATCGAGAACCCGAACGCCACCTCCAGCTGCGGCTGCGGCACCTCGTTCTCAATGTAATCCCAGCCTTGCCGGAATGTTTCCCGGCGCGCGAAACGACCCGGAAAACGCGTGTTTTCCGGGCGGTAGTCACTGCATAATTCCGGTGCCCCTTGCAGGGCACAGGCACCCTGTTTCAGACGTCAGGGATCGGTCTGCAACCATCCCGCCCCGCGCAGCCGCGGCATCGCCGGGGCGAGCTGGTCCCAGACCAGGTAGAGGCCGGAGGCAATCACAATGGCGCCGCCGGCATAGGTTGTAAGGGGTGGAAACTCTCCAAAGAACGCCGCGCCGATCACCGCCATCCAGATGAATTGCAGGTTCATCAGCGGGGTGACGGCATAAGACGCCAGCAGCCGCAGCGCCACCACCAATAGCCAGCGCGCCCCGAACAAGAGAAACGCATATGCGCCGGCCCAGACCACATCCCTAAGCGGCATCGGCAGCCAGACAAAAGGCAGCAGCAGCAGCATCACCAGGCAGATGGTCAGGTTGGGATAGAAAACCTGGGCCAGGGAATTGCTTTCATAGCGGCCTATAAACCGCGCCAGCGTCATGGAAAACGTGCCGGAGACCGCAGCGCCAAAGGCTACAAAATGGCCCAGAGACGCAGAGGCAATCCCTCCCGGAAACAGGAACAGCACCCCGGTAAAACCAGCGCCGAGGGCTGCCCAGGCCGCCGGGCGCACCGGCTCCTTCAGCACCAGACCGGACATGGCGCCGGCCAGCAGCGGCATCAAACCGATAAAGACGAACACCTCGGCAAAGGGCAGCAACCGGAACGCATAGAAGAAGCAAACCGCCGCAACCAGCGTCGCGCCAGAGCGCAAGGCCATGGCGCGGGGGCACACGGTCCGGAAGCCGCCGCGCATCGCGGGCAGCCGGTCCGCCAGCAGGCAGAAGCCAGCGACCATCGCGCCGGACAGCGCATAGAGCTGGGCGGCGGCGTATTGGCCTGCAAGCAGCTTGGTGATCCCGTCGGCGGAAGCAATCAGCCCGGTGTAGGCGACCACCAGCAACGCCCCGGCCAGGGCTTGGTTGCGGGACCAGCGCATCACGCCGCCCCTGCGCTGCCCGCGCGCGCAAAACCTTCGAAAAATCCGGCAAATCCCTCGCAGCTGCGTTCGGCCGCCAGCAGGATGCCATGTTCCTCTTCGCTCAGCGCCGCCTCCGCGCGCGCTTTCACGACGCTCCAGCTGGCCCGGGCCATTCCGGCCTCGAATACGGCTTCAGACAGGCTCCTCAAGATGCTCCCTCCCTGCTGCGCCGACACATGCACCGCCCCTACGGGAACCGGCTGCCGGAAGGCCGGGCGACCGGACAGCAGCATGAGCCAGTTGACTACAAAATACTCGTGATACGCATCATGAAGTCCACAAAATTCACCCCTAGCGAGTGAATAGGCAGAAACCTGCGCATCAAGCCAGGCCTCCCACGCGGCCGGCGGCTGCTGCCCGGCGTAGCGCATGGCGATGCAAATCTCGGCCAGCAGGTCGGCATTCTGATCAAGGAACGCCACCAGCCCGGAGAAATCCAGGCTGGTGATTGCGGCCTGCGGCAGGCCAGGGTCCCGGTGTCCGTACCCGGACAGGTAAAACACGATATGTGTTAGCTCGTAGGCGGCTTTTTTGTTGGGAATGGCAAAGGTTTGCGGGCGCGAGATAAAGCTGCGGAGCCGATCATCCAGCCCGTCATCCCGCACAGTGACGCCGCGCCGCGCCAGCAGGCGGCGGGCCTCGGCGCGCTGCAGGTCCGAAAGCTCTGCCGCTACCAGCCCTTGGGCGCAAACCCACTCGGCAATCTGCGCCCCGGTCTGGCCCGGCAGGCCCAGATCCTCCAGATCCAGGCAGATCGACAGGATGAAGCGGTAGTACTGGCGGAAGAAACTGATGCGGCGCGCCGCGCCCTCGTAAAACGGCTGCAAGGGCGCCAGGGCCTCAGCAGTCACATCCGCCCCGGTGCATTCGAGAATGTTCAGAAGCTCTGCATTTTCCTTGAGCCAGAACACGTCTTCCTGACTGCGCCGGTGCGATGCGAAGCTGGCGATCAGCGCCTCCTGAGCGGCGGCCCGGGACTGGCGGGCGGCGGGAGAGAAAAACGGGAGGATCTTGGCCATGGAAACCTCTTGCAGTTGGATGCGGTACGGCGGCGGCCCCGAATACTGGCGCCGCCCCGGGGCATAAGGCCGGGAGGCTCCCCGGCCCCGCCAGGATCAGCTGCCCGAAGAGAACAGCCGGGTGGCATCGCCGGTGCTGGTGCGCGCCTCAGCCGCGGGAGAGGAGCCCGAAGAGAACATTTCCGTCAGGTCGCCCGCACGGGTTTCGGACTGCGGCGCCGGCGCAGAGCCAGACGAAAACATTTCCGTCAATTCGCCCTCTGCTGAACCGCTGCGCAGAGCAGGCGCGGAGCCGGACGAGAACATCCCGGTCTGATCACCAGCCTCAACCCTTGCGTGTGAAGCGGGTGCGGAACCGGATGAAAAAAGCTGCACCAGATCGCCCGCAGTGCTTTCCGCTGCGGTCGAAGGTGCAGATCCAGACGAGAAAAGACCGGTTTCCTCCCCAGCCCAGCTTTCGGTCTTCTGCGGCATTGAACCGGACGAAAACAGCGACACACCATCCCCCACGGCGGGATCTGCCGCGTATCCGGGTGCGGAACCGGAGGAGAACATCTCAGTGGCACCGCCTGTGAACAGGCTGTCGTCTGCGCCCGGACGGGTTGCGCGGAAGGCATTGATTTTTTGCTGAGCAGTCATTTTGGAACCCCATTCGTTGAAGACAAAAGGCTCCTCGACGCTGGCACGCCCGCTGCACAGCGCAAAGATAAAATGCAATTTCACATTGTATTTTTGCAAAATTTAAACTTTAACTTCTGCGCGTTATTTTTTGTTGAATTTAATTTAATTCAACTAATCCACAGAATATTCACCGCGTTATTCACACGGGTGTTTTTGCAAAATAATCCAAATCAACCTGGCGGGCTATTTTTCAGCAACGCAAAACCGGGTGATCCAGCCGCGATGCAGTGATTCGCTGGCCGCGCAAGCAGGCTTGCCCCGCGGCGCTGATTCAGCGATAGATCAGCCTCAAATACCGCAACCTGCGCCGGAGACAAGCCATGAAAATCGCCACCTTCAACATCAATGGCATCAAGGCCCGGGCGCAGGCGCTGCCGGACTGGCTGGACGAGGCTCAGCCCGACGTGGTGGTGCTGCAGGAAATCAAATCAGTGGACGAGGCGTTCCCGCGCGAGATCTTCGAAGAGCGCGGGTATAACGTGGAAACCCACGGGCAGAAGAGCTTTAACGGGGTGGCGATCCTGTCGAAACTGCCGCTGGAGGATGTGCGCCGCGGTCTGCCCGGCGATGACAGCGACGAGCAGGCGCGCTGGATCGAGGCCACCGTTGTTGGCAAGCAGGCGATCCGGATCTGCGGCCTTTACCTGCCCAATGGCAACCCGGTGGAGCTGGAAGCGGACGGCAGCCCGGTGGCGGGCGGCAAATACGCCTATAAACTCGCCTGGATGGAGCGGCTGAAGGCGCGGGCGCAGGCGCTGATGGCCGGCGAGATGCCTGCGCTGATGGCGGGCGATTACAATATCATCCCGCAGGCGGAAGATGCCAAACGGCCGGAGGTCTGGGTGGAGGATGCGCTGTTCCGCCCGGAAAGCCGCGCCGCCTTCCAGCGGATCATCAACCTGGGCTTTACCGAGGCGTTCCGCGCGCGGCACCAGGGGTCGGGGCATTATTCCTTCTGGGATTACCAGGCCGGCGCCTGGAACCGCGATGACGGCATCCGGATCGACCATTTCCTGCTGACCCCGCAAGCCGCCGACCTGCTGCTGGACTGCCAGATCGACAAGGATGTGCGCGGCCGCGAGAAACCCTCCGACCACGTGCCGGTCTGGGTCGAACTGGACATCTAGGCACAGCCAGCGCCGCGCGCCAGCGCGGCGCACGGCCCAACGGGCGCGGCTCATTTCAAAAATGAGCCTGCGACGGGCGGGAGGCCTCCGCCAGCTCTGCCTCAGGCGGTGACGTCGTGGCGGTAGATCCAGTCGAACTGGCTGACCATCCTGTCCGGCGCAAAGCGGCCGCCCAGTTTCAGCACCTGATGCGCCGGCCAGCTGAGCGGCGCCCGCAGATGGTATTTCCAGGCGTTGCGGCTCGCGGCCCGCACCACTTTCTGCGCGCGCTCGCGGCGGCGGGCCTGATAGAGCGCGAGGCCTGCGCCAGTATCTTCCGCCTCGTGCAGCGCGCGGGCCAGAACCCAGGCATCCTCAAGCGCCAGATTGGCGCCCTGAGCCATAAACGGCAGCGTGGGATGCGCGGCATCACCCAGGATCGCGGTGTTGCGGCCGTGCCAGCGGTCCGCCACCGGATGCCGGAACAGCCCCCACAGCAGCACTTCCTCGACCGCTTGCAGCAGGGCCGCAGCATTGCCGCCGAAGCCTGCAAAGGCAGCCCGCAGGTTGGCGGGGTCGTCCTTGAAATGCCAGCCCTCCTCAGCCCAGGCGCGGCGCTCCTGCACCGCCACCAGGTTGACCAGGCTGCCATCGCGCAAGGGGTAAGCGACCAGATGCCGTCCCGGCCCCATGAACAGCTGCGCTTCGGCCGGCAGGTTCAGATGGTTCGGAACGGTCGCGCGCCAGGCCACCTGGCCGGTGAAGACCGGCTTATCCGCGCTATTGAGCGCAGCGCGGGCTTTCGAGTGCAGCCCGTCGGCACCGATCACCAGGTCGCCGCCGCATTGAGCGCCATTGCCCAGATGCACCACGGGCTGCGGTCCGGTCTCCACCCGCTCAACCTTCTGCAGCAGCCGCACCTGCACACCCTCGCGCCGGGCAGCGCCGGCCAGGATGCCGATCAGATCCGAGCGGTGCACGAAGTAATAGTTCAGGCCGTGGGCGTATTCGTCGAGGTCCAGCCGCAGCACCTCATTGCCGCGGCGGTGGCCGCGCAGCACCACCGCGCGCGCGCGCTGTGAGCACCAGGCCAGGTCATCGGCCAGCCCCAGCGCCTTGAGCACCGCGACACCGTTGGGAGTGATCTGGAGGCCCGCGCCAACCTCGGAGATTGCCTCGGCCTGTTCCAGCACGGTCACGCTGGCGCCTTGGCGCCGCAGCGCCAGCGCTGCGGTCAGACCGCCGATCCCGGCGCCGATGACGGTTATTTTCAGGCCTTTGAGTTCCATGGGCTCCTGCAGATTCTCCGCCCGCCCCCAATGAAACAAAAAACGCCGGAGCAAAAGACCCCGGCGTCATCTAATTGTCGGTTTGTCCGCTGCAGACAGCGGTCAGTCGTCGCGGTGGACTTTTTCGCGGCGCTCATGGCGCTCCTGGGCTTCCAGGCTCATCGTCGCGATGGGACGCGCATCCAGGCGCTTGAGCGAAATCGGATCGCCGGTCACCTCGCAATAGCCGTATTCACCTTCGTCAATGCGGCGCAGCGCAGAGTCGATCTTGGCGACCAGCTTGCGCTGGCGGTCGCGGGTGCGCAGTTCAAGCGCGCGGTCGGTCTCTTCGCTGGCACGGTCGGCAACATCGGGGATGTTGCGGGTGTTGCCCTGCAGCCCTTCGATCGTATCGCGGCTGTCGGACAGTAGTTCCTGCTTCCAATTCAATAGCTTGCGTCGGAAATACTCAAGCTGCCGTTCATTCATGAACGGCTCATCTTCGGCCGGTCGGTAGTCGTCCGGCAGAAACACTTCTTGCTTCATTTCGGCTCCTTCGGTCTGGCCCATAATGTTGGTCATAATTTGCACCTGAACATTTTGGCTCCCCCTCTGCCGCAGCGTTTATCCCTATCGGGAAGGAATGTCACTACACAATAGTGGCGTGGTTTGGTTAAAAGCGTGATAAGAACTTGGCGCTGCGGCACCGATTATGACTGGAACAGGAAAGATATGCAATTTCAGGGCACTAAGGAATATGTCGCAACGGATGACTTGAAGGTTGCGGTGAATGCGGCGGTGACACTGGAGCGGCCGCTGCTGGTCAAGGGCGAACCGGGCACCGGCAAGACGGAGCTGGCCAAGCAGGTGGCAGACGCCCTCGGGCTCAGGATGATCGAGTGGAACGTGAAGTCCACCACCCGCGCCCAGCAGGGCTTGTATGAATATGACGCCGTCAGCCGCCTGCACGACAGCCAGCTGGGCGACGAGCGCGTCCATGACGTGAAGAACTACATTAAGAAGGGCAAGCTGTGGGAGGCGTTTGAGGCGGATGAGAAGGTCGTCCTGCTGATCGACGAGATCGACAAGGCCGATATCGAGTTCCCCAACGACCTTTTGCAGGAACTCGACAAGATGGAGTTCCACGTCTACGAGACCGGCGAGACGATCAAGGCCAAGCACCGGCCGATCATGATCATCACTTCTAACAACGAGAAAGAGCTGCCGGACGCCTTCCTGCGGCGCTGCTTCTTCCACTACATCCGCTTCCCGGATGCGGAGACGATGAAGAAGATTGTCGAGGTGCATCACCCTGGCATCAAGGACGCGCTGCTGACGGCCGCGCTGACCCAGTTCTACGAGATCCGGGAAACGCAGGGTTTGAAAAAGAAGCCTTCGACCTCCGAGGTGATCGACTGGCTGAAACTGCTGCTGGCCGAGGATCTGAGCCCCGAGGACATCGCCCGCAACGGCGCGGACGCGCTGCCCAAACTGCATGGGGCGCTCCTGAAGAACGAACAGGACGTGCATCTGTTCGAGCGGCTTGCCTTCATGGCCCGCGGGCGGCGCTGAGGCCCAGCCTTGCGCGCGTGATCCGCGCTTAACGGTTCCGCGGCCCTGCCCGCGGGACCATTCGGAAGGCGCCCTTTTCCGGCAGTTGAGCCTGTCCCTTCTAATCACCGCCGAATTCCACTATCAGAAGAGAAATAGCCGGGCGTCCAGGTCCGGGCTGATAGGAGACGCCAGATTGCCTGCTGACGCTGCCCCGGTTTCACACCTCCTGGCCTGCCGCGAGGGCCTGAGGCTGCTTCAGAGAGCTGCTGCAGGCGCTGCCTTGCTGGCGCTTTCGGCCTGCGCCGTCCCGTCTGCGCGGGTGGAGGCCCCGACACGGGCCGTGGCGGCTCCGGCAGCGCTGCCTCCGGTCAAGGTGTTCACCCGCCAGCGGCCGCAGCCTCCGCAGCGGTCCAACGCCGACATCGCCCGCGATTTTCTGGACCTGCATTTCCGGCTGGAAGGCGGCAGCACCCTGCCCCAGTTCACCCGGTTCGAAACCCCGATCACCCTGCGGGTGACGGGCACCCCTGCGCCGGGTTTCAGCCGTGATCTGAACATGCTTCTGGCGCGGCTGCAGGACGAGGCCGGCATTCCGATCCGCCGCGTCTCCGGCGACAGTGCGAGCATTACAATCCAGTCTGTCTCCCGCGCCGAGATCCGCCGGGCGCTGCCCAAGGCGGCCTGTTTCGTGGTGCCCAATGTCTCGTCTCTGGCGGAATACCGGCGCAACCGGCGCAGCCCGCGCACCAACTGGTCGCTGCTGCGCAGCCGCGAGCGGCTGGCAGTGTTCATCCCCAACGACGTGAGCCCGCAGGAAGTGCGCGATTGCCTGCATGAGGAGCTGGCCCAGGCGCTCGGACCGCTGAACGATCTGTACAGGCTGCCGGATTCGATCTTCAACGACGACAATATCCACGCGGTGCTGACCGGCTTTGACATGCTGATCCTGCGCGCCACCTATGCGACCGAGCTGCGCACCGGCATGAGCCGGGCGGAAGTGGCGCAGCGGCTGCCCGCGATCCTGGCGCGGCTCAATCCCGGCGGCGCCCGGTCTGCAGCCACCTGGCTGCCGGAAACCCCGCGGGCCTGGATCAACGCCTATGAGCAGGCTCTGGGGCCTGGCACCGGGCTGCGCGAGCGGCTGCGCGCCGCCAACCGCGCCGCGGCGATTGCCCGCGACCTGGGCTGGCAGGACCACCGCCGCGCCCTGAGCCACTATACGCTGGGCCGGATGCTGCATGTGCGCGAGCCGGAACTGGCGCTGCAGCACTTCCAGACCGCGATGAGCTATTTGCAAGGCCAGCCGGGCACCCGGATGCACCAGGCCAAGCTGACGGTGCAGCTGGCCGCCTATGAGGTTGCGACCGGCAACGGTGCGGCGGCGCTGGCGCGGCTTGGCCCGGCAGTGGAAACCGCCTCGGCGCATGAAAACGCAGCGCTGTTGTCCACCCTGCTGATGCTGCAAGCGGAAGCCCTGGAACTGGAGGACCGCACTACCGAAGCCCGCCGGGTCAGGCTGGACAGCCTGGGATGGGCAAGGTACGGCTTTGGCCCGGATTGGGTGGTCGAGGCGCGGCTGGAGGAAATTGCCGCGCTGCGCCCCGCCGGGTCCTGATCCTGCAACAAAAGACAACGGACGGAAAAGACCATGATCGTAATCGCAGGCGTGCTGCTGGGCGCCCTCATCGGCGCGCTGAAGGCCCGCAAACGTGGCGGCAACACCCTGGACATGCTGCAATACGGGGCTGTGTATGCCATCGTTTTTGGTATTCTCGGCCTGCTGGCAACCATCCTGACGCACCGGGTGCTGGCGTAACCAGAGCCGGAGGCCCCCGCGATGTTCCAGCCCTTCTTTGAAAACCTGCGCAAGGCAGCCATTCCGGTCAGCTTACGCGAGTACCTGACATTCCTTGAAGGGATGAAGGCGGGGCTGGCGACCTATGACATCGAGGCCTTCTACTTCCTCGCCCGCGCGGCGATGGTGAAGGATGAGCGCAACATCGACAAGTTCGACCGCGCCTTTGCCGCCACCTTCGAAGGACTGGAGGCGATCCCCGCCGAGGCGGTGATGGAAGCCGTGGACATTCCCGAGGAATGGCTGCGCAAGATGGCCGAGAAGCATCTGAGCGCGGAAGAAAAGGCCGAGATCGAGGCGCTAGGCGGGTTCGACAAGCTGATGGAGACGCTGAAGGAGCGCCTTAAGGAACAGCAGGGCCGCCACCAGGGCGGAAATAAGTGGATCGGGACAGCGGGCACCTCGCCGTTCGGGGCCTATGGCTATAACCCTGAGGGCGTGCGGATCGGGCAGGACAAGAGCCGCCACCAGCGCGCGGTCAAGGTCTGGGACAAGCGCGAGTTCAAGAACCTGGACGGCGATGTCGAGCTGGGCACCCGCAACATCAAGGTGGCCCTCAAGCGCCTGCGCCGCTGGGTCCACGAAGGCGCGCAGGAAGAGCTGGATTTGGACGGCACCATCCGCTCCACTGCCGAGCACGGCTATCTGGACGTGAAGACCCGGCCGGAGCGGCATAATGCGGTCAAGGTGCTGCTGTTTCTGGACGTGGGCGGCTCGATGGATCCCCATATCCAAGTGGTAGAGGAACTGTTTTCTGCCGCGCGGGCCGAATTCAAGCATCTGGAATACTACTACTTTCACAATTGCCTGTATGAAGGCGTCTGGCGCGATAACCGGCGGCGCTGGAACGAAAAGATCCCAACCCACGAGGTGCTGCGCACTTACGGGCCGGACTACAAATGCATCTTCGTCGGCGACGCCTCGATGTCACCGTATGAGATCGCCTATCCCGGCGGCGCCAATGAGCATTGGAACGAGGAAGCGGGCCAGGTCTGGCTGCAACGCGCGCGTGAAGCCTGGGCCTCGAACCTGTGGATCAACCCGGTGCCGGAGAAATACTGGGACTACACCCATTCTATCGGCATGATCCGCGAGATCTTTGAAGACCGCATGGTGCCGATGACGCTGGACGGTTTGGAACGCGGAATGCGCGAGCTGAGCCGCTAACCCCGGAACAAGCGGACCCTCAGGCCAATCAGCTCTCCCGCCCCCGCAGGTGCGCTGGCTGGTGCCAGAACCCCTTGGCGGTCTTGGGCATGGCATCCTGCCCTGCGGGCAGGATGCGCGCTGGAGCCGCGGCTCCGGCGCCGGGCCCAACCGGGAGGTCGGCATTTCCAATGCTGGCCGGACGGGCGGGAGGGCCGCCTTTGTGTTCGACCTTGCGCTAACCGCCCCACAGCCCCCAAGCGCCCAGAGCGGCCACCGGCACGAACAGCCAGCCCTGCGGCAGCAGCCCGTAACCCGCCCGGCGCAACGGCGGCAGCACCAGGCCGACCGCCGCCATCATTGCGGCCATTGCGGTTCCGGCCAGCGCCAACCCCTCCGATCCGCGGGCGCCGAGGAACAGGAACAGCGCCATCAGCCCCAGGCAGCCGGTGACCAGATGCCAGCACAAGAGCGTGGTCTCGCGCACGACATCCGGCAGCTGCCGGTCCTGCGCCAGGGGACGGGCGCATTCACGGCCTCCAGCAAAGGCATGAACAAGCATCCAAAGGGCGGCCAGAAGGGCTGCGGCCAAGAAACTCCATTGCATGTCAAATCTCCTAAAAAATCCGCACCTGCGGGCGGGCCGGAGGCGGCTGGGCCAATATGCAGGCAGTCTGACCACACCCGCCCGTGTATCGCCACCGGCTTTTCTGCCGCAGACCCGGCAACCGCACAAAGTAATGCCGCCAGCGGTTGATTGCGCCGCAGCCCGCACCTAGGTGCTGTGACGGCATGAGCAGCAGCACCCATACTACAGTCCCGAAAACTGGCGAAGTAACCGGCCCGATCCTGATCCTTGATGATCTGCGCGATGGCCGGATGCATCTGGCCGCTATGTTCATTGCGCCCTACGGCGCGGCTCTGCCGCCTGTTCAGCTGGACGGCGGTGAAGCGCAGCCCGAACCGCTGGCGGAATACGGCACTCATACGGTGCTGCGGGCGCGGTTCAGCCTGTCGGCGGACTGCCCTTCCGCCTACCAATGGAACGGCACGCGCTATGAGCTCGCAGGCGGTTTTGGCGGCGATATGCGGATTGCCTATGCCTCCTGCAACGGCGAGGAGCATGGCGACCTGGACCGCGACGGCAAAGAGCGCAACGCCATGTGGGCGCGGATGGGGGCTGAGCACCGTGCGCGGCCTTTTTCGCTGCTGCTGCACGGCGGCGATCAGGTCTATGCCGACGAGGTCACGGACGGCCACCGGCTCAGCAATGGCTGGCCGGACAAACTGCCGAGCGACCCCTCGCGGGAGGACCTTGCCAGTCTGCGCAGGCATCTGCGGGAAGGTTTTCTGCGCCGCTACCTGGCGGTCTACAGCGCGCCGGAGCTGGCGTGGATTGCGGCCCGCGTCCCCTCGCTGATGCAGTGGGATGATCACGATATCTGCGACGGCTGGGGCAGCTTGCGCCGCTCCAGCACCTATTCGCCGGTCGGGCAGACCCTGTTTGCAGCGGCCCGCGAGGCGGCGCTGCTGTACCAGCACGGCTGCTGCGACGGAGACCTGCCCGCACGGTTTGCTGACCCCGAGGGCACCCATCTGGGCTGGCGTATCGAGGCGCCGGGGCTGCGGCTGCTGGCGCCGGACTTGCGCTCCGAGCGCAGCCGCCGCCGTGTGATGGCACGGGGCGGCTGGCGGATGATCAAGGCAGAGGTGAAACGTGCTGCGCCGGGGCAAACCTTTCTGCTGTCCAGCGTGCCTCTGCTGGGGCCGCGGCTGTCGCTGCTGGAGCTTCTGATGGTGCTGACGCCGAGGATGCAGAAATATGAGGACGACCTGCGCGACCAGTGGCAGAGCCGGGCGCATCGTGCCTCCTGGCGGCGGATGCTGCGCATGATGCGGGACGTGGCCGCCAAGGACGGCCAGCAGGTCGCGGCGGTGTCCGGCGAAATCCACCTGGCCACGCGGGGCGAGATGGCCTTGGGCGGCGGCAAGGTTCTGCACCAGCTGGTGGCCTCCGGCATTTCCCACCGCGCCCCGCCCAAGGCTTGGGCGCGGGCACTGGGCGTTCTGTCCTGGCTGGGCGATGCACCCCTGCCCGGCCACCCCATCCGTATCCGCAAGATCCCCGGTCAGGCCGGCCGCTATGCGGCGGAGCGGAACTATCTGATCCTCGAGCGCCAGGGGGCAGAGTGGAAAGCGGTCTGGGACCTCGAGACCTCAGGACAGTCCGCGCCCCTGCAGCTTTAGCCGCAGCCGCATCTGGCCGGGGCAATGGTTTTCTTTGCAACCTGAAGCAGTTTGCCTGCGGAAATCCGCCGGTGCGCACGGCATCCGGCGCATGTCCGCCGAAGCCGCCATGCGACGGTTGAACGGCCCATTGCCCAAACGGTACCCAAGTTAAAAAGAAACAGCGGGCCAAAGCCGCAATCCCCCGAGCAGGAGCATCGCGTGAGCGTGCCGCATCAAGACATAGCCCCCCGCGGGGACTCCCCCGCCGCCGCCATAAAGCCCTTTCAAATCCGCGGGCGGTACTTCACCGCCGTAGCGCTGCGCCCGGAGGACGGGCCGCTGGACAAGGCCTTTTACGCGGCACTGGATGCACAGCTGCGCTGGAGCCCGCATTTCTTTGACGGCGCACCGCTGATTCTGGATCTGGCCCAGGCTCCCGGCCTGTCGCGCCCGGCCGAGCTGCGGGCGCTGACCGACAGTTTGCGCAGCCGCGGCCTGGCGGTGTTTGGTGTGCAGAATGCTTCGCCGGAACAGATCTCTGCGGCTGAGGACGCCGGGCTGATCAGCATCGCCAGCGGCAAAGATGCACCGCTGAACATGGACAGCGGCACCAAGCCGGGCACCCGCCGCGGGCTCCCCAAGAAACTGCGGCCGCCGGAAAACAGGCTGATCACCCAGCCGGTGCGTTCGGGCCAGACGGTGGTGGCCGAAGGCGGCGACCTGGTGGTGGTCGGGCCGGTAAGTTCGGGCGCGGAGCTGATCGCGCGCGGCAGCATTCATGTCTACGGGCGGCTGAGAGGCCGTGCCATGGCGGGGGCCGAAGGTGACGAGAGCGCCCGGATCTTCTGCCGCGACCTGGACGCGGAGCTGCTGGCAGTCGCCGGGCTGTACCGGACAAGCGAGAATTTGGAGCCGGATCTGCTGAACCGTCCGGTGCAGGTATTCCTGCAGGACGAACGGCTGTGTGTAGAAGCCCTGGGATGAAGGCTGGGATGAGAGAGGCAGGACGAATGAGTAAAGACCTGAAACTGGAAGAGCCGCTTGGCCGGGTGATCGTGGTCACCTCGGGCAAAGGCGGCGTTGGTAAGACCACAACCTCGGCGGCAGTGGGTGCCGAACTGGCGCGGCGCGGACACAAAACGGTTGTGATCGATTTTGACGTCGGATTGCGCAACCTGGACATGATCATGGGCTGCGAGCGCCGGGTGGTGTTCGACTTCATCAACGTGATCCAGGGCGATGCCAAGCTGAAGCAAGCGCTGATCCGCGACCGGCGTTTGGAGAACCTGTCGGTGCTGCCCACGTCGCAGACGCGCGACAAGGATGCGCTGACCAAAGAAGGTGTTGAGAAAGTTCTGGACGAGCTGCGCCAGGAGTTCGACTATATCATCTGCGACAGCCCTGCCGGGATTGAGCGCGGCGCGCAGATGGCGATGCATTTTGCCGATGAGGCGATTGTCGTCACCAACCCCGAAGTGTCCTCTGTCCGTGACAGCGACCGGGTTCTTGGGCTGCTGAACAGCATCACCGAACGCGCCAGCAAAACCGGTGCCGAGCCGGTCAAGGCGCAGGTGCTGATCACCCGCCACGACAAGTCCCGCATCGACAGCGGCGAGATGATGCCGGTGGAGGATGTGCTGGAAATCCTGGCGGTGCCGCTCTTGGGCATCATCCCGGAAAGCACTGCGGTTCTGCGCGCTTCTAACCTGGGTGTGCCGGTGGTGATGGATGAACCGTCTGCAGCGGCAACCGCTTATGAGGACGCGGTGGGCCGGCTGATCGGCGAGCAGATCGAGATGCGGATTGCGGCCGACCCGAGGCGCGGGCTGCTGCAGCGGCTGTTCCGCCGGGCGGTGTAAGCGATGTTCGGATTTTCCCTCCGCCCCCGCAAAGCTTCTGCCAGCACCGCCAAGGAACGGCTGCAGATCCTGCTGGCGCATGAACGCAGCGGCAGCGGCGGCGCCCGCCCCGACTGCCTGCCCCAGCTTCAGCGCGAGATTCTCGAAGTGATCCGCCGCCACATGCAGCTCGGCGACGAGGCGATCGACATCCGCATGGAGCGCGGCGACGAACTGTCGAGCCTGGAGATCAACATAGAATTCCCAGGCAAGCTGGGTGTGAATTAGGGCCGGGGCCCTGGGGGCTGCCAAGCGGCGGCCCCTGAATTATGACCGCGGGGCTGCCAAACGGCGGCCCCGGACATTTTACGAAAATCGGGCGCAGAGTTCCCACCCTATCCTGCGCCGGGTAAGGCCAGGTTAATCCTGTCCGTGCTGTCATTGGCCTTCCGCATTATCACTGCCGAAGGCCAATGACCTATACCTTTTCCTCCTCCAGTCCCGGCCAGGCCGGCGGTTCCGCACCGCAGGGCATCCTGCGGCTGGGGGAGCTGCTTGGCGCGCTCAGCCATGCGCTGGATCTTACCGAAGGCCAGCCCAAGGGCCATTGCGTCCGCTGCTGCTGGATCGGTATGCAGGCCGCGCGGGAGCTGGAACTGCCGCCGCAGGCGCTCTCCGACCTCTATTTCACGCTGCTGCTGAAGGATCTGGGGTGCAGCTCCAACGCGGCCCGCATCTGCCAGCTGTACCTGACCGATGATCTGTCCTTCAAACAGAACTTCAAGACGGTGAGCGGCTCACGGCAGGGCATCGAATTCCTGCTGCGCAACACCGCGCTGGGGGCCAGCCCGCTGCAGAAGCTGAAAACGCTGGGCCACGTGATTGCCAGAAACGGCCAGCTGGCGGGCGAGCTGATCGAGACCCGCTGCAACCGCGGCGCCGGTATTGCCCGGCAGATGCGCTTTTCCGAGGATGTGGCAGAGGGCATCGCCAGCCTGGATGAGCACTGGGACGGCGGCGGCCAGCCGCAGGGCCTGGAAGGCGCAGCAATACCGTTGTTTGCGCGCATCGCGCTGATGGCGCAGGTAGCAGACGTCTTTGCCGCCAGCGCAGGGGCAGAGGCCGCCGCGGCGGAGCTGGAAGCCCGCGCAGGCAGCTGGTTCGACCCGGAGCTTGTGCCGGTATTCACCGCGGTGATCCGCCGCCCCGGCTTCCTGGCGGACTTGCAGGACCCAGGGCTGGAGGCAGAGGTCTTTGCCACCCCGCAGGCACAGCATATCCATACCGTGGATGAAGACTATCTGGATGAGATCGCCCGGGCGTTTTCGCTGGTGATCGACGCCAAGAGCCCCTTTACCCACGGCCATTCGCAGCGGGTGGCGCGTTATACCGGGCTGATCTGCGACCAGCTGGGCTACTCCCCCGGACGCCGCCGCTGGATGGTGCGGGGGGCCCTGTTGCATGACATCGGCAAACTTGGTGTCTCCAACACCATCCTGGACAAGCCCGGCAAGCTGACGGATGAGGAGTTCGCCCTGATGAAACGGCACCCGGCACTGGGCCACGAGGTGCTGAGCAGGATTGCCGCCTTCCGGGAGCTTGCGGATGTGAGCGCGGCGCATCATGAGCGGCTGGACGGCAAGGGCTACCCTTACGGTATGGATGCCAGCCAGCTGACGCAGGATATGCGGGTGATGGCAGTGGCCGATATCTTTGACGCGCTGACCGCCGAACGCCCCTATCGGTCAGCGCTGCCGCTGGAGAAGACCTATGCCATCATGGATGACCTGGCAGGCCCCGGTATCGACCCGGACTGCTATGCTGCGCTGCAGGATGCGGTGACCGCCAGCGGCTGGCCATCGGCCTCGGACGCGGGGCTGCCCGAAAGCACGTGGGAACTTCCGGCCGCTGAACGCAGCGCCTAGCTGGCGAGGTTGCGGTTCTTCTGCGAATAAAGGGCCAGCGCCGTCACCTGCCCCGCCACGATGGCCGAGAACATCAGGAGGGCCGACAGGCCGATGCTGGCGTCTGCCATCAGTGTCTCATTGAACAGCGACTGCGTCGCACTCATCAGCACCCGGCTGCCGGGAACCAGGATCAGGATGCCCTGCACGATGTAGATGGCACCGGTGAGGTTCAGCGTCTTGGCCAGCCAGGTGCCATAAAGGGTGATGCACATGGCGGTAACCCAGGTGCCGACGATCCAGCCGCCGCCAAAGCCCAGATAGAGCGGCCCCCACATACCCAGCACGGTGACCGGCAGCGCCCGCAGGATGTCCACCATCCGCGCGTTGAAGATTATCCCGATGGAAAACGACAGCGCCGGCAGCGCCAGGTAGGGCATCCACCACAAGACACCGTTCACGTTCTCCACATGCGGCGTTGCCCCCCACAGCGCGGCGCCGATGCTGACGCCGATGTAGATGCCAATGAAAAGTTTCATCAGCACGAAGATAGACTGGGCAAAAAGGCTGGAACCTGAGATCACGTCATTGAAGGCGAGGCACTCCAGCGAGTTGGCAATCGACAGCCCCGGCACGAACAGTACGATGGCGGCGATGCAGGTGCCCCAGACCGGCACCTCCACCCCCATGCTGCTGACCAGCGACACCGCCAGCCCCGCGACCAGCGCCGACAGGAATTCCACCAGGATCACCCGGTCGCCGCGGCAGAACAGCTGGCACAGCCAGACCAGGAAGCCCAGCACCGCCGATAGCGCGATTGTCGTCAGCGCGCTGCCGATGAGGGTCAGGAAGGCGGGCGGAATGGCAATATTGGCCAGCATGATCAGCCAGCCAGGATAGCGCCCCGGCTCCTCGATCCCCGGGTCCTCCACCGCGTTGATGCGGATGATGGTGCGCGCCAGCAGGCTGAGGTTGATTTGTGCGGGCTCCAGGCGGCGGATGATGAACTGGTTGTCCTCGTCCGGGAACTGGCAGGAGATCGAGGTGGGGGTGGCCTGCACGATCACGTTGATGCCTTGCTTCCTGGCATAGAACTGCAGGTATTTCTCGATCTTGTAGGGCGCGCAGCCGCTGCGGTGCAGGGTCTCGCCGGTGTCGGCGATGTTGCGGAGCTGAGAGAGCGGTGCCATGTGCCGGAAGCCGTTGTTATCTGGAGCCTTTGGGTCGCACCCCCTTAATGGATGCGGGGCGCGGCGGCGAGTGCGGATTTTGCATGGCGGCCTGCGCTGGGTGCAAGGCTTCCTGACTGCTGCCTCTTGCTGGCGGCGCGGTTTCGGCCCATATCTGAAGCATGCTGCGCCTTCTGCCGATCCTGCTGGCCGTTGCCTATGGCCTTGTGATGTACCGGATTTCGATCTGGCGCACCCACCGGGAGCTTGACCAGCGCTCGACTGAGCTGGCCGACCCCAGGCTCAAACAGCTGACTGACCGGCTGGCGGCGGCGCTGAACATTGCCCGCATCCCGGTGCATATCTACGAGGTCGACCCGGTGAACGGGCTGGCAGCGCCGGACGGCAGGATCTTCATTACCCGCGGATTCTACCGCAAGTACCAGAACGGTGAGGTCAGCGCCGAGGAAATGGCCTCCGTGATTGCGCACGAGCTGGGCCATGTGGCGCTGGGGCATGCGAAGAAGCGGATGATTGATTTCTCCGGCCAGAACGCGCTGCGCACCGCGCTGATGATCATTCTCGGGCGCTACATTCCCTTTGTCGGGCCGTGGATTGCCGGGGTGCTGACATCGTTGCTCGCGGCGCGGCTGTCGCGCGGCGATGAGTATGAGGCCGATGAATACGCCGCTGCACTGCTGACCAAGGCAGGCATCGGCCTCGCCCCGCAGAAAAGCCTGTTTGCCAAGCTGGAAGAGCTGACGCAATCGCGCGCAGGCATGGCACCGGCCTGGCTGATGAGCCACCCCAAAACCGAAGAGCGCATCGCCGCGCTGGAGCGGCTGGAAGCGAAATGGGCCAAGGGCTGAGCCTGCGGCACGGGCGGGATTGAGGGGCCGGCCCCTCAAACTCCCCGGAGTATTTCAGGAAAGATGAAATCGCGGTCAGGCTGACAATGCCTTGGCGAGCCGTGGCAATCGGGCCTTTTTGAGCAGCGGGCGGATCTCCCAGCTGCCGCCAGAGAGGCGGTTTGCCTCCGCGAGCACCTGGTTGCCAAGCGCCTCCAATCCGGTGCTGTCCTCAAGCCAAAAACGGTAGAGGAGTTCATCCGGGCCAAGGCGCTCCAGGCCTTCCTCTGCCAATGTGTGGCGGGGGAAGTCCTTGTTGTTCACTGTCACGATACCGTCGGCATGCCCTGCAATAGCAGCGGCCAGCACATGGGTGTCTGCGCTGTCAGGAAGCCAGAGGCGGGCCTCAATACCCGGGGCCGGATCAACTTCGGCCTTGGGCCAATGAGCCCGGACCAGGGCGATTTCCGCCTTCGCTTGCGCTGCGCCCTCAGGTCCGAGTTTCAGCGCCGCGCGTTCCCACTCGCCCAGAATGCGGGCAGACCAGAGCGGGGTGAAATGGCCCAGCCCCGCCGCGCCCAGCAGCATCTCCCGCATCACGGTCGGGTAGAGCACGCAAGTGTCGAAGAGCAGCTTCACCCGTTTCAATCCAGCCGGAAAAACACGGCCTTCAGATAGCCGCTTTCGGCCAGCTGCGGCAGCTGCGGGTGGTCTGGGCTGGCGTAGCCGGTGTGGATCAGCGCAGCCCGGCGGCCTGCCTTGCCAATGCCGCGGGCCGAAGCGTTGCGGAACCTGGTGAGATCGGCGGCGTGCGAGCAGGAACAGAGGCCCAGGTAGCCACCGGGTTTCACCAGTGGTGCGGCCAGCTTGGCGACGCGCTCATAGGCGCGCAGGCCAGCCTCCAGCGCCTGTTTCGACGGTGCAAAGGCGGGCGGGTCGCAGATCACCACGTCAAAGCTCTCGCCTTCCTCAGCCAGCGCGGCCAGCACTTCGAAGGCATCGCCCTGGCGGGCGGTGAACTTTTCCTGGTGGCCGCTGGAGGCGGCGCCCTGCACAGCCAGTTCGAGTGCTGCTGCCGAGCCGTCGACGCAGGTCGCATGCCCTGCCCCGCCGGCCAGCATCGCAAGGCCAAAGCCGCCGACGTGTGAGAACACATCCAGCACCTTGGCGCCCGGCGCAGTCAGGCGGACGGCAAAGGCGTGGTTTTCCCGCTGGTCAAAGAACAGCCCGGTCTTCTGGCCGCCGGTGAGATCCGCCATATAGGTGGCGCCGTTCATCTGCACCGGCACCGGCGCTGCGGGGGCCTCGCCCAGCACGGTCTGGTTCACGTCATCCAGGCCTTCCAGCCCGCGGGTGCGGCCCGTTGCGTTTTTCAGGATCACTTCGGCGCCGGTTACCTCGGCCAGAGCGGCAGAGAGCATGTCCAGATGCGCCTCAGCCCAGGCAGCGTTGGGCTGCACCACGCAAACCGCACCAAAGCGGTCGATCACCACACCGGGAAGCCCGTCGGATTCTGCGTGCACCAGCCGGTAGAAGGGCGCGTCATAGAGCTGTTCGCGCATTTCCAGTGCACGGGAGAGGCGAGCGGCGAACCAGGCCTGATCAATCACCGCCTCCGGGTCGCGGTCAAGCATCCGGGCGATGATCTTGCTTTCCGGGTTCACGGAGACCAGCCCCAGAGGGCGCTGTGCCTCATCCTCCAGCACCGCCAGGGTGCCGGGCGCCAGCTTGCGGGTGCGCCGGTCGGTCACCAGCTCGTTGGCATAGACCCAAGGAAACCCGTGCCGGATGGCGCGGGCGTTGGACTTGGGTTTCATTTTCACACGGGGGCGCTGCGGCGCATCGGAGGAGGCTGTCATGGCCCCCTCATATCCTTAAGCCAGGTACAGGAAAAGGGGCCGCTTCACCCCTGCCTTCAGAACATTAGCCCGGAGTTGGGTCTGTGTGCCCAGCAGGCTTGTCACCGTTCGCGCGAGCGCCAGCCGCCGCGGCGGCGCGGCTTTTCCGCGCCAGCCAAACCGTCGCGCAGCACGGCCGTCATCGGGTGATCCGGCTGTTCGCTGCCGTAGCGCTCCAGCAGCGCCTGGATATCGGCGCGGCTGTCGCGAGCGGCGTCCATGCCCAGCGCCCAGTCAAAGAAGATGCTGCGGCATTGCGCGCCGGTAATGCCGTCGATCCGGTAGGATTCGTAGATCAGACCGCGCGGGTCCTGTTCAATGCTGCCCTTCTTCATCCGCCCCTTCCTGTTGCAAGGCTTCCCCTATGATCGCAGCACAGCGTGTGTAGCGGGCCTGCAGTTCCTGCTCCAGCTCTTCCAGCCGGGTATAGCCGGTGGTGCGGCAAAGGAACTGCGCCCCGCCCTCCCCTATACCATCGGAGTCGATGGCTTTGCCGGAGAGCAGCCGCGCTGCGCATTGCACGGACCAGAATAGACGGTAACTGGCGCCGAGGTATTCTGCATCCGCGTCACTCAGCCATCCGGCAGCGACAGCACCGGCCAGGCCCGCGGCCACATCGCGCGCGCCGGAGCCGGACGTCAGCGCGCCTGCTTGGGAAATCAGCTCCACATCCATCATCCGGCCGGGCCCGTTCTTGGCGTCCCAAACGCCCGCCGGCGCCTTGGCGGCAGCAAGCCGCGTGCGCATCTGCGCGACCTCTTGCAGCACCTTGCCGCGTTCCCGCGGCTGCGCCAGGAAGCCTGCCCGGAAATCCTCGATTTCCGCAGCCAGGCTGTCCTCCCCGGCCACCACCCGCGCGCGGGTCAATGCCAGATGCTCCCAGACCCAGGCCTCGTTCTGCTGGTAGAGGGTGAACCCCGCCAGGCTGACCGCCACCGGGCCCTGCGTTCCGGAGGGGCGCAACCGCATGTCGACCTCATAAAGGCGGCCTTGGGACATCGGGGCGGAAAGCGCCGTGACAAAGGCCTGGGTCAAACGGGCGTAGTAGGGGCGCGTTGCCAGCGGGCGTTTGCCTTCGGACATCTCCTCCGTGCCGGGATCATAGATCACGATGATGTCGAGATCGGATTGTGCGTGGATCTGCCCGGCACCGAGCGAGCCCATCGCCAGCACCGCTGCGCCCCGGCCCGGCGGCGGGCCGTGCTTGCGGGAGAAGTGATCCACCACTTCCGGAGTGATCCCGGCGATCACCACCTCGGCCAATTCGGCGTATTGCGCCCCGGCCTGGCGGCCGTCGATCAGCCCGCGCAGGTGGTGCACCCCGATGCGGAAGTGCCATTCCTTGCACCAGCGCCGGGTGGCGTCGAGGCGGGATTCGTAATCGCCTTCCAGGGCCAGGCGGCGATCCAGTTCTTCCCGCAGCTTGGCGCTCCCCGGCCAGGGGTCGAAGAACGAACCGCCGATCACGGCGTCGAACACGGCAGAGTTTCGGGACAGAAAGCTGGCCAGCTCGCGGGAAGTGCCGGCGATGTCGATCAGCAGGTCGATGAGCTGCGGATTTGCGCCGAACAGCGAGAACAGCTGCACCCCGGCAGGCAGCCCCGCCAGGAAACCGTCGAGCGCCAGCAGCGTCTCGGCCGGTTTGGCGGTCTTGGCGACCCGGGCCAGCAGTTCCGGCTTCAGCCGTTCAAAGATCTGCGCGCCGCGGGCCGAGCGCAGCGCCGGGTAAGTCGGCCAGCGGGCGATTACGGCGCCGTCGAGTTCTGCCGTATCCTCCGGCACGGCTGCAGGCGGCGGAGCGGCGCCCGGGGAAAAGAATCCCTCGGTCAGCGTATGCACCTCTTCCAGGCGCTCCTTTATTTCCGCCATCAGCTCGGCAGGGTCACGGTCCATCAGGCAAGCGACCCGGGCGATCCCGTCCTCGGATTTCGGCATCCGGTGGGTCTGGGCGTCATGCACCATCTGGATGCGGTGCTCGACCTCGCGGTGAGCGCGGTAATGGGCAGTCAAGGTCTCTGCCACCTCTGGCGGCACCCAGCCTTTGTCCGCCAGTGCTGCCAGCCCTTCAACGGTGCCACGCAGACGCAGGCTCTCGTCGCGCCCGCCTGCAATCAGCTGCCGGGTCTGGGTGAAGAACTCGATCTCGCGGATGCCGCCGCGGCCCAGCTTCATATCGTGGCCCGGAACATGCAGGGCACCGCCGGTGCCCTTGTTCTCGCGGATGCGCAGGCGGATGTCGTGGGCGTCCTGAATGGCGGCAAAATCCAGGTGCCGCCGCCACACAAAGGGGCGCAGGGTGCTGAGGAAACGCTCCCCAGCCTTGATGTCGCCGGCACAGGGACGTGCTTTGATATAGGCGGCGCGCTCCCAGGTTCGTCCCAGGCTTTCATAATAGCGTTCGGCCGCTTCCATCGCCAGGCAGACGGGTGTCACCGCCGGGTCCGGCCGCAGCCGCAGGTCGGTGCGGAACACATAGCCTTCGCCGGTGCGGTCGCTGAGCGCCGCGCACATGTTCTTGGTCGCGCGCACCATGCCCTGGCGTGCCTCATAGAAATCATCCGGGTCGAAACGTGTTTCGTCGAACAGGCAGATCAGGTCGATGTCAGAGCTGTAGTTCAGCTCATACGCGCCCATCTTGCCCATCGCCAGGATGGTGAGCCCGCCTGCGGTCTCCACGTCATCCTCCGTCAGCCCCGGCAGTTTTTTACGCCGGATCAGCGTCGCGATCTCCGCCTTGATGGCCACATCCGCGCTCAGCCCGCCGAATTCCGTCAGCGCGCCGGTCACCTGTTCCAGGCTACAGCCGCCGCTGAGGTCGCACAGCGCGGTCAGCAGCGCCAGCCGCCGCTTGGCCTGACGCAGGCCGGGTTTGAGCTGTGTGCCTTCCAGCGCGCGGCAGTCCGCCAGCACGCTGCGCAGCGCCGCATCCGGGTCCTGCAGCGCTTCCGGCAACCAGCCCGCCTCCCGCGCTGTCAGCTCCTTGAGATAGGGGCTGGAGCCGCAGGCCCCGGCCACCAGATCCGCCAGATCGCCGGTTAGCGCCGGTACAAGCGCGCGCGCTTCGTCGCCAAGTTCGTGGTCAAAGGGGCGGGGAATGCGGGTGATCTGCAGAGCGGTCGTCATGCTCCCGACACTGTTCCCGCTGCACCGCCGCGTCAATGGCCGAATTGCCGCTCCGCACTATGCGAGGCCCGGTGCCGGCGCGCGTTTTCAAGGTTTCCATGGCCCTTCTTTAGCATCTGCGTCTAGCCGGAGCTGACGCAGGATTGCGCCAACCGCTGACGGTCCGGCCTCTGAAGAAATAGCAATTGCCTTATCAGCAAGACAATTGCCCCTTGCGCACCTGAGGACCTGGCCGCAGCAGAAGATGTGAAAAAGATTTACATGGGACCTTGAAACCCCAGCGGGAGCTTCCGATATGCTGTAATGTGAAAGGGATTTACATACACCCGCAAACTGGAGGACCCCGATGACGAGTTTCACCCCAACCGCCCCCCATGCACCGGTGCAGGGCTGGTTTTCCCGCAGCGAAGCTTGGCTGGACAGCAAGGGCAAAGGCGCCTGGATAGCCGCCATGGTGCTTGGCTTTGTTTTCTTCTGGCCAGTGGGCCTGGCCCTTCTTTTCTACATGATCTGGAGCAAACGAATGTTCAGCAAATCCTCCTGCCGCCACAAAGGCAAAACCTGGGCACGTCACGGCTTCTCGGCGATGAAACCCTCGGGCAACAGCGCCTTTGACGCCTACAAGGCCGACACGCTTCGCCGCCTGGAACAGGAGCAGCATGATTTCGAAGCTTTCCTCGAACGCCTGCGCGAAGCCAAGGACAAAGCCGAGTTCGACCAGTTCATGAATGAGCGCGCCCGCGCCGCCGATCATGGCGATGACGCGGAGGACGAGGACCAAGACGGCGGCGAACCCAAGCGCCATTAAGCTGCCCTCCTCCTCCGGCTGCCCCGCCCCGTCCGGGCGGGGCTTCCCCTACCTGCTTCTTCCCCCTCGCAAAGGACCCCATACATGACCGCCCTGCCCGATCCCGACTACCAGGCAGAATTCTATGCGTCTGTTCCGGCCAAGCGGCTGATCGCCTGGATCATCGACAGCATCCTGATCTTTACCCTCAGCGCCGTTGCGGTGGTGCTGACCGCCTTTACCGGCCTGCTGATCTGGCCGCTTCTGTATCTGGCAGTGGGTTTTGCCTACCGGACCGTGACAATCGCCAACGGCTCCGCCACCTGGGGGATGCGCTTTGCCGGGATCGAGCTGCGCGACAGCACCGGCCAGCGGCTCGACAGCGGCCTGGCAGCACTGCACACCGCGGGCTACTCCATCTCGCTGGGCTTTCCGGTCCTGCAAGTGATCTCGATTATTCTGATGCTGACCTCGCCGCGCGGCCAGGGGCTGACCGACCATTTCCTCGGCACCGTAATGCTGAACCGCCGGGTTTGAGCGAAATCCGCAAGAGCCCGTTAAACCATTTTCCACAAGGCTACTTGGCGCATCGGAACCGCATTGCTATCATCAGCTGGAGTATCTGCCGCCCGTTGCAGGCGACCGTTCCATCTGCCCCGCAAAACCGCTGAAGAGTTCCGATGCGCCATACCCTTCCCATTGCTCCTCAGTTCTACGTGACAGCCCCGCAGCCCTGCCCCTATCTGGCGGGCAGGATGGAGCGGAAGCTGTTTACCGCGCTGCAGGGCGACGGGGTGGAGCAGCTTAATAACAGCCTCAGCCAGCAGGGCTTCCGGCGCTCGCAGAACGTGCTTTACCGGCCCTCCTGCTCGGAGTGCTCGGCCTGCCTGTCGGCGCGGATTGATGTTTCGGCCTTCACCCCAACCCGCAGCCAGAAACGCACGCTCAAGCGCAACGCCCGTCTGGAGCGGCGGGCGACATCGCCCTGGGCGACCGAGGATCAGTTCGCCCTGTTCCGCCGCTATCTGGACAGCCGCCATGCCGATGGCGGCATGGCTGACATGGATGTCTTCGAATACGCTGCGATGATTGAGGAAACACCGGTCCGCAGCCGGGTGGTGGAATATGCCGAAGAAGGCAGCAACCAGTTGACTGCTGTATCGCTCACCGATGTGCTGGAGGACGGGCTCAGCATGGTCTATTCGTTCTACGCGCCGGACCAGCCGCAGAACTCGCTCGGCACCTTCATGATCCTCGACCACATCAGCATTGCGCGCGAGGCGGGCCTTCCCTACGTCTACCTCGGCTATTGGGTGCCCGGCAGCCAGAAGATGGGCTACAAAGCCAAATTCTCAGGCCTTGAGATCTATCATCAGAGCGAATGGAAGAAGATGACCGACCCGGCGGAATTCGAGGCGGCCAGCCACCCGCTGTCGACCGATCCGATCGCCGAACAGGTCGCCAACATCCAGCTGCCTGAACATCCCATACACCGCAGCCGCTGATGCAATACCTCCACGCGGTTTCCTTGGTGGTGCCCGATTACGACGCCGCCATCGCCTTCTACTGCGGCCAGCTCGGCTGGCAGCTGGCCGAGGACATCGATCAGGGCGGCAAACGCTGGGTGCGCATTCTGCCGCCGGGGTGCTTCGCAGGGCAGCCTGGTGCTGGCCCGTGCCGAAGGCCCTGAGCAGCAGGCCGCCATCGGCAACCAGTTCGGCGGCCGCGTCGGGCTGTTCCTCGCCACAGACAGCTTTGACCGCGACCATTCCGCCATGCTGGCCCAGGGCGTGACCTTCGAGGAAGACCCGCGGCACGAGCCCTACGGCACCGTCGCTGTCTGGCGCGATCCCTTCGGCAACCGCTGGGATCTGATCCAGTTCGCCTGAGAACTGCGCCGCCCCAATTCATCTTTCAAGAAGTACTCCAGGGTGAATTGGCCCTTGGCCAAGAGGGGCAGCGCCCCTCCCCCTGCAGGAAAAGCAAAGGGGCCCGCTTGGGGCCCCTTTTCCGTTTTCCTGTCCTGCGTCCCGGATCAGTTCGGGATCAGCGCCGGCACGATGGTCACGATCGACGGGAAGGCCCACAGGATGGCGATGCCCACCACCTGGATCAGCACGAAGGGCACGATCCCGCGGTAGATATGGGCTGTCGTCACCTCCTTGGGGGCAACCCCGCGCAGGTAGAACAGCGCGAACCCGAAGGGCGGTGTCAGGAACGAGGTCTGCAGGTTCACCGCCACCATGATGGTCACCCACTTCGGATCGAAAGACCCGCCATAGATCACCGGCCCCACGATCGGGATCACGATGTAGATGATTTCCAGGAAGTCCAGCACGAAGCCCAGGAAGAACAGCACCAGCATCACGATCAGGAAGACCGTCATCTCGTTGTCGAAGCTCTTCAGGAACTGCTGGATGTAGTGCTCGCCGCCAAAGGAGATCACCACCAGGTTCAGGAGCTGCGAGCCGATCAGGATGGTGAAGACCATCGAGGTCACCTTGGCGGTTTCCCGCACCACCGGGGTCAGGACGCCCGATTTGAACAGCACCCAGCAGCCGAACAGCAGCCCGAACAGCGCATAGAGATACGCGGCATAGGCGACGATGAAGGCAATCCAGGTTTCAACCGAGACCCCGCCCTGGTTCACCCGCAGGTCGAAGTTCATGCCGACCAGGATGCACAGCATCACCGCAAAGGTGGACCAGATGATGATCTTGCCGGAGCGCCCCTCGTCCTGCAGCTTGCGGTAGGCCGCCAGCATGATGGCGCCGCCAGCCCCCAGCGCCGCAGCCGGCGTCGGGTTGGTGATGCCGCCCAGGATCGAGCCCAGCACCGCAACGATCAGAACCAGCGGCGGGAATACCACCCGGATCAGATCGTTTTTGGCGCAGCGGGCAGCCGCTTCTCGGCAGCCCCACAGCGCCAGAAGCAGCGGCAGCGCGATCCACAGCACGGTTACGCCCGCCGATGTGGTCGGCGCAATCGCCACCAGATCCACCAGCGCAATCAGCAGGATGCCGATGGCCCCCAGGATCAGCGGCTTGGCATCGCGCGAAGGCGCCACGCCGCGGCCGAACGCCAGCACCAGGCCCAGCACAATCATGATCACGCTGATGCCGGTGCCGATCGGGGCCGCAGCGGCGATCTTGGCTTCGCGGGCAGCGGCGATTTCCTCTTCGCTCAGCTTCGCAGCCAAAGCCACGCCGCCAGCTGCGTCGATGGCTTCCTGTTCCGCAACGGCGGCGTCCCAGGCCTCCTGCCCGTGCAGGTCGATCATGGCCTCCTGACACTGCGGTCCGACATTGGTGCGCAGCGAAGCGGTCTCACCGGCGTCCGAGAAGGTCGAGACGGTGATGTTCTGGCTGCCGATCACATTGAAGCTCGACAGCAGAATCGCGCCGCCGATCAGTGCCGCCGGAACCGCCAGGAACCAGGTCAGGCCTTCATTGCGGGTGATCACCTCGCCGGTGCCGCCTTCGATGGTCACCGCGGGCGCCTTGTGCGGGTTCAGCAGCGCGTAGCCAAAGGCGTAAGTTGCATACAGAAGCGCCAGCAGGATGCCCGGCAGCAGCGCCGCCTGGAACAGGGTCCCGACCGAGACCACCGCCGGCTCACCCAGGTAGGTGAGCGCGTCGGAGCAGCCTGCCTCCATCGCGCGGGTTTCCTGCGCGGTCGAGTAAAGGTCGCCCGCCAGCGTGCCCAGGAGAACGATCACGATCGACGGCGGAATGATCTGGCCCAGCGTGCCGGACGCCGCGATCACACCGGTCGCCAGTTCCGGCGAGTAGTTGTTGCGCAGCATGGTGGGCAGCGCCAGCAGGCCCATGGTCACCACAGTCGCGCCAACGATACCGGTGGAGGCCGCCAGGAAGGCGCCCACAACCACGATCGACACCGCCAGGCCGCCCGGCAGCGGCCCGAAGACGCGCGCCATGGTGGTCAGAAGGTCGTTGGCGATCTTGGACCGCTCCAGGGTGATGCCCATCAGAACGAACATCAGCACTGCCAGCAGGGTTTCAATCGACGCGCCCGCCAGCACCCGCTCGTTCATGCGGTTGACGATGAAGGAGATGTTGCGGTCCAGCGCCACTTCCCAGCCCTGGATGAAAACGGGCTCGGCGATCCTTGGCAGGTCCGGATAGCGGAAGGTGGATATTTTGTCGGGCCTGATGCCCGTACTCACCAGATCACGGTAGGCCTGCGACGAGGTGTCGATGGCCTGGTGGATCAGGATGCCCGCACTGTCCAGCGCGGCGATGATACCGAAGGAGATGATCCCGGCACCGCCGATGGCAAAGGCCACCGGAAAGCCGGAGAGGATGCCCCCGAAGAGGCAGAAAAATACGATGAGCAGGCCGATCTCGACGCCATCAAGTCCAAATAGCATGTTTCCGACGTCCCTTAATGCGTGCCTTCGTAGGCTTCTTCACCCTCTCCAAGGCTGTCCTTGTCGAGGTATTTGTTTTCACTGCCCTGGCCTTCGACGAACTCCAGGAAGGAGCGGTAGAAGAAGGCGATGGCGTGCAGGAAGACGAGACCGGCGAAGGCGATCAGCAGGATCTTGAACAGGAAGTAGGCGTTGAACCCGTTCGGGCTGAAGCCGATGGTTTCCACGTTCCAGCGCAGCGCGCGGGATTTCATCACCAGCCGCTCAAGCGTGTCCGAGGCCGAGGGGTTCGGCACAATGAGGTGCCGCCACAGGAAGAACCAGCCGTACATCCAGGTCAGGACCGCAGCAGGCATCATGAAGATCAGCGAGCCGATCATGTCCACGACCTTCTTGGCGCGGAAACTGATGCCGGAATAGATCAGGTCCACCCGCACGTGGCCGCCCTGCACAAAGGTGTAGGTCACGCAAAGGCAGACCACCAAGGCGTTGTAAAACTTCAGTTCTTCGGCAAACCAGCTGATGTCCTGGCTGAACGGGATACCAAAGCCGAAGCTGATGTCCGGCCGCGCGAACACACGCTGCATGAAGACGATGATGATTTGCTGCAGCACCATCAGAAGGCCTGCCCAGGCAAAGAAACGGCCGACGGTGTTGGCCAGCCCCTCCAGGCCCCGCACCATGCCCCACATGAAGCCGCGGAAGTAGAGGCCGATGCCTGTCAGCACTAGGAAGGTGGTGAAGACGACAAAGAAGAACTCGACCGAGCCGCCATAGTAGACGAAGCGCATGATCGAGGCCTTGTCGGACCAGTCGAGCCAGAGCTGCGGATGGGTGACGGCGTAGCCGAGATTATAAAAGGCGCCGGCGATGTTCTGGATCAGCCAGACAAGTCCGCCCCAGATTGCGCCAAAGAAGGTGATGCCACTCTCTTCCTGCATGTTTCCCCCGGGAAGATTGCTGCGAAGCTGCGGTGGCAGGCTGGGCTCACGGCGCTGATGGCCGGCCCGTCTGCACTGCGTGCAACTGCATGTGGATCCCCCGCCTGCGGCGGAGGATCCGGTTAATGCCAGTCAGGCGGATCAGCCCAGGACGCGGTCGCGCTGTACGCGGTAGGCGCCTTCGGACTTGGTGATCCAGCCGGAGGAGGCTTTCATCGAGGATTCCACGCTGTTGCGGATCTTGGCAAACAGCTCGTCGCCCATGAACTCGTCCAGGGTGTCCTTGGTTGCCTGGCCGAAAGCGTCCCAGACGCTGTCCGGGAATTCCAGGGTCTTCACGCCGCCGGACTGCAGGCGCTGCAGCGCTGCACCGTTGTTGTTCATGAACTGCGCCAGGCTCCACTGGTGGCCGGCAGCGGCCGCCATTTCGATGATCTTCTGGTGCGCAGGCGACAGGCTTTCGAAGACTTCGCGGTTGGTGGCAACCGACAGTGCCGCGCCCGGCTCGTGGAAGCCCGCGGTGTAGTAGGTCTTGGTGATTTCCTGGAAACCGGCCTTCTCATCCGCCCAGGGGCCGATCCACTCGGTGCCGTCGATGGCGCCGGAGGAGAGCGCCTGATACACTTCGGAGCCCGGAATGTTCTGCACCGAGGCGCCCAGCTTGCCCAGCGCCTTGCCGCCCAGGCCCGGCATACGGAATTTGAGGCCGTTGAAATCTTCAGGGCCAGAGATTTCCTTGTTGTACCAGCCGCCGGACTGCGGGCCGGTGTTGCCGCCGATGAAGGACTTCAGGCCGAAAATCTGGCCCAGCTCATCATGCAGCGCCATGCCTTCGCCGTGGTAGTACCAGTTGGTCAGTTCCTGCGGGGTCATGCCAAAGGGCACGGCGGTGAAATAGGCGTAGCCCGGGTGCTGGCTGACGAAGTAATAGTCGGCCGCGTGATACATGTCGGCCTGGCCTGCGGTCACGGCGTCGAAAACTTCGAACGCGCCAACCAGCTCGCCTGCGGCTTTCAGGTCGATGGTCAGCGAGCCATCGGACATAGCGGTAATGGCGTCGGCAACATACTGCGCAGAATCATGCACACCTGCCAGACCGCGGCCCCAGGTGGTAACCATGGTCAGGGTGCGGTTGCCCTGGGCATAGGCCGGCGCAGCCAGGGTGCTGGCTGCTGCGGCGGAGCCGCCCAGTGCGGACGTTTTCAAGAAAGAACGGCGATCCATTAATTATTCCTCCCATTAGCATTCGGATTGCCCGGAAGGTCCCCCCCGGGCGGATCGGTTCGAGTGCGGCCAGCCTAGCGGCGGCGAACTTTATGTGAATACCTAGTACTGCGTAGAACGGCACGTTTTTCGCGGTTGTGAGGGAGAAGTTGACGCATTTCTTGCGCGAATCGGCAGGGTTAAGCACATGCAAAGGATGCAAACGTGCCCCGCCTCTTTGATTCCCCTGGGCGGCTGCGCAATGATTCGGTACAAGAATCTGACCAATTCTAGGACCCCGCTTATGCGCCTGTTCGAAACACTTTTGCGCCCTACCTACGCGCAGAAACTGTCGCTTCTGATGACCCTGCCGCTGATCGTGGCGGGCACAGCGATTGCGGTTCTGGTGGGCTACCAGTCGCGCGCTCTGGCGGAGCGCGAGATACAGGCGCTGGAGGTGCAGCTCCTGGAGGCCAAGAAGGCGGAACTGCGCAACTACGTGACCCAGGCCCGCAACGGCTTTGCCCATATCTATGGCCTGGCGGCACCGGACGATGCGCAGGCCAAAGAACAGGTGGCCCAAATTCTCAGCGCGATGATCTACGGCAAGGACGGGTTCTTCTTTGTCTACGACTACGACGGCACCAATCTGGTCAGCCCGCGGCAGACCGAGTTCATCAACCGCAACTGGGCAGGCCTGACCGACAGCGCGGGCGTGCCGGTGGTGGATGAGTTCATCCGCCTGGCCCGCGACGGCGCCGGCTGGCACAGCTTCACCTGGGAGAAGCCCTCGACAGGGGAAGAAGCGCAGATGATCGCCTATGTGCTGGGCCTGCAGGACTGGCAATGGGCCATCGGCACCGGCGTGTTCATCGACGATGTGCTGGCCACGGTGGCCGCCTCGCGCGCCGAGGTGGAGGCGCGCGTGCGGCGCACGTTCATTTATATTGGTGCCATCACCCTGATTTCGCTGATGCTGGTTTTTGGCTCCGGCATGTTCCTGAACATCCGCGAGCGGCGGCTGGCCGATGCCAAGCTCAAGGAACTGACCCAGCGGGTGTTCGACGCCCAGGAGGAAGAGCGCGGCCGCGTGGCGCGGGAGCTTCATGACGGGATCAGCCAGCTGCTGGTGGGGGTGCGCTATGCCTTGGACAACACCCGCCGCCGCCTGACCCGCGGCGATGGCGAGGGCGCGGTGGCGCCGCTCGAAAAGGGCACGGAGAACCTGCTGACCGCCATCACCGAAGTGCGCCGTATCAGCCGCGACCTGCGCCCGGGAGTGCTGGACGATCTGGGGCTCGGTCCCGCGCTGAAAGCCCTGACCGATGATTTTGCTGCGCGCACGGGGATTGAGACGGCGTTTTCCACCGTGGTCTTCCGCAACCGGCTGGACCAGGACTCCAAGATCGCGCTCTACCGTATCGCCCAGGAAGCGCTGACCAATATCGAGCGCCATGCGGAGGCCACTAAAGTCAGCATTGACCTGCGCGGCCATACCAAAGGCGCCACCATGCGGATCACCGATAATGGCCGCGGCTTGCCGCCCAGGGACGCGCGCACCGGCCCCGGGATCGGGCTGCGCAACATGCAGGAACGGATTGAGCAGCTTGACGGCACCTTGCGCATTCTGTCATCACGGGGCACCCAAAGCGGCACGGTGATTGAGGCAAGCCTGCCTCTCAGCCATTTGCTGCCGCCGGGCGAGGAGGGAACGTCTGCACAACTGCCGTGACCGGGGAGGATACGGCGAGGTGCAAGGCACCTGGTTAACGGAAAGCTGCATTGGGGGAAGGATGGCTGATCCGGTGAAGGTTCTGATCGTGGATGACCACCCGATGGTGGCCGAAGGCATCCAGTCGATCCTGGAAAGCTATGAAGACATCGAGGTGGTCGGCTCGCTGACGGACGGCCGCGATGCGGTCGAGCAGATGGGCCGGCTGGCGCCGGATGTGGTGCTGATGGACCTGAACATGCCCAAGCTGGGCGGTCTCAGCGCCACTGAGATTATCCTGGAACAGCACCCGGGCACCCGCATCCTGATCTTGTCGATGCACGACAGCACCGAATATATCTCAACCGCGCTCAGCCACGGCGCGATGGGGTACGTGCTGAAGGACGTGCCCACCGAGGAAATCAAGCAGGCCATCGACGCGGTGATGGAGGGGCAGACCTATCTCTGCACCGGCGCAGCCGGATCCTTGAAGCCCAAGGGCGACGACACCCGCGAGGCGCTGACCGGGCGGGAGCAGACCATCCTCTTGGAGCTGGCGCAGGGCAAGTCCAACAAGGAAGTCGCCCAAGCGCTTGATATCTCCGTCAGAACCGTCGAGACACACCGCAAGAACATCAAGCGCAAGCTGGGCATATCCTCAACCGCCGGGCTGACCCGCTATGCGCTGGAGCACGGGGTGCTGCAAGGCACCGGCGCCGGGTTCTGAACCGACACCCCAGATCTCAGACTGACCCTATCTCAGACTGGCCAGCAGCGCCTGTGACGGCTCCCCGGTTGCGGGCAGGCCGCGGCTTGACTGATATCCGCTGATCGCTGCGCGGCTTTTCGGCCCAAGCACCCCGTCTGCGCCACCGGTGTCAAAACCTCTGGCGGTCAGGCGCTTCTGCAGCAGAATGCGGTCGTCCTTGGTCAGCCCGTATTTGTCCGGCGGGAAGCTGGCGCGCAGCGGGGCGCCCCCGGCGATGCGGTCTGCCAGATGCCCCACCCCGATCGCGTAGGCATCTGAGTTGTTGTAGCGCTTGATGGCGTTGAAGTTGCTGGTGACCGCAAACTTCGGCCCGCCTGCCTGCGGCTGGATGATGCTGCCTGCGGGGGTGCCGGACGCCCCGGCCTCTCCGCCCCACTTCAGCCCGCGGGTCCAGCCGTTCCTTTGCAGATAGGCAGCGGTAGACGCCAGTGCGTCGCTGGGATCCTCCGACCAGATGTCGCGGCGCCCGTCGCCGGTGAAGTCCACCGCAAAAGCCAGGTAAGAGGTCGGGATGAATTGGGTATGCCCCATGGCGCCTGCCCAGCTGCCGGTCATCCGGGCGGGTGTGATATCACCGTTCTGCAGGATCCTGAGCGCGGCCAGCAGCTGTTTCTCAAAAAACGACCCGCGCCGCCCGTCATAGGCCAGCGTCGAGGTAGCTGAGATCACTGGCACATCACCGCGGCGCTCGCCAAAGAAGCTCTCCAGCCCCCAGATGGCGCAGATGACTTCCGCATCAACACCGTAAGTCCGCTCCAGCGCCCGCAGGGTAGCACCATACCGGGCAAAGGCGGCGCGGCCCTTGGCCAGCCGCTCGTCCGAGACGGCGATGGAGAGGTAATCCTCCAGCGAGCGCTTGAATTCGGTCTGGTTGCGGTCGCGCTTGATGACCCCCGGCAGGTACCCCGCCCCGCGGAAGGCCGCGCGCAGGGTGGACGGGGCAATGCCCCTGGCTTCAGCCCGGGACCGGAAGGTGGCTACCCACCGGTCATAACCCGCGTTGGGCACGGGCCGCAGATCCGCTGGCAGGCCGGAGACGCGGGAACTGCCCCCGGAAGGCACTGTGCTGCTGCAAGCCGTCAGCCCAAAGGCTGCAAGACCAAACCCGAAATGACGTCGTGTGATGTTCATGCTGTCTGCCCGTTCTGGTGAATGCCGCGCCCCTTGCTTCAGGGCTTTTGCATCACAGGCTGCCAGAAACCTGCCGGGCCGCCAAGGTCCGGAATTGCGCCAGGGCGGAGACCTGCCGCCCTATTGTCCCGCTGTCAGCCCCGGCGCCTCCCCCGCTGCAAGCCGCTCCCGCGGGAAGCCTGCGCGGGCAAAGATCTCCCATATCCTCTGTTCCAAGTCCGGAGCGCCGATTTCGAGGCAATTGTTGCGGAGGTACCAGGTCATGAATTGCGCGTAGCCGCCGGTACGGGTCTGCGCCCGCTGCAGCGCTTCGGCAAACTGCCCCGGCCCGGTGACAGTTTCTGCCATGTGGTGAAAGTCGGACTTGCCATAGAGAATGGCCGGCGTGCGGTGGAGAAACCCTTCGATCGCCACGGAAGAGTTAACCGAAACCGTCGCGCAGCTGGCGGCGAGAATGTCGTGGATGTTGGCGCCAGATATCATCACCCGGCTGTCCCTGGCTGCAATTTCCGCCAGTTCCGCCATGGTTCCGATATCCGCCAGCCTGGGGTGCGGCTTGACCAGCACGGTCCGGCCGTCCGCCCCCTGCAGCACATCCTGCAGCATGGCGATATCGGTAAAACCGGTTGTACCGGCCTTGAAAGGGTAAGACCCCTGAAAGAAGACAGAGATACACCCCACCGGAATGTCCTGCCGCTCTCGCGGAGCACAGTAACGGGTCCGGCGCGTGTCCTTCCACGTCCTCTGGAGCCGCCCGAAGAACCGCTTGGCGTATTGGTAGGGGATCATGTCCTCCCGAAATTCCCTCGCCGCGATTGAACTGAACTCGCGGGTGCCGTGCGGATCCAGATGCCAGAAGCCGTCAAAATACGCCAAGGCGGCATTTAGCACATTGGGCATCTGCACCTGCCGGTCATTCAGTATGTGCAGATTACCATCCTCGAAGCGGCGGTCTGGAACATGCCTGGAACGGCTTGTGATATCGGAAGAAATGGCCCGGAACTCACAACCGATGCCCTCTGCCGCCAGCATGTTCTGGATCACACCGAAAAGCTGCAGGAAACCGCGCGAGAGATCCTGCTCCAGATACGTTCTGCGCAAATGGATTATAACTCCGGTCACCGGCGGCTTCCCTGCAAGAGACTGAAATGAGTATCCAGAACCCGCGTTGCAGGTCCAGTCCTCCGAAGCATTTGCAGTTAATCCCGCAGCGCGTCGGCACGCAGCCCTTCGCGCTCATAGTGACGCGGCAGCACCCGCCCATATAGCTGCCGGGTGCGCTCCACCCCGCCGCACATTCCCTCCTGCTCGACAAAGGAGAAGATGCCGACATAGCGTTTGCGCGGGCCTTCGACCGGAGCAACGCGGTGAAGGGAGTAGCGGCCCCGGAAGATCTGCAGATCGCCTGGCTGCAGCTCCAGCTTGCGCACCAGCGGCGAGCCGCCCGCCAGAACTCGCGCAACCCCATCGTAATTCTCATCCGCCGCGGTGCGCAGCATCGGCGCATATTCGAACTCGCCGCCGCCCTCACCGTTTTGAATCGCCAGCGTCACAGTGTAATTGTTGGTGTCGAAGTGCCAGGGGAAGCCCTGCCCCGCCTCGACCATGTTGATGATCACATCAGCCAGCGGATCGTCATAGCGGAAGAACCTGTCCTCCGGTTCTCCCAGCGCCTCGCGGATAAACGGCATGAAGCCGGGAAATTCGTAGATCGCGCGCAGCGGGCTTTCCGCACCGAAATTGTCGGCCGGGATAAAGGCGTTCGAGCGGTCAAAAAACTGCCTCACCGGATGGGTCTCCGGCAAGGTGCTGTCGTCCTTGGAGAAATAGGCATTGGTGCGGCTGAAGGACTTGTGCCCGTTGTCTGCCACCGCATCGGCCTCTGCCGCCAGCCTTGCAATCCCTGCCTCATGCACAAAACCGGGCAGCACCGCGCAGCCGTCCGCTGCGAGATCGCGCTGCAGGTCCGCGATCAGCCGGTCATAGGCGCTGGAGCCGGGCCGGTCGATCGGATACCGCCCAAGATCCACCAGATCGGAGAGTTGAACCATGTCCGCGTCCTTTTCCGTTACCTCAAGCTGAAATTGAGCTTGCCTGCTGCCGGGGCAGCGTTCTGGCACAAACGGGACACGTGCGTGCCGGATTTGAACGATTTGACGCCTTGGCGCGCGGCTGCTTTCGCGGATATTTCGCCGCACCCGGGGTCACAAGCAAGAAAATGTCCCCGCGCATGGCTTTTTTGACACGTTTGCCGGTTGACGCCCCTGTCCAGCCCCCATAATGTCCGCTGCAACGCAACGAGGAGCCTGTGGACGTGACCACCCTAGTCGTAATCGTAGGAACCAAGCGCATGGGCCGGTGACGGTTGACCATAATCGAACCCATGCGCCTCCGACTTGAAATCGGGGGCTTTTTTTTATGCGTAATGACGATGCCGCCAATTGGAGCAAAAAGCAGATGACACGTGAGATGACCGGCGCGAAAATGGTTGTTCAGGCCCTGAAGGATCAGGGTGTGGACGTAGTCTTCGGATACCCTGGCGGCGCCGTGCTGCCGATCTATGACGAGATCTTTCTGCAAAATGACATCCGCCACGTCCTGGTGCGGCACGAACAGGGCGCGGTCCACGCGGCTGAGGGCTATGCCCGTTCCACCGGCAAGCCCGGCGTTGTCCTGGTGACCTCTGGCCCCGGCGCCACCAACGCGGTGACCGGCCTGACCGATGCGCTCTTGGACTCGATCCCGATCGTGGTTCTGACCGGCCAGGTGCCGACTTTCATGATCGGCTCGGACGCCTTCCAGGAAGCCGATACCGTCGGCATCACCCGCCCCTGCACCAAGCACAACTGGCTGGTCAAGGACACCGACGCGCTGGCAAGCACCCTGCATGAGGCGTTCCATGTCGCCAAGTCCGGCCGCCCCGGCCCGGTTCTGGTCGACATCCCCAAGGACGTGCAGTTCGCCAACGGCAAATACCAGGCGCCGAAACCGGCAGCCTCGCATTACCAGCCGCAGCTCAAGGGCGACATGGAGGCTATCACCGAACTGGTTGAAGCGCTGGAAACCGCCAAGCGCCCGGTCTTCTATACTGGCGGCGGTGTGATCAACTCCGGCACCGCGGCCAGCCAACTGCTGCGTGAGCTGGTGGATGGCACCGGCATTCCCGTCACCTCGACGCTGATGGGCCTGGGCGCCTACCCCGCGTCCGGCAAGAACTGGCTGGGCATGCTGGGGATGCACGGTCTTTACGAGGCCAACATGGCGATGCACGGCTGCGACCTGATGATCAACATCGGCGCGCGTTTCGACGACCGGATCACCGGCCGCATCGACGCCTTCAGCCCCAAGTCGAAAAAGGCGCATATCGACATCGACCCCTCCTCGATCAACAAGGTGATCCGGGTCGACATCCCGATTGTCGGCGATGTGGCGCATGTTTTGGAAGACATCCTGAAAGTCTGGAAGTCGCGCGGCCGCAAGGTGAACCGCGATGCGCTGGCCAAATGGCACAAGCAGATTGACGAGTGGCGCGCGGTCAACTGCCTGTCGTTTAAGAACTCCGAAAAAACCATCAAGCCGCAATATGCGCTGCAGCGGCTGGAGGAGCTCACCAAGGGCCGTGACCGCTATGTCACCACCGAGGTCGGCCAGCACCAGATGTGGGCGGCGCAGTACCTGGGTTTCGAGGGTCCCAACCGCTGGATGACCTCCGGCGGCCTCGGCACCATGGGCTACGGCTTCCCCGCGTCGATCGGCGCCCAGATGGCGCATCCCGACGCGCTGGTGATCAACGTCGCGGGTGAGGCGTCGTGGCTGATGAACATGCAGGAAATGGGCACCGCGGTGCAGTTCCGCCTGCCGGTCAAGCAGTTCATCCTGAACAACGAGCGCCTGGGCATGGTGCGCCAGTGGCAGGAGCTGCTGCACGGCGAGCGTTACAGCCACAGCTGGTCCGAGGCGCTGCCCGACTTCGTTAAACTCGCGGAGGCCTTTGGTGCCAAGGGCATCTGTGTCAGCGATCCCAACGACCTGGATGATGCGATCATGGAAATGATCGACTACGACGGTCCGGTGATCTTTGACTGCCTGGTGGAAAAGCACGAGAACTGCTTCCCGATGATCCCGTCGGGCAAGGCGCATAACGAGATGCTGCTGGGCGAAGCCGAGACGCAGGGCGTCATCCAGGCCGGCGGCGCAGTGCTGGTGTAACCGCGGCCGGGCCGCAAAATTCTTATGAAGAATTTTGCCAAAAGTTTTCTGAAAACTTTTGGCAGCGACAAACGAAAGGACGGCGACTGATGTCTGCCCTGCATATCAAAAAAGGCTCCACCCGCCATTCTGCCTACAATCTGCGCCCGACGTTTTCGGACGTGCAGGAACGCCATACCATCGCGGTGCTGGTGGAAAACGAGCCGGGCGTTCTGGCCCGTGTCATCGGCCTGTTTTCCGGCCGCGGCTACAACATCGAAAGCCTGACGGTGGCCGAGGTGGACCACACCGGGCACCTAAGCCGCATCACCATTGTCACCACCGGCACCCCGCAAGTGATCGAGCAGATCAAGGCGCAGCTGGGCCGCATTGTGTCCGTCCGGGACGTGCACGACCTGACGGTCGAAGGCGTCGCGGTGGAGCGGGAACTGGCGATCCTGAAAGTGACAGGCGAAGGCGACAAGCGGGTCGAAGCGCTGCGCCTCGCGGATATCTTCCGCGCCAATGTGGTCGACAGCACGCTAAACAGCTTTGTTTTTGAGATCACCGGCGCGCCGGACAAGATCGACGCCTTTGCAGAGCTTATGCGGCCACTTGGCCTGGCCGAGATCGCCCGCACCGGCGTTGCCGCGCTGCTGCGCGGGAACTAACCCTGCCGCCGGCCTGGGACCAGGCCGGCCTTCAGCCCTGGCTGGCCTGAAGCGGTGCGGAAGCGCTCCGCTTCTTTTCTGATTTCAGCGGAAAGGGAACCACGCTCCCAAAGCCCTTGTCCGCGGTGCCGGCGTCAGAACCGCAAGCCTCCGCTGCTGACAGCCGGTCCGCCAGGTCCGGGCTGCCTTGTTCGATCAGGACCGTAAGGTTTTCGGCAATCCTGACATTCCCGCTAATGGACAGATCGAATTCAACCCAGTCCCCCGGGTTATATTCCGGAATCTCTGCCCCAGCTACATTTGAAAAGAACGCGAGGTCCCCCTGATCTTCACACCAGATTACGGCTTTCGTCAGGGGTTCATCCCGCCATAAAACGACTCCAATCATACCAGTCCTCGCATTGCCGCTCACTGATTTTGAAACAATTGGGGTGACGCCAACATGGTAAAATCCGCACTGAGCCATTTCATTTTGTGTCGGCTTGACACACCTTCTGACGTGAATTAGCAACAGGCGTGACGCCAACGGGGAGCGACTGCTGACGCCTCACAGCCGGAGTGTGGCATACTCAGCCTGGAAGCGCCGCAAATGCATCGCAAAAATTCGAACCGTCAGGGCCAGAAATGAACAACCAGAACCGTTCGCCAGCTGATTTGAGGAACATGTTCGGGGCCAATTTGCGCCAGTTGTCGCGGCAATACCCGTCGGTTTCCGAACTTTCCCGCCAGCTTGGCATTAACCGCACCCAATTCAACCGGTACCTTTCCGGAGAGAGCTTTCCGCGCCCGGATGTGCTGGACCGTATCTGCCGCTTCTTTGAAGTTGATGCCCGGATTCTTCTGGACCCGGTGGAAAAACTCTCCAAGGCCGGCCAGGTGGTGAATGGAGCTTTTCTTGCGGATTTCCTGGGCCGTGGCGTGCAGCGGCTGAGCGAGGAGTTATTCCCGTCCGGGTTTTACCGTTTTACCCGCCGCAGCTTCATTAGTGACGATAAGTTCGTGATCGGTCTGGCCTATGTGTTCCGCGACGGGGGCGTAACCTACATCAAGGGGTTCGAAGCCAAAGAGGCGATGTACAGCCAGGGGCTTCCGGCGACACCGGCAGTGCGCGAATTCCGCGGGTATGTCAGCCGCCACGAGGATGGCGTGGCCTTTGTGATCGCGCGGCGCAGGGCGATGACGTATTCCTTCAACTATCTGGCCCGCGAGGCCTCTCTGGAGAACAATTTCTGGTCCGGCTACGTTGCCCGCACCGTCCGCGAAAGCCAGACCGGAGAGCGGGTAACGCGAATGGTTTACGAACACTTGGGCCGCGACACCGGGCAGGTGCTGGCCGCTGCGCGCAGTTCGGGCTTTGCCGACGAGGCGGATCTGCTCCCCTTCCACCGCCGCTTGCTGAACACCGGCCAGCCCTTCCGCTGACGCTATTGCGCAACTGCCTGGCGGTAGATGTGCCAGGTGGCGTGGCCCAGAAGCGGCAGCACCAGGAACAGCCCCAGGAACCAGGGCAGCAGCGCGGCAAAAGTAACGGCGGCAATCAGCGCGGCCCAGATCATCATCACTGTGAAATTCTGCTGCACATATTGAAAGCTGGTGATCATCGCGGTGACAAAGTCCACCTCTCTGTCCAGCAGCAGCGGCAGGGAAATCACCGTGATCATAAACAGCAGCAGCGCAAACAATGCCCCGACAACAGTTCCGACTGCCAGCATGGTCAGCCCGTTCACAGTCATGAGCACTTCTGCTGAGCTGGAGACATTGGTCATCGTCGCGTGCCCCATGAACAGCGCAAAGATCATGTGGCCGAGAAAGAACCAGAACAGGAATACCACAACGATGATGGCGCAGATTGAGGGCAGCTGACGGCGGCTTTGCTGCAGAACCACACCAAGGATCCCGCCAAAGCCAATCGGCTGCCCCTGCTCAAGCCTATGAGACACCTCATAAAGCCCCACCGCCGCAAAGGGGCCGATCAGCGGAAAGCCGATGGCTGCCAGGACCAGCCAGTAGGTGGTCCCCGTCTGTACGGTGATCCAGGCCATTGCCCAGCCTGCCAGCACGTAAAATCCGGCAAAGAACAGCCCGTAAAGCGGCTTGGCCCGGAAATCAGCCCAGCCCCGCCGCAGCGCCTCGAACAGCATCGGCATGGCAGCGGGCCGCAGCTCCGGCACCCCAAAGGGCTTTTCTGTGGTCATCGCGGTTTATCCTCCCGGTTTCCTATGCCTTTTAGCCTAGCCGCGAAGCCCGCTGTAAAAAATACTTTCCAGATATATATTTAGAATGCAGTTGCCGGTCCTGCCGAACAGCCGGTCCGTGCCGCCTCGGGAAAAAGACGGGCTGTTACGCCCGTCTTTCCGGCTGGCACAGATCAGCCCGCGCTTAGGCAAAGACAAAATCGTCCGCCGTCAGCGCAAGGCCCGCGCCGCCTTCCAGCCGCACCGTCCCGCCGTCGTGAGTGATCAGGCGGTCGCCGCCGCTGTCTGCGATGCCGAGGCTGCCAAAGCCGCCGCTGTGACCGCGGATCTGCAGGATGTCGGTGCCATCCGCGAAGTCCCGGACCAAGTCGTCCCCGGCTCTAAAGGCAAATGTGTCAGCGCCGCTGCCGCCGGTCAGCGTGTCGTTGCCGCCGCCGCCATTCAGGGTGTCGTTGCCGCGGCCGCCTGTGAGCCTGTCGTTACCGCCCCCGCCTGCCAGCGTGTCCGCGCCAGCCAGCCCAGCCAGCCGGTCATTGCCCCCTTTCCCAGCAAGGAGGTTCGCGCCGCCGTCCCCCGTCAGCTTGTCCCCTTTTGCTGTGCCGGTCAGGTTTTCGATGGATGTGGCCTGGACATAGCCGGTCCCTTCTGCGTCCAGCTTGCCGCCCGGTGCGCCAGGGTTCTGCCACGCCCCGGACAGGTTTAGGGAAAACACCACTCCGCTTGAGACGTTCGAAAAGTCCAATGTGTCTCTGCCGCCGCCGCCATTGATTTGAACGCCTGCGCCGGGATCGGCTTCGGAGACTTTGACGAGGTCCCTGCCGCTCCCCAGCCGGACCAGGCCCGCGCCCCCGGCCCCGATTTCCGCCGTATCACGCCCATTGCCGGTGGATATCAGCTCGACAAAGGCATTGCCGGTTCTGACACTGTCCTTGCCGTCGCCCGTGCGGACCACGGCAGCGCCGCTTTGGCCGATCACAACTGTATCGCTGCCATCGCCGGTGCTGACGAAGTCCGCAAACCCATCGCGGACCACAACCCGGTCATCGCCAGCACTGGTGCGAACGGTACCCGCGCCGCCGGTACCAATGGTGATCACATCCCCTTTGGCCCTGTCCGCTGTGCTGCCGCCAAGGCCGGTTTCGATGTTGAACACAAACGCATTGCCGGTGGTGACGATATTCTCCTCTGCAAAGAGATGGATGGAAAACGTGCTGCCTTCCTGGTTTTCACCCAGTTTGACTTCGTGCTTTTTCCCGTCCCAGCCGTTGATTTGCCGCGTGCGGGTCGAATCCAGATCCACTCTGGAGTTGTAGCCCAGCTCCAGATAATCGATCCGGCGGCCAGTTCCGCCGTCCAAATCGGTGATCTTGGTCAGGTTATTCTCCGCAGCGCCGCCGAACCGGACGATCTTGGCCGTCCAGTCTTGCCCGGTGAGGCCGACATCAGCCACCAGCCTGTTGTCTGCATTGCTCTCAAAGACATTGTAGGTGTTCAAAAAGCGGTCGAACCACGTAACACTGTCCTGGCCATCAAGCCGGGGAATGGCGGTTTCACCGTCAAACAGCAAATTCAGATCAACCCGTGCCATGATACCCCCCTCGAACCACGAACACCAACCTTGGCATTCTCCAGCAAAATGCTTCTGGCCCGGACGGACAAGGTGGCGATTTCGATAGCTTGCGAGCGGTTTCGCCAACGAAATAAGCTCCGGCTGGTCAGCCGGAGCTTACAGTGCACTCAGCAGGTGCCGCCTCCTTTTGACGCCAGATCAAACCGGCGGCCAGGATCACTCTTCGCCCTGGGCCTCGGAACGGCTTTTACCGGAGACATTCATCGCCAGTGTCGCCGCCATGAACCCATCCAGGTCACCATCCAGAACCCCTTTGGTGTCAGAGGTCTCATGCTGGGTGCGCAAGTCCTTCACCATCTGGTACGGCTGCAGCACGTAAGAGCGGATCTGGTTGCCCCAGCCGGCATCGCCCTTGGCCTCATGCGCCTCGTTAATGGCAGCGTTGCGGCGGTCCAGTTCCTGCTGATACAGGCGCGATTTCAGCGCCTTCATGGCGATGTCGCGGTTCTGGTGCTGCGACTTCTCGGACGAAGTCACCACGATGCCAGTCGGGATGTGGGTGATCCGCACCGCCGAGTCGGTGGTGTTGACGTGCTGGCCGCCCGCGCCCGAGGAGCGGTAGGTGTCGACACGGATATCGGCCGGGTTCACCTCGATCTCGATATTGTCGTCCACCACCGGGTAGACCCAGACAGAGCTGAAGGAAGTGTGCCGCTTGGCCGCCGAGTCATAGGGCGAGATCCGCACCAGCCGGTGCACGCCGCTCTCGGATTTCAGCCAGCCATATGCGTTGTGGCCGGAAATCTTGTAGGCGGCGGATTTGATGCCCGCCTCGTCGCCCGCGCTCTCGGACTGAAGCTCGACCTTGTAGCCCTTCTTCTCGGCCCAGCGGACATACATCCGCGCCAGCATCGAGGCCCAGTCGCAGCTTTCGGTGCCGCCAGCGCCTGCGTTGATCTCCAGGAAAGTGTCGTTGGCGTCGGCCTCACCGTCCAAGAGCGCTTCCAGCTCCTTCTCGGCAGCCTTTTCCCTAAGAGCGCCCAACGCCGCCTCGGCATCTTTGACGACGTCTTCGTCCTCCTCCATCTCTCCCAGCTCGATGAGCTCGATATTGTCGGAGAGATCCTGTTTGATCCCCTTGTAGGTATCGATTGAATCCACCAGTGCCTGGCGCTCGCGCATCAGCTTTTGCGCGGCCTCAGGGTCGTCCCACAGGTTCGGATCCTCGACCCGTGCGTTGAATTCCTCCAGGCGGAATTCGGCGGTTTCCCAATTCATCCGCTGAGCCAGCAGCTCCAGCGACTTCTCGATCTCCGCCACGATGTTCTGGGTTTCCGCGCGCATGGGGTGTCCTTGCAATATCCGGGCAATCTCAGGTCAGGCCTGCGTGATAAACCACCCTTGCGCCGCTCGCAAGCCGCCACGCCCTGCCCCGCCGGCGCTGCGGAAAAACATCCTAAAATACCACGCAGAATCCGGCGCGCTAAAACGCGGCCTTAACACAGACCAGTTAACGCTTGTTCCCGCATTGTTTTCCGGCGGGCGGCCGCCACTGCACTGGGGACTTGGATTATGCCTAGCGGATATCTTGTCCAACTCGGTAACGGCTCGCTTGATCAGGGCGATACGATCACCACCAGCTATGCCGCCTTTACTGCTGACCAGACGCTTGGAGCCGGCAACTGGAGCTGGACAGGCTCGCACGCAGGCACGCCCTACACCAATGAGATTGAGCCGGGGGTCTATTATCTGGCCACAAACGGCAACGTCTACTTTGTTCCGGACTACGGTCCGCCGGACTCCGTCAGTTCGGCCAGCGCAGACACTCCGCCCGCTTACACCGACATGGATGGCCCGGTAGAGGGCACCAGCGGCGGCGATATGATCGGCAGCAGCTACACCGACGGCGATGGCGACCAGATCGACAACGGCAGCGGCGGCGGTGTCTCAGGCAACCAGGATACGGTGGAAGCTGGCGCAGGCGACGACACCGTGGATGCGGGTGCAGACAACGACCTCGTGCTGGGCGGCGCAGGCGGCGACAGCCTTGAGGGCGGCAGCGGCGATGACACGATCTATGGCGACAGCAGCACCGAGGCCGGGCTCAGCAGTTCGCAGCAAGGCATCGACGATGCAAATGTAACAGACACGTCCAGCGGATTCACCGTAACTGCCAAGGATGTCTCGGGCACCGCCAGCGCCGCCAACATCTCTTACTACAGCAACGCCTTTGGTGTTGCCGGGGCGGTCTCTGATTCCGACAGCGGCGTCCACGCGCAGATCGGCTACGACAAGGCTTCAGGCGTCTCCGAAGAGCTGATCATCGATTTTTATCAGGACACCACGGACGCCAGCTTCTCCTTCAAGCATCTCTATACTGACAGCTACGGGGAGGAAGGGCACTGGGCCATCTACAACGACGGTGTTCTGGTTGCCCAAGGCGATTTCACAGAGGACGGCGCAGGCACCGGCACCGGGACTGTGGATATCAACGGGTACGGTCCATTCGACCGGCTCGTATTGTCTGCGAACCTGCAAACCGATGGCACCGACGGTTCCGACTATATGGTGTCGAACATCACGTTCACGGTGCCCCCGGAAGACCCGGCAGACGGCAACGACAATATCTCCGGCGGTTCCGGGGATGACCTGATCTATGGCCAGGGCGGCGGTGACACCCTGCAGGGCGGCAGTGGTGCCGACACTCTGGATGGCGGGGCCGGCGATGACAGCCTCATCACCGGTGAAGGCGATTCCGCCACCGGCGGCGACGGCGATGACTATTTCACCATCGTCGATACAGGCGACAGCGGCAGCAATAATATCACCATCGCGGGCGGCGATGCCGGGCAGACAACCGGCGACACGCTGGATTTCAACGGCCAGCTCGACAAAGGCACGCTGAACGTTACCGACGACACCGGCGGCAGCCTGACCGGCACCGCGACGCTGCTGGATGGCAGCGTGGTCAGTTTCTCCGGCATCGAGCAGATCATTTGCTTCACCGCCGGCACCAGGATTGCCACGGCGACAGGCCTGCGGGCCATCGAAACACTGCAGCCCGGCGATCAGGTGATCACGCGGGACAACGGGATGCAGCCGGTGCGCTGGATCAGCCAGTCAACCGTGCCCGCAAAAGGTAACCTGGCTCCGGTGCGCCTACCTGCAGGCCTGTTCGGAGCGGAACGGGACCTGCTGGTCTCCCCACAGCACCGGATGCTTTACACAGGCTGCAGCGCAACATTGGTGTGCGGCGAGCGCGAGGTTCTGGTTTCCGCCTTGCATCTGGTCAATGGCAGCAGCATCCGCCAGCAGCCCGGCGGCATGGTGACCTATGTCCACCTGCTGTTTGACCGGCATGAGATCATCTATGCCGAAGGCGCACCGTCCGAGAGCTTCCACCCCGGCAGACAGGCGGTGTCTGCCCTGGACGAACCAGTGCGGGAGGAACTGTTCAGCATCATGCCGGACTTGCGCTGGAACCCCGGAACTTATGGCAACACGGCGCGCCAGTGCATGACGCGCCACGAGGCGGTGCTGCTCGGCCCCTAGTACAACCCGCCAGAACTGACGGTGCCAAAGGTGGCCTTGGGCCCCAGCACCGCGGTGCCGCCGCTGGAGGTGGTGACTTTGCGGCCGGACTGCTGCACTTCCTCGACCAGCGGCAGGTTGGATCCCATGGCAAAGCCGCCGTCATAGGTCAGGCCAAAGATCGGCTCGGCACCATCCCGGAAATACTCCGCAACCACATACGGGCCGGAGGCATCGTCCGGCAGCCGCGCGCCGGTGTAGCGGTCGATCTTGATGAAGTGGCCGCCTTCCGGAACGTCAAACGGGCCGCCGCCGAATTTCTCCACCGCCTTGGTCATGAACTGCTGGAACACCGGGCCGCACATGGTGCCGCCATAGGCGCCGCGGCCCATCGGGCGGGGCTGGTCAAAGCCCATGTAGCAGCCCGCCACGATGTTGGAGGTGAAGCCGACGAACCAGACATCACGCGAATCGTTGGTGGTACCGGTCTTACCCGCTGTGGGCACCGGCAGGTTGATCACGCTGGACGCGGTGCCGCGGTCAACAACACCCTTCATCATCGAGGTAAGCTGATAGGCGGTAACCGGGTCCATCACCCGCTCGCGGTCGGTGACGATGCGCGGCGGCTGGCCCGCGGCCAGTGCCGGATCGGAGCAGTCAAAGCAGTCGCGGTCGTCATGGCGGTAAATGGTGCGTCCAAAGCGGTCCTGCACCCGGTCCACCAGCGTCGGCTGCACGCGCTCGCCGCCGTTGGCGAACATCGCATAGGCTGCCACCATCTTGTAGAGCGTGGTTTCCTCCGCACCCAGCGAGTTGGCGAGGAAAGCGCCCATGTTGTCATAGACGCCAAAGCGTTCGGCATAGCCCGCAACCACCGGCATCCCGACCTCCTGCGCCAGGCGGATGGTCATCAGGTTCCGGCTCATCTCGATACCGGTGCGCAATGGTGTGGGCCCGTAGAACTTGTTGGTGGAGTTCTTGGGCCGCCACAAACCTTGCGGCGTGTTGATCTCGATCGGGGCGTCAACCACGATGGTCGCCGGGCTGTAGCCGCTGTCCAGCGCCGCCGCATAGACAAACGGCTTAAAGCTGGAGCCCGGCTGGCGCAGCGCCTGGGTCGCGCGGTTGAACACCGAGTGCTGGTAGGAGAAGCCGCCCTGCATCGCCAGAACCCGACCCGAGTTTACATCCATCGCAACAAAGCCGCCCTGCACTTCCGGCACCTGGCGCAGCGACCAATGGCTGAATTCCCCGTCCTTCTTCTCGGCCCGCACCAGCACCACGTCGCCGCGGGTGAAGTTGTCTGCAAAGCTGCCCTTCATCCACTTGATGTCGGAGCGCGGCACCGACCCGGTGCCCTTGCTCTGTTCGACACCCACCGTCATCGACTCGCTGCCGACCTCCAGCACCACCGCCGGATGCCATCTGCCGCCCAAAGCGATATCGCGCGGGACGTCGGCATCTGCCAGCGCGGCGCGCCAAGCCGTCTCATCCGCCAGCTGGGCTTCCTCCAGCTGCACGCCGGTGCCGCGCCATTTGCCGCGGGAGCGGTCGTATTTCTCCAGGCCTCCGCGCAGCGCCAGCGCCGCTTCGGCCTGCATCTCATGGTCAAGGGTGGCGCGCACGGTAAAGCCGCCGGTAAAGAACTCGCCCTCGCCAAAGTCCTGGGTCAGCTGGCGGCGGATTTCATCTGTGAAGTAATCCCGCGGCGGCAGCGCGGTGCGGAAGGCCTCAAAATCGCCGTTCTGCACCGAACGCAGCGGCTGGGCGACCTCCACCTCATAGACATCGGCGGAGATGTATCCGTTCTCGCGCATTTCCCGCAGCACGTAGTTGCGCCGCGCCAGCAGACGGTCCTTCTGGCGCACCGGATGGTAGTCCGACGGAGCCTTTGGCATCGACGCAAGCGTCGCCGCCTCATGCGGTTCCAGCTCACTCAGCGTCTTGTTGAAATAGGTCTGCGCGGCAGCGGTCACGCCATAGGAATTCTGGCCAAGGAAAATCTCGTTGAGGTACAGCTCCAGGATCCGTTCCTTGTCCAGCGTCTCCTCCAGCCGGGTGGCGAGGATGATCTCCTTGATCTTGCGCTCGGCCCGGCGGTCACCGGACAACAGGAAGTTCTTCATCACCTGCTGGGTGATGGTCGAGGCGCCGCGCACGTTCTGCCCGCGCGAGCGCACCGCCTCGATCGCGGCGGCCGCGATGCCGCGGGCGTCATAGCCAGAATGGCTGTAGAAGTTCTTGTCCTCGGCCGAGATGAACGCCTGTTTCACCAGGTCCGGGATCTCATGCGACGGGGTGAACAGGCGGCGTTCCTTGGCGAACTCGTCGATCAGATAGCCTTCGCCCGAATAAATCCGGCTGATGGTCGGCGGCTGGTACTGGGCCAGCGACTCATGGCTCGGCAGGTCGCGCCCGTAGATCCAGAACACCGCCCCGATAGTCAGCGCCACCATCGCCACGCCGAGGGTGATGGTGCTGAAGATGGAGCCGAAGAAGGAGAGTATGAACCTGAGCACGGGGTTGGGCCTTTCTCGCGAGGTGCCGCCTATATAGGCGCGGCGGTGTCCGGGGTCAAAGCATGCGGCGGCGAAAGTGTGCTGTCCTGATATCTGCCGCCCGAAGAATTGGTTTTGAGCCGTCTGTGATGTATCCTGACAGGACAATACTAACAGCGGCTGCCCCATTTTCCCAATGCTTGCCGCGGTTCGGCGCAGGCGGCGGGCAGGCTGAACGCATGTGCACGCAATCGCCTTCTTGGCCTGCCTCCCCATCCACCGCCCGCCATCCGCGGCGCGCACCCAATTCAGGTTTCACCCGGCAGCCCGAAAGGTGGAGGAGACTGCTATGGCCAAACTCGGAGCTCCGGTCGGCGGCGGCAAGACTGCCGTGAACGACCCCAAGGACGTTGTGCTGGTTCAGAAAATGCTCAACGAACATGCGGCGACTGTCGGCTACAAACGGGTGCCCACCAATGGCAAAGTGGGCCAGCCGACGATCCTCGCCATCGGCCAGTTCCAGCAGCAGGTGGTGAAAACCAAGGTGACCAGCCTGGTCGAGCCCGGCTCCAAGACCTTCAAGATGCTGGACAGCTCCCCGGTCAAGGTTGCCGAACAATTCGCCAAGGCGCAAGGCGGCAGGCCGCTGCCCGCCAAGGGCAAGGTCTATGAAGTGAAATGGCGGGGCAAGACCCACTGGTTCACCGAGGACGACATGGGCGACGCCGTCGGCGCCATCCAGAGCCGCCTTCACACCGAAACCATGGCGTTCATGAGCACGCTGAACAACTACCGCGACCAGTACCGGGAAATGCAAAAAGGGTTCTGGACCTTTTTCGTCAAGATGGTGACCCCCAACGCCGACATCGAACGCCCTGCGAAGTCGCTCAAGAAGGCAGATGCCGCAGTCGGCAAGCTTGTGGACATGACCTATGGCAAGAACAAGAAAAGCCTGCTGGAATCGTTCAAGCAAATGAAAAAGACCAAGATCCTGCTCGACGCGGTGGCGATGGATCTGAACATGCTCTCCAAGGAGCTGGGGCAAAGCGCCAAGATCTGCGAGGAAATCTCGGTCGATCTGCGCGACGGCGCCGCAGACATTGTGCAGCTGATCCTGGTCACCAACGGGGTGAATCCCGCCACCGCGGGCGCCGTTGTCGCCGCCAGCAAGAACACGGTTCAGGAAATCGCCAATGGCTGCATTCTCAAGGGGCAATGGGTCAAGGCCGGCGGTGTGGCAGGCTCCTTCAAGCGCGTCACCTTTGCTGCGGTGGCGGGCGGCTTCTCGGGATGGCTCGGGGCCAAGGCTGGGCAGCTTGTCATGAAGGGGGTTGGCGAGCGGCTGGCCAGCCGGATGGTCAACTCCCGCTGGATCAACAAATACCTGTGGAGCACAGCGGCCCGCTGGGGCGGCAAGGAGATCGAGATCATCCTGGGCCGCTTCACCGGCATCCCGCGCAAGATCGGCGCCGAGATTGTTCTGCAGACCGTCCTGCGGATGGCGCACAAGTTCTTCACCGGCCGGGCAATTGCCAAGGCTTTGACCAACCACATGAACGCTTTGGAGAAAATCGTCAGCTCCTGCATGGAGAAGAGCAAGGCCGAAGGGCAGCTGATGGATTGCATCGCCGCCAAGCTGGAAAAACAGGGGCTGATGGCAAAAGTTGCCAATGACATTCTTGCCCCGCACAAGCAGGCGCTTGAACGCGAAATCGAAAAGGCGCTGGCCAAGGCGGAAGCCGCCTGACGCCAGCACACCCTTGCCCGCCTTGGCGCTTTACAGTTTGGGGCCGCCCAGGCCGTAGTCGCAGAACTGGCAAGTCTGCAGCGTGAGATTGCCGTCCTCGAATTGCAGCACCGTCAGCGCAGGTGCTTCAGCGGCGGGTTGAAAGGTGCTCCAGTCCCAAGCTGGGCGGGGTGGCGGCGCCTGGTACAGAACCGCTTTTGCGGTAGCAAAGGGAATGCCCTGCGCGACACCGGAACAGGGCCGGTGCACGTGGCCCGCCAGCAGGTGCAGCACATTGGGATAGCGGGCAAGCAGCGCCAGCAGCTCCGCTCCGTTTTGGAGATTGTCCGGGTCCTGCATCGGCAGCCCCAGTTTCATGGGCGGGTGATGCATCGCCACGATGGCGGGCCGCCCGTCCAGCGCTGCCAGCTCCGCTTCCAGCCAATCCATGCGCTCCAGGCACAGGATGCCCGCCGCCTGACCGGGGATCAGTGTGTCGAGGCACAGCACAGATAGCTCCCCGATATCCGCCCTATACTGCACAAAGCCGGGCATCGCCCCGGCTGGCAAAGGCAGCGCACTCCGCAATGCCTCCCTATCGTCGTGATTGCCGGTCAACGGCAGGACCGGCATTGGCAGGACGTTGAGAAGCTCGTTCAAGCGCGTGTAATTCCGCTCTGATCCGGTTTCCACCAGGTCACCGGTAATCAGGCAGGCGTCAGCATCGCAATGGTGTTCAGCGGCAAATTCCACTGCCGCCCGCAGCCGCAGCCGCGGGTCGTGGCCCAGTACCAGATCTTCAGCCTCGAAATGCAGATCGGACATCCAGATCAGTTTCATGGCAGCCTCTACTTCCGCACCAGTGCGCGGCGGGTGTCATCCTGGGCGCGCCAGGTGATCAGCCCGTTCAGGATGCCGCGGGCGGCCTTGGCGCGCCAGTCCGCGTCCACCAGGTTTTTCAGGTCGCGCTTGCTGGACAGAAAACCGATCTCCACCAGCACCGAGGGGATATCCGCCGACTTCAGCACCGAAAACCCGGCGGAGCGCAGCGGACGGTTGTTGATCGGCTTTCCTTGCGCCCGCAGCCCGTCAATCAGCGCCGCCGCCAGCGCGTCGCTGCGCGGCTGGGTTTCCTGCCGCGCCAGATCCAGCATCACTCCTGTCACCCGGTCGTCCGCCTGGCTGAGGTCGGTGCCCGACAGCAAGTCGCCGCGCAGATGCCGCTCCGCCAGTTTGGCCGAGGCCACATCCGAAGCCTCCTTGGACAGCGTGTAGACGGTGGAACCATGCGCGCGGCCTTCGGAGATCGTGTCCGCATGCAGCGAAACGAACACATCGGCACCTGCCTGATGCGCCATTGCGATGCGCCGTTCCAGCGAAACAAAATAATCGTCGTCACGGGTCATCATTACGGTGAACTGGCCTGAGCGCACCAGCGCCTCCCCCAGCTCACGGGCGAATTGCAGCATCAGGTGTTTCTCGATGATGCCATCTTCGGTCTCTGCACCCGGGTCTATGCCGCCGTGTCCCGGATCAAGCATCACCAACAGCGGCGCGTTCTCGTCCCGCGCTGCTCGGCCCTGCATCACCTCAGGTGCGGGAAGATCCCAGCGCGGATCCTGCGGGGCACCGGCGCGGGCGGCAAACTCCTGCGCGGAGGCAGGTTCCAGCGACACCGCCAGCCGGGCCGCCGCGGTTACTTGATCGACACTCATTGCAGCCGAAGACACCTTCATCGGCTCCGCCAGCTGCAGCACCAGCCGCGACCAGCCCGGCACATAGGTGCCGAACTGCGCGGCGGTGATCTGATCCCCCTGCACCAGCTTGTCTGCCGTCAGCCCGGTCCAGTCGACCTCCTGAAAATCCAGCACCAGCCGCGGCGGGCCGTCCAGGGTGAACAGCCGGTAGGGCACCCCCTGGCTGAGGCCCAGGCTGATCTCCGCGCCCCGCCCGGCATCCCGGACACGGCTTCCGCTGGCGTCAATGCGCGCCAGACCCCCAAAGCCGCTGTTGCCGGATTGCGCCCAGGCACCCGCCGCCAAAGCCCATATCAGTGCGGTGAGTGTAATCAGTCTGCCCATGCTCGCCTCTTGCCCGGCCTCTTGGCCTTTTGGCGGGCAGACTAGGCAATTTGGGCGGGCTTGGAAATCCGCCTTGTGCAGTTATCCCCGGCTCAGTCCCTGGACGCCATGTACAGCGCCAGACGGGCCAGCCCCTCCTCGATGTCCGCGGTAGAGCGGGCATAGGAGAAGCGCAGCGTGGTGGCCCCGCGCACGGGGTCGAAATCCAGCCCCGGCGTCACCGCAACGCCCGCCTTTTCAAGGATTTCGGCGGCAAAGCTGCGGCTGTCATCTGTCAGGTCCGACACATCGGCATAGACATAAAATGCCCCGTCCGGCGGTGCGATTTTGGTGAATCCGGCCTTGGGCAGCCCCTCCAGCATCAACTGGCGGTTCTTTGCGTAGACGGCCAGGTTCTCGCGCATCTCGTCTTCGCAATCGAGTGCGGCCAGCGCCGCAACCTGGCTGGCATGCGGGGCGCAGATGAACATGTTCTGGGCAATCCTCTCAACCACCCGCACATGATCTTCCGGCACGACCATCCAGCCAACACGCCAGCCGGTCATCGAGAAGAACTTGGAAAAGGAGTTGATGACGTAGCACTCGTCGGTCAGTTCCAGCGCGGTCACTGCCTTCGCTTCATACTCCAGCCCGTGATAGATCTCGTCGGAAATGAAGCTGGCACCCTCCGCTTGTGCCGCGTCGATCAGCGCCCCCATTGCCCCGCGGTCCAGCATGGTGCCGGTCGGGTTGGCGGGCGAGGCCACCATCAGTCCGGCGAGGTCCTGCCCGGCAATATCTGCCGCCACCGGCTGCAGCCGGTTTTCCGGTGCGGTCTGGATGTCCACCGGCGTCAGCCCCAGCGCCTTGAGGATCTGCCGGTAGGACGGATACCCCGGCGCGCCGATCCCAACCCGGTCACCGCTGTCGAAAAGCGCCGTGAAGCTGAGCAGAAAGGCGCCGGAGGAGCCCGGCGTCACGATCACCCGTTCCGGGTTCAGATCGACGTTGTACCAGTCGCCGTAAAGCTGCGCGATCCGTTTGCGCAGTTCCGGCAGGCCAAGCGCAACAGTGTAACCCAAGGCGTTGTTTTCCAGCGCATTCCCCAGCGCCTTCAGCGCTCCGGCAGGCGCCCCGGTGGAGGGCTGGCCCACCTCCATATGGATAATGTGGCGGCCGGCTTCTTCAGCTTTGCGGGCGGCCTCCATCACGTCCATCACAATAAACGGATCAACACTGGAGCGGCTTGAGTTTCGCATTCTGATCTCCCATGGTGCGCGTATGAGTTTTGACCGTTTCTTCCGGCTGGCGTCAATCCCGGCTCTTGTGGTTTGCGCCCTGCTTCAGTTTGCGGCAGCGGCGCAGGCGGCATCAATCTCGCTGCTGCGCGATCCGGATATCGAACATGGTCTGAACCGGCTGGCTGCCCCCGTTCTGCGCGCGGCCGGGCTGAACGCCAAGCGGATGCGGATTCTGCTGGTCAACGACTCCTCCTTCAATGCATTCGTTTTGGATTCGCGAACAATTTTCGTGCATTACGGGCTGGTCCTAAAGGTCACCTCCCCGGAGATGCTGCAAGCTGTGATCGCCCATGAAGCCGCCCATATCACCAATGGCCACCTGGCGCGGCGGATGCAGAACCTGCGCTCAGCCAACAGCGCCGCAGGGCTTGGCCTGGCCTTATCTGTTCTGGCAGCCGCAGCCGGCGCCGGTGAAGCGGCGGGCGGTATCGCCATCGGCACCCGGAACTCGGCCCTACGCAGTTTTCTGGCCCACACCCGGGCCGAGGAAAGCTCCGCCGACCGCTCTGCTGCCGACTACCTGAACCGCGCCGGCATCAGCCCCCAGGGCCTTGTCGACCTGCACAAAGCCTTTGCCGGCCAGGAAGTGCTCAGCGTCAGGAGCCAAGACCCTTACACCCGCTCCCACCCGCTCAGCCGCGACCGCATCCGCGCCGCCCAGGCCTATCTGGCCGCGCATGGCGACAAGGGCCAGGCCAGCGCTGAGGCCCAGTACTGGTTTGCGCGTGTGCGCGGCAAGCTGTCGGCCTTTACCCGCGCGCCGAAATGGACCCTGCGCCGGGTGCGCGAGGAACAGTTCAAGGACGTCCGCCTGATGCGCGAGGCCGCCGCCTATCACCGGCAGAACAATCTGAAAAAGGCACTGAAGGCGGTGAACGGCGCGCTGGCCATGCGGCCCTCCGACCCCTTCTATCACGAACTGAAGGGCCAGATCCTGATCGAGAACCGGCAGTGGAACGCCGCACTGGCCGCCTATGGCACCGCAGTCAAGCTTGCTCCCAGGGACCCGCTGACCCTGACCGGCTACGGCCGCGCCCAGCTGGCCGCGGGCCGGCCCAAGGCGGCGCTCAAAAGCATGGAACGCGCCCGGGCTATCGACTTCCGCAACCCGGTTTTGCTGCGCGACATGTCGCTGGCCTATGCCAAGACCGGCCAGACCGGCATGGCTGCCCTGGTCACCGCCGAACGCTATGCCTTGCAAGGGCGTCTGGATGACGCCGGCATTCACGCCAAACGGGCCGTTGCCCAGCTGCCAGCAGGATCCCCCGCCGCCCGGCGGGCGCAGGATGTGCTGTCAGCCTTTGAACAAGCTCAGAAGAGAAAGAGAAGAAAATGACCCCTTTCACCCGCACAGCCACCGCAGCGGCCACGGCCCTCGCCCTGCTGGGCGCACCGGCCCAAGCCTTTGACATCAGCGCTATGTCCGATGCCGAGCGTGCTGCCTTTGGCGAGCAGGTTCGCGAATACATTCTGGAAAACCCGGATCTGATTCTGGAGGCGATCGACCTCCTGGAACAGCAGCAGCAGCAGGCCGAAGCGGCCCGCGATGATGTGCTGGTTGCCGAGAACCTGGAGGAGTTGCAAAACGACGGCTATTCCTGGGTGGGCGGCAACCCCGATGGCGACATCACCCTGGTGGAATTCATGGACTACCGCTGCGGCTACTGCCGCCGCGCCGCGCCCGAGGTGGAAAAGCTCCTGGAGAGCGACGGCAACATCCGCCTGGTGATCAAGGAGTTCCCGATCCTGGGCGAGGCCTCGGTGCTGTCCTCACGCTTTGCCGTCGCCACCAAGCAGGTGGCAGGAGACGACGCTTACAAGCAGGTGCATGACTCGCTGATCGCGTTCGGCGGCGAACCGAATGAGGTCGCGCTGCGCCGCCTGGCCGAGGGGCTGTCGCTGGATGCCGATGCAATCTTTGCCAAAATGGACAGCGAGGAAGTGACGGCCGAACTGCGCCAGACCCGCGCGCTGGCGCAGAAGATGGCGATCTCCGGCACTCCGACGTTCGTGCTGGGCAATGAGCTGCTGCGCGGCTACCTGCCCGCCGACCAAATGGAAATCATGGTGGCGGAGATCCGCGAGAAGCGCAGCTGATACTTACAACTGAACCGGCGGAACCGGGGCTCTGCCCCGGACCCCGGAGTTTTTTGGAAAGATGAAAGGGCAGGATCCCTATTCTGCCGCCTCTTGGGCCGCCTCGATCTGGGCGGCCTTTTTCTCGACCTCTTCGACGATGTGGTCGACCATCTGCTCGTTCGACATCTTGTGGCTGGCCTTGCCCGCCAGATAGACCATGCCGGAGCCCGCGCCGCCTCCGGTGAAACCGACATCGGTCATCAGCGCCTCGCCGGGGCCGTTCACCACGCAGCCGATGATCGAGAGGCTCATCGGGGTGTGGATATGGGCCAGCCGTTCCTCCAGCGTTTCCACCGTCTTGATCACGTCAAAGCCTTGGCGTGCGCAGGACGGGCAGGAGATGATGTTGACGCCGCGGTGGCGTAGGCCCAGAGACTTGAGAATCTCGAAGCCGACCTTCACCTCCTCCACCGGATCCGCGGAGAGGCTGACGCGCAGCGTGTCACCGATGCCCATCCACAACAGCTGGCCAAGGCCGATCGCCGATTTGATGGTTCCGGAGACAAAACCGCCCGCCTCGGTGATCCCGAGGTGGATCGGCGCATCGGTGGCCTCTGCCAGCTGCTGATACGCCGCGGCGGACATGAAGACGTCGGACGCCTTCACCGAGATCTTGAATTCGTGAAAATCATGATCCTGGAGGATGCGGATGTGGTCCAGGCCGCTCTCAACCATCGCCTCCGGGCAAGGCTCGCCGTATTTGTCCAGCAGGTGCTTTTCGAGGCTCCCTGCATTCACGCCGATCCGGATCGAGCAATTGTGGTCGCGGGCGGCCTTGATCACTTCGGCCACGCGCTTTTCGTCGCCGATGTTGCCCGGGTTGATACGCAGGCAGGCCGCACCGGCCTCTGCCGCCTCGATGCCGCGTTTGTAGTGGAAGTGGATATCCGCAACGATCGGAACCGGGCTTTCCCGGACGATCTCCTTCAGCGCTTTTGACGACGCCTCATCCGGCACTGAGACCCGCACCAGATCCGCCCCGGCTTCGGCTGCGGCTTGCACCTGAGCCACCGTCGCCGCCACATCAGTGGTCAGCGTGTTGGTCATGGTCTGTACCGCAATCGGGGCATCGCCGCCGACGGGCACATTGCCGACGTGGATCTGGCGGCTCTTACGGCGCTCGATATGGCGCCAGGGGCGGATGTGGTTGATCGACATATGGCTCTTGTCCCGGCTGGGTCCTGTTAGCGTCTAGATACGTGCAGACGCCCGGCGCTGCAATGGCGGCACCGGGCGTCTTTTGCGGATTCCTGCGAAGGGATTATTCGGACGGCTGCTGGTCGTCCACCTGCAGCTGCGCCACCAATGTCGCCAGCGCCTCGTTCCGGCCATCCTGCAGATCGGCCAGTTCGAACCGGCCGGTGATTGCCTCCATCGACAGTTCGATATTCTTGGACACCTGGCCGCGCGCGCCGACCGGGCCGAAATGCTCCCCGTTGACTGCGAAATAGATGGCGCTGCTTTCACCGGTGCGCAGGCGCGGCGCATCCTCGGTCAAGGGCACCTCAAAACGCTGGCCCGCATCCATGATGGTTTCCAGGATCACGCTGCCATCGGCTGCGGTGACCTGCACCCAGGACGGGCGCACCGCCACCATTTCAACCCCCGGTTCGACTTCGGCGACCACCTGCGGAACCGGCTGCGACAGCGCGTCTTCCTCATAGGCCATGCTGGCCTCAGCCAGGATGACGCTGGGCAGTTCCGGCGCGGCAAAGTTGCCGATGGTGGACGGATCAAGGGTAGAGATCGGCGCGTCGCGTGCCACCAGAACCGGCACATCCAGCGCCTGCGGGCGGTAGAGCCGGTCCAGCGCCTCAGCCGCCGGGTCCTGGCCGCCATCAGCGGTTTCCAGCACCGCGCTGCTGAGCGGGTCGAGATCGGCCAGCACCGCCGGGGTCTGATCTACAGGTGCAAACTGCACCTGCTGCACTTCTTTCAAAACAGCCCAGCCGCCATAGGTGATGCCGCCGATCAGCGCCGTCAGCACCATCAGCGAACCAACCGCGCGCGGTTCGACCTGGCTGAGGATGCTGCTGGGCGCGGGGATAAACGGCGTGTTCGGGGAGGCAAAGGCATCGCCACCCAGGCCAGTGGATTTGGCGGCTGGCGCCGCGCCTGTCTTGCTGCGGCTGGACGCCTCGGCCGACATGCCATGGGCCACGGAAAAGCCGCTTTCCCGGCAGAAATCCTGAAACGCCTGCTCGGCATCCATGTTGAGGTAGCGCGCGTAGGAGCGCACGTAGCCCGCGATAAAGCCGGGTGTGTCAAAGGCGGAAGGATCGGAGTTTTCGATGGCAGCGATGTAGGACGCCTTGATCCGCAGCTCTCGTTGGACGTCGAGCAAGGACTTGCCCATTGTCGCCCGTTCGCCGCGCATAACGTCGCCAAGCTTCAGTTCGAAATCATCAAAACCCTTGGGCTCTGCTGTTTCGCCATGCTCTTCTTGCTTGCGCTGGGTGAAGCGCCCGATCATGCCTGCCGTCCCATAAATGCCTGCCGCCTCGTTTCAGAGTGGTGAAAGAATCACAGACGCGACTCGGATCCACTCATTGGTTGACAGCAGCGTAACATACTCAGCGTTAATTTACACTGATCAGTATGTTAACCGGCAAGTTCGGCACGATTCAGCGCACAATGCGACCACAATGCGTCCATTGCGTGGACCAGCGCATCGATCTCCTTGGGGCCGTGCACCGGTGACGGCGTGAAGCGCAAGCGCTCTGTGCCGCGCGGCACGGTCGGGAAATTGATCGGCTGCACGTAGATGCCGTAATCTTCCAGCAAGTGGTCGGACAGGACCTTGGTGTGGACCGGGTTGCCCACGATCACCGGCACGATGTGGCTGCCATGGTCGATGATCGGCAGGCCCAGCCCCTTGAGGCGCAGCTTCAGAACCTTGGCCTGGTCCTGATGCTTGTCGCGCAGATCCTGCGCGCCCTTCAGGTAAGCGACCGAGGCCGCCGCCCCTGCCGCCACAGCAGGCGCCAGCGAGGTCGTGAAGATAAAGCCCGGCGCATAAGAGCGGATGGCGTCGCACATCTTTTCAGACGCCGCGATATAGCCGCCCATCACACCGTAAGCCTTCGCCAGGGTGCCGTTGATGATGTCGATCCGGTGAGCCAGGCGGTCCCGCTCGGTCACGCCGCCGCCGCGGGGACCGTACATGCCGACCGCGTGCACCTCGTCGATATAGGTGAGCGCGCCGAATTCCTCGGCCAAGTCGCAGATTTCTTCAATCGGGCCAAAGTCGCCGTCCATCGAGTAGACCGACTCGAAGGCGATCAGCTTGGGCGCCTTGGGATCGTCGGCTTCCAGCAGCTCACGCAGATGTGCAACATCGTTGTGGCGGAAGATGCGCTTGGCACCGCCGTTGCGGCGCACGCCCTCGATCATCGAGGCATGGTTCAGCGCGTCGGAATAGATGATCAGCCCCGGGAACAGCTTGGGAAGAGTCGACAGCGTCGCGTCATTGGCGATGTAAGCAGAGGTGAACAGCAGCGCCGCTTCCTTGCCGTGCAGGTCGGCCAGCTCGGCCTCCAGCTGCTTGTGATAGACCGTGGTGCCGGAAATGTTGCGGGTGCCGCCGGAGCCCGCGCCTGTGGAGTCGATCGCATCGTGCATCGCCCGCAGCACAACCGGGTTCTGGCCCATGCCGAGGTAGTCGTTGCCGCACCAGACGGTGATGTTCTGCTTGGTGCCGTCCGGCCGGGTCCAGACCGCATGCGGGAAATGGCCCTTCTTGCGCTCGATGTCGATGAAGGTCCGGTAGCGTCCCTCTTGGTGCAGGCTGGCAATTGCAGCGTCCAGTTTCGCGGTATAGTCCACCGGCATCTCCATAGCTAATTGTGCTCCCTCGAAGCACGCGGGCTGTGTAAAGGGCTCGGCCGTCCGGCAGTATAACCACATTCACGTTCAGGAATGGTTACCGCAGGCGTCCCTTTTGATCAACTGCATACGCCCCGCCAAGGGTGCGCAACATTGATGCAGGTCAAATAAAACTTAAACAGCAGCCCGGCAAGGACAGTAACGGCCAAGCTGTGGCCGTTTACGTCATGTTCCCTGCGCGCTCCAAGCCGCAATGCGCAGGTCCGGAAACGGCGGCCCGCGGCAAGACAGTGCATATCCTGGCCCGCCCCCTCTGGCCCCTCCCCGGGGGCACTGCTAGGGTCCGCGGCAAATTGGCCCAAATCCCGGGCCTTCCCCCGGACAAACAGGAGAGCAAGAGATGGCACTGAATGATGTTCTGGACCGGATCGACGCAGAGCTGGACGCCGCAACGGAGCGGCTGATGGAGCTGCTGCGCATCCAGTCGATTTCCACCGACCCGGCCTATAAGGCGGAGTGCGACCAGGCCGCCGACTGGCTGGTGGCAGACCTGAACTCCATCGGCATCAAGGCAGAGAAACGCGCCACGCCCGGCCACCCGATGGTGGTGGGCCATGTGGGCGAGGAGAACACAGACGTCCCGCATGTGCTGTTTTACGGCCACTATGATGTGCAGCCGGTTGACCCGCTGGAACTGTGGAACACGCCGCCGTTTGAACCGCAGCTGGAGGAAACCCCGAACGGCACAGTGATCCGCGGCCGCGGGGCGTCTGATGACAAGGGCCAGCTGATGACCTTTGTCGAGGCCTGCCGCGCCTGGAAGGCCGTGAACGGCTCCCTGCCCTGCCGCATCACATTCTTCTTTGAAGGCGAGGAAGAATCCGGCTCCCCCTCGCTCATTCCCTTCATGGAGACCAACGCCGGCGAGCTGAAGGCCGATCTGGCGCTGATCTGCGACACCTCGATGGTGTCGCGCGGGGTGCCCTCGATCTCCTCGCAGCTGCGCGGCATGCTCAAGGATGAGTTCACAATCGTCGGGCCCCGCATCGACCTGCACTCCGGCCACTACGGCGGCCCCGGCCTGAACCCGTTGCGGGTGTTGTCGGAAGTCGTCGCGTCCTTCTACGACAACGAGACCGGGCGCGTCGCGGTCGAAGGCTTTTATGAAGGCGTGCATGAGGTGCCGGAGGACCAGCTGCGCCAGTGGCAGAATTGCGGCTTTGACGAAGCCGAATACCTGAACTCGGTCGGCTACACCCGCCCGCACGGCGAAAAGGCCTATTCCACCCTGGAACAGCAGTGGGCCCGCCCGACGCTGGAGGTGAACGGCCTCTGGGGCGGCTACAACGGCGCCGGCTCCAAGACCGTTATCCCGTCAGAGGCGCACTGCAAGATCACCTGCCGTCTGGTTGGCGACATGGACCCGGACGCGCTGCGCAGCAAGATCCGCAAACACGTCGAGGACCGCCTGCCGGTGGACGCCTCGGTGCGCTGGGACAACGACCTGGAAGGCTCGCCTGCCTCAGTGATGAACATCTCCCGCCCCGAGTTCGAGGCCGCCCGCGGCGCGCTGTCGGATGAGTGGCAGCGCGAGGCGGTGTTCTGCGGCATGGGCGGTTCGATCCCGATCGCCGGTTATTTCAAGTCGATCCTGGATATGGACGCGATGCTGATCGGCTTTGCCAATGATGACGACGCCATCCATTCGCCAAACGAGAAGTACGACCTCAAGAGCTTCCACAAGGGCATCCGGTCCTGGGCCCGTGTCCTCGACGCCCTGACCGCGAAGTGACGTACGGCGGGCGGTCGCACCTCAAGGCGCCGCCCGTTCCGCATCCGCCGCGTTGAAGTCGCGCAAGGGGCCTCTCCCGCCCGTCATCGGCGCTCTTACGAGCCCCTCTTCCCGTTGGGTCCAGCGCCGCCAAAGGCGGCGCGCGCCGTGCGCCAGCACGGCGCCGGGCCCAAGTTTCTGGATGGCATCTTTGATGCCCGCCAGAAGGCGCGGCAGCCCCTCCCCTCAATGCAAACGCAGCGGCAGGCTTGATCCTGTGCCGCCCTCAGGGTCCAATCCCGGAAAGACGCCGCCGCGAAGGGGGAAGCCCATGCCAGCGCCAAGTCAATCCGGCACCCTGCAGGTGAACGGCCAGCAGATTGCCTTTACCCGGCGCGGCGAAGGCCCGCCGCTCCTCCTGCTTCACGGCTTCCCGCAGACCAAGGAGATGTGGGCAGAGACCGCCCCTCTCCTCGCCCGGAAGTTCACCGTGGTGACCGCCGACCTGCGCGGCTATGGCGCCAGCTCCAAGCCCGAAGGCGTGGAGGCGATGAGCTTTCGCAGCATGGCTGCCGATCAGCTTGCGCTGATGCGCGCGCTCGGGTTCCCCCGTTTCCACCTGGCGGGCCATGATCGCGGCGGCCGCACCGCGCACCGGCTGGCGCTCGATGCGCCAGAGGCGGTTGCCAGCCTCACCGTGATGGACATCATCCCGACGCACACATTGCTGGACCAGCTGACGCAACAGGTGGCACGCGCCTATTACCACTGGTTTTTCCTTGCTCAGCCCGCGCCGCTGCCGGAGCGGATGATCGGCGCCGATCCGCAGGCCTACTTCGAAAGCTGCCTTCTGGGCTGGGGCGGCGCCTCGCTTTCTGATTTCCCGCCCGCCGCACTGGCCGCCTACCGCCGCGCCTGGGCAGACCCGGCCTGCGTCCACGCCATGTGTAACGACTACCGTGCCGCGATCGAGGTCGATTTCCACGACGACACCCGCGATCTGGACCGCCAAGTCCAATGCCCGGCGCTGGTGCTTTACGGTGCCGATGGCGCCATGGCCCGGGCCTATGACGTCGCCGCGGCCTGGGCGCCGCGCCTCCAGGACATGACCGCAGGAAGCATCCCTGGCGGGCATTTCTTCATCGACAGCGCACCGCGCGAAACCGCCGCCGCACTGCTGGGCTTTATTACCCCGCTGCCGCCTTTGTGACTGCCGCGCAGCCCTCAGGACCACACCCGCTTACGTTCGTTTTACGCACGCAAGTTAAGACTCGGTTATCGCTCTTGCCCTAGCCTGCCCCGGACCGCATGAGATCAAACAGACGGAGACAGCAAATGCTGCAAAGCAGGTTCAAACGGCCGCCCGGATTCGAAGGCACCCAGACCGACCCTGAGGAAAGCTACCGTGCCGGGTATCAGCATGGCACCCGCGTGCTGCTGCGCTACCTGGAAGCCAACCCCAAGCCCGATATGGACCACCTCCGGAAATGGATTGATTCCGATCTGACCGGATGGCGCCACGACACCAGCGCAGAACCAATACCGCCGTCTCTGTAACAGCCGCATGCGTCCGCATGGCTTGCCAAGCGGACGCCAGAGCGCCACGCTTGCGCCATGACCACAGAGATTCTGACTGACGGCCCCCTGCTCGCCGAAATTCTCGCCTTGGAAACCAAGGTCTGGGAGGCGTTGAAGGCGGGCGACCCTGAGGCAGACGGGCGGATGCTGACGGAGGATTTCCTCGGCGTCTATCCCAGCGGATTTTCGGACAAAGCAGGCCATTGCGCGCAGCTGCAGGACGGGCCGGTGATGGCAGGCTACCGCCTGAGCGATTCACAGCTGCGCGTCCTCTCGCCGGAGGCTGTTCTGCTGTCCTACCGCGCGACCTATCAGCCGGTCGGCAGCAGCGGCTGGAAACGGATGCTGATCTCGTCGCTTTGGGAAAAGGGCAGAGACGGCTGGCTCAACAGTTTCAGTCAGGACACGCCTGAACCAGAGGACTGACCGCAAAATGCATGGCGTGCCAACGCGCGTCGCGAAGCGGTTCAGCAATTTTCGCTATCAGAGAGGAAAGTGGCGCGGTTGACGGGGCTCGAACCCGCGACCCCCGGCGTGACAGGCCGGTACTCTAACCAACTGAGCTACAACCGCGCATGGGCCTTTCGGCTATGTTCCCCTCCGGGGCGGACCCTGAAACGTCAGGGCGGCGGGCGAAAGTGGCGCGGTTGACGGGGCTCGAACCCGCGACCCCCGGCGTGACAGGCCGGTACTCTAACCAACTGAGCTACAACCGCATTTTCGCCTTGCGGCGGACCGTCTCCGGTCCAGATCCCCTCCGGGGCGGTCCCTGTTAAACCCCGGGAAGGGGCGCAGCAGTGGCGCGGTTGACGGGGCTCGAACCCGCGACCCCCGGCGTGACAGGCCGGTACTCTAACCAACTGAGCTACAACCGCCCGCTGCACATCCAGCATCGCTGCTGAATGTTGGGCTGTAATATTCCCAGCCCCCCAAGCCGTCAAGCCGTGTTTTGCCTTTTTCGGAACTTTCCCGGAAAAAAATGATCCGCGCCCCGCAACGCATTGAAACAGTTGGAAAAACACTGCAGCCACGCCGCGGCACAGGCAATCTTCCAGGCAGAACAGGGAGGGGGGATGGTGGGTCGTGAGAGGCTCGAACTCCCGACATCTTCGGTGTAAACGAAGCGCTCTACCAACTGAGCTAACGACCCGATGAGCGGGGATTTAGACAAAGCTGCCGGACAGTGCAAGAGGCTTTTGCCAAAAATTTCCAACCGGCGTGCCGCCCGGTGTTGCGGCCTGCCAACACCCCTGCTCTGCCTCCTTTCTATGGCCAGCGGGTCCTTGCCCCGTCCGCGCCCGAAACTCTACAGAAACGCACGCCGGCCGGCAGGTCCAGGATTTCTCGAGGCAAATCAGCATGAAGCACATGATAGCTGCACTCCTGTCGGTTCAGGCGCTGGCAAGCACCGCCCAGGCGATAGAAATCACAGGCGGAACTGCGGATCTGTCCTGGTCCGCCTTTACCCAAGACACGGGTATCTCCCGCACCACCCTGCGCGGCAGCCTCGAAGCCGGGTTCAACCCCAGCCTGGGCACCCAGCTGGACCTCAGCCTTTATGACTTCAACGCACGCAATCTCAGCGCGTACAACGCCACACTGCACGGCCTCTACCATGCCACCAGCACCACGACGCTGGGCGCCTTTCTGGGCAATGAGGAACTGGAAAACAGCACCCTCGATTTCTACGGGCTGGAAGTCCGGCACGGCTTCAGCAGTCTCACTGCCGAGGCTTATGCGGCCTACGGGGAGGAAGACGGCGAATCCGCGTCCCTGTTCGGCCTTGCCTTGCACAAAGACGCCGGTTCCAATGTCCGCTTTGGCGCCGAAGCCGACTTTCTCGACGTGGACAGCGCCCAAGTCGCCCGGCTGGCGCTGAACATCGGCTATAAATTGAACGAACGCGCCAGTTTCTATGGCGAAGCAGGCCTGCTCGATTACGAGGCCGGCCCTCTGTCAGACAGCCGGGCTTTTGTTGGTGCCGGGCTCAAGGTTGGATTCCGCCCCAGAGGCGGAACCACCTTCGGCTGGCGCGGATTGCTTGCCAAGGTGCCGGGCCTCTGACCGCCGGGCCGCCGGCCCCTATTGCAGAACGGTCTCCACCCCGTTTTCCAGCACATAGACACAGCCCTGCCCGTTCGGCAGCGCCGCCATCCGGTCGCGGCTGAGCCCGCAGACTATGCCGCGCATCACCTGCCCCAAAAGCCCATGCGCCACCACCACCGACGGCCCGCTCAGCGACTGCATGAAGTCCAGAATGCGGCCATGGAAACTGTCATAGCCCTCGCCGCCTGGCGCTTCACAGAACAGGTCCAGATTGTGCGGGTTCACCCCGTGGATCTCCGGGTATTGCGCCGCAACTTCCCCGAGCGTCATGCCCTGAAAATCTCCGGCAAATGCTTCGGCCAGACGCGGATCAGTCACAAACGGCGCGCCGCCCAGGGCAATATCCGCCGTCTGCTGCGCCCGGCCCAGCGGCGAAGCATAGCAGGCCGGGCTCTGCGCCATCACCGGCACCATCAGCTCTGCCTGCCGGCGGGCATGCTGAACCCCCAGCGGCGTCAGCGGTGATTCCAGCTGCCCCTGGATACGCCGCTCAGCGTTCCACTCGGTCTGCCCGTGCCGAAGCAGCCAGATTTTCGGAAATTGCATGACGCGCCCCTTGCCCGGTTCCTCAGGCAAATTGGTAGCCGCAAGCTGCAACCATCGGAACCCCGGAAACGAGAAAAGGCGCTCAACCTTTGCAGGGAGCGCCTTTCCGGAAAAATGATGGGTGATAAGAGATTTGAACTCCCCACCATTTGATTACCCCCATATTCTTAAGAATATATCTTGATTTCAACTCCTAAGACAGGCATTTCTGCTGTACCAAAGCCGCCTTGCCTGCTGTACCAAGCGGTGTACCTTCGGAGATTTCAGATATGAATCGAGACATATCCTATTTGTCCCAAACAGCGGATGGGCTGTACCGATATCAGCGGAAGGTGCCCGCGAAATTGCAGGGCATCCTGCGGCGGAAAAAGTGGAACCTGTCGCTGGGGCGCGATCTCGAAACCGCCCTCGCAAAGCGTGTGGCGTACAAGGAAGAGCACGACACACTAATCGAACGCCTCGGCTCTGACGATCCGGCGGAAAGGGCACAAGCAACCGCTGACGCGGTCACGATCCGAGCCGCAGACCATATGGCCCGCATGGACAAAATTCGCGATCTTGGACCACGTCGCATCGATCCGGTTGTCGAAGCCACCCCGGAAGAACTGGAGGAGGCAGAGGAAGGTAACCGCCAAGCTGTTGCCGGGGTTCAGAACCTCTGGTCGAAGACGTTCGACATCATGGAAGACTGCAAAGGATCGCCACAAGAATACACCCGGCTTACAGGTCACTTGGCAATGGCGTTTAGCGACCAGACGTACATGCGTGAACCAGTCGAGATACCGGAAGTGTTGCGGCCTGTGCCCCCGTCAGGGGGCGGGCATAAGCGCATGTATGATACGATGCATTTTGCATTGCTGGAACGGCTGGCAGAGATCGCCCCCTCTGCCACGGCGAATCCCGAACACACAATCGAACATCTACGCGAAAGATACTTCCGCCTTCAAAACTCTTCAGCAGCGACACAACGCAGTTACAAATCAAAGACCAACCGTCTTATCGGATACTTAGGAAATCTACCGCTTGAACAGTTCACGCCCGACAAATTGCGCCTTTATCGCGATTATTTGCAGGACGAAGGGCTAAGCCCAAAATCCGTGGCGCAATACTTCGCTCCAGTTCAGGCAATCATGCGGTGGGTAATCTCCGAAGAGATTATCCCCGGCTTTACGTCCCTGCCCTATGTGAAGATGCCCCGCGACGTTTCCACGACAGAGGAAACACGGTGGCAGCGTTTCGACGACGACGAAATCAAAAAGGTGTGGGAACTGGTGCAAAAGGCGTGGGGAGCGGAATCGCGGTACGATCCCGACAGACAGGAAGCTTTCAAGTGGGCATTCCGGGTGGCACTTCATACCGCCGCCCGCCCTGTCGAGATTTTCAGAATGAAGCCTGAGAACGTGACACCTGATTTCATAAAAGTGACAGAGACTAAAACAAAAATCAGTCGCAAACTGCCACTGTCAAAACACTTGGACGGCTTCTATGAATTCATGCAGGACGGCGGCTGGAAGCTGGGTAAGACAAAACCCGAGTCCATCGCGGGCACCATATCTGACTCGTTCACGAAGACCATTCGGGAAGCAGGTTTCAGCAATGACCGGCAAGTCCTTTACAGCACTAAAGACACGCTGGTTGACCGCCTGCAGCGGGCTGGACACTCCGACGATGTTATCCGGGGCATTACAGGGCACGTGTCGGGACAAGGTCAATTGCGGAATTACAAGACGCGCCTGAACGATACGCCAGAGGGTTTGGCGATCTTGCGTGACGCTTTGAATAGCGTCACATACTGGTGACGTTCTTTCGTCCACAAGAAATTCGTACGAACTACCGAGAGCAGATTTAGGAGCGGCAATGTTCAAATTTCTAAAAGACCATTGGGAACAAGTGTTCTTTGGAATTGTCGGTCTCTCTTTTTTAACCTTCAGCTTTCACAGACTACTTGAGCAAGATGTGGCCGGAGCTTCGGCGACGTTCGCGATGGCGTTTTTCAGCTTCATCTACTCAAACATTGCCCGCTTCAAACGCTTCAAGGGCCTAGGGTTCGAAGCGGAGCTTTGGGAAGACAAGCAAAAGGAAGCCGCACAATTGATAGACCGTCTAAAGTCGGTCGTTTCCGTATACACTAGGGAAGTTGTCATCCAAAAGGTAATGCAAGGTCGTTGGGGTGATGGTGCAAAATGGCAGGACAACTGGGACCTCTACGAAGAACTTGTGGCCAAACATAACGAACTTGGACAAGCGATAGACTTTAGCGATTTGAAGGCCAGACTGGATAAGGTTTTTCTATTCGACATTGTTTCCAAGCTGTACGAACCAATTAGGCAAGCCGTCTCCAATTCTCGCCAAGAAGCTCGGAAGATGATCGAAAGCGAATTTGGTTCCCCCGTCACTGATATAGAAGGGCACAATGAGCGGCACGCGCAGCTACGGGAAGTCCCAGCCGATCTGAGGAGACTGTATGAGATGTCGCTTGAAGGCGATGTAGCCCGCGATGTTCTAGATTGGACCGATGGAGCGACGAGCAAGCTCAAAGAGCACTTCGACATTGATGTTGAATTGCCCGAGGAGCACGTCGCCAAGTTGGAAATGCTATCGAAGCTTTGTCAGTCTGGACCAATCAAAGTCACGGACGAACTAGTCGAAATGGCGAACCACAGCTAACCTAGGTCTCGCTCTCAGCCGCTCGCAGCGCCTTCATTGTCGGGTGACCGATGGTTGCGCCCGCCGCCGCAGCAGCAGGTTGCATGGTCACTGTCCCGAAGATTTTGTCGAGACCCAGCATGGATGTGAATTTCTGTGCCAGACCTTTGGCAAAGATTCCTGCCATATGGTTCTTGATGCCGTTGACGAAATCAGCGGCACTGAACTTGCCCTTGGTGAATGCATTGCGGATCGCCCCTTCCAACGCGTCCTCGGTGCCATCTGCGAAGGTCTCCGCGAAGCTCTGCGGTGCATCCCGCATTGTTTCATTGCGGGTCGCCATGGCATCGATGTTCGCCAACAGCTTGGACGTTTGTTCGTCCAGAACACCGCCATTTTCAGCCATAATCCGACCGAAAAGGTTTGCAGCTTCCTCGCTGGAATAGATGCCTGTGCGCAAGGCCTCGTACGCGTATGCTTGCTTTTCAAGGCCTTCGGTGGTCCGCAGGATTTCATCAATGACGCCTTTGCTGTGGGAGCCACCACCAGACGTCTTACCAGACTCAGACAGCTTCTTTCGCAGTGCCTCCTGCCGTTTCAGTGCCTCATCTAGCTTGTCGATCTGCGCCCATTCAGCAGCAGCTTGGTCGGGAGTCATGGTTCCGGCTGCTACAAGGTCGGATAGCTGAACACGGCGGTTCGCGGCCTGCGCTGCCAGTCCCTCGGACAACTGTAGGCCGAGGGACTCGTTCTGCGCTTTGATGCCCGCAAGTTGCTCCCTGATGCTCTTGTCCATCAGCCCAAAGGCACTGGGCAAGCTAGACAGGTTTTGCAACAGCCGCGCGGCCTCATCTGCGGCTGTGCCGATGGATGTTGTCAGGCCACCGGCTGCACCCTTGCTGCGCTCGGCGGCGTCGGTGTTGCCGTCCATTGCGGCAAGGAGTTTCAGGGCGAAATCTTCGGCGCGGATAAGCTGGGCCAGCATCCCACGGGCTGCGCCCTCGGATTTGTCGAGACCACCGGTTGTGGATTCCACTTCCTTGCGGAGACGGGTGATAGCTGCGGCCTGTTCCTCGAACGTCCGGGCGTTCTTGATATCCGCCAACATGTATAGGAATGACCGCGCCCGGTCGTTAGTGGTGTCAAATGCGCGGCGCACGGCGTCAATGTCGTTCGTGAACAGGTTGCTGTCGCTGGTGATGGCGTCTCGGATAGATGCGGCAAGGTCTGCATTCTTGGTTGCGACCTCAATCTGGGCTACCTTTTGGAGGCGTTCTAGGTGGGTGGCCAGTTCTTCGTTTATCTTCCCGTACTCACTGCGAAGTTGACGGAGATTGCCACCTGCAAGCGCGTCAGAGGCGCTGCGTAGCTCATTCAGGGCACTGCGGGCGTCAGACAGGGAATCCTTGAAACTCTTGGTCTCTTCCCCGGCGGCGAAGAACCATTTGGCGACCGCCGCACCTACAGCGACCGCGCCGATAGTGATCAAGCTCAACGGGTTCAAAAGCGATGTAAAGCCTGCCAGAAGCGTACGGAATACACCGCCACCACTGGCCTTGAGAGTGTTCATCTGCGCAGCGAGTTGGGAGCCTTGCTGTAGGGCGATCATCCCAACGGACTGGAACCCCATTTGGCTGGTGATCAGTACGTCGGAAAGCTGGTGCCCGACCATGACGCCCTGCTGGGTCATGGCGGCGTTGCGCTGCATGGCAATAGTGTTTTGATCCACAGCGCCGGAAAGTGCCTGCGCTGCCTGCTGACGAGCCTCTGCGGCCTGTGCTGCAGTCAAGATACCCTCGCGCTCGGCCTTGCTGATGCGGTTGAGACTTTCCTCGTACCTTTTCGACGGAGCATAGACCGCAATAAAATCGGATTTTAGTTTCTCGATCTCACGGGCGTGGGCCTCTTGAGCTTTTGTGGCGGTCTGGGCCGCGCGCGCCTCGGATTGTAGACCAGTGACAACGCTTCTGTAATCCGCGCGCGCTGCCGACACGTCGGCGACTGACCCGGCCTTTCCTGTACGGGATTGCAAACGTGCAAGCGCTGCCTCAACACGCTGGACGCCCGATGTATCACCCATGGCCTCGAACTGGGCACGAAGCTTTGCGGCCTGCCCTGTCGCCGTGGTCATTGCGTTTGTGGTGGCGGTTGCCATCCGCTTGGCCGCATCCCCGGCGGTTTTTGCTGCGGTGGCCTGCCCTCGTAGTGCCTTCTCGGTGGTGCCACCGGCTGGGATGTTCAGGGCCTTCTTGATATTCTGGAAGGAACCATCGGCTGAACGATCCAAAGACTCCAAAGCGCGCTTGATCGACGCCAGCGCGCCTTTGAACCTCCGGGAACCCGCCTCTGCCGCAGCCGCATTGATCTTGAGGCGCAGTTCATGTTCCACCGCCCCGCTCATTGTGCGACCTCATGGAGGTGTTTGCCCTGCCGGGATGGTGGGCAAATTTCGTCAATGATCCCGCGACGCCATGCGGCCATGTAGGCGGATGAATCGTCACCATTCTTGAAATCCGTGCGGGTCATGTAACGCGCCGCAATCCGGCGTAGTTCTTCCTCGGTGTACTTTTGACGGCGTTTTCGTTCCATGTGGTCAAACAGGAACGTTAGGCCACGTCGGTGGATTTCGCGGTATTCGGCTGGGAAGCGTTTTTGCATTTCTCCGCGCGTTCGGCATTGACGCGCGCGGTCGCGCAGATTTGCGATGTGAGGATTCATTTGCTCGATTTCTGGGGAGGTTTCTTTGCGTTATATAGTAACATAACTGCTGCCAAATGTCACGTGACAGCACGGAACGGTCCGGTTGGGCGCGGTGTCCATTAGTTACGTAACTGCAAGGGATAGAGAGATTTTTCCCACAAAATAGGCGGTACCTGAACCACGTGGCAGGGGTGCTGCGGTGGGATGGGTCCCCGGCGTCTGCGGACCTGCATATACTCGGTACCTACACCCGCCTATTCAACCTAGGCGGCACCCCATCAGGGGACCCTCAGAGGCTTTCAGGAGGGCACAGAAGCCCGCTACGCGGGCACGCACATCACCACGCAATCACCCGTCTCTGTGCATGACAGGCTCGCTGTGTGGCTGTGTGTGGCGACCTCGGCATGTCAGTGGTGGGGTGTGTCGGTGGGACAGGTTATCAGTGCGTCCCGGCGTCAGCCGGTCTGGCGTTCCAGCATCTTCTTGACCGAGTTAGGGTTGTACGGCCTCCCTGTCGCGGCAGTGTGTCCAGCTTCCGCCAGTTCGTCTGCGATCTGTCGCAGAGATCGACGTCTACCTGTCTTGGGGGACTTCCTGTGCAGTCTCTTTGCCATCTTCACAACATCGTCTGGGACAGGCTTTCGGCCTTCTACTCGACGCCCTAGGGCCGCGCTCTTGCGGTCTCTGGCAGCTTTCAGCTTGTCCACGGTCTGACGCCTGTCAAACGCCGCCACAGCGCCTAGGATGGTGCGTACAAGCTCTGTGGTTGGTGTGTCGTGGGTGAAGTAGTCGGGTGCTGTCGTGGGCACCAGATCAACGCCCCGCTCTTTCAGCATCCTGTGACCCAATTCCTGTACCACAGCATCCCGCGCGAAACGATCCGGGGACTCAACGAGGATGGTCCGTGTCCCATTGGACAGGACTGCCTCTAACAGGTCCATCATGCCGGGGCGCTGGTCGATAGGGTCTGTGCCGGACACAGCGGCGTCATAGAACGTCTGGACGATTTGATAGCCATTGGCGGCGGCATATGCTTCGATAGCCGCAAGCTGTCGTTTGTCCGAGTCCTTGTCCTGCCCCACGTTTGTGGCGCTGGATGTGCGCAAATAGGCGAATGCTGGAGTCTTCTTTTTAGTCATTTTCATTCGCTTCCAGATACTTGGATTCGCTTATCGTTACCTTTCCTGAGATAGGTAACAGTAAACAGGCCTGAAAGCAACGAGTCACAGTCACAATCGAGTGTAGATTCCCGATGCCTGTAAAACGGGGGATGCTGGCCCGCCCCATTCGGTATGCAAATGTATACAAGTATTCTCGCGATTGCGATTTCCGAGGCGGGCGGCTGCTGTGACGCTATTTAACGCCATTATTCGACCGATTGGTCGAGTTTTTCAAGTTTTTGGCGGTTGTGGGTGTGCAGGTAGGCGCAGCTAGCTGAGAGCCATTCGCAACTTGATCATGCCGGGATGCGCCGGGATAAAATAAGGCATCCCGGCGGGTTTTTATTTTTATTTACATGGACTTGACGAGGCCTGCCGGGTTTGCCGGTATCCCTGAGGGGTTTCCCGTGCCTGCCTCTGAGATATTTTTCTTTTTCGATACACGCCTGCGAGGTCGCGTGTGTGGGAGCGGAAAAAATAAAAATTTCCATAGCTTTTTTGATTCTACCCCGATTCAACCCGGCAATACCGGCAAAAACCACCAACATACTGTAAAATAAGGATAAAATCGCGCCGATATCAGCGCCGGGATACCCCATTTGATCCCGGCGCATCCCGGCACTTTTCGAGGACAACCCACCCACCAAAGCAGAAGGGCCGCTTACGCGGCCCCTTACCAAGTACGTACATCAGAGTCCCAGCGTTACCCACCCATGGCAGACACCAGCCGCATGCGATACTCTCCGATGCCTTTCCGATCCTTATCAATCTCGAACGTCACCCCAAACTGTGCCCCCTCGATCTCGACGTTAAACGTCTCATCCTTCACGGCCTTGGTGAAGCCTGTACCCAACGCGCGGGAGTCGGTGTACTCGGTGTCCCCGCTGCTGGTACGCTCCCAGCCCCACTTGTCGAAACGAGGTGGCTCAACGAAGCTGTTCAGAACCTCCATCACACTCAGGAACTTGTCATCGGTTCCAGCCAGACGCGCCTTGAACAGGTAGGACTCGGCTTTCAGTTCCTTGTCGGTCGAGACCGCTTTATCGACCAGCGCCTGAATCAACTCGCCCATTTCGTCGCGCTTGCCGTCCGACAGGGTTTTCAGCATATGCATATTGCCCATGAACCCCGGCACCTCGCAGGCATTCCACAACCCACCCATGGTATGCGCCCAGTTCTCGAACGACGCTAGGTGCTTGGTCGTATCCTTTTCCATCCCAGATGCAACAAAGAACTGAATGATCGTCAGGCAGGCGTGGACGAACTGCGCCCGGTTATCTCGAACGTAGCCACGAATATCCGCGCGCTGGAACCCTGTGCGGTCCTCCGGATTTTCCATGTGGGCATTCAGAGCGATCAGGATGCAGCGTCGTTTCAGTTCGTCGGTCAATTGCAGCTTGTTCGCTGTCAGAAGCCAAAGACAGGTGACGGCAATTTTCCGAGCCTCTGACTTCCCGAGAATCCGGGGGAAGTATTTGCTTGACGTCATCGCCGCCGCAAGCTCGCCGCTATCCATGGCGGCGCTGATGTTGTCCAAGTTGATGATTGGATCACCGCCCAGCAACAGCCCCACCAGCGCCTTGGCAAACTCCACCTTATCCTCGGAAGGTTTGTGAGGCGGAGTCTCCTCCCCTGTGTTGATGATGCTCAAGACGTCCACAAGATAGCTCGCACCGGTCCCCGGTCGCGGTTTGTTGATCACGTGTCCCGGCGTCCTGCCGTCGATCATTTCGCGCATGAACGGCAACAGCAGAGCCGACAAGAAATTGACCAGCGACGGGACCCCACCATCCCAGAACTGTTCTTTGATCTGCTTTCGTGTCAGGCCATCAAAGGGAAAGTCTGCCAGTTCGTCCACCAGCATATCAATTGCCGCCTGAGCCTCTTTCAGCGACGGGGTCCGGCTGACGCCGGGAACCACAAAGTCACCAGGCGCATAGTACATCTGAGACTCTGCGTGGTAGCCATGCGTGGTGACCAGCTCGCCTGTTTTTGTAAAGAACGGATTCGACGTCACACCCTTCAACTCCGGGTAGCCCCCACGTGGCGCGTGGAACAGGTGCTTTGCCGTTGCCGTGTTCATCCCCAAACGGGCAAGTAATGTCCAAAACATCGCCGTTGGCCGTCCCCTTTGCATCGGGACAAGCTTCAAGAAGCTCGAAGGGTTGAAAGCCTCGCCCGTGGGTCGCCACCCACCGCACAAGGTCAACGCCTGACGGCGTTACGTACCCTTTACGCTCTTTGTCTTCAGCACCGGCTTGCAGAAACACATTGTCGGCAGGCTGAATTTCATCCCAACGCAGGCCGCGACCGCGAACGAGGTACATTTCCCCGTTCCGTTCAGGGTGACGACGCGGCGTATAGAATAGACGCCCGATGTTCTTTGCCTTGGGGTCTACCACAACACCAAGCTTCTCCCCCATCGCCTGAACAGCGCTTTCCCACGCTGCCTTACGTTCTCGGTCGGTGTTGCCTCGCATCTGGCGTGTCACCGGTTCGTCAAAGAAAAACAGAATCCGGAATTTCGGAATTGGGATGGTGCGACACACGATCTTACTACCGTCCGGCGTCAGCCGGTCGTGGTCTTCCACTGTGAGGTTGTCAATTACTTCGTCGGTGTACCCGCACCCGTCATATTCACGCAGGTATTGCCGGACCTCATCATCGGTCGGCTTGCGGTCCAACTTCAGTTTCTTCCACACCACATCCCGAGACAGTTCCAGATGCGGTGACATATGCGAGTGAGTTGTGTAGCAGAGCGCACCAACGCCCATGGCCTCCACCTTGTCCACGACAGGGGCAAAGGGTGTGCCGTTGTCTACGTCGATCCCGAGAGCGGCCATTTCATCCAGTGACGAGTCCTTGCGCTTGCTGCCAACCGCCCGCCCTGTGACGATCCACTTACCATCTTTCTTGGCGTCTACATCGTAACCAGTCAGACCACGTTGCCGGTCGCTGAAGTCAGTGCGGTCCAGCCATTCACCGATGGTGCGGGATTCTTCCTTCCACGTCTTAGACTCCGCCTTTGTTCCGGTCATAAGCGGCATTGAGCGCGTTTGAAGCGATTGCCACTCCGGCGTGTCCTCGCCACGGATCACCGCATCGTTCAGTTTTGCCGGTTCTGCATTCTTCGAACCGCTAACGCGGTCCGGCCCCATATAGATAGGGAACTGGATTACCTCCGCCCATTCTTCTTTTGCCCCGGCACCGGCTGTCTCGAATGCCTGTGCGGTAGCTACCTCCTTAGCATGCTGGGTCATACAGACACCCCTTTCAACGAGGCCCCTGAAACAGGAACTAAGAATAGGAATTTGTCATCAGAAAAAACGCCGATATACGCATCGACAAACAACCGCGTTGGCAGCGCCTTTCGGATTAGTTCGACAACTTCCAAAACAGCGTGATCATTCAACATGAGCGATGCTGTATAGGTGCCTTCGTCCGTTGGCTCTTTATCGACGTGCACGTTCAAAGCTCCGCCTGATTTTGCCAGAATGCGCATGCAGAACTTGTCAATCTTCTTTTCTGTTGTGTCACCATAGAGGTGTAGCGCCATGCACGCATCATCACGCCCATCCGCGATGTCCAGTTCGATCTCAGTCAAATGAGTATCCATATTTCTACTTTCCGGTCGCGCTCCAAAGGCACAACTCGACTGTGTGCGAAACGCGCATTCAATCGCGATTTCAACACGTTGGTGATTGAGGTTGACCGGAATTCTTGCTAAAGTGATCCCAGCTAAAGTGATTTGGGGTCAAAGGACCCCACGAGGTCAGTCGTTGGCGCGGCTGGCCTCTTTTTTTGTTGGGCAAGAGCTTAATTGTGCAGGGGTACCACTTTGCCACTCTCCGCCAGCAAGTCGCGCTGCGTTCTCAGGACGTCCAGAAGCTGTTCCGTCGCCTCGATAGCCTCGCCGTTTTCGGTGGGGATCAGGACGTTCAGTTCAATCTGTCGGCTCAGGTTCATGGCCTGCACTACCGTGTCGTCAATGGTCACTCTGTTTCCTTTTCGCTGTTGTGATGGGGGCAGCATATCGCGTCCTCTTCGTACCGTAAGCACATATATTTTCGGACATTTCCGGATTTGTGACGCAAAATCACACCGCCGAGGCAATTGTCATTCTAGATCACACGAAACGACCTACAGGTTGCTCCATGGGGAAAAATCACACCTATAGATTGCACTTTTCAGCGTCGGCAGGCGCGCTTTTGACCATCTGTGTTGCAAGGAAGGCACGCCATATGTCCGAAAATATTGAGGTTTAGGCATTTTCGGACATCAGTTCGCGGACGTCCGCCAGAATCTGCGGGGCTGCGGGGCTGCGGGGCAATAACCCCCCCCATGGCCCGAAGGCCAGCACGGGTGAACCCTTCCCGCCACCCCGCGCGGCTGCTCATACGCAAGGGAATTCTCATTCGTTGGGATGCCACCAATCTTCGTCTGCCTCAGGTGTCCACCAATCGCACGCGGTCGGTTCAGATTGCCAGACATCTTGACCTCGCTCCCTGACCCACCCCGAGAGCTTCAAGGCGCGCCGTGCTGTACCGATCATCACCCCGTAGGCCTCAGCAACATCGCTGGCCTTCACATTCCACTCATGGCCCTCGGTGGCAAATGTGATCTCATCCGCGAGACTGAGTGCAGCCCAAAAATTGATGGGGTCGGAGTTGTCAGCCAAGGCCAACGCGTATTCAGAACGAGCACGATCACGTTGCGTCTGAATAAAGTCATCACGCGGCACTTCCAGTGCATCGACTACCGCAAGATACAGCTTGGCTCGGTCGCGCGGATGCAGTCTTGCCGCTAGCATCACGCCGCCCCATTTCGACGCGCCCAATTGATACGCGCTTGAGGGGACATTTCACCGAAGTTATCCGGAAACTGAGGCTCCGTCTGATCGCCTGCAGCCGCCCCACCCCGCGCCTTGAATGCCACGGCAGCAATCTTCTGTTCAGCAGCAAACAGTAGGCTGTCTTCGTCTAGATAGTCCGCCCCCATCACCACCGCCTTAACTCCCGGTAGGGTCAGCGCAGTATCGCTGTCGATCAAGACTCCGTATTTCTGGGCCACCATTCCGGTTACTTTGGCGATGGTCGCTGAGAGACGCGCGCCCGCCGAAGTGGATTTGAGGTTGTCCAGAAGAGCGGCTGTCGCACCTCGGGCTTCGTTGTTGAATTCGATCATCTCATCGGTAATCTGAAACTCGCCGTCATACGACATGGTTAGTTCTTCCTTCATGGTGTGTTTGTGATTTCGTCAACCGCCAAAGGCTCTTTGGCGATGTGTTTGCGAGGGTGAACGCAATGCAGAAATTTTCCCAATCTTCCGGCAGTTCGATGTTTGCGACCACTGCCTGAATGATTGCAGGATGCAGCGAAAGCGATTGTGCAAGGTGTTCGGAATCTAAAAAAAGAACCTTTTCCCAGAACGCGCGCGCTACGGCCTCCCGGTAGTTGGCCTGCACCTCGGACAGTTTCACCCGTTGCTCACCGTTCAGGGACTCATGTAGGCGCATAGCACGCTTGGCGACCTCAAGCCCCAAGCCTATTTCAGCTGGCATTTCTGGCCTACGCTGACGGTCCAGCGCCAGCAACCGCACAGGATCACGAGGAATGCGTGGCAACAGGTCTGCCAGTGCAAACAATGACTCTTCGCCCCCCCTGAACCGGGGCACAGGCTCTTCAGTTTCGCTCAACCAGCGGTTCACTGTTCGTGAAGTTACATCATAAATCGCGCAGATATCCTGCACGGATACGGTGTGGAGTCCTTGATCCACTGGACCCTCCATTTCTGAATTTAGATGAAGATTATCAGTGCCACCGGCACTGGTGAGAACGCCCACGGCGTGCTCTGAATGTAGTTAACTTTTACACGAAACGAATCAAAATGTCAAGCGCGGGACAGGTGCGGTTCAAAGTGCGGACATATTGTCAAGGTCTATTTTTCGGAACCACTACAGCAACAATGGCGACAACGGCGCGCAGCCGTTTTGACTGGCCACTTCAACCGCTTCGCACCCATCACAGCCTTCTCGACTAGCGGTGCAACCTGCTGTCGTATAGACAGAAAGAAAAGAACAGAGGGGCGCTACATGACCGAGTTAAGCTTCAAGGGAAAAGAGTTCGTCTACAACCATCATCTTTCGGTGCCGTTCCACCCGTTGGTGCCGCACCCGGAGAAGGGGATTGGTGACGTCGCCCTTGACGGCAACCTGATCATCCAAGGGGACAACCTGAAGGCACTCAAGGCGCTCATGCCCATGTATGCAGGCAAAGTGGACTGCATCTTCATCGACCCACCTTACAACACTGGCAACGAAGGCTGGTCCTATAACGATAACGTAAACGCACCAATGATCAAGGAATGGCTGGACACGAACCCAATTGGGATTGAGGACGGTCTGCGCCACGACAAATGGTGTGCTATGATGTGGCCGCGCCTTCGCCTCCTACATGAGCTTCTGGGCGATGACGGCAGCATTTGGATAACGCTTGATGACAACGAAATTTCGCACGCACGCGAAATGCTCGACGAGATATTCGGCGAAGATAATTTCGTCGCGACGTGCATTTGGCAAAAGGTATTCTCCCCGAAGAACAGCGCTCAGTTCTTTTCTGAAGACCACGACTATCTCTTAGTCTACGCCAAGAACAAGGAAATCTGGCGCCCCAACCTCCTCGCTCGAACCGAGGAAATGGAAGCCCGATATTCAAACGCCGACGATGATCCGCGTGGCCCTTGGACGTCGGGCGATATTTCAGCACGGAACTACTATGGGGAAGGCACCTATCAGATTACCACACCTGCCGGGCGGGTCATTCAGGGACCTCCCAAAGGCATGTACTGGAGAGTATCGGAAAAACGCTTCAAGGAACTCGATAGAGATGGGCGAATTTGGTGGGGCAGTGACGGCGACAATCAACCGAGATTGAAACGGTACCTGTCGGACGTGAAGGGGGGGCGGGTCCCCCAAACACTCTGGTTCTTTGATGAAGTTGGACACACGCAAGACGCCAAGAAACTACTTCTGTCGATTCTGGATTTCGATAGCTCCGACGATGTATTTGTGACCCCGAAACCATTGGGCCTCGTATCGAAAGTCATTTCCTTAGCGACGACAAGTCGTTCCATTGTGCTGGATTCCTTTGCTGGTTCCGCGACGACAGCGCACGCTGTTCTGGACGCAAATGCCAGCGACAATGGCGACCGCAAGTTCATCATGGTTGAAATGGAGGGCTACGCCGACGCCATGACTGCTGAGCGTACTCGCAGGGTGATTAATGGCTATGAGCATACGGGGACTAAGCGGTCGGTTCTCCTGAGAGAGAAGCTGAACTGGAAGTCGCTCGAAAAAGCCGCTGATCTGGTCGCCAAAGTCGACAGCATCGAAAAACTTGAGGGTGCGGAGTTTGATCGGGTAACCAAACAGATTAAAGGTGCGGAACTGGTAGTTACCGGTGAAAAACGTATCCAAGAACGCATAGAAGGGCTGGGCGGAACCTTCACCTACTGCGCTCTCGGCGAAGCTATCGAAATGGATACGATCCTGACCGGCGAGAACCTTCCTGCCTATGATCAGCTTGGCGCACTCCTATTCCATATGGCAACAAACCGCCCGCTCGACACCGCCGGAATTGATCAAGACACCAGCTATCTGGGCGAAAGCGAGGACCGCCACGTCTGGCTGATCTATAAGGACGATCTGAATTGGCTGAAATCACAGGAAGCCGCGCTGACCCTGTCCTTTGCCCGGAAAATCGCGGGCGAGAAAACCGACAAGCCCCACCTTGTCTTCGCCCCGGCACGGTTCGTCAGTCAAAAGCTGCTGAACGAAGAGAAGCTGCAAGTCGAGTTCGCCCCCCTGCCCTTCGCTCTCTACCGGGTTGAGCGTGACTGATGCGGGAGCTTGAGTATCAGACAAAGGTCCTCGATGCGTTTAACGCCTATCTGGACGCCTTGAAGGACCGGAAAATAAAGGCTGACAAAGTAGCAGCTTTGCTGGCGGCAGACCCGGAGCTTGACGTTGAGCCGCAAGACTTCGCCAAGAAGGCGTGGGAGGATATGAAGGCAGCAGGCAAGCTGCCCCCCTCGCGTGCCGAAGTACCGTTCTCCGCGCGTCTGGACGGCTGTGACAGACCTGTCCCGAACGTGACTTTCAAGGTGCCCACTGGCGGCGGCAAGACATTCCTCGCCGCGAATGCCGTGTCGCGCGTCCTGAGCCGCTATCTGAACCAGAACACCGGGTTCGTTCTCTGGATCGTGCCCAACGATGCGATCTACCAACAGACACTCAAGAGCTTGAATAACCGCCAGCATGCGTATCGCCAAACGCTGGACCGTGCCGCCGCAGGGCGAGTGCGTATCCTTGAAAAGGACGACCGGTTGGACGCACGGGACGTGGAAGAGAACCTGTGCGTCATGGTCCTCATGCTGCAATCGGCGAACCGCGAGACGCAGGACAGTTTGAAAATGTTCCGCGACCGGGGCGACGTGCACGGTTTCACACCGCCCGAAGGCGATCAGGCGGCGCATGAGGCACTGCTCAAGGCTATTCCAAACCTTGCCTGTTATGACCAAGGCGACGGTATGGCTGCGTGGGCAATGATCAAAGACTCACTGGGCAACGCTCTGCGGATCCTTCGCCCTGTTGTGGTTCTTGATGAAGGGCAGAAGGCAATCTCGGACCTAGCCTTCAAAACGCTCTACGGCTTCAACCCGTCCATTGTGATCGAACTATCGGCAACGCCACTCGACGTGAAGGAGCGAGGCGGGGCCAATCCACGTCCGGCAAGATATGCCAACCTTTTGGTTGAGGTGACCGGGCGCGAGATCGACCGCGAGGGCATGATCAAGATGCCGCTGAACCTCGAAACCAAAGGTGGTACGGATTGGCATGCAACGCTGGCTGCGTCTCTGGCCAAGCTGAACGATTTGCAGGCCGAGGCTGACGCCTACAGGGCTGAAAGCGGGCGCTATATCCGTCCGATCATGTTGGTGCAGGTCGAACGTACAGGCAAGGATCAACAGGAAGCTGGTTTCATCCATTCAAAGGATGTGCGGGATTGGCTGTTGAACGCTGGACTGGATGAAGCGGAAGTGGCGATCAAAACGGCGGAACAGAACGATCTTAACCAACCCGAAAACCAAGACCTTCTTTCACCACAAAACCGAGTTCGCGTGATCATCACCAAACAGGCGCTGCAAGAGGGTTGGGACTGTCCCTTTGCCTATGTACTGTGCTCACTGGCTGCCAGTTCCAACATGAACGCCATGACACAGCTTGTGGGCCGTATCCTGCGTCAGCCACATGCGCTGAAAACCGGCGTGGATGCTTTGGACGAAGGCTATGTCATTGCCCACCACCCGACGACCGGGGAAGTCGTGTCCGCGATCAAGAACGGGTTGGAGAAAGATGGGCTGGGCGATCTGGTGTTGCATGTCAGCGGCTCCGATGCCCCCGGAACCGAGCGGAAAACGCGGCAACTGCCCCGACGTGAAAAGTTCTCGAAGACTGACATTTACCTGCCCAAAGTCTTGCTGGTGGACGGGGAAGAGGTTCGTGACCTCGACTACGAAACCGATATTCTGGCCTGTATCGACTGGACCGGCTTCGACGCGGCGGCGTTAGCCGCCAAGATACCGGAGAACGCCCATGCCGCTGAATCTCAGGTACAGCGGATCGAATTGAGCGATGGAGACACGCCTATCGAAGCGCGACGTGTGACCCGAACCATCGCCACCAATGAATTCGATCCGTCCTTTGCCGTTCGGTTGTTGTCCGACCTTGTCCCGAACCCATTTGTCTGCCGCCAGATCGTTGCCGATCTGATCAAAGCGCTTGCGGCCCGTGAGTTCACACCAGAGAAGATCGGTTCTCTGGCAGCATTGATCGTGGATGAAGCGCGCAAGGCGCTGGATGCCGAACGAAACACTCGCGCGGAGGCCTATTTCAAACAGGCGGTAGACGATGGGCGCATTCAGTTCCGTCTGCGGGTCGATGGGCGAAACTGGATCATGCCATTTGAAATGGACACTTCTGAGCCTGAGAACGCCGATCAAGTGCTTGGAAACGATGGTGGCGCGCTCGAAAAGGGTCTTTTCACGCCTGTGTACCAAGCCGAACTGAATGGTGATGAAAGGGACGTGGCCGTCTATCTCGACGCCGACGACGCGCTTGTCTGGTGGCACCGCAATGTCGCCAAGTCCCAATACGGATTGCAGGGCTGGAAACGGAACCGCATCTTCCCGGACTTCATCTTTGCCGCGACGAAAGACGATGGAAAGCGGCGGATGACGGTGCTGGAAACCAAAGGGGACCAACTCGACAATGCGGACACGGCCTACAAACGGGATTTGCTATCAGTTCTCTCGGATGGCTTCGCTTGGGATCAGACGAAGCCAACAGGCGAACTGGAACTGGTGACGGATACCGGCGAGACAGTAGAATGCACTCTGATCCTTATAAGTGAGTGGCCAACCAAACTGCCAGAGTATCTCTCCCGTTGATAGTACGTGGATGAGCTATAGCTGAGTGCGAGTGATGGCCCGGAGTTCCAAAATAGCATGGCAGGTTTCGAGGCATTGCCTTCTTCGGCGAAATCAAGCAACGTCGCAAAGCCGCCAGCACACAACGTCATGAATTTTCAGACATAGTTCAGAAAAGTTAGAACGGGTTATTGCAAATGAAGATTTCAATGATTTTGGACAAAATCGATGAACACCAATTGTTCGTTCCAGCATTTCAACGAGAGTACGTTTGGAAACGAGACGACGCCAAACTACTGATGGATTCGCTCATCAAGGAGTATCCTACCGGTACAATGTTGACTTGGGAGACGAACCATCCACCCGAACTGAAAGGCGACCATGTTTATGATGAACGGCAGGGTTCAGTCAGGATTCTTCTAGACGGGCAACAGCGCATTACGACACTCTACATGTTGGTTACGGGCAACTTGCCACCCTACTACACTCTTGAAGAAATCACTAACGATACGCGCGGCTTGTACGTCAACGTGCAAACACTTGAGCTAGAGTATTTTTCGAAAATTCGAATGGAGAATGATCCTCTATGGGTCGATATTACAGAGGTTTTTCAGAAGAAAGCTCGCGCGCGTGACATCATCAAATTCATTGAAAAATCTGGTACGGAAGTCTCCAGCGAGCAAGAAGATGCAATTCACGATAATTTTGCACTAATCCTCTCGGTTTTGGATCGCGATTTCCCAGAGCAAACCGTTCCGGTGAAAGCCAGCATCCGAGAAGCCATCGATATTTTTTATAAAGTCAATGCCGGAGGGGTAGCTCTGACTGATGCAGAACTCGCCCTAGCTCAGATTTCTGGTTATTGGCCTCAAGCGCGGGAGAGCTTCAAGCACAAGCTCGACAAGCTCAAACAGAATGGCTTCGCTTTCAAACTGGATTTCGTCGTCTATGTACTGCTCGGAGTGCTTCATCATAACGGCTCGGACATGCGCAAGCTGCATCCCGAGGAGAATGATGAGGCACTACGGGCCGCTTGGGTCAAATTGGACACTAAGGTCCTCGACTATGTCTGTAACCTTCTCCGCTCTCATGCCCACGTTGACCATACATATGAAATCAACTCCATCTACGCTCTCGTTCCAATCATAGCTTATTGCTACGACCGAGATTGCAATTTGACGGAAACCGAAGTCCTAAAAGTGGTTAAGTGGTTTTACTATTCTCAGGTTCGTCGACGCTACGTAAGCCAGCTCCCCCAGAAGCTTGACTACGATCTGAAGATTGTCGCTGAATCACCGTCTCCCTTCGACAGGCTACTTGACGTCATACGGGAAGACCGAGGTGGCAACATAGCGATTTCGGCTGAAGAGTTCGAGGGCCGCGCGGTACAACACCCTCTCTTTGGTTTGCTACGCTGGCACCTTAAAAGTCGAGGCGCGAAATGTCTCACAACCGGCGTTAAGGTCCACAAACCAATGGGCGAAAAGTACCAACTAGAGTACGATCACATTTTTCCCTACTCTCGTTTGAAAGCGGCAGGGTATGGTATGGACAACCGCTTAAAATACTCGCTCGCTCAAGAGCTAACGAACCGTGCTATACTCACACAGTTGGCGAACAGAACCAAAGGTGCAATCGAAGCCAAAGATTACTTGGCTGATGCCAGAAACCGCTTTCCCGGTTCACTTGAACTCCAGCTCATTCCGCAAGACGAAGAACTGTGGGAAATCGAGAACTACGAACTATTTCTCAAGACACGTAGGCAGATGCTTGCGACAAGCCTAAACAATTGGCTGGAAAGCATTGTGGACAACGACGCTTCAGACGGCGAAGTAACACTTGTGGACCTAATCTCCGAAGGTGAAAACGAGGAAGTTGAATTCAAGGAGACGTTTCGTTGGGATGTTCGCAAGGAAACGGTGAATAAGGACCTAGAAAACGTGATCCTGAAAACAATCGCAGCTTTCGCCAATGCGCAGGGTGGCAGGTTGCTGATGGGGGTCGCCGATGAAGGTGAAATCGCAGGTCTAGAAAGGGACTACAAATCGCTTGGCGGTGGCGGCAAAGACAAGTTTGAATTGCACCTAAGCAACCTGATGCGCAAAGCGTTCGGGCAATCATTCACGGCCACAAAAGTCAATGTCACGTTCCCGGAGGTGTCAGGCCTTGAGATATGCAGCGTCGAAGTGAAACCCGCAAACACACCTGTCTATTTGACGTTGCCAGCAAAGAACGGACAGCCGCAGGAGAAGTTCTATGTCCGAAGCGGGAACTCTTCTCCAGAACTACCGCTTAGTGAAGTACAAACATATATCACTGAACGGTTCGTGTAGGCGAGCATTGTAGAATGCTCGATTTCTTCCCCGCCGCAAGCTGGCGGAGGTATCCCGTTGAAATGGTGGCGAGTGTGCTGTTCGCCTAAGCGTGTCGCACCACCACGAAAGACCTTAGGAATCCGCACACGCGGCACGGTGATACCGCACCGGCTGCTGTACCCAAATGGGGGTTTCTGCTGTACCAAGTGAGAAGCAAAAAACGCCAAGCCCTTATTTTTCAAGGGCTTGGCGCTTGGAAATCATGGTGGGTGATAAGAGATTTGAACTCCTGACATCTTCGATGTGAACGAAGCGCTCTACCACTGAGCTAATCACCCGTGAGGCAGGCTTTTAACGGCCGCATGCGGGCTCTGCAAGAGGGCCGGCAGAAGATTTTTGCCCTTGTCCTGCATTTTCTTCGTGCGCGGCCGCGGCTGAACGCGGACGGCTCCGTAAACCGCTCAGCAGGTCGGCAGCGCGTCCCGCTGGATCATCGTGCGCAGGGTAAAGCTGGAGCGGGTGTTACGGATGCCGGGCACCCGCATCAGCTTGTCCTCCAGAAAGCGGTCGAAATCCGGCAGGTCCTCCGCCACCACACGCAGCAGTATATCCCGCGTGCCTGTCATCAGATAGCACTCCATCACCTGATCGAAACGGCGCACCGCGTTTTCAAAGGCGCTCAGCGCTTCGGTGGACTGCTTGTCCAGTTCCACCGCCACAAAGATGGTGACCGGCAGCCCCAGTTTGGCCTGATCGACCCGGGCCGAATAGCCGCTGATGACCCCGCTCTCCTCCAGGCTGGCCACCCGGCGGGCGCAAGGCGTAGGCGACAGCCCGACCATGCCGGACAGTTCCGATATCTTCAGCCGCCCGTTTCGCTGAAGCGCGGCGACAATCTTGCGGTCTATCGAATCCATGGAGGTTTTTCCTAAATGTGACACCCTTGATGGAGGTTACCACCAAAATGGCAGAATCCCGCACAGCTTTTTGGTGAAAACCGGCGCTGCCGGCCCGCTATTATCCGGGTAGGTTTAGGAGGATCAAACCAAATGACAGTGACTGCCGTCGCATCCAGCAGCCATGAAGAGATTTACCGCGTCGAGGAGCCGTCCGTTGGCCTCCTCGGCTTCATTGCCGTGCACTCCACCCAGCTGGGCCCGGCAGCCGGGGGCCTGCGCATGCGCCCCTACGCCAGCGAAGAGGAAGCGCTGACCGACGTCAAACGCCTCAGCGAAGGCATGACCTACAAGAACGCCGCGGCAGGTCTGACCCTGGGCGGCGGCAAGGCAGTGATCATCGGCGATCCCGCCAAGGACAAGACGCCGGACCTGCTGCGCGCCTTTGCCCGCGCCATCGAAGGTCTGGACGGCCGCTATATCACCGCCGAGGACATGGGCATGAGCCCGGCCGACATGGCCATCCTTGCAGAGGAAACCCGCTTTGTGGCCGGTCTGGCGGATGGCGAGTTCGCCAGCGGCGACCCCTCGCCGATCACCGCGCGCGGCATCTTCAACGCGATCCGCACCACCCGCGCCCACAAGCACGGCAGCCGCGACCTGGCGGGTGTCACTGTATCTGTCCAGGGCCTCGGACACGTCGGCTGGTACCTCTGCCAGTTCCTGCATGAAGCCGGCGCCAAGCTGGTCGTCACCGACATCGACGAGGCCCGCGTGGAGCAGGCGATCGCAGAGTTCGGCGCCAAGGCCGTGCCGCTGGCAGAGATCTATGGCGCCGAGGCAGATGTTTTTGCCCCCTGCGCCATCGGCGGAATCCTGAACGCTCAGACCATCCCGCTGCTGAAGGCGGATATCGTCGCAGGCGGCGCCAACAACCAGCTGGCAACGGCTGAGGACGGCGCAGCGCTGCACGCCCGCGGCATCCTCTATGCACCTGATTTCGTAGCCAACGGCGGCGGCATCATCAACGTCGCAACCGAGATCCAGAAGATCAAGGACCGCGAGGGCTTTGTCGCTGAGAAGCTGACGGCGCTGGATGAGACCATGGCGGCGATCCTGACCCAAGCAAAAGCGGCGGACGTGAGCCCGGCGGAAATGGCCATTGCCACCGTGCAAGCCAAGATGGAGAAGGCCAGCAAAGCCGCCTGACCGGCCCTGCCGTTACCTAGGCTGCCGGGCACTCCCGCGGCCGAACGGGCCCCGGCCTGCGGCCGGATCCCATCCTGCCTTTGGGCCCGGCAGCCTGCCCCTTCCGGGGCAGGCTGCGCGCCGCACCGCAGGTGCGGCGCCACGCCCAACGGGAGCGGGTGCGCCCTGGCGCATCCGGCGACGGGCGGGAGGACCGCCCAAGCTCCCTGGCTTGTGCAGCAGCGAACAAAAAGCCCCGGACAGAAGGGCCAGAACGGAAGAAAGCACCTAAAAAGGGCGGCCCCCTCGGACCGCCCTTTTCCTTTTTCTTGCTCGCAGATCCGCGGATCAGTGCGCGGTGGCGCCTGCCCCCTCGCCGGATCCTTTCAGCGCCGCTTTCGCCGCGGCGGCCTCTTCGGCCTCCTCATCCCACTCGATGGGTTCAGGCTTGGACACCAGCGCGTGCTCAAGAACCTCGGACACATGGCTGACGGGAATGATCTCCAGACCTTCCTTCACGTTGTCCGGGATCTCCGGCAGGTCCTTTTCATTCTCCTGCGGGATCAGCACCGTCTTGATGCCGCCGCGCAGCGCCGCCAGCAGCTTCTCCTTGAGGCCGCCGATCGCCAGCGCATTGCCGCGCAAGGTCACCTCGCCGGTCATCGCAATATCCTTGCGCACCGGGATCTGCGTCAACACCGACACGATGGAGGTCACCATGGCCAGGCCCGCCGACGGGCCATCCTTGGGCGTCGCGCCTTCCGGCACGTGCACGTGGATATCCCAATGGTCGAACTTCGGCGGCTTTATGCCCAGTTTCGGCGAGACGGAGCGCACGTAGGACGAGGCCGCCTCGATCGATTCCTTCATCACATCGCCCAGCTTGCCGGTGGTCTTCATCCGGCCCTTGCCCGGCAGGCGCAGCGCCTCGATCGACAGCAGCTCGCCACCGACGGATGTATAGGCAAGGCCGGTGACCACACCGATCTGATCCTCTTTCTCGGCCAGACCGAAGCGGTACTTCGGCACGCCCAGGAAATCGTCGAGGTTGTCCGGCGTGACAGTCACGCTATCGGTCTCCTTCTTGACGATCTTGGTCAGCGATTTCCGCGCCACCTTGGCGATCTCGCGCTCCAGATTCCGCACACCCGCCTCGCGGGTGTAGGTGCGGATCATCGCGGTTACCGCGTCCTCGGTCAGCTCGAACTCCTTGGCCTTCAGGCCGTGGTTCTTCACCTGCTTGGAAATCAGGTGCTGCTTGGCGATCTCGCGCTTCTCATCCTCGGTGTAGCCCGACAGCGGAATGATCTCCATCCGGTCCAGCAGCGGCCCAGGCATGTTGTAGCTGTTCGAGGTGGTCAGGAACATCACGTTCGAGAGGTCATATTCAACCTCCAGATAGTGATCCATGAAGGTGTTATTCTGTTCCGGATCCAGCACCTCCAGCATCGCCGAGGCCGGGTCGCCGCGGAAATCCTGGCCCATCTTGTCGATTTCATCGAGCAGGATCAGCGGGTTGGTGGTCTTCGCCTTCTTCAGCGCCTGGATGATCTTGCCGGGCATCGAGCCGATGTAGGTGCGGCGGTGGCCGCGGATCTCGGACTCGTCGCGCACGCCGCCCAGCGAAATGCGGATGAACTCACGGCCCGTCGCCTTGGCCACGGATTTCCCCAGCGAGGTCTTACCCACGCCCGGAGGCCCGACGAGGCAGAGGATCGGCCCCTTCAGCTTGGCCGAGCGCTGCTGCACCGCCAGATACTCGACGATCCGCTCCTTGACCTTCTCCAGGCCATAGTGATCCGCATCGAGGATCTCCTGCGCCTTCATCAGGTCCTTCTTCACGCGCGACTTGGTTCCCCACGGGATCGAAAGCATCCAGTCGAGATAGTTGCGCACCACGGTCGCTTCCGCCGACATCGGCGACATGTTCTTGAGCTTCTTCAGCTCCGCATCGGCCTTTTCGCGCGCCTCTTTCGACAGCTTGGTGGCGGCGATCTTCTCTTCCAGCTCGGCGATTTCGCCGGCCCCTTCCTCACCGTCGCCCAGCTCCTTCTGAATGGCCTTCATCTGCTCATTCAGATAGTACTCGCGCTGGGTTTTCTCCATCTGGGATTTGACGCGGGTCTTGATCTTCTTCTCGACCTGCAGAACCGACAGTTCGCCCTGCATCAGACCATAGACCTTCTCCAGCCGCTCGCTGACCGAGAGCGTCTCCAACAGCTCCTGCTTGCGGTCCACGTCAATACCCAGGTGGCCCGCCACCAGATCGGCAAGCTTGGCCGGCTCGGCGGTCTCGCCCACGGCAGACAGCGCTTCCTCGGGAATGTTTTTGCGCACCTTGGCATAGCGCTCGAACTCGTCGCCCACTGTGCGCACCAGCGCCTCGGTGGTGGTGACGTCGCCAGGCATTTCCGCCAGCTCTTCGGCCTTGGCCTCGAAGTAGTCGTCGTTTTCCAGGAACTCGGTGATCTTCACCCGGGTCTGGCCCTCGACCAGCACCTTGACGGTGCCATCGGGCAGCTTCAGCAGCTGCAGCACATTCGCCAGCACGCCGGTGGTGTAGATGCTATCGGTTTCCGGGTCGTCCTCGGAGGGGTCGATCTGGCTGGACAGCAGAATCTGCTTGTCGTCCGCCATTACCTCTTCCAGGGCGCGCACCGATTTTTCCCGGCCCACGAACAGCGGCACGATCATGTGAGGGAAAACCACAATGTCGCGCAGCGGCAGCACGGGATAGGAGGAATTGAGTGGCTCTTGCATACTCGGTCCTTTGCTTGGCAAGACGGCCCGGCCCCGGTCCCGGCAGCACTTGGCGCGTCTCCTCATTGGATGTCTTTATCTGGGGGGATGGTTAAGGATTTTCAACCTGCCCGCCGCTTGGTTGGCCCCACCTTGCCCGCACCGCGGCCGGACCACAAGGCGCAAATGACCGAAGGGTGAGCAAAGCGCTAACACGCACTGAGATGCGTCCGGAACGGATCGTCAGCGTGGCGCAAACCGGCATTCAGCGCCGCTCCAGCGTCACCAGGCCGCGCTCAATGCGGCCCGCCGCGCCGGTCTCGCTGTAGGTGCCGCTCAACCGCGACTGATCAATCAGAAACAGCCGGTAGGACTGGCGCAGCTCATGCCCCGTCCCGCTGTCCTGCGCGCCTTTGATGTTCAGCCGCAAGAGCTGATCCGGGCCGCAGGCCAAGGGTCCCAGGGCGATTTCATCGAAAAACACCTCCGCGTCATCCGGCAGATCGCCGCGGCCCGCGCTTTCGGCCCGCAGGCCGCTGCCCGGCGCAGGCGGCGCACGGTCCTCGACCGCAACAGGCATGAAGCCCAGCGCAGGCGAACCCGCCATCAGCCGGCCGTTCCTGAAATCCAGCGACAAGACCTCGCCGCTGCGCTGCGGCACCGGCAGCATTTCGACACGCCCTGCGGAGACCAGCCCCATTTCTCCCGGCCCCTTGCGCAGGATCCAGCGCCCGCGCAGCGCGCTGGACTTGTCCTTTACCAGTTCCTCCAGCGTGATGGTGCAGCCATCAATTGGCGGCGCCTTAAAGAAACCCGATGCCTCGGCCAGCGATCCGGGAGACTTCACACTGCCCTCGGTCTGTGCCTGAGCCGCCAAAGGGCTGCCCAGCAAAACCGCCAGAGCCGCTGCGCGCAAACAGGTCATGCTATCCTCCCCGCTTTTGCGCGAGGGTAGCGGGCAGGTCTTCACAACCGGTGAACAGGCGCGCGAAACCCGCAGGATTGGCAACGGCGGCCGGGGGCTTGCTGCCCGGCCGCCGGCCTCTGATCAAAGCGGAAGCGGTCTACTCAGCCGCCGCCCGCTCCATCGCAGGGTAGTCGGTATAGCCTTCTTCTTCGCCGCCATAGAAGGTGTCCGGATTGCCTTCGTTCAGCGGCGCGTCTGCTGCCAGCCGCTCAACCAGATCCGGGTTGGCGATGAAGGGGCGGCCAAAGGCCACCAGGTCAGCCTCCCCTGAGGCCGTCCGCGCCAGCGCGGTTTCGCGGTCATAGCCGTTGTTGGCCATGTAGGTGCCGGTATAAAGCTTGCGCAGCGCGTCAAAATCCCCGTCCCGGCCGCCGCCGGTCTCGCCCTCAACCATGTGCAGATAGGCGAGGCCATAGCCGTTCAGACGCTCGATGAGCGGTGTGTAATGACCCACGGGATCGCTGTCGGACACATCGTTGAAAGTGGCAAACGGCGACAGACGCAGGCCAATGCGGCCAGCCTCCCAAACCGTCTGCAGCGCGTCGAGGATCTCGAAAACGATGCGGGCGCGGTTTTCCGGGGATCCGCCATAGGCGTCCGTGCGGGTGTTCACACCGTCCTTCAGGAACTGCTCCAGAAGATAGCCGTTGGCCGCATGCAGCTCGACACCGTCAAACCCCGCGTCCTTGGCGTATTTCGCGGCCTGCACAAAGTCGGCGATCACACGCTGGATGTCTTCCGCGCCCAGCGCCTGCGGCTTGGCCGTCGGCACAAAGCCTTCATGGGTAAAGGTCTGAGCTTCTGCCGCGGTATCGGTGGAGGACACTGCTGTGGTGCCCTCTGGCAGCAGGGAGTCATGGGTGATCCGCCCGACATGCCACAGCTGGATAACGATCTTGCCGCCCTTGGCGTGAACGGCATCCGTGACCTTGCGCCAGGCCGCGGCCTGCGCCGCCGTGTGAATGCCCGGAGTCTGGATATACCCCTTGCCCTCAGGGCTGATCTGGCTGCCTTCGGTGATGATCAGACCGGCACCAGCCCGCTGGGCATAGTATTCTGCGTGCATGTCCAGCACCTCGCCGGTTTCATCGTCGGCCCGGTTGCGGGTCAGCGGCGCCATGACAACGCGGTTACGCAGCTCGATTGCACCAGCAGTGCTGGCGGAAAACAATTCTTGGCTCACGGGGATGTCCCTCCGGTCAAAGTGTCCAGCAACAGGAACGTTGCCGGAATGACCTGAGCACTCCGCCTCGTGCTTTCAACGGTGCATCAGCCGGAACAGCTGCTCAACAGCGCACAGTGACTGTTCAACTGTACCCGTTCACAAACGCTCGATATCGCCTTGCGCGCGGGTATCGTGGAAGTCCTTCTGCCAGGCCTCAAAGGTTCCGGCGGCAATCGCCTCCCGCATTCCTCCCATGATTTCCTGGAAGTAATGCAGATTGTGCCAGGTCAGCAGCATGCCCGAAATCATCTCGTTGCTGCGGAACACATGGTGCAGATAGGCGCGGGAGTAGTTCGAGCAGGCCGGGCAGCTGCACTGCTCATCCAGCGGCCGCGGGTCGTCCTGGTGGCGGGCGTTCTTGATGTTCACGACGCCATAGCGGGTGAACGCCTGCCCGGTGCGCCCCGACCGCGACGGCAGCACGCAGTCCATCATGTCGATGCCGCGCGCAACCGCGCCGACGATGTCGTCGGGCTTGCCCACACCCATAAGATAGCGCGGCTTGTCCTCGGGTAGCATGTCCGGCGCAAAGTCTAGGCAGCCGAACATCGCCTCCTGCCCCTCGCCCACCGCCAGGCCGCCGACCGCATAACCGTCAAAGCCGATGTTCTTCAGCGCCTCTGCGCTTTCCTCGCGGAAGTCCTGTTCCAGCCCGCCCTGCTGGATACCGAACAGCGCATGGCCGGGACGGTCGCCGAAGGCCTCGCGCGAGCGCTCTGCCCAGCGCATCGACAGCCGCATCGACTCAGCAATCCGGTCGCGGTCCGCAGGCAGCGCCGGGCATTCGTCGAAACACATCACGATGTCGGAACCCAGCAGCCGCTGGATTTCCATCGATCGTTCCGGCGTCAGTTCGTGCCGGGAGCCGTCGATGTGGGATTTGAACGTCACGCCCTTCTCGGTCAGCTTGCGCAAACCGGCCAGCGACATCACCTGAAACCCGCCGGAGTCGGTCAGGATCGGCCGCTCCCAGTTCATGAACTTGTGCAGGCCGCCCAGGCGGTCGATCCGCTCCGCCGTCGGACGCAGCATCAGGTGATAGGTATTGCCCAAAAGGATGTCGGCGCCGGTCGCGCGCACGCTTTCCGGCATCATTGCCTTGACCGTAGCGGCAGTGCCAACCGGCATGAAGGCAGGCGTGCGGATCTCGCCGCGCGGCGTGTCGATCACCCCCGTGCGCGCTTTGCCGTCGGTTGCCTTCAGTTCAAAGTTGAAAAGCTCTGCCATCTCGTATTCCTGCCGTTACTATCAAACCGGCCCACCGGTGATTCCCCCTAATGCCAAGGAGCCAAGCCCATGTCCACAGCCGACCCTGCACCGCAATTGAAACTCGGCTGGGAGGAATGGGTCAGCCTGCCGAACCTCGGCCTGCCAGCCCTGCGCGTGAAGGTCGACACCGGCGCCCGCACCTCTTCGCTGCACGCCACCGGGATTGAGACATTCGGCCCGGCCAGCGCCCCCAAGGTGCGTTTCATGGTGCATCCGATCCCCGGCCAGTACGACCTGGAAATCCCCTGCTCTGCCCTGATCAAGGACCGGCGCGAGGTGACGTCCTCCAATGGCGAAAGCGAAATGCGCTTCGTGATCGAGACCGCGCTGGAAATCGCAGGCCAGTCCTGGCCGGTGGAGCTGACCCTGACCGACCGGCGCGGCATGGCAAAACACATGCTGCTGGGCCGTCAGGCGCTGACCGAGAACGTGACCGTGGTCCCCGGCGAGCGCATGTGCCAGCCTGCTCTGGACTATTCCGTCTATACCTCTGCCAACATCCGCAAATCCGCCCCCAAGCGCGCCCTGCGCATTGCCGTGCTCAGCCGCGAGGACAATTACTCCACCCGCCGCCTGGTGGCAGAAGGCGAAAGCCGCGGCCACACGGTGGAGGTCATCAACACCACCCGCTGCTACATGGCGCTGAACGCGCTGGCGCCGGAAATCCATTACGACGGCAAGCGCCTGCCCCGCTATGACGCGGTGATCCCGCGCATCGGCGCCTCGGTCACCCAGTACGGCACCGCGCTGCTGCGCCAGTTCGAAACGCTGGGAACCTTCTGCGTCAACGGCTCCGAAGGCATCACCGCCAGCCGCGACAAGCTGCACGCGCACCAGATCCTGGCGCGCCACAAGATCGGCATGCCCGCCACCGCCTTTGCCGCCTCTCCCAAGGACACCGGCAGCCTGATCCAGATTGTCGGAGGCGCGCCCCTGATCGTGAAACTGCTGGAAAGCACTCAGGGCAAGGGTGTGGTGCTGGCGGAAACCAAGAAGGCCGCCGAAAGCGTCATCACCGCCTTCCGCGGCCTCAAGGCCAATTTCCTGGTGCAGCAGTTCGTCAAAGAGGCCGCGGGCGTGGATATCCGCTGTCTGGTGGTCGGCTCCAAGGTGGTGGCGTCGATGAAACGCTCCGGGGCCGATGGGGACTTCCGCTCCAACCTGCACCTGGGCGGCAGCGCCGAGACGGTCCGCATCAGCAAAGAGGAGCGCGCCACCGCGGTCCGCGCGGCCAAAGCGTTCGGCCTCAACGTCGCGGGCGTCGATCTGTTGCGCTCGGAAACCGGCCCCAAGGTGCTGGAGGTGAACTCCTCCCCCGGGCTGGAAGGGATCGAGAAGACGTCCTCCAAGAACATCGCCGGGCTGATCTATGCGGAGATCGAGAACCGGGTCCGCCCCGCTCCGCTGCGGCGCCTGAAACCCACCAGCAGCTAAGGACCGCAAGGCAGGCCCATCCGGGCTTGCCAGCCTGCGCCGCAAGGCGTCATATGCACCTGAAAGCTCTTGAATACGGGACTGGCGGAACCCATTTGTATACCATTGCACACAACAGTTCGTATCTTTGAACACGGCCAAGGCATCCGGCGCACGCCTTCTGCCTGGCAGGCCGCCGGAACCGGCTGCGCACTCCGCGCCCGCCCCCCTTGCGGCCTCCCGCTGACCAACCAAAGGAATTTTTCATGAACGAAGATCTGATCCTCGACCTCTTGTCCGGCAATCTCCTTTATCTGCTGGGCGCCCTTCTGCTGGTCATCATTGCGCTCAAGGGCATCCGCATCGTGCCGCAGTCGCAGAAGTTCGTGGTCGAACGCTTCGGCCGGCTGCATTCGGTGCTGGGTCCGGGCATCAACTTCATCGTGCCGCTGCTGGATGCGGTGCGCCACAAGATCTCGATCCTGGAGCGCCAGCTCCCGAACGCCACCCAGGACGCGATCACCAAGGACAACGTGCTGGTGCAGATCGACACCTCGGTGTTTTACCGCATTCTTGAGCCGGAAAAGACCGTCTACCGGATCCGCGACGTGGATGGCGCCATCGCCACCACCGTGGCCGGCATCGTGCGCGCCGAGATCGGCAAGATGGACCTGGACGAGGTGCAATCGAACCGCGCCCAGCTGATCTCCCGCATTCAGGAAAGCGTCGAAAGCGCGGTGGATGACTGGGGCATCGAAGTGACCCGCGCTGAAATCCTGGATGTGAACCTCGATCAGGCCACCCGCGACGCCATGCTCCAGCAGCTGAACGCCGAGCGCGCCCGCCGCGCCCAGGTGACTGAGGCCGAGGGCCAGAAGCGCGCCGTTGAACTGGCTGCCGACGCCGAGCTTTACGCCGCCGAGCAGACCGCCAAGGCCCGCCGCATCCAGGCCGACGCCGAAGCCTATGCCACCGGCGTCGTGGCCCAGGCGATCCGCGACAACGGGCTGGAGGCAGCGCAGTACCAAGTCGCCCTGAAACAGGTCGAGGCGCTGAATGCGCTGGGGAACGGCGACGGCAAGCAGACCATCGTCGTGCCGGCCCACGCGCTGGAGGCCTTTGGCGATGCCTTCAAGCTGCTGAAAGGAAGCAAGTGATGGCAGACGGGTTCTGGACGCTCTGGTGGGTTTGGGGGGCGGCAGCGCTGGTGCTGGGCATCCTCGAAATCCTCGCCCCGGGCTTTGTCTTCCTGGGCTTTGCCATCGGCGCCGCCGCGGTTGCGCTGCTGCTGCTCGTTTCCGGCGGCAGCTGGGGCCTGCCCTTGCTGCTGCTGATCTTTGCAGGCTTGTCTCTGGCCGCGTGGCTGCTGCTGAAACGGCTGTTTGCACTGCCCAAAGGCCAGGTCAAAACCTTCGACCACGACATCAACGACTGAACAGTCACGCAAAGCCTGAACGGTCTGGCCGCAACGCTGCGGCCCGGCCTCAGAACCTGAACCCGATGCCCGCCAGCAGGCCATGGGTCACCGCATCATGGCGGAAAAAACTGCCGGTGCCGCGGGTGCCCTCCTCATAGTCCACCCCCAGGCCGCGGTACATCACATAGATCGACGCGCGCTCCCAGCGGTCATAGACCAGCCCGCCCATCGCCGACCAGTTCTGATCCGACCCGGCACCGAACCCGCCAATGTCGCCTTCCAGCAGGATGCTGAACTCCGGCGACACACGGCGCTGCCAGCGCAGCCCGGCAACCGGATCGGTCCACTCCGCGCCCCGGCGCAGGGTGCCGCCCGCCGGCAGGCTGGCAATCACGTCCACATCCCAATGGCGCGCGCCCGCGTACAGCTCGAAACTGTCCCGCCCGCGCCCGAAGCTATAGGTCACCACCGCTTCCGCCACGTTCTGATCATAGGTCACCGGCAGATCGCCTCCGGCGCTGCTGCCGATGGCGTCAGAATCCAGCAGCGCATACCGCAACCGGAACCCGAACCGGCTGCTGTGGACCCCTTCGAACTGCAGCATTCCACCCGCCTGCAGCTGATCGAACACATCGCTTGCATCAAACGACACATCCCCGGCAGCCCGGCCCAGCTCCGTCGTGCTCTCCACCGAAGGCGCCAGCACAAAGGGCGTCAGCTGCCACCGCCAGCCGCTCAGGTCCTGGGCCGCGGCGGCGGTCCCCAGCAGCGCGGCAAGCACCAGCGCAGCAGTCGCGGCGGCCCGTGCGGGCGCGGTCGGCTTCGGCATCGCTCTCCCTCCCCCGTTCCTGCCAGACTCCACCGTACGGCCGGCACGCGGGATCCGGCCGCTGCGTCCAGGCAGCTGTCAAAAATCATTATGGGGGAGCAACGATTTAGCGCAGAATCCCGTCAAATCAAACGTTCCCGCGCAAAGGCGGGCAAAGGGGACGGGCAGAACATTCCCGCGGCGGCGCGCGCCGCCTCTGGACGCCGGGCCGCACATTTCCTATATAAATCGTCGGAAAATCAGACCGGGACCATCATGACCAATCCTTCCGAACCGCTCGAAGGCGCACCGCTGATCGCGCCCTCCTCTGTCAGCCACCCGCTGTACGAGGCCGTGGCCGAGGCCTGCCGCACCGTCTATGACCCGGAAATCCCGGTGAACATCTACGAGCTGGGCCTGATCTACACGATCGACATCAATGACGAGAACGACGTCAAGATCATCATGACCCTGACCGCGCCGGGCTGCCCGGTGGCGGGCGAGATGCCCGGCTGGATTGTCGATGCGGTGTCGCCGGTGCCCGGCGTCAAAAGCGTCGACGTGCAGCTCACCTGGGAGCCGCCCTGGGGCATGGAGATGATGTCCGACGAAGCCCGGCTGGAACTGGGCTTCATGTAAGCCCGAAGCCCGAACCCGGATCCGGCCCCTGCACAGGCGGGGGCCTTTTCATTTCCCCGCAAGCGGCCCTAAAGTGCGGCAGCCCTTGATCCGGAGCCGCCCCATGCGCCTTGCCCTGCTGCTCGCCGCAGCCCTGTTCCTGCCGCCCGCCGCAAGCCCGGCAGAGCCCCCGGCGCTCAGCTATGGCCCGCGCCCGGATTACCTCATCACCCAGCTGCCCGATGGCGCGCTCAAGGACAAGCTCAGGTCCTGTGCGGGCCAGACACCCAAGCGCACGGATTTCTCGATCGGCCACCGCGGCGCACCGCTGATGTTCCCCGAACACACTGCCGAAAGCTACCGCGCCGCCGCTGCCATGGGCGCGGGCATCCTCGAATGCGACGTCACCTTCACCCGCGATCTGGAACTGGTCTGCCGCCACGCGCAAAACGACCTGCACCGCACCACCGACATCCTGACCTCCCCGCTGGCAGACCGCTGTATCCAGCCCTTTACACCGGCAGCAGGCACCGCGCCCGCCCGCGCTGAATGCCGCACCTCCGAACTGACCCTGCAGGAGTTCCGCACCCTGACCCCCAAAATGGACAGCGCCAATCCCTCGGCGGTCACGGCAGAAGACTACAGGGGCGGCCTGCCCGCCTGGCGCAGCACGCTTTACGCCGGCGGTGCCCGGCCCCTGACCCATGCGGACTCAATCGCCCTGTTCCAGCGCCTCGGCACCAAATTCATGCCCGAACTCAAGGCCCCGGCGGTGCCGATGCCCTTCAACGGCTTCACGCAGCAGGATTTCGCCCAGAAGCTGGTGGATGAATACAAGGCCGCCGGCATCCCGCCCCAGGACGTCTGGCTGCAAAGCTTCCGTCTGGAGGATGTTCTTTACTGGATCGAACACGCGCCGGAGTTCGGACGCCAGGCGGTGCTGCTGGACGCCAGCTACCGGCTGGAGCGCTTCGACCACACCGATCCGGACACCTTCCAGTATGACTTCGCTGCGCTGAAGGCCCAGGGTGTCACCTATCTGGCACCGCCGCTCTGGATGCTGGTCACGGTCAGGGACGGCCAAATCGTCCCCTCCCCCTATGCCCTTGCCGCCAAATCGGCGGGTCTGCGGCTGATCACCTGGACGCTGGAACGCTCCGGCCCGGTACAGGACGGCGATTGGTACTTCCAATCCCTCAGCGCCCTGCCTCTCAATGATGGCCTCTATTACCAGCTGCTGCATGTGCTGGCGCAGGACGCAGGCGTCGAGGGGGTGTTCTCCGACTGGCCCGCCACCGTCACCTATTACGCCAATTGCATGGGGCTGTAACGGCTGGCTGCGCGCGGAACCGCCGCTCCGTCCCTTTTAAATCCGCACCCGGGATATATGTTATGCCCCTGCCAGGACATTTGCGGGGTTGAGCCGCCGCAGCACCGGCCCTAGATAGGGAATAAGTCTCAAGGAGAAACCCATGTTCGGCATTCCCGGTAAGCAGGCCGTGACCATGACCCCCAAGGCAGCGGCGCAGATCGCCAGGCTGATGGCCAAGGACGGCCACGCAGGCCTGCGCATCGGCGTCAAGAAAGGCGGCTGTGCGGGCATGGAATACACCATGGAATATGTCGACGAGCCGGAACCCAACGACGAGGTTGTTGAACAGGACGGCGCCCGCATCCTGATCGCGCCGATGGCGCAGATGTTCCTGTTCGGCACCGAAATCGACTATGAGGTGACGCTGCTGGAAAGCGGCTTCAAGTTCAACAATCCCAATGTCGCCGAGGCTTGCGGCTGCGGCGAGTCCATCTCCTTCAAGGAAGTGCCCGGCAGCTGAACCGGCGCAGTCCAGGCGAAACCAGCGGGCGGGGTCTTCCCCGCCCTTTTTGCATCGCCGCTCACCCTCCAAGCGAATTGCGCCGCTGCGCTGCCGGTGCTACCACTCACGCCCAAACAGGACATTCGGAGGCACCCCCCATGCGGCGGAAACTGGCAGCAGGCAACTGGAAGATGAATGGCACCGGCGAAAGCCTGGCTGAACTGGCGGCCCTGGCCGAAAGCCACCCGGCACCGGCCGCAGACATCCTGATCTGCCCCCCGGCAACCCTGCTGTCGCGCGCCGCGGACGCTGCCCGGGGCAGCGCTGTCGCCATCGGCGGCCAGGATTGCCACGCAAATGCCTCCGGCGCCCACACCGGCGACCTCAGCGCCGCCATGCTCAAGGACGCAGGCGCCTCCGCCGTGATCCTCGGCCACTCCGAACGCCGCGCCGACCACGGCGAGACCGATGCGCAGGTCTGCGCCAAGGCGGAGGCTGCCATCACCGAAGGCCTCACCGCCGTCATCTGCATCGGCGAAACCCTGGCAGAGCGCGAGGCCGGCGACACTCTGAAGGTTGCCGGCACCCAGCTGGCCGGCTCCGTCCCTGCGAACGCTACCGGCGTCAACACCGTGATCGCCTATGAACCGGTCTGGGCCATCGGTACCGGCAAGGTGCCGACCCTGGAACAGATTGCAGAAGTCCACGATTTCCTGCGCGCCGAGCTGACCGCCCGCTTCGGCGCGGAGACCGCAGACGGCTTCCGCCTTCTCTACGGCGGCTCGGTCAAGCCTTCGAACGCTGCGGAAATCTTTGCCGTCTCCAACGTCGACGGCGCGCTTGTGGGCGGTGCCAGCCTCAAGGCCGCGGATTTCTCCCCGATCATCGCCGCGCTTGAGGCGGCCTGAGCCAAGAAAATTCGAATTTTCTTGGCAAAATTCTTCGAAGAATTTTGCCAGAGACACAAAACGGCGCCCGGAAATCCAGGCGCCGTTTTCTTTCGTCGGGTGCAACCCTAGTTCGTTATAATCTCCGGCCCCATCACCGCATTTGGCAGCACGGTGGACAGCCAGGGCACATAGGTGATCAGGATCAGGAACACGAACAGCACGGCAAGGAACGGCAGCGCTGCTTTGACCACGCCCATCATCGGCATCCCCGCCACGCCCGAGGTCACGAACAGGTTCAGGCCAACCGGCGGGGTGATCATACCGATCTCCATGTTCACCACCATGATGATGCCCAGGTGGATCGGGTCAATGCCCAGCTCGATGGCAATCGGGAACACCAGCGGCGCGACGATGACCAAGAGACCCGAGGGCTCCATGAACTGGCCGCCAATCAGCAGGATCACGTTGACGACGATCAGGAACATCACCGGGCCGAAACCGGCAGACAGCATCGCATTGGCGATATGCTGCGGCACCTGCTCATCCGTCAGCACATGCTTCAGGATCAGCGCGTTGGCGATCACGAACAGCAGAGTCACGGTCAGCTTGCCCGCTTCGAACAGCGTGTGCTTGGTGTCCCGATGCACCAGCGAAGGGACAAAGTACACCACGCTTTCCGCAAAGTTCAGTGCAAACGCCTTGGCCCGCAACCAAAGCTGCTTCGGCAACGTAGCAAGGAAATCTGCAAATGTGCTGCCGCCTTGCAGATTCGCGACTTCTGCCGCGGCGCCTGCCCCCCAAGCCCGGGATTCGACGCGCGGTCCCATATCCCGATAAACAAAGCTGGCAATAAAGAAGGCATAGACCGCCGCCACCGCTGCCGCTTCGGTCGGGGTGAAGATGCCGCCGTAGATGCCGCCCAGGATGATCACGATCAGGAACAGGCCCCAGCCGGCCTCGCGGCCCGAGGTGATGATCTCGCCCCAGCCCTTCCACTCGCCCTTGGGCAGGTTCTTGACCTTGGCCATCACATAGATGGTGACCATCAGGAACAGACCGGCCAGCAGGCCCGGGATGACACCGGCCAGGAACATCCGGCCCACCGAGACTTCAACGGCCGCCGCATAGACCACCATCACAATCGACGGCGGGATCAGGATGCCCAGCGTGCCTGCGTTACAGATCACACCGGCCGCGAACTCCTTGGTGTAGCCCACCTGCCGCATACCCGCGATCACGATGGAGCCGATGGCCACCACGGTTGCGGGCGACGACCCGGACAGCGCCGCAAACAGCATACAGGCAAACACGCCAGCGATGGCCAGACCGCCCGGCAGATGGCCCACGCAAGCGATGGAGAAGCGGATGATCCGCCGCGCCACGCCGCCCGTGGTCATGAAGGACGACGCCAGGATGAAGAACGGGATCGCCAGCAGGGTGAAATGCCCCTCAAAGGCTTCAAACAGCGTACCCGCGACAGAGGCCAGCGAGCTGTCGGAATAGATCAGCAGAAAAATGGTGGAGCTGAGGCCCAGGGACACCGCAATCGGCACCCCGATCAGCAGCAGGCCGATCACCATCGCAAAGAGGATTACCACTTCCATCAGTCATGCTCCCCGCGCTGCGCCTGCACTTCTGCAATTTCATCTTCGACCTCATGGCTGGCGACCAGCCGGTCCGCCTCGCCGCGGGCAATCTGGAACGCCGCCTGGATGAAGCGGAACACCAAGAGCAGCATCGACACCGGCAGCACCACATACGGCACCACCTTCGGCAGTTTTTCGTAGGAGTCGCCGTAGTTGATAAGGTCTTCCAGAAACTTGAAGACCGCCACCATCGGCACGTCCTGCACCTCATAGAAACTTTGGCTGCGGGCCTTCATGTCGAACCCGGTCGGGAACCAGCGGCCCGAGGTCGGCGGCAGGTCGGCAAACACCGCCCAATAGTCATAGGCACCCTTCAACAGCAGCAGCGAAAACACGATGCAGCAGCCGGCGGCAAACAGGCCAACCGCGCGGCGCGCACCGGGCGCCAGCATGTTGACGATGGCGTCCACCCCCAGATGCGCATGGGTCTTCACCGCATATGCCGCGCCCAGAAGCACCAGCCAGGCAAACAGGAACACCGTGAGCTCCAGCGCCCACAGAATGTTGGAATTGAACACAAACCGCGCGATCACATTGGCAAACGTAATCGCCGTCATCAGCCCCAGGAGGAGCGCGATCAGGGTTTCTTCGAGTGAGTTGATAAGCCCGCTCGGGCCGGTTCTGGACCCCGCCATGGCTGCCTCCCAAGTTTTGCGGAAAGTAAGGGTGCAGGCGGCGGATCCCCGCGCCGCCTGCGGATGCGGGGCGCCCGCGCGGGCACCCCGGAAAGGCGCTGATTACAGGCCGGTGTTGATGGCTTGCGCCGCGTCGATCTTTTCCTGGCCGACGTCGCCTGCGAATTTCTCCCAGACCGGCTTCATCGCTTCGACCCAGGCCGCGCGCTGCTCAGGGGTCAGCTCGCGCACCACGCCGCCGGCGTCGATGATCGCCTGCTTGGCCTCGCCGTTCACCTTGGTGGATTCAGCGTTCCGCACGGCGGTCACTTCCTTGAGGATGGTCAGGAACTGATCGCGCACTTCCGGCTCCAGGCTGTCCAGCCAGTCGACCGAAGTCACCACCAGGTAATCCAGCGCGCCGTGGTTGGTCTCGGTCACACCGTCCTGCACCTCAAAGAACTTCTTGCCGTAGATGTTGGACCAGGTGTTTTCCTGGCCGTCCACAACACCCTGTTGCAGCGCGCCGTAAACTTCGGAGAACGCCATCTTCTGGGGCGAGCCGCCGATCGCTTCCATCTGCGCCACCAGCACGTCGGAGGACTGCACGCGGAACTTCAGCCCGTTGGCATCCGACGGCTCCACCAGCGGCTTGTTGGCCGACATCTGCTTCATGCCGTTGTGCCAGTAGGCCAGGCCCTGCAGGCCGCGGCGCTGCATCGAGTTCAGCATCTCCTGGCCGGTTTCGGACGCCTGGAAGGCATCCACGGCTTCGATGTTCTTGAACATGAACGGCAGGTCGAACAGGCGGAACTGCTTGGTGAACTTCTCGAACTTCGACAAGGACGGCGCCGCCAGCTGCACGTCGCCCTGCAGCATCGCTTCCAGCACCTTGTTGTCGTTGTACAGCGTGGAGTTCGGGTAGACCTCCATGCACATGGTGCCGTTCATTTCCTCGTTCACGCGCTTTTCCAGCAGCGACGCCGCAATCCCCTTGGGGTGCTTGTCGGTGTTGGTGACGTGGCTGAATTTCACCACGATCTCGCCGTCGTCACAGGCCGCGCTTGCGGCGCCTGCGGAAACGGCCAGTGCCAGTGCGGTTGCAGCAGTGGTCAGGAATTTCATGTCTTTCCTCCCAGAAAAATCATCAGAAAATTCTATGTTGCCCTCAGCGCATGGCTGAAGCCCGCTCAGAGCATCACAAGTTGCGGAAAGCCGCTCAAGATTTGATTCGGGAATCACCCACCGTCCGGGATTTCCGCGATTTGACAGTCGGTTACACCGGCCTCTGGATGCAGCTTGGCGAAGCGGATCAATAGCTGTGCGAAATCCCGCACAAGGTGCTTCCGGCTTTGTGCGGAAATCCGCACAAATGTTAGCGCCCGACAGAACTGCAAGGGAATCGCCGCCCTTTCATCTTTCCCGAAATACTCCCGTCCCGCTGCCCGGCAGGCGGCTTTGCCGCCGAAAGGGGAGGCGTCCAGCCTGACCCAGGAACGCCACAGCCGGGGTGTTGCACGCCCACCGCACGCCCCGCTTTCCGGTCCTTAACCCCGCGCTGCAATACTGCCCCCGTCGCGACACCGGTGCGGACTGACACCCCGCACCGACCAGGAGATCACAGGGCCCCCAAGACCACCTCCTCATCGGGTGCAGGGGCGTCCCGCACCGAAGGCTTCAGCGGACATGGGGGCTTGCGACCCCCGTCCTCCCTCCGCCCATGGCCCCCTTGGGGCTTTCCGGCGGCGCCGCCTCCTTCAATACCCCGGCAGCGATGCCGGAACAGACGACCCGCACCCCCCGGCCCCCAGCGCCCTCAGCGGCGGTAATCCTCGGGCCGGATGCCATAGCGGGCCAGCTTATCGTAGAATGTCTTGCGCGGCAGCTTCAGGGCTTCGGCGGCCGCAGCCGCGCGCCCGTTGGCCCGCCCCAGCGCCGCAATCAGCAAGGAGCGCTCCACCTGCGCCATCTGCTCCGCCAGCCCCAGCCCCGCCGCCGCGGCGGCCTCCTCCGGCATCCCCAGCACAAACCGCATCGCCGCCGACATCAGCGAGCGCGCGTTGCCCGGCCAGTCCTGTGCCATCAGCGCTGCCAGATGCTCCTGGCCGATCTCCGGCGGCTCGATCCCCGCCTGCTCCGCCGACTGCGCCACGTAATGGCGGAACAGCACCGGAATATCGCCGGGGCGTTCGGCCAGCGACGGGATCCGCACCCGCATCACATCCAGACGGTAGAACAGATCCGGGCTGAAACCGCCCGCCGCCACCTTGCCCGCCAGATCGGCGCTGGAGCCCGCGATGATCCGCACCCCGCTGCCCTGCTCCAGCTGCGCGAGCAGCGCATATTGCGCCGCCTCCGGCAGCGCCTGCACCTCGTCCAGAAACAAGGACCCGCCCGCCGCCTCCTGGCACAGCTCCGCCACCGTCTCTGCCGCCAGCCCGGCGGCAGGGCGCTTCACGAACGGCCCCTGACCCGCGGGCGACATCAGGTGAATGACCTCCGCCACTTTGGAGATGCCGCTGCCCGGCGCGCCGGTGACCAGCACCTCTGCCCCCGTCGGCGCCACCGCCCGCACCCGCTGCCGCATCTCCCCGGCCTGCGGCGAGGTGCCGAACAGCAGCCGCGAAGCCGGATCGCCGGTCTCCAGCTGCCGCTTCAGGCGCCGGTTCTCCAGCACCAGCGCCCGGGTCTTCAGCGCGCGCTCCAGCACCGGCAGGAAATCCGCCGCGGCACAGGGCTTCTCCAGGAAATCAAACGCGCCCTGCGACATCGCCTTCACCGCCATCGGAATGTCGCCCTCGCCGGTCAGCAGCACCACCGGCAGCTCCTCATCCATGCTGCGGGCATAGTCCAGCAGATGAAACCCGTCCCGCCCCGGCATCCGCAGGTCGGAGACGATAACCCCCTCGAATTCGCGGGTGATAAGGTCCTTGGCCGCCACAAAGGAGCCCGCGGTGACCGCCTCCAGATCGTTCAAGTCCAGCGTCTGCGCCAGCGCCTCCCGCACCGCGGCATCGTCATCCACCAAGAGCACCTTGCGGATCATGCGGCATCATCCCGCTGCCCGGCATCGCTCCACGGCTCCAGCTCGACGGTGAACACCGCGCCGCCGCCGGTATTGGTGCCGCGGATATTGCCGCCAAAGCTTTGCACCAGACCATAAGAGATCGACAGCCCCAGCCCCATCCCTTCGGAGCTGCCAACCACCTTGGTGGAATAAAATGGTTCGAACATCTTCTCCGGCTCCTTGATGCCGGGGCCGCTGTCCTGCACCCGCACCTGCAGCCGCGGGCCGTCGTCGACCGAAATCGAGATCACCTTCTCCACCTGCCCCTGCATCGCATCCGCCGCGTTGTTGATCAGGTTCACGAAGACTTGCGTCAGCCGCACCTCGCCGCCCCAGGCGTAGACCGGCGCGGGGTAGTCGGCAGGCTGCCAGCGCAGATCCACCTGCTCCGCCTTCAGCCGCGGCGCCGTCAGCTCTGCCGCGGCGCTGATCACCTGCACCAGATCGACCTGCCCCATCGGCTCGCTCTCGTTGCGGGCAAAGGCGCGCAGGTTCTTGATGATTCGCGCCATCCGCACCGCCATGTCCGAAATCCGCCCCAGATTCTCCGCCGTGCGCTCTGCCTTGCCGCGCTCCAGAAAGGCGGCGCCGTTCTCTGAATACTGCTGGATCGCCATCAGGGGCTGGTTCAGCTCGTGGCTGATCCCCGCCGACATCTGCCCCAGCGCCGTGAGCTTGCCCGCCTGCACCAGCTCCTCCTGCGCGCGTTTCAGGGCCGCCTCGGCCTCCTCGCGCTCGCGCACCTCGCGGCGCAGCTGATCATTGGCGAGGGACAAGGCCTTGGTCCGCTTTGCCACCCGGCTTTCCAGCACCGCGTTGGCTTCCGCCAGCGTGCGGCGGCGCTCCATCACGATGAACAGCATGGCGCCAAAGGCCAGGCAAACCGCCGCCAGCGCCGCCGCCTGCAGCACGGCAATCCGCCGCGCCGGGGCCACGTCCACCAGAATTTCACCGGTCATGCCGATCACCGGCAGCGCAACCGAAAGGTGCAGAGCGCGGGCGGGCAGATACGGGCTGCCCTCCAGGCTCCAGACCTCGTGCCCCGCATGATACTCGGTGGCCGTCACGCGGGGGGTATCCCCGTCCGCGCTGCGCCGCCAGAACAGCAGCTCCGAGCGGTTTGCAATGAACACCTCCCCGCTCTTATCAGTAAAGAACACCGCCGGCAGCGAGCCGCGCCATGTCTGCTCCACATCCGCCACATCGGCCACCACCACCAGTGCTCCGCGCACCCCGCCATCAACGGCAAAGGCAGGAGCGGCATAGAAATAGGCCCGCTGGCCGTCCGGCTGCAGAACCCCGTGGCCGGTGCCCAGGGCCCCCTGCATGGCGCGGATAAAATAGTCCTGCTGCGCCACGCTGCCCCCCGTGACCCCTTCAGCCGCGGCCAGCACCTGCCCGTCCGGGGCGGCAAAGAAAACATCCAGCGCCGCGGTCTTGTCCGCCACCGAGCGCAGCAGTTCCGCGGCCTCCAGCCGCTGGGCCCCGGTGGCAAGATCCGCCAGCACCGGGTGTCCGGCGGTCAGCACCGCCAGCTCCTGATAAACCTGCAATTGCGTGCTCACACGGTCCGAGGCCAGGGCCAGGTCGGCGGCGCTGCGTTCGGCCAGGCTGTCCAGCGCCTGCCGGTAGCCGTACGACCAGACCGCCAGCGCCAGCGCCACGACAGCCAACAGGAACCCGGCAGGCAGGCTCCAGCGAAGAAAGTTCTGTGTTTTCATGGCGGCACGTTAGCAGCGCGCCCCTTGCATTGACCAGATGCAGCGGCAAAAACCGGTGTATGAAGACTTTACTCCAATCCCCGACCGATCCCGCCTTTGTGCAGGACCCCTATCCTTTCTACGCCGCCGCCCGGACGGAGGGCCAGCTGCACCTCTGGCGGGACTACGGCATGATGGCGGCCTTCGGCCATTCCGCCGTGCACATGCTGCTGCGCGACCGCCGCTTCGGCCGCGAAGTACCGGAAGAGCTGCGCACCGAAGGCCCTGCCCATCTGGCCCCCTTCCTGGCGGTGGAGGCGCATTCGATGCTCGACGCCGAGCCGCCCCGCCACACCCGCCTGCGCCGGCTGGTGCTGCGCGCCTTCACCTCGCGCGAGATCGCGGCGCTGGAACCGGGCATCAAGGACCTGTGCCGCCAGCTGATTGATACCTTCCCGGACCAGCCCTTTGACCTGCTGGACGCCTATTGCACCCAGGTGCCTGTGATCACCATCTGCCGCCTTTTGGGCGTGCCGGAGGAAATGGCGCCGCAACTGCTGGACTGGTCGCACAAGATGGTGGCGATGTACCAGGCCGCGCGCACTGAAGAGACCGAACACGCCGCGGCCCAGGCCTCGCAAGAGTTCACAGACTTTCTGAGGGGCTACATTGACGAGCGCCGCAACGATCCCCGCGACGACCTGATCACCCGGCTGATCGCGGCGGAGGAGGAAGGCGACAAGCTTTCCACCGATGAGCTGATCGGCACCTGCATCCTGCTTCTGAACGCGGGGCACGAGGCCACCGTACATTCGCTGGGCAACGGCGTGAAGACGATGCTGCAGCAGGGCTGGCAGCCGGAGTGGCTGGCGCCGGACGGTATCGAGGGGCTGGTGGAGGAAATCCTGCGCTTTGACCCGCCGCTGCACATGTTCACCCGATACGCCTATGAGGAGGCAGAGGTTTTCGGCCACACCCTCCAGCGCGGCGACCAGGTGGCGCTGCTCTTGGGCGCTGCCAACCGCGACCCGGCGGCGCTGGACAATCCGGAGCGCTTTGACCCAGCCCGCCCGCCGAAGGTGAACAAAAGCTTCGGCGGCGGCTTGCACTTCTGCGTCGGCGCGCCGCTGGCGCGGCTGGAAATGCAGATCGCCCTGCCGATCCTGTTCGAGAGCTGCCCGGACCTGAAACTGGCGGCGGAGCCCGAGTATTCCAACACCTACCACTTCCACGGCCTGACCCGGCTGATGGTGACCCGCAGCTAAAAACCGGGCGCTCCCGCCCGCGCAGCGGGGATCACAGATCCCCTTGCCCGGTTGGGCCAAGCGCCGCTGACGCGGCGCGGCGCCCCCCATTTCACCTTTGGCAAAATACTCCGGGGGTGAGGCGCCCCAGCGCCGAGGGGGCAGCGCCCCCTCTCCGCCCTGCCCGGCAGCGCCCGGCGGTCACTGCGGCAGGGTGGAAACGGCGGCCATGCAGGGGCCGCTCAGCAGCCAGTCCCGGAAGGCGGCCACTTTGGGGTCGTTCCACTTCTGCCGCTCGCCGATCAAGGCATAAGCCCCGTCCGGGGAACCGCAGGTCATCTCCGGAAAGGGCAGCACCAGATCGCCCCTTGCCAGTTCCTCGTGGCACAGGACCAGATCCGCCATCACCACGCCGGCCCCTATCACTGCGGCGCGGGTAGCCATGTCGAGGTTCGGAAACGCCTCGCCGCTGGCAGGGTCCACCTGCTCCACCCCGAAATGCTGCACCCAGGTCGCCCAGTCAAAGCGGCGCGGGCTTTCGTGCAGCAGCCGCTGGCCCGCCAGCGCTGCCGGGCCATCCGCCAGAGCCGGCAGCAGCGACGGGGCGCAGGCCGGGGCGAGGACCATTTCGAATAGCGGCAGCACCTCGATGTCCGGCGGCCGCCCGACGCGGTTCTCGACGGAAATGCCAAGATCGTACTCCGCCCCCCTGAAGCCCTTGCTGCTGTAGAAATCCGTGGTCAGCTGCAGCTTGATCTCCGGATGCGCGGCCCGGAACTGCTCCAGCTGCGGCAGCAGCCAGCGGATCGACAGAGTCGGCGGGCAGATCACCCGCAGCTCCGCCGCATCCGCCGCAACCTGCTCCACCTCGCGCTGCATCATCGCAAAGGCCTCTGTCAGCACCGGATAGAGCCGCCGCCCCGCCGCCGTCAGCTCCACCCCGCGGGCATTGCGGTGGAACAGCTGCACGCCGATGTGGTCCTCCAGGATCTTTACCTGGCGGCTGATCGCGCCCCGGGTCACGAACAGCTCGTCTGCGGCAGCGATGAAGCCCTCGTGGCGGGCAGCGGCCTCGAAGGCGCGCAGGGCATTGAGGGGCGGCAGGCGCATGATTTCACCATGGGTCAGTTTTCCTGATCCATGGTGGAGTTTAACTGGTTTGCGCGCAAGCCCCTCCGGCCCTAACTCTCAAAGGCCAGAACGGAGGATTAGCTATGACCGCATATTGCGATAACGCAGGCGCCCGGCACCACGGATCTCCAGCCCGCAGCGTGCTTGGCTGGATTGCAGGTCTGACGGGACTGAGAAAAGCTGAGCCTCATGCTGCGGTGTCCCAGGACGCGGTCCGGGTGCCTTGCCGCGATCTTGAGCGGCTGGCCGGGACATCGCCGCATCTGCTGGCCGACATCGGCGTTATGCCGGAGGCTGCCACTGGCGAGACATCGCCGTGGCGGCTGCAGGACGGGCGCCACCTGCTGCTGCGCCCGCCCCTGTGACAGCGGCACGCTGCCGTGCTGCCGCGGCCCCGGCCTGACGCGGCAGGGGCCGGGCGCGCGCTCTCAGGCGCCCAGCGGCAGCATAGTGGTCGATTTGATCTCTTCCATCGACAGAAGCGCGGTCACGTTGTGCACCTTCACCTCGGAGATCAGCGCCTGATAGAATACGTCATAGGCGCGCGCGTTCTGCACCCGGACTTTCAGAATATAGTCGATGTCGCCCGCCAGCCGGTGCGCCTCCTGCACCTCGGGGCGGTCGCGCAGGGCCTGCAGGAACTTGGCCTGCCATTCCGCCTCGTGCTCCGAGGTGCGGATGAGGACAAAGAAACAGGCCTCAAACCCCAGCGCCTCCGGGTCCAAGAGCACCGTCTGCTGGCCGATCACCCCGGCCTCGCGCAGCTTGCGGATCCGATTCCAAACCGGGGTCTTGGATGACCCCACCCGGCGGGCTATTTCGTCCAGCGACTGGCTGGCGTCCCGCTGCAGTTCAGCCAGAATTTTCCGGTCCGTGCCGTCGATCCGCACCGTCATCCCTGTTTTCTCCTATTGTGAGGACCAATCGGCCCGGCATCCCGCCTCAGCAAAACCAACGTTCTTATTTCAACGCCCATATGGCGCAATACCGGGAATATTTCCTATATCTACCCTCAAGTCAAACACACCGCACAGAGGGTACAGGGATGTCCGCACACATGACACATGCTGCCAATGCCACCGCTCACGTCCGCGGCGGCATGTGTTGCCTGGTGCCGGGGCAGGTTGCCTTTGCAGGCTCCGGCCCCGGCGACCCGGACCTGCTGACCCTGAAAGCCCTGCGCGCGCTGCAAGAAGCCGACGTGATCCTCTATGACCGTCTCGTCAGCGCAGAGATCATGGCGCTGGCCGGTGCGCAAGCGGTTCTGGAAAACGTCGGCAAGGAGGGCTTTGGCCCGCAGGTCAGCCAGGAGGAGATCTGCGCGCGCCTGGTGGCCCATGCCAAGGCCGGCAAGAAGGTGCTGCGGCTGAAGGCCGGCGATCCCACCGTCTTTGCCCGCCTGGATGAAGAGCTGACCGCGCTGGAAAACGCCGGCATTGCCAGCCAGATCATCCCCGGCATCACCGCCGCGTCTGCCGCCGTGGCGGGCATCGGACAGAGCCTGACCCAGCGCGGCCGCAACTCTTCGGTGCGGTTCCTGACCGGGCACGACATGAAGGGTTTTGCCGATCACGACTGGGCCGCACTGGCGCGCCCGGGCGAGGTTGCCGCGGTCTACATGGGCAAGAAATCCGCCCGTTTCGTGCAGGGCCGCCTGATCATGCACGGGGCGGACCGCGCCATGCCGGTGACCATTGTCGAAAACGCCTCCCGCCCTGAACAGCGGGTGCTGGAAACCACGCTGGACCGCCTGCCTGCCGATCTCGACGCGGCCGGGTTCGACGGCCCCGCCCTCACCTTCCTGGGACTTGCGCCGCGCAAAGCGGCGGCCGCCCTGAACGACCTCAAGACGGAGCTTGCATAATGCCTCGCCCCTTTACACCCAAAGTCATCACCGCCAACGACCTGCTGGAAGGCGACGTGATCTATTTCACCGCCCAGGACACCTGGACCCGCGAGCTGTCGGAGGCCGAGCTGATCACCGATGAGGCCGAAGCCCAGCTGCGCCTGATCGAGGCGGAGAAGCAGAACATCAAGATCGTCGGCGCCTATCTGGCCGACGCCAAGGCAGGCCCGAACGGCCCCGAGCCGACCCACTTCCGCGAGGAATTCCGCCGCACCGGCCCCTCGAACTACTTCCACGGCAAGCAGGAGGCTGACGCCAATGTATAAGTACAATGAGTTCGACGAAGCCTTCCTGGCAGAACGCAACGCTCAGTTCCGCGCCCAGGTCGAGCGCCGCATCGACGGCTCCCTCACCGAGGACGAGTTCAAGCCGCTGCGCCTGATGAACGGCGTTTACCTGCAGCTGCACGCCTATATGCTGCGGGTCGCGGTGCCCTATGGCACCCTGAACCCCAACCAGATGCGTGCATTGGCGCTGCTGGCGGAGAAGTGGGACAAGGGCTACGGCCATTTCACCACCCGCCAGAACATCCAGTACAACTGGCCCAAGCTGCGCGACATCCCGGACATGCTGGATGCGCTGGGTGAGGTCGGGCTGCACGCCATCCAGACCTCGGGCAACACCATCCGCAACACCACCGCCGACCATTTCGCCGGTGCCGCCGCGGATGAGCTGACCGACCCGCGCCCCTATGCCGAGCTGATCCGCCAGTGGTCCACCGACCACCCGGAATTCCAGTTCCTGGGCCGCAAGTTCAAGATCGCCATCACCGGCAGCAGCGCCGACCGCGCCGTGATCAAGGCGCATGACGTGGGCCTGCAGGTGGTGGAGCAGGACGGCAAGATTGGCTTCAAAGTCATCGTCGGCGGCGGCCTGGGCCGTACCCCGATGATCGGCCAGGTGCTGCGCGAGTTCCTGCCGCAGGCGGATCTGCTGCCCTATCTGGAGGCGGTTCTGACCGTCTACAACGTGCTGGGCCGCCGCGACAACAAGTACAAGGCGCGCATCAAGATCACCGTCTCCGAGAACGGCATCGACACCTACCGCGCGATGACCGAGGAAGCCTTCCTGGCGATCCGTGGCCAGTACGACGGCACCGACCAGCAGCTGCTGGAAGAGATCAAGACGCATTTCCAGGCGCCGGAGTTCCGTTCGGGTCCGGCCGATGTGTTCGATGCGGCCTATGAAAACGACCCGGTGTTCCGCGCCTGGGCCGACACCAACCTGCACGCGCACCGCGCCGAGGGCCACGCCATCGCCACCATCTCGATCAAGGCGCATGGGGCAACCCCGGGCGACGCAAGCGCCGAGCAGATGCGCCTGATGGCCGACCTGGCGGAGCAGTACGGCTACAACGAGCTGCGCATCAGCCACCAGCAGAACGTGATCCTGCCGCATGTCCACAAGAACGACCTGCCCGCGATCCACGCCAAGCTGAAAGAGCACGGCCTCGCCACCGCCAACATCGGCCTGATCTCGGACATCATCGCCTGCCCGGGCATGGATTATTGCGCGCTGGCAACCGCCCGCTCGATCCCGGTCGCGCAGGAGATCGCAACCCGCTTTGACGAGCTGAAGATGGAGCACGACATCGGCCATCTGCAGATCAAGATCTCCGGCTGCATCAACGCCTGCGGCCACCACCACGTGGGCCATATCGGTATCCTGGGCCTGGACCGTGCAGGGGTGGAGAACTACCAGATCACCCTGGGCGGCGACGCCACCGAGACGGCTGCCATCGGCACCCGCACCGGCCCCGGCTTTGCCTATGACGAGATTGTTCCGGCCGTGGAGCGCATCGTGGAGGTCTACATGGCGCGGCGTGAAAGCGCAGAGGAAACCTTCCTCGAAACCTACCGCCGGATCGGCATGGAGCCGTTCAAGGCCGCGCTCTATCCCGAGGCTCAGAAAAAGGTCGCCTGATCTGATGTTCCATTCAGCCGGAAACAAGCCCGCCGGGGAGTCCATCGGCCCCCGGGACCGGGAGCTGGCCGCCAAGGCGGAAGCGCTTAATGCGCGCTACCGCCACCATTCGGCCACTTCGGTGATGGAGGGCGCTTTGCGGGACGCAGGGCATATCGCCCTGGTCTCCTCTTTCGGCGCGGAATCCGTGGTGCTTTTGCACATGGCCGCGGTCATCGACCCGATGACGCCGGTTGTGTTCGTGGACACCGAACTGCTGTTCACCGAAACCCTGCTCTATCAGCAGGAGGTGAGCGAGCGGCTGGGCCTGCGCAATGTGCGCATCATCCGCGCCGACGACATCGCCGAGAAGGACCCCTACGGGGCGCTGCGCTTCAGCGACAAGGACGCCTGCTGCACCCTGCGCAAGACGATCCCGCTGCAGAAGGCGCTGGACGGATATGAAGGCTGGATCACCGGCCGCAAGCGGTTCCAGTCGGGCTCCCGCGCCGCACTCGATTTCTTCGAGGTCGAGGACGGCACCGGACGGCTCAAGATCAACCCGCTGGCCCATTGGGCGCCCGAGGACGTGCGCGCCTATATGGATGAAAACCGCCTGCCCCGCCATCCGCTGGTGGCCAAGGGCTATCCCTCGATCGGCTGCGCGCCCTGCACCAGCCCGGTCAAGGAAGGCGAAGACCCCCGTGCCGGGCGCTGGCGCGGCGAAAACAAAGAAGAATGCGGCATCCATGTGGTGGATGGCAAATTCGTGCGAACAGGAGCTTGAACGATGACTGTTATCGTGACGGACACGGGCTTTGCCCAAGATGACTGGACCGGCGGTTTTGACGGCGCCAACGTGCTGGAACTGGCCTCTGATGCCAGCCTGAATGACGTGCCGCTGGACGGCATCGAACTGGTGCGGGTGCAATTCCCCAGCTTTGCCGACGGCCGCGGCTTTACCCTGGCCCGCCAGCTGCGGCTGAAGGGCTATGAGGGCCGCCTGCGCGCCTTCGGCCATGTGCTGGCCGACCAGTACGCGATGGCCCGCCGCTCCGGCTTTGACGAGGTGGAGATCAGCGATGAGCTGGCCGCCCGCCAGCCCGAGGAACAGTGGCTTGCCCGCGCCGACTGGAAGGCGCATAGCTACCAGGCCCGCCTGCGCGGCAGCACCGCTGCCCGCTGAGCCAGCCCTCTGCGAACCCGGGAAATGCCCCTGAAACCGGTTCCGTTGCGTCACGCGCGGGGCCGGTTTTCCAAAACCGGGGCTTTTCCTGACCTGTATCAAAGATTAATCAGAGGTGCCGGTTATTCCTCCGGCAGTGCAACCGATGAATGAGATGACACCCGTGACCGACACTGCAACCGACCCGAAACCGGCCAAAGCGGTGCCGGCCCTGCCCGACGCCCAGACCGTGACCGAGGTGAAACACTGGACCGACCGGCTGTTTTCCTTCCGCTGCACCCGGCCCGCGTCCCTGCGCTTCCGCTCCGGCGAGTTCGTGATGATCGGTCTGATGAACGATCCGGACCCCAAGACCGGCAAGCAGAAGCCGCTCTTGCGCGCCTATTCCATCGCCTCCCCCTCTTGGGATGAGGAAATGGAGTTCTACTCGATCAAGGTGCAGGACGGCCCGCTGACCTCCAAACTGCAGCACATCAAGCCGGGCGACGAGATCATCCTGCGGCCCAAGCCCGTCGGCACCCTGGTGCATGACGCGCTGCTGCCCGGCAAGCGGATCTGGTTCTTTGCCACCGGCACCGGTTTTGCGCCCTTTGCCTCGCTGCTGCGCGAGCCGCAGACCTACGAGGATTACGACGAGGTGATCATCACCCACACCTGCCGCGAGGTGGGCGAGCTGGAGTACGGCAAGCGCCTGATCGACAGCCTGAAGGACGATGAGCTGCTGAACGAGGTGATCGGCGAAGGCTTCTGGAAGAAGATCAAATACTACCCGACCACCACCCGCGAGGAGAGCCCCAAGATGGGCCGCATCACCGACCTGATGCGCTCTGGCGAGGCGTTTGCAGAACTCGGCGTGCCGCCGCTGAACCCGGAAAGCGACCGCGCGATGATCTGCGGCAACCTGGCGTTCAACCTGGAGCTCAAGGACCTGTTTGAGAACACCTATGGCCTTGAGGAGGGCGCCAACTCCAAGCCTGCGCACTTCGTGGTGGAAAAGGCGTTCCTGGACTGATCCCGGGCCGGGCTGCCCCCGCGGGCTGCCCGATTTTTGACACTGTTTTGACGGGAGGCCGCCGCCTCCCGTTTATCATTTGTTGGGGATGATTCTGTATTCCTGAGCCAAGTATCCAGAATGGAGAAGCTCGAAATGCAGAATGAACTGGCCTCAGGGCAGGCGCCCGTCTTCACGTCCGTGCGCACAGAGGCAGGCAAGGCGCGCGTCAAGTCCGCGGTGGCAGGGTTTCAGGCCCGTCCGGACCAGGTGCAGCCCTCGATCCCCGAAAGAATCGCCAGCGTCAAGGAACGCTATGACCCGCGCGCCATCAGCCCGCAGGACATCGACCAGATGTTCGACTCGCTGGTGCAGGCCGGCCACCCGGTGACCGCGCAGATGCTGCTGCTGAACTCGATGGGCGAGAAATTCCGCAGCCGCCTGGCCGGCATCACCGGCAGCACCTACGACGGCTCCAAACCGCTGGACCTGGTCGGCGTGGCACAGCTGCAGATCCAGCGGGCCCGCAAACAAGGCAGCAGCGCCGGCGGCTGGGAGACGTTTCTGGCCTTCCTGGCGCCTCAGGCCCCGACCCAGGCTCAGCCTCAAGCCCAGGCGGGCGGCCAGACCCCGCTGGACCAGATGGCCAGGATCGCGCAGCAGGCGCAGGCCCGGCCCCACTGATCCTTGCCCGGCATCCGGCGGCCGGGAGGAGCCGGCCGCGCGGGGTCACGCAGGGGGGGTGCAGCAGCGCTTAGTTGCTGCCGGCAGTGCCTTCGGTTTCCACGGCCGCGCCGCCTTCAACCGCTCCGGCCGCGCTGTTCAGCTCCTCGGTGGCGGCATCGGCTGCCGAGTCCTGTGCCGCATCTGCCGCGCCGGCGGCTGTATCGGCAGCGGCATCCGCGGCCTGACCCGCTTGATCCGCAGCCTCATCGGCCGCATCCGCGGCTTCACCCGCCAGGTCTGCGACGCCGCCAGCGGTCTCACCGGCGGACTCCTGTACCGCGTCGACAGCATCGCCTGCCGCCTCGGCCGCAGCGCCCGCCGCTTCGTTCAGCGTGTCCTGCACAGCCTCGACAGCCGACCCGGCAGCTTCGGCGCCGGATTCGATGGCCCCTTCCACCGCTTCTGCCGCGTCTTCCACAGCCTGCTCAGCCGGGGCAGCGCTCTCTTCAGCCGTTTCCGGCACCGTGCTGCTCTGCTCCTCTTCGGCCTGCGGAACGGTCTCCAGAGGCGCTGTCTCTTGCGGCTCCGGGCCTGTCAGCATCATGTAGCCGGCCACCGCGGCAACACCGAGGGCAATCACGATCAACAACTGTTTCATAATGGACTCCTTCCATGACCCGGCCCCGCTGGCCGGTCTCTCGCCATCTGCTCTGCCAAATGGGGCGGCACCTGGCCCCGCTCAAGGGGGAAGTTCCCTGCAGCCCGCGCACGGGCGGCCGCGCGCCGCTGCGCCAGCCCAACCGGCGGAACCCCGCCGCAATTGAGCCTTTTCAGGACGTTGCGCGGCGCAGCTTTCGGCCGGCCGCAGCCGGCAAAGACGCCTGTTTTAAGGGCCATTTGCAATATGCGGCCTTGAAAAGCGGCTTTCCTGCCGCCATACCGCGCATAAGCCTTGAATCACATGCGCGGGGGCAGTAGCGTTCCCGCACTTTTTGCAATGACAGAAGGATCGCAGTCATAGCCCGCAGACCTCATAACGCGCCGCCTCAACGTGATACCGGCCCGCGCGTCAACGAAAAAATCCGCGCCCCCGAAATCCGCCTGATCGGCGCCGATGGCGAAAACGTCGGTGTTGTGCATCCGGCCAAGGCCATGGACATGGCCGCCGAAGCCGGACTTGATCTGGTTGAAATCTCGCCCAATGCCAACCCGCCCGTGTGCAAGATCATGGACTTTGGCAAGTTCAAGTACGAACAGCAAAAGCGCGAGAGCGAAGCCCGCAAGAAGCAGAAGATCATCGAGGTCAAAGAGGTCAAGTTCCGTCCCAACACGGACACTCATGACTATGACGTGAAGATGCGCAACGTCGTCAAGTTCCTGGAGAACGGCGACAAGGTGAAGGTCACCCTGCGCTTCCGCGGCCGCGAAATGGCGCACCAGAACCTTGGCCGCGAACTGCTGGAGCGGGTCGCCGAGGACACCAAGGAAATCGGCAAGGTCGAGAACATGCCGAAGATGGAAGGCCGCCAGATGATCATGATGATCGGTCCGCTGGCCAAGAAATAAGCCGCGCGCCGCAGGTGCATGGCACAGCCCCGCAGGTTCCGCCTGCGGGGCTTTTTGTTTGCTACGGTTAGCGGTGCCTTAATGCCTGCCCGGTTATACCTGTGCCATCCTCAGTGAAAGCAGACGCATGACCAGTTTGACCGATGTTCAGAACACCGCCTTCATGGCCATCGGCCCCAGCCGCATCGCCGCCCTTTCGCTGCTGGCACTGGCGCAGGCGCCGGCCGGGGCGGACAGCAGCGGTGCGGAGGATGTCCTGGCCTTGTCGGTGCAGCGCATCCGCGCGGCGCATGATATGCTGGGCAGCGGGCTGCAAGGGCTGCTGGACGCCTGCGGCTACACACTGCCTGCTGAGCTTGAGGCGAAGCGCGGGACCTGCCTTGAGCTGCTGACGCCGCTCCACCGCGCAGCGGTCCAGGCGGATGGCGGCGCAGCGCTGGATCATGTGCGCGCGGTGCCGGAACTGGACGCCCTCTGCCTCTACCGGCTGGAACCTGCGGTGTCGGCCTTCCTCAAAGACCTGGTGCATTGCCTGAGCGAGGCCCAGCAGCTCCGCGAGGCGGAGCGTGATGAGCAGATGCGCGCGACCATCGCCACCGCCGAAGGGGTCGGGAAGAACATCAAGTTCATTTCCTTCAACGCCTCGATCGAGGCCGCGCGGATCGGCGATATGGGCAAGGGCTTTGCCGTCATTGCCACCGAGATCCGGGAGCTTTCCGGCAAGACGCAGAGCCTGCTGGAAGAAATGTCGGGCTATCTGAAGCACTGACACGGGAACAGGCACCGGAGACCGGTGCCTGCGCATTTACCTGGCCATGGCCGATCAGCCCGCCGCGGCCACGGCCCGCTTGGCCATCACTCCAACCAGATGGGCGCGGTATTCCTTGGTGCCATGCAGGTCCCCGATCATGCCGCCGGCATCCACGCTCAGCCCGTCCAGCGCGTCCGGCGCGAAATCGGCATCCAGCGCCGCCTCGGCCTCGTTCCAGCGGAACACGCCCTCCTCCGAAGCACCAGTCACCGCCACCCGCACCCCGGCGGCGTATTTGGCAACAAACACGCCCACCAGCGCAAAGCGCGAGGCGGGTTGCAGGAATTTCTGGTAATTGGCCTTTTCCGGCACCGGGAACCGCACCGCGGTGATGATCTCGCCCTCCTCCAGCGCCGTCTCGAACAGGCCGCGGAAATAGTCGTCAGAGGTGATCTCGCGGGTGTTGGTCACGATGGTGGCGCCGCTGCCCAGCGCCGCCGCCGGATAGCAGGCGGCCGGGTCGTTGTTGGCCAGCGAGCCGCCGATGGTGCCGCGGTTGCGGACCGCCGGGTCGCCGATGTGGCTCGCCAGATCAGCCAGCGCCGGATAGCTGCCCGCCGCGGCCTCTGCCACTTCGCCATGGGTGACGGCGCCGCCGATGGTCAGCATACCGCCGTTGTCGCTCAGCTCCTTCAGCTGCGGAATGCCGCCGAGGCTCACCAGTTTCGACGGCATCGCCAGCCGCTGCTTCAGCGTCGGGATCAGCGTCTGCCCGCCGCCGAGCGCCTGCGCGTCCTCATCCGCCAGCGCGGCCACGGCCTCAGCGACGGTCGAGGGTTTCTCGAATTCGAATTCATACATCGCGTATCCTTTCCGAAAACCGGCTGACCGGCTTTCATCTTTCCGAAAATACTCCGGGGGTATGGGGGCAGAGCCCCCATGAACCCTTACCCATTCATCGCCGCCCAAACACGCGCGGGCGATAGCGGCATGTCGATATGGGTGACGTTCTTGCCGCCCGACTGCAGCGCGTCGATCACCGCGTTGACCACCGCCGGCGGCGAGCCGATCGCCCCGGCCTCGCCGCAGCCCTTTACGCCCAGCGGATTGTGGGTGCAGGGGGTCTGGCAGGAGTGGTCCACCTGATAGAACGGCACGTCGTCAGCCCGGGGCATCGCGTAATCCATGAAGGAGGCCGACAGCAGCTGGCCGTCCTCGTCATAGGCCGCATTCTCCAGCAGCGCCTGGCCGATGCCCTGGCCCAGCCCGCCGTGGACCTGGCCGTCAACAATCATCGGGTTGATGATATTGCCGAAGTCATCGGCCGCTGCGAAGCGTTCGATGGTGACCTTGCCGGTGTCGGGATCCACCTCCACCTCGCAGGCATAGGCGCCGGCCGGATAGGTGAAGTTGGCCGGATCATAGAACGCGGTCTCCTCCAGCCCCGGCTCCAGCTCCTCCAGCGGGTAGTTGTGGGGGACATAGGCCGTCAGACAGACATCGCCCCAGGCGACGGACTTGTCGGTGCCCGCAACGGTGAACTGGCCGTCCTTCAGCTCGATATCGGCGTCGGAGGCCTCCATCAGGTGGGCGGCGATCTTCTTTGCCTTGCTGATGATCTTCTCAGTCGCGCGCACCATGGCAGAGCCGCAGACCGCGATGGAGCGCGAGCCGTAAGTGCCCATGCCAAACGGCACCCGCCCGGTGTCGCCATGCACGATGTCGACCATGCTCTCATCAATGCCGATCATGTCGGCGACGACCTGCGGGAAGGTGGTTTCATGCCCCTGCCCGTGCGCATGCGCGCCGACCATCACGCTGATGGAGCCGGTGGCATTGACCCGCACCGTGGCGGCATCGTAAAGCCCCGCACGGGCGCCCAGCATGCCGACGATGTTGGAGGGCGCGATACCGCAGGCCTCGATATAGCAGTTGACGCCAAAGCCGCGCAGCTTGCCGTTCTTCTGGCTTTCCGCACGCCGGGCGGCGAAGCCTGCCACGTCGGCGACCTCCTCCAGCTTGTCCATGGTCGCCACGTAATCGCCGGTGTCATAGGTCAGCGCCACCGGGGTTTCATAGGGAAACTCGGTGATGAAGTTCTGGCGGCGCAGCGCAATCGGATCGGCACCCAGCTCGCGCGCGGCCTTGTCGATGACGCGCTCCAGCTGATAGGTCGCCTCCGGCCGGCCCGCGCCGCGGTAGGCATCGACGGGCACCGTGTTGGTGAAGACGGTCTTGACGTTCACCTGCACGATCGGCGTCTTGTAGTTCCCGGCCATCAGGGTGCCATGCAGATAGCTGGGCACCGAGGTCGAAAACGTCGACAGATACGCGCCCATATTGGCCATCGTATTGGTGCGCAGCGCGGTGAAGTTATTGTCGCCGTCCAGCGCCAGCTCGATCCTGGTCACATGATCGCGGCCGTGGGCGTCGGAGATGAACGCCTCGGCCCGGGTGGAGGTCCATTTCACCGCCCGCCCGCAGGCCTTGGCGGCATGGGTGCAGAAGGCTTCCTCGGCGTAGTGGAAGATCTTGGAGCCGAAGCCGCCGCCCACGTCCGGCGCGATCACCCGCACCTTGTGCTCCGGCAGGCCCAGCACGAAGGCACACATCAGGAGGCGGATCACATGCGGGTTCTGGCTGGTGGTGTGGAGCGTGTATTCATCCGTTGCGCGGCTGTAGTCGCCGATGGCCACGCGCGGCTCCATCGGGTTGGCGACCAGGCGGTTGTTGACCAGCTCCAGCGTGGTCACATGGGCGGCGCTGTCAAAGGCCGCCTGCACCGCGTCGTCGTCATCGTTCCCGAACACCCAGTCATAACAGAGGTTTGAGGTCAGATCCTCATGCACCTTGGTGCTGCCTTCTGCCAGCGCTGCCGCCATATCGACCACCGCGGGCTTATCACTCAGGTCCAGCTCGATGGCCTCGGCCGCATCGCGGGCCTGTTCCAGCGTGTCGGCCACCACCGCCGCAACGATCTCCCCCACGTGGCGGATGGTGCCGTCGGCGATGATCGGGTGGCGCGGCTCCTGCTGCGGGTTGCCGTGGCGGTCGGTGACGCCCCAGCCGCAGGGGATGCCGCCTACTTCGGCGAAATCGGCGCCGGTGAAGATTTTCACCACACCGGGCATCTCAGCCGCTGCTGATGTGTCGATGGAATTGATGGTGGCATGGGCCACATCCGCGCGCAGGAAATGCACGTAGGCCTGGCCGTTCACGTTGATGTCGTCGGTGTAATTCCCGGCTCCTGTCAGGAACCGCACGTCCTCGCGCCGCTTGGGGCTGGCGCCGATGCCGTTATCCTTGGGCATGTCTGGTCTTTCCTCCCTGGAGGGTGCTGCCTTGCGAGGCGCACCTCTTGGTAACTCACTCCTTGTTCAGCTCAGGCCGGGTGCCGGCCTGGGGTCTTCCTGTCACTCCGCCGCGATGGAGGACACATCCTGCCCCGAGGCAGCCATGATCGCCTTGACGATATTGTGGTAGCCGGTGCAGCGGCACAGGTTGCCTTCCAGATACTCCCGGATTTCCTGTTCGCTGGGCTTGGGGTTGTCTTTCAGCAGCGCTGCCGCCGACATCACCATGCCCGGCGTGCAGAAGCCGCATTGCAGCCCGTGGTGGTCCTGGAACGCCTGCTGGATTGTGTTCAGCGAGCCGTCGGCGTTGGCCTGCCCTTCGATGGTGGCAACCTCCGCGCCTTCGGCCTCGAGCGCCAGCATGGTACAGGCTTTCACCGCCTTGCCGTCCACATGCACAACGCAGGCTCCGCACTGGCTGGTGTCGCAGCCCACATGGGTGCCGGTCAGCCCGAGCTCTTCCCGAAGGAATGAGGACAGCAGCGTGCGCCCTTCAACCTCGCCGCTGGCAGCCTTGCCATTCACGGTCATGGAGACCTTGGCCATAGTACCCTCCCTTTAGCTTGTTTTTGTCTGGCTGGGGGGAGTTAAGCACGGGCCGCGCCATCCGCGAAGTGTTTTAACAGGGGGGCAGAGGGTAAATTTCGCGTCAGAAGTGCTTACCCAAGGTTGTGACCCTGCGTCACAAATCCCGCGCTGCGCTGCGGCGTCAGCCTTCTGCGTCGCGGCGCGGCATCGGGCGGGTGGGGATTTCCTTTAGCAGCCCGCCAACACCCATCGCGGCGATATCGGAAGAGGTGACAGGAATGCCGCAGATCACCCGCTCCAGCACCCAGTCTGCACCGTTGAGCGCCGGGGACCGGGCGCAGCCCGGCAGGCCGATCACCGGCTTGGTCTGGTATTTGCCAAGAAACAGCAGATTGCCGGGGTCCACCGGCATCCCGAAGCGGGTCACTGTGCCGCCTGCGTTGCGCACAGCCTGCGGCGCCACGTCGTGCGGGTCGGAGGTGGCGGAGCCTGTCAGCACCAGCACCAGCTGCCCCGGCGCCTGGGTGATGGCCTCAGCCAGCGCATCCTCGCTGTGCGGCACCACCACCCGCGCCGACAGGCTGAGGCCCATCCGGTGCAACCGGCCCGCCATCGCGGCGCGGCCCTTGTCGGGGGGCGTGTCCTTGCTCACCGTGGTTTCGATGAGCGTGGCCGAGGACAGCACCGGCGGCAGCACCCTGATCGCGTCCCCTGCCCCTTCGCTGGCGCGGCGGATTGCGTCTGCGGGCACACCATAGGAAATGATCTTGATCGTCGCGAGCATACCCCCCGCGTCGGCCCGGTGATAGTCCGGCACAGTGGCGACGGTGATCATCGGGTCCACCGCGTTGACCGCCTCCAGCTTGGCGCGGTCCAGCCGCACGACCCCGGCGCCTGTGGCGTACAGGTTCACCCGCCCGGTGCCCGCGCCGGAAATCCGGATGCCCTGCGCGGACGGATCCGGCACCAGTGCGTGTGCCAGCGCCTCGGCGGCAGCGTCCTCATGCATGTCGGCGGGGTCGAGCCGGGCGGCGGTCAGCGTCTCATGGCCCGCCGCAGCGAGCTCTGCGAGGTCTTCACCAGTCAGCATCGTGCCCTTGGCGACCTTGCGGGTGGCGCCTTGCAGCGAGTGCGCGAGGATGGCGCCTTCGGCGTCCTTCAGGGGAACCGGGCCAAACCTCATGGCTGCTTGCCGCGCAGGACGGCGGTCATCTCGGACAGGATCGAGACGGCGATTTCCGCTGGACCGGCGGCGCCGATGTCGAGGCCGATGGGGCCGTGGATGCGGCTGATCTGGTCTTCAGTGAAGCCGGCTTCCTGCATCCGGGCGACGCGGGCGGTGTGGGTTTTCTTGGAGCCCAGCGCGCCGATGTAAAACACGTCTGCCGCCAGCCCCGCGTGCAAGGCCGGGTCGTCCAGTTTGGGGTCGTGGGTCAGCAGCACCAGCGCGGTGCGGGTATCGAGGCCGAGCTTTTGCACCGCCTCGTCCGGCCAGTCGTCCATCAGCGTCTCGCCGGGGAAACGTTCCGGCGACGCGAAGGCCGCGCGGGGGTCGATGATCACCGGGTCATAGCCCGCGATCCGCGCCATCGGAACCAGGGCCTGCGCGATGTGGACCGCGCCGACGCAGACCAGCCGCAGCGGCGGGTTGTGAACAGCCACAAAGATCTCGCCATCGTCCTCCAAGCCAGAGCGGTCCATGCGCATCCGGTCGGGGTATGCGCCGCGCAGAAGTTGCCGCGCGCCGGTGGTGAGGTTTACTTCATAGGCAACAGGCGTGCGGGCGGCGCGGGCCTGAACCAGCTCCTCAAGCATCTCCGCGGGCAGCGCGGAGCCGACCGGTTCCACCAGCACCTTGATGGTGCCGCCGCATGCGAGGCCGACGGCAAAGGCATCCTCGTCGCTGACGCCGAATTCCAGGAGCCGGTGCTTGCCGTCCGCCAGCGCCTCCTGCGCCTCGACCACCACGGCGCCCTCGACGCAGCCGCCGGAGACGGAGCCTTCGATCCTGCCATCGCCGGAGACCACCAGCTGCGAGCCGGTGCGGCGCGGGGCCGAACCCCAGGTCTGCACCACGGTGGCCAATGCGGCGCCTGCGCCTGCCTTGTGCCAATCCAGCGCGGTTTCCGGCGCGTTCTCAAATTGGGCGGTGTGCTGCATCTTGCGTCTCTCCCCGTGCCGCCCGGGCGGCGGCTGCCTTTAAACCTCGGCGCTGGAAGGGGAAGTTTCAAGCGCGAAGCGCCCGCAAAAGACGGGCGGAAGACCGGAAAGCGCCCGCCATACCCGGCGGGCGCTCCCCTGTTGCCCTGCGCGCGGGTTATTCCGCGGGCTGCGCGGCCGCTTTCTGCGGCACCAGCCGTTCCGGCAGGGCAAAGGCCAATGCGATGAACCCAAGGCCCAGAATGATGCCCAGCAGGTCGCCGGGCAGCGCCATCAGGCCTTCGTATTTGGCACCCGGAACAAAGCCCAGGGTCACCTTGCCGCCCGCGAAGCTGTCCAGCAGGCCGCTGGCATTCCACGCCGGGTAGGTGGCCATATAGGCCGCCGCGCCCAGCAGGCCGCCCGCGATGAAGAACAGCGCGTCCTTGCGGCCCGAGGCGGCGGCGACCACACCGGTGCCGGGGCAGTAGCCCGCCAGCGCCCAGCCCGCGCCCAGCATCAGCCCGCCGATGAAGACACCGGCATAGGCGGCCTTGACCGACATGTGGCCGACATCGACCAGCCCCGCCATCTGGCCGCCGAACATCAGGACCGAGCCGGTGCCGATTGCCAGCAGGATGGTCTTTGCCAGGTTCAGATTGGTGAGGTTCAGCATCTTGCCGATGTAGTTGGGGTTGGAGGCCCCGATCCGGTCCAGCACCGCGCCAAAGGCAGCGCCGATCACGATTGCCAAAATAATGGTGGTCATGGCTCAGGCCTCCTTCTTGAACAGCATCAGCGAGACGGGGATCGCGGCGGCAAAGGCGCCGGCGGCAAAGATGTAGCCCGACAGTGCGGTCTGCATCATGCCGGACATCATGTGGCCCGAGGTGCAGCCGCCCGCCAGCCGGGCGCCGTAGAGCACGACGAACCCGCCGAGGAAGGCCGCGGCATAGCGTTTCGCGGTGCTGTCCCCGAAGTTGGCGCGCCACAAGGCGTGCACGCTGCGTTCTGCGCCTGTGATGCCGCCGCGCAGCTTGGCCGACAGCAGCCCGCCCAGCGCCATCGCCAGCACGAAGACAAAGCTGTAGTTGAGCGGGTTGGCGATGGACTTGGCGTATTTGCCGTCCGACTTCGCCAGATAGGCGTTGGTGGAGGTGTACCCGTCCGCGGTTTCCGTCACCAGCTGCGGGTTCACGGCGTCGGCGATGATGCCGTCGAGGATCACAAACTGGGTCGACACCCCGATGGGCTTGACCAGCAGCACCGCCAGGAAGAACACCAGCCCCAGCAGGAGCCCCCCGGCTTTCCAGTTGAGTGGCATGATTTCTCCTTTCCCACGTTACATTCTATTTTCAGAATATAATTGAGCGATAAGGTGCGGATTGATTCAGATCAAGTCACATTCTGATTTTGGAATTTATTTACGCCGGGTCACAGCAGCGCCATCAAACGGGCCTTTTCGCCCGCATCCGCAGGACTGGAGATCACCTGGGCCAGCTCCTCCAGCGAGGCGATGGAATGGCCGGCGCGGAAGCTGTCGGTATAGGGCAGCATGGCACGGATGCCCTGCGCCTTGGGCGCGAAGCCATCCCAGCGCAGCAGCGGGTTCAGCCAGATCAGGCGTCGCGAGGAGAGCTGCAGCCGCTGCATCTCGCGCGCCAATGCCTCCGGGTCGCCGCGGTCCAGCCCGTCGGAGATCAAGAGCACTACCGCCCCCTGCCCCATCACCCGCCGCGACCAGTCGCGGTTGAAGGCGTGCAGGCAGTCGCCGATCCGGGTGCCGCCCTCCCAGTCCTGCGCCTCAGCGCCCGCCGCGGCCAGCGCCGCGTCGACGTCGCGCTGGTGCAGGTGGCGGGTGATATTAGTGAGGCGGGTGCCGAAGGTGAAGCCATGCACCCTGGCCCAGCCTGCGCCCTTGGCGTTGGCGGCGGCATGCAGGAAATGCAGGATGATGCGGCTGTACTGGCTCATCGAGCCGGAAATATCGCAGAGCACCACCAGGTTGGGCCAGCGGATCCGGCGTTTGGCGCGGGCGATGGTTTGCAAGTCGCCGCCCTGGCGCGCGGCCCTGCGCAGGGTGCGGCGCCAGTCTGCCCGGCGCCCCTGGGGCGAGGCCATCAGGCGGCGGGACTGGATCGGCGTCACCGGCAGCTGCAGCTGCGCCAGGATGCGTTTGGCGGCGGCAACCTCGGCGGTGCTCATCTGCTCGAAATCGAGGGTTTTCAGGCGCTCCTCTGCCATAGCAGTACGGGAGGCGTCGATGTCGATTTCGGTGCCCTCCGGCTCCTCTGCCGGGGTGCCGGGCGGCTCCAGCATCCCGTCCAGCAGCGCCTCGGCGGCGCGTTTTTCGGCTGGTTTCGCCGCGCGTTCCTCCTGCACGCCGCGGATCGCGGGCAGCATCGCCGCCATCATCTGCTCAAGGTATCTGGGGTCGCGCCAGAACAGGCGGAAGACTTGGGCGAAGACCAGCCGCTGCTCCGGCTTGGTGACGAAACAGGCGTGCAGCGCCCAGTAGAAATCCTCGCGGCTGGTGAAGCCTGCGGCGGCCACTGCCTGCACCGCGTCCAGCACCCGGCCCGGCCCGATCGGCAGCCCCGCCTTGCGCAGGGCGCGGGCGAAATGAGTGATGTTGCGGACCAGCTTGGGGTTGTCCGGCAAGGGGAGCGGCGGATAGTCGGGCACTACCGTGTATCATGGGGGCTCTGCCCCCATACCCCCGGAGTATTTCGGGAAAGATGAAACATCAGGCCGCGTCCAGGCCGGCCCTTGCCTGATCCAGGATGCGCTTGGCCTCGGAGCCCTGCAGGCGGGCGATGTCGTCCTGGTATTTGAGGATGGCGCCCAGGGTGTCGGCGATCACCTCGGGGCTGAGGGCGATCACGTCGAGGGCCAGCAGGCAATTGGCCCAGTCGATGGTTTCGGCCACCCCCGGTCTCTTGAACAGATCCTCGGTGCGCAGGGCCTGCACAAAGGCGACGATCTCGCGGCTGAGCTGCTGGCTGGCCTCGGGCGCGCGGGCGTTCAGGATTTCCACCTCGCGGCTGAAGTCCGGGTAGTCGACCCAATGGTAGAGGCAGCGGCGTTTCAGCGCGTCGTGCACTTCGCGCGTGCGGTTGGAAGTGAGCACAACGATGGGCGGCTCCGGGGCGTGGATGGTGCCGAGTTCCGGGATCGTCACCTGGAAGTCGGAGAGCGCTTCCAGCAGGAAAGCCTCAAACGGCTCATCGGTGCGGTCGAGCTCGTCGATCAGCAGCACCGGCGCCCCGCGTTCATCCGGGCGCATCGCCTGCAAGAGCGGGCGTTCGATCAGGTAATCAGCGGAGAAGAGTTCGTTTTGCAGCGCGGCGCGGTCGGCAGCGCCCGCAGCTTCTGCGGTGCGGATGGCGACCATCTGGGCCGCGAAGTTCCACTCATAGACGGCGCTGGCGGCGTCCAGCCCTTCGTAGCATTGCAGCCGGATCAGGCGGCGGCCCAGGCCCGCGGCCAGTGCCTTGGCGATCTCGGTCTTGCCGGTGCCGGCCTCGCCCTCCAGGAACAGCGGGCGGCCCAGTTTCAGCGACAGGAACACCAAGGTGGCCAGCGCCCGGCCGCAGACATAGCCCTGGCCGGAGAGTATCTGCTGAACCTGATCGATTGACTGCGCCTGCTGCATGCTGACCCCCTTTGCCCCGCCCGGTTTGACCAGCCCAACAGGCCACGCGGGGCGGCTCCGGTCAAGCCGCGCGGCCCGCAGACGCTGCGGCGGTTCCGTCTCTGGCGGGCTGAGAGTTGTAAATCCCGGCGGGGCGGGTAAAACTTCGCCTGAGAGATGCGCTGACCCGGGCGCGGGTTACGAGGACCAAGAAGCACGCCATGCCCAACGCCCCGCACACGCTGTCCTGCCAGCCTGCCCGAACCGCTGCCGCCGCCCGGGAGGCCTGAGGCTGATGCGGGTTCTGGCCATCCTCTGCGTGCGCAACGAGGCCGCCTTTCTGCTGGAATGGCTGGCCCATCACCGTGCGGTCGGGTTCACCGACTTTCTGGTCTTCTCCAACAACTGCCAGGACGGGACAGCCAGGATGCTGGACCGGCTGCAGGAGATGGGGCAGCTCACCCACGTGCGCAACGAAGGCCCGTATGACAAGGGCGGCATCCAGTTCACTGCGCTGAAGCTGGCGGACCGGCATCCGCTGGTAAAGCAGGCCGATTGGGTCCTGGTTCTGGATATAGACGAGTTTGTCTGCATCAAGACCGGCGGAGGCACGGTGGCGGACCTGCTGGCGGCGCTGCCGGAGGCGGATGCGGTGACGCTGACGTGGCGGCTGTTCGGCAATGCCGGCATCGTGCGCTATGAGGATCTGCCGGTGACCGGGCAATTCACCCGCTGCGCGCCGGAGGTGATCCACTGGCCCTGGCGGGCGGTGATGTTCAAGACGCTGTACCGCAATGACGGCACCTACCGCAAATGCGGCGTCCACCGGCCGCGCGATGTCAAGGACACGGCGCGGCTGGAGGGCTACCGCTGGTTCGATTGCGAGGGGCGCGAGCTGGGCGAGGCGTTCAAGACCAAGCGGCTGTTTTCCGATTACGGCCAGCCCAACGGGCGGCTGGCGCAGCTGAATCATTATCCGCTGGGCGCCATGGAGAGCTATGTGCTGAAGGCCGACCGCGGCCGGGTCAACCGGCAGGCGGAGCTGGGCATGGATTACTGGGTCGAGCGCAATTATTGCACAGACACCGACACCTCCATCGCCCGTTGCGGCGCGGCGCGGGCGGAGCTGCAGTCCAGCCTGCTGAGTGACCCGGAGCTGGCGCGGCTGCATGCCAAAGCGGTGGAATGGCGCCATGCCCGGTTTGCAGCCCTGATGCAGCAGGAGCCCAGCCGCGCGCTGTTTGCCCGGCTTCTGATGACGCCGCCCTCGCGCGCGGTGAGCCCGGCAGCGGCGCGGCTGCTGCGGGAGTTTGCCCTTCAGGGTCCGTCCGCAGGGCTGCCGCCCCAGGACGGCAGCTGAGCCGCCGGCAGCGTTGCTGAAGGCCGCCGAAAGGACGCCGCAACGCCTTAATGAGGCAGGAGTTTTTCCAATTTTAGCCTTATTTCCCTCCTAACTGTTACTGCGAACATCAGGCCCGGACTGTTTCTGGAAGGGCACAGAGGATAGCAGGCATGCAGGACGGACTTGAAAATCTGGATGAAGACCTTTCCGGGCTGAAGCCGGCCCAGTGGAAGGCCCGGATGGCGGAGCTGGCCGAAGAGCATGGTATGTATCAGCCGCTCGGCGACCGGCATTTCGCCACCTTCATCGACCAGGGCAACACGCTGCTGGTGACGTTCGAGACCATGCAGGGCATCCACAACCTGTCCGATCAGGCACAGCCGCTGGGTTTTGACCTGGTGAAGAACCTGGGCTGGTCGCATATGTGCGTGGTCTCCGACGGCGACACATGGTTCCGCGACGACCTCATCTACGGGTTTTTCGATCAGCTGATCGATGACGGCTTTTTCGACGAGTTCGACAATGTGATCTTTTACGGCGCGGGCCCCTGCGGTTATGCGGCGGCGGCCTATTCGGTGGCAGCCCCCGGGGCTGTGGTCGTGGCGGTGCAGCCGCAGGCGACGCTGGATCCGAGGATGACCGAATGGGACGACCGGTTTGCCGAAATGCGGCGCCTGTCCTTTACCGATCGCTACGGCTATGCGCCGGACATGTTGGATGCGGCGGATCAGGCCTATGTGATCTATGATCCGCAGGAGCGGCTGGACGCCATGCACGCCGCCCTGTTTGCCCGCAAGAACGTGACGCGGCTGCGGGCATCCCACATGGGCGATGCAGTGCAGACCCGGCTGATCGAGATGGAGATGCTCTATCACATCCTGTCGCTGGCCGGCAGCCGCAAGCTGACCGGGGCGGCTTTTTACAAGCTGTTCCGCAGCCGCCGCAACAACTCCTTTTACCTGCGCAACCTGCTGGGACGGCTGGAGCGGGAGAACCGCCCGTGCCTGATGGCGCTGATGTGCCGCAACGTGACTGAGCGGATGCGCGCGCCGCGGTTCCGCCGCCGCCTGCAGGAGCTGGAAAAGCGCGCGGAGGCCGGCGGCTTCACCATTCCCCCAAAGCGCTGAAGCGGACCCGGCAGGCGCGCATTCAGCCGCTTTGTTTCCGTGCGGTCATGTGCTAACGCGGGCGCATGACCGACACGCTGACCATCCCCCGCCCCGACGACTGGCACCTGCATCTGCGCGACGGCGCAATGCTGCAGGCCGTGCTGCCCGAAACCGCCCGCCATTTCGGCCGCGCCATCATCATGCCGAACCTGGTGCCGCCGGTGGTGACCGGGGATCAGGCCGCGGCCTACCGCGGCCGCATCCTGGCGGCGCTGCCCGAAGGCATGGCGTTTGAGCCGCTGATGACGCTGTATCTGACCGAGGACACCGATCCTGAAGATGTGGCCGCAGCCCATGCCAGCGGGCTGGTCAAGGCGGTAAAGCTGTACCCGGCGGGGGCGACCACCAATTCGGCGTCCGGCGTGCGCGACTTCGACAAGGTGCGCCCGGTGCTGGAGAAAATGGCTGAGATCGGCCTGCCGCTGTGCACTCACGGCGAGGTCACCGACCACGACATCGACATCTTCGACCGCGAGGCGGTGTTCATCGACCGGGTGCTGGATCCGATCCGCAGGTCCACCCCCGGCCTGCGGGTAGTGATGGAGCATATCACCACCAAAAACGCCGCCGACTATGTGGCCAGCCAGGACAAGGATCTGGGCGCGACCATCACCACGCACCACCTGATCATCAACCGCAACCACATTCTGGTGGGCGGCATCAAGCCGCACTACTACTGCCTGCCGGTCGCCAAGCGTGAAGAGCACCGCCTGGCGCTGCGCGCTGCTGCCACCTCGGGCGACAAGCGCTATTTCCTGGGCACAGACTCGGCGCCGCACACCGACCCGAACAAGGAAAGCGCCTGCGGCTGTGCGGGCTGTTTCACCGCCACCAACACCATGTCCCTGCTGGCGCATGTGTTCGAGGAAGAAGGCGCGCTGGACAAGCTGGCGGGCTTTGCCTCGGAGAATGGCCCGGCGTTTTACGGCCTGCCGGTGAGCGATCAGACGCTGACCCTGACCAAGTCGGACGCCGCCGTGGCGTTTCCGGAGAAGATCGAAAGCGGCGACGGGCCTGTCACCGTGTTCGATCCGGGCTTTGACGTGTACTGGCGTGCCGAATAGCAACACTTGTTAACCAACAGTAAACTTCCTGTCCCCTTCGCCTTGCCGGGAATCAGCAGTCCCCTTCAAGTTTCGGGCTATTGATTTCCGCCAGCGGCGGCCGCTGGCTTATACCGGTAAGGGGCAATGTTATGACAACTTTTACGTTCAGTGGCGCGCGGGTCGATTTTGTGGACGGCGAACCGTCGTCGGTCAGCAACATCGAAGTGCAGGTGACGGTTCCGGATGCCAGCTCGACCTTCACCTATTCCATTATCGGTCGTGACGACGACGGCGTTGCCTATATCGACATGAATGACGATGTCCTTCAGGCGATTGCCGGCGGCGTTAACCTGGACAACCTTGGTTTCGACGCCCTGTCCGACGAGACCCTGATGACGCGGGTGACCTGGTCCGGCGGCACAAGTGTGGTCCTGGGTGTCAGCCTGGAAACTGGCGAGAACACCGACACAGAATTTTATCTTGTGATTGACGGGGCCGCGCTGCCGCAAGTGAGCTCACCGGCGGATTGGAATGCCTTCGACGACACCATCTCCGGCATCGCCGACCCCACCGGGGCACTGGCGCCGGGCCAGGTCATCGCGTGGTCGTCGCTGGCCACCACCGGGTCCACCGAAGACGACGAATTCTACGGCACACCGGGCCGTGACACCTATAACGGCGGTGCCGGCGACGACTATTTCGTCAGCTCCGACGGGCGCGACACTTACAACGGCGGCAGCGGAGGCTTTGACCAGGTCGCGTTCACCTGGGACCCCAGCGGTGTCATTGCGCATCTGGGCAAGGGCACCGCGACGGACGGCTGGGGCAGGACCGACACGCTGAAAAGCATCGAGATGCTGCGCGGCTCGGCCCATGACGATAAGCTGATCGGCAACGGAAAAGCCAACTACTTCCGCGGACTGGAAGGCAACGACACCATCAAGGGCGGCAAGGGCAAGGACGAGGTCCGCTATGACCGCGACGAACGCTATGGCGGCGAGGATGGGGTTACCGTGAACCTGAGCAAAGGTTTTGCCATCGACGGTTTCGGCGACCGCGACACGCTGAGAAGCATCGAACGCGCGCGCGGTTCCGACAGCGGGGATAAGCTCACAGGCAATGGCGGCAGCAACCGCCTGATGGGCGAAGGCGGCAATGACACCCTGTCCGGCAAAGGCGGCGACGACCTTATCCTAGGCGGCTCCGGACGTGACAAGATCAACGGCGACAGCGGCAACGACGAACTGTTTGGAGATGGCGGCGCCGACCGGTTCATTTTCAAGGGCGCCTTCGGCGACGATACCGTGTCCGATTTCCAGACAAAGGGCCGCAAGGAAAAGATTGATCTGGACGGTGTCAGCAGCATCAAGTCCTTCCGCGATCTGAAGAACAACCACCTGTCCGAAAACGGCGATGGCGATGCTGTGATCAGCGACAACAACGGCAACACGATCACGCTGGACGGGATCGGCATAGCTGACCTGTCGGGCAACGATTTCATTTTCTGACCCCTGCTGCGTGCGGCTCCCGCGATCTTGGGGGCCGCCCCTTTCCGGGGCTTCAAACCGGTGGCGTTCCGGTTTATGGACAGCAAAACCGCTGCCGCAAAGGATGCCTGCCGCCATGATCCCCTCTGCCTTCCCGTCGAAAGAAGAAATCGCCCGCCTGTCGGCCCGGATGCTGCTGGAAATCGGCGCGGTGAACTTTAATACCGAGACGCCCTATACCCTGGCGTCCGGCCTGCCCTCGCCGAGCTATATCGACTGCCGCAAGCTGATCTCCTTTCCGCGCATCCGCTCCACCCTGATGGACTTCATGGCGGTGACCGTGATGCGCAATGCGGGCTTTGAGGCGTTCGACAACATCGCCGGCGGTGAAACCGCGGGCATCCCCTTTGCCGCGCTGGTGGCGGAGCGGCTGGCGCTGCCGATGACCTATGTGCGCAAGAAACCAAAAGGGTACGGCAAGAACGCCCGCATCGAAGGCGCGATGAGCGAAGGCGAGCGGGTGCTTCTGGTGGAGGACCTGACCACCGATGGCGGCTCCAAACTGTCGTTTGTGGATGCGATCCGCGAGACAGGCGCCACCTGCGGCCACACCGCGGTGATCTTCTATTACGACATCTTCCCGGAAACCACCAAGACGCTGGGCGATCACGGCGTGGAGCTGCACTACCTGTGCACCTGGTGGGACGTGCTGGCCGAAGCCCGCGCGCAGGGCGCTTTCAGCTCTGAGACGCTGGATGAGGTGGAGAATTTCCTGAAGGACCCGCGCGCCTGGCAGGAAGCGCACAAGGCAGACTGAGGCAACGGCGGGCAAATTGCCCGCCAGCCCGCCGCCGGACCCGCTGCGTGCGAAGATCCGCTTAACGCAAGGTTAAGCGTTACACGACGGGCTGTGGAAAAGCCCGCTTCGAATCGTTTCCCGCAGGGGTTGATGAGCAGATATAGGGGTCTATCCAAGCCCCGCCGCATCATGTAGCATGCATATGACAGGCTTGCTGGCCCAATGCGGCAAACAGCCCACAGCCCCGGTGCGGATATCCACAGGGAATCCCCAAAGATTCCCAGATAGGCGAATGGCCCCGCGCACCGTATAAGGCGGCCCGAGAGACGAGAGCAGTGATGAACGAGATTACCCCTTTCGACGGCGACATGCCCCCGCCTGCCCCGATGCCCGAACCCGCCGCGGCACCGGACACGGCGATGCCGGACAATGAGCTGCCCCATTCGGTGGAGGCGGAACAGCAACTTTTGGGTGCGATCCTGACCAACAACGAGGTCTACGACAAGATCGCGCTGATCATCGACTCGTCGCATTTCTATGACCCGGTCCATGCCCGCATCTATGAGGTGGCGGCGGCGCGGATCTCCAAGAACGCGCTGGCCTCGCCAGTGACGCTGAAGGCGTTCCTGGAGGACCACGAGGGGCTGAAGGAGCTGGGCGGGCCGGCCTATCTGGCCAAGCTCGCGGGCGCGTCGATCTCTGCCTTTGCGGTGCGGGACTACGCGCAGATGATCTACGACCTGGCGATCCGGCGCGAGCTGATCGCCCTGGGCCAATCGATTGCAGAAAAGGCACGCCGCGTTGACGTGGCATCAGAACCTAAAGAGCAGATCGTTGAGGCAGAGCAGTCGCTTTACCAGCTGGCGGAGCAAGGCCAGACGGAAAGCGGTTTCAAGTCATTCCTGAAGGCCGTCACAGAAGCGGTCAATGTGACCAACGAGGCGTATCAGCGGGGTGGCGGCATGGCCGGCATCTCGACGGGCCTGATGGACCTCGACAAGCAACTTGGCGGCCTGCATCCCTCGGACCTCCTCATCCTCGCGGGCCGCCCCTCTATGGGTAAGACGTCGCTGGCGACCAACATCGCCTTCAACGTCGCCAAGGCATACAAACGCGGGGTGAAACCCGACGGATCGGAAGGCGCGCTGGATGGCGGGGTGGTCGGGTTCTTCTCGCTTGAGATGAGCGCCGAGCAGCTGGCCGGGCGTATTCTGGCGGAAGCGTCGGAAATCTCCTCGCACAAGATCCGTCAGGGCGACATGACCGAGTCCGAGTTCCGCCGCTTTGTGCAGGCAGCAAAGGATCTGGAAAGCTGCCCGCTGTTCATTGACGACACGCCCGCGATCCCGATCTCGCAGCTGGCCGCACGGGCGCGCCGCCTGAAGCGGACGCACGGGCTGGACCTTCTGGTGATCGACTATCTGCAGCTGTGCCGCGGCATGTCGGACAACCGGGTCAACGAGATCGCCGAAATCTCCATGGGGATGAAGGCGATTGCCAAGGAATTGAACATCCCGGTGATCGCGTTGTCGCAGCTGTCGCGTCAGGTGGAAAACCGTGAGGACAAGCGTCCGCAGCTGTCGGACCTGCGGGAATCGGGCTCGATCGAACAGGACGCCGACGTGGTGATGTTCGTGTTCCGCGAGGAATACTACAAGGAACGGGAAAAGCCCGGCGACCACGAGCTTGAGAAGATGGAAGAGTGGAAGCAGGCGATGGAGCGGCTGCACGCCAAGGCCGAGGTGATCGTCGGCAAGCAGCGTCACGGCCCCATCGGCACGGTGGAGCTGTCCTTTGAGGCGCAGTTCACCCGCTTTGGCAACCTCGCCAAACCCTGGCAGCAGGGCCAGGAGGAATACTGAGCCCGGCCCGCCCGCGGCGCAGTCAGATTTTACCGTGCGGATGGTCCGGGGCCAAAACCCTGCATTCACATCCGCACCAGCCCGGTCCAGCCCCCCCCGCAGGACCGGGCTTATTATTCCGGCAACGGCAAACCTCCGCCAGCATTCCGGTTTTTCCCCCTTGACCTGCGCCCTCCCCGTGTCAAGAACACCGCATGAGCACGGCAAGATTGACAATCAACCTGGATGCGCTGGTCACAAACTGGCGGAATCTGGATGCGCTGACTGGCTGCGAGACTGCCGCGGTGGTCAAGGCGAACGGGTATGGCCTGGATGCAGGCCGCGTGGGCAAGGCGCTGGCCAGGGCCGGCGCGCGCAATTTCTTTGTGGCGGCGGCCGAGGAAGGCGGCGCGCTGCGCCGCGCCTTGGGGCCTGGCCCCGGCATCTCGGTGTTTTCCGGCCATATGGAGGGCGACGCCAAGCTGCTGAAGGACTTCCAGCTGACGCCGATGCTGAACTCGCTGGACCAGATGCTGCGCCATTTCGAGACCCTGCCCGGCCACCCGTTCGGGGTGCAGCTCGACAGCGGCATGAACCGGCTGGGAATGGAGCACGGCGAATGGGCCGCGGTGGCGGAGATCGCCCTGGGCCAGAATCCGGTGCTGCTGATGTCCCACTTGGCCTGTGCCGATGAACCGAGCCACGAAATGAACGCCCGCCAGCTGCAGACCTTCCGCGAAATGACGGACGGTCTGGATATTCCCCGCTCGCTGGCCGCGACCGGCGGGATACTGCTGGGTTCCGAATACCATTTCGACCTCTGCCGCCCCGGCATCGGCCTCTATGGCGGGCTGCCGTTCAAGGATGCGGTGCCGGTGGTGCATCTTGACCTTCCGGTCATTCAGGTGCGCGACCTGGAGCCGGGTGAGACCGCCGGTTACGGCAATGCCTGGGTGGCCGAACGCCCCAGCCGCATCGCCACGGTGGCCGCAGGCTACGCCGATGGCCTGCACCGGGCGATGGGCAATGGCGGCATCCAAGTCTTTGCCGGCGACACCCCCTGCCCCGTGGTGGGCCGGGTCTCAATGGATCTGATCACCGTCGATGTGACCGGTCTGGCAGAGGTGCCGGATACCCTGGCCATTCTCAACGAGCGTCAGACCGTCGACATGCTGGCCGGCGCGGCCGGCACCATCGGTTATGAGATCCTGACCTCCACCGGACACCGCTACGCACGGACCTATCAGGAATGAACCCCATCAGTCTCCTGGCCCGGCTGGGCCGCACCGCGCTGGCCGGAATGGCCGCAGTCGGCCGCGCGGCGCTGTTTGCGCTGGGTGCCTTCAGCCATATGCTGCGCCCGCCCTACTACCCGCGTGAACTGCTGCAGGCGCTGTTGAACATCGGCTGGCTGTCGCTGCCCGTCGTCGGCCTCACCGCGATTTTTACCGGCGGCGCGCTGGCGCTGCAGATCTATGCCGGCGGCGCCCGTTTCAACGCCGAGGCCGTGGTACCGCAAATCGTCGCCATCGGCATGGTGCGCGAGCTGGGGCCGGTGCTGGTCGGGCTGATGATCGCAGCGCGCGTGACGTCTTCCATCGCCGCCGAGATCGCCACCATGAAGGTGACCGAGCAGATCGACGCGCTGGTCACGCTGTCGACCCATCCGATGAAGTACCTGGTGGCGCCCCGCGTGCTTGCGGCGCTGATCACCGTGCCGGTGCTGGTCGGTGTCGGCGACATTATCGGCATTATGGGCGGCTATACGGTGGCGGTTCAGAACCTCGGCTTCAACGCCGCAGCCTACCTCAAGAACACGGTCGACTTCCTGGAGCCGCTCGACATCATCTCCTCGCTGGTCAAGGGCGCGGCCTTTGGCACCATCGCGGCGATGATGGGCTGTTACTACGGCATGCAGTCGGGCCGCGGCGCCCAGGGCGTGGGCCGCGCCACCAAAGGCTCCGTCGAGGCCGCCGCGGTGCTGATCCTGGCCGCCAACTTTGTCCTCACAGGGGTGTTCTTCTCGCTATGATCCGCATGGAAAACGTCCACAAGGCCTTTGGCGACAACCAGGTGCTGAACGGCATGACCCTGGAGATCCCCAAAGGCACGTCGATGGTGATCATCGGCGGTTCCGGCACCGGCAAATCGGTGGCTCTGAAAAGCATCCTGGGCCTGATCCAGCCCGACTCCGGCGAAATCTATGTCGATGGCAAGCCCGCAGGCTCCGGTGACCGCGACAAGTTCCTGGCACGGTTCGGGATGCTGTTTCAGGGCGGCGCACTGTTTGACTCGCTCCCGGTCTGGCAGAACGTCGCCTTCCGCCTCTTGCGCGGCGCGCTGAAGCGCCCCACGGAGGAAGCCCGCGCCATTGCCATCGAAAAACTGCGCCGCGTCGGGCTCAAGGCCAAAGTGGCGGACCTCTTCCCGTCTGAGCTGTCCGGCGGGATGCAGAAACGCGTCGGCCTCGCCCGTGCGATTGCGGCGGAACCGGAGATCATCTTTTTCGACGAGCCGACCACCGGCCTGGACCCGATCATGTCCGGGGTGATCAACGACCTGATCCGCGAGATCGTGGTGGAGATGGGCGCCACCGCGATGACCATCACCCACGACATGACCTCGGTGCGCGCGATTGCCGACAATGTGGCGATGCTGCACGGCGGGGTGATCCAGTGGACCGGGCCGGTCAGCGAGATGGACCACTCGGGCGATCCTTACATGGAGCAGTTCATCCACGGCCGTGCGGAGGGGCCGATCGAGGCAGTGCGCTAAGGCGCGCTTTCATCTTTCCCCAAATACTCCCGCCGGAGGCAGCCGGCACAAGGCCTGCGCCCGGCTCTGCCTGAGCCGGGCGCAGGCCGGGCCGCACGCGCCGCGGCTGATTGGTCCGCCAGCGTTTTCCCCCTTTCAAATCGCGCACTCAACCCGCAAGTCTTGGCGGACCTGCTAAAGAGCCGCCATGACCCTCCGCCTCCTCACCCTGTCGCTGCTGATCCTATACCCCGTCGCATGGTTTGCCCCCTTGATGAGGGCGGGGCTGCTGCCGATTTTCGGCCTCAGCGAAATTTCGGTGATCACAGGACTGCAGTCCTTGTGGGGCAGCGACGCGGTGCTGGCGCTGATCGTCACCTTCTTTGCGATCTTCGCACCCTATCTCAAAACCATCGGCCTGGCACTGGTGCAGTGGAACCTGCTGGATGCGCGGCTGCTGCCGGTGCTGCATGTGCTGGGCAAGCTGGCGATGGCCGATGTGTTCCTGATCGCGCTCTACATCACGCTGGCCAAAGGCATCGGTCTCGCCACCATCGAAACCGCCTGGGGGCTCTATCTCTTTACCGGCTGCATCCTGGCCTCGCTGGTGCTGGGCATGGCAAATACGCCTCAGGCATCGAAGAAATAGATCAGCGGATACTTGCCTAAATTTTGATTCTTGTGCAACATTTTGCCGACGAACCGCGTTGTTGTGTTCCGTGGGTGCCGCCGTGGACGGCCTGACAAGGCCACCCCCCCCCTGCCACCGGCCCCCGGGTGGTTTCGGTATTATGGAGGGGTTTTCATGTCCGCCGTTCACACTGTCCTGTTCAAATCCCAGGCGCTGTTCCTGCGCCTCACGTTTGCGCTGATCTGCATTGCCGCCCTCGGCGCGGTCATAGCGACAGCGCTGTCCGCTGCCGGTGTCTGGCCTTGGCTGTCGCTGCAGGCGGGGCTGGACGGGACCTATTACCCGCAGGCAGGCATGGTGGCGCAGATCACGCTGACTGCGCTGGTCCTGATGCTGGCGTTTTTTCTGCCCGCCAACGGCCGTATGCTGGCGCTGGAGAATTCGCACCGCAAATTCACCGTGCAGATGGAGGATGTGGCCCGCGCCTATCACACCGCCCATGCCGGCGACCGCAAGGGGCTGTTCAACGCCCGGTCCGAGTTCGACGCGGTGAAGGAACGGCTGGCCTTCATGCGCAATCACCCGGACCTGGGCGAGCTGGAGCCGGAAGTTCTGGAGCTGGCGGCGCAGATGAGCCAGGTGAGCCAGGACCTCGCCAGCACCTATTCGGACGCCAACGTCGAGCGCGCCCGCACCTTCCTGAAGCAGCGCCAGGAGGAACTGGATGGCTTTCAGGCCCGGCTGGAGGACGCCAAGATGGTGATGCACGAGCTGCGCCAATGGACCCGGGACGTGGAAATCGAGGAATCTCTGGCAAAGTCGCACCTCGGCCGCCTGCGCGAGGAGCTGTTCGAGCTGCTGCCGGAACTGTCGGCCCAGCTGCAAAGCCCGCCGGACGGCACCGATCCCGAAACCAGCAGCGTGGTGGCGATGAAACCGCCGCGGCGGGCGGACTGACTGGGATCGGGGGCGCTGCCCCCGGCCCTCCCGGGCCTCCCCCGGGATATTTGAGGCCAGATGAATGAAGGATCCGGTCTTCATCTGGCCGCAAATATCCCGGAGCGCGAGGCAGCGCCTCGCATCCTGCGTCGCAGCGCCCGCAGCCCTCTTGAACAAAAGGGAAACATCTGCCACTGATCCGGCATGGCAAAAACATCTTTCTTCTGCTCGGCCTGCGGGGCCAGCTTCTCCAAATGGTCGGGCCGCTGCGAAGGCTGCGGCGAGTGGAACACCATCAGCGAGGATCAGGGGCTGTCGTCCGGCCCCGCCAAGAAGTCCTTGGGCGTCAAGCGCGGGCGCACCATTCAGCTGACGGATCTGTCGGCGCGGGAAACCCCGCCGCCGCGCACCTGCTGCGGCGTCGGAGAGCTGGACCGGGTGCTGGGCGGCGGGCTGGTGCCGGCCTCGGCCATTCTTGTGGGCGGCGATCCGGGGATCGGCAAATCCACCCTCTTGCTGCAGGCGGCGGCGCGCTTTGCCCATGCGGGGCTCAAGACCGTCTATGTCAGCGGCGAGGAAGCCTCGGCCCAGGTGCGGATGCGGGCGCAGCGGCTGGGGCTGGCGGATGCGCCGGTGCAGCTGGCGGCCGAGACCAACCTGCGCGACATCCTCACCACGCTGGAGGCGGAGAGACCGCAGCTGGCCATCATCGACTCGATCCAGACCATGTGGGCAGATCATGTAGACAGCGCGCCCGGTTCCGTCAGCCAGGTGCGGGCGGCGGCGCATGAGCTGACCACCTTTGCCAAACGGCACGGCATTTCCGTCATCATGGTCGGCCATGTCACCAAAGAGGGCCAGATCGCAGGCCCCCGTGTGGTCGAGCATATGGTCGATACCGTCCTCTATTTCGAAGGCGAGCGCGGCCATCAGTTCCGCATTCTGCGCGCGGTCAAGAACCGCTTTGGCCCGGCCGATGAGATCGGCGTTTTTGAGATGACCGGCGGCGGCCTCAGCGAAGTTGTGAACCCCTCTGCCCTGTTCCTGTCCGAACGCGGCGAGCCGTCGCCCGGCTCGGTGGTGTTTGCGGGCATCGAAGGCACCCGGCCCGTCCTGGTCGAAATGCAGGCGCTGATCGCCCCCTCGCCCCATTCGCAGCCGCGCCGGGCGGTGGTCGGTTGGGATTCTTCGCGCCTCGCCATGATCCTGGCGGTGCTGGAGGCGCGCTGCGGCATCCCCTTTGCCGGGCTGGACGTCTATCTGAACGTGGCGGGCGGCATGAAGATTTCCGAACCGGCCGCCGACCTGGCAGTGGCGGCGGCGCTGCTGAGTGCGCGGGAAGACGTCGCTTTGCCCGCCGATACCGCGGTTTTCGGAGAAATTTCGCTATCTGGCGCCCTGCGCCCGGCGCCGCAGACCGAAAACCGGTTGAAAGAGGCGCAAAAACTTGGTTTCACGGCGGCGATTGCCCCTGGCGGCAGCAAAACCGTGTCCGTGAACGGCCTGAACTTGCGAAAGTCCAGCGACCTGGCCGGTTTTGTTGGCGAATTCTTCGGGGCCGGCTAAAGTCGCAAAAAATTTGATATCGCAGGCAAACGGGCGAGGGACATGGAAGGTTTCACAATCATCGACGGGGTCGTGGCCCTGGTCATCGTCGTATCAGCGCTGCTGGCCTATTCGCGCGGGTTCGTGCGCGAAGCCATGGCCATTGCCGGCTGGATCGCCGCGGGTGTGCTCGCCTTCATCTTCGCGCCGCAGGTGGAGCCGCTGATGGCGGAGATCCCGGTTGTTGGCGAATTCATCGCGGACAGCTGCGAATTGTCGATCATCGCCGCCTTTGCGGCAGTGTTCGCACTGGCGCTGATCGTGGTCTCCTTCTTCACGCCGCTGTTCTCCACCCTGGTGCAGCGCTCGGCGCTTGGCGGGGTTGATCAGGGCGCGGGCTTCTTCTTTGGAGTGCTGCGGGGCATCCTGCTGGTGGCGATTGCCTTCTTCCTCTATGCCGTGGTGATGACCGGGCAGAGTTTTACCGTTGTCGACGAAAGCCGCTCTGCCGTGGTGTTTGAGCGCATGATCGGCAAGATCGAGGAGCGCAATCCGGAGCAGGCCCTGGGCTGGGTCACCGAGCAGTATGAGGCGCTGATCGGCAGCTGCGGCCAGTAATCGCCCGCCAGACATCGCCGGACCAGAACCGCACGGGCGCCTCAAGGGCGCCCGTTTTGCTTTGGCCGCAATGTATTCACACATTTATCCACAGCCCGGGCGCTGCAAAGATTAACAGCGCAATCGAGCGTTAACACCCTGTTAACGAACGGGAATCGCGAGTCGCGGCACAACCTTTCCGAGCGCAATCCGGCGGTTAAATCTTAACAAATCCTCATGCTGCACCGTCAAAAGGTTAACAATACCGCGCAAATTCGCGGTTTTGTCCCCAGAAAACTGCGCCATCCCGGAAGGAGCCGCACGCTCGCCCCAATTTGGTCCCAATTCGGGGGCCACATGGCATCAACGGCAAAACGCCGGGCCATAGACGCTCAGAAGGGACGATACGATGCAGCTGGATCACACCACACACTTTGCCGACTTCCTGCCGGTTGATGTGCTGCTGCGGACCGATCTGCTGCCGGAAACTGCCAAGCCGGCGCCGAAACGCGCCCGCATCCGCAGCGGCGGCTTCCTGCCTGATACCCTGATCGAGACTGAAGAGGGCTTTAAACAGGCCCGCGACGTCAAGCCCGGCGACAAGGTGTTCACCTTCGACGGCGGCGCCCAGGAAGTGAAATCGGTCCGCCACGCGGTTCCGCGTCTGACCACCCTGATGCATGTGCCTGCCGGCGCCCTGGGCAATGACACCGACCTGATGCTGCCCTCCGACCAGAAAGTGGCGCTGGAGATGGACACCGCCGAGCGCCTGTTCGGCCTGCCGGTTGTGGTCACCAAGCTGATCGCCCTGGCCGGCTACAAGGGCATCGCTGCTGCAGCGCCTGAGCGCCTGGGCCGCATCCATTTTGAATTCGAGGAAGAAGAGCTGGTCTGGGCCGAAAGCGGCATGCTGATGCCTGCCGGTGATGACGCCCAGGATTCCGCCTTCCACCAGCTGTCGCTGACCGAGACCCGCCAGGTGCTGGCCAGCGACGCGGGCCGCGCCCTTGCGGAAACCGGCATGGGCGACGAAGACGCCCGCCTGCCCGCACCGCTGGGCAACCTGCTGGACCGCATTCTGGCGGCCTGATCCCGAAACGTTTTTCCCTCCCCCACCTCCGGCCCGCGTTCCCGCGGGCCTTTTCTTTTGCGCCGCCACTTCGCCGCAGAAACAAGCGTTCCCCCCCGCCCGTCACTACCGGCCGATCACCGCGCATCGCGGCCGGTCCAGCAGAACGATCGTTCTGCCCGGCAGCATGTTTTCAAAAAAATTTGCCCGAAATCCGGATGTGTGACAGCATCACCCCGGGCGCACCTAGAAGACCAAAGTTTCAGGCGCCTGTTTTCCAGGGAGGATTTGACGATGAACTTGAGGCCTGACCCCACTTTTCATGCCACCCCCAGGCTTGCCATGGAGGCCCCGGCGGAAACGCTGGCCTTTACCCTGATGCTCAGTCCGGACGGCTCCCAGCCCGACGGTCTGGCTGTGGTCGATGTCGACCCGAAGTCCGACAGCTACGGCGAGATCGTGCATCAGCTGATCATGCCCAACAAGGGCGACGAATTTCACCACTTCGGCTGGAACGCCTGCTCCTCGTCGCTGTCGCCGCTGTCCGGCCACGCGTTTCTGGAGCGGCGTTACCTGATCATTCCCGGCATCCGCTCCAGCCGGATCTATGTGATCGACGTGAAAGAGCCGCGCGAGGCGAAGATCCACAAGATCATCGAACCTGAGGAAGTCTTTGCCAAGACCGGCTATTCGCGCCCGCACACCATCCATTGCGGCCCCGAGGGCATTTATGTCTCGACCCTGGGCGGCGGCGGAGAGGACGGCACCGACGGCCCGCCCGGCATCTTCATCATGGATTGCGAAACCTTCGAGATCCTGGGCCGCTACGAGATGGACCGCGGCAAGCAGGACAAGCATTATGACTTCTGGTGGAACCTCCCGCGTGACTACATGGTGAGTTCGGAATGGGGCCTGCCGCCGCAGTTCGAGAACGGCATCGTGGCAGAGGACCTGCTCAGCAACAAATACGGCCATTCGATTCATTTCTGGAACCTGCGCGAACGCAAGAACGTGCAGACGATCGACCTGGGCGAAAACCACCAGATGGCTCTGGAGATCCGCCCCGCGCACGATCCGTCCAAGGATTACGGCTTTTGCGGCGTGGTGGTCGATACCACCAACCTGCAGGGCGCGATCTTCACCTGGTGGCAGAAGGACGACGGCACCTTTGAGGCCAAGAAGACCATCACCATCGACCCGCGGCCCGAGAAACCGGAAAACCTGCCGCCTCTGCTGCAGGGGTTCGAGGCGGTGCCGCCCCTGGTCACCGATATCGACCTGAGCCTCGATGACCGGTTCCTTTACGTGGCCTGCTGGGGGCTGGGCGAGATGCATCAGTATGACGTCTCCGACCCGATGAACCCCAAGCTGGCCGGCAAGGTCGAGCTTGGCGGCATTGCGCGCGGTGCCAAGCACCCGAACGGCAAGGATTTCGCCTATGGCCCGCAGATGGTGGAGATCAGCCGCGACGGCAAGCGCGTCTATTGGACCAACTCGCTTTATTCCACATGGGATGACCAGTTCTATCCGGACTCCGGGGGTGGTCAGATGGTGATGGCCAACGCGGGCGAGAACGGCGGGCTGGAGCTGGACAAGGACTTCTATGTGGAGTTCCCCAAGGGCTACCGCAGCCACCAGATCCGGCTGGAAGGGGGCGACTGCTCCACCGACAGCTTCTGCTACCCCTCCGTCTGACGCGTGGCAGACATCAGCACGGCGGCGGCCCTGTGGGGGGCCGTTGCCGCCTCTGGCGTGTATCACGGTGTGAACCCCGGCATGGGCTGGCCCTTGGCGGTGTCGGCCGCGCTGATGGACCGGAAGCAGGGCAGCCTGTGGCGGGCGCTGGCCGCGCTGGCGGCCGGGCACCTTTTGGCGATGGCGGCGATCCTGTTTCCGTTCTCGGCGCTGATGGTGCTGGCAGAGTGGCAGCGCGAGATCCAGATCGGCGCCGCCTGCCTGGTGATCGCCCTGGGCCTTTATCTGCTGGTCAACCGGCGCCACCCGCGGTTTCTGGCCCGCGTCCCGCCATCGCGGCTGGCGCTGTGGTCGTTCCTGGCGGCGATGGCGCATGGCGCGGGGCTGATGCTGGTGCCGATCTACCTCGGCATCTGCCGCACCATCGAAACAGACGCGGGTCACGCCGCCGCGGGCACGCTGATCACCGGCAACGCGGGCATCGCCGCTCTGGTGGCGGTGCTCCACACCCTGGCGATGACCGCCGCGGGCGGCGTGCTGGCCTACGGGATCTACCGCTGGGTAGGGCTCAAGTTCCTGTCAAAAGGCTGGTTCAACCTGGACCTGGTCTGGGCGCTGAGCCTGGTGCTGGTCGGGTCCATCTCGCTGCTGACGCTTCACTGAGGCACAGCGTGGAAAGATCTGAAAACCGCCCTGCCCGCTACCTGCCGCCGCAGCGCAGCAGGGATTTGTGATCCTTTGATGACAGAAGGAAAGAAAGCCACTATGTGAGGGCGCGAACAGGAAACGGATTCGGAGCCTCACCGCCTTGCCGCTGCTGCCCGCCTGCCTTTGTGGAGATGACCTGACGCGCCCGGCGCCGGGGTCCGTTGCCGCAACCGGCGCTCTGGCAACCGGCCTAAAGGCGGCCAAGGCGGCCGGATTGGCGCCCCGGCGCACAAATGCGCTAGACTGCCGGCACCACCGCTTCCAACAGCCATCGAACAGCAAAGCCTAAGTGGGATTGGAGCCAGCCAATGTGCGGGATTTTGGGGATCGCAAGCCGGGACACGGAAGTCTTTGCGGAAATTTATGACGGGCTCTTGATGCTGCAGCACCGCGGCCAGGACGCCTCCGGCATCGTGACCTACACCGGCGAGTTCTTTCGCGAGCGCAAGGAAAACGGCCTGGTCAAGGATGTGTTCGGCCCCGCAGACGCCGAGACCCTGACCGGCCGCGTCGGCATGGGCCACGTGCGCTACCCCACCGCGGGTTCGCTCAGCGCCACCGAGGCGCAGCCGTTCTTCGTGAATGCGCCCTATGGCATTTACCTGGTCCACAACGGCAACATCACCAACACCGCCGAGCAGCGCGAGAAGGTGACCGGCAAATACAGCCGCCACCTGCGCACCACATCCGACTCGGAGATCCTGCTGAACGTCCTGGCCGACAAGGTCGCCGATGCCATCAAGGTGAACGGCAACGCCGAGCCGATCCGCAACATCTTTGCCGGCGTCAAGATGACCATGGAGCGGGTGCAGGGCGCCTATTCCGTGCTGTGCATGATTGCCGGTGTCGGCATGCTGGCCTTCCGCGACCCCCACGGCATCCGGCCGCTGTCGCTGGGCAAGCGCCCGGCGCAGGGTGCGGGCGATGATTATTGCATTGCCTCCGAGGACGTGGCCTTTGGCATCAACGGCTTTGAGAAGGTCCGCGACGTTAAGGCCGGCGAGGCGGTTCTGATCGACCTCGACGGCAAGCTGCATACCTTCCAGGCGGTCGAGGGCAAGCTGACCCCCTGTATCTTTGAGTACGTCTACCTGGCACGTCCCGACTCGATGATGGACGGCGTCTCCGTCTACAAGACCCAGCTGCGCATGGGCCAGGCGCTGGCCAAGCAGATCCAGGAGTCGGGGCTGGAAATCGACAGCATCATCCCGGTGCCCGATTCGGCCCGCCCCGTGGCGCTGGAAGTCGCCAACTCCACCGGCATCCGCTACCGCGAGGGGCTGGTGAAGAACCGCTACGTCGGCCGTACCTTCATCATGCCGGGCCAGGCGGAGCGGCAGAAATCGGTGCGCCGCAAGCTCAATGCGATCCCGCTGGAGTTCAAGGACCGTAACGTGCTGCTGATCGACGATTCCATCGTGCGCGGCAACACCATCAAGAAGATCGTGCAGATGTGCCGCGAAGCCGGCGCCAAGAAGGTCTATATCGCCTCCGCCTCGCCGCCGGTGAAATACCCGAACGTCTATGGCATCGACATGCCGACCAAGCATGAGCTGATCGCAAACGGCCTCAGCATCGAGGAAATCCGCGACGAGCTGGGCGCCGACGCGCTGTTCTATCAGAAGCTTGAAGACCTGATCTGGGCGGCGCAGGAAGGCAACCCGGACATCCAGGGATTTGACTGCTCCTGCTTTGACGGAAACTACATCACCGGTGTCACCGAGGAGTATCTGGCGGCGCTGGAAGGCAGCAGCCGCGTGAGTGCCAAGATCAAGGACATGCCGGTGCCCGGCGCCTCCTGGAACGCCTCCAACCTGGCCTCCGGCTGAGCCCGCCCCGCCCTCTTGTGAAAAGAGGGGGGTTTGAACTTCCGGCCGCATCCGCGTATGAGGGCCGCGAACACTGCATAGACAAGGCGCTGGCCGTGACGGCCCGCGCCTTTTTATGCTTCCAGACGAAAGGCCGCCCCTTGGACGCGCATCTTGCCCGCATGCTGACCTCTCCGCGCCAGTGCCGCTGCTGCGGCGCCACCTTTGCGCAATTGCTGAGCCTCAGCTGCGACCGGCCCGACATCTGCTCAGAGGATATGGAGGTGGAAGACAACTCCGCCGTTCTCGCCACCCGAGGCGATATCCTGACCGAGGATTTCTGCCGCCTGGGCGATCTGCGCTTTGTCCGTGCGGTGCTGGCGATCCCGCTGTCCGGCAGCCGCGGCGAGGAGTTTCTCCTGGGCACCTGGGCCAGCCTCAGCCGCGATGACTTCGACGCCTATCTCGACCTCTTTGAGATGCGCGAGACGGAAAAGCTGGGCGACCGCCCGGCCTGGCTGGCCAATGCGATCCCGCCGGACATGCCGATGCCCGCGGGCTGCGTGCTGGAGATGCGCCCAGAAGGCCAGTACCCGGAACTGAAGGTCACTGAGCAGAACCACCCGCTCTACCCGCTGCAAAAGGACGGCGCCGCGCTGGAGGAGCTTTTGGAGCTGCTCTATGCCTATGGCCACGATCTGCCCTCGCTGGTGTTTGACGCCTGATTTTCAAGCACCTGTGCCGGTACCACTGCGGGCGCGGCGGCGGGCTTCCACTCATCGTGCCCGGGCCGCTCCGCGGCTTCCCGCCGAGTTCTGCAGAGTCTGGTTGAAGAGAACCGGCAGATTGTCCAGATACGCCCGGACAGATTGGGGATGGACGACATGGCAAACGCAGAAAAGGCGGGCGGCACCTCCGCCAAGGTGGCCGGGCTGGCCACGCAGGACAACGCAGTGAACCGCAACCGGCTTAACCTCCTGGGTGTCTACGGCCCCGAGGACAGCCTGACCGCGCTGGTGCGCCTGCCCAGCGGCCGCACCAAAACCGTGTCGCGCGGCACCCGCCTGTCCTCGCTGGGCCGGGTGGTGGCAATCGACGCCCACGGCCTGGTCCTCAGCGCCAACGGCGAAACCAAGCGCCTGCCGATGCCCGGCAGCTGACTGCGGGAGCTGCGCAAATTTCTTCGAAGAAATTTGCCAGGAATTTTTGAAAATTCCTGCCCCGGGCCGCTGCCTCTTGACCTGCCTTCGCCCGCGGCCCAAGAAGGCGCCCATGACAGAAAAGCTCGCTCTCATCACCGGCGCATCCCGCGGCCTCGGCAACGCCCTGGCCGAGGCCCTTGCGCCCACTCATCACATCGTCGCCGTTGCCCGCACCACCGGTGCGCTGGAAGAGCTCGACGACCGTATCAAGGCGGCGGGCGGCAGCGCCACCCTGGCGCCGATGGACATCACCGTGCCGGAGGCAATGGCAACGCTGTGCCGCGGTATCCACGACCGCTGGGGCAAGCTGGACCTGTGGCTGCACACCGCGATCCACGCCACCGCCCTGTGCCCGGTGCCGTCGGTGGCGGCCAAGGACTGGACCAAGGCCATGGCCATCAACGCCACCGCTACCTCGGTGCTGATCCCTTACGTCGCGCCCTTGCTGGGCCAGACAGGGCGTGCGGTGTTCTTTGACGACCCCAAGGCGGGCGAAAAGTTCTATGGCACCTACGGCGCCACCAAGGCTGCCCAGATGGCGCTGGCCCGCAGCTGGCAGGCGGAGACCGAACGCACCGGCCCGCAGGTGCGCATTCTGGAGCCGAAGCCGATGGCCACCGCCCTGCGCGCCCGCTTCCACCCGGGCGAGGACCGCGAAGCGCTGACCCCGATCCAGGACGAGGCCGCGCGCCTGCTGCCGCAGATCCTGGCAGACTAACACCCGCAGCTTGCCCGCGCCGCGCAACGCGCGGCGCCCGGGCCAACGCCTGAACCGGCATCTTTGATGCGGGTCCAGGCGGCGGGAGCGCGCCCGGCCGCGTCGCCTGTTGCCTCCCTGCCCCGCTTTTCGGCGGATGCCGCTTCCCCCCGCGAAAACCTTGCCCCGTTCCGGCACAGGTCCTATTCAATCGAAAACCCGGTTGAAGACGGCAGGCAGACACCCCATGCGCATTCTGATCACCAATGACGACGGCATCAGCGCCGAAGGGCTCACCATCCTCGAATCCATCGCCCATGAAGTCGCAGGCCCCGATGGCGAGGTCTGGACCGTGGCACCGGCCTTTGAGCAGTCCGGCGTCGCCCATTGCATCAGCTACACCCGCCCCACCATGCTCAGCCAGCTGAGCGAACGCCGCTTTGCCGCCGAAGGCTCGCCTGCCGACTGCGTGCTGGCGGGGCTGCACGTTGTCATGCACGGCCAAAGGCCCGACCTGGTGCTGTCCGGCGTGAACCGCGGCAACAACTCGGCGGAAAACGCGCTTTACTCCGGCACACTGGGCGGCGCGATGGAGGCCGCTTTGCAGGGCATCCCGGCGATGGCGCTGTCGCAGTATTACGGCCCGGCCAACCGCGAGACGGACAATCCATTTGAGGCCTCCGCGGTGCACGGCGCCGCCCTGATCAAGAGAATCCTGGCCGCCCAGCCGCAGGATGCGCAGGACTACCGGCTGTTTTACAACATCAACTTTCCGCCGGTCCCGGCGGCGGACGTCAAGGGCTCCTGCGTCGTGCCGCAGGGCTACCGCCACGGCTGCCATTTTTCGGCCGAGGAGCAGCTGTCGCCCACCGGACGCCGCTACCTGTGGATCCGCGGCGGCAACCAGCACGTCGAGGCCACCCCCGGCTCCGACGCTGCGGTCAACCTGGACGGTTACATCTCCGTCACCCCGATGCGCGCCGACCTGACCGCGCACGATGCCCTGCAAGCGCTGAAGGCGGTCGAATGGACGGACGAGTGAGCGCAGCAATGAGCGGACCCGATCCGGAAACCAAGATGCAGTTCCTGTACTCCGTGCGCTCGCGCGGGGTGACCGACCAGCAGGTGCTGGAGGCGATCGAGGAGATCGACCGCGGATTGTTCGTGCGCGGCATCTTCTCAGATCGCGCTTATGAGGACGTGCCGCTGCCGATTGCCTGCGGCCAGACCATCTCGCAGCCTTCTGTCGTCGGCATGATGACCCAGGCGCTGCAGATCTCGCCGCGCGATACCGTGCTTGAAGTGGGCACAGGCTCCGGCTACCAGGCCGCGATCCTGTCCAAGCTGGCGCGCCGGGTCTACACCATCGACCGCCACGCCCGGCTGGTGGGCGAGGCGCGGTCCGTGTTCGATAAGCTGCGGCTCTCCAACGTGACCTCGCTGGTGGGGGATGGCAGCCACGGGCTGCCGGACCAGGCGCCGTTCGACCGCATCATCGTGACTGCCGCCGCCGAGGACCCGCCCGGCCCGCTGCTGGCGCAGCTCAAGACCGGCGGCATCATGGTGCTGCCGGTGGGCCAGTCGGACCATGTTCAGACCCTGATCCGGGTGCGCAAAACCGGGGACGGGCTGGAATATGACGAGCTGCGCCCGGTGCGTTTCGTGCCGCTGCTCGAAGGGCTGGGCAAGGACAGCTAGGGCTGCTGCCGCATTTCCGCAAGCTGCGTTTGATATTCCTGCGCCGCCCCCGTAAACTGGCGGCGGAATTCGGCCGCCGGCTGGATCGCATCGGCTATAGTGATTGACGCGAGAGAACCCCCGCGAAAAAGGGGAAGCGTGTTTTGAGGAGAGCAAGATGACCCGGACCACCTCCACCCGGACCGCATCCCGCGGGCTGCCCCGTTTCGTGCGGCCCCGCGCACGGCTGCTGGCCCTGCTGCCGCTGGCCGGGGCGCTGGCGGCCTGCCAAAGCCCGCTGGATTATGACCTGCGCGGCCAGCTTGGCGCCTTTAACACCGCAACTGCCGCCCAGTCGGCCACCTCCAGCCGCCCCTCGCCTGATGCCCGCGGGCTGATCACCTACCCCTCCTACCAGGTGGCGGTGGCGCAACGCGGCGACACCGTCTCGGACGTGGCCGCGCGCATCGGACTGCCGCCGGAGGAAGTTGCCCGCTACAACGGCATGGAGACCGGCGACAAGATGCGCCAGGGCGAAGTGCTGGCCCTGCCGCGCCGGGCCCCCGCCAGCCTGCCCTCAGGCGGCAGCGCCACCCCGGGATCGGTGGATATCGCCACCCTGGCCGGCCAGGCAATCGAGACCGCGCCGCTCACCTCCCCCAACCCGGGTTCGGTGACCACCACCACGATCCAGCCCACCCCCAAGCCGCAGCCCGCCAAGGTGCAGCGCGGCCCGGAGCCGGTGCGCCACAAGGTGAAACGCGGTGAGACCGCCTATACCATCTCGAGGCTCTACCAGGTACCGGTGAAATCGCTGGCGGAATGGAACGGCCTGGGCAGCGACTTTGCCGTGCGCGAGGGCCAGTTCCTGCTGATCCCGCTGAAAGAGCAGCCGGCAGCTGAGCTGACCCCTGCCGCAGCCCCCGTTGCAGTGACCGAACCCGGCGCAGGCACCCAAACGCCGGTGCCGCCCAGCGCCACTCAGCCGCTGCCGGAGGAAAAGGTCGAGCCCGCCGCAGTCAAACCCGCGGCTGAAACCCTGCCCAAGCCGGAGCTGCCTAAACCCACCCGCGCCAGCAGCGCGGCGATGGCCTATCCGGTGCAGGGCAAGATCATCAAGACCTACTCCAAAGGCCGCAATGACGGCATCGACATCGCCGCTGCGCCCGGCGCGCCCGTGAATGCCGCCGAAGCGGGCACCGTGGCCGCGATCACCAAGGATTCCAACAACGTGCCGATCGTGGTGATCCGCCACAGCCAGAAGCTGCTGACGGTCTATCAGAACGTCGGCAACATCACCGTCAAAAAGGGCGAGTCGGTCGCCCGCGGCCAGCGCATCGCCTCGCTGCGCGGCGGCGATGACGCCTATGTGCATTTCGAAGTGCGCGACGGGTTCGAGAGCATCGACCCGCTGAACTACCTGAATTGACGGCGGCAAAGCCCTGTTAACTCACAAAAGCCCGGCCGCTTGGCCGGGCTTTTTTCATTTCGGAGACTTTCACGCCGCATGTGCCCTAGCGCAAAGCCACCCCATGCCGCCCGGCCAGATCGGTAAAGAACTGCCACGCGACCCGGCCCGAGCGCGCGCCGCGGGTGGCCTGCCATTCGACCGCCTCGGCCCGCAGGGTGTCCGCGTCCGCCTCGACACCGTATGCCGCGCAATAGCCCTCGATCATCGCCAGGTACTCGTCCTGGTCACAGGGATGGAATCCCAGCCACAGACCAAACCGGTCACTGAGTGACACCTTCTCCTCGACCGCTTCCGACGGGTTGATGGCGGTGGAGCGCTCATTCTCGATCATGTCCCGCGGCATCAGGTGGCGGCGGTTGGAGGTTGCAAAAAATACCACGTTCTCCGGCCGCCCCTCGATACCGCCGTCCAGCACCGCCTTGAGGCTCTTGTAGTGCTGGTCGTCATGGCTGAACGACAGGTCATCGCAGAACAGGATGAACCGGTGTTCCGAGCCGCGCAGGTGGTTCAGCAGCCGCGCCACCGAGGGCAGATCCTCGCGCTGCAGCTCCACCAGCTTCAGATCGGGATGATCCCCAGCCAGCGCCCCATGCACCGCCTTCACCAGGCTCGACTTCCCCATGCCGCGCGCGCCCCACAGCAGCGCATTGTTGGCGGCATATCCTTGCGCAAAGCGGCGGGTGTTCTCCAGCAGCGTATCACGCGAGCGGTTGATGCCCACCAGCAGGTCCAGATCCACCCGGTTGATCTCAGCCACAGGTTCCAGCCGTTCCGGCCCTACATGCCAGACAAAGGCGCTGGCCACGTTGAAATCAGGTGTTTCCAAAGGCGCGGGCGACATCCGCTCCAGCGCCTCAGCAATGCGGGTCAGTGCAATCTGGTCCATGGGGTGCCTCCCTCCGTCAGTTGCCGGATTTCAAAGCATGTTCCGGGAGGGGCGGCAAGAGGGGCTGGACACAACCCGGGCCGGTATCTCAATCCGCTGCAAAGCAGTAGAAATACCCGTTACCGCCGGTGGAGCGCAGGTTTTCGGCGCTGCAGCCGCGGGAGTTGTGCGCTGCATTCCAGGACGTATTGCCGCCGCCGTGGCGGTCATGATGGCCAACCGTGGCCGAGCCCTCGCCGTTGGAGGTCCAGTTCGAACAGGTCATATCGCCCTCCTGCCAGGGGAAATAGGCGGTGCCGTCTGCCTGGGTGCCGGTCAGGATGTCATGCTCATTGGGATCCTCGCCGCGGCCCTTGATGCGGTTACCGTTTTCATCGACGGCTGTGCGCAAGTACAGGTTGGGCATGATATGCAGCTGGTCCAGATCCACCGCGATCAGCTCGCCATTGGCATTGTACCAGGGGCCGGTGCCGATGCGCGAGCGGGCCGAGATGCCGCGCTGGCCCTCCTCCTGAGTGCTCAGATACGCGCGCCAGGTGCGACCGGTAGAGCCCGCCGCCTCTGCCAGGCTGGCGCAATGGGCGTCCGCGCCGTCCAGCCCGCCAAGGTTACCGCCGTCACCAAGGCCAACGGAGGTGACGAAAAACCCCATCGGCGGATCTTCGGCAACAGCCACGGATGCAATCGAACAGGCAGCTGCGCAGGACAATGCAGTCAGAAACTTACTCATGGAAACCTCCCAACACTCAAACACTGCCCAAACATGGTGCATGGCCAGGGGTAAAGATACCTGGATGCGGGAGGTTCACGAAAGCGTGTTGGCTGGCCGGGACTGGCCCGGCAAAGGAAAAAGGCGCACCGCCCCGTGTGCGCTTGTCCATCTCAATTCATCTCCTGGCCGTTTGCCCTTGCCGTGCCCGCGCCCCGCGCTGGCAAACTCAGTTGGTGAGGATCTCGGTTTCCCCGATGTTCTTCGCCTGCACCAGAAACCGGTTCCGGAAAACCCGCTGCTTTGCGCCGCTCAGTTCGCTCCAGAACTCCCGGCTCATCCGGACCGCGCCCAAGCGCCCCTCGCCTTCGATTATGTCCGCGGCCTGGACCTGTTCCAGCCGGGCGGCCTTGTTGACCTCCGGCCCGATCAGGGTGAACTGGTGCCGGGTGGCCGATCCGAAATCGCCGCTCACCACCAGCCCGATGTGCAGTCCGACTCGCAGCGACAAGGGTTCGGCACCGATCTTGATGTCTGCGACGTTTGCGGTGGACTGCTCAGCGGCCTGCACGGCGTCCATGCAGGCCTGGCCCGCGTCCTGATCACTGCGCGGCAGGACCCAGAACGCCATCAGCCCGTCGCCGATGAATTTGTCGATATGGCCGCCGTGTTCCAGGATCGGCTCCGTCTGCGCATTGAAGAACCGCTGCACGATATCTGCCACCCGCTCCGGTGCGGTCTTGAGCGTATACCTGCTGAAATTCACCACGTCGGAAAACCAGATCACCGCGCGCTCCACCAGGTATTCCGCCTGATGCTCCCCCCCGGACTGCAGCCGCCGGGTCAGGGCATAGGGGTTCGTATAGGCGTGCAGAATGCGCGTATCATCGGCCAACTGGCGGCCAAGCGATGCGGTCTTGCGGCTGGCGTCCCGCAGCTTGATCGAGATGATCTTTGCGATATTGCGCCAGATTGTCCCGGCCTCCGGATGCGCGGCGATCTTGTCCTTTTCGATGATCAGGACTTCCACGGTGCTTTCATTCGCAACAAGACCATAGACGCGCTGATAGCCGTTGCCGGCCAGATGCTGTTCGCCAATCACCTCGTTGCGCCGCCGGACAAAAAGGGTTTGCTCGCCGAGTTTCACGGCAACGGACCCGTTCACGATGATCCAGAGGCAATGGGCCGGATCGCCCGGGCGGCAGATGAATTCGCCTTCTGCAAACCGGTACGGGCGGGCCTCCAGCAGATGCGGCGCCTGCACATCATCCACGAGCCCGCACAGCGACAGGGCTTCTTCGTACTCGGATCGGAGAGAATTGCCGCTCGATATCGGAGATTTGCCCGCCACCCGGCCCCCTGATGAACTTATTTAACAAAACCAGCACGCCCACTGTAGCAGATTACGGCCCGCGCCGGGTTGATCCGGGGAAACCCTGTTTTCGGAGGCAACGGGTGCTGCGTGAACCGGTCCCTTTTTCGGCCGGCCAACAAGAAAAAGGCGCGCCATCGCTGGCGCGCCTTTCTGTCTTGAACCGTCAGCGGCTTACTTGTCCTTGCCGTTCTCGGCCTCGAACTCAGCCATCAGAGGATCGTCGGGATGCGCATCCATCTCGTCCTCGTCGTCATAGTAGCCGTCGGCGCGCAGCTGCGCTTCGCGCTTGGTCTCAACCCTGCGAACCAGGAAAATCGAGATCTCATAGAGCCCGTAAACCACCACAAACAGGATGATCTGGGTGATTACATCCGGCGGCGTCACCAGTGCGGCCAGCACCAGGATCGCCACCACCGCATATTTGCGGACGGATCCCAAACCTTCGGCGCTCACCAGCCCGGCCTTGCCCATCAGCGTCAGCAGAACCGGCAGCTGGAAGCACAGGCCAAAGGCCACGATGAACTTGATCGTCAGGTTCAGATACTCCTGCGCGGAGCCCTGGAACACCACACTGAGGCCCTGATTGACCTCCTCGCCGGTGATCGCCTCGCCAGAGGCGCCGAACTGCTGGAAGCCCAGGAAGAAGTCATAGGCCAGCGGGGTAACGACGTAGAACGCAAAGCTCGCGCCCAGCAGGAACATGAAGGGCGAGGCCACCAGGAACGGCAGAAACGCCCCCTTCTCGGACTTGTAAAGCCCCGGCGCCACAAACCGCCACAGCTGGAACCCGATAAAGGGAAACGCCAGCATAAAGCCGCCCAGGAAGGAGATCTTGATCGCGACAAAGAAACCCTCCTGCGGGCTGATGAAGATCAGCGCGCAGTCCTGACCGCTTTCGGCCAGCACCTCGCACAGGGGCGCGGTGAGGAAGTTGAACACCGGCGTTGCCACGGTGAAGCAGATCACCATGCCAACGATAAAGGCCAGCACCGAATGGATAAGCCGCGTGCGCAGCTCGGCCAGATGCTCGATCAGCGGTGCGGTTGAGTCGTCGATCTCATCCGTCTTGCTCATGATTTGGCCTCTTCATCCGTCTTCAGCGCTGCCTCAGCGGCTTCCGCCTTGGCCAGCGCCTCTTCTGCTTCGCGCGCCTTGCGCTCCGCTGCAGCGCGCGCAGTGGAGGCCTGGATTTTCTTGGCATCCTCGGCCCGCTGCGCTGCCAGCTTTCCGGTCTCGCTGCCGGGGTCGAATTTGGTCGGGTCGATCGACGAGGCCATCTCCTGCGCCGCCTGCTTGACCCCGTCCATGGCTGTGCCCACGGGGTTCGAAGCGGCTTTCAGGCCCTTGGCGACCTCATTGACGCCGGCCTCATCCGCCGCGTCATGCATCGCCCGGCTGAACTCGCGCGCCATCCCCTTGGCCTTGCCGATAAACCGCCCCACGTTGCGGAACAGCACCGGCAGGTCCTTGGGGCCGACGACGATCAGCGCGACAACGCCGATGACCAGCAGTTCAGTCCACCCAAGATCGAACATGGCCGCTTAGGCCTTGTCTTTTTCGGTCTCGGGGGTGACGTCCTTGGCCACGTCCGCGGCGTCCTGCTCCAGCTCCTTGGAGCCTTCGTTGATACCCTTCTTGAACGAGGTGATGCCCTTGCCGACTTCGCCCATCAGCGAGGAAATCTTGCCGCGGCCGAACAGGACCAGAACCACAACGGCGATGAGCAGCAGGCCAGGCAGGCCGATGTTGTTGAGCATGAGAGTCTCTCCTTACGTGATCCGGCGCGGATTTGCGGCGCCGGTGGAATTGTTCGCTACGGGTTTAGCGCGCGGGCCGCTTTGAGCGAAAGCAACAAGCCGGGCAGAAGAGCCCCGCAAAGCCGGATTCCGCAGTTTTTGCCGCCCGCCAGCATTCAACTGACAGGTTTATGTCAGTTGCAAGGCGGTAAATCCACCCCATCACAGCATTCAAGGAGAAACGTGATGAGCAAACATGTCGCCGAAATCGTGACCTTCAAACTGGCCGATGGCGTGAGTGCGGCGGATTTCACCGCCCTGATGCAGCGCACCGAAGGGTTCGTGCGGGCCCAGGACGGCTTTGTCACCCGTCAGCTGAGCCAGGGCGAGGACGGCAAATGGACCGACTACGTGGTGTGGAAGGACATGGCGACGGCGAAAAAGGTGGCGCAGACCTTCATGCAGCAGGATTTCGCACCCGAGGTGGTGGCGGCGCTTGCACCGGACAGCGCAGCCATGCGCCATGAAGAGGTGCTGTGGCAGATGGCGCCGTAACACCCCGGGGCTGCGCCCGCAGGTCCCCGGGCCGGGCGCAGCCCTTGACCTCCTCCCTCCCCTGCGCAAAGGCTAGGCCCATGCGCCGCACCGACCGCCTTTTCGAAATCATCCAGATCCTGCGCGACGGGAAACTGCACCGTGCCCAGGACATTGCCGACCGGCTGGAAGTCTCCACCCGCACCATCTATCGGGACATGGACACGCTCGTCGCCTCCGGTGTGCCGGTGGAGGGAGAGCGCGGCGTCGGCTACATGGTGCGCGAACAGATCAGCCTGCCGCCCCTCACCCTGACACCGGAAGAGCTGGAGGCGCTGAACCTCGGCATGGCGATTGTGGCAGAGGCCGCCGACCCGGACCTCAAGGCCGCCGCCCTGTCGCTGGCGGCCAAGGTGGATGCGGTGCTGCCCGAACAGACCATCGCCGAGGCCGATGCCTGGAAATTCGCAGTCTACCCCTTTGCCGATGCCGCCCGCGGTTTTGCCCATATGCCCACGCTGCGGGCCGCGATCAAAGCCCGCCAGAAGCTGCAACTGACCTACCGCCGGATCGACGGCACCCTGACCGAACGCAAGATCCGCCCGCTGCACATGGAATACTGGGGCCGGGTCTGGACGCTGACCGCCTGGTGCGAAACGCGGGAGGATTTCCGGGTGTTCCGGGTCGACCTGATCGAGGACGCGCAGGCTCTGCCAGAGCTGTTCGTGGACGAGCCTGGCAAGCGCCTGCAGGACTACGACCCTTACGGCGCCTGAGATCCTTTATTCATCTGGCTGAAAATATCCCGGGGGAGCCGCCACCGGCGGCGGGGGCAGCGCTCCCAACCTGCATTTCCGCGGGCGCTGCCTCGACCGTATTCCAGAGAGCACCCAATGCCGCCTCCGCAGGTTGCCCCGCAGGCGCGGAACACTTGGCCTCCCCGTCGCGTTGAGATGCTGACAGCAACAGGATCCAGCGCCGATGTCCCACACACCGCTCCCTCCCTCCCCGTACATCGCCCCCACCCTGATCACTCTGCTCGCCTGTTACGCCGTCCTCGGCTGCGTCCTGCTGGCGGCTTCGGTGGTTGCCGCCGATGTCATCGTGCCGGGCCATGACTGGGTGGCGGACACGATCAGCGATCTTGGCGCCGGCCGCTATGAATTCATCGTCGATTCGGGGCTTTACGCCTTTTCCGCCGCGCTGGTGGCCATCGCCGTGGCCGCCGCCCATGTGCACCTGGGCGGACGCGGCTGGAGTTTCGGAATCGTCGCCTTTGCCCTGATGGGGCTGATCGTCTTCCTGGTCGGCGCGCGCAATGAATACGGCGACAGCGACAACGAGGGCGTGGTGATCCACATTTACCTGGTCTACGCGCTAGGCGTGCTGATGGCGGTCGCGCCCTGGGCGATGGCGCGCGCCGCAGGCCAAATGGGCCAGGGCTACACGTGGCTGCTCAGGGCTATTGCAGTGCTGTGGGTCCTGACGGCGCCGGTGTTCTTCTTCCTGCCCACCGGCATCGACGGCGTTTACGAACGCGGCCTCGGCCTTCTGGCAATTCTTGCCGTCTGCACGCTGGCGCACTTGCTGCTGCGGTACGCACGCGCGCTGCGCTGACCGCTGCCGGCACCCTGTCCGCGGTTCCAGCCTTCATCTTTCCAAAAAAACTCCGGGGGGGGTGAAGCCCGTCCCGGGAACCGTCCGGTGGACGGTTTCAGGGCTGAACGGGGCGGAGCCCCTATCCAAAGACGGCGGGGGCAGCGCCCCCTACCCGAGTTCGAAACTGGTCACGCCGAAAATCAGATCCGTCTCCAGCTGCGGTGCAGTGCCCCGGTACATCCGGGCGGTCTCAAACACCGGCGCCAGCCCCAGGCCGCGTGCCAGATCCATCGCCGCCAAATGCGGCTCTGGCACATCCAGAAACACCTCCTGCCCCGCGGGCAGCTCTTGCAGCAGCCGCGCCAGCACCGCCTCCGCCGCGCCGCGCGTCTCAGCCACCAGCGGCCCGATCTTGCAGCCGCTGCCGCAGGGCCGCAGGGTGCCGAAGCCCGCAAGGCTGCCGTTCCGCAACGCGGCAAAGGAGTGATGCCCCTCCGCCCCCAGCCACTGCTGCCAGAACGCCCGGCGCGGTGCCGGAAAGACGCGGGCGTCCAGCGCCTCCAGCTCCGCCGTTGCGGCGCTCAGCGGCGACAGGTCAAAATCCGCAGACGCCTCCGGCGCCCCGGCAGGCACTCCGCCAAACCGGATGTTTCGGTATGCCAGCTCAAAGCCCGAGCGGCGGTAATTGCCTTGCTGATCCACCACCCCGTCGAGACCGACAACCCGGCTCCCGGCATGTTCCAGCGCCTTTTGCCACAGCGCATACCCATAGCCCTGCCCGCGGTGTTCCGGCGCCACGATGTAAAAGCCGAGGAAGGAAAACTCCTGCCCGTAATTCACCACCGAGATGCAGGCGATCATCTGCCCGTCCAGAAAGCCGCCCCAGAACCCCTCAGGGTCAACGCTGGCAAAACACGCGGCATCGCTGCGGCCGGGGTTCCAGCCTTCGCGCGCGGCCCAGTCCACTGCGGTCTCGATTTCCGCAGGCGTCAACACCCGGATCTGATAGCTGCCCTGCATCTGCGCCTCCTGTGTCACCGGGTGCAGAATGCCCCTTAAGCCTCAAGCGGGAAAGACAAAACAGCGGTTACGGCGCACCGTCAGCCACATCACCCGGCCCTTTTCCGGCAGGAAGACATTCGGCACCGTCGCCTTGAGGATCGAGCCGTCAAAGTCCATGCGGAACTCGACCAGGCTCTCGCTGCCCAGAAACCGGGCGCGCTCCACCACTGCCCGCGCGGCAACGCCGTCGCTGGGGGTCGGCAGCGGCCCCTGGCCGCCGCGGTCGAAGTCGATGCGCAGATGCTGCGGCCGGAACACGATCTCCACCTTGGTGCCATCCGCCACCCCCGGCGCCAGGAACTCGCCAAACGCGGTGCGCGCCAGGGCGCCGTTCACTTCCGCCTTCAGTACGTTCACATCGCTGAAAAACGCCACCGCCGCCTTATCCACCGGATGCGTATAGACGTTGTAGGGCGCGCCCTGCTGCACGATCCTGCCGCCGCGCATCAGCGCGATCTCATCGGCCATCCGCATCGCCTCTTCCGGCTCATGCGTGACCAGCAGGACGGCCGCGTCCTCTTCCTTCAGAAGGCTCAGCGTCTCATCCCGGATGCCGTCGCGCAGGCGGTTATCAAGGCCCGAGAACGGCTCATCCATCAGCATGATCCGCGGCCTGGGCGCAATCGCGCGGGCCAATGCCACCCGCTGCTGCTCGCCGCCCGACAGCTGGTGCGGGTAGCCGTCGATAAAGCGCTTGAGCGACACCCGGTTCAGCAGTTCCTCGACCCGCGCGCGCTTCTCGTCCTTGCTGCCCTTAAGGCCAAAGCCGACGTTGTCCGCAACGCTCAAGTGCGGGAACAGGGCGAAGTCCTGAAACATCAGCCCGATCTCGCGCCGCTCCGGCGGCACCCTGAACACGGTGTCGCAGATCAGCTTGCCATCGACATAAATCTCGCCGCTGTCCTGCATCTCCACCCCGGCGATCATCCGAAGCGTGGTGGACTTGCCGCAGCCCGACGGGCCCAGCAGGCAGGTCACCTGCCCCGCCTGGATCTGCAGCGAGACATCGTCGACCACCGCGCGGCCTTCGAAAAAGCGCCGGATGTTGCGGATCTCCAGCCGCGGCGGGGCCATGGTGCTGTGCATCTCGGCGGGGGCTTTGTTCATGAGGCCTCAGGGCTGTTTCCGATGAAAACGCTTGGGTTCACGCCGGGATAGCAACCCTGCTCAGCCGCCGCAAGCGGTCTGCCCGCACAAGACATGCAGATGAGGGCAGCGCCGGTCCCGGCGGGGCAGGAAGCGAAGCGCCCGCGTCGTGCTGGAAGCACGCCTCCGGCATGACGGGGGGCGGGACCGGCGCTGCCCGGCCTTCGGCCGGGCGGTTCATTCAAATCAATTCAGCAGCACCCCGGTGCAGCGCCGTCCTGCTCCAGCCCGTTAAAGGGCGAATTGCCGCCGCAACCCTCGAAAATCCCGTAATGGGTCTCAAATGAGCCGATGAACTCGAAATGCGGCGCCAGGCGGGTGTTCTGCAGCATCATCCAGGTGTTGCCGCAGACCGGGAACACCTTGCCCGCCTCAATCACGTGATGATCGTCCAGCATGAAACGATGCGGTGCGTGCTCGATGGTGCCCTTGTAGATCACCGCTTGCCCGTAATCCTCGCACGCGGGTTCCAGCGCTGGCAGCTTGAACAGCCGGTAAGTGGCAGACAGGAATTTCAGCGGCTGCACCCGCTTTTCCAGCACCGGGTTCTCGATCGTCAAAAGCCTCGAAGTCACTATCCGCGGGTCCTTGAACCCGGACTCCTTGGCAATCGAAAGGAAGTCATTCCAATACAGCGCCCCGGACAGGCACTCACCGTACAGCACCTCATCCTCCGCCATCGCCTTGGGCACCCGGCGGTCGGCGTAGACGTCGGAGAAATACATCTCCCCGCCCTCCTTCAGCAGATGATGCGCGCCGCGCAGCACCGCGCCCTTGTCGGTGGCCAGGTTGATCACGCAGTTGGAGACGATGATGTCAAACGACTCCGGCTCCAGGTCCAATTCCTCCAGCGTCTCGATATAGCCGTGGCGGAACTCTACATTCGGCTTGGCATAGCCAAAGGCCTCGGCGTGGTAGTCCTGATGGCGCTGCGCCACCTCCAGCTGCGCGGGCGTCATATCGACGCCCACCACTTTGCCATGCTCCCCCACCAGCGCCGACAGCGCATAGACGTCGCGGCCCGCACCGCAGCCAAGATCAAGGATGCGCGCGCCTTCCAGCGCCTCCGGCGCAATCAGCCCGCAGCCATAGTAGCGGGTCAGCACCTCGTCATGGATCTTGGACAAAACTGCCTTCACATAGTCCGGCATGCCGTCCGGCGTGCAGCAGGCGTTGGTCTGGAGGTCATCACTGCCCTGCAGCACCTCGCCGTAATAAGTCTGCACATTTTCATGTTTCATGGGAGCGCCTCTCCTGATGGTTGCGAACCATCGGGATAGCGGCACCGGGGCACCCGGGCAATCGGGCCGGCGGGAGGTCTGACGCAACTGTGAAGGAGCGTGCGATACAAGGCCTGAGGGCGGCGCCCGCCCATGGGGGCGGACGGGTGCTGCCCGGCGTGCCGCCGGGCGAAAGAGTAGTGGTTGCGTTATCTCAACCTTCCGGCAGCAGCTCAAACGCGGCCTCGGCGCGCACCTTGCCGTTCACCATCAGCTCGACCCGGTGCGGCCCGGGCACCAGCTTGAAGGTCGTCGCATCCCCCTTCAGCTTGTGTTTCTTGCCCAGTTCCAGCGTGCCGCCGGTGATCCTGGCCTGCTTCAGCTTGAACACCTTGGCCGAAGCCTTACCGCCAGGGCGCTGAAAATGAAGTATATAATCCACCAGCACCGGCGCACCCGCAGCCCCCTCCAACCGGCACGAAAGGTCCAAAGCTTCGCCGATGCGCACGGCTGCCGGAACAGTGACAACCGCGTCCAAGGCCAGATCCGGATCATACCCCAGCATCGCCATCGCCCGCGGATGGCCCGCCTTCACCAGCCCGCGCAGGGCGTGGGAGGTCATCCAGTCCAGCTCCTTGCGGTCCTGCTGTCCAGCCGCGCGCCAGCCCTCCAGCCGGTCCATCACCAGGTCCGGATCCTTCTTGGCAATGTCATTCAAATGGTTGGCTACCGAGCGGGTGACATAGCGCGTGCCGTCCCCGTGCAGCCGGTCCAACAGCGGCAGCGGACCCCCCAGCTGCAGCCCGACCGCCTCCCCCCAGGGCAGCCGCGGGCGGGTGCCTTCGCTCACCAGCCGCCGCACGTGGTAGCTGCTGTGCCCGGCCCAGCCGTCCATCCGTTCCAGCACCTCAGCAGGCCAGCGGTTCAGGAAGGGGCGGATGGCCCACTCCATCGAAAACCGCTGGGTAATCTCCTCCAGCATATCCAGCGACAGATCCCGGTGCGCCTCCAGGCCCCGCGCGGCGGCATACTCCCCCAAGGGGGCAAAGATGAAATCGCCGAAATCGTCATCCGTCTTGTCCGGGTCCAGCGGCGGCGGCAGCGCCTTCAGCACGATGGGCGCGGCCTCGGGCAAGGCTTCGGGCAGATGCCCCGCCAGCACCTCTGCAATCAGCGTGATCCGCTGCTTCAGCTCCAGCGCCGGCATCTTTGCCATCACCTCAGCCTCGAAAGCCTCAGCATCAAACCCAGCCTCAGCCGCGGAAAAAAGGCCCGCCAGATAGCGGACCTTGTCGCGGTTGAACAGCTGGTCCTTCAGGGAAAACCCGCTGGCCATCCGGCTCTCCTCACATCGTGGTGTTGGTGGCGCCGCCGTCCAGCAGGATGTTCTGCCCGACCATGAAGCCCGCGTGCTGCGAGCACATGTAGGCACAGGTCGCGCCGAATTCCTGACGGGTGCCATAGCGGCCCGCCGGAATGGTGGCACAGCGCTGCGCCTTGGCGTCCTCCACCGAAATGCCCTGCGCCTTGGCCGCGCCGCCGTCCAGCGCCTCCGCCCGGTCGGTGGCGTGAATGCCCGGCTGCAGGTTGTTGATGATGACGCCCTTGCCTGCCACCTGCCGCGCGGTGCCCGCCACATAGCCGGTCAAGCCCGCCCGCGCCGCGTTCGACAGCCCCAGCACCGGGATCGGCGACTTGACCGAGACCGAGGTGATATTGACCACCCGCCCCCAGCCGCGCTCCATCATCCCCGGCACCAGCGCCTTGATCAGCGCAATCGGGGTCAGCATGTTGGCATCCAGCGCCTTGATGAAATCCTCGCGGTCCCAGTCGGTCCACATGCCCGGCGGCGGCCCGCCCGCATTGGTGACCAGAATATCCACGCCCTCAGCCGCCTCCAGCACCTTCTGCTGGCCCTCCGGCGAGGTCACATCGGCGGCCACCGTCACCACATCCACGCCATAGGCATCGCGGATCGCCTGCGCCGACGCCTCCAGCGCCTCCGCCCCGCGGGCGTTCATCACCAGATTCACACCGGCCTCCGCCAGCGCCTCTGCACAGCCCAGCCCCAGTCCCTTGCTGCTGGCACAGACCAGCGCGCGTTTGCCCGAAATACCCAGATCCATTGTTGTCCTCCCTCGGGAATCTTCTCTGCTGGCGCAGAGCTTGCACCGCCCGCCCCCCGAAGGCCAGCCCCGGTGCCCCGGCAGCCAATCGTCAAACCGCCGGAAAATCAGCCCCTTCCGGACCCCTTTCCGCCACATTCCCGCGGCAATCCTACTGGACGGCGCCCCGCGCGCGCACAATTATGCACTCAGACACCAGCCGCTTATGGGACAGACCTTGACCGCCAGCCTCACTTCCGTTCAGGCCCACCGGGCCGAGCATTTCCGCGTTGAGTACGGCGCCAACATGGGCGACCCGCTGAGCGTGCTTGAGGATCTGGTGCTGGATGACATCTACATGCTGGACGCCGCCTCCGCCCCGCAGCGGCTTGGCATCGCCGCCCATCACGACGGCAGCCTCTCCGTCGCGGACAACTCCGCGCTAGGCACCCCCGGCGCCGCGCTGCACCTCGATTGCCTGCTCACCCTGATGCCCGACCGCGGCCCCAACACCGAAATCCTGGTGCTGGTCGAGGCCGATACCGAGGGCTATATCGCCGCCATCTGCCTGGTGCCGCTCGCCCCCCTGCGGCCGCAGATGCCCTATACCCTGGTCAAGGCCGAGCGCGGGCCCGCCCGGCGCAAGCTGGCGCAATCGGCCTGCGTCTCCTTCACCCGCGGCACCCGCATCACGCTCTCGACCGGCGAACAGCGCCCGATCGAGCAGATGCGCCCCGGCGACCGCGTCCTCACCCGCGACGACGGCATCCAGCAAGTCCGCTGGGTCGGCCAGTCCACTCTGCGCGCGGTCGGCGATCTGGCCCCGATCCTGATCCGCAAGGGGGCGCTCAACAACGCCAACGACCTGATCGTCAGCCCCGCCCACCGGCTGATGGTCTACCAGCGCAGCGACGAGATCGGCGCCGGCGCGCCCGAGATCCTGGTCCGCGCCCGCGATCTGGTGAACGGCGACAGCGTGGTGGTGCTGGACGGCGGCTTTGCCGATTACTTCCAGATCCTGTTCGACCGCCACCACATTATCTATGCCGAGGGCATCGCCGCCGAGAGCACCTTCCTCGACCCCGTCACCCGCCCCGCGCTGCCGGAGGATGTTTTCGCCGCCCGCGCTGGAAACGAGCCCGGCGCCCTGCCCGCCGCCCACAAGAGCGGCGCCCACGGCCTGGACGTGAGCCGGTCATTGCTGGACCGGCCGGATGCGGTGGGTGTATTGAAACGGGCGTCGCTTCGCTAATTTTTTATTTAAGTAAGTCGCAAGCTGCTGAATGCCGCTGCGCCAATTCTTTGACAACCTAACCGGGAGCTTTTCCATTCAGACCGGAAGTGCCCGCATTGATATAGCGCAGCATCCGGGCCAATAACGCATTCTTGCGGAAGGGTTTCGCAAGGAAGTCATTCATACCAGCAGCCAGGCAGGCCTCTACGTCGCTGGGCTGGGCGTTGGCTGTAAGAGCTACAATAGGGCATTCGGCCAGACCCGTTGCCTTTTCATACGCGCGGATCAGGCGCGTTGTCTCCAAACCGCCCAAAACCGGCATGGACAGATCCATAAGAATCAGGTCATTGGGATCAGACTTGTAGAGATCCAAAGCGATTTGACCGTTACCCGCAAATTGTAGATCTGCTCCCGAAGACTTCAGCATTTTGCGCAAAAGCAGTTGATTGGTTTTATTGTCCTCGGCAATGAGAACCCGAAAACCAGCTAACGCGTCCGATTTCAGTTCAAGCCGGCTGGCACCGCCACTGGCATGCAGTGCTTTACTTTCGTCAAGGATCGGCTGAATGGCATCCGGTCCGATAGAAGCCTCGTGATCCGGCTGCTTCAAATCCAGACTGACCGAAAAAACCGTTCCTTCGCCAGGGATAGAAGAAACGGAAATTTTCCCGCCCATCCGCTCTACCAACGCCTTGGTGATCGCCAAGCCCAGGCCGGTTCCCTCCACCACTCGCGTAACTTGACGATCAACTTGTTCGAACGCGGAAAAGATCCAGCTGAGTTGATCCTCTTTTATCCCTATTCCCGTATCGGACACCTGAATGCGCAGCGGACGTTTTGCCTCATCTTCCTCTAACGAAACGCGGACGGTGACGTTACCCTGTTCCGTAAATTTGATCGCGTTACCCAGCAAATTCATCAGGATCTGGCGGATCTTGCTCGCATCACCGACATATTCACGCGGGATGGCATCGGAATATTCAGTACGCAGGTCTATCCCTTTGTACGCAGCTTTTGCCCAAAGAAGCGTACCCACATCCTGCACCAGATCCAGCAAGGAAAACGGGGCGTCATGCAGAGAAATCTTGTCAGATTTGATCTTGGAAAAATCCAGAATGTCGTTAATCACGATCAGCAAAGCGTTCGCGGAATTAAAGATGGTGTTCGCAAACAGAGCCTGCTGCTCATCCAATTCTGTCTCTTTCAGGAGCTCGCACATTCCCAAAATGCCGTTCATAGGCGTTCGGATTTCGTGGCTCATATTGGCGAGGAAGCGTTCCTTTGCCTGGCTAGCTTCCTCCGCCTTTTCCAGCGCCATTTTCGTCAGCTCCAACGCTTCGTCACGCTCCTTTTCAGACGTTACATCCGCAGAAGAGCCGACCAAATAAACTACCGAACCCTGATCGTTGAAAACCGGTCTTAGCGTTGTGCGAAGGTTTTTAGGTTTATGTTCCGTCGGCAGCACAATATCATAGGTTGCTTCTTTTCTGGTTTCTATTACCTTGAGGTGCAGGTTTAAGGCGCGGCGCCCGGTTGCCCCTCCGTAAAGTTCAAGAGCAGTCTTTCCTGCAAAATCGCTGTATTCGAACTCAGTGAACTCGCGCGCTTTCTGGTTCATCGCTGCGTAGCGCGGCATGCCATCCGCCCCGACCTTCAAAACGATAACAGCAAGTTCAACCGCATCCAAAACCTCGAAATGGTCAGAAAATTCGTCTTGCTGCACCTGATTTTCTCACTTTGGAGCTGCTCTTGAAGCCTGCCAGTCAACGCCCCTTCAGAAGTGGCACAGAAAACTCATTATCAAATTCATAGACTAAACTGAAGTTAACCCGGAGGACTCTGGCTGTCCGCTATCGCAGCCCCTGTTTTTCTTGCCTCGCGCGGCATTCCTGCTATACGCGCGCTCATGCTGGATTCCGTCACAAACCGCCCCGAACTGCCGCCCGAAATTGCCCGCCGCCGGACCTTTGCGATCATCTCGCACCCGGACGCCGGCAAGACCACGCTGACCGAAAAGTTCCTCCTTTACGGCGGCGCGATTCAGATGGCCGGCCAGGTGCGCGCCAAGGGTGAGGCGCGGCGCACGCGCTCGGACTTCATGCAGATGGAAAAGGACCGCGGGATCTCTGTCTCCGCCTCGGCAATGTCCTTTGATTTCAGCGGCTTCCGCTTCAACTTGGTGGACACGCCGGGCCACTCGGACTTCTCCGAGGACACCTACCGCACCCTGACGGCGGTGGATGCGGCGGTGATGGTGATTGACGGCGCCAAAGGTGTGGAAAGCCAGACCCAGAAGCTGTTCGAGGTCTGCCGCCTGCGCGACCTGCCGATCCTGACCTTCTGTAACAAGATGGACCGCGAAAGCCGGGACACCTTTGAAATCATTGACGAAATCCAAGAGATGCTGGCGATTGACGTGACCCCCGCCAGCTGGCCCATCGGGGTGGGCCGCGATTTCATCGGCTGCTACGACATGCTGCGCGACCGGCTGGAGCTGATGGACCGCGCCGACCGCAACAAGGTGGCGGAAAGCATTGAAATCAACGGCTTGGACGATCCCAAGCTGGCCGAGCACGTGCCGGAGCACCTGCTGGAGAAGCTCTTGGAAGAGGTCGAAATGGCGCGCGAGCTGCTGCCCGCGCTGGACCCGCAGTCGGTGCTTGAAGGCCACATGACGCCGATCTGGTTCGGCTCCGCCATCAACTCCTTTGGCGTCAAGGAGCTGATGGACGGCATCGGCAAATACGGCCCCGAGCCGCAGCCCCAATCCGCTGAGCCCCGTCAGGTGAGCCCGGACGAAAAGAAGGTGGCCGGATTTGTCTTTAAAGTTCAGGCCAATATGGACCCCAAGCACCGCGACCGGGTGGCTTTCGTGCGGATGGCGAGCGGCCATTTCAAGCGCGGCATGAAGCTCACGCATGTGCGCACCAAGAAGCCGATGGCGGTGTCCAACCCGGTGCTGTTCCTGGCCTCCGACCGGGAACTGGCTGAGGAAGCCTGGGCTGGCGACATCATCGGCATCCCGAACCACGGCCAGCTGCGCATCGGCGACACGCTGACCGAGGGCGAGGCGATCCGGGTGACCGGCATCCCGTCGTTTGCCCCGGAACTGCTGCAAACCGTGCGCGCAGGCGACCCGATGAAGGCCAAGCACCTGGAAAAGGCGCTGATGCAGTTTGCCGAGGAAGGTGCGGCCAAGGTGTTCAAACCCTCGATCGGCTCCGGCTTCATCGTCGGCGTGGTGGGCCAGCTGCAGTTCGAAGTGCTGGCCAGCCGGATCGAGATGGAATACGGCCTGCCCGTGCGGTTCGAGGCGAGCCAGTTCACCTCGGCCCGCTGGGTCAGCGGCGGCAAGGCGGCAGTGGACAAGTTCATCAACGCCAACAAGCAGCACATCGCCCATGACCACGACGGCGACATCGTCTATCTGACGCGGCTGCAGTGGGACATCGACCGGGTGGTGCGCGACTATCCCGATCTGAACCTGACCGCGACCAAGGAAATGATGATCTGACGGAAACGCCCGGCCTTCCGGGCGTTTCAATTTGCCCCCTCCTGCGGCCGGCAGCAGATTCGCCGGCCCGGCCGCAGCACCACGATTGCCCTGCACACTGCCCGGTTTCCGGCGGATTTGTTTCCTTTCTGCATAGTCCAGAGGCGAAAATACTGTAAAATCCGGCATTAATTGACGATCGCGCGGGATTTTGATATGCCCCGCATCGAGCTGGAAGCTGCCATCCCGCATGACCATTTGCGGATCCGGCTGGAACACACACGCGCGGGCCAGGTCAGTGTCCGCAATGACGGACACAGATGACAAAATTTACCGATCTGAACCTGAATCCCAAGGTCCTCAAAGCTATTGAGGAAGCTGGTTATGAAACCCCCACGCCGATCCAGGCCGGTGCGATTCCGCCCGCGCTGGAAGGGCGTGATGTGCTGGGAATCGCCCAGACCGGCACCGGCAAGACCGCGTCCTTCACGCTGCCGATGATCACCCTTCTGGCCCGCGGCCGCGCCCGGGCCCGGATGCCGCGCAGCCTGGTGCTGTGCCCCACCCGCGAGCTGGCCGCCCAGGTGGCGGAAAACTTCGACACCTATGCCAAGCACGTGAAGCTCACCAAGGCACTGCTGATCGGCGGTGTTTCCTTCAAGGAGCAGGACGCGCTGATCGACAAGGGCGTCGACGTGCTGATCGCCACCCCTGGCCGCCTGCTGGACCATTTCGAACGCGGTAAGCTGCTGCTCACCGGCGTGCAGATCATGGTGGTGGACGAGGCTGACCGGATGCTCGACATGGGCTTTATTCCGGATATCGAGCGCATCTTCTCGCTGACGCCGTTCACCCGTCAGACGCTGTTCTTCTCGGCCACCATGGCGCCTGAGATCGAGCGGATCACCAACACCTTTCTGTCGGGTCCGGCCCGCATCGAAGTGGCCCGTCAGGCCACCGCGTCGGAAACCATCGAACAGGCCGTGGTCCAGTTCAAGGCCTCGCGCCGCGACCGTGAGGGCAGCGAAAAGCGCAAGGTTCTGCGCGCCCTGATCGACGCCGAAGGCGACAAGCTCACCAATGGCATCATCTTCTGCAACCGCAAGACGGATGTGGATATCTGCGCGAAATCGCTCAAGAAATACGGCTATGACGCCGCCGCCATCCATGGCGACCTGGATCAGAGCCAGCGGACAAAAACACTGGATGCCTTCCGCGAAGGCTCGTTGCGAATTCTGGTGGCCTCGGATGTGGCCGCCCGCGGCCTTGACGTGCCCAGCGTCAGCCATGTGTTCAACTTCGACGTGCCGGGCCACGCCGAGGACTATGTCCACCGCATCGGCCGCACCGGCCGTGCCGGACGTGAGGGCAAGGCAATCACCATCTGCACCCAGCGCGACGAAAAGGCGCTGGATGCGGTGGAGAAGCTGATCCAGAAAGATATCACCCGCCTGGAAAACCCGGTGAAGCCGGAGCCCAAACGCGAGAAGCCTGCCCGCGCCGCGAAGGACGACTCTGGCAAGCCGGATACCGCCAAGGCCGACACCGAGACCCGCACGCCCCGCAAGGAAGATAAACCTGCGCAGAAACACGAACGTTCGTCTTCGCGCGGGAAATACGGCAAGCGCGACGACAAGGTCGTGGTTGGCATGGGCGACCACCTGCCAAGCTTCATCGCGCTCAGCTTTGCGGAGCGCCGCGCCAGCTGACCGGCGCAGCAGAACGTTTCAGGGCCGCTCCTTTCCGGGGCGGCCTTTTTCGTTGATGGGTCCTGCGGCGCGGCCCTCAGCGGCCATGCAGCCGCAGCATGGTGACCTTTGCAGTTGCAGCATACCGGGTCTTCGAACTTGGCCGGTGTCAGCCTGCGGCAACGGGCGTATAGCTTTCGCAACATAGAAACGCGCCATTGATGATGGGCTGAGCATGAACACCAAAGACACCCAAACCCTGACCATTTCCCAATTCCAGGCAATCGAGGCCCGCGCCCACGAGCTGCGCGCAGAGGCTTTTGCCAGCATGATGCGCAGCCTGTTCCGCGCCCTGTTCCGCGCCCCGCGCAAGGTCATCTCCTGCCCCAGCTGCGCCCGCCCGCTGCACGGCTGAAGCTCCTGCCGGGCTCCGGCAGCAGCATGGACATGAAAACGCCGCGCGCCCCATGGGGCCGCGGCGTTTCTCGTTGTACGGAGGCCGCCAGACGCAACAGCGCCGCGGGCCTGTCAGGGCACGCGGCGCTTGGCCCAACGGGGCCTGCTGCATCTTTGGATGCGGCTTGGGCCGGGCGGGAGCACCGCCCTGCCCTGCCATGCGCTGTACCGAAGGATCAGCGCATACGGCTGACCACAACCGTGACCTCGGGCTTCTTTCCGATCTCGCTGTGGGCGCTCTGGCGGGCGATGCGGCGCAGTTCCTGCTCCAGCTTGTCGTCGTCGCGCAGGGTCTTGGCACCGGCACGCATCAGGAACTGGTTCAGGTCTTCCTCCATCACCTCCACCAGCGCGGCCTTGGAGCTGCCGGTTTCCGGCAGGCCCTTGACGTCGCACCAGGGTTCGCCCAGCGGCTCGTCGTCCTCGTCCAGGATCACCGTCACCACCACATGGCCGTTCAGCGCCATCCGGATGCGGTCGCGCACGATGCCGTCCATCGCGCCGTATTTGACGGTGCCGTCCAGATAGGTGCGGCCGGTTTCGATCCACTCGGTCACTTTCGGCGCATCGCCGGTCAGGTCCATCATCATGCCGTTCACAACGACTGCGCTCGCGATGCCCTTCTCCTCGCCCAGGCGGGCGTGCTGGCGCAGATGGCGGTGCTCGCCGTGCATCGGGATCAGCATCTTGGGCTTCAGGAGCTTGTGGATTTCCTCAAGGTCCGGGCGGTTTGCGTGGCCCGACACGTGGTAGAGACCCGAGCTGTCATCAACCACATCCACGCCCATTTCCGAGAACTGGTTGATGATGCGGATGACGCCCTTTTCGTTGCCCGGAATGGTCTTGGAGGAGAACAGGAACAGGTCGCCCTCCTTCAGCTCCAGCCCGCGGTACTTGCCGCGCGCCAGCTGCGCGGTGGCGGCGCGGCGCTCGCCCTGACTGCCGGTGGTGATCAGCATCAGGTTATCGCGCGGCACGTTGGCGGCGTCCTCGGGGCTGATCGTTTTCGGGAAATCGGTCAGCACGCCGGTTTCCACCGCCGCCTCGATCATCCGGCGCATGGCGCGGCCCAGCAGGACAACAGAACGGCCCGCCTTGACACCCGCTTCCGCCAGGGTTTTCACCCGCGCCACGTTAGAGGCGAAGGTCGTGGCAGCCACCAGCCCCTTTGCCTCGGAGAACAGCCTGGTGATTTCCTCCGGCAGCTCCGCTTCCGAGCGGCCCGGGTGCTGCGAGAACACATTGGTGGAATCGCAAACCAGCGCCTGGATGCCGCCGCCCGCAATCTCTGCCCACATTTCGGGGTCAAAGGGCTCACCCACCAGCGGATTGGGGTCCAGCTTGAAGTCGCCGGTATGCACCACCCGCCCTGCCGGGCTGTCGATCACCAGCCCGCCGCTTTCGGGGATCGAGTGGCTCATCGGGGCTACGCCGATTGTGAAGGGGCCGAGTTTGGTTGTTTCCGGCCAGGCCTGCACAGTGTGCACATTGGCCGGGTCGTGGCCTGCCTCCTCCATCTTGCGGCGCGCCAGGTTGGCGGTGAAAGCGCGGGCGTAGATGCGGACGTTCAGATGCGCGTACATATGGGCGATGGCGCCGATGTGGTCCTCGTGGCCGTGGGTGATGAAAATCCCCTCCAGCCGGTCGGCGCGCTCCTTGAGCCAGGTCATGTCGGGCATGATCAGGTCGACACCCGGCGAGGTGTCCATATCGGGGAAGGTCACACCAAGATCGACCAGGACCAGGCGCTCTTTGTTCTGGGGGCCATAGCCGTAGACATAGGCGTTCATGCCAATTTCGCCTGCCCCGCCGAGAGGCAGGTAGATCAGTCTTTCACTGCTCATGCGTCAGTACCGTTTTCCTTATTGTATTTATGGATGATCTGAAGCCCGTGCATCGTGAGGTCGTCCTCGAATGCGTCGAACAGATCTGCGGATTGCTGGAACAAAGGCGCCAGCCCGCCTGTTGAGATGACTTTCATGGCGACGCCGCGCTCTGCCTTGATCCGGGTGCAGATTTCGCGGACGAGGCCGACATAGCCCCAAAACACGCCGGACTGCATGCAGGCGACTGTGTTGGTGCCGATTACATTTTCAGGTTTGGAGATATCCACATGGGGCAGCGCAGCAGCGGCCTGGTGCAGCGCCTCCAGGCTGAGGTTCACACCGGGCGCGATCACTCCGCCGACATAGGCGCCGTCCTCGGCCACCACGTCAAAGGTGGTGGCAGTGCCAAAATCCACCACAATCAGATTGCCGCCGTGAGCGTCGAAACCGGAAACCGTGTTGACCAGGCGGTCGGGGCCGACCTGAGTGCCTTCGTCCACCCGCACCGCAACTGGCAGCAGGCAGCCGGGCTTGCCCACCACCAGCGGCCGTGTGTTGAAATAGCGGTCAGCCAGAACGCGAAGATTGAACACGACCCGCGGGACAGTCGAGGAGATGATCATGTCGGTGATATCCGCCTCGATACCCTGCAGCCGCATCAGCGTGTTGAGCCAGACGTAATACTGGTCCGCCGTGCGCTGCCATTCGGTGGCGGTGCGCCACATGCCGATGAACTTCTCGCCGTCATAGATCGAGAAGACGGTATTGGTGTTGCCGCAATCAACTGCCAGAAGCATTGCTGCTCCTTCCTAGAAATAGATGTCGGCCGCGGGAATGCTGACGCGGCCCTTGGCGGTGTTTAGGACAAGGTTGCCGCTGCCGTCCACCGTTTCAAAGGTGCCTTCGGTTTCAGACGACGCAGTCTTGGCAGTGATCACCTCGCCCAGCTTGGCTGCGCGTGCAAGCCACTCGGTGCGGATCGGCTCGAACCCGTAGGTCGAGAACTGCTGCTCATAGCGGGCAAAGGCACCGGCGACGGCCTCCAGGAACTCTTCAGGCGAGACCTGCACGCCGGTCTCCGACAGGAGCGACACCGGGTAAACCGCGCCGGGCTCCAGCCACTCTTTCATCGGGGTTTCCACCAGATTGACGCCGATACCGACAAAGAGATGATTGACCCCCGCCCCGTTGCCAGCGCTTTCCAGCAGGATGCCCGCCAGCTTGCCGCCCTTCAGCAGCACGTCATTGGGCCATTTCAGCGACAGCCCCTCGCTGCGCCCTGTCACAGCGACGCAGGCATCATAGACCGCCAGCGCGGCAACAAAGCTGCGCAGCGCCGCTTGGTCCGGCGCGCCTTCCGGGCGCATCACCAGGGTGGCGGCAAAGTTGCCCTTGGGGTCTTTCCAGTCGCGCCCGCGGCGGCCGCGCCCCTGGGTCTGGCGCAGCGCCAGGATCCACTCCGGGCCCGCCAGTTCTCCGGCGATGCGGGCGGCCTCATTCAGGGTGCTGTCCAGCTCGTCAAGCACCCGTTTCCCATATCCTGCTGGCCAGCTCATCTGCGCTCCTCGAAAGTGCGAAAAGGCCCGGTCGCGTGACCGGGCCTTCTCAGCCTGCCTGAAAAGCAGATCAATTTACAAGGGTTGCTGCGGCGGCAGCCGCCGCAGTGTCCACACCGAACTGGTAAACCAGCCCGACCAGCATCATCGCGGCAGAGGCCATCAGCGCAACGGTCAGAACCGGAGAGCCCTTCGCCTCGACATCGTCTTCGCCAGTGCCGAAGTACATGTAGAAGACAATCCGGATGTAATAGAATGCACCGATGACCGAGGCGATGGCAGAGGCCACAACCAGCCCCATCAGCCCCGCGTCGACACCGGCCTTCCACACGCCCAGCTTGGCAAAGAAACCCAGCATCGGCGGCACACCGGCCAGCGAGAACATCAGGATCAGCACCGCCAGCGCCTTGCCCGGCTCGCGCGCGGCAAACTGGTTCAGGGCCAGGATATCGGTGACCGGCTTACCGTCCTTTTCCAGCATCAGGATGAAGGAGAAGGTGCCGATGTTCATGGTGACATAGATCGCCAGGTAGACCAGCATCGCGGTGATGCCCGCTTCGCTGCCTGCGGCCAGGCCGATCATCGCATAGCCCATGTGGGCGATCGAGGAGAAGGCCATCAGCCGCTTGATGTCGCGCTGGCCGATCGCCGCGATGGCGCCCAGGAACATCGACAGCACCGACAGCACCACGATGATCTGCTGCCAGTCGGCAATAGCGCCGCCGAATGCGTCATGCAGCACACGCGCGAACAGGCCCATCGCCGCTACCTTGGGCGCGGTGGCAAAGAAGGCGGTGACCGGGGTCGGCGAGCCTTCGTAGACGTCCGGGGTCCACATGTGGAAGGGCACTGCCGAGACCTTGAACGCAAGACCCGAGATCATGAACACCAGGCCGAACAGCATGCCGATGGACATATGGCCCTGCTCTGCCACCTGGATGATGCCCGCGAACTGGGTGGTGCCTGCAAAGCCGTAGACCAGCGAAGCACCGTACAGCAGCAGGCCGGAGGACAGCGCGCCCAGCACAAAGTACTTGAGGCCCGCCTCGGTCGACTTGACGCTGTCGCGGCGCATGGCGGCCACGACGTAGAGCGACAGCGACTGCAGCTCCAGCCCCATGTAGAGCGACATCAGGTTGCCCGCGGAGACCATCATCATCATGCCGACGGCAGCCAGCGCGATCAGGATCGGGTATTCGAACTTCAGCATGCCGCGGCGCGCCATGTAGTCCTGGCCGACCAGCAGCACCGCCGAGGCGCCCAGAAGCAGCGCCACCTTGGCAAAGCGCGAGAAGCCGTCGTCGATGAACATGCCGCCAAAGGCGGTCTGGGTGCCGGCCGGGCTGCTGGCAATCCAGAACGCCAGCACCGCCATAAGCGCTGCAGTGCTCCAGACCAGCGGGGCCGCCAGCTTGTCCCTGGTGGTGTAGACCGCGCCGATCAGCGCAGCCATGGCATAGAGCGCCAGAATGATCTCTGGCAGGATTACAGTAAGATCAGCTTGGATCATCTGCCTGATGCTCCCTTAATGCGAAGCAATCTGGGTGGCTGCCGAGGTGTCGGCCGCCGCCAGAGACTGGTTGAAGTTTGCGATCAGCGCCTCGGTCGAGGGCGCGATGATGTCGGTGACCAGAGACGGGTAGACACCCAGCAGCAGGGTCATGGCGACCAGCGGTGCAAAGACGAACCGCTCGCGCGCGGACATGTCGCGGATGCCCATCAGGCTGCCCTTGATCAGGTCGCCAAAGACCACGCGGCGGTAGAGCCACAGCGCATAGCCTGCCGAGAAAATCACGCCGGTCGCCGCCACCGCGGTCACCCAGGTGTTTTTCTGGAAGGCACCCATCAGGGTCAGGAATTCACCGACAAAACCCGAGGTGCCCGGCAGGCCGACGTTGCCCATGGTGAAGAACATGAAGACCAGCGCGTAGGCAGGCATCCGGATCACCAGACCGCCATAGGCGTCGATGTCGCGGGTGTGCATCCGGTCATAAATCACGCCAACGCAAAGGAAGAGCGCGGCGGAGATGAAGCCGTGTGACAGCATCTGGAAGATGGCGCCGTCGATGCCCTGCTGGTTGGCCGCAAAGATGCCCATGGTGACAAAGCCCATGTGCGCAACCGAGGAGTACGCAATCAGCTTCTTCATGTCCTCCTGCACCATCGCCACCAGCGAGGTATAGACAACCGCAATCGCGGACATCCACAGGACCACATCGGTCATCACGTCCGCGCCCACCGGGAACATCGGCAGAGAGAAGCGCAGGAAGCCGTAGCCGCCCATCTTCAGCAGGATCGCTGCCAGCACCACGGAGCCCGCAGTCGGCGCCTGCACGTGCGCGTCCGGCAGCCAGGTGTGCACCGGCCACATCGGCATCTTCACCGCGAAGGAGGCGAAAAAGGCCAGGAACATCAGCGTCTGCGCACCGCCCACGATGTGAACACCCAGCACGTCAAAGGACGCCGCCGAGAAGCTGTGGGTCAGCAGGGTTTCAATGTCGGTGGTGCCGGCATCCACATACATGAACACCATCGCCACCAGCATCAGCACTGAGCCGAAGAAGGTGTAGAGGAAGAACTTGAAGGAGGCGTAGATCCGCTCCTTGCCGCCCCAGATGCCGATGATCAGGAACATCGGAATGAGACCCGCCTCGAAGAACAGGTAGAACAGCACCAGGTCCAGCGCCATGAAGACACCCAGCATCAGGGTCTCCAGGAGCAGGAAGGCCACCATGTATTCCTTGACGCGGGTCGTCACGTTCCAGCTGGCCAGGATGGTCAGCGGCATGATGAAGGTGGTCAGCATCACGAACAGAACCGAGATGCCGTCGACGCCCATCTTGTACTTGAGGCCAAAGATCCACTCAGCCTCTTCCAGGAACTGGAAGCCGGTGTTGGCCGGGTCGAACTGGGCGTAGATGCCCAGGCTCACCAGGAAGGTGATCGTGGTGGCAAAGAGCGCAACAAACTTGGCGTTGCGCTGCGCCGCCTTATCCTCCCCGCGCAGGAACAGGGCCAGGATGGCCGCCGCAAGCGCCGGGATGAAGGTGACAATAGAAAGGAGATTGTCCATCAGTGCGCTCCTCCGCCGATCGACATCCAGGTGACCAGGGCTGCAATACCCAGCACCATCCAGAAGGCATAAGTGAAGATGTACCCGGACTGTGCGCGTCCGGCGAGACGGGTGAAGAAGGGCACAACGCCCATGGCAAGGCCATTGAGGAAGCCGTCGATGGTTCCGCCGTCGCCGCGCTTCCAGAAGAAGCGGCCCAGGGCCAGAGCCGGTTTGACGAAGATCACATTGTAGATTTCGTCAAAGTACCACTTGTTAAGCAGGAACAGGTACAGCGGACGCTGCTGCTGTGCCAGGCGGTTGGGCAGCGACGGGTTCCAGATGTAGAACCACAGCGCCAGCACCAGGCCGCCCAGCATTGCCATGAACGGGGACAGTTTCACCCATTTCGGCGCCGCGTGGGCATCCTCCAGGATGTGGTTGTCCGGCGCAATATACAGCGCGCCCTCGCCCGGCTGGCCGGCAAACACATAGTGGTGCTCACCTTCACCGCCGTGAGCAGCCGCTTCGCCGTGCGCAGCTTCCTCGCCAAGGGCAGCGGTTTCGCCATGCGCGGCCTCTTCGCCATGATCCGCAGCGGAGGCTTCGGCCACCGGGATGCCATAGAACTTGCCGACCTGATCAGCGTGGCCGAAGAAGCTGCCGTACCAGATCATGCCTGCGGTGATCGAGCCCACCGCCAGCACGCCGAGCGGCACCAGCATAGTCCAGGGGCTTTCATGCGCGTGGTCGTGGGTGTGCTTGTCCCCGCGCGCCTCGCCGTAAAAGGTCATGAACATCAGGCGCCACGAGTAGAAGGAGGTCATGAAGGCCGCGATCACCAGCGCCCAGAAGCCGAACATCGAGTCGCCCGCATAGGCGCTTTCGATGATGGCGTCCTTGGAGACGAAGCCGGCAAAGCCAACCCAGCCGCTGAGCGGAATACCGACGCCGGTAATGGCCAGCGTACCGATCATCATCGCCCAGAAGGTATAGGGGATCTTTTTGCGCAGGTTGCCGTAGTTCCGCATGTCCTGCTCGTGGTGCATCGCATGGATCACCGAACCGGCGCCAAGGAACAGCATCGCCTTGAAGAAGGCGTGGGTGAACAGGTGGAACATCGCCGCCGAGTACATGCCAACGCCAGCCGCCACGAACATGTAGCCCAGCTGCGAGCAGGTCGAGTACGCGATCACCCGCTTGATGTCGTTTTGCACGAGACCCACGGTCGCGGCAAAGAAGGCGGTTGCTGCGCCCAGCACGGTGATGAAGGCCGCGGCCTCAGGCGCGAACTCGATCAGCGGCGACATGCGGCAGACCAGGAACACGCCCGCGGTCACCATGGTTGCAGCGTGGATCAGCGCCGACACCGGGGTCGGGCCTTCCATCGCGTCCGGCAGCCAGGTGTGCAGCAGGAGCTGCGCCGATTTGCCCATCGCGCCGACAAACAGCAGGAAGGCCAGCAGGTTCGCCGCGTTCCACTCGGTCCACAGGAAAGAAACCTGGGTTTCCGCCAGCGTCGGAGCCGCTGCAAAGATGTCCGCCAGGTTGATGCTGTCGGTCAGGAAGAACAGGCCGAAGATCCCCAGCGCAAAGCCGAAGTCGCCGACGCGGTTGACGATAAAGGCCTTCATCGCCGCCGCATTGGCGCTAGGCTTGCGGTAGTAGAAACCGATCAGCAGGTAGGAGGCAACGCCCACGCCTTCCCAGCCGAAGAACATCTGCACCAGGTTGTCCGACGTCACCAGCATCAGCATCGCGAAGGTGAAGAACGATAAGTAGGCAAAGAAGCGCGGCTTGTAGCTTTCGCCCTCTTTCCACTGCGGGTCATGATCCATGTAGCCGAAGGAATAGAGGTGCACGAGCGACGAGACCGTGGTGATCACGATCAGCATGATCGCGGTCAGACGGTCCAGGCGGATCGCCCAGGAGGTCGACAGCGAGCCGCTTTCGATCCAGCGGAAGATCTCGATGTTCTGGGTCACCCCGTCGAACGCCAGGAAGGTGATCCAGCTGAGCAGCGCCGACAGGAACAGCAGTGCCGTGGCGGTCACGGTGGCGGCTTTCTCGCCGATCATCTTGTGGCCGAAGCCGCAGATCACGGCCCCCACCAGAGGGGCAAAGAGGAGGATGGTTTCCATGGTTCTTTAGCCCTTCATCACGTTGACGTCTTCGACGGCGATGGTGCCGCGGTTGCGGAAGAAGCAGACCAGGATCGCAAGGCCGATGGCAGCCTCAGCGGCGGCCACGGTCAGCACGAACAGGGTGAAAACCTGCCCCACCAGGTCGCCCAGGAAGGAAGAGAAGGCGACCAGGTTGATGTTCACCGCCAGGAGCATCAGTTCGATGCTCATCAGCAGGATGATCACGTTCTTGCGGTTCAGGAAGAGCCCGAAAATGCCGATGACGAACATGGTCGCCGCGACGGTCAGATAATGTTCAAGTCCAATCATTGGATCACAGCCCCTGCCCCGGTTTCACGTCCTTGAGCTCCATCGCTTTGGCCGGGTCGCGCATCATCTGGGCAACCACGTCCTGGCGCTTGACGTCGGTGCGGTGGCGCAGAGTCAGCACGATCGCGCCGATCATCGCCACCAGCAGGATCAGGCCCGCCAGCTGGAACAGAAGGAAATATTGATCATAGATGATGAGGCCGAGCGCCTCAGTGTTGTGGCGGTCCGCAGGCACCGGATTGGCCAGCAGTTCAGGCGCCTTGTGGGCGGTTTCCCAAACCCCGAAGGCCATCACGAACTGCATCAGGATCACAAGGCCGATCAGCAGCGCCAGCGGCATGTAGCGCGCCATCTCCGCCTTCAGCTCGGCAAAGTCCACGTCCAGCATCATCACCACAAACAGGAACAGCACCGCGACCGCGCCCACGTAGACGATGACCAGCAGCATGGCGACGAACTCCGCCCCCAGCAACACAAACAGCCCGGCCGAGGAAAGGAAGGCCAGGATCAGCCACAGCACCGAATGGACCGGCTGGCGGCTGATCACGGTGAACAGCCCGCCGGTAATGGCGCTGATGGCGAAGAGGTAGAAGGCAAAAACGCTCATGTCTCATCGTCCCTTTTGTCGTCCATGACCGTTTGCGCCAAATCCAGCGCCCGGTTCATGGCCGGAATGCCGGCAAACACCGACATCTGTCCGATCGTTTCCACGATCTCTTGTTTCTTGGCGCCGGCCGCGAGGGCGTGGCGCACGGTCTGGCGCACGGCACTGTCAGCCTGCGCGCCCTGCATTGTCAGCCCGGCCAGTGTCAGCAGCAGCCGGGTCTTGGCATCCAGCCCGTCCTTGTTGACGGTGTTGCCGAACATCATTTCCATGACCTCTTTGGGCATGGTGGGCCACAGTGCCTCGAACTCCCTGAAGGCCTCGGAGGGCGAGAAGTTCTCCAGCGCCGGGTTGAACGCCTTGGCCATCTGCTGGGCCTGGGCCTGCATCTGTTCCATCATGGCCTCAAACGGATTGGGCGGCTGTTTGGTCATGTCCTCTCCTCCGGCCAAGAATTTTCAGCAAAATTCTTGGCAAAAGTTTTTGGAAAACTTTTGCGCCCGCGCCTCATCGGTAGGGCGCGTCGATTTCCAGGTTGCGGGCAATCTCGGCTTCCCAGCGCTCACCGTTGGCCAGGAGTTTCTCCTTGTCGTAGAACAGCTCCTCGCGGGTCTCGGTCGCGAACTCGAAGTTCGGGCCTTCGACAATCGCGTCCACCGGGCAGGCTTCCTGACAGAAACCGCAGTAGATGCATTTGGTCATGTCGATGTCATAGCGCGTGGTGCGGCGGCTGCCGTCCTCGCGCGGTTCCGCGTCGATGGTGATCGCCTGCGCCGGGCAGATCGCCTCGCAGAGTTTGCAGGCAATGCAGCGCTCCTCGCCGTTCGGGTAGCGGCGCAGCGCGTGCTCACCGCGGAAGCGGGGCGACAGCGGCCCCTTCTCGTGCGGGTAGTTCAGAGTGGCCTTGGGCGCGAAGAAATACTTGAGCCCCAGTTTGAAGCCGACCCAAAAATCCTGCAGCAGGAAGTATTTGGCGGCGCGGGTGTAGTCGATGTTCGCCATCGGTCAGCCTCCCACGGTCCAGCGGGCAAAGATGCCCCAGAACCAGTCAAATTTTGCAGCAAAGGACACGAAGACCACCCAGGCCAGCGAGAACGGCAGGAACACTTTCCAGCCCAGGCGCATCAGCTGATCGTAGCGGTAGCGCGGGGTGATCGCCTTTACCATTGCGAAGAGGAAGAAGAAGAACGCCATCTTGGCGACCATCCACAGGACGCCATCAGGCAGGCCCGGGATCGGGGACAGCCAGCCGCCGAAGAACAGCAGGGTTGTCAGCGCGCACATCAGGAAGATGGCGATGTATTCACCGGCCATGAACAAGAGGAACGGTGTGGCGGAGTATTCCACCTGGTAGCCCGCAACCAGTTCGGATTCCGCTTCCGGCAGGTCGAACGGCGGGCGGTTGGTTTCCGCCAGCGCCGAGATGAAGAACAGGAACACCATCGGGAAATGCGGGATCCAGTACCAGTTCAACAGGCCCAGATCACCGTCCTGCGCGCGCACGATGTCGCCGAAGTTCATCGACCCGGTGGAGATGATCACGCCAATGATGATCAGGCCGATGGAAACCTCGTAGGAGATCATCTGTGCCGCGGAGCGTAAGCTGCCCAGGAACGGGTATTTAGAGTTCGATGCCCAGCCGCCCATGATGACGCCGTAAACTTCCAGCGAGGACACCGCGAAGACATAGAGGATAGCGACGTTGATGTCGCTGAGGACCCAGCCGTCGTTGAACGGGATCACCGCCCAGGCGATCATCGCGAGCACGAAGGAGGTCATCGGCGCCAGGATGAAGACGGTGCGGTCGGCGCCGGCCGGGATCACCACCTCTTTCACCACGTATTTCAGCGCGTCGGCCACCGATTGCAGCAGGCCATAGACGCCCACCACGTTCGGGCCCCGGCGCATCTGGACCGCGGCCCAGATCTTGCGGTCCCCGTAGACGAGGAACAGGAGCGAGATCATCACAAAGGCAACAACTGCAAGCACTTGCGCCAGGATCAGAACAGCGATGCCGCCTGGAGTGTTAAAGAAATCAGCCATAGGTCCTCACACCGTGGGTATTCCGTTCGCCGCGCAATCCGCGACCACGACTTCGGCGTCGATGGTGCGCAGCCCGCGCGGCAGAGAGGGCGAAATCAGGTAGACCGCATCAGCGGTCCGGCTGCCCCCTGCCTGTTTCGTTGTCGTGCGCACATGGCGCGCAAACCCGTAGCCCCGGATCAGCGCGTATTGCGCGGCGGCGCATTCCGCATAGGTATCGAGATCGCCCTCCAGGCGCGGACCGCGCATGGAAACGTGAAATTGCACCAGATCGCCCTCCAGCAGGCTGGTCTCCACCCCGTCGTATACCGGGGCGGGCCGCACTCCTCCGCTGCCGGGCGCCATGGCGCAAGCGGACAGCAGAAAGGGGGTTATGAGGGCGAACCGGATCATTCGGCAGCCATTTTCCCGGTTGCGCGGGCCTTCACGCCTGCTGAGAGCTCCGCCATCAGCTGGGACGCGCGGGCGATCGGGTTGGTCAGGTAGAAATCCTTGACCGCGGGCAGGAAACCGGCGTTACCGAGCTTGTCCTGTTCCAGCAGTTCGCCGTCCTTCTCAGCCACTTCGTCGATCCGGGCCAGGTGCGGAACCTCAGCCACCAACGCCTGGCGCAGCTGCGCCAGCGAGTCATAGCCCAGCTGAGCACCGGCTTCGGCGCTGAGCGCACGCAAGATCGCCCAGTTTTCCTTGGCCTCGCCCGGCGCAAAGCTCGCGCGCATGGCCAGCTGCGGGCGGCCTTCGGTGTTCACGAACAGGCCGTTTTCCTCGGTATAGGCCGCGCCCGGCAGGATCACGTCGGCGCGGTGTGCGCCGCGGTCGCCGTGGGAGCCCTGGTAGATCACGAATGCACCTGCGTCGATTTCCACCTCATCAGCGCCGAGGTTGTAGATCACCTCTGCCCCGTCGATAGCCGCTGCCATGCCGCCTTCGGTCACAGCACCGACATCCATCGCACCAACGCGGGAGGCGGCGGTGTGCAGCACCAGCAGCTTGGAGTTGGTATCTGCAGCCAGCTTCTGCGCGGCGGCCAGAACCGCCAGGCCATCAGCCTCGCGCAGGGCGCCCTGCCCCACGATCACGATGGAGGGCGCGTCCTTGACGGCGCCGTAGTCCTTGTCCAGCAAGCTTTCCAGCGCGGCACGGTCAGTGCCCACGTGGGCATAGTCATAGGTCAGGTCTGCCGGCTGGCCAACCAGGCCCACTTGCGCGCCGTTCAGCCAGGCCTTGCGGATGCGGGCGTTCAGCACCGGCGCCTCGTCACGCGGGTTGGTGCCGATCAGCTGGATAAACTTGGCGCTGTCGATGTCCTCGATGGTGGCGGTGCCGGCATAGCCTGCACGGTTGCCGACCGGCAGGCGGGCATTGTCGGTACGGCATTCAACCTTGCCGCCCAGGCCTTCGACCAGCTGTTTCAGCGCAAAAGCCGCCTCAACCGGGACCAGGTCGCCGATCAGGCCCGCAACCTTCTTGCCCTTCATGGCGTTTGCCGCCGCGGAAAGGGCTTCCGGCCAGGTGGCGGGCTTCAGCTTGCCGTCGACGCGCACATAAGGACGGTCGAGGCGCTGGCGGCGCAGGCCGTCCCAGACAAAGCGGGTCTTGTCGCTGATCCACTCCTCGTTCACGCCGTCGTGGTTGCGCGGCAGGATGCGCATCACTTCGCGGCCCTTGGTATCAACCCGGATGTTCGAGCCAAGCGCATCCATCACGTCGATGGTTTCGGTCTTGGTCAGCTCCCACGGACGGGCAGTAAACGCATAGGGCTTGGACGTCAGCGCGCCCACCGGGCAGAGGTCGATGATGTTGCCCTGCAGGTTCGATTGCAGGGTTTCGTTCAGATAGGAGGTGATCTCCGCATCCTCGCCGCGCCCCGTTTGGCCCATCTGGGTGATGCCTGCGACCTCAGTTGTGAAGCGCACGCAGCGGGTGCAGGAGATACAGCGGGTCATCGCGGTGCCGACCAGCGGCCCTAGATCCAGATCGTCCACCGCGCGCTTGGGCTCGCGGAAGCGGGAGAAGTCGACGCCATAGGCCATCGCCTGGTCCTGCAGGTCGCATTCGCCGCCCTGATCGCAGATCGGGCAGTCCAGCGGGTGGTTGATCAGCATGAATTCCATCACGCCTTCGCGGGCCTTCTTGACCATCGGCGAGTTGGTTTTCACCTGCGGCGCCTGGCCTTCGGGGCCGGGGCGCAGATCACGCACCTGCATCGCGCAGGAGGCCGCCGGCTTCGGCGGGCCGCCGACAACTTCAACCAGGCACATGCGGCAGTTGCCCGCGATGGACAGCCGCTCATGATAGCAGAAGCGCGGGATCTCGACGCCGGCCTCCTCACAGGCCTGGATCAGGGTCATTGCCCCATCCACCTCGATCTCGGTTCCGTCAATGTTGATCTTGCGGAGGTCAGACATGGTCTATTTCGCCCTCAGTAACACGCCGATCGCGCTGTTCTTTTCGATTTCCGCGCGGCCATAGGCGCAGAAGGTTTCCGGTTTGCCGTAATCCACGCCGTTTTGCGCCAGGAGTTGTTCTCCCTTGGCACGCATCCGGTCCTTTTCGGCATCAGATTCGATGTAGTCGCGGATTTCCGCGTCCGAGTACCCCAGCGCATTTGCCCGCGCTTTGAGCCGGCGCAACTCGCCCAGCCCTTTCAGGTAGCGGGGGGAGATTTCGTCACAATAGTCCGAGACCTCCTTGGCCACAGCGACGGCAAACAGCGGGTCTTCGATTTCCTGCACGTCGCGAAGCGACGGTTTGGCCAGCGCCGCGGCAGGCAGGGCAACAGCAGTGGTCAGGACAACGGCAATCAAGGCACGCATGGCAAGAGACTCCTTCAGTTTCGAAGCCCCCATGCGCAGACGCGAGACGCTGCTATGCAATAGCAGACCGGCCTTTCGGCCCTGATATGCCGGAAATCCGCTCACGGGGTGCAGGTTCCCTGAAAGGTTGCGCGGCCATCAGTCAGGGTCAGCGGTGCTGCCTCATCCCTCGGGTCGATTGCCCAGGCGATCTTGGACGAGCCATAGGTGACCACGCAGTATTTCGTCCCGGCATGATGTGCGGCTTCGCGCGCGCCCTTGACGGAGCGGTCCGCGCCCTTGATTTCGACGTAGAACACGGCCGGGTCCGCCTTTTTGTCGACGGGTTTGGCCTTGGCCTTGAACGGCACGCCGTCATACAGCACGCGGTTGTTGCTGGCCGTGGTGCCGCAAGCCGTCAGCAGCGCTGCCGCTGCAAGGCAGGCCGTCGGCACCGCCATCCGGTATGTCTTAAGAATGCTCAAAATACTGCCGCCAATGTCATAAGTGCCAGGCCGCCCATGCAGGCCCAGCCAATCACGTAAAATACCGACCGCAGCCCGCCATGCGGTTTGCCGCTCCCGCGCAGGTGGATGACGATCATGATCACCCGGGCCACCAGCGCCAATGAGGCCAGCAAGTTCACCCAGAACGGCGCCGCACCGGCCAGAATGGCCGCCAGTGTCACGGTCAGGAAGGCCGGCAGCGTCTCGCAGCCGTTCAGATAGGCCCGGTTCAGACGGTAGGCTTTGACCGCATAGTCCTCATCCGGCGTGGCGCCCGGAGCGAGGCCCGCCTTCTGCTTGGCCAGCGCCGAAAACGGCGAGAGCGCCAGGATGATCAAGGTAAAGATCACCAGCGCGGCCAAGGCGTGGGAATATGCGGCGAAAGCTTCCATCAAGGGTTACTCCGCCGCCATCGCGCCCATGCGGCCCGATTTCTGGGCCTTGATGCGGTCCTCGATTTCCTCGCGGAAGTTCTTGATCAGGCCCTGGATCGGCCAGGCCGCCGCGTCGCCAAGGGCGCAGATGGTGTGGCCTTCGACCTGTTTTGTCACGTCCCACAGCATGTCGATCTCTTCCAGCTCCGCCTCGCCCTTCACCAGGCGGTCCATCACACGCATCATCCAGCCGGTGCCTTCACGGCAGGGCGTGCACTGGCCGCAGCTTTCGTGCTTGTAGAACTTGGACAGACGCCAGATCGCCTTGATGATGTCGGTCTGCTTGTCCATCACGATCACCGCCGCGGTGCCGAGGCCCGAGCCCAGCTCCCCGCGCAGGTAGTCGAAATCCATGATCGCATCACGCATATTCTCGCCGCGCACGCACGGCACGGAGGAGCCGCCGGGGATCACCGCCAGCAGGTTGTCCCAGCCGCCGCGGATGCCGCCGCAGTGCTTCTCGATCAGCTCCTCAAAGGAGATCGACATCGCCTCTTCAACCACACAGGGGTTGTTGACGTGGCCGGAGATCGCAAACAGCTTGGTACCCGCATTGTTCTGGCGGCCGAAGCCCGCGAACCAGTCGGCGCCGCGGCGCAGGATGGTGGGCACAACGGCGATGGATTCCACGTTGTTCACGGTGGTCGGGCAGCCATAAAGACCCGCGCCCGCCGGGAACGGCGGCTTCATCCGGGGCATACCCTTCTTGCCTTCGAGGCTTTCGATCAGGGCGGTTTCCTCGCCGCAGATATAGGCCCCTGCCCCGTGGTGCAGGAAGATGTCGAAATCCCAGCCGGACCCGGCCGCGTTCTTGCCCAGGAGGCCCTGGTCGTAGGCTTCGTCGATCGCGGCCTGCAGCGCCTCGCGCTCGCGGATGTATTCGCCGCGCAGGTAGATGTAGCAGGTGTGCGCGTTCATCGCGAAGGAGGCGATCAGGCAGCCCTCGATCAGCGTGTGCGGATCGTGGCGCATGATTTCGCGGTCCTTGCAGGTGCCGGGCTCGGATTCATCAGCGTTTACAACCAGATACGCCGGGCGGCCGTCGCTCTCCTTAGGCATGAAGGACCACTTGAGACCGGTCGGGAAGCCCGCGCCGCCGCGGCCGCGCAGACCGCTGTCTTTCATGGTCTGAATGATCCAGTCGCGGCCCTTTTGGATCAGACCCGCAGTGCCATCCCAATGGCCGCGTGCCTTGGCGCCCGCCAGCGTGCGCTCGTGCATCCCGTAAAGGTTGGTAAAGATCCGGTCCTGATCCTTCAGCATGTGTGCCTACCTTTGGCTGTCCCGGCGCATGCGCCAGAGTTGAAATATGTTGACCAGGGCATAGATCATGCCCGCCAGCGCGGCGAAGTCGAACAGCAGCGCATAGCGCCCCGGCAGCCCCAGCATGGGGCCAATGAACAGCGACAGCACGATCCACAGCGAAATGGTCCCGGCAATCACAAGCGCGATGTGCCGGCCCTTTGCTGCAATGGCCTGGTCCTGTTCCTTGGTCATCTGTTTCCTATCACCCAAACCCGGCCCCAGGGGGCCGCGGCCTGATTATTCGTCGTCGTCGTAGATGTGCTCTTCTTTGGCACGCCGGGCGAACTCGGTCTCATCACCCACTTGCAGCCGTTTCGCCTGCTCGACCCAGCCATCGCGGGAGATCCGGCCCCGGAACTTAAGACGGGAATCGACCCAGGCGATCTCTTCCTCGGTCCAGTCTGCGATCTGGTCGAAGTGGAAGAAGCCGAGTTCGTTCAGTTTGGCCTCCAGCTTGGGACCAACCCCTTTCAGCAGCTTGAGGTCATCGGCCAGGCCGCCGCGGGCTTCCTTCAGAAGCTCCGGCTGGCTTTCCTCAGTTGCTTTTGCCGCAGCGCCCTCGGGCGAGGCAGGTTCCACCGCATCGGACTTCTTCACCGGCGCCGTCTTGATCGCTTCCGCTTTCTTGGCTGCGGGAACCGGGGCTTCCGGAGCCTTCGGCGGCTGGCCTTCGGCCGCACGGCCGGCGACGACACCATCCTTGCCGATCCACGGGGTCAGCAGCGGCACTTCATCGCCCTGGATGCGTTTGATGCCGTCCTTAACGTCCATCGCCAGCTGCACCGAGGCATTGTACTGCGTCTTGCCGCTGTCGAAGTCGGTCAGCGAGGTGAGGCCCGATTTCGGCTCAGCCGCATAACGGCCGTTCTGCGGACCCGGCGCCACCAGCGTGCCAGCGGCCAGATCGTCCAGCAGCTTGGCAAAGCCTTCTGCCGTCAGATCCTCGTAATAGTCCTTGCCGATCTGCGCCATCGGGGCGTTGGTGCAGGCCCCCAGGCACTCGACCTCTTCCCATGTGAACTTGCCATCCGCCGACAGGGTGAACGGCTTGTTGGCGATCTTCTCCTGGCAGACGGCGATCAGGTCCTCTGCGCCGCAGATCATGCAGGAGGTGGTGCCGCAGATCTGAACATGGGCAACGGAACCAGTCGGTTGCAGCTGGAACATGAAGTAGAAGGAGGCAACCTCCAGCACCCGGATGTAAGCCATGCCGAGCATATCGGCGATAGCTTCGATCGCGGGTTTGGAGACCCAGCCTTCCTGCTCTTGCGCACGCCACAAAAGCGGAATGACCGCCGAGGCCTGGCGGCCCTCAGGATATTTGGTGATTTGCGCCTCGGCCCAGGCCTGGTTGGCCGGGGTAAAGGCAAAGCTCGCGGGTTGTTCGGAATGCAGACGGCGAAGCATTAGCGGTCAATCTCTCCAAATACGACGTCCATGGTGCCGATGATGGCGGCGACGTCGGCCAGCTGGTGGCCCTTGGCAACGTGGTCCATCGCCTGCAGGTGCAGGAAGCCCGGCGCGCGGATCTTGGAGCGGTAGGGTTTGTTGGTCCCATCCGCCACCAGGTAGACGCCGAACTCGCCCTTGGGCGCCTCGACGGCGGCGTAGACCTCGCCTGCGGGCACGTGGAAGCCTTCGGTGTACAGCTTGAAATGGTGGATCAGGCTTTCCATCGAGGTCTTCATGTCGGTGCGCTTGGGCGGTGTCAGCTTGCCGCGGGCCAGCACGTCGCCGGTGGCTTCGCGCAGCTTGGCAATCGCCTGGCGGATGATCGAGGTCGACTGGCGCATCTCTTCCATCCGGCAGAGGTAGCGGTCGTAGCAATCGCCGTTCTTGCCGATCGGCACCTGGAACTCGAACTCGTCATAGCATTCATAGGGCTGCGCGCGGCGCAGGTCCCATGCGAGGCCGGAGCCGCGCACCATGACGCCGGAGAACCCGTACTGCTGAATGTCCTCCTCGGTCACCACACCGATGTCGCAGTTGCGCTGCTTAAAGATCCGGTTTTCGGTCAGCAGGCCGTCGATATCGTCCAGCACCTTGGGGAATTCCATCGCCCAAAGGTCGATATCATCCAGCAGCTCATCCGGCAGGTCCTGATGCACGCCGCCGGGGCGGAAGTAGGCCGCGTGCAGGCGCGCGCCGCAGGCCCGCTCGTAGAAGATCATCAGCTTTTCGCGCTCTTCAAAGCCCCACAGCGGCGGGGTCAGCGCGCCGACGTCCATCGCCTGCGTGGTGACGTTCAAGAGGTGGTTCAGCACCCGGCCGATTTCCGAGTAGAGCACCCGGATCAGCTGGCCGCGCCGCGGCACTTCGGTGCCGGTCAGCTTTTCGATGGCCAGGCACCAGGCATGCTCCTGGTTCATCGGCGCCACGTAATCGAGGCGGTCGAAATACGGCAGGTTCTGCAGGTAGGTGCGGCTTTCCATCAGCTTTTCGGTGCCACGGTGCAGCAGGCCGATATGCGGATCGCAACGCTCAACAATCTCGCCGTCCAGCTCCAGCACCAGACGCAAAACCCCATGCGCCGCAGGGTGCTGCGGGCCGAAGTTAATGTTGAAGTTGCGGATCTTCTGCTCGCCGCTCAGCGCGTCGACGCTGCCATCGTCATACTTGGCGTCAAATTTGGAGCCGTCCATCATTGCGCCCCCTCCTTCTCGTCTCCTGGCAGGATGTATTCGGCACCTTCCCACGGGGACATGAAATCAAACTGGCGGTATTCCTGCACCAGTTTCACCGGCTCATAGACCACGCGCTTCTGCGCGTCGTCATAGCGGACCTCGGTATAGCCGGTGGTCGGGAAATCCTTGCGCAGCGGGTAGCCGCGGAAGCCGTAGTCGGTCAGCAGCCGGCGGAGGTCCGGATGGCCCGAGAACAGGATGCCGAACATGTCGTAGACTTCACGCTCAAACCAGTTGGCCGAGGGGTGCACCTTCACGATCGAGGGCACCATTTCGTCCTCGCGCACGGCGGCGCGCAGGCGGATGCGCTGGTTCCGGTACATCGACAGGAAGTGGTAGACCACGTCGAACCGTTTGCCGCGCTCCGGGTAATCCACCGCGGTGATGTCCACCAGGGTTGAAAACTTGCAGTTCGGGTCCGATTTCAGGAACTCCACCAGACCGGCGATGTTCGAGGGCGTAACGTCGATGTTCAGCTCGCCAAAGGACACGTCCCAGGCCACCACGCAATCGGGGCGTTTGGCTTCGATCTGGGCGCCAAGCTCTTTCAGTGCTTCAGTCATATCTGTTCCGCCTTTCCTTAGCGCACCAGGGTGCCGGTGCGGCGGATCTTGCGCTGCAGCTGCATCAGGCCATAAAGCAGCGCCTCGGCGGTCGGCGGACAGCCCGGCACGTAGACATCAACCGGCACAACCCGGTCGCAGCCGCGCACCACGGAATAGCTGTAGTGGTAATAACCGCCGCCATTGGCGCAGGAGCCCATCGAGATCACATACCGTGGCTCGGGCATCTGGTCGTAAACCTTGCGCAGGGCCGGTGCCATCTTGTTGGTGAGGGTGCCCGCAACGATCATCACGTCCGACTGGCGCGGGGAGGCGCGCGGCGCGATGCCGAAGCGTTCGGCGTCATAGCGCGGCATCGAGGTGTGCATCATCTCAACCGCGCAACACGCCAGACCGAAAGTCATCCAGTGCAGCGAACCTGTGCGCGCCCAGTTGATGATGTCCTCGGCCGAGGTGAGCAGAAAGCCCTTGTCCTGCAGCTCGGCATTCAGGGCCCGGGTGACAACTTCCTTGTCCACACCGGCGGTGTTGGGTCCGGTCATCACTGCCATTCCAGGGCCCCTTTCTTCCATTCATAGGCAAAGCCGATGGTCAGCACGCCCAGGAACACCATCATAGACCAGAAGCCGGTGTCGCTGATGTCCTTGAAACCGACGGCCCAAGGAAACAGGAAAGCGATTTCCAGGTCAAAAATGATGAAGAGAATCGACACCAGGTAAAACCGGACATCGAATTTCATTCGGGCGTCGTCGAAAGCGTTGAAACCGCATTCATAGGCGCTGACCTTCTCCGGGTCCGGATTGCGGACCGCCAGCACAACGGCTGCCAGGATGAGGACAATCCCCAAACCTGCCGCGACGGCCAGGAAGACCAGGATCGGCAAGTATTCCCTCAACATCTCTTCCAAGAGCAGCTCCTTTCCCCGGCGGTTTCCCGCGCGACGTCAATTGGCGTGTTGATTTGGAGTGTGTCTACCCCTCCGCCCCTACAGCGTCAACTAAGGCAAGGTTAAACAACGAGGGTTTGTGACACGAAAAAGCACTGCCGCAACATGTCTGTAATCTCTTAGTGATTCCATAAGAAAAGCGGCCGCAACGAAAGCTGCAGCCGCCCTTCAATAGTGAGTCGGGAATACCGGTTTCTCAGGCCTGCCAGCCGGGCTTGCGCTTCTCGAAAAAGGCGCTGATGCCTTCGCGCGCCTCCTCTCCTTCCCAGCGCTCGACAAGCGCCTCAATTGTGTGGTCGATCACAGCGTCATCCAGCCTCGGCCCCAGGTCACGGGCCAGCTGCTTGGCCGCGGCCACGGCCCCCGGCGCACAGTTGAGATAGGGCGAAACCTCCGCCTCAACCGCCTCGGCCAGCTGGTCCGCCGGAACCGCTTTGGCCAGCAGGCCAAGCTCCACAGCCTCATCCGCGCCAAACAGCCGCGCCGACATGAACACCCGGCGCGCCTTGGCCTCGCCCATCCGGGCAATCACGTAGGGTCCGATGGTGGCGGGAATCAGACCCAGCTTGGTCTCGGTCAGGCCCATCTTCAAGTGATCCGCGCCAATTGCCACGTCGCAGACCGAGGCCATGCCGACACCGCCGCCAAAGGCATTTCCCTGCAGCGCCCCGATCACCGGCTTGGGCAGGGTGTTGAGCGCCATTAGCATTTCCGCCAGCACCCGTGCCTCGCGGCCCCGGGTTTCGGCATCCGCGTCCATTTGCTGGCGCATCCATCCCAGGTCGCCGCCCGCGCAAAAGCTCTTGCCCGCGCCGGTCAGCACCACCACGCGGACAGTTTCGTCCGTCGCCAGCCGCTTGGCCGCCAGCGTCAGCTCCTGCAGCATCTGGCCCGACATCGCGTTGTGCTTGTCCGGGCGGTTCAGTGTCAGAGTGCAGACGCCGCGGTCGTCGGTGTCCAGGGTGATCGTTTCAAACATCTTGATTCTCCGCTGAAATCTTACTGCAGGCCGCGCATGGCGCGGGCCATCGCGGCAGCCTCTGCCAGCACATCCGCGTCCAGCCCGGTGTCATAGCCCAGCTCCGTCAGACGCTTGTGCACCGCTTCGGTGGCCACATTGCCCGCAGCCCCCGGCGCATAGGGGCAGCCGCCAAGGCCGCCCACCGCGGCATCGAACACCCGCACGCCCAAGTCCAGCGAGGCCTCGATATTGGCTAGCGCCCGGCCCGCAGTGTCGTGATAGTGACCCGCAAGCCGCCCTGCCGGCACCTGCTGAACCACCGCTTGCAGCATCGCCGAGATCGTCTCTGGTGTGCCCTGCCCGATGGTGTCGCCTAACGAAATCTCGTAGCAGCCCAGCTCGAACAATCGCCCGGCCACCTCAGCCACCTTCTGCGGCGGGGTCGGCCCGTCGAAAGGGCAGTCCGTCACGCAGGACACATAGCCGCGCACCGGCAGCCCGATATCCTTTGCCGCGTCCAGAATAGGCAGAAAGCGGGTGATGCTTTCCTCGATGGTGGCGTTGATATTCGCCTTGGAAAACCCTTCGGAGGCCGAGGCGAAGACCGCAATCTCATCCGCCTTGGCCGCCACTGCATCCTCAAACCCGCGCATGTTGGGGGTCAGCGCTGCATAGCGGACTCCCTCGGCACGGGAGATACCCGCCAGCACTTCACCCGAACCAGCCATCTGAGGCACCCATTTGGGCGACACAAAGCTTGCCACCTCAATGCGCTTGAATCCGGCGCGGCTGAGGCAGTCGGTCAGCGCCACCTTCTCCGCAACCGGGATCTCCCGCTTCTCGTTCTGCAGCCCGTCGCGCGGGCCGACCTCGAAGATCTCGACAAACTCGCTCATGGAACGCCCTCCCGGCTTCATCTTTCCAAAAATACTCAAACTGCAGCGGGGGCGGCAAACGCGCCGCCCCGGGCTTGGATCAGCTGTCTTCTTCTTCCAGCCGCACCAGCGCGGCGCCGGCCTCGACCTGATCACCGGCAGAGGCCAGCACTTCGGCCACAATCCCATCGCGGGCGGCCAGCAGCGAGTGCTCCATCTTCATGGCTTCCAGGACCGCAAGACGGTCGCCTTCCTTCACCGCCTGGCCCGCTTCGGCGAACACCGCCTTGACCAGGCCCGGCATCGGCGCCTCGACCACATTCATGTCGCCGCCCGCGGCGGCAGCGCGGTCCAGCGGGTCCACCACGGTGAATTCCAGACCATAGGCATCATGCACAGTGATCAGAGAGCCGGACTGCGAAACCGTCGGCATCCGGCGCTCGCCGATACGCCACTGGCCTTGGCTGCGCTCAGCCACGACGGTTTCGCCCTCAATGGTCCACAGCTGCCGGTCCGGCCCGTCCACCTGAACATCAGCTGTGAATTCCTCGCCCGCATGGGTCAGGGTCACGGCGCGGTGCAGCGGCGCCCACAGGCTGAAGCCGGTGTGCGGCGCAGCCTGCGCCAGATCCAGCGCCACCATGGCGGCAGCAGCCTTGTGGCGGGTTTCCACCCTGGGCGGCGCCACCAGCGTTTCCAGATCGCGGCCGATCAGGCCGGTGTCCACGTCGCCATTGGAAAAACCTTCATGCGCCGCCAGCGCCCCGAGAAAGGCCAGGTTGGTCACGGTGCCGCCCACCTCGGTATCCTCCAGCGCGCGGGCCAGCCGCGACAGCGCCACCTTGCGGGTGGAGCCGTGCACGATCACCTTGGCGATCATCGGGTCGTACCAGGGGCTGATGGTGTCCCCTGCCCGCACACCGCTGTCGGCGCGGGCCTCTGCCGGGAAGGACAGATGCGTCAGCGTGCCGGTTGCGGGCAGGAAGCCCTTGGGCACGTCCTCAGCATAAAGCCGTGCCTCAAAAGCGTGGCCGGTGATGGAGAGGTCATCCTGCTTGGCAGGCAGGCTTTCGCCCGAGGCCACACGCAGCTGCCATTCCACCAGATCGACGCCAGTGATCAGCTCGGTCACGGGGTGTTCCACCTGCAGGCGGGTGTTCATTTCCATGAACCAGAAGCCATCCGGGCGCAGCCCGTCAGAGCCGTCGACGATGAACTCAACCGTGCCTGCGCCCTTATAGCCGATCGCTTCAGCCGCGCGCACACCGGCCTGGCCCATCGCCTCGCGCATCTCCGGGGTCATGCCGGGCGCCGGAGCCTCTTCGATCACCTTCTGGTGGCGCCGCTGCAGCGAGCAGTCGCGCTCGAACAGATGCACCGCCTGGGTCCCGTCGCCAAAGACCTGAACCTCGATATGACGGGGCTGCTGGATGTATTTCTCGATCAGAACGTCGGGGTTCCCAAAGGCGGTGGTTGCTTCGCCCTGCGCACTTTTCAGGCCATCGGCAAAATCTTCCGGTTTCTCAACCAGCCGCATCCCCTTGCCGCCGCCGCCGGCAACCGCCTTGATCAGCACCGGGTAGCCGATTTTTCCCGCCTCGGCGGCCAGGAACTCCGGGTCCTGGTTGCTGCCATGGTAGCCGGGCACCACCGGAACGCCGGCCTCTTCCATCAGCGCCTTGGCGGCGTCCTTGAGGCCCATCTTGCGGATCGCATCCGCAGACGGCCCGATGAACACAAGCCCCGCGGCCTCCACCGCCTCAACGAATTTCGGGTTCTCCGACAGGAAGCCGTAGCCCGGGTGGATCGCCTGGGCACCGGTTTCCTGCGCCACCCGGATGATCTCATCCCCCTTCAGGTAGCTGTCCGCCGGGGCCGGGCCGCCGATATGCACGGCCTCGTCCGCCATCTGCACGTGTTTTGCGGCGGCGTCGGCGTCGGAATAAACCGCCACGGTGCGCACGCCCATGGTGCGGGCGGTTTCCATCACGCGGCAGGCGATTTCGCCGCGGTTGGCAATCAGGATCTTGTCAAACATGGGGTTGGTCCTTTGTCTGGATCTCTGGACCGGGGGCTGCCTGCCCCCGGACCCCCGGGGATACTTCTGGCCAGATGAAGAGCGGATCTTACATCCGGAAGACGCCGAAGCGCGTGTCTTCGATCGGCGCGTTCAGCGCTGCGCTGAGCGACAGTGCCAGCACGTCGCGGCTCTTGCGCGGGTCGATGATGCCGTCGTCCCAAAGGCGCGCCGAGGCATAGAGCGGGTGGCTCTGCTCCTCGAACATCTCGATGGTGGGGCGTTTGAATTCGGCCTCTTCCTCAGCGCTCCAGCTGCCGCCCTGGCGCTCGATGGCGTCGCGTTTGACGGTGGCCAGCACGCCCGCCGCCTGCTCGCCGCCCATCACCGAGATGCGGGAGTTCGGCCAGGTCCAAAGGAAGCGCGGCTGGTAGGCGCGGCCCGACATGCCGTAGTTGCCCGCGCCGAAGGAGCCGCCGACCAGCATGGTGACCTTGGGCACATTGGTGGTCGCCACCGCCGTCACCATCTTGGCGCCGTGGCGGGCGATGCCTTCGTTCTCGTACTTCCGGCCGACCATGAAGCCGGTGATGTTCTGCAGAAACACCAGCGGGATCTTGCGCTGGCTGCACAGCTCCACGAAATGCGCGCCTTTCTGGGCGGCTTCGGAGAACAGCACGCCGTTGTTGGCGATGATGCCGATCGGGCAGCCCTTGAGGTGGGCAAAGCCCGTGACCAGCGTTTCGCCGAAGCGCGGCTTGAACTCGTCGAAACGGGAGCCGTCCACCAGACGCGCGATCACTTCGCGGATATCATAAGGCGTGCGCAGGTCGCCGGGCACCACGCCGAGGATTTCCTCCGGGTCATAGGCGGGCTCCTCGGGGCTGGCCCAGTTCACCGTCAGAGGCTTGGTGATGTTGAGCGATTGCACCGCGCGCCGGGCCAGGGCAAGCGCGTGGGCGTCGTCTTCGGCCAGATAGTCGGCCACGCCGGACAGGCGCGTATGCACGTCGCCGCCGCCCAGGTCCTCGGCACTGACGACCTCACCCGTTGCGGCCTTCACTAGCGGCGGGCCTGCGAGGAAGATGGTGCCCTGCTCCTTCACGATGATGGTGACATCCGACATCGCAGGCACATAGGCGCCGCCCGCGGTGCAGGAGCCCATGACCACGGCGATCTGCGGGATGCCCTTGGCCGACATCCGGGCCTGGTTGTAGAAGATCCGGCCAAAGTGGTCGCGGTCGGGGAAGACCTCATCCTGGTTGGGCAGGTTGGCACCGCCCGAGTCCACCAAGTAGATGCAGGGCAGGCGGTTTTCCTCGGCGATCTCCTGCGCGCGCAGGTGTTTCTTCACCGTCATCGGGTAATAGGTGCCGCCCTTCACGGTGGCGTCGTTGCAGACCACCATGACCTCCTGCCCGTGCACCCGGCCGATGCCAGCGATTACACCCGCCGCAGGGGCAGCGCCGTCATACATGGCGTGCGCGGCGGTGGCCCCGATTTCCAGGAACGGGGAGCCGGGATCCAAAAGGTTCGCCACCCGGCGGCGCGGCAGCATCTTGCCGCGGCTTTCGTGCCGGGCGCGGGACTTCTCGCCGCCGCCCATTCGCGCGGCCTCCGCCGCCTCGCTGATCTGCGCGAGGGCTTCGAGATGCGCCTCGCGGTTCTGCTTGAAGCCTTCCGAAGAGGGCACCGCCTTGGATGTGAGTTTCATGTCCACTCTCCCGTTATAGGGTTGAGATCTTCAATTCCGGTTGGCGCGGCGTGCGCCGGGTATGCAACACCTTGAGTCATTCAATTTCCCCCACAGCCCGCGCCTTCAGCTCCTTGCGGATCACCTTGCCGGTCACGGTCATCGGCAGCGCGTCCAGAAACGCGACCTCGCGCGGGTAGGAATAATGTGCGAGGCGGTCCTTCACGAAATCCTGCAGTTCTTTCTCGGAGGCCGCGGCTCCCGTTTTCAGTACCACATAGGCCTTGACGATCTCGGTGCGCAGCTCATCCGGCTTGCCGACCACGCCCACAGTCGCCACCGCGGGGTGAGTCAGCAGGCAATCCTCGATCTCCGCGGGGCCGATGCGGTAGCCGCCGGAGGTGATCACGTCATCCTCGCGGCCGACAAAGCGCAGGTAATCACCCTCCCAGATGCCGCGATCGCCAGTCACCAGCCACTCCCCGCGGAACTTGGCGGCGGTCTCTTCGGGCCGGTTCCAGTACTCCAGCAGCATTGAGGCCGAGCCGCGGCGTATGGCGACGTCGCCCTCGCCTTCTGTAGGATTGCCCGCCTCGTCGATCACTGCCAGCTCATGCCCTGGCACCGCCTTGCCGATACAACCCGGGCGCGGCTCGAAACCGGCGGCGCAGGAGGAGGCCACCATGTTGCATTCGGTCTGGCCGTAGAATTCGTTGATGGTCACGCCCAGCCGGCGCCGGCCCCAGGCGAGCATTTCTGCGCCCAGGGGCTCCCCGCCGCTGGCAACCGAGCGGAGGCCGTCGAGCCCCTGCCCCGCTGCCTTGAGCATGCGGAGCGCGGTTGGCGGGAAGAAGATGTTGCGCACACCGGCCCTGGCGATCAGATCGGCGCAGGCTTCGGGCGAGAATTTGTCCAGCCTCGCAGCCACCACCGGCACGCCCAGCGCAAGGCCCGGCATCAGCACATCGAACAGGCCGCCGATCCAGGCCCAGTCGGCCGGGGTCCAGAGGACATCGTCCGGCTGGCCGAGGTGGTCGTGGCTGATGGCAACCCCCGGCAGGTGGCCTGTCAAAACCCGGTGGCCGTGCAGCGCTCCCTTGGGGCTGCCGGTGGTGCCGGAGGTGTAAATCAGAACGGCAGGCGTTTCGGGCGTGGTGTCAGCAAAAGGCACCGGCGCACCGTCAATGCCTGCCTCTGCTGCCATCACCGCTTCAGCCAGGTCTCCCAAAAGGCCGGCGCCCTCGGCGTCGGTGAAAACAAAGCGCACACCCGCGTCGCCCGCGCGGGACGCCAGCGCGTCGTGCTTGAACAGTTTGAACAGGGGCACCGAGATGCCGCCCGCCTTCCAGATGGCCAGATGCGCCGCCGCGCACCAGGGCGACTGGCTGAGCAGCACCCCGACCCGGTCGCCGGGCTGGATACGCCCCTGCAGGTACCGGGTCAGCCCGTCGGTCATAACTGAGAGCTCGCCGTAGGATATATCGCGCCGCGCCACGCCGGTCATGTCGACAAGAGCAGTCTTCTCAGCCGGTTGCGCCAGGCATTGCGCAGCCATATTCAGCCGGTCCGGCAGGTCCCAGCGGCCATCAGCGCGAAGCCCAGGAATGTTACAATCATCATGCATATTTAGACATTCCCGAAACGCATGACAGGCATGCAATTTTTCACTGGCTTTTCAATGGCAAAGCAATCGGCCCCTTGATCCAGATCAGAGTTTCCGGCCTCCCTTTGGGGCACCACTGCGGGGTAAACACAAGAAAAGGGACGCACCCGATGAAACGCATGGTTTCCGCTCTGGCACTGACTTCTGCCCTGGCCGCCCTGGCCGGCCCCGCGCTGGCTCAGCAGCAAGGCGACTGGACCGGTGGTGTTGGTATCGCCAACGTGAACCCGAAATCCGGCAACGGCACCCTGGCCGGCGCTGCCGCGGATATCGACGACGGCACCGCGCTGTCGCTGACCGTTGAATACTTCTTCCGCGACAACTGGGGCGTGGAGCTGCTGGCAGCCTCGCCGTTCGAACACGACATCCGCCTGAACGGCGCATTTGCCGCGTCCGCCAAGCAGCTGCCGCCGACCCTGTCGGTCAACTATCACTTCCCGACCGCCGGCAAGGTCAAGCCGTTCCTGGGTCTGGGCCTGAACTACACCACCTTCTTTGAAGAAGAGACCGCGCTTGGCACGCTCGACCTTGACGACAGCTTTGGTGTGGCGGTCAACGCCGGTGCCGACTACCAGATCTCCGACAATGGCGCGCTGCGGTTCAACGTCCGCTGGATGGACATCGACACCGACGCGACCCTGAACGGCGCCAGCATCGGCACCGCAGAGATTGATCCGGTTGTCGTGAACCTCGCTTACGTGCACCGCTTCTGATCCTTAGTGGTCTGGTTCCGGTCTGGCGGCTGGCCTCGTGCCGCCAGGCTTGTTTCAAACCCCGCGCCTCCCTTGGAGACGCGGGGTTTTCGTTTCTACATGGTGCCCATCAGCTCGCGGCCGATCAGCATCCGGCGGATTTCGCTGGTGCCGGCGCCGATTTCCATCAGCTTGGCATCGCGGAAGATCCGGCCCACCGGGTTGTCGGACAGGTAGCCCGCGCCGCCAAAGGCCTGCACCGCCTGATGCGCCTGGGTCATCGCCACCTCGGAGGCATAGAGGCAGCAAGCCGCCGCATCCTGGCGCGTCACGGTGCCCTTGTCGCAGGACTTGGCGACCTCATAGACATAAGCCCGCGCCGAGTTCATCGCGGTGTACATGTCGGCGATCTTGGCCTGCATCAGCTGGAAGTTCCCGATCGGCTGGCCGAACTGCTTGCGCTCCGCCATGTAGGGCATCATCTCGTCCATGCAGGACGCCATGATGCCGGTGCCGATGCCTGCCAGCACGACGCGTTCATAATCCAGGCCGGACATCAGAACGCGCACGCCCTTGCCCTCTTCGCCCAAGATGTTGTCGAACGGGACTTCCACATCTTCAAATACCAGCTCTGCGGTGTTTGAGCCGCGCATCCCCAGCTTGTCGAAATGCTTGGAGGTGGAGAAGCCCTTCATCTCCTTTTCGATCAGGAAAGCGGTGATGCCCTTGGAGCCAGCCTCAGGATCGGTCTTGGCGTAGACCACCAGCGTATCGGCGTCGGGGCCGTTGGTGATCCAGTACTTGTTGCCGTTGAGGCGGAAGTGGTCGTTACGCTTTTCGGCGCGCAAGCTCATGGACACCACGTCGGAGCCCGCCCCTGCCTCGGACATCGCCAGCGCGCCAACGTGCTCGCCGGAGATCAGCCGGGGCAGGTATTTCTGCTTCTGCTCGGCGTTGCCGTTCAGCTTGATCTGATTGACGCACAGGTTGGAATGCGCGCCGTAGGACAGCGACACCGAGGCCGAGGCCCGGGCGATTTCCTCAACCGCGACTGTGTGGGCCAGATAGGACATGCCCGCGCCGCCGAATTCTTCCGGCACTGTGATGCCTAGCAGGCCCAGCTCGCCCATCTCCTGCCACAGATCGGCAGGGAATTCGTTGTTCTGGTCGATCTCCTGCGCCATCGGCTTGACGCGGTCCTGCGCCCAGCGGTGAACCACATCGCGCAGCGCGTTCACGTCCTCACCAAGATCGAAAGTCATGCTTGCGTTGAACATCCCGCAGATCCTCCAGGGCAGAGCCGATTATATGAACAGTTGTTCAATTCAATAGAGGAGGCCTCGATTCGGGTCAATCATGTTCCTTCGCCGACGGCGCGAACGGCAACGGGCGGCCCGCCAGGGACCGCCCGCACTCAGCCGCATCAGACTGGATCAGCGCACCACATAGACCACCGTGCGGTTATCGGCCTCAACCAGCACAGGCAGGCCGTTCAGGTAGACATAGCGGTATTCGGAATCCGGAACCGCGGTCAGCTGCACTTCTTCCGGGATCATCACGCCGGTCACCACTTCACCCTGCACGTAAACCGGATCGGTGGCATTGCTGCGCACATAGGACACGACCTTCTCATCCGGCACCGCAGCTTCGCCAGCGGCTGCGCCCGCAATCGCCCCGGCCACAACACCGGCAGGGCCAGCGATCAGACCGCCGGTGATAGCACCGCCAAGCGCCCCCATCGGCGCATCGGCTTCACCGGTGTTTTCATAAGTCACGGTGGTGACTTCGACAGGGCTGTCCTTGGCGACGACCGGAATGTATTTCTCGGTGACGGTGGCGGTCAGATACTCGCCATATGCCCAGCCTTCGGAACCGTCATAACCGACTTTGCACCAGTTGCTTTGCTCCAGGCAGCCGTCCAGTTTGACGGCACCGTCCTTGGAAATCACACCGATGATCTCATGCTGCGGCCCGGGACCAGCGCGCAGGTTCAGGTCGGTCACGGCCTGCACTTGGGCGCCGGCCCATACCGGTGCAGCCAGCAGGGCCAGGGCAGATGCGGTCAGGGCGCGTTTCGGCGTAAACATGATAGTCTCCTCTCTTCCATATCGATATTCCGGCGCCTCAACGCGCCGTTGAGCAGGAGTAACGCCACCCTCGGAAAAAGGTTCCATGGATCCTTTTCCCGCAACTGCGCGTAGGTATTGCATAAAGGGAGCAGAAACCGCCCCGCACAATAGAATCAGGAGATTTCCATGAAGTGTTTAAACCGCGCCCTGGCTGCCGCATTCTGCCTGCTGGGCCTGCCCGCCGCCGCCGAGGAGATCGGCCAGATCGGGGTCGACTGGGTCGGCAATGACATCGTGATCGAGGCAATCTCAGACCCCAAGGTCGAAGGCGTGACCTGCCACATCGCCTATTTCGAACGCGGGCTGATCGACCGGCTTTCCAAGGGAAACTGGTTCGAGGATCCGTCAAACGCGTCGCTGGCCTGCCGCCAGACCGGTCCGGTCACGCTGGGCGATATCGACCGCAGCGATGACGGCGAGGACGTGTTCCGGGAGTCCCGCTCCATCATCCTCAAGTCGCTGCGGGTCAAACGCCTGTTCGATGAGAAAAATCAGACGCTGATCTATGTCGCCCACGCGGCTGAGCTGACGGATGGCTCCGCCAAGGTCTCGATCTCGACTGTGCCGCTTTATCAGCCCGACTGATAGACGGCGGAAACCTCCGCCCGGATGATGCGGGCGATCTGGGCGCAGTCCTCCAAGCTGAAGGTCAGCGGCACCCGCATGTCGATGATGCCCGCCAGGACCCGGTCGCTTTGCGGCAGCCGCGGGGTGTCAGCATAGCGCCAGCTGTCATAGCGGGAGGTGAAGGCCACCGGCTCTGGCGTGCCGAACCATTTCAGCTCCACCCCGCGGGCGGCACAGCGGCGGACGGCCTCCTGCACCGCCTCCTCGCTCCAGTCCAGCAGCAGAAACTGGATGGAAGAGCCAACATAGACCTCCTGCGCGGGCCGCTCCACGACCGTCAGGCCCGGCGTGCCGCGCAGGCCCTCTTCGAGCTTGCGGTAGCGCTCGTTCCAGCGCGCCACCTGGGCGTCAAGATCACGCAGCTGCGGCCGCAGGATGGCGGCGCGCAGGTTGTCCATCCGGCCTGAGATGTTGGGCGTCTCGTATTTCACCCGCTCGAACACCTCCGGCCCCGGCGCGGCCAAGTGGCGGCCGTAGAGCATGTAGGACCCAGACAGCATGATGGCGCGGGCCGCGATTTCCTCATCATCGGTGACAAGCAGACCGCCCTCGCCCGAATTCACATGCTTGTAGGTCTGGCAGGAGTAGCAGCCCACCGCGCCGTGGCGGCCCGACAGCACCCCGTTCCAGGAAGCGCCCATGGTGTGGGCGCAATCCTCGATCACGGTGATGCCTGCCGCGTCGCAGATTTCCATCAGCCGGTCCATGTCGCACAGATGCCCGCGCATATGCGACAGCATCAGCACTTTGGACTGGTCCGCCTTGGCCGCCAGATCGTCGAGATCGATGGTCAGATCTTCGGTCACCTCGACGAACACCGGTTCCGCCCCGACAGAGGCAATCGACCCCGGCACCGGCGCCAGAGTGAAGGCGTTGGTTAGCACCTTGTCGCCCGGCTTCACCCCAACCGCCCGCAGCGATGTGGCCAGCGCATAACCGCCGGAGGCCACCGCCAGGCAGTATTTCGCGCCCATCTGCGCTGCGAATTCCTGTTCCAGCAGCGCGGTCTCCCCCGCCTCGCCCTCTGCCACATTGTAGCGGTGCAGCCGTCCGTGGCGGAGCACCGCCAGAGCGGCCTCGATGGCATCTTCAGGAATGGCTTCTTGCTGGGTGAAGGACCCGGTAAATGTCTCGCTCATGCTGCGTTTGTGAGCCGCCGCCCGCGATGCGTCAAGTGCGAACGCCTGGGGATGATTTTCCCGAAACTAAGTTGCGGGATCACGCAATCAGACGGTCCGCGACTTCCAGCAGGTCTTCAAAACGGTGCAGCAACGCCTCAGGGTTCAAGGCGCCCATGTCATCGCCCGAGGGGCCAAAGGTCACCAGCACTGACGGCACGCCAGCCGCCGCGGACGTCTTGCGGTCGGTGTCGCTGTCGCCCACCAGCAAAGTCCGGGCCGGATCGCCGCCTGCGCGCCTTGCGGCCTCCAGCAGCGGTTCCGGGTCGGGCTTGCGCACCGGCAGCGTGTCGGCCCCGATCAGCGACGCGAAGGCGTCCCGCACACCAAGACTGCGCATGAGCTGATCCGCCAGCGCCTCAGGCTTATTGGTGCAGATACCAACACCAAAGCCCGCGGACTTCAGCGCCTCCACCGCCGCCATGGCGCCGGGGTACAGCACGGTGTGGCGGTCGATCGCGTCGCGGTAGGCCTCCAGCAGCACCGGGTAGAACTCATCCACCGTCGCCTGGTCGAACTGCCCCGCCCGTTTCAGGCCCTCGGTCAGCATCATCCGGCCGCCGCGCAGTGCAACGCCTGCATCTTCAGGATGGCTCAGCACATCGCCCAAGCCCATCTGCCGGAAGCAGAAGTTGGCCGCCGCCAGCAGATCGCCCGACGTGTCCGCCAGCGTACCGTCCAGATCGAAGATCACCGTTCGCATATCCTGCCCTTTCGGCACATTTCCGCCGCCGCATGTTGCAGCCCGCAACCTTGTTTGATGGCGCTATCCCTTGCGCCCCGCCCCTCAGCGGATAAAACGGAAGTGCTAAAAAGACAAAGAGAAAAGCGATTATGAGCATTGCCCTTGTCATCCTGGCGGCCGGAAAAGGCACGCGGATGAACTCTGACCTCCCCAAAGTTCTGCACCCGATCGCACAGGCGCCGATGCTGGAGCACGCCATGGCCGCAGGCCGCGCGCTGGCGCCGGAGCGCACCATCATCGTGGCGGGCCACGGGGCCGAGGCAGTGCGCGAAGCGGTGGCAGGCATCGACGAAGAAGCCGAGGTTGTACTGCAGGAAGAACAGCTGGGCACGGCGCACGCCGTGGACCAGGCCCGCGCCGCGCTGGAGGGTTTTGAGGGCGATGCGGTGGTGCTCTATGGCGACACCCCCTTTGTCAGCGCCGAAACGCTGGAGCGCATGGTCGAGGCCCGCCAGCGCGCCGATCTGGTGATCCTGGGGTTCGAGGCCGCCGATCCCGGCCGCTATGGCCGTCTGGTGATGGAGGGCGACAGCCTGGAGCGGATCGTCGAGTTCAAGGATGCCAGCGCCGCTGAGCGCGCCATCAGCTTCTGCAACTCCGGGCTGATGGCCTGCGACGCGCAGCTGATGTTCGATCTGATCGCCAAAGTGGGCAATGAAAACGCTTCTGGCGAATACTACCTGACCGATCTGGTGGAGCTGGCCCGGCGCGACGACAAAAACGTTACCGCAGTCTCTTGTGACGAGACCGAAACGCTGGGCGTCAACTCCCGCGCCGAGCTGGCGCAAGCGGACGCGCTGTTCCAGGCCCGCGCCCGGGCGGAACTGCTGGACCTGGGCGTCACCCTGATGGCGCCGGAAACCGTCTACCTCGCCTTTGATACCTTTATCGGCCGCGACACTGTGATCGAACCCAATGTGGTGTTCGGCCCCGGCGTCACGGTGGAAAGCGGTGCGCTGATCCGCGCCTTCTCGCACCTGGAGGGATGCCACGTCAGCCGCGGCGCCAAAGTCGGGCCCTATGCCCGCTTGCGGCCCGGCGCGGAGCTTGCCGAAAACACACACATCGGCAACTTCGTCGAAATCAAGAACGCCGGGATTGCCGAAGGTGCCAAGGTAAACCACCTTAGCTATATCGGCGACGCTTCTGTCGGCGAGGCAACGAACATTGGCGCAGGGACGATTACCTGCAACTATGACGGGGTGATGAAGCACCGCACCGAGATCGGCGCCCGCACCTTTATCGGGTCGAACACCATGCTGGTGGCCCCGGTCAGGGTCGGTTCCGAGGCTATGACGGCGACTGGCGCCATCGTCACAAAAAATGTCGAAGACGGCGACCTGGCCATTGGCCGCGCTGAGCAAACCAACAAACCCGGCCGCGCGCGCAAGCTGATGGATATGCTGCGCGCCAAGAAGGCCCGCCTGCAGAAGGAAGCCAAGTAATGTGCGGAATTGTCGGCGTACTGGGAAATCACGAGGCCGCCCCGATCCTGGTCGAGGCGCTCAAGCGGCTGGAATACCGCGGCTATGACAGCGCGGGCATCGCCACCGTGAACAACGGGGATCTGCGCCGCCGCCGCGCGGTGGGCAAGCTGGTGAACCTCTCCGACCTCCTGGTGCATGAGCCGCTGGCTGGTAAATCCGGTATCGGCCACACCCGCTGGGCCACCCATGGCGCGCCGTCCGTCAGCAACGCCCACCCGCACCGCGCTGGTGCCGTCGCAGTGGTGCACAACGGTATCATCGAGAACTACAAGGAGCTGCGTGCAGAGCTGCTGAACTGCGGCATGGAGTTCCGCACCGAGACCGACACCGAGACCGTCGCGCTGATGACAGAGCGCTATCTGAAAGAGGGGCACACCCCCGTTGATGCGGCCTTCAAGACGCTGGACCAGCTGGAGGGCGCCTTTGCGCTGGCATTCCTGTTCGACGGCGAGGAAGACCTGATCATCGCCGCCCGCAAGGGCTCTCCGCTGGCCATCGGCCATGGCGACGGCGAGATGTTCGTAGGCTCCGACGCCATTGCCCTGGCGCCGCTCACTGACCGGATCACTTATCTGGAAGAAGGCGACCGCGCTGTCGTTACCCGCGCGGGTGCGGAAATCCGCAACGTGCACGGCGATCTGGTGAACCGCGAAACCAAAACCATCCAGATCGACGCCACCCAGGTCGACAAGGCCGGCCACAAGCACTTTATGGCCAAGGAAATCGCCGAACAGCCGCATGTGATCGCCGAGGCAATCCGCCACTATCTGCCGGTCGAGGAAAATGCGGTGCGCCTGCCTGGCGAGGTGGATTTCTCGCAGGTGGAACGGCTGACCATGGTAGCGTGCGGCACGGCCTATTACGCGTGCGTCACCGCCAAATACTGGTTCGAGCAGATAGCCAGGATGCCGGTCGAGGTCGATATAGCCTCGGAATTCCGCTACCGCGAACCTCCGATCCCGGGCAAGACACTTGCCCTGTTCGTCTCCCAATCAGGCGAAACCGCCGATACCCTGGCCGCTCTGCGCTACTGCCAGGAAAAGGCAGACAAGATCCTGTCGGTCGTGAACGTCCCCGAAAGCTCCATCGCGCGGGAAAGCGATGTGGCATTGCCCATCTATGCCGGCCCTGAGATCGGTGTCGCCTCCACAAAGGCCTTCACCTGCCAGCTGACGGTGCTGCTGGCGCTGGCGCTCAAGGCCGCCTGCGACCGCGGCCATCTGAGCGCTGAGGAAATGGCGGATTATGCAACCGCTGTCCGCGGCCTGCCGAACGTGCTGTCCTCGGCGCTTGAGCAGAATGAGGCGATCCGCCTGGCGGCGCAAAAGGTCAGCGAAGCCCGCGACGTGCTGTTCCTCGGCCGCGGCCTGATGTACCCGCTGGCGCTGGAAGGCGCACTGAAGCTTAAGGAAATCAGCTATATCCACGCCGAAGCTTATGCCTCCGGCGAGCTGAAACACGGCCCAATTGCGCTGATCGACAAGAACATGCCGGTTGTTGTCCTGACCCCAAAAGACACGCTGTTCGACAAATCCGTCTCCAACATGCAGGAGGTGCTGGCGCGCAAGGGCAAGGTGCTGATGATCTCCGATCAGGACGGCATTGACGAGGCCGGCGATGACGTCTGGTGCGCCATCCGGATGCCGCGCATCAAGGAGGCGCTGAGCCCGATCCTTTATGCCATTCCCGCCCAGCTGTTGGCCTATCACACCGCGGTCGCCAAAGGCACCGATGTGGACCAGCCGCGCAACCTGGCGAAATCGGTGACGGTGGAGTGACCGGCGTGACACTGCAGGAGGCGCTGGCGCAGCTCAAAGGCCAGGCTGAACCCGGCCGGGCGGAGCAGATGGCCGCTTACCATAAGCAGACCCGCGAAGTATTGGGGGTGCCCAACCCGGCCACCAATGACCTGACCAAGGCCTGGCGGCAGACCCTGGACATTGCCGAGCGTGTCTCTCTGGCGCGGGCGATGTGGGAAACCGACATCTTTGAGGCCCGCATCGCCGCCGCCAAGCTGCTGACCCAGGCCCGTATCAAGGATGACCAAGCGGCTTGGGAACTGCTGCAATCCTGGGTGCCGGAGTTCGACAGCTGGGCGATTGCCGATCACGCCTGTTCCGCCATCTCAAAGCGGCTGCTGGCGGATCCTGCCCGGCTGGATACCGTGGAGAGCTGGTCGCAATCGGAGCATATGTGGACCCGCCGCGCCGCCCTTGTGTCCACCCTGCCGTGGGCCAAGATGAACAACTTGAAACCGGCGGATCAGGCGCGGCGCGAGCGCATCCTCGGCTGGGCAGCTGCTTACGTGCCGGACCGGGACTGGTTCATTCAAAAGGCCATCGGATGGTGGCTGCGCGACCTCAGCAAGCATGACGCCGCGCGCACCCGCGTCTTTCTGGAAGCGCATGGCGCCGGAATGAAAGCCTTTGCCCGCAAGGAAGCGGCGAAGTACTTGAAAGACGTTTAAGGCGGCCAAGGCACCGCTCCAAGAGGGCGGGCGCTTCCCCCGTCAGCGGAACAAGACTCAGCCCGCGGGCAGCACCTGAACCTCGGCCAGCTCGGTCAGCGGCAGGCCCAAGGCCCGCATCGCGCTGATCGACAGGCGGCTGCCGCCCGACTCCGCGCCCGGGATCGGTTTCAATGTCACAACCGCCTGCGTGTTGCGGCTGGTCCGGATCAGCGCCTGCTGCTCGGCCGCAACCAGCGGGGTTTCCATCCACATGCCCGGAACCGAGGGGTCGCCAAGCGACGCGACAGTGGTCGCCGAGCCGCGGAACGACGGTGCGGAGGACCCCGCAGGTGCTGCCGGATCCGCCTCTGCCACATCAATGCCGGGCGCGGGCTGCAGCACCGGGTCCTGGGGCGCCGCTGCCGCCGGCGCGCTTTGCCCGTCCAGAATAGAAGAATTCAGCTGGATCCCGTCGCAGGCCGCCAGCAAGGAAATCGAAGTAAGGGAAAGAATTGTCATACGCATGGGCAAACCCTAGCTATCCGCGAAACTCTTTGCCAGTCACAAAAGCTGTCCCCCCTTGCCGCGGGCGGTGCCCCGCTTTACCTAGAGTGCATGACGGCTCCGCTTATTGATCCCTTCGCCCGCGCAATCACTTACCTGCGTGTCTCGGTCACCGACCGCTGCGATTTCCGCTGCGTTTACTGCATGTCGGAGAACATGACCTTCCTGCCCAAGAAGGACCTGCTGACGCTGGAGGAGCTGGACCGGCTCTGTTCCACCTTCATCCGCCTGGGCGTCGAGAAGCTCAGGATCACCGGCGGCGAGCCGCTGGTGCGGCGCGGCATCATGACCTTTTTCCAGGCGATGAGCCGCCATTTGGAAACCGGTGCGCTGAAGGAGCTGACGCTGACCACCAACGGCTCGCAGCTGGTGAAATACGCCGATGACCTCTATGCCGCCGGGGTGCGCCGGGTGAATATCTCGCTCGACACGCTGGACGAACAGAAATTCGCGGATGTCACCCGTTGGGGCCGCCTGCCGCAGGTGCTGAAGGGCATTGATGCGGCGCAAAAGGCGGGCCTGCGTGTCAAGATCAACAGCGTTGCCCTGAAAGGCTTCAACGAGGAAGAACTGCCCGCCATCACCCGCTGGTGCGCCGAACGGGACATGGACCTCACCTGGATCGAGGTGATGCCGATGGGCGAGGACATCGGCAACATGGAACGGATCGGCCAGTACTGGTCCCTCGAAGACGTGCGTGCGGAATACGAAAACCACTACACTGTCACCGATTTGGCCGAGCGCACCGGCGGCCCGGCCCGCTATGTCCGGCTGGAGGAAACCGGCCAGAAGATCGGGTTCATCACCCCGCTGTCCCATAACTTCTGCGAAAGCTGCAACCGGGTGCGCGTAACTTGCACCGGCGAGATCTACACCTGCCTCGGCCAGGAGGGTAAAGCCGACCTGCGCGCGCCCCTGCGCGCCAACGAGGAAGGCACCGGCGTGCTGGAGGCTGCCATCCGCGCCGCCATCGGCGACAAGCCGCGCGGCCATGATTTCGACTACTCGCGGCAGGAAGTCGGCGGCAAGATGACCCGCCACATGAGCCACACCGGCGGCTGACCATGTCGGGGGACACGCCTGCGCGGCCGACGCTGCTCTATTCCCTTTATTGCGGCGCCAGCGCGCTGATTGCCCCTTTTGCTTGGCGCAAGGTCGCGGCCAAGCTGCGCGGTTACGGCCTGCCGGAAGAGCGCGTGCGCGAACGCCTCGGCCATGCCTCCCTGCCCCGCCCGGCCGGACGGCTGGTGTGGTTCCATGCCGCCTCGGTCGGCGAAAGCCTGTCGGTGCTGACCCTGATCAAGCGCATGGGAGAAACTGCGCCGGATGCAGAATTCCTGATTACCTCCGGCACCCCCACCTCCGCCGAGCTGATCGCCAAACGAATGCCGCCGCGCTGCCGCCACCAGTTCCCGCCGCTGGACACCGCTGCCGCCGTGGACCGCTTCCTGGCCCACTGGCGCCCGGATCTGGGGGTGTTTGTCGAGAGCGAACTGTGGCCGCAGATGCTGGTGCGCGCCCGTAAGGCAGGCTGCCCGCTGGTGCTGCTGAACGCGCGGCTGTCGGACAAATCGGTCGAAGGCTGGAGGAAGCGCGCGGACACCGCGCGGTTCATCCTCGATCAATTTGCTCTGCTGGTCACCCAGAACCAGAAGACGGCTGCGAACCTCCAAGCGATGGGCGCCGCCCCGGATCGCATCCGTCCCGGCAGCAACCTCAAGGCTGTATCTGCTCCGCTGCCAGTCGATCAGGACACCCTCGCCAAGGTGCGCGGCAGCATTGGCGAGCGCCCTGTCTGGGTCGCGTCATCCACCCATGACGGCGAGGAAGAGACTGTACTGGAAGCGCATCAGGCGCTGCTCAGACAGCACCCGGATCTGTGCCTTCTGCTGGCCCCCCGCCACCCGGAACGCGGGGATAAGGTGGAAGCTCTGGTGAAAGCCGCCGGCCTCAGCTGCGCACGGCGCAGCAAGGGCGTTCTGCCGGGGACCCAAACCCAAGTCTATCTGGCCGACACGCTGGGGGAGGTCGGCACCTGGTACGCGCTGTGCCCGCTTGTGTTCCTGGGCGGGTCATTGCGCGAGATCGGCGGCCACAACCCGTTTGAGCCGATGCAGGCAGGCGCCGCCGTGATCACCGGCACCGGGCATTACAATTTCGCCGAGACCTACGCCGAGCTGACCGCCCTTGGCGCCGCAGCGGAGGTGAGATCGGCTGCAGAATTGGCAGACCAGGTTACCGGGTGGCTGGATAAGCCGGACGTATTTCAGACCGCACGCAATGCCGCCGGGCAGTTCATCTCCCAGCAATCGGATCAATTGGACAAGACGGTGGACGCCCTGCTGGCGCTTCTGCCCGCAGAACGGAGGCCATGATGGCACAGGTTGACGCCAATAAGGTGGAAGTCATCGCGCCGAACTTCAAACGCCGCCTCTCCGGCGTGACCTCGACCATCGTGCGGCTGGTGCCGCTGCAGCGCCAGCATATCGCCATAGCCACCGCAGGCAGCGGTCTGCCCGGCGAGATGCCGAATCTGTCGGCGGCACAGCTTGTTTTCATGAACCGCAACGGCCCTGCAGGCGCCCGCGTCTGGCACGCCCGGCGCAACGTTGAGATGCTGGGCGGGCTGGCGCTCAAATACCTTTTGGGCAAGCGGCTGAAACTGTTGTTCACCTCCGCCTCGCAGCGGCATCATTCGGACTATACCAAGTGGCTGATCTCGCAGATGGACCGGGTGATCGCCACCTCGGCCAAGGGCGCGGCCTATCTGGAGAAGCCGGTGCAGGTGGTGCATCACGGGATCAATACCGAGGAATTCACCCCGCCCGCCGACAAACCCGCGCTGCGGCGCGAACTGGGTCTGCCGGAGGACGCCATCCTGATCGGCTGCTATGGCCGCATCAGGGCGCAGAAAGGCACCGATGTTTTCGTCGACGCCATGCTGCAGGTTCTGAAATCACACCCCGAGGCCGTGGGACTGGTGATGGGCCGCGCCACCGAAAAACACGTTGCGTTTGAGAAAGAACTGCGCGCCAAGGTCGAGGCGGCGGGCCTGTCCGAGCGCCTGCTGTTCCCGCCCGAAGTGCCGGTCTGGGAGGTTTCCCGCTGGTACCAGGCGCTGGACCTCTACGTGGCGCCGCAGCGCTGGGAGGGCTTTGGCCTCACCCCGCTCGAAGCCATGTCCTGCGGCGTGCCGGCCGTGGCCACCCGTGTCGGCGCCTTCGAAGAACTTATAGCACCGCGCGAGACCGGACTATTGATCGACCCGGGCGAGACCACGCAGATGGTCGAGGCCATCCATGAGGTGCTCTCCGCCGAAGGCCGGCTGGCTAAGTGGTCAGAGGCCGCCCGCAAACACGCCGTAACCAATTTCGCGCTGGAGAAAGAGGCGGAAACGCTCGTCACCATCTACCGTGAGCTGCTGGAGCACTAGCTCCCGCCTCTTCGTCTTGCTGAAAACGCCTGCCGTGCGGGTTTGGCCAAGGTCCCGGTGCCCGTGGGTATTCGATAAAGGGGCCGGCAATGCAGCGCGCAGCAAAGGCGGCATGGCTGCTGCGCAGGCGCTTACAAGCGGCGGCGGCAGCTGATCCCGCTGCCAATGGAGTGGACGGTGGCATTTGGGCAGGTCTTCCGCGTCACATCCTGCGCGTGACAGGGCGGCGGCAGATGGTCCTGGTTCTGCTCAGCCTGACCGCGATGCCGATCCTTTATCTGACCCTGGAACTGCCCAAGCAGATCGTGAACCGGGTCTTCGAAGGCGGAGACGCCGCGGTTCCGGTCCTGGGCTTCGAGGTTTCGCAGGTCACGCTGCTGTTTCTGCTCTGCGGCGCCTATCTGGCGGCCATTATGCTCAACGGTCTCAACAAATACTGGCTGAACATCCGCAAGGGCCGGGTTGCCGAAAGCTTTGTGCGCCGGCTGCGGCTGGCCGTCTACCGCCAGTGGCGGCGGGATCCTCCCGCGGAGCGCCAGCCGGCCATCATGCCGGTTCTTGGCCCCGAGGTTGAACCAGTCGGCGGCTTTGCCTCGGAACTGCTGACCGTCCCGCTGCTGCAGGGCGGGACACTGGCGACAATCCTTCTGTTCATGTTCGTGCAGGACCCCATTCTGGCCGCCGCAGCCCTGACGGTGCTGCCCCTGCAGCTGATCATCGTGCCGAAGCTGCAGCGGCGTGTGAATGCAGTGTCCCGCAAACGAATCCGCGAGATGCGCCTGCTTGGTGAGAACCTGGACAGGGACATGCGGGCTTCGGGGCGGGGCGCGCTGCCGGTTGCGCGCAGTTTCCGGCAACTGCAGGACCTGCGCCTGCAAATCCACCGGCTTAAGTTTCTGGCCAAGGCAATCAACAACTTCCTGACCGCCCTCACCCCGTTCCTGTTCTATTCCTTGGGCGGCTATTTCGTGCTGCAGGAACGGGTCTCGCTGGGCGCGCTGGTGGCGATGCTGTCAGCGCACAAGGAGTTCTCCTCTCCGCTGAAGGATCTGTTCCGCTTCTACCAGCAAAGCGAGGACGTGCGGATCCGCTATCAGGAGATCCGCGCCTTCGCATCCCGCTCCGGCCGGGTGACTGAACCGGCGCTTGCGGCATGCCGTCGTCGATATGAACGCAACCCCGCCTTCGGCGGCAACTCATTCACCAATGAAAGAAAGAGCCCTTCATGAACAAAAACCTAGCCATACTGGCTGCCGCTGCCGTGGCAGCGGCGTCAGCCTACGTTATCTACAGTAGTAGCGGCATCAACGACGCAACCGGGCAACGCTCCGTTCTGGAGCCCGGCGCCCCCCTCGCCGCGGTCCAGCTTCCGCCAGACTTGAGCGAGGCCGCGACAATCGGCAAGCGTGCCTTCGACGCCGCCTGTGCCGAGTGCCACGGGGACAACGCTGCAGGCCGCAACGGCATGGGGCCGCCACTGGTCCACAAGATCTATGAGCCCTCGCACCACGGCGACGCCGCCTTTTTGCTGGCCGTCCGCAACGGCGTGCAAGCCCATCACTGGGGTTTCGGCCACATGCCGCCCCAGCACGGGCTGACCGATGGCGACGTCAAGGGCATCACCCGGTATGTGCGGGAGCTGCAGCGGGCAAATGACATAGATTAACCCGGGCGCGCAAAGCAGTCTCGCGGAGACGGAGCTTCATGGGTGGACTTCTCCGGCTTTTGCGGAGGGTGTCTTTCCCTGCCGTGAGGAAAACAGCGTTCGGGCGGCTGACATGCGTGGCTGGCGGCAAGATACTTCGCGAACGCGTGCCGGGCATTCCCCAAGGAAGGCTGCGCGACAGCAGCTCCCGGAACGGCCCTCCGGGAACCAGCCTCCGCTACCCTCTTGGAGCAGCCACAAGCAGCAGTGCCGCAGAGATATTCCTAAGCGGTGAATTCAGCCGAAGGGTCAGGAAGGGGGCAGACCGCCCCCTCCCCCTGCCCCGGTCAGGCCGCCGGCATCCGCTGCTCGACGATTTCCGCCCACCAGCTGCAGCCCGCGGGAATGGCGTCGTCGTTGAAGTTATACTCCGGGTGATGGACCATCGCGGTGTCGCCGTTGCCCATCAGGATATAGGCGCCGGGGCGCTCTTCGAGCATGAAGGCGAAATCCTCTCCACCCATCACCAGCGGCGCGTCCTCGCAAGAGCCGGAGACGCTGGCCGCCACCTTGGCGGCAAATTCGGTCTGCTCCTCATGGTTCACCATCACCGGATAACCGCGGTGATAGGTGACATCGGCAGTGCCGCCAAAAGTCGCCGCGATCCCGGTGCAGACCTCGTTGATCCGCTTCTCGGCCAGGTCGCGCATCTCCTTGGACATAGTGCGCACGGTGCCCTTGATCTGCACCTTCTGCGGGATCACGTTGAACGCCTTGGAGGATGTCTCGAAAGACGTCACCGAGACCACAATCTGATGCACCGGATCGGCATTGCGCGAGGCGATGGTTTGCAGCGCCAGCACCGCTTGGGCCGCCAGAACGGTTGTGTCGACGGTCTCATGCGGCTTGGCAGCATGTCCGCCGCGGCCCTCAAAGGTGATGTCGAACTGGTCGGTTGCAGCAAAGAACGATCCCGGGCGGATGGCAAAGGAACCCAGCGGCTGGCCCGGCCAGTTGTGCAGGCCATAAACCTCCTGCACACCCCAGCGGTCCATCAGACCGTCGTCGCACATCACCTTGGCGCCGCCGCCGCCTTCCTCGGCGGGCTGGAAGATTACCACCACGGTGCCGTCGAAATTGCGGGTCTCCGACAGGTACTTGGCCGCGCCCAGCAGCATCGCGGTGTGGCCGTCATGGCCGCAGGCATGCATCGCGCCGGGGGTCTTGGAGGCATAGTCCAGGCCGGTCTGCTCATGGATCGGCAGCGCGTCCATGTCGGCGCGCAGGCCGATCACCTTGCCGGAGGTATCCGCCTTGCCCTTGATCACGCCCACCACGCCGGTGCGGCCGATGCCGGTCACCACCTCGTCGCAGCCGAACTCCTGCAGCTTCTCCGCCACCATCGCGCTGGTGCGGTGGGTTTCGAACAGGATTTCCGGGTTTTCGTGGATGTCACGGCGCCAGGCGGTGATTTCATCCTGCAGTTCGGCAAAGCGGTTCTTGACCGGCATTTCTCACTCCTTAGGTTGTCTTTCCCCGCAGCCTCAGGCCGCGGGCATTCTTCGTTCCACCAGCTCGGCAAACCAGCTGCATCCCAGCGGGATCGCTTCGTCGTCAAAGACATAGGCCGGGTGGTGGCACATCTGGGTGTCGCCGTTGCCGAGGAAGATATAGGCGCCGGGGCGCTGCTCCAGCATGTAGGAGAAATCCTCGGACGGCATGATCGGCGGGGTTTCGGCATTGACCTTGGCAGAGACCGCCTGCGCTGCCTCAACCGCATGGGCGGTGCCGTTTTCATCATTGATCGTAACCGGATAACCGGGATCCCATTCGACCTCGGCCGTGGCACCAAAGGCGGCTGCGGTGCTTTCGGCAACCCGGCGCACCCAGTCCTCGGCTTGGGCCCGGTATTCCGGGTCCAGCGTGCGGACGGTGCCCTGCAGTTTGGCGGTATGGGCGATCACGTTCGACGCCGTGCTGTCAGTCTCAAAGGTGCCGACGGTCAGCACCACCCGCTTCACCGGATCCACGTTGCGTGAAACGATCGAGTGCAGCGAGACCACGATCTGTGAAGCCGCCAGCGTCGTATCAATCGCCTCATGCGGGGCGGCGGCGTGGCCGCCCTTGCCGGTGACGGTAATGGTGAACTCATCCGAGGAGGCCATCAGCGGGCCCGGGCGGATGGCGAATTCGCCGACCGGCAGGCCCGGCATGTTGTGCAGGCCATAGACCTCCTGAATACCCCAGCGGTCCATCAGACCGTCGTCGCACATCGCCTTGCCGCCCGCGCCGCCTTCCTCGGCCGGCTGGAAGATCAGAACGGCCTTGCCGTCGAAATTCCGTGTCTCTGCAAGGTATTTAGCGGCGCCCAGCAGGATCGAGGTGTGGCCGTCATGGCCGCAGGCGTGCATCACGCCGGGCGTCTTGGAGGCATAGTCCACCCCCGAAGCCTCGGGGATCGGAAGCGCGTCCATATCGGCGCGCAGGCCGATGGCCCGGCCCGAGGTGTTGGTCTTGCCCTCGATCACCGCGACCACACCGGTCTGGCCCACGCCGGTGGTGATATCGGTGATGCCGAACTCCTTGAGCCGTTCCACCACAAAGGCGGCGGTCTGGTGCACCTCGTACATCAGTTCGGGGTTCTCGTGCAGGTGATGGCGCCAGGCCGTGATCTCCTGGTGCATCTCGGCAAAGCGGTTCTTGGCCGGCATTTTCCCCTCCCCTTTTCCGTTTCAGGTTCCGTTGCGGCAGACTGTCCGCGAAAAAACTTAGCTTCGCAAGTATCCGGTCCCGCCGGGGCGCGGCGGAACCCGCCAAAGCGGGGGTGACATGCGTGCACCCCCAGTGCACCTTCTGTGCACCCCCTTGGCATCAATCTGCGCATCATGCGTCCGGTTTCAAGGTGCCGCAGCCTAGGCCCGCAGCTTCCCGACCAGCGCGCGCATGAACGCGTGGCCCGCGTTGAACTGCGCCACGGTGATGTACTCGTTGGGCTGATGAGCCTGGGCGATGTCACCGGGACCGCAGATCACCGCGGAGTAGCCCGCCTGCTGGAACTGGCCCGCCTCGGTGCCGTAGCTTACCACATGGGAGCCGTTGTCGCCGGTCAAAGCGCGGACCAGGCCCTCTGCCTCGCCGTCCTGTTCCGGCACCAGACCGGGGACGTCGAAATGCTTGGACACGTCAATGCGGGCCTCCGGGTGGATGGCCTGCATCTCTGCCTCTACCTCGCGCAGCTTGGCGATATAGGCGGCTTCCCAATCGGCGGCGTTTTCGCCCGGCACCACCCGGAAATCCATCATGAAGCGGCAGTCCTTGGCGGTGATGTTGTGGGCGGTGCCGCCCTCGATCATGCCGACGTGGCAGGTGGTCCAGGGCGGAGTGAACATCGCCTGCACCTCGCCTGGCTCCTTGGCCATGTTCCGAGCGTTCTGCTGGTTGGCCCAGTCGATCAGCCGGGCGCCCTGCATGATGGCGCTGACGCCGGTGTGCATGAGCGAGGAATGCACCTCGAAGCCGACCAGATGGGTGGCATAGCCGGTGCCGCCCTTGTGGCCGGTCACCGCCTTCATCATAGAAGGCTCCCCGACAATCACGGCGGAGCCTTTGGGCAGCACGGGCTGCATGGCTTCGATCATCGGCGGCGCGCCGGTGCAGCCGATCTCCTCGTCAAAGCTCAGCGCCAGCTGCAGCGGGCGTTTGACACCTTGCTCATGCGCCTCGACCAGCGCCCAGATGGCGAGCGCATCAAAGCCCTTCATGTCGCAGGTGCCGCGGCCGAAGTATTTGCCGTCCTTCTCCACCACCGTGAAGGGATCGGTGTCCCAAGGCTGGCCGTCCACTGGCACCACGTCGGTATGGCCGGAAAGCACAACAGCCCCCTCCTCCATCGGTCCCGCGTGGGCAAAGACGGCGGCTTTGTGCGGCTGCTCCGGGTCCACCCAGCGGTGGCTTTCGATACCGCGGGAGGCCAAGTATTCCTGTACCCAGTCCACCAGCGGTAGATTGGTGTCCCGGCTCACCGTCGGGAAGGAGACCAGCTTTTGCATGATCTCCAGCGGCGTCAGCTTGGCAGCCATGTATTCAGTATCCGCTGTCGGTGGTCAGCACGAAATGGCCGGGCTCCAGCTCCAGGTATTCCGACGGTTCCGGCTCATAGCCCACTTCGTGGATCGGCGACGGGATCGGCTTGAAGTTCAGCTCCTTCTCCGACTTCCGCTGGCGCGGGTCGGCGATCGGAACCGCCTTCATCAGCGCCTGGGTATAGGCATGCAGCGGATTCTCGAATACGCGGTCGCGCGGGCCGATTTCGACGATGCGGCCCAGGTACATGACGCCGACCTGATGGCTGACCCGCTCCACCACCGCCATGTCGTGGCTGATGAACAGGAACGACAGGCCCAGTTCCGCCTGCAGCTCCATCATCAGGTTCAGGACCTGCGCCTGCACCGAAACGTCGAGCGCCGAGACGGCCTCGTCCGCGACAATCAGCTTGGGGTTCAGGGCGAGCGCGCGGGCAATGGCGATCCGCTGGCGCTGGCCGCCGGACATTTCGTGCGGGTAGCGGCGCATGAAGCTGCGCGGCAGGTGGACCCGGTCAAACAGGCTGGCAACGCGGTCGTGCAGTTCGGAACCGGAGGCCAGGCCGTAGTTGCGGAGCGGTTCTGCCACCTGGTCCATCAGCTGCATCTGCGGGTTCAGGGAGGCAAAAGGATCCTGGAAGATCATCTGCATGTCCTGGCGCGCCTTGTGCATTTCGGACGAGCTGAACTTAAGAACGTCGCGTCCCTCAAAATTCACCTTGCCTGACTGCGGCTCGACCAGCCGCAGGATCGAGCGGCCGGCCGAGGACTTGCCGCAGCCGGATTCGCCCACCAGCGACAGGGTCTGGCCCTTGAAGACTTTGAAGGAAACGTCTTCGACGGCGTGCACGTTGGAGATGGTGCGGCGCAGGAGGCCGCCCTTGACCGGGAAGCGGGTGGTCAGGTTCTGCACGTCCAGCAGCACCTCGTCGGTGCCCTTGATCGGCTCGATCTTCTGGTCCTCGACCCCCATCAGCTTCATCGGCTCAGGGTACTGCTTGCCGCGCATCTCGCCCAGCTTCGGCACCGCCGCCAGCAATGCCTTGGTGTAGTCGTGCTTGGGGTTCTCGAAGATCTCCGCGACCGGGCCTTCCTCGACCTTGTTTCCGCGGAACATGACCACCACGCGGTCGGCCATCTGGGCGACCACCGCCATGTCGTGGGTGATGAACATCACCGCCGTTCCCGTCTCGCGCTTCAAGCGGTCCATCAGCGCCAGGATCTCGGCCTGGATGGTGACGTCCAGCGCGGTTGTGGGCTCGTCGGCGATCAAGAGCCGAGGTTCGCAGGCCATTGCCATGGCGATCACCACCCGCTGGCGCATGCCGCCCGACAGTTCATGGGGGTACTGTTTCAGGCGGCGCTCTGGCTCGGGGATGCGGACCTGGCGCAGCAGCTCCAGCGCGCGCTCCTCAGCCTGGGACTGGGACATGTTCTTGTGGATGCGCAGACCTTCGGTCAGCTGGCGGCCAACGGTGAACACCGGGTTCAGCGCCGTCATCGGCTCCTGGAAGATCATGCCGATCTCATTGCCGCGAATCTGCTTCATCATCTCCTGCTCGGAGGTGGCGAGGTTGGTCTCGCCGCCCTCGCGGCGGTTGAACAGCAGCTCGCCGCCCGCGATTTCGCCGCCGCCGAACTCCACCAGACGCATCAGCGACAGCGAGGAGACCGATTTACCGGAACCGGATTCACCAACGATACAAACGGTTTCGCCCGGGCTTACATCAAAGGAGACATTCTCGACACCGACAACCGGACCGTCCTTGGTCTGGAACTCCACGCGCAGATTTCGAATGGACGCAATTGCGTTGTCGAGCATGACGGCTTCCCTATCTTTCATTCCCCGGGCCAGCCACAGATGACGGCCTCAGCACCCGGAGTAAACTCCACTTTGCACAAAAATGCTCATGCAAATAATGCATAGGCTTTTCGAAATTGGAATTTGCAATTTCCCGGGAAGTGGTTTTCGATACCCCCGTGGTTGCCTGCAGGACGGTATGCACCGGCCTTTCCGGAAACTTGTTAAGAGTGCTTAATGTCTGCGCTTTTGGCCTGCCTGCAGGTGCGATTACGACCCTTCCGCAGCAATGCGGCAAATCTCCGGGCCTCATCCGGCCCGGCCAACAAAAAGACACGAAACGTGTCCGACAAGGAGTGTGTGATGAAACTCAAATCCCTTTTGATGGGGGCCGTGGCCACGGCCGCCCTGGCGCCGGCAGCTTTTGCCGAGCGCGGGTCCGATGGCCAGGTCAACATCATCTACTGGCAGGCGCCGTCGATCCTGAACCCGTTCCTGTCGGGCGGCACCAAGGACATCCAGGCCGCTTCGCTGGTGATCGAGCCGCTGGCCCGCTATGACCCGCAGGGCAACATGGTGCCCTATCTGGCGACCGAGATCCCGACTGTTGAAAACGGCGGCGTCAGCGAAGACCTGACCTCGATCACCTGGAAGATCGCGCCGGGCATCAAGTGGTCCGACGGCACAGATTTCACCGGCCACGATGTGAAGTTCACCGCCGACTACTGCATGCATCCCGAAGGCGGCTGCGCGCAGCTGACCAAGTTCGAGGGCGTGAGCTCGGTCGAGCTGGTGGATGACATGACCGTCAAGGTCACTTTCGACAAGCCGACCCCCTTCCCCTATGGCCCGTTCTCCGGCGGTGAAAGCCCGATCCTGCAGAAGGCGCAGTTCGAAAACTGCATGGGCGCCCGCGCACCGGAATGCACCGAGGCCAACTTTGGCCCGATCGGCACCGGCCCGTTTGTGGTGGATGAGTTCAAGCCGAACGACGTGATCACCATGTCGGCCAACCCCAACTACCGCGACCCGGCGAAGCCTGCGTTTGCCAAGGTGCTGTTCAAGGGCGGCGGTGACGCCACCGCTGCGGGCCGCGCGGTTATGGAAACCGGCGAGTTCGACTATGCCTGGAACCTGCAGCTGGCGCCGGAAGTGATCGCCCAGATGGAAGCAGGCGGCAAGGGCAAGCCGGTTGCGGGCTTTGGTTCGCTGGTGGAACGCATCATGCTGAACCAGACCGACCCGTCGCCGGACCTGCCGGAGGGCGAGCGCTCCACCGCCAAGCATCCGCATCCGTTCCTGAAGGACCCGGCCGTCTACAAGGCGATGTCGATGGCCATCGACCGTCCGCTGCTGGTGGAAATCGGCTATGGCAAGGCCGGCAAGGTCGGCTGCAACTGGGTGCCTGCACCGGCGGCTTTTGCCTCCGACACCTTTGACTGCTCCACCCAGGACATCGAAGGCGCCAAGGCGATGCTGGAGGAAGCCGGCTATAAGGACACCAATGGCGACGGCGTGCGGGAGACCCCGGACGGCAAGCCGATGAAGATCCTGTACCAGACCTCGACCAACGCCGTGCGCCAGGACTTCCAGGCGCTGATCAAGGAGTGGTGGAGCCAGATCGGCATTGAATCCGAGCTGCGCAACATCAACGCCTCGGTGTTCTTCGGCGGTGACCCGGGTTCGCCCGACACCTTCCAGAAGTTCTATGCTGACGTGGAAATGTACGCCAACAACTTCGACGGCACCGACCCGCAGGCCTATCTGGCCAACGGACTGTGCGACAAGGCGCCCAAGCCGGAATCCCAGTGGCAGGGTGAGAACATCTCGCGCTTCTGCAACGAGGAGTTCGACCAGCTGCACGCCGAGCTGACCAAGACTGCCGGCCTTGAGGCCCGCGCCGAAATCGGCCGCCGCCTCAATGACATCATGGTCGAAAACGGCGGCATGATCCCGCTGGTGCACCGCGGCCGCCTGTCGGCGCATTCCAACACGCTGGGCGGCGTTGACCTGAACGTGTGGGACAGCGAGCTGTGGAACGCAGCAGACTGGTACCGCATCAAGTAAGCAGCGCTTGCCTCACTTGGGGCCCTGACGTTACATCGGGGCCCCTTGCCATTCTGCATTGGTTACGTTTAACCGCCTGCGCGTGACATGGATGTGAGGCCCTCCCCGCCTGCTCCGACCTTAATACAAGTTGCAAAGGCGCCTACCTGATGCTGACCTTTACAATCCGGCGGCTGATCCTGGCAGTTCCGACACTGCTGTTCATCAGCCTCGTGATCTTCCTGCTCCTGGAGCTCGCCCCCGGCGACCCGATGGCGCAGGTTCCCCTGACCGTCCCCCCCGAAGTGAAAGAAAAGATGCGCGAGGCGCTTGGCCTCGGCCAGCCGATGCATATCCGCTTCTGGAAGTGGCTGGTGCAGTTCTTCTGGATCGAGCCGCAGGTTCTGATCGATCATTACCTGGGCACCTCGTTCTCAGCGGGCGACCTGCGGGTGATCTCCTGGCAGACCCGTTCGCCGGTGATGGACATCGTGATCCAGCGCATCCCGCAGACCCTGTGGGTCGTCGGCACCGCCTATGTGGTCGCCATCCTGATCGCGCTGCCGATCGGTATCTATTCCGCCTACCGCCAGTACAGTTGGTTCGACCAGCTGGGCACTTTCGTGTCGATGGTGGGCTTCTCGGTGCCGCCGTTCTTCTCGGGCGTTCTGGTGATCGTGATCTTCTCGGTGCAGCTGGGCTGGTTCCCGTCGATCTATGACACCACCCATGTGGTCGACAGCTGGGACGCCTTTGTCTACCAGCTGAAGCAGATGATCATGCCGGTGATGGTGCTGGCGCTGCAGATCACCGCGCAGCTGAGCCGCTTCATGCGCGCCTCGATGCTGGACAACCTGAACCAGGACTACGTGCGCACCGCCCGGGCCAAGGGCTTGAGCGAATATGTCGTGGTGATGGTCCACGTCCTGCGCAACTCGATGATTCCGGTGGTCACCGTGATCGCGCTGGGGATCCCGTCGATCTTTGGCGGCGCCATCATCACCGAGCAGGTGTTCAAGGTGAACGGCATCGGCCAGCTCTTGATCGGCGCCATTCAGGCCAACGACCTGCCGATGGTGCAGACGCTCACCTTCATCTTTGCGGTGCTGATCGTGCTGTTCAACCTGATCGCCGACGTGCTGTACGGCATTCTTGACCCGAGGATCCGCTATGACTGACAAGGAACGCTTTGTGCCCGACGAAGGCATGGCGCCCGCCTCAACCGCGGTCCCCGGTGCAGGCGCGCTGGAGGAGCTGCACAACCCGCCGCGCAGCCAGTGGCTGGATGTGTGGGACCAGTTCAAATCCCACCGCGGCGCACTGATGGGCGGGGCCCTGTTCCTGTTCATCATCCTGGCGGTCTATGCCGGCCCCTACGTGTGGGACATCGACGCCACCAAGATCGATATCCGCGCCCGCAACCAAGGCCCCAGCTGGGCGCATCCCTTTGGCACCGACCAGCTGGGCCGCGACATGCTGGCCCGGATGATGGCGGGCGGCGCGACCTCGGTTTCCGTGGGTCTGACCGCGATGCTGCTGGCGCTGTTCCTGGGCTCCTTCATCGGGGTGCTGGCCGGCTTCTTCAAGAAGCTGGACGGCCCGCTGATGCGGATGACCGACCTGTTCCTGGCGCTGCCTCTGCTGCCGCTGCTGCTGGTCATGATGCTGTTGTTCCGCGAGCCGCTGAACGCGGCGTTTGGGCCGGAACAAGGCATCTTTATCCTGATCGTGGCCTCGATCGGGGTGACCAGCTGGATGCCCACCGCGCGGATTGTGCGCGGTGATGTGCTGGCGCTGAAGGAGCGCGAGTTCGTGATGGCGGCACGCTCCATCGGCACCACCAACCAGAAGCTGATCACCCGGCACATCCTGCCCAACGTGCTGTCGCCGATCATGGTCTCGGCAACGCTGGGCATCGCCACCGCGATCATCACGGAATCGTCGCTGTCCTTCCTCGGCCTCGGCTTCCCGCCGGATTTCCCGACCTGGGGGCGGCTGCTGTTTGATGCCACCGATTATCTGCAGCAGTACCCGGAGCGGGTGTTCTGGCCCGGCATGGCGATCTCGCTGACGGTGCTGAGCGTGAACTACCTGGGCGACGGGTTGCGCGACGCGCTGGATCCGCGGATCCGGGGCCGCTGAGGCGGGACGCCTGCACACATTCAAATAAAAACATACCTGCTGGCCGCTTTCTTCAAAGCGGCCAGTTTGTTTTGCAGCACCTGGCTCCGGCAAAATCACTTTTCTGCCGGGCCGCCCAGGCCGGAACTTTGTTCCGCCTTTACCCAGCTCCGCAAACCGCCCGGCACTTGCGGCGGTGCGGCGAACCCGCCATTGCGGGAAAACGTTCCGAATCCGCAACTGGAGAGCGCCATGTTCGAAACATTCGGCTTTGAAGAGACCACCGCACGGGAGGCATCCGTCCTGTTTGCGCTTGGCATCGGCGCCCTGTTCGGCGCGCTGGCGCAGCTGACCCGCTTCTGCTTCCGCCGCGCGCTGACGGGAGAGGACCGGCGTCAGGCCGCAGGTGTCTGGGCCATGGCTTTGGCTGTAGCGGTCATTGGCACCCAGGCGGCCGTGGCGCAGGGCTGGATCGGCTTTGCGGAACACCGGCTGATGGCGCAGGATCTGCCGCTGCTGGCGATTGCACTTGGCGGGCTGATGTTCGGCGCCGGTATGATCCTGACCCGCGGCTGCGCCTCGCGCCTTCTGGTGCTGGCGGGCAGCGGCAACCTGCGGGCACTAATGGTGATTGCGGTCTTTGCCATCACCGCCCATGCGACGCTGAAGGGTGTGCTGGCGCCGGTCCGCACCGCACTTGGATCGGTCACGCTGTTTGCGGGCGAGCAGATCTCCCTTGCAGCCCTGCCCGGCGGCGCACTGCTGTGGAGTGCGGTGATAGCGGCTGCCGCGCTGATTGTCGCCTCTCGCTCCGGCAATCGGGCGCTGACACTTTCGGGCGCAGCATTGCTCGGCATGCTAGTGCCTGTGGCCTGGGTTGGAACAGGCTTCGTCCTCTATGACGAGTTTGATCCCATCGCGATGGAGAGCCTCTCCTTCACTGCGCCCGCTGCCGATACACTGTTCTTCGTGATCGCTTCCAGCTCCATCCCTGCGGGCTTCGGACCTGGCCTTGTCGGCGGCGTGCTGCTGGGTGCGCTGGCCGCAGCGGTGCTCAGCGGCAGCTTCCAGTGGCAAAGCTTCGAAAGCCCGCGCCAAACCGGCCGTTACCTGGCTGGTGCGGTGCTGATGGGCGCGGGAGGCGTGCTGGCGGGCGGCTGCACCGTGGGCGCCGGGCTGGCCGGCATCCCGACGCTCAGCCTCGCCGCCCTGCTGGCGCTCGCGTTCATTGCCCTAGGCGGCCTCGGCATGAACGCCGCGCTTAGTGCAGCTTCTTCCGGATCCGCTGGATCCCCAGCCACACCAAGGCAACAACCGGCAGGGTAACCGCTGCGATCAGGAGTTTCTTGCTGACCCCGTACCTCTCTGCAAACGGCAGGAAGAAGTCTGAGACCAGAGACACCGCGTAGTAACTGACGGCCACCACCGACAGCCCCTCCACCGTGTGCTGCAAGCGCAGGGCAATGTCCGAGCGGCGGTCCATACTGGCCAGCAGCGCCTGGTTCTGCGCAGAGCGCTCCACATCAACCCGGGTCCGGAGCAGCTCCCCTGCCCGGCGCGCCCGGTTCGCCAGGGTCTCCAGCCGCTTTTCGGTGGATTTCACCGTGCGCATGGCAGGTTCGAACCGGCGCAGCATGAATTCCGCAAGCGTCTGGAATCCCTCGTGCCGGTCCTCGCGCAGCAGGCTGACCCGCTGATTGACCAGGGCGTCATAAGCCCCTGTTGCGCTGAAGCGAAAGGCAGAGCGTGCGGCCATCGCCTCCAGCTCAGCCGAGACGGTCAGCAGCTGCGACAGGGTCTGCTCGGCCGGAGTGGACCCGCCGGTCATCTCCACCATCATCTCGCTCAGATGCGTGTCCATCGCGCTGATCGACGGAGTCAGGCCGCGGGCGCGGGAGAACCCCAGCATAGCCATTGCCCGGTAGGTTTCGATCTCGCACAGGCGCTGGACAATCCGCCCGATGCGCTGGCTGCCGGTCTCGGCATTCGGCAGCACCGCGAACCGCATGTGCCCGGCCGGATCGATGCGGAAATCCCCGGCCACCACGGCGCTGTCGTCCAGCACCTGCGAGACCGCAAGGCTCTCCGGCACGAACCAGTCATGCAGGGTTTCCTTCATCTCCGCCGCCTTGGTGCGCGGCACAACCCGGATCAGCGCGGAGGTGATCCGCTGGCCGGGGGCCTCTGCCAGCCAGTCTGCGGGAAAGACATCAAAATCCGCAGGATCAAAAGCCCGCGCGCTGACGCCGTCGCGGTAGACGGTGTAGCTGACGAATTCCGTGTGCTGCTCCCATTTGATCATGTGGCGGCCGATCTGCGCCGCGTGATGCGTCGCCCCCGGCTTGGGGTGCGGCGCGCCGTGGCGGTCCAGCAGATCGGTCAGATGCTTCAGATCCTGCATCCGGTCGCGGTGTTCCGCCTCGTTCGGCTGCTTGACCGCCAGATACACAACCGTGCTGGGGCAAGTCATGGCGGGGAACGGGCGGGCGTGCAGCTCATTGGTGAGCGTGTAGCGCAAGGGGTGATCCTGGATCGGGGGCATTCTGGTCTCCGGGGCAATGCCGCCGACCATAGAGAGCCCTTGCAAACATGTACAGAAATGTTTTATTTCAATGCGTTAGCAGGATGCAATAGTATACAATGCAGGTGTTGCAGGGGCTCTGCCCCCGGCCCGCGCGGGCCTCCCCCGGGATGTTTTCAGCCAGATGAAGGATCCAAAAAGAAAAAGGCGCCCCGGTTGGAGCGCCTTTCGTTGTCATATGACCGTTGGCTTACTGGATCATGCCCAGCAGCGTATCGAGGCTTTGCTTTGCATCGCCGTAGAACATGCGGGTGTTTTCCTTGAAGAACAGGGGGTTCTCGATACCCGAATACCCCGTGCCCTGGCCGCGTTTGGAGACGAAGACCTGTTTCGCCTTCCAGCACTCCAGGACCGGCATGCCGGCGATCGGCGAGTTGGGGTCCTCCTGCGCCGCAGGGTTCACGATGTCGTTGGAGCCGATCACGATGGCCACGTCGGTGGACGGGAAATCGTCGTTGATCTCGTCCATCTCCAGCACGATGTCATAAGGCACCTTGGCCTCGGCCAGGAGCACGTTCATGTGGCCCGGCAGGCGGCCTGCGACCGGGTGGATGGCAAAGCGCACCTCCTTGCCCTTGGCCCGCAGGCGGCGGGTCAGTTCGGCCACGTTCTGCTGCGCCTGCGCCACCGCCATGCCGTAGCCGGGGATGATCACCACGCTGTCGGCCTCCTCCAGCGCCGCCGCGACGCCGTCGGCGTCGATGGCGATCTGCTCGCCGTCGATTTCCATCGCAGGACCCGCGGTGCCGCCGAAGCCGCCCAGGATCACCGAGATGAAGGAGCGGTTCATCGCCTTGCACATGATGTAGCTGAGGATCGCACCGGAAGAGCCGACCAGCGCGCCGACCACGATCAGCAGGTCATTGCCCAAGCTGAAGCCGATCGCCGCCGCGGCCCAGCCCGAGTAGCTGTTCAGCATCGAGACCACCACCGGCATGTCGGCGCCGCCGATGCCCATGATCAGGTGGTAGCCGATGAACAGCGCCGCCAGCGTCATCAGCAGCAGAGGCAGGAAGCCGCCGGAATTGAAGTACCAGATCAGGCAGAGAAAGGAGAGGCCGGCGGCGCTGGCGTTCAGCATGTGGCCGCCCGGCAGCTTGGTCGCGGCCGAGGTGACCTTGCCCGCCAGCTTGCCGAAGGCAATGACCGAGCCGGTGAAGGTGATCGCGCCGATGAAGATGCCGAGGAAGAGCTCCACGCGCAGGAAAGCGATCTCTGCCGGGGTTTTCTTGGCGATCAGCTTGGCGAAGGTGCCGAGCTCATCGGTGCTGGCAGCGGATGCCACATTTCCGATCTCGAAATGGGCGATGAAGCCGACAAACACCGCGGCCAGGCCGACCAGCGAGTGCATCGCCGCCACCAGCTGCGGCATCTCGGTCATCTGCACCCGCTTGGCGACATAGGTGCCGATGATGCCGCCGCCCGCGATCAGCAGCAGCGACAAGAGCCAAAGGCCCGAACCGGGGCCGATAAGGGTGGCAAAAACCGCCAGCCCCATGCCGGCGATGCCGTACCAGACCGCGCGCTTGGCGCTTTCCTGGTTGGAAAGCCCGCCCAGCGACAGGATGAACAGAACAGCCGCAACGACATAGGCGGCGGTGGTGAAACCGTAATCCATTTGTTCGGCCCCTCTTTTAAGATTTCTGGAACATGGCGAGCATGCGCCGGGTGACGAGGAAGCCGCCGAAGATGTTGATCCCGGCCATGAAGACACTGAGCGCCGCGAGCAGGATCACCAGGAAGCTGCCCGATCCGATCTGCATCAGGGCGCCCAGGATGATGATCGAGGAGATCGCGTTGGTGACCGCCATCAGCGGCGTGTGCAAGCTGTGCGCGACGCCCCAGATCACCTGGAAGCCCACGAAACAGGCCAGCGCAAAGACGATGAAATGCTGCATGAAGCTGACCGGCGCGAAGAGCCCGACCAGCAGCAGCAGCGCGCCGCCGCCTGCCAGCATCGTGACCTGGCTCTTGGTCTGCGCCTTGAAGGCCTCGATTTCCTTGGCGCGTTTTTCCTCCGGCGTCAGCTCCGGCACGGTTTCCTTGGGCTTGGCCGCAATCGCCTGCACCTTGGGCGGCGGCGGCGGGAAGGTGATCTCGCCCTCAAACGCCACGGTGGCGCCGCGGATCACGTCGTCCTCCATATTGTGGTTGACCTGGCCGTCTTTCTCCGGCGTCAGGTCGGCCATCATGTGGCGGATGTTGGTGGCGTAGAGGCTGGACGACTGCGCCGCCATCCGGCTGGGGAAATCGGTGTAGCCGATGATGGTGACGCCGTTGTCCGTCACCACTTTCTCGTCCTTCACCGTGCCCTCGACGTTGCCGCCGCGCTCCGCCGCCAGGTCGACGATCACAGAACCCGGCTTCATCGCTGCCACCATGTCGGCGAGCCACAGCTTGGGCGCGTCGCGGTTGGGGATCAGGGCGGTGGTGATGACGATGTCGACCTCCGGCGCCAGCTCGCGGAACTTGGCCAGCTGCGCTTCGCGGAATTCAGGGCTGGAGACAGCGGCATAGCCGCCGGTGGCGGCACCGTCCTGCTGCTCCTCCTCGAAGTCGAGATAGACGAACTCAGCGCCCATGGATTCAACCTGCTCGGCCACTTCGGGGCGCACGTCGAAGGCATAGGTGACGGCGCCCAGGCTGGTCGAGGTGCCAATCGCCGCCAAGCCCGCAACACCGGCGCCGACCACCAGCACCTTGGCGGGCGGCACCTTGCCCGCGGCGGTGATCTGGCCGGTGAAGAAGCGGCCGAAGTTGTTGCCCGCCTCAATGACCGCGCGGTAGCCCGCGATATTGGCCATGGAGCTGAGCGCATCCATCTTCTGCGCGCGGGAGATCCGCGGCACCATTTCCATGGCGATCACATTGGCGCGCTTGGCCTTGGCGAGCTCCATGCCCTCTTCGTTTCCTGCCGGATTGAAGAAGGAAATCAGCGTCTTGCCCTTGGTCAGCCGCTTCAGCTCGGTGGCGTCGGGCTGGCGCACCTTGGCGACGATATCGGCCGCCTTCCACAGCGCCGCCGGTGTCTTGATGATCTCGACCCCGGCCGCTTCATAGGCGGCATCGGAAAACCCCGCCGCCGCCCCGGCCCCGGCCTCGATCGCGCACTCATACCCCAGCTTCTGCAGCTGACGCGCAGAGTCCGGCGTCATCGCTACGCGGTTTTCACCCGCAAATGTTTCTTTTGGTGTTCCTATTTTCACCTTGTCGGTCCCCCTCGTCCTGCCCGTGCCAGCATCCTCTGGGTACGGATCACAATGATTTTCTCTACAATGCGCAAGATTGTTGCGCAAGAATTTTGCTGCGTTGCCGCAAAGTCATGCCGCAATGCCGCGTTCCGGTCAGATCCAGCGGCGCACTTTCCGTTCATAACGGGCCCAGTCGGCGCGGAACGTCCGGCGCATCCTGTCTTCCTCGGGAATGACGAAACGCTTCTCCAGCACCCAGAGGAAAACCGGGATCAGCGGCAGCGACAGTACCGCATCGAACCACAGGATGAGGCCCGCCAGGATCAGCACATCGCCCAGGTAGATCGGGTTGCGGCTGCGGCTGAAGATGCCCGACTGCACCAGGCGGCTGGGTGTCTGATGCGGCAGGACCGTGGTCTTCTGCCGCCGCATCTCGGTGATGGCGAGCAGCGCCAGCAGAAGTCCGCCGCCCAGGAGGATACCGCCCAGGAACTCCGCCCAGGCGCCGCCGAAGGAGAGCCCGACCGGAAAATGCCGCGATTGCAGCCACGCGGCCAGGACAAAGCCCGCGAGCCAGACCGGCGGCACATCGAACCACTTCATCAGGCCCTGCCCCCTTGCAGAATATGTCCTGAAATCATGCACATCGCGGGCAGTTTTCCCTTATCCGTCCTGGCCGTCCAGACCGGTTCGGCCGGGACTGAAAGAAAAGGACAAAATGCCCTTCGTGCCGCAGAAACGACGAATCTGTTCCGGCTTGCGGCATGATCCTGCACAAATTCACCGGTTTGCCTAAGTATATTTTTGTGTACCGCAGCGGGGCCGGCTCACTCCCACTCCATTTCCTCGAAAACCCGGCCCGCGTTCTTGGTTGCCAGTTCCTCGAATGTGTCCAGGGTCTTCCAGCGCTCCTGGTCAACATAGTATGCGCTGGCGAGGTCTCCGCCCGCCTCAATATGGGCGCCGACCTTGGCCCGGAGGTCGGTCAGGTAGTCGAGCGTGTAGCGCCGCACCTGCGGCAAATTGGTCGGGTGGCCGTGGCCCGGGATCACATAGGCGGGGTCAAGCGGTTCCAGCTTGTCCTGCCAAGTCTCGATCCAGCATTTGGTGCAGGTGTGCGGGAACACCGGCAGCATGCGTTCGTGAAATGCGATGTCGCCGGCAATCAACAGGTCCCACTCCGGGATCCAGACTTGGATGTCACCCGGATCATGCGCCGGGCCGAGGTGCAGCACCTGCATTTCCACCCCGCCCAGGGAGAGGTCATAGCGGTCCTCGAAAGACAGGTTGGCGTGTTCGACACGGGTCTGCCCCGCCCGGTCCTTGTTGTAGCCGCGCATCCGCTGCAGGATCAGGTCGCTGTTTTCCTGCGTTTCGGCAATCGCCTCGGCATGCGCCAGCACGTCCACGCCCAAGTCGCGCCAGTAGCCGTTGCCCAGCATCGCGTGGCCCTGGCCGTTTTCGTTGATCACCAGCACCACCGGCTGGTCCGTCACCTGCTTGATTTCGTCGTGCAGCGCCTTGGCCAGGGCATCGGAGGCACCGGCGTTCACCACCACCACGCCTTCGGAAGTTACGATAAAGGAGAGGTTGTTGTTGTGGCCCGCGTTTTCGTACGTGGGCGGCGCGGTGGCGCCGATGGCGGAGAACACATTAGGGATGACCTCCACCGGTTTGGAATACAGCTCAGACTGGGGGTACTGGTCAGCGATGTCTTCGCTGGCTTGGGCGGTTGCAGCGATGCACAAGGCTGCGCTGAGGGCGGCAATGGCTTTCATCGGAAATCTCCCTGAAGGTTTGCAGCGACATTCACACATGCGAATGTGACTGTAAACGCCTTGCCCATGCGGCGTGACGGCACGGCGGGGTTGCCAGATGCCGCGGCCCGGTTAGGCTGGCCCGCAAAACAGGGAGGTCCGGAGTAACATGACATTGCAAGGCAAACACGCGCTGGTCACCGGCGGCGGCACCGGGATCGGGCTTGCGATTGCCCAGGCTCTGGCCGCTGAGGGCGCGCAGGTCACCATCACCGGGCGCAGGCAGGAGGTTCTGGAGCAGGTTGCCACGGGGGGCCTGCATCCGCTGGCGATGGATGTGCGCAGCGAGGCGGACGTGGCGGCCAAGGTGGAGGCTGCGGTGACGGCGCGCGGAACGGTTCAGATCTGTGTTGCCAATGCAGGCGTGGCCGAGGGTGCGGCCCTGCACAAGACCTCGATGGAATTCTGGCGCAACATGATGGCAACCAACCTCGACGGGGCCTTTCTGACCATCCGGGAGTGTTTCAAGTCGATGCGGGAGACTGATTGGGGACGGGTGATCACCGTGTCCTCCATCGCCGGGCTGCGGGGGCTCAAGGGAGCGGCCTGCTATTCTGCCACCAAACACGGGATGATCGGCCTGACCCGGGCGCTGAGCGAGGATTACCTGGGCACGCCATTTACATTTAACGCGCTGTGCCCCGGCTATGTCGACACCCCGATTGTCGAGCGCAATGTCACGGCGATCTCGCAGCGCGCAGGTATGAGCGCGGTGGAGGCAATGGACGTGATGGTGAACGCCAACCGCCACAAGCGGCTGATCGAGCCCAGCGAGGTCGCCGCCGCGGCACTGTGGCTGTGCGGGCCTGGGTCGGGATCGGTGAACGGCCAGTGCATCGAGATTGCGGGCGGGCAGACCTGATGGACCGGGAGGCGTTCAACAGCTTCTGCGCCAGCTTTCCGGCGGCTGAGCACGTGGTGCAATGGGGCAATGCGGACGTCTGGAAGGCGGGTGGCAAGCTGTTTGCGGTCTGCGGCTGGGCTGACGGCAGGGATGCCTTCACCTTCAAGGCCGGCGACTTTGCCTTTGAAGTGCTGCAGGAGCGCCCCGGTGTCCGCCCGGCGCCCTATCTGGCGTCGCGCGGGATGAAATGGCTGCAGCAATTTGACGACGACGGCCTTTCGGACTCGGAGCTGAAGGACCAGATCACCCAGTCCTATCAGATGGTCACCGCGAAGTTGTCCAAGAAGAAGCGCGCCGAGCTGGGCATTCCGGACCCGCAGCCCGCCAAGCGCTAGGCACTGGACAGAATGATGCGGATGCGATAGCACCTTCAAAAAGCTTTAAGCTTGAAATACCTCAAGGCACGCGAGGCCCCAATGACCGATTTTGCTGCAACCAAGGCAATGTTCGACCTGCCGGAAGGCGTGATCTATCTGGACGGCAACTCGCTGGGCCCCCTGCCCCGCGCCGCCCGGGAGCGGGTCGGGTCGATGATGCAGGACGAATGGGGGCAGATGCTGATCACCGGCTGGAACAAGGCCGGCTGGATGGACAAGCCCAAGGCGCTGGGGGACCGGATCGGGCGGCTGGTCGGGGCGGAGCCGGGCCATGTGGTGATGGGCGACACGCTGTCGATCAAGGTTTACCAGGCGGTGGCCTCAGCTCTGGAGCTGAACCCGGGCCGCAAGGTGGTGCTGTCGGACAATGGCAACTTCCCCACCGACCTGTATATGGCAGACGGGCTGCTGAAATCGCTGGGGCCGGACTATGAGCTGCGGGTCGTGGACCCGGAGGAGGTCGAGGACGCGATCACCGATGAGATCGCGGTGCTGATGATCACCGAGGTGGATTACCGCACCGGCCGCAAGCACGACATGAAGGTGCTGACCGAAAAGGCCCACGCGCTGGGTGTGCTGACGGTCTGGGATCTGGCCCATTCGGCGGGTGCCATTCCGGTGGATCTGGCCGGGTGCCATGCGGATTTCGCGGTGGGCTGCACCTACAAATACCTGAACGGCGGCCCCGGTGCGCCGGCCTTCATCTATGTCTCGCCGCGCCACGCAGAGACCGCCCGCCCCGCCCTGTCCGGCTGGCTGGGGCATGAGGCGCCCTTTGCCTTTGATCTCGACTACCGGCCCGGCAACGGCATCGACCGGATGCGCGTCGGTACCCCGCCGATCCTGCAGCTGACCGCGCTCGAGTCGGCAATGGATATCTGGGACATGGCGGACATGAACTCCGTGCGCGCCAAGTCCATCGCGCTGTGCGACCTGTTCATCGCCGAAGTCGAGAAGAGCTGCCCGCAGCTGGAGCTGGCCTCGCCGCGCGACCCTGCGTTCCGCGGCAGCCAGGTGTCGTTCAAGTTCGACGAGGGCTATGCCGCGATGCAGGCGCTGATTGCCCGCGGCGTGATCGGCGATTTCCGGGCGCCGGATATCATGCGGTTCGGCTTCACCCCGCTGTACATTGACGAAGGCGACGTGCGCGCCGCGGCGGAGATCATCGCTGACGTCATGACAAACGCCCTGTGGGACCGGCCGGAATACATGGTCCGCCACGCGGTCACCTGATGCGGCAGCGCCGCGCATACCATCTGCCGCTCTGCCGCCCGGCGGGCTGGGTTGCGCTGTGGCGCCGTCTGGCCCAATGCGGCACCCTGAACCGGAGGACGCATTCCTTTCCCTGACATATACTGCATTTAGGAAAAGGAATGATCCGATGACCCAACCCTATGATCCCGCCGACGACGGCGCCCAGATGTCCTTTGACGGGCGCATGTCCTATGGCGATTACCTGTCGCTCGACATGCTGCTGAACGCGCAGAAGACATGGACCAACACCCATGACGAGATGCTGTTTATCATCCAGCACCAGACCTCCGAGCTGTGGATGCGGCTGGCCATTCATGAATTGAGCGCCGCCCGCGAACGGCTGCTGGGCGGCCAGGCACGGCAGGCGTTCAAGATGCTGGCGCGGGTGGCGCGCATATTCGAGCAGCTCAATTCCGCCTGGGACGTGCTGCGCACCATGACGCCGTCGGATTACACCGCGTTCCGGGACGAACTGGGCCAAAGCTCAGGCTTTCAGTCGCACCAGTACCGGCAGATCGAATTCATGCTGGGTAACCGCAACAAGGCGATGCTGCGCCCGCACGCCCACCGCCCGGACATCCTGGCGCTGCTGGAGGCGGAACTGAAGCAGCCGTCGCTCTATGATGTGGCGCTGAAGGCGCTGGCGCAGCGCTTTGATCTGCCGGATGAAGTGTTGAACCGCGATGTGTCGGAGGCCTATCAGCCGCATGAGGCGGTGCAGGCCGCCTGGACAGAGGTCTACCGCGATACCGAGGCCCACTGGGAGCTGTACGAACTGGCCGAGAAGCTGGTGGATTTCGAGGACTACTTCCGCCGCTGGCGCTTCAACCACGTGACCACGGTGGAGCGCGTGATCGGTTTCAAGCGCGGCACTGGCGGCACCGGCGGTGTCAGCTATCTGAAACGGATGCTGGAGGTGGAGCTGTTCCCCGAGCTCTGGCACCTGCGCACCGAACTGTAATGCGCGCGCGGGCCGGTGCGTCCGGCCCGCCCCTCAGCGCGGCGTCAGCCCGGCCCCGAACAGGGCGGCCAGCTGACGCACCCCGGCCTGATAGGCGGCGAAATCCGCGGCAGTTTGCTTGATGCCCTTAAGGGACGCGCAAATCGTCTGCGCGATCACCGCAGCATCGCCGTTCAGCGCCGCCTGCCCGGCCTTTGCCTGCTGCTGCAGCCAGCCGGCGTAAAGCCCGCGCAAGGCCGCTTCGCCCGCCTCGATCTCCTCACCCGCGACGTTTTTGGTGATCTCAAACAGCTCCATCCCGTGGGGTGAGGACATCATCGACTCGATCGCTTCGCCGCCCTGCCCCCTGAACGCGGCCAGCAGGCGGTCTGACAAGGTGCCTTCAGAGGCCAGCCCGGCGCGGACGTTCTCTGCCGCAGTGCCGTAATACGCGGCCACAAGCGCCCGGAAGATCGCCTCCTTGTTCTTGAAATGCAGGTAAAGCGCCGGGCGCGACATGCCTGCCCCCTTGGCGATGTCGTCCATTGAGGTCTTGCGGAACCCATAGGTGGAGAACGCCGCCCAGGCGGCCTCAAGGATTGCCTGCTGTTTTGGGTCTATGCCTGCCATGTTCATGATTTTGCTTCTGACATTGTTTGTAAAAAATGTCAATTGACATACTGACACTTTCGATTACATTTGTCAGCGACCCAGCAAAGGAAGACACGCCATGTCCACCACGCTTCGCATCAATGGAAAATCCCATCAGGTGGACCTGCCTGATGACGTCCCCCTGCTGTGGGTGCTGCGCGATGAGGTTGGCCTCACCGGCACCAAGTTCGGCTGCGGCGTGGCCGCCTGCGGCGCCTGCACCGTGCAGATTGACGGCGAGGCCGTGCGCTCCTGCCAGGTGGCGCTGTCGGATGTCTGGGGCGAGGTGACCACGATCGAGGGCCTCGGCACGCCGGATGCGATGGCTGCGATCCAGCAGGCCTGGGTGGAGCATCAGGTGGCGCAGTGCGGCTACTGCCAGTCCGGCCAGATCATGCAGGCGGCGAGCCTCTTGGCGGAAAACCCGGCGCCCTCGGATGCGGAGATTGACGAGGCGATGCAGGGCAACCTGTGCCGCTGTGGCACCTACCCGCGCATCCGCGCCGCCATCCATTCCGCCGCAAAGAAGATCCAGGAGGCGTAACCCATGGCCAGTTTCAAGAAAATCGCCCGCCGCTCCTTTCTGATCGGGTCTGCCGCCATCGTCGGCGGGGTGGCCTTTGGCGCCTATTACGTCAGCCGCCCTGCCCCGAACCCGCTGAAGCCCGGAGACGGGGAAGTGGCGTTCAACCCCTTTGTAATGATCTCAGACCAGAAGATCACCCTGATCGCCCCGCGCGCCGAGATGGGCCAGGGCGTGCACACCACCTGGGCTGCGCTGATCGCCGAGGAACTGGACGTGACGCTGGAGCAGGTGGAGGTTTTGCACGGACCCGCCGCCAAGGCCTATTACAACTCCGCCCTGATGAGCGAGGCGCTGCCCAGCACCGGCTATGACAAGTCCAGGTTCATGCACTCGCTGGGCGAACTGCTGGGCCAGGCGGGCAAGCTGCTGGATCTGCAGGTGACCGGCGGCTCGACCTCAATGAAGGACGGGTACGAGCGGATGCGGCTGGCCGGGGCCTCTGCCCGGGAAACGCTGAAGGAGGCCGCCGCCCAGCGCCTTGGCGTCAGCCGCAGCCAGCTCAGCACCCAGGAGGGCAAAGTAGTGGCGCCGGATGGAGCGGAGATCGCCTATACCGGGCTGGCAGCAGATGCGGCCCGGCTGGAGCCGGTCGACGCCCCTCTGCGCCCGCGCAGCGAATGGCGGCTGCTGGGCAAATCCCAGCCGCGGGTGGACATGGCGGACAAGGCAACCGGCACCGCGCAGTTCGGCATTGATGTGCGCCTGCCCGGGATGAAATTTGCCGCGCTGAAGGCGAACCCGCATCTGGGCGGCGCGATGAATGGCTTTGACGCCGCGGCCGCGCTGCAGATGCCGGGCATCGAAACGGTTGCGGATCTTGGCGATGCGGTTGCCGCTGTCGGCAGCAACACCTGGCTGGCGATTCAGGCGCTGGAAGCCATCGAGTTCGACTGGGGCGCGGCCCCGGTCCCGGCCACGCAGGCAGAGATCTCCGGTGCGATCCGCGCGGCGTTTGACGCCGAGCCGAACTCCACCCTGCGCGACGACGGCGACGCCGCCACCCTGCCGGACGGCGCGCAGAAGGTGACGGCGGAATACGAGGTGCCGTACTTGGCTCACGCCACGATGGAACCGCTCAACGCAACGGCGCTGTTTGATGGCGGCCGCCTGCAGATCTGGTGCGGCAACCAGGGGCCGATGCTGGTCCGCGACCACTGCGCCAAGGCGCTGGGGATCGAGCCGGAGCAGGTCGAAGTGAACACCACTCTGATGGGCGGTGGCTTCGGGCGGCGGGGCGAAGTCGACTTTGCCGTCTATGCCGCGCGCCTTGCCGGGAAGATGCCTGGCACCCCGGTGCAGCTGACCTGGAGCCGCGAGGAGGACATGACCCATGACTTCTACCGCCCGGCCTCGGCGGCGCGGTTCCGCGGTGCGGTGAAGGATGGCAAGGCGCTGCTGCTGGACGGGCAGATTGCCGGCCAGTCCCCCACCGCGCAGGCGATGAACCGCTGGATCGGCCTGTCGCCGAGCGGCCCGGACACTGCCTTGACCGACGGTGCCTTCAACCAGCCCTATGGCATCCCTAACTACCGCATCCGCGGCTATGCCGCCGATCTGCAGGTGCCGGTGGGCTTCTGGCGCTCTGTCGGCGCCTCGATCAACGGCTTTTTCATGGAGAGCTTTGTGGATGAGCTGGCCCACGCCGCGGGTGCCGACCCGATGGAGTTCCGCCTCGAGCTGGCGCGCGACGAATGGGCCCCCGCCGCCAAAGTGCTGGAGGCGGTCAAGGAGATGTCCGACTGGACCGGTAAGACGCCCGAAGGCGTGGGCCGCGGTGTTGCCATGACCTACAGCTTTGGCACCCCGGTGGCGCAGGTTATTGAAGTTGCCGAGGAAGAGGGCGGCATCCGCCTTCGAAAAGCGTGGATCGCCGCTGACCTGGGTGTTGCGCTGGACCCGCGAAACCTGGAGGCGCAGATGTCCGGCGGCATGGCCTATGGGCTGTCGGCGGCGATGTTCGGCGAGATCACCTTTGCCGAAGGCGCCGCGGAGCAGATGAACTTCCCCGATTACGACGCCATCCGCATGCACACGATGCCGCAGGTGGAGGTGCGCATTCTGCAAGAGCAAGCCCATATCGGCGGCGCGGGCGAACCCGGCACGCCGCCCGCGGCCCCGGCGCTGGCAAACGCGCTGTTCGACCTGACGGGAAAACGGGCGCGGCGGCTGCCGCTGGTGCATGACTTCGATCTGCTGACTTGAGCGTAAAGCGGTCTGCCCCGCTGCGGGCAGGCCGCCACACCGGATCAGTCGAGGATCTTGACCATCCGGTAGTTGTGGATCTTCACGCCGCGGCGTTCAAAAACGCGCCGCCGGTCCACGGCAAAGCCCTGCCGCTCAAAGAAACCGCGCGCGGCTTCGCTCGCCTCAACATACAGCAGCCCAAGCCCCTGGCGCAGTGCGGCCGTTTCCAGCCTGGTGTACAACGCCGCCGCAACACCCTGCCCCGCGGCGCCGGGGTGGCAGAACAGCATGTCGATATGGCCGTCGGATTCAAGGTCGATGAAGGCCACCGGCGTATCGTCCTCTCCGATCGCAACCCAAACCGCCCGCCCGTCGGACAGCTTCTGCCCGATGGCTTCGGCAGGCGGCGCCCCGGGGCACCAGGCGTTGATCTGCTCCGGCGTGTAGAACCGGCTTGCGATGCCATGCACTGCAGAGCGGAACACCTCCGCCAAGTCCGCCGCATCGCCTGCCTTGAATTGCCGGATCCTGTACGTGCCCGTCTGCCGGGGCGCGCCGTCTTCGAAATCACCTTTCATACCCAAACCTTTTAACCAAATACACCTACGCGGATTTCTGAAAACCAGGCTGCGCTGTGCCATCCGCCCAGGCCCGCACCGCCGTGCCGAATGCCTCGAACAGGGGGCGTGATACCGGATCGCTGGCCGCATCCCATTCCGGATGCCATTGCACCGACAGGGTAAAGCCCGGCGCGTCCTTGATGAAGATCGCCTCCGGTGTGCCATCGGGCGCGTGCCCGTCCACCACCACCCGGGCGCCCGGACGCTTGATGCCCTGGCCGTGCAGAGTGTTGGTCATCACTTCCTCAGCGCCGAACAGCTGGCGGAACACACCGCCGGCGCTGAACCGGACGCTGTGGCGCAGGGCAAACTTTTCTTCCAGCGTGCCGTCCGGCGGCATCCGATGGTTCATTCGCCCCGGCAGATCGCGGATTTCGGGATAGAGCGTGCCGCCCATTGCCACGTTGACCTCCTGAAAGCCGCGGCAGATGCCCAGGAATGGCTGGCCGCGCTCCACGCAGGCGCGGACCAGCGGCAGGGTGATGGCATCGCGCGCCCGGTCAAAGGCCCCATGCGCCTCGGTCTCCGCCTCGCCGTATTCATGCGGGTGCACGTTCGGCCGCCCGCCCGTCAGCAGGAAGCCGTCGAACGTCTGAAGCAGCTCCTCGACGGTGACAAAGCGCGGGTCGGAGGGGATCATCAGCGGCATACAGCCCGCGACCTCGGCAATTGCTTCGGAATTCATCGTGCCGCCCGCATGCACGGGGTACTGATCGTTAAGCAGATAGGAGTTGCCGATAATGCCAACCTTGGGTCGCGTCATGATCCACTCGTAATTTCATTTCCTGAAGAAAAACCTAGCCCTGACACTGCACGGGTTCAACAGGCGGCGCAGAGCAACACAGTGTTCACACCTGCACAACCCTGCGTCAGCAGGCGGCTTGCCGTCCCGGCTCAGCCCGACGGGCTGTCCGGCACACTGTCCCGCGAGACCACCACGAGCGCACGGCACCGCTGCCCCGGCACCGCCCGGTAGCTGTGGGCGAACCCGGCATCAAAATAGACCGAGTCGCCCCTGTCCAGAACCTCGGTCCGGCCGTGGATGCCCAGTTCCAGACCGCCCTCAATCACATAGATCATCTCCGCGCCCGGATGCGCGTGCGGCGCGCTTTCGGCGCCGTTGCCGGAAAACTCCGCCAGATAGGACTGGAACCGCCCCTTGGTCACGGGGAAATCCAGGCTCTCGAACAGATAAGACAGCGGCCCGTCCGTCTTGTCGCCCAGTTTCAGCCGGTCCCGCTCCCGCACCACCTCCAGCACCGGCGCGTCCTCGCCCGGGCCGAAAAAATGATCAAGGCCGACGCCGAACACCATCGCGATGCGCAGCAGGGTCGCCAAAGTCGGGAACACCTGCCCCCGTTCGATGCGCGACAGCATCGCTGCTGACAGACCGGTATGTTCACCCAGCTGCGCCAGCCCCATGTCCTTCCCCTGCCGCAGACTGCGCAGCTTGGGGCCGATTCTATAGGCCTCCAGGCCTTCCTGAAGCGTCTCGGACAGCATGGGCTTGCTCATGGTTTTTAACCTCCGGGGCAATCCTTTTTGGAAAATTTTACCCAAGTGCAAAAAAAATGCACCTCACACAAACGTGTATCTCATGCAAATTTTTTGCATGTCAAGCTATCTGTGCCAGACCTATCTGCCCTCCTCCCGCTGGCGCCTGACAGAAAGGATGTCTCATGTTTTTCAACCGCCTCTCCGTGACTGCGTTTGCCATTGCCCTCGGCCTTTCCGTACCGTCGGCCGTGCCGGCCGGGTCCAAGGACATTGTCGAGACGGCCGCCGCAGCCGGCCAGTTCGAAACCCTGGCAGCCGCGCTGACCGCTGCTGATCTGGTGGGAACGCTGCAGGGCGATGGCCCGTTCACGGTGTTTGCGCCGACCGATGAAGCCTTTGCGGCCCTGCCCGAAGGCACGGTCGAAACCCTGCTGAAGCCGGAAAACCGCGCGCAGCTGACCGAAATCCTCACCTATCATGTGGTGCCGGGCAAGGTGATGTCGTCGGATCTGAGCGATGGCATGACCGCGGAAACCGTTATGGGAAAAGAGATCACCGTGTCGATGGGCGACGGGGTAAAAATCAATGATGCTGCGGTGACCGCTGCGGACATCGAAGCGTCAAACGGCGTCATCCACGTGATTGACGCCGTCATCCTGCCCTAAACGCGCCCGCCGTCTGCTCTGAAGCAGAACCCCCCTTCCGCTTTATGAGCAGGGCCCTCTCCCGTCTTATTGAGCGGGCTTCCCTCAAGCCCCGGCGGGAGGGGGTTGTCGTCAGATTTCGCCGTGCAGGCCAGCAGCTTCTATTCCGGCCACCGCGGCGGCGGCGTCATTGTCCGAGGTGTCGCCGGTTACGCCTACGGCCCCGATCACATCACCAGAGCCGTTCCTGACCAGCACTCCGCCCGGCACAGGTACGACCTGGCCGCCGTAAACCCCGTTCACCGCAGCCATGAAATAGGCCTGGCTTTCTGCGCGGGCCATTTGCGCTGTGCCCGCCATGCCCAGCATCACCGCGCCAAAGGCTTTGCCATGGGCGATGGCAAACCGGCCCGGCGCGGCGCCGTCCTGGCGCTCGAACGCCTGCACGTGGCCGCCGGCATCCAGCACCACGACCGACAACGGTTTCAAATCCATCCCGCGCCCGCATTCCAGCGCCGCCCGGATGATGGTGCGCGCCTGATCCAATGAAATCCCTGCCATGAGTGGCCTTCCTCCCGCTGACGTTACGTTACGTTACGAAAGGAAAAAGGAGGCCAAAAGGCCCCCTTTGACTACCCGTCAATTCCGGGAAACTGTTTTCCAGGGTCAGTTTGACGCAATCAGGCTGACGCTTCCTGAGCCTTCAACTCCAGACGGCGGGCGTGCAGTACCGGCTCGGTATAGCCGGAGGGCTGCACCCGGCCCTTGAACACCAGATCGCAAGCCGCCTGGAAGGCAATGGTGTCAAAGCCCGGCGCCATCGGACGGTAGCTGTTGTCGCCGCGGTTCTGTTCGTCCACCACCTTGGCCATCTTGCGCAAGCTGCCCATCACTTCCTCCTCGGAAACAACGCTGTGATGCAGCCAGTTGGCGATGTGCTGAGCAGAGATCCGGCAGGTCGCGCGGTCCTCCATCAGGCCGACGTCGTTGATATCCGGCACCTTGGAGCAGCCGACACCCTGGTCGATCCAGCGCACCACGTAGCCCAGGATGCCTTGCGCGTTGTTGTCGACCTCGCGGGCTATCTGCTGCGGCGTCCATTTGCGGTAGGTCGCCAGCGGGATTTCGAGGATGCCATCGACATGGGCGCGGCGGCCGCCGGCCTTGAGCCGCTCCTGCACCGCAAACACATCGACCTTGTGGTAATGCAGCGCGTGCAGCGTCGCGGCGGTCGGGCTCGGCACCCAGGCGCAGTTGGCGCCGGATTTCGGATGCTCGATCTTCTGCTCCAGCATCGCCGCCATCATGTCGGGCATCGCCCACATGCCCTTGCCGATCTGCGCCTTGCCGGACAGCCCGCATTCCAGCCCGATATCCACATTCAGGTTCTCATAGGCGCCGATCCAGGCCTTGCGCTTGATGAAGTCCTTGCGGGAGAACGGCCCCGCCTCCATCGAGGTGTGGATCTCGTCGCCGGTGCGGTCGAGGAAGCCGGTATTGATGAAGGCCACCCGGTGCCTGGCGGCGCGGATGCATTCCTTGAGGTTGACCGAGGTGCGGCGTTCCTCATCCATGATCCCGATCTTCACGGTGTGTCGCGGCAGGCCCAGGATATCCTCGACCTTGTCGAAGATCCGGTCGGTAAAGGCGACCTCTTCCGGCCCGTGCATCTTGGGCTTCACCACATAGACCGAGCCCAGGGCGGAGTTGCCGCCGTCGCGTTTCAGGTCGTGCTTGGCGATCAGCACGGTGATCAGCGCGTCCAGCAGCCCCTCGAAGGCCTCGTTGCCGTCCTTATCCAGAACCGCCGGGTTGGTCATCAAGTGGCCGACGTTGCGCACCCACAAGAGGGCGCGGCCCTTCACGGTCTTGGCGGTGCCATCCGGCGCGGTGAATCCGAAATCGGGGTTCAGGCGGCGGGTGATGGTCTTGCCGCCTTTTTCCAGGTTGGTCTCCAGATCGCCCTTCATTAGGCCCAGCCAGTTGGAATAGGCCAGAACCTTGTCCTCGGCATCAACGCAGGCGACCGAGTCCTCGCAGTCCATGATCGCCGACATGGCGCTTTCCAGCCGCACATCCGCCAGGCCCGCCTGATCGCGCGCGCCGATCGCATGGGCGCGGTCAAAGACCAGCTCCACATGCAGCCCGTTGTTGCGCAGCAGCACGGATTCCGGCGCCTTGGGGTTGCCGCGGTAGCCTGCGAATTTCTCCGGCTGCGCCAGCGGCAGGTCGTCGATCAGCAGCTGGCCGTCCTGCACATGGTAGCGGCGCGCATCGGCGTGGCTGGTGCCCTCCACCGGGAAGGCCTCGTCCAGGAACACCCGCGCCCGCGCCACAACCCGTGCGCCGCGGCCCTTGTCGTAACCGCCCGCGGGCGCTGGCGTGCCCATCGCGTCGGTGCCGTAGAAAGCGTCATACAGGCTGCCCCAGCGGGCGTTCGCCGCGTTCAGCGCATAGCGGGCGTTGGTGATCGGAACCACCAGCTGCGGGCCGGGCACCGATGCGATCTCCGGGTCCACGTTCTGGGTTTCGATCCCGAAATCGCCGCCCTCGGGCAGCAGGTAGCCGATATCGGACAAGAACGCCTTGTAGGCTTCGTGGTCGTGCGGCTTGTCGCGGTTGGCGATATGCCAGGCGTCGATCTTGGCCTGAATGTCCTCGCGCTTGGCCAGCAGAGCCCGGTTTTCCGGCCCGAAACCGTTCACCAGTTCCGCCAGGCCCTTCCAGAAGGTCTCGGCCTCGACACCGGTGCCGGGCAGCGCCTGCTTCTCAATAAAATCCGCCAGTTCCGGCGCCACCTGAATTCCCTGTTTCTCGACCCGGCTCATGTCTTGCTCCTTCCGGCGGTACACCACTGTATGCTGATACCTAGTTAGGGCAGAAGTTTCCGATCAGCAACAAAACAGCCCATCGGTGAAACCAAACGCAATTTCTTGTTTTTCAAGAAAGTGCCGAAAAGAATTCCGAATATGCTTCAGCTGCGGGCACCTGAAACGCATCAAGGGTGCACAGGCCGCCCTGCACACCCCGGAAAATCACAAAGTCAGGCAGCCTGTCAGTCCGCAGTTCCGTCAATCACCGCCTGCACCTCGGCGGCGGTGGCCGGTGTTTCCACCTTGTCCTGTTCGCCGCCCCGGTCGAACACCATCAGCAGAAACAGCCCCAGAGCAATTACCGCAAAGACGACAACCGCGCCGATCCCCAGCAGCGAGGGTTTGTGCTTCTCCGTCTGACGGTCGACGTTGGTATCCGGCGCGGACATGGCTGAACTCCTTTTCCAAAACAAATTGAGGCGCAGGACGGCTTGCCGCTCCGCCCGGTGTTGCCTACGACTATGGTAACTACGTGCCGGACCCCGCTCCGGTTCCATAAAAACGAGGTTCCGCCGTGAACGATGCAAGCCCCGCCACCGCCCCCAAGACCTTTTACCTGAAGGATTACACGCCCTTCGGATATGACGTCGAAAGCGTCCATCTGACCTTCCGCCTGGCACCGGAAACCACACGCGTTCTCAGCAAGATCCGCTTTGCGCCCAAGCCGGATGCAGCGGACAAAACCTTCTTTTTGAATGGCGAGGAGCTGCAGCTGATCTCTGCCAAGATCGACGGCCAAGAGGTGACACCGGAATTGCTGGAAGGCGGCCTCAAATGCGAGGTGCCCAGCGCCCCCTTCACCTGGGAAGCCGAAGTGGAGATCAACCCGGCCGGCAATACCGCGCTGGAGGGGCTTTACATGTCCAACCGCATGTATTGCACCCAGTGCGAAGCCGAGGGCTTCCGCAAGATCACCTTCTACCCCGACCGCCCTGACGTGATGTCCACCTTCACCGTGCGGATTGAGGGCGACGAGCCGGTGATGCTCTCCAACGGCAACCCGATGGGCCAGGGCGAAGGCTGGGCCGAGTGGCATGACCCTTGGCCGAAGCCGGCCTATCTGTTTGCGCTGGTGGCGGGCGATCTGGTGAACCACCCCGGCAGTTTCACCACCAAATCCGGCAAGGAGGTGGAGCTGAACATCTGGGTCCGCCCCGGCGACGAGGGCAAATGCGCCTTTGGCATGGAGGCGCTGAAGAAATCGATGAAGTGGGACGAGGACGTCTACGGGCTTGAGTACGACCTGGAGCTGTTCAACATCGTCGCCGTTGATGACTTCAACATGGGCGCGATGGAGAACAAGGGGTTGAATATTTTCAACTCTTCCTGCGTTCTGGCGTCACCTGAGACATCCACAGATGCCAATTTCGAACGAATTGAGGCGATTATCGCCCATGAGTACTTTCACAACTGGACCGGCAACCGCATCACCTGCCGCGACTGGTTCCAGCTGTGTCTCAAGGAAGGGCTGACCGTTTTCCGCGACGCTCAGTTCACCGCAGACATGCGCTCCGAGCCGGTGAAGCGCATAGACGACGTGATCACCCTGCGCGCCCGTCAGTTCCCCGAGGACAACGGCCCCCTAGCCCATCCGCCGCGCCCCGAGCAGTTCCAGGAGATCAACAACTTTTACACCGCCACGGTCTATGAGAAAGGTGCCGAGGTGATCGGGATGCTGAAGCGCCTGGTCGGGGATGAGAACTACTACAAGGCGCTGAAACTGTATTTCGAGCGCCACGACGGCCAGGCCTGCACCATCGAGGACTGGCTGAAAGTGTTCGAGGATGCGACCGGCCGCGACCTCAGCCAGTTCAAGCTGTGGTACAGCCAGGCGGGCACCCCGCGGGTGAAGGTCTCCGAGGACTATGCAGACGGCACCTATACCCTGACGTTCGAGCAATCGACGCCACCGACCCCCGGCCAGCCGGAGAAGGACCCGCGGGTGATCCCGGTGGCCGTGGGCCTGCTGTCCCCCAACGGCGACGAAGTGCGCGGCACAGAAGTGCTGGAGCTGACGGAAGCCAAGCAAAGCTTCACCTTTGAGGGCCTCGCCTCCAAACCCGTGCCCTCGATCCTGCGCGAATTCTCCGCGCCGGTGATCCTGGAGCGCGAGACCACCAACGCCGAGCGGGCCTTTTTGCTGGCCCATGACACCGACCCGTTCAACCGCTGGGAGGCGGGCAACGCGCTGGCTAAGGAAAGCCGCGTGGCGATGGTGCTGGACGGGGCCGCCCCCGATGCGGCCTATCTGGACGCGCTGGAGAAACTGGTTCGCGATGACGATCAGGACCCGGCCTTCCGCGCCCTGGTGCTGACGCCGCCCAGCCAGTCCGACATCGCCCAGACCCTGCATGAGCGCGGTTTCACCCCCGATCCGCAAAAGATCTATGATGCGGCAGAGACCTTTGCCCAGACCCTGGCGCAGCAGCTGGAAACCAGCCTGCCCCGGCTCTATGCCGCGACTACGGTCGACGGCCCCTATGTCCCGGACGCCGAGGGCGCCGGAAAACGTGCCCTCAACGGCCGCATCCTGTCGCTGCTGACCCGTCTCGACGGCGGCGAGCAGGCCGCGCGCCAGTATCAGGCAGCGGACAATATGACCCAGCAATACGCCGCACTTGGCGCGCTGATGAAGGCGGAGAAGGGCGAGTCGCAAAGCCAAGCGTTCTTTGATCAGTGGCAGGAAGACCGGCTGGTGATGGACAAGTGGTTTGCCCTGCAGATCGCCTGTGCCGCACCAGAGAAGACTGCCGCCACCGCCGCGGAGCTTACCCGCCATCCGCTGTTTGACATGAAGAACCCGAACCGCTTCCGCGCAGTAATGGGGGCGCTGGCGGGCAACCATGCGGGCTTCCACCATGCCAGCGGCGAAGGCTATCAGCTGCTCGCCGAAAACCTGATCGCGCTGGACAAGCTGAACCCGCAGACCACCGCCCGCATGTGCGCCGCCTTCCAGACCTGGAAGCGGTATGACGCCGGCCGCCAGTCGCTGATCCGCGCCCAGCTGACCCGCATTGCGGGTACAGAAGGCCTGAGCCGCGACACCACCGAAATGGTCACCCGTATCCTGGATGCCTGACGCACCTGGAACACCTGCCCCGGCGGAGGACTACAGCTTCTCCCGCCGGGGCCGCTCCCCGGCTGCCATGCTGGCAACGGGCGGCTGGCTGGCGGCGCTGCTGGTGCTGCGGCTGGTGCTGGATGCAGCCCTGTGGCTGGTGGTCCTGCTGGCCCTGCCGGTGCTGCCCGCCCTTTGGGACCTAATCCGCAACCCATTGGCAGGGCTTAAAATATCGCAAACCCGGATCGAGTGGTTCAGCGGCGGGCTGAGCGGTGAAGCCCGGCTCAGCGAGATTGAGCGGGTGCGTTTTGACACCCGCTGGGATTTCTCGGTGCGCGCCACGCTGATCCTGCGCAGCGGCAAGCGCATCCGCCTGCCGCAAGAGGCCACCCCGCCCCACACCGAAGCGGACGCGGAATTCCAGAAGCGCGGGATGCGCACGGAGCGGCACCATTTCACCGCGTTTTGAACGCCTTCCGTCAAAGCCCCGCCAAAACAACTTCGGATTGTTCAGATTGATGGGCATTTAACCGCCTGTGCGCGGGAACTTCCCTACTGCCGCCATCTTTGCGCCCCATTACCTGAGGAAACTGAGACCAACGATAAGCTGCCACTTTTCAGGAAGCAAAAATGCTCACACAGTCTCGACAGGCAAAAGAACTTCTTTCCCGGATTTCAGGTCTGGTGTCCCGCACCTCTTTGCCTGCCAGCCGCCCCGAACTAACGCCCTCTTCCGGCCCCGCCGGCACGCTTTTGAACCGGCCCCTTGAGGACAGCCTGTCGATCCCGGTCTGCAGCGCCCAGGGTGATCCCGATTGCCTGAAAGCCCAGGACCGCGGCCAGTTCCTGGCCCGCCAGGAACGCTGGGAAGACCTTTCCCGCGAGATCCGCGAGGCCGACCTGAGCCGCGCCACGGCCCGCTGCGGCCTGCCGCTGGCCGATCTCATCGCCTATGGCGCCCGCGCCGACGTGGTGAATGCCACCGAAAATGCTCTGGCCGAGCAGAAGGACGCGAGCAACCGCAGCCTGATCCGCGGCCTGATGGCGTTCGAGGCGCTGCGGGCAGAGCACCGCCACGACCCCTATCTGACCGCATTGGTGGCCTTGGCCCATATCGACATCGGCTGGGCCTGGCGCGGCCCCGGCAATGCGCCTGCGGCCCCAGCCTCCAGCCAGCGCCGCTGTGCCGCGCATTTCGACCGCGCCGCCGCCCTGCTGGAGCCGATCGCCCAGGACAGCGAGGACAGCCCCTTCCTCAAGGCGGCGCAATGCGCCCTCTTTGCCCGCAACAGCGGCGGCACCCTGCCGGTGGCGGATGCCTTTGCCGCCCTGATCGACCTGGCCCCCGCCAACCACCGCCACATGCGCACCCTTGGCACCCATATGCTGCCGCGCTGGTCCGGCTCCTATGCGGCGCTGGAGCTTGAGGCCCGCCGCACCGCTGCGCGCACCGCACAGACCTGGGGCGCTGGCGGCTACACCTGGGTCTATTTCGACGCCATCGCCATCGACGATCAGGCCTGCGCCCGGGTCGATACCCGGTTCTTCCTCGACGGCCTGAGGGACATCGTTCAGGCCAACCCGTCACAGGAGATGATCAACCTCTTGGCGGCCTATTGCAGCGTCGCCCTGCGCAAGGACCAAGGCCAGAACATTCAGGCCGACCTGCCGCGGCTCAAGATCGCCGCGGCCGCCGGCTGGCTGATCCGCGACCACCTGAAGGAGCTGCATCCGCTGGTCTGGGCCCATGCCGCTGAGGGGTTCGACAACAGCGCCCGCATCACCTCGCTCAGCCGGTTTGCCGCCCGCGGCCATGCCGGCGCGCTGCAGGCCATCGCCACCCAGTTCCGCGAGGAGATCGAAGGCGGCCAGAAGGTTGCCTTTACTGAAGAAGGGCTGGAGTTCAGCCCCGCGTAACCGCCCTGCAAAAGACGGGGCCGAAGCCCCGTGCCGTCATTTCTTCTTGAAGGCGTCCATCAGCGCCGCGCCCAGCGCGCCTGTACTTTGGCTTGAGCCCTGATCCCTGGCTTGGCCGCCCTTGGGTCCAGCAGACATCCTGCCCTTGCCGCCCTGAGGGCCGCCGGGCTTGCCGCCGCGGCGCGGGCCTGCGCCCTTGGCCGGGCCGCGCGCATTTCGCTCTTCCTTGGCGGACGCACCGCCGTCTTTCTTCATGGTCAGACCGATCCTCTTGCGCGGCACATCCACCTCGGTGACGGTCACTTTCACCACCTGGCCGGTCTTCACCACCTCATGGGGGTCCTTCACGAAGCGGTCGGCCAGCTGGCTCACATGCACCAGCCCGTCCTGATGCACGCCGATGTCCACAAAGGCGCCAAAGGCCGCGACGTTGGTTACCGTGCCTTCCAGCACCATGCCGGGCTTCAGGTCGGTGATTTCTTCCACCCCGTCCTTGAAGGAGGCCGTGACAAAGGACGGGCGCGGGTCGCGGCCCGGCTTTTCCAGTTCCTGGAAAATGTCACGCACAGTCGGCAGGCCGACATCGCCGCCTACGAAGTTCTCGGCCCGCAGGCCTTTCAGCGCCGCGGCGTCACCCATGATCTGGCGGATGTCGCGCCCGCAAGCGGCCACGATCTTGCGCGCCACATCATAGCTTTCGGGGTGCACGGAGGACGCATCCAGCGGCTCCTTCCCGTCGCGGATGCGCAGGAAGCCCGCGCATTGCTCAAACGCCTTGGGGCCAAGACGCGCGACCTTCAACAGCTCCTTGCGCGAGGCGAACGCGCCGTTCATGTCCCGGTGCGCCACAATCGCCTCCGCCAGCCCGGGGCCAAGGCCGGAGACTTGAGCAAGCAGCGGCGCCGACGCCATGTTGAGGTCCACGCCCACCGCGTTCACCACATCCTCGATCACCGCCTCCAGCGATTTCGACAGTTTGTGCTGGTCAACGTCATGCTGGTACTGGCCGACGCCGATGCTCTTGGGCTCGATCTTCACCAGCTCCGCCAGCGGGTCCTGCAAGCGGCGGGCAATCGACACCGCCCCGCGCAAGCTCACGTCCAGATCGGGAAACTCCCGCGCCGCCAGCTCGGAGGCGGAGTAGACCGAGGCGCCCGCCTCCGACACCACCAACTTGGTCGGCGCCTTGATCTTGGCAGGCAGGTGTTTCAGCACCTCCGCCACCATCCGCTCGGTCTCACGGCTGGCGGTGCCGTTGCCGATGGCAATCAGCTCGACGCCGTGTTCTGCGATCAGCTTGACGATAGAAACCTGCGCCCCGCGCAGATCGTTCTTCGGCTGGAACGGGTATAACGTTTCAGTCGCCACCAGTTTCCCGGTTGCATCAACCACTGCCGCCTTGACGCCGGTGCGAATGCCCGGGTCCAGCCCGAGCGTCGGCCGCGCACCGGCCGGAGCTGCGAACAGCAGGTCCTTGAGGTTGCGGGCAAAAACCTGAATGGCATCCTCCTGCGCCCGGCCGCGCAGATCGCCCATTAGCTCCAGCATCATCGACAGGCTCAGCTTCACCCGCCAGGTCCAGCCCGCGACCTTGCGCAGCCATTTGTCGCCCGGGCCATTGCCGCCCGCGCCGAGCTCCGCCGCAACCATGGCCTCGGCCCGTGCCACGCCCTCCTCCGGCTCCGGCCCCACGTCCAGCGTCAGCACGCCCTCGTTGGAGCCGCGCAGCATCGCCAGCGCCCGGTGCGAGGGCACATCCGCCCAGCGCTCGGTGTGGGCGAAATAGTCGGAGAACTTGGCGCCCTCCTGCTCCTTACCCTCAATCACCTTGGCAGTCAGCACAGCCTCCCGCTGCAGAAATTCCCGCAGCCGGCCCAGCAGGGATGCGTTTTCGGTCAGCCGCTCGGTCAGGATATCCCGCGCGCCATTCAGCGCGTCCTTCACCGTGGCCACCGCCTCGGTGACATAGCCTTCGGCCATCTTCTCCGGGTCGGCGCTGCGGTCGGCCAGGATGGCATCGGCCAGCGGCTCCAGCCCGTTTTCGCGGGCGATCATTGCCTTGGTGCGCCGCTTGGGCTTGTAGGGCAGATAAATGTCCTCCAGCTGCGCCTTGGTCTCCGCCTTGGCGATCGAAGCCGCCAGATCGTCGGTCAGCTTGTCCTGCCCCTTGATCGACTCGAGGATGGAGGCCCGCCGCTTTTCCAGCTCGCGCAGGTACTCCAGCCGCTCCGCCAGGGTGCGCAGCTGAGTGTCGTCCAACCCCCCGGTCGCCTCCTTGCGGTAGCGCGCGACAAACGGCACGGTGGCGCCTTCATCCAGCAGCGCGACGGCAGCGCTCACCTGCTTGGCGGCGGCGCCGATTTCCGTGGCAATGGTCTGGCTGATGCGGGCGGATGTGTCCAAGGCGGCCTCCTGAAATTCTGTTCGGGCTGCCAGTTCTAGCCCTCCTGATGCACCCCGCCAAGAGGCTGAATCGGGCTCAGGCGAACCATCGCGAAGGGCAGCGCCCGTCCGCGGGCGGAAGCGAAGCGCCCGCCCATGGGGGCGGACGGGCGCTGCCCGGGCTTACAGCCCGTGCAAATTAAGGAGGATCCGCACTGCGAAGAGTTTTCTCCGCCACCTGCCCCCTTGCCCCTGCCCGCGCACGGGCCTAGAACGCTTGCCAACATTGGACATTCGGATACGGCGGAAAACCATGCTCGACCTGACATATGAACTCCCCAAGCCCAAGGTGATCGCGGGCGCCAAGCATGACTGGGAACTGGTCATCGGCATGGAGGTGCATGCCCAGGTCAGCTCCAATGCCAAGCTGTTCTCCGGCGCTTCCACCAAGTTCGGCGCCGAGCCGAACTCCAACGTCGCATTCGTGGACGCAGCGATGCCCGGCATGCTGCCGGTGATCAACGAATACTGCGTCGAGCAGGCTGTGCGCACCGGGCTGGGCCTGAAGGCCGATATCAACCTGTGGTCCGCCTTTGACCGCAAGAACTACTTCTATCCCGACCTGCCGCAGGGCTACCAGATTTCCCAGCTTTACCATCCCATTGTGGGCGAAGGCGAAGTTCTGGTGGAGCTGGGCGACGGCACTGCGCGCAACGTGCGTGTCGAGCGTATCCACATGGAGCAGGACGCGGGCAAGTCGATCCACGACATGGACCCCAACATGTCCTTTGTCGACCTGAACCGGACCGGCGTCTGCCTGATGGAGATCGTCTCCCGCCCCGACATCCGGGGTCCGGAGGAAGCCGCCGCCTATATCGCCAAGCTGCGCCAGATCATGCAGTATCTGGGCACCTGCGACGGCAACATGCAGAACGGCAACCTGCGCGCGGACGTGAACGTCTCCGTTTGCCTGCCCGGCCAGTACGAGAAGTACCAGGAGACCCAGGACTTCAGCCACCTCGGCACCCGCTGCGAAATCAAGAACATGAACTCCATGCGCTTCATCCAGCAGGCCATCGAGGTCGAGGCGCGCCGCCAGATCGCCATCATCGAGGGCGGCGGCAAGGTCGAGCAGGAAACCCGTCTGTATGATCCGGACAAGGGCGAAACCCGCTCCATGCGCTCCAAGGAAGAGGCGCATGATTACCGCTATTTCCCCGATCCCGACCTGCTGCCGCTGGAAATCGAGCAGGCCTGGGTCGATGACATTGCCGCCAATCTGCCGGAGCTTCCGGACCAGAAAAAGGCGCGTTTCATCAATGACTTCAGCCTCAGCGATTACGACGCCTCGGTGCTGACCGCGGATGTGGAATCGGCGGCCTTCTTTGAGGAAACCGCCAAGGGCCGCAGCGGCAAGCTGGCAGCGAACTGGGTCATCAATGAGCTGTTCGGGCGTCTGAAGAAAGAAGATCATTCGATCACCGAATCCCCAGTCTCCCCCGCGCAGCTGGGAGGCATCATTGATCTGATTTCCTCCGATGCGATTTCCGGCAAGATCGCCAAGGACCTGTTCGAGATCGTGTACACCGAAGGCGGCGACCCGGCGCAGATCGTCGAGGAGCGCGGCATGAAGCAGGTGACCGACACCGGCGCCATCGAGACCGCCCTGGACGAGATCATCGCCGCCAACCCGGCGCAGGTGGAAAAGGCCAAGGTGAACCCGAAGCTGGCAGGCTGGTTCGTCGGCCAGGTGATGAAAGCCACCGGCGGCAAGGCCAACCCCAAGGCGGTGAACGAGCTGGTTGCCAAGAAACTGGGCGGCTGATCCCAGCCGGAAAACGGAATTCAAAAGGGCGCCCCAAGGCTAAAACCGGGGCGCCCTTTTTCGTGCCGGAACGGGGGTGACATGCGTGCACCCCCTGTACACCCCCTGTGCACCGGGTGGTGTCATTCCAAATCTTCCGTCCGGCGGCACGCCGGACAGCCCCCGACCGCCCCCATGGGCGGGGGCTTCGCCCCCACCCGCGGTCAGACGCTGCCCTTCGCGCTTACAAAAACCCGCTCACTACCCCGTCATATTCGCCGCCGCTTGACCTTCCCCGCGCCAGCGGCTTTGCTCCGCCCAAAATCCCGGAGGCTTCATGGAACGCATTTTCGATCAGGAACTCGAGGACCGTCTGGTCCGCTACGCCGCCATCGACAGCCAGAGCGATGAGACCTCAGCGACGACACCCAGCACTGAAATCCAGTTCAACATGCTGAACCTGCTGGTGCGCGAACTGCAGGAAATCGGCGCGCAGGATGTGGAACTGACGGATTATGGCGTGGTGCTGGCCACGGTTCCCGCCACCGCGCCGGGGCCGGCCATCGGCTTCCTCGCCCATGTGGATACCGCGCCCCAGTTCAATGCCACCGGCGTCAAGCCGCGGGTGATCAAAGGGTATGACGGCGGCGATATCACCTATCCCGACAACCCGGACCTGGTACTGTCGCCCCAGAAGTCCCCCGACCTTGCCTCCAAACAGGGCGATGATCTGATCACCGCTTCCGGCCTCACCCTATTGGGGGCTGACGACAAGGCGGGCGTTGCCATCGTGATGACCCTGGCGCGGCACTTGCTGGCAACCCCCGGGATCAAACACCCGAAGATCCGCCTCGCCTTCACCCCGGACGAGGAAATCGGCCGCGGCGTGGGCGCACAGCTGCCCAAGGATCTGGGCGTGGACTTCGCCTATACGCTGGACGGCGGCGACGCGGGCGAGATCGTTTATGAGAGCTTCTCTGCCGACCGGGCGGTGGTGACCGTCAAGGGCGTGTCAATCCATCCCGGCTGGGCCAAGGAAAGGATGGTGAACGCCGCGCATCTGGCGGCCAAGATCGTGCAGACGCTGCCGCAGGCCACGATGACGCCGGAAACCACTGACGGCCGTGAGGGGTTCATCCATATCACCGATTTGAACGGCGGCTCTTCGGAGATGGAGATCAAGCTGATCCTTCGCGACTTTGAACTGGACGGGCTGGCCGCCAAGGGCGACCTGCTGCGCAAGGTCTGCGGCGCGGTGCAGGCTTCGGAGCCGCGGGCGGAGATCACCTGCGAAATCTACCCGCAATACCGCAACATGCGCTACTGGCTGGAAAACGACATGACCCCGGTGGAGCTGGCGCTGGAAGCCTGCCGCGCGCATGGGATCGAGCCGGTATCGGCCCCGATCCGCGGCGGCACCGATGGGTCGCGCTTGACCGAGCTGGGGATTCCTACGCCCAATATTTTCACCGGCATGCAGAATGTGCACGGTCCCCTGGAGTGGATTTCGGTGCAGGACATGGCCAAGGCCACGGAGGTCTGCCTGACGCTGGTGCAGATGGCCGCGGCGGAGGGCTGAACCGGGTGACGGCCCCGGAATTTTGCGAAAATTCCGGCTCGGAAAACACGTGTTTTCCGGGCCGTTTTCCGCGCCGGAAAACGGCGGGCCGCCGCACACCGGCTGCCCCTCCGGCCCCTTGACCGCTCCCCCCTTTCCGCTAAAGCTGCGGGCCGAAACAGGAGACGTTCATGCAAGCATTTGAGTACAAGGTTGTCCCCGCCCCCGCCAAGGGCACCAAGGCGAAGGGCGTGAAGACACCCGAGGCACGCTTTGCCAATTCGATCGAAATCCTGCTGAACGAGATGGCGGCAGAGGGCTGGGAGTTCCAGCGTGCCGAGCTGCTGCCGAGCGAGGAGCGCTCGGGCCTGACCGGCTCCAGCACAAACTGGCGCAATGTCATGGTGTTCCGCCGCGCGCTTGCCGCGGAACAGCCGGCGCAAGCTCCGTCGGCAGGCCGCAAGGAGCCCGCAGCACCCTCCGCCTCGTTCCCCCGCAGCGAACCGCAAACACCGCGGCTGACGGCGGCGGCAGGCGACCCGGAAGCGCCGCCGGAGGCGGAACAGGTTCCCGGCGCCGGAGCTGCAAAGATGCAGGCCGATGACGGGGTCGAGGAACTGAGCCCGGTCTCCGGCATGACCGCTGCGCTGAAAGCGCGGGCCGGGGTGAAAGACGGCGAAAAATAATCAGGTGAAAGGCGGGCGTTTCCGCCCGCCACCGCGCGGCCTTACGCCCCGGTATCCAGCGCCAGCGCGTGGATCCGCGGCACGATATTCCCCAGCGCCTTGTGCACGGCGCGGTGCTGCGCCACCCGGCTCATGCCCTCGAAGGCCCCGGTGCGGATCCGTACCGCGAAGTGGCTCTCGCCCGAGCCATCGTCGCCCGCGTGGCCTGCGTGTTTGTGGCTTTCGTTCACAACCTCCAGCGCGCTTGGCGCAAAGGCCGCCTGCAAGGCCGCTTCCATTTCCTGCTTGACGTTCATTTTCCGCTCAACCCCATATTTTTTGCCTGCGCCCCCTTCAATCTGGCGCCCCTTAGACTAAACTGCTGCCTCCGAGTCGAACAGATGCGTCTAGAAGGTGCGCCCATGACCAAATCCGATCCCTTTGGCTTCGATATGTCCGTCCGCTCTGCCAAGAAGAAGAACCCGCGCGGGCGGCGGGCCGCTACCGGTGCGTCCGAAACCTCTGTGCGCGTGTGCGACAAGGACGGCTGCGAGGAAGCAGGCAAGTTCCGCGCCCCCAAGGCGCCGGACGTGCTGGATGATTTCTACTGGTTCTGCCAGGAGCACGTGCGCGAGTACAACAACAAGTGGAATTTCTTCGAAGGCACCACCGAGGCGGAGCTGAATGCGCAGCGCTCCAAGGACAAGGTGTGGGAGCGCGAGACCAAGCCGATGGGCGACCCCGAGGCCCGTGCCTGGGCGCGGCTGGGCATCGAGGACCCCCATCAGGTTCTGGGCGCCAATGCCACCCAGAACCCGGGCCGCGCCGCCAAAACCGGCCGCCGGCTGCCCCCCACCGAGCGCCGGGCGATCGAGATCCTGGAAGCCAAGGACGACTGGTCCAAGGCCGACATCCGCAAGGCCTACAAGAAGCTGATCAAGGTGCTTCACCCCGACATGAACGGCGGCGACCGCAGCCAGGAAGAGCAGCTGCAGGAGGTCATGTGGGCCTGGGATCAGATCAAGGACAGCCGCAGCTTCAAGTGAGCGCGGCAGATCACCGAATTGCGGAGGGCGGCCTGGGGCCGCTCTTTTTCTTTCCTGCGGGCCCGTGCCTGGAGCTGATTTCCCTGGCCTGGCTGCTGACCGGTTTGAACCGGCCTCATCAGCCGCTCACCGCCCGATCCCGTAATTATTACTGCCGGCCGCGCTGTGCTGCGCTTTGAAGCTGGCGATGGGCGGTCTTTCGCCGAAAATTATAGATAGACTTTTTATTTCTTTGACCCGCCCTGCCGTGACCGGTTAGGCAAAGATGTGCCGGCCGCAGCCTACCCCCCCAAAGCTTCGCGGGCGCCGGCAACAAAACGCGCCCCCTGCTGCCCGGCCGGGGGCGCAGTGCGTATCGCCCCCTCTGCCATCTGTCCCCGGTCCGCTCAGCGCCGTCTGTCCAGTTCCGGAACAATCGCGGCGTCAGCTGGTTTCCTGCCACACTTCCCCTTGCCCTCGCGCGCCAGATCGGGCACCAATCCCGCGGATTGGACCCTGATGGCAGGGAAGCGGTATAAGGATCGACTGGGATGACCGACGGCTTTGTGGATATGAATGCGAAACCGACCGAAGCAATTTCGGTGCGCGATGTGTTCGGGATCGACACGGATATGACGGTCAAGGGCTTTGCCGACGGCTCCGACCGGGTGCCGGCGCTGGACCCGACCTACAAGTTCGACCCGGAAACCACGCTTGCGATCCTGGCGGGCTTCAGCCACAACCGCCGTGTGATGATCCAGGGCTACCACGGCACCGGCAAGTCGACCCACATCGAACAGGTCGCCGCCCGCCTGAACTGGCCTTCCGTGCGTGTGAACCTCGACAGCCACATCAGCCGGATCGACCTGATCGGCAAGGACGCGATCAAGCTGCGCGACGGCAAGCAGGTGACTGAGTTCCACGAAGGCATCCTGCCCTGGGCGCTGCGCAACCCGGTTGCGATCGTGTTCGACGAGTATGATGCGGGCCGCGCCGACGTGATGTTCGTGATCCAGCGGGTGCTGGAGCATGACGGCAAGCTGACCCTCTTGGACCAGAACGAGATCATCACCCCGAACCCGTTCTTCCGCCTGTTTGCCACCGCCAACACCGTTGGCCTCGGCGACACCACCGGTCTGTATCATGGCACCCAGCAGATCAACCAGGCACAGATGGACCGCTGGTCGCTGGTCTCGACCCTGAACTACCTGAGCCACGACGCCGAAAGCGCCATCGTGCTGTCCAAGGCGCCGCATTACAACACCGAGAAGGGCCGCAAGACTATCAGCCAGATGGTGACCGTTGCCGACCTGACCCGGACCGCCTTTATGAACGGCGACCTGTCCACAGTGATGTCGCCGCGGACCGTAATCAACTGGGCCCAGAACGCCGAGATCTTCCGCGACGTGGGCTATGCCTTCCGCCTGTCGTTCCTGAACAAATGCGACGAGCTGGAGCGCCAGACCGTGGCCGAGTTCTACCAGCGCTGCTTCGACGAGGAGCTGCCGGAAAGCGCCGCCAGCGTGAGCCTGGGCTAACAGCAAGGTGCCGCCCGGCGGCAACGCCGGGCAGTGCCCGACCGCCCCGTCGAACCCAAGGTTCGCCTTCGGCAAAACGGAGCGGGCACTTCGTTTCCCGCCCGCGGCCGGGCAATGCCCTTTGATACAATCAAAGAAGGCTGGACAACGGCTGCACTTGGCGGAATGCTTCGATCAAGGACACCTTGCGACCATGAAAAAGCCGAACGACAACCCCGCCGATCCGTTCAAGAAAGCCCTGGCCGAAGCCACCAAGGTGATGGCCGACGACCCGGAACTGTCGGTGAGCTATACCGTCGACCCCTCCGGGCTGTCGGGCGACTCGATGCGGCTGCCTCAGGTCTCCCGCCGGATGAGCCGCGAGGAGGTGCTGCTGGCCCGCGGCACCGCGGATGCGCTTGCGCTGCGCCACAAGTTCCACGACGACGCCACCCACGCGAAATACGTGCCGCAGGGCGAGATGGCCCGCGACCTCTATGAGGCGATGGAGACCGCCCGCTGCGAGGCGATGGGTGCGCGCCACATGCCCGGCACCGCGTCAAACATCGACGTGAAGATCCGCAACGAGTCGATCCGGCGCGGCTATGACCAGATGAAATCCTCCTCCGAGGCACCGCTGGCCGCCTCTGCGGGCTATCTGATCCGCCACCTCGCCACCGGCCGCGAGCTGCCGGAAGGCGCTGCCAACATCATGGAGCTGTGGCGCGGGTTCATCGAATCCCAGGCCGGCGGCACGCTGGAAAACCTGGACGAAACCATTGCCGACCAGGCCGCCTTCGCCAAACTGGCGCGGCAGGTGATCTCGGACCTCGGCTATGGCGACCAGCTGGGCGATGACCCGGATGATCTGGACGACGAGGCCAATGACGAGGCCGAAGACAACGCCGAGGAGCAGCAGGATCCGGACAGCACCGGCCAGGACGATTCCGACGAGGAACAGGCCGACGCGTCTCCCGAGCAGAGCCAGGAGCAGCAGCAGGACGAAAGCCAGGCCCAGGTCTCGATGGACGAGATGGCCGAAGACGAGCTGGCCGAGGACACCGAGATGCCCGACGGCGAGGCGCCGCTGGAGCCGCCTGCCCCGCCGCCGGTTTCTGATGCGGACCCGGACTACAAGGTGTTCCTGGACAGCCATGACGAGGAAATCAACGCCGAGGAGCTGGCGGAGCCAGCTGAACTGGAGCGTCTGCGCGCCTATCTCGACCAGCAGCTGGAGCCGCTGAAGGGGGCCGTGTCGCGGCTGGCCAACAAGCTGCAGCGCCGCCTGCAGGCGCAGCAGAACCGCTCTTGGGAGTTCGACCGCGAGGAAGGCATCCTGGATGCCGGCCGCCTGGCGCGGGTGGTTGCCAACCCGACCACGCCGCTCAGCTTCAAGGTCGAAAAGGACACTGAGTTCCGCGACACCGTGGTGACTCTCCTGCTGGACAACTCCGGCTCCATGCGCGGCCGCCCGATCTCCATCGCGGCGATCTGCGCTGACGTGCTTGCCCGCACCCTGGAGCGCTGCAACGTGAAGGTCGAGATCCTCGGCTTCACCACCCGCGCCTGGAAGGGCGGCCTGGCGCGCGAGGCCTGGCTGAACGACGGCCGCCCGCAGCAGCCGGGGCGTCTGAACGACTTGCGCCATATCATCTACAAGGGCGCCGACGCCCCGATGCGCCGCACCCGCGCCAACCTGGGCCTGATGATGAAAGAGGGCCTCCTGAAGGAAAACATCGACGGCGAGGCGCTGGAATGGGCGCACCGCCGCATGGTGGCGCGGCGTGAGGCCCGCAAAATCCTGATGGTGATCTCCGACGGCGCGCCGGTGGATGACTCGACGCTGTCGGTGAACCCGGCGAACTACCTGGAGAAACACCTGCGCGACGTGATCGCGATGGTCGAAAAGCGCAAGCAGGTGGAACTGCTGGCAATCGGCATCGGCCACGACGTGACCCGCTATTACGAACGCGCGGTGACGATCACCGACGTGGAGCAGCTGGCCGGCGCAATGACCGAGCAGCTGGCCGCCCTGTTCGACAGCGACCCGCGCGCCCGCGCACGGGTGATGGGCATCAAACGCGCCAGCTGACGCCAGCTCCCTCAGACGGCCAAGGGAGCCCTCCCGCGCCTTTGGCCTGCATCAAAGATGCCGCCCTCAGCCTTGGGCATGGCCGCGCGCTGACGCGCGCGGCGGCGCCGGGTGCCGAAGGCTCCCGGCGCTTGGCCCAACGGGCCGGAGGGCATCTGTGATGCTCTCGCGGCCGGGCGGGAGCACTCCCGTTTGATTACCCCTTGCGTTGTGCCGTCAGGTCCCGGGAAATCTCTCTGCCGCCGCCCTTGCCAGCAGCAGGGCGATTTGGGACAAGAAGGGGCGCGCGCGCCGGCCCGCGCGTTTTCTTTACCGCGGCCCCGGAGTGCGCAAGCTTCCCGCCGCTCCGCCCCTTCAGCAGGAGACATGCCGATGTATCAGTCTTTCGACGTGACCGCCCGCCCGGAACAGGGCCCGCCCCGGCTGGCCGCCCTGCGCAAGGAGCTGGCGGCGGAAGGCCTGGACGGTTTCCTGGTGCCCCGCGCCGATGCCCATCAGGGCGAATATGTGGCCCCTAATGACGAGCGCCTCAGCTGGCTCACCGGTTTCACCGGCTCGGCGGGCTTTTGTGCGGTGCTGCAGAGCATCGCCGGTGTGTTCATCGATGGCCGCTACCGCACCCAGGTGAAACGCCAGGTTGCCGAGGAGTTCACGCCCGTGCCCTGGCCCGAGGTGCAGCTGGCGGACTGGCTGAAGGAGCAGCTGCCGCATGGGGGCAAGGTGGGGTTTGATCCCTGGCTGCACCCCGCAGGACAGATCACGTCGCTCACCAAGGAGCTGGCGGGCAGCGGCATCACCCTGGCGCAATCCGAGAACCTGGTGGACCGGATCTGGCAGGACCAGCCCGCACCGCCAATGAATCCCGTGGCCGCCCATCCGCTGGACTATGCGGGCGAAAGCGCCGCGGACAAATGCACGCGGCTGGCCAAGGGCCTGCAGGACGCAGGCCAGACGGCAGCCGTCATCACCCTGCCCGACAGCATCATGTGGCTGCTGAACATCCGCGGCAGCGACGTGGCGCGCAACCCCGTGGCGCATGGGTTTGCCATCCTGCACAGCGACGCGCGGGTGGACCTGTTCATGGCGGCAGAGAAACTCACGGGCCTGGAGGGGCATTTCGGCAGCACCGTCACCGTGCATCCGCCCCAAGACTTCCTCAAGGCCGCGGCAGCTCTCAACGGCTCTGTCGCAGCGGACTCCGGCACGGTCCCGCAGATCGTCGCGGACAAGCTGGGCGAGCGGCTGGTGCCCGCAGGCGACCCCTGCGCCCTGCCCAAGGCCCGCAAGAACGCCGCCGAGATCGCAGGCAGCGCAGCGGCCCACTTGCGCGATGGTGCCGCGGTAGTGGAGATGCTGGCCTGGCTCGACGCGCAGGCGCCCGGCACAATCACCGAGATTGATGCGGTCAAAAAGCTGGAAAGCCTGCGCAGCGAAGACCCCAGCTTGCGCGACATCAGCTTTGAAACCATCGCAGGCACCGGCGAGAACGGTGCTGTCATGCATTACCGCGTGACCGAGGAAACCGACACGCGGCTGGAGGACGGCCACCTGCTGGTGCTGGACAGCGGCGGCCAGTATCTGGACGGCACCACCGACATCACCCGCACCATCGCCATCGGCCCCCCCGGAAACGAGGAGCGCGCCGCCTATACGCGCGTGCTGCAGGGCATGATCGCCATGTCCCGTCTGCGCTGGCCCAAGGGGCTGGCGGGCCGCGATATCGAGGCCATCGGCAGGATGCCGCTGTGGCTGGCAGGGCAGGATTTCAATCACGGCCTTGGCCACGGCGTCGGCGCCTATCTCAGCGTGCACGAGGGCCCGCAGCGGCTGGCGCGCACCAGCCATGTGCCGCTGGAGCCCGGCATGATCCTGTCGAATGAACCCGGATACTACCGCGAGGGCGCCTTTGGCATCCGGATCGAGAACCTTCTGGTTGTTGAAGAGGCCCCGGCCCTTGACACCAGTGACCCGGAGCGCGAAATGCTGTGCTGGCGCACGCTCACCTTCGCCCCGGTAGACCGGCGGCTGGTGGATGCCTCCATGCTGACAGCAGACGAGAAAGACTGGCTCGACAGCTACCACCGGGAGGTTGCAGCAAAGATCGGACCGCAGCTCAGCCCCGCCGCGCAGGCGTGGCTTGATGCCGCAACCGCGCCGTTGTGACCCGGGTCTGACACCCGGCTGTTACATGGACTGAACAAAAGATGACACGAACGAAGAAAATGGGAAATCACGCATGACAAATATCCGTATCCGCAAGGCCGAAGGCACCTGGGTCGTCCGTTCCGGCGGCGCCGTATTGGGCGAAACTTCCAATGCGCTGGAGCTGACGGAGGGCGATATGGATCCGGTCATCTATTTCCCGCGCGAAGACATTGCCATGGCGTTCCTGGACCGCACCAGCAAGACCACCCAGTGCGAGCACAAGGGCGAGGCCAGCTATTTCTCCATCGCCAACAAATCCTCGGTCACCGAAAACGCGGCCTGGAGCTATGAGGATCCGAAAGAGGCAGCGGCAGAGATCAAAGGCTGCCTGGCATTTGTGCTGAGCGACTCTGTCAAGGTTGAGCAGGTCTGAGCCCTACCCGTCCGCGGCGGCCCCCCGCCGCCGCCCCGCGCGGGGGCAGCTATGAATTTCCGGAAGCCTAATCCGGACCGCACCGGTGCCAAGGCGCCGGTGTTTTTTTTGGGGGGGGGTGCGCGGCAACAGGTACCTCACATCCGGCCTTGCGGGCCGGAAGCTGCAGTTCCTTGTTCCGGAAGAAGGGGGCTAGGTCAGAATGGCCCGGCTGAGGTTCAGCCTGGCTTCCTCCAGCGCGTCGCCTGCGCCAAGGATATCCGTTTCCCGGGCGCATTGGATCGCGTAGTTGATCACTGCCTCCAGTGCCGCCCGTTCATTTTCCCGCTCGTCCGCCGTATTTTTCGCACCAGCCTCTTGCGGGCCGATTTCGAGGTTACGCATGAGTTTCCTACCGAAGTGAGTAAGTCTTGCTATGTCCTGGTTGTAGTGTTGTCGGAGGCTCAGCCGCAGGGCAACGCAAATCTTAACTTTCCATTTACCTGTAGCGGATTTCTCACAGATGCGGGGAAGATCCGGCCCGGTTTCCCCCTTGCGAAGCGCCTAAAGCGGGGCGGCAGCCGCACAATCCGCGCCTGCCCTGCCAGGGCAGCCGGCTTCTGGGGCTATCTGTGCTCCTCGGCGGCGGTGGCGGCCAGGGCGCGGTTGTAGGCCTTCAGCGCATCCACATGGTAAAGTGCGCCGATGATCTCGTCCGTCCCGGCCTCCTCCATCACCACCGGGAGAAAGGCCGCGTCGGCGCGGTCGAACACCGGCATCGCCGCCTCCAGCGAGGCGGCGGCGCGGATGCACAGCCCCTCCTCCACCAGCGCCTGGCATTCTTCCAGCGTGGCGCAGCGGCTGTCGCCCATCGGCCGCATCACGGCGCCCGCGCGGATCAGCGCCAGCAAATAGGCCTGCGGCCCCGCTGCGCAGTGAATGTCGCGCTTTTCCAGTTGGGTGAGGAAGAAGGAGCGGTCCACCAGCCGTGACGCCAGCGCAGTGGACATGGAGACCGAAACCATCACCGCCAGGCCAATCTGCCAGTCGCCGGTCAGTTCGAACACGATGAGCGTGGTGGAGATCGGCGCGCCCAGCACCGCGGCGGCTACCGCCCCCATGCCGGCAAAGGCATAAAGCGTATGGGTGCCGGACACATCCGGCAGCACCGAGGTCGCAATAAGGCCAAACGCCAGCCCGGTCAGCGCCCCGATCATCAGCGAGGGGGAGAACACCCCGCCGCCCATGCGCCCGCCCATGGTGATGGCCACGGCGGCGGTCTTGACCACGGTGAAGATCACCGCCTCCGCCAGCAGCAGCCCGCCGGTCAGCGCCAGCACGGTGGTTTCATAGCCGACGCCGATGATGTGGGGGTACCAGACCGCGATCACCCCCAGCATGGCGCCGGATACCGCCGGGCGCAGCCAGCGCGGCAGGCACAGCCGTTCCTGCACCTTGTTTCCGACCTTGTCGGCAAAGAAGATCGCCCGCATTTGGACCACCGCCACCAGGCCGCAGATCAGCCCCAGGATCAGGAAGGCCGGCAGCTCCACATAGAATTGCAGCGCACCGGGCGTGACCAGGGTGAATTCGGTGACATCGCCGTATTCCAGCCGGTTGATGACGGTGCCCGCGACCGAGGCAATCACGATAGGCGCAAAGGCATTGACCGCGAAGTGGCGCAGCACCACCTCCAGCGCGAACAGGGCGCCGGCAATCGGCGCGTTGAAGCTGGCAGACACCGCCGCCGCCACCGCACAGCCCAGCAGGTCGCGCCCGGTGATGCCGTCGGCATTGATCCGGTTGCTGACCCAGGTGGAGATCACCCCGGCCATATGCACCACCGGCCCTTCACGCCCGGTTGAGCCGCCGGTGGACAGCGTGATGAAGGACGCCAGCGCCGAGGCAAGCCCCTCCCGCTGCTCGACGCGGCCGTCGTGCAGCGCCGCGCCCTCGATCACGTCGGCGACCGAACGGACCCGCCCGTCCGGGGTGAACCGGTCGAGGATCAGGCCGACCACCAGACCGCCGCCCGCAGCAATGGACACCAGAACGTACCACGGCAGCCCCTGCGCAAAGCTGTGCAGGTAATCCACATCCGGCGCACCATAGACCCAGGCCTGCAACGCCGCGATCCCCTTGCGGAAAAACAGCGCCGCAAAGCCCGCGGCGATACCGATCAGCAGCGCGATCAGCCAGAACTGGAACTGGCTGGGGCCGCGGTGGCGCATCACCCGCCAGATATCCTTGAGGCCAGCCAGCCATTGCAGGGAAATTGCGGAAAGGGACGAACGGATTTCTTGCACCATAACCTGTCAGCGGGTCTTTTTTGTTTTCAATGGCCTACAACTGCCATGAAGCCGGTTAAAGAACCCTCACCCCGCCAGGTGTTCCGGCAGGTTATCCGGCCAGCAACGCGCGGGCCGCGGCACGGGCCTCGTTGGTGATGGTATCACCGGACACCATACGGGCAAGCTCATCCACCCGTTCCGTTCCATCCAGCGGCACCACCTGTGACAATGTCATGCCGTCGATCACCTGTTTGCGCACCTGCCAATGATGGCCGCCAAGCGCCGCCACCTGCGGCGAGTGGGTCACCACCAGCACTTGGCCGCCGCTTGCAAGGTTGCGCAGCCTGCGGCCCACAGCATCCGCCGTTGCACCGCCGACCCCGCGGTCGATCTCGTCGAAAATCAGCGTCTTGCTGGCATCCTCGCCGCGCAGGCAGACCTTGAGCGCCAGCAGGAAGCGGCTCAGCTCCCCGCCCGAAGCGATCTTGTTCAGCGGCCCGGCAGGCGCGCCCGGATTGGTGGCGACGGTAAAGGCCACCGCGTCGGTTCCGTCCGGTCCCGGCTCTGCCGTGGTAATGCGGGTCTCAAACACCGCCCGCTCCATCTTGAGAGGCGCCAGCTCTGCCATCACCGCCTTGTCCAGCGATGCGGCGCCCTGGCGGCGAACAGCACCCAACTGCTTGGCGGCTTGCGTGTAAGAGTCTTCTGCCGCCTTCAGCGCGGCCTCCTGATCGGCCAGGTTCTGATCGCCCGCATCCAGCGCGGCAAGCTTCGCCCGCAAGGTTTCGGCATAGTCACCCAGTTCATCCGCCTGCACGCCGTGCTTGCGCGCCAGCGCGCGGATCGCAAACAGCCGCTCCTCGCAGTCTTCCAGCTCACCCGGGTTGAAGTCCAGGCTGCCAAGCACACGCTCCACACCGTCTTGGGCATCGCCCAGCTCAATCATCGCGCGGCTCAGCGCCGCCAGCGGCTCATCCAGGCCTGTTTCTTCCTCTTGGCCCGCAACGCCCTCCAGCCAGCGCTGCGCCTCGCCCATGGCGGACTCGGCGCCCTCGCTGAGCAGCGCATGGGCGCGGGCGATGTCGCCGCGGATGCGCTCAGCCGCCTGCATCTGACGGCGGCGGGTGTCCAGCGCCTCATCCTCGCCCGGCTGCGGATCCAGCTTGTCCAGTTCCGCAACCGCATGGCGCAGGAACTCTTCCTCGGCCCGCACGGCCTCCAGCGCGGCACGGGTGGCCGCCACCGTCTTGCGCGCCCTGGCCGCTCCGGCCCAGGCCGCGCGCACGTCCGCAAGCAGCGGTTGGGTACCGGCATACTGGTCCAGCAGCGCCATATGGCCGCGCGGGTTCAGCAGCCCTCGGTCGTCATGCTGGCCGTGCAGTTCAACCAGAGTTTCCGACAGCGCCCGCAGCACCTCGCCCGAACAGCGCCGGTCATTAACCCAGGCGGTCTTGCGACCGTCCGCGGTGTTCACCCGGCGCAGGATCAAGCTGTCGCCGCCGGGCAGCCCGGCCTCTTCCAGGATCGCATGAGCCGGGTGATCAGCTGGCAGGTCGAACTCCGCCAGCACCTCGCCCTGCTTGGCGCCCTGGCGCACCAGTTCGGCGCGGCCGCGCCAGCCCAGCACAAAGCCGAGACTGTCGAGAAGAATGGATTTGCCCGCCCCGGTCTCGCCGGTCAGCACATTCAGCCCGGGCTGAAAGTTCAGCTCCAGGTGGTCAATGATCAGGATATCCCGGATATCAAGCGCGCGCAGCATTGCCCCGCCCCATTGCCGCAGCGGCCCTTACAGCCACTGCCCTTTCACCGTCTGCCGGTAGATCTGGCTCAGCCAGTTGTTGCCGCGGTCCTTGGGCTTGAGCCCTTGCGCGGTCAGCAGCCTGTAGCTGTCCTCGTACCATTCGGTGGACTGGAAGTTATGGCCCAGAATGGCCGCCGCAGTCTGTGCTTCGGCAGTCAGGCCCAGCGACAGATAGCCCTCGACCAGGCGGTGCAGCGCCTCTGGCGTGTGGCTGGTGGTCTGAAAATCCTCCACCACCACCCGGAAACGGTTGATTGCAGAGGTGTAATGGCCGCGGCGCAGGTAGTAGCGGCCGATCTCCATCTCCTTGCCCGCCAGGTGGTCAAAGGCCAGGTCGAATTTCAGGATTGCCGAGGTGGCATACTGGCTGTCCGGGTAAACCTCGATCACCGTGCGCAGCGCCTGCAGCGCCTGGAAGGTCAGCCCCTGGTCGCGGCCCACCTCGTCGATCTGGTCGTAATAGCTGAGCGCCAGCAGATACTGGGCATAAGCCGCATCCTCATCTGCCGGGTAAAAGTCGATGAACCGCTGCGCGGCGGCGCGGCTGTTCTCGTAATCCTTGGTGGAGTGATACGCAAAGGCCTGCATGATCACCGCCTGTTTCGCCCATTCGGAATAGGGGTACAGGCGCTCGATCTCGGCAAAATAATAAACGGCATCCTTGGGACGCCGGTTGGCCAGCTCGAACTCGCCGCGCTCATAGATCTGATCGGGGGAATAGGCCTCAACCGACTCGCCGCGCTTGACTGCGCCGCCATCGCCGCCGCAACCCGCAAGCACCGCCATCAGAACGACCGCGCCCAAGGTTCTGGCTCCTGCCCTGATGCCGTTCATAATGCCTAACCTCACCGTCATTGACTTACGGGTGTCCGCCCCGGTTATGCCGTCTCTAGCATATTCGAATGGCGCGCAAAATGCCTTTCGCCACTTCCGCGTTCACATGGCAGAGAAAGCCGCCCGCGGTCAAGGCTGCGCGGGAATTCCCTGCCGCAACGGCTGCCATTGCGGCCACATGAAAAGACCCGGGACAAGGGGGTCCCGGGCCAGTTGTCCGCTCGTTCCTGGTTTTCTGCCTTATGCCACGCGGCGCTGTTCAGCCGGGATTTCCGACCAGATCAGCCCCTGCCCTGGAAGCCGTGCGGTCATCGCTGCATCGCAGACGACGGCCCGGACTGCACCCGGCTCCGCAAACAAGGCTCGCAGCAAGGTGTTGGTCAGCGCGTGCCCCGCGCGCTCGCCAACGTAGCGCCCCAAGATCGGCCCCCCGGCCAGTGCCAGATCGCCCAGGGCATCCAGCATCTTGTGGCGTACAGGCTCGTCCGAGTGGCGCAGGCCCGCGCCGCTCTCGACCCGGTCCCCGTCAAACACAACCGCGTTCTCGCCCGGCACACCGCCCAGGGCGAGGCCGTTGGCCTGCATGGATTCGACATCCGCCTGACGGCAGAAAGTGCGGCTGTCGCACAGCTCACGCGCAAAGCTGCCGTTGCGCATGTCCAGGACCTTGCTCTGGCGGCCGATCGCGGCTTCGGCAAAGTCGATGTGGAATTCGATGGTCAGGCGGTCCGACGGCAGCAGGGTGGCGCGGGCGCCGTCCTTTTCAACCGTCACCGGCTTCAGCACTTCATAGGCAGTCGCGGGCACGCCCTGGCGCTGCACGCCGTATTTCATGATGCCGCGCACAAACGGTGCCGAGGAACCATCCACAATCGGCACTTCCGGGCCGTCGATTTCGATCAGCGCATTGTGCACGCCGCAGCCAGCCAGCGCCGCCATAATGTGCTCGACTGTGGAAACACTCACACCGGAGGTGTTGACCAGCCGGGTGCACAGCGGGCTGCGCTCAACCAGGTCCCAGCGGGCCGGAACCATAGTGTTGCCCAATGCGATGTCGGTGCGCTTGAACACGATCCCATGCCCCGCCGGAGCCGGGATCAGGATCATGCGGGCGGGCTTGCCGGAATGCAGGCCGACCCCTTCAAATGCCACCGATGCCTTGAGCGTATTTTGCACGTTGTGCCTCATTTCACTATGTCCGGCCTCCCGGGCCGTGTTGCGAAAGAGAGTTAAGGTTTTGGAAAAAAACCTACAACTCAATCTTTGTAACGGTTTGAAACATGGCTGTAACAGATAGGCAAAACACCGCTTAGATCCGCGCAAAGCACTGATCCAAAAAGAGAAAGCCGCCCAAAAGGCGGCTTTCGTCAGCGTCAGATGTGATGCGTCAGTTGGCCTGGCGGCGCAGGAACGCGGGGATTTCGATGCGTTCCTGGTCGGGATCAGGCTGCTGCGCCTGGGCCTGCTGCGGCTGTGCCGAGGGTGCAGGCGCCTGCATTGCGGGCTGCTGGCGCACCGCTTGGGGTTGCTGTTTGGCCGCCGGGGTCTCAGTTGTGCCGGTCATCCGGTGGATCAGCGAATTCAGGCCGAACCGGCGCTGGCCCTCGGGCTGCTGCTGTTGTTGCTGTTGCTGCTGCTGCTGCGGAGCCGGTGCAACCGGCGCCACCGGACGCGGCTGCTGCGCCTGCGGCTGCTGAACCCGCTGGGCAGCGGCCTGCAGACGCTCCAGCGCCTGCGGCGACGGGGTGCCCGGCGCGGGCGCCTTGGGTGCGACAAAGGCGTCTGCCTGCTGCCCGGCAACATCCGCCTGCGGGCGGAACTCAGGCACTTGCGGCTGGTAGGCCGGCGGCGGCAGGCCGTCATCGCCCATCTGCTCCGACTCTTCAAAGACGTCGCCGGACTGGTCCTGCTCAGCGGCCTGCTGCACGTTCATCTCTTCGAACAGCGACGGCTCTTCCAGCGCGGCGGGGGCTTGAGCAGCTTCCGCAGCCGGTGCCGGGGCGGCCTCCACAGGCCGCGGCTGTTCAACCGGGGTTTCCAGTTCCAGCGGCGCGGCGCGGGTTTCCTCGACGGTGACAGTCTGGCGCAGCGGTGCCGACATCGGGCGGCGCGGCACCGGCATATCGGTGTTCACGTCGGTGGCGTCGATGCCGGTGGCCACGACGGAGACCCGCATCTTGCCTTCCATGCCGGTGTCCAGGGTGGAACCGACGATGATGTTGGCATCCGGGTCCACTTCCTCGCGGATGCGGTTGGCCGCCTCGTCCAGTTCGAACAGGGTCAGGTCGTGGCTGCCGGTGATGTTGATCAGCACGCCCTTGGCGCCCTTGAGGCTGATTTCGTCCAGCAGCGGGTTGGCAATCGCCTTCTCGGCGGCCTGCACGGCGCGGTCTTCGCCCTCGCCCTCGCCGGTGCCCATCATCGCCTTGCCCATCTCGTCCATCACGGCGCGGACGTCGGCAAAGTCGAGGTTGATCAGGCCCGGGCGCACCATCAGGTCGGTCACACCCTTGACGCCCTGATACAGCACGTCATCCGCCATCGAGAACGCCTCGGTGAAGGTGGTCTTCTCGTTGGCGAGGCGGAACAGGTTCTGGTTCGGGATGATGATCAGCGTGTCCACAACCTTTTGCAGGCTTTCCACACCGCTTTCGGCCTGGCGCATCCGCTTGAGGCCCTCGAACTGGAACGGCTTGGTCACGACACCAACGGTCAGCACGCCGAGTTCCCGCGCCGCCTGCGCGATGATCGGTGCCGCGCCGGTGCCAGTGCCGCCGCCCATGCCGGCAGTGATAAAGCACATATGCGCGCCCGCCAGATGGTCGACGATCTGCTCGATGCTTTCCTCAGCCGCGGCGGAGCCCACCTGCGGGCGGGCGCCTGCGCCCAGGCCCTCGGTCACTTTCACACCCAGCTGGATGCGGGCCTTGGCCGCGCTTTGCTGCAGGGCCTGCGCGTCGGTATTGGCCACGACGAATTCAACGCCGTCCAATTCCTTCTCGATCATGTTGTTGACGGCGTTGCCGCCGGCCCCGCCGACACCAAATACCGTGATCTTCGGCTTCAACTCTTCCTGCCCGGGCATCGAAAGATTCAACGTCATGCTCTTACCGCCTGTGTTACCCGCCCTCCCGCAAAGGGCTTGTTCCTGTCCTATTCACCATAATCTTACCGCGGAGGGGATGTTTCGTCATCCCAAAAAGCACAATGTGCCACAAAATAAGGTCTCAATTCTAAGACCAAACCGCGGTATTTCGCCGTCCCTAGCAGATATTGCGGTTTACGCACAAGACCAACACAACACAGAGGATCCATCCGCAAAATCCTTAGTGCGGAGGACGTTTCCCTGATCTGTGGCTGGCCACTGCCCGGCCTGCTGAATCGCCGCTTTTGCGCGGACGTTAAGAACAACCTAACGGGTCCTGCCGGCGCTGTCACGCCCTCTTTGCCCATCCAGGTTGAATTGATTTGCCGGTTACCAGTTGTCGCGGAACCAGCGCACGGCGCGGCCCAGGGTGCCCGCCGGATGGCGGCTGGCAGGCATGTCGAAATCCCACCACTCATCCTGCGGGTGCGCCGCAAACAGGCACAGCCCCACGGCAGAGGCAAAGCCCGGACCGGTCGCCGATTGCGGCAGGCCATGCACGCGCAGCGGGCGGCCCAGGCGCACTTGCTGGCCGAGGATGCGGCTGGCCAGCCCGTCCAGCCCCATGATCTGGCTGGAGCCGCCGGTCAGCACGATCTGCTGGCTGGACAGGTATTCGAACCCGGCCGCATCCAGCCGTGCGCGCACTTCCTCAAGGACCTCCTCGACGCGCGGGCGCATGATGCCGATCAGCTCGGCCCGGCTGACGGTGCGGCGGTCATGCTCCCAGTCGCCGGTATCGCCGCCGATGTCGATCATGTCGCGGTCGTCGGCACCGGTGGCGTGGACGCCGCCGCAAAAGGTCTTGATCCGCTCGGCATTGGCCAGCGGCACCCCCAGCCCCATCGAGATGTCGCTGGTAATGTGATCGCCGCCCAGCCGCACCGCGTCGGCATAGATCATGTGCTTCTTCATGAAGATCGAGATCGAGGTGGAGCCGCCGCCCATGTCGATGCAGGCCGCGCCCAGCTCCTGCTCATCCTCGACCAGCGCCGAGAAGCCGGAGACATAGGCCGACGACGCGATCCCCGCCAGCTCAAGGTCGCAGCGCTGGATGCAGCGCACCAGGTTCTGCACCGCGATCGCATCGACCGTCAGCATGTGCATGTCGACCGCCAGGGTCTGCCCCATCTGGCCGCGCGGATCGGCGAGGCCGGAGCGGTTGTCGAGCGCAAAGTTCACCGGCTGGGCGTGCAGCACCTCGCGGCCGGCGCCGTATTCCGGCACTTCGCAGGAGGCCAGCACCTGGGCGACCTCATTCTCCGAAACCACCTGGCCTTCCAGATCCAGCTTGGCGTCCAGCCCGTAGGAGCGCGGATTGGCGCCGGAGAAACAGGCGATCACGTGATCGACGCGCACCTCTGCCATCTTCTGCGCCGCCTGCACCGCGGTGCGGATGGCGCGCTCGGTCTCCTGCATCGCGGTAATCTCGCCGAACTGCACCCCGCGCGACCGCGTGGTGGCCGCACCAATCACCCGGAAGCCCGACTGCCCGGCCAGCGCACCGATGGAGCCATCCTCGCTCAGCTTGCCAGTGCCGTCAAAGCGCAGCACCAGACAGGCGATCTTGGAGCTGCCCACGTCCAGAATGGCGACCACGCCGCGCTGCATCGCCTGGCGCCGCATCTGCCGCATTGCCCGCTGCGACTGATAGAGATCTGTCATGTTACTGCCCGCCCCCATTCAACTGCCGGATGCGCCACCAGTTTTCCACTGCGTTTTCGGTCATGCGGATGGTCGGGCGCCCAGCCAAGCGCATATCCACCGCCGCCACATCGCGTTCCAGCAAATCCTGTACTTCACTCACCGCCAGCACCCGCTCCAGCGCCCGGACCGGGTTGTCTGCCGGCAGCATAATGCGCTGCTTGCGGTCCAGCACCACGTCCCAGCGCCGTTCGCCCACCCGCACCAGGCCGCGCAGCCGCGGCCCCAGCGGTTTCGCTGCTGCGAACAGCCGCAGCGCCTGGCCTGCGTGCCTGGCCGCGCCCTTGCCCGCAATCAGCGGCAGATCGGGATGCAGGCTGCGGCGGCCCAGCTCGGCCACGTGAATGCCGTTTTCGTCCAGCAGCGCCAGCCCTTCGCGGCTGCGCCAGATCAGCGCCGGCGCGCGTTCCTCGACATCCACTTGCAGAATGCCGCCCGGACGGATCCTGACGCTTGCGGATTTCACCGGGTCGAGCCCGGTGATCACGTCGCGGATCTGCTCCAGATCCAGATCGAAGGAGCTGACCGGAAAATCCAGCGGCACCACTTCGCGAATGTCCTGCGCCACGCTGGTGCCGGCGCCGTCCACCGCCATCACCTTGACCATGAACTCAGGCCGTTCCTCGATCGCAGCGCGGGCATCGTTGATCAGCCCCTGCAGCGCATCGCGGCGGCCCTCATCCGCCAGGTAGGCGCTGCCGGCCGCCAGGACCAGGCACAAGGGCACCCCGAACCGCAAGCCGAACCGGATGCCCGGCGTCAGCATCCAGCGCTGCAGCCGGTATTTCAGCCGCGACGGCGCCGGATCCGCCCGCCCTTCGACGCTGCGGCGGAAACGCCCCTTCAGCGGTTGCATGAAGCATCCTCCACCATCCAGGCGCACAGCTGGCCAAAGGTCATACCGCAATGGGCCGCCTGCTCCGGAACCAGCGACGTCGGTGTCATGCCGGGCTGGGTGTTGGTCTCCAAGAGCACCAGCCCGCTGGCGCCGCGGGCCTCATCCCAGCGGAAATCGGTGCGGCTGACACCGCGGCAACCCAAAGCCTCATGCGCCTTCAGCGCGTATTCCAGGCACAGGTCATGGATTTCCCGCGGCAGATCCGCAGGCAGCACATGGCGCGAGCCGCCGGGCTTGTACTTGGCGTCATAGTCATACCAGCCGTCGGTCAGGATATCGGTCACCGTCAGCGCCCGGTCCCCGATCACCGTGGTGGTCAGCTCGCGCCCCGGCGCGTAGGTCTCGACCATCACCTGCTGCGGCATCTCCTCCGACAGCTGCGGCGGGCCGTTGGCGGCCTCATGCACGATATAGATGCCGACGCTGGAACCCTCGTTGTTGGGCTTCACCACATAGGGCGGCGCCATCACATGGCCGGCCGTGACGTCATCCTTGGCAAACAGGCCGCTGTCGACCACCGGCAGGCCGGCAGAGCGGTAGACTTCCTTGGAGCGCTGCTTGTCCATCGCCAGCGCCGAGGCCAGCACGCCGGAATGGGTATAGGGAATGCCCAGCCACTCCAGCAGGCCCTGGACGCAGCCGTCCTCGCCCCAGCGCCCATGCAGCGCGTTGAACACCACGTCTGGTTTGATCTCTGCCAGGCGCGCGTGCAGGTCCCGGCCTGCATCCACCTCTACAACCTCGAACCCCTCACCGCGCAAAGCGGCCGCGCATTCGCGGCCGCTGGACAGCGATACCTCGCGTTCGGCCGACGGTCCGCCCATCAGCACCGCGACTTTCGGGAGTGCCCTGCTCGACTTACTCACCACAAGCGCCTCAATATGCGGGGCTTTTCTGCCCCTGGTTCTTGGGACCCCGTCAGGGCCCGCCTCATGCCTTAGCGCCGGAATGCCTCCGGCTGATTTTTGCGGGGCTCTTCGCCCCGGATCCTGCGGGGGCCGCACCCCTGAAAACCGGCAAGCCATTGCCGCCTCTTCGGCACCCTAACGCCCAAATACTTACCGGGGTGTTAACACTGCCTTTACCACGTTTAACAATTGCCGCTGCCCGGGTCCCGCCGGGACCATATGGTGCCTCAAGCTGCGGCTGCAGAAGCCTTTGTCAGCGTTCAGGTTTTCCAGTTATTCGGGAAGCGGATCACCAATCCGCATGATTTCCCACTCTAACGTGATGCCGGAATTCTCGTAAACCTTTTTCCGCACGTCCTCGCCCAAGCCCTCCAAATCTGCGGCGGTTGCGCCACCGGTGTTGATCAGAAAGTTGGAATGCTTCTCGCTCATCTGGGCGCCGCCGCGCCGGGCGCCGCGCATGCCGGCGTTGTCGATCACCTTCCAGGCCTTGAGGTCATGCACATCATCCGCCCGCCCGGTCGAGGAGAAACCCGCCGGGTTGCGGAAGGTCGATCCGGCCGAGCGGTCCTTGACCGGCTGCGTCTCATCCCGCTTTTGCAGCTGAGCCTCCATCCTTGCGTGCAGCTCCGCCGGGTCGCCCTTGGGGCCGCGCAGTTTCGCCGAGACCAGCACCGCGCCCTCGGGGAACGCGGTCTGGCGGTACTGAAAGCCCAGTTCGCCGGCGGTGATCTCGCGGATCTCTCCCTGGCGGGTCACGATGGTGGCCGAGACAAAGACATCGGCGGTGTAGCTGCCATAGCAGCCCGCATTCATCCGCACCGCGCCGCCGATCGAGCCGGGGATGGTGCGCAGGAAGGTGAGGTCGACACCCGCATCCGCAGCCTTCTTTGCCACATGCGCATCCAGCGCTGCCGCCCCTGCGGTGACGGTATCGCCATCCGTTTCAATGCTGTTGAAACCGCGCCCCAGCCGGATCACCACCGCGCGCAAGCCCCCGTCGCGCACGATCAGGTTGGAACCGACTCCCATCGGAAACACCTGCACTGCCGGGTCCAGCTGGCGCAGGAATTCGGCCAGATCCTCGGTATCCGCAGGCTGAAACAGGTGGTCCGCCGGACCGCCCACCCGCAGCCAGGTCAGCTCCGCCAGCAGCTTCTGCCGGGTCAGCCGCCCGCGAGCCGCCGGAAGTATGATTTCAGAACGCGCCGCCATCGTCTTTTCTGCCCCAGTTTCCAGCCTATGAACGCGCACAGTCCGTAAACAAGATGGCCGTTGAAATAAAGGGACAACACGCTCCGGCGGAGATCGTGTTCATGATTTTGCTCAAACACGCTGACAGCCAGCCCCGCCAGAATACCAGCCCAGAGCACTGCCACCCCCTTGGCGAGCCGCAGCCTCCGGTAGCGGGCAAGACAATAGAAGCCAATCAGCCAAGCCGCGCCAAACGCGAGCCAGGCTGCAAACACAGCGGCCATGAGCAGCCTCCACCGGCGGCAAAAACATGCCGGAACGCAACAAGGAACAATCGCTCCTCGCGCATTGGTAGGCCACCACAGGAAATATTTCGTTAAGTCCGGCGCCTGGCTGCGGCGCGGCCGTCAGCGTCCCAGGGAGCGCCTGATATAGCGGCCCAGGTAAATCACCGGCCAGCGCAGCACCGACATCCCCGCCAGCAGCACGGCCAGCCCCCACCAGGGGCCGTTCTCCCAGGCGACATAGCCCAGCAGCGGAATGCCCAGCGCAATCAGCACATAAGCCCGGGTCCAATGGCCGTCGCGGCTGGGGATCATTCCCAGAATATTGGCGGCCAGCGCCCAGACAGCGGCAAGCGTCAAAGACAGCGTCATTTCCGCCTCCTCAATCCGGCAGCTTCATCTGGCCGGAAATATCCCGGGGGAGCTGCCGCAGGCGGCGGGGGGCAGAGCCCCCTTTCTGCAATCGCGCCCTCAACGTTCCAGCCGCGCAGGCAAACCGTTGGCCCAGGTGCTGATGGTGCCGGCCCCCAGGCAGACAACCATATCGCCGGGCCGCGCCTGCTCGCGCACCAGGCGCTCCAGGTCTTCCTCGTTCAGCAGGGCACGGGCGTGGCGGTGGCCGTGGCGGATCAGGCCCGCCACCAGGTCATCGCGGCTGGCGCCCTCGATCGGGTCTTCGCCGGCGGCAAACACCTCGGCAATTGCCACCACGTCCGCCTCGTTGAAGCAGGCGCAGAAGTCGTCAAAAAGATTCGACAGGCGCGAGTAGCGGTGCGGCTGATGCACAGCGATCACCCGGCCCTCGCAGGCCTGGCGCGCCGCCTTCAGCACCGCGGCAATCTCCACCGGGTGGTGGCCGTAATCGTCAATGATGGTGACGCCGTTCACTTCGCCCACCTTGGTGAACCGCCGGTTCACGCCGCCAAAGGCCGCAAGCGCGGTGCGGATTTCGGTGCTGTTCATGCCCAGATGCCGCGCTACCGCGACGGCGGACAAGGCGTTGGAGACATTGTGGTCCCCCGGCATCGGCAGGGTGCAGCCCTCGATCACCCGGTCCTCGGCCTGCAGCACCACGTCGAAATGCGCCACGCCGCCCTTGTAGGTCAGGTTCACCGCCCGCACATCGGCCTGTGCGTTGAAGCCATAGGTTACCACCCGGCGGTCGGAGATCCGGCCCACCAGCGCCTGCACCTCGGCGTGATCGGTGCAGCAAACCGCGATGCCGTAGAACGGAATGTTGGAAACAAACTCCAGAAACCCGTCGCGCAAGCGGTCGAAGTCGCCCCAATGCTCCATATGCTCGGGGTCGATGTTGGTCACCACGGCAATGGTCGCGGGCAGGCGGTTGAAAGAACCGTCGCTCTCATCCGCTTCGACCACCATCCATTCGCCCTGCCCCATCCGCGCGTTGGAGCCATAGGCGTGAATGATGCCGCCGTTGATGATCGTCGGATCAAAGCCGCCCGCCACCATCAGCTCTGCCATCATCGTGGTGGTGGTGGTCTTGCCGTGAGTGCCGGCAATGGCGACGTTGGATTTCAGCCGCATCAGCTCCGCCAGCATATCGGCGCGGCGCACCACCGGCAGGCCGCGCAGGCGGGCCTCGTCCAGCTCCGGGTTGCCCGGCTTGATCGCCGAGGAGATCACCACAACCGCGGCCTCCTCCAGGTTCTCCGCCTTCTGGCCCACAAAGATGCGCGCCCCCAGCTCCTGCAGGCGGCTGGTGATCTTGGAGGATTTCAGGTCCGATCCCTGCACCATATAGCCGAGGTTCAACAGCACCTCGGCGATGCCCGACATGCCGATGCCTCCGATACCGACAAAGTGGATCGGGCCGACATCACCGGGCAGTTTGGTTGCTGGGTTCATACTCTCATCCTTCCTCGGCCAGTTGCTCCACCAATGCCGCCAACCGGTCGGTGGCATCGGGAACTCCGGCGCTCAAAGCGGCTGCCGCCATTTGCGTGGCAGCCTGCGGGTTACTCAGAATCGCGCCCATATGCTCTGCCAGCACGGGGATATCAAGGGCGCTTTCCGGGATCATAACAGCGGCATTGGCGTCAACCAGCCCGCGGGCGTTGGCGGTCTGGTGGTCGCCAGCGGCGGCGGCAAAGGGGATCAGGATCGAGGGACGCCCGATGATCGAGATATCGGCCACTGAAGACGCGCCCGATCGCGAGACCACCAGCTGCGCCTCCGACATGCGCGCAGGCACGTCGGTAAAGAATGTCTGCACATCGGCATTGATGCCATTGCTGGCATAAAAGGCGCTGACCCGCTCCAGGTCTTCTTCGCGCGCCTGATGCGAAACGCGCAGGTGCCGGCGGATATTGTCCGGCAGCGCCGCTACCGCTGCGGGCACCACGTCGGACAGGATGCGCGCGCCCTGGCTGCCGCCCATCACCAATAGCGACATCGGGTAGTCGCCGGGCGGGATATAGCCGGCGCCCGCCCGCTCCATCACCGCGCTGCGCACCGGGTTGCCCACATGCTCATGCGGCACGCCGTCGGGCAGAGAGGTGGGCCAGGTGCCGCACGCCACCCCGGCCACGCGGGTGGCAAAGATCTGGTTCACACGCCCCAGCACACCGTTCTGCTCGTGGATCATCCGCGGCAGCTTCAACAGCGTTGCCGCGCCCAGCGCCGGGATCGACGGGTAACCGCCAAAGCCGATCACCGCATCGGGGCGGTCGCTTCGCATTTGCATCGCCATCGACAGAACACCGCCCGCAATCTTCGGCCCCACCAGCGCCTTGGCCAGCAGCCCGCCGCGGGCAAAGGTGGCCGAAGACACCTGCGAGATCTCAACCGCGCTCGGAAACGCCGCGGTATAGCGTGCGCCGCGCGCGTCGGTCGACAGTTTCACGCGCCAGCCGCGCGCCAGCATTGCCTCGGCCAGCGCCTGTGCAGGAAACATATGGCCGCCGGTTCCGCCGGCAGCCATCAAAAGCAGTTTCTGTGCCATTCCCAGGTGGTCTCTTTTCTAAATCTCGTCAGCGGCCGCGGCCGTTCAGGTAGTCGGCAATCCCGCCCTGCGGGCGCGTCCGGGTAAAGGCCAGCAGCATACCCACTGCGATCCCGGTGGCAATCAGCGAGGATCCGCCGTAGCTGACAAACGGCAAAGTCATGCCTTTTGCGGGCAAGAGCCGCACCGCAACCCCCATGTTGATCATCGCCTGCACACCGAACATGCACACCAGGCCCGTGCCCGCGAGGCGGATAAAGGTATCGCGCTCGCGCATCAGCCTAAACAGCGAGCGCACCACGATCAGCGCATAAAGCGCGATCAGCACCGCCACCAGCACCAGCCCGTATTCCTCGGCCGCAACCGCGACGATGAAATCGGTGTGCGCATCCGGCAGCGACCACTTCACCTGCCCTTCGCCAACGCCCACCCCGAACAGCCCGCCCTCGCGGATCGCGTTGGTGGCATATCCCAGCTGGGTGGTCGGATCGACATCGGGGTTCAAAAAGCCGTCGATGCGGCGGGCAAAGTGTTCTGAGCTGTTATAGGCAAAGACACCGCCCAGCACGACAACGGCGGCCATGCAGACCAATAGCAGCATCGGCGCGCCGGCGACGAAGTACATCACCCCCCAGCCGAACAGGATCAGGCTGGCCTGGCCGAAATCCGGCTGCAAAACCAGCATCATTACCACCATCATGCACAGCGCAAAGGACATCAGCGTGCCCGGCGGGCCGTTGATCTGCTGGCTGGCGGCGATCATCCAGGCGGCAACAACGATGAATCCCGGCTTCAGGAACTCCGACGGCTGCAGGGAGGCAAACCCCAGGGAATACCAGCGCACCGCACCCTTGCCGAAATCGGTGCCGAAGATCGGCAGGAAGGCCAGCGCCACAAAAGCCACGGCAAAGCCGACCACCGCCAGCCGCCGCACCAGCGTCGGCGACATCACCGATGTGATCAGCATCGCGGCCAGCGCCGTCAGGCCAAAAACCGCCTGCCGCTGCACATAGTGGAAATTGCCGAACCCGTTCCGCTCCGCCAGCGGCACCGAGGCGGCAAGCCCCAGGAGCAGCCCGATCACGAACAGCATCAGGATGCAGGACATCGTCCATTTATCCAGCGTCCGCCACCATTTCGGAAGGATCGGCTCGCCTGTCCGCACAGGAACCGCGCCATAGACCATCTCAGTCATGGGAATACCGCCACTATTTGCCTCGCTCCGCCCCATTTTTCGGGGTCTCACCTAAACTGTAACGATTCGTGAGCCATGGCGCCAGAAAAAGAACACCCTTCGGCGGAATCCTACCACCCCGCCGCGCGCCTGTCTTGACAGGCAGGAAGTTGCCCGGCAGCCGGCAGCAATCCGCAAAAGCCCGCCGCCCGGCCTCCCCCTTGCGCCGGCGCCGGTTCCGTGGTCGATGCCCGCCATGCAGACCAACACTCTGATTCTCGGCGCCGGCGCGGCTGGCATGATGTGCGCGGCTCATGCCGGCGGCAGCACCCTGGTGATCGACCACGCCAAAGCGCCGGGCGAGAAAATCCGCATTTCCGGCGGCGGCCGCTGCAACTTCACCAACATGTATACAGAGGCGAAGAACTACCTTTCCGCCAATCCGCATTTCTGCAAATCCGCCCTCGCCCGCTACACCCAGTGGGATTTCATCGAACTGGTCAGCCGCCACGGCATCGCCTGGCACGAGAAAACCCTGGGCCAGCTGTTCTGCGACGGTTCCTCCAAACAGATCATCACGATGCTGGTGGACGAGATGCGGCAGGCCGGCGCAGATCTTTGGCTGCACACGTCGGTAGAGAACGTGGAGCAGACCGCAGACGGCTACCGCGTCAAACTGCTGCGCGAGGGCAAGGCGCAGACCGTCACCTGCCGCAACCTGGTGCTGGCCACCGGCGGCAAGTCGATCCCCAAGATGGGCGCCACCGGGCTTGCCTATGACCTCGCCCGCCAGTTCGGGCTGGAGATCACAGACACCCGCCCCGCGCTGGTCCCCTTCACCTTCCCGGACGGGCGCTTCCAACCGCTGGCCGGCGTCTCCCTGCCCGCGCGCCTGTCGAACGAGCGCACGTCCTTCGACGAGGCGCTGCTGTTCACCCACCGCGGCCTCTCAGGACCTTCGGTGCTGCAGCTCTCCTCCTACTGGCGCGAAGGCGAGGAGATCACCGCGAACCTGATCCCGGAGACGCCGCTTTACGGCCTGTTGCGTGAACAGCGCCAGGCCGAGGGCCGCCGCGACCTGACCACCGAACTCTCCCGCCACCTGCCCGGCAAGCTGGTGGAGTTCCTCGCGCCGCAGCTTGGCCTCAAGGGCCGCCTGGCGGATCAATCCGACGCGGCCCTGACCGCGCTGTGCGAGGCGCTGCAAAATTGGCGCCTGCTGCCTGCCGGCACCGAGGGCTACCGCACGGCGGAAGTCACCCTGGGCGGCATCTGCACGGACGGCCTTTCTTCCAAGACCATGGAGGCCAAACCCGCCCCCGGCCTCTACGCCATCGGCGAAGCCGTAGACGTGACCGGCTGGCTCGGCGGCTACAACTTCCAATGGGCCTGGTCATCTGGCTATGCCGCCGGCGCCGCCATCGCCGCCAAGGGCTGAGCCTTTAGGTTTTCCGCTTCGGAGCCGCCTGCGCTTGGGCCAAGGCGGCCAGGGATGACGGGCGGGGTCAAGGGAAATCGCGGAGGCTCCGCCGCAGGCGGATACCGCTATTTCGCTTGGCCGCGCGCGGCAGCTCTGGCAGGCCCAGGACAAGTGAAGGCGGGTGCGAAGCGGATTTTCCGCTTAGGTGAGCCTGAAGCCCCTTTGCGCCTTCCCGTCACCCCAGCCGCGTCTTCACTTCCGCGGTGAAATCATCGCCGCGCTGCTCGAAGTTGTCGTACTGATCGAAACTCGCCGCGGCCGGCGCCAGCAGCACGGTGTCGCCTTCCTGCGAGTCTTCCATGGCCCGCGCCACCGCCGCCGCCATGGTGGTGCAGACCTCCGCCTCCACATCCAGCTGCAAAGCAAAGGCAGCCGCCTCGCGCCCGATCACATAGGCCTTCACCACATTGCCGGTCTGCCCCTTCAGCGCGTCCAGCCCGCCGTCCTTCTCCAGCCCGCCGCAGATCCAGCGGATGTTCTTGAAGGCACTCAAGGCTTTGACCGCGCTGTCGAGGTTGGTGGCCTTGCTGTCATTCACATAGCGCACGCCTGCCGCTTCTGCGATGGTCTGGCTGCGGTGCGGCAGGCCCGGGAACGTTGCCATCGCATCGCCGATCAGCCGCGGCGCCAGCCCCAGGGTGCGCGCCGCCGCATAGGCCGCGCAGGCGTTCTGGTGGTTGTGCGCACCGGGCAGCCCCATCATCCCGCGAAGGTCGATGGAGGCCGCCTGCCGCCCCTTGCGGTACTCGCTCAGGAACCCTTTGCGGGCAAAGACCTGCCAGCCCGGACCGGTCAGCTTGCGCGCCGCGGAAATCCGGATCACCCGGTCGTCGCTGGCCCCCTCGGACAGCTGGCCTGCCAGGAACAGCCCCTCGTCCTCGTCGATGCCGATGACGGCCCGGTCCGGCCCGCCCTCGGCGAACAGGCGTCGCTTGGCGGCGAAATAGCCGCCCATGCCGCCGTGCCGGTCCAGATGGTCGGGCGACAGGTTGGTGAAGACCGCCACATCCGGGGTCAGCGCGCGGGCGAGTTCGGTCTGATAGCTCGATAGCTCCAGCACCACCACGCCGCCCTCGCCCGGCGGGTCGATGTCCAGCACGCCGCGGCCGATGTTGCCCGCCAACTGGCTCTCGCGGCCCGCCTCCTGCAGGATGTGGTGCAGCAGCGCCACCGTGGTCGACTTGCCGTTGGAGCCGGTGACCGCCACGACCCGCGGCGGCTGGTCGTGCATCTGCCATTCGGCGTCCGCAAAGGAGCGGAAGAATAACCCGATGTCATTGTCCACCGGCACCCCGGCCTCCATCGCCGCACGGATCACCGGGTTCGGCTTGGGATACAGATGCGGAATGCCGGGCGAAGTGATCAGCGCTGCCACATCGTCAAAGGCACCCGGTTTGTGCAGGTCGCGGCAGGTGAAACCTTCCGCCTCCGCCGCCTCCCGCGCGGCCGGGTTGTCGTCCCAGCACAGCGCCTCGGCGCCGCCGGCCCTCAACGCCCGCGCGGTCGCCAGACCGGACCGCCCCAGCCCCAGAACCGCCAGTTTCGCGCCCTCATATCCTTTGACCGGGATCATCGCCTGCACTCCCTCGAAATTGGTGCTGAAACCGCTACCCGATCCATCCGGGCTTTGCCAGTGCTGTCAGATTGACAAGGCCCCGCCCATACCCGAAGTTCCCTCTCAGGACAGAGGAAGGAGTGACGCTTGGCACCGGATATTCAAACCTTGCTCGACCGGATCAGCGCAGACATGCACGGCCGCGCCGACCGCGGCGAAGTCGCCAGCTACATCCCCGAACTCGGCCAAGTGGACCCGGACCAATTCGCCATCGCGGTGGCCACCGCCGGCGGCAAGCTGTTTCACGCCGGCGATGCGCAGACCCGGTTTTCCGCCCAAAGCATCACCAAGGTGTTCACCCTCGCCATCGCGCTCGGGCGCGCAGGCGACCAGCTGTGGAGCCGTGTCGGGCGCGAACCCTCGGGCACCGCCTTCAACTCCATCGTCCAGCTTGAGCATGAGCGCGGCCGCCCCCGCAACCCGTTCGTCAACGCCGGCGCCATCGTCACCACGGATGAGCTGCTGGCGGGCCGCGAGCCCCGGGAGGCGCTGGCGGAAATCCTAGGCTTCATCCGCGCCGCGGCAGGCGATGAGGACATCCACATCAACAAGGCGGTGGCCAGTTCGGAGACCCGCCACGGCCACCGCAACTTTGCCCATGCCAATTTCCTGGCCTCCTTCGGCAACCTCAAGAACACGCCGGAAAAGACGCTGGGCACCTATTTCCACCAATGCGCCACCGAGATGACGACGGTGCAGCTGGCCAAGGCCGGGCGCTTCCTGATCGGTGCCGACAAGGGGCCAAGCCTGGTGTCGCAGGGCCGCGTCCGGCGCCTGAATGCGCTGATGCTGACCTGCGGCCATTATGATGGCTCGGGGGAGTTCGCCTACCGCGTCGGCCTGCCCGCCAAAAGCGGTGTCGGCGGCGGCATCCTGGCGATTGTGCCGGGCAAGGCCAGCGTTGCGGTGTGGTCCCCGGGCCTGGACCACAACGGCAATTCCAAGCTGGGCACCGAAGCGATGGAGCGGCTGGCCCGTGAGATGGATTGGTCGGTGTTCTGAACCGGTTGCACCGGGCACCCCGGCGCAGCATGTACAGAGCGGCGGCGGGAATGCGCTTAAAACGCCCTTGATACCTTAAATTTCAATCCGGTCTAAGGCCTCAATTGAACCGGGCGCAATCAAACCTCACAGAAGTGAAAACCATGTGCTCGCCACCTAGGGCGGCGCCCGGGCCGAGGGGTGGGCGTGAAGCGCCCTCCCCGTGGGGTCGGTCCGGGCGCTGCCCGGCGTGCCGCCGGGCGGGTGTCTTGCAGCAGGTGTTGCGCAGCCAGCGACCGGTGCCCTCACCGGACCTTCACTCGCCTGCGCTACGGTCGAACCGTTGCAACGAGCAGACCAGGAGACCGGCCCCCTCAGACCACCTCCTCATTGGGTGCAGGGCGGGTCCGCACAGGCCGATAGACGGACATGGCCCCGTGGCAAGGGCCATCCGATGCTCCGCCCCTCCGGCGGCGCCGCCTTCTTCCAAAAAGATAAACCGCCCGAAGCAGCAGCCCCGAGCGGTTCCAGAGATCAGAGAGGTCAAACCGCCCCGCCTAAGACACGGCGCGGCGGCCAAGAGCCGTAGGGTGGGCGATTCCGCCCACCACTGCGCGGCCTTAACGCACCTTCAGCGTCGCCAGGCCGATCATCGCCAGGATCAGCGAGATGATCCAGAAGCGGATCACGATGGTCGGCTCCGCCCAGCCCTTCTTCTCGTAGTGGTGATGGATCGGCGCCATCAGGAACACCCGCCGCCCGGTGCGCTTGAAGTAGAGCACCTGGATGATCACCGACAGCGCCTCAACCACGAACAGGCCGCCGACAATGGCCAGCACCAGTTCGTGCTTGGTGGCGACCGCGATGGCGCCCAGGGCACCGCCCAGCGCCAGCGATCCGGTGTCGCCCATGAACACCGCCGCCGGCGGCGCGTTGTACCACAGAAAGCCCAGCCCTGCGCCGAACAGCGCCGCGGTGAAGATCAGGATTTCGCCGGTTCCGGGCACATAGTGCACGTCCAGATACTCGGTAAAGTCGACCCGCCCCACCGCATAGGCAATCACGCCCAGCGTTCCGGCCGCAATCATCGACGGCATGATGGCGAGTCCGTCCAGACCATCGGTCAAGTTCACCGCATTGGCCGCGCCGACGATGACGCAGATCGAAAACGGCACGTAGAAGATCCCGAGATTGATCAGCGTGTCCTTGAACACCGGCAGCGCCAGCTGGTGCTGCAGCGGCTCCGGGTGATAGGCCGCAGCCCACAGCGACGCGGTCACTGCGATCAGCACCCCCAGCAGCAGCCGCACCTTGCCCGGCACGCCCTTGGTGTTCTGCTTTGAGACCTTGGCGTAATCGTCGGCAAAACCGATGAGGCCATAGGCCATGGTCACAAACAGAACCAGCCAGACAAAGGGGTTATCCCACCGCGCCCACATCAGCGTCGCAGTCAGCAGCGCGCCAACGATCAACAGGCCGCCCATGGTCGGGGTGCCCGCCTTGGAGAAATGCCCCTCCGGCCCGTCGTCGCGGATCGGCTGGCCCTTGCCCTGGCGCTTGCGCAGCACGTTGATCAGCGGCTTGCCGAACAGGAAGCCGAAGATCAGCGCGGTCAGAAAGGCGCCGCCTGCGCGGAATGTGATATAGCGGAACAGGTTGTAGAAATCCCCCCCGTCCGACAAAGCGGTCAGCCAATAGAGCATCCTGGCCCTTCCCTCGTTCTTTTACGCGTTTTCTGAGTTGAGGCCGGAGTGACCCATTTCGCGGATGCCGTCAACGATCTTGGCCAATGCCATGCTCAAAGAGCCCTTCGCCAGCACGATATCGCCGCCTTGGATTTCACCTGCCAGCCCGGGCACCGCCTCCGCACTGGTCTCATACCAGGCGCCGCGCTTGCCCTCCGGCAGTGCGCCGTGCAGAGCGTGCATCAGCGGGCCGATGCAGTGGATCTTGTCGATGCCCTGAACCGCGTCCAGATCCGCCAGCCCTGCGTGCAGTTCGGCCTCCTGCGGGCCAAGTTCCTTCATGTCGCCGACATAGGCGATCCTGCGGCCCTTTCCGGGGGTGGCCGCCAGCACCGCAAGTGCTGCCGCCATCGAGGTCGGGTTGGCGTTATAGCTGTCGTCCAGCAGGGTGATGGTGCCGCTGTCCAGCCGGATCACCTCACGCACGCCGCGGCCCTTGACCGGCGACCAAAGGGCGAGGCTTTCGGCTGCTTTGACCGGATCGGCTCCCAGCGCCTCAACACAGGCCAGCGCGCCCAGGGCGTTCATCGCGAAATGCGCGCCAAGGGATTGAATATGCAGCTCAACCTCCCGGCCGTTGGCGGTGGCGCGGGCGACGGTCTCCTCGCCTTCAATCCCGGCGGAATGCAGAGTGTAGTCCGCGGCGCTTTCACCGAACCAGCGGGCAGTTGCACCCAGATCCGCCGCCACGTCCCGCAGCACATGGGCCTCGGCGACATCGGCGTTCAGCACCGCCGCGCCGCCCGGTTCCAGCCCTTCCATTATCGCGGCTTTTTCGCGGGCGATGCCTTCGACGTTTTCAAACGCTTCCAGATGCACCGCGGCCACGGTGGTCACCATCGCCACATGCGGGCGGGCCTGTTTTGCCAAGGGCGCAATCTCGCCGGGGTGGTTCATGCCGATCTCGATCACCGCGTATTCAGTATCGCGCGGCATCCGCGCCAGCGTCAGCGGCACGCCCCAATGGTTGTTGTAGCTGGCCACTGCGGCATGGGTGCGGCCCTGATCGGACAGCATCCGCGCCAGCATTTCCTTGGTCGAGGTCTTGCCGACCGAGCCGGTGACCGCAACGACCTTGGCCTGTGTCCGCGCCCGCGACGCCTTGCCCAAGGCCTCCAGACCGGCCTGCACGTCGTCCACGATCAGCAGCGGCGCATCCGCCGGAAGACCTTCCGGAACGCGGGAGACCAGCGCCGCACCGGCGCCCTTCTCCAGCGCTTGCGCCACGAAGTCATGGCCGTCACGGGCGGCCTTTAGCGCCACGAACATGTCGCCCGGCTCAATCGTGCGGGTATCGATCGACAGGCCTGAGACAGCCCAGTCCCCCTGCGCCTGCCCGCCGGTGGCGGCGGCGGCCTCGGATGCGGTCCAAAGGGTCATGCGATCCTCCCGTCCAGCGCAGCCACGGCAATGCTGGCCTGCTCCACATCATCAAAGGGCAGCACCGTGTCGCCCACGGTCTGGCCGGTCTCATGGCCCTTGCCGCAGACAATCAGCGCATCGCCTGGCTGCAGCATGTCGGCCCCGCGCAGGATCGCCTCGGCACGGTCGCCGATCTCGATGCAGTCCGGCGCGCCGCCCTTCACAGCGGCGCGGATCACCGCCGGATCCTCGCTGCGGGGGTTGTCGTCGGTGACGATCACTACATCCGCGTTCTCATGCGCCGCCTGCCCCATCAGAGGCCGCTTGGTGGTGTCGCGGTCGCCGCCCGCGCCGACGATGGCAATCAGACGGCCCAGCACATGCGGGCGCAGGGCCTTGATGGCGCTGGCCACCGCGTCCGGCGTATGGGCGTAATCGACAAAGACGGCCGAGCCGTTGTCCCGCTCCGCCGCCAGCTGCATCCGGCCGCGGACAGTGGTGAGATGCGGCAGGGTCTCAAACACCCGCTCCGGATCCTCGCCGCCGGCAATCACCAGCCCGCAGGCCAGCAGCACGTTCTCCGCCTGAAAGCCGCCAATGAGGTTGAGCCGCACCTGATACGGCTTGTCATGCCAGGCAAAGCGCATGTCCTGGCCAGTGCCGTCATAACGAAGCCCCAGAAGGCTGAGGTCGCCCAGGCCGCGGCCCACGCTGATCACCTCCTGCCCGCGGGCGGCGGCCACCGCGCGCATCTCCGGCCCCCGGGGGTCGTTCATGTTGATGACGGCGACGCCCTCCTCCGGCAGGACCCGGCGGAACAGGCCCGCCTTGGCGGCGAAATAGGCCTCAAACGTTTCGTGATAGTCCAGATGGTCCTGGGTGAAATTGGTGAAGCCGGCAGCGGCCAGCTGCACCCCGTCCAGACGCCGCTGGTCCAGCCCGTGCGAAGACGCCTCCATCGCCGCATGGGTCACACCCGCCGCGGCGGCCTCTGCCAGCGCGCGGTGCAGGGTGATCGGTTCCGGCGTGGTATGGGCCAGCGGGTAGCTCCAGGCGCCCTCGATGCCAGTAGTGCCCATGTTGACGGCCTGATGACCCAGCTCCATCCAGATCTGGCGCACGAAGGTCGCGACCGAGGTCTTGCCGTTGGTGCCGGTCACCGCGACCACGGTCTGCGGCTGGCCGCCGAACCACAGGGCGGCGGCATAGGCCAGCGTCTGGCGCGGGTCCTCGACCACAACCAGCGCGGCGTGGCTTTCATCCAGCACCTTGGCGGCGATCTCTGCCCCGGCGGCATCTGTCAGGATGGCAGAGGCGCCCTTCTCCAGCGCGCCGGGGATGAATTTGGCACCATGCACCTGGCTGCCCGGCAGTGCTGCGAAAAGATATCCCTCGCGCACCTCGCGGCTGTCCACCGCCAGGCCGCTGATCTGCGGGTCGGCGCCGCCGCGGGCGGTCAGCCCCAATTGGCTCAGGGGCTGGTCTGGTCTGCTGCTGCTCATGGCGGCCCTCACCTGGATTAGTTCGAGGTCAGGGTTATACCAGTCACCTCTGCGGGTTCAACTTGCGGACGCAGGCCCAAGAGCGGCGCGACACGGCCGATCATCTCAGCCGCCACCGGGGTGGCGGTCCAGCCTGCTGTGCGTCGCTCCTCGCCGTGGGCAATAATAGACGGTTCGTCCAGCGTCACGATCAGCACGTATTTCGGGTCATGTGCCGGGAAAATAGAGGCAAAAGTGGCGATCACCTTGTCATCATAATAGCCGCCGCGGGGCTTGGGCTTGTCGGCGGTGCCGGTCTTGCCGCCCACCTGATAGCCCTCGACCTCGGCAAAAGATGCGGTGCCTTCGCTGACCACCTTGCGCAACATCTTGCGCGCAGCGGCGGCGGAGGCCTCGCTCATCACCCGTTCGCCCAGTTGCGGGCCGTTCTGCTTCAGAATCGTCGGCGCCACGTAGCGGCCGCCGTTGGCCACCGCGGCATAGCCCGCCGCCAGATGCATCGGCGTGGTGGAGATGCCGTGGCCGTAGGAAATCGTCATCGCCGACAGCTCCGACCAGTTGGCCGGCAGGAGCGGCTTGCCGCCTGCGGCTTCGGAAATTTCAAACGGAGTCGGCTCCAGCATCCCCAGCGTGTCGAGGAAGCTTTTCTGCCGCTCCACCCCGATCTGCTGCGCCAGCCGTGCGGTGCCGATGTTGGAGGATTTGACGATGATCTTGGTCACCGACATCTCGTTGCCGTAGTTGCGGAAATCGCGGATCGCAAAACGGCCCCAGCGCAGCGGCCCGCGGGTGTCGATCACGGTGTCGGCGCCGACCAGACCCAGATCCATCGCCTGCGCGGCGGTGAAGATCTTGAAGGTGGAGCCAAGCTCATACACGCCCTGAACCGCGCGGTTGAACAGCGGGCTGACCGAGGGGTCAAAGCCGGAGGCAGGCGGGCGCGGCCGGTCGTTCGGATCGAAGTCGGGGAAGGAAACCACAGAGATCACCTCGCCCGTTTGGGCGTCCATCAGGATCGAAGTGGCCCCCTTGGCGTTCATCAGCTTCATGCCGCCATAAAGCACCTGCTCAGCCGCTGCCTGAACCGTCAGGTCCAGCGACAGCTGCAGCGGCTTGCCGCCGTTGGCCGGGTCGCGCAGGTAGTCGTCGAACTGGCGCTCCACACCGGCAACGCCGATCACTTCGGCGGCGTTCACGCCTTCCTTGCCAAAGCCCGCCCCGCCCAGCACATGCGCGGCCAGGCTGCCATTGGGGTAAAGCCGCATCTCGCGCGGGCCGAACATCAGGCCGGGATCGCCGATATCATGCACCGCCTGCAGCTGCTCGGGGCTGATTTTCTTTTTTACCCACAGGAACTTGCGCTTACCGGTGAAATCCTTGATCAGCCGCTCGCGGTCCAGGTCCGGGAAGATCTCCACCAGCTTTTCCGCGGCACCGATGGGGTCGATCATTTGCGGCGGCTGGGCATAAAGCGAATGGGTTTCAAAATTGGTAGCCAGCAGGCGGCCCTTGCGGTCGACAATGTCGGCGCGCTGCATGGCGATGGCGCTGCCGGGCACGCTGGCCACCGGCTCTGCAGGTTCGGAGACCGCTGTCGTGGCCATGCGGGCAATGATCGCCCCGAAGGCGCAGACAAAGAACAGCCCAAGAACCAAAAGCCGCCCCTCGGCGCGCTGCCGGGACTGCACCTGCATTTCCTGATGGCGCAGGCTGAGGTTCTCGCGTTCGATCGCATCCGGGTTTTCGCCGGTCGCGCGGGCATGAAGGATGCGGGCCAGCGGGCGGAGCGGTGTGCGGATCATGGCTGCGTCCTCAGGTTCAGGCCGGAGACTTCAACCTCGTTGGTGATCTCCAGCTCCGCCGGTGCCGGGTAGGAGACCTCATCCACCCGCCCGAACTGATCCGGGCGCAGCGGCAGAAGGCCGAGGCGGTCAAAATTGATGTCCGCCAGATCGCGCAGCCGCTGCGGGCGGTTGAGATAGGCCCATTCGGCGCGCAGCACGCTGAGCCGGACCTGCGCCGCGCCGATCTGCTGCTGCAGCGCCCGGGTTTCCTTCAGCACCTGCTGGGTGGCGTAGTTTTCGCGGTAGGCCCAAAAGGCAAGGCCAAAGACAGCCAGACAAGTTGCGGCATACAGCAGGGTCTTCATTTACGCGTCTCTTTCAGCTGCGGCATTCCAAGCTCCTTGGCCGAGATCGGCCCCGGCGCGGCATCAGTCCGGCGCCCCACCCGCAGGCGGGCGGAACGGGCGCGCGGGTTTTCGGCCAGCTCCTGCTCGTCCGGGCCCACGGCCTTGCGGGTGACCAGTTCGAACTGGGCGGGGGTTTCCTCCTGCTCCGGCGCATAGCGGTTGGCGCGGCCGGTCTTGCCTGCGCGGTGCTGGAAGAAGCGTTTGACCATGCGGTCCTCGACCGAGTGGAAGGTGACAACGGCCAAGAGCCCGCCCGGCTTCAGCGCCCGCTCGGCGGCCAGCAGGCCCTCGAACAGCTCGTCATATTCGGCGTTCACCGCGATGCGCAGGCCCTGGAAGCTGCGGGTCGCAGGGTGCGACTGGCCCGGCTTGGGGCGCGGCAGGCAGCTCTCGATGATGCCCGCAAGGCGCAGGGTGGTGGTGATCGGCTCGATTTCGCGTTCCCGGACGATCGCCTTGGCGATGCGGCGGCTGGCGCGTTCCTCGCCGTAGTGGAACAGGATGTCGGCGATCTGCGCCTCGGTCAGTTCCGCGATCAGGTCGGCGGCGGAGGGGCCGGACTGCGACATCCGCATGTCCAGCGGGCCGTCCTTCATGAACGAGAAGCCGCGTTCGGCCAGGTCCAGCTGCATGGAGGAAACGCCGAGGTCCAGCACCACGCCGTCGAGGTCCTGGGCATATTCATCCATGCGGGAAAACACGCCTTGCTGCAGGATGAGGCGGTCGCCGTACTCTCCTGCCCAGGGTTTTGCGAGCTCAAAGGCCAGCGGGTCGCGGTCAACGCCGATCACCTGCTCCGCCCCGGCTTCCAGCAGGCCCCGGGTATAGCCGCCGGCGCCGAAGGTGCCATCCAGCCAGCGGCCGGTAACGGGGGCAACCGCCTGCAGGAGCGGCCGGAGAAGAACGGGGATGTGGGGACCATTGGCAGCGTTCTGGTCCTGGGTCATGTCTTAAGCGCTCCCGGCGCCATCTAGGAATTCCATCGGATCGAAGCCCTCGGGCAGGTCATCCATCCACTCTTCGGCCTGTGCCAGCTCCTCGGCCTCGTAGGTTTCCGGCTTCCAGATCTGGAAGGTGTCGCCCGCGGCGATGAAAAAGGCCTCGGCCTCCAGATCAATCTTCTGGCGCAGCTTGGCGGGCAGCACCAGGCGGCCGGTCTCGTCCACGTTGGTCGGGAAGGACTGGCCGTGGAACATACGCTGCAGCATCTTGCGCTGCATCGAGCCGCGCGGCAGCTGGTCGATCTTGGCGTCGACCTCTTCGATCGCCTCGATAGTATAGCATTCCAGGAAATTGCGGCGATGGTCGCCGTAGACGATCACCAGTTCGGGGTTCTGGCCCGGCTGCCAGTTCGGATCGGCGGCCTCCAGAACACGGCGAAAGGAGGCGGGAATTGACACCCGCCCCTTGCTGTCCACCTTATGGTGGCTTTCGCCTCTGAACCTGCGGCCCAATTTACCGTCCTTTTCGCGCGTCCCTCGCGTTAATCCGTCCCCCAGAATGAAAAGGGGCGGGTTGATCTGCTGCCACTGATCAACCCGCCGCCTTGGCCCGCTTTGCGGGATGTCCGACTGCGCGCGCCACCTGGGGGGATGTCTGCTCGCTCGCGCGCCGGATCTCTTGGTTCGATGAAAGCGAAGGCCTGTATGAAACCTGCTTGTTTTGTTTTTTGGTCTGGGGTCGTTTGGCGCCCCGTCCCTCGTCTCATCTGATGAAACAGGGATACTATGGGAATTGATGGTCCTGCAACTGTTTTTTGCGGGAAATCGCTCAGGGATTGGCGGCGAACGCAGAGATTCGCAAGAGATTCGTGGCCATCTCAGGCCAAATTTACGAATTTGTTGTGAGCAAAGCGACCGCAAACACTAGATATAGGTGCGAGTTGCGGAGGTGATTTTTTTCCCATAGTTTCCCGCGATTCCGTCAGACGACTCGCTGAAACCGCGTATGTTCGCGCTGTGTTCTCAAGCCGCCTGCCCCCAACAAGCCGGAAAGTTCCATTGCTTGCGTTTGAGCACGCGGTGATTCGTGCTGGCAAGAGGGAATAAGCGGAAATCCGGGCCATGATTTCCCATGCCGCCCATGATTTCCCGCCTGTCCCGCAAATTCCCAGCCGTCCCATGGTTTCCCAGCCGCCCCATGCGGTCCCATTCCGGGCGGCCCGTCCCATCCGGTCCCGGACCGGGCAGGCGTTCCCGTCTGCGCCCATTCGGCAACGCCGAACGGCAGAAGGCCCGCCACAAGGGCGGGCCATCAGATGCAGGGTGCCACTATATATAGAGAGTTCGCCCTGCGGCGCGTCAGGCCATGCCGCCCCTGACCAGCCCTTCGGCGATCCGGGCATAGGCCTGGGCCATTGCGCCCTCGCCCGCAGCCACCGGCGTGCCGCTGTCGCCCGCGAGCCGGGTTTCCAGGTCGATCGGCAAAGCCCCCAGCAGCGGCAGCCCAAGCGTTTCCGCCTCCGCCGCGACGCCGCCATTGCCGAAGATGTGATGCTCGCTGCCGCAATCCGGGCAGGCGAAGAAGGACATATTCTCGATCAGCCCAAGCACCGGGGTTTTCAGCGTGCCGAACATGTCCAGCGCCTTGCGCGCATCCAGCAGCGCCACGTCCTGCGGGGTGGAGACGACGATGGCGCCCGTCAGCTCTGCCTTGGTGCAGAGCGTCAGCTGCACATCGCCGGTGCCGGGCGGCAGGTCGACGATCAGCACGTCCAGCTCGCCCCAATTCACCTGCCCCAGCATCTGCTGCAGCGCGCCCATCAGCATCGGGCCGCGCCAGACCACCGCCTTGCCCTCCTCCAGCATGAAACCGATCGACATCAGGGTGACGCCATGAGCGTGCAGCGGCTCGATGGTCTTGCCGTCGGGGCTGGCGGGGCGGCCTTTGGCGCCCATCATGCGGGGCTGGGAGGGGCCGTATATATCGGCGTCCAGCAGCCCCACCTTGCGGCCCTGCCTGGCCAGTGCCACGGCGAGGTTGGAGGAAACGGTGGACTTCCCCACCCCGCCCTTGCCGGAGGCCACGGCCAGGATCCGCTTGACGCCTGCGGGTTTCAGCGGCTCCGCCTGCGGTTTCGGGTGGCCGCCCACCTTGAGACTGGGGGCGGGCTGCTGCGGCGCGTGGGCGGTCAGCGCCGCGGCCACGGCCTCCACCCCGTCCAGCGACAGCACGGCCGCCTCGGCCGCCTGGCGCAAAGGCTCCATCAGCTTGGCGATTTCCAGGCTGGGCGCTTCGATCACGAAGCTGACCTTTCCGCCCTCAATGCGCAGCGCCCGCAGCATGTCGCGCGACACCAGAGTGCCGCCATCCGGCAGGGCGAGCCGCTCCAATACTGCGTGAATCTGTTCCTGGGTGACCGGCATGTCTGCGCTCCTGCGTGTTATCCGGCACATATATATGCCGCGGCAGCGGCGCTTGGAACCCGTCCGGCCCGAACGCCGCAGACGCGGCCTGGAACGGCAGCCTGCCCGCCTGTCAACAGCGGCGGCACCAGCCATGCACAGGCTTCCGCGCGGTGCCGGGAAATTATACAGTTGCGTAAGCGGCTGCTGAAAATATCGCCATATTCCAGCTACATACCGATACGTCACCCATGCAAATGCTGCATAGCAGCAATGACGAAGCACGGGATTGCGACTTCTGGCGAGATCCCTAAATTGTGGCTCAAGCGGCGCCGCTGAGGCGCAAGACGCAGATGACGAAACGGTTGGACGAAGGAACAGACCCATGGCTGCAGCACATCAAATCTCCGCGGTGAGCGTGGCATCCCCGGTTGGCTTTCTGAACACGCTTCTGGTCAAGTTCGTCCGTTACCGGCTGTACCGCCAGACCGTCAATGAGCTGTCGGCGCTGTCGGGCCGCGAGCTGGCGGACCTGGGCCTGAGCCGCAGCGAAATCAAGCGCGTCGCCTATCAGGCCGCATACGAGAACAACTAATAGAGATCAGGCTCTTCCTCCTCCTCCCTTTGAAGAGCCTGTGCTACGCGGCGGCATCCTCCTCCTCCCTGATGCCGCCGCACCCTATACCGGCCCAAGAAGCCGGGTTTGGATCACCGGGGTCTCCTCCTCCCTTTTCCCCGGTGTATGACAGAACGGCGGCGCCCCTCCTCCTCCCTGGGCGCCGCCGTTTCTTGTTTTTCCGGGACATCAGAACTTAGCCCTCCCGCTGACGCGCAGCTGCAGCCAGGCACACGCCCGGCCAAAGCCGCGCTTGCTTGAGAGGAAAGGGGTGGCGCGGGCGCGGCGGGCAGCCATGCTGCCCGCCGCGCCCGCGCCCGGATCGGATCGCTGCGCGATCCGATCCGCCGGCCCTGCCGGCTTAAATACTTCGTTTAAAACGGAACGTCGTCCGTGGCAGAAACAAAGCGGGCGACCACTTTCTTGGTGCCTGCCTTCTCAAAGTCCACTTCAAGCTTGTCGCCCTCGATGCCGGTGATGGCGCCGTAGCCGAACTTCTGGTGGAACACCCGCTCCCCCAAGGTGAAGCTGGAGGTCGCGGTCAGGTCGATCACCTGATGCTTGCTCTCCTTTGGCTGCGACAGGCCGCGCTGGCCCGCGCGGGCCTGCATCCGCTTCCAGCCGGGCGAGTTGTAGCCATCGGCCTGCGCCATTTTCTCTTCGATCGTCGAGCGCACCTGCCCGCCCGCCATCGCGCCGCCGGGCGCCGCAGCGCCGTAGCCGCCGCCATAAAGGCCCGGGGGCGTCAGCACCTCGACATGCTCCTCCGGCAGCTCGTCGATGAAGCGCGAGGGCAGCTGCGATTGCCATTGCCCGAACACCCGCCGGTTGCCGGCGAAAGATATGGTGCAGATCTGTTCGGCGCGGGTGATGCCGACATAGGCAAGGCGGCGCTCCTCCTCCAAACCTTTAAGTCCGCTTTCGTCCATTGAGCGCTGCGAGGGGAACAGCCCGTCCTCCCAGCCCGGCAGGAAGACCGCGGGGAATTCCAGGCCCTTGGCGGCGTGCAGGGTCATGATCGAGACCTTCTCGTCCGCGTCCTGCTTGTCGTTGTCCATCACCAGGCTGACATGTTCGAGGAAGCCCTGCAGGTTCTCGAAAGACTCCAGCGCCTTCACCAATTCCTTGAGGTTTTCCAGGCGGCCCGGCGCCTCCGGCGTCTTGTCGTTCTGCCACATGCCGGTGTAGCCGCTCTCGTCCAGGATGATTTCGGCCAGCTCCATATGGGTCATGTCGGCGTCGCCGGCCATGCGGCCCCAGCGGGCGATGCCCTCGACCAGCTGGCGCAGGGCGCCGCCGCCCTTGCCCTTGATCTGGCCGCTCTCGACTGCAAGCCGCGCACCTTCCACCAGTGAAACGCCATTTTCGCGGGCGATGCTTTGGATGGTCTGCTGCGCCTTGTCGCCGAGGCCCCGTTTCGGGGTGTTGACGATGCGTTCAAATGCCAGGTCGTCGTCGGGGGAAACCACGACGCGGAAATAGGCCATCGCATCGCGGATCTCCATCCGCTCATAAAAGCGCGGGCCGCCGATCACGCGGTACGGCAGGCCGATGGTCAGGAAGCGGTCCTCGAACGCGCGCATCTGGTGGGAGGCGCGCACCAGAATGGCCATCTGGTCCAGCCCCAGCGGTGCCTGGCCGCGGGTGCCGCGCTGCATCGATTCAATCTCTTCGCCGATCCAGCGAGCCTCTTCCTCGCCGTCCCAATGGCCGATCAGACGGACCTTTTCGCCGTCGCCGGCCTCGGTCCACAGCTCTTTGCCGAGGCGGCCCTGGTTGCCGCGGATCACACCGCCGGCGGCCGCGAGGATATGGCCGGTGGAGCGGTAGTTCTGCTCCAGCCGGACCACCATTGCGCCGGGAAAATCCTTCTCAAACCGCAGGATGTTGCCGACCTCGGCGCCGCGCCAGCCATAGATCGACTGATCGTCGTCGCCGACACAGCAGACGTTTTTATGCTTGCCCGCCAGCAGCCGCAGCCAGAGGTACTGGGCGACGTTGGTATCCTGGTATTCGTCCACCATGATGTAGCGGAACCAGCGCTGGTACTGCTCCAGCACGTCGGGGTGGTTCTGGAAAATCGTGACCATGTGCAAGAGCAGGTCGCCGAAATCCACCGCGTTCAGCTCGCGCAGGCGGGTTTGGTACTGGGCGTAGAACTCGGTGCCGCGGCTGTTATAGGCGCTGGCATCGCCTGCGGGCACCTTCTCCGGTGTCAGTGCGCGGTTTTTCCAGTCGTCGATGATGCCCGCCAGCATCCGCGCGGGCCAGCGCTTGTCGTCGATGCCCGCGGCCTGGATCAGTTGCTTGAGCAGGCGGATCTGGTCGTCGGTGTCGAGAATGGTGAAGTTCGATTTCAGCCCCGCCAGCTCAGCGTGGCGGCGCAGCAGCTTGACGCAGATCGAATGGAAGGTGCCGAGCCACGGCATCCCTTCAACAGCCTGGCCCAGCATCGCCCCGACCCGCTCCTTCATCTCGCGGGCGGCCTTGTTGGTGAAGGTCACCGACAGGATCTCATTCGGGCGCGCGCGGCCGGTGCTGAGGAGATGCACGATGCGGGTGGTCAGCGCCTTGGTCTTGCCGGTGCCCGCGCCCGCCAGCATCAGCACCGGGCCGTCGAGGCATTCAACGGCCTCCCGCTGGGCGGGGTTGAGGCTGTCCAGATACGGCATCGGCCGCGCCTGCATGGCGCGGGCCGACAGCGAAGCGCCCTCAAAGGCGTCCATTTCGTCAAAACTGCTCATGGCGCGATCTTAGCCTGATTCAAGCCTGGCGGAAAGAGGACGTTCACACTCTGTTCACCTGCCTTGCGCCACATCTTCGGGACCCATGGGCGGCGGCTGTAAAGTGCTCAGCGGAAAGAAAGATTTCAGGAAACTTACGGGAGATTAACGGGACCGAAAGCAATCCCGGCTAGGGTCGCGGTTGCATACCGCCCCTTAACTTTACAGCACTTCAGGCGCAGAAAAATGAAGAAAAACTTGAGATCCAGCCTTGCTGAAAAGATCCGCAGCTTATCGCTGATCCTGGTCCTTGTCGCAGCCGCGGGCGCTTCGGCCTGGGCTGTGTTTGCGGTCCCCACGCCCATCGTGGACCGGATGATCGAAAACGATCTGCGCAAGCAGTCGCAGCATTGGCAGCGCAGGGTGGTGCTGCACATGACAGACGTCGGGGACTCCTTTGAAGAGGGGCGGATCCGGCCCGCGGACGCGCAGGATCTGCTGCTGCTGCCAGAGGAGACGGACGTATTCCGGTTCCGCCTGCTGACCAGCGACGGGGAAATTTTCTGGTCCACCCGCAGCGAAGAGATCGGCGAGTATGAGACCAACGCCTTTTTCAGCACACAGGTCGCGCGCGGCGAGGTCTATTACATGCACGAGCCGCTGCCCGCCTATGAGGTGGATGGGTTCCCGCTGCAGTCCAACGGCTTTGACAGCAGCATCACGCGGGAGGTTGCGCAGGTCTATGTGCCGCTGATTCACAATGGTCAATTCGACGGTGCGATTGATTTCTACACCGATATCACCGACCTGAGGACGACGTTTATCCGCCGCGCCCAGCTGTCGCTGATTGTGCTGACCTCCATTGCGCTCTTGGCCATGACCATCGCGGTCTATGTGGTGTTCAGGACCAACCGGTTCAGCATGAACCAGATGCAGCAGCAGAACAAGAAAGAGCGCGGCATCCTGGATGAACAGCTGCGGCTGGCGCGCGAGGTGCAGCTGCTGGGGGAGCTGAACGAATGGCTTCAGTCAAGCCGCTCCCTGGATGAGCTGTTCGACATGGTTGCCCGTTTCATGACCCACATCCTGCCGACCGCCGAGGGCAGCATCTATGTTTACTCCAACTCCCGCGATGTGCTGGACGGCTGTGCCAGCTGGAACGGCGGCAGCCACAAGGATCACATCCACCCTGAGGAATGCTGGGGCCTGCGCCGGGGCCGCACCTATGAGTTCGGCACCTCTGAGATTGATTTCGTCTGCGAGCACGCGGAGCCGCATGACGGCCGGAGCTATTACTGCTTTCCGATCCTGGCGCATGGTGAAACCGTTGGCCTGATGCATCTGCGGGCGATCAAGGACGAATGCCCGGAGTTTGTCGGCACCAAGAAACTGGCGCAGATGTGCGCGGAGCAGATTTCAATGGCAATCGCAAACGTGCGGATGCGCGACCAGCTGCACGACCAGTCGGTGCGCGATCCGCTGACCGGACTGTTCAACCGCCGTCACATGACGGAAAGCCTTCGCAAGCTCATCGGCGCCAGCCAGAACAGCGGACGGCGGCTCAGCGTGGTGTCGATCGACGTCGACCACTTCAAGAAATTCAACGACAACCATGGCCATGATGCGGGCGATATGGTGCTGCGTGCGGTCGGCTCGGTGCTGGAACAGGCCTGCGACGGCGACGAGATCGCCTGCCGTCCCGGCGGCGAGGAGTTCACCCTGATTCTGCCTGACCTGAGCCAGGAGGACGTGATGACCAAGGCTGAACTGCTGCGCCAAGGGGTTGAGGATGTGGTCGTCCGCTATGGTGAAAAGGCGCTGCCGCGGATCACCATTTCGCTGGGCGTGGCGCATTACCCGGCGCATGGCACCATGCCGCAGGATCTGCTGCGCGCCTCTGACGATGCGCTGTATGATGCCAAGGCCAAGGGCCGCAATCAGGTCTGCGTTGCGGATGGCGCAATCCCCGCCCCGCGCAATCCGGCGGTGCAGGCCGCTGGCGCCCCGGAACCGCAGGACAAGGATGCCGCGGCCTAGGCCGCAGCCGGGCGCCCGGAAGCTGTGACAGGCGCCGGGCGCTTTTTCTTGCACTCTGCCGCCCGCCGCGTACCAATGCGTGCATGGATTTGCATCAAAGATACCCGGGCCTTAGCGATCTGAGAGACCGCGCCCGGGCCCGGCTGCCGCGTTTCGTCTGGGACTATCTGGACAGCGGCACCGGCGGCGAGGCCGCCAAGGCGCGCAACCGCACCGGGCTGGACCGGGTGCGGTTTCTTCCGTCCATCCTGCACGGACCGATGGAGCCGGACCTGAGGACTGAGTTCCTGGGCAAGCCGCAGGCCCTGCCGTTTGGCATCGCGCCCGTCGGCATGTCAGGACTGATCTGGCCGGATGCCGAGGCCATCCTGGCCCGCAGCGCCGCCGCGGCGGGCATTCCCTTTTGCCTGTCAACCGTGGCCAGCCGCTCGCCCGAGGATCTGGCGCCGCACCTGGGGGAGGACGCCTGGTTTCAGCTTTATCCGCCAAAGGATGAGGGCATCCGCACCGACCTGCTGGCGCGGGCCCGGGATGCGGGGTTCCGGACGCTGGTGCTGACGGTGGATGTGCCCGCCGCCTCACGCCGGGAGCGGCAGACGCGCTCCGGCCTGACCCAGCCGCCGCGGCTGACCCCGCGGCTTCTGGCGCAGATCGCGATGCGGCCCGCCTGGGCGCTGGGGATGGCACGGCATGGGATGCCGCATATGCGGACGCTGGACAAATACATCTCCGGCGCGCAGGCAAACCTGCCGCCAACCGCCCATATCGGTTACTTGCTGCGCACCTCGCCCGATTGGAACTATGTGCAGTGGCTGCGCCGCAACTGGGACGGCCCGTTCATCATCAAGGGCGTGCAGCGGGCGCAGGATGCCAGACGGCTGGAAGAGGCCGGTGCCGATGCGGTCTGGATCTCCAACCACGGCGGCCGCCAGTTCGACGGCTGCCCCGCCGCAATAGACCTGCTGCCGGAGATCCGCGAAGCAGTGCGGATTCCGCTGATCTTCGACAGCGGAATCGAAGGCGGGCTGGACATCATCAGGGCGCTGGCGCTGGGAGCGGATTTTGTCATGCTGGGCCGCGCCTATCATTATGCGCTGGCAGCGCTTGGCGCTGACGGCCCGGCGCATCTGACCGATGTTCTGGCCAAGGACATGCAGGCCAATATGAGCCAGCTGGGAACGCCGGATCTGGCGGCCCTTCGATCTCTGGAACCGCGTCTTTTGGCGGCGGGGTGAACCGCCGCCCGCGTCAGGCTGTCTTCTCCAGCCGCTCAAAGGCGGCGAGAAAGTCGCGCACGACCTGCCGCACGGCGGTTTCGCTGCCGCGGTCGGGGCTGTTGATCGGGATCAGGTTCTGCAGCGCAAAAACGTGCTTTTGCACGGCCCCCGGCAGCACGTGCGGTTCCGAGAAGGCCATCCGCCATTCGGGGAAGGCCCGGTATTCCGCCGGCTCGCTGACCAGAACCCGGATATTGCCGTGCCGCGGGGCGGCACTGATGCGGTGAAACAGCGCAGCCAGCGCTTGTGCCGGGCCTTCGATCACCTGCAGGAACCACCCCTTGTGGCCGACCAGCATGCCGGTCACTTCGGCGGCAGCGTTGGTTTTCTGCGCTTTCCCGACGATTACGGCCAGATCTGTGCTGGTCATGCCGCCCGCTGCCTGGCTGACGTAGATAATACGGTGCATGTTTACTCTCCTTTACAGCAGCCGGCACCGGGCGCGGCTGGTTTGATGAGGGCAAGCAATTGAACCCAATTCTGTTTTCAGTCTAACCGCGCAATCGCCCGCTGCCTCTGCACCGGAAGGTCAGGTCCTGGCTCTTTGGTTGCGCAAATCCCTGCATTTCTGACCCAAAGTTGAGCACGCCATCCTAAAGCGGCGCACCCCCGGCTGCCGCTTTCCGGCCCTGCCGCGCTCATCAGCCGGCGCGGGGCCCGTTACAAAGCGGAAAAAACCGGCATCCGGTATGTAACAAAAATCCAAAAACAGGCCGCTTGAGAGCGCAATCATGCCGGAAATACCCAGAACTACGGTTGTGCGGATCGCTAATATCCGCCTAACACTGCACCAACTTGCACGGACCCCGAGGGTGAAATGACCGACTTCAAAAAGATCCTGATTGCCAACCGTGGCGAGATCGCGATCCGCGTGATGCGCGCCGCCAACGAGATGGGCAAGCGCACCGTCGCCGTCTATGCCGAGGAAGACAAACTCGGCCTGCACCGGTTCAAGGCGGACGAAGCCTACCGGATCGGCGAAGGCATGGGGCCGGTTGCGGCCTATCTGTCGATCGACGAGATCATCCGCGTCGCCAAGGAAAGCGGCGCCGATGCGATCCACCCCGGCTACGGCCTGTTGTCCGAGAACCCGGAGTTCGTTGACGCCTGCGCCCGCAACGGCATCACCTTTATCGGCCCCAAGGCGGAAACCATGCGCGCCCTGGGCGACAAGGCATCGGCCCGCAAGGTGGCGATTGCAGCCGGCGTGCCGGTCATTCCCGCGACCGAGGTGCTGGGCGACGACATGGACGCGATCCGCAAGGAAGCGGCTGAGATCGGCTACCCCTTGATGCTGAAGGCCTCCTGGGGCGGCGGCGGCCGCGGCATGCGTCCGATCCACGCCGAAAAGGAGCTGGAAGAGAAGGTGCTGGAAGGCCGCCGCGAGGCAGAAGCCGCATTCGGCAACGGCGAGGGGTATCTGGAGAAGATGATCACCCGCGCCCGCCACGTCGAGGTGCAGATCCTGGGCGACAAGGACGGCAACATCTATCACCTTTATGAGCGGGACTGTTCGGTCCAGCGCCGCAACCAGAAAGTGGTTGAGCGTGCCCCTGCCCCGTACCTGAGCGACACGCAGCGCGCCGAGCTGTGCGACCTGGGCCGCAAGATCTGCCAGCATGTGAACTATGAGTGCGCGGGCACCGTCGAATTCCTGATGGATATGGAATCCGGCAACTTCTACTTCATCGAAGTGAACCCGCGGGTGCAGGTGGAGCATACCGTGACCGAAGAGGTCACCGGCATCGACATCGTGCAGGCGCAGATCCTGATCGCCGAGGGCAAGACCATTGCCGAGGCGACCGGCAAGGCGAGCCAGGACGACATCCGCCTGAACGGCCACGCGCTGCAGACGCGCGTCACCACCGAGGATCCGCTGAACAACTTCATCCCGGACTACGGCCGCATCACCGCCTACCGTTCGGCCACCGGCATGGGTATCCGCCTGGACGGCGGCACCGCATATGCGGGCGGCGTGATCACCCGGTATTACGACTCGCTCCTGACCAAGGTCACCGCCTGGGCGCCGACGCCGGAGAAGGCGATTGCCCGCATGGACCGCGCGCTGCGCGAATTCCGGGTCCGCGGTGTGTCGACGAACATCGCGTTTGTCGAAAACCTGCTGAAGCACCCGACCTTCCTGTCGAATGAATACACCACCAAATTCATCGACGAGACCCCGGACCTGTTCCAGTTCAAGAAGCGCCGCGACCGCGGCACCAAGGTGCTGACCTATATCGCGGACATCACCGTGAACGGCCACCCGGAGACCGAAGGCCGCCCGGCCCCCGCTGCCGACCTGAAAGAGCCGCGCGCGCCCAAGGCGGAGCCGGGCAACCTGCCCTATGGCACCCGCAACCTGCTGGAGCAGAAAGGCGCGCAAGCCGTTGCCGACTGGATGAAGGCGCAGCGCCAGCTGCTGCTCACCGACACCACCATGCGTGACGGCCACCAGTCGCTGCTTGCGACGCGGATGCGCTCGATCGACATGATCAAGGTGGCGCCGGCCTATGCGCAGAACCTCAGCCAGCTGTTCTCGGTCGAGTGCTGGGGCGGTGCGACCTTTGACGTGGCCTACCGCTTCTTGCAGGAATGCCCGTGGCAGCGCCTGCGCGACCTGCGCGAGCGGATGCCGAACCTGATGACCCAGATGCTGCTGCGCGCCTCCAACGGCGTCGGCTATACCAACTATCCGGACAATGTGGTGCGGGAGTTCGTGCGTCAGGCGGCCACGACCGGTGTCGACGTGTTCCGCGTCTTCGACTCGCTGAACTGGGTCGAGAACATGCGCGTCGCGATGGACGCGGTGGTCGAGAGCGGCAAGGTCTGCGAAGGCACCATCTGCTATACCGGCGACATCCTGGACCCGAACCGCGCCAAGTACGGCCTCAAGTACTATGTCGGCATGGCCAAGGAGCTGGAAGCCGCCGGTGCCCACATCCTGGGCCTGAAGGACATGGCAGGCCTCTTGAAGCCCGCCGCCGCCCGCCAGCTGGTCAAGGCGCTGAAAGAAGAAGTCGGCCTGCCGGTCCACTTCCACACCCACGACACCTCGGGCGTGGCCGGTGCCACCATCCTGGCGGCGGCTGATGCGGGCGTCGATGCGGTGGATGCGGCCATGGACGCCTTCTCCGGCGGCACCTCGCAGCCTTGCCTGGGCTCCATCGTGGAGGCGCTGCGCAACACCGACCGCGACACCGGCATCGACATCGCCAAGGTGCGCGAGATCTCCGGCTACTGGGAACAGGTGCGGGCGCAGTACGTGGCGTTTGAGAGCGGCCTGCAGGCCCCGGCCTCCGAGGTCTACCTGCACGAAATGCCGGGCGGCCAGTTCACCAACCTGAAGGCGCAGGCGCGCTCGCTGGGGCTGGAAGAGAAATGGGCGGATGTGGCGCAGACCTATGCTGACGTGAACCAGATGTTCGGCGACATCGTCAAGGTGACCCCGTCCTCCAAAGTGGTTGGCGACATGGCGCTGATGATGGTCAGCCAGGGCCTGACCCGTGCGCAGGTCGAGGATCCCGCCACCGACGTGGCCTTCCCCGACTCGGTGGTCGACATGATGCGCGGCAACCTGGGCCAGCCCCCGGGCGGCTTCCCCGAGGGCATCGTCAGCAAGGTTCTGAAAGGCGAGGCACCGAACACCGAACGCCCCGGCGCGCATCTGGAGCCGGTCGACCTGGAAGCGGTCCGTGCCGATCTGTCCAAGCAGCTGGAAGGCTTCAAGGTCGATGACGAGGACCTGAACGGCTACCTGATGTATCCCAAGGTGTTCCTGGACTACATGGGCCGCCACCGCCAGTACGGCCCGGTGCGCACCCTGCCGACCCGGACCTTCTTCTACGGCATGGAGCCGGGCGAGGAGATCACTGCCGAGATCGACCCGGGCAAAACCCTGGAAATCCGCCTGCAGGCCATCTCCGAAACCGACGAGAAGGGCGAGGTGAAGGTCTTCTTTGAACTCAACGGCCAGCCCCGCGTGATCCGGGTGCCGAACCGTCTGGTCAAGGCTTCAACCCAGGCCAACCCCAAGGCGGAAGCGGGCAACCCCAACCACGTCGGCGCGCCGATGCCGGGTGTTGTCGCATCGGTCGCGGTACAGGCAGGCCAGCAGGTGCATGAAGGCGACATGCTGCTGACCATCGAAGCGATGAAGATGGAAACCGGCATCCACGCAGAGCGCGACGCGGTTGTGAAAGCAGTGCATGTTCAGGCCGGCGGCCAGATCGACGCCAAGGACCTGCTGGTCGAGCTGGAATAAGCTGCTAGGCGGATTTGAAACAAGGGCGTCCTGCCAGTGGCAGGGCGCCCTTTTCATTGCGCGGCGGAACCGGAATTCTGCGAGAATTCCGGCCAGTTTTCCGGCCCGGAAAACTGGGGGCTTCGCTCGCGTGCGAAGCCAGAAAATCCTCGCAGGATTTTTGGCCGTTTCCCGTGCCGGGAAACGGTCTGCCGCAAGGTTTCAGACACGCAGCGCCGCAGGCTCCGGCAAGGTCACGGTTTCGACCTGCACAGGCTTGATCACATTAATCCTTCCCGCCCAGCTGTCCGCCTGCGGTGGTTTGCTGTGCGCCAGCAGCCCAAGGCCAATCGCGGCACAGAGGCTGCCAATCCGCAGGAAATCCTTGCAAAGCATCCTATCAATCTCCCCTGACAATCCGGTCTTTGAGGATGAAACGCGCGTCTTGCGCCGTTCCGTCGCTGCCTGTGCAGATTTTTTTCTCCTGCTGCCGATTTTCCTCTTGCAGCCCAGCCCCCAAAACCCTATTTCACCGCTCACCGGATGGCAGCGCGGGCGTAGCTCAGGGGTAGAGCATTACCTTGCCAAGGTAAGGGTCGTGAGTTCGAATCTCATCGCCCGCTCCATCGGGAAACGGACAGGCCGCCCTTCGGGGCGGCCTTTCGCTTTTGCCGGTTTGCCCCTACTCTGCCCCGGTGCGGAATCCCTTGTGCGGAATCACCTTTCCGCCTAGGAACAGAGCAAGAACGCGAAAAATACGGGCGGAGCAGAATGCTGACATCGGTAGAACTATGCGCAGGTGCGGGCGGCCAGGCCCTTGGGCTGGAAAAGGCAGGCTTTGACCACACGGCGCTGGTTGAGATCGACAAGCACTGCTGTGCCACCCTGCGCCACAACCGGCCGCAGTGGAACGTACTGGAAGAGGACGTGCGCAAGTTCAAGGAGGTTGCGGGCGACTACAAGGGCATCGACCTGCTGGCGGGCGGCCTGCCCTGCCCGCCGTTTTCGGTGGCCGGCAAGCAGCTGGGAGAGAAGGACGAGCGCAACCTGTTCGATGACGCGATCGAGATTGTCGACGCTACCCGCCCCCGTGCGGTGATGATCGAGAACGTGCGCGGCTTTCTGGATGCGGTTTTCCATGACTACCGCGAGAAGCTGAAGAAGCAGCTGTCTAAGCTGGGGTATGAGACCGACTGGCGGCTGCTCAATGCCTCCGACTTCGGGGTGCCGCAGCTGCGGCCGCGGGTGGCGATTGTCGCCCTGCGCAAGGAATTCGCAGGTCAGTTCAACTGGCCCGAGCCGCTGCCGCATAACCCGCCGACCGTTGGTGCCACCCTGATCGACCTGATGAAGGAACGCGGCTGGCGCGGGGCCGATGACTGGGCCGCCAAGGCAGATGAGATCGCGCCAACCATCGTAGGCGGCTCCAAGAAACATGGCGGCCCCGACCTGGGCCCGACCCGCGCACGGCGCGCCTGGGCGGCTTTGGGCGTCGAGGGCCGCACCATCGCGAACGAGGCGCCGGATCCGTTTCACAACGACATGCCGCGCCTGACGGTGCGGATGGTGGCGCGCATTCAGGGCTTCCCGGATGCCTGGCATTTCACAGGTGCCAAGACCAATGCCTACCGCCAGGTCGGCAACGCCTTCCCGCCGCCGGTGGCCGAAGCCGTGGCGCGGGAACTGAAGGCGGCGATTGCCAAGCCGAAGCTGCATGCTGTGCGGGCGTAGCAACAGAGCGTTAAGGGCAGTGCCCGGCCGCGGGCGGAAACGAAGTGCCCGCCCATGGGGGCGGTCGGGCACTGCCCGGCGTGCCGCCGGGCGGGAGATCCTCACTTGAAACAGAAGCTCCCCGACAGCCTTGTCCTTCCCGGCCATCCGGATTTCGGCATCCTTTTCCCGCTGGCAGACGAAATCACCACCCGTGCGGGCGGCGCCTTGGCGCTGGAATACGATGTGCCGCAGATGCTGCGGCAGTGCATTGATGATGTGATCATGACGCCCAAGACCGGGCGGCGCGCCTATGAAGAGCTGGAGAAGACCGAAAAGACCTATATCGGCACCCGGGTCGAGATCGAGCTGCGGGCGCTGCTGCGCTTGCGCAAGGGGCGGCTGGACACCGAGATCCTGGGCCAGGATGTCGACATCAAGCACACCATGGGCGGCAATTGGATGATTCCGACAGAGGCGATTGATTGCGCCTGCCTGCTGGTCGCCGCGGATGAGGTGCGGGCGCGCTGCTATCTCGGGCTGATTGTGGCCCGGCCTGAGTATCTGACCGCGGGGCAAAACAAGGACGCCAAGCGCAGCATCTCGGCCGAGGGGTTCCGCCATATCCTGTGGCTGCTGAAGGATCAGCCGTATCCGGCGAATTTCTGGCGCACCGCCGATGAGGCGGCGGTGGAGCAGATCTTTACCGGTGAGACTGGCAACGAGCGGATGGCGCGGCTGTTCCGGCTGATTCAGGGCCGCCCGGTGCCGCGCGACGTGGTGGAGGCGGTGGCGCAGCAGAAGGACTTCATGCGCCGCATCCGGGCCGATGGCGGCCACGGCACCCGCGATATGCTGGCGCGCGAGCAGATCGTGCTGCTGGAAGGCCAGAAGGATGCCCAGCTGATCAAGGCACTGGGTCTGCCGCCCTGCCCGGCCAGCGCGTTTATTTCCTGCCGGATTGAAAGCAGCTACCATGCCCGCATGGTGGAACAATCCAGGCACAAGTTGGAATGGCCGACAAGCTGACACCGGAACGGCGCAGCGCCAATATGGCGAAGATCCGCGCCAAGCACACCAAGCCCGAAATGCTGGTGCGGCGGATGGTGCACGGGATGGGCTTCCGCTACCGGCTGCACCGCAAAGACCTGCCCGGCAAGCCGGACCTGGTGTTCGGGCCGCGCCGCAAAGTGATTTTTGTGCATGGCTGTTTCTGGCATCTGCATGAGTGCCGCGACGGGCGCATTCCGTCCAGCCGCCGCGACTACTGGGAGCCGAAACTGCGGCGCAATTCCGAACGCGACGCAGAGCAGCTGGCCGCGCTGCGGGCAGCGGGCTGGCAGGTACTGACGATCTGGGAATGCGAAACCAAGGATCGCGCGGCCTTGAAAAACCGCCTCGCGGACTTTCTGAAATCCACAGAATAACGCTTATCCACAGATACTTGCGCGGTTCTGAAAATTTCCTCTTGCGGCCCGTTTGGGAAAACCCTAAACACCGCCTCACCGAATGGCAGCGCGGGCGTAGCTCAGGGGTAGAGCATTACCTTGCCAAGGTAAGGGTCGTGAGTTCGAATCTCATCGCCCGCTCCATTCGAAAGCCGAAAAGGCCGTCCCTCGGGGCGGCCTTTCGCTTTTCCGCCCCGCGGCACCAGCGGCATTTTCTTCATCAGACTGTCACTTTCCGCTTGCAGCCTCCTGCCGGATTTCCTATTCACCGCCTCACCGGATGGCAGCGCGGGCGTAGCTCAGGGGTAGAGCATTACCTTGCCAAGGTAAGGGTCGTGAGTTCGAATCTCATCGCCCGCTCCATCGGGAAACGAACAGGCCGCCCTTCGGGGCGGCCTTTCGCTTTTTCAGGCACCCGGGCTCCTGCATCCTGGAATTTGATCAAATTCCCTTTGACGCGCGCTGCAAAACACGCCAAAGCTACTGCCAAACAGCCCCTGCGGCAGGTCATTGTAGGAGTTTGGACATGGCCCCTGTCATCTATCCCACCACCAATTTCACCGCGACCGAGCAGCTGTGCCTGGACCGCGGCGAAGGCATCTATGTCTATGACACGGACGGCAACAAATACATCGAAGGCCTGGCGGGCCTGTGGTGCACCTCGCTGGGCTACAGCAACACCGAGGTGATGGATGCGATCACCGAGCAGCTTCACAAGCTGCCATTCTCGCACACCTTCGGCGGCAAGACCCATGAGCCGATCATGAAGCTGGCCGAGAAGCTCAAGGCGATGGTGCCGGTGGAGGATGCCTATATCTTCTTTGGCAACTCCGGCTCGGACGCCAACGACACCCACTACAAGATGCTGCGCTATTACTTCAATGCCATCGGCAAGCCGGAGAAGCGCAAGATCATCACCCGCGAGCGCGGCTATCACGGGGTGACCGTGGCGGCCGGTTCGCTGACCTCCCTGCCCGCGAACCTGGCGCATTTCGACGCGCCGCTGGAGGCGCTGCATATCCTGCGTTCGGACGCGCCGCATTATTACACCGGCCGCCAGGGCAATGAGACCGAAGAGCAGTTCGTCGACCGGATCATCAGCAATCTGGAAGAGCAGATTCTGGCCGAAGACCCCGACACCATCGCCGCGATGATCGTCGAGCCGATCACCGGCGCGTCCGGCGTGATCGTGCCGCCGGAAGGGTACTATGAGAAGCTGCAGGCACTGCTGCGCAAGCATGGCATCCTGGTCTGGGCCGATGAGGTGATCTGCGGCTTCGGACGCACCGGTGCTGACTTTGGCTGCACCACCATGGGCATCAAGCCGGACCTGATGACCTTTGCCAAGCAGCTGAGCTCGGCCTATTTCCCGATCTCGGCCTCTGTGATCCCCGGCTGGATGTATGAGGCGATGATCGCGCAGACCAATGAAGTCGGCGTGTTCGGCCACGGCTACACCTACTCCGGCCACCCGGCGGCCTGCGCCGCAGCGCTGAAGACGCTGGAGATCTACGAGCGCGACAACCTGTTCGAGCACGCCGCCGAAGTGGGGGCTTACATGCAGGCGCAGCTGCGCGAGGTGTTCAGCAGCCACCCGCTTGTGGGCGAGGTCCGCGGCAAGGGCCTGATCGCGGCGCTGGAGCTGGTGTCGAACAAGACCACCGGCGCGAGCTTTGACAAGGGGGCCGCGGGTGCCGCCGCGCAGAAGGCCTGCCAGGACAACGGGCTGATCCTGCGGGCAGTCGCCGGCAATGCGCTGGCGCTGTGCCCGCCGCTGATCATCACCAAGGCAGAAGTGGACGACATGCTGGCCCGGATGAAGACCGCGGTAGATACGGCTTATGCAGAATTGCAGGACAAAGGCCTGATTGCTGCCTGACCAGCCTGTGCCGGAAACGAGAAACGCCCCGCACTGCGGGGCGTTTTGCTGTCTGCCTCTTGGCTGCCAGTGGCCTCAGAACACCTTGTAGGTCATCGTGGTCAGCGACCGCTCAATCCCTTCGATCTGCAGCAGCTGGTCGTTGATGTACTTGCCCACATCCTCGCCGCTGGGGATATAGAGCTTCATCAGCAGGTCGAAGTTGCCGCTGGTGGAGTAGAGTTCGGAGTGGATTTCCCGCAGCGCAATCTCTTCGGCCACCTTGTAGGTGGTGCCGGGCTTGCAGCGGATCTGGACAAAGACGCAGGTGGACATGGGAGGCCCTCATGGCTGATCAGGAATTTGCGCCCAAGCTCGCACGCGCCGCATCCGGGCGCAAGAGACCGGGATGGGACCGGGATTGCTGCAACAGATTGCCCTGCTTGCACAATGCCGCACTTGAGCCAGCCCCCCTGCCCGCCCTATAAGCGCCGGGGCAGAACCAAAGTTCTTGCAGCATGACGAAGGAAAAGCCGCTGATGCGTACCGCCAAAGTGACCCGCAAGACCGCGGAAACCGATATCTCGGTCGAAATCAACCTCGACGGCACCGGGGTTTACGACAACCAGACCGGCGTCGGCTTTTTCGACCACATGCTGGACCAGCTGGCGCGCCATTCGCTGATCGACATGACCATCCGGGCCAAGGGCGATTACCACATCGACGATCACCACACGGTGGAGGACACCGGCATCGCGCTGGGTCAGGCGCTGGTGCAGGCGCTGGGGGACAAGAAGGGCATCCGCCGCTATGGCGAGTGCCACCTGCCGATGGATGACGCCCAGGTGCGCTGCGCGCTGGACCTGTCGGCGCGCCCGTTCCTGATCTGGAACGTTGAGCTGCCCACCCAGAAGATCGGCGCGTTCGACACCGAGCTGGTGCGCGAGTTCTTCCAAGCCCTGAGCACCCACGGCGGCATCACCCTGCACATCGACCAGCTGCACGGGTTCAACAGCCACCATATCGCCGAGGCGGCGTTCAAGGCCGTCGCCCGTGCGCTGCGGCTGGCGGTGGAAACCGACCCGCGCAAGGCGGATGCGATTCCCTCCACCAAGGGTGCACTCTGACATGCTGACGGCAATTATCGACTACGAATCCGGCAACCTGCACTCCGCCGAGAAGGCGTTCCAGCGCATGGCGCGGGAAGTGGATGCGGGCGAGGTCGTGGTGACCTCCGACGCCGATGTGGTTGCGCGTGCCGACCGGCTGGTGCTGCCCGGCGACGGCGCCTTCCCCGCCTGTGCGGCGGAACTGCGCGGCCACAAGGGCATCTATGACGCGATGGTTGAGGCGGTGGAGCAGAAAGGCCGTCCGTTCCTGGGCATCTGCGTCGGCATGCAGCTGATGGCGACCACCGGGCACGAGTATCAGGACACTCCGGGTTTGGGGTGGGTCGGCGGCGATGTCGTGAAGATCACGCCGGCAGACCCGGTGCTGAAGGTGCCGCACATGGGCTGGAACGATCTGGTGATCGACCACGCGCACCCGGTATTTGACGGCATTCAGAGCGGCGATCACGTGTATTTCGTGCACTCCTACCACTTCCGCGTGGCCAATCCGGCGGAACGGCTGGCGCATGTGGATTATGCCGGCGACGTGACCGCGGTCATTGGCCGGGACACAATGGTCGGGATGCAGTTTCATCCGGAGAAAAGCCAGGCCACCGGGCTGCGGATGATCGGAAACTTCCTGACCTGGAAACCATAAGGGGACGGCGCTGACGCGCCGTTGCCTCCGGCGGGAGTATTTGGGGAAAGATGAAAGCCGCGGCGCTCAGGCGGCAGCCGTCCTCAGCGAAACCGGCGCCACGCCATAGGCCTTGCGGAAAGCACGCGTAAAGCCTTCGGGGCTGGTGTAGGCATAGCGGCGGGCCACCGCCTCCACCCTGTCGCCGCGCGCGAGATCCTGATGCGCCAGGATCAGCCGCCAGCGGCGCAGGTAGCCCATCGGGGTTTCGCCCACCTCTGCAGCGAACAGCTCTGCAAAGCGTGAGAGCGACAATCCCGCCTCCTGCGCCAGATCGGCATTGGTCCAGAGCCTGCCGGGGTGATCATGCATCGCGACGATGGCCCGGCTGAGGCGCGGATCGGCGAGGCCCGCCAGAAGACCCGGCTCTGTCGCCCCCTTCTGGATCTGATTACGCAACAGGCGCACCATCAGCACCTCGCCCAGGCGGTTGATCACCGACTGCGCGCCGCAGTGCTGGCCCTCGGCTTCCTCCTGCATGAGCCGCACCAGCCCCTGGGCTTCGGCATTGCCGGCGATGCCGTAGTCCACCATCTGCGGCAAGGCGGCCAGAAACGGGTTGCTCTGCCCCGACCACTCCACCCGCGCGGACCACATGACCGTGGCCGGATCCAGCCCCTGCATCACCCCTTTTGTGCAGTAGAGAATGCGCACCGGCGCGCCGGTGCTGTCCGCCAGCGCTGCCAGATTGGCCTCCCCCGGTCCTGCCGCCTGCACGGCCAGCTGAAAGCGGTCCATCAATGTGGTCAGGCGATCCATAATTCCGGGGTTCCCGTCAGGTTTTTCGGATTTATGCGACAGTAAACTGCGCGATACCTTTGAGCAAGCACCACCACCACTCACATCACACAAATGGAGCGTCACTATGCTGATTCCCCGCCAGAAGACCCCGGACCTGACCCTGCCGACGCTGGACCACGGCCAGTTTGACCTGTCGGCGGAAAACGCCGAGCGCGGCACCGTGATCTGCTTTTACCGCGGCCTGCATTGCCCGATCTGCGCGACCTACCTGAAGGAATTCGAGAAAAAGGTTGCGGCCTTTGCCGAGCGCGGCGTCAACTGCATCGCGATCAGCTCCGACGGCGAGGAGCGCACCCGCGCGATGGCCGACAAGATCGAGGCCAAGGAGCTGCGGTTCGGCTATGACCTGCCGCTGTCCGTGGCCAAGGAGTGGGGGCTTTATATCTCAACCTCGCGCGGCAAGACCTCGATCGGGATCGAGGAGCCCGAGCTGTTCTCCGAGCCCGGCCTGTTCATGGTGACGCCGGAGCAGACGCTGTACTATGGCTCGGTCCAGACCATGCCGTTTGTGCGCCCGCATTTCGCGGAGCTGGTGGCGGCGCTGGATTTTGCGATCCCCAATAACTACCCGGCGCGCGGCGAATACACTGGTGAGGTCTAAGCGTCACAGCTGCCGCAGGGGCCGGTGCAATTCGCCGGATTGAACAATAGACAAGGGGTCCGCTTCGATGCATACGGGGCGGACCTATTGTCACTGCGGCAGCCCCCATTGCACATCCGTTTCGAGAAATACGACCACGCCGACGGCAAGCACCGCTATTGCTTGCTGAGCCTGACGCCGACGCTGTTCGGCGACTGGTGTGTTGAGCGTGTCTCGGGGCCGCTGAACGCTCCGGGCGGGGCGCAGAAGCGGACCTATTTTGCAGGCCATGCCGAGGCGCTGGCGATTTTCGAAGGGTTCCGGGACCGGCAGCTGAAACGCGGTTATGCGCCGATCCCGGTGCAGCTGGGGCTGCTGTAAAGCCCCCGCCGGACTTACTTGATCCGGGTCCAGGTCTGTTTCGAGCAGATCAGCCCGCCCGCCACGCAGCCGCGCAAGGCTAAGGAGCTGCCTGCCAGATCCATCTTGCCGATGTAGACCTTGTTGTTGGACGGCCGCCAGACCTTGCCCTCGTAGGAGCCGTCGCCGTTCGGCACCATGTCGATCACCAGCGTCTTGCCGAGGTTCGGGGATTTATACTCCCCCTCGCTGTTGAAGGTGCGGGCGATCTTGCCGCAGACGGCGGCACCGCATTTAGCCATCTGGACATGGGCATAGGAGCCGTCGTCGGGCTGCGTCTTCCAGACGCCCAGAACCGGATCCGCCGCTGCGGCGCCTGCCAGCCCCAAGGCCAAAGCCATGCCTGCCAGTAGATGTTTCATTCCATTTCCTCCCTGTTTTCAGGCAGCCTGTCCCTGATGCGCCGCTTCTGGCAAGGTTGACTTCGGGTCGCGTTGCAATCTGCCCTCGCGTTGTGCAAAACACCGCCAGCTTGATTTCACGAAGGACCGCCCGGATGATCCTCTACCCCGCGATTGACCTCAAAGACGGCCAGGCCGTGCGCCTGCTGCATGGCGAGATGGACAAGACCACCGTGTTCAACGACAACCCCGCCGCCCAGGCGCTGGAGTTTGTCGAGGCGGGCTGCGAGTGGCTGCATCTGGTGGATCTGAACGGCGCCTTTGCCGGCGAGCCAGTGAACGCGGCTCCGGTCGAGGAAATTCTGAAGCAGACAAAGGTGCCCGCGCAGCTAGGCGGCGGCATCCGCGACATGGCGACCATCGAGCGCTGGATTGATAAGGGACTGGCGCGGGTCATCCTGGGCACCGTGGCGGTGGAAAACCCGGACCTTGTGCGCGAAGCGGCACGGGAATTCCCCGGCAAGGTCGCCGTCGGCATCGACGCCCGCAACGGCAAGGTCGCGACCAAGGGCTGGGCCGAGGAGACCGATGTCATGGTCACCGACCTCGCCAAGTCATTTGAGGACGCGGGCGTTGCCGCGATCATCTATACCGACATCCTGCGCGACGGCGCGATGAAAGGCCCGAATGTGGAAGCCACCGCCGATCTGGCCAATGCGGTCAGCATCCCGGTGATCGCGTCCGGCGGCGTGTCCTCGCTGGATGACCTGCGGGCGCTGAAATCCTGCGGTGCGCCGCTCAATGGTGCGATTTCGGGCCGGGCGCTTTATGATGGCGCCATCGACCTGAAAGAGGCGCTGGCGGTTCTGAAGGCCTGACGCCCCGCCCCGGTCTGATCCGGCAAAGGGAAACCTCATGCGCCTTGTCCGCCGAATCCTCGCGACGCTGACCATAGGGCCGATTGTCCTGTGGCTGCTGTGCATTGCGTTCGTGATGCTGCTGGGGTTCGGCTTTGATTGCGAAATCCACGAAGGGTTTGCCAACCCCTGCGTGGTGCTGGGCCATGACCTGAGCGAGACCGCCTATACCGCGGGTGTCCTGGCCGCCTGGGGGCCGCTGATCTTTGGCCCGGTCACGATGGGCGCAGGGCTGTTGTGGGCCATTGCGATCGTGATTGACCGCCACCGGTCCCGCCCGCGCCGCTAAGGCACGGGCAGCCCGCGGGCGGTTTCCGCGGTTATTGCGCCGCCTTGGACGTCAGCTTGTCCAAGGCTCCCTGCATCTTGCCAATGAACGCTGCATCTGCCGGGATTTCGAGGCCCGACAGCATCTCTGCCGGGTCCTCATAGGTCAGCCAGACCTGGCCGTCCGCGTCCTCAAAAGCCAGCACCTTGAGCGGCAGATAGAGCCCTGCCCGCATGTCGGCTTGCATCGCCGGCGTGCCCAGCTTGGGGTTGCCGAAGATCAGGAGCTGGGACGGGCTCAGCTCCAGCGCTGCGTTCTGCGCGCCTGCGGCATGGTCCACCCGGGCAAAGACGGTGGCGCCCGCGCCCTCAACCGCGGCCTGCAGCGCGTCCATGGTTTCACCGACGGATTTCTGGCTCTGCACGGTCACCAGTTCCGCGGCGGCAGGCAGTGCGGCGGCGAGGGCGATGGCTCCGGCAAGGAAAAAAGTCTTGGTCATAACAGCTGCTCCAAAATCAGGGACGTCTGATCATGATCGGGGCATCCGCTCCGGCCAGGCAATTCACAACTGCGAGACTGCACGGTTCCGGCGGTTTCGCGCGGATTGCACCCGTGCCCCGGACCAAAACGCGCAGCGCCTGCCATATCTGTTGCGCTCGCCGCGGGCATTGCGTACCCACGGGGCCAAGCAGTTTGAAAGGCACGGCAACATGCTGAAGACCCGCATCATTCCCTGTCTCGACGTCGCCGACGGGCGCGTGGTCAAGGGTGTCAACTTTGTCGGCCTGCGCGACGCGGGCGATCCGGTGGAATCGGCCAAGGCCTACGATGCGGCCGGCGCGGATGAGATCTGTTTCCTCGACATCCACGCGACCCATGAAAACCGCGGAACCATGTTCGACGTGGTGCAACGCACCGCCGAGCAGTGCTTTGTGCCGCTGACCGTGGGCGGCGGGGTTCGCACCAAGGAAGATGTGCGCGCACTGCTGCTGGCGGGTGCTGACAAGGTCTCCTTCAATTCGGCCGCGGTGGCCAACCCGGATGTGATCGCCGAGGCCGCGGACCAGTTCGGCAGCCAGTGCATCGTCTGCGCCATAGACGCCAAGACCGTTGAGCCGGGCCGCTGGGAGATCTTCACCCACGGCGGCCGCAAACCGACCGGCATCGACGCGGTGGAGTTTGCCAAGCTGGTGACAGCCAAGGGCGCGGGGGAAATCCTGCTCACCTCGATGGACCGCGACGGCACCAAATCGGGCTTCAACCTGCCGCTGACCAAGGCCATTTCGGACGCGGTGGACGTGCCGGTGATTGCCTCCGGCGGCGTCGGCAACCTCGATCACCTGGTGGAGGGCGTGACCAAGGGCGGCGCCAGCGCGGTGCTCGCGGCCTCGATCTTCCACTTCGGCGAATACACCATCCAGGAAGCCAAGGAACACATGGCCGCCGCCGGCATCCCGATGCGGCTGAACTGAGGGGCATGCGATGAGCCTTCTGCACGATCTTGAAGCCACCATCCTGTCCCGCAAGGGCGCAAACCCGGACTCCAGCTGGACCGCCAAGCTGCTGGCCAAGGGGCCGGAGAAATGCGCCGAGAAATTCGGCGAGGAAGCCATTGAGGCCATCATCGAGGCGGTTAAGGACAACAAGGCCGGGCTCGCGTCCGAAGGGGCCGATGTGCTCTATCATTTCCTGGTGATGCTGGCCGCCCGGGACGTGGCGCTGGAGGATGTCCTGCAGGTGCTGGCGGAACGCCAAGGCCTCAGCGGCATCGCCGAGAAGGCCAGCCGCCCCAAGGGCTGATCCCAGCGCTCGGCCGGCCTGCTTGCGGCGGGTCAAGGGAGGCGCAGCCTCCGCGCGCCAGCGCGGCTTGCCCTTGACGCGCACTCTGAAACACACTGGGAAAGGCCCTTGAGGGCACTCCTGCCCCTCAAGGGCTTCTCAGCATAAAATCAGCGCCGCGCAGCGGCGCCGGACCCAACCGTGGAGGCCGTCCGGCAGGACGGCGGGAACGGGCGGGAGCGCCCTGCCCGGCCGCAGACGTCACAGCTTCGAGGAAATGATCCCGGTGGCAAAGCCGCCCATGCGCAACTCGCCGAACAGCCGCTGGTATTCGATCTTGGGGCAGCGGTTCTGGATCACCGTAACGCCGCGCGCCTCGGCCTTGGCAGCGGCCTCTGCGTGCTCAACCCCGATTTGCATCCACACGGTCTTCAGCTTCGGGAACGCCTCCAGCGCCTCGTCCACAATCGGCGGCACCGCCTCAGACCGGCGGAAGATGTCGACCATATCCACCGGCGCCTCAATATCCGAAAGGCTCGCCCGCACCGTCTCGCCAAACAGCGGCTTGCCGGCATGGCCCGGGTTCACAGGGATCACCCGGTAGCCCTTGAGGCCCAGGTAGCGTGCCACATAGTAACTCGGCCGCACCGGGTTCATCGAGACGCCGACCACCGCAACCACCTTGGTGCGCTGCAGAACCTTTTTCAGATGCTCATCACTGTAATCAGTCATGCCGCGCACCCTAGCCTTGCCGCACAGCGCCGCAAAGCCGGATTCGCCGTACGCGAACAAAAATGCGCCCGGACGAACCGGGCGCAAGGTATGGAACGAGGGACAGTGAAAAAGATCTGCGGTGGTTCCACTCCGCAGTCTGTATTGAATATGGGTCACAGTCTGGAAAATAAAAGCCCCCCTCGCGAAAACGTGAGGTGACGGGCTATTTGCGGAGAATCACCGGCCAGTGCAGCCGCGCCTGGGTGATCAGCTCGCCGCGGCGGGTAACCCAGACACCCTGTGCCTCCGGGTTGTTGAGCAGAAACAGCTCGCCATCCACGATCGCCCAAAGCTGCGGATTGCCATCCGCAAGCACCCCCTGCGTCATCGCAAAGGCGCAATAGCCGCCAAAGGCGGGCGCATAGGCGCGCGGGTTTGCCTCGAACCGGGCCTGATTGCTGGCCGAGGCAAACCGCCACACGACCCCCTTCCACATCACCGCATGGCCGCGCCGTCCGCGTTCAGCGGCCCCATGCACAAAGAACGCCACCGGGTCATAGCCGCCGATAGCGACCCCCGAACGGGAGGAGAACATGGCCGCATCCGCCCGGGCCGGACCGGGCAGCGCCAGCAACAGAACCGCAACAGCCATCGAAATCAGGCGCAGGGCCACGTTATTCTCCATTCACGTTTTTGCAGCAGTTCACTGACTCTGCCGCAGCGCCCTGCCCTTGCAAAGGGAGCATACGCAGATGTGATTACCCCGTTACGGGTTGGCCCCGACTAGCGTGCAATTGAGGCGTAAAGCGCAATTGCAGCCGCGTTGGAGACATTGAGAGAGCCGAAGCCGCCCGCAGCATCGATCCTGACCAGCTGGTCGACGGTCTCCTTGGTCTTTTGCCGCAGCCCGGGGCCTTCCGCCCCCAGCACCAGCGCCACCGGCTGATCCTTTTTCCCCTCCAGCGCGGCTTCCACGGTCTGCTCTGCCTCGCCGTCCAGGCCCAGCACGGTAAAGCCCATCTGCTGCAGCTCGGTGATGGTGTCGGCCAGGTTGCGCATCCGCAGGTACGGCTGGCGCTCCAGCGCGCCGCTGGCGGTCTTGGCCAGCGCCCCGGTTTCCGGTGCCGAATGGTGGCGGGTGCCGATCACCGCGCTGGCGCCCAGCACCTCGGCCGAGCGCAGGATCGCGCCGACGTTATGCGGATCGGTGACCCGGTCCAGCAGCAGTACCCGCGGCGCCTCGCGGCCGATGCAGTTTTCGGCGAGCCCGCCCCAGTTCAGCGGCTTCACTTCCAGCGCCGCGCCCTGATGCACCGACTGCGGATCAATTGGCGGGTTGAACTTGCGCGGGTCAATGACCTCGGCCTCGACACCGGATTCTTCGATGGCATCCGCCAGCTTCGCCTGCGCATTCATCGTCACCATCAGGCGCAGTTTTTCGCGCTTGGGATTGAGCAGCGCATCGCGCACCGCATGCAGCCCGAACAGCCACACGGTTTCCGCTGCGGCCGCCCGCTTGGCCTGCTCTTTTTCGACGACCCACTTGGGTTTCTTGGACATTTTGCTCTCCGGCAGAAAGAATTTGCGGGGCGCGCGAAAAACTTGCGATTTTCCTGTTGACGCCCCTTTGGCCTGCTTGTAATCACGCCTCCACATCAGGTGCAACAAGCAACTGACAGTGGGCGACAGGCCGCAAGGTGTGGCAGGGGACTGTAACTCCCTCGCGGAGACGCACGCCTGGTTCGATTCCAGGGTCGCCCACCATTTTCCCTCTTAACAGGACGGACGATGGTGGTTCAGCAGCAAGGCTGAACGGGCCGCACGCTGCCCTACGCAGCAAAAAGCCCGCGTGAAGTTCGCGGGCCTTTCGATTGATTTCAAAAGAAAATCGCCTGGGTCAGGCAGTTTCGGCCACGGCCTGCTCCGCCCATTCGACCAACGCGTCCAGATCCGGGCCCGCCTCGACTGCCATGCCGTCGGCGAAGGCCTGGAACGGCTCTACGTTCATCTTGTTGACGCCGGAAATCACCGGGATGCCCAGCGCCAGCGCCTCGCCTATGATGGGGCGCATGCCGCGGCCGTCGGCCTCGTGCTTGCCGAATTTGTTGACGATCATCAGCTGCGGCGCCTCGCCGGATTGCAGCGATGCAGAGACCTGCCCCACCGCCTGTTCCAGCGCCTCGGGGTTCAGGCGGCAGCCGCGGGCGCCCGCGCCCAGGGACTGCGAAATGCGGATGGTTTCACCCGCGGGCAGCACCCGCACATCCATGTCGCAGAGCTCTTTGTCGTAGCATTCCACATTGGTCTGCACGATCCCCGCCAGGCGGAGGCCCTTGGCCTGCAGCCGTTCGGCCAGTTCGCTCAGCAGGCGGTCGGTGGCGCCGCGCTCTTCGGTCATCACATAGGCCAGGTGCATGTGTCGGTCTCTCCAGTGTCGTCTGATTTCATAGGTGGTCATGAGGCGTCCGGGGTCAACCCCTACCAGGGCAGCGGGCTGTAGCCGATGACCGGCGCGTGCAGGATCAAGAGCGCCAGGAACACCGCCGCCGCCAGCCCGGCCTCACGGGCCGCGGGCCGCAGGCGGCCAAGGTTCAGCCGCGCGGTATTGCGGCTGAGGCGGCGCCATTCGCCCTGCCCCATCTGGCGCTGCTTACGCTTGTCGATCAGCGCCATGCCCATCCAGGCGAAGCCTGCGAACAGGCCGAACAGGATCACATGCGCCAGGTCGCCATTGGCCAGCAGATGCGCCCCGGCCCAGAGCGCCATCGCCGCCAGCAGCGGGTGGCGGCTGACGGCCAGAATGCCGGGGTCTGCCGGGTCAAAGGGCTTGATGCCAAGCCCGCCAAAGCTGAACGGATTCTGCCGCATCATCCCCGCAACCGCCAGCAGGCAGGCCAGCGGCATCACCAGAAGCGGCACCCAGCGGAAACCCTCCCAATAGGGCAGCACGCCCACGTAGGGCGCGCGGGCGGCAGCCACCACGAGCCACGCCAGGATCATCAGCGACAGCACACTGTAGGCGACGATATAACCGCGCAGCCCCAGCCGGTTCACCAGCCAGGGCCGCACCGGCGGGCGCACGGGGATCGCGTGGCTGGCCAGAAACAAGAGCAGCGCGGCGGTGAATTCAAGCCAGCCCATCGGTGTCTCTCCGGATATAGATCAGTCTTGTGTGCAGCTATAGGCGGGCTGGCAGTCTATAACGTTGCCCCAGATCAAAAAAGGGCGCCGCTGGGGCGCCCTTTCGTGGTTATTCGGGATGTTTACAATCCCAAGGCTTTGCGCCGCTCCTCGGCAAAGCCCTGCACCATGCGGTCGGCGATCAGGGCGAGGATCGCCATCGCCGCACCGGCGGAAATGCCCAGCCCCACATCCGCCTGCCCCAGCGCCAGGTAGATCGACTGGCCGAGGCCGGTGGTGCCGATCAGCGCCGCAATGACCAGCATCGCAAAGGCATAGAGGATGGTCTGGTTGAGGCCCAAGAGGATCGACGGTGCCGCATAGGGCGCGCGGATGTCCTTGAGCATCTGCCATTTTGTGGCACCGGACGCTGTGGCCGCTTCGATCATCTCGTCAGGTGTGGAGACCAGCCCATGCCTTGTGTAACGGATCATCGGCACGATGGCATAGGCGATGATCGCCAGGAAAGCGGAGAACTCGCCGATCTGGAATACCATCAGCACCGGGATCAGGAACACGAACAGAGGGATCGTCTGCAGCATGTCGCAGACCGGTCGCACCACCCGCCAGACACCGGGCGACACCGCCGACGCCAGGCCGATCGCGCCGCCCACCACTGCGCAGGCAAAGACCGCCGCGCCCGACAGGTAGAGCGATAGCAGCGCGCGCTCCCACAGTCCGGAGACCAGGATAGTACACAGCAGCACCACCGTCAGGATTGCCAGCCCGCGCCCGCCGGCAACCCATGCCAGCGCGCCTGCCCCCGCCAGAACAAACGGCCAGGGCAGCTGAGAAATGCCGGTCTCCAGCATTCCGGCGGCAATCAGCAGCATCACACCCAGCGCCAGCTGCCCCCGCAGGGCAAAGGCGACGGCAGCGGCGGCACCTGCTGCGAACAGCCCCAGGCTCATCGCCGGGGTCCAGGCAAAGCCCCAGGTGAAGGGCAGCACCGCCTGGTCCAGCCCGATCCGCAGCGGCAGCAGCACATAGAACAGCACATTATTCTTGAGTGCCGTCAGGAACTCGGCATTGGCACTGGTGAAGGCCGACAGCCCACGGTCGACGCTGTCCGCCACCGGGTTGAACAGGGCATAGGTGCCGGGCTGCTGGATGTTGCCCCAAAACACCACGCTCACCACTGCGCCGAGGGCCAGGATGCCCCAGGCGACGCGCGGATCGTGTTGCGCACGCCGGTCCTGGGTCAGGGTGCCGCTCATCCGGTCGATCAGGATCGCAAAGATCACGATCACCAGGCCGGCCAGCAGGCTCTGGCCGAACTGCGCCTTGCGCATGGTCAGCAGCACCTCCCAGCCGATGTCGTCAAAGCCGCCGATCACGGCGGCGATGATCACCATCGACAGCGCCGCCATCAGGCATTGGTTGACACCCACCATGATCTGCTGCCCGGCTGAGGGGATCTCGCACTGGAACAGCTGCTGCAGGCGGGTGCCGCCGGACATGATGGCGGCTTCCTTGATCTCCGGCTCCACCCGCTCCAGCCCCAGCAGCACATTGCGCGCCATCGGCGGCGCCGCGTAGATGGCAGAGGCGATGAGGCCCACCACGGGGCCAAAGCCGAACAGCACCAGCAACGGCGTTAGGTAGGCAAAGGTCGGCACCGTCTGCATGATATCCAGCACCGCCTGCACCGGCTGGCGGATCTTGGGGTATTCATTGGCAAGGATACCGATGCCGCCGCCGATGATCAGCGCCAAAGGCACCGAGACGGCGACCAGCGCCAGCGTGTTCATGCTTTCGGGCCAATAGCCCGATGCCAGCACAAAGCCGAGGCCCACCACCGCCATCAGCGCCATCCGCACCCCGCCCAGCATCCAGGCCAGCGCCGTGGTGGCACAGATGACCAGCGGCCAGGGCGTGTGGCTCAGCACATAGTTTGCAGCTTCCATCGGATAGAACATCAGCGCCGAGAAGCTGCGGGCCGCGGGTTTGATCAGCGCCAGGAACCACTCCATGGCGGCCCCCACCCAGTCGGTTGCGGGCAGCACCCAGCCGGCGGGGAATTTCACTAGCCACGGCAGGCTGCTTTCCAGCAGCAGGCACAGCGCGCCGACCGCCGCCGCAATCAGCGCCGCAATAGAGCCTTTCAAAAGACCTGCCATCACCCCTGCTCCACCTGCAGCGCTGCGGCCAGATCCGCCGGGTTCACCACGCCGACCAGCTTGCCCTCGGGCGTGCGCACCGGCACGGGCTCGTACAGCTCCATGCAGCGCGCCAGCGCCGCGTCCAGCGTCATGTCCTGGCGCAGGCCGGGATCGTCGGCACCATAGACATGGTGCTCACCCGGCTGCATGACCGAAGCAACGCGGGCATGGCGGCCCTTGGCGACGTCCTTGGAAAACTCGCGCACGTAATCATCGGCCGGGCGCAGCACGATATCGGCAGGCGTGCCGATCTGCACAACCTTGCCGTCGCGCATGATGGCGATGCGGTCGGCAAGCTTGAGCGCCTCGTTGATGTCATGGGTGATGAAAACGATGGTGGTCTTGAGCTTGGCCTGGATCTCCAGGAACTCATCCTGCAACTGCCGCCGGATCAGCGGATCCAGCGCCGAGAACGGCTCATCCAGGAACCAGACCGAGCAATCCGCCACCAGCGAGCGGGCAATGCCGACGCGCTGGCGCTGGCCGCCGGACAACTCGCGCGGATAGTTCTTTTCCCGCCCGCCGAGGCCGACGAGCTCGATCACCTCCTGCGCCTTGGCCAGCCGCTGTTTCTTCTTCACCCCCTGCACCCGCAGCGGGTAGGCGACGTTCTCCGCCACGGTCATATGCGGGAACAGGCCGAAGTGCTGGAACACCATGCCCAGCTTCTTGCGCCGCAGCTCGATCAGCCGCTTGGGGCTGGCTTCGACGATGTTCTCGCCGTCGATGCGGATCTCGCCGCCGGTGGCGTGCAAAAGGTGCGAGATGCAGCGGATCAGGGTGGACTTGCCGGACCCCGACAGCCCCATGATCACGAACAGCTCCCCCTCCTTCACGTCAAAGGAGGCGTCCTGCACCGCCGGGATCAGTCCCCTGCCGCGCAGTTCCTGCGCCGCCGCTTCGGGTGTTTCGTGCCGCGACAGCGCCTCCTTCAAGGCGCTGTCTGCGTTGTTGCCAAACACCTGCCAGACATTCCGGCAGGTGATGGCGGGCGTTTCAGAGCCGCTCACTGGGGTTGGCTCACTTGATGGCGGCGTCGACAACCGGGCGCCACTTGTCCTCATTGGCGGCCATCCATTCGGCAACCACCTCTTCGACCTTGCCGCCGTCCACATCGACCGCGCCCATCATCGGCTGCTGGTCTTCCACGGCCAGGGTGTAGTTCGACAGGATTTCAAAGGCCGCGGGCCAGGTTTCTTCGGTTCCGGACCAGGCGGCCTTGAAGATCCGCGAGGGCGAGAAGTCGCAGTCGTTCACCGCATCCGGGTTCGGACCCCAGGCCGGATCGCTGAAGCAGGCGTCCTCACCCGGCGGCAGGTCGACGAATTTCACGTCATAGGCCGACATCGCCCAATGCGGCTGCCAGAAGGTGATCAGCAGCGGCGTCTTGCGCTCGGTCGCGGCGCGCAGCTCGACGATCAGTGCGGCCTCGGAGCCTGCGGGCACCGCCTTGAACGGCAGCCCCAGACCGGTCATCCGGTCCGCACCCGGCGTGCCCCAGTCGGCGGGGTAATCCACCAGGCGGCCTTCGGGCAGGGTTTCGGCGGTGGCAAACTGCATTGCGCAGTCCTTCAGCGCTTCCCATGCGGGCAGACCGGGGCAGATCTCTGCCACATGCGCCGGGTAGGCGATGCCTTCGCGGGCGTTCAGCTCCAGGTCGCCCAGTTCAACGACGGTGCCCTCTTCGATCTTCTTGGCGTATTCGTCGGAAACGTTGGAGGACCAGATTTCCAGTGTCGCGTGGATGTCGCCGTCGGCAATCGCCTGGAACTGGTTCATCATGCCGGCAGACACATACTCCACATCATAGCCCGCCGCCTTGAGCATCTCACCGGCGATATGGGTGGTCACATGCTGGCCGGTCCATTCGTTCACCGCCAGCTTGATCGGCTTGCTGGTGTCGCCCAGCTCCGCCGCCGAGGCGATACCGGCAGCCACGGTCATCGAGGCTGCGCCCAGTGCCAGCGCATATCCTTTGAAATTCATCTCAATACTCCCTGTCATTATCCTTTTGCGCCGCCGTTTTCCGGCTGTGGCGCATCTTTTGGAACCCGGCGGTTCGCGGCACCTGCCTGGCCTTACGGCCGGTCTTGTTGCTGTCAGCGTGTGCCCATGACCCAAGTGTGGCCGGGGATAATGCAAGTATTGGAACATATTGCGGCACTTTGTCGAGCAAATGCGGCGCAAAACGTAAAAAATTCTGATTGACGGTTCAAGTTTTTGTGCAAACGGACAAGATCCGGAATCACTCCGGGCCGCCGCCTCCGCTGTGCCAAAGCTGATTACCGCAGGCCCGGCTCCGCCATCAAGCCGTCTGCAGGCAGCAAAAAGCGCCCCCGCACCGGCGGGAGCGCTGAAAACGATCCTAAGAGCGCATAGCTCAGGAGCGGCCCTTGCCGGTGGCCTCCTCAACAACCGGCATCCACTTGGCGCGGTTCACCGCCAGCCAGCCCCGGGCGGCCCCCGCCACGGTTTCACCGCGCACGTCCACCAGCCCGATCAGCGGCTGCTGGTCCCAGATGCTCAGCTCATAGTTCTTGAGGATCTCATGGGCTGCGGGCCAGCGTTCCTTGAAGCCGGACCAGCTCGCCTTGACCACGCCGCCGCGGTAGAAATCGCAATCGCCGGTGGCCTTGGGGTTCGGCCCCCAGGACGGATCAGTGTAGCAGGCCGGTTCAGGCTTGGGCAGGCGCACGAATTGCAGCGCGTAAGAAGACATCGCCCAATGCGGCGCCCAGAAGGTGGCGATCACCGGGCGCTTCTCTTTGTAGGCCTGCTGGAATTCCTCGATCATCGCGGCCTCAGACTCGGCTGCGACCACATCAAACGGCAGGTCCAGCGCCCGGACCCGGTCCGCCCCGGGGGAGCCCCAGGATTCCGGATAGGCCAGATAGATACCGCGGTTGCCCTTGCCGTCCTTGGAGAAAATCCCCGCACAGTCGCGCAGTGCCTCCCAGTTGGGCAGGCCCGGGCACATCTGCGTCACATAGGGCGGGAAGACCACGCCGTTGCGCGCGTCCAGCCCCAGATCGCCCAATTCTTCCAACCGGCCCGCGTCCCGCGCGGCGGTGTATTCGTCAGGGTCGCTGCTGGTCCAGATCTCCACCATGGCATGAAGTTCGCCAGTGGCAATCTGCTCGTACAAGGCGCTCTGATCCGCCTCGACATACTCGACGGTATAACCCGCCTCTTGCAGCATGCCGCCCGCGATATAGGTCGACAGGCGCTGGCCGGTCCAGTTGTTCAGCGACAGGCGGATCGGCGTCTCCGCATCCCCCATATCGGCTGCTTCGACGGCCCCCGAAACCGCCAGCGCCGCCAGCGCTGCCGCAAACGCTTTGACTTTCATTGGCATCACTCCCGTACTGCCGGTCTACCCACGTGCCGCGCTCTCAGGCGCAGCTCCGGAACCGGCATAGCAGCGGGACATTGACAAAGATTAACGCCACGCGGAAACGGCGCTGCCTAAGAATAGAAAAAAGCCTAAAACTTGCTTCAAGCGCGCGTTGCACCGCCGGAACAACCCAACCGGATCAGGCCGTGCGCCGGGCCACCAGCAGCACCGGATCATAGGTCAGAGGAAGCTTGCCGCCCTGGCCGAACTGCGCCCGGTAGGCGTCCTCGAAATCCCGCAGACGCCGGCGGCTCCAGCTTTGCTGGGCGTGACCGTTGACGCCGGTCTGGCGCAGATGCCTCAGCAGTGCCAGCGCGCTGTCGAATTCCGGCACCACCGGTGCTTGGGCAATCGCCACGAGGTCCAGGTTGCCGGGCAGCACCCCCCGCCACTCCCCGGCATCCAGGTAGCTGGGCGCGGCGGCGGCTGAACCCAGAGCCGCCAGCTCGCGGAACTGGCCGCGGCCAAAGCCCGACAGCGCCAGCCAGCCTCCGGGTTTCAGACGCGCTGCCAGCCGCGCTGTCAGCGCAGGCAGGTCCGGGATCCACTGCACGGTGGAGGCCGAGGCGATCAGATCCAGCTCCTGCGGCAGCGGCAGGCTTTCCACCGGCCCGGCCTCGAACCGGGTTTGCGCAGGCGCAGCGTCACCCAGTTCCTGCAATACAGAAGCCGCCTCCGGCACCAAGTCGTTCAGCAACAGGCTGCCGATTTCGAAACGCTGCACCAGCTGCCGGGTCAGATGACCGGTGCCGCAGCCGAATTCCAGCGCCGCCCCGAATTGCCCTGGCGCACCCTCAGCCTGCAGCATCTGTGCCAGCTGAGCAGCGATATCCGCCTGCACCGAGGCGTTGCGGTGATAGCTCTCCAGCCCGCGGCGGAAGCTTTGCCGCACCCGCGACCGGTCAACCTGAGGAGGCATCATGTCTTTCATTGCAAAAGCGCCTCCCAGGTCTCGAACTGGCTAAAAGGCGCGTGTGGCGCGTCGATCTGGCTGACCGCCTGCCCCGCCCAGGCCCGCGCCAGATTGGCGGGCGGAAAAATCTTGTCACCAGAGCTGATCCAGATCCAGTCAAACCGCGTTTGCGGTGCATCGCCGCGGCGCTCCACTGCCAGCAGCTCCGCCCGGAGCGCGTCCACATCCACCGGCTCGGGCGGCTGCGGCTGCCCGAAAACGCGGGTCAGAAAGCCCTGAAAGCTTTCCAGGCTCAGCGTCTCGGCTGTCTTGCGGAAGACCGCGGGCGGAATACCCGCACTGCGGTTCACCGGTTTCAGGCTGCCGTTCACCGCCACCTTGCGGTGGAACGGATCGGACCGCCCCTGCTGCCAATGGCCATAGGCCGCGACCCCAAAGGACCAGGCCAGCAGGCTTACATGGTCATAGATAGACAGATCCGGCAGCTCCGCGTTCAGATCGCTGTAGCCGCTGGCAAACAGAATATCCTGCGGGCCGTCGAGGTGCCAGAACACCTCCGGCCCGACAGCCCAGCCGCCAAAGACCACGATGGCCTCGGCTGCCTGGTTCTGTTTGATCCAGCGGAATTCCATGGTTACAGCTCCCGCGCCAGCCGAAGCATGCCGGCGGTGATCTGGCTCAGCTGATCCGGCGAGGTGATGAAGGGCGGCATGGTGTAGATGTTGCAGCCGAAGGGCCGCAGGAACACACCCATCTCATGCGCGCGGGCGTGGGCCTCATCCGCCGAGACGCGGTGCTTCATCTCGATCACGCCAATGGCCCCCAGCACCCGCACGTCCGCCACGTCGGGAAGATCGCGCGCCGGGGCCAGTTCGGCCTCCATCTGCTCGCCGATGGCGGCCACGGTGCCGCGCCAGTCCTGGCCCGTGAGCAGGTCAAGCGACGCCTTGGCCGCAGCACAGGCCAGCGGGTTGCCCATGTAGGTGGGGCCATGCATGAACAGGCCGGGATTGCCGCCGCCGATACCCTCCGCCACGCGGTCATTGGTCATGGTGCAGGCGAAAGAGATATGCCCGCCCGTCAGCCCCTTTCCGAGGCAGATGATATCCGGCTCGACGGTGCAGAAATTGGTGGCAAACAGCTCGCCCGTGCGGCCAAAGCCGGTGGCGATCTCGTCAAAGATCAGGAGGATGCCCAGTTCATCACACAAGGCACGCGCCTGGTTCAGGTATTCCGGATGATAGAAATACATGCCGCCTGTGCCCTGCACGACGGGCTCCAGGATGAAGGCGGCGATCTTTCCGGCATTGGCCTCCAGCACGGCGCGCAGTTCCCCCAGACCGTTCCGGGCCGGGTCGTCCACCCACTCCTCATGGATGCGGACCGGCGGGCGGGAGACGAAATGCTGCACGCTCAGCGCGCCCTGGAACAGGTGGTGCATACCGGTATCCGGGTCGCAGACGCTCATCGCCTTCCAGGTGTCGCCGTGATAGCCGGAGCGGATGGTGGCAAACTCCTTGCGCTCCGGCTGGCCGATGGCGTGTTGGTACTGCACCGCCATCTTCATCGCCACTTCGACCGAGACCGAGCCCGAGTCGCAGTAGAAGATACGGGTGAGGCTTTCGGGCGTGATCTCCAGCAGCTTGCGGCCCAGGTCGATGGCCGGGTCATGGGTCAGCCCGCCGAACATCACATGCGGCAGGGTGTCGAGCTGGTCGTGAATCGCCTTGGTGATCGCCGGGTTCTTATGGCCGTGCATCATGCACCACCAGGACGACATGGCGTCGATCAGCCGGGTGCCGTCATCCAGCGTGATATGCACGCCCTCGCTTTCCTTCACCACGAAGGTCGGGCCGGGTTTGGCGACATTGGTGTAAGGATGCCAGAGGTGCCGCTGGTCAAATTCCAGCTGGCTGAGCTCAGCGGCGCTCATGCCAGGGCCTCCTTGATCAGGTCCATGCGGATGCTGGCCTGAAAGGCCACGGCCAGCGCGTCAGAAGTCAGCTCGCCCAGCACCGGCAGACGGCCCAGGTGAGCCACCTGGCCGAACTGGCAGATGGTTTCCTCCACCGCCGGCTCCGCGTCGCCTATGAAGGCCACGCCCACAACCGGGCAGCCCGCATCTCGCAAGGCTTTCAGAGACAAGAGCGTATGGTTGATCGTGCCAAGCTGCGTCCGCGCACACAGGATCACCGGCGCTCGCCAGCGCGCGAAGAGGTCAAGATACAGGACCTCCCGGTTCAGCGGCACCATCAGCCCGCCCGCGCCTTCGGCGACCAGCACGCCGTCGGTCTCTGGCAAGGGCAACGCGTCCGGGTCGATCTCCACACCCTCGGCCTCCGCCGACAGATGCGGCGAGGCGGGCAGTTGCAGCAGGTAGCCCTCCGGCAGCGCCGGGCGGCCCGACAGGCGGGAGACGATCTGGCTGTCGGTCTCCTCCTCCAGCCCGGATTGCACCGGCTTCCAGTAGGTGGCGCCCAGCGCCTGCACAAGGCCGGCCGAGAAGACGGTCTTGCCGATGCCGGTATCGGTTCCGGCCACGATCAGCGCACTCATGCTGCACTCTCCATTTCCCGGGCGAGGTCTTCGAACATCCGGGTAATAACCCCTGCCCCTGTATTCAGCGTGATCGACAGCCGCAGCCGCGAGGTGCCGCGCGGCACCGTCGGCGGGCGGATGCCGCGGATGTCATAGCCGCGGGTTTGCATGGCGGAAGCCAGCGACATGGTGCGCTTGTCATCGCCAATCACCACCGGCAGGATCTGGCTCTGGAACCCGTCCAGCCCGCACAGGCGCTTGGCTTCGCCTTGCGCATGGGTGATCCCCTGCCACGCCTGTTCCCGGCGGCCTGGGTTCTGTTGCAGCTCCTGCAAGGCAGCCCGCACCAGTGCCGCGTTCAGCGGCGACGGTGCTGTGGCAAAGATGAAGCCGCGCGCCTTGTTGATCAGAGTATCGATCAGCACACGCTGACCGCAGATCAAAGCGCCGGAGGCACCCAAAGCCTTGCCGCAGGTGTGCAGACTCAGGACATTCGGGCGGTGCGCGATCTCATGCGCCAGCCCGCGGCCCAGATCGCCGAACACGCCCGTCGAATGCGCTTCATCCACCACCAGCACGGCGCCCTCGGCATCGGCCAGCGCCATCAGTGCATCCAGCGGCGCGAGGTCGCCGTCCATGGAATATACCGCCTCAACCGCGATCCAGACCTGGCCGTCGCCGCCTTCCGCGCGCCAGGCTTTCAGCGCCCGCGCGGCGTCCTCCGCGTCGCTGTGGGCAAAGCTGCGCGTCTCGGCCCGGCCCAGCCGCATGCCGTCATGGGTGCTGGCATGGATCAGCGCGTCATACAGCACCAGATCGCCCTGCTGCGGCAGGGTTGAGAAAATCGCCTGATTGGCATTGAAGCCGCCGCCCATGAACAGCGCAGCCTCGGTGCCGAAAAACTCCGCAGCCTCCGCCTCCAGCAGCTGATGTTCCGCATCATTGCCGCGCAGCAGGCGCGAGCCGCCTGCCCCCACCGGCACCCCGCGCGCCAGCGCATCTGCGGCAGCGGCGCGCAGCACGTCACTGCCCGCCAGCCCAAGGTAGTCGTTGGAGGCAAAGTCGTGCCCGTCCCGCGGCATCAGCTGCCGGTAGCGCCCGCGCGTGCGCAGCGCTTCCAGCGATTTCTCATGCCTCGGGAAGGCGCCCGCCATCAGCGGCTGCCGTCGCAGCCCGCGGCCATGGCGGTGATGCCCAGACGGTCAAACAGCTGCTGGTCCTTGTCCTCTTCGGGGTTGTCCGCGGTCAGCAGCGTGTCGCCCACAAAGATCGAGTTGGCACCGGCAAAGAAGCACATCGCCTGCATCTCGTCCGACATATCGGTGCGGCCTGCGGACAGGCGCACGTGGGATTTCGGCATCAGGATGCGGGCCAGCGCCACGGAGCGGACAAATTCGATCGGGTCCAGCTTCTCGACATTGGCGAGCGGCGTGTCAGCGATCGGGATCAGCATGTTCACAGGCACCGAATCCGGGTGCACCTCCAGCGTTGCCAGTGCCAGCATCATGTCGATGCGGTCCAGCTGCTGCTCGCCCATGCCAACGATGCCGCCGGAGCAGACCTTGATGCCCGCCTCGCGCACCCGGTTCAGGGTGTCGATCCGGTCGGCGAAGGTGCGGGTGGTGATGATCTCGGAGTAGTAGCGCTCGGAGGTATCGATGTTGTGGTTGTAGTAGTCCAGACCAGCATCGCGCAGGCGGAACACCTGTTCCTCGTCCAGCATGCCCAGCGTCATGCAGGTTTCCATGCCCAGGTCCTTCACGCCCTGCACCATCGCTTCCAGCGCCGCCATGTCGCGGTCCTTGGGCGAGCGCCAGGCGGCCCCCATGCAATAGCGCGTCGCGCCGCCTTCCTTGGCTTTCTTGGCCTCGGCGATCACCCGCTGCACCTCGATCAGCTTGGACGCCGACAGCTGCGCGCCGTTGCGCGCCGACTGGGAGCAATAGGCGCAATCCTCGGCGCAGCCGCCGGTCTTGATGCTGAGAAGCTTGGATTTCTGCACCTGGTTGGGGTCGAAATACTGCCGGTGCACGGTGTGCGCCTGAAACAGCAAGTCCATGAAAGGCTTGTTGTAAATCGCTTCCGCTTCCTCGCGGGTCCAGTCGGTGCGGATGGGTGCAGCGTCCAGCATGCTGTCTCCTGTTCTCTATACCTGTTGGCCATGCGCGGATGGCGTTTCCGGTTTTTATAGATAATTTTGAGGCCGCCGATCAAGCACCAAAGCTGCGCTGCAGCGATTTGCCTCGCAGATGCGCCCTTAATGCCAGTATCACGCTGATAATAATGCCAAAAAATAATCTATGAAAATAGCAGTTGACGCGAACCCCGCCCCTCCCCTAGCCCTATAGGCACGCAGGGGAGTCCCGCCCAAGGGACTGAGAGGCGTCATGGTGCGGGGCAGCCCGGACCGGCGGCGCGACCCTTTGAACCTGACCCAGTTGACACTGGCGTAGGAAGCTAGGACGCGCCTTTTGGCCCCTTGTCCCCGCGGGGACAGCCGTTTGAAACGGGCGCATTCCGGTCAAGCAGGCCCCATGCCTGCCGGTTTCCCGAGCCAAAACTCACCTGGTGTCTTTTCTGAGTTTAGGCTTCGAGGAGCACCAAAATGAACGTCCCCAACCCCAAGATTACGACGGGCGCATTGCCCGCGTCGCGCAAGATCTACGTCAGCGGCGAGGTCCATCAGGACATCCGCGTGCCGATGCGCGAAATCTCCACCCACCCCACCGCGGGCGAGGCGCCGCTGCCGGTCTATGACAGCTCCGGGCCCTACACCGACCCGGATGTGCTGACCGACATCCGCGAAGGCCTGCCAGCGCTGCGCCGCCAGTGGATTGAGGCACGCGGCGACGTCGAAAGCTACCAGGGCCGCGATGTGAAGCCGGAGGACAACGGCTTTGTCGAGGGCGACCGGCTGACGCCTGAGTTCCCGGTGAAACCCGCCCCCCTGCGCGGCAAGGACGGCAAGGCGCCGACCCAGCTGGCCTATGCGCGCGCTGGCATCATCACCCCGGAGATGGAGTTTGTGGCGATCCGCGAAAATCAGCTGCGCGAGCTGTCGCCTTGTCACGCCAAACGCGACGGCAATGATTTCGGCGCCAAAATCCCCGACTACGTGACGCCGGAATTCGTGCGCCAGGAAATCGCCGCGGGCCGCGCCATCATCCCCGCCAACATCAACCACCCGGAAATCGAGCCGATGATCATCGGCCGCAATTTCAAGGTGAAGATCAACGCCAACATGGGCACCTCTGCCGTCACCTCCTCAATGGAGGAAGAGGTCGACAAGCTGGTCTGGGCGATCCGCTGGGGCGCCGACACGGTGATGGACCTGTCGACGGGGCGCAACATTCACAACACCCGCGAATGGATCGTGCGAAACTCCCCCGTTCCCATCGGCACCGTGCCGATCTACCAGGCGCTGGAGAAGGTCAATGGCATCGCCGAGGACCTGACTTGGGAAGTGTTCCGCGACACGCTGATCGAGCAGGCGGAGCAAGGCGTCGACTACTTCACCATCCACGCGGGCGTACGGCTGCACATGGTGCCGATGACGGTGAACCGGGTGACGGGGATCGTCTCGCGCGGCGGCTCGATCATGGCCAAGTGGTGCCTGCATCACCACAAGGAGAGCTTCCTCTATGAGCATTTCGAGGAGATCTGCGACATCTGCCGCCAGTATGACGTGAGCTTCAGCTTGGGCGACGGCTTGCGCCCCGGCTCCATCGCGGACGCCAATGACGAGGCGCAGTTTGCTGAGCTGGAAACCCTCGGTGAACTGACCAAGATTGCCTGGGCCAAGGACTGCCAAGTGATGATCGAAGGGCCGGGCCATGTCGCCATGCACAAGATCAAGGAGAACATGGACAAGCAGCTGGAGTGCTGCCACGAGGCGCCGTTCTATACGCTTGGGCCGCTGACCACCGACATCGCGCCGGGCTATGACCATATCACCAGCGGCATCGGAGCCGCCATGATCGGCTGGTTCGGCTGCGCCATGCTGTGCTACGTGACACCCAAGGAGCACCTGGGCCTGCCCGACCGTGACGACGTGAAGACCGGGGTGATCACCTATAAGATCGCCGCCCATGCCGCCGATCTGGCCAAGGGCCTGCCGGGCGCCCAGCGCCGCGACGATGCGCTGAGCCGCGCGCGGTTCGAATTCCGCTGGGAGGACCAGTTCAACCTGTCGCTGGACCCGGACACCGCGCGCGAGTTCCACGACCAGACACTGCCGAAACAGGCCCATAAGGTCGCCCATTTCTGCTCCATGTGCGGGCCGAAATTCTGCTCCATGCGGATCAGTCACGACATCCGCTCGGAAGCGCAGAAAGAGGGCATGGAGGCGATGGCCGCCAAGTTCCGCGAGGGCGGTGAGCTGTACGTGCCTGCCGCTGAAGCAGCGGAACCGGCGGAATGATCACCATCGCAGGCGCGGGCCTTGCCGGTCTCGCCTGCGCCTATGAACTGGCGCAGCGCGGGGCGGCGGTCACCGTATACGAGCGGGGCGAGGCGCCCGGGGCCGGCAGCGTCGCGCGCTTTGCGGGCGGCATGCTGGCGCCCTGGTGCGAACGTGAAAGCGCCGAGGAGGAGGTGATCACCCTCGGCAGCCGCGCCTTCGATTGGTGGGCCAAGGTCACGCCCGTCCACAGGCGCGGCACGCTGGTGGTGGCGCCTGCCCGCGACCGGGCGGAGCTTACCCGCTTTGCCCGCCGCACCCGCGGCCACCGGGGCGTGGACGGGGCGGAGATTGGCGAGCTGGAGCCGGCACTGGCGGGGCGGTTTGCGCAAGGGCTGTTCTTTGAGCAGGAGGCCCATCTGGACCCGCGGCAGGCGCTGCGGGACCTGACTGCAAAGGTGCAGGAAATGGGGGTGAAGATCCGCTATGGCTCCCCTGCTCCGGCCCGCGTCTCGCTGGACTGCACCGGCATGGCGGCACCGCTGCCCGGCCTGCGCCCGGTGCGCGGCGAGATGGCCATCCTGCACTGCCCGGAGGTGGAGATCAGCCGCACCCTGCGCCTTTTGCACCCGCGGATGCCGCTGTATCTCGTTCCCCGCGGGGACGGGTATTTCATGATCGGCGGCACCATGATCGAGAGCAGCTCGGACCGCGCCATCACCCTGCGCTCGCTCAGCGAGCTGCTGAGTGCCGCCTTTGCCCTGCACCCGGCCTTTGCGGAGGCCAGCGTTGTGGAGACCGGCGCGGGGCTGCGCCCGGCCTTCCCGGACAACCTGCCGCGGCTGACCGCACAGGACGGGACGCTTTACCTCAATGGCCTGTACCGGCACGGCTTCCTGCTTGCCCCCGCAATGGCACGGCAAGCCGCTGACCGCTTGATACCGGAGATATCAGATGAAGATCATCGTGAACGCCGAACCGCGTGACGTGTCCGCAACCGACCTTCAGACGGTCCTGGATGAGCTGGGCTTTGCCTGCTCAGCCGTTGCCACCGCGCTGAACGGCACATTCATTGCCCGCGGCAAGCGGGAGGGGGTGCTTCTGGCCGAAGGCGACCGGCTGGAGGTTCTGGCCCCGATGCAGGGAGGCTGAGATGAAAGTTTACGGAACAGAGATCGCCTCGCGGCTGCTGCTGGGCACTGCGCAATATCCCTCGCCTGCGGTGCTGGCTGAGGCGGTGGCATCCAGTGGCACGGAGATCATTACTGTCTCCTTGCGCCGCGAGACCGCCGACGGCTCCGGCGCCGGGTTCTGGGAGGGGCTGAGGGAGACTGGCTGCCGCATCCTGCCCAACACGGCCGGCTGCCATTCGGTGCAGGAGGCGGTGACCACCGCCCGTATGGCGCGGGAACTGTTCGGAACGCCCTGGATCAAGCTGGAGGTGATCGGACATTCCGACACGCTGCAGCCGGATGTGTTCGGATTGGTGGAGGCGGCGCGGGTGCTGAGCAGCGAGGGGTTCCAAGTCTTTCCCTATACCACCGACGATCTGGTGGTGGGAGAGAAGCTGCTGGACGCAGGCTGCGAAGTCCTGATGCCCTGGGGCGCGCCGATCGGCTCAGGCCAGGGGCTGCGCAACCCGGATGGCTTGCGGGCGATGCGGGCGCATTTTCCCGACGTGCCGCTGATCGTGGATGCCGGCATCGGGCGGCCCTCGGACGCGGCACAGGCGATGGAGCTGGGCATGGATGCGGTGCTGCTGAACACCGCCGTGGCCAAGGCCGGCGATCCGGCAGGCATGGCGCGCGCGATGGCGCTGGCGGTTGAGGCCGGGCGTACGGGGTATGAGGCCGGCCCGATGGAACGGCGCGACATGGCGGTGCCCTCCACCCCGGTTCTGGGACTGGCGGAGTTTGCATGATGGACCGTTTCTATCTGATCGTGGGCCATGTCGGCAGGCTGGAGCTGCTGGTGCCGCATGGGGCCAGGCTGGTGCAGCTGCGCATCAAGGATGAGCCGGATGCCGAAGTGCGCCGCCAAATTGCCCGCGCGCGGGATTTCTGCGCGGTGCATGGCGCGCAGCTGGTGGTGAATGACTACTGGCAAGCGGCCTTGGAGCTGAACTGCAATTTCGTGCATCTGGGCCAGGAGGACATGGACACCGCGGATTTCGCCGCGCTGCGCCGCAAGGGGGTGCGCTTTGGACTATCGACCCATGATGAAGCAGAGCTGGAGCGGGCGTTGTCCCTTGATCCGGCTTATGTGGCGCTGGGGCCGGTCTATCCGACGCGGCTGAAGAAGATGAAATGGTGGCCGCAGGGGCTGGAGCGGGTCGCGCGCTGGAAGCAGATGGCGGGCAAGACGCCTCTGGTCGCGATTGGCGGGCTGACGCCGGAGCGGCTGCCTGGGGTCTTTGCCGCGGGGGCCGACAGCGCCGCGGTGGTGACCGATATCCAGCTGGCGGATGACCCCGAGGCGCGCACCCGCGAATGGGTGGAAGCCTGCCGCGTCAAGGAGCCGGCATGAGCCGCTATGCGCGCCAGATGATCCTGCCGGAGGTCGGTGCGGCGGGTCAGGACCTGCTCGCCCGCGCCCATGTGCTGGTGGTCGGCGCCGGGGGATTGGGCTGCCCGGTGCTGCAATATCTGGGCGGGGCCGGCGTGGGCCGGATCACCGTGATGGATGGCGACGTGGTGGAGGAGAGCAACCTGCACCGGCAGGTGCTTTATTCCATGCCGGACCTCGGCCGCCCCAAGGCTGAGGCGGCCCGGCTGCATCTGCTGGCGGCCAATCCGGAGCTGGAGGTGACGGCCCTTGTGGAACCGCTGGACGCCGCCAATGCCTCGGAAATGGTAGCCGGGGCTGATCTGGTGGTGGATGCAGCGGACAGTTTTGCGGTGTCCTATACCCTCTCGGATGAATGCCTGCGGCAGGGCAAGACGCTGATCTCCGCCTCCGCGCTGGGGCAGTCGGGCTATGCCGGCGGGTTCTGCGGCGGCGGGCCGTCCTTGCGCGCGGTGTTTCCGGATCTGCCCGCACAGGCCGCGACCTGCGCAACCGCAGGCGTGATGGGGCCGGCCGTGGGCATGATCGGCGCATTGCAGGCGCAGCTTGCCTTGAAGGCGCTGCTCAATCACCAGCCGTCCCCGCGGGGACAGCTGTTTATTTTCCGCCTGCAGGACCTGCAGGTCAGCACATTCCGCTTTGACGGCGCCGAGGAGCCGGAGGACACCCTGCCCTTTATCGCGGCACCTCATATCACCCCGCAAGATACGGTGATCGAGCTGCGCGATGCCGCCGAGGCCCCGCGCCTGCCTGCACCGCAGGCACGCCGGATGGCCCGTGCCGATCTGCTGGCGGCGGGCCTGCCGCGCGAGGGGCGTATCGTGCTGTGCTGCCGCACCGGGCTCCGGGCCTGGGGCGCGGCGCAGGATCTGCGGCAGGCCGGTTTCAACGATCTTGCGCTGCTGGCGGCGGGAGATGGTGCGTGACAATGATCCTGGCCATTGGCGGCACCGACAGCAGCGGCGGCGCGGGGCTTACCCGCGATACGGCTATGGCCGCCGAGCTGGGCGTTTCAGTCCGGCCGGTAGTGACAGCCGTGACCGTGCAGACCAACGAGGCGGTTCTGGCCGTTCATCCCTGCGCTGTCCAAGGTGTTGCGGACCAGGCGCGCGCCGCCTTGGCAACACCGCCGCGGCCCGGTGCGGTGAAGATCGGCATGCTTGGCTCGGCTGCGGTGGCGGAAGCGGTAGAGGCCGCTTTGCCCGCGGGCCTGCCCATCGTGCTGGACCCGGTGCTGAAGGCAAGTTCCGGCGGCACGCTGATGGAGGCGGACGGGTTTGGCGCGCTGCTGCGGCGGGCGGCGCTGGTCACGCCTAATCTGGCGGAGCTGGAAGTGCTGTCCGGCACCGGCAGCACAGTTGAGACCCAATCCGCGGCGCTGCTGTCGCAGGGCGTGCAGGCGGTGCTGGTCAAGGGCGGCCATGGCAGTGGGGCTGAGAGCATTGATTTGCTGTTCACCGCGGATCACGCGCCCGTTCCTTTTGCCGCGCCGCGCTTGCCGGTTTCAAAACGCGGCACCGGGTGCAGCCTGGCCACGGCCATCGCTTGCCATCTGGCGCGAGGGGCCAGCCTGCAGGAGGCCTGCAGGCGCGGCAAGGACGCGGTGTACCGCTGGCTGCGCCGCTGAGGCGGGCAAGGTCGCTGGCAGACGGTTTTGAGGCCGGTTTCAGGACGGAGCCTGCGGGCACGTCTCCCTAGTGTCCCGGCAAACCATCACGCTAAGGCCCGGGAGACCTGCCGCATGACCGGAATCACTGCGCTGAGCGCCGAACAGATGGCGGCCAAGCTGCGCGCCCGCGAGCTGAGCGCCCGTGAGGTGCTGGCGGCGCATAAGGCGCAGACCGAAGCGCGGGAGGGCACGGTCAATGCCTTTGTCACCCTGGACTGGAACTCGGCAGAGGCGCGGGCGGCGGAGTTGGATGCGATGGCCGCCGACGGACGTTTTGCCGGGCCGTTGCACGGGCTGCCGCTGGCGGTCAAGGACTGTTTTGAGACCAAGGGCTTGCGGACGACCTGGGGGTCGCGGAGCTTTGAAACCCATGTGCCGGAGTATGATGCGCTGCATGTGGCGCGGCTGCGGGCAGCGGGAGCGGTGATCACCGGCAAGAGCAACACGCCGGAATTCACCCTTTCCGGCCAGACCAGCAACCTGGTGAGCGGCACCACCCGCAACCCGCTGAACCCGGAAAAGACTGTGGCCGGCAGTTCCGGCGGCGCGGCGGCGGCGCTGGCGGCAAACATGGTGGCGCTGGCCGATGGCTCGGACCTGGGCGGCAGCACCCGCACGCCTGCGGCCTGGTGCGGTGTGGCGGGGATGCGCCCGAGCTCCGGCCTGATCCCCTATGCGCCGAACCCCGCGCCCTTTGACGGGCTGTCGGTGCCGGGGCCGATGGCGCGGACGGTGCGCGATCTGGTGCTGATGCTGGAGGTGATGCAGGGCAACGCCGCCAGCCAGCCGCTGGGCTTCTGGCACGGCCTGCCGCGGCTGGCGGACTTGGAAGAGCCCCCTGCCCGGCGCGCTGGCCGGATTGCCCTGTCGCTGTCGCCCTTCGGGGCCAGTGTGGAGCCCTCGGTGCAGGCGGCGATTGCACCGGTCGAAACCCTGTGCCGGGAGCTGGGCTGGCAGGTGGCAGAAGACGCCCCGGCGCTGGAGCCGCTGCTGGCGCATGGCGATATCACCCGCGGCCAGTGCGCGCTGCAGATCCGCGCCGCGCTGCAGCCGGACATGGCGCTGGCGGGCGAAAGCTTCCGCACCGCCTGCGCCCAGGCAGAGGGGCGCAGCCTGGCGGAGCTGGTGGCCTATCAGAACACCCGCGCCCGGGTCTGGGCGGATGTTGCCGCTTTCTTTGACCGCTATGACTTCGCCTTGTGGCCCACGGCGACGGGGATGCCGTTCTCGGCCAATCTGCGAGACAGCGAACTGCCCGAGGACTGGCGCACGGTGACGCTGACACCGCCGATGGAGCTGCCCTCAGTCTCGATCCCCTTCGGCACCTCTGCGGACGCGATGCCCGTGGGGCTGCATATCACCGGGCCAAAAGGATCGGATGCGCGGCTGCTGCAATTTGCCCGCAGCATCGAGCGGGCGCTGCGGTAGCGGGGCAGGCACGCCTGCGGCCGCCCTCAGCGCATCCAGAAGCCTTCTTTTTTGATCCGGTTACGGATCGCCTGCTCGCGCCGCGGCAGGTTTTCGCGGTCAAACAGCGCCCGCACCTTTTCCCCGCGACCCTGGTAGACCATGCGCTTGATCGGCTCATAGGTTTTCAGAACCTTCTTGATCCGGTTCGGGGCAGCGATTTCGTGCAGCAGCTCCACCACCCGGTCGCTCTCGCGCGCATAGAGCAGCGGAAACAGCCGGTAGTGGCAGCTGGTCTCCCCGTCCAGATAGCCGGCTGGCAGCGCATCGCGGCCGCCGCCGAAGGAGTGGATCACCAGCGGCAGCACGATCTGATCCAGCCACGGATCCAATGACTGGCCCGTCAGCTCCGGCGGCGGATCATTCCTGACCGATTGCGCATAGACCAGGAAACGCTTGCCAAAGGCCCGCGGGCAGGCGCCGTAGAAAAAGCCCGCATTGAAATAGAGGTAGCGCTTCCAGAACCCGTCCGGTTGGCCGAGGTCGAGGCTGGACTGAAAATCGAGGCCGAAGCGGGCATAAAGCGACTGCCAGATGCCGGCATATCCCGGCCCGTAGAGGGTCGGCTTGGGCCAGGTCCCCTCCACCCGCAGCGACGCTGAGGGGCGGGAGAAGTCAAAGGGCACCTCTGCCAGCTCGCCTGTAATTAGGGTGTCGGTGTCGAAGAACACAAAGGGCTCCCCTTCGGGCAGTACCTGCAGCGCCTCGATCTTGTTGCCATAGGGGTATGCGGCGCCGAACACCTTGCTCTCGAACGGCACAATCTCCGCGCCCAGATCCGCGAGCACCTGCAGCACCTCCCGGTTGCGGATGCTGGGATCCTTGTCCCACAAGGGCCCCTGCTGCGGCACCGCCACGACGAGCCGCCCGGCAAACCCGGGCGAACAATGGCGCAGCGAGGCGGCAAACAGGACCGCCTCATACTGCAGCCGGCCCGCCTGGCCGATGATCATCACGTTGAAGGGGGCATTTGCCATTGTTTTCCCCGTTTTTTCGTCTCTGCCGGGCGGTTAGGACTGCCTGTTAAGGCCGCAGGCAGACCTGCCTGCTATGGTAGCTACTAGCCGGCAGGATGCCGTGCAACAGGCCGCCGGGAATTTCGGGCGGCCCTGTGACTCGAAAGGGCGTCCCAAGTGGAGAGAGAACATGATTGATGTGATCCTGGCGATAATCGCGGCCGCGGCGCAGCCGGGCTCGGGGGACGGCACGCAGGAGGCTGCGGCGGTCGCCGCGCCTGCTCCGGCTGGCAGCGCGCTGGCGGCGGAGCCGCAGGAGGCCACCGGCCGCTTCACCACCGCAACCGAGGTGAAGCCGATCCTGGCCGCGACCCTGGCCAACTGGATACATGTGCGCGAATTCAACGGCCAGGATCTGCTCTATGTCACCCACCTGTGGTCCTGGCGCTGCGGCCTGGCGCAGGTGAAACTGGGGGTGAACGGCAGCCCGCTGGAAGTCTGGCCGCTGCCAAAGTGCCACCTGGACGAGGGCTTTCCCAACATGATCAAGGAAGAAGACGGCATGCCCTACCGCAGCTACCCGCTCGGCTCGATCCAGCAGGTCGCGGTTGAAGTGACCTATGATGACCTCAGCACCGAGAGCTTTTCCTTCGGCCGCAACGGCCGCCCCCTGCGGTAAGCCTGACCCGCCGGCCGGATCTGGCCGGTTTTGGCTGAGCGGCCGCGTACCGGCCTTCCCGGCAAGGCATTGGCAGCAAACCCCGCGGCAGTCTCCCGCAGCGCCAGCAATGCGCGCGGCGGTCTGCAATTCTGCAAGCTTGTGCATTTGCTGAAAAGACCTCTTGCGAGGGACCTGCGAAGGATGCTAAGCGCGGTTTCACAGCTCGGCGCCCCTATAGCTCAGCTGGTAGAGCAACTGATTTGTAATCAGTAGGTCCGCGGTTCGAGTCCGTGTGGGGGCACCATTTCACAATAAATTGCCCAGGAATTTCATGAGCTTACCTCGCAAGCTGAATTCCCAGCCCACCCCTAAATCCACCCTTTGAATGCCGTATAAATGGTCCGTACACCAGCAGCCCAAGCGCCCTCGACCCGCCCGGAAACTTGCAAACAAGTCTTGCATTTTGGGCACTTGAGACGAGCAACAACGGCTCATCATCCTGGTGCAGGCAAGAGGTATCAACTGCCATTGTGCGCCACATGGGGGTGATTGCGATTGATTTGCCGGGATCCAGGCGCAGCTTTCCCGAATTTGCCCATCGCTATGATTCGACAGGGTCGTTCCTCACCAGTGGCAATTCAGACCTTCTGACATCGTTGTGGCTGGCGATCCGACCCAGTTCCTCTCCAGAGCACGGCAAGTGGCTGGGGATAGGTTTGTGGAATTTAATCCCAAAGTCGTGTACATTCCGAAATTCACTTTGAAAGGAATGGAACTAGATCCCTTTTTCGTCACCGCGGTACGCCTGATCAATGCTGAGGCGGCGCTGAGCGTGCAGCTTTAGGATGACCGGACTGAGACAGCATCAACTTTCGATACCGCCTTTGCAGAGGAGGAGAAGCTGGACCTGGAGCCGTTCGTTTCTTTCGGCACGGCCATTGAGCATGCGATCTGGGGCAATGATCTGCAATGATATGGCTTAGTCCGGGCAGAAGGCTGATCTGGGTTGGATCGCGGGGACGCCGGGAGGCGTCTGTGTCGTGACGCCCGCATGCCAATAGGAGCAGGCCCGACGGATCAGGTCTTCTGCCCGCCAAGGCTGCAGTCTGACGATCCTGTTTTCTCTTGACCCCTCTGTGCTCAACACCTGATCGCCGAGGAACTCCAATACCTTCGGGCGACCTGGGGTTGGCAGAACTGACAGGGTTGAAAGGTCAGTCAAGTCAATGATGCGAATGCCCGTGTCGTCGCCGGGCACTGCAAGCCTTGTCTCATGCGCATCAAACGCGAAGGGGGCCGCACGGCTGCGTACTTTTGCGGGCGACACTTCGACCACATGGTGTGACTGCCAAGGCCAGCGCGGTGGAACGAGGATGCCGACAGCGCCGTCGCGACCATGCACAATGAAATGCGCCCCCGTAGGTGATGCGGCGACAGCGGTGGCGTAAGGCCAGGTCTCGGGCAGCTGCAGGGGTGCGCAGGTTTGTGGGCTTGCGTCGTCGCATTCATGCGTGCCACCTGAAGATTCAGAACACAAGCACAATTGCCGGGTGTCGTCGGACGGTGCGCGTAAGACGCTTAGGCTGGATGCGCCTTCGGACCCGAAGGCGATGCTTTCAATGACCGTATCGGGCAGAGAGAACTGGTCAGACCGGAACCCACCGTCTTCTGCGACCCAGAACTGTTGCGCGTTGGGCGCGGTTTGCACAGCAACGACGCCTGCTGAAACCGCGACTTTCGCGTCCTCTGGCAAGGGTGCGGCATTCAGCAGGACACCGGCGCAACCCGAAGGATCAAAGGCGAAAAGACGTTTGGTGCCGTTGTTTATATGGATTGCCGGGAATACGATTCCACCGTCCGGTCCCAGGGAATAGGCGGCGCGAACGTCCTCATCGGGGGTGAGTTTGAGTATCTGTTCAATGGTCTGGCCGCCACAAAGGGGTGTCACCTCTGTTTCGGAAACTGCAAAGAGACGCGTATCGGCATCGAAGTAGACCAGTATCGTCTCATCCGTTGTCAGGATGTCCCAGTTGCCCGAAGGGTCTGGCGCGCCGGGAGCCGAGTGGAACCCGCGCCCAGGAGACCAGAACCACGGTCCGCCAGTGTCGGGCTTGAAGACGACGCTTTCGGTTCCAGCAACCGGGTGGCCAGCGCGTACCGCTCGAATGCGCAGCGTCTCATAGATGTCCATTGGGCGGATGCGCTGCAAAACTCCATCATCGCTCAATGTATAGCCGGTGATGCCATCCGCAGAAAAAACCACGTCCCGCGCCATCCTGTCATGCACCGCCGCGGCCATGCCACCTGTGCTTGGGCCCCGTGTCGCAAAAAACTTGGTGGTATGGTCATGGCTACTGATGCCGAAGAACTGCCCGGAGGGATGTAATTCGAGTGCAACGTTGCCGGCTGTTTCAGGCCGCGCAACGATGTATGCGCCTGACAGATCCTGTGCCAGAGACGCAGGACTGGTTTGGTAGGAGTAAGTTTCCCCAATTTGCGCACCTGTTTCGCCGTCGAGAACCAGAATGCGTCCGTCCAGATCCGTGACAATTGCAAGGGCAACATCGGCAGTGACGTCGATAGCTGACAGCGCTGAATTGCTGTCAAAGTACTGTGGCCAGACCTCTGTTGCGCCCGTTTCGGTTAAATCAATCGCGCCAGCAAAATGGTTGTAGCTTGTGAAAAAGCCGCGGACAGTCCCGTCTGGAAGCACCCGCAGACCAAAGTCAGACACGCTGCCAGGAATAGTTGATGTCTCGCCGGGATCGGCAAAGTCAGGGTCGTAGAACTGATAAAGGAGGGTTCCGCCCCATTCAGCCCCCCTCGTGGGCAAGGGAAAAGCCATCACTCTCCCATCAATGTCGCCCCGAACGATGCGGTTCCAGACCGGATCGTAGGCCACGCTGAAAACACGCTTGTCATAGCCCGAATGGGCGATCTTTTCGAACGTTCGAACTTGCCCTTCGCCTTGCAGCCGGACAAAAAACATGCCGCTCTGTGTGGCCACGGCAAAATCACGCGCGCCGGGCAGCACGGCGATGTCCAGGATACGGGTGTGATCAAGGTAGAGTTCGGCCAATTCCTGACCTGATTGAAGATCGAGAAGCACCAGGTGGCCATCTATGCCACCGATCAGCGCCTCTTTTCCAGGCACGAGTTCCGTCAGCGTTTCGATATGCGCGCGCCGGGCGCCAGGCCCGTTGCCAGTGTCGTCGCCGATGCGGCGGTAAATGACCTCTGAGGGCACAAGCCGCTGCATGGTTTCAACCAGCCCTCTGGGCGCTTCCGCGCGATCCCCGTTCGCCATGGCATTCACCGACAAGGCAAGACTGTCCATGAGGGAAGCGTTCAGATCACTGCGCAACAGGTCCGCGCGGCTGGTCCAGATGCGGTTGGTTCTGAGCCGCTGTTCCTCTGTCAGGGTCAGAGCCGTGTTTCCAAGCCCGGCGATCAGGGCCAGAAACGCCACGCCAACGACCGTCCATGCCGCCCGCCTGCGTCGCCTTGATTTGCGGAGCGCAGCTTCAAAGCTCTTTTCGAGGTCTTCGACCGCAAAGGCGTGGGCGCCTCTATTGGACAGTAGCCGGACCGCAAGACGCGCCAATTCTTCTTCATAGCTACGAACGCTGACCCATTTGGGAACGGATGCCAGAAGGGCTTTCAGGCGTTCTGAGGTGCGCAGGCCGAAGGTTGCAAACTTGCGCCGGTAGTAGCCGCGCAGATCTGAAAACAACCCCATCGGACGCCCCATGAGAGCAGGAGGCAGAAAGCGTGCATGCTCCGTCGGGTCCGGCGCGTGGGTGAGAGCAAAATGAACCTCGCCTTTGGGGCGCAGCGTAAAAAACCAGTCGATTTCACGGTTCACCCAAGGGTGGTCCTTGGTTTCGGTTCCCGAAAACACGAGCAGGCTTCTGGATCGGGCAAGGTAGCTTTGAACCAGTGCATCAATTGGCGCTTCTTCATCCGGATCAGACTTCGGGAAGGCAAAGTCCATACCGTCGACGCAGATGCGGATAGGGTCAAAGGTGTCGCCAGTCACCGCGTAATATCTGTCCTGCACGCCAGGGCGCAGGTGAAAGGCCTCAAGATCCGCTTTTACACGTCGTACAAGCCGAGAATCTGGGTCGGTCGCGTGGCTAGCGAACGCATCGTAAAGCGCGGTTTCAGGGTCGGGGTTTTCGCTTTCGGACGGCGATCGCATGGCAGGTTCTCGGAGAGGGGTATCTCTTTGTGTATAGCCGGGTCTGGGCAGGGTGTGCGGCCAAAACAACGCTTTGATGCGGGGGATGGCTGCCTTTACGTGGAAAATCTGGCCAGTACGGTGGAAGCTGTAAAGTATTGATGTATTGAATTGTAGGTGGCAATGATGAAGCGGGGCCGTAGGGCACGGGGCTTCTATTGATGTGATCCCCGAAAACGCCCCCGTTTTTGATTAGGTGTTCAGTCCCGGGATCTGGTGGATCGGGTCCACAAAGAATCTGTCTGGTTCTGAAGTCCAGACTTTGCAGATGTACTCGTAGGGCGTGAGTCCGCTGAGAGTCTTGAGCCTTCGGGCGAAGTTATAGGCGGCCATGAAATCGGCAAGATGGGTGCGAAGCTGATCGTGGCTGTCGTAGTGGAAGCGTTTGACGGTGGCGTCCTTGATTGTCCGGTTCATCCGCTCGACTTGACCATTGGTCCACGGATGGTTGGGATCGGGTTCGAAGCAACCGGCAACTATCATCGGCATTGGCACATCATCTCGGCCAGGCGGGGTTCGAGCTGAAGCTCGTGTCCTCCGTGGGCTTGGTCCGGACGCGGGAGGCCCTGCACAACAGCTGGGACAAGAACGACCCGAAGGACGCCCAGGTCATCCTTCACATGCTGGAGATCGGAGCCGTGCAGTTCTTCCATGATCCGCTGGCCACTGGAACCGCTGACATTCAGGAACTGTCAAAGACCCATGAGATCGTTTCGCGGTCGAAGACCGAACTCTGGCACCGCATCCTGACCCATTACCTGCCTCTGTATTTTCCCGAAGCCGAGCGGTTTCACAGAAACTCCCGGACGGATTGGTTCCTGGCGTTTCTCGAGAAGTACCCGTCGCCACACATGATCTCGGCCATGAGCCGGCAGGCTTTCATCGCCGATGCCTGGCAAGTCGTTGGCCGCAAGGTTTCCAAAGAACGCCTGCTTTCAGACATTTACACGACTGCTGCGGGTTCAGTCGGGCTTCCTGCCCGCCCGGAATCCGACGCCGTGCGTATGTTCCGCCTCGTTCTCGCCGAAGGCCGCAGCCTGATCCGGCAGCGCGATGAGATTGAGGCCCGATCCGTCGAGCTCCTATCCGATCTGCCTGACTATCAGCTGCTGACGACCATCCCCGGTATCGGCCCGATCCACACAATGACCATCCTGACTGAAGCAGGTGATCTGCGCCGTTTCCGGCATCACCGCCAGTTCCTGAAGTTCTGCGGCATGCATTGCCCGGAAGGCGATTGCGCAGCAATCCGCCGGGAGGGATCTCGCAACCGTGCAGTCCGGAATGTTCCGCGGACAAAGCAAGATCTCCAAGTATGGCAATGCCCGGCTCCGGCGCACGCTCTGGATGGCGGGTCAGACGGCTGCGTTGAAGAAGACCAACAGCTTCCGCGACAAGTTCGAGCGTTACATCTCCAAGGACCGGCACAATGCCCATCTGCGCCGCAAGGCCTATACCGCTATCGCGGCCAAGATGGCGCGCACCGTACACGCCGTGGTCAAACACGGCGAACCCTATCGCCCCTTCAACGCCGCGGTCGAAGCTTGCGATCGCTGTATTGCAGCTCGGATGGCGTGCGTGGTCGTGGCGCTGCCGTGACGAACTATGTCCCATAGTGCTGCCTTCCATTCAGACGAGTGGATCGCACCATCAAACCGTGGGATCAAACACCTAGTCGGCTGTACCAGGTCTAACTCGCGCTGAATTTCTCCCGAAAGGACCTTCATGCGTTATAATGCCCATTAATAGAGGCCGTACAAAAACTCTCACCCGTGCAGTTATCTTTGATTTTTTTGATAGGACAGCAAGATGAAAGATGGCGACGATCGCGCGAGGGTATTTCTTTCGTACTCACGTCAGAACCTCGCCGAGGCCGAGTGGCTTCGCGACAAACTCGCCGAAGCAGGCCTCGAAGCGTTTTTGGATCTGCATGACGTATTGCCTGGTGAGCCATGGCGTGAGAGGCTTGGATCTCTGATCGCGTCAGCTGAACAGATCATCTTCCTGGTAAGCCCTGCTTCTGTTGCGTCAGAAATTTGTGCTTGGGAGATTGACCACGCTGAGCGCCTCGGGAAAAACATCCTCCCGGTTGTAGTTCAAGATACAGAAGTTTTTTTAATCCCAGGTCGACTAAGCCGCCTAAACTTCATACTATGTCGGACAGACGAAGAGCGTGCAGCCTCGCTTCCCAGTATCGTCGAAACTCTCTCCATCGACTTAGAGTGGGAGCGAGAAAAGACGAGAATAAATGACCTCGCGACAGCGTGGGACAAGGCAGGCCAGGTTCAACGGCTTCTCATGTTTTCCGAAGAAGCAATAGCTGGGGCCGAACGTTGGCGTGATCTACATCCCGCAACTTCGCCGCCACCCACAGGTGTTCAATTGAACTATATCGCTCAAAGTAGGTCGGTGTACTCGCGTCGACAGAAGCGGACAATTTTTGCGACTATTCTCGTGGCATTGGTGACAACCGCTCTTGGTCTGGTTGCAATTGGTCAGACGCAATCCACGCGGCGCGAAGCCTGGTTTGCTAAGAGAAACGAAATGGGCGCACTTGCGGCGTTGTCCGACGCAGCCCTGTCCGGCGGCCGACCTGCCGAAGCAATAAAACTTGCCCTTGCAGCGTGGCCGAGCGAAGCGGGCACCGGGAGTGCGCAGCTTCCTCAGTCACTGGAAGCGCTTTCAGGAGCTCTGGTGGCATCATGGGAACTGGCTAGGGTCAAAGGCGATGGGAGCGAAATTCAAAGCATTGCGTTTGCACCTGACGGGACAAAGTTCGCCACAGGAACTGGAGGCGGCTCCATTCTGACCGTAGATCCAAAGACGGGACAGGAAGTCGCTCAATTCATAGGACATCAGAGTTCAGTAACAAGGATTGCGTATTCGCCGGACGGGAAACGAATAGCAACTGTGGATGACGACGTACTTCTTCTGTGGGACGCGGAAACAGGGAATACGATCGCTCGGCATGATGGGTATCAAGGAGGAGAGCGGAGCGTCGCCTTTTCATCAGATGGGCTGCGGCTCGCGACCAGTGGTTGGAAAGGAAAATTGCTGCTGCTGGACGCGAAAACCGGGAACGAGCTCGCGCAGCTTGATGGGCACACTGACCAAATTACGAGTATTGTATTCTCTCAAAACGGGTTGCACCTCGCGACAGGAGACGACGACGGAACGGTGATATTGTGGGACACGGTAGAGAGTGGACGGATCAATTGGATGAGGGAGCATCCTGGTGGGGTTGTAAGTTTGGCCTTCTCACCTGACGGGGCACAGCTCGCGACTGGTGGCTGGGACAATACTGCGCGGCTATGGGAGACGGCGACTGGACAAGAACTCGCGGAGCTTGACGGGCATAGGGGCATAATAACCAGCATCGCATTTTCGTCCAATGGCGCTTGGCTGGTAACGGCGGATGACGGCGGAACAGCACTCCTTTGGAACACTGACACCGGGCGAGAACGTGCCATCTTCGATGGCCATGGGATCGGAAAGTTGAGTGTCGCTTTCGAACCAGACGGGACCCGCTTAGTGACTGGCGGCTGGGACGGCGCCGTGCAGCTCTGGGACGGGATAAGTCGGCACCGTCTTGCCAAATTCTTGGGGCACAGCGGACCGATCACGAGCATCGCATTTTCACCGGATGGAGGGACAGTTGTTACTGGGAGTTTGGATGGTTCCGCGCGGATTTGGAAAGCTGATATGGGGCGCAAGGTCTTGAGAGTAAGAAGGGAGTGGGGTTTTAAGAGAAGCCTCGCATTTTCACACGACTTGACGCAGCTTGCGATTGGTAAGAGTGATGGCGGGGTGCACTTGTGGGATGTCGTTTCTCAAAAGGAGCTCACTAGGTTTGAGGGTCATCAAGAAGCAGTTACGAGCATCGCATTCTCGCACGACGGGGCGCTTCTTGCGACAGGCGGAACGGACGGTTCAGCGCGGCTTTGGGACGTTAAGGCTGAAAAGGCCTATGCTGTTTTAGTTGAGCATGGAAGCAAGATTCGCAGCATCGCATTCTCCAAAAAGGGAGCACGCCTAGCGATTAGTGCGGACAATGGGGACGTGCGCCTCTGGGATACTGAGACAAGTAAAGAAATGGCACTGCTCGAGAACCACCAAAACGCTGTCAATAGTATCGCTTTCTCTCACGATGGAACATTGTTAGCCACCGGTGGCGCAGATGGAACGGTGTGCCTCTGGAACCTGAGAACTAGGTTGAAATGCGTCCCGCTTATGGGGCATCGGCCTAGTGTTATTAGTATTTCGTTTTCGCATGATGACTCTAGGCTCGCAACAGGGGGTTCGGATGGTACCGTACAGGTGTGGAACGTTGAGGGCGCTCAATTGCTGGGCCAGTTAGAGGGGCACCACGGCTGGGTTCGCAGCGTTGCATTTTCTCACGACGGGGTGTGGCTCGCGACAGCGGGCGTGGACGGGACTGTGCGGCTCTGGGACGCCGAGTTGGGGCAGGAAGTTGCGCAGTTTGAGGCGCATGGTGCCTCTTTCGCTAACATTGCTTTCTCTCGCGACGGAAAGAAACTTACAACGTGGGATACGCGAGGCAACGCGCGAATTTTTGAACTGGAGCGATATCAGTTACGCTTGCATCAGATCCGAGAACATGGTGAACCGAAGAGCGCAATCATATTTCAGCTCGCTTGTTCGCTCCTACCATTCGTTGACGGAAAAAAGGATGTCAGAATCTCCAATTCGCTTGAAAACGAGTCAGTAGGCGTTACCGGTCAGATTTGTAGTGAGGGCTATAGCCCTCCTTTCCCTTGGTGGCTGAAGTCAAATGCCGACGAACCGAAACCGCCCAAATCTCCCTGGTAGGCTTTCTGATTGACGTGCTCCCCTGAAATGCCCTCGCTTTGAGGTTAGCCTGATCTCCAACTGCTCTGAGCCCCAACCTTGGACCGCCAGAAGCTAGATTTTTCCGGCTCTGTCACGATGACGGGCTGGTGACGCCATCGGGATAATGCATGGCAATCGGGACGTTGTATCCGATTGCGCTGTGTGGTCTGTCCTCATCGTAGTGCCGACGCCAATCCTCCAGTTTTTCGCGGGCATCTGCAAGGCTCATGAACCAGTGTGCGTTCAGATGGCGTAATCGGGGCTCTGTCCCCGGGATCGCCGGTATTCTTCTTGCCGGTAAGTCCATGACCGGGAGAACGACCATGACCAAAGTACTGTTCGCGGGACTTGATGTCTCACTCGAATTGACCAGCATCTGTGTTGTCGATGCCGACGGCGGAATGATCCTGGAGGCGACGGCGGTTTCGGACCCTGCCGACATTAGCCGATCTGCCCGCAGACCCGTTCGAGCGTCTGCACAACATCTTCGCCCCGATAGGTGAAGCGCGGATCGGCCGCAGGGCAGAGCCGGGAATGCGTGTCACCGACTGAGGCGCCGAGGTGGCAATCCCGATCCGCCGCAATGGTCGAGCCTGGAAAGAGGACTGCCCCGCTGCCGTCACGCGAAACTAGATCCTACGGACAAACCGGCATTTGAGCCTGGTGCTGTGGAAGAGATGGGCGGGGTACCGTGCCCGAAGCCCGGTCGAGGCACGAATGAACAGCCTGAAACTCTTCGGGGACAAGATCATGTCACGAGACCTCGGCCGCCAGACCGCCGAGATCGAAACTGCCGTCTGACTTCAGGTGGAAAAGGGCGCAATCAACCTTCAAGCAACTTTGTGCAACATCGCCGAGAAAATGGGCTCAAAGCGCGCCATTTAGGCGCCCCTAATCCAGAAGAGATCAGACATGAAACCACTCGTTTTCCTGGCTGGTGAAACCTGCACATTCCAAGAAATTAACGGCTCATAACCTTCACGTGACTTGGCACATCGCCTACTTTACTTATACGATAGTCCAGCCAAAGAAAAGAGAATCCTACTCATTTCAAAATTGCGCTACAGAATTCCTCATAAGGTTGCGCAGAAATGGCTTTGCCTCAGGAGGGTTCAAATGCGAGAAATCTCAGAAATCATTATACACTGCAGCGCGACCCGGCCGGATTGGATGAAAGGTCAGAAAACGTCAGCGAAGGTCGCGGAGATCAAGCGTTGGCATACCGATCCAAAGCCAGATGGTCGCGGCTGGCGGGATATTGGATATCACTTCCTAATTGACCGTGACGGCACTGTCGCAGAGGGCAGGCCCGTTGCTCAAACGGGCGCGCATGTTCGTGGGCACAACACCGGCACGGTGGGAGTGTGCCTGCTGGGCGGCCACGGTTCCTCAGAAAACGACAGTTTTGAACAGCATTTCACTACGGAGCAGGACAAAGCGCTGCGCGATTTCATCGCCAGTCAAAAAGCGAATTTCCCTTCTATAAGGAAAATTAGTGGTCACAACGAGTATTCGGCCAAAGCCTGTCCTGGCTTCACGGTCGCAGATTGGTTCGATAGCGGGGTGAACGCGTCGCTTGTCGGCCTGACGGCGGCAAAAACAACTTCTCTTCCACCGGCGGCCAGCGCGCGCTTCGAAAAGCTCTACGATGCCGTGATGCAACTGACATTACAGTCTGAACGCCGAACTGCAGGTGGGGCTGTTGAAAGCCGCATGGGTATCACCCTGGAAAACCTTGCGGAATGGCGCAAGATCAGCGCATCGGAAGTAAGTGCGCAGGATCTACTGGATCTCGCGCCGATGGAGGTCAAGCAGATTTACCGGACGCGCTACTACGCAGCCTGCCGTTGCGCAGAGATGCCTGAACGGATGGCCTTGGCAGTTTTCGATACCGCCGCGCAATACGGCCCGATGCAAGCCGTGAAACTCATCCAGAAAGCGTTCAACAGCCTAGATATGACCGTCGATGGCGAACCTTTAGAGGTGGACGGGCTGATTGGCCGACTGACCATGGCAGCGGTCAAGCAAACCGATCCATCCGTTTTGGCGGAGGCATTCCTCGACGAGGTTGAAACGCATCTGCGCGGCCAGCCAGCGGAACCGGCATCCACTGTTGAGAGCCTTGCCAGGCTCGCCGGTCTTCGTGAAATCATCAACACATTGCCCAAGGGGTCGGGCGCGCGCCCGGAAATTGAAATGAAAGTTTCTGACAGAAAAGTCGACATCACTGACATATTGGAAATCGCAGGCGCCGCTAAAGGCGGAAACAAGCGAGCGGTTCTGGCCAAGATCGCTCAGCTGGCTCTGGAGGAAGATTCCGGAGACAGTGCAGGAAAATCACGAAACAAGGCCCTGGCGCGGCTTCTTTTAGGCGTGATCAGCCCAGGTTCGATCGCCGGTCAGGACGCTGCGAAAATCACGAAAGGCCCGGACGGAGAACCGCCCTTGACCCCCATCAACGCAGCCCTCGGTCAGACGGTTGGACATGCGCTGAACGGAAAGAAATCCGTTACCGGAATCATCGGCCTGCTTCTAACAACCTTACTGCCAGCAGTAGGTCTTGAGGGCGACATCGTCACATTCCTGGAAACCCATTCCAGTACCCTAATCACAGTTCTTTCGCTGCTGACAGGTTGGGGATTTCTTGGGAAGGTCGACAAAGCCGTTCGGCTTGTGGGCATGCTGCAAAGCCGGAACATTGATTGACGGCAAGTTTTTTAAAGGAGGTTCAGATGTTTAATACAGATCAAAAACGGATGTTGGCTTGTGACGGAGGCGGCATCCTGGGTGTGATTTCACTGGGCGCTCTTCGTCAAATCGAAACCCAGCTGCGCGAGATCACCGGCGAACCGGATCTGCGTCTAAACCAGTTCTTCGACTATTTCGCGGGCACGTCGACCGGTGCGATCATCGCTGCGGGGCTCGCGCTTGGAATGGATGTCGACAGGATCGAGCGGATCTACCTTGAGGAAGGCCCGGACATCTTTGACAAGCGCGGTCTTCTGGAACGGGCAGTTACCCGGCTGCGGTCGAAGTACAGCCACAAGAAGCTTACCCGGCGTTTGAAGCAAGAATTCACGGACCACTCCATCAGGCAGTTGCAGGCAAGCGGAAAACTGAGCTGTGATAAACACCTGATGGTTGTCACGCGGAATGTGGAAACTGACAGCCCGTGGCCGATCAGCACCAACCCGCAGGCCAAATACAACAAAGCCGACCGTGCCGATTGCAACCTGAAGATCCCGCTTTGGCAATTGATCCGGGCATCAACTGCCGCGCCCACCTTCTTTGAGCCGGAGCGCTTGCAATGGGATCCCAACGATCCGGACAAGCAGTTCTATTTTGAGGACGGCGGCGTCACGCCGTACAATAATCCTGCTTTCATGCTCTACAAAATGGCGACCGCACCGGAATACAATTGCGGCTGGGAAACTGGCGAAAATAAGCTGATGATTATCTCCGTAGGCACCTCCTACAACTACCGGCTGATGCCGAATCCGCATTCACACGGTGAGTCGCTGCTGCAAACTGCAAAGTCGATCCCCGCGGAACTGATGCGCGGCTTTGCCAATGAGAACGACCACACCTGCCGGACCGTTGGGCGCTGCGTCGCGGGCCCGAAACTTGATGGCGAGGTCGGCGACATGATCCCGGCTCCAAGCGTACAGACAGATCGAGCCTTTCTTTATGCGAGATACGATATTGACACGTCCCCGTCCCAACTGCAGGCGATGGGACTTGGCAGCATCGACCCTTCTAGTCTTGCGTTGGACAACGTTGCCGCCGCTCCGGACATGAAACGCATCGGTGAGCAGCTAGGTAAACAAGTGGACCTGCGAAGCCAGTTTGCGTCGTTTCTCAAAGAGTTTTTGCAATGACCGAAGCATCACAGAAGTCGGCGCGGCTGGCTTTTTCTGAGACGCTGACAGAATTCAACGAACAGCGCGCTTGGTATTCCAAGCGCGCAAGAGAGCTAAAGAAACAGGCGCAAAGCTTGGATCTGCTCGTGATTTCGTTGGGGGCTCTCGTCGCGGCTATCCCAATTTTGAAATCCGGTGGCGATCCAGAGGTGCCGGATATCATCGTATCATTTTTGGGCGCGGCGGTGGCCATCGCGCAAGGGGCGCAACGCATCTATCGCTTCGCCGAGACCTGGCCGGAGTATCGCCTCGCATCGGAAAGAATGAAGCGCGAACAGCGCCTCTTTGCCAATGCAGCCCCACCATATAGCGGGGATGACAATATCGCAGAAAAAGCACTGGTGGTCCGCCTAGAAGAAATTATTGCAGAGGAACAGAAGATCTTTTTCGAACATGAGCGCGGCAAAAAAGATAGTGAGACCGACAATGACAGATGAGTTGCGCCCAGTCTGTTTCATTGCCATGCCCTTTGGCATCAAGAAGGTGACTGGAGCGAGGGAAGGTGCACCTTCAGAGGTGAACTTCGACCATCTTTGGGATAAGGCCTATCGCCCCGCCATCGAGGACGCCGGATTCACGCCTGTGCGGGCCGATTTCGACACTGGGTCAGTCATCATTAAAGACATGCACGAGCGGCTGGCGTATTCCGATCTGGTGCTGGCGGATATGAGCCTGCCCAACGGCAATGTTTATTACGAGGTGGGCCTGCGCCATGTGGCACAGAAACAGGGCTGCATCCTCTTTGCCGCAGACTGGTCGCGACAGCTGTTTGACATAGACCAGTTCACGACGATCCGTTACAGCCTCGGCTTCGGAGAGGTGCCCGATGATCAGGCCGAAGCAGTCCGGGGGATCGTCGCGGACTCGATCCACAAATTCAAAAGCAGCTTTACCCCTTGGCACGACATGCTGCGCAAGCAGGACGGGACCAGTTCGGACAACGTATTCAAGGAACAAGCCCGGAAACTGAGTGTTTTTCAGGCCGAATTGCGCGCGCTGCGGCTGAAAAATGACGGGGACGAACGCAAAAAGGTTCTGGCAGAGCGAATGAAACAGCTCAAAGGATCCGCCACGATGCGCCTGCCGCAGGCGGCGGTTGAGATGATTGTGCATATTCGCGACCTCTTGGACGACTGGCCGTCGCTGGTGGACTTTATCGACGCTCTCGACAAGGACATTCGCGCCATGCCTTTCGTGCAGGAACAACGCTTGCTGGCATTGGGCAAACGTGGCGATCCGGCGCTGGCGGCGGCTTCTCTTGAGGAACTGATTAAAGAACATGGAGGCTCGTCCGAACGCTATGGTCTTTTGGGTGGCCGGTTGAAAACGCTCTGGCGCGAGGCGCGGAGCGAAAGGGTGGCGGCCGGCAAATCTCGCCCCTCACCGGCCGAACGCAAGCATCTCAACAACGCGATTGCCGCCTATAAGGCTGGTATGCAGCTGGATCTGAACGAGTATTATCCCGCATGTAACATGGCGCTGCTATTGACGGCCCGTGATAAAGGAAACGACCGAGAGCGCGCTCGTTCGATAGACCATATGGTTGTTGCAGCTTGCGAACGCGCGCTGGAACTGGGCATTGGTGACGTGTGGACCCCACCCACGCTGCTGGGTGCGGCATTCCGCAGCGGCGACATTGCAGAAGCGCGTAAGTGGCTCGAACGGGTGGAACAAGACGGGGTTGAGTATTGGAAACTTGATAGTACCCTGAAGGATCTGCAAACCTATTTCGACGTGATGCCTGAGCACGCGGAGAACCAGGGTGATTTGGCAGAGATTATTGCAGAAGTGGAAGAACTTGTTTCCGAGGCTACAGGTGGTTAATGCGAATGCCTCGCGAAGAGAACAAGACGGTTGCCTCTAAAAGGCTACTGAAGAAGTCGGCCCTCGACGCGATCTGAAGAACATGATTCACCTTCTGCACAACGGTTCGCGTTTTGACCTACCCTTGAAACTAGACGCGGTGGATGCGCTGAAGCCCGGGATTCCAGACCAGCTGTTGACAGCTTTGACCACGATGGATGATCCTTACAGCATGCCGATGTTGAAAGAGCTTGCTGCAATAGATGCACGCCGCAAGTTACTGGACACGCATCTTCCAGGAGCGTTTGATCTGACCTAGCCGTGTTGATGAAGGAAATAATGATGGACGATCTCAGACGGTACCGTCGCCGCGAAAAGACCTTGGTGACAGCGGTCCAGATCGATCTTGATACAGACGGCTTCACCTATCGGAAGTGGGGTGATGTACAGGTTGCGCGGGCGGGTGACTGGTTGGTGAACAATAACGGAAATGTCTACACAATTGACCGAGAGGTATTCGAGCGGACATACTCGATGCAAAGCCTGGGCGTCTATGAAAAGACCAACGCAGTTTGGGCCCGAAAGGCGAGAGAAAGCGGGAAAATACAAACCACGTCGGGCTTCACCGATTATGAAGCCGGGGACATGATTGTTTTCAATGATAGAGACGAATTGGATGGTTGGGCGATGAGTGCCGGGGAATTTGACAGATTATATATTTCTGACACGTAGTTTCTGACATTTTGATGGCCATCACCATTATAGCAGAGCTGGCGGAACGAACAATTGGTAAGGTTGGTTTCGAATGGATGATGAATCTTGAAATGCAACTACGCTTGGGCCGTCGGAGCGCGCTGTGGACTGGGTATTCGGATATGACTTCTTTGTCTCATACAGCCACGACGATGGACTACATTTTCCACGACAATTGGCCGCTTTCCTCAAGGAAGCTGGATTTCGGGTATTTCTTGATCAGACCGATTATGTCGCCGGTGTCGACCTCAGAAGAGAAACTAGACGGCAAGTTCGCAATAGCCGAAAAATCGTAATTGTCGGGCGCCCAGCCGCGATGAAATCAGAGTGGGTATTTCGCGAAGTGCAAACTGCTGTGGAAAGCGGAAAAATCCCGATCATAGTTGACGTCAATGATGCTGTTGGGACGGCACCACAAGAGGCGAAACTTGCCACCCTGGCTCAAGAACGACATTGGCTGCGCCTAAACGTGACGACCGATGATCCCGATGGTGATCCGCCGGGCTATGTTGTTACCGAGCTTGTCCGCGGGTTTGGATACACACGTCAGAATCAAAAGCGGCAGCGCGTATTCCTAGGTGCGGCTATGGTTCTTGCAATGACCACTGCCGCTGCCACGTGGCAGGCCGTCGAGGCGAGCCGCCAGCGGGATATTGCACAGGCGAACTTTGAAACCGCCAAAGCCACTGCGGACGGCTTGGTTGTCGACGTTGCGAGGGGTTTGCGCCATGTGGAAGGGCTTCAAATAGAAAGTGTTCGAAAAATCCTAAACCGGGCGCAGCAAGCTTTCGATCAGCTTTCCGGATCGGTCGGTGAAGACAGTGCGTTGCTGCTCAGCCGCGCCGTCATGCAGAACGAGTTTGTTGAAACCTATCTTGCGCAGGGCGATACGGAATCTGCTCGGACGGCGGCTGAGAAAAGTGTCGCATTGATCCGGGATCTGGTCGAACAAGGCGATCTGGGTTCGGATGTACAACGGCAATAGGCTCTCAGCCTTGTCAAATTGGGTGACGCGATGCAGGAGGTTGGCGACTATGAGTCAGCCGTGTTCTCCTACCAGCAGGCGCTTGAAACTCGCCGGAGCCTTGCAGCTAACGATAAGTCAAATGATCGGGCGGCTCGAGATGTTGCAGTTGCATTGGCGAGGCTGGCGGAAGTAGCGGAACATCGGCGCGACTATGAACAGATGTCGAAACTGCTTGTCGAGTCACTTGCCATTCGTGAATCGCTGATAGGCCGAAACCCGGACTGGCGTCGCGACTTGGTTGTCGCCAACATAATGCTGGGTGACGCTTATCTAGGGCTGGGGCAGTCGGAAAACGCTCGAGAACCATTTGACCGATCTGTGGAGGTCGCCAAATCTCTTCACGACGAGGATTCCAAAGATACGCGGTTCGTCCGTTTCTATGCGGTCGCGCTCCAGCGCCGCGGCAATTACGCTTTGTCATTTGGGAACACTAGGCAGGCACAAGTTGACTATGAAAACAGCAAATCACTGTTTGAGGACTTGGCGCTCAAGTTCCAGCTTCATATCTATGCAGCATTGGCCGAGCAGGAGCGTGAGTTCATCTCGATCAGGACCAAGGCAGCACTCAAGGAAGCCAAGGCCCGTGGCGTGAAGCTTGGCGGTGCCCGTGACAAGACCCTGAAGCGGAACCAAGAGGTTCAGCGTAAGGCCGCCGAGCGTGCCCAGAACGTGGCTGGCCTAATTCAGCCGTTGCGGGAAGCCGGAAAGAGCCTCAGGGAGATTGCTGCGGAGTTGAACCGGGCGGGGGTGCGAACGGCCCGTGGCGGTGAATGGCAGGCGTCACAGGTGAAGAGGACCATAGAGCGGCTTGAGAGGGCGTGACTGAGAAAGGTCGGTATTGCTGATATATATTTCATGCGAGCGGGTTCGCTGGGGTGTATCAGTGTTTTTCGAGGGTTGTACTTCACACATTCATGGTCCCGTATAGCGGTAACAGCTCGCTATTAAGGAAGACCCAGTTGAAACCAGTTGTTGAGAGTATTCTGAAGAAGGCTGAGGCAGCGGGGTTTATAGACATCCTTGAGGCTTCGGAGGAGGATGTTAAGAAACTCTGCGAAGATTATTGCTTTGACCTTAAAGACTTAGCTAGTCGCCTGCGCCTGAACAATCACGCTACCCAGCTTCTTACCGCTCACTTGGCCCTAGATCATACCCTTAGCGTATTTCTTTCGCAGCAGTTTGTGGCTCACTCTGCTATTGACGTCGATAGGTGGGCATTTGCCCAGAAAGTTGATCTACTGTACTCGCTAGGGCTGTTCGATAAGGGTCTGCTCGAAGCGCTTCGCCTAATTAACAAGTTGCGAAATAAAGCCGCTCACCAGCTCAATTTCAAAGTAAGCTCAAAGGATGTAGACGCGGTCATCCGCCATTGCCGTGCTGAAGATGGTAAAATATCCGGAAGGCTTAGGTTCGCGGAGGCCTTGTTAATTACTCTGCTGCAATTGGATGCGGCACGCTCCCATGACGCTTACAGGCAAGCCATGTCTTACCGCGCGATGCTCAATGCACGCCGCGTCTTGAATAAAGTCGATCAAGCCTCGGATTGAAGGGCAAGGGCGGTCTTGCATTCTGCGCCGGTTCGTAAGACACATTCAGGGTACTTTCTGGGACACCTCCGCAAGACGCACCCCTGTAAGTCATTGAAAATAAACGGATCACCCCCATAGCAAGTTCGATTTGAGCGCGTGTGGGGGCACCACTTTTTCAGCTAACATATTGGTTTCTCTCCGGCTTCACGCAATCGCAATGAGCCGTGGATCCTGCCGGAGACCGTTTCGCCTACCGCTGCCTTTGCAGTTCCGGCGCTTTTGGTTCCGGCAGCTGATACGCGGGAAACTGGAAAACAACATCCACTGGCCGTTCTGCGTGCTGCAGCTGGCGGGGCGCGGGTGATTTGCCCGCTTGCTTCCCTTGCCGGTGCTGCCGCATGCCGCCAGCGGAACGAACCTCCGCCCGGCCCGCTTGCGCTGCGGCATTGGCGCGATTGCCTTCTGCATCCAGCCATGCTGTTGTGCGCGCGAAAGAGTTTTCAGGGAGACCCACTCATGACCGATGCCCCGTCTTATGGCTTTGACACATTGCAAATCCATGCCGGCGCCAAGCCGGATCCGGCGACCGGCGCGCGGCAGACGCCGATCTATCAGAGCACCGCTTATGTCTTCCGCGATGCCGAGCACGCGGCGGCCCTGTTCAACCTGCAGGAAGTCGGATTTATCTATTCCCGCCTGACCAACCCCACCGTTGCAGTGCTGCAGGAGCGGCTGGCGACGCTGGAGGGCGGCGTCGGCGCGGTCTGCTGCTCGTCCGGCCATGCGGCGCAGATCATGGCGCTGTTCCCGCTGATGGGTCCGGGCTGCAATGTGGTGGCCTCGACCCGGCTGTATGGCGGCACCGTTACCCAGTTCAGCCAGACCATCAAGCGCTTCGGCTGGTCGGCGAAATTTGTCGACACCGACGATCTGGACGCAGTGAAGGACGCAATCGACGAAAACACCCGCGCGGTGTTCTGCGAGTCGATCGCCAACCCGGGCGGTTACGTGACCGACATCCGCGCGCTGGCGGACATTACCGATGGCGCCGGCATCCCGCTGATCGTCGACAACACCTCTGCCACGCCCTATCTGTGCCGCCCGATCGAGCAGGGCGCGACGCTGGTTGTGCATTCGACAACCAAGTACCTGACCGGCAACGGCACTGTGACCGGCGGCTGCGTGATCGACAGCGGCAAGTTCGACTGGTCGGGCAACGACAAGTTCCCCTCCCTGTCGGAGCCGGAACCCGCCTATCACGGCCTCAAATTCCACGAGACCTTCGGTCCGCTGGCCTATACCTTCCACGGTATCGCCATCGGCCTGCGCGATCTGGGCATGACGATGAACCCGCAGGCGGCGCATTACACGCTGATGGGCGTCGAAACCCTGTCCCTGCGGATGCAACGCCATTGCGAGAATGCCCGCAAGGTGGCCGAATGGCTCGAGAACGATGACCGGATCGACTATGTGACCTATGCCGGCCTGCCGTCCTCCCCCTATTACGAGCGTGCCCAGCAGCACTACCCCAAGGGCACCGGCGGGCTGTTCACCTTTGCCGTCAAGGGCGGCTACGAGGCCTGCATCAAGCTGGTGGATTCGCTGGAGATCTTCAGCCACGTCGCCAACCTCGGCGACACCCGCTCGCTGATCATCCACTCGGCCTCCACCACCCACCGGCAGCTGACGCCGGAGCAGCAGGAAGCCGCGGGCGCCAGCCCCAACGTGGTGCGCGTGTCCATCGGCATCGAGGATGCGGACGACCTGATCCGCGATCTGGACCAGGCGCTGGCCAAAGCCTGCGGCTGAGGTTCGGTTTATCCGAAAGAGAAAGGCCGGGCGCCCTGCCCGGCCTTTTTTTGTTATTCGCTGCCCTCGCCGCCCGGCACCGCCATGTCGAACACCACCGAGACGTTGTGCGTGAACGTCAGCTCCCCGGCTTCGACCGGCATCGACTCGCTGCGGGCCATGTCCATCGCCATCATCGGCCGGGGCCCGCCGCCGCTGCCGTGCTCGGTGATTGTGCGCACCGGGCCCAGCTCCATGCCGGCCGCCTCCGCCAGCTGCTGCGCCTTGCGGATGGCATCCTTGACCGCTTCGCCGCGGATCCGGTCAGTGACCTCGGCAGGGTCTTCCACGCCAAAGGTCAGGCCCTGGAACTGGTTGGCGCCGGCGGTCAGAACCGTGTCCAGCACCGGTCCCAAACGGTCAAGATCCCGCACCCGCACCATCAGCGTGTTCGAGGCCTGGAAGCCAGTGATCTCGCGCCGGCCGCCGCTGTCGTAGGACCGGTCCTGCGACCAGACCGGATGCATCGCGATCTGCCGGGTCTGCATGTCCGCGCCGGCGATGCCGCTTTCCTTGAGCCGTGCGATCACCCCGCCCATCGCCTCAGACACGGCCGCCATCGCAGCTGCGGCTTCCTCGGCCTCCTCCGTCACGCCCAGGGTGATGGTCGCCAGTTCCGGCGCCACCTGCAGCGTGCTTTCGCCATTGACCGTGATCTGCCGCGGCGCCGCGGCCTCGCTTGCGGCAGCAGCGCCTGCGCTCATCGACAGCATCAGGGCGGCGGCCAGAAGTTTCCTTGCTTTCATTCTCAAAAGCTCCTTTTTCGAATACCCCTTAGATGGGGACGGCAAACTGCCGCCCGCAAGCCCCGGCAGAAGTCTTTTCCTTTAACTCGGCAATCTCCTGCTTTAAGGTCCGCGGCAAAACACCGGGCGCGTCGGGCGGCCCCGGGCAGTATGGATTTGGATGGTTTGACCCAAGGCATGAAACCGGCTTTTGCTCTTTCGCTTTCCGCTGATGGTATTGCGCTTCTCTATCGCGCCGAAGACGGCTGGCGGCACGTGGGCAGCACTCCGTTTGACGCCGAGGACCTGCCCGCCGCACTGGCTGAGATGCGTGCTGACGCGCTGCGGCTGGCGCCGGAGGGCGTGTTCAGCAAGCTGATCCTGCCCAATGACCAGATCCGGTATCTGACGGTTGAGACAGGTGAGCAGTCCGCGGAGGAGCGGATTGCCGCCGCCAGGGCTGCGCTGGAAGGGGCGACGCCTTATCCGGTGGACGAGCTGGCGTTTGACATCAGCGCTGACGGCAGCCTGACCCATGTTGCCGCCGTGGCGCTGGAAACGCTGGATGAGGCGGAAACCTTTGCGGTGGAGCATGGTTTTGGCCCGGTAAGCTTTGTCGCGGCACCCGAAGACAGCGGTTTTCAGGGCGAGCCCTTCTTTGGCACCACACGCGCGATCCGCGGCACCGAGGTGGAACCCGACGCCGAAGCGGTAAAGGTTGCCGGCCCGGCCAAACTGCCGGACCCGGTGACCGAGGACGGCAGCGACGACAGCAACCCCGAGGCAGCGGCTGACGACCCGGCACCCGTCCAGGACCCTGCCGGCGATCAGAAGCGGCCCGCACCGCAGGCAGACAACTCTGAGCCGGCGAGCGGCGGAGACGCCGCCCTGCCCTCCGAAGAAACTGCGCAGAAACCGGAAGCGGACCCGGCGCAGGAGGATACGGCGGAAACCCCTCCGGTGAAAGCTGCAAAGGCTGAGACGCCGGCCAGCCTCCCGCCTGCCCCGCCGCCTGCCGCGCCCGCGGCTGACGCGCAGGTGCAGAACGCCAGCGGGTTCTCGACCACCCGCAACAAAGCTGCCGCAGCCGCAAACTCTGCTGCTCCGCCGCCCTCAGCAGCAGACCCGGCGCCGCAGCCCCAAGAAAACACAGCACCGCTTGCAGCCGCACGGCAGCCGGGCCCCGTGCCGGAAGCGGCGAAACCGCTGGGAGCCGCAGTTGCGGCCAAGGGCGCAGACCAGGCTGACACCGCCGCGCCCGGCCCGAAAATTCCGCCCGCTCCCGCGGCGCTGCGCGAGTCTGCCCCGGCCCCTGCCGCACCGTCCAAACCCGCACCGTCCAAACCCGCCGCGGACAAGCCCGCCACCAAAGGCAAGCCTCGCTTTCTTGGCCTGATCCTGACCGCCATCCTGCTGCTGTTCATGGCCACTGTCGCGGTCTGGGCCGTGTTTGGCGGCGGCGGCTTCCTGTCTGACGCAGCAGACGGCGGCCGCGGCCTCTCCCCCGCTTCCGGCGGCAGCCAGGCGGAGGAGACAGGTGGCCAAACCGAACCGCCAGCCCTGGTGCCGCAGCCCGAAGCAGACCAGGACAGCTCCCCCATCGCTCCGCAGGTCAGCGTGCTGGCCGATCAGCCCGATCCCGGCATTCAGGAAACCGGGGCGGCAGCGGAGGAGGCTGCCGGCGACGCAGCCCTGCCGGACACTGGGCCGGACCCCACCGCCGAGGACGAAGCCGCCGCAGACGGTGCGGAGCTGCCTGAGGATGGCACGGACACTGCCCTTGTGAACACGGACGCGGACGCGGCCGCCGTCCAGGATGAGCCGCTGGACGACCTGGCCCTGGCCGCGCGGTACGCTGCAACCGGGATCTGGCCAGTGGCGCCGGATCTGGGGACGTTCCCCGCTGCGCCGCGCCTCGATGAGCTGTATACCGCCTCTATCGACCGCACCGGCAGCGCGCCGGACGCGGTGGCGCTGCCGCAGCCGGAGACCTTTGCCCTGGATGAGGAACCGGGCGCCGTCGCCTCGCCCGCCGCGGCAGGCGCAGACTTCGACCTCGATGAGCGCGGCCTGGTCAAAGCGACGCCTGGCGGCACGCTGAACCCCGACGGCATTACGGTTTACCTGGGCCGCCCCAAGAAGGTGCCGCCGCCGGCACCCGAACGCAGCGACCCGGCCGCTGAAGCCCTGGCCGAGGAAGTGGCCCGGAATCAGGTGCTGTCGCGCAAGCGGCCAAAGGCCCGGCCCGCGGACCTGCAGGAACAGACCGAGCGCGCCCAGCTGGGCGGTCTCAGCCGCGCTGAGCTCGCCTCGCTGCGCCCGCGTCAGCGGCCAGCCAGCCTGAAGCCGGCGGAGGAAGAGCAGCTGCCCGCAACAGCCTTGGCAATTGCCGCCTCGGCAGTCCCCCGCGAGCGGCCCGCGAATTTCGCAAATCTGGTCGACCGCGCCCGCCGCAACGCCCAGAACCAGGTGAAGACCGCCGCCGCAGTGCCAGCAGCCGCCGCCGCCGTCGCGCCGCGCATCCCGACTACGGCGTCGGTCGCCCGCCGGGCCACCGTCAGCAACGCTATCAACCTGCGCAAGCTGAACCTCATCGGTGTCTACGGCACCGCGTCCGACCGCCGCGCGCTGGTCCGGCTGCCTTCGGGCCGCTACAAGAAGGTGCAGGTCGGCGACCGCATCGACGGCGGCCGGGTGATCGCCATCGGCGAAAACCAGTTGCAGTATCAGAAAGGCGGCCGCAACCGCACTCTGAAGATGCCGAACGGCTAAGCGCCCGCTCCAAAGAGATTTCCCTTACCTGCCCTCTCCCCTGGCCAGCCGACAGCTGCCGCCGCTGCAACGCAGGCGGCGGCTCCTCTTTTGCGCGGGCCGGGACAGGAAGGGTGCAGGCACAGAAAAGGCCGGGCCCGCGATGCGGACCCGGCCTGGGGCAATAGCCTGCTAGCCGTTATTCCGCGGCCTGGATCTCGCCGTTTTCGATCTGCTCGCGCTCGATCGATTCAAACAGCGCCTTGAAGTTGCCTTCGCCAAAGCCGTCGTCGCCCTTGCGCTGGATGAATTCAAAGAAGATCGGCCCGATCACAGTCTTGGAGAAGATCTGCAGCAGGATCTTGGTTTCGCCGCCATCGACCACGCCTTCGCCGTCGATCAGGATGCCATGCTTCTTCATCCGGTCCAGCGGCTCGTCATGTCCCTGCACCCGGTCGTGGCTCAGGTCGTAATACGTTTCCGGCGGGGCCGGCATGAAGCGGATGCCGCGCTCCGAGATCTCATCGGTCGAGTCATAGATGTTCTCGGTGCCGACGGCGATGTGCTGGATGCCCTCACCCTTGTACTTCTTCAGATAGGAGACGATCTGCCCGGTCTCGCCGCGGTCCTCGTTGATCGGGATCCGGATACGGCCGCAGGGCGAGGTCAGCGCGCGGCTCAGCAAGCCGGTGTACTTGCCTTCAATGTCAAAGAAACGGATCTCCTTGAAGTTGAACAGCTCGCCGTAGAACTTGAACCACTTGTCCATGTTGCCCTTGTAGACATTGTGGGTCAGGTGATCGAGGTAGTAGAAGCCGACGCCGCGCGGCTTGGACTGCTTCAGCCACTCGAATTCCTCGTTGTAGGGCGAGGTGTCGTAGTACTGGTCGATGAAGTAGATCAGCGAACCGCCGATGCCCTTGATCGCGGGCACATCCATGGTCTTGTCATCGCCGTCGTAGGCTTCGGCACCCTTGGCGACGGCATGTTCGAACGCCTTCTGCGCGTCGGCCACGCGCCAGCCCATCGACGGGGCGCAGGGGCCGTGCTCTGCCACGAACTTTTCGGCAAAGCTGCCGGCCTCGGCGTTCAGAATGTAGGTGATATCGCCCTGCTGCCACAGCTCGACGCCGGGCTTCTGCTTGTGGCGGCCGACCAGCTCATAGCCCATCTGGGTGAACAGGTCGCGCAGTTCCTGCGGCTCGGGGCTGGCAAATTCAACAAATTCAAAGCCATCGGTGCCAGCGGGGTTCTCCGGCGTGATCTCGGATTTCGGGGCGTTATGCGGGAACGGGCCCATTGCGCGTCTCCTTCATCTTGTGTGGGGACAGGATCAAATCTTGCCCTAAGGATACCGCTTTTCGGATACAGGTTTTCCGCATAGTTTCGCGCGCGCAGGTTGATATGCGCGGCCTTTTCACGGAAAGTGCCGAAAACGCGGAGATTTTGCGCATGCTGGACCCAACGGATACGAAACTCCTCGCAGCGCTGCAGAAAGACGCGCATCTGACGGCGCAGCAACTGGGAGACCTGCTCAACCTGTCGCCCAGCCAGGCCGGGCGGCGGCGCCAGCGGCTGGAGGCGGAAGGGTATATCGAGGGCTATTCGGCGCGGCTCAATCCGGCCAAGCTGGGGCTGGCCGTTCAGGGATTTGTGCAGGTGCATCTGGGCAGCCACGGCCCTGAACAGTCCAAGGGGTTCGCCCGGCTGGTGGCCAGCCAGCCGCAGATCACCTCAGCCTGGACGATGACCGGAGAGGCCGATTACCTGCTGCGTGTCTACTGTGCCGACTTGCAGGCGCTGAACACGCTGATCCACGAGATTCTGCTGCCGCATCCCGGGGTGTCACGGGTCCAGAGTCAGATCGTAATGGCACAATTAAAACGCGATGCGCCGCTGCCGACTTAACCAACAAACAAGAATTTCTATGTAATCAGGCTGCAACAAATATCTCAATCTGAAGTGGAAACTGACGTGTCCTTTGTCGACCGGCGTGTTGAAACGCGGCCAAGCAGCGGCGAGGCTCCCTTTGGCCTCAATGAAGTGTTCTTTTCGAGGACTGACAGCCGCGGTGTTATCCAGGCGGGTAACTATGTGTTCCGGCGGGTGGGCGGCTACCCATGGGAGGAATTGATTGGCGCTCCGCACAAGGTGATCCGCCACCCTGACATGCCCAAGGGCGTGTTTTCGCTGTTCTGGGACACCATCCAGCGCGGCGAGTTCATGGGTGCCTATGTCAAAAACAAAGCCAAGGACGGGTTGTATTACTGGGTCTTCGCCGTGGTGGTGCCGTGCCAGGACGGCTATCTGTCCGCGCGCATCAAGCCCAGCAGCAAGCTGTTCGAGGAGGTGCGCGGCCTGTATGCGCAGATGCTCAAGCGCGAAAAAGAGCATGGTGTAAAGCCAGAGGAAAGCGCCCGGTACCTGCTCGACTGGCTGGAAAGCCACGGCTACGAGAACTACCACCAGTTTGCCGCCCACGCGCTGAGCCAGGAGCTGATCGCGCGCGACACCGGCCTGGGCAACCAGCCGCATGCCCGCATCCAGGAGCTGACCGGCATGCTGCGCAATGCCGAAACCCTGGTGGAAGAGACCGAGGGGCTGATCGCCGATTTCGACGCCATGCACACGATCCCGCATAACCTGCGGGTGCTGGCCTCCCGGATTGAGCCTTCGGGCGGCCCGGTCACCGTGCTGTCGCAGAACTACGGATCCATGTCGCGTGAGATGTCGGATTGGTTCGCCGCGCATGTGATGGGCAAGAACAGCAACTTCGCCAAGATAAAATCCTCAGTGAATGACAGCCTGTTTGTCGAGGGCATGGCGCGGATCCTGATCGAGTGCGACCACCAGCTGCAAAGGGAGCGCCGCGAACTGGGCGAACTCGACATGGAGTCGGAGCGCAATATCCTCGGCGATCTGGTTCAGGAGCAGGTCAAGCGCGCGCAGGACGGGATGAAGGAGGTCCATCAGGAAGCCGATCGCATCACCAGCGCCTGCCAGATCATGCACCGGCACTTCCTTGGCCTCAGCTCGACCAGGGTGCTGCTCAAGATCGAAAGCGCCAGGCTGACCGATTCCGGCGAAACCCTGGCCGATATCATCGACCAGCTCGGCGGTTTCCAGGAGCGGATCTCGCGGCGGCTGGACCGGATCGGCAAGCTTAGTGAAGAAATCCGTCTCCTCGAACAATAATTCCGCAGCGCCTGCCCCCGGCAGGCGCTGAATTGCCTTATCAGCGCGCCACAGCTGCCAAAGCCATTGCCAAGGCACCGGCGCACTTGCGATACCTTCTGTATGGAAGAGTTTTTTTATCAGGCAACCGTTTATCTGGCAGCCGCCGTCATCGCGGTGCCGCTGGCCGCCCGTCTCGGCCTCGGCTCTGTGCTCGGCTACCTGGCGGCGGGCATCGCCATCGGCCCGGTGCTCGGCCTGACCGGCACCGAAACCGAGGATCTGCGCCATTTCGCCGAGTTCGGCGTGGTCATGATGCTGTTCCTGATCGGGCTGGAGCTGGAGCCGCGCGCGCTGTGGGCGATGCGGCACAAGCTGCTGGGGCTTGGCGGCATGCAGGTGTCGCTGTCCACGCTCGCGCTGATGGGCGCGGCAATGGCGATGGGCCAGCCCTGGCACGTCAGCCTGGCCATCGGCCTCGCTTTGTCGCTCTCCTCCACCGCGATCGTTTTGCAGACCCTTTCGGAAAAGGGGCTGATGCGGACCGGCGGCGGCCGCTCGGCCTTTTCGGTGCTGCTGACCCAGGACATTGCGGTGATCCCGATCCTCGCCTTCCTGCCGCTGCTTGGCTCATACGCCATTCCGCAGTTTTCCAGCGATGGCTCCATCCGCCTCGAAGGCGATGACCACGGCGCGGGCCACGGTTCCCTGTCGCTGGTGGAAGGGCTGCCGGGCTGGGCGGTAACACTTGTCACCCTGGCAGCCATCGCCTTCATCATCCTGGCGGGCATCTACCTGACCCGGCCGCTGTTCCGCTTTATCCACGCCTCCAACCTGCGCGAGATGTACACCGCCTTGGCGCTGATGATCGTGGTCGGGATTTCCTTCCTGATGACGCTGGTCGGCCTGTCGCCGGCGCTTGGCGCGTTTTTGGCGGGGGTGGTTCTGGCCAACTCCGAATTCCGGCATGAGCTGGAAAGCGACCTCAACCCTTTCAAAGGCTTGCTGCTGGGGCTGTTTTTCATCACCGTCGGCGCGGGCATTGACTACCGCCAGTTTCTGGCTGATCCCGGCGACCTGATCGGCCTGGCCGCGCTGGTGATACTGGCCAAAGGCATAGTGCTGTTTGCGGTCGGCCGCGCCTTTGGCCTTCGCCGCCGCGGGTTGTGGCTGTTTACCCTCAGCCTGGCGCAGGCCGGGGAATTCGGCTTTGTCTTGCTTGCCTTTTCGCGCCAGCTCAACGTCATTCCGGCGGCGCTGTCGGAAAAGCTGCTCTTGGTGATTGCGCTGTCGATGCTGATCACGCCACTGCTGTTCATCCTCTATGACTTCCTGTCCAAGCGTATGGGGGACGCCCGACAAGAACATGAGCCGGACGAGATTGACGAGGAAGGCCCGGTCATCATCGCGGGCATCGGCCGCTTCGGGCAGATCGTTAACCGGCTGGTGCAGGCCAGCGGCTTCAAGACCGTGGTGCTGGACCACGATATGGAAGCGGTGCAGCTGATGCGCCGTTTCGGGGTCAAGAGCTTCCTGGGCGACCCGACCCGGCCGGAGCTGCTGAAGGCGGCCGGCATCGCCAAGGCCAAGGTTTTTGTGGTGGCGCTGGACGATCCCGAAGGGGTGGTCAAGATGGTGGCCTATGTGCGCCGCGCGTATCCGGACCTGCACATCATCGCCCGCGCCAAGGACCGCAACCACGTCTATGAGCTGTATCAGGCCGGCGCCGACGATATCGTGCGCGAGCTGTTCGACAGCTCGGTGCGGGCGGGCCGCTATGTGCTGGAGAACGTCGGCCTCAGCGAATACGAGGCGGCGCAGGCGGCGCAGACCTTCTATGCCCACGACCGCCAGAACCTGCGCGATCTGGCCGAGCATTGGATTCCCGGCACCCCGGCCAGCCAGAACCCCGCCTATATTGAACGCGCGCGCGAGCTGGAGAAGGCACTGGAAAGCGCGATTTTCGAGATGGCGGAGCGCAAGCGCAAGAAATCCTCGGAAGCCGCAGAATGAAAAAGCCCCGGCACAGGCCGGGGCTTTTTCATGTTGGCATTCGGCCGGTCAGCCGTCTGAAACCCCCGCCTCGGCAAAGGTCGCCATGCCGCTGTGGCAGGCAATTGCGCCTTTCAGCACCTGGATCGCCAGCGCAGCGCCGGAGGCCTCGCCCAGCCGCAGGCCCAGAGACAGCAGCGGCTGCTTGCCCAGCTTCTCCAGAAGCGCCGGATGCGCGCCCTCGGCGCTTTGATGGCCTGCCAGCGTGTGGTCCAGCGCCCCGTCTGCGGTCTGCAGCAGGCAGGCGGCTGCGGCGCAGCAGATGAAGCCGTCCAGGATCACCGGGATGCGCAGCACCCGGGCCGCGGCAATGGCCCCGGCCATGGCGGCAATCTCGCGCCCGCCAAGGCAGGCCAGCGCGTCGAGGCCGTCGCGGATAGCGTCCTTGTGCAGTGCCACGCCTTCCGCCACCACCCGGGTTTTGTTCGCAAGGCCCGCGTCATCCACACCGGTGCCGCGCCCGGTCCAATCCGCCGCGTCCCCGCCGAACAGGGCACAGGCCAGGGCTGCGGCCGGGGTGGTATTGCCAATGCCCATCTCGCCAACCACCAGCAGGTCAGCGCTCGGGTCGACCGCATCCCACCCCGCCTGCAGCGCTGCCAGCAGGTCGTCACCGCTCATCGCTGCACCTTGGGTGAAATCGGCGGTCGGGCGGTCCAGCTCCAGGGCGAGCACATCCATGCGCGCGCCTGCCAGTTTGGCCAGCTGGTTGATCGCGGCGCCGCCGTGCTCGAAGTTGATCACCATCTGCGCGGTAACCTCCGGCGGAAAGGCCGAAACGCCTTGCGCGGTCACCCCGTGATTGCCGGCAAAGACGATCACCTGCGGCGCGGCGATTTCGGGCCGGTCGCTGCCGCGCCAGCCGCCGTACCAGACGGCGAGATCCTCCAGCCGCCCCAGCGCGCCCGGCGGTTTGGTCAGCTGGGTATTGCGCGCGGCTGCCCCCTGCAGGGCGGCCTGATCCTGGGCCGGTGCGGCGGCGAGTGCGGCGCGGAAATCATCAAGGGAGGAAAGCTGTGGCAGCATGTGAAAGCCTCGTTGCATCTGAGCGGGTGACGCGGATAAAGCGGTTGGCAATCTGTTTAACCGCTGGCGGCAGTGCCGCAAGCCCCGCAATAGGCCCGTAAATGCGAAAAAACGACATCCAGGCAAAAGACGTGGCTTTAGCACTGGTGCTGCTGACCCGGCTGCCGCTGCCGCATCTGCCGGCGGAGGCGTTCCAGCGCCAGGCCAAGGCTGTCTGGGCGTTTCCGCTGGCGGGTCTTGCGGTTGCCCTGCCCGCAGCACTGCTTGCCGCGCTGGCGCTGGCGGCGGGCTTGCCTGCCACGGTGGCCGCGGGGCTGGCGCTGGCGGTTCAGGTCATGCTGACCGGCGCCATGCATGAAGACGGGCTGGCCGATACGGCCGACGGGCTGTGGGGCGGCTTCAGCCGCGAACGGCGGCTGGAGATCATGAAGGACAGCCGCATCGGCGCCTATGGGGTGATTGCGCTGATCCTCGGGTTCGGCCTGCGCTGGAGCGCTTTGACGGCCTTGCTGCAAGTTGCGGGCCCCTGGCCGCTGCTGGCGCTGGCGATGATGAGCCGGGCGGTGATGCCCGCGCTGATGGCGGTGCTGCCCAACGCGCGCGCCGCGGGGCTGTCGCAGACTGTGGGCCGCCCCCGTGCCCTGCCCTGCGGGCTGGCAGCGTTTCTGGCGGTTCTGCTGTCCTTGCCGCTGATTGGTTCGGCGGCCATTGCAGTCGCGCTTGCAATGGGCGCAGCCGCCTTGGGCCTGGGCGCGCTGGCCAAGGCCAAGATCGGCGGCCAGACCGGCGACATCCTCGGCGCTTCGCAGCAAGTGGCGGAGATCGCTGGGCTTCTCGCCCTCCTCGCCATCTGCAGCTGAGCCGGTCCGGGCATGAAAAAGGGCCGCGCCTTCGCAGGCACGGCCCTCCAACTTATGATCTGTCAGATCAGGCAGCGCGGGAGGTCAGAACCTCATCCACCTGCTTGGCGGCGGCAATCTCGTCATTGCCGGAGACGGCGGCCACTTCGCGGGTCAGGCGCTCCAGCGCAGCTTCGTACAGCTGGCGCTCGGAGTAGCTCTGCTCGCGCTGGTCGTCGGTGCGGTGCAGGTCGCGGACCACTTCAGCGATCGAGATCAGATCGCCGGAATTGATCTTCTGCTCATACTCCTGGGCGCGGCGCGACCACATGGCGCGCTTCACCTTGGCCTTGCCCTTGAGCGTCTTCATCGCCTGCTCGATCACATCGGGCGAGCTCAGCGAACGCATCCCCACTTCGGTCGCCTTGTTGGTCGGCACCCGCAGGGTCATCTTGTCCTTTTCAAAGGTGATCACGAAAAGCTCCAGCGCAAAGCCGGCCACTTCCTGCTCCTCGATCGAGATGATCTGGCCAACGCCATGCGCCGGGTAGACCACGTAATCATTGGGGCGGAATTCGAGCTTCTTCGACTTGGTCATACAGGTTTTTCCTCACTCACAGCCGGGCGGCACCGGCATTAACGCGAAAAAGCACCCGGCTCCGGCCAGTTCATCTGGACCAGTCCCCGGGACATTTTCTCCGCAGAAATACCGCCCAAAGTGCGCACCGCTTGAGGCGTGCGCCGGGGGCGGACTCCGATTGTTTATGTCTATTGTGCTTGGAGTATATCATAAAAAAGGGCCGCCCGGAAGGCGGCCTGCTGGCAAGGAGCCGTAAAATCCCAATGCAATACGGCGAATTTCCGCACAAATGCGGCACCTCTGCGTGTGGCGGAGAATCAGCCGCCTTCGCCGGGTGCCTCGGAGAAATACTTCTCCATCTTGCCCTCTTCGCCGTCGCGTTCTTCGGCGTCGGGCAGCGGGTCCTTCTTGGACACGATCACCGGCCACATTTCGGAGTATTTGCGGTTGAATTCAACCCATTTGTCCATGTCCGGCTCGGTGTCCGGGCGGATGGCATCCGCCGGGCATTCCGGTTCGCAGACGCCGCAATCGATGCATTCGTCGGGGTGGATCACCAGAGTGTTCTCGCCCTCATAGAAGCAATCCACCGGGCATACCTCGACACAGTCGGTGTATTTGCAGGCGATGCAGTTTTCCGTCACGACATAGGTCATAGTACCGAGTCCCGTTATCCGTTTGCGCCTAGCTAATCCAGACCGGCCAAGGCTTCAAGCCGTCAAAGGGTATCCTGCTTGCGAGTAAGATCAAGCGCCCTGCGGGCTTTTTTGTCCGGGCGGCCTTTTCCTTCGAACTTGGGGTTGGCCGGAACTTTTTCCTGCTTTTCCGTCATGTCAAAGTACAGCGCCTGCGCTTCCGGTGCCGGGCCGCGGCGCTCGCCGATGGCCTCAATGCGGACCACGCGGATCATCTTGCCCTGGGCAAAGGTCAGAACGTCCCCGGGGGAGACGTTCTGAGCCGGTTTCAATGCCTTGGCGCCATTGACGCGCACATGGCCCGCACCGACCTGTTTGGCGGCAAGGCTGCGGGTTTTGAAAAACCGCGCATACCACAGCCACTTGTCGATGCGGATCTTGGGCGCGCCTTCGGCCATGGCCGGGTCAGTCGCCCTGTTTCAGCCCCATCAGCGCAGCGGCAAAGGGGTTGTCCGGGTCGATCTGCTTTTCCTTCTTGGCGGGACGCGAGGAATAAGTCTTGGCGCCTTTGTCCTGGCGCGGACCGCCCTTGCGGCCCGGCTTGCCGCGGCCTCCGCCTTCGCCGCCGCGCGGCTTGCCCTTGCCGCCAGGCTTGCCTTCGCCCTGCGGACGGCGGTTCTGCTGGCGCTGGCCGCCTTGTCGGCCGCCACGGTTGCCGCCCCAAGTGAAGGTATAGAAGACCTCCATTTCCGGCTCGTCCACCACGGCATCGGCAGCCTCGCCAACCGGGGTTTCATCGGCAGCGGTTTCCGCAACCGGCGTCTCGGCCATCGGCTCGGCCGGTTCTTCGGCGATCGGAGCAACGCCTGCATCCTCAATCGCTTCAGTGCCTGCGGGCACATCTGCGGGTGCGGCTTCGCCGTCTTCGGCCGGTGCGGCGGCGGGCGTGTTCTCCACCTCAGCGGCGGCGTCCATCACCGGCTTGTCTTCGGACGGGGTTCCGGTTTCGGTTACCACGGCGTCCACCGGCTTCACCTTCTGGCGCTCGCCCTTCTCGGCCTTGTAGCCCAGGCCCTGCATCAGGTCGGCAAACTGCTCCAGCGTCATGCCGGTGATCGACAGCATGTCGGCCTTGGCTTCAAAGCCGCCGCGGCTGTCTTCGGCGCGCAGCATGTCGGCCAGGCGCTCCAGCATGTCGATGCGGATCATCCGCTCGCCTGCGGCACGGTAACCGCACATGGTGTCGTAACCTTCCGGCGCGTCCTTGATCGACGGCACGGTGACCAGGCCCGGGGGCGGTGCTTCGGGGAAGTCCTGCAGGCCATTGGCCAGCGACCACAGCACCAGGCGCAGACGGGTCGGTGCGGGCTTCAGCAGCAGCGGCATGAAGATGGTGAACTGGCCGAAGCGGATGCCATGCTTGCGCAGCGCGCCGCGGGCGTCCTGATCCAGGTCCTTGACCTCTTGCGCAACGCCTGCACGCGGCAGCACGCCGAGGTTTTCGACCATCCGGAAGGCAAAACCGCGGGCCAGGCCCGACAGCTCTTCGTCCTTCTGCAGGTTCAAGAGCGGTTCGAACAGCGCGTTGATCTTGCGGGTGATGAAATGCAGCAGGCGGCGCTCGACCTTCTGGGCGACATCCGGCCCGGCGGCGTCATCGACGAACACCTCGATCTGCGGGCTCAGCGCGTCCGCGCCGGCCACCAGCTTGCCCACCGCGTCGCCGCCCCACATCAGGCCGCCTTGCTCGGTAAAATCGATCTCGGTATCGGGCGCGTTATAGAACCGGTCCGCACGCAGATGGAATTGCGGCGCCAAAGCCTGCAGCGAGGCCGCTTTCAAGGCTTTCGCCTCAGCACCCTGCGCACCTTTGTCCGGGCTGAACCGGAACCCTTCCAGACGGCCGACGAATTCGCCTTCGACCGTCACTTCACCCTTGTCATTCACTTCGGCCAAAAGGGCCTCCTTCTGTTTGAGCCGGCGCAGAAGCACGGATGTGCGCCGGTCCACAAATCGCTGAGTCAAGCGCTCGTGCAGCGCGTCTGACAACCTGTCTTCTACAGCGCGCGTCTCCCCGCGCCAATGGCTTTCGTCACGCAGCCAGCCATTCCGCTGCGCGACATATGTCCACGTCCGGATAAATGCCAGACGTTTGGACAGGGTATCGATGTTGCCGTCGGTCCGGTCAATCCGCTTGATCTGGCGAGCCATCCAGTCGTCCGGCACCACGCCGCCGCCGTGCAGATGCTCAAATATAACGCCCAGAAGCGAAGAATGTTCCGCATGGCTGATGCCGCGGAAGTCGGGAATCCGGCAGACGTCCCACAGCAGTTTCACAGATTGCGCATTGGTTGTGCGGGCGATCACGGCGGATTCCCGCGACAGCATTTTCAGCGCGCCCAGGTCGTCGGCCTCGCGCGCCTTGATCAGGTGCTCGTTCGAGGGGCTTGATTCGAGCGAGTTGATCAGCGCTTCGACGGTGCCGAACTGCAAGTCCGCAGAGCGCCAGTTGAGCTTTTTCAGCGGCGTGAACTGGTGGTTCATGATGGCCGAGGCGGTTCCCTCGTCCAGCGGCCGGGCGTCGCCGGTGACGCCGAAGGTGCCGTGGCTCATCCCCCGGCCCGCGCGGCCTGCGATCTGCGCCAGCTCATTGGGGGCCAGCTCGCGCATCCGGCGGCCGTCGAACTTGGTGGTGGAGGAAAACGCCACGTGGTCGATGTCGAGGTTGAGCCCCATGCCGATGGCATCGGTGGCAACCAGATAATCGACCTCGCCATTCTGGTAGAGCGCCACCTGGGCGTTGCGGGTGCGCGGGGAAAGCGCGCCCATCACCACCGCCGCGCCGCCCTTCTGGCGGCGGATCAGCTCGGCAATCGCATAGACATTATCAACCGAAAACCCGACGATGGCGGTGCGCGGCGGCATCCGGCTTATCTTTTTCGAACCTGCGTAGACCAGATCGGACATCCGCTCGCGGCGGTGGAATTCCACGCCCGGCACCAGCGCGGAAATCGGCCCGCGCATGGTGTCGGCGCCCAAGAACAGCGTCTCTAGCGTGCCGCGGGCGCGCAGCAGCCGGTCGGTGAACACGTGGCCGCGCTCAGGGTCGGCGCACAACTGGATCTCGTCGATCGCCAGGAAGTCGCAGCCCATGCCCTCCGGCATCGCCTCCACCGTGCAGATCCAGTACTGCGCCCGCGGCGGCACGATCCGCTCCTCGCCTGTGACCAGCGCCACAACGGACGGCCCGCGGGCGGCGACCACCTTGTCGTAAACCTCGCGCGCCAGCAGACGCAGCGGGAATCCCATGATCCCGGTGCGGTAGCCGAGCATGCGTTCGATGGCGTAATGTGTTTTGCCGGTATTGGTCGGGCCCAGGACGGCCACGATCCGCGATGCGCTTGCCATTGCTTCAGCCCCCGCCCCCGAAAGGGCTTAGAGTTCCCTGCCCTCGACAGAGGGCTTCAGACGTTCGAGGGCGCTGCTTACTTCCTCGTGATGCGGATGTATAGCCTTGGCGCGCCGGTAGGCCTGATAGGCGCGCTCAGGCTCGCGGAACTGTTCAAAAAGCGCGCCCAGCGCATAGATGGCGTTGTAATCCTTGGGGTTCAAGGCCAGCGCCCGTTCCAGGTCGGCCACCGATGGCCCGTAGAGACCAAGCGCGAAATAGACCCGTGCACGCTCGTACCAGCCGCGGGCGAACCCCGGCGCGTGGTCGGTCAGCGCCGTCAGATGCTCTGCCGCCTGCTGCAAGTCTCCGCGCTCCATCGCATCGGTGCCGCGCCGCAGCAGCAGGTCCATCGACGGCGAGCCGCTCTTCGCCCACAGCGCCTGCAGCTCGCGATCTATTGCCGCAGCCTCCGCTGCTTCGGCCATCACGAGGTCCTGCAGCAGCACATCGGCCGACAGGCCCTGCGCAAGCCCCTGGCCAGGCAGGGACAGCGCGGCTGCGGCGGCCGTTGCCGCCACGATAGCTTTGAGCTTTGGGAAATTTCTCCGCATGATGCCTCCAGTGTAATCCCGCGCGCTGCATTTTCCAGTATTGGATGCACATGCTTCACAGGTTTGTGCTATAAGCGCGCCAAACAGATTGAGGACCGATATGAGCGTTACCCTTGAACAGGCAGCAGAAGCCCTGAACGGCAAACTGGACGCAGGCGAATTCGATTCCACCGCCAAGTTCCAGATCGAAGACCTGGGCGCCATCATGCTGGACGGCGCAGGCGCGCGTGTCGGCGACGAAGAGGCGGATGTGACCATGACCGCAGATGCCGACACCTTCCAGTCGATCCTGGACGGCGAGCTGAACCCGACTGCCGCCTTCATGTCCGGCAAGCTGACCATCGACGGCGACATGGGCGCTGCGATGAAGCTGGCCTCGGCCCTCGCCTGATGGACGGCGCCCCGGTGGAGCTGCAGCCGGCGCCCTTGTACGCGGAGATCGCGCAGGGGCCTGCGGACGGCGCAGCCCATTGGGTCCAGACCTCAGATGGCCTGCGCATCCGTGCAGGCCACTGGCGTCCTGAAGGAGCGGCCAAGGGCACGGTCCTGCTGTTCCCCGGGCGCACCGAGTATATCGAGAAATACGGGCTGGCCGCGGCGGAGTTTGCCGCTTGCGGCTATGCCACCCTCACCGTTGACTGGCGCGGCCAGGGGCTGGCCGGGCGGATGCTGGCGGAACGGCGGCTGGGTCATGTGGGCCATTTCACCGATTTCCAGAAAGACGTGCAGGCGCTGGCGGCGCTGGCGGAACAGCTGGACCTGCCCCGGCCGTGGTTCCTGGTTGGCCATTCCATGGGCGGCGCCATCGGCCTGCGGGCGCTGATCGAAGGCTTGGACGTCAATGCCTGCTGCTTCACCGGCCCGATGTGGGGCATCCAGATCCCGCCGCTGATGCGCCCGCTGGTTCGTGTGATAAGCGGCATCGCCCCCTATCTGCGCCTGCAGGAGCGGCTGCTGCCGACGACCGCGCTGGAGCAATACGTCCAGATCACCCCGTTTGAGGGCAACACGCTGACCACCGATCCGGAGATGTACCGGATGATGCACGCCCAGCTGGCGGCGCAGCCGGACCTGGCGCTTGGCGGCCCCACCATCCAATGGCTGCGCGTCAGCCTTGAGGAATGCGCCGAGCTGGCAGCAATGCCCTCCCCCGCGCTGCCCTGCATCACCTTCCTTGGCACCGACGAGCAGATCGTTAACGTGCAAGCCATCCATGACCGCATGGACCGCTGGCCCGGCGGCAAGCTGGACCTGATCAAGGGCGGCCAGCACGAAGTGATGATGGAGACCCCGGAAATCCGCACCCATGTCTTTACCAGCATGTGCCGCCTGTTTGAGCAGCACGGCGGCTGACGGCGTGCCTTTGTCCGTTGCCTGTGCAGCGCACCCCTCTTTTACCCGGCCGTTACCCGCCTCTGCCATTCTCCTGTGCTGATCCGCCCCCGGCTGCTTGTGATCCCGCAAGCCGCCGCTTAGATGTTGGGGCAAAGCATTTCACATGACAGGAGCCCCCATGTTCCAGCTTCCCTTCCCCGTCCGCGACGCAAACGCCACAGCCGGTTCCGGCGGCCTTGGCGACCTGCCGGAATGGGACCTCAGCGACCTCTACACCTCCGAGGACGCCCCCGAACTGGCCCGCGATCTGGACTGGCTCCAGCAGGAATGCGCCGCCTTCGCCGCCGATTACGAGGGCAAGCTGGCGGATCTTGACGCGGATGGCCTGCTGGAGTGCGTGCAGCGCAACGAGAAGATCAACAACATCGCCGGCCGCATCATGTCCTTTGCGGGCCTGCGCTATTACCAGCTGACCACCGACGCGGACCGCGCGGCCTTCCTGTCGGACTGCCAGGAAAAGGTGACCATCGCCACCACCCCGCTGGTGTTCTTCACGCTGGAGCTGAACCGGATCGAAGACAGCGTGATGGACGCGCATCTGGCCGCCAACGCGGAACTGGGGCGTTATGAGAGCGTCTTCCGCCGCATCCGCGCGATGAAGCCCTACCAGTTGTCCGATGAGCTGGAGAAATTCATGCACGACCTCGGCATCGTTGGCGACGCCTGGGAAAAGCTGTTTGACGAGACCATCGCCGGCCTCACCTTCACCGTGAACGGCGAAGAGCTGAACATCGAAGGCACCCTGAACCTGCTGACAGAGCAGGATCGTTCTAAACGCGAGGCTGCGGCCCGCGAACTGGCCCGCGTGTTCGGCGAAAACATCAAGACCTTTGCCCGCGTCCACAACACGCAAGCCAAGGAAAAAGAGATCATCGACCGCTGGCGCGGCATGCCCAGCGCACAGATGGGGCGCCACCTCTCCAACGACGTGGAGCCTGAGGTGGTCGAGGCGCTGCGCGAGGCGGTGGTTGCCGCCTACCCTAAGCTGAGCCACCGCTATTACGAGCTGAAGCGCAAATGGCTCGGCCTCGACGTCATGCAGGTCTGGGACCGCAACGCGCCCTTGCCGCTGGAAGACACCCGCACCATCAGCTGGGACGAGGCTGAAAAGACGGTGATGGAGGCTTATAACTCCTTTGACCCCCGCATGGGCGAGATCGCTGCGCCGTTCTTCTCCGACGGCTGGATCGACGCCGGCGTGAAGCCCGGCAAGGCGCCCGGCGCCTTTGCCCACCCGACTGTCACCAACGTCCACCCCTATGTGATGCTGAACTACCTGGGCAAACCGCGCGACGTGATGACCCTGGCGCATGAGCTGGGCCACGGCGTGCACCAGGTGCTGGCGGCAGAACAGGGCGAAATGCTCTCCTCCACCCCGCTGACGCTGGCGGAAACCGCGTCCGTGTTCGGCGAGATGCTCACCTTCCGCAAGATGCTCGACAAGGCCGAAACCAAGGAGCAGCGCAAGGTGCTGCTGGCGGGCAAGGTCGAGGACATGATCAACACGGTCGTGCGCCAGATCGCCTTTTATGATTTTGAATGCAAACTGCACGCCGCCCGTGCCGAGGGCGAGCTGACCCCGGACGACATCAACGCCATCTGGATGTCTGTGCAGGCCGAAAGCCTGGGCGAAGCGTTTGAGTACATGGACGGGTATGAGACCTTCTGGGCCTACATCCCGCACTTTGTGCATTCGCCCTTCTACGTTTACGCCTATGCCTTTGGCGACGGGCTGGTGAACGCGCTCTACTCGGTCTACGCCGAAGGCGGCGAAGGGTTCGAGGACAAGTATTTCGAGATGCTCAAGGCAGGCGGCTCCAAGCACCACAAGGAGCTGCTAGCGCCCTTCGGCCTCGATGCCACCGACCCCAAGTTCTGGGACAAGGGCCTCAGCATGATCTCCGGCTTCATTGACGAGCTGGAAGCGATGGAAGACTGATGCCCATCACCTTGCACCCGGTGGCCCGCAACGAATTTGATCTGGTTTCCCGCATCCAGGTGGAACCGGATCAGATCCGCTTTTCCGGCACTGTGGCGCAGGCGTTTGAAGAGAATGAGGAGGGCGTGGATTTTCACGCCATCCTCGACGATGCCCGCGCGGTCGGCTTCTTCAAAATCGACCGGCTGTATCATGAGACCTATGAGTTCGCCCAAGCGGATGAGCTGGGCCTGCGCGCCTTTATGATCGGCCGGGAGGATCAGGGCAACGGCTATGCCACCGCGGCCGTGGCAGCGCTGAAAGACTACCTGCCCGGCCATTACCCGGACCGCCGCGCGGTGGTGCTGACGGTCAACCTGCAGAACCCTGGCGCCGTCCGCTGTTACCTGAAGGGCGGCTTTGCCGATACCGGCGGCATATACCCCCACGGCCTTGCCGGCCCGCAGCACATCCTTCGGATGGACCTGGCGCGCGCCTGAAGCCAAAAGCTGCATCCGCGCGCGGGTCAGCCACCGGAAGCAGCAAAACAGGATACCTCTCAAAGTCACATTCTCGGAAAACCAGTCAATTTGTGGTATAGTAACGCAGTTCACTAGTTTGAGGGGATAAGTGATGTCATTGCTCAGAAACATCAGCATAGTAGCATCCGTTCTTGCAGCAACCGCGGTGTTTGCCGCTGGTCCTGACCGGAAGAATGCTGTCAGCGGTCAAACAATTGCAGAACTGTACGCGGGAAAAACGTGGGTCTGGAGCAAAGGCGGGTCCTACTGGGGGGCTGACGGCAAATTCCAGGCGGTATGGAAAGAGAGTGTCGGAATTGGCAAGTGGTATGCCACCACTCGGGGAAACCTCTGCTATGAAGCCGTTTGGTACTACGATGACGGCGGTAAGGTCGGCGAGGAGCCGGAAAAGAAATGCTGGCGGCACGTTGCAGACAGCCAGGGGCGCCTGTGGAAGCACGACCAGAAAAAGAATGAGTGGTACCGGACCAAAAAAGAGTTCGCCGAACGGGTTAAGCCAGGCAACAAGATTGGCAGGCAGGTCCGCAAGCTTCGCAAGAGATACGGCGTCTGACCCCCGGCAGGCTCCACGGGTCACGCTCTGAAAACGGCGACCAGCAGCTGCGAATTTCTGAATTGACGGGAAACTGCTGCTGCCTGAGCTAGCTTGATGCTGCAATGCCACATGCATCCGGTTCGAGCAGAATGAGTGAACGTCCCAGATCAGACCCGCCAGCCTCAGCGACCAGCCAGGTCACCATGCTGCTTGGGCTTGCTGGCTACTTCGCCGCCTTGTTGCTGATGCGGGGCACTGGCACCGGGCGGGTTGAGGCCGGGATTATTGCGATGCTCGCCACCGCGCTGCCAATGATGGCGCATGAGGTCCTGGTGCTGCGGGTGTACCGCCACAAGGCAGCCGGGCTTGGGCAGCTGACTGCGCTGCGCTGGCAGCACATCCACTGGCCGCGTGTGCTGGTGAAGCTGGTTGGCCTGTGCGGCACCCTCGCCGTGATCGCCGCGGCCTATTGGCTGTTTCCGGAATACCACCGTTCATTCTACGCGCCGTTCTGGGAGGCTTGCCGCATCTGCGTGCCGGTGCTTCTGGTCCTGGCGGTTCCCTACTTCATCCTCACCGATCTCCGGATGTGCAGGCCAGAAGACGGCTATTTTCACGCAGGCAACCTGCTCCTTGGCCGCCTCGCCCCAGCGAACAGGGCAGCTTTGCTGGACTACAGCCTCGGCTGGCTGATCAAGGGGTTCTTTCTGCCGCTGATGTTTGTCTATTTCAGCGGTAATGCCGCCTATTTGCTGAAGACGCCGCTGACCGCGGCAGTGGAGAGCTTTCCCGCCTTTGTCAGCTACACCGGCCGGCTGGCGGTGGGTGTCGACCTGGCCTTTGTCAGCATCGGCTATATGCTGACCCTGCGGCTCACCAATTCGCACATCCGCTCCTGCAATCCGCTGTTCTGGGGCTGGGTGGTGACGCTGGCAATGTATGTGCCGTTCTTCTCGGTCATCGGCCGCAAGTATCTGGAGTACAATGACGGTCTCGGCTGGCTGGACATGTTCGGGACCGGCTGGGGGCTTTGGGTGGCCCTTTGGGGCGCCGCCATCGTCACGGCCAAGGTGCTGTGGGCCTGGGCCAACGCCTCCTTTGGCATCCGGTTTTCCAACCTCACCCACCGCGGCATCATCACCAACGGCCCCTACCGCTGGACCCGCCATCCGTCGTATCTGTTCAAGAACATATCTTGGTGGCTGCTGTCGGTGCCCTTTTTCACCACCGAAGGCACCGCCGAGGCACTGCGCCACTGCTTGCTGCTGCTAGGCATCAACGGGATTTATTTCCTGCGCGCCAAGGCGGAGGAAAAGCACCTGTCCGAGGACCCGACCTATGTCGCCTACGCGCTGTGGGTCGAACAGCACGGCAGGCTGCGCTGGCTGGGGCGTATGCTGCCGCTTCTGCGGTATCAGCCGCCTGCGGGCGGTCCAAACGATATTGCTGACCGCACGGCGCCCGTGCCGCGATCCCGGCTCTGATTACTTCAGCTGGCTGTCCTTGGAGCCGCGCCGGTTGATGCCGCCGCGCGCCTGATGCGCGCCGTCGCGCTCCTGCTGGCAGTCGATGCAGAGCTTGACGCCGGGAATGGCCACGCGGCGTTTTTCCGGGATCGGCTCCTCGCATTCAGCGCAATGGGTCCGGCTTTCGCCCACCGGGCGCTTCTGCGCCTTCAGCCGCGCCAGCTCATCATTGATCGAAGCTTCGATCTGTTCATTCACCGCGCCGTCCTGCGCCCAGCCGCCTGCCATGGCTCCTCCTCCTGTGCCAGAGGATGTGAATGTAGGTACGCACAGGCAGCCTGACCAGTGCCGTGCGCCGGCAATATCCGAGCAATTCTGTCAACTATTTGATTTTATTGCATTTTCCATTGACCGGCCGGCAGGCAGCCGATACACAGAACACAAAGATTGCAAGCAAGCCAGAATCACCAGGCCGCAAGCAGCCAGCGCACCAGCCATCCTCCGGGACAGCCAGACCGCCAGCGATGCCCGCCACCAGAGTGATTTCAGCCAGCCACGCGCCAGACTTGCAGCCAGCACTTCCGCCAGTCAGCCCCATCCAGCCTAAGCGCACCCAGCTCCGCAGCAGCCAGGCACGCGCCAGACAGGTTTCCTGCCAGCATCCGCCAGCCATTCAGGTCAGCCTGACTGACCCAATGTTTCGCGCGCGAAACATTGGGGAAACACTGCTGCCGTAAAGCCAGCGCAACCGCCAGCAGCCCGGGGCACGAAAAAAGGCGGTGCCGGAGCACCGCCTTTATACGTTTCTTCGGGACACAGCGGTCAGACGCTGGACAGCATGCCCTTTTCGCTTGCCAGCTCGCGCATCTTCTTCTGCAGCTTTTCAAACGCCCGCACCTCGATCTGGCGGATCCGTTCGCGGCTGACGTTATACTGCGAGCTCAAGTCCTCAAGCGTCACCGCCTGATCCATCAGGCGGCGCTGGGTCAGGATGTCCTTCTCGCGATCGTTGAGCACATCCAGCGCTTCGGCCAGCAGCTCGCGCCGCGCCTCCAGCTCATCACGAGCCTCGTAATCGCCGGCCTGGTCGGCATCTTCATCCTCCAGCCAGTCCTGCCACTGCATGGTGCCCTCGCCCTCGCTGCCGACAGTGGCATTCAGCGAGGCATCGCCGCCGGACATGCGGCGGTTCATCGAGATCACCTCGTCCTCGGTCACGCCGAGATCCGTGGCGATTTTCTTGACATTCTCGGGGCGCAGATCGCCGTCTTCCAGCGCGCCGATGCGGGCCTTGGCCTTGCGCAGGTTGAAGAACAGTTTCTTTTGCGCCGAGGTGGTGCCCAGCTTCACCAGCGACCAGGAACGCAGGATGTATTCCTGGATCGAGGCGCGGATCCACCACATGGCATAGGTCGCCAGGCGGAAGCCCTTTTCCGGATCAAAGCGTTTCACCGCCTGCATCAGGCCAACATTCGCCTCAGAGATCACTTCGGCCTGCGGCAAGCCATAGCCGCGGTAGCCCATGGCGATTTTTGCCGCGAGCCGCAGATGGGAGGTCACCATCTTGTGGGCCGAAGCCGCATCCTGTTCCTCGACCCAGCGCTTCGCCAGCATGTATTCCTCTTCCGGTTCCAGCAGCGGAAATTTGCGGATTTCCTGGAGATACCGGTTCAGGCCGCCTTCGGGCGTCGGGGCAGGCAGGTTTGCATAATTCGCCATCTAAAGTGTCCCTCCCAAAATGTATAAGGACTTAACATTAGCGCATATGTGTTAGCGCTAAGCCCTTTTCAAGGACCGCTTGTGGAATTCTTCTATGTTAGCTCCGGCGGGGCGGTCTGTGAATTGCATCACAGGTAAGAACACAACTATTTGCTGGTAATTTACTGCCGCAAAGCCGCCAGCAAATCCGCCATATCCTGCGGCAGCGGCGCTTCGAATCTGAGCGGCTCACCGGTGACCGGATGCGCAAAGCCGAGCACCGCTGCGTGCAGCGCCTGGCGCGGGAAGGCCTGCACCGCAGCCTGCGCCGCCGCGCTCAGCACCTTGGCAGGCAGCTTGCGGCGGCCGCCATAGGTGGGATCGCCCACCAGCCCGTGGCCGGCATGAGCCATATGCACCCGGATCTGGTGGGTGCGGCCGGTTTCCAGCCAGCACTCGATCAGCGCCGCGCAGGGGGGATTGCCGAAACTTTCGCAGATGCGGGCGCGGGTCACCGCGTGGCGTCCGCCCTGAAACAAAACGGCCTGGCGCTGCCGGTCGGTCTTGTGCCTGGCCAGCTGAGTGGTGAGCTTGAGGATATTGCCGGGCTCAAAGCTCGCGCCCTTGACGCCGCGCAGACGCGGGTCGTTGCCGTCCGGAACCCCGTAGCAAACCGCCTGATAGTAGCGTTCCACCGTGTGTTTCTCAAATTGCGCGGCCAGCCCCTGATGCGCGGCATCGGATTTGGCCACCACCAGGAGGCCGCTGGTTTCCTTGTCAATGCGGTGGACGATACCAGGACGCTTGACCCCGCCGACACCCGACAGGTTGCCGCCAAAGTGATGCAGCAGCGCGTTGACCAGCGTGCCCGAGGGCGAACCCGGCGCCGGATGCACCACCATGCCCGCGGGCTTGTTGATGACAATCAGATCGTCGTCCTCAAAAACGATCTCCAGCGGGATATCCTCGGGGCCGATATGGCTGTCTTCGGCCTCTTCCACCTCGATCGCAATCTGCGCGCCTTCGGCAATCTTCGCCTTGGGATCCCTCACCACGGCACCATCCACCGTCAGCGCCCCCTCCTCGATCAGCCGGGCCAGACGGGTGCGCGACAGCGACGCCTCCTCTGGCACATCGCGCGAAACCGCTTTATCAAGCCGCTTAGGCGGGTTTTCCGCGATGACAAACTCAATCCGGCGGCTGCCCATGACTGATCCTTCCGAGACCGAAATCCAACAGGAACCGCCGCAGATCCGGTTCCTGCGGCGGCTGGTGACCACGCTGACCGTGGTGATGATTGGCGGGCTTGTAGTGATTATCTCGCTGCTTGTCATCCGCCTGCAGGCAAGTGACGCGCCGCTGCCTGCGGAAATTGCCCTGCCCGATGGCGCGGAGGCCGAGGCAGTGACTCTGGGCCGGGACTGGATTGCCGTTGTGAGCCACGACAACCGCATTCTTATTTACGACCGGGAAACCGGTGAACTGCGCCAAGAGGTGCAGATCACCGACTAAGCCGGCCCGATCAGGACCGGAGCAGTACCTTGTTCGAGTCGATTGCCGCGGCGATTTGGGCGTATTGCGTCTGCCGCTCCCGCGCGGTTTCCGCACTGCGCAGAAGGACTGTGGCAGCTTCCTCCAATATCCGGGTGGCCTCCAGGTTCACGGCGGCCTGTACAGAGGCGCGCACCGGCGTGAGCGGCCGGGCGGTGCGTTCTGCCGGGTCGGCGGCGCTGGACACGGTCACCCGGTTCCGTTCCGGATCGCGGTTCTGGCGGGCCAGTCGCTTGAGCCTGCCGGAGGTGTCCTTGAGCACGCTGCGCACTTCGTCGTAGTCGGTGTCTTCCGGGATGCCGTCTGCGGCGGCTTCAAGCCTTTCGGACAGACAATCGACCTGCAGAGCCGAATCGCCGGTGGCGCCGCAGAAAGCTTTGGCCGCAGCCAGGGTTGCCAGCAGTTCCGCCAGAAACGCCGCCGAGCCGAACTCTCCGCCCGGCACAACCACCGTGTAGACAAGCGGACCCGGGCTTTGCGCCAGGACGGGCGAGGCGGACAAGCCCAGGCAGGAAACCCCTGCTGTCAAACACTTGCAGATTGAATTGAACATCTCGTAACCCCAACTGTTGCATGAAACTGCCCGCCGGCGGCGGGCAGTCCGCGCAGCAGCGCTGCGCGGCTTCTTGCCGGAACGAATGGGCCGCGGCGCAGCAATGTTGCCCGGTGAACGGCCGTTAACTAATCTGAATTTGTCCCAATCATAAGGTTGTTTATACATGTATACCAGTATCTTGCGGGCGGCTTCGCTCATTATTCCGCTGGCCTTTGCCGGACAGGCGGCATTGGCCCAAGCGTCGGGCCCGGCCTTGGATGAGGCCAAGCGCCGCCTGGCCTGCGGTGCCGGTGTGCCCGTGTCCGCCAGCTATCTTCCGGACGGCTCGCTGCAGGTGACCTGCCAGGCCACAGGCGCCGAAACCGTGACCCAAGCTGATACCGGCCGTATGCCGGAGACCGGCCTGTCAGCCGGTGCCACCGCCGGGGTGGTCGCAGGAGCCCTGTTCCTGGTTGTGATCGCCGATGACGATGATGGCACCACCACTACGACGACAACAACCACCACAAGCACCGCCGATTGAGGCCGGGGCCGGCCGCTGGTTCAGGCAGCGGCCGGTCTGCATCCCACGAGAGAAACAGCCCAGCCCCGGCAGAGGCTTCCGCACAGGCTCAGCAAGGCCCGCCCTGCGCTGCCGCAAACGTCACAGGCAAATGCGCAAACTATAGAACCGCCAAGCAAATGAGCCCGGCGCTTGCTGACTTCATATTTTACCAAGGGGAGATGGTACCGCCTCCCCGGCTTGAACGGGGGACCTCTGGATCCACAATCCAGCGCTCTAACCAACTGAGCTAAGGCGGCACTGAGGGGGCATTTATAGCACGTCCCAGAGGCACGCAAGAGGTTTTTTTGCCTTTCCGCCGCAGAAATCCCAGGCATCGCGCCTACAGGTTCAGCGGGCCGGACCAGCGGCAGGCGCGGCCGCGGAGTTATCCACAAGCGCTTGCTATTACAGGCGAATCCAATTCCGCCTGGAACCGCATTGGTTATGCGCCCGAGACCTCAAAAGTCAGCTTCCAGGTCTGCTCCACCAGATCTTGGCCATAGCTGTGGACCGGGCGGCTGCCGCGCAGCTGCCAGCCGAAGGCGCGGTACAAGGCGCAGGCGGTGCGGTGGCTTTCATGGGTTTTCAGCATCATGCCGCGGTAGCCTGCGGCGCGGGCAAACGCCATGCATTCCCGCAACAGCCGCTTGCCCAGCCCCTTGCCGCGCGCTTTGGGCGTCAGCAGGAACAGCCGCAGCTGCGCGGTCTGTTCGTCCTTCCTCATGCAAAAGACTGTGCCCAGCCGCTCGCCGCGGCTTTCCGCCATCCAGCCCCGTTCGCAGCCCGGGTCATGGCCCGCGCAGAAACTGTGCAGAATGTCGGCAACCAGCGGCCCGAAAGTTTCATCAAAGCCGGCCTCGCGGGCGTAGAGATCCTGGTGGCGGGCTACCAGCCATTGCATGTCGGTCGGGGCGAATCGGCGCAGGGTCACATCCGTCATGGACCGAGTGTAGCGCAAACCCGGCTTGCCTTTCAGCGTGCGGCGGGCTAGCACCGGCTGCAATCCGCTGACCGGCTTAGGAGCGCAAGATGAGTATCAATACCGAACGCGACATCGAGGCAAACCTGCAAATCGGCCCCACAGATCAGGGCATGGTGCGGATCTTCATCGAGGCGGGCGGCACCGAGATCCCGATGGACTTTGATCCGGAAGAGGCCGAGGAAATTGCCGACGAGATCCGCGCGGCTGCCCAGGCGGCGCGCAGCATCAAGTGATCCTGCCTGCCTGACCCATTGCGCGCCCCTGCTGGCTGGCGCGCAGTCTCTTGTCCCGGCCCTTTAATCGGGACGGTTGACCCGTCCCGCATCCCGGCGCGCTTGGGATTGCCGGACCGGGTGCTTCCAGACGCTATCCGCAGCGCGCTTGCAAAGCGTGCTGCCGGGCCCAAGGCCGCCAAGGGGTTCCGGCGCAGCCGGGGGGGGGCACCTGCAGGCGCGGGAGCGCCCCCTTTCGCAGTCACACGCCCGGCTCTTCGCCCCCTGCCCCGCCCAGCAGCAGCCCGTCCTTGCCAGGGTCCGGATCGCGCAGGATTTGCAGGCGGCGGGCGGCGTCCATGGCGAATTTCTGCACCAGCTTCTTGCGGCGCGTCGGCGCCACCTTATCCTCCGGCGCCATTCGGATGATCTCCGCATCATAGGGATCGGCTATGATCAGCCCGGAGCCATCCGGCAACAGATCGGTTGGAAACTCCATGTCCACCGCCCAGAAATAGCGGTCGCACCACTCCAGATAGCCTTCCCACTTGCCATCCGCCTGGAAATCGGCGCGGCTGGATTTGCACTCGATCACCCAGAGCTCCCCCTTGGGACCCAGCGCCATCACGTCCACCCGCAAGCCGCGGGCGGGGACGAATTCCTCCAGGGGCGCGAACCCAAGCGAGCGCAGATAGCGCGACACCCCGCGGGCCAGTCTTTGTCCGGGCTGCAGATCTTCAATCATGGACGCGAATGTGAACAATTAGAGAACAAATTGCAATCCCGCGGTTTTGCCCGGAAATGGCGAAGCCGCGCCGCGCTCCCCCTTGTAACGAAGGACCGGGCAGCTTACTTACGCCCTTGGCGGGTTCTGCCCTTCTCGTGACAGGCAGCATTCCGGTGGCCTTAAGCAATTCCGAGGGAGCTGGCTCTGTTCGGATCCTGGTCCGTTTACCTGGCGCCCACCTGTATATACAGGTCCTCGGGAATCAAAGCCGCACGGTTGATTGGTGGTCCCGCCGCTTCCACCACCCTCTCTGCAAAAGAAAACCGCGCCTTCCGGGGGAAAGCGCGGGCAGAACGCCTGTGCGCCGGTTTGCTTAGCGGCGCGTGCGCAGCTGCTGCTGGCGCTGGGAAGGCTTTTCAGCGGGCACTTTCACCGGCTGGAAGTCATGCGCCACCGGAGTGCCGCGGCGGGGGCCGCTGTCTTTCTCAGCCATCGCCATCACTGCCCAGGCAAACTGCACGCCGGCAAAGACGATGCCATGCATGAACCAGAGCAGGAACACCGCCAGAACTCCTGCATCCGAGGCGGTGACCAGCGACCAGAGGTTCATTACATTGAACCACAGAAGCACCGCCACAAAGGCCGCGGCGATTGCAAAGCCGATCACAACATTGCGGATATACATCTTCACCAGTTCAGGCATCTGAATCCTCCAGAATTGCAAAGTGAGGTTATCAGCCTTTGCGGCGCCGTCCAGCGGTTCCGGAGGAGATGAGCGGAATTTGTCGCACCCCTTGCGCAGCGCCTGCCCCAAACGCAAAAAAGCGCGCCCATCGGCGCGCTTTTTTTCTTTTCAGCTCCCTGACCGGCAGCCTCAGAACGCTTCGGGTTTGGCCTCACGCGCCATGTGGTCGAGCACGGCATTGACGAACTTCGGCTCCTTGCCTTCGGGAAAGAAGGCGCGGGCGATGTCGACAAACTCGTTGATTACGACTTTGGGCGGAGTATCGGACTGGGTCATCTCGGCGCCAGCGGCGCGGAACAGCGCCCGCAGGGTCGGGTCGATGCGGGCAATCGGCCATTTCGCCACCAGAGCGCGGTCGGTCATCTGGTCGATCCGCGCCTGATGGTTCACCGCTTCGCGCACCAGATTGCGGAAGATTTTGGTATCGCCCTCCGCCATTTCGTCACCCTCATAGACAGCACCAAACCGGTGATCCTCGAACTCGACGATCACCTTGTCGAAGGTGAGGCCGCTGTGTTCCATCTGGAACAGCGCCTGCACGGCGTAGAGCCGCGCTGCCGATCTCATCTGATTCTTGCCGTTGCCCTTGGGGCGGCTGTCCTGGGTGCTCATGCGCTGGTGGATCCGTTGTCTGTACCGGCGACCTGATACGCCCCTGCGGGTGCCTTGAAGCCGATGCCTTTGGTCTGGGCGCCCCACTTACGCGTGAGCGCGATCAGATGCAAGGCCGCAGCCGCAGCGCCGCCGCCTTTGTTCTGATCGGCGGTATCGGCGCGCACCTCGGCTTGCTTGCGGTTTTCCACGGTCAGGATGCCGTTGCCGATGCACAGGCCCTGCAAGCCCATCAGCTGGATCGCGCGGGAGCTGTCGTTACAGACCGTCTCGTAATGGGTGGTCTCGCCGCGGATCACGCAGCCCAGCGCCACATAGCCGTCGAAGTTCGAGCTGCGGTCGGCAATGGCAATCGCGGTGGGCACTTCCAGCGCGCCGGGCACTTCCACGATTTCAAAAGTGCCGCCCGCGGCTTCGATCTCGGCCGCGGCGCCGGCGACCAGATTGTCGGCGATATCCTTGTAGTAGGGCGCGACAACAATTAGCAGCTTCACCGGCTTGTCGAACTCGGCGCGCGGCAGGGTGTAGTGGGTTTCATGTCCAGCCATATCAAGCGTCCTTCAGAATGGGGCGGCTGCCGGTGATGGACAGGCCATAGGCGTCCAGCCCGACGTATTTGGTCGAGGGCGAGTCAGTCAGCAGGACCAGCTCATGCAGGCCCAGGCTCGACAGGATTTGGGCGCCGATGCCGGTCTGCTTGATGGTCACCGTGCGCGGGCCCTCGTCCTCATTAGCGTACAAAGCATTGCGCGGCTGGCGGAACAGGGTCACCACGCCGCGGCCCTCTTCGGCGATGATCTCCATCGCGCGGGGCAGCTGGCGGGCGGACTTGGGGCCGAGGCCCAGGATGTCGGTCGCCTCATGCAGCGCGTGGGTGCGCACCAGCACCGGCTCCGGCGTGGTGATGTCGCCCTTGATCATCACCACGTGCTCAATGCCTTGGGTCTGATCGGTGAACAGGCGCATCTCCCACTCGCCGCCGATTTCGGAGGTCACGGTCTCGCGCGAGGTCTCCACCACCAGGTTGTCGTTGCGGGCGCGGTAGGTGATCAGGTCGGAGATGGTGCCGATTTTCAGCCCGTGCTTCTGCGCGTACTCCACCAGGTCGGGCAGACGCGCCATGGTGCCGTCTTCCTTCATGATCTCGCAGATCACGGAGGACGGGTAGTGGCCTGCCAGGCGGGCCACGTCGCAACCGGCCTCGGTGTGGCCTGCGCGGACCAAAACCCCGCCCCGGCGCGCACGCAGCGGGAAAACATGGCCTGGTGTGGCGATGTCGGCTGCGGTCTTGTCCGGGTCGATGGCGGTGGCCACGGTCAGGGCGCGGTCCGCGGCGGAGATGCCGGTGGACACGCCCTCGCGCGCTTCAATGGAGACCGTAAAGGCGGTTTCGTGGCGCGAGGAGTTGTGCAGCGCCATCATCGGCAGGCCCAGTTCCTCGATCCGCTCGGCCGGCATCGTCAGGCAGATCAGCCCGCGGCCGTGGGTGGCCATGAAGTTGATCGCGGCGGCATCGGCGTGCTGGGCCGGGATCACCAGGTCGCCTTCGTTCTCGCGGTCCTCGTGGTCGACCAGGATGAACATACGGCCCTGGCGGGCCTCTTCGATGATCTCTTCAATCGGGCTGATGGCATCGCGCAGTTGCGCCTCAACCGGCCCCGGTGTTTCAAAGCTCATATGGCAGCCTTTCGATGTGCGTGGGCAGCACGCCTGGCACTGCGGGTTCTTTCCCAGCCAGATAGCCCAGGCCGGCAGCAAATGCCAGTCCCGCAAACGGCAACAAGGGGTCTGGACGCGCCCTGTGCATCTGTGCACAAGTGGTTTTGGATCCAATCTCCGGATCAAGCATCAATGGGTTGGGAGGACCAGACATGCGCGCATCCCGCATACTGCAGGCGGTCGAGGCTCATGCAGAGGGCGAGCCAGGCCGGGTGATCACCGGCGGCATGCCCCTGCTGCGGGGCAATTCGGTGTTTGAGAAGATGCAGGACATGGCGGCGAACCATGACGGGATCCGCCTCTCGATGCTGCGCGAGCCGCGCGGCAATCCCGGCCTGTGCGGCAATGCCATCGTGCCGCCCTGCCACCCGGAGGCCGATGCGGGTTTCATCATCTTCGAGCAGACCGAATACCCGCCGATGTCCGGCTCCAACACCATCTGCGTGGTGACGGTGCTGCTGGAAACCGGCATCGTGCCGATGGTGGAGCCGGTGACGGAGCTGGTGCTGGAGGCGCCGGCCGGGCTGATCCGGGTGCGGGCCGAATGCCGGGACGGCAAGGTGACACGGGTGGCGTTCCGGAACGTGCCCGCCTTTGCCGTGCATCTGGATGCGCAGGTGGAGGTGGCGGGGCTCGGCACCGTTACCGTGGATGTGGCCTGGGGCGGCATGTTCTTTGTGCTGGCCGAGGCTGAACGGCTGGGTGTTTCGCTGGACGCGGACAACGGCGCGGAGATCGTGCGCGTATCCGAGGCGATCCGCCACGCTGCCGCCGAGCAGTTGCCGGTGGTGCATCCGGACAATCCTGAGATCACCGGCCCGACCATCACGAACCTCTGGGGCGCGCCGGTTGCCGAAGGAACCCACGGCCGCGGTGCGATCACCATTTCGACCGGCCCCTTCAACCCGGAGCGCCCGCAGGACGCCAGCGGCATCCTCGACCGCTCGCCCTGCGGCACCGGCACTTGCGCCAAAATGGCGGTGCTGCACGCGCGCGGGCTGCTGGGCGCCGGGCAGGATTATGTGAATGCCGGGCCGCTGGGCACCACCTTCACCGGGCGGATTGCCGAAGAGACACAGGTGGGGCCATACAAGGCTATTGTCCCGACCTTGTCCGGCCAAGGCTGGATCTATGGCCTCTCCAGCTACACGCTGGATCCCAGCGACCCGTTCCCTGCGGGATACACCGTCGGCGACATGTGGTGATGCGCGGCGCCTTGGCGGCGCGCCCGGCCCAACGCTTGAGACAGCATCTAAGATGCTGGCTGAAAGGGCGGGAGAGCTTCTGCAAAAGGAGGTTGAGGGGCGCTGCCCCTCGGCCTGACGGCCTCACCCCGGAGTATTTCGGGAAAGATGAAAGGGCCGACGCGCTTATCCGGCTTCCTGCAGGCGCGCGACGTAGCGGGCCAGGGTGTCGATTTCCAGGTTGATGCGGTCACCGGTCTTCACTTCGCCCCAGGTGGTGACGTCCTTGGTGTGCGGGATGAAGTTGATGCCGAAGTCGCAGCCATCCACATCGTTCACCGTCAGCGAAGTGCCGTTCAGCGCTACCGAGCCCTTGGGGGCAATGAAGCGCGCCAGCGCCTCCGGTGCGCGCAGGGTGACGCGGGTGCTGTCGCCCTCATCCGTCATGGCCACCACTTCGGCGACGCCGTCCACATGGCCGGACACGATATGGCCGCCCAGCTCGTCGCCCACTTTCAACGCGCGCTCCAGGTTCACCCGCTTGCCTACGGCCCAGGCGCCGAGGTTGGTCTTGGAGACGGTCTCCGCCGAGACCTGCACGTCGTACCAGTCATCGCCCAGCGCAACCACGGTCAGGCAGACACCATCGGACGCGATTGAAGCGCCGATGTCGATGGTGGCCGTGTCATAGGCTGTGCGGATCCGCGCGCGCAGGTCGCCCTGCTGCTCCAGTTCGGCGATGGTGCCGACGTCAGTGATGATGCCTGTGAACATGGGTACGCTCCCCGCCGGTGCAATGTCTATCCTGCGGCAGAGGTAGCCAAGCCGCACGGTCTTCACAAGCCCCGGCTTGCGTTCTCCCCTGCTGAGGCCATAGTTTCGCCGCACTCAAATGTTAGCCGGTCCTTATTCTTGTATTTCGAGTTCTGCACCCCGTGATGCCCAACCATCCTGCGACACACCGAAGCTTCCTGTTCCTGCAGGGCCCGCACGGGCCGTTTTTCGCCGCGCTTGGCAAGATGCTGCGGGCTGCAGGCTGCGAGGTGGCGCGGGTGGGGTTCAATGCCGGCGACCAAGCCTTCTGGCGCGGCAGGGACAGCTACATTCCTTTCACCGGCAGCCAGCAGGAATGGCCGGAGGTGCTGGCCGGGCTGCTGGACAGCCGGTCCGTCACCGACATTGTGCTCTACGGCGACACCCGCCCTATTCACGCAGCAGCAGTGGCGGCGGCGCAGCAGCGCGGCCTTACCGTGCATGTGTTCGAAGAAGGCTATCTGCGCCCCTATTGGGTGACCTACGAGCGCGGCGGCGCCAATGGCCATTCGCGGCTGATGGATATGACGGTTCCCGGCATGCAGGAGGCACTGGCGCTGTCTGACATGGAAGCGCCGCTGCCGCCGGCGCATTGGGGCGATATGCGCCAGCATGTCTTTTACGGCGCGCTGTACCACTGGTTCGTGATGTTCTGGAACCGCAAGTACCGCAACTTCTGCCCCCACCGGGCGCTGCCGGTGACCAAGGAATTCCAGCTTTACCTCAAGCGCTTGCTGCTGATGCCCGCGCAGGCGCTGGAGCGGCGGCTGGCGGAGCTGCGCATCCGCAACGGCGGCTTTCCCTACCATCTGGCGCTGCTGCAGCTGGAGCATGACAGCTCCTTCCAGATGCACTCCCCGTTCAGCAGCATGCGCGATTTCCTGGAGGAAGTGATCAGCGGCTTTGCCGAAGGCGCACCGCGCCATCATCACCTGGTGATCAAGGCACACCCGTTGGAAGATGGCCGCGCCCAGGTGCGCCGCACGCTGCGGCGGCTGGCGCGGGAGCATGGCATCGCCGGCCGGGTCCATTATGTGCGCGGCGGCAAGCTGGCGCAGCTGCTGAACGAGGCGCGCACCGCGGTGACCGTCAACTCTACCGCCGGCCAGCAGGTGCTGTGGCGCGGCATTCCGCTGCGGGTGTTCGGACGCGCGGTTTATGGCAAGCCGGAGTTTGTCTCGCAGCAGCCGCTGGCAGAATTCTTTGCAGCCGCCTGCCGCCCCGACAGCCGCGCCTACAAGGATTACCGCCGCTTTCTGCTGGAAACGTCGCAGGTGCCCGGCGGGTTTTATTCCCGCGAGGGGCGCCGCCAGCTGCTGCGCCAGGTGGCCGATATGATGCTGGCAGACGAAGATCCCTATGACGCGCTGCGCCTAGGCACAGCGGCACCACGGCAACAGTTGCGCCTGGTGACCTGACGCAGAATTGCCCAAAGACTGGATTTTTCCCTGCTGCCCGGTTAGGTTGCCGGTAAAACTTGAGGCAAACAATAATTGGTCGAGGAGACCGAGCAGTGAAATCCGTTCCCCTTCGCTGGGCGCGTCCGGTGGCCATGCTGGCGGCCTTGACGCTGGCAGCCTCTTGCGGCCTGCCCAAAGTCGGCCCCAACAAGCGCCAGATCTTCGCCGGGTCCGTGCAGCGGGAAGGCGATGCCTTTATCGTATCCGTCAACGACCGGGTTGCCCGTGCAACCGCCGTGGTGCCCGCCCTTGGGTTTTCCTCCGGCTTTACATCCGCGGGCAGGCTGACCTCCGACACCATCCGCCCCGGCGATGTGCTGGGTCTCACCGTCTGGGAAAACGTCGATGACGGGCTGCTGGCGGCAGAAGCCACCAACTCCACCGTGCTCGAAGAGGTGCAGGTGGACAGCGCGGGCTATATCTTTGTGCCGTACGCAGGCCGCCTGCGCGCCTCCGGCAACACGCCGGACCAGCTGCGCGAGACCATCACCCGGAAACTGGAAGACCAGACTCCTGACCCGCAGGTGCAGGTGCGCCGCCTGGCAGGTGATGGCGCCACCGTCAGCCTGACCGGCTCTGTCGGTGCTCAGGGCGTCTACCCGATCGAACGCCCGACCCGGACCCTGTCCGCCATGCTGGCCCAGGCCGGCGGGGTGACGATCCAGCCGGAGATCGCCCAGGTCACCGTGATCCGCGGCCAGGAGAAGGGCAAGATCTGGTTCCAGGACCTGTTCGACAATCCGCAGCTGGATGTCGCCCTGCGCGGCGGCGACCGAATTCTGGTTGAGGAAGACACCCGCTCCTTCACCGCTTTGGGCGCAACCTCCGCCCAGGCGCGGGTGCCGTTTGAAAGCCAGGACCTGTCAGCGCTGGAAGCGATTGCCCAGGTCGGCGGGCTGATATCCAACGCCTCGGACCCCACCGGCGTGTTCGTGCTGCGCAACGAGCCGTCCGAGATCGCCAACCAGGTGCTGGGCCGCGACGACCTGATCGGTGCCCAGCGCATGGTTTATGTGCTGGACCTGACCCAGCCGAACGGCCTTTTTGTCGCCCGCGACTTCGTGATCCGCGACGATGACACGCTTTATGTCACCGAAGCGCCCTACACACAGTGGACCAAGACCATCTCGGTCCTGTTGACCCCGGTGGGCTCGCTGTCGAGCGTCTCCACTGCGCTGGATGGCTAAACCTCCATGCGCCTGAACACAGGCCAGCAAAAAGCCGGGAGCGATGCGTCCCGGCTTTTTGTTTTCAACGGCGGTTTTCTGACCCAGCGGCGGGTACGGCGGATTTTGCAGCTGTCCGGGTATGATATCCGGCTGGGCCTGCCGCGGCCGGAGGATCTGATCGGCATCTGGGGCGCCTCCCCCACGGCGCACCGGGGCCTTGCAGTCGCCGAGCGCCGCGGCTGCGGGCTGCTGCGGGTGGAGGACGCCTTTCTGCGCTCAATCCACCCCGGCCGCGCGGGGGAGCCGCCGGCGGGGCTGCTGCTGGACCGGGCAGGAGTGCACTTCGATGCCGGCGTGCCGTCGGACCTGGAGCAGCTCCTGGCCAGCCACCCGCTGGATGATGCCCATCTGATGCGCCGGGCGCGTGATGCGGTTGCCCGTCTCAAAGCCGCACACCTCAGCAAGTACAACGCCTTTGACCCCGAAAACCCGGTGCCGGAACCCGGCTATGTGCTGGTGGCGGATCAGGCGCGGGATGATGCCTCGGTCAAAGCCTCGCGTGCGGACCGGGCCCGGTTCCTGGAAATGCTGGCCTTTGCCCAGGAGGAGCACCCCGGCGCGCGGGTGCTGATCAAGACCCACCCGGAGACGCTGCGCGGCTACCGGGCGGGCTATTACGATGCCGGGGATGCGCAGGGCCGGGTCGAGCTGTTCACCGGCAGCGTCTCTCCCTGGGCGCTGCTGGAAGGGGCTGTAGGGGTCTATACGGTCTCCTCCCAGCTGGGGTTTGAGGCGATCCTGGCCGGACACAAGCCGCGGGTCTTTGGCCAGCCGTTTTATGCGGGATGGGGGCTGAGCATAGACGACGCGCCGCCAGCACGGCGGCAGCGGCAGCTGACACGGGCGCAGCTGTTTGCTGTTGCAATGATCCTTTATCCGAAATGGTACGACCCGTTCCGGGATGAGCTGTGCCCGCTGGAGACGGTGCTGGACAATCTGGAGGCGCGTGTCCGCGCCTGGCGGCAGGACCGTAAGGGCTGGGCCGCCTGCGGTATGAGGATGTGGAAACGCAAACCGCTGCAAAAGTTCTTTGGCGCTGAAAAGAAAGTGCTGTTCACCGGGGACGCGGCCAAGGCGCAGGCCAGCGGCCGGAACTGGATGGTCTGGGCCGGAAAAGCCACAGGCGCACACAGCGGCGCGGTGCGCGTCGAGGACGGCTTCTTGCGCTCGCGCGGGCTGGGCGCCGAATTGGTGCCGCCCCTGTCTCTGGTGACCGACCGGGGCGGGATATACTACGATCCGCGCACCCCCTCTGACTTGGACGCGCTGATTGCCCGCCGGGTGGAAATGACTCAGGCGGAGGAGCTGCGGGCTGATCGCCTGGCACAGTCGCTGATCCGCGACGGCGTGTCGAAGTACAACCTTGGCGGCGCCGCCCCTGCCCTGCCGGAGGGCCACCGGATCCTGGTTCCGGGCCAGGTGGAGGATGACGCCTCGATCCTGTGCGGCGGCGGGCAGGTGCGGACCAACCTGGAGCTGCTGCGCGCCGCGCGCGAGGCCAACCCCGAAGCCGTCATCATCTATAAGCCGCACCCGGATGTGGAGGCTGGGCTGCGCAAAGGCGGGGTGGACGCAAAAGGCCTTGCGGACGTTGTTGCTGCGCAGGCCGACCCCATGGCCCTGCTAGGCCAAGTGCAGGAGGTCTGGACAATGACTTCCCTCCTGGGTTTCGAGGCGCTGCTGCGCGGGGTGAAGGTCACTACGTTGGGAATGCCATTTTATGCTGGCTGGGGGTTGACCACCGATCTGTCCCCGGTGCCGTCCTGGCGCCAGGCGCAGGTGCCGCTCTTGGGTCTCGCCCATGCCGCGCTGATCGACTATCCGCGCTATTTCGACCCGGTGACCGGCCAGCCCTGCCCGCCAGAAGTGGCAGTGTTGCGCCTGCGCCAAGGGCGCCTGCCGCACCCGGGTCTCGGCAACCGCCTTCTGTCCAAGCTGCAGGGGCTGTTTGCAACCTACACCCGCCTCTGGCGCTGACGGAAGCATTGACAGCACAGGCAGAACTCCCGCGCCCGCAGGACGCCCTGGCTGGCGCCAGCGCGTCCTTGGCGGCCTTGGGCGTGGCCCGGCGCAAGACGCCGGGCCACGCCCAACGGGAGCGGAGCATGGTAATGCTCCGGCGACGGGCGGGAGAGCCCGCCTGTCAGAAAAACAGCAGAAAGTCAGCGCAGCGCGCGGGTCCAGCGGTGCAGAATGTCACGTCCGACCGGGCGGGTTTCCACCAGCTCGAACCGGGGGGCCTCGTCCAGGCGGCCGATACCCAAGGCGCCGATCGAGGGCAGCCCTTCGGCACCGATCCCCAGACCGGCAGTGAAACCGATCAGCTCATCCACCAGGTCAAATGCCAGGAGCGAGGCCGCCAAAGCGCTGCCGCCCTCGCAGAACACGCGGGTCAGCCCCGCCTGCCCCAGCTGCTGCAGCACATCGCCCGCATCCAGCTGCACCCCGTGCGAGGCGCAGGGGATCAGCTTGGCGCCCAGCCCTTCCCAGGCCTGGATACGCTCATGGTCGGCGCCATGGCCGTGGCAAAGCCAAACCGGCACCTGTTTTGCGGTGCGTGCCAACTGGCCCATCAGCGGCAGGTCCAGGTGGCGCGAGATCACCACCCGCACAGGCTGCTGCTCGACCCCCAGATCACGCACCGTCAGCGAGGGATCATCCGCGCGCGCTGTACCGCCGCCGACCATCACCGCATCGTGGCGGGCGCGCATCGCATGCACAACGCGGCGTGCCTCCGGCCCGGTGATCCACTTGCTTTGCCCCGATCCGGTGGCAATGCGGCCGTCAAAGCTGCTGGCCAGTTTCAGCGTCACCAGCGGACGGCCCTGTTCGGTCTTCAGAAAGAACCCTGCATGGTCGCGTGCCGCCTGCGCACCCCAGACGCCTGTATCCACTCTGATACCGGCATCCCGCAGCATCCGGATGCCCTGGCCGGAGACCCGCGGATCACTGTCCCCGATCGCAGCCACAACCCGTGCCACCCCGGCATTGATCAATGCCTGGGCGCAAGGCGGGGTTTCGCCCTGATGGGCGCAAGGTTCAAGAGTGACATAGGCGGTGGCGCCGCGGGCGGCTTCACCAGCCTGCGCCAGCGCTTCGGTTTCCGCATGCGGGCGGCCGCCCGGCTTGGTCCAGCCGCGCCCGACCACGCGGTCGCCCTGCACGATGACACAGCCGACAGCCGGGTTTGGCCAGCAGTTGCCCTGGCCGCGCCGGCCCAGAGACAGCGCCAGCGCCATGAAACGGTGATCAGTGTCCATTATTCTTCCGGCGCCACCGGCGGGCGCAGCTCGTGGACAAAATCCTCGAAATCATCCGCTGCCTGGAAGTTCTTGTAAACACTGGCAAATCGCACGTAAGCCACGGTGTCGATCCGGGCCAGCGCCTCCATCACGATCTCGCCGATCTTCTTGGAGGGTATGTCGGTCTCCCCCATGCTTTCCAGCCGCCGCACAATGCCAGAGATCATCTGGTCAATGCGCTCCGGCTCAATCGGGCGTTTCTGCATTGAGATGCGGATAGAGCGCTCCAGCTTGTCGCGGTCGAAGTCCTCGCGCTTGCCATTGGACTTGATCACCACCAGGTCGCGCAGCTGCACCCGCTCATAGGTCGTGAAACGGCCGCCGCAGGCCGGGCAGAACCGGCGCCTCCGGATCGAAACATGATCTTCGGCGGGGCGTGAATCCTTGACCTGAGTGTCGATATTTCCGCAAAATGGGCAGCGCATCCGCCTGCTTCCTCAATCCTGTCAGCCTGATTATTAGTGCCGGGATCGGCCCGGTTATCCACAACTATAGGCTACCCTCCAGAATTTGGGTAGAGGTGATTTCCCGCCGCTAGATAAAGAGGTTTACGCAAGGTGCGCCGACACCCTGCGCTGATGCGGAGCATCGCGGTGTTCAAACAGATAAATACCCTGCCAGGTGCCCAGCACAGGCGCTCCGTCCGCCACCGGGACCGACAGGCTTACCGGCATCATAGCCGCCTTGATATGGGCTGGCATATCGTCCGGGCCCTCATAGGTGTGGCGCAGATAGGACATCGAGGGATGGTTCGACGGCGGCACCAGCCTGGCGAAAAAGGCGCGCAGATCGGTCTGCACCTCCGGGTCGGCATTTTCCTGGATCAGCAGCGAACAGGAGGTGTGGCGGACGAAAAGGGTCAGCAGCCCGTCCCGCAGGCCGCTTGCAGCCACCCAGGACCGCACCCCATCGGTGAATTCATAAAGGCCCTGCCCGCGCGTCGGTATGGTGAATTCGTGATGCATGGGGCAGTTTTGGCTCAAACCGGCCCGGCAGGCAACTGATACGCCGCGCAAATTCCCCGGTCAGCGCAGCCAGCGGTCGCGCCCGGGCAGCCGGTCATAGCAGTAGTTCTGCGCAGAGGTCACCCGCAGGCTGTCGCCCGCTTCGCGCACATTCAGCGTCAGGCTGCCCGACCGGTCCGGCACACCCGGCGGCAGGCCAAAGGCGAATTGCACCGCCTTGCGTCCCGGACGGTTGACGGACGGCCCCTCCCCGCGCCAGACGTAAATCCGCTGGTTCGCCGGCGCGCGCAGCTGGCGGATGGCAAAGTCGGCGATGCTGCACCAGTAATCCTGTGCGCCCGACCGGCTGCGGGCCACCACCTCCCAAACCCCTTGGGAGACGGGCAAAACCTCATTGCGGTTGATTGCCCGCCAGGCGGATGCCGGCACCGGAATAGCAAGAACCAATGCCAGCAGCCCGGGCAACCACAGTTTTTTGCAGGTCATTTCAATCCCCTTCCCCGCCGCCGGAAAGGCCGCGGATCAATCTGGTTTCAGGGCCGGCCAAACGGAACGAAGCAATACTCGTGGGCCCTCTCCACGCTCATTGTATCACCAGCTTGCAGGCTGTTGACAGATTTGTAGCCGTCAGCCGGTGCGGCAGCCGCCAGATTGGCGTCCAGCGTGAACTGCACGGCGGAGCGGCGCCCGGTTGTTTCGCTGGGGCCCAGGCCGCGATAGATATGCAGCTTGCTGCTCCAAGGCCGCCCCAGCACACGCTGGACATGGTCCGCGGCACCGCACCAGAACAGGTAGCCGTTGCCGGTCCGGGCGATGACTTCGAACACGCCGTCGGACACCGGATTGACCCGGATGCTGTGGCGGCTGGCGTTGGCGGCGGAAACATCGGGGAGCGCCAGCACCAAGGACGCGGCAAGGACTGTGGCGGCGGAAACTGGTTTCATGCTGTCTTCCCTTCGGTCTGAAAGTTGCCCGCCTGGCCGTGCGGCTGGGCGGTTCTCTCTCAAGGGTAAGAATATTCAGAACACAAGCCAGTCACACTGCCGTGCGGTGGCAGGCCTGCAGCCTGCGTTACAGGCCCGACGCCTGCACGCAATAGCCATAGCCCTGCTGCACGGACATGCTCTCACCCGGGCGGAAGCCAAGCGACAGCCAGCCGATCTTGGGAGTGATGCCCGCACGCTCCGGGTACAGGGTGAACTGCACCGACGAGCGGCGGCCGGTGGTGACGCTCATGTCCCGTCCGCGCACAACGTAAAAACGGTCAGTCCAGTTTGCACCCAGTTCCCGGCGGGCATATTGGGCGGCGGCGCACCAGTAATCCCAAGTGCCGCCGGATCTGCCCGGCACCACTTCGTAGACGATGCTGTCGACCGGCAGCACCCGCACGCCCCGGTTAGCAATGAAAGGTTCTGCAACAGCAGGAACTGCGCCGAGACAGGCCAGGCCAAGCGCGCAAATGAAGTTTTTCATCCGGAATTATCCCTTTGCTGCGGCCAACATAGGGACTGGCGGCTGGCACTCCAAGTGCCGGTTGCGGGCAACGCCGCCTGCTCTCGCAGATGTGTGAAGGCTGGCGTCAGGCCCGCACCGGGAACGGGATGATCTTTGCGCTTTGCGGCTGGCGGCCCAGCACCTCCTCCAGGATGGCCAGCACCGCCGCGTTGGGCGCAGTTCCGGTTTCCGGGTGGAACCTGGCCCGCGCCTGGCGGCGCAGCATGTCCTTGGAACCGCTGGCGTCCAAGTGCTGCAGCGTTTCCCCCTGCTGCGCCAGCGCCTCGACCATGAAATGATTGGCCGCCACCAGATCGTTGAGCGAGCTCAGCTTGTCCGTCAGCGCCGCAAGCGCCTCGTTCATATCGGTATGTGCAGACATCCCCTTCCCCCGGAAGACCATAGGCGACAGCTGCGATTTTAGGCGCCTGCCATTGGTGGGACAATGCCAGGGTTAGCAAATGGTTAACGGCGCACGTCCAGCTCCGGCAACTCGAGATGGCCGCGGTAGCGCACCAGCAGGCCGATCCGCGGCAGGCTGGCGGAGATGTCGAAGCCCAGATGCCCCTCAGGCGTTTCAAACTCCATCGACGCACTTTGCGGGCACAGGGCCCGGGGCAGCGGCAGGCCAAATAGCCGTGCCTTCTCGACCGTTACCACCAGCGCGCCTTGCTGCACCGAGGCCACCAGCTCCAGCTCCACTGGCCCGAAGCGCTCCACGGCGCGCCCCTTTCGCGGATCATACCGCAGGCGCGAGCGGGTCTGGTGCTTGCCGAAGCTGCGCTGCCACACATGGCTCCTGCCCTGCGGCGCAACGTCCAGCCGGAACCGGGTCCGGGGCAGCGGCGGCGGGAAGCCGGCCAGCCCGGCCAGCAGCCGCGCCCAGCGGTTGCCACCCTCGACCGTGACAAGGCCCTGGCTGCGCTCCGGCGGCTGCGCATGGAACCGCAGCAGGGCTGGCGGCACCTCAAGCTTGTGCGCCGCGATGATCTCGCCGAAGGCGTCCCTCATGCCCCGAAGCCCCCGGCGGCAAAGCGGGCGCGGATCTCCGGGCTGGGGATCATGCAGCGGTCATAGCGGCCGAACAGCCGGTAGCGGTTGCGCGCGATGCTGAAATAGACGGGGTCCTTCAGCCATCCCGGCAGGAACCGGCACAGCGACAGCACCGGCCACGGCCAAGGCAGCGCCCGCATCGCCGCGGCAAAGGCATCCAGGCGCTGATGAGTTCGGCCGTCGACGATCACCAGGTTGGTCTCGAACTCATCCACGGGCAGCCCGTGTTCGCGGTAAAGCTGCTGCCCCAGCGGCGATTGTGCTGTGGCAAAGGCGAACCGCCCTGCCCGGTCATGGCGCAGCATGAAACGGAAGAAGCCGGAACACAGCACGCATTCGCCGTCGAAGACGATGAGGTTTTGGCGCGGATCACCGGCGGGCATCAAACAGCCTTTCCAATTTTACTCCAGCTTTGATCAGCGCTCAGGATAGATGTCCGTATCTGGCCCAAACACCACCTCGCTACCGGAAGCGTACAAGAAGCACCGCCTCCTGTTACCATCATTTTCTTCACATTTTCTAAGCGCGGCCTGTTCTGCTTCACGCATTGTCAGCCGCCCGGACGCATACGCCCAAGCACCGTTCCGGCTCAATGCCAGAGCCTTGTTTCTCCGGGCTGCAGTGTAGCGGGCAACCACATCCCGGCTTCGCAGGTCTGCCACAAATGGGATGGTTTCAGGACTGACCGTGTCTGCATAAACCACTGAGGGCACGGCCCGCCATTCAGGCAGATTCCGCCCCTTTGCTATTGCCAGCCCGCAAGGCTGGCCGGCACTGTGCTCGCATTTTTGCAGCACGGCGCTGGTAATTGTGGAGGACAGCTTATTGCCGCTGCAACGGGACGCCCAATGGCCGTTTGGAGACACCGCGACCAAATAGGTCTGCTTGCAGCGAACCCGCTCATAGTCTCTTTGAATAGCAGCACTCGCGGGTTCCGAGAGAAATGGAATCTGGTGGAAATCGGGGGCTTCTGCCCGCGCGGAAACTGTGCTGGCCGCCAATACGGCACATACGAATCTGAACAACATGATCTGAAATTCCCAGGCTGAAATGCCACGCAGAATACAGGTCAATCCGGCAAGAAAAAGGCGCCCACTAGGGCGCCTCTCAACTTACTGATCCAGGAAGCTGCGCAGCTTGCGGCTGCGGCTGGGGTGCTTCAGTTTCCTGAGCGCCTTCGCCTCAATCTGGCGGATCCGTTCGCGGGTGACGCTGAATTGCTGGCCGACTTCCTCAAGGGTGTGGTCGGTATTCATGCCGATGCCGAAGCGCATCCGCAGGACCCGCTCCTCGCGCGGGGTGAGCGAGGCCAGAACGCGGGTGGTGGTTTCCTTGAGGTTTTCCTGAATGGCGCTGTCGAGCGGCAGCACGGCATTCTTGTCCTCGATGAAATCACCCAGCTGCGAGTCTTCCTCGTCCCCGATCGGGGTTTCGAGCGAGATCGGCTCCTTGGCGATCTTCATCACCTTGCGGACCTTCTCCAGCGGCATCTGCAGCTTGTCTGCCAGCTCCTCCGGGGTCGGCTCGCGGCCGATCTCGTGCAGCATCTGGCGGCCGGTGCGGACCAGCTTGTTGATGGTCTCGATCATGTGGACCGGGATCCGGATGGTGCGTGCCTGGTCCGCGATGCTCCGCGTGATGGCCTGGCGGATCCACCAGGTCGCATAGGTCGAGAACTTGTAGCCGCGGCGGTATTCGAACTTGTCGACCGCCTTCATCAGACCGATGTTGCCCTCCTGAATCAGGTCCAGGAACTGCAGGCCGCGGTTGGTGTATTTCTTGGCGATCGAGATCACCAGGCGGAGGTTGGCCTCGACCATTTCCTTCTTGGCCTGCCGCGCCTCTTTCTCACCCTTCTGAACCTGCTGCACGATGCGGCGGAATTCGGAGATGTCCAGACCGACATACTGGCCCACCTGAGCCATGTCGGCGCGCAGCTCTTCCACCTTGTCGGTGGAGCGTTCGATGAACATCTGCCAGCCGCGGCCCGGCTTTTCGCCCATTTCCGCCAGCCAGTTCGGATCCAGCTCGCGGCCGCGGTAGGCGTCAATGAACTCGCGGCGGTTGATGCGGGCCTGGTCGGCCAGTTTCACCATCGAGCTGTCGATCTGCATGACGCGGCGGTTGATGCCATAAAGCTGGTCGATCAGCGCCTCGATACGGTTGTTGTGCAGGTGCAGCCCGTTCACCAGCTCGACGATTTCGGAACGCAGCGACTGGTAGCGCGCCTCGTCTTCCGAGCTGAAGGAACCGTCTTCGTTCAGAGTGGCGGAGATCCGGCTGTCCTGCATTTCGCTGAGTTCGGCGAAGTCGGTGGAAATCCGCTCCAGCGTGGTCAGAACCCGGTCCTTGAGCGCGGCCTCCATCGCGGCGAGCGACATGTTGGCCTGTTCGTCCTCGTCGTCGTCGTCGTCACTGGAAATCGGGTTGCCGTCGGCATCCAGCTCCGGGCCTTCCTCCTTGGCCGGCTTGGCGGCGGCCTGCACCGCGGAAGGATCGACCACCGGTGTCTCCTCCTCGCCGTCCTCGTCCAACTGGTTGCCAAAGGTGGCCTCCAGGTCGATGACGTCGCGCAGGAGAATGTCCTCGGACAGAAGTTCGTCGTGCCAGATGGTGATCGCTTGGAAGGTCAACGGGCTTTCGCACAGGCCCGCGATCATCGTGTTGCGGCCAGCCTCGATGCGCTTGGCAATCGCAATCTCGCCTTCGCGGCTCAGCAGCTCGACCGAGCCCATCTCGCGCAGGTACATGCGCACCGGGTCGTCGGTGCGGTCCAGCTTTTCGGTCTGGGCGCCTGCCAGCGCAACCTCACGCGGGCCTTCGGTGGTCACAAGGTCGGTCGTGCCCTTGTTCTCTTCTTCCTCGGCCTCTTCGTCCTCGATGATGTTGATGCCCATTTCGCTGAGCATCGACATCACGTCTTCAATCTGTTCCGAGCTGACCTGATCCGGCGGCAGAACCTGATTGAGCTGATCGTAGGTGATGTAGCCTTTCTCGCGGGCTTCCGCGATCATCTTCTTGACCTGAGCCTGGCTCATATCAAGGGAGATTTCGGCGTCCTGATCGTCAGGTTTGCGGTCGTCGGTGTCTTTGGCGGCCATTCATTGCTCCTACTCAGGGGCTGCGGGGCGTTTCGAATCACGCGAATCATTAGCGCGATCATCCGATTCGTCACCCCGTTTACCCAATTTTCCTGTGCTCTTCCTTAGCAAAACGCAGAATCAGTCCGTGTGTTACTTCTCAGAAAAGCCGATCCGGTCCAAAAGGGCACCGAAGGCGTCGCGCTCATCCCGGTTGAGCCGCGCGCCATTCTTGCCCACGTCATATGTCGCCTTGTCCTCATTTTCGCTGCGCACGGCCTTGTTCCTGGCCTCTGCCGCCTGGCGCAGCCGCCAGGTCAAAGCCTCATCCGCCAGACCGTCCAAATCCTCTTCGGCTTCTGCCAGTTCCGCATCCAATCCGCGCCGCGCTTCGAGTTTTGCGAGCTCCTCGGCAAGGGTCATGCCGGCCAGTTCGGTGTCGCCGGGTTTGCGCAGGCAGGGGATGATTGCAACGTGGCGAAGGCCAAACAGGTTTTCAAGGGCATGAGGCCCCAAAGCCCAGTCGATTTCCTCGCGCAGGCGGTCAGGCGCGTCGATGCCGTGGCGCAGCACCATATCGCGCAGCGCCGCCAAGTCCGGATCGGCGCATTGCAAACGCTCCAGACTGGTCTCAAATTCCGGGATCACCGCAGGCGTTGTGATGGCCGTGGCCAGGATCACTGCCTCCCGCATGGCCGCAAAGGATTCATCATCGGCGCCTGCCACCAGCGAGGCCCGGGTGGTTGCACGCGGCTGCGGGATCGGGCCAAAGCCCTTGCCGGGCTTCCAGGGCGCCCGGGAACCATCCCGGAAACCGCCGCCCTTGCCGCTGCGCTGCTGGAAACCTCCGCTGTCGCGTCCCCCGCGGAACAGCTGCCAGCGCATTTCCTTGACGTCTTCGCCGTAATGCTTGCGGATCGACGGGTCGCGGATCAGCTTGATCTTTTCCCGCAAGCTCTTGTCCAGCGCCGCCTTGCGCTCCGGACTGTCGAAAACTTTTCCTTCAGTCTCGCGCTGCCAAAGCAGCTTGACCATCGGGATCGCCTGATCCAGCACCGCCTGCACCGCCTCTGGTCCCTCACTGCGGATCATGTCGTCGGGATCCTTGCCCTCGGGCATGATCGCAAAGCGCAGGGACTTGCCAGCCTCCAGCAGCGGCAGCGCCAGGTCGATCAGCCGCATGGCGGCGCGGAGGCCCGCAGTGTCGCCGTCCAGCGCGATGACCGGTTCATCCGACATCCGCCACAGCATCTGCAGCTGATTTTCGGTGATCGCAGTGCCCAGCGGCGCCACGGAGGATTGGAAGCCCCCCTCCGCCAGCGCAATCACGTCCATGTAGCCTTCGGCCACGATAAGCGTCGAGCCGCGCCCGGAGGCCGCCCGTGCGGGGCCGTGGTTGTACAGGCTGCGGCCCTTGTCGAACAGTTCGGTCTCGGGCGAGTTCAGGTACTTGGCGTTGTCGTTCGGGTCCATCGCCCGGCCGCCAAAGGCAATCGCCCGGCCCCGCGCATCGCGGATCGGGAACATGATCCGGTTGCGGAAGGTGTCATACGGCTTGCCGCCCTTAGTCGAAGGCTTGGCCAGGCCCGCTCCGATGATCAGGTCTTCGGGAACGTTCTTGCCGCGCAGGGCGTCCCACAGGTTCTGCCAGCCATCGGGAGCAAAGCCGATTTCCCAGCGGTCCAGCGCCTGCGCTGTGAGCCCGCGGCTCTGCAGATAGGCGCGGGCATCCCGGGCGGTATTTGTTTTCAATTGCAGGCGGAAGAATTGCACCGCCTGCTCCATCACATCTGCGAGCAGGGCCCGGCGGTCCTGTTTTTCCTGAGCGCGCGGGTCGCGCTTGGGCATCTCCATACCCGCTTCGCCCGCCAGGATCTCCACCGCTTCCATGAAACCGACGTTCTCGGTTTCCTGAACAAACTTCAGCGCGTCGCCTTTGGCGTGGCAGCCGAAGCAGTAATAGAACCCTTTGCGGTCCTCCACGTGGAACGACGCAGTCTTCTCGTGGTGGAAGGGGCACGGCCCCCAATAGTCGCCTTTGCCAGGCTGCGACTTGCGCTGGTCCCACATGACTTTGCGCCCGACAACATCAGAAATACTGATGCGGGTGCGCAGTTCATCCAGAAAGCCGGGCGGCAGGGACATATCAGTTCGACTTCAGCTGTTTCTGCATCGCCTGAATCTGATCCCAGTTTTGCAGGCACTGCTGTTCGAACAGCGCGCCGAGGTCGGTGCCTTTCAGGTCGCGCCGCTTCATCGCGTAGACATGGCTTGTCAGCTGCGGGATCGCTTTGGAATAGGCCTCAGGCCATTCCGGATTGCTGCCCAGAATCACCTGTTCCACTTCTTGCTGCTTCACCCGGTCCAGCCGTGCCTGCTGCACTGCGGCCATAACCTGGCCCTGGTATTTGCAGCTTTGTTCTTTGCTTTCAGAAGCATAGGCCGGAGCCGCCAGCAAGGCGGCTGCAAGGGCGATGCGGATCATAGATGCGCTCCGGGAATCAGTTGGTGATCCCCGAAGATTACCCCCGCGCCGCGACGGCTTCCATGGCTGTTTTCAAATCATGCACAAGCGTCTTCGCCATCGAGCGGAACACCATGATCTGAAACGCCTGCGGGCCGGTACGGGTCACCGAGGCCATCATGTGCTTGAGTTCCGTCCGAACGGTATGGCCGCGCTTGAAGACTGACCCGCGCAAGTCCACCGGAACCAGCCGCGCCAGCACATCCTCTGCGCCCGCGCCGTCCAGCTTGACCACGGCCCAGGCATCGCTCTGGTCCGTCAGGGCGGCGTGCTTTGCCAGCCCGGCGTCGGGCGCAGGCCCCATCAGCAGCGCCACGTCCCGGCCGAACCAGACAGCCCGGCTGCCTGCCTTGCCGGTGGCGCGGTTTGCTGCCGGAAACGCCATTCCATGGGCCGCCTCCAGCGCTTGGCTCAGCGCCTGCTTCTGGCCGTCGAAGGGCGCCACGGCCCACATCGCACCAGGCTGTTCCTCAGTCAGGCTCATACCGCCGATGGTTGCAGGCAGCAGCCCCTCACAGGGGCTTTTTGCAATCAAGTCAGCCACGGGCACGTTCTCCTTCCGGGTCAATGAACACAGGGGAAACGACCTCGCACAGGGTATCAACGCCGCGCATATGGTCGACCAGGCGCACGGTTTCACCGATCCGCTCCGGGCCCTCTTTCAGGAAAGCCAGTCCAATCGGATGCCCCAGCGCCGGCGAATAACCGGCGGAAGTGACATAGCCCTGGTCGTAAATCCGCTCGACCGGATCGCCCGGCGTGAACAGATGCGCACCTGCGGTGATTTCCTTGGCCGCACCCACAGGCTTGAGGCCCACCAGACGCATCCGGTCCTCGGCCACCAGGCCTTCGCGAGCGGACATCGCTTTGCCCAGGAAATCCTTCTTCTTGGACATCATACCCTGCAGGCCCAGGTCAAAGGCGGTCACGGTGCCGTTGATCTCGGCGTGGGTAATCAGGCCCTTCTCGATCCGCAAAACATTCAGCGCCTCCATGCCATAGGCGCCGCCGCCCAGCGCCTCGGCCCGCTTCAATAGCTCACGGTACAGGCTCTCGCCATAGCGCGCAGGCACCGCCACTTCATAGGCATGCTCGCCCGAGAAAGAGATCCGGAACAGCCGTCCCTTGACGCCCAGAACGGTGGCCTCGCCGCAGCCCATGAAGGGCCAGGTCTCGCCATTAACGTCTTCGTCGATCAGCCCGTCCAGCAGTTCCTGCGACTTGGGACCGGCGACAGCAAACTGCGCCCATTGCTCGGTCACCGAGATAAACCGCACATCCCATTCCGGGTAGAGCACCTGGGAAACGAACTCCATATGCGCCATCACCTGCCCCGCCGCGGCGGTCGTGGTGGTCATCACGAAATGGGTCTCGCCCAGCCGCGCGGTGGTGCCGTCGTCCATGACAAAGCCATCCTCGCGCAGCATCAGCCCATAGCGGACCTTGCCCACCTTCAGCGTGCTGAAGGTGTTGGTGTAGAGGAAATCCAGGAACTTGCCCGCATCCGCACCCTGAATGTCGATCTTGCCCAGGGTGGAGACATCGCAGATGCCCACAGCCTTGCGCACCAGGGTGACCTCGCGGTCGCAGGACTGGCGCCAATTGGTCTCGCCCTGCTTCGGGTAATAGGCCGCGCGGTACCACAGGCCGACCTCCAGCTGATGCGCCCCGCGCGCCTCGCTCTCGGCGTGCGAGGTCAGAAAGCGCTGCGGCTTGAACCCCTCGTCCGTGGCCCCTGCCCCCATCGCGCCGATGGACACCGGCACAAACGGCGGACGGAAGGTGGTAGTGCCGGTTTCCGGAATTGTCCGCCCGGTGGCATCCGCCAGCACCGCCAGCGCCGCCACGTTGGAATTCTTGCCCTGATCAGTCGCCATGCCTTGCGTGGTGTAACGCTTCATGTGCTCGACAGAGCGGAAGTTCTCCACCGCCGCCTGCTTCACATCCTTCACGGTCACGTCGTTCTGGAAGTCGAGCCAGGCGCGGCCCTTGCCCGGCACCGCCCACAGCGCGGCGATACGATAGGGATCGTCCTCCGCCTGCGGCAGATCGGCGGCGGCGGTTTTCAGGCCGAGCGCCGCCAGCACCTTGCCAGCAGCCTCCGCACCTTCGCGCAATGCGCCTGCTGTGGAGAAGGTGCCGTTACAGGCCCCTGCGGCGACCATGCCCGGCACTGCGCCCTCGGCGGGCACAAAGGCCAGCGCCTCGCGGTTCCACGCAGGACGGCTGTTCAGATGGCAGGTCAGATGCACCGAAGGGTTCCAGCCGCCGGACATCGCCAGGCAGTCGGTCTGGATCTTCTCCTCGCCCTTGACCGAGCGCACGGTGATGCTCTCGATCCGCTGACGGCCTGCGCTGTCGCAAACCTGCGCGCCGCGGATCACCTGATAGGGACCGCTGTCGGGTGCGTCATGCCGGCTGTCGATCACCGCCGCGATGTGCACGCCCGCGTCATGCAGATCACGCGCGGTGCGGTGGGCCTGATCATTGTTGGCAAAGACGGTGACCCGCTCGCCCGGCGCCACGCCCCAGCGGTTCAGATAGGCACGCACGGCCCCCGCCATCATGATGCCGGGCCGGTCGTTGTTGCGGAACGCCACCGGGCGCTCGATCGCGCCCGCCGCCAGCACCGCATGCTTGGCCGCAATCCGCCAGAAGCATTCGCGCGGCAGATGGCTGCCCTTCAGCGAATGCCGCCGCGGCAAGTGGTGCGAGACCCGCTCCAGCGCGCCATAGGTGCCCTGATCAAAGGCGCCGGTGACGGCAGTGCGGGTCATCAGCCGCACATTGTCCATCGACTCTAGCTCTGCCAGCACCTCTGCCGCCCACTCATGGCCCGGTTTGCCGCCGATCTCCTCGCGCTCTGCCAGCAGGCGGCCGCCCATGCGGCTGTCTTCTTCGGCCAGGATCACATCCGCTCCGGCCCTGCCTGCCGTCAGCGCCGCCATCAGACCCGCAGGTCCGGATCCGATCACCAGCACGTCGCAGAAGGCAAAGGCCTTCTCATACCGGTCCTGATCCGCCTCGCCGGACAAGGCGCCCAGCCCCGCCGCATTGCGGATCAGCGGCTCATAGACCTTCTCCCAGAAGGCCGCGGGCCACATGAAGGTCTTGTAATAAAACCCCGCGCCAAAGAACGGCGCCGCCAGATCGTTCAACGCCATCACGTCGCGCTCGACCGAGGGCCAGCAATTCTGGCTGCGCGCCTCCAGCCCCTCGAATACCTCCTGCTGGGTCGCGCGCACATTCGGGTCCTGCTGGCCGCCGGTGCCGATCGTTACCAGCGCGTTCGGCTCCTCGCTGCCCGCGGTCAGCACCCCGCGCGGGCGGTGGTACTTGAACGACCGCCCCACCAGGTGCACACCGTTGGCCAGCAAGGCAGAGGCCAGCGTATCACCCTCCAGCCCCATCATGTGGCGCCCGTTGAAGGCAAAGGTGATCGGCTTTGCGCCCTGGTTCAGGCCTTTTCCGGGAAGTCTCATTTCTCACCTCCCAGCCCGGCCCCGGAGGCCAGTTCAACAGCCAAAATCTCGTGGGTCGCGGTATCGCGGGTCACCTTCAGCCAGGAATTGCAGCCCATCTCGTGATACCAAAGCTCATCCAGCGGCCCGGCCGGGTTCTCACGCAGGTTCACATATTCATGCCAGGCATCCAGATCCGCGCCCTCCGCCGGACGTACCAGCGCGGCACCTTTGTAATAGAATTCGCGGCGGTCCCTCTCACCGCAGAGCGGACAGGTGATCCTCATGACCGGCGCCCTTTCATCTTTCTGAAAATACTCCCGCCGGAGGCATTCCCGGCGCGCTCCAAACGCTTAGTGCAGGTTATGCTGCGCACCGGTCCCCTCCTCGTCCATCAGGCCAATGCCGCTGCGGAAGCGGTCGAGCTTGAATTTCGTGGCTGCCCCATGCGGGCGGTCCGTGGCGATCAGATGCGCGTAAACGCTGCCCGAGCCCGGCGTCGCCTTGAACCCGCCGTAACACCAGCCGCAGTTCAGATAGAGGCCGCCGATCGGCGAATGGTCGATGATCGGGGAGCCGTCCGGGGTCATGTCCATGATGCCGCCCCAGCTGCGCAGCAGCCGCGCCTTGCTGACCGCCGGCACCATCGCCACGAAGGTTTCCATCGTGTGCTCCACCATCGGCAGGTTCCCCCGTGCCGCATAGGAGCTGTAGAAATCCAGGTAGCTGCCGAACACCAGCCCGCCCTTGTCCGACTGGCTGATGTACAGATGCCCCTCGGCAAAGGTGATCACGTGGTCGACGATGGGCTTCAGCCCTTCGGAGACAAAGGCCTGCAGCACATGGCTTTCGATAGGCAGAGTAAGCCCCGCCATCGCCGCCACTTGGCCGGAACGGCCCGCCGCAGCCAGCGCCACTTTTTTGGCACGGATCGGGCCGCGCGCGGTCTGCACACCCACGACCTTGCCGTTTTCGACGTCGATGCCGGTCACTTCGCAGTTCTGGATCAGATCAACGCCGCGCATGTCAGCCCCGCGGGCATAACCCCAGGCCACCGCGTCATGCCGCGCGGTCCCGGCACGGCGCTGCATCAGCCCGCCCATGATCGGAAAGCGGTTGTTGTCGAAGTTGAGGAAAGGCGCCAACCCGCGCACCTGCTCACGGCTCAGCAGTTCCGCGTCATCGCCCTGGTTGACGATGGAATTGCCCCGACGCACCGCCGCATCGCGCTGGCCGTCATTGTGGAACAGGTTGATGATGCCGCGCTGGGACATCATCGCGTTGTAGTTCAGGTCCTGCTCCATGGTTTCCCACAGCTTCAGCGAATGGGAATAGAACTCGGAGTTGCCCGGCAGGTAATAGTTGGCCCGCACGATGGTGGTGTTGCGCCCCACGTTGCCGCCGCCGAGGTAGCCCTTCTCCAGCACCGCGACATTGGTGATGCCGTGTTCCTTGGCCAGGTAATAGGCCGTTGCCAGCCCGTGGCCGCCGCCGCCAATGATCACCACGTCATATTCGGATTTGGGCTCAGGGTCCCGCCAATGGGGTGCCCACCCCTTGTTTCCGGTGAGCCCCTCCCGGAGCACACGCCAGCCCGAAAACCGCATGTCGTCCCTCCCGTCAAATCACTTGTCCGCACCCGGAAAATTGCTGGCCCGGGCCTTGCGGCATTGCTACCCGCTTTCGCTTGCTGCTCCTAGCCCAAACGCTCGATTTGCGGCACATCAGCACGGCTCTGCTGGAAATCACACGAACTGATCACTTGTGTCTAGTATTAATTGCGACCGTTGATGACGTATACGGTGCCAACGGCAAAAAGAACGGGGCGGAGAGTTTCCCCTCCGCCCCGGTGCTGTCTGTTGGCTCTGTGGTCCGCTCGCGCGGCCCGTCAAAGCCCCTTGGCGTGATAGCTCTTGGCGACTTTGTCGATCGACACCAGATAGGCGGCGGTGCGCAGGTCCGTCACATCATCGCGGCTGTGCCAGACTTCCCGCATCGACTGATAGGCCACCCGCATGGTGTCATCGAGGCCGGAACGCACCAGCTCCAGTTCGTCCGCGCCGCGCAGGTACTTGTCTTTGAAGTTCGGCGACATTGACCAGGTATCTCCCATCACGTCATCCAGCCGCTGCAGCTCGTCGATGACCAGCTGGTGGCGCGCTTCTTCCTGACGGCGCTGCATCCGGCCGAAGCGGATATGGCTGAGGTTCTTGACCCACTCGAAATAGGATACCGTCACACCGCCTGCGTTGGCATACATATCCGGGATGATCACCGTGCCCTTCTTGCGCAGGACCTCATCCGCGCCGGCGGTCACGGGGCCATTCGCGGCCTCGATGATCAGCGGTGCCTTGACGCGCTCGGCGTTTTCCAGGTTGATCACCCCTTCCAGCGCGGCCGGGATCAGAACGTCGCATTCTTCCTCCAGCAGCAGCGAGCCGTTCTCGACGAACTGCGCATCAGGATAACCGGACACCCCGTCGTGCTTGACGATCCAGTTGCGCACCGCCTCCACGTCCAGGCCGTCGGCACTGTAAAGCCCGCCATCGCGCTCGATGATGCCGGTGATCAGCGAGCCGTCTTCCTCGGCCAGGAACTTGGCCGCGTGAAAGCCCACGTTGCCGAGGCCCTGAACGATGATGCGCTTGCCTTCCAGCTTGCCGGACAGGCCGGCGGCAGCCTTGTCCTCTTCGTAGCGGAAGAACTCGCGCAGGGCATATTGCACCCCGCGCCCCGTGGCCTCGACCCGGCCGGAAATGCCGCCGGCATTCAACGGCTTGCCGGTGACACAGGCCTTGGCGTTGATGTCGGTGGTGTTCATCCGCGCGTACTGGTCTGCAATCCAGGCCATCTCCCGCTCGCCGGTGCCCATGTCGGGCGCAGGCACGTTCTGGGACGGGTTGATCAGGTCGCGCTTTGCCAGTTCATAGGCAAAGCGGCGGGTGATCAGCTCCAGCTCATGCTCGTCATACTCGCGCGGGTCGATGCACAAGCCCCCCTTGGAGCCGCCGAACGGCGCCTCAACCAGGGCGCATTTGTAGGTCATCAGCGCCGCCAGCGCTTCGACCTCATCCTGGTTCACACCGGTGGCATAGCGGATGCCGCCCTTCACGGGTTCCATATGTTCTGAATGGACCGAACGGTAGCCGGTAAAGGTATGCATGGCGCCGCGCAGGCGCACCCCGAACCGCACCGTATAGGTCGCGTTGCAAACTCGTATCTTCTCCTCCAGCCCCGGCGGCAGATCCATCAGGGATACGGCCCGGTTAAACATCAGGTCCACGCTTTCGCGGAAGCTCGGCTCTGTGCGGCTGCTCATCTAAAAACTTCTCCGTGCTCAAACATCGACTCGCTGCCGATGGTGCCCTCACTCTATGCAGAGAAGATTAAGGAGTGCGACCTTTTTGACCATTCCCTGCCCAAAAGAATCGCTTTTTAGCCAAAGGTTAACGATTCGCAGCTTGAAGCAGGGCCATTGTCCGCACCGCCGCGACAACGCGCCGAAACCGCGCAAGATTGAACCTCCAATCCATTACAATCTTTGCTATTTCGGCAAAATGGCGCCCCAATTCCGCCACCTTTACCAAGCATTAATAAGTGTAAATTCCGCTGCCAAAGCCGTGCTGACCTGTTCCAAAGCCGGCCGGGGTATCCTGGGGGTGTTTAGATGAGTATGCGTCACAAGAACTCAACAGCGCTGAGCAGTCCGCTCATGGTGCGCTGCCTGTCCAAGGTTCAAAGCTTCCTGCAAGAAGAGGACGGGGTGCTGGCAAAGCCAATGATCGGCACCTTCCTTGCCATGCTTGCGGTTGGCGGTATCGGGGTTGACCTGATGCGGATGGAGCGCGACCGCACCATTCTGCAATACACGCTGGACCGCGCCTCCCTCGCGGCCGCGGACCTGGACCAGACCAAGACGCCCGACGCGGTGGTCCTGGACTACCTCTCGAAATCCGGTCTGGAAGACTATTATCAGGCGCCCTGGTGGGAAGCCGGGATTGGCTTCAAGAAGGTGCAGGCAACGATCGACACCTCCTTCCCCACCCATTTGCTGGGGTTTGCCGGCATCGATGAAATGCCGCTTTACGCGACCTCCCGCGCGGAGGAGAGCATTGACGGGGTAGAAATCTCACTGGTGCTGGACGTCTCCGGTTCGATGAGATCCAACAGCCGCCTGACCAACCTCAAGATCGCCGCCAAGGATTTTGTCGACACCATGGTGGCCAATACCACTGACGGCAAAATGTCGATGTCGATCGTGCCTTACGCCACTCAGGTCTCGCTGCCTGAGGAGCTGTACGAGCAGTATAACATCTCGACTCCTGGCGACACGATCTACTCGCGCTGCGCCAATTTCTCGGCTTCGGACTTCCTAACGACCTCCCTGTCACCAGCGGCGGCTCTGGAAGGCACTATGCATTTCACCCCTTGGGACAGCAGGAGCAGGGACAACCGCACCTACTACAGCACGCCGCGGCTGGTCAGCACCCCGGTTTGCGAGGACGATCCGAGCCGGGAGATTCTTCCGTTTCAAAAAGACGCAACGGTCTTGAAAGGTTTCATCGAGAACCTTTGGGGCGGCGGGAATACCTCCATTGATATCGGGATGAAATGGGGCACTACCCTGCTTGACCCCTCCGCACGCCCGGTTATCAATGCACTCACAACCGGCGCTGGCGCAACCGTCCCCAACGATTTCTCAGCGCGTCCGTCAGAGTATACCGATGCGGATACCGTCAAGGTCATCGTGCTGATGACTGACGGACAGAATACCTCGCAGTATTACGTCGAGAACGATCACCGCGAAGGCGTTTCTAACGTCTGGTTTGATGCCGCGTCGGAGCGTTACTCGACCCTCAATCCTTCCACCGGAAAGTATTACTGGCACGACGTGTCGAGCTATTGGAAGGATGAACCCTACGGCGACAACCCGCAAAGGCTGAGCTATTCAGACCTGTTCGCTTACACATCTCTCAAATACTTGTACTACAACCTCTACCGAGACTGGATGGGAACCAGTTCCGCCAAGTCCACCTGGTACTACGGTGTCTACGACTACTACGGCAACTCGACCAAGAATGCCCGCACGCGCAGCATCTGCCAAGCGGCCAAGGACCAGGGGATCATCGTCTATACCATCGGCTTTGAGGCGCCCTCCAACGGGGTGGCGGTGCTGCAGGACTGCGCCAGCTCCGACTCTCATTACTTCGATGTGGACGGCCTGGAAATCTCCGACGCCTTCGCCTCGATTGCAACCTCCATCCGCCAGCTGAGGCTGACCCAATGATCCGACGCACCGCACAAAGCCTGCGCCGCTTCCGGGCGCGCGAAGATGGCAACGCCACCGTGGAATTCGCCATCGTCATCCCGGCCTTCATCATGATCCTGATGTCAACGGTAGAGCTGGGCCTCATCAACCTGCGCCATTCGCAGCTGGAACGCGCGCTGGACCAGACGGTCCGCGACATCCGCCTGAACACCGGCGCCAACAAAAGCCACGCGCAGGTTCGCGACGAGATCTGCGATCTTTCGGGGTTCATCGAAAACTGCGCCACATCGCTCCGGTTGGAGATGGTGCAAGTGGACCCTTTCAACTGGTCACCGGTCGACCCGGATCCGGACTGTGTGAACAGCATCGAAGATCCCAAACCTGTGCGCACATTTGAACACGGCAAATCGAACGAGCTGATGCTGGTCCGCGCCTGCATGAAATTCAACCCGGTCTTCCCGACCTGGGGTCTGGGCGAAAGCCTGTACAAGGACGGCGACGGCCGGATCAGCCTGATCGCAACCTCCGCATTTGTTCAGGAACCGAGGTAAGACGCTATGCTGACAGCCCTGACACGGAAAATACCCGGAACTGCCCTGCCCCGCCGCCTGCGCACTTTCCTGCGCAGCACGGAAGGCAATGTCTCGGTCGAATTTGTCTTTTACGCGCCCCTGCTTCTGGGCCTGTTCGCCGCCATCTACACTTTCTTTGACGCCTTCCGCCGCGACGGTGTCAACCTCAAGGCGGCCTACACCGTTTCCGACCTGATCTCGCGCGAGACCACCGCGATCAACGACGCCTACCTCGACAGCATGTACGAGATGACCAAGCTGCTGATCCGGCAGGATTCTCAGCTGGGCCTGCGTGTTTCCGTGGTGCGCTGGGACGATGGCGATGACAAGTATTATGTGGACTGGTCAGAGGTGCGCGGCACCTCCAACACCACCTGGACAGACGCCACCATCAACACGGTATCTGCCAAGCTGCCGGACATGCCGGATCAGGAGCGGGTCATTCTGGTCGAGACCTTCAACGAGATGGACCCCGCTTTCAATATCGGCCTGCCGACGCTGAACCTGGACAACTTCATCTTTACCCGGCCGCGCTTCGCCCCCCTGGTTGCCTTCGAAGGCAGCGCAACAGGCACCGGCAGCCATGATGATGGCGGCGAAGGCACCGACTGAGCCAGCCTGCGTTTACTGGCCGCGCTGAACCAGCATCGCGGCCAGGATTTCCGACATCGCCTTGCCCTGCGATCCGGGCGTCACACCGCCAATGCCGATCCGGCGGCCGGACCGCCACCACAGCCCTGGCATCCAGGTTCTGTCTCCGGGCGTGCCGGTGCGGATCAGAAAGCCGTTTGACGGCTTGAAGGCAAAAAAACCGCGGTCGATGGCTTCGATATCCTCCACCCTTGCGATCACCTGCCCGTCAGAGCAGCGCAGCTCCTCAGTGGTCAGCTCGATCCGGTGCACCGTGGCCTGCCACATCCGCACCGCCAGCCACAGCGCCGCAGCCCCCACTGCAAGCAGGAACACCAGCCAGGCCGGCGACGGCGGCGCGTAAAAAGCCACATAGACCAGCAGGGCACCGGTCAGGCCCAGCATCGCTGTTCCCATCACCCGCCGCGCTCCGGAAGCCTCGATTGTGGCCAGGATCTCGTTGCTCATCAGCTGCTCCCCTTACTGCTCTGCCGGGCATAAACCGGATTCGCAAAAGAAAACAGCCCCCGCCAAAGCAGGGGCTGAATGCGTCGCGCCTGTGCGGCCTATTCCGCCGCAGCGCGGCGCACGGACACCTCATAGCCGGGCTCTTCCGGCTCATCGTCGATCAGCTCCTGCGGAAAGCCCGGCGCAGTGACCGACAGGCCGGTGGCCTCCTCCAGACGCTCGATCATCCGGTCGGACTGCGCCCGCTCGCCATATCGGCGCTGGCCGTCCTTCATCATCTCGATCATCAGCGGCGACAGCTCCAGCGGCACATTGTGGCGGTCGGCCAGGGTCTGGAACAACCCGATGTCCTTCATCACCAGATCCATGGTGAAGTTCACATCGCGAGAGCCGGACAGGATCAGCTGGCTTTCGGTCTCATGCGCAAAGGACGTGCCCGAGGACATCGAGATTGCCTCGAACGTCATGCCCAGGTCCATGCCGCAGGCCTTCATCACCGTCAGCGCTTCCATAACCGCGAGCAGGTTCAAGTTGGCCAAGTAGTTGGTCATCACCTTCAGGGTCGAGGAATTCCCGATCTCACCCACATGCAGGATGCGGCGGCCCATGGTGGTCAGGATCGGCAGGATGCGGTCGAAGGTGGCGCGCTCGCAGCCTGCATAGATCGAGATATTGCCGGTGTCGGCACGGTGGCAGCCGCCGGAGACCGGGCAGTCGACCGGCTCACCGCCGCGCTCAACGATAAGGGCGCCCAGGCGTTTCACCTCCTCCACGTCGGTGGTGGACATCTCCATCCAGATCTTGCCGGGCTGCACATGCGGCAGCATTTCGGTGACCACCGCATCCGAGGCCGCCGGGCTTGGAAGGCAGGTGATCACCGCATCGCAGTCCTGCATCATCTGCGCCGGGCTCCCGCCCGCCTTGGCGCCCCGCGCCACGAACGTCTCAACCAGCGCCGCATCCAGATCATGCACGGCCACGTCCAGTCCGTTGCGCACCAGGCTGCCCGCCAGCTTGCCGCCGACGTTGCCGAGGCCGATAAAGCCGATCTTCATTTCGGTTTTCATGTCCTGCTTCTCCTCCCCGGGGTATCACATGCGATATGGCTAGCTTGACCCCGGCCAAAACAAAAACGAATAATAACGCGGTCTGGCCCCAAGAATTTTTGCAACGCAAATGTCCGATCTGCCCAATCTCGTCTGGCTGCGCGCCTTTGAGGCCGCCGCCCGCCTGCAAAGCTTCACCGCCGCCGCCGAGGAGCTGGGCCTGACCCAGGCCGCGGTCAGCCACCAGGTGCGCAGCCTTGAGAAGAGCTTTGGCATCACCCTGTTCCTGCGCCGGTCGCGGCATCTGGAGCTGACGCAGCTGGGCCACGCCTACTACCCCTCCGTCGCGCAGGCGCTGACCGATATCGCCTATTCCACCCGTGGTCTGCTGGGCCATGCCCAGACCCGGACCGTGACCCTGCGGGCGCCGGTTTCCACCGCGGTCCTGTGGGTGGCGCCGCGGCTGGGGGCGTTTCACAGCGCGCACCCGCATATCCGCATCCGGCTGATTTCCGCGGTCTGGGCGGACAGCACCCAGGACGAGGATGTGGATATTGACCTGCGGCTTGGCCCGTCGGGCTGGTTCGACCGCCGTGCGCATCTGCTCTCCACCGAAAGCGTGATTCCGGTCGCGCAGCCGCAGCTGGCAGAGCAGCTGCAGTCGGTGGATCAGCTTTTTGACCAGACCTTGATCCACATCCACGGCTACCAGGACCACTGGCTGAGGCTGTCGGAGCAGGACTGCGTGCCGCTCAAAGACCGCAGCGCGCCGCTCTATGTCGACACTTCGCTGGCGGCGATCGAACTGGCGGCATCCGGCGCCGGCGTCGCCATGCTGATGCGCCGCTACGCGGAGCTGCCGCTGTCGCAAGGCCGGCTGGCGCAGGTTCTGGACGCCGAGATTCCAATGGGCCAGGGGCACTATCTGATGCCCGCCGCCGGGGAGGCCCCGAACAGCGCCGAGACCGCCCTGGTGCGCGACTGGATCGTGCCCCTGTTCGCCTGAGGCACAAGCCGGCCCTTGCCGGGTCCGGGATTGGCGGCTAGCGTCCGTCCATGCCCTGGCCCCACAACACACCGCCCCAGCGCGACGGCGATGCCGCCGCAGGCATCGACGTCACCGATGAATTCGAGCGGTTCTCGCAGCGCAACGACATCTTCACGCGCGCCTTTTGGGATGAGCGGGTGAAATCCAAACACACCGCCAAGTTCTTCGCCTCCTACCGGATGGAGGCTGCCCCGCGCCGCGGGGATGGCTTCGCCCAGCGCGACTTTGCCCTGCGCAACGCGGCCTGGCTGATATCCGACGTGGTCTCCGGCCGCCGGGCAGATGAAGGCATCCGCGAGGGGTTCCAGGCCGCCATCCGCCCCGACACGCCAGTCGCCAAGGAGGCGCTGGAGATAAGCGACCCGGCCAAAATGTCCGCCGAGGTGAAGCGCATTGCCAGGTTCTTTGGCGCCGGTCTCTGCGGCATCACCGATCTGGACGAACGCTGGCTCTATACCGCGCGCGTCGATGCCCGCGACATGTCCGAGGCGCCGCACGATCTGCCCGAGGGGCTGACCAGCGTGATCGTGCTGGGCCACGAGATGGACAAGGACCTGGTGGCCACCTACCCCTCCGCGCTGGCAGGCGCCGCGACGGGGCGGGAATACAGCCACGAGGCCTCCATCGTGATGCAGCTGGCCGCCTATATCCGCAACCTGGGCTATGAGGCGGTACCGTCGATGAATGACACCGGCCTGGTGATCCCCTATGCGGTCAAGGCGGGCTTGGGCGAATACGCCCGCAACCAGATGGTCATCACCCCGGAATTCGGGCCGCGCCTCAGGTTCTCCAAGATCTTCACCAATCTGCCGCTGGCCCATGACGTGCCGCAGCCGCTGGGGGTGAAGGCTTTTTGCGATATCTGCACCAAATGCGCCGATGCCTGTCCGGTGAAGGCGCTGCCCTACGGGCCACCCTCCACCGAAACCGCAAATGTCTCGGCCATCAAGGGGGTCAGGAAATGGACTTCGGATGCCGAAAAGTGCTTTTCCTTCTGGGCCAGGATGGCGTCTGACTGCGCCATCTGCATGCGGGTCTGCCCGTTCAACCGCGACTATTCCAAACGCCGCAACCGGTTGTGGCTGAAGCTGGCGCTTGGCCCGCTGCGCAAACTGGCGCTGCGGCTGTCCGCCAAACATGGCGCGCGGCGCAAACCCGCTGATTGGTGGGCCGCGTCTTCTCCCGGTTAGCACCGACAAGCGCGAGGGCTCCCGCCCGTCCTTGCTACCTGCGGCACCGCGTCCCGTTGGGCCGGGCAGCCCTGCGGGCTGCGGGGAAGGCAATTGTTCACCTGCGCACAACCTCCGTGTCCGGCAGCAGGTTTCAGGACGGCAGCGCACATCCTATCTTAGCGCAGTCAACGTTTACAGGAGGCATAGATATGTCCCTCAGACCCATTCTCGAAACCCGCGCCGCCCAGCCCCATACCGAGGGCGCCGGCGTCAAGCTGCACCGCGCCTTCGGCTTTCAGGACCCGTCGGAGCTGGACCCGTTCCTGCTGTTCGACGACTTCCGCAACGAAAACCCGGAGGACTACCTGCGCGGCTTCCCCTGGCATCCGCACCGCGGCATCGAGACCATCACTTATGTGCTGGCAGGCACGGTCGAGCACGGCGACTCGCTGGGCAACGAGGGCACCCTTGGCGCGGGCGACGTGCAATGGATGACCGCAGGCTCGGGCATCCTGCACCAGGAGATGCCTTCGGGCAACGCCAAGGGCCAGATGCACGGCTTCCAGCTGTGGGGCAACCTGCCCGCCAGCCAGAAGATGACTGCGCCGCGCTATCAGGACGTGAAGGGTGCCGACATTCCTGAGATCATCGACGATGACGGCACCCGCGTGAAGGTGATTGCCGGCGATTTCTGGGGCAAGCGCGGCCTGGTGGACGGCATTGCCGCCGACCCGCAGTACCTGGATGTTTACGTCCCGGCGGGCGTCAGGAAAACTCTGCCAATCGACACCTACCGCCGGGCGTTCGCCTATGTGTTCGAAGGCGAGGCCGCCTTTGCCGATGCCTCAGCCCCGCAAGGGGTGCTGCTGGAGAAGGAGGTCGCAGGCCAGGAGGTCAACATCCGCGACCTGTCCGGCGACCGCACCCTGATCCGCTTTGGCACCGGCGACGAAATCACCGTGCAGGCAGGCCCCGAAGGCGTGCGCTTCCTGCTGATCTCCGGCGCGCCGATCAATGAGCCGGTGGCCTGGCACGGGCCGATCGTGATGAACACCCAGGCCGAACTGCACCAAGCCTTCCGCGACCTGCGCAACGGGACTTTCATAAAGCCCGCGCACTGACCGGCTGCGGCCCGCCAATGGGACCCTTGATGTGATATACTCCCCCCGTCCAACGACCAGATGGGGGGAGAGATGATTATCCGGGTGTTCCGTGCCACCGTCCGCGACGACAAGATCCTCGACTTCAAGGATTTCCTTACCAACACCGCCGTGCCGCACGTGCGCCGCCAGCCGGGGCTGGTTTCGGTCACGGCCGGCCTGCCGCGTCCGGATTCGCCATCCACCTTCTGCGTGGTGATGGTGTGGGAGAGCATCGACGCGCTGCAGGCCTTTGCCGGCGAGGACTGGGAGCAGCCGCATGTGCTGCCGGAGGAGGACCCGATGGTGCTGAGCCGCCAGATCGACCACTACGACATGATCGGCCTGCTGAGCTGACAGGCTGCCCCCGCGGGCCTCAGCCGTCCGCGCACCATCTGTAGACGGTCTCCCCGACCGCAGGCTGGGGCGTGAACCCCGCCTTCTCCAGCACCCGGGCCGAGGCCGCGTTCTCCTGCATGACACCGCCGCTCAGGCAAATGCCGCTGCCGCTGAAATGCGCCTGCAAGCCGCTGATCAGCTCGCTCGCCAGCCCCTGGCCCCAGGCGGCTTCGGCCAACAGATAGCCAAGGTTGCGGGTTTTGCTGCCGTCCTCCGGATAAGACAGGATCAGCAGCCCGATGCCCTGCCCCTCCGCCTTGCGCAAGCCAGCAACTTCAGCCTGCTGTGCGACCGCCGCCAGGAATTCCCGCCGGGCCTGATCGCTGTTCTGCGCCTGGAAGCCCTCCGGCAGCCATTGCACTACCTTCGGCGCAAACAGTTCAGCCAGTTCCGCCGCTGTCAGATCCTGCCAGCGCACCGCACGCAGCCGGCTGGTTTGCAGCTCCAGCAGGCTCATGCGCTGACCGCCTTCTGCACCATGTCCCAATAGACCCGCTCCACCTCATCCAGCGAGAGCCGCCCTTCGGACCGGTACCAGGTGTTGACGCCGTTCAGCATCGCAATCACCGCCAGCGTAGCGATCTTGGTGTCAGCGATGGAGAAAACCCCCTGCTCCACACCTTCCTTCAGGATCCCCTCCACCCCGTTCTCATAGTCGCGGCGCAGCGATTCGATGACGGTGAAGTTTTCCTCCGTGAGGTTGCGCAGCTCCATGTAGGCGATGAACACCGCATCCGGGCGCTCCAGGTGAAATCGGATATGGAACCCGGTGAAGGCCCGCAGCCGGTCCATCGCCCCCGCCGCCCGCGGCACCGCGTCCCAGGCGGCCTGCAGCTCTTCCATGTGGCGGGACATCAGGCTGAACAGCAGGCTCTGCTTGTCCGGCGTGTAATTGTACAGCGCCCCGGCCTGTACCCCGACCTCCTTGGCGATCTGGCGCATCGACACGGCGGCATAGCCGTGCTGGGCAAACAGCCGCAAAGCCGCCTCGCGGATGCGGGGGCCGGTGATATCGGAATGGGAACCTTGGGTGCGTGCCATGCCGGAAACTGTAACTGAACAAGCGTTCATATAAAAGAGAGAATGCAGCCGCCGCCCTCTGTAGCCTCACCGTCCGGCAAAGCCAACGCCCCCAGCGGCGGGAATTCAATTGTGCCGGCGCGCAGGAGCCCCTAGAACCGGCAGAGCGGAACAAGGGGTTTAGGCAATGCAGACTTGGGCGCGGATCACTTTCCTCCTGGCTTTGACGGGCGCTGCCGCCTGCACCCGGGTGCCCGAGCTGGAGGACCGGCTGACCCCGGACCTGCGCGGCGCCGGCTACCCCAAGCTTCTGCCGCTGGATAACGCGCTGGAGCCGCTGGACCCGCCGCAGCAGGCCGGCGAAGAACTGCAGCAGGAGCTCGACGCCCGCAGCGCCCGGTTGCAGCGCCGGGCTGAGGCCGTAAAAAACGCCGAATTCTGACCGCTTCCCGGCATTCCCCGCTGCTTCTGCCCGCCCCAAGCGGCAGCGGCGTTGCACGCTCGCGCCGAACCCGATAAGGCGGGGCTGAGCATTTCGGAATAAAGGACCTCCAGCTATGACAGAACCGCTTCGTCTTGGGATTGCAGGTTTGGGCACGGTTGGCATCGGCGTGGTGAAGATCATCCGCCGCCATGCTGCGCTGCTGGAGGCACGGACCGGGCGCCCGGTGGTGATTTCCGCCGTATCGGCCCGCGACGCCAGCAAAGACCGCGGTGTGTCGCTGAGCGACTACGCCTGGGAAACCGACCCGGTGGCGCTGGCGGTGCGCGACGACGTGGATGTGTTTGTCGAGCTGATGGGCGGCCACGAAGGCGCCGCCAAGGCTGCGACCGAGGCTGCACTGGCCGCGGGCAAGGATGTGGTCACCGCCAACAAAGCGCTGCTGGCGATTCACGGACAGGCGCTGGCCGAGCAGGCCGAAGCCGCAGGCCGGGTGATCCGTTTCGAGGCCGCTGTTGCCGGCGGCATCCCGGTGATCAAATCGCTGACCGAAGGCCTGGCCGGCAATGAGATCATCCGCATCATGGGTGTGATGAACGGCACCTGCAACTACATCCTGACCCAGATGCAGGCCACCGAACAGGGCTACAACGCGCTGTTCGAGGAATGCGGCCGTCTGGGATACCTGGAAGCCGATCCGAACCTTGACGTGGGCGGCATCGACGCAGGCCACAAGCTGGCGCTGCTGGCCTCCATCGCCTTTGGCACCAAACCCGACTTTGACAGCGTGCAGTTGGAAGGCATTCAGCGCATCCAGCTGGAAGACATCCACGCCGCCGCCGACATGGGCTACCGCATCAAGTTGCTGGGCGTTGCGCAGCGCTCCGCCCGCGGGCTGGAACAGCGCATGTCGCCCTGCCTGGTGCCTGCCGACTCGCCGCTGGGCCAGCTGGAAGGCGGCACCAACATGGTGGTGATCGAAGGCGACTCGATCGAGCAGGTGGTGCTGCGCGGCCCTGGCGCCGGCGAAGGCCCGACCGCCAGCGCGGTGATGGGCGATGTGCTGGACCTGGCCCGCGGCCTGCGGATTGCCACCTTCGGCCAGCCGGCAGAAACCCTGCAGGAGGCGCCTGCCGCCCAGACCGGCCTGCCCGCGCCCTTCTATCTGCGCATGGGGCTTCTGGACAAACCCGGCGCGCTGGCCAAGGTGGCGGCAATCCTCGGTGAGGCCGGCGTCTCCATCGACCGGATGCGCCAGTACGGCCACTCCGCGCCGGTTGCTCCCGTGCTGATCGTCACCCACAAATGCACCCGCGCCACCCTGGACGCGGCGCTGGACGGTCTCGCGGCCACCGATGTGGTCGACGGCACCCCCGTCGCCCTGCGCATCGAAGAGGTCTGAACCTCCCCGCTCCGCAGAAATCAGCCGTTTTGCACGCCGCGGCGGGGCTTTCCTGCCGGGGCGAACGCTATCTTCCCTTGCGACCTGGCCCCGCCCCGCGCTATTCGGCTTGAAACGCCCATTTACATCTGACCCGTTGAGACAGGATTTCCGGTATGACTTCGAACACCTCTGACGCGCCCTTTTATGACCGCATGCTGTCGCTGGGCCTCGCCCGCGTTGCTGAGCAGGCGGCCCTGGCCTCTGCCTCGCTGATCGGCCGCGGCGACGAAAAGGCTGCCGACCAGGCCGCCGTCAACGCCATGCGTGAGCAGCTGAACCTGCTGGACATCGCCGGCGTGGTGGTGATTGGCGAAGGCGAGCGCGACGAGGCGCCGATGCTCTACATCGGCGAGGAAGTCGGCACCGGCAACGGCCCCGGCGTCGACATCGCGCTGGACCCGCTGGAAGGCACGACCCTGACCGCCAAGGACATGCCCAACGCGCTGACCGTGATCGCCATGGGCCCGCGCGGCTCGATGCTGCACGCGCCGGACACTTACATGGACAAGCTGGCCATCGGCCCGGGCTTTGCCGAAGGCGTGGTGTCGCTTGAGATGTCCCCGCGCGAACGGGTCGAGGCATTGGCCAAGGCCAAGGGCTGCGCGGCATCCGACATCACCGTCTGCATCCTGGAACGCCCCCGCCACGAGGCGATGATCGCCGAAGTGCGTGAGACCGGCGCCTCGATCCGGCTGATTACCGACGGCGACGTGGCCGGCGTGATGCACTGCGCCGAAAGCGGCACCACCGGCATCGACATGTACATGGGCCAGGGCGGCGCTCCGGAAGGCGTGCTGGCAGCCGCAGCGCTGAAATGCATGGGCGGCCAGATCTTCGGCCGTCTGCTGTTCCGCAACGACGACGAAAAGGGCCGCGCTGCCAAGGCGGGCATCACCGATCTGGACCGCATCTATACCCGCGACGAAATGGTTACCCAGGACGTGATCTTTGCCGCCACCGGCGTGACCGGCGGCTCGCTGCTGCCGCGCATCAAGCGCCAGCCGGGCTGGGTCGAAACCACCACCCTGCTGATGCGCTCCAAGACCGGCTCGGTGCGCCGCATGTCCTACCGCACACCGCTGGCACCGCATCAGATGTAAGCCGGTCCTGCGCGGGCAGGAAGCGGCTTGCGCCGCTGCCTCCGGCGGGAGTATTTGAAGAAAGATGAAAGGGCCGGATCCGCATTGGGTCCGGCCTTTGCGCATGGGGGAGACGCATGAGCTTTTTGGGTGTTGAGCAGTCCTTGAGCGGGCGCCGCTGGGTCGGACCCGGCGTGGAGGTGGACCGGGCGTCGGAAATGATGGTGCAGCAGACCGGCCTGCCCCGTTCGGTTTGCCAGGTGCTGGCCCGCCGCGGCGTTCCGGCGATGGAGGCCAAGGGTTTCCTGGAGCCTCGGCTGAAGGAACTGCTGCCCGACCCGCGCGAGATGAAGGACATGGAGGCCGCCGCCGCCCGGTTCCTGGAGGCGGTGCGGCGCAAGCAGCGGATTGCGGTCTTTGCCGATTATGACGTCGACGGCGGCAGCTCCGCCGCGCTGCTGCTGGTCTGGCTGCGCCAGATGGGGCTGCAGGCGACGCTCTACATCCCCGACCGCATCGACGAAGGTTACGGCCCCAACGTGCCCGCCATGCAGGAACTGGCCGCCGCCCACGACCTGATCATCTGCGTCGATTGCGGCACCCTCAGCCATGAGCCGATCGCGGCTGCCAAGGGCGCCGATGTGATCGTGCTGGACCACCACCTGGGCGGCGAGACGCTGCCGGAGTGCGTGGCAGTAGTGAATCCCAACCGGCAGGACGAAAGCGGCGACCTGGGCTATTTCTGTGCTGCTGGTGTGGTGTTCCTGATGCTGGTGGAGGCCGGGCGGCAGCTGCGCGAGGCGGGTGCCAAGGGCCCGGATCTGATGGCGCTGCTGGATCTTGTGGCGCTGGCGACCGTCGCCGACGTGGCGCCGCTGATCGGCGCCAACCGGGCGCTGGTGCGCCAGGGGCTGAAAGTTATGGCGGCGCGCAAGCGCCCCGGGCTGGTGGCGCTGTCCGATGTCAGCCGCATGGATTCGGCGCCCTCCACCTATCACCTCGGCTTCCTGCTGGGGCCGCGGGTCAATGCCGGCGGCCGGATCGGCAAGGCCGATCTGGGCGCGCGGCTGCTGTCCACCGACAACCCGCATGAGGCCGCCGCCCTGGCCGAACGGCTGGACCAGCTGAACACCGAACGCCGCGATATTGAAAACGCGGTGCGCGCTGCCGCGCTTGATCAGGCCGAAGCACGCGGGCTGGAGGCGCCGCTGGTCTGGGCCGCTGGCGAAGGCTGGCATCCGGGCGTGGTGGGCATCGTCGCCTCGCGCCTCAAGGAGGCCGCCAACCGGCCCGCCATCGTCATCGGTTTCGACGGGGAAGAGGGGAAAGGCTCAGGGCGTTCGGTGTCCGGTGTCGATCTTGGCGCCTCGATCCAGCGGCTGGCCGCCGAAGGCCTGCTGGTCAAGGGCGGCGGCCACAAGATGGCCGCGGGCCTCACGGTGATGCGGGACAAGCTGGAAACGGCGATGGAGCGCCTCAGTGAACTGCTGGCCAAACAGGGCGCAGGCCAGGGCGGCCCTGCCGACCTGAAACTGGACGGCGCGCTGATGCCCGGCGCTGCCACGGTGGACCTGATCGGGCAGATCGAACAGGCCGGCCCCTTTGGCGCCGGCGCCCCTGCCCCGCGCTACGCCCTGCCAGACCTGCAGGTGCGCTTTGCCAAGAAGATCGGCGAAAGCCACCTGAAACTGTCGCTCAGCGACGGGATGGGCGGCGGCGTGGATGCGATCTGCTTTGGCGCTTTTGACACGGACCTGGGCCCTCGGCTGCTGGAGCACGGCGGCGCCCGCTTCCATTTCGCCGGACGGCTGGAGATCAACACCTGGGGCGGCCGCCAAAGCCCGCAATTGCGCCTGGAAGACGCTGCCGAAGCGTGAGATTTCAAAGGCTTGCAGCCTGTGGATAAGAAAATGCGCGAATGCGTATTTTTTCTCTTGCGGGTTCCGGCGCTAATAACTAAATACCCGCTCACGCACTGAGTGGCCCGTTCGTCTATCGGTTAGGACGCCAGGTTTTCAACCTGGAAAGAGGGGTTCGATTCCCCTACGGGCTGCCACTTTCCCCACCCCGCACAGATCATTCAAACGCGCCTATGGTGCGGTTTTTTGCGTTTATTTTCAGCAAATTAACCCAGCAGAGCGGCGTGCAAAAAATCTTCGCATTTCTGCAAAAATCCTCTTGCGCCCGGCAGACGCAATCAGTAAACACCGCCTCACAGACAGAGTGGCCCGTTCGTCTATCGGTTAGGACGCCAGGTTTTCAACCTGGAAAGAGGGGTTCGATTCCCCTACGGGCTGCCACTTTCTCCGGAAAACAGATACAAGGGTTCGCTTGAGCAAAAGCGGAGTCTATCACTCGGCTTTCCGCTATGAGCAGAAGCCGCCGCCCAAGCCGCTTGCCGGTATCACCCTGAACCGCGGCCGGAATTCCGCCCACGGTTCAGTTCAGAGTGCTGAAGATATGCCGGTCAGGAAGCAGGACCGCCCGCCGCTTGCTGCGGGTCAGCCGCGCGGCTGTCACACGCGCCTGCGACCGTGTCGTCCTTCTCCATGCCTTCACGGTAGAAGCAGTGCTGCGCCCGCCCCGCCCGCTTGGCCGCATAAAGCGCCAGGTCCGCCTGGTTCAGCAGCTGCTGCGCATCCGGGACCTTCTGCCAGGTCGACAAGGTGGTGCCGGCGCTGGCGGAGATCCGGCAGGTCTGGGCGCCAAAGGGAATCGGCTCCTCCAGCTGCTGGATCAGCCGCTTGGCAATCGCCGCCAGCCGCGCCGTGTCCAGCACGCCCTCGAGGATCATCACGAACTCATCGCCGCCCACCCGGGCCACAGTGTCCGACTGGCGGGTGCATTCCACCATGATCCGCGCCGCCTGCTGCAGCACCGCATCGCCCGCCGCATGGCCCAGCGTGTCATTCACCTGCTTGAAGAAGTCCAGGTCGAGGTGCATCAGCGCAAACTCGCGGCCGCTGGAAATCAGCCGTGCCAGCACGTGATCCATCGCGCGGCGGTTCTTGAGCCCGGTCAGCGTATCGGTAAAGGCCTGCTCCTCGGCGGCGATCTTGGCCCCCTGCAGACGCAGGTTGAGCTGGCGCGACGCCTCCATCGCGGCGGATTTCGCCTCCACCAGATAGAGCATCTCGATCGTCAGATCGGTGGGCGAGAAATCGGCGCTTGTCAGGTCGTAGTCGCGCACCGCTTCCAGAACGGAAATCCCGAAGGACAGGTTGATGAACGCGCCCTGCCCGTCCGGCAGCGGTGTGCAAACCCCCTTGAGCCCGGTCTGAGGCGCGTCGCGGAACTGCAGGTGCAGCTTGCTGCCGGAAGTGCGCAGCAGGTCCTCCACCGATCGCACCGACCGCGGCCGGGACAGATCGAAGACGCGAAAAAACCGCCGCCCTTCCCAGCTCAGCTGCGGACGCAGCTTTCTCAAGGTCGGACCGGCAGAGACAATCCGCCCCTTGGCATCGACAATCGCGTACATCGGACAGACAACGCCCGCCATCTGCGTCAGCTGCTGCAGTGTCATCATAGCGAGTGCGCCCCCAAATCGAATTCGCGCCCGGCGGCGAACTTGGTTTCCACCAGGGTGATGGAAATCACTTCGGCACCGCCCTGGGTGCCGCTGTGATCAAGGAACACCAGATCGCCATAGTCGTCGGCCATTGCCCGCAACACGCCCATCAGAACATAGGCATAGCCCGGCAGCCCCGGCTGGCAGACCAGCTCGAACTGCTGCGGCGCCTGCTCTACCAGCTCCAGCCCGGGCAAATGCAGATCCGAGACCGCCAGCCGTGCCCGGTCGGGCAAGTCATCCAGCGAATGCAGGAATTCCACGTAATTCACGCCGCCAAAGCGCAAGAGCCGCCGCAGCGCCTCCACCTGCGGGTTGGACACCAGAAATGTGCCCATGTCCTCCAGCATTTCGGGCAGAGGGCGTGCCAGAACCTTTTCCATCGCCGCCAGCATCCGGCCCGATTGCTCGTCGGTGTAAAACAGCATTGCTTCGAACTCGGTAAACCCGAGCCCGGCCTCCTCCATAACCTCTTCCCAGCGGTCCGCCCCGTAGGTACTGGTCACAAAAGCCTGAATCGCCCTGTTGATCAGACCGTGCATGCAATGGCCCCTCTTTTCCCATGCCATAGTCTTGACGCCTGCGGGTTAAGAAAGGCCCAACAAAGCAAATTTGGGTGATGGATCGCGCTCATTTCCACGTTTTTTTGTTCTGCACCAGCCCTGCCCGTCCCGCAAAGAACCCTGACCAGCGCGTAATGCGATCATAATCCGGCTGCCGGACCCTGGCCATTCGAATCCGGCAATGGACCCTGCTTGCCGCGTCGGGTCCCGCGCGTCACTACTGGACCGGCTGACGCACCGAGGCAAGACCGCGGCGCGCCGGGCACACCAGACCGGCGGGATCTGACCTGCCGGCAGTCTTCCAAACAAAAAAGCGGAGGGTCACCCCTCCGCTTCTTGCCAGCCGCACACCGGTTTCAGAAGTCGGTGGGCGCCCCGCCCTCGGACTTGCGGCGGGCGACGAAGTCCGCCAGCTCGTCACGGATCGCGGGATCCATCGGCGGCTCCTCGAAATCGGCAATGATTTCCTTGAACAGCTTATGGGCGCGCTGCGCGGTCCAGGTGGCACCCGCCGCCTCCCAGGCCTCATAGTTGCGCCAATCGCTCAGGAACGGCTGGTAAAAGGCGTTGGCATAACGGTCCTGGGTGTGCTGGACACCAAAGAAGTGGCCGTCGTTGCCAACCTCCTTGATTGCATCCAGCGCGATCTCTTCCGGGCCGGTGGCCGAGATCTGCGGCTGCATGTAGCGTTCGATCTGCTGCAGGATTTCGCAATCCATGATGAACTTCTCCGGGCTGGCAATCAGCCCGCCCTCCAGCCAGCCGGCCGCGTGGTAAACCATGTTGGTGCCCGACTGCACCGCCGCCCACAGCGAGTTCGAGGTCTCCCAAACCGCCTGCCCGTCCGGCACGTTCGCCGCGCAGACGCCCGAGGACCGCATCGGCAGCCCGTAGAACCGTGCCATCTGCCCGGTCATCTGGGTCGAGCGCATGTACTCCGGCGTGCCGAACGCAGGCGCGCCCGATTTCATGTCCACGTTCGACGTAAACGTGCCGATCACGCAGGGCGTGCCGGGGCGCACATACTGGAAAAGGGCAATCGCACACAGGCTCTCGGCAATCGACTGCGCCACCGCGCCCGCCATCGTCACCGGCGCCATCGCGCCCGCCAGGGTAAAGGGCGAGACCACAATGGCCTGCCCGCGCCGCGCCAGCCGCAGGCAGCCGTCGATCATCGGAAAATCGTGTTTCAGCGGCGAGGTGGAGTTGATGTTGGTGTACATATGCGGCTTGGCGTCGAACTCCTCATGGCTGAGCCCGCCCGCAATCCGCACCATTTCCATCACATCCTCGACCCGCTCCTTGCCCAAGCTGTAGGCATGCATCGCCTTGTCGGTCAGGGTCAGCTTGTCATAAAGCACATCCAGATGGCGGACCGAGGCATGAATGTCCACCGGCTCCACCGGGTAGCCGCCGGCAAAGTGGATGCAGTTGAAATACTGGGTCAGCTTCAGCAGGTTGCGGCATTGCTCACGGTTGCCGGCCACCTTCCTGTTCAGCTCCATGTCCCAGTAGTTCGGCGGCGAGGACACATTGCCGAACAGGATGTGGTTACCGCCCAGCGGGATCGTCCGGTCCGGGTTGCGCGGAGTGATCGAGAATTCGCGGGGTGCCTTGCCCACCATCTCCATCACGAAATCCCGGTCCATTTTGACCAGCTCGCCCTCGACCTTGACGCCGGCCTGTTTGAAGATCTCCAGCGCTTCCGGGTTCAGGAACACCACGCCGATCTCCTCCAGAATGCGCATGGCGCCCTCGTGGATGGCCTGAACGCCTTCCTCCGTCAAAGGTTCGGTCGGCCGGTCGATGTTGACCGGGACCTGCCAGGGCATCTGCTCCAATGCCGCGCTGCCGCGCCGGGCGGCTGCGCCTGCCCTGCCCCCGCCCCGCCTCTTGCGTGCGCCTGTGTCTGCCATGCCGGTCTCCCCTAGATCCGATTTTCGCAAATGCTGATAGCCATCCACTGTGCCAATCCCGGCTGCCATAGACTGTCCATTCCCGACCATGGCTGTCGTTTTTGTTTCGGAAACCGGCGGTATGGGATATTTATGTACACTTGTGCCCAGTAATGCGCGGTAAAAAACCGGCGCTCTATAGTAAAGCGTCGGCGAGACCGCCGCTGCCCGCCTTAGGGCGCCGGAGTCAGTGCGGGTTCAGCGGTCGATCCAGGCCGGGATATGGCCGATGTCGGGCAGCACGATATCGGCATGCGGCGCCAGGTCCTCACGCAGCGCCATGCCGGTCAGCACGCCGATCCGCCGCATTCCCGCAGCGGCGCCCGCTTCCAGGTCGTGCAAGCTGTCGCCGACCATGGCGGTGCGCTCCGGCGGCACCCCCGCCGCCCTGCAAAACGCCAGCAGCGGATCCGGGTCCGGCTTGGCGCCATGGCCGCTGTCGCAGCCCGCGACAAAGGCGAAGCGGTCCAGCACGCCCGCCCGCTGCAGCTGGCTCCTGGCAGAAATCTCGGCGTCGTTGGTCATCACCCCAAGCACCTTGCCGCGCGCCAGCAGCCCGTCGAGGAACTCCGCCAGCGGCACCGCCGGCGCCAGTTCCGCCTCCGCAGCGCTGCGGGCCAGGAACACCGCCAGCTGCTCAACCTCCATCTCCGCCACAAACGGCGCCAGCACCTCCGCCACCTCGTCATTGGAGCCGGCGATCACCAGACTGTCGGGGTTGAACGCCTGCCGCTCCAGATCATAGCTGATCACCTCAGCCATAGCCTCCAGCACCGCCCGGTCGCCTTTGGCCAGCGTCTCAAGCACCTGAGCCGCCCAGCCGTTCCAGGTGGCGGCAAAGTCGAACAGGGTTCCGTCCTTGTCGAACAGGAAGGCATCAACGGGCATGGCGGGTCCTCTCTCCGCGGGAATTTGGCGGAACCCTAGGCACAGCCCCCGCCGATCTCAAGTCCAGTTCACCTGCGCCCCGCCCGGAAGCGACATCCGCGCCTGCATCGGCATCTCATAAGCCAGGCCATGGGCATCACAGAACTGCATCACCCAATTGTCGTCCATCGTTAAGAAATCGAGCACTGAGCCCAGAAACTCGGGTTCCGCCGCACGCGCGCGCAGATCCGCCTCGCTGGCGCCGGTTGCGCCCAGAAACACCGGCATAAGCTCATCATTCCCGGCCAGCCAGGCCAAGGCTTTCAACGCCAGAGTCTCTGCGCCATCGGCGGAAATCTGCATGTTCTCCACACTCCTGCCGCATTGCGGCCAATTTAGTAAAAATCCGAAAGAGTTTCTTAACCAGTCTCAGCAAAGCTGCAAGGCATAGGATTTGCAAGGGGCGAAAGGATACCGCGTGCAAGGCACTATCCTGGTCATCGACGGCGTCTCCACCAACCGCATCATGCTGAAGGTGCAACTGGCGGCTGCCTATTATGATGTGGTTCAGGCCAGCGGCGTGGCCGGGGTGCTGAAGACCGCCCGCGCCCACCGCCCTGATCTGGTTCTCACCGCCATGTCGCTGCCCGACGGCACCGCTGCCGATGTGAAACACGCGCTGGCGGCGGATGAGGCCCTGGCCGATCTGCCGGTAATCGCCGTCTCCGACTGGGAAGGTTCCAAGGCCCGCCTGCAGGCGCTGGCCGCAGGCATCGACGATGTGCTGCAGCAGCCGGTGGACGACGTGATCCTGCAGGCCCGTATCCGCAGCCTGCTGCGCGCCCGCAGCGCCGACGAGGAGCTGAACCTGCAGCGCGACGCCTCGCACGGGTTCATCCTGCCGCTCAGCGACCGCTGCTGCGCCGAGGATCTGCGCGATGCTTCCGTTGCCCTGGTGGCGCAGGATCCCCGCACCGCTATGGCCTGGCGCGACCACCTCTCTGCCAGCCTGCCGTACAGCTTGCGCACCCATACAATCAGCGACATCCAGGGGCTGATGCAGGCGCCGGTGGCCGATGCCATCATAATCGAGCTGAACGAGGCCTCCGCCGGCCCCGGCCTGCGGCTGCTGGCGGATCTGCGCGCCCGCGCCGCCACCCGCCAGACGGTGGTAATCGCGGTGCCCAATCCAGCTGATCCGCAGATCGCTGCCGAGGCGCTGGACCGCGGCGCCCATGACGTGCTGCAATCCGGCTTCGATGTCGAGGAGCTGGAGCTGCGCCTCACCGCCCAGCTGCAGCACAAGGCCCGCAAGGACCGGCTGCGCGACAGCGTCCGCAACGGGCTGCGCGCCGCGGTGCTGGACCCGATGACCGGGCTCTACAACCGGCGCTACGCCAAGCCGTTCCTGGACCGTGCGGCGCATTCTGCCGCCGCCAACGGCGAGAAATTCGCCGTCATGCTGGCCGACCTCGACCACTTCAAGAGGATCAACGATGTCTATGGCCACCCGGCCGGCGACGCAGTGCTGATCGAGGCCGCCCGCCGGATGCAGCAGGTGCTGGGCCCGGCGGATCTGCTGGCCCGCGTCGGCGGCGAGGAGTTCATGGCTGTCCTGCCCGGCACCAGCGAGGCCGAGGCCGGCATCGCCGCCGTTGCCCTGTGCAACGCGATCAACGGCACCCCCTTCGAGGTCCCCGGCGCCGCCGAGCCGGTCAAGGTCACGATCAGCATCGGCGCGGCGATGGGCGGCGGCGGCCAGGACGGCAGCACCGCGGCACTGGTCGAGAAGGCGGATCAGGCGCTCTACAACGCCAAGCACGCCGGCCGCAATCAGGTGACCTTGTCCAAGGCATGCACCGAAGCTGCGTGAGCACTGCGCACCCTTCCGGTTATTAAAAAGGCAGCCGCAACCGGCTGCCTTTCAGATGATTGGCGGTCTGAAATGTTGGCCGCGGGCGGATCAGTCCCGACCGTGCGCAGCTCCTTTTCCAGCCCCGTGCCAATGCGTGCCGCGCCGCTGCATCCGCTCTTCCATACGGTCTGCAAAATCCGCGCGCTCCTCCGGCGTCATCGCCTCCATCTTACTCACCCAGGCGTCCTGCACCTTGGTGTGGAAGGCGTGACGCGCGTCCGACTGGCTGCGCAGCATGTCCCGCAGCGCGGCGGCGTCGAAACTGCCGCTGCGCAGCGCCGCGATCACCGCTTCGCCCTCGGCATGGCGGCGCTTGAAATAGCTGCCGTGATCCCCGCCCGCCTGCTGCCGCAGCGCCTTGCGGGTGTCACGGTCCAGCTCGCGGAAGATCATTGCCCCGACCGACGGCGGCCGCTGCCAGTGCCTGTCCTTGCCGGAGAACCGCCAGGCCGCCCCGGCCGCGATGCCGATCACTGCCAGGTTCAGCGCCAGCGAGGCCGCCAGCAGCAGTTTCAGCCACAGCTTCATTCCGGGTTTGCCCTCCGCATTCATTGCAGGTCCTCGCTCAGCATTACCGCCATGTCATAACTTTCATCAGCAAATACGGTGCTGCTGTCTTCATAACCGGCCAGCGCCACCGGATCCGGCACAAAGGAAGGCGGTGCCACCCCGATCCAAAGACCCGCCGCGCTGGCCGCCGCCAGCCCGCCCAAAGCAGGCCAGCCGCCGATCGCTTCGATCAGTTGCCGCCACTTCGGAAGCCGGGCCGCCCGCGCTGGCCGCGCAGGCTGAAAGCCCGCTTGCTCCCGTGCTGCGTCCGCCAGGATGGCGGCGCTCAGATGTTCCGGCACCGCGGGCCGGTCACTGCGTGCCGCGGCAAACAGATCCTCCAGCTCCTGCAGTGCTTTATCCGTGTCAGCCATCGCTATACCCCAATTCTTCGCGCCGCCCGGCCAAAGCCGCGGCCAGCGCCCGCTTGCCCCGGGCGGTCAGACTTTCCACCGCCTCGACGCTGATGTCCATGATCCCGGCGATCTCCGGGTTCGAAAGCTCTTCCAGGTGCCGCAGCACCACCGCCTGCCGCTGCCGTTCCGGCAGTTGCATCAGCGCCGCCTGCAGCGCATCCTGCCGCGCGCCCTCTTGCATCTGCTCCGCCGCCGAGCGGCCCGGATCCGGCGGCTCCGGCACCGCGTCCAGATCCACATGGCCGCCGCGGGCGCGCCGCTTGCGGTCAATGCACAGGTTCATCGCCACCCGGTACAGCCAGGTCGAGACCTGCGCCTCCCCCGGCCGCCACTCCGGCGCCATCTTCCACAGGCGCAGCATCGCCTCCTGAGTCACATCCTCGGCCTCGGCGCGGTTGCCCATCACCCGCATCGCGACGCCGAAAACCCGCGGGCTCAAGCGTGCAGTCAGCTCCGCCGCCGCACGCCCATCGCCATTCGCATAGAGCACCAGCAAGGCATCGTCAGAGACCTCCCCCGCCTCTGCGCTCATCGCAGCCGGACCCGCAGCAGGGGTCCGGCGCCGTGATATTTCCGCGTTATGCAGCACGCTTCAGAGATCAGTTCTGCTCCGTTCCGTTCTCTTGCCAATACCCGCGGCGGTGCATTCCGCCGTGCTTCATGCGGGCATCTTCGAACTCTTCTTTCGAAATCCCGCCGCTGCCATCAGCATCCATCCGGCCGAACATCTTGCCCGCGCGGCGCGGCTGCGGCAGCTCGTCCTTACTCAACGCGCCATCGGCGTCCTTGTCAAAGCGTTCCAGCATCCAGGCAGCCCGCTCATTCGCGTGCTCCCGCGCCCGCGCCTGCATCTCCTCCAGCGTCAGCTTGCCGTCGCCATCGGCATCCGCCTTGGCAAAATGCGCATCCTTCATGGCTTCGATCTCGGCCTTGGTGACCTCGCCGTTGCCATCCGCGTCGATCTCCTCAAAGGACATCCGCGGCCCGTGGTGCCCGAAGCCCTGTGCCAGGGCAGCGCCGCCTGCAGTCACGGCAGCGGCAGCAACAATCGCAGTGATGAACTTGACGTGTTTCATATCGTCTTTCCTTTGTCATGCGGCAGCCTCTTGCTGCCCGATGCATAGGAAAAACGCACGCGCCCCGCAGATCCGTCGCGGTTTTCCGAACTTTTTGCCTTCCCCCGCACGTTGCGGCAAACCGGCGCAGAAATCGGGCTTTCCCCTTTCGCGTGCCCGCCGTTGCGCGCAAATATAAGTGCAGCACACAGGATATTTTCATGACCGAGTCCCCCGCCGTTACGGCCCCCGAGGCAGAAAACGACCGCCCCACCATGCCCGCCCTGGCCAAGGGCTGGCGCTGCAAATGCCCCAATTGCGGGCAGGGCAGGCTCCTGCATTCCTATCTGAAGGTGAACGAAAGCTGCAGCCACTGCGGCCTCGACCTGACCCACGCGCGCGCCGATGACGGGCCCGCCTACCTCACGATCCTGATCGTCGGCCACATCATGGCGCCGCTGATGCATGTGGTCTATTTCTCCTGGCGGCCGGAGCCCTTGGTGATGTTCACCGTGTTCACGATTGGCTGCCTGGCGTCTTCCCTCTATCTTCTGCCGCGGATGAAGGGGGTCGTCATCGCCTACCAATGGGCGCGGCGCATGCACGGCTTCGGCAAGGACACCCCGGCAGCGAAAGGGCAATAAGAGCATGAGCGACACATTTCTGAGCGGCGAAACCACCACCGACAAAACCGCGATCCGCAATGCGGCCACGGTCATTGCCATGCGCGGCCGGATGTCGGAGGACCCGCAGGTGCTGATGGGCCAGCGCGGCGCCAAGGCTGCCTTCATGCCGAACAAATTCGTTTTCCCGGGCGGCGCGGTAGACCTCGCCGATGCCCAGGTTCCGCTTGCCTCCCCGATCTCTCCCGTGTGCCAGGAACGCCTCGCCGACAAGGCGCCCGCTGACGCGCACCATGCCCTCAGCGTCGCTGCCGTGCGCGAACTGTGGGAGGAAACCGGCCTGATCCTGGGCGAGCCCGGCAGCTGGAGCGGCGAGGTCCCCGAAGACTGGCAAAGCTTTGCCGCCACCGGTCACGTGCCCTCTGCCCGTGCCATGCAGTTCGTGTTCCGCGCCCTGACCCCGCCGGGCCGCCCGCGCCGGTTCGATGCGCGGTTCTTCCTGGTCGATGCCGATCAAATCACCGGCGATCTGGATGACTTCTCCCGCGCCGCGGATGAGCTGTCGCATCTGCAATGGATCCCGCTCAGCCAGGTGCGCAGCTTCGACCTGCCCTTCATCACCGAAGTGGTGCTGGCCGAGGTCACCGCCCGCGTCCGCGACGCCGAACCGCCGCAAAGCGTTCCCTATTTCCACAACAACGACGAAGCCAGCCTGTTCCTGCGCCTCAAGGGCTATCCGATGCCCGCCGACGGGTAACGTTTTCCGGCGCGGAAAACGTCCCGGAAAACACGTGTTTTCCGAGCCGGAATTATCGCATAATTCCGGCTGCCCTGCCGCAGCCGGTGCCGCTCAGATCGCCAGAACCAGCACCAGGATCGACACGATCAGCAACGCCATGCCTGCCAGCTCGCGCGCCGTGACTTTTTCTTTGAAGAACAGCACCGAGGCCAGCAGCGACAGCAGCAGCTCCACCTGCCCCACCGCCTTCACATAGGCGGCGTTTTGCAGCGTGAAGGCCCAGAACCAGCAGAATGAGCCGCCCATGCTGGTCAGCCCCACCCAGACCGCTACTTTCCGCGCCGCCCAGACTCGCGCGATCTCGCCCTTGTCGCGCAGGCCCAGCCAAACCGCCATAAACAACGTCTGCAAGCTGACCACCGCCGCCAGCGTCACTGCCGCGCGGAACGCAGGCTCCAGCTCTGCAAGCTGCAGCGACGCGCCTCGATAGCTGACGGCGGAAAAGGCAAACAGCACCCCCGACCCCAGCCCCAGCTGCGCCGCGCGGTTGGTCAGATGCCGCCACCAGGCGCCCGTGGCATCCGGCGCCCGCGACAGCACCAGCACCGCCGCCAGCCCGATCAGGATCGCCACCCAGCCGCCAAAGCTGACCGGATCGCCCAGAACCGCCAGCCCGACGATGGCGGTCTGGATCACTTCGGTCTTCTTGAAGGTGATCCCCACCGCAAAGTTGCGCTGTTTGAACAGCGCCACCACACAGACCGTCGCCAGGATCTGCGCGGTCCCGCCGATGGCCGCATAGATCCAGAACGCAGGCGGCAGCGCCGGCAAAGACCGCCCGGAGACCGCCAGATACAGCGCCAGCCCCGTCAGGATGAACGGTGCGGAATAGAAAAACCGGGCGAAGGTGGCTCCGCCCGGCGTCAGCGTTACACTGCTGAGGACCTTCTGCAGCATGAAGCGCACGGTCTGAAAGGAGGCAGCGGCAATGGAAACGGGGATCCAGGCAAACATGCCTCCGCTTATGCGCCCTTATTCCCCTTGCTGCCAGAGCGGATGCGGCACCGGGTCCTTGGCGCGCAGCAGGTAGTTGCGGAAAATCTGCAGGTAGTTGCGGTAGAAATAGCCGTCATTGGCCGCCAGGAATTCCGCCCTGCGCGCCCTGTACAGCCGCGGCAGCGCATACCAGGGCACGCCGGGATGCATGTGATGCACGATGTGCAGGTTGTTGTTGAGGAACAGGAAGGCAAGCGGCCCCGTGTCCTCGATCACCACGGTGCGGCCCTGGGCGGTCTCATGCGCCCGGTGCTCCAGAAAGGTGCGGATCTTCAAAAGGCCAAGCCCCAGATAGGCCCCGGCAACCGCCGCCCACAGCGGCGCCGGCGCCTGCCACACCACCCAGATCACCACTGCGAGACCAGCAGCGTGCAGGATCCAGTCTCGGACAACCCCCGGCTCCCCCTGGCGCGCCAGCCGCCAGTCGCCGGCCATGAAGCAGACCTGCCCGACCAGCGGCCCCAGCACCACCCGCCCCAGCAGGGTGTTGTTCAACCTCAAGAGTACCTTGCGCCAGCCGGGCAGCCGCGCCCAAACCGCCGGGTCCTGGTAATTGCTCTCCGGATCGTCATAAGGATCGGTCAGCGCCTCATCCTCATGATGCGCCAGATGGGTGTCACGGAACCGGCCATAGGGCACCGCCATGCTCAGGGGAAAGACCATCAGCGCTTCATTCAGCCAGCGGCTGCGGAACGGGTGCCCGTGCAGCGCCTCATGGGTCAGCGAGGAATGCAGCGCCGCCATCACGCCCAGCGCCAGCACCGTCAGCCCAAGGCTGAAACCGGGCAGCAGCCACAGCGCCGCCAGCCAGCCGCCGTAGCAGGCCAGGATCAGCGCCAGGGTGCCCCATTCAACGCTGCGGGGCATATATCCACGGCAGCGCTCAGACATGACGCCGCCCCCAGCCGATCTGCGCCCAGACCCGCTCATAGACCAGGTAGACTGTAAAGCCGATGCCGGTATTGACCAGCGCCATCATCCCGCCTGCCTTGACTGAGCCGGTGGCCGCAAGCCCCACCAGCGTCATCGAGACCAGCCCGAGAACGTTCCAAATCACCGCCTTCACAATGGAGCGCTTGCGCGTTTCCATAATGCCTCCTGCTATTCTTGGGTAAGTGCTTGTTTTCAAAGTACCGCAGCAGGAGGATGTGCAGAATTACGAATGCAGTTAACAAAATCCATCAGATGTGATAATTGGAAACGAATGATAGAAAATATCGACAAACGGGTACGGGCGGAGCAGTTCCGGCAAAGGCTGAACAGGGCGCTGCGCGACAGCGGCCTCAGCCAAAGCGCTCTGGCCCGTGCCGTCGGCGTCGACCGCTCCACCATCTCCCAGCTCCTGACGGATGAGGGCGCGCGGCTTCCCAATGCCCATGTGGTCGGCGCCTGTGCCGGGGCGCTGGGGGTGTCCGCCGACTGGCTGCTCAGCCTCTCCGACCGCCCCGAAAGCGCCGCCGAGCTGCTGGCCTCCAGCCTCACCCTGACCGAGGCCCCCCGCGCCCTGGTCGATGAACGGATCTTCGAATGGCATCAGGAGGCAGAGGGCTACAAGATCCGCCATGTGCCCGCTGCGCTCCCCGACATGCTGAAAACCCGGGCACTGCTGGAGTGGGAATATTCCCCCCACCTGGGCCGCACCGCTGGTCAGGCCATTGGAGCGTCTGAGGACCGTCTCACCTGGATGCGCCAGTCGCCGTCGGACTATGAAATCGCCATGCCGCTCTACGAGCTCGACAGCTTTGCGCACGCCGCGGGCTACTACGAGGGCCTGCCGCTGGAGGTCCGGCTGGAGCAGCTCATCCAGTTCGAACGCCTCTGCGAGCAGCTCTACCCGCGCCTGCGCATCTACCTGTTTGACGCCAAGCGGCTTTATTCCTCTCCGATCACCATCTTCGGCCCGCTTCTGTGCGTCTTCTACGCCGGCACCCACTACCTCGCCTTCCGCGACAAGGAGCGGATTGCCACTTTCACAAACCATTTCGACAATCTGGTGCGCGAGGCCGATATCACCGCGCGGCAGCTTCCGGGGCGGTTGCGGGCACTGCGGGCCGCAATTTCCTGACCGCCCCGGCAGGGGCGCCGGAATTATGCGATAATTCCGGCTCGGAAAACACGTGTTTTCCGGGACGTTTCCCGCGCCGGGAAACGTTGCCCGTCCGGTCAGCCTGCCTTACACCTTCGGGTCCGGGTTCTCGGTATGACCGTCGACGGCAATCACCTGCCCCGACACCAGCCGCGCTGCGTCCGAGCCGAGGAAGACCGCCATATTGGCAATGTCGCTGGCTTCCACGAACCGCCCCATCGAGGTGCCCGCGGCATAGCCCGCATAGACCTCATCCCGGGTCATGCCCTTGGCCGCGGCCTCGCGTTCCAGCACGCCTTCCATCCGCGGGCCTTCCACCGCGCCGGGGCAAATCGCATTGGCGCGGATGCCAAAGGGGCCCAGCTCCATCGCCAGCGTCTTCATCAGCCCGATGACCGCCCATTTCGCCGAGGCATAGGGCGCCCGGTTCGGATAGCCATACTGCCCCGCCGTCGAAGACGTCACGATGATCGAGCCGCTCCTGGCCGCCTTCATCACCGGCGCCGCGTATTTGGCCGCCAGAAAGCAGCCCTCCAGGTTCACGCTCACGCATTTGCGCCAGTCCTCCAGCGCAATGTCCTCGACCCGCGCGGTCGGCCCGGCAATGCCCGCATTGGCACAGAGCACATCCAGTCCGCCCCAGACCTCCGCAATCTCGGCAAACAGCGCCTTGACCCCGGCCTCATCGGTGGCATCCACCGCCGTTGTCCGCCAGCCCTCCGGCGCGTCTGCCAGCGCCACCGCGCTGACATCCGTTACCCAGACCTGATGCCCGGCGGCGGCAAAGCCCTCCGCCATCGCCCGGCCGATGCCTGAGCCGCCGGCGGTGATCAGAACCCGGCTCAACGCGGAGCCCCGATTGCGCGGCCCAGCCCCTCAGGGGCAGGCAGCGCCGCATGGGCTTCGGCCAGCTTCACCAGATTGGCCTCGATATGCGGCGCAGGCGGTGCCGAGCGGCGGGTCTTCAGGTCCACATGCAGCAGCATATGCTCGCCCGTCGCCAGCAGCCGCTCGCCCGAATACATCTCATGCCACAGATGCATCTTCTTGCCCGCGCCCATGATCACCCGGGTCCGCACCTGGATCGGGTCGCCCGCATGCACCTCGTCGATGTGGCGGATGTGGGTCTCGGCGGTGAAGTAGCTGCCGCCGTTGGCGATATACTCCGCATCGCAGCCGATGATCATCATCAGCCGGTCGGTGGACTGGGCAAAGGCATCCAGATAGCGGCTCTCGGTCATGTGGCCGTTGTAGTCGGTCCAGTCCAGCGGCACCACGCGGCTCTGGGTCAGCACCGGCTGGCTCAGATCTTCCAGGTCATCCACCGAGCGCATCAGCCCGGCCTCGTCCTCGCGCCCCTTGTCATGGGCATTCTGAAGCGCGCCCGCGCCCCAGTCGTTGCTGCCCAGCGCCCGCATCATGCCGACCAGATTGTCGTCGCGGATCCGCTCCATCTCGCGGATATCCAGATGGCCCGACTGCGCGTCCGACTGGCCCGCGATCAGATCGACCAGTTCGTCGGTGAATTCCGGCACATCCATCAGCTTGGTCCAGGGCCACGAAAGGCAAGGCCCGAACTGCGCCATGAAGTGGCGCATCCCCGCCTCGCCCCCCGCCACGCGGTAGGTGTCGAACAGCCCCATCTGCGCCCAGCGGATGCCAAAGCCATAGCGGATTGCGTTGTCGATCTCCTCGGTGGTGGCGATGCCGTCCTTGACCAGCCACAGCGCCTCGCGCCAGACCGCCTCCAGAAAACGGTCGGCCACATGGGCGTCGATCTCTTTCTTCAGGTGCAGGGGATACATGCCGATGGCACTGATGATTTCCTTGGCGCGGTCGATGACACCCGCCGGGTTGGCCTCCGTCGTGACCAGCTCCACCAGCGGCAGCAGATAGACCGGGTTGAACGGATGCGTCACCACGATCTGCCCGGGGTTCTCGCGCCCGTCCTGCAACTGCGACGGCTTGAAGCCCGAAGTGGACGAGCCGATCACCGCATCCGGCGCACAATGCGCCTGCAGCTCGGCATAAACCTTCTGCTTGAGGTCAAGCCGCTCCGGCACGCTTTCCTGAACCCACTCAGCGCCGTCCACGGCCTCTGCGATAGTCTCATGGAACGTGAGCTGCCCCTCCGCCGGCAGCGCCACGTTGCCCAGTCCCGGCAGCGAGCGGCGCGCATTGCCCAGCACCTCGCCGATCTTGCGCTCCGCGTCCGGGTCCGGGTCGAACACCCGCACGTTCCAGCCATTGAGCAGGAACCGCGCGGCCCAGCCGCCGCCGATAACCCCGCCGCCGATGATTGCTGCCGATTGCTTCACCATTGTCGTCCATCCTCCGAGGGACCCGGCCGCCGGGCCCGTGTGTTATTCCTTGGGCTGAGGCACCATCTCCAATGCCTCAGGATCATAGCCGTTGCGGCGCAGCACGGCCTTGGCCGCTTCCAGCTCCGCCGCGCCAAGTTCCGGGCTGCGCGCCAGGATCCAGCCCTGTTCGCCGCCCGGGGTGCCGACCACAGCGACCGAATAATCCTCAGTCACGTCCAGCACCCAGTAATCACCCCAGGTCAGGGGCAGCCAGCTCAGCCAGGAGACAAAGTTCACCTCCAGCTTGCCGGGCGCGCGGACACGGGCCACCCCTTCCGCCGAGTCGACCGGTCCATCAAGGCCTTCCCGGCGGCAGCGGTTGATGACATTGATCCGTGCATCCTCCCGTGCGCTATAGGTTGCCGTCACGCCTTCGCAGCCCTCTTCAAAGCTGTTGGGAAAGCGGGCGATCTCGTACCAGGTCCCCAGATAGCGGGAGAGATCCAGATCTTCCTGCACCGTCATCGGCACATTCGTGTCCCGGTAGCCCTCAGCCCGGGCAGAGGCCGCCGCGGCGGCGATGACAAGAGCTGAGGCAGCAACTGCCGGGATGAATTTGCGGAAGGTCATGGCCAGAATCTCCTGAGTCGGGGCGTTGGTTTTTCATCAAACCCCAACGTCCCGCATCCTGGGCGGTTCCCTCAGCCGCCCGCCGGCGCGCGTTTAGTCAGACCCAGCTTCTCGCGCACCTCCTGCGGCCCGATCACCCGCGCGCCCATATTCGACACGATGGTGTTTGCCCGCTCGACCAGCTGCCAGTTCTCGGCCAAGACCCCCTTGTCGAGCCACAAGTTGTCTTCCAGCCCAACCCGCACATTGCCGCCCGCCAGAACTGACTGCGCCGCATAGGCCATCTGGTTGCGGCCCAGCGCAAAGGCAGAGAAGGTCCAGTCGCTGGGCACATTGTTGACCATCGCCATAAAGGTGTTCAGATCATCCGGCGCCCCCCACGGCACACCCATGCAAAGCTGCACCAGCGCGTTCGGCTCCAGCACGCCTTCCTTCACCAGCTCCTTGGCAAACCACAGGTGGCCGGTGTCAAACGCCTCAATCTCCGGCTTCACACCCAGATCGGTCATCATCTGCCCCATCGCCCGCAGCATGCCGGGGGTGTTGGTCATGACGTAATCGGCCTCGGCAAAGTTCATGGTGCCGCAGTCCAGGGTGCAGATTTCGGGCAAGCACTCCGCCACATGGGCAACGCGCTCGGTGGCGCCCACCATATCGGTACCAGCCTCCTTCAGCGGCAGCGGATTCTCGGTGTCGCCAAATACCATGTCGCCGCCCATGCCTGCGGTCAGGTTCAGAACCACATCCACATCCGCATCGCGAATCCGGTCCGTCACCTCACGGTACAGATCCAGCCGGCGCGACGGCACTCCGGTCTCCGGATCGCGCACATGGCAGTGCACGACAGCCGCCCCGGCCTTGGCCGCGGCAATGGCCGACTCGGCGATCCGCTTGGGCGAGCGCGGCACATGCGGGCTACGGTCCTGGGTGCCGCCAGAGCCGGTCACGGCACAGGTGATGAAGACCTCGCGGTTCATTTCCAGAGGCATTTTGCTTTTCCCTTCGATGTACAGGGTTTTGCCACGGGTTATCCCCAGGCTCCTCCCCAGATTCTGATTTGCGCTGCCTGCGACTCTGCCGCAGCCTTTTGCAGCACAGTTTACACCAGGCGAATCGAAGTTGATGAAATCCGCAAAAAACATCCTGCAGCCCGAGAACCGGCCGCTGAAAACCGCGCTGCTGGTGCTGGACGAATGCAACACGCTGTCCTTTGCGGCCGCGGTGGACCCTATGCGCGCGGCCAACCGGCTTGCGGGCCGCGCCGCCTTTGACTGGGACTACATCAGCGCCACCGCTGAGCCGCCGATGCTCACCAGCGGCCTCACCGTGCCCAGCATCCCCCTGGCCCGGCTTGAGAGCTGCGAGCTGCTGATCGTCGTGGCCGGCTTCCAGCTCGCCCGTCACGCCACCCCCAGCCTGCTGGCAGGCCTGCGCCGCATCGCCGCCACCGGCGCCACCATTGCGGGCATCGACGGCGGCCCATGGCTGATGGCCGAGGCCGGGCTGCTGGACGGCCACCCTGCCACCACCCACTGGGAAGACCTGGAGAACTTCGCCGCCCGTTTCCCGGAGGTGGACGCCCGCAGCGACCGCTTCACGGTATCTGATGCCCGCCTGACCTCCGGCGGCGCCACACCCGCAATCGAGATGATGCTGCACATCATCGGCGCCCGCCACGGCGCAGGCTTCGCCGCACGGGTGGCCGGGCTGTTCCTCTATGATGGTCCCGCCGCCGCGTCCCGCCCGCAAAGCCGCCTGGGCGGCCACAAGCACAATGCGCTGACCGCCAAGGCCAACGCGCTGATGGAAGCCGCGCTGGACGAGCCGCTGCCGCTCAGCGCCATTGCCGAGACGCTTGGCACCAGCCCGCGCAGCCTTCAGCAGCAGTTCCGCCTGCGCCTGAACACCACGCCGCAGGACCATTACCTGCAGCTGCGCCTGGCCGAGGCCCGCCGCCTGGTCACCGACACCAGCATGCCGCTGATGGAGGTGGCGATGGCCACCGGCTTCACCTCGCAGTCAAGCTTCGCCCGCGCCTTCCGCACGGCGCACGGCACCTCCGCCCGTGATCTCCGGCAGGAACAGGCGCGCCCGACCGCGCATTGATGCCGGCAGGATCCCTTTCATCTGGCTGTAAATATCCCTGGGGTGAATTGCGCCCCCAGCGCAAGAGGGGGCAGCGCCCCCTCCTCCGCTCGCGTCAATAGGGCATCGGATGCGCCCGGTGCGCGGCGTTGATCTCGTCCAGAACCTCCTGGCTCAGCTCCACTTCCACCGACTTCAGCAGATGCTCCAGCTGCGGCAGGTGCGTCGCGCCAAAGATCGCCGACGCCATGAACGGCCGCGTCCGGCACCAGGCCAGCGCCATATGCACCGGATCCAGCCCGTGCCGCTTGGCAATCTCCAGGTAGGCCGCCACCGCATCATAGACCCGCGGCGAGTGGCGCCCGCCGAGCTCCGGATTGATCGACTTGCGCGACCCTTCCGGCACCGCCCCGTCCTGATACTTGCCGGTCAGAAGTCCGGTCCCCAGCGGCGAAAACGCCATCAGGCCCACGTCCTCATTGATGCTCAGCTCCGCCAGGTCGGTGTCATACATCCGGCACAGCAGCGAATATTCGTTCTGGATCGAAGCCACCCGCGGCCAGCCCTTTTCCTCAGCAATCCTCAGCCATTGCGCAGTGCCCCAGGCGCTTTCGTTCGACAGGCCAAAGGCCCGGATGGTGCCGCGCTCCACTTCACGCTGCAAAGCCTCCAGGCAATCCTCCATGTTGGCCAGCACCTCCTCGCGGTTCTGCCCGGAGGGGTCATATGTCCAGTTCTGCCGGAACATGTAGCTGCCCCGGTTCGGCCAGTGGAACTGGTAGAGGTCAATGAAGTCCGTCTTCAGCCGCTTCAGCGACGCCTCCACCGCGGACGCGATGGTCTTCGACGAGATCGGCGCCCCGTCCCGCGCATGCTTCATACCCTCGCCAGAATGCTTGGTCGCCAGGATATAATCGCCGCGCCGTCCGGTCTTTTCGTTCCAGTTGCCGATGATGCGCTCACTGTCGCCCAGGGTCTCGGCGCTGACCGGGTTCACCGGGTACATCTCGGCGGTGTCGACAAAATTGACGCCCGCCGCGAGCGCCATATCAATCTGCGCATGGGCCTCATCCTCAGGTGTCTGAGTGCCAAAGGTCATCGTGCCCAGGCACAGTTCGGAGACCTCGATGCCGGTGCGTCCCAACGGGTTCATTTTCATATCACGCGCTCCCCTGTTCCGGATTTGCCCGCGACCCTAACCGGCAGGGCGGCAAGTGCAAGCCGCTTGCACCCGCGCGGCAAACCCGCCAGCCTGCGCGCAAGCCGAGCAAAGGAGGTCCCATGCCGCAAACCATCACCAAAGGCGTCAAGGCGCTGCTGACCGAGGCCAACAGCCTTGTCAAAACCATGAGCGTGGGGGAGGCCAAGCAGAAGGTCCTCGACGAGAATTATGTTTTCATCGACCTGCGCGACATCCGCGAGCTGCAGCGCAGCGGCATGATCCCTGGCGCGTTTTCCTGTCCGCGCGGGATGCTGGAGTTCTGGATCGACCCGGACAGCCCCTATCACAAGCCGGTTTTCAACCAGGACAAAACCTATGTGTTCTACTGCGCCAGCGCCTGGCGCTCGGCGCTCAGCGCCAAGGCGGCGATGGAGATGGGACTGAAACCGGTGGTGCATCTGGAGGGCGGCTTCACCGAATGGGCCAAACAGGGCGGCCCGGTGGTGCCGCGCGAAGGCTGAACCCTCTGCATGATGCAGCCCGCAGCCCCATTCCCCCGGCGGCACGGCCCTCCGCCCTTCACCGCCGCCGTGCTGCACGGCGGCCCTGGGGCAGCTGGCGAGGCGGCCCCGGTGGCGCAGGAACTGGCTGCGCGCGGGTTTGGGGTGCTGGAGCCCTGGCAGTCCGAGGCCTCCGTGGCCGGCCAGGTCCGCGAACTTCGGGCGCAGCTGGAGGCAGGCTGCGACGGGCCCGCGGTCCTGATCGGCTTTTCCTGGGGCGCCTGGCTGGCCTGCCTGCTGGCGGCCCGGCACCCGGATCTGGTCTCCAGGCTGGTGCTGGCAGGCTGCCCGCCGTTCGAGGCCCGGTTTGCCGCGCAGATCAATGCCGCCCGGCAAGCCCGCCTGCCGCCTGCGGAGTGGCAGGAGCTGACAGCCCTGCTTGACGGTGCCGGGATGGAGACAAAAGCCGGGCTGGCCCGCGCGGTGCAGCTGCTCGACAAGGCGGAGGCCTATGCGCCGCTGCCGGATCTTCCGCCTCCGTCCCTGTCCTTTGACCGCAGGGTGTTCGCAAGCGTCTGGGCCGAGGCCGAGGCGTTGCGCCGCTCCGGCGCGCTGCTGCGGGAAGCGGCCAGGATCCGCTGCCCGGTGATTGCCCTCCACGGCGACCACGACCCGCACCCGGCCGACGGTGTTGAACAGCCTCTGAGGACGGTGCTGCCGGAATTCCGCTTCCAACTGCTGCGGCGCTGCGGCCACAAACCCTGGATCGAGACCCATGCCAGGGCGGCGTTCTTCCAGGCGCTGGAGGGCGCGCTCAGCCCGGCCTGAAGCGTTTCGGGCCGGCCTGCCGCATGCGCCGCCGCGCCTTGCGCGGCGCCCGGCCCAACCGGAACGGCGCCTCCCGCAGGGGCGCGGGTCCGGGCGGGAGAGCCTCTTTCCGGCAGGCTCGCCGATTGAGAACAAAAAGCGAACATGCTACAGTTCCCCCATGCCGACTCACCTGCTCAACCGCCGCCGCCACAGCCCCCGCCCGGCGCTGTCCCTGATGGAGGGGATCGCGCTGGAACACGGCCGCACGCATGAGGCCTGCGGCCCCGCCCGCCACCGCTTTGCGCTCTGGCTCGCCGCCGCCGCAACGGGACCGGTGCTGTGGCTGTCCCCGCCGCGGGGCGGCCGCCAGCTGAACCCGGACGGGCTGGCCGCCTGCGCAAGCCCCGCCCGTTTCCTGTTCGTGCAGGCGGCCCGGGCAGAGGATCAGCTCTGGACCATGGAGGAAGCCCTGCGCAGCGGCGCGGCAGCGCTGGTGGTGGCCGAACTGCCCGAGCCGCCCGCCATGACCCCGGTGCGGCGGCTGCACCTGGCGGCAGAGGCCGGCGGGCGCTTCGGCCCGGCGCCGCTGGGCCTGCTGCTGACCCCCGGCCAGGGCGGTGCCCAGGGCATCGAAAGCCGCTGGCACCTGGCCCCCGCCCACCACCGCGCGACCCGCAACCGCTCGCGCCATGACATGCCCGCGTGCGGCTTGCCCCCCGGCCAGGACGCCCCCGCCCCGCAAAGCTGCTGGAGCCTGCAGCGCCTGCGCGCCCGCACCCTGCCGCCCTGCAGCTGGCAGGTCCTCCAAGCCGCCCGCGGCGGCGCGCTGCGGGCTGTTCCGGCGCCCCCGGCAGCCACAGATCCCGCCCCGGCCGCCCGCGGCCTGCCGCACGCGCTGCCCCAAGGCCTCCCCCATGGCCAAACCGGGGCTCTCCCGCACCCGCAGGAGGCCCTGGCTGCACCAGCGCCGCCTTAGCGGCTTTGGGCCCGGCACCGGGCTTTGCCCGGTGCCGGGCCCAACAGGCAATGGCTTTTGACAAAAAGCCGGCGCCTGGCGGGAGCCCGCCGCGGCTTCACGGGGCCGCGCGGGAAAGTGACCAGCACCGCCGGAAAACCCGGATAAGCTCAGACAGCAGCCCGCAAAACGGATTGGGAAACCCATGCACACAGCCCGGACACCGCCTGCCCGGATACAGCGCCGCCGCCTGCTGGCCACCCTCAGCGCGGCGCTGCTGGCGCCGCAGGCGCTGATGGCGGCGCCGCTGCCGTACCGCCTGGTCCCGGAGGCCACGGACGTCCGCTTTACCTTCCTGCTCAACGGCCAGCCCCAGCAGGGCCGCCTTCCGGTCCGCGCCGCCCGCATCCGCATCGACCCGCAGAACCTGGCCCGCAGCCAGGCCGACATCACCCTAGACGCGCGGCGCGCCCGGACCGGGCTGATCTTTGCCACCGAAGCGCTGAAAAGCCCGGGCGTTCTGGACACCAACCGGTTTCCGGAGATCCGCTTCCGCTCCACCCGCATCCGCCTCGGGCCGGACGGGCGGCTGTCCGGCGGCGCGCAGATCACCGGCGATCTCACACTGCGGGGCACCACACGGCCGATCACGCTGCAAGCCGCGCTCTACCGCCGCCCCGGCACCGCGCCGGACGACCTGCGGGAACTGGACGTGCATCTGACCGGTGCGCTCAGCCGCGCGGCCTTTGGCGCCACCGGATACACCAATCTGGTCGCCGACCGGGTGAGCCTGGCCATCCGGGCCCGCATCCGGCAGGCCCGCTGACCCCGCCGCCGCTGTGCCGAAAAGCACCGGCGCGCAAAAATACGACACGGGATTGGCGGAAACCGGCTGGCAATGCCGTCCCAGCCTGTCATGGTCGCACCGTTATGCGCCTGATCGTCTCATTTGCCGCCCTGTTCCTTTCCGTCATCCTGCTGCAGCTTTCAACCGGAGGCGTCGGCCCGCTCGATGCCATCTCGGGCCTGACGCTGAATTTCACCAAGGAGCAGATCGGCCTCCTCGGTTCCGGCCACTTCTTCGGCTTCTTCATCGGCTGCTGGTGGGCACCGCGGCTGATGGGCAGCGTCGGCCACTCCCGCGCCTTCGCAGCCTTTACCGCGCTTGGCGCAATCGGGCTGCTGGGCCACACGCTGACCGAAAACCCCTATGCCTGGGCGGCGATGCGGATGGCATCGGGTCTGTGCGTCGCCGGCTGCTACACGGTGATCGAAGCCTGGCTCAACGCCAAGGTCACCAACGAGAACCGCGGCCGCGCCATGGGAACCTACCGGCTCGCCGACCTCAGCGCCTCGCTGGCGGCGCAGCTGATCATCGCTGTGCTGCCGCCCGCCGCCTATATCTCTTACAACCTGCTGGCGGTGCTGTGCTGCGCGGCGCTGCTGCCGCTGACCCTGACCCGGGCCAGCCAGCCGGAAACCCCCGACGCCCCGCGCCTGCGTCCCAAACTGGCCTGGCGCTGCTCGCCGCTGGCGGTGGCGGGCGTGATTGTCGCCGCGCTCAGCTCCGCCTCCTTCAGGATGGTCGGCCCGGTTTACGGCCAGGAAGTCGGCCTGGAGATCGGCCAAATCGCCTTTTTCCTTGCCTCCTTCGTGCTGGGAGGCGCACTCGCGCAATACCCGATGGGCTGGCTGGCCGACAAGTACGACCGCCGCTGGGTGCTGATCTGGCTGTCCGGCGCCGCCATTCTCAGCTGCGGCGTCACCATGGCGGCCAGCGGCACCGGCACCCTGGGCGTTTTGCTGACAGCAGGCTTTTTCGGTTTCACGACCTTCCCGATCTTCTCGGTTTCCGCCGCACACGCCAACGACTTCGCCACCTCCGCGGAACGGGTCGAGCTGTCGGCGGCGCTGATGTTCTGGTACGCGCTTGGCGCCATCGCCTCGCCCTATGTCTCCTCGGCGCTGATTGATGCCTACGGGCCGCCGGCGCTGTTTGCCTATGTCGCCGCCGGCCATCTCCTGCTGATCGTCTTTGGCCTCAGCCGGATGCGCGCGCGCCCGGTGCCGGAGGAACGCACCAGCTATGTCTATGCGCCGCGCACCTCCTTCACCATCGGCCGCCTGCTGAAGCGGGCGCGCGAGCGGCGGGAATAAAGGTCAGCAATGCTGTCCGAATGTTTCGCGCGCGAAACATTCGGACAGGACCTTTGACCCTTTAAGGCTTTGTTTACACTTGCGGATTGCGCCCATGCAAAGCCGGCTCAGGGGCGGCGGGAAAATTGCCCGCCCTCCAAAGAGCGGGCGATTCCACCCGCAGCCTTCCGTGCGGCGCACACCAGGGGTTTCCGCCGCGCGTGGCATGCGTTAGACGGGCCTCTGACGCATTACCTGGATGGATGGCATGGCACGCATTCTGATCACTTCGGCGATCCCTTACATCAACGGGATCAAGCATCTGGGCAACCTGGTGGGCTCGCAGCTGCCTGCCGACCTGTACGCCCGGTTCCAGCGCGGACGCGGCAATGAGGTAATGTTCCTCTGCGCCACCGACGAGCACGGCACCCCGGCGGAACTCGCCGCCGCCAAGGCAGACAAGCCGGTCGCGGAATACTGCGCCGAGATGCACGCCATCCAGTCGGAAATCGCCAAGGGCTTTGCCCTGTCGTTCGACCATTTCGGCCGCTCCTCCAGCCCGCAGAACCACGCGCTGACCCAGCATTTCGCAGGCAAGCTGGCCGAGGCCGGGCTGATCCGCGAAGTGACCGAAAAGCAGGTCTATTCCAACGCCGACGGCCGGTTCCTGCCTGACCGCTATATTGAGGGCACCTGCCCCAACTGCGGCTATGAGCGCGCCCGCGGCGACCAGTGCGAGGAATGCACCAAGCAGCTGGACCCCACCGACCTGATCAACCCGCGCTCTGCCGTGTCCGGCTCCACCGACCTGGAAGTGCGCGAGACCAAGCACCTGTATCTGTGCCAGTCGCAGCTGAAGGATCAGCTCGACGCCTGGATCGACTCCAAGAAGGACTGGCCGGTCCTGACCACCTCGATTGCCAAGAAGTGGCTGCATGACGGCGACGGGCTGCAGGACCGCGGCATCACCCGCGACCTGGACTGGGGCGTCCCGGTCAAGAAAGGCGACGAGGACTGGCCCGGCATGGAAGGCAAGGTCTTCTACGTGTGGTTCGACGCGCCGATCGAATACATCGCCTGCGCCGCCGAATGGGCCGAGGCCAACGGCAAAACGGATGCTGATTGGCAGCGCTGGTGGCGCACCGACAAGGGTGCGGAGGACGTTAAATATGTCCAGTTCATGGGCAAGGACAACGTCCCCTTCCACACCCTGTCGTTCCCGGCCACCATCCTTGGCTCCGGCGAGCCGTGGAAGATGGTCGACCACCTGAAATCGTTCAACTACCTGAACTATGACGGCGGCCAGTTCTCGACCTCTCAGGGGCGCGGCGTGTTCATGGATCAGGCGCTGGAGATCCTGCCGGCAGACTACTGGCGCTGGTGGCTGCTGAGCCACGCGCCGGAAAGCTCGGATTCCGAATTCACCTGGGAGAACTTCCAGCAGTCGGTGAACAAGGACCTGGCGGACGTGCTGGGCAACTTCGTCAGCCGCATCACCAAGTTCTGCCGCTCCAAGTTCGGCGAGGAGGTGCCCGCAGGCGGCGAATACGGGCCGCAGGAAGCGGCGCTGATCGACGAGCTGACCACCCGCATCCGCGCCTATGAGCGCCACATGGAGGCGATGGAGGTCCGCAAGTCGGCGCAAGAGCTGCGGGCGATCTGGGTGGCCGGCAACGAATACCTGCAGTCGGCCGCGCCTTGGTCGGTGTTCAAAGAAGACCCTGAGCGCGCCGCGGCGCAGGTGCGCCTGGGCCTGAACCTGATCCGGCTTTACGCAGTGCTGTCCGCCCCCTTCATCCCGCACGCCACCGACACGCTGATGGCGGCGCTGAACTCGGACGACCGCAGCTGGCCAGAGGATGTGGCGGCGGCGCTGTCCGCCCTGCCCGATGGCCACGGCTTCACCGTGCCGGAGGTGCTGTTCGCCAAGATCACCGACGAGCAGCGCGAAGAGTGGCAGGGGCGCTTCTCCGGCACCCGCGACTGAGGATTGCAGCACAAACTTTGCAAAAGGCCGCCCACGGGGCGGCCTTTTCTGTTGGGTCATCCCCTTGCGCCTGCACAAAAATTAATTCTTACTAAAAAACTCGGATTGACATACCTGAGCAATTAATTCAGGAATACAGGCATTCCAGCCAGCCTGACTCGGATCGGGCGAGCCCGAGTGACGTTTAATCAACCGAGATCGCCCCCATGCCGAACGGAGACAGCCGCCCCCGCGGCCCTCAAGTCAAGGAGCTGGAACCGGAAGACATGCGCCTGTTGTGGCCGCAGGTCTTTGCGTCGTCCGGCGCTCTGTCCGGCTTTTGTCTGGAATGGCTTCTGGACAGGGCGGAATTCAGCAATGGGCGAAAGACATGAACCAGATTGCCTCCAAGCCGGTGCCGACCACCGCAACCACCGAAGTTTTCCCCACCTACCACGCCGAGGACCTGACCCGCGGTGGCGTGCAGGCCCGTATCCTGCTGAACGGCCAGATCTATTCGCTGCGCATCACCCGCGCGGGCAAGCTGATCCTGACCAAGTGAGCAGACGGCGATGAGCCCTGAGCACGCAACGCCCCGCGGCGGCGTCACCGTCGGCACCCTGTCCGATCTTCCGCCGCTGGAAGCCGGCGCAGTGATCTACCTGCGCCACTGGTTTTCCGGGGATGAGACCCGCGAGCAGATGCGCCGCGACTTCCAGGTGAACTTTGGCCCGGAAATGGCCGAAACCGCGTTTGAGGCCTTTGGCTATCTCTGCAATTTCTGCGCCGCCCATGGCCGCCGCCCGCTGGTGCGCCACGGCATGACCTGCAAATGCCTGGGCGCGGACGAGAACTGTTTTGCCAACCTGCTGGCCTCCGCCGCCGAGGGCCAGCAGGACGACGCGCATATCCTCGCCTCGCTGATCGTCACCCCGCGCAAGGCGCAGGAGCTGACCCGGCTCGCCTCTGACTGCGGCCTGCTGATGCAGCAGATCATGGGTGTTCAGCCGCCGCCGCAGCCGGCCCGGCCGGCCGCCGCGACCCTTCATTGAATTCACAAAACCCAAGGACGCATATCATGAAATCCCTGTTTCTCGCAGGCACGGCTCTGGCCGGTCTGACCCTTGGCGCCTCCGCCGCGCTGGCCGCTGACAAGTCCGCGGTGCTGACCAACTACGCCAACATCGCCGAGGCCAAATACCAGGACAGCCTCGCCACCGCGCAGGTGCTGAAGGCCGCCGTGGACGCGCTGGTCGCACACCCGTCCGCCGAACACCTGGAGGCTGCCCGCGCCGCCTGGATCGCCGCCCGTGTTCCCTACCAGCAGTCCGAAGTGTTCCGCTTTGGCAATGCCATCGTCGACGACTGGGAAGGCAAGGTGAACGCCTGGCCGCTGGACGAGGGCCTGATCGACTATGTGGACGCCTCCTATGGCGGGCCGACCGAGGAAAACACCCTGGCGGCGCTGAACGTGATCGCCAACCCCAGCTTTGAGCTGTCGGGCAAGACCATCGACGCGAGCAAGATCACCCCGGAGCTGCTGGAAGGCGCCCTGCACGAGGCCGACGGGATTGAGGCAAACGTGGCCACCGGCTACCACGCAATCGAGTTCCTGCTCTGGGGCCAGGACCTGAAAGGCACGGAGCACGGCGCGGGCGACCGTCCCTGGACAGACTACGCGCAAGGCGACGCCTGCACCGGCGGCAACTGCGGCCGCCGCGGCGAATACCTGCAGGCCGCCACCGACCTGCTGATCTCCGACCTGGAATGGATGGCGGCCCAATGGGGCGCTGAAGGCGAGGCCCGTACCGCCCTGCTGGCCGATGAAAATGCCGGCATCACCGCGATGCTGACCGGCATGGGCTCGCTGTCTTATGGCGAGCAGGCCGGCGAACGGATGCGCCTGGGCCTGATGCTGAACGATCCGGAGGAAGAGCACGACTGCTTCTCCGACAACACCCACAACAGCCACTATTATGACGGGCTGGGCGTGCAGAATGTCTATCTGGGCGAATACGTACGGGTGAACGGCGAGCTGGTTTCCGGCCCCTCGCTGTCGGATCTGGTCACCGCCAAGGACGCCGGTCTGGACGCCGAGATGCGCGGCAAGCTGTCGGACACCATGCTGGCGCTTGGCCGTATCAAGACCGCGGCGGAAGCAGGCTTCTCCTATGACCAGATGCTCGCCCAGGGCAACGAAGCCGGCGAAGCGCTGGTGATGGGCGGCGTGAACGGGCTGATCGGCCAGACCCGCTCGATCGAGCGCATCGTGACCACTCTGGATCTGGACGGCGTTGCCATCGAAGGCTCCGACAGCCTCGACAACCCCTCTGCGGTCTTCAACTAAGCCCCGAGCCGAACAATCAGACGATCCGAAAACCGGGGGAGCCAGCCAGCAGACTGCAGCGAGGCTCCCCCCCTGCAAAAAAGAAAACCCCATGAAAATCAAATCCTCCGCGGCGCTGGCCCTCAGCGCCCCCGCTCTGCTGTGCGCGAACGCGGCCCTGGCCCAGGGCTTCAGCTGGGAAGGCGAAATCGAGATCGCCAATGAAAGCGTCCTGTCCTCCGATGACGCCGCCAGCGAGATCCGCGACACCTTTGCCGTGATCACAGCCTCCGGCGCCTATGCCTTTGGCAACGGCGTGGAAATCTTTGCCACCGTGACCGCCGAGTCGCTGACGGATGCAACTGATGACCGCACCTTTGACGATATGGGCGTCTATATCGAAGAGCTCGGCGTCTCCTTCGGCATCGGCGAAGCGACCACTGTGTCTGCGGGTAAGCTGCACCCGGTGTTCGGCACCGCCTGGGACGACGCAGCGGGCTATTTCGGCAGCTCAATTGCCGAGGATTACGAGCTGGTTGAGCAGATCGGCATCCTGGCGGACGTTGAGCTGAACGGCGCGGGCACCCTGTCCTTTGGCGTGTTCTACGCAGATGACTCCGGCCTCAGCCGTTCTGTTGGCTATGACCGGGGCCGCACCACCACCGCCGACGGCGGCGCGGGCAACACCGGGGAGCTGGACAACTTCGCCATCCAATGGGCGCAGGAGGCCGGTAACACCCGCTACCACATCGGCGCCCGCCACCTGAGCGCAGGCACCGGCGACGTCGATGACGAGCAGGGCGTGGTCGCAGGCCTTGCGCATTCCTTCGACGGCGGTATCGACCTGTACGGCGAGGTGGCTTCCTTCTCCAACGCGGGCGGCTCTGCGGATGACGCGCTTTATGCAACCCTGACCGGCGCCTACACAATCGGCAGCGTGACCCTGTCCGGCGGCCTGGTGCACCGCGATCTCGACACCTCCGGCGAAACCGACCTGATCACCATCGGCGCCGATTATGAGTTCAGCAGCGGCGCCACTGTCAGCGGCGGACTCGCCCGGGTTGACGAGGCCGGCACCAAAAGCACCGTTCTGGGCGTGAACCTGGTCATCCCGCTGGGCGCCTGACGTTTCCCTCGGTGAGCTCGGGCATCCCCTGAACAGCACCACACTCGGGGCCGCAGCTTGCGGCCCCCTTTTTTATTCGGCGGGCCGCCGCCGCAGGCTGCAATCCCAAGCGTTTCACTCTGGATAAGCCTTGAATCCCCAGCAAATCTGTCGGATATATTTTCCAACGGAATCACTTGGCCTTTTGCGCCACCGGGCAAGGACGCAAGCAGCATGATCGTTTGCCACTGCACGAACATATCGGACCACGACATCCGCGCCGCCATCGACTGGATGCGAAATGCCGACCCCGAAACGATAATCACCCCTGGCAAGATTTATCACGCCCTGGGGAAAACCGCTGATTGCGGCGGCTGCATGCCGCTTTTCCTCGACACGATGCGTTCCAGCAGTAAGCTGGAAGTACCTGCGCAGCTTACGAATTTACGCGCAGCATCAATTCGGGAGAAAAGTAATGAAGGGCGACGCCAAGGTCATCGACTATCTCAACAAAGCGCTGCGCCATGAACTGACGGCGGTCAGCCAGTACTGGCTGCACTACCGGATGCAGGAAGACTGGGGCCTGGGCAGCATGGCCAAGAAAAGCCGCGAGGAATCCATCGAGGAGATGGAGCACGCGGATAAATTGATTGAAAGGATTTTGTTCCTCGGCGGCCACCCGAACCTGCAGAAACTGGACCCGCTGCGGATCGGCCAGACCCCGAAAGAAACCCTCGAATGCGACCTTGCCGCCGAAGTGGACGCCCGCGCGCTCTACAAGGAAGCCCGCGACGCCTGCAACAAGGCGGGCGACTACGTCACTCAGAAACTGTTTGAAGACCTGATGGCGGATGAAGAAGGCCATATCGATTTCCTCGAAACGCAGCTTGAGCTGCACGACCGGATCGGTGCCGAAAACTATGCCCAGCTCAACGCCACCAAAATGGCAGATGTTGAAGACTAACATTGCTTTGGCTGCCGCGCTTGCGGCGGCCACTCCCCTTGCGGCACTGGACCTGGCAAGCCGCTACCAGGAAGACCCGCACCTCTCCCCCCTTCCCCGCACTGACGCCGAACGCGCCCGGATCGAGGCCGTCACATCTCCCGCCACGGATTTCTCCGCGCCAGAACCTTACGAGGACCTGCCCGCAGGCGCCGCCACTGTGCGCGCCCGGACGGATGACGAGGCGTTTTCCCAGCACTCCGCCAACCTCTCCTTTGAGCAGGAGCTGGAATTCAAGCTCGGCAACGGGCTGTTCAAGAAGATCTGGGTGTTTTCGCCCGCCTCCACCAAGGCCTCCGATGGCTTGGGCCCGCTCTACAACGCGCGCTCCTGCCAGCGCTGCCACCTGAAGGACGGCCGCGGCCATGTGCCGGAGCAGCCCGATTACAGCTCAACAACCATGTTCCTGCGCGTTTCTGTGCCGGGCCCGGTGCCGCCAGGGCTGGAAGCGGTCAGCGACTATATCGGCACCGCGCCCGATCCGAACTACGGCAGCCAGCTGCAGGATTTCTCTGCCCCCGGCATCGCCCCGGAATACAAGCTGCAGGTTGAATACGAGGAATTTGAGATCGCCCTTAACGGAGGCGAGACCGCCACCCTGCGCCGCCCCGGCTACACCGCCGCAAACCTCGGCTACGGCCCGCTGGCCGAAGGTGCCATGCTCAGCCCGCGGGTTGCCCCGCCAATGATCGGGCTCGGCCTTTTGGAGGCGATCCCCGCCGCCGATATCCTTGCCCATGCGGATGAGAACGACGCCGACGGCGATGGCATCTCAGGCCGCGCCAATCTGGTCTGGTCGCAGGAGTTCAACCGGATCCTGCTGGGCCGCTTCGGTCTCAAGGCCGGCGCCCCGACGGTCCACCACCAGTCTGCCGCCGCATTCTCGGGCGATATCGGCATTTCCACCCCGCTGTTCCCGGCCCATGCCGGCGAATGCACGGATCTGCAAACCGCATGCCGCAGCGCCCCGCATGGCGGAGATGATTCCCGTGAAACCGAGATCGACCAGCCCAACATGGATCTGGTCACCTTCTACAGCCGCAACCTGGGCGTGCCCGCCCGCCGCAATGCGGATAATCCGAAGGTGCTGCGCGGCAAGCAGGTATTCTACGACAGCGGCTGCGCTTCCTGCCACGTGCCGAAATTCGTAACCCACCGGCTGCAGGACCGCCCGGAGCAGAGCTTCCAGCTGATCTGGCCCTACTCCGACCTGTTGCTGCACGACATGGGCGAGGGCCTGGCCGACAACCGGCCCGAGGGCCGTGCGACGGGCCGCGAATGGCGCACCGCGCCGCTCTGGGGCATTGGCCTGACGCAGCAGGTCTCACCGCGCGCCACCTTCCTGCACGACGGCCGCGCCCGCACCCTGCTGGAGGCCATCCTGTGGCACGGCGGCGAGGCGGAAGCCGCCAAGACCCGCGTCGTGAAGCTGCCGCCCCGGGACCGCGCCGCCCTGATTGCCTTCCTGGAGAGCCTCTGATGCGCGCCCTTGCCCTGACACTCGCCCTGGCCGCCGCCCCCGCCGCGGCGTCCGAGCTGTCCAGCAGCATCACCGATCAGCTGATCCTCCCCGCGTTTGAGGAGCTGGCAACAGATGCAGCCATGCTGGCCGACGCAGCCCAAGCTGATTGCACCCCGCAGTCCCCGGCGCTGCGGGCGGCCTATAGCGACGCATTCGACGCCTGGATTGCCGCCAGCCACTACCGCTTTGGCCCGACTGAAACGGACAGCCGCGCCTTCGCACTGGCCTTCTGGCCCGACAGCCGCGGCAAAATCCCCAAGGCACTCGGCAATCTGATCCGCAGCGAAGACGCAGGCATCAAGGAACCCGCCGGTTTCGCCAGCTACTCGATCGCCGCCCGCGGCTTCTACGCGCTGGAATACCTGCTCTATGACCCGCAGCTCTCCACCGCCGGCAGCGCAGAATACCGCTGCGCCCTGACCCGCGCGATCAGCACGGACATCGCGGGCACCACGCAGGCCATCAGCACCGACTGGAACCAAGGCTATGCCGCCGAGCTGCGCGCGCCGGGAACCCGCTACCAGACAGAAGACGAGATCACCCAGGAACTGCTCAAGGCTCTCAATACCGGACTGCAAGTGCTGGACGACATGCGCCTGGGCCGTCCGCTGGGCACGTTTGACAAACCCCGCCCCAACCGCGCCGAGGCCCGCCGTTCCGGGCGCAGCCTGCGTCACGTGCTGCTGTCGCTGAACGCGCTGGAGCCGCTGGCATTGGCACTTGCGGAGGGTCACCGCGGTTTGCAGGCAGAAATCACCGGACACTTCTCCACAGCCCGCAAAAAGGCAGAGGCGCTGGACGACCCGGTCTTTGCCGGTGCCGCAGACCCCGCCAGCCGTATCCGCATCGAGGCACTGCAACAGGAGATCAAGGACCTGCGCACGCTGATGAGCGAAGAGCTTGGCCCCGCCCTTGGCGTCGCGGCCGGCTTCAATGCGCTGGACGGCGACTAAGGAAAAGGGGAAACGGCATGACCTCCCGCCGCGGATTTCTGGCCGGGCTGCTGGCCGCAGGCCTCGCCCCCCGGGCCACCTGGGCCAGCGCAGGCAGCCCCGCCTATCTGTCCGCGGGCAAGGATGCGGGCGGGGCCTTTCTCCTCGCAGGCCTCACCGAAACAGGCGAGATCCTCTTCCGCCATCCCCTGCCAGGCCGCGGCCATGCAGCCGCCGCGCAACCGGTCCGGCCTGAGGCCGTCGCCTTTGCCCGCCGCCCGGGCCGCTTTGCCGACGTGATCGACTGCCGCTCAGGCGCCGCCATCGCCCGGCTGCAGCCGCCCGCAGGGCATCACTTCTATGGCCACGGCGCGTTCTCCCCGGACGGCAGCCGCCTGTTCACCACCGAAAACGATTATGAGAACGCCCGCGGCGTGATTGGCGTCTGGGACACCGCCAGCGGCTACCGCCGCATCGCCGCCTTCCCCTCCGGCGGCATCGGGCCGCACGATATGCTGCTGCGCCGGGACGCGCCGGGGCTGGTTGTGGCCAATGGCGGGATCGAGACCCACCCGGACAGCGGCCGCGCCAAGCTGAACCTGCCGGACATGCGACCGAACCTCAGCTATCTGAGCTTCGACGGCACCCTGGAAGACCAGATGGAACTGCCGCAGGAGCTGCATCTGAACTCGATCCGCCACCTCGCCATGCGCGCGGACGGCACGGTGGGGTTTGCCATGCAGTGGCAGGGGGACGCGGGGGAGCTGGTTCCAATCGTTGGCCTCCACACGCCAGGAAGCCCCCCAAGGCTGATGGCAGACGGCGACCCGCGGGTTCTGAACCTCAACGGCTACGGCGGATCCATCGCGTTTTCGCCGGACGGTGCCTTGGTCGGCGTCACCTCCCCGCGCGGCGGCGTGCTGCAGCTGATGGACACCGCCAGCGGGGACCTCGTTCAGGAACACAGGATGGCGGATGTCTGCGGCCTCGCCCCCGCGCCCGGCGGCTTTGCTGCCAGCACCGGCACCGGCCAGTTCTTTGCGGTCTCAGCCTCCGGCAAACAGCCGATGCACCGTGCCGGCCTTGCTTGGGACAACCACCTGATCCCGCTCGCCTGAACCTGTCCCTTCCCGGCTGCGAAGGCGCGTCCGCAACGGCGCGCCCTTTTCGTGTTTGCGCTCAACGAAATCAAAACGAAAACACATCGTGACTCTCCGCGCGCAATACGCTAGAGAATCGCAACGAAAGGAAAGCAAATGGATGCCTCCGGCCGTCAGAACGAAATCATCGCCCTGCTGAACCAGCAGGACCGGGTCGAGGTCGAGGACCTCTCCCAGCGCTTTGGCGTCTCGTTGCAGACGGTGCGGGCAGACCTGCGCGACCTTTCGGCCCGGGGCGCGCTGTCGCGCGTGCATGGCGGTGCGGTGCGGCTCAGCTCCGCTGCCAGCCAGGATTACGCCGACCGGCGCAAGCTGAACGCAAGCGGCAAGCAATTGATGGCTGCCGCCGCGGCCGAACTGATCCCCGACAATTGCTCTCTCACCCTCAACATCGGCACCTCCACCGAACAGGTGGCCCGCGCTCTGTCGGGCCATCGCGGGCTGACGGTGATCTCCAACAATATAAACATTATCAGCATGATGATGGGCGGACAGGCCAAGGAGCTGATCCTGGCCGGCGGCACCGTCCGGCAAAGCGACGGCGCCATCGTCGGCGAGGACGCGGTCGAATTCATCTCCCGCTACAAGGTGGATTTTGCCGTCATCGGCGCCTCGGCGCTGGATGCCGACGGTGCGGTGATGGACCACGACGCCCGCGAAGTCTCTGTCGCCCGCGCCATCCTCAAGAACGCACGGCAAAAGGTGCTGGTCTGCGACGGCAGCAAGTTCGACCGCTCCGCCCCGGTGCGGATCTGCGACGTGGCCGATCTGGATGTGGTGATCACCGACCGGCCCGTGCCCGTAGAATTTGCCGAGGCCGCCCGCGCCGCCGGAACCCGCATCCTGACCGCAGGACAAAACGAAAGCAGCGAAAATGACTGACACCCCTGTAACGGACCTTTTCATCATCGGCGGCGGCATCAATGGCTGCGGCATCGCCCGCGATGCGGCAGGCCGCGGCCTGTCGGTGACGCTGGCAGAGATGAACGATCTTGCCTCCGCCACCTCCTCCGCCTCCACCAAGCTGTTCCACGGCGGCCTGCGTTATCTGGAATACTTCGAGTTCCGCCTGGTCCGCGAGGCGCTGATCGAACGCGAGGTGCTGCTGAAAGCCATGCCGCATATCTCCTGGCCGATGCGCTTTGTGCTGCCCTTTCACAAGGACATGCGGTTTGACAGCGAGACACCCACGTCCAAGCTGCTGACCACCTTCATGCCGTGGATGAAGGGCCGCCGCCCGGCCTGGCTGATCCGGCTGGGCCTCTTTATGTACGACAGCCTTGGCAAACGCGGCATCCTGCCCGGCACCGCCAAGCTGGACCTGACAAGCGACCCGGCGGGCCGCCCCCTGAAAGGCAAATTCAAAACCGCGTTCGAGTACTCCGACTGCTGGATTGAGGACGCCCGCCTGGTGATGCTGAACGCGCGCGACGCCATGGCCCGCGGCGCCAGCATCCTGACCCGGACCGAAGTGCTGTCCGCGGACCGCAAGGCCGATCACTGGGTGATCCGCACGAAAGACCACGCCACCGGCGAGGAGCAGGAGCACCGCGCAAAGATGCTGGTCAACGCAGGCGGCCCCTGGGTTGCTGACGTGCTGCATCAGAAGCTGGGCCAGAACAGCCGCGAGAACATCCGCCTGGTGCGCGGCAGCCATATCGTGGTGCCGAAACTGTTCGACCACGGCCGCTGCTATTTCTTTCAGGGCACCGACGGGCGGATCATCTTTGCCATTCCTTACGAGCAGGATTTCACCCTGATCGGCACCACCGACGCCGACCACCCGGACCCGGACACCGCGCCGGTCTGCACCGAGGCCGAGCAGGACTACCTGGCGGCCTTCGCGTCGGAGTATTTCGAGAAGCCGGTGACGCGCGACGATATCGTCTGGACCTACTCCGGCGTGCGCCCGCTTTATGACGACGGCGCCAGTTCCGCCACCGCGGCCACCCGCGAATACGTGCTGACGCTGGACCAGGCGCAGGCGCCGCTGCTCAACGTCTTCGGCGGCAAGATCACCACCTACCGCAAACTGGCCGAGGCCGCGCTGGCGAAGATCGGCGAGGTGTTCCCGCAGCTGCCCGCCGGCTGGACCGCAGGCGTGGCCCTGCCCGGCGGCGACTTCCCGGTGGCGGATGTGGCCAAGCTGACATCCAAACTCGCCGCGGACTATCCGTTCCTGACACCCTACTGGGCGGGCCGGATGATCCGCGCCTATGGCACCGAGGCCTGGGAGGTGCTGGGCGACGCCAAAACTGCCGGTGATCTGGGCCAGGACTTTGGCGCCACCATCACCGCGCGGGAGCTCGACTGGGCGATTGCCCGCGAATGGGTGCGCGCGGGCGACGATTACCTGTGGCGGCGCTCCAAGCTCGGCCTGCGGCTGGATGAAACCCAGCGCGCGGCGGTGGATACCTATATCCAAGGCAAAGCTGCACAGCTCGCGGCATAGAACTGAGGGACGGGCCAACCCGAGGGGAGGCGCAGTCGCGCCGCCCCGTGGGGGCGGGTTGGCGCGGCCCGGCCTATCGGCCGGGCGGGACATTCAGAAAGCGTCTTAAAACTCGACGCCCTTCTGCGCCTTCACCCCGGCACGGAACGGGTGCTTGATCTGGCCCATCTCGGTCACCAGATCGGCAATCTCGATCAGCTCTTCCTTGGCGTTCCTGCCCGTCAGCACCACATGGGTCATCGGCGGCTTGTGCTCAACCAGAAACTCCAGCACTTCCTCCAGCTCCAGATACTCATAGCGCAGCGCGATGTTGATCTCATCCAGCAGCACCATGGTGTTGCGCTCATCCAGGATCATCTCCTTGGCCTTCTCCCAGCCCTTCTGCGCGGCGGCGATGTCGCGGGCCTTGTCCTGTGTCTCCCAGGTGAACCCCTCGCCCATAGCATAGAACTGGCAGAGATCGCTGAAGTTCTCCTCGATCAGCGTCCGCTCGCCGGTCTGCCAGGCGCCCTTGATGAACTGCACCACGGCGCAGGGCATCTTGTGGGCGATGCAGCGCATGATCATGCCGAACCCCGACGAGGATTTGCCCTTGCCCGGCCCGGTGTGAACGATGATCAGTCCCTTCTCGCCGTCCTTGGTCTTCATCATCCGGTCGCGCGCGGCCTTCTTCTTGGCCATTTTCGACGCATGACGGGCGGCTTCTTCCTCTGAGATGCCGGTTTCAGACTTTTCGCTCATGGGGGCTCTCCAGCTGTTTGACCCCATGTCTTGACAAAGAAGGGCGCGATAGCGCAAGGGGGTTTCGCTGGTTCCTGCGAAAGCAGGCGAAGAGGGAATGTGAAGGCCGCCAAATATCTTTGGATTGCCGAAGCACAGCCGCCCCCGCGACCGTGACCGGATGAGGCCGCCATGCCACTGGGAGAGACCCCGGGAAGGCAGGATGGCCGGCAAGGCAAAGCGCCTTGGCATCCGCAAGCCGGGAGACCTGCCAGCAAGAGAGAGAACAACGGGCGGGCGGGGTGTTCCGCGACCGGTTGAGGGGCTGGCACGCCGCCGCCCCCCTTTCGGCCATCCCCACGCCTGCCGCGACAGGAGACGCGCCGATGGCTGACGATATGGCGGGCAAGACCGCCAGCACCCCCGGACCGGTCACGCTGACCGTTTGCCTCACATGCCGCCGCGAGGGCGCCGACCCGGAGGCCGCCCGCCCTGGCGCCATCCTGCACGCCGCACTGGAAGAGGCCGGAATGCCCGAAGGCGTCCGCCTGCGCGGTGTCGAGTGCCTGTCCTCCTGCAAGCGCGGCTGCGCCGTAGCCTTGGTCGGCGGCACAGAGCGCTGGACCTATGTCTACGGCGACCTAGACCCGGACCAGCACGTTCCCGAAATCCTGGAAGGCGCCGCGGCTTATGCCGGTACCGCCGACGGCGTCGTGCCATGGCGCGAACGCCCGCAGACCTTCCGCAAGCAATCCGTTGCCCGCATCCCGCCGGCCAAGTTCTTCTCCGAGGAGTAATCATGAGCGACCTCAACAAGATCCCCGTCACCGTCATCACCGGCTTCCTGGGCGCGGGGAAAACCACCCTGATCCGCCACCTGATGCAGAACCCGCAGGGCAAGCGCCTGGCCGTGGTGGTGAACGAGTTCGGCACCGCCGGCGTGGACGGCGACATCCTGAAGTCCTGCGCCGATGAGAACTGCCCGGCGGAAAACATCATGGAGCTGGCCAACGGCTGCATCTGCTGCACCGTGGCCGATGACTTCATCCCCACCATCGAACAGCTGATGGACCTGCCGGAAAAGCCGGATCACATCGTGATCGAAACCTCCGGCCTGGCCCTGCCGAAACCGCTGCTGAAGGCCTTCGACTGGCCAGCCATCCGCTCCCGCATCACCGTTGACGGCGTGATTGCGCTGGCCGATGCCGAGGCCGTCGCCAAGGGCCAGTTCGCCCCCGACCTGGACGCGGTTCAGGCCCAGCGCGAGGCCGATGACAGCATCGACCACGAAACCCCGCTGTCCGAGGTGTTCGAGGACCAGATTTCCTGCGCCGACATCGTTCTCTTGTCCAAGGCTGACCTGGCCGGCGACGAGGGTGTCGAGAAGGCCCGCGCCGTGATCGAGGCCGAGGCGCCCCGCAAGCTGCCGATCCTGCCGATGAGCGAAGGCGTCATCGACCCGCGCATCATCCTGGGCCTGGGCGCCGCCGCCGAGGACGACCTGGAGGCCCGCCCCAGCCACCACGACGGCCACCACGACCACGAGCATGACGACTTTGAAAGCATCGTTGTCGAAATGGGCGAAGTCTCCGACCCGGAAGCGCTGCAGAATGCCATCGTGAAACTCGCCCGCGAGCGCAACATACTGCGCGTCAAAGGCTATGTCGCGGTGGAGGGGAAACCGATGCGGATGCTGGTTCAGGCCGTGGGCGAGCGCCTGCGTGCGCAGTACGACCAACCCTGGGGCGCGCAGCCGCGCAAGACCGCGCTGGTGGTCATTGCCGAGCATGACGACATCGACGAACAGGCCATCCGCGCCGAGCTGGGAGCGTAAGCAATGCCGGTCTGGCGCTTCATTTCAAATGACATTGCCCGGCCGCAGGCCGGGCTGCGCCCGACCCTCCCGTCAAACCAAAGGTTTGCCTCCGGCAAAATGGGAGGGCGCATTCGCACCCTCCCAGGCTCGGGCGCAGCCCTCAGAGCGCCCATTGCTTACCAGAATACAAAGGCCTGACCCATGCACGTCGTCTTCCGCGAAAGCCACGGCCTTGACGAGACCGATACCCCGCAGGACCTCGGGCAGACGCCTGCGGACCTTGTGGTGCTGTCCTTCTCCGACAGCGATCTCGGCGCCTTTGCGGCAGGCTGGCACCGGGCGGATGGCAAACTGCCCAGCTTGCGCCTCGCCAACCTTGTGGCGCTCAAGCACCCGCTGTCGGTCGACGTCTACGCGGAACAGACGCTGGAGGGCGCCAAAGGTGTCCTCGTCCGCCTGATCGGCGGCGAAAGCTACTGGTCCTATGGCCTCGCCACCCTGCAGGACCTCGCCCGCCGCAAGGGCATTGCGCTGGCAATCCTGCCCGCCGACGGCCGCGAGGATGCGCGGCTCGACGAGCTGTCCACCCTGCCCGTCTCCACCCTGCGCCGCCTGCAATCCCTGTGCGACGCCGGCGGTGCGGTCGCGGCTCAGGCCGCGCTGGCCCAGCTGTCGCTCGCAGCCGGCCTCTACGCCGGGCCGGTGATCGGCCTCAAAACCACCCCCGAGCATGGCTTCTATGACCCGGCCAAGGGCGTGCTGGCCGACCTGCCGCCGCAGGACAAACCGCTGGTGCTGGTGAGCTTCTACCGCTCCTACCTCACCGCCGCCGACACCGCCCCGGTGGATGCGGTGATCGAAGAGCTGCGCGCCCGCGGCTATGCCGCCTACGGTGCCTTTGCCGCCAGCCTCAAGGCCCCCACCGCCGCCGATTGGCTGCGCGAAAAGCTGCCCGGGCTGAACCCGGCTGCCGTCATCAACGCCACCGCCTTTTCCGCTCAAGGCACCGACGGCAGCGCCTCACCGCTCAGCACGACCGGCTGCCCGGTATTCCAGGTCGCCCTCTCCACCGCCCGCAAGAAAGACTGGGCCGAGGCCGACCGCGGCCTGTCGCCCGCCGACCTCGCCATGCATGTGGTGCTGCCGGAGGTGGACGGCCGCATTTTCGCAGGCGTCGTCAGCTTCAAATCGCCGGGCAAGAAAGACCCGGACCTGCAGTATTCCCGCTTTGCCCACCGCGCCGACGCAGACCGGATCAAGGCCGCCATCGACCGCGTGGAGGGCTGGCTGCGCCTCGCCAAGCTGCCGAACACTGACAAACGCCTCGCCCTGATTCTGTCCACCTATCCCGGGCGCGACCACAACCTCGCCCATGCCGTCGGCCTCGACGCGCTGGCCTCCTGCGACGAAATCCTGCGCGAACTCTCCGCCCAAGGCTACGCCGTCGAAACGCTCGAAAACACCGGCCTGCGGCTGATGGAAGAAACACTCAGCGTCCCGCTGGAGGACTACCGCCAAGCCCTCGCCACCCTGCCGCAAGACCTGCAAAACACCCTCACTGAGGCTTGGGGCAGCCCGGAAGAAGACGCAGACTGCCGCAATGGCGCCTTTCACTTCAAGGCCCTGCGGGCAGGTAACGCCCTGATCGCCCTGCAGCCCGAACGCGGCGAAGTCAAAACCCGCGTCGATGACTACCACGATCTCGACCGCACTCCGCGCCATGCCTATGTGGCCTTTTACCTGTGGCTGCGCGCCCAGACCGACGCCCTTGTCCACATCGGCGCCCATGGAACCCTGGAATGGCTGCCGGGTAAGGCGGTGGCGCTCTCCGGCGCCTGCTGGCCCGAGGTGCTGACCGGCCCGCTGCCCGTCGCCTACCCGTTCATCGTGAATGACCCAGGTGAGGCCGCCCAGGCCAAGCGCCGCATCGGCGCCGTCACCATCGGCCACCTGCCGCCCCCTTTGGCACAGACCACCCTGCCGGAGGGCATGGCGCGGCTCGAAAGCCTGCTGGATGAATATTCCACCGCAGATGGCCTCGACCCGGCCCGCCGCGACCGGCTGATCGGCGACATCCGGTCAGAGGCGCAGGGCACCGGCGTCGAAGCCGACCTCGGCCTCACGCCCGACACGTCCCCGGCTGAGGCGATCACCCGCATCGACGCCTTTGTCTGCGACATCAAGGAAAGCCAGTACGGCGAGGGGCTGCATATCTTCGGCACCGGCCAATGCGGGGCGGAGGAGCGCGCCGGCCTCATCGCCGCGCTGGACGGAAAAATCGTCACCCCCGGCCCCTCTGGCTCGCCGTTCCGGGGCCGCGCCGATGTGATCCCGACAGGGCGCAACCTCTTCACAACCGACCCGCGGGCGGTGCCGTCGCGGGCGGCGCATGCGCAAGGGGTCAAGCTGGCGGAAGAGCTGCTGCGCCGCCACCTTCAGGACCACGGCGACTGGCCCAAGGGGCTGGTGATCGACCTCTGGGGCTCCGCCACCATGCGCACCGCGGGCGAGGAATTCGCGATGGCGCTGCACCTCGCAGGCCTCGCGCCCAAGTGGGACGAAGGCTCCGAACGCGTCTCCGGGTTTGAGGTGCTGCCGCTCTCAATGCTGAACCGCCCCCGGATCGACGTGACCCTGCGCGTCTCCGGCCTGTTCCGCGATGTGTTCCCCGGCCTTGCCCAGATGTTCGAAACCGCCGCCGCCGCGCTGGCTGCGCGCGAGGAAACCCAGGCCGACAACCCCTATCTCACCGAGACCCCGCGCGTCTTCGGCCCCAAACCGGGCCAGTACGGCCTGTCGATGAACCCGCACCTGGACGACTACAGCGACGAGGCCCGCGCCGCGGCGGGCGAGGCCTGGCTCAACGCGTCCTCCCACGCCATCGACGCCAAGGGCACGATCACCGACGCCCGCGAGGCGCTGGAAACCCGGCTGCAGGGCGCCGACAGTTTTGTGCACCTGCAGGACCTGCCGGAAACCGACTTGCTGGTCGCCTCCGACTACGCCGCGCATGAGGCGGGCTTTGCCGCCGCCATGGCCCGCATCGGCCAGGCGGCACCGGCGCTCTACCACATGGACGCCACCCGCCCCGACAAGCCACAGGCGCGCAGCTTGGGCGAGGAAATCGCCCGCGTCACCCGCGCCCGTGCCGCCAACCCGGACTGGGCCACCTCGATGATGAACCACGGCTTCCGCGGCGCGGCGGAGATCGCTGCCACCCTCGACCACATGGCCGCCTTCGCGCATCTGGCGCAGGTGGTGCAGCCGCATCTGTTCGATCTCTATTTTGAGGCCACCTTGGGCCGCGATGACCTGGTCGAGTTCATGGAGCGCGAAAACCCCGAGGCGCTTGCCGCCATGCGCGACCGCTTCCGGGCGCTGTTCGATGCCGGTCTCTGGAGCACCCGGCGCAACTCGATCATGGCCGAACTGGAGGGCGCCGCATGAGTGCCGCCGCTAAGCCCAAGGTCTACGGCTGGTGCCCCGGCGCGCTGCGCCCGATGATGTCCGGCGACGGGCTGGTGGTGCGCGTGCGCGCACCGCTGGGTAAACTGTCGGTTACCCAGGCGCGCGGTGTGGCAAGACTTTCGCAGGACTTCGGCAACGGCCTCCTCGACATCTCCGCCCGCGCCAACCTGCAAATGCGCGGCATCCGCGAAGACGCGCATGCAGAGCTGATCGAAGCCTTGCGCGACCTCGGTCTGATCGACAAGGACGCCAGCGCCGAAGCCCGCCGCAATGTCCTGCTCGCCCCGTTCTGGGCCGAGGGCGACGACACCCACGCCATCGCCATGGATCTGAGCGCTGCACTGACTGCCGCAACAGACCTGTCCCTGCCGGGCAAATTCGGCTTTGCCGTCGACTGCGGCGCGGAACCCGTGCTGCAAGACATTGCCGCCGATATCCGCGTCGAGCGCACAAAAGATGGTCTGATCCTGCGCGCAGACGGTGCAGAAACCGGCCTGCCCGTCACACGTGAATCCGCCGTTCCCGAAGCCCTGGCCCTGGCCCGCTGGTTCCTCGACCAGGGCGGCGCGTCCGAAGGGCGCGGCAGGATGCACCGTCTCATCGCGCGCCGCGGGCCGCCGGCGGCGCACACGGCACCGATGGCAAAGGCGGGCTTCACCGCAAAACCGGGCACTGTCCCCGCGGGGACACTCGCCGCTTTGGAGTTCGGCCAGATGCCCGCCGCAACGCTGGCGCAGCTTGCTGACCACGGCGAAATCCGCCTCACCCCCTGGCGAATGTTGCTGGTGGAGGGCTCCGCCAGCCTGCCGCCCCTGCCCGGCCTGATCCTGGATGCAACGGATCCGCGCCTGCAAGTGGTCGCGTGCACCGGCGCGCCCGGCTGCCTGCAGGCGCTTTCGGCCACCCGCGATCTGGCGCGGGAGTTAGCGCCGCACGTCCCCGCGGGGACAACGCTGCATATCTCCGGCTGCGCCAAGGGCTGCGCCTGCCCGGGCCCCGCACCGCTTGCGCTGACGGCCACCGGTAAAAACGAATTCTCCCTGATCCGCAATGGCACTGCCGCGGATCAGCCGTTAAAGACCCGCCTGAGCGCCGATGCTTTGCGCGCCGCTCCCGAACTTCTGAAAGAGGGCAGCTGACATGCTCCACACCTATGAAACCAACGGCGCCGCGATCTACGCCGAAAGCTTTGCCACCATCCGCCGCGAAGCCGATCTGGTGCGCTTCAACAAGGACGAAGAAAGCGTCGTCGTCCGCATGATCCACGCCGCCGGCATGGTTGGGCTGGAGGAACACGTGCGCTTCTCCGAGGGCATGGCCGAGACCGCCCGCGCCGCGCTGGCCAAGGGCGCGCCGATCCTGTGCGACGCCTATATGGTCAGCGAAGGCATCACCCGCCCGCGCCTGCCTGCGGACAACGAGGTGATCTGCACCCTGCGCGACGCACGCGTGCCGGAATTGGCCAAGGAAATGTCCAACACCCGCTCCGCCGCCGCCCTCGAACTGTGGCGTCCGAAACTGGAGGGCTCTGTCGTGGCGATCGGCAACGCCCCCACCGCGCTGTTCCACCTGCTGAACATGCTGAAGGACCCGTCCTGCCCCCGCCCCGCCGCCATCATCGGCTGCCCGGTCGGCTTTGTCGGCGCGATGGAATCCAAGGACGCGCTGATGGAAGACCTGCCGGTGCCGTCGATGATCGTGAAGGGCCGCCTTGGCGGTTCCGCCATCACCGTCGCTGCGGTCAATGCGCTGGCGAGCTGGAAAGAGTAACCCATGGGTAAAGTCATCTGCGCAGGGCTTGGCCCCGGTGATCCCGACCTGATGAGCGTCCGCTCGCACCGGCTGATTTCCTCCGCGCGCCACATCGCCTATTTCCGCAAGGCCGGCCGCCAGGGCCAGGCCCGCGCCATTGTCGAGGGCATGCTGGCGGACGGTGTCACCGAGCACGCGATGGAATATCCGGTGACGACCGAGATCCATTTCTCGGACCCCGAATACAACCGGGTGCTGGCGGAGTTCTATGACCGCTGGGCCGACACCCTTGCCGAGATTGCCAAGGGTGAGGACGTGGTGGTGCTGTGCGAGGGCGACCCGTTCCTCTATGGCTCCTACATGCATCTCTACACCCGCCTGCAAGGCCGCGCCGAGCAGGAGATCGTGCCCGGCATCACCGGCATGTCCGGCTGCTGGACCGCCTCCGGCCAGCCGATTACCTGGGGGGACGACGTGCTGACCGTGGCGATGGCCACCCTCAGCGAGGATGAGCTGGCCAAGCGTGCCGCTGAGACGGACGCGCTGGTCGTCATGAAGATCGGCCGCAACCTGCCCAAGCTGCGCCGCGCGCTGGAACGTGCGGGCCGCGCGGACGACGCCTGGCTGGTCGAGCGCGGCACCATGCCGGGGCAGACCGTGCAGAAGCTCTCGGAGATCGACGGCGAGGTGCCCTATTTCTCAATCGTACTGGTTCACGGACAGGGGCGCCGGCCATGAAACTATCGCAAAACGGCTGGGTGGTGATTGCGGGGCTTGGCCCGGGCACTGAGGCGCTGGTGACGCAGGAAGTGCGCGACGCCATCGGGGAAGCCACTGATATTGTTGGCTATATCCCCTACGTCAAACGCATCGAGCCCCGCGAGGGGCTGACCCTGCACGCCACCGACAACCGCGTCGAGGTCGACCGCGCCACCCATGCGCTGGAGATGGCCGCCGAGGGCAAACGCGTGGTCGTGGTTTCCTCCGGCGATCCGGGTGTGTTTGCCATGGCCTCCGCCGTGTTCGAGGCGCTGGAGAATAACGCCGAAGCCCACCCGGCATGGCTGGATCTGGACATCAAAGTGCTGCCCGGCATCACCGCCATGCTGGCCGCTGCCGCCGCCATCGGCGCGCCGCTGGGGCATGATTTCGCGGCCATCAACCTCAGCGACAACCTGAAACCCTGGAGCCTCATTGAAAAGCGCCTGCAGCTGGTCGGCGAGGCAGGTTTGGCAATGGCGTTCTACAACCCGCGCTCGAAATCGCGGCCGCATCAGTTTGCCCGGGCGCTGGAGATCCTGCGGGAGGCTTGCGGTCAGGACACGCTGATCACCTTTGCCCGCGACGTGACCAAGCCGGGGCAAGAGCTGCTGACGGTGCCGCTGAAAGAGGCCACGCCCGAGATGGCCGACATGCGCACCGTGGTGATTGTCGGCAACCGCGATACCCGCCGGGTCGGCAACTACGTCTATACCCCCCGCTACGCGGCTGAGGGTTAATCTGCGGGATGCGACAGCCAGGCCATAACCTCTGCCACGCTGCCCAGGACCGGGCGCTCGGGCACTTGCGGTCTGCCGATCATGATGACCGGCAGGTTCAGGCTGCGCGCGGCGGTGAGTTTGGCCGCGGCGCCCGCGCCGCCCGCGTTCTTGGCGATCACATGGGTGATGCCATGGCGCTGCATCAGTTCGGTATCCCCCGCGACGTCAAACGGCCCCCGGGCAATCTCGACCGTTGTGTGCGGCAGCGGCAAATCCGCTTCCGGCGCGTCCACCAGCCGCAGCAGATAGTGGTGCTGGGGCTTGGCGGCGAATTGGCTGAGGTTCTGCTTGCCGATCGCCAGGAACACTCGCGCCGGGGTGTCGGGCAGCGCAGTGACGGCCGCCTCTATGGTGTCCACGTGAACCCAGTGGTCGCCTTCTCCCGCCTGCCAGGCCGGGCGCTCAAAGGCGCAGAGCGGCACGCCCGCCGCTTCGCAGGCATGCACCGCGTTGGTGCTCATCTGCGCGGCGAACGGGTGGGTTGCGTCGATCACATGGGTGATGCTTTCCGTGCGCAGGTATTCCGCGAGCCCCTCCACGCCGCCAAAGCCGCCGACGCGTGTATGCAGCGGCTGGCTGACGGGTTTGGCGGTGCGGCCCGCGTAGGAAAACACCGCGTCCGCGCCGGTTTCGGCAAGCGTCTTGGCGAGCGCCGAGGCTTCGGTGGTGCCGCCCAGCAGGAGGATGCGTGTCATGTCTGATCCGTGGCTCACAATCATTGGTCTGGGCGAAAATGGACTGGAAGGCTTGGGCGATGCAAGCCGGAAGGCACTGGCGGAGGCCGAAGTAATCTTTGGCGGTCCGCGCCACCTGGAACTGGCAGCGGCAGGCAGCAAAAGCCAGCCCTGGCCGGTGCCGTTTTCCATTGCGCCGGTGCTGGAGATGCGCGGGCGAAAGGTGGCTGTTTTGGCTTCGGGCGATCCGTTCTGGCATGGCGCAGGCGGCTCGCTGGCGCGGCATCTGGAGGCGGGTGAGTGGGTCTCTTACCCGGTGCCGTCGACCTTTGCGCTGGCGGCCAACCATCTGGCGTGGAAGCTGGAAGAGGTTCTGTGCCTCGGCCTGCACGCGGCCCCTTACGCGCGGTTGCGCCCTTTGCTTGGAAACGGGACGCGGGTGATCTGCACCATGCGGGACAGGGCTGCACCTGCGGAATTGGCGGAATGGCTGACTACCGCGGGCTTTGGTGCCTCCAAGCTAACCGTGATGGAATGTTTGGGCGGGCCGCGGCAGCGGGTGCGTTCTGCTACTGCCGAAGCGTTTGATCTGCAAGACATTCAGGCCCCTGTCGCCGTGGCCGTTGAGGCCGCGGGCCACAAGGGCCTGCCGCAGGCGTCCGGCCTTGCAGATGATCTCTTTGCTAGCGACGGGCAGATCACCAAGCGGCCGGTCCGGGCTATGACGCTGTCGGCGCTGGCGCCGCGCACGGGCGAGCTGCTGTGGGATATTGGCGGCGGTTCCGGTTCGGTCTCGGTCGAGTGGTGCCTGGCCGCTCGCGGCGCACGGGCGATCACCTTTGAGCCGCGCGAAAGCCGGCTGGAGAACATCCGCGCCAATGCGGCGGCCTTTGGGCTGGATCACCGGATGACCGCCGTGCTGGGCAAATCCCCGCAGGTGCTGGAGGGGCAGCCCCTGCCCGACTGCGTATTCATCGGCGGCGGCGGCTCACAAGGGCTGCTGGACCATCTGTGGGAGATCCTGCCAGAAGGCACGCGGCTGGTCGCCAATGGCGTCACGCTGGAGACCGAAACCCTGCTGATGCAGGCCCATGCCGCGCGCGGCGGGCATCTGCTGAAGGCCGAGATCGCCGAGGCCGGTCCGCTGGGGTCGATGCGCGACTGGCGCCGGGCGCGGCCCGTCATTCAGTGGAGCGTCACGCGATGAAGGTGGCGGGCCTCGGATTTCGCAGCGCTGCAACGGCAGCCGATCTGCAAGCCGCGCTGGCGCTGGCTGGCGAGCGGGTGGATGCGCTGGCGTCCGTGGCGGAAAAGGCCGCAGCCCCTGCCATGCAGGAGTTTGCGCGCAGCATCGGGCTGCCGGTGATTTCATTGCAGGAACAGGATATTGCCGGGGAGCAGACCCTTACCTGCTCGCCCCGGATCAAGGCGCGGTTCGGCACCGGGTCGCTGGCGGAAGCCGCGGCGCTGGCGGGCGCGCGCCATGGGGTGGCGGGCGCAAAATCGCGCCTGCTCGCCCCCAGAGTTGTCACCGCGGATGGGCTTGCCACCGCGGCCATAGCAGAAAGACTTGAGCCATGACCGTTCACTTCATTGGCGCCGGACCGGGCGCTGCCGATCTTCTGACCTTGCGCGGGCGCGATATCATCGCCTCCTGCCCGGTGTGCCTGTATGCAGGCTCATTGGTGCCGGAGGAAATTCTGAGCCACTGCCCGTCGGACGCAAAGATCGTGAACACCGCGGCGATGGATCTGGAGGCCATCGTGGCCGAGATCAAGGCAGCTCATGAGGCGGGCCAGGACGTGGCGCGGCTGCATTCCGGCGATCTGTCGGTGTGGTCCGCAATGGGCGAGCAGCTGCGCCGCCTGAAGGCAGAGGGCATTCCGGTAAGCGTGACCCCCGGCGTGCCGTCCTTTGCTGCTGCTGCGGCGGCGCTCGGCACTGAACTTACCCTGCCGGGCCTGGGACAGTCAGTTGTGCTGACCCGCACGCCGGGCCGCGCGTCCTCGATGCCCGAAGGCGAGTCGCTGGAGAACTTTGCCAAAACCGGCACCACGCTGGCGATCCACCTGTCGATCGGCAATCTGGACCATGTGGTCGACAGCCTGACGCCGCACTATGGCGCGGATTGCCCGGTCGCGGTGGTCTACCGTGCCAGCTGGCCGGACCAGCAGATCATCCGCGCCACCTTGGAGACGCTCAAGGACTCGCTGGACGAGAAGATCTCCCGCACCGCGCTGATCCTGGTGGGGCCGGTGCTGAAGGGCGAGGGCTTTGACGAAAGCTGCCTCTATTCCGCCGACTACGACCGCCGTTACCGCCCGCAGAGTGCGGACAGCCCGTGGTCGAGCTGGAGCCATGGCGATGATTGAATTTCATCCAACACGAGGGCAGCGCCTGACCCGGGGTGGGCGTGAAGCGCCCGCACATGGGGCGGGGCGGGCGCTGCCCGTGCCGCAAGCGGCACAGGCGGAACTTGAGGAGAACGCGCTATGACACCTCCCGGACTGATGATCTCGGCGCCCTCCTCGGGCACCGGCAAGACCACCGTGATGCTGGGCCTGTTGCGGGCGCTGGCCGAGGACGGGCTGACCGTGCAGCCCTACAAGAGCGGGCCGGACTATATCGACCCCGCCTTCCACCTGGCGGCTGCCAAGCGGCCCAGTTTCAACCTTGATACCTGGGCAATGGACGGCGGGCTGCTGGATGCGGTGGCGGGCCAGTCGGCGGGCGCGGAAATCTGCGTCGGCGAGGGCTCGATGGGGCTTTACGACGGCGTTGCAACGCGCGGGCAGTCGGGCTTTGGCTCCTCCGCCGAGACCGCCAAGCGGATGGGCTGGCCGGTGGTGCTGGTCGTCGATGTGGGCGGCCAGGCGCAGTCAGCCGCGGCCACCGCGCTGGGGTTCAAGAACTACGACCCGGAACTGCCCTTTGCAGGCGTCATCCTGAACCGCGTCGCCAGCCCGCGGCATGAGCGGCTGACGCGCCTCGGCATGGAGAAGGCAGGCATCAAGGTGCTGGGCTCCCTGCCCCGCCGCGGTGACCTGACCCTGCCGGAGCGGCATCTGGGCCTGATCCAGGCGGTGGAGCACCCCGATCTGGAAGCTGCCATCGTAGGCTATGCGGCCTTCCTGCGTGAGCATGTCGATCTGGAGGCAATCAAGGCAGCGGCCCTCGCGGGCCAGGCGCCCGCCCAATCCAGCCTGCCGGAACCGCCCGCGCAGCGGATTGCACTGGCCCGCGATGCGGCGTTCTCCTTCACCTATCCGCATCTGCTGGAAGGCTGGCGCGCGGCGGGGGCTGAGATCCTGCCGTTCTCGCCGCTGGCCGATGAGGCCCCGGCGGCGGATGCCGATCTGGTCTGGCTGCCCGGCGGCTATCCTGAACTGCATGGCGGCACGCTGGCCACGGCGGAGACCTTCCGCGCGGGCGTGCGCAAGCATGCCGAAACCAAGCCGGTGCACGGCGAATGCGGCGGCTACATGGCCCTGGGCGAGGCGCTGATCGACAAGGAAGGCAACCGGCATGCGATGCTGGGGCTTCTGGGACTTGTGACCTCCTACGAAAAGCGCAAGTTCCACCTAGGTTACCGCCGCGCCATCCTGCAGGCGGGAATGCCTGGATTTGGCGCAGGCAACGCCCTGCGCGGGCATGAATTCCACTATTCCACCATCCTGGAAGAGCCTGACGCACCGCTGGCCAATGTCATGGACGCCGACGGCAACCCGGTGCCGGAGACCGGCTCCATCAAGGGCAACGTCACGGGCACCTTCTTCCACCTCATCACGGGAGAGCAGGCATGAGTGGTTTTGTAAGCTTTGTCTCCTCCGGCCCCGGCGATCCGGAACTGCTGACCGTCAAAGCGGTCAAGCGGCTGGAGACGGCGGATGCGATCCTGTTCGATGACCTCTCGTCCGGGCCGATCCTGAGCCATGCGCGTGCGGACGCTGACCTGGTAGGCGTCGGCAAACGGGCTGGCCGCCCTTCCCCCAAGCAGGACCATGTGAGCCAGCTGCTGGTCGACTACGCGTCCTCAGGCCTCAATGTGGTGCGGCTGAAGTCCGGCGATTCCGGCGTCTTCGGGCGGCTGGAGGAAGAGATGACGGCGCTGCGCGCGGCGGGGATCGGGTTTGAGATCGTGCCCGGCGTCACCGCGGCCTCGGCGGCGGCGGCGGCAGCGAACATTCCGCTGACCCGGCGGCTGACCGCCCGGCGGCTGCAGTTCATCACCGGCCATGACGTGACCGGCGGGCTGCCGGACGACCTGAACATGGCAGCGCTGGCCGATCCGCATGCCACCACCGTGGTTTATATGGGCAAGAGCACCTTTGCCGCGCTGGCAGAGAAGCTGATGGAGGCCGGACTGCCCGAAGAAACTCACGCGCTGGTGGCGCTGGGGGTCTCCACCCCGCAGCAGCAACTGTTCTGCCACACAGTGGGCGAGCTGCCGGCGGTGCTGCGCGCGATGGAAACCAAGGCACCTGTGCTGATCCTGTACGGGCCGCTGGCGGATCAGGACCTGCCGGGCGCATAAGCCTGCAATTCAGAAAGACCCCCTTATGATTGAGCTTTCCCTGATCGGCATCGGCACCGGTAACCCGCAGCACATGACGCTGCAGGCGATTGAGGCGCTGAACGCGCAGGACCTGATCCTGATCCCCAACAAGGGTGCAGGCAAGGACGATCTGGCGGGCCTGCGGCGCGAGATCTGCAACCGGGCGATCAGGGGCAATGGCCCCAAGATCGTCGAGTTTTCCCTGCCGGTGCGGGACGAGGCCACCAGGAACTACCGTAAGCGGGTGGATGACTGGCACGACGCGATCGCGGACATCTGGTGGCAGACTATCTCCGCCAACCTGCCCGCGGGCGGCAAAGCCGGGTTCCTGGTCTGGGGCGACCCGTCGCTTTATGACAGCACCATGCGGATTGCCGACCGGCTGCAGAAGCTGGCCGAGATCAAGCTGACGGTCATTCCCGGCATCACCTCGATCCAGGCGCTGACTGCGGCCCACGCCATCCCGGTCAACGAAATCGGCGCGCCGTTCACCATCACCACCGGACGCCAGCTGCGTGAAAACGGCTGGCCGGACAGTGCGGATACACTGGTGATCATGCTGGACGGGGAATGCTCCTTTCAGTCTATCGACCCGCAGGGGGTGGAGATTTTCTGGACCGCCTATGCCGGGATGGAGAACCAGATTTCCGTCGCAGGCCCTCTGGGAGAGGTGTCGGAAAAGATCATCGCAACCCGCGCCGGGGCCCGGGCTGAACATGGGTGGATTATGGATATCTACCTGCTGCGGCGGAAATAAGCCGCAGCCTCAGCCGCGGAACAAGGCCCGGAACCGCCTTTGCGTCTCCGGGCTGTTGAAGGCTTGGAATTTCTGCTCGACCTGAGCGCGCGCGTCCAGCTGGTTCTGGTGCAGCACCGCAATCAGCGCGCCGGCGCTCAGCGCGATGTCCCGTGTGGCCGCGGGGCTGGCTGCGAATGCCAGCAGCGCCGCCTGCTGGACGGAGCAATCGTTGAAATCCCCGAGCGTATTCTGAAGTTTTTTCAGCGGCTTCAACAGCACCTTCAGGTCTTTGCTCTCAAACAGCGGCTCAAACAGCTCCGTAAGATAGCGCAGCTTCTTGCAGTTGATGCGCAGTTCATGCACTTCGCTGTCCGGCGTCTCTGCGGTGATGCGCTCCGCAATGCCGCAGACTTTGCAGTAGCGCTTCCAGATCAGCCTTTGCGCCAGCTTCAGGGCCGGGCGCCCGGCCTTGAGGCCTGGCACAATCACAGCCTCTTCAGCGAATTCTGATTGCAGCGCGGTGATCTGCCGGTTGTACCGGGTTCCGGTCAGGTGGCGGGCAAGCTGCTTGCGGCAATGCTGCCGCTCCGCCTCGAAGGCTGCAAACATCGCATCCAGCCCCGGATGCAGCGGCTCCGGGACCTGCGCGTAATACTGTTCGCGCTGCAGCAGGCAGACATCCAGATCCCGCAGCCGCCCGGTGGTGTCCATCAGGCCGGAGAACACCTGTTTCAACCGCGCGGTGTCCCGGGCGGTGAATACGCCCTTGAACAGGCTCAGCACCGACCGGATCCGGCGCAGGGAGATCCGGTAGTCGTGAAGGAATTCGGTGTCGAGGTCAGAGATGATGCCCGGCTCGTTCTGCCGCGCAACGCTAAGGCACGAACGGATGATAGCGGCTGCCGCGTCCAGGGACCGCTGACCCGGGGCCAGCGGCACCGGCGGTTTCACACTGTAAGCAGGCCGGTCAGGCGCCAGCAGCGCGTAGAGGTCAGCCGGAGCGGCAGGCACGGCCCCTTGGCCGGTCAGGAATTGCATTGCTGCATCCCGCGGCTTTCCCGGGCCGGCCTGCACGCTGAACAGCGAAACGGAGCCGAAGGCGCCAGTGAATTGCCAGCGGACCAAGGCGCCGCTGCCCGCCCGTTTCCAGGTTATCCCGTACCGTTTGCGTTCCAGCCGGCCCGAGGCCACAGGCAGCAGCCGGCGCAGCGGGAACAGACCGCGCAGGGCCTCCTTCACCGGCCCGGCGGGCAGGTCGTGCAGGAAATCCCCTGAACGCTTGGCAGATTGGGTCAGAACACCCCCCTGTCTCAGCAGGTGCAGTTTCCTGCCGCGCTCAACCAGCAGGCAGCCGCTGGACCGGATGGAGCCGTCAAAGCAATCCCAGGCGGTGAAATCTGCAGGTTTCGCCGTCTTCTTCTTGCGGAACTGCAGTTTGCCCCGGCGCCCGCCCAGCTTGGGCGTGCCTTTCACAGAAGGCTTCAGCAGGTAAAGCTGTCCGGCTTTGGCCATGTGATCAGGGTCCGGTTGGGCTTCTGTCGAAAGCGGATCGGGCGCACATGCGGCGATACCATCAACCTAGGCCGGAGCCGTGCCGTTTGCAGGGGAAACCGGAGCGGCCAAAACGGTGGCACTTTGCGGAGTGGCGGGGAGACAGGGATTCGAACCCTGGGAACGCTCTCACGTTCAACGGTTTTCAAGACCGCCGCATTCGACCACTCTGCCACCTCCCCGGTCCGTCAGCGGTTTAGGATGCAACGCAGGGCGAGGCAAGGGGAAATCCTGGCCCGGCGGACAGCGCGCAAGGGAAATTTCCGCAGCACGCCCGGACGCGCGGATTCATGCCGCCGCCCCGGCTTTCCCCTGTGCCGCGCCCCGTCAGGGTTTTCATGGCTGAAAGTGCAGGCTATCATGCCGCCAAACCAAGAAGACCGGCAATTCCGGCGGAGGCGCAGAAGCGCCGCGGGCACAGGCAAGGATGAAAGCATGAAAGACACCATGTCGAAAGCAAGGACGGCCCCGCGTGCCGCCGCGGCGGCCTTGGGCCTGCTGGTTCTGGCAGGCTGCGAGGACGGGCCGAAACTGGGCTTTCTGCAACCCAAACCCAAGGCGGAGGGGGCCGTTGAGGCCTCCAGCAGCACCAAGCTGGTGGAGCGCGACGTGGAAGCGCCGGATGTGTTCCAGGTGACCGAGGCGGGCCTGTGGGACGGCCGCCCCTCGATCGGCGGCGTCTGGGTGGCGCATCCCGACACCAAGGACCCGGAACGGGTGATCATCCGCAACAATGCCAACGGCCAGTTCGTGATCGGCGCGCTGTTCCGCCGCGAGCGGGAGATCCCGGGACCGCGGCTGCAGGTCTCGTCTGATGCGGCAGCGGCCCTGGGCATGCTGGCCGGTGCGCCGTCGGAACTGAACGTGACCGCCCTGCGGCGCGAGGAAGCCGGGCCGGAACCGCAGCCGGAAGACCAGCCTGGCGCTGATGCTGCCCTGCCGGAGGCCGCAGACGTGAGCGAGGCCGCGCTGGCGGGCAGCGGCGAGATTACCGAAACCGCGCTCGACCCGATTGCCGGTGCGGCTGCTGCAATTGACGCCTCTGCCCCGGCGCAGGCCGTGCCTGCCAAGGCAGAACCCGCCGCGGCCCCTGCCCCCGCACCGCAGAAATCCGCGCTGAGCAAGCCCTTTATCCAGATTGGCATCTTCAGCGTCGAGGCGAACGCCAAGCGGACCGCCAACATGATGCGCAGCGCGGGCATGGTGCCGGTGGTGCGGGAACAGTCCTCCAGCGGCAAGACGTTCTGGCGCGTGCTGGTCGGCCCGGCACAGAACAAGACCGAACGCAGCCAGCTGTTGAAAAGCGTAAAGGAAACCGGATTTGCGGATGCCTATGCTGTCACCAATTAAGCGAAACACCATGCACCTGGGCCGAGCCCTGAAATCCTCCCTGCGGCTGGCGCTGGCGGCGGGCCTGGCGGTCAGCCTGCCGGCGCTGCCGGCTGCGGCCTTTGATACCAGCGCGCGCGCGGCCTATGTGCTGGACGCGGGCACCGACACGGTGCTTTTGTCCAAGAATTCGGATGTGCCGCTGCCACCGGCCTCCATGTCCAAGCTGATGACGCTGTATGTGGCGTTTGAAGCCCTGCGCGACGGGCGGCTGACGCTGGATGAGCGGCTGCCGGTGAGCGAGCACGCGATGAGCTATGGCGGCTCCACCATGTTCCTGGACACCACCGACCGGGTGCGGGTCGAGGACCTGCTGCGCGGCATCATCGTGCTGTCGGGCAATGACGCCTGCGTGGTGATTGCCGAAGCACTGAGCCCCGATGGCACCGAGGCCGGTTTCGCCCGCTACATGACCAAGCGGGCCGAGGATCTGGGCATGACCGCCTCGACCTTCGCCAACTCGAACGGCTGGCCTGCGGCCGGTCACCGGATGTCGGTGCATGACCTGGCGGTCCTGGCCGAGCGGCTGATCGAGGACTTCCCGGAATACTACCCGCTGTTTGCCGAGACCACGTTTGAATTCGATGGCCGCGCGCCCTCCAACATCCGCAACCGCAACCCGCTGCTGAAGCTGGGGATCGGCGCTGACGGGCTGAAGACAGGCCACACCGAGGAAGCGGGCTATGGCCTGGTCGGCTCTGCCAAACAAGGCGACCGGCGGGTGATCTTTGTGGTTTCCGGGCTCGACACCGAGCGCGGTCGCGCAGAGGAGGCGGAAGCCATTGTTAACTGGTCGTTTCGCCAATTTGCCAAGAAAACCGTCGCCAAAGAGGGTATCGCCATCGCCGAAGCCGAGATTTGGCGGGGGGCCGAGCAATCGGTAGGGCTGGTGCCGGCCAAGGACCTGGAGATCCTGCTGCCGTCCCTGGCAGCCAACACCATCCAGGGCGAAGTCGTCTATAACGGTCCGATCGAGGCGCCGGTGGCGAAAGGCCAGCGGCTGGCGGAGCTGGTTCTGCAGCCCGAGGAGCTGCCGGAGGTGCGGCTGCCGCTGGTGGCGGAAAGCGACGTGCCCGCGGGCGGCTTTGTGGTGCGGGTCAAGACCGCGGCGCAGGTTCTGATCAAGCAATTCCTGACCGGTCCCGAGGGGGCACTGTGACGGCGGGCGGCAAGCGCGGGTTGTTCATCACCTTTGAAGGCATCGACGGCTCCGGGAAATCGACGCAATGCCAGCTGCTGGCAGAAGCCCTGCGCGCCGCGGGCCGCGATGTGGTGCTGACGCGGGAGCCCGGCGGCTCCCCCGGGGCTGAAGAGATCCGCAGGCTGGTGCTGGAGGGCGATCCCGACCGCTGGTCGGCGGAGACCGAGCTTTTGCTGTTCATGGCGGCGCGGCGCGATCATCTGGAGCGCACCATCGAACCCGCTCTGGCCGCGGGCAAGGTGGTGATCTGCGACCGCTTTGCAGACAGCACGCGGATGTATCAGGGCCTGTCGCGCGGCGATCTGCGCGCGGCTGTCGACCAGATGCACAAGCTGATGATCGGGCGCGAGCCGGACCTGACCCTGCTGATTGACATGGACCCGGCCGAGGGCCTGGCCCGCGCCAAGGGGCGGCAGGGCAAGGAGGAACGTTTCGAGGATTTCGGGGTCGGGCTGCAGGAGAAGATGCGCGCCGGCTTCCTGGCGCTGGCGAAAGAGTTTGCGGACCGGTTCCGGGTGGTCGATGGCGCCCGCCCTGTCGAAGAGGTGGCCGCCGATGTGCGCAGACTGGCGGAAGATGCGCTGGAAGGAAGCGGGGTATGAGCGCTGACGACGACCTGCCGCGCGCCGACCAGGCCGAGGGCGCGCCGCATCCGCGCGAAACCCTGCGGCTGATCGGCCAGGAGGCAGCGGAGCAGGACTTCCTGACCGCCTACAATTCCGACCGCCTGCATCACGGCTGGCTGCTGACCGGCCCGCAGGGCGTGGGCAAGGCAACGCTGGCCTGGCGGATCGCGCGGTTTCTGCTGGCCACGCCGCCGGCAGAAGAGGGCCTGTTCGGCGCCCCGCCCCCGCCGCAGACCTTGGACGTTGACCCGGACCATCCGGTCTCGCACCGCATTCAGGCGCTGGCGGAACCGGGGCTGGCACCAATCACCCGCTCTTATGACGACAAGGGCAAGCTGCGCAGCCAGATTGTCGTGGACGATATCCGCAAGCTCAACCGCTTCTTTGGCCTGTCCGCCACCGACGGCGGGCGGCGGGTGGTGATTGTCGATGCCGCCGACGATATGAATGTGAGCGCCGCCAATGCGTTGTTGAAGATGCTGGAGGAGCCACCGGCACGGACCACGATCCTGCTGATCTCTCATCAGCCCTCGCGCCTCTTGCCGACGATCCGCTCCCGCTGCCGCACCCTGCGGCTGGGGCCGCTGTCTGCACCGGACATGGAAGCCGCGCTGGCGCAATCGGGTGTTGAACTGCCCCAGAACATGGACAATCTCGCAGCACTCGCTGGCGGCTCTGTCGGGGCCGCGCTGCGGCTGATCAACCTGGGCGGGCTCAAGATCTATGCCGAGCTGGTGCAGATCCTCGATTCTATGCCGCGGCTGGACCGGCAGCGCGCGATGGCGCTGGCTGAGGCCGCCGCACAGCGGGGCGCGGCGGAACGTTTCGAGCTGCTGCTGTCACTGACGGAGATGGCGCTGGCCCGGCTGGCGCGCACCGGCGCGACGGGGACTCCGCCAGCGCCGGAAGCGGCACCGCAGGAAGCAGCGATGCTGTCGCGGTTGTCGCCTGATCCCCGCAAAGCGCGCGCCTGGGCCGACCTTGCAGCAGAAGTGACCGCCCGTGCCCGCCACGGCCAGGCGGTGAACCTTGACCCCGCGGCGCTTGTCCTAGATACGGTTTTCAAGATGCAGGAAACCGCGTCGCGCTAGGCTTCCGGCGCGGCGCAAGCGGCACCAGAGGATCCATGACCGAGACGCCCCCCCAGATTACCGACAGCCACTGCCATCTGGACTTCCCGGACTTTGAGGGCCGCCTGGATGAGGTGATTGCCAGCGCCGCTGAGGCTGGCGTGACCCGGATGGTGACGATCTGCACCAAAATGAAAAACGAGCCGGCTGTGCGCGCGATTGCCGAGACTCACGCGCCGGTCTTCTACGCCGCGGGCACCCACCCGATGAGCGCGGCAGATGAGCCGCTGGTCTCGGTGGATGAGCTGGTGGCGCTGGCCAAACACCCGAAGTTCGTCGGCATCGGCGAGACCGGGCTGGACTACCACTACACCGCCGACAGCGCTGCCGTGCAGCAGGAGTCGCTGCGCATCCACATTGCCGCGGCCCGCGAAACCGGCCTGCCGCTGATCATCCACGCCCGGGCGGCCGACGACGACATGGCGCGTATCCTGAGCGAAGAGATGAACAACGGCGCATACAGCTGCGTGATGCACTGTTTCTCCTCCTCCGCAGAGCTGGCCAAGGCAGCGCTGGACTTGGGGTTCTACCTGTCGATGTCCGGTATTGCCGCCTTCCCCAAGAGCCAGGAGCTGCGCGATATCTTTGCCGCCGCGCCGGTGGAGCGCATCCTGGTGGAGACCGACGCCCCCTACCTGGCGCCGCCGCCCTACCGCGGCAAGCGCAACGAGCCTGCCTATACCGCCTTTACCGCCAAGGTGGGCGCAGAAGTGTTCGGCATGGACTACGCCGGTTTTGCCGCGCAGACGCAGGCGAATTTCGACCGGCTGTTCTGGAAAGCTGCCCAGTATGAGGCCGCCGCCTGATGGCAGAGATGCGTTTTACCATCCTCGGCTCGGGCTCGTCGGGCGGGGTGCCGCGGATTGGCGGCCACTGGGGCGATTGCGACCCCAAGAACCCGAAGAACCGGCGCCGCCGCTGCTCGATGCTGGTGGAGCGCGACGGGCCTGACGGCACCACGTCGGTGCTGATCGACACCACGCCGGACATGCGCAGCCAGCTGCTGGATGCAGAGGTGAGCCGCCTGGACGCGGTGGTCTACACCCATTCCCATGCCGACCATCTGCACGGGATCGACGATCTGCGCATGGTCTATTTCAACATGCGCCAGCGCATCCCGGTCTATGCCGACGGGGCGACCCAGAACGACCTTCTGAACCGCTTTGGCTACGCCTTTGCGCAGCCCGACAACTCCCCCTATCCGCCGATCCTGGACCTGCAGACCATCGGCGGCCCGTTCTCCATCAGCGGGCCCGGCGGCGGAATCACCTTCCGCCCGTTCGAGGTCAGCCACGGTTCCATTGACTCGCTGGGGTTCCGCATCGGCGGGCTGGCCTATCTGCCGGATGTGTCGACCATCCCCGACAGCGCCCTGCCGGAACTGGAGGGGCTGGATGTGTGGATCCTGGACGGGCTGCGCCGCACCCCGCACCCGACCCATTTCAGCTACCAGGAGGCGCTGGAGTGGTTCGAAAAGATGGCCCCCAAACGCGGTGTGATCACCAACATGCATATCGACATGGATTACGACACGGTCGAGGCCGAGACCCCTGACCATATCACCCCCGCCTTTGATGGGATGGTGATCCGGATGGAGGTCTGAAGGGGCGCAACGCAGCGCCCCTTTTCTTTTGAGGAATTTGAGGAAGCACCGTGTTTCAGAGCCTGATTGACGTCATTCTGCCGGTGTTTCTGGTTGTCGGCGCAGGCTACGCCGCCACCGCCAGGCGCGTGCTGAGCCAGGATCACATCGAAGGGGTGATGAAGTTCGCCCAGGGCTTTGCCATTCCATGCCTGCTGTTCAAGGCGATGGCAGAGCTGGATCTTTCCGCCAGTTTCGATCCGCGGCTGCTGGCGAGCTTCTATACCGGCGCATTCACCTGCTTTCTGATTGGCGTCTTCGGTGCCCGGACCTTGTTCAAGCGGGACTGGGAAGACTGTATCGCCATCGGGTTCTGCTGCCTGTTCTCGAACTCGGTCCTGCTGGGGCTGCCGATCACAGAGCGCGCGTTCGGACCTGAGAACCTGACCGGCAACTACGCGATCATCGCGTTTCATTCGCCGTTCTGCTACGGCGTGGGCATTACCGCGATGGAGTTTGTACGCAACCGCGGGGCGGGCGGCGTCAAGACTGTCACATCCGTGCTGAACGCGATGTTCCGCAACGTGCTGATCCTCGGCATTGCGCTGGGGTTTGCTGTGAACCTCTCCGGGTTTGCCATTCCGCTGGTGTTGGATGAGGCGCTGTCGCTGATTATCCGCGCCGCCCTGCCCTGCGCGCTGTTTGCCTTGGGCGGGGTGCTGGTCAAATACCGGCCAGAGGGCGACATGCGGGCGATCCTGTTTGTCTGTTTCACCTCGCTGATGATCCACCCGGCGATCGTCTGGACGCTGGGCTCGGCCTTGGCGCTGCCGCTGGACTTGTTCCGCTCCGCCGTGCTGAACGCGGCGATGGCGACCGGGTTCAATGGCTATATCTTTGCCAATATGTACGGGCGGGCCAAGCGGGTGGCAGCGTCCTCGGTGCTGATTGCCACCGGCGCCAGCATCCTGACAGTGTGGTTCTGGCTGCTGGTTTTGAGCTGATAGATGGCGGTGGGCGGAATCGCCCACCCTACGGGCCATTCAGCGTAGGGTGGGCGATTTCGCCCACCGTCCGGCCTCACCAGCGAGGATCTTCCAGCTCCAGCGGAAATCCTTTGGGCAGCAGACCGGCCTGAAACCAGTTGATGAAGGAATGGATCGAAAACACCGGCAGCCCGGTCGCTTTGCGCACATCACGGGCGTAGGGCACCATATTTGTGCATTCCAGCACGATAGCGCCCAGGTCCGGTATCTCCGCCACCATTGCACGGGCAGCGTCGATCATGTCCAGGCGGCAGGCCTCGAAGTCGATCGAGGCCGCGTCGCCCAGGATGTCGCGGGTAAAGGCGCGGAGGCCGTCTGTGCCGGCAATGGGCGTATCCGGCGCAACACCTGCGGCAACAAGATGCGCAGGTGTCAGCGTGGCCTTGGAGATCGTCAGGATGCCGCAGCGCTTGCCCGCAGGCAGCAGATTCTGCACCATCGGCACCTGCATCAGCGAGGATGTCGCCACCGGCACGCCCAGCGCCTGTTTCACCTCGTCCTGGATCAGTGCCAGGAAACCGCAGTTGGTGGTGATGCCATCGGCCCCCATTGCCACCAGGTCGCGCCCGGCCTCGACAAACAGGTCCGCCAGCTCTTTGGGATTGCCGCGCACGACGTTCTCAGGGTTGGCACCGCGCACCACCTTGTAGTGCACCGGGAAGTCCCAGGTCATCGCGTTGCCCATGTCGCCATGGATGCGGGGAAAGCGGGTTTCCAGCATCAGGATGCCAACTGCTGCGCCGTAAACTGTCTTGCCGCCGTGTTCCATGTGGCTCCCCTACTCGTCCGGCACGTAAAGCTGGGAGAAGGCGATGCGAACAGCCTCCGTCGCCTCCTCCCGGCGTTTCTCGATATGGCTGCGCATGGCTGCTGTCGCGGCCTGCGCATCGCGGGCGGCGATTCCCTCGACAATCTGGCGGTGGGCCGAGATGTCGCCCGGAGCCTTGCCCCCGGCCCGGTCGCGAAGGCGTTTGAGGTCGATCAGCCGGATATAGCGGATGCGGCCATTCAGGTTGTTCAGGATGCGCTGCAGCTCGCTGTTGCCGGAGAGCTGCGCCAAGCGGGCGTGGAAGCTTTCGTCCATTGCCAGCAGCGCCTCCGGATCGGTGGCGCTTTCGTATTCCGGCTCCATCCGGTTCAGGTAGTCCGCCAGCGCCGCGATATCCTCATCAGTGGCACGGGTGCAGGCCAGCCGCACAGCTTCGCATTCCACTGCCACCCTGGCCTCGTACAGATCCATGATGTAGCTGGGCGTCAGCGGGCGGCAGAAGAAGCCGCGGTTGTTCTGGAAGGTCAGGAACCCCTCGGCCACCAGCCGGTTCAGCGCCTCGCGCAGCGGCGTGCGGCTGGCGCCCAGCACCTCAGACAGCGCGCTTTCGTTGATCCGTTGGTCAGGCTTGAAGGCAAAATCCGCCGCCATCCGGCGCAGCGCCTCATAGACCCGGTCCACATTGCTTTCGCGTTTGGCCATGTTCCCGCCGTTCGTTCAATCCGCGGTGCAGATTAGGGGAGCGCCCGGCCCTGCGCAAGATTGAATTCCGTACTGCATACAATTCCGGGAGAAGGTCAGGTTTCTGCCACGCAGTACGTCGCCAGCTCCTGCTTCAACAGCGCCAGGAACTCCTGCCCTACCACTGACAGCGGGCGCGACTTGGAGGTGATCACCGCCATTTCCATCATGATCCTGGGCCGGAACGGACGGGAGACGAACCCGCCGCCGGTCTCGAAGCTCAGCACAAAGGGGTCGAGGATCGAGACCCCCATTCCCTCCTGCACAAAACTCAGGAGGTTCTTGAACATATGCGAATGCACCCGGGTTTTCAGCGGGATTCCAGCCTGCTGAAAGACTTCCCGGGTGCGGCGGTGGGTCATGTGCTCCGGCCCCATGACGATGAAGGGCACACCCTCCAGCTGTTCCGGTGTCAGCACCTCGTGTTCGGCCAAGGGGCTGTCCGCCGGGATCGCCAGCCGAGTTTCGACGGTGATCGGATGCGCCTCCAGCCCGTCATGGATCAGGGGCATTTCGCAGACGCCGATTTCGAAAAGGCCGGAGATCACCCACTCCTGGATCTTCAGCGAATACTGTGCCTGAAATGATATCGACATGTCCGGGCGTGTGCGGGCGAAGCGGGCGATCAGCGCGGGCATGAAGCCGAAGGACAGCGAGTGCTGAGAAGCAACCTGCAACTGGCCCGCCTGCTTGTTTTGAAGGTCCGTCACCGCCTGCGCCACGTGGTCCAGTCCGCGCACCACGGTATCGACTTCCTGGAACAGCACCCCGGCCTCGGGCGTCGGGATCAGCCGGCCCTTGCTGCGTTCGAACAGCTTGAGGCGGGTCTGGCGCTCCAGCTGGTAGAGCAGATTGGAGATGCCAGGCTGGGAAATGCCCAGCTGCTCGGCCGCGCCGGTAACGGTGCCGGTTTCGACGATGGCGTGGAAAGCCTGCAGCTGGCGGAAGCGGAGAGACATCGGCAGCCTATCACTTTTCATGATACTCTTTCGAATTCTTTGTATTGGCAATGATGATCCAGTCAAGGCAGGCTTTTCCAAGCTTCTGGGAGGAAAGCGAAGTGCTGGAACAAAAGATTGCCGGGATGGACCTTTGGCATCTCGCGCTGCCCGTCTTGTCGCGCCGCGACCACGGGATCGGGTCTGTTGAGGGCTCCTGCGAAGTTGTGATTGTACGGCTGCGCAGCGAAGGCGGCGCCGAAGGGTTTGGCGAAGCCTCGACGTGGTCGGTGTTCACCGGCACCCCGGAAGCCAGCCTGGCGGCGCTGGACCGCTACATCCGGCCGCTGGTGGAAGGCCGCCGGGTGGCGGACAGGGCGGCGATCATGGAGGATGCGGCCAAGGCAGTGGCCCATTGCACAGAGGCCAAGGCGGCGCTGGAAAGCGCTTTGCTGGACCTGACCGGGCGGATCACCGGCGCGCCGGTCTGGGCGCTGCTGGGCGGCAAGTGCCGCGATACCATTCCGCTGAGCTGCTCGATTGCCGATCCGGATTTCGGGAAGGACGTGGACCTCTTGCACCGGCTGCGGGCGGACAATGTGGGGCTGATCAAATTGAAGACCGGCTTCAAGGATCATGCCTTTGACATCATGCGGCTGGAGCGGATCGCCAAGGACTTCCCCGAATTCCGGGTGCGGGTGGACTATAACCAAGGCCTGAGCATTGAGGTTGCGCCTGCCCAGGTGCGCGACGTGGCGCAGTTCAAGCCGGATTTCATCGAGCAGCCAGTGCGGTTTCATCATTTCGGCATGATGGCAAAGCTGAGGGAGATGATCGACGTGCCGCTGCTGGCAGACGAAAGCGTCTTTGGCCCCGAGGACATGGTAAGGGCCGCGCGTGAAGGCATCTGTGACGGTGTCTCGGTCAAGATCATGAAGTCGGGCGGGCTGACCCGCGGGCAGACGGTGGCGCGGATTGCGGCGGCCAACGGACTGTCTGCCTATGGGGGCGACATGTTCGAGGCTGGGCTGGCGCATCTGGCGGGCACCCACATGATTGCCGCCACTCCCGAGATCCGGCTGGGCTGCGAGTTCTACCAGGCGAGCTATTTCCTGAAAGAGGACATTCTGGAGACGCCCTTCCAGGTCAAGGACGGCCAGGTGGTGGTCCCGGACGGGCCGGGGCTGGGCATCAGGCCGGATGTTGAAAAGCTGAGCCGTTTCGCGGTCGCCAAGAAGGTTGCGGCATGACGGCGGAGAAGAAAACCGTTGCCATCATCGGTGCCGGCATTGTCGGCGTCTCCGCCGCGATTGAGCTGCAGCGCGACGGGCATCAGGTGATCCTGATCGACGGCAAGGGGCCGGGCGAAGGCACCAGCCATGGCAACGGCGGCATTCTGGCCTCCTGCTCTATCGTGCCGGTGACAGGTCCGGGGTTGTGGAAGAAGGCACCGAAGATGCTGCTGGACCCCAGCCAGCCGCTGTTCATGCGCTGGGGATACCTGCCCAAGCTGGCGCCTTGGCTGATGAAGTACATGAGCCATGCAAATGCAGAGGACACCGCCCGCATCGCGGCTGCGCTGGCGCCCATTGTCGGGGACTCGCTGGCGGATCATCAGGCGCTTGCGGCGGGCACCGGGGCGGAGCGGCATCTGAAACCATCGGACTACCTGTTCCTCTACAATGACCGGGCGCATTTCGGCGAGGACGCATTCGGCTGGGGCCTGCGCAGGAAGCATGGGTTCCGCTGGGATGAGCTGGAGGGCGCGGATGTCCGGGCCTATGACGGTATCTATGCCGAGGAGTTCGGCTTTGCCGCGCGGCTGAAGGATCACGGGCTTATCCTGGACCCGGGCCGGTATGTGAAGGACCTGGCCGCCCATGTGACGGCCAATGGCGGCCGGCTGATCCAGGCCATTGCCGAGGATGTGGCCCGCCAAAACGGCAAGGTGACCGGCGTGCGTGCCGGCGGGGAAACCATCCCCTGCGATGCCGTGCTTGTGGCCACCGGCGTCTGGTCCAAACCTCTGGCAGAGAAGCTGGGAATTTCCGTACCACTGGAGGCAGAACGCGGCTATCATCTTGAATTATGGGAGCCTTCGGCGATGCCGAAAGCGCCAGTCATGGTGGCAGCGGCCAAATGCGTGGTGACCCCGATGGAGGGACGGATCCGGATTGCGGGCATTGTGGAGTTCGGCGGGCTGGAGGCCGGGCCGTCGAAAGGCCCGCTTGAGCTGTTGCGCAAGAACGCCCGGCGCATTCTGCCCGGTGTCACCTGGAAACACGAAGAGGAATGGCTGGGCTACCGTCCGGCACCGGCGGATTCGATCCCGGTCATCGGCGAGCTGCCGGGCCTGTCCGGTGCCTTTGCCGGCTTTGGCCACCATCACGTCGGCCTGACCGGCGGGCCGAAGACCGGGCGCCTTTTGGCGCAGATGATTTCGGGGCGCGCCCCGAACATCGACATGAGCGCCTATGATCCGGCACGTTACGCGATTTGAAATTAACCAGTGCCCCTCAAGGGGCCGCAAGCAAACAGGGAGAACACAATGAAGAAACTGACCAAACTGCTGGCCGCCACCGCGCTGACCGCGGCTGCCGCCCTGCCCGCCGCCGCGGAAGTCTGGGATATGCCGATGGCCTATTCGGCCTCCAACTTCCACTCCGCCACCGGTGCTGAGTTCGCCGAATGCGTGACCACCGGCACCGGCGGCGAGATAGAGATCAAAACCCACCCGTCCGGCTCGCTGTTCAAGGGAGCCGATATCAAGCGCGCGGTGCAGACCGGCCAGGCGCCGATTGGCGAGCGCTTGCTCTCCGGCCACCAGAACGAAAACGCGCTGTTCGGCTTTGACTCGATCCCGTTCCTGGCGACGTCCTTTGATGACAGCGACAAGCTGTGGAAGGCCGCCAAGCCCACCATCGAAAACCTGCTGGCCGAGCAGAACCTGACCCTGCTTTATGCCGTGCCGTGGCCGCCGCAGGGGCTTTATTTCAAGAACGAGGTGAACTCGGTCGCCGACATGAAGGGCATCAAGTTCCGCTCCTACAACAACGCCACCTCGCGCCTGGCAGAGCTGACCGGCATGCTGCCGGTGACCATCGAGGCGGCTGAGATCAGCCAGGCCTTTGCCACCGGCGTAGCGGACTCGATGGTCTCCTCCGGCTCCACCGGCTATGACCGCAAGGTCTGGGAGAGCCTGAATTATTTCTACGAAGTGGATGCCTGGCTGCCGCGCAACTACGTGTTCGTGAACTCCGATATCTGGAGCGGCACCTCGGAAGCCAATCAGAACGTGATCAGGGGCTGCGCCAAGCTGGCTGAATACGCGGGCAACTGGCGCGCCAAGGAGTACACCGGCTTTACCCTGCAAGGTCTGCGCGACGGCGGCATGACCGTAGGTCCGGCCTCTGACCAGATGGTGGGTGAGCTGAAGGAAATCGGCGTCACCATGACCAATGAATGGCTGGAAGCGGCTGGTGAAGAAGGCAAGGCCATCGTCGACGCCTTCAACGCCGAGTAATCAGACTGCTTGATACGGGCGGCGCTGAAGTGCCGCCCGTTTTCTCATAAAGATAAAGCCGATGGGGATGCCATGACTGTGCTCAGGGGGCTGCGCTCCGGTCTCGATTTTCTGTACCTGGCGGCGGGGGTGCTGGCCGCCCTCTGCCTGATTGCCATTCTGGGGCTGATCGTGGTTCAGATGCTGGCCCGCTGGACCGGCGAGGTCTTCCCCGGCGCGCCGGATTACGCTGGCTATGCGATGGCGGCGGCGTCCTTCCTGGCCTTTGCCAATGCGCTGAACCGCGGCAGCCATATCCGGGTGTCGATCCTGCTCAACGCCGTGCCCGAAGGTTTCCGCCGGGTGCTGGAGATCTGGTGTTTTGGCATCGGCACCGCGGTGATGTGGTACTTCTGCTTCTACGCCTACCGCTTTGTCTACTGGAGCTGGAAGTTCAACGACGTGAGCCAGGGCCAGGACCGCACGCCGCTGTGGATGCCGCAAAGCGCCATGCTGATCGGCGCGGTCATTCTGGCCATCGCCCTCACCGACCATTTGTTCCACGTGATTTTCCGCGGCGATCACCGCATCACCCGGGATCTCGAAGATCAGAGCCACGCGGAGTAAGCGCCCATGGAAAATATCTCAGTCATCATCCTGTTCCTCTTCGTGCTATTCACGCTTCTGGGCACCGGCGTCTGGGTTGGTCTGGCGCTGATGGGCGTGGCCTGGGTCGGCATGGAGCTGTTTACCACAAGGCCGGTTGGCGACGTGATGCTGACCACGGTCTGGTCGGCCTCCTCCAGCTGGACCCTGACTGCGCTGCCGATGTTCATCTGGATGGGGGAGATCCTTTATCGGACCCGATTATCGGAGGACATGTTCAAGGGCCTGTCGCCCTGGATGGCGCCGCTGCCCGGCGGGCTGGTGCACACCAACATTGTCGGCTGCACGGTCTTTGCCGCGGTCTCCGGCTCCTCTGCCGCGACGCTGACCACGGTGGGCAAGATGTCGATCCCCGAGCTGCGCAAGCGCAACTATCCGGAGCGCATGGTGATCGGGACGCTGACCGGTGCGGCCACGCTGGGCCTGATGATCCCGCCGTCGCTGACGCTGATCGTCTATGGTGTCACCATCAATGAATCGATCACCAAGCTGTTTTTTGCGGGCATCCTGCCGGGTCTGGTGCTGGCGGCGATGTTCATGGGGTACGTGGCGATTTACTCCAAGGTCGGCAAGGACTGGAACCCGGATCAGGAAAGCAAGCTGAGCTTTGCCGAGAAGGTGAAGAACTCCCGTTTCCTGGCACCGGTGATTGCGCTGATCGTCGTGGTGATCGGCTCGATGTACCTGGGCTTTGCCACCGCAACCGAGGCGGCGGCGTTCGGGGTTATCGGTTCGCTGCTGCTGGCACTGGGTCAGGGCTCGCTGAATTGGAAGACCTTCTCTGAGAGCCTGATGGGTGCTACCCGCACCAGCGCGATGATTGCGCTGATCCTGGCGGGCGCGGCGTTTCTGTCCTTGTCGATGGGCTTTACCGGGCTGCCGCGCGGGCTGGCGGATCTGATCGCTGGCTGGGAGCTGACGCGGTTTGAGCTCTTGATGGTGCTGCTGGTGTTCTACATCGTGCTCGGCTGTTTCCTCGACGGTATCTCCTCGGTGGTGCTGACGATGGCGGTGGTGGAGCCGATGATCCGGCAGGCGGGCATTGACCTGATTTGGTTCGGCATCTTCATCGTGGTGGTGGTCGAGATGGCGCAGATCACCCCGCCGATCGGCTTCAACCTGTTTGTGATGCAGGGCATGACCCACCACGAGATGAGCTATATCGCCCGGGCCGCGATCCCGATGTTCCTGATCATGGTGCTGATGGTGTTTGTGCTGATCGCCTTCCCGGAGCTGGCGACCTACCTGCCCAACAACCTCAGGCCGGGACCGGTCTAGGCACATGCTGCGCGCGCTCGCCTTTGCCGCCCGGCACGGGCGGGCCGCCTTGGTCCTGGGGCTCATGGCCGGGCTGCTGCTGCCCGGCCTGGCCGCAGCCCTCCAGCCCTGGCTGCCGGAAATGGTGGCCGGGCTGTTGTTTCTGAACGCCTACCGCATCGGGTTGCGCAAGGCAGCAGGCGGTCTGGCGGACGGCATTGGCACGCTCAAGGCGATTGCCCTGCTGCAGATGGGCCTGCCGCTCCTGGCGCTGGGAGCAGCGTCACTGTTCGGCGTCGCGCACACCCCTGCCGCGGTGGCGCTGATCCTGATGCTGAGCGCACCATCCGTAACTGGCAGCCCCAATATCACCGCGCTGATGGGTCACGCGCCGGAACCTGCCTTCCGCCTGCTGATCACCGGCACTGCGCTGATGCCGCTGACGGTGATCCCGGTGTTCCTGCTGGCGCCCGGCCTGGGCGATCTGGGCGAGGTGCTGCGCGCCGCCGGGCGGTTGATCGCCGCCATTGGCCTTACCGTGGCCGCAGCCTTCCTGCTGCGCCGCGTGACGCTGCCGGAGCTGCGCCAGGATCAGGCCAGAGCCATAGACGGCCTGACCATGATAGCGCTGGCAGTGATTGTGGTCGGGCTGATGGCCGCGCTGGGGCCGGCACTGCGCACGAACCCGCTGCTGGTTCTGCAATGGCTGGGTTTTGCCCTGGCGGCCAACCTGGGCCTGCAAATGCTTGTGTTTGCCGTATTGCGCCGCCGCGCGGGCAGTGGCGCGGTGCCAGTCTCCGTTGTCGCCGGCAACCGGAACTTCGCCCTCTTCCTGATCGCCCTGCCCGCAGCCACGACCGACCCGCTGCTGATCTTCCTCGGCTGCTATCAGATCCCGATGTATCTGACCGCAATCCTGATGAAGCCGCTTTACGGCCGCCAGGATCTCAGGACAGAAACGTGACCCCGGGCATCCTGCGGATCAGCTCGGTATCGGCCAGGTAGGTTTCACCCATTGCATCCACCAGCGGCTGCGACCAGCCCGGCAGGTCGATTTCCTCCTCCACCGCCGCCTCGGAATGGAAATAGGTCAGGAACAGTTCATGCACCCGTTCGCGCTGGTCCTCCGACAAGCCGGGGCGGCTGGACAGATAGGCCTCCAGCCGCTCATATCCCTGCTCGGAGATGATGCCGCGGGTGATGTCGAACTCACCGCTGAAGCGGAAGCTGCTGCCCAGACCGGTCACATGCCCCAGGATACCGGGCCAGATGACCGGCGTCTCCTCATTGCACCAGACGGTCAGGCGGCAGCCCGGGTTGTGCTCCTGAATGTCCGCAACAACATCGGACCAGCGAAGGTTCAAAAAATCCGTGCGTCCGGCGAATTGCTCCCATGTTCTGCCTGACTGCGACCGGAACACCGGTCCGATCAGGGCTGCCGGATCGCGCAGGCCGAGGAAAAATTCGCAAGGATTGCCTGGAAACACACGCCGCAGAGCCGCGGCGTTGCTGCCTGCGTTGCGGAACAGCCGTCCGCCGCTGAGCATCCACCCGGGCACCCCCAGAAAGCCCGAATTGGTCAGAATGAGACGCGACACGTCTTGGTCTTTGACGATGGAAGCCAGAAGCGCTTCGCGTTCCTGATCCGTCAACAGTCCCTTGTGCTGCTTGCGCATCAGGCTGGTAACCGCGGGCATATAGGTCCCGGGACGGCGGATCATGACACCGCGCTCCAGCAGCGGCTGCGCATCCTTGCGCAGCGACCAGGTCAGCTGGCCGTTGTCGGTATTGGGGGCCCCGATGTGGAAGGCGAGGGTTATGTCCCGCATGGTGCTGTCTGCCTGGTTCATTGTCGTGTCCGGCCGCTGCCCGGTATTCTGTCCGCGGTGCCGCTGCCTGCCCGCCGCGCCGCTGCCAGCGCGGGCTACAGCCGCGCCTTCATCCGGCGGAAGAACCGGTCGTCCCGCTGGCGCAGAATATAGTCGCAGACCCGCTGCGCAAGCCGGGGATGGCCGCGGTCCAAGGCCAGACTGGCCAGCTCCCGCTGAAAGCGCGGGAAGCCATGCCGCTTGCGCAACAGGCGGTGGAACTGGTGCGGGGTCAGCTCGCCGGAAATGGCACCGCGCGCAACGTCCTGCAAAACACCCATCTGCTGCAGCGAGGATCCGAGCCGGTGCCCCAGCAGCGGGCAGCGCCAGAAGGTGACATTTGCGCCGGTGAACCGGGCGGCATGGGCGGCATCCGGCGCCACATAAGGGTCGAACATGATATGCACATCGCCCGCAGCCCGGCTGGCCAGCGCGGCATCGCCGAAGGGACCGGAAAAGTCCCTGTCCCAGACCTTCTTGTAGCGCATCTCCCAGGGCACAATTGTCTTGTCGAGGGTGGATTGCGGGCTGATCGCAAACACCGTAGACCCCGGCGCCGCTGCGGCATAGGCCGCCGCCGCATACCCGCCCATCGAGGCGCCATAGAACACCACCCGGGAAAACTGCTTGAAAAAACCGCTGTCGCGCAGCGCCTCAAACTTCCGGCTGACTTCCTGGTGGCGGAACCAGGTCCAGCCATTGGCCATCACCCCCAGCATCGACCAGCCCTGCGCCTCTATGAAGCTGAAGCCCCACGGCCGCCGGTCCGCCCGCTTGGTCATTGCGATGTCGAGGTTGTCGAAGGTGACCACCAGCGTCTTGCCGCGGGGAACGAACAGAAACGAATGCTCCTCCAGCTCGTCAAAGAAACCTTCCTTGCCCGCCAGCGCCTGCGCGGTCTGCGCCCAGCCTTCGACCGGCTCTGCATCGTCCTGCGGCTCAACAGAGAGCACCGCAAGCCCGTTGGAACCGTCCTCCGGCAGTTTCAGCGTATTGCAGCCGCCATAGGAGTTTAAGAACGGGTAGCTGCCCGAGCCCTTACGGATTTCAAAGACTGCGCGGCTGAGCGGATGCAGCGCCCGGTCCAGGACGTATTTCAGCCTCCGGGGCGCGTGAACAGCGCCAAAGCCGTTCAGCGAAATCAGGACATCGTACTGCTTCAGGCTGTGCGGCTGGTCGGCCACCCGGACGGCCTCGCGGTCGACCCCGCCCTGTTCCAGCCGGGAGAGATAGTCAGCCAGCTGCTCCTTAGGAAGGGGAACAAAGGTGCCGCTGCTGTCGAGGCTGACAAGATCAATACAGCAGCCATAGCGCTGGTGCAGCAAGACGGCCAAACCGGGGGCCTGGCCATTCACATCCGCAATACTTTCGACGTCATCCGCATCCAGTGCGGGCAGAACCGTTTGGAAGTCGAAACCGTTATCCAGCATATTTTTTCAGCTGCCATCTTGGGATGCGCCGGAACAGGACCGATCCGCCACGGCTGACCTGCTGATCGTAGCAAAAGCCGCTCTGCGACAGCGCGTCAAAACAATGCTTTATCCCAATTCTCTTAATTTTTCGCGTATGGATCTCCAGGAATATCTTGTCGATCCCGCTCAGATCCGCCGGCGCGAACAAATCCCGCTCGCCGCCTTCGATGTCCACAATCAGCGTGTTGGCCTTGAAGTCCCGGATCAGTTTCGACAGGCGGATGCCCGGAACTTCGATTGCCTTCTGGTAAGGCTCCTCCCCGTCCAGCGAAGACGACCAGAATTGTTCGCGGACATAGAAGGGAACCGGGGCTTCGGCTGCCGCATCGTTCAGGGCAACGCAGTTACGCACCTGCGCTGCCTGCAGGCCGTTCAGTTCGTGGACGCTGCGGATGAAGGCACAAAGCGTCGGATCAGCCTCGACGCAGAGCACGTTTTGGACGCCGAGACGGACGCCCAGGAAAGAAGAAATGAATCCGATCCCGGCTCCCAGCTCAATCACCCGATCGTCCTTCTCCAGAAACTTCGGGGTGCCGGAGACCTCGTCGAGCTCATAACGGTCCTTGCGGATTGCGCGTTCGATCTTTGAGGTGATGACGTTCGGGTCCAGCGGGATTTTCACCCCGTGCGTTTCAAGAATTTCCGTCATTTCTGCTGGGCCTCGCGGGTCAGAACGGTGGAGTATTTGCCGTGCTTGGCCAGCACATCGACAGTACCGAAGCTTTTCATCGCGCCGATACCGCCGGACCCCTTGCGGATGTCCAGCACGATACCGCCGCCCTTGTTGATCTGATTGCGGAACAGATCCTCGTAAGTGCCCACGGGATAATGAAACCCGCAGGACGCCAGGCTGATGACCAAGTCAAAACCGCCCAGCGCCGCGGTGTCTTCGGCTTTGGGGTTGATGGTGGTGATCTTCTCAGCCGGAACGCCGTTCTTCTCAAGGAACGCGCGGGCGGTCTGCAGACTGGTGTAGCCTGCCCCTTCGCCCTGGAAGCCGAAATGGCGGCCATTGCCCTCTTCGATGTCGATCAGCACAATGCCGCATCCATAGCGGCGGTACAGCAACAGGCTGGCAAAGGCATAGCCGCAGCCGATGTCGGCGGCCCGCTTGGGCGCGATGGCATCGGTGGAGCCAAAGAAGAAATTGCATTCCCGTTCCGCAATCCGGATCGACTCCTGCAGGATATGGTCCCGCTGCGCCCGGGCTTCCGCCAGCAGGAGCGCCTCGTCGCCCGCCATCCAATCCCTGATCGTCTGACCGGAGCGAGCCAGCTCTGAGCGCTGCAAAAGAATATTGGCCACGTCCCGGTCGCTGAACATCGAAAAATCCAACGCGGACGGGTCCATCATTTCCGAAGCGGCCTCTTCCGGTCCGGGGTCGGCCTGCAGCAGATGGCGGGTTTTCTCCGCGTTGATCCCGTGCTTGGCCAGCAGTTCGTGCACATAACACCCTTCGGCCGGCACGCCGCCGTATTTGGCCGCGATATTACGGAAGCGGCGGCCCCAGAAGTGAATCGACAGGGTATCGCTGCGGATATGGCCGCGCGCCTGGCTCGGGCGGTTCGGGTTCAGCACCACCCCTGCCCGCTTGAACGGCACGGGATAGATCACATGGCCCGGACGGGAGTGCGAGACCTCGCCGGTTTCCTGCAAAAACCAGGTCAGCGCATCAGGCCCCCAGACGCCCCAAGGCAGCAGCGAGACGTGAACCCCCTGCCCGGCCTCCTTGAGCGCCCGCAGCTCCGCCTGTTTCTGCGCGCTATACCAGGGCGGGATGGGATATTCGTCGCTGGTGAACCGCAGCATCGCCTTGAGCGTCTTGGAGGTCTTGGGCAGCCGCAGCACGCCGTTGTTGACCATCGGCTTGTCGTCCGAAATCCACCCGTGGAAGTGTTTGCCCCTGATGTCCCAAGGCTGGCAGCAGTAGGCATCGGTATCGGCCCAGATATAGTCGGTCTGGCGCAGCATATGCAGCCGGAAGATATCTGCGTGATACGCCGGGCTGCCGGTTTTCGCGTGGCGGATGATGCGCTCAGCAGGCAGGATTTCATTGGCATCAGCCACGTGCACGCCATCGGGCACGCCCTTGACCTCGTCATAGGTGAAAAGGACCACCTCATGGCCATTGTCCAGAAAGGACTGCAGGCAAAGCTGCTCCAGCCAGCTGAGCTCAGCGCCCACCCATAGCGACGCAATCGCCGGAAGTGCCATGATACCTGCCCCTTATCAAACCCAACGCACTGGCCGTCTAACCGCGCCTTTTTGTTACCGAAAATTACTCCGGCACCTGAAGCCCTGTCAATCTGGCGGGCTTTGGAAGGTTCAATGTGTGGTTTCCCCGCGCGCCACAGTGAACCAGAAGTCGCTGCCCGGGTCTTTTTCGGCAATCCCGTCAGGGATCACACCGGGGCCGCTGAGGAAGACATTGGCGCCGAAGTGCGCGTGCATCCGCGACAGCTTGCGCAGTTTGTCCCCGGTGAGTTCGCGGAACAGTTCCAGCATATCGTCGCGGGTCTTCAGCTCCTCGATCTTCTCGCGGTGCTTGCGGCAGGAGTATTCATGCGCAGCGGCGATATCCGGATCCGCCAGCAGCCGCGCCATCTCCGCCTCCAGCGCCGGGATCATCCGCTGGATCGACCGTTCCTCCTCGGCGTTGTTGTTCATGCGGAACCAGTAGGACAGACCCTGGTCCCGGTCCACGTGGTTCACCCGGCCGCGGTCGCGCTTGACCAGGAAGCTTTCGGCGCTGCGCACCGCGTAGTGGTTCAGCTGCACCAGGTCATAGCCATAGGTGCTCATCGACGAGCGCCAGCCGTTGCGGAACATCTCCCGCGGCATGTCCCGGCCTGAGCCGTTGACCCAGCGGATGTCCTGCCACAGCTGCGGCTTCAGCCCCTTGGGGCGGTGGACCCCGAGTTTCTTGAAAATGCCCGTGTTGCGGAACAGCGTCTTGAAGCCCCAGGCCTGATGCGGCTTGCGGGTCACCTCAAAGGCACAGCGGGTGAATTCCCGGGTGATCAGATCGCCAGTGAAATCGCGCACGTCGTTGTTGCCGAACAGCCGCCAGGTCATCGAGATCATGTTGGCTTCGCCCACCGCCTCAAACAGGTCCGCCAGCCGCCCTTCCCCGCATTTGATGTTGATGAACTCATCCACATCCATGCAGACCAGCCACTCAGCATCCCGGATGACCGGCTCTTCCTCCGCCGCCTGCAAGGCTGCGTGCTGCGGTTTCAAATCAGTTCCCCGGAACGGGTTTTCGCGGTGCTGCACAAGGCCCTTTTCCTGCAGCATCTGCAGCATGGTGTCGGTGCCATCGGTGCAATCGTTGGTGTAGACGAGGAAATCGTCGACCCCAATCACCCGGTGATAGGCCAGCCATTCCAGGATGAACGGCCCTTCGTTCTTCATCGTCGTGACAATGGCGGTTCTGGGCGTGCCTCCACTGCGCCGGACGGCCTGCTCCCCGGGAATGCGCACGGGGTTGGCGCCGAAATACCCGGTGGCCAGGTCCAGCAGCGCCGGGGTCTCCACGAGGCTGGTTTTCGGCACGATTTTTGAAACGGTGTCAGTTGGGTGGCGCAAGGCCATGCAGCGGTAAAAACGCAGCTCATCCGCCGGATCAGGTTCTGCCCCCACCACGCGGATCAGGCGCCAGATACAGTTCACTCCGGCCCTGGCCGGTGAAAGGCACCAGCGCGGACGCAAACCGGTGGCGTCGAACTGGGTGCAGATGTGATCGGCAAAGGAGGCCTCGTTCTCCTTGCGCACCCGCCAGGGGTAGGCCTGCACCCCGCCCAGCCGCACAAAGCCGGAGGGCGCCGCCGCAGCCCGGTCAAAGGCACCCGGGCCATCGCCGGGCGCCAGCAGATCGAACAGGTCGATGTTGGCCACCGCCCTCGCCCGCGCAAGGAAGCGCGCGCGCAGAATCTCGTAGATCAGAAACTCGCCCAGCGGCGCGCGCCACGGGTCGGCAGGCGGGATCTCCATACGGTCCTTGCCCGGAGCGCCCGGCACGTTGAAGGGATGCGCCTCCTCCGGCAGGCCATCCTTGCCCAGAGGCAGTTTGGAATGCACCACCACAACCTGCCGCAGCCCCTCGATGCTTTCCGCCTGCTCCTGCAGCTCTTTGATGAAGCGGCGGCTTTCCTGCGGCGGGGCCCGGTCCAGGATCACTGCCCCTTGCAGTCCATGCTGTTCGGCATGAAACCGCAGCCATTCGGCTGCGGTCTGGACCGTTTCGCCATTGCGCACCGCCGCTAGAACATTGAGGCCTGCGAACAGTTCCGTCTCGTCCGGGTGGAGACTGATGTCGAACTGCGAGCCATCAACGCGGACCGCAACAGTGCGGTGCCCGCCGTCGATTTCTGCGTCCAGGACAGGCGCGCCGCCATAGTTGTGCAAGTTCGTCTTGCCGGACTGCGAAACTGTATCAAGCCCCTCCCGCCGGGTGCCGGATTTGAAGAACAGGCGGGCCAAGCGGCCAGTGCCGCTTGGTATTTCCACTGCGTCCAGCAGGACGGACTGCCCCAAGGACAGTGCAGAAAGCTCGCGTTCAAGGATCTTGCTGTCGCGTTTCCCGTTTGTTGGGCTGGGCATACTGCTGCTTTACGTTATGGCGCTCTTGGCCCCGGCAGACGCGCCTGGAGCATCTGCGCTTATAACCGCCCCGCCGACCTGCCGGAACCGGGAAACACCGTGCCCCGCCCGCAATACAGCCCGCAGCTGATATTCCCGCAACACGCCGCCAAGGCTCGCTGCAGCAAGCGGCTGCTTGTTCAGGCTTAATTTTCGGGAAAGTTGGTGCACCTGCGCGTTTTGATCTAGAACAGTTGTCGGCTGAAGAATTGATCGAGTCCTTGCAGGATTGGGAGACTTATCTGCAATCTGATCCGGTTGTATCTCGCAAGCTTTTCTTGCTTCATGCAACTGATGACACGAGCATATCGCCACCATCATCACCGCTTACAGGAGGGTCAAAGCCATGAGCCGTCCTGCCCCATTTTCATTGCGCCTGAATGATGATGAGCGCGCAAAGTTGGAAGCCCAAGCTGGGGCGATGCCCCTGTCTTCCTATATCAAATCTGTGATCTTTGCGGAGGATGCGCCGCGCTATCGCAAGCGCCGTAAAACACCTGTTGAGGAACAACGGTTGCTGGCAGAGATACTCGCCCGCCTTGGTCAATCTCGTCAGGCCAATAACCTCAACCAGATTGCCAAACATCTGAATCTGGGCACGCTGGTGGTCGATCCTGATTTAGAAGAGGATCTCAAACGTGCCATTGCCGAAGTGTCTTGGATGCGGGCGACCCTTATGGATGCGCTGGGGAAATCCTCATGATTTTGGTTGGTTCACAAAGAGGTGGGGCAACCGCACTGGCTAATCACCTGATGAATGATCGTGACAATGACCATGTGCGCCTTCTGGATATTCGGGGCTTCATGGCGCAAGATCTGCATGGGGCGCTCAATGAAGCTCATGCCGTGTCCAAGGCCACGCGCTGCAAGCAGTTTATGTTTTCGCTGAGCTTGAACCCTCCACAAGACCATGTGGCGGATGAGGAGATGTTTCAAAAAGCAGCAGATCTGGCTGAGGCGAAGCTCGGTTTGGAAAACCAGCCGCGTGCGATTGTGATCCACGAAAAGGAAGGTCGTCGACACGCGCATGTGGTGTGGTCGCGGATCGATGGGGAAGCGCTTAAGGCGATCAACCTTCCGCACTTCAAAAACAAGCTGAAGTCTTTGTCGCGTGATCTGTTTCTAGAGCATGGCTGGGATCTGCCCGAGGGACTGAAACGCCATGGCGGTAAAAATCCTCTGAACTTCACTTTGCAGGAATGGCAGCAGGCCAAACGCCAAGATCTTGATCCACGCGAAATCAAACAAACTTTTCGCCAAGCGTTGGAAGCCTCTGACAATTTGCAGTCTTTGACACACGCTTTGGAAGAGCGAGGCTACTTTCTCGCCAAAGGAGATAGGCGTGGCTTTGTTGTGCTCGACACCAACGGGCAGATCTATTCTCTGCCTCGGTGGTCGGGTGTGAGGACAAAAGATGTAAAGGTGAAGCTGGGTGATCCTGAGCAGCTTCGGCCTGTGCGTGATGTGAAACATATTTTGCTTCACCGCATGGCTGGGCAAGCAAGAGAATACGCGCGCCAAGTGCGGGATCGACATCAGAGTGAACAAAGACCGTTGCTGGATAAACGTGAAGCCCTGATTGAAGAGCAGCGCAAAGACCGAGAAGAGTTGAATATCCGGCAAGAGGCTCGCTGGGCAGAGGAAGCAAAAGCAAGATCTGCGCGATTGAACAAAGGCCTGCGGGGATTGTGGGATCGGGTAACAGGGAAATCTCGTGCAATCCGTGATGAGAACGAACGTGATGCGTTGGCATGCGCGAAGCGTGACCGTGATCAGCGTCAGGACCTGATTGAACATCACTGGCGAGAACGACGCGATTTACAACATGAGATCGTGACAACCCGCAAGAAACAAAAAGAAGATCGCAAAATCCTGATAAGGGATCTGGTGGGTTATTTGCGCCGAGTGGATCAGGCACAAGTGCGGGACACGCAACATCGGCGAGAAAAGAACCGCAGCCCGCGCATCCGCTAGGGATTGATACCCTCAAATACCTTGGTATGGCCCCGTCTGAAATCTGTGTGGTTTCGCTACGGCTTAGGCACGTTCAATTCGAAATTGGAGTGACCTATGAAACCTAATCCTATCCACGTAACACCCAAACAGGTGATGGCAGCCGCTGCTGGCATCACTTCGTTTTTCCTGTTCTTCCGCACAGTCAACTATATGCAATATGGGTTTGGCCTTTCGGACTATCTCGTGATGGCTCCTCTGATCCGTGCAGGTATCATTGGCAGCGCTTGCATTATTGGTTTTGGCATGGGGTGGTTGTTGTCACCACAAGCCGCCAAGATCCGCATGATGCTTTTCACCTGTGCAGGGTCCGTGCTCACAATGATCGCGATATTCAGCAATGATGCACTGGGTTGGAGCCTAGCCGCTCTATTGAGTGTCGTTGGTTTCAGCATGGCGATTGGTTATTGGCTGGGTCGCGGGTTGCGCGCCTTGGCTGAGCCGCCAACCACCTTTGGATCTAGCTATTGGGCCACCACACAGGACATTCAGGAGAAGGGTCTGTTTGAACCCGGTGGTATCCGCCTTGGTACGGCCACCGATGGGGATCATGAGCGGACGATCCATTATCACGGTGATCGGCATCTGTTCACGTCCATGATCACGCGCGATGGCAAGGGTACATCGCAAATCATCCCTAATCTTCTGACATTGCCAAACTCAACGCTGGTGATTGATCCCAAAGGGGAAAATGCGATGATCACAGCCGATGCACGCCGAGCGATGGGGCATGACGTTCATATCTTCGATCCATGGCATATCGTTACAAACCAAAATGAGGATGCCGCATGCTTTAATCCCATGGATTGGCTACAGGCTGGTGATGTTGATATCACCGAGAATGCCATGATCCTTGCGGATGCTCTTGTGACCAAAGACCGGGATGTTGACCCTTTCTGGTCACAGGAGAGCATGGCATTCCTGCAAGGGCTGATCCTCTATGTGGCAACAGACCCGATGGAGGCTGGGCATCGCCATCTGGGGCGCGTTCGAGAGCTGACCTTGCTTGATGGTGAAGATCAGCAAACATTGTTCGAGCGCATGCTCAATGCCCCCCATCATGTGGTGGCCAGCACGGGTGCACGGTGTCTGCAAAAGGACGACAAGCTGCTATCCAACGTGATCGCCTCTGCACAAGCACAGACCCATTTCTTGGATAGCCCTCGTGTGCAAGAAGCGCTCTCACGTTCGGATTTTAAGTTTGAGGATCTGAAATCCAAACAGATGAGCGTCTATCTGGCGATGCCTGCTGATCGTCTCCATACCTTTGCACCGTTGCTGCGGATCATGGTGCAGATGGCAATCACGGTGAATGCTCGCAACATTAGCGTCCAGCCGAAAAGGCCTGTGCTCTTCATCCTCGATGAGATGGCAGCCCTTGGACGATTGAATGCTATTGAGCAAGCCTATGGGCTGATGGCGGGGTACGGCATGCAGCTTTGGGGCTTTGTGCAGGATCTGGCCCAGATGGAGAAAGTCTATGGGAAAGGTTGGCAGAGCTTTATCTCCAACTCCGGGATGATTTCCTATGGCGGATCTGCGGATGATATGACCACCAAATACTTCTCTTCCATGTGTGGGGAGACCACTGTGTGGAACTTTTCATCGGCGGTCGCCCGCGCCTTTGGCAGCAGTACGGGTAAAGGTGGGGTCACGAGCAACAATTCTGAAACCGATACGGACACGCGCGCAGCATCACAGCGCAAGCTGGCCTATCCTGATGAGTTGCGGCGCATGAATAAAGGCAAGCAGTTGCTCTTCATCGACAACATGCCGCCCATCATTGCCAAGCGCGCAAAATGGTATGAGCACCCAGCACTCAAACTCAAGGGCGTCAATCTTCACCTGAAATAATCCAGATGTAATCACAGGCAGCGGCAAACTCCGCTGCCTGTTTTTTTGTTTTTACTTCATGGAGGCAGCTATGACCGAGCGCCTGAGCAAACGCTTCAATCTTCATGCGTCACAAGAAGAGACGATCAGAGACAAGGATAATGCTGATCCGCGTCTTGAGCCGCAGATAGAGCGCAAGCCTGCGCCAAACTTAGCGCCCGGTGGCATGCTGGGGATACGGCGCAATCTGCCCAGCAATAATCAATCCAAAGGCGCTGAGCCACGGGAAGCGCTCAAGCATGTGTTCAATCAGCGTGCCGGAAAGACGCCAGATCAATCACGAGAGCGATAGGAACCGAAACTAGTATTGCCGCCTTGATAAGAAACGATACTACCCATAACGTATAATATGACTGATTGCGTAGCAGGCCATACCACTAACTATCTATTTTGTTGGTTGTTTTCTTCATGAGGTGAAAAAATGAAAAATTTCAAAACCAATACCGACAATAGGCTAACTTGGAAAATATTGTGGATTTTTGCAGTTTGCTTGATAGTGATAATATTAGGATTCGCGCTCGAAAGCGTCGAGTTTGACGTTAAGAAAATCGGAGATGCGCTTCTTACTTCTGATACACTTAGGTTCGTCACGGGTTTATTTGTTTCTATCGCTGTTGGCCTTCTAGCAACAGCAGTATATGGGTTAGTTAACAACCGCGAAGCGCAAAGAGTTCTAGACAATATTCATGAAGCTGGACATGGAGATCTGGTGAGATCCATTCTGAATCAGGTTTACAATTATGGTGGCGTTTGTTTTCCACACTACAGATTGCGAATCAAGATGACCCCATCGCCTTGCAGGAAATACATTCAAGTAACGCAAGAGTATGAGTATAAAAAAATTCTTCCCGGCGCTCGAACTGTTCGCTTTAGATTTAAAAGGCTCTCTAGTGAGGATGAAAACAATCAGCTTTCAGCCGAACCAAACCTATTAAGTGAGGATTACAAAAGATATGAATTTTTCTTCAAGCTAAACGATGCCCAGTTTTATGACAATGGTATATCGAAGGAGGAAATTGATGAGCACTACGGCGTATCAGATTTTCGAGTGGATGGACAACCTGTCACCGTAGAAGGTGAACATGGGTTCAATGATACATATATTGCGAACTTACCAGATTCTGCAAATAAATCTTCAGAGCGACTTTTGCACTATACGGTAAAGTACCCTATAGATTGGGATGATTATATATTCATACTGTATGAATATCCAGCAAAGGACATTAGGGTTATTTTTGACTATTCAGAAATAAAGGATGATATATATTTCCACAGAGTCGAGTTTTTAGGTTACGAACTTGGATTTTCTGCCGATAGGGGAAATAAAGACGGCATTGCTGAGATGTCCCACACAGGCTGGCTTCTCCCAAAAAGTGGTCTAATAGCCATCTGGTACAGGCGCAAAAACGATGAGAAAGAAATACCTATAAAAACAAACCCTGACAAATCCAAATCAACACGCCGAAAAACCACTAGAAGAAGCAGAAAATCATAGCTCTCTCTATAGTGCATTTAATTATTTTTTTAACTCTAGGAGAGCCAATAAAGATTCTCCTAGAGCATGGCTGAATTACTGTCGCTTATTTAAAAATCCTCATTCCACTCTCTGAATAAAGTTTCACCTTGCTCAGAAAACTCTGAAAGGTGAGTATACTTCACAACTTTATCGCCGTACCCATCAGACACTAAATTATACAGTGAGTCAGTAAGCGGCAGTTTGGAAAGAGCAGCATCCTTTCTTTCTACATCTACTGCAAATACCACATCGGTTAATTTTGCAAGTATCATACACGAAAGGCACATGGGGCACGGAAGGCCCACCACGTACATCTTGCAGCCAGAAAGGTCCGGGCTGCGCAGTTTTTTGCTTGCTATCCTTATTGCAGCAATTTCAGCATGATCTGATGGATCGTGGCTACATTGAACCGAATTCACTGCTTCCGCAATGATCTCACCTTCCTTCACTATGATCGTTGAGAACGGCCATCCTCCTTTATCAACATTTTCTTTTGCGAGATCGATTGCTCTTTGCATAAGTTGATTTTCATTCATATTTTACATCTCCACAATTACTTCTATCCCAAGGCGATCAGGGAGGTTCACTTTGTAAACGTCTCCATGATTCATTTCTCTAGGTGTATCCATTTCCACAAGCGCTTGAACTACCTCATCTGAGTTACCTGTGATGCAGGTCACAGGTCTATCAAGAGCCATGGGGAAATCATGCCACACACCCTTTTTTAAAACAATGCCCGTCCCGCTATCGAACAAAAAACATCTAAGTGATAAAGGATCAGGTTTGTCTCTCTTTCCCTCTGTTAGATTGTGTGTTGGGGTAGCTAACAACATGGCAAATTGACTAGACCCCAATCCGATAAAAAATTGGGTCATATTCATATGCCGCTCTAGCCAGATGTTACTTTTTTTAGTCGGGTGTATTCTCGCTGTTCTGAGTACAGCTTTACCTGTATACTCAAACGGAATATTCTGCCCCTCATCAACATGATCGTAAAAAGGGATGGGTATGCGCTCTTGCCGAATATCTTCACCAATAAAGAATCCGAACTTTTCGGTATTTCTGGGAGTAGCTTTTTCTAATTTTACCGGAAAAATTGTCACACCATCCTCCATCATTCAATCTTATGCATTAACCTTGACATGAGTTGCGGAATTTTCAAGCCTTTCCTCTGACTGAGTTGTACTCCGGGCAGGCTTTCTAGTGCTAAATTTGCTTCGGCCTTCCCACATGCACGCCACGGGCTTTGGCAGCGGCCATACCTGCCTTGGTACGCTCTGAGATGAGACTGCGCTCATATTCGGCAAACACAGCCAATTGGCCATAGATCATGCGACCAACGGCGGTGCGTGTGTCGATCCCTTGGGTGATTGCCAGAAACTCTATGCCACGATCTCTGAGGTCATTGAGGATCTGTAAGAGATGAATGGTTGAGCGCCCTAAGCGATCCAGCTTCCATACAACAAGCGTGTCACCCTCTTTGAGTTCTTCAAATAGCTGATCAAGACCGTCACGCTTGGTCTTGGCTCCCGAGACACCGTGATCCACAAATACCTTGTCACAGCCCGCAGTGTTGAGGGCATCAAGCTGTAGGGCCTCGGTCTGATCTTTGTCAGAGACGCGCACATAGCCAATCTTTCGTGATTTCAGATGGTTATCATCCATGCTCTGAGTGTGAGCGAATTTCTGCGCAGAACAAGCGGGTTTCATGGCGATTTCCTCTTTGCAAAAGGGTTCCCTTTCACAAGCCGCACGCACTGAGGGTTTGAAGAGCCTGTTCCCCTTGAATTAACTGTGGAAAAGAAACAGGCAGTGATTGGTTTTGCTGATGCTGATAGACTTAGCAAAAGGGAACCCTTTTGGATTCGCACCACGCGACCATAAGGACATGCCCCATGCTCCCAAAGTTCGGCTCCAAGATCACTGGCGCGCTTTGTGTTGCGGCTGTGTGTGCCAGCTTCGGCGCACCGCTTCACGCCCGAACCCTGACTAATCCCGATGTCAAAACCATGGCTCTGCTGGCCGATTTCTTGGCGGGCAATACACCCAACTTTCGTGAGCGGGCGCTGAAAAGCAAAGAGTACCGCTACGCCAACGAATTCGATAAACCAGCTATCCTCAAGCGTGTTGAGGCACAACTGCGCTCTGAATATGAGGGCTTTGCCGATGTGGATGGGATCACACTTCGTGTGAATGCCAATATCGGGCAGTATGATGCAGAAAACGGCGTGTATCGCATTTCGATCTTCGCGCCGGGCATGTATTTTCCCTATAGCAACTATGCGTTGGTCATGGACAATGCGGCAGATTTCCATGAATGGAAAATCCCTGTCGCTGAGGCGCGCAAGATCCGTGAGCAAAGCCCTTATGGGGATGTGATCGTAGAGGTCACGCTTTTGCCCTTTGGGGTGAAGCCCAACAATCAACGTCATGTCCGTGGACAAATCACAGACGTCAAAGTGTTTGAAGATCGCTCGGGGCAGCTGATCCACTCAGCAGCGATTGCCGACGATCAAAAGCGGGATGTTCAGGTGGGAGCCAATGCGGCCCCAACGCTCTTGGATGATGAGGCGGTTTCTGTTGCGGGCTTGACCATCGGTGATGACCTTGAAGACATCGCAGAGGCGCTTGAGGATCAGGGCTATACGGTACTGACCTATGATGGGGGACTGCGGTTTTCCAGCAATCCAGATCGGCTGGATACAGGGATGGGCTATTATACCTTCGATGGGTCGGAGAACCCTTACCCCTATGCGGTCCATATGGGGCCGGATCTGGATTGTTTGGATAGCAGCCAGCTTCATAGCTGCGGGGTGGTCTATGCTGATACGGAAACGGGTGCTTCGACGAGCATTGTGATGGTCCAAAACGTCACAGGCACATCCAAGCAAGATCTGGTGACAACTCTCTTTGCCAAATACGGTCCGGCCTCGGACAAGTTCAACGCCTATCTTTGGAAAAAGCATGCTGTTGATCAGTATGTGTGGGGCGCGTTTGAGGGTAATGGCGCGGTCAAGGGCCATTGGTTTACCGAGATCTCGGGGCGCAAGCACTGGCAGGTTGAGGCCTATGTGGTGGAGCCGACACCACAGCGCAAATCCGTGATTGTTCAGATCAACAAAGTTGAGGGCGACAACGCTGTGACAGGCAGCGGCGGCGTCAAGTTTTAACCCCACTGGCAGCAAAGGAGATATGCCATGTCCAATACGAATGATCCGTACAAGAACAATGGTCAGAATACCTACCAAGGATCGGTCAACCAAGGCCGTGACGAAGCACTGAAAGGGCAAAAGCCCTCAGCGCAGCAGCCCGGTGAATCCTACACCTCCTACCAGACACGGATGGGATCATACGGCTCCAACAAGTCCTAACGAGCAGTCCAAACTAAGAAAAGCGGCCTACGGGCCGCTTTTTGCATTGGGGCTACGGTCCTGCCTTGGGAATATCTTTTCTACTCTATAGACCTCAATTAGTAAGCAAGCAAAAATATACAGGCCGGAGTTAAAAACGCGACCATAGCAAGTGCGAAATTACCAACTGCAAGCTTTCCGGTGAAAAGAAAGAATATGCATGCCGCCACAATCACAATATTCAGTAGAAGATACGCGAGCACAACGGGAGTGTACTCACGTATAAATGACACTATGGGGTGAAAATCTCGTAACTCTCTTAAAGGTTCTCCAAATAGATGGCAGTACGCCAACCAAGCGGCGCAAGAAATATTTATTATAGAGAAAATATACAGCATTGAGATGCTGATTAGTGGAGAAATCTGCTTTATCTGTTCCATGATGAAAAGTTCCAATCTGCGACGGCTTGTACTTGGTTGAAAAGAAGCCCTGCCGCAGTACTTCCATTCCTAGTATAGTTGCCACTTGGCATCTCATAGCTTCCTGTTTGCAGGCTTACACCCAGATACCAATACGAATACATATCCTCGTCGCCCCCGGTGAAATATCCGGCTAAACCACGCCTTGCTGCTGCGAAGTTATCCGGGAAATTCCCTTGATGAATGCCGATCTTCGCAATAACGTACTCACCGCGATATGGAGGAATTAATTCCGTCAAGGGCTTGTTGGCGTATGGCGGCGTCATCTGCACATCAATATCAGTAATAACTTGAATATGATTTGTCGTCCCGTTATTGCTGGTATCCATTATATGGATCATGCCTGATTTTACAATATTGGCTTGGAGGGCTGCATTGTAAGATGGTGCGTTCACGCTATCGATAATAGCAACGGTGTTTGGTTGATTGTCGGGATTTAGATCTCTTGCTCCCGTCGTTCGTAGCATAACTTGGTCGAATGGCATGTGCTTACCACCATGTTCATGCTCAGAGTAGTGGTATTCCTTCGCGTCGTATAATCCTGTCCCGTTTGAGATTTTGAAGGGAAGGTTATTTTCTCTGGCAAATTGCATTGCCAAGCTAATTGCAAAATCTTCGCAAACGAATTTTCGAGTGTTACCCCTAAAGTAAACATTCGCCGTTGTTTTGGCATATGTTCGATACTCAGAAATTTTTTGAGCAGACCATGTGCCCGTGACCGCCCATGCGCCTCGTACTTTTGGCTTAATGCTAACGTCGTCAACAGGCATGTTGATATACGCGAATACTTGCATATCGAGGAATGCCCACTCCTCTCTGATTGCGAGGTTTAGCTCTTCGCCATGATTGGATAAGACGATTTTTTCAACGCTTTGCCTTCTATCGGGACCCCAAACTTCCGGCTCACGGTACAACGATACTTCCCATGATACTTTTTCTTGCCAATAGTCGCCTTGAACCTCACGGCTATATTCTTCGACTTTAAAAGTATATGTTTGACCGAGATACACCTCGTCTGGGCCACTGATCTTTGTGACATGTGTGGGGCATACGGTGCAGGTCTGCGACACAGGTTGGTTGTCCTGAGTTGCAATTTCCCCATCCGTGCGTTCTAGCTCTGCAACGGCATCATTTGGACTCATTAACAATACTCCTGTTGGAGGTATGAGACAAAAACTCTTTCACAACTGAAACCACGCGATCCGCTTTTATTTTTTGGGACAGAGAGCTGTCTGTAACAATATGCTGTATTTTGCTGGCGCAGGCAGGGTTTGAGAAAAATGCATCACCAATGAATAGATAAGAGTTCATGATGCGCTTGATATCGCGCTCACCCTCAACATTGTGTCTTTGGCACCAAGTACGAATGTCTTTCGATATCTGCGTCAGGTCTTTTAGCGAGAATTTCATCTTGGGATACTTTTGATGAAACTCGCTCGCTGTCTCGCGATCAAACTTCTCCAGCTTGTACCTCTCGAACCCTTTCATTTCTGCATCAGACAAGATGGGTTGCCCGATGCTTGCAAAGCCTTTGAGGTTGTCCCAATCGGGAGTGATGCTGAACGCGTTACCACTATCGGTTTGATCGCCGATCAGGGAGACAATGCGAGCCTTGTTGCGCATCTCAAACCACTGCACGGATTTTTCGGGAATGGTTTTAATACTACCGTAGTAGCTTGGAGCGATGCGTGGGTCCCAGAACCTAAAATACATCCACCTTCTATCGTCCTCGACTTGCATGCGAGGGAACTTGCGAAAATGCCCCCACACGTCTTCAAAGCTAGCGGGCGTGCGGATAAATAGTCCTGTGTTGTGTCCCCAATGCTTATCAAAAAAGCTCTTATGAAAGCTGGGCACCAAGTCCCCGTCTTGCCATGCCCCATCAGGCAAAGTCATATCGATCAGGTAAGGTGCAGCTTCCTTGAGCAGGTCTGCCTTTTCACCTTTGAACAGACATCGCATCGGCACGTCGATCAAGTCGCTTTCAAGGTCAAAAACACCAGTAATAGTCTTGCGTAATGCCGCATCAACGATGAGATAGGTTCGAAGCTTTGCTCCGTCTTCAGGCTGGCCGAACAACAGCTCTTTCAGCTCTAGGGCGATCCACTCTTTTGTCCCAAAGGGTATCGGCGTTTGGTTCTGCTGTGGGGGGATCTCATGTTGTGTAATCGTGAGGTATGCAGGGAGTGGTGTAGGCCTTCTGCCTTCCTCGATGTCCGTGACCGTCCCCAGTATCACGGCGTGACCTGCATGAACGGCTCGCGCCAGCTCCATAACGGCTTGATTATGGCCACCGCGTTGCAACCATTGGCTCATAGGGTGCACATCTTCGGCCCAAAGCAGGCTTTGTGTGTGCGGTTTTAGGTGTTGGTGTAGGGCAATATCAAAGCCCTCGCGGGTGTTGGTCCAAACCGCCGCATAACACTGATAGTCTCGCCGATCCGGACTTTGTCCGTCTCGGATATGGCATTTGCCAACCCATGCTTCAAAATCAGACATGCAAACCCTTTACAAAAACGAATGGGCGCAAACTATGCCCGCCCGGAAGGCAATACAAGTATAGCTTGCGCGCGGAGCGACCCTCTCAATCCGTGATGCTTGCATAAGTACTTGCTGAGTGACGCTATTCGCACCCAATCCCGTCTTTATCGCGATCAAGGCGGTAGACATCGCGCCCAATCACGCGAACTGGGCCGCGCACGTAGGCGGGGCCATTGCCTGAACCACCTGCACAATCCACATCACTGGCGATGGGGACACACGCCCCTGAATAGCTCGGGTGACAGCGCCTTTGTTGCGGGGCTTTTTTCACTGGTGGTGGCGGAGGCGGCGGTGATGGTGCCCTGGGGCGGGTAGGCGATAGATACTTGCCGAACATCCAACCGCGTCCGTCACGGAAGCTGATCTCAACCCAGCCGTTTCGTCGGGAGATCTCCCGAGCTTCATCCGAGCGTTTAAGCTGGGTGACGCGTGCGTAAGATGTGCCGGGCCCGCTGCGCACATTGACGACATTGCCCGTGACATAGAGCCTGATTTTAGCGGGCTGTGAAGCAGAGGTGGAGGGCGTGGGATCACTCACGGGAGAGGTGGCGTTGGAGCGATCAGAGGAACTGGAAGAGCGCTTGGGCGGATCGTCAGGCGCAAATGATGATCCTACCCATATCACGAACAGAAACAGCCCAATCCAATGCCAGAGCTTCATTCGTTCTTCTCAACTGTATGGGATAGGATCGCGGTGTGATCGCCCAGTTAGAATTACCGGGCGATCACCATAGGCTCAGGACGTGTGGCAGGCGTTGGCGCAGTAATAGCAGCCATTGGCATTATACCCCATACGCTTGGCAGCAGCGACTGCACCATGACAATCAGAATGCAATCCAAGGTCAACACGGTTCCAAGTCTCGGCAGGTGTCGGGCAGTCCTGTCCGTCTGTGCGGTGGACTTCGTTGTCACCATTGGCTTGGGTGTTTTTGTTCACGTAGAAGTTCGGCATTTTACTCTCCAATAACTCAACAATCGATATGAGCCACTCTCGCTTCAAGCGCATGGGGAGTCCAGAAAAATCCCGCCAGTTGCATACTGACGGGATGCTCCGGCGAACAGCCTTGCCAATCCGGATATTAGATTTCGAGATCTTCGATTGATTTGCCAGCTTCGAGCGCTTCGTGAACCCATGCAGGCTTACGACCTCTGCCAGACCACGTTTGGGAGAGGTCGGCGGGGTTGGCGTATTTAGCTGGGGCCTTGCCAGTGGCTTTACGCCCCTTGCCACCGTGCAGTGCGATGACCTCATCGAAAGACACACCGTGTTTTTCGGCAACGGCAAGCATTTCAGCATAAGCATTATGCTTGGCCTGTTTTACGACTTCTGCTTTGCGAGCTTCAATGTCTTTAGCCAGAGCTTCAAGCTCTGACGCGCTCATTCCGGTTAGATCTATTCCCATTTGGTCCTCACATTTTAAGATTGATTGGCTCAAAGCAGATAGTGAGTTTCAAAGCAAGTGCTGAGGTTAAATCCATTATATTCGTGCTCCCTCATTGGAGGAGAGGGAGTATCGGGCGATTAAGCCGCCCGATAGATAAGATGCTCTCCAGCAATGAGGGTTTCTGTGTAATCCATGGCGAGATCACGGGCGATAGCCTCCATATCAATGTAGCCTGCAAGATGAGAGGGGATCTCTCCAAATAATCCCTCATCAACAAACTGTTGTGCGAGGTCGTTCATGGTCTCGATGTGGTAGATGTCTACATCAAAATCTGCGGGTGATACGGTCTCAGGGTCAAATTGATACCCGACCTGACCTGCCCCCCGCTGGTCCCTCGCTCATGAGGAGAGTCTGCGGGTTTGATTTTGGTAGTCGTCGGTTTCGGGCTTGGCAAGCGCGGCGGGCGCGGAACCCTCAAATAGCTCAAGCGCCTGCCGCGCTTGCTTTGGCGTTCTGTTCCCCAGCGAAGAGTGGGGCCTGACGTTGTTGTAATCGTAGCGCCACAGCGCCAGCTTGCGGCGGGCATCGTCCAGGGTATCGAACAGCTCTTCATTGAGAAGCTCGTCCCGCAGGCTGCCGTTGAACGACTCGATGAAGGCATTCTGCTGCGGTTTTCCGGGGTCGATGTAATGCCAATCCACGCCGTTCCTGTCGGCCCATTTCAGGATTGCCCGGCTGGTGAATTCCGTGCCGTTGTCGCTGACAATGCAAGCGGGTTTCCCGTAGATCCGGACGAGCGCGTCCAGCTCCCGGGCAACGCGCTCTCCTGAAATGCTGGTGTCCGCGGCCAGGCACAGGTTTTCCCGGCAGCAGTCATCATTCACGGCCAGGATGCGGAATTTCCGCGACGCGCCGAAGCTATCCGCCAGGAAGTCCAGGGACCAGCGCTGGTTGGGCTGCGTGGCTTCAGGCATCGGCGTTCGCGAGCCCCGGGCACGCTTGCGGCCCCGCCGCCTCCTTACCGCAAGGCCTTCTTCGCGGTAGAGCCGGTAGAGTTTCTTGTGGTTCATGATCATGCCTTTGCGCTCAAGCAGCACGCCGATCCGCCGGTAGCCGAACCGGCGGCGTTTGCCAGCGATCTCTTTCATCTCCTGGCGGATCTCGGGATGGTCGGGCGGGCGTTCGCGCCGGACCGTCTTGGGGTCGACACCGACAAGCCGGCAGGCCCTGCGCTGCGAGATGCCGTGATCCCGCATCGCAGTGAGCGCTGCCTCTCGCCGCTCTTTCGGTGTCGTCAGCTTTTTCCCAGCAGGTCTTTCAAAACCACGTTGTCGAGCATCGTGTCTGCCAGCAGCCGCTTCAGCTTGGCATTCTCATCTTCCAGCGCCTTCAGCCGCGCGGCCTCCGTAACCTCCATGCCGCCATATTTGGACTTCAGCTTGTAAAAGGTCGCCGGGCTCAGGCCGTGCCGTCGGCACACCTCTGCTGTCGGCATCCCGGCTTCCTGCTCTTTGATCATCCCAATGATTTGCGCCTCGGTGAAACGGCTCTTACGCATTCGTCTGCTCCTACATAGGTTGGGCAGACTCTACTTCATGGTGAGGGATTTTGCGGGGGGCAGGTCAGACCTCACCAACGGCAATGATAAAGATTTGTTTTTCGTAGAGGTCCCAATCATCTGCTGCGCGGAAATAGCTGCTGATGCTGTTTTGATAGAGGCCCCACGCCTCAGCCAAGGCACAATCAATCTCATCCCCATCAATGAACTGGATCTCGTATTCTTCGACGGGATCACCGTAGATGTTCCGGTTAGCTTGAGCCTTGGCTGTGTATTCTTCAATGCTTTCAAAGTAAAAGCCATTGGCGTTCATGTCGTAGGGTTGTGTGAATAGCTGCGGCATGGGTCTGTCTCCTCTCGTATATGACGGGTTGCGCATGCAACCGTCTGGCTTCCGCCGAGGAGCGGGGGTGCAAAGATCAAAGGTGCCTCAAGCAGGACCGGAGCCACGCGCAGCTGCAATGCAATGAAGCGAGCATGGGGAGGTCCCACCGTTTGATCTGCGCGGGGGCGGCAGCCCTAGACCGTTATCCAGTGGGCGGAACCACTGGTCCAAAGGGGTATTGGGGGCATGGATTATGCCCCTGATTGCGGATCAATCATGCAAAATGATTGTGCATGGTTCGGTGCAGGTGGAGAGGCATATCTCCAAGACCTGCGAGAGGGATCCAAGGGGCAGCGATAGCCCCGTGGTCGGGTCCAGCTTCGATCAAGCTGGCGGTATTCAATCGGCGTACGGTTGACCTATGGGGTGTTGGGGAGAGAGGCATCTCCCCGACGAGAGATCAAACGGCGATATGTTTGCATGGTCTTGCGATGGGTCAATCCCAACTCATGACCATCCGCATAGGGGGATGCAACGGGGGCGCGCAGCGGACCCCCTTGCCAAGATTGTGTGGTACTACCACACACATCTTGCAGTACCTCTTAGTACTGTAAGGTGCCCGAAGGGGTCGCAGCGTAAACGGGTCACTGACCCACATCTTGCCGTGCCTCTTAGTACTGTAAGGTGCCCGCAAGGATCGCAGCGTATGATGTCATCTCAGCAACGGAATAGCGCTTTAGGGGGATAGCATGCGACTGAATGCTGTCGCTCGACTGCAAGCAAATAGGCTGTGAACTACTGGATAAAATCATGCAGTATCCCTTCCATTCTAGCACGATTCAGTTACAATCGTCAGGAGCGGAAAAATATACCATGCAATCAGATCAAAACATACAAGCTGCTGCCGTAAGCAGATTTTTTTCTTCGTCCCTTATCAGAGACTTAGCTAAACAAGGCAAATCACCTTTGCTTGCTCGGCTTGTGGCGGAGTCTGGACTAGATGTATCGTTGAACCCGGAAGATACGATTGCTACGGTTTTCGAACGGGCATTCCACTACTTAAAACAAAAGGGCTTTCGTCACGAATATGCGTACAAGGCTGCACTCACACACAAAGTCTTGCTTGGGACCCACTCACTGAGAACCGCTTCTATGTTAACTGAGTTTAGGGTGGGAGACTGTAAAGCTGACGTAGTTATTCTGAACGGAACCGGCAGTGTTTACGAAATTAAGTCTGAGCGAGACACTCTAAGTCGACTGGAAAAACAGATTTCAGCTTACCGCACGGTTTTTGCCAAAGTGAATGTAATAGTTGGAGACAACCACGTCGATGAGGTTCTCAAGCGGCTCCCCAGCGATGTTGGTATTATGACTCTAGGAAAAAGATATAAAATCAGCACCTTACGAGATGCAATTGACGACCCATGTCGAACAAGTTCTGCCGCCATTTTTTCATCGATCACTTCGAAAGAAGCCGAAATTATTATGGCGTCATTGGGCCTCGATATTCCAGTTGTTCCAAACACACAGAGGTTTACCGCTTACAAAGAAGTGTTTGAGACCATACCATCTGATGTAGCGCATCAAGAAATGGTTAAGGCCTTGAAAAAGACCAGAAAGCTAACTGATCTAGAACCCTACATTGAAAACCTTCCAGCGGCATTGCAGGCTGTGGCATTAAGTTCAAAACTTAACACTAAACAATTAACTAAACTCACCGAGACGCTGAGCACTCCCGTTGAGGTAGCAAAGAAGTGGGCGCAATAAATGTATTATCCTTACTTTAGGGGAAAGCAGTATGAACTCATCGCAATTCGTGAATGTGCGAGTATATTTGGCTCGTCAAACTTCATTCCGATTATTGAGCCTGTTAGAGAACAGCTTAGCGGATTAAGCAAGGCCATCGATGCGGTGATTGAAAACAATGCAAACTGCATTGTAATTGCGAACCCTAGCGTTGGCGACTTTGAAGAAGACAACTCATCGCTTTTGCAACTGATCGCGACTAAGCACGAAGAAGACAAAACGTTTACAGTAGGAATTGCTCTAAATGAAGAGACTTCTTTCACCTATGCCAAGTCCTTATACGAAAATCTTCAAGAATATGACATAGCGTTTATCCACAACGGGTTTTCTGAAGCAAAAGCTTTGTCAGCCTACCTCGATGGGAAAAAAAATTCCACGCACATCTTCGCAGATGGAAAAGCTGGAAAACTATATCAGAAAAATTTCAGTACAGCAGAAAACAAAATTCTATTGAAAGATAGCTTTCAGAAAAGAAGAAACGCCGACCACCCTGACTTTGAGGTGTTTTCTGATTTGCATGTTACCTACGACTTGGAGGGAGCGACGGGATTTTCTGATTTCTTGATGGTCGGAAGCGACTATCAAGAGAGTGGCGGACCAGCTTACACGGTAGCCCTACACCTTACGTTTATTGATCCCGACGATGATGACATCATGTACATCAGTCACTTTAAATCAATCAAGCAAGATACCCCAACTGACCCTGCTGGTAAATTTTCTGAAGCCTTATCTAAACTAATTAATCATTTAGCATCTACCGATAACAAATTTTATGAGACTGACTCTATCAAAGAGTTTCGAGAATTACACGCGAAGGGTCACTTTCCTGGCTTAGGGTATGTGAAAAAACTCGCAATGAAACATCATATCGAAACCTTTTCAGAGTACTTCAACTCGTAGAGAACAAGCATGATTGTTTGCCCCAATTGTTTTGATGATATCGGATTGCGAAACGAAATAATCCCTCAATTTTCTTCTGAAAAAGGAACATGTCCAACTTGCGAGACTCTAGATCAGCATCTTATAGCAGCGGATAAGTTGTCCAACTATTTTGAAGTCTTAATTGGTATATACGTTCAGAGCGAAGATGGATCGCCGTTGTCTCAGCTCTTGAACGACGATTGGGGGATTTTTAATCAGACAAAGATCAGTGCCCCTCACGCCAAAGAAATTCTTGCTGAAATCTTAAACGATGGTGAAATTGTCAGGAAAAAATTCTCCATTTCGGCAAGATGTAACTCCGAAAGTGCCGAAAGATGGGAGCAGTTGAAACTAGAACTGATGCATCAGAATCGCTTTTTCCCGGTAACAGATTTCAGAAAAGACTGGCTAGAGAAAATTCTTCGCTACCTAGTTGTCAAGTCAGACGAGTTGCCACATGATTGGTTTCGCGCCAGGATTGAAACCAATGGCACACCGTTTCCCGCCGCAGAGATGGGCGCTCCACCTCCCAAAAAGGCCTCTCATGGGAGAGCAAATCCAGCCGGAATTCCATATCTTTATTTGGCTTCAGAAACTGAAACCGCTGCGGCCGAAGTTCGCCCGCACCCAGGGGAACGCGTGTGTGTAGGTAGGTTTCACACTAACGAGAATCTTGACTTTATCGACCTTCGAAATCCAAGATCTTCGATCTCCCCTTTTATCCTCGATGAAGAAGGGGATTTAGAGTTGTTAAGAGGCCAAACTGATTTGCTCAAAATACTAGGTGAAGAGCTTTCCACTCCTGTAGTTCCAATGGATGTTGCCTTTAACTATATTCCAACTCAGTATCTCTGTGAACTTATCAAGAAATTTGGGTACGACGGTGTGATCTACAATAGCTCCATGGGTAGCGGTATTAACTTGGCTATATTTGACCCACAAAGAGCGGATATTGATAGTGTTCATGAAATCGACATTAAGGGAATAACTTTAGACATGTCTGTCGCCTGACAAATTTAATCGCAAGCGGAGCGCTCAAATAAAAGACATGTGGCAGATTGAGATTTCAAAAGCATAAGTTTGAATTCATCTTTTCGAATGATAGTTGGAGAATATTCGCCATTTATTCAATTCCCTTTCTGGAAGGCAAAGTCAACCGAAGACATACGCCGGAAGCAAGTCAACGCGCGAGACTTTTGAAAATCAACAGAGGGTTTTTGATGAGTTCATGGATTCTGTGCTCCCTAAGCCTGAAGTGCCTTTAAAACTAATACTAAAGAATATTTCTCGCTATAAGTCTTTTTAGCTTCTCAATATTTAGTCTGGTGATATTTACCTCACGGCAATGTGGGGGGTGATCTTGGCGGTCGTCCAGTGAATCTATATTCCTTCTAAGCAATGGAACCAGCACAAGTGATCGAGTATGAGTCAAATCAATCGGACTGTGATCGAAGTCATCACTGGTGATGCATTCTATGCTGGTGTCACTCGCAGTGGTGCGCAGCACATCATTCAGATCAGTGAAGGTTTGGTCGAACGCATTGAGGCCCTCTGGGCTGACGCCTTGCACGATGAATCCTTTACCGCAGGTATCGGTGTTCCGTTTTCGGTTGAGCCTGAGCAGATGGCCTACAACTCTCTCGTTTGGCTCTTCTTGCATGAATTTCAACATATTGAACTGAACCACTTCGACTTGCTCGGTGATTTTCAAATCTCAGAAACCCCGAACACACCTGTCTTTGGGATTGCCAGACGTGCAGATCGCCAGCTTGGTCCTATGCTCAGATTACCTGCAGATATGCGGGCTGCGACGCCGCAATGTCTTGAGTTGCAAGCTGATCATGATGCGGCGGATCTGTTGCTTGAGGCTTACTCAACAGAGGGTTGGGAGGATCTGCGATGCAAGATCACGGCAATTTCGGGGATGATGATGCTCATTGAGCGTGCGGATGCCCAGTACAACGAGGCAAGCTTGACGCATCCAAAAGCTGCAACACGTATCTTTCAGCTATTGGGACATATCACAGAGATGCCTTTGATCCGCGCGCAAGTGAAGGCCAAGCGGGCTGGAGCGAAAGCCGTTGATCCTGATGACATCCCATCAGCCGATGAGATTCAAGCCTTTGGGCGTGCGGTGACGTTGCCTTGCTTCTTTGATGCAGTGAATCTCGCACGCGTGGTTGAGGCAGATACGATCCGGGCCGATCTGGGTGATCCGGCTGATTTCTTTCAAGATATCGCCACTGCCAAGCTCGCTGCCTCTGATCAATTATCTCGGCTTAAAACCTCTGGGGCTAGGGAGTGGGGTAAATTATTCTCTGTTAATGATGTAGTCAAGGTGCTGTCAAACCTTGCGCGAACTAGCAGTGACCCCTTAAAGTAGACAGTAGTATATGTAATTGGCGCTGCTTCTCTTGCAGCTTGTCATTCTAATTCACACCCCCAAATGGGCAGGCGAAAATTAATTATGACGTCGGTAGTAAAGGTCGTTTGAGTTTAGCATGTTTGATTTAAGCGTTGCGGCGTGGGCAAATTGCTGGTAATTTATACTTTTGGGGACATGTGTGGCGATGAAGCTTAGAGTTTGGACTGCAATTACAATTTTCCTGGGTTCATACCTGCCTCTTTCGGTTATTTTGCTCGCGCAAGATTTTGACTATTCTTATTTTGCGAATGGGTTTTGTTTTAATTTCTTTGATGCAAACACACAATGCAAAGTGCCATTTAAGAATCCCCGCGCATCAATTTCAATTTTTATTATTTGTCTGTTGTGCCTGTTGGTGACAATATCCACTTTGCAGGTTGTTAAGATGAATACCACATCAATTATCCTTTCCACCAAGCATATACCTGCTGAGCTCATGAACTACACCCTTCCGTATGTGGTTTCTTTTATGGGCATGGGGGCGAAATTTGGGGAACCCACACCTGATAAGCTCATTGGGATCTCGATATTTATGATTTGGATTTTTTGGATAACCTATAAGTCCGGTCAAATTATCCTGAATCCTGTACTAGTAGCGTTCGGCTGGAGACTTCATGAGGTCGAATATAGATTTGAAGGCAGCTCATCGAAATTAACAACTGTCGCTCTAATAAAGGGAGAGGTTGAGCTTGGGAGCAGAATAAAGCACAACTGGATTGAAGACGTTATGATTTCCAGGCAAGGATAGGGTATTAAATGACAACAGTAGAAGATCTTAAGAGCTTCGATCTAGAGGCCGCAAGCACAAAATTATGGACTTTTAAAAAACAGAGTCCGAAGGGGCAACCACCTAAGTTTAATGGGCATTGGGTTGACACTACAATCGCCATGGACGCAGAGCTGAAGAGTATTGCCCAACGTCAAATTGAAGATATTGTTGAGGAGATCGAGTATGGTTTGCTTTCTGAGAATAATGAACAGAGTGTTCTTACGATAAACGAAGATGAGACACACGTTGGATTAATCAAAGATCAATTCGAAAACGATCTCCCCAATAGAAAGGTGCGAGACGTAAAGACAATATTCAATTGCATATTTTATGTCGCTAAGTTTTCATCTGATGACAGAGTCCTGTATGCAGTTAGAAAAACTGACAGCACTTGGAAATCGCGCACAGCGTCTAGCGTCATAACGGCACTTTTCACAGACACGCAACTTGAGCTTATCGACGACGAGAGCTTCAGGATTCAAAAGACATTTGATTTCTTTGGAGTGAATGATAAGATTGCGGTTCGAAATAAGATGAACTTTGAGTCCATTCTTAATTACAAAGCAGCTCATGAAGAGGATTATGCGCAGATGATTCAAGAGGATGAATTCGTCGAAGTCTTTGAAAGCTTACAACCATTAACTAGCTTTATCGGTAATAATAAAATTCAACTACGCCGCATGTCAGCTATTCGCCAAAAATCCTTTTATGCGAATGCTGAATTTATGAATAATCTGCGAGAGAAGCATCAGCAATATGGATTGAATATCATATTCAATGATGAAGGAAAAATAGTTCCAACTGAAGAAACTTGCCGTGATATTGTAGCCGCACTGCTAGATCATCGTTTGAGCTCAGCTTTTTCTGGTAATATATACGACGTTCCCGACGCAACTGTTGTATAAATTCCGTGGCGACTTTTAGCTTTTTAAGTTTCTCGAGGGGCGTCTATGTAATATGAAAATTCGGATGCGATCATGTGCGTGAATATTACGTAATGATCAGTGTCTTGGTTTGGTAAACTGTGAGCGGGTGTTCTTCGGCGTAAGTGATGAGACTTAATTGATCCCGCAGAGGTTTAGGCCCAAAGCAGAGCACAAAAACAAAGCGATGCTCACCTGTATCGTCATATTCTGCTAATGGTATGACCACGCCATCCCCATCACAGGGTAGAAGGTTAAGGCCTTCGGGAATGCGGACTCGCAGGTCATGCTCATTCTGACCTAAAGGCAGCGGATGCCATTTGCCTTGATAACCCTCAAAGGCCAGAACATAGGCCGGAGCAGATGATTGAAGCTCAAATAGAAACTCTTGCCCGATGCGGAATGTTGGAATGCCATCGGCGGGTGGGTCACGCCGCGCAAGACCAAATTCTGCGGCAGGCTTAGCACTCACGCCACCTTCGACAGTGTGTTTGGTGAGGAAGGTCTCCCAGTTTGAGACACGACGATATTGAAACAGGTACGGGGTGATCTGCTGAGCGAGATCGAAATGCTCTTTGGCCAGCCATTCATGGATGAGCATGGCGCGCTCTTTTGCAATGCGGCCCCGCCGAAAATTTCGGAGCGCATCTTCTGCATGGCTCATTGGGGCGTTTTGAGCCTGTTCGAGAAGCGTTTCAAACTGGATGCCGCTTTGTCGCGATACCTCTCGTAAAATCTGATAGAGGGCCTTGGTCGGCTCTTCTCGGTCCCTCACTGATGTGTTTAGCCAATCGAACTCTGACGCATCGCCCATCATGCACCCTGATCCCATTACCCGGTTTTGCACTGGTACTACCCTTAGCAGCTAAAAGCCCAGCAAGGTATCTCCTTATCATCAAGAGGTTTTTTACAAAAACCTCTTGGGAGATCGCCGGGTTTGCGGTATGGTGTTCTATATTTGTTCTCATTGTGCCTTTTGCACAGAGATAGACCCAATCCCAACATACCCGGCCCCGGAGAAAGGAGAAGCCCGCCATGTGCCACCTCAAAGACGCTGATGCGTCTCGTCCAACCCTATCTATCGATTGGGATGCCTATCTTCCATATCTTGAGAATGAGGATATCCCAGAAGAGCAAAAGCGTGAGCTGATCAAAACCCTTTGGGCCATCATGGTTGGTTTTGTTGACCTTGGCTTCGGCTTGCATCCTGTCCAACAGGTCTGTGGAGAACAGGAGAAAGCTTTGGCTGATGCTATTGCCGATATGGTATCCTGTGATCACCCCAAACACACACAAGACAGCCAGACGGTCATCCCAAAGAGTGCCGCCGCGAGAAAGGAGTCCCGATGAAAGAAACGCAACAAGACAAACAAGCCATCATCTATTGCAGGGTCTCATCGCGCGCGCAGGAGGCTGACGGGCATGGGTTGCAGTCTCAAGAGACACGATGCCGGGAATACGCCGTGAGCAAGGGCTATCATGTCTCTGCGGTCTTTCCAGATACCTTCACAGGCGGGGGAGATTTTATGAAGCGCCCTGGTATGGTGGCTTTACTGTCATTCTTGGATGCGCAACCCGATACCCGCTTTGTGGTGATCTTTGATGATCTGAAACGATTTGCTCGCGATACGCGCTTCCATCTCGATCTGAGGGAAGCCTTCCGCAAACGCAAAGCTGAAATCGAATGCCTGAACTTCAAGTTTGAAGACACGCCAGAAGGCGAGTTTATCGAAACCATTATGGCCGCCCAAGGTGCCTTGGAGCGCAAACAAAATGGGCGTCAGGTCTCTCAAAAAATGAAAGCTCGCATGCAGTCGGGATATTGGGTGCATAATGCGCCCACTGGATATCGCTACAAGACGGTCAAAGGGCACGGGAAGCTTCTGATCCCAGATGAGCCACTGGCAAGCTTGGTCAAGGAAGGTTTGGAGGGGTTTGCCTCCGGTCGGTTCCAGACACAAGTTGAGGTCAAACGCTTCTTTGAAACTTGCCCCGACTTTCCACGCAACAAGCATGGCCAGATCATCCAGCAACGGATTTCTGATATGCTGACACAGCCTCTATATGCTGGGTATATTTGCAGCGAAACTTACGGCCTGAGTTTTCTCAAGGGGCAGCATGAACCGCTGATCTCACTCAAGACATTCGATAAGATCCAGAAGGCGCGTCGTGAGACGGCCTATGCGCCCGCTCGCAAAGATATCGGAGAGGATTTTGCGCTTCGTGGTTTTGTGACCTGTGGGGATTGTTGTGTGCCTTTGCGCTCCTCTTGGGCTAAGGGGAAGTACAAGCGCTATCCCTATTATCTCTGTCAGACCAAAGGCTGTGCAAGTTATGGCAAGTCGATCCCGCGTGATCGCTTGGAGGCTGATTTTGGTGAGGTTGTGAAAACGCTACAGCCGAGCGCTTCGCTGTTTGCATTGGCAAAGGTGATGTTCCAGCACGCATGGCAAGCGCGCCTGTCTCAGGCGGAGGAGGCGGTTGCCTCTGCCAAGCGGCAAATCACCCAAATTGAAACACAGATTGAATCACTGTTGGGACGGATCATGGCCACGAGCAATGATACAGTGATTGGAGCCTATGAGGCCAAGATTGCTGGCCTCGAAAAAGACAAGCTTCGCTTGATGGAAAACGCCCAAAATGGGGTGCCAGCAGCGGGGAGGCTAGAAGACATGCTAGAACTCTCTCTCAAGTTCCTCTCAAGCCCTTGGAAACTATGGGAAAGCGGCGATATGACGCTACGCAGAACACTGCTTAGATTGGCCTTTACGGACCGGATTGCATATCATCGAAATGCGGGAGCTAGAACACCATCCATAGCCTTACCATTCAAGGCTTTAGGGGTGTTTCAACAGGGTCAGTTGAAAAATGGTGCGGTCGAGAAGACTCGAACTTCCACTCCGGTTAAGGAACAGCGACCTCAACGCTGCGCGTCTACCAATTCCGCCACGACCGCACTGTCTTAGGCTTGGTGTAGGGGCGTATAGACCAGCGCGGAAGCGATGTGAAGACGAAAATCGCCTTTTTTAGGCAGAATGTTCCCTACCACCGCCGCCACCGTCTAAGCCGCTGAGAACAGGCGGATAAACCGGTTGTCACCCTGGCACACAGCGGTTTTGCCTTGCGCCCGGCTGATGCGGTTTCTGAGCATTTCTTACGCAGAAAGCGCCCGGGCCACTTCCCCGGAATAATCAGATTCCTTCTCCGGCCTCTGCAAGCCCCGCCAGGGCAGCCGCACCCCGTCAGAGCTTTCTACAGTCATAAGGCACGATCACATGGCCGGCAGCGATGCCGGCCATGCCTTTCCAAAGCTCCCCTCAATCAGATGAGAAGGACGGCAGCGCCGATGCGCCGCCGGAGGCCTGCACCGGCTGCACCCGGCCGCCCGCCAGCTTGGCCGAGGCTGCCCTGATCAGCTCAGGACGTCCCGGCTGTCCGGGGGCAAACACCGGCGCGGTGCCGCTCTCCAGTGAGATCACCGCCATGCTGTACCACTCCTGCGCTTTTTCGGCCGCGTTCGGGGCACCGAAGCCCAGCGCCAGGTGGTGGCCGATCAGCTCCGCATAGGGCCGTTTGCCGATGCCGGTCAGGATCAGCGCAGCGCCCAGCGCCACATCCATGTCATCGCGGCGGTAGCCGGAGAACAGGCAGATCCCGGCGGTGTTGGCCAGCTGCTCAAGCGACATGCCGGATTGCAGCACGAATTTCTGCACATCGCCCATCACTTCGCCGCTGCCAGCAGTGCCGAGCTTGACCAGGAAGGGCTGCACCGCAGGGCCGAAGGCATCGCACTGGCTGTCGATCTGCGCCTGGGTGGCCCCTTTGACCTTGCCGGCCTGAGTCTCGCCTGCGTTGATGGCATATGTGCGGGCCAGGCAGAACTGCTCGCCCAGCGCCAGTTCCGGGTCGGTCATGCTGTCGGCCGTCATGAAGCCGCCGTTGGAGCTGGTCAGCAGGCTCACCTTGCTGCAATAGCTGGTCAGCGACGCGCTTTCCTTGGGCTGGTCAAACAGGGTGATGCCGCCCAGCGAAGCGCTTGGCTGTGCGGCAGCGGCGGTCACTGTGCTTCGGGTCTCCTGCGCAGCCTGCACCGGGGCTTCGGCGCCGGCATCCGTCATCCGGCAAGTGCCCTGATGACAGGCAAAGCTGGCGGGCGTCACGCCGCGCGCCAGAAAGTCGTTGCGCTGGTAGCCCTGCGGGGTGGAGGCAAAAACCATCACCGAACAGTTGGAGGCCCCGCACCAGAACGAGCTGCCGGAAACCGAGGTGTCCAGCACATAGTCATTGCGGCCGTCGCCATTGAGGTCGGCCAGCTGCATGAAGCCGGTGCGCTGCAAAAGCTGTTCGCCGGAAGGCTCGGAGCTGGCGGCGACCTCATCCACCGCGTGGCTGACTTCGGGCGGCAGCCCGCCATAGGTATTGCCGCCATAGCTGCTGCCGGCAGTGCGCAGGCCCGCGGCCTCATCGCGCCAGCTGTGCAGCAGGCCGCGCACGCCCTGCGGGCCCTGCATAGCCTTGATGACCTGCGGGCCGCCGATCTGCGCGCGGTTATAGGAGCTGACAAGAAAGTTGCGCTCATACGGAGCCAGATGGCCGGTCGCCGGATAGCCCATGTGGATCTGATACTGGGTGATGGCCGCGCGTGAGCGCCGCCCCAGAACCCCATCGGCGGAGCCTGCATTGAAGCCGAAATAGTTTAGCGCAGTCTGGGTTTCACGGTTTTCAGCCCGGGCCGCGGAATATGCCGGCGCCCGGCGGTAGGTCCGGGTGGTGCTGCGCTGGCGCTGCTTGTTCTTATGAATTTCATTGACGATTACGCCGCCAATGACGCCCCCGACAATTGCAGCGCCCAGATCGTCCGCGGCTGCAGGGCCCGCGGCCGAGGTTGCCAGAAACGCGGCAGCCAAGGCCGGCTTGAGCGGCTTGGTAAACATGATACTTGCCCCCTATGGATACTCGTTACGGAATCAGGATACTCCACAGGCAGCGCTTGCACCTAGGGGTTTTACGCCCGTTTAATCGGCTCACCCCTTGCGCAAGGATGGAAAAGGACAGCTTCGGCCATGGTTGAGTGGATCACATCGGACAGTCTTGTCGAGTACGATCAAGCAGTTGCCTTTATGGAAGAGCGCGCCGCGGCAATCGCTGCGGGCTCTGCGGAAGAGTGCATCTGGCTGGTCGAGCATCCGCCGCTTTATACGGCCGGCACCTCGGCCAAGCGCGAGGACCTGACCGACCCGGACCGTTTCCCGGTCTATGAGAGCAAGCGCGGCGGCCAGTACACTTATCACGGGCCGGGCCAGCGGGTGGTCTATGTAATGCTGAACGTCGGCAAGCGCGGCCACGATGTGCGCCGGTTCGTGGAGCAGCTGGAAAGCTGGGTGATCGCCGCACTCGACGAATTCAACATCAAGGGCCACATCCGCGAGGGCCGGGTTGGCGTCTGGGTGGAACGCCCTGACAAGCCGCGAACCGTCTCGGGCGGTATGGCAGAAGACAAGATCGCGGCCATCGGCATCCGCCTGCGCAAATGGGTGAGCTTTCACGGCATCTCGATCAACGTCGAGCCGGAACTGGAGCATTTCACCGGCATCGTGCCCTGCGGCATTACCGAACACGGGGTCACCAGCCTGGTGGATCTGGGGCTGCCAGTCACCATGGCGGATGTGGATGTCGCCCTCAAACGCAGCTTCGGGCAGGTGTTCGGCAGCTAGGCCACTTCCCGCGCTGCGGCAGCGCAATCCTGCAACGCGGTCAGAACCAGTTCCGGGAAGGTGTAAAACAGCAAGGCCCCCGCCTCCTGGCTGACGCACAGCCGGGCGCTTCCCGGACCGGTCAAAGTTTCCCGCACCGCCTGCAGCGGCGCGACATGATCCTCGCCGCCGTGCAGGAATACCGCACGCGAATTGCGGGCCAGCGGCGGTTTGGACGCACCCTGCCGCATCATCCGCACATCCGTCAGGAACCCGGCCCCGCCCTGCTGCAGGAACAGCGACTGGCTCTGCTGCAGCAACGGCAAAAGCTCCATCTGTGCCAGCATGTCCCGCTCCCGGCTGCCGCGGGCGGTCTGGATCCGCAGCAGGGCCTTGTGGCCGTACCAATGCAGGGCGCCGGGCCAGCCCTTCATCAGCAGCGGCAGCAGCCAGCCGGCCCGCGCGGCGCAGAAAGCGACCAGCCAGGCATAGCCGCCGAGGCCGGAGAACTGCCGCGGGGACGTGAGCACGCAATTCGAGGCCACCGCCACCAAGCCGCTGATCCGGCTGTGAAGGCGGCTGGCAGCGCTGCAGCCGTAGAGCGCGCCGGCGCGGTGGCTGAGCAGCACTGGGCGCTGCAGCTTCTCGCGGCTGATCAGCGCCTCAAGCTGGCGCACAAAGGCGTCCGCCGGATCCTGCCCGCGCGGCAGCGGGGCTGAGCCGCCATAGCCGGCCCGCATCGGCGCGTAGACCCGGAATCCAAGCGTCCGCAGCTGCGGCTGCAGGCGCTGCAGCGGCGCAATGCCGTCCAGCACCCCATGCACATAGATCAGCGGCTGGCCGGTCTCTGCTCCCAGGCGAAAATACTGGACGCGCTGCCCGCTGCTGTCCTGGAATTCATCCGCAGGCGGCAGCAGCTCTCCACGGGCGATTTTCAGGTCGCGGGCGTGCTCGTTCATAAGGAAGGCCGTCAGCCGGATCAGTTCCGCCGTGCCTGGCGCCCCGGTCCTCACGGCCAGTTGACCCAGCCCGTCTGCCACCCTGCCGCCCGGCCCGCCCGCTGCCGCCTTCAGCGGCGCAAGATCGGAGCCGCGCAGGCCGAAAGCGGCGGCGACCGGCCCCGCCGCCTCGCCGGCCCACTCCCAGTCCAGAAGTTCTGCCATCACTGCCGCAGGGCCGCTGCCGCCGCTGTCCGGCCGGACCGGGCGGCACAGGAACCGCTCACCGGGCCGGCGGGTGCCCAGCACCAGCACGTCCTGCCATGAGAATGCCCCCTGACGCACCTGTTCCAAAAAGCTGTACCACCGGTCCGCTGCCGCCGGGGTCAGCCCCATCGCCGCCGGAAGATCGCTGCATCCCATCAATTGCCGCGCCGCGCGCTGCGAAGCATTGAGCAGCCTGCTGCCGGGGCCGGTCCCGGCCAGCAGCCAGAACCGGCTGCAGGGGCCTGAATACCTGCTGGGGTGCAGGCGTCCGGCCTGCGCCCACTGCTGTTCCTGGATATCCGCCGCGCGGGCGAAATGCGCTTGCAGCACGGGCGCCCTGCGCAGACGCTGCAGCGCCCCCTCCCCCGCAGGCAGCGCATCCGCCCCCTGCGTTACAGAGAAAAACCGGTCAAATTGTTCCGGCCGGAGCATCGTTTCGTAAATTGCGGCAACAACCTGATCCTGCGACAAGGCCTGCGCGCGGTACAAGAGCGTCACTGCGCCCCTCCAATACTACTATTCAGGCCAAAGAGGCAGCGCGCCCCGCAAGCATACGCCCAGAGGCCGGCGTAAAGGCCAGCCTCAATCAGGCAGTCAGCCTGTCAAATGAAAAAAACCCGGCGTTTGCCGCCCCATCCGTTCGGGCAATTGGTGCCGGACCACCCCAATTCTTGGGACCCTATACGCTTGGGCGCGTGCGCCCTCTTTGACATTCAACCAATCTGAGAAACAGCTATGATCAAATCCGACCAAAATTCAATATTTAATTCAAATGTACACAATTCACTGAAAAAACCGGTGTGACGCCGCCGCTGCAGCCGGCGGCGTCCCTGGTTCAGGCGCTACCCGCGCGGTCAAGCTTCGGACAATGCCGCGCGGATCTTTTCCGCCTGGTCCTGGATCTGGTCCATGTCGCCCATCTGCCCCGGCGGCCGCAGACGGTCGCCCTCCTTGCGCGGCAGCACATGCATGTGCAGGTGAAAGACCTCCTGACCGCCGGCCGCCTCATTGAATTGCTGCACCGTGACGCCATCCGCGCCTAAGGCCTTGATCACCGCATGGGACAGCTTCTGCACCGTCTGCATCACCGCCGCCATCTGCGCCGGGCTGGCATCCAGCAGGTTGCGGCAGGGCGTTTTCGGAATCACCAGCAGATGCCCGTCCGCACGCGGCATGATATCCATGAAGGCCAGCGTATCATTGTCCTCGTAAACGCGGGTCGAGGGGATCTCGCCGCGCAGGAGCTTGGCAAAAATGTTGTCGGGATCATATGCGGGCATGCGCCTGTCCTCCAATATAGCTTTTCCCGGTTGTGCGCGCGCCCGGACGCGAGGTCAAGCGCTGCCGGCACCGGGCACAGCCTGCGGTTTCAAGGCCCTGCGGCAATAAATCTTGATCCAGATCAAACTCCGCCATTGAAGGCCCCGTCGGGCCACACTAAAACTCGCAAGGAATCCAGGCCGCCCGGAGTCCGTCTCCGGGGGCCTTTCGTTATGCAACAGGAGGCACCTTAAATGGCAGACGCAGCCATTCATGGTCACGGCCACGAGGACGAGCGGAGCTTTTTCACCCGCTGGTTCATGAGCACGAACCATAAGGATATCGGCATTCTCTACCTGATCGTCTCGGCGATCGCAGGTCTCATCTCCGTCATCTTCACCGTCTACATGCGGCTTGAGCTGATGGATCCCGGCGTTCAGTACATGTGCCTGGAGGGTGCGCGCATGTTCGCGGACGCCTCCGCGGAATGTACTCCGAACGGCCACCTCTGGAACGTGATGATCACCGCTCACGGCATCCTGATGATGTTCTTCGTGGTGATCCCGGCGCTGTTCGGCGGTTTCGGCAACTATTTCATGCCGCTGCAGATCGGCGCGCCGGACATGGCCTTCCCGCGCATGAACAACCTGTCGTTCTGGATGTATGTCGCAGGCACCTCGCTGGCGGTCCTCTCGGTTGTCTCCCCGGGCGGCAATGACCAGCTGGGCTCCGGCGTGGGCTGGGTTCTGTACCCGCCGCTGTCCGTGAACGAAGGCGGCTACTCGATGGACCTGGCAATCTTTGCCGTGCACGTCTCCGGCGCGTCGTCCATTCTGGGTGCGATCAACATGATCACCACCTTCCTGAACATGCGCGCCCCGGGCATGACCCTGTTCAAGGTGCCGCTGTTCTCCTGGTCGATCTTCGTCACCTCCTGGCTGATCCTGCTGTCGCTGCCGGTTCTGGCTGGCGCCATCACCATGCTGCTGATGGACCGCAACTTCGGCTTCACGTTCTTTGACGCGGCAGGCGGCGGCGACCCGATCCTGTATCAGCACATCCTGTGGTTCTTCGGCCACCCGGAAGTGTACATCGTGATCCTGCCGGGCTTCGGCATCATCTCCCACGTCATCGCCACCTTCGCGCGCAAGCCGGTGTTCGGCTACCTGCCGATGGTCTGGGCGATCATCGCGATCGGCGTGCTGGGCTTTGTCGTGTGGGCGCACCACATGTACACCGTCGGCATGTCGCTGAACCAGCAGGCCTACTTCATGCTGGCCACCATGGTGATCGCGGTTCCGACCGGGGTTAAGGTGTTCTCCTGGATCGCCACCATGTGGGGCGGCTCCATCGAGTTCAAGGCACCGATGATGTTCGCCTTCGGCTTCCTGTTCCTGTTCACCGTCGGCGGTGTGACCGGCGTGGTGCTGTCGCAGGCTTCCGTCGACCGCGCCTATCACGACACCTACTACGTGGTTGCGCACTTCCACTACGTGATGTCGCTGGGCGCCGTGTTTGCAATCTTCGCAGGCGTCTACTTCTACTTCGGCAAGATGACCGGCCGCCAGTACAACGAGCTGGGCGCCCAGATCCACTTCTGGATGTTCTTCATCGGCGCCAACCTGACCTTCTTCCCCCAGCACTTCCTGGGCCGTCAGGGCATGCCGCGCCGTTACATCGACTATCCGGAAGGTTTCGCCTACTGGAACAAAATCTCGTCCTATGGCGCGTTCCTGTCCTTCGCTTCGTTCCTGCTGTTCTTCGGCGTGGTGATCTATTCGCTGCTGCGCGGCGCCCGCGTCACCCAGAACAACTACTGGAACGAATACGCGGACACCCTGGAGTGGACCCTGCCCTCCCCGCCGCCGGAGCACACCTTCGAAATCCTGCCCAAGCAGGAAGAGTGGGACCGCTCGCATTCGCACTAAGCGGCTGAGACCCTGACTTTCAAAAGGCCCCGGAGCAAACCGCTTCGGGGCCTTTTTCATGACGCCCGCCTGGGGTATCAACACGGTGGAAATCCGGAATTTCCGCTACATCATTAAGAGAGACACGCAGTTTTCAGCAGGCGCAATCCGATGCCCTACAACTGGACCCGACCGCAAACCGGTGCCGAGCGCGAGCTGCACCTTTGGCCGCATCAGTCGCTGCCGCCGCGCGGCTATGCGCGCTTCCTCGGCCTCACGGCGGTGCTGATCTGCGTGCCGCTGATCCCGGTGCTGGGCTCCGTCCTGCTGTGGGGGCTGCTGCCGTTCCTGCTGCTTGCATTGTTCGGCATGAAATGGGCGCTGGACCGCAGCCGCCGCGACCATCAGATCCTCGAAGTGCTGACCATCGGCCCCCAGGACGCCCGCCTGGAGCGTATCAACCCGGACGGCAAACGGCAAAGCTGGCACTGCAACCGCTACTGGGCCCGGGTCGAAATGCACGACCACGACGGCCCGGTGCCGCATTACGTCACCCTGCACGGCTGCGGCCGCGAGGTGGAGATCGGCGCCTTCCTGTCAGAGGAGGAGCGGGTCGCGCTTTACGGCGACCTCAAGTCCGCCTTCACCCGCTGAGCCGCACAAGAAAAGGCCCGCTGAAACGGGCCTGCTCTTTTCATCTTTCCCGGAAATACTCCCGCCGGAGGCAGCGCGCGCAAGCGCGCACGGCTGATCAGCAGCCGCCTTTGCTGCAGAGCTGGTCCTTGACCAGCGGCCCGGCTTTGCCGAAATCCATCTGGCCGGTGTATTTCGCCTTCAGCGCAGCCATCACCTTGCCCATGTCGCGAATCGATTCGGCTCCGGTCTCAGCCACTGCGGCGGTGATCGCGTCGGCGGCCTCCTCGTCGCTCAGCTGCTGCGGCAGGAATTCCTCGATGATGGCGATTTCGCCCAGCTCCCGCTCCGCCAGGTCCAGCCGCCCGCCTTCCTCATAGGCGCGGGCGCTTTCCTTGCGCTGCTTGGTCATCTTGCCCAGAATACCCAGGATTTCCTCTTCTCCGATGCCACCCTCCTCGCCGTCGGCGCGGGCGGCGATTTCCCGGTCCTTGATCGCAGCATTGATCAGCCGCAGCGTACACAGCCGCTCCGCCGCCTTGTCTTTCATCGCTTGCTTCAGGGCCTGATTGACCCGGGTGTGCGTATCCATACTCAAAAGCATCCCCATGGTTGCCGGACACTGATGGTTATCCATTCTGTCTCTGCTGTGCAAGTTTACAGTAAATTTTCACAGCCGGACCCCGCGTCAGCCTGCCCGGCCCTTGCAGGCTTGACCCGCTGCCGCGCCCCCCTTACAAGCCCATGAATTTCACCCGCATGGAGACTCGCGCAATGGCCGCTTCCGCCCCGACCAAGCCCACCGCATGCCTGGCGCTCGCTGATGGCACCGTCTTTTACGGCACCGGTTTCGGCGCCACCGGCGAAACCGTGGCCGAGCTCTGCTTCAACACCGCGATGACCGGCTATCAGGAGATCATGACCGATCCCTCCTATGCCGGCCAGATCGTCACCTTCACCTTCCCCCATATCGGCAACACCGGCGTCACGCCGGAAGATGACGAGACCGCCGATCCGGTGGCCGCCGGCATGGTGGTGAAATGGGACCCGACGCTGGCGTCCAACTGGCGCGCCACCGAAGAGCTGAAGGAGTGGCTCGCCCGCACCGGCCGCATTGCCATCGGCGGTGTCGACACCCGCCGCCTGACCCGCGCAATCCGCCAGCAGGGCGCGCCGCATGTGGCGCTGGCGCATGACCCGGAGGGCAACTTCGACATTGAGGCGCTTGTCGCCAAGGCGCGCGGCTGGTCCGGCCTGGTCGGTCTCGACCTGGCCAAGGACGTGACCTGCGCGCAAAGCTACCGCTGGGACGAAATGCGCTGGGCCTGGCCCGACGGCTACGCCCGTCAGGAAGCCCCCAAGCACAAGGTTGTCGCCATCGACTATGGCGCCAAGCGCAACATCCTGCGCTGCCTGGCCAGCGCGGGCTGTGACGTGACCGTTCTGCCCGCCACTGCGACCGCGGAAGAGGTGCTGGCCCACAGCCCTGACGGCGTGTTCCTGTCCAACGGACCGGGCGACCCGGCGGCCACCGGTGAATACGCCGTGCCGATGATCCAGGACGTGCTTAAGGCGGATCTGCCGGTCTTCGGCATCTGCCTGGGCCACCAGATGCTGGCACTGGCACTGGGCGCTAAGACCGTCAAGATGAACCACGGCCACCACGGCGCCAACCACCCGGTCAAGGAGCATGCCACCGGCAAGGTGGAGATCACCTCGATGAACCACGGCTTTGCAGTGGATGCACAGACCCTGCCCGAGGGCGTCGAAGAATCGCATGTCTCGCTGTTCGACGGCTCCAACTGCGGCATCCGAATTGCCGGCAAGCCGGTCTTCTCGGTGCAGCATCACCCCGAAGCCAGCCCCGGCCCGCAGGACAGCTTCTACCTGTTCGAGCGCTTTGCCGAGGCGATGGCCGAGCGCAAATCTGCATAAAAAAAGCTGTTAACCATGCCGCCCGGCAGCATGGTTAACGCCGCATTTACCAATTCTTAAACCCCCGCCGCCAGCCTGACAGCCTCGGGTATCAGTGTTGCGGGCAGGCGATGAGGTTCTTGTCAAAGCCGCTGCCGCCGCCCCGGCCGCCGCAGCCCGTTGGGGAGCCCTCCCCGCAGCCGCGGCCCCCGGAGGACAGCGGCACCATGATGAAGGCGCTGGTTCTGCGCCGGCACCAAAAGGCGGCGCTGGGGCGGGCGCTGGTGGCGGAGGAGCGCGCCAGCGAAGACCAGGTGCAGGACGCGCTGGCCAGCCAGTACGGAATGCCGCGCGCCGATCTGACCGGCCAGGTCGCCAGCCCCCGGCTGCTGGCCTGCAAGCCCGCCGGCTTCTGGCTGCGCAATTGCCTCCTGCCCTGGCTGCAGCTCGGCCAGACCCTCACCGTCGCTGTCGCCCATCCGGACCTGTTCGAGGCGGTCCGGCAGGACTTGGAAGACAGTTTCGGATCTGTCACCCCGGTGCTGGCAGGCGAAGCGCAAATCACAGCGCTGCTCGCCAGCCATTTCAGCCCCGCCCTGGTGCGCGAAGCCAGCAGCAGTGTTGCGCCCCGGCTCAGCTGCCGCAGCCTCAATCCCGCCAGGGGCCGCGCCCTCGCCGCTGGCTGCGCCCTGCCCGCTCTGTATTTCTGCTGCATAGCTCCCGCAGCAGTATTTACTGCTCTCAGCCTGCTGGCCCTCTTCTCGGTCCTGCTGTTCTCGAGCCTGAGGCTCTGCGGGCTGGCGGCTCATTGGTCCGCGCGCGCTCGCTGCCGCCTCCCTCCGCTCCCGACGCCTGCCGCCCGCCGGGCGGGCAGTGCGGAGCGGCCTGTCATTTCGGTTATGGTTCCCCTCTACAAGGAGGCCGAGATCAGCCGCGCCCTGCTGTCGCGCCTCAGCAAACTCAGCTACCCCCGGGCCTTGACCGACGTGATCCTGGTGCTGGAGGCGCATGACAGCGTCACCCGGACAGCGCTGGAGAACACCCGCCTGCCGCCCTGGATCCGGGTGGTTGAGGTTCCGGCCTTCGGCGGGCTTACCACCAAGCCGCGGGCAATGAACTATGCACTGAACTTCTGCCGCGGCCAGATCATCGGTGTCTGGGACGCCGAAGACGCGCCCGAGGCGGACCAGCTTGATAAAGTGGCAGAGGCCTTTGCCCGGGCGGACAGCCAGACCGCCTGCGTTCAGGGCGTGCTCGACTATTACAACCCGCATGCCAACTGGATCTCGCGCTGCTTCACGCTGGAATACGGCAGCTGGTTCCGCATCGTTTTGCAGGGCATCGCCCGGCTGGGCCTGGTGGTGCCGCTGGGCGGCACCACGATGTTTGTGCGCCGCCAGGTGCTGGAGAAGCTGGGCGGCTGGGACGCCCACAACGTGACTGAGGATGCCGACCTGGGTGTCCGCCTGTACCGTGCGGGCTTCCGCACCGAGATGCTGCCCAGCACCACCTACGAGGAGGCCAACTGCCGCCCCTGGCCCTGGGTCAAGCAGCGTTCGCGCTGGCTGAAGGGGTTCATGGTCACGTATCTGGTGCATATGCGCCAGCCGCTGCGGCTGCTGGCCGACCTTGGCTGGAAACGTTTCCTGGGATTTCAGGCGTTCTTCCTGGGCACGCTTGGGCAGTTCCTGTTTGCGCCGCTCCTGTGGTCGTTCTGGCTGATCGCACTGGGGCTGCCGCATCCCAGCGAAGGCGCCGCACCGCCGCTGCTGCTGAGCCTGGCGGCGGCGGCGCTGGTGCTTTTCGAACTCCTGGGCTTACTCATCTGCGTCACCGCCGCCCGGGCGATGGGCCGCCCCTGGCTGGCCATCTGGTCACCTGCAATGATCTTCTACTTCCCGATGGGCGCCCTTGCCGCCGCCAAGGCGGCGTATGAGCTGCTGGCCCGGCCCTTTTTCTGGGACAAGACGGCCCATGGGGTCAAATCCACCGCCAAACCCCGCCGCAGACGCCGGTTCAACAGGCTTATCCCCGCCCGCTGGCGTCCTGCTTCAGCCGGGTCATGAAGGCAATAGAGATGTGATCCTTCAGCGCCTGCCCCGCAGCTTCCTCGTCTCGGCGGCTGATCGCCTCGACAATGCCCTTGTGTTCGGACTGGGCAATCTCGCTGCGCCCCTCGGCTGCCAGCGATGTGGTCGCCATCAGCGCCATGGTCCGGTGCACCAGATCCAGCTGCTGCACCAGATAGCGGTTGTGCGAGGCCAGATGGATCTGCTCATGGAAACGGCGGTTGGCCTTGGACAGCTCCGCCGGATTGCCGATCAGCGCGTCGTCCGCCTCGACCATCTCCTTCAGCACCTTGATCTCTTCCTCGGTGGCATGGCGCGCCGCCAGCCGCGCCGCCAGCCCCTCCAGCTCGCGCCGTACCACATAAAGCTCCGCCATCTGGTTGTGATCCAGCGAGGCCACGATCAGCGACCGCCCGTCACGCTCCAGCAGCGATTGCGTCTCCAGCCGCTGCAGCGCCTCGCGGATCGGGGTGCGCGACACGCCAAACCGCTCGGCCAGGTCGCTTTCCACCAGCCGGTCGCCCGGTTTGTAGATCCCCGAGTCGATCGCCTCGAGGATCAGCGCATAGGCATCTTTCTGGTTGCTGCGGCTCTGGCTCATTGTCTTTCCCGTCTGTTCCGATCCGCCAATCTCTACAGCCCAAGGGGCAGCAATCAACCCTGATGGCGCTAATGTGCTGAAAACCCGCAGGCAAAATGCGCTTTTGATTGCAATCCCGGCGTTGCGGCCCTAACTCCCGCGGCATGCCAAAGCACGCTTTTTCCCATGTCTCTCAGTGGGTGTTCGACCTGGACAACACCCTGTACCATCCGTCCGCACGGCTGTTCGACCAGATCGAGGTCAAGATGACCGCCTATGTGATGGAAGCCCTCAAGGTGGACAGGGCCGAGGCCGACCGCCTGCGCAGCCACTACTGGCGCGAGCACGGCACTACACTGGCAGGCCTGATGCGTGAGCACGATCTGGACCCGGAGCCCTACCTGGTCGCGGTCCACGACATCTCGATGGACCATCTGGAAGAGGACGCAGCCCTGGCGGCAGGCATCCGTAATCTGCCGGGCAAGAAGATCGTCTACACCAACGGCTCCGCCCCCTATGCCGAGCGGGTGCTGGCCGCGCGGGGGCTGTCGGGGCTGTTCGACGGGATCTTTGGCGTCGAGCACGCCGATTACCACCCGAAGCCGGAACGGCGCGCCTTTGACAAGGTTTTTGCCCGCGCAGGCGTGGCCCCGCAGAATGCCGCGATGTTCGAGGATGACGCGCGCAACCTCGCAGCCCCGCATGAGATGGGCATGCGCACGGTGCATGTGGCGCCAGAGCCCGTGGCCGCCGCGCATATCCATCATCATTCGGACGATCTGGCCGGTTTCCTGGCAAAGCTGATCTGATTTTCCGGCTTAGCGGGCGGCGGGTTCCGGAGCCAATTGCCGCAATTCTGCAAGTGCACAATCGCATACCGGCAAATCTTCGCACCTGCGGCAAAATATACCTGTTTGCCGCATGTTTTCCTCCCTATATGCGCCGCGTAACGAAACGTAGGAGCCCGACCGATGAGCGCATATGCCCTTCCCGCACAACTGACCCTGTGGCAGCGAATCCTGTTTGCCGTGCCGCTGTTGGGCCGGATGATCAAGGAGGTCGCCTATGGCCCGGAAGAGAACCTCTATTACGCCATCGCCACCTTCGTCAGCCTGTGGGGCTGTTCGATCCTGCTGTTCGGCATTCCCGGGCTGTACCTCCCGGCGCTGGCGATGGTGCCGGTGATGTTCACCCTGCTGATCACCATCACCCGCGGCTAAGCGCCCTATCTGACGGTACCGGCTTGTCATTCCCTGCCGTCCGGGCCTATTTCTGGCCCCAGAACGGAGGGCTGACGAGATGGCCGATACCTGCGATATCCTGATTTCCGGCGGCGGCATTGCGGGACTGACCGCAGCCGCCGCTTTTGCGTCCAGCGGTTTCAGCGTGATCTGCGCCGACCCGGCACCGCCGGTGACCGAACGCGACGCCGAAGGCTCCGACTTGCGCACCACCGCCTTTCTGCAGCCCGCGCAAGCCCTGCTGGACCGCTGCGGGATCTGGGCACGGCTGGAAGAGCACGCCGCACCGCTGCAGATCATGCGCATCGTGGATGCCGGCGGCGCCCAGCCCGAGCCGCGGGTGGTCAAGGATTTCAATGCCGCCGATATCTCTGACCAGCCGTTCGGGTGGAACCTGCCCAACTGGCTGCTGCGGCGCGAGATGATTGCCCGGCTGGCGGAGCTGCCCAACGCGGACCTGCGGTTCGGCACAGGCACCACGGCGCTGTTCACCCGCACCGATGAGGCACGCGTCAGCCTCAGCGACGGCAGCCAGGTGGCGGCCAAGCTGGTGGTCGCCTGCGACGGCCGCAACTCGCCAATGCGCGAGGCGGCGGGCATTCCGGTGAAAACCACCCGCTACGGGCAAAAGGCGCTGGCCTTTGCCGTGACCCACCCGGTGCCGCACGAGAATGTCTCAACCGAGATCCACCGCTCCGGCGGCCCCTTCACCCTGGTTCCGCTGCCCGACTACCAGGGCAAGCCGTCCTCCGCCATTGTCTGGATGGAACGCGGCCCGCGCGCGCAGGAGCTCTTGAAACTGGAGCCGGCCGCCTTTGAGGCCGCCATGACGGAGCGCAGCTGCGGCCTGTTCGGCGATCTGAAACTGGCGTCGCGCCGCACCATCTGGCCGATCATCAGCCAATCGGCGGAGCGGCTGAACGGCGAACGGCTGGCACTGATGGCCGAGGCCGCCCATGTGGTGCCTCCGATCGGCGCGCAGGGCCTCAACATGTCCTTGGGCGACCTGCGCAGCCTCCTGGAGCTAGCCCAAGCCCGCCCCGAGGGCCTGGGCGACGCGCAGATGCTGGCGGCCTACCACAAGGCCCGCCACAATGAGATCCTGCTGCGGGTGAAGGGCATCGACCTCCTGAACCGCACCTCAATGCTGGCCCCGCGCCCGCTGCGCGATCTGCGCGCTTTTGGCCTCAACGCGCTCTATTCGCTGGCGCCGGTGCGCAAGACGCTGATGCAGATGGGGCTGGGGGTGAAGTAAAGAAAAGCGGCTTTCCTCAGGGAAAGCCGCTGCCTCCGGCGGGAGTATTTCCGGAAAGATGAAGCGCCGGTGCGTTTACAGCACCTGATCCACCACGGTCTTCAGCCGCGCCAGGGTGGCGTCCACATCATAGAGCTTGTCGAGGCCGAACAGGCCGAGGCGGAAGGTGCGGAAATCGGCGGGCTCGTCGCATTGCAGCGGCACGCCTGCGGCGATCTGGGTGCCCAGTGCCAGGAACTTCTTGCCGTTCTGCACCTCCGGGTCGCTGGTGTAGCTCACCACCACGCCCGGCGCGCCAAAGCCGTCGGCGGCAACCGAGGTGATGCCCTTGTCCTTCAGCATCGCGCGCACGCCGTTGCCCAGCTTCCACTGCGCCTCGCGCAGGCGCTCAAAGCCGTATTCCTTGGTCTCCAGCATGGTGTCGCGGAAGGCACGCAGCGCATCCGTCGGCATGGTGGCATGATAGGCGTGGCCGCCGTCCTCATAGGCCTTCATGATGGTGCGCCACTGTTTCAGGTTGATGGCAAAGCTGTCCGACGTGGTTTCCTCCAGCCGCTCCAGCGCGCGGTCCGAGAACATCACCAGACCGGCGGAGGGCGAGGCGCTCCAGCCCTTCTGCGGGGCGGAGATCAGCACATCAACGCCGGTCGCTTTCATGTCGACCCAGGCGCAGCCAGAGGCGATGCAGTCCAGCACCATCAGCGCGCCGACCTCATGCGCAGCGGACGCCATCGCCGTCACATAGTCGTCGGGCAGGATCACGCCCGCGGCGGTTTCCACATGCGGGGCAAAGACGATGCCCGGCTTCTGCTCCTTGATCGCAGCAACCACATCGGCAATCGGCGCGGGCTCAAAGGGAGAGGCGCTTTCATTGCCGGTGCGGCGCGCCTTCATCACGGTCGAGGACGCGGTGAACCCGCCGGCCTCAAAGATCTGGCTCCAGCGGTAGGAGAACCAGCCATTGCGCACCACCAGCGCATTGGCGCCGCGGGCGAACTGGCGGGCCACCGCCTCCATCGCATAGGTGCCGCCGCCCGGCACCAGCGCCACCGCTTCGGCGTTATAGACCTCCTTGAGCATCGCGTTGATGTCCAGCATCACCTGCTGGAATGCCTTGGACATATGGTTCAGCGAGCGGTCGGTGAAAACCACCGAAAATTCATCCAGCCCCTGCGGGTCGACGGTCTCGAGCAGTGCCATCTTGGCCTCCCTTAAGTTCCTCATCAAACGGCTAACCGGTGTCGCGCGGTTTGGCAAAGCCTGCCTTCGCATACAGCCGGCTGCTGTTCTCCAAGGGCTATACGGCGAAGCGGTGCGTAAATGACAGGCTAAGCGCGACAGAAAGCGGGTGCATTTGCGCTAAAAGCGTTTCATGTCGGCATCCAGTCGACGCTTATCTTAGCGTCCGCCGCAAAGTGACAATCCCAACGGGCCGCAGCTACCGCTGCCCGGATTTGATCCGGATGATTTCCTCAATAGCCGCCTCGGCATTCTCAAAGGTCACCCCCGCCATCTCAAACGGCGAAAGAGTCCACCACTCAAGGTCCAGCAGACGACGGATCACATCCTGGGAAAACCGGTAGCGGACGATCTTTGCCGGGGAACCGCACACAATAGCATAAGGCGGCACATCCTTGTTTACAAAGGAACCGGCGCCGATTATGGCACCGTCGCCTATCGAGACGCCCCTGCGAATAACGGCCTTTGCCCCGATCCACACATCATTGCCGATAACGCAGGGTGCAGCGGGCTGCCATTTTCTGGAAGGCAGGTCTGTATAGCCTTCGACCTCATCAAAATGATGTCCGTTGTATTGAAACGGCGAGATGCTCAACCAGCCGGACGGGTGCTCCGGCGGCCCCACTTCCACCGACCTGGCAATGGCGCAATAGCGGCCGATTTTCGAGTGCACATGAATTCTGGAATACCGGTTGATGTAAGTATAGGCGCCGACACGCACATGGGCATCAACCTCCACCCCATAAAGCTTTACTGGATATTCAAGCCTGGCGGACTCCGCCACCTGGTTCCTGCTTAGCCGCGCCTTGAGTGCACGGAGGAAACGGTTCAAGTGCCGGAATCTGCGCAAAATCACACCTGGAAGAAGCCACTGGGATCAAAAGGACTTTCCGGGCCTAGTTCGCCCGGCAGAACAAATCCTGTCCATCAGTTCGGGTTCGGGCCGGCCAAGTCAAGAGGCATCCGGTATCCTACTCTGAAACAGACCTGCCCCGCCTCATCCCAACGGCCCCAACCTTCTTTCCTCACTCAGGAGCACGTTGGCCTCAACGTTGCCCACCCCCGGCAAGGTCATCACCCGGCGGCGCAGCACGCGTTCGAAATCGGAAATGTCCCGCGCCGTCACCCGCAGACGGTAGTCGTACATGCCCAGCACATGCTCCACCGTCTGCACCTCGGGAATGGCGGAGACCGCGCGTTCGAAATCCTCCAAGGAAACCCTCCCCTTGGTCGCGAGCTTCACCCCCAGAAAGACAGTCACGCCAAACCCAAGCTTCTCCTTGTCGAGTTCCAGCTTGCGCCCTGCGATGATCCCCGCCTCCTGCAACCGCTTGATCCGCCGCCAGGTGGCAGGCTGGCTAAGGCCCAGCTGCCGCCCCAGCGCGCCCGCCGATTGCGTCGCATCCTCCGACAAGGCCCGCAGAAGGGCAAAATCGAGATCGTCCAGCGCTGTCATACCGGCAGCACCTCATCCGACTTGATCCGCGCTACATGCATCAGCGCCTCGATATCGGCGATATGCGGCAGCGTGAGAATGCGCGTGCGGTAGATCTGCTGGTAATGCGGCATGTCGCGCGCAATCACCGAAAGCCGCACGTCGACCTGGCCCAGGAAGGTCTGGATCTCCAGCACCTCCGGGATCTCGCGGGCGGCGGCAATGAACTCGTCAAAGGCGCGCGGGTTGGTCTTGTCCAGCGTCACCCGCAAGGAGACCTCGACCGCGTAGCCCAGGCTGCGCCAGTTGATCACCGCCCGCTGTCCCAGGATCACCCCTCCGTCGCGCAGCTTCTCCAGCCGCCGCGACAGCCGCGAGGCGGTCATGCCCAGCCGGTCGGCCAGATCCGGAATCGATTGCTCCGGGTCGCTTTGCATATGGCGGAGAATGCGCCGGTCGAGATCATCAAGCATGATTTCATCACTATCATTCAATTTGACGAATGGCTATCGCAAAGAAACTGGAAAATACATGCGCGACTGCAATCGCATTCCCTGCCCGCTTGCCTATGATGCCTTTCAAACACCAAACGAAAGGACGTGGATCATGCGCGTTTATTACGACCGCGATTGCGATGTGAACCTGATCAAGGACAAGAAAGTGGCCATCCTGGGCTATGGCTCCCAGGGCCACGCCCACGCGCTGAACCTGCGCGACTCCGGCGCCAAGAACCTTGTCGTTGCCCTGCGCGAAGGCTCCCCCTCGGCCAAGAAAGCCGAAGGCGAAGGCCTGCAGGTCATGGGCATCGCAGAAGCGGCCGCCTGGTGCGACGTGATCATGTTCACCATGCCCGACGAACTGCAGGCAGAGACCTACAAGAAATACGTCCACGACAACATCAAGCCCGGCGCAGCCATCGCATTTGCCCACGGCCTGAACGTCCACTTCGGCCTGATTGAGCCGAAAGAAGGCGTCGACGTCATCATGATGGCGCCCAAGGGTCCGGGCCACACCGTGCGCGGCGAATACACCAAAGGCGGCGGCGTGCCCTGCCTGGTTGCGGTTCACACCGACGCCACCGGTAAAGCGCTGGAAACCGGCCTGTCCTACTGCTCCGCCATCGGCGGCGGCCGCTCCGGCATCATTGAGACCAACTTCCGCGAAGAATGCGAAACCGACCTGTTCGGCGAGCAGGCAGTTCTCTGCGGCGGCCTGGTTGAACTGATCCGCTGCGGCTTTGAGACCCTGGTCGAAGCCGGCTACGCCCCGGAAATGGCCTACTTCGAATGCCTGCACGAAGTGAAGCTGATCGTTGACCTGATCTATGAAGGCGGCATCGCCAACATGGACTACTCGATCTCCAACACCGCCGAGTACGGCCAATACGTCACCGGCCCGCGCATCCTGAAGTACGACGAAACCAAAGCCCGCATGAAGGCGGTTCTGGAAGACATCCAGCAGGGCAAATTCGTCCGCGACTTCATGCTGGAGAACCAGGTTGGCCAGCCGACTCTGAAAGCCTCCCGCCGTGCCAACGACGAGCACCTGATCGAGGAAACCGGCGCCAAGCTGCGCGGCATGATGCCCTGGATCTCGGCCGGCAAGATGGTCGACAAAGAGAAGAACTAAGGCGCCCGCGGAAACCTCCGCTGACCTTACCTCTGCAGGGCGCTCCGGTTTGGGGCGCCCTTTTTCTTCAGAAAGCCACTTTCCAAACCTGTCGCCCGGCCGATAGGCCGGGCAGCGCCCGACCCTCCCCACGGGAGGGCGCTTCGCACCCTCCCAGGGTCAGGCGCCGCCCTCCCCGATTTGTCAGCAGCAGCGCAGTTTTCCGGCAAACCGGCAAGCCGCCAGTGATTGAGGTATTGTAATGAGCGACTCCCCCGGTGCCGCCAATTGGGCCAAGCTTCTGTTCCTCGGTGTGATCTGGGGCGCCTCTTTCATGGCGGTGTCGCTGGCGCTGCGGGGCTTCCCGCCGATGACCATCGCTGCGCTGCGGATCTCAATCGGCGCAATTTGCCTCTTGGCCGTCGTCTATGCGATGGGCATCGGCCTGCCCTCACCGCGCACGTGCGACGGCCGAATCATCTGGGCCTGCGCCATTGGTATGGGGTTCTTCACCAACGCCCTGCCCTTTACCCTGCTCAGCTGGGGGCAGACTTACGTGGCCAGTGGCTTTGCCGGGGTCTGCATGGCGGTGGTGCCGCTGTTTGTGCTGCCGCTGGCGCATGTGCTGGTGCCGGGTGAGCATATGACCCTGCGCCGCACCATCAGTTTCCTTATCGGCTTTGCCGGCGTCGTCGTGCTGATCGGGCTCGACGCTTTCCGCTCCGCCGGGACCGACTTTGAATCTCTCGCCCGCCTGGCCTGCCTGGGCGCTTCGCTCTGCTACGCCATCGGCTCGATCATCACCCGGCTCTGCCCGCAGGTGAATATGCTGTCGCTCTCCGCCGCGGCGCTGCTTTGCGGAGCCTGCATGATGACCCCCGCCGCGCTCTGGGCCGAGGGCGTGCCGGAACTGCCCGCCGCCCTGCCGCTCGGCGCCGTGATTTACCTCGGACTGCTGCCCACTGCGCTGGCTCAGGTACTGCTGGTCCAAGTCGCCCGCAGCGCCGGGCCTGCCTTCCTGTCAACCGTGAACTACCAAGTGCCGGTCTGGTCGGTGATCTTTGGCGCAGCGCTTCTTGGAGAAACCCTGCCGCCGCAACTGTTTGCCGCGCTGGCGCTGATCCTCGGAGGCCTCCTCCTCAGCCGCAGCCGCCGCCCGCGCGCGGCGTGAAGCGCAAACCGTTCGATAGATAACAAAGCAATTGCCATTGACCCCGCCCGCCCGGCGGGGTCTTGTCGCGCGGTGAACGGCAAGAGGACCCCATGCCCGATATTGCACCGCGCTACTGGCTGATGATCGCCACCCTCGGCTTTGTCTGGGGCGGGACCTTTCTGCTGATCAAGCTGGCGCTGGACGGTATCACCCCCTTCTGGCTGGCCGCCGGGCGGATCGGCTTTGCCGCGCTCCTCTTGTGCGCTGTCTGGGGCTGGCGCGGGTTCAAGCTGTTCCGGGGCGAGGCCAATTGGACCTCGTTGGTGATCATCGGCATTCTCAGCACCGCCCTGCCGTTCATGCTGATCTCCTGGGGGCAGCAGCATGTGTCCTCCGGCTTTACCGGCGTCAGCATGGCGGCAATCCCGCTGATGGTGCTGCCGCTGGCGCATTTTTTCGTGCCGGGCGAGCAGATGACCCTGCGCCGCCTGATCGGCTTTTCCATCGGATTTGCAGGCGTCGCGCTGCTGATCGGCGGCAAGGCGTTTGAGACCAGCGGGGCCGAGCTGGAGGCCTATGGCCGCGCCGCCTGCCTGTCAGCGGCGGCCTGTTATTCGGTCAGCTCAATCCTGACCCGCCGCCTGCCGCCGGTGGATCCCGCGGGGCTGGCGGCCGTCCTGCTGGTGATCGGCTGCTTCATCATCTTTCCAGCCGCCTGGGCCGCCGAAGGGCCGCCGGTGATGCCGGACGGGCGCACCCTGCTAATCGCCGCCGTCCTGGGCCTGATCCCCACCGCCGCCGCCAACCTCCTGCGTGTCATCGTGGTGCGGGAGGCTGGGCCGACCTTCATGACCCTCACCAACTACCAGGTGCCGGTCTGGGCCGTGGTGCTTGGGGCGGTATTCCTAGGCGAGGAGCTGCCGCCCTCGATGCTGCTGGCAATGGTGATGATCCTGGGCGGCCTCGGCCTCAGCCAGTTCGGCAGGCTAAGCCGCCTGTTCGGCAAAGGGGACTGAGCGCCCCGTCCGCTTTACTCCGCGACGGCAGCCTCGACCGCGGCGACAACGCTGTCGACCGCCAGCGTCATCAGCTCGGCGTCCTCGCTTTCCGCCATCACCCGCACCAGCGGCTCTGTGCCGGACTTGCGGATCAGCAGCCGCCCCTGCCCGTCCAGCATTTTCTCAGCGGCGGCAATCGCATCCTGCACGTGCTCATCTTCCAGCGGAGCCTGACGGGCCTCGAACCGCACATTGCGCAGCCGCTGCGGAACGGTTTCGAACTGGTGCGCCAGGGCGGACGCCTTCTTGCCCGTTTGCACCATCTCTGCCAGGAAATGCAGCCCCGCCATCAGCCCGTCGCCGGTGGTGGCATAATCGCTCATCACGATGTGGCCGGACTGTTCGCCCCCCAGGTTGAAACCGCCCTCGCGCATCCGCTCCACCACATAACGGTCGCCCACGGCGGTGCGCTCCAGCCCCAGCCCCTTACTCTCCAAATGCCGCTCCAGGCCGAGGTTCGACATCACCGTCGCCACCAGCGCGCCGCCCGCCAGCTGGTCCTGCTCGGCCCAGCGGGTCGCCAGCAGCGCCATCAGCTGGTCACCGTCGGCCACGGTGCCGGTCTCGTCGATCACGATCACCCGGTCCGCGTCGCCGTCCAGGCAGATACCTGCATGGGCACCATGCGCCACAACCGCCTCAGCTGCCGTTTGCGGCTGGGTCGAGCCGCAGCCGCGGTTGATGTTCAAGCCATCCGGCGCCACCCCAACCGGGATCACCTCGGCGCCCAGCTCCCACAGCACCTCAGGTGCTGTCCGGTGCGCCGCGCCATTGGCGCAGTCGATCACCACCTTCAGGCCGTTGAGGCCCAGGTTGCGCGGCAAGGAGCTCTTGACCCGCTCGCCATAGCGGAAACGGGCATCGTCGATCCGCTTGGCGCGGCCGATGTTGGCGGCCTGAGCAGGCTCGACACCGGCGTCGATCAGCGCTTCGATCTCCAGCTCCGCACTGTCCGACAGCTTGAACCCGTCGGGGCCGAAGAACTTGATGCCGTTGTCCTCGGACGGGTTGTGGCTGGCAGAGATCATCACCCCCAGGTCCGCCCGCATCGAGCGCGTCATCAGCCCGACCGCAGGTGTCGGCACCGGCCCCAGCAGCAGCACGTTCATACCGGTGGAGGTCAGCCCCGCCGTCAGCGCGTTTTCGAACATGTAGCCGGACAGCCGCGTGTCCTTACCGATCACCACCCGGTGCACCCCGGTGCCATCGCGCCGGAAATAGCGCCCCACGGCGGCGCCGATACGCAGCGCCATCTCGGCGGTCATGGGGTGGATATTGGCAGTGCCGCGCACGCCATCAGTGCCAAAGAGCTTTCGCATTATTTTTTCCTGCCCAAAAAGGCCTTAGCGGACGGCCTGCCAGAGGCGCAGGGCCTGAACCGTCTCAGCAACATCATGCACCCGCAGAAATTGCACGCCTTGCGCCAAGGCCGCAAGCCCCACTGCTATCGACCCCGGCGCCCGGGCCTCAGCGCGCGGCTCCTCGCCGATCTTGCCGATGAACCCCTTGCGGGACACCCCCAGCAGGATCGGGCAGCCAAGCCCGTGAAACAGGCTGAGATTACGTAGAAGCGTCAGATTGTGCTCCTGCGTCTTGCCGAAGCCGATGCCCGGGTCGATCACGATTTGCTCGCGGATCACCCCGGTGGCTTCCAGCCGGTCGATCTGCTGCTCCAGAAAATCATAGACGTCCAGCAGCACATTCGCATACTGCGGATCGTCCTGCATGGTGGCCGGATCGCCCTGGGCATGCATGATGCAGACCGGCACGCTGGCCTGCGCCGCCAGCGGTGCCAGCGCGGGATCAAAGGTGAAACCGGACACGTCATTCAGCAGATCCGCCCCCGCCTCCAGCGCCTCCAGCCCGACAGTGGCCTTGCGGGTGTCGATGGAGACCGGCACGGAGCTTTCAGCCCGGATTGCCGCGATCACCGGCGCGGTGCGGGCGATTTCGTCAGCCTCGGTCACTTCTGCGGCGCCGGGGCGGGTGGACTCGCCGCCCACATCAATGATCGTTGCCCCTTCGGCCACCATCCGCAGCGCCGCAGCCTTCCCGGCCTCGACACCCGCATGTTTGCCGCCGTCGGAAAAACTGTCGGGTGTCACATTGAGGATGCCCATGATCTGCGGCTGTGTCATGTCCAGCCCGGCGATCGAAGCCCGTCGCGCGCTCAGACGGCGGCGCTCCATTTCCGGCACAAGACCGGCCGGCACGATCCGCGGCGGCGCCTCGCGGCTCAGGATCTCTACCTCGGTGAACCACAGGGCACTGCCCGCCAGCGGAACCGCGCCCTCAGGGCGCGCCTCGCCATGCTGAACCAACGGCCGGTAATATTTCACAGTTGTGCTTGCTCCACGCTGACGGCCCGCAAGGGGACGCCGGGATTATCAGGCAAATCCCCGCCAAGCACAATCATTTCACCTGCCTCGAATGTGGCGGCGAACCAGGCCGCCAGCGCCACCGAGTTCGAGGGCGGCGCCGAGGGCCCGTCCACAGCGTCCAGCACGATCTTGGAGGGCGCCCAGACGCAGATCTGGCCGTTCTTCATCGCCCAGTCCAGCTCGGTCCGCGTAGAGACAACCACGCAGCGGTCGTCCTTGGCCGCCAGCCGCCAGGCGTTCTGCTCGATCGCCAATAGATCGATGCGCCGCTGGGTCCACTTGTGCCCTGTTGCGGGCACCTGCAGCGGATGGGCGCCTACACACAGGATCAGGGGCCGCTTGCGGCATTCCATCTGGTCAATCCAGCCCGTCAGGTTATCGCTGTCGATGGCCGCGTTGGACAGATACATCAGCCGCGGATGCGGGCGTTCTTCCTCATCCACCAGGTGACTGATCTGATCCTTGGAGCGCACGACCTCGACACCCAGCGCACCCGGGCCGCGGTCCAGCTTCTCGATGCGCACGAAGGCGCGCACCGCCTGATGCTCCAGCAGGATCCGCTCAGCCACGCGTTCGGCCAGGGTTTCCAGCAGGTTCAGTCGCTCTGCCGCCAGCTCATGCGCAATCGCCTCTGTCACCTTGTCATAGGACAGGATGCGGTCGACATCGTCATCCAGATCCTTGGGCAGCGGCGCCACTTCGACCACCACGTTGAAGCAGATCCGCTGGGTGGTGCCCCGCTCGGCCTGAAACGCACCGATCTCAACCTCGACAGTGTGATCGCGCAGCGAAATGCGGTCCAGCGGACCCGGCGCGGCCGTGGCCACGGAACGCTCGGACGGATGCGCAAAGGCGAGGCGGATTTCAGAGGGCATGGGAAAACGGGCCTTTGGCTGGCTGTGTCGGGTGTGGGTCCCAACAATAGACTTTCGGCGCCTTCATAACAGTCCCGCAAACGCCATGCCAGTAGCTGAAAGCGGCACGGATATGCCGCCTTCAGGCACTCAGTTGCTCAGCGCGGTCCGGTAGCGATCGTCGCGGTAGAAGACATGCACACCGATGCGCGTGGTGTTTGTGAACACCCGGCTCCAGCGCGGCCGCACCGCAGTGGTGTGATAGTAGGTCGCGCCTTCCGTCAGCTCGGACTTCAGCCCGTCCATTGCCGCACGCGCCACCTTGGCCACCCGCTGATAGGCCCGCTTTTCGTTGATCACTTCCTTGTAGCCGTCGCAGGTGTAGGTGAACTGGCACTGGTACTTGCGCCCGGTCCCCTGGTTGATCACCCCGCACAGCGTATTCGGGAACTGGGCGCTCTTGACCCGGTTCAGGATCACCTCCGCCACAGCGAACTGGCCCTTAACGGTCTCGCCCCGGGCCTCAAAGTACAGCGCCTCAGCGAGACAGGCAAACTGCTCGCCGCCTGTCGCTTTCGGACGCGAATCCAGCCACGCCTTGCTGTATTCGATTTTTGCCTGAGGTTTGCGGGCCTTCAGCGTACTCGAGCGAAATCCAAACAATCCGCTGAACTTTCGCGCTGGTACTGCGTTGAGACTGGCCTGTTCGCGTTCGATCAGCGTATCCAGGCCGGTTTCGGCAGCAACACTTTTACCCATCGTGATGGTGGCAGCCATCACGGCAATCATAGTCAACAATTTCATTCAGGGTTCCCCCGTCCTAACAGCCTGCACCCGTGTTTCCCCGGCACATGCGGTCGCATCCCTTAATGGAAATGGGCCGCAACGTCCAGCTTGCGGCCCAAAGCCACGGCGGCATGGTTAACGCCTGCGCTGCGCACCGGCCGCCGCCGCCGGCTGAATGCCCTGAATTTTCCTAATATTTAGTGTAAGTTGGCGCCATCTGCCCGGTTTTGCTGCCTATCGCCAGCTGGGCGGCGGCTAACCGCGCAACCGGCACACGGAATGGCGAGCAGGATACATAGTCAAAACCCGCGTCACGGCAAAATGCAATCGATTCGGGGTTGCCGCCATGCTCTCCGCAGATCGACAAGGTGATGTCCGCGTTCTCCGCACGGCCGCGCTGGACCCCCAGTTTCAGCAGCTCTCCCACCCCGTCCGTGTCCAGAACGTGGAACGGATCTTCCGGAAAAACGCCCTGATTGACGTAGTCCGACATGAACCGCCCCGCGTCGTCGCGCGACAGCCCATAGGTCATCTGGGTAAGGTCGTTGGTGCCGAAGCTCAGGAAGGCTGTATGCGGTGAAATCTCGCCCGCGCGCAGGGCTGCACGCGGTGTTTCCACCATTACGCCCAGGCGGTAGGTGAAATCCTCGCCGCGCTCTGATTTGACCGCCGCGGCCACCGCGTCGATGCGGGCCTTGACCAGCTCCACCTCGCGTTTCGCCGACACCAGCGGGATCATGATCTCCGGCACCACCGGATCCCCCCACTTGGAGGCCTCCAGCGTGGCTTCAAAGATCGCGCGCGCCTGCATGTCGTAGATTTCAGGCACCGTGACCCCCAGCCGCACGCCGCGCAGGCCCAGCATCGGGTTGTATTCGCCCATCTCCTCAACCCGGCGCGTCACATCGCTGACCGGGATGCCCAGCGCCTCCGACAGCTCGCGCTGGCCGGTCTTGGTGGCGGGCAGGAACTCATGCAGCGGCGGGTCGAACAGGCGGATGCAGACCGGCATCCCCTCCATGATCCGGAACAGCTCGCGGAAGTCGTCGCGCTGCATCGGCAGCAGCCGCTCCAGCACCGCAGCCCGGCCGGAAGGAGTCTCGGCAAAGATCATCTCCCGCATCACCGTCAGGCGGCCCGGGTCAAAGAACATATGCTCCGTGCGGCACAGCCCGATGCCCTGCGCGTTGAATCTCCGTGCAGTTTCAGCATCTTCCGGCGTATCTGCATTGGCCCGTATGCCAATGTCGCGGGTATCGTCCGCCCAGGCCAGCAGGGTCAGCAGCGCACCATCCTGGGCCGCTTCCAGCATCTCCGGCTGGCCCGCCAGAACCTGGCCGCTGCTGCCGTCGATGGTGATAATGTCTCCAGCTTTGAACACCCGGCCGTCCGCCGCCTCCAGTGTCTTGCGCTTGGTGTGGAACTTCATGTTTGCCGCCCCGACGATACAGGGCAGCCCCAGCCCGCGGCCAATCACCGCGGCGTGGCTGGTCATGCCGCCCTTCTCGGTCAGTACCCCGGCGGCGGCGTGCATGCCGCGCACATCCTCCGGCGAGGTTTCCCGGCGCACCAGGATACAAGGCTCGCCGCGGGCGGCACTTGCCTGTGCCCCGGCGGCGGTAAAGACCAGCTTGCCGGTGGCCGCGCCAGGACTCGCGGCAATCCCGCGGCCGATCACGTCGCGCTTGGCATAAGGTGCCACCTGCCGGTGCAAGAGCTCATTCAGGATATGCGCATCAACCCGCATCAGCGCCTCTTCCTGCGGAATGATGCCATCCTCCGCCAGCGCCACCGCAATCCGGACCGCCGCCTGCGCCGAGCGCACCACCCGCACACCGTCCAGGATATGCACCCGGCCGTTGTCGACGACGAATTCCAGCTGCATCTCCTCGCGCAGCTTGCGGCGCATCAGTGCGGCATGGGCCTGCAGATCCTTAAAGGCTTCCGGCGCCAGTTCCTCCAGCGACAGCCCGCGGGCGTCCTTGGCCAGGTACAGCGCCCCGGCCCCCGCCCCCAGCGCATCACGGCCCTGGCTCTGGCTCAGGTAGCGCCCGGTCAGCTGCGGTTTGCCGGTGGTAGAGTTCACCAGCTGCAGCACGCCGGAGCCGCACTCGCCCTGCCCCACACCGGGAATCATCTCCTGCACCACAAGCCCGAGGCCCGCATCGGCCGGCGCGCCCTTGGCCTGGCGCAGGATCCGCGCCGAGGTGCCCTCCCACGCCCGCGCCATCGAGCGCAGCACCGCCGCCAGCTGCTCGCCCGGGTCCTGCGGGAACGGCTCATCGGTTTCCGCCTCATAGGCGTGCAGGATCTCGCTCAGCGCATCCGGGCCGCCGTCCTCGACATCGTCGAACACATCCGGGTCCAGCCGCGCCACATGCACGGCGTAGGACTGCACGAACCGCAGATACAGCGCCGCCGCCGCCTCGCGGCCCAGGGTGTCGCACAGGTCGACATAGCGCGCATCATTCATGCCGATGTTCAGGATCGCGCCGGGACCGCCCCAGTCCGGGTCCTCGGACGAGGGGCGCACGCACAGCAGCGCCTCCGGGTCGAATTCGCTCAGAACAGCCGACAGGTCAGGCATCTGGCCCTCGGCAATCGCATGCACCGCATCAAAGGACAGCGCCACCGTGCGCGGCACCGGCAGGTCCAGACGCACCAGCCGCTGCAGGCATTTCGCCCGCCCGCCATGGGTGGCGGTGGCAATCGGTGCGGTGGCGGTTATGAGGCTGGCCGGCGGGGTCTGTTCGAAATCTTTCTGCACTGCAGCACGTCTCCTTTGCCTGTCACCATAAGGGGATGCAGCGATGGCGCAAGAGCCTTGTAACGGCCTGCGGAGGCGGAAAGCGGTCTGGAAACGAAAATCCGGCCTTGCCTTGCGGAGCGAGACCCGTCCAGGAAACCGTCCGGGGGACGGTTTCAGAGCTGAACGGGCGGAGCCCGAAACCGGAGCCTCCGGCGGGAGTATTTTTGGAAAGCTGAAAGGGCGGCCGCGCCCTCTCAGCCTTCGACCTTGGTAAGGTCAGCCACTTGGCCGCAGACCTGGCGGATCTGGCTCAGGAGGTTGAGGCGGTTGCGGCGCAGCACCTCGTTCTCGGCGTTCACCTGCACCGCTTCAAAGAACGCATCGACCGGCGCGCGCAGGGCGGCCATGCCCCGCATGGCTGCCGCGAAATCTTCGGCCTCGATGGCCGGAGAGATCGCCGCCCCGCCTGCCTCCAGCGCGTCAAACAACGCTTTCTCCGCCGGGTCCTCGGCAAACTTGCGGTCGGCACCGAAGGAGTATTCCACCCCGTCCTTTTCCTCCGCCTGGCTGAGGATATTGTTGGCGCGCTTGAAGCCTTGCAAGAGGTTCTCGCCATCCTCGGTCTTCAGGAAATCCTCCAGCGCCCGGGCGCGTTTCACCAGCAGGGTCAGGTCGTCATTGCCGTCCATCGCGATGCAGGCGTCGATCACGTCGTGGCGGATGCCCTGATCACGCAGGAAGACCTTCAGGCGGTCATGGAAGAAGGAGAGCAGATTGTCCGAGGCATCCGGCACCTTGCGCCCCAGCGTCAGAAAGGCCTCTGCCGCGGTGTCGCCGATGCTGGCTTTCACGGCCTCGAAAGCCGAACCGAACACTCCGTGCTCGGCAATCTCTTTCAGCAAGTCATTCACGTTTTCTTCCGGAAGCGCATCGTTGGCTGCGCTTTCTGCCCGCAGAAGCTGGCTGTCGAAGAACCGGTCCAGCCGGATCCGCACATCATTCTCCAGCACCAGCCGGATCACACCCAGCGCGGCACGGCGCAGAGCAAAGGGGTCTTTTGAGCCGGTAGGCTTTTCGTCAATTGCCCAAAAGCCGGTCAGCGTGTCCAGCTTGTCGGCCAGCGCCACGGCGACAGAGACCGGCTCCGAGGGCACATCGTCACCCGGACCCAGCGGCGAGTAATGCAGTTCGCAGGCGTTTGCCACTTCTTGCGGCAGCCCTGCAGCCTCGGCGTAGTAGCGGCCCATCAGGCCCTGAAGCTCGGGGAACTCATAGACCATCTCAGACGACAGGTCCGCCTTGGCCACCCGCGCTGCCTGCTCTGCCAGATTGGCATCGGCACCGACCACCGGCGCGATATCGCGCGCCAGCGCGGCGATCCGGTCAATGCGCGCGGCCTGGGTGCCCAGCTTGTTGTGGAAGGTCACGTTGCCGAGGTTCTCGACCCAGGCGCTCATGCCAGCCTCGGACTTTGCCGTGCGCAAGTCATTCTCCCAGAAGAACTTGGCATCGGCCAGACGCGCGCTCAGCACCTTCTGGTTGCCCGCCAAGATGGTGGCGCCGTTGTCGGCGGTTTCGCGGTTGGCCACTGTGATGAACTTCTCGATCCGCCCGGTCTTGGGGTTCTTCACCGAGAAGAACTTCTGGTGCTCCTTCATCGAGGTCTGCAGCACCTCCGGCGGCAGCTCCAGGAACTCCGCGTCAATCGCCCCCATCAGCACCACCGGCCATTCAACCAGACCTGCGACCTCAGCCAGCAGGCCCTTGTCCTCGACCACGTCCAGGCCGCTGGCGAAGGCCTGATTGGTGGCCTCCTGCCAGATCGCCTCCGCCCGCTCGCGGGCGTCCAGCACAACATAGGCGCGCTTCAGCTTGGCGGCGTAGTCGTCAAAGCCGCTTACAGTGATCTCCTCCGGCGCCATGAAGCGGTGGCCGCGGGTGGTGTTGCCGGACTTGATGCCGTCGATATCCAGATCGACCACGGAGGTGCCGTTTTCATCCGACAGGATGCACAGGATCGAGTGCAGCGGCCGCACCCAGCGCAACGCGCCTGCGCCCCAGCGCATGGATTTCGGCCAGGGGAAGTTGCGGATGGTGTCTTCCAGCACCTCTGCAATGATCTCCGCCGCCGGGCGGCCCGGCTTCTCGATCATGGCGAAATAGACCGCGCCCTTGGGGGTCTCGCGCTCCTCCAGCTGTTCACGGGTCAGCCCCGCGCCGCGCAGGAAGCCCTCGATTGCCTTGTCCGGTGCGCCAACCTTGGGGCCCTTGCGCTCTTCGCGGACGGTGGGGCTTTCGGCCAGCAGGCCGTCCACCGCCAGGGTCAGGCGGCGCGGCGTCGACAGCGCCGCGGCACCAGCATAGGTGAGGCCCGCCTCGACCAGGCCATCGGTCACGCGCTTTTTCAGGTCCTCGGCGGCACGCGCCTGCATGCGGGCCGGGATTTCCTCGGAAAAGAGTTCAATGAGCAGGTCGGGCATCTGGATGTCCTCAGAAGTTCACAATCGCCTGGATGACGATCGCATTGGCGATATCAACAAAGAAGGCGGATACAAGGGGGAGCACGACAAAGGCAATAGGCGACGGCCCATACCGTTTCGTGACAGCGGTCATATTGGCAATGGCGGTCGGGGTGGCGCCCAGCGCAAAGCCGCCAAATCCGGCAGCCAGCACCGCGGCTCGGTAGTTGCGTCCCATGACCGGGAACAGGACCCAGATCACAAAGGCTACCGTCAGCAGGGTTTGCGCGGCCATGATCACGGCAATCACAAGCCCCAGTTCGGTAATCGTCCAAAGCTGCAGGCTCATGAGGGACATTGCCAGGAAGGCGCCCAGGGCGAATTCCGAAATCAGCGCCAGCGTCGGCGTGCGCGAGACCGGAGCGGCGGCGGGCACCAAAGCGCTGCGCAGGTTCGAAATCACGATGCCCATGATCAGGCAAGGCACGAACAAGGGCAGTTTCAACCCCGCAGCGGCAATTGCGCCATGCAGAATAAAGCCCGAGATGATTGCCAGGTTCAGATACAGCAGCACCCGCATCACAGTCAGGTGGTCGATCCTGGACACCGCCGGGCGGGCCTCATCCGGCAGCCCGACCGTGTGCTGCTCATACGGGCGGTCCGGGGCCAGGCTGCGGCCTTCGACCAGCAGCCGCGCGATGGGCCCGCCAACCAAGGCAGCCAGCACCAGCCCCAGGGTGGCCACGGCCACGCCCAGCTCGGCAGCCCCTTCAATTCCGGCAGCTTGCGCGACTTCCGGGGCCCAGGCGATGGCGGTGCCATGCCCGCCGATCAGCGCCGCTGAGCCGAACAGCACACCGGTCTGCAACGGGTAGCCGAACAGCATTGCCCCGGCAACACCAACCACATTCTGCAAAACGATGGCCAGCAAAGTCAGCACAAGCAGCAGCAGCAGCGGCCGCCCGCCTGCAATCAGATCCGAAAGCCGTGCGTTGAGGCCGATACAGGCGAAAAACAGAACCAGCAGAAAGTCCCGCGGCGCCAGGTCAAAGGACAGCTCTAAATCAAGCAGCGCGTACATGCCCAGCACTGCCAGCGACCCCAGCAGCCCGCCCGTCACCGGCTCAGGAATATTGAAACGCCGCAGAGCGTCCACGCGCGCGTTGATCTCCGCCCCCAGAAGATAGATGGCAAATCCAAGCGTCAGCGTGAGAAAACCGGGTATCTGGTAGGCTTCACCCACAGAACGGCCTGTCAGTTCCTGGGCCGGGGCGGGCATTCCTCGCCCACCACGGTGCCGTCATAGGCTTTCTGGCCGCAGTCATTCAGCTCATGCCAGACATAGCCGCGGCCCTCTTTGGTGACGGCGACGATGCGGTCAACGCCATAGGAGATGTTCTTGACCGACAGGAACGACTTGGCCGAGCCATCGGCCAGCTTGGCGCCGATGGCCGCAGCTTCGAAGCACTCAAACCACTCCGGCGCATTTCGCGGCTCAGTCTTGTCCGACAGGGTAAAGACCTGCGCTAGCTCGTCCGGAGAAACCTTGGTGGTGAAACAGGCCCGGTAGCGGATCGGAGAGCTGTCAGCATCAATTGCCTCAAAGTCCGAATATGCAATCGGCTGCCCCTCGCCGCCGTCCAGCGGCACTAGCATCACATCGCGGCCGGGTTGCAGCGCAACCTCGTCATAGAAGCCATAGACCTGCAGGTAGTACATCGCCCCCCCGGCCGCGAGGCCGGAAACGATCAGGATCAGGGCAAGGAATTTCCCCATAACGTGCTGTCCCCTGCTTAGGCCGCGGTCTCAGCCTGATGGCCGCCGGCCTCGGTCTGCACAAAGGCGTCGGCGCATTGCTTGGCCAGCGCACGGACGCGGCCGATATAGGCCTGGCGCTCGGTGACCGAAATCACCCCGCGGGCATCCAGCAGGTTGAAGATATGCGAGGCCTTGATGCACTGGTCATAAGCCGGATGCGCCATCACGATCCGCTTGCCGGTCTTGGGGTCCTGATGCTCCTGCGCCAGGATCGTGGCGCATTCGGCCTCGGCCTCCTCGAACTGGCGCAGCAGCACCTCGGTGTTGGCCACGTCAAAATTCCAGCGGGCGTATTCTTCTTCGGTCTGCTTGAACACATCGCCATAGGTCAGCGGGATCGGCGCGTCCGGATCGTTGAAGGGCATGTCCATCACGTGATCGACGCCCAGAACATACATCGCCAGACGCTCCAGACCATAGGTCAGCTCGCCCGAGACCGGATGGCAGTCATGGCCGCCGACCTGCTGGAAATAGGTGAACTGGCTGACTTCCATGCCGTCGCACCAGACTTCCCAGCCCAGGCCCCAGGCACCCAGCGTGGGGCTTTCCCAGTCATCCTCGACAAAGCGGATGTCGTGCAGCGACATGTCGATGCCGATCGCCTCCAGCGAGCCTAGGTACAGCGCCTGAAGATCCGGCGGGCTCGGTTTGATCAGCACCTGGTACTGGTAATAGTGCTGCAGACGGTTCGGGTTCTCGCCATAGCGCCCGTCGGTCGGGCGGCGCGAGGGTTGCACATAGGCCGCGGCCCAGGCCTTGGACCCCAGCGAACGCAGCGTGGTCGCCGGGTGGAAGGTCCCGGCGCCGACTTCCATGTCATAGGGCTGCATCACCGCGCAGCCTTTGGCGGCCCAGTAGCTCTGAAGCCTCAGGATAATCTCTTGGAAGGAGCGCGGCGCGCCGTTGGTCTGGGTCATCTCTCATCCCTTTTGGGGCAGCGGGCCTTCAGGGCCGGCCGGGGCAGCAATTGCGGGGATCTTCCTATGCAAGCCTATGGTCAGGGTCAACGCCCTGCGGGCGCTGGCACCGCCGCTGCGGCGCGCCGCACGCAGCGGATCGGCAACAAAAGTGCGGGAATGCGGCAACGGGCCGGGAATTCCCCCTGCCAAGAGGAGTTCCCTTCGGCCGCTCAAAATGCTTTACCTCCGCGGCAAAGAATAAGAGTTCTTCCGGGATACGAGGCACACACATGAAAAAACTGTTTGCCGCTCTGGCCCTGCCGCTGATCGCGCTGGCCATTGCGTTCTCTGCGCCGGTTTCGGCGCAAAGCAGCCGGGATGCGGTCTGGATCCAGATCGCCGCCCGCTCCTCTCTGCGCGAGGCCGAAACCGAGGCCCGCCGCTATGCCGCGCGCCTGCCGGATGTCTCTGGCTATGCGCTTGGCGGCGGCTGGTACGGCGTGGTTCTGGGCCCCTATGCGCGCGATGACGCCGAACGGGTGCTGCAGGTCTACCGCGCCGAGGGCCAGATCCCGCGCGACAGCTTCATCGCCTTCCGCCGCAACCTGGGCAGCCAGTTCTACCCGGTGGCCGCGGATGCCACCCAGCCCGCAGAACCGGCCCCTGCCCCGGAAGCCCCGGCAACGGCAACGGCAGAGCCGGAACCGCAGCAGCAGGCGGGCATCCAGACCACTTTGCCCGATGAGACTCCCACCGAGGCCCGGCGCAGCGAGCGCGCGCTGAGCCGCGAGCAGCGGATGGAGCTGCAGGTGGCGCTGAAGGCCGCAGGCTTTTACGACGCCGGCATCGACGGCGCCTTCGGCCGCGGCACCCGCGCTTCGATGAGCAACTGGCAGGCCGCCCGCGGCTTTGAGCCGACCGGCGTGCTGACCACTGCGCAGCGCCAGGTGCTGATGGACGAATACAACGCGCCGCTGCTCTCCGTCGGCATGGCCCGAGTTGAGGACGCCAAGGCCGGCATCGCTCTGCAGATGCCCGCGGATGAGGTAGCTTTCGACCGCTATGAATCGCCCTTCGCTCATTACACCAGCAGCGGGGATCTCGGCGCGCAGGTGCTGCTGATCAGCCAGCCCGGCGACAAGCGCACCCTGTTCGGCCTCTACGACATCCTGCAAACGCTGGAAATCGTGCCGCTGGAGGGCCCGCGCCAGCGCGGCAGCGACAGCTTCACGATCGAAGGCCGCAACGACCGGATCGTCTCCTTCACCCAGGCCAGCCTGAAGAACGGCGAAGTGAAGGGGTTCACCCTGATCTGGCCCGCCGGCGACGAAGACCGCCGCGCCCGGGTTCTGGCCGCGATGCAGGCCAGCTTTACCCGCCTCGGCGGCGTGCTGGACCCGGCCGCAGGCGGCGACGCGGTACAGGACATCGACCTGGTCGCCGGCCTGGAGATCCGCAAACCGAAACTGTCTCGCTCGGGCTTCTTCGTGGACGGCAACGGCAGCGTCCTGACCACCTCGGACGTGGTGGCGGGCTGCTCCCGGATCACCCTGGACCACGGCTATCAGGCTGAGGTTGCGGCCAATGACGCCGCCGGCGGCATCGCAATCCTGCGCCCGGCAGAACCGCTGGCCCCGGCCGCAGTGGCCGAGCTCAGCACCTCCTCGCCACGGCTGCAGTCCGAAGTCGCGGTCTCCGGCTTCTCCTACGAGGGCGTTTTGGGCGCACCGAGCCTCACCTGGGGCAAGATTGCCGACGTCAAAAGCCTCGATGGCAACACCGCCGTGGCGCGCCTCGACCTGGCCGCCCAGCCCGGCGACGCCGGCGGCCCGGTGCTCGACAGCACCGGCGCGGTGCACGGCATGCTGCTGCCGCGGCAACCCGACGGCAAGCAGCTGCCCGAGGGTGTGAGCTTTGCGGTCAACGCCGAAGCCCTCCGCGGCGTGCTGAGCGCGGCCGGGGTGACCGCGGCCAGCAAGTCCCCCGCCGCAGGCAGCCTGCCCAGCGCGGCAATCGCCCGGCTCGCCTCCGGCATGACCGTCCTGGTCAGCTGCTGGGAGTAAGCACCCGGCCCGGATACGGGCGCTGAGGTTCAGAAAACATCAGCCGGCGCGCACACCGCGCCGGCTTTTTTTGCGGCGGGTGCCGCACCTGATTGAGGACTTTGCGCTCTTGGCGCAAGGGACAGCTCCCGCCCGGCTTCGGGCCTTTTCAGGCCTTCAGCCACTTGGGCATGGCACCGCACCTGCGTGCGGTGCCGGGCCCAAGGCCGCCAAGGGGGCATCAGCACGGCTGATGGCACCCGCGGGCGCGGGAGCCCGCCGCTGCCTGCCGGACGCGTCCTTCGGTTAGTACGGGTGGATACGGCCGTCCCAGGTGTGGAAGCAGCCGGTGGTTTCCAGCGACAGCACCTCGAACTCGTTGATCAGCCCGGCGACCGATTCCGCCACCGTGATGTCGCCCTCATCGCCGCCCATGTCGGTGCGCACCCAGCCCGGGTGATAGATGCCGACGGCAATGCCCTCGGGCTGCAGGTCGGTGGCCAGGTTGCGGCCGATGTTGAGCGCCGCCGCCTTGGACGAGCGGTAGGCATAGCTGCCGCCCGGCGCCCGCGCCTGGCTTGCCATCTGCGACGACATAATGGCGATCTTCGGCTCTTCCGCCAGCCGCAGATTGGGCAGCATCGCCTGCACCGTCAGGAACACTCCGGTCACATTGGCCGCCAGCGTCTTGGCCCAGACCTCGGCGGAGTAATCCTCCAGCCCCATCGCCTTGTCGATATAAACACCTGCATTGCAGATCAGCAGATCCACCGGCCGGTTCCGGATCTGGGCCGCAAAACGCGCCTGCTGGCCGGGATCGGAGACATCCAGCTTCACTCCCGAGGAATGATCCCGCGAGGTGCCGGTCACCTCGTGGCCCGCTTCCCGCAGCTGCTTCACCAGCTCCTTGCCGATGCCGCGGCTGGTTCCCGTCACAACTGCATGCATATTGCCCTGTCCCTCAATTCGATTTTCGCCCGGGGCGGAACGGCAGCGGCATCACCGGCACGCCTTCCTCGATCAGCGCCCGCGCGTCTTCCAGTTTGGCCTCGCCATGAATGGCCCGTTCCGGCGCTTCGCCCAAATGCATCGCCCGCGCCTCCCGGACGAAACTGCTGCCGACGTAGTCGGAATTTTCCTCAACCTTGCGGCGCAGTTCGGCGATTGCCTTTTCAACCTCGCCCGACGGGCGGCTCAACAGCCCCGGCCCGGCCTGCGCTGCTTCGGACGCCGCTGCCGGCACCGGTGCGGCAGACGCAGGCGGAACTGCGGGTTCGGCAGACTTCGGTTCAGGCTCACCAACACCGGACACTGCCTTGCGCCCAGGGCGCACCCGCGGCGCCATGATCGCCTTTGTCACCCCGGTGCCGCCGCAAACCGCACAGGACACCATGCCGGCCGCCGCCAGCTTGTCAAACGCCGCCGCAGACTGGAACCAGCTGTCAAAGCTGTGGCCCTCTGCGCATTTGAGGCTGTATTGAATCATGTTTTCCCTCATAGCAGGAAGGGGCGATTAAATCTCCCTTTCCAGCAAGTGCAAGAGCGCAGTGCGCCTAAACCGCCGCACCGGGGCGCTGCAGCCGCTGCCGCAGCCGCGCCGCCAGCTCCTCCTGCGGTGTTCCGGCCTCCACCGCCAGCCGCCGAAGGCCGAAATGCACATGCGCCATCTCCCGGTAATAGCCAGAGAAGACATAGTTCACCGCAGCCCCTGCAACCGCCCCGGCAACCGGCACCGCCTGCGCCGCCAGCTTCTGCCCCAGCACGGCCCCCAGTTTGGGCGCCACCTGGGCAATCAGCTTGTGCACCCCGCCGGGAAGCCCCAGCCGCAATGAGACAAAGCCCAGGTCCGCGCCGTCATCCTCTGCCAGCGGGCCCGCCGCCGCAAACACCTGGATGCAGTCGAAGGTCACGCTCTCGGCCTCCGGGTCAAAGCCCTCGGCGGCGGCAGCGCTTTGAATGGTGCGCAGCAGAAAGGCAGTGGTTGCAGGCAGCTCCACCAGCGCCCCGGGCAGACCCGCCGCGCCGCCCGCCGCGCCCATGGCGGCGCTCACCACCCGGTCGACGCCAGGCTTCTGGTCAGGCACCAGGCGGCGCGAGGTGGTGGCGCTTTTCATCGCCAGCCGCAACGCGGTTTCCGTGGCGCCGGTCAGCCCGGCCCGTACCGGCGCGGGCAGGCGCTCCAGCAGGCTCTCGCCGCTGCCGCCCAGCCGGGTCATCAGCTCCACGCCGAACCCGCCCGCCGCGTGATAGCGTTCGGCCAGCGCATCCAGCTCCGACTCGATCTCCTGCGGGCTAAGCTCCCGCGCTTTGCTCAAAATATCCGCCACATCCGCCTCCTGTAACTGCCTAAGAGATCGGCAGAACCGGCGGCGATTTCAACCCTGCCAGCGGGTGACCTGGCCCCGGATGCCGTCCCAGGCGCCATCCTGCAAGGCAAGCCCCAGAACCCGGTCCGGGTTGGTTGGGGGCGGCATTTCCACCCCCTCCAAGCGGGTGAACCCAAAGCGCAGGTAATAGGGCGCATCGCCCACCAGCATCACCCGCGCCCAGCCGGTTTCCTCCGCCTTGGCCAGGCTGTCGCGAATCAGCGACCCGCCCAGCCCTTCGCCCTGCCGTGTCGGGTGCACCGCCACCGGCCCCAGCAGCAGCGCTGGCGCCTCCCCGATCAGCACCGGCCAGAACCGGATCGCCGCGGCCAGGATCCCATCGCTGTCGCGCGCCACTTGGCTCAGCCCCGCCACCGGCGGCACCCCGTCGCGCAGCCGGTACGAGGACAGCGCCTCGCGGCCCGGCGCAAAGCACAGGTCATACAGCGCCTCGACCTCCCACCGGTCGTCCGCCTGTTCCGCTTGCAATTCGATCACGCTGCCCTGCCTCCGCCAATATCCCCTGCGGGCTGGCATTTGGCCTAACACGGGCGTAAGGCTTGGGCAAACACCTAAGCCACAGAACAGGAAGCCAGAATGTTCTACCGCCCCGAGGATGGCCACGGCCTGCCCCACAACCCGTTCAACGCCATTGTCACGCCCCGCCCGATCGGCTGGATCTCCACCCGCTCCGCGGACGGGATCAACAACCTGGCGCCCTATTCCTTTTTCAATGCAGTCGCCTATACGCCGCCGCAGGTGATGTTTGCCTCCACCAGCGCCAAACCTGACCAGGACGGTACCAAGGACAGCGTCGCAAATATCGAAGCCACCGGCGTCTTTTGCGTCAACGTGGTCTCCTACGCGCTGCGCGACGCGATGAACGCCAGCTCCGGCGCGCTGCCCAAGGACGAGGACGAGTTCACCCATGCGGGCCTGACCGCCGTGGAGTGCGAAACCATCGCCTGCGCCCGCGTCGCCGAAGCCCCGGCGGCGCTGGAGTGCAAGCTCACCCAAATCGTGACCCTGCCGGGCGAGGCCAACAAGGTGGTGTTCGGCGAGGTGACCGGCGTGCACATGCGCGACGAGTGCCTCAAGGACGGCGCCTTCGACGTCACCACCTTCCAGCCGCTCGCGCGTCTCGGCTACCGCGACTATTCGGTGGTGCGCGACCTGTTCCCGCTCACCCGCCCCGACGACTGAGGCCCCCGATGCCGCTGCCTGACCCCCGCAAACGCAACCCGATCATCCTGCCCGACGGCACGCCGCACGCGGGCACCGTTATGCTGAGCCAAGTTCTTGACCATCCGAACATCCAGGCGGGCGACTACAGCTACGCCTCCGATCTTGACCCGCCGGACAACTGGGCGCAGCACCTTGCCCCCTACCTGTTCCCCGGCGCGCGGGAGCGTCTGGTGATCGGCCGCTTCTGCCAGATCGCCCACGGGGCGCGCTTCATCACCGCCTCAGCCAACCACGCGCAGGAAGGGCTCAGCTGCTACCCGTTCCCGGTGTTCGACCCCAGCCAGATGGCCGGCTTCCAGCCCGACACCCGCGACACGGTCATTGGCAACGATGTCTGGATCGGCTACGGCGCGCTGATCCTGCCCGGCGCCCGCGTCAGTGACGGCGCCATCATCGGCGCAGGCGCCCTGGTGCGCGGCACGGTGCCGTCCTACGCCATCGTCACCGGCAACCCCGGCACGGTGCAAAGCTTCCGCTTCTCCAAGCCGCAGATTGCCCGGCTGCTCGCGCTCAAATGGTGGGACTGGCCGGCTGAGCTGATCACCCGCGCCGAACCCGCGCTCTTGTCGGGCGACCTCGACATGCTGGAAACCCTCGCCCCCGACTAAGCCCCTGCTGGTTTGGCGAGCCAGAAGCCCCCTATCCAAACGAAAACCCGCGGCTCACCGGAACCGCGGGTTTCTCTTTCAATCTGTCCGGCGTCAGTGGCCGCCCAGGATCCCGGTCCTGACCGAGTAATCCACCGCGACCTCGTATTCCGGGTCATCGTCGCTATCGACCATCAGGTGCCCCGCCTTGGTCAGCAGCTGGTGGCAATCGCGGCTCAGATGCCTCAGCACCAGCTTCTTGCCTTCGGCTTCATACTTCCCGGCCACCGCCTCAATCGCCTGCAGCGCCGACTGGTCCACCACCCGGCTGCGGGCAAAGTCCACGATCACCCGCTCCGGATCGCCCGCCACATCAAACAGCTCGATGAACCCGTCGGTGGAGCCAAAGAACAGCGGTCCCTCGATTTCATAGACCTTGGCGCCCTTGTCGCTTGCGGACTCGCGGGTATAGGCGTGGATGCGGCGCGCGTTGTTCCAGGCATAGGCCAGCGCCGAGACGATCACCCCCACAACAACCGCAATCGCCAGGTCGGTCATCACCGTCACCACGGTCACCAGCACGATCACAAAGGCGTCCATCGGCGGCACCTTGGTCATGATCTTGAGGCTGTTCCAGGCAAAGGTGCCGATCACCACCATGAACATCACGCCCACCAGCGCGGCCAGCGGGATCTGCTCGATCAGCGGCGAGGCCACCACGATAAAGGCCAGCAGGAACAGCGCCGCGGCAATGCCCGCGATCCGCGTGCGCCCGCCCGATTTCACGTTGATCATCGACTGGCCGATCATCGCACAGCCGCCCATGCCGCCAAAGAAGCCGGTCACCACGTTCGAGGCCCCCTGCGCGATGCACTCCTGCGAGGCACCGCCGCGTTTGCCGGTGATCTCGCCCACCAGGTTCAGGGTCAGCAGGCTCTCGATCAGGCCAATGGCGGCCAGGATCACCGCATAGGGCAGGATGATCTCAAAGGTCTCCCAGTTCAGCGGCACCATCGGGATGTGGAAGGCCGGCAGGCCGCCCTCGATCGAGGCCATGTCACCAACCCGCGGCACATCCAGACCCATGGCTATCACCAGCACCGCCACGATGCCGATCCCCGCCAGCGGCGCCGGGATCACCGATGTGATCTTGGGCATCCCCCAGATGATCACCATGGTCAGCGCCACCAGTCCCAGCATCAGCAGCAGCGAACCGCCCTGCAGCCACTCCGCACCGCCGGTTGCCGGATCCTTGAACTGGGTCAGCTGCGCCAGGAAGATCACGATGGCAAGGCCGTTCACGAACCCCAGCATCACCGGATGCGGCACCAGGCGGATGAACTTGCCCCAATGCATGACACCCGCGATGATCTGCAGGATCCCCATCAGCACCACAGTGGCAAACAGGTATTCCACCCCATGATCCGCCACCAGCGCCACCATCACCACCGCCAGCGCACCGGTCGCACCAGAGATCATCCCGGGCCGGCCGCCGAACACCGCGGTAATCAGCCCCACCATAAAGGCCGCATACAGACCCACCAGCGGATGCACCCCCGCAACAAAGGCAAAGGCCACCGCCTCCGGCACCAGCGCCAGCGCCACGGTAAGGCCGGACAGCAATTCGGTGCGCACGCGGGCCACGGTAAAGCCCTCGTCCTGCATAATGGAAAGGTTGGGCGGGGATATCTGCTTGGCCAGCAAAGCCATCGCTGCGCGTCTCATTGGGTGTACCTGTGCTCGGGAGGAGGAGTGTTCGCTGCCCGCCCCTAGCGGAAATACGCCAACGGGGCAAGGGTGCGGGGTGTATGCGGCCCGTCGCGCGAACGTGAATTGCACCAACAGCCCGCTATACACAGGTTCAAACGCAGTAAACTCCTCTGGGGAATGATGATGCGCTTCCTGCTTGCCTGCTTTGCCCTCGCCGCCGCCCCTGCCTTTGCGCAGGACCGGGCCGGAAATGACACCGCCAGCGACTGGCGGGTCAAACACTATGAGAGCTTTGGCATCTGGACCTCGGTCTGCGATGAACGCGAGGAAGCTGGAGCGCTGATGCAGCGCTGTTACATCCGCTGGGTGGATGTGTTCTCGCCACGCCCCAAGTTCGCCGGCCAGTTCCTGTTCCTCACCCCTGACCCGGACGGCTGGAAAGTAGAATTCGGCATCGAGCCCGGAACCCTGTACAGCCCCGCGGGCTTCCGTATCGAACAGGAGGGAGAGGTCACCTGGCGCAGCCTGCACCCCGGCTGCCTCACCGGCCTCAGCTGCAGTTTTACCGGCGCGGGCGCAGATGAGCTGATTGCGCAGATGCAGGAGGGTGGCGCCTTCCGCTTTACCTTCCGCGACCGGCACGGTCAGGCGCAGGATCTCACCTGGCCGCTCGAAGGGTTTAATTCAGCCTTCGCTAACTTCCGGGCCGCCGCCCAAGCGCGCAGTCTTGTGAAATAGCCCTTGGGGGAAGGTCGGCAATTCTGCCCTGCAAATTCCGTGCTAGCCTTACAGCAAGCCCGCCATCCCGGCACACACGAGCCTTTTGTGGGGTGGCCGGCTTCATCTTTCCCCAAATACTCCCGTCCCGCCGCCCGGTGCACAGGGGGTGCACAGGGGGTGCACGCATGTCACCCCCTGTTTTTCTCCCCGGGCTTGCCAAATCCCGCCCCGCTTGCGCATAACCCGAACAGCAGCATCAGGAGGGCAGCACGTGACCGCTACAGACACCCGTGAAACCATGATTGCCGTGATCGGCGGCTCGGGCATTTATGAGATCGACGGGCTGGAAGACGCCGAGTGGGTCTCGGTCGACACCCCCTGGGGAGCGCCGTCGGATCACATTCTGACCGGCTCTCTGGGCGGCGTGAAGATGGCCTTCCTGCCCCGCCACGGCCGCGGCCATGTGCATTCCCCGACCGAGGTCCCCTACCGCGCCAATATCGACGCGCTGAAGCGGCTGGGTGTGACTGACGTGTTCTCCGTTTCCGCCTGCGGATCGTTCCGCGAGGAGATGGCGCCGGGCGATTTTGTCGTTGTGGATCAATTCATTGACCGGACGTTTGCGCGCGAAAAGAGCTTTTTCGGCACCGGCTGCGTCGCCCACGTGAGCGTCGCGCATCCAACCTGCGAGCGGCTCTCGGACGCGGCAGAAGCGGCAGGCCGGGATGCGGGCATCAAGGTCCACCGCGGCGGCACCTACCTGTGCATGGAAGGGCCGCAGTTCTCCTCGGTGGCGGAAAGCAAGATGTACCGAGAGCAATGGGGCTGCGACGTGATCGGCATGACCAACATGCCCGAGGCCAAGCTCGCCCGCGAGGCGGAGCTGTGTTACGCCTCCATCGCCATGGTCACCGATTACGACAGCTGGCACCCGGAGCATGGCGCGGTGGAAATAACTGATATCATTGCGACTTTGCAGGGCAACTCCGCCAACGCCCGCGAACTGGTGCGCCGTCTACCGGACCTTCTGGGCCAGCAGCGCGCGGACTGCCCGCACGGCTGCGACAAGGCGCTGGAGTATGCCATCATGACCGCCCCGGAGCGGCGGGATCCGGCGCTGCTGGCCAAACTCGACGCGGTCGCGGGCCGGGTGCTGGGCTGATCCCCAGCGGCAACAGGTTGAAAGTTCCGGGGCGGGCCGCAAGGTGCCGCCCCTTTTCTTTTGCCAACCGGGTACCTTTATCGGTCGGTAGGATTTGCCTCAGGATTTCAGGACCATTTCATGCGCCTCCACGGATTGGACATCGCCCGTTTCCTCGCCTTCTGCGGCATGGTATTAGTTAACTTCCGGATCGCGGCGCAGGTAACCCCGGGCACGGATGCCCCCTCGCTGTTCACCAACAGTCTGGAGGGAAGGGCTGCGGCGCTGTTCGTCGTCCTCGCGGGGGTTGGCCTGTCACTCGGCAAACCGGACCGCGCAACCCTGTTCCGCCGCGCGGTATTCCTGTTCCTGATCGGCCTGTTGAACCTGACCATCTTCGACGCCGATATCCTGCATTTCTACGCGCTTTACTTCCTGGTGGCGCTGCCGTTCCTGACGGCTTCCGGCCGGGCCCTGCTATGGGCCGCCGGCGGCACGGTGCTGATCGGCCTGATCAGCCTTTTGGCACTGGATTACGAGGCGCATTGGGACTGGGAGACGCTGGCATATGGAGAGTTCTGGACGCTGGAAGGCTTCCTGCGCCATTCCTTCTTCAACGGCTGGCACCCCGTGTTTCCCTGGGCAGCCTTCCTGTTCCTGGGCATGTGGGCCGGCCGCCTGAACCTGGCCAGCCGGGCCGTGCAGGCGCGCCTGGTGCTGTTGGGCGCAGCGGCCGCTTTGCTGGCGGCCCTGCCCGGGCTTCTGGTGCAGGATCCGGAGCTGGCCGAGCTTCTGGGCACCACCGCCATTCCTCCCGGACCGTTCTACATCCTTGCGGCCTCCGGCAGCGCGCTGGCGGTCATCGGGCTGACGCTCGCCATCACCCCGGCGCTGGAAAAGGCGGGCCTTGCCGAATGGCTGGCCGCTCCGGGCCAGCAGGCACTCAGCCTCTATGCGGCGCACATCCTGCTCGGCATGGGGACCTTGGAGGCGATGGGGCAGCTTGACGGCTCGCTGACGGCTGAGCAGATCTTTGGCTACTCGCTGGGCTTCTGCGCCCTGTGCATGGTGGCGGCCTGGGTCTGGAACCTCTTTGCCAGACGCGGGCCGCTGGAGGCACTGATGCGCTGGAGCACCAGCTTTCCCCGCTGAGGTCATTGGGCGCGCCTGCCGCTGCGCCGCTAGCGCTTTCCGTTTTCCTTCAGGAACTTGCGGATGAAGTGGCGGATTTCACGGGCAGCCGAGGTGTCCAGGTCCTTGCACAGCTCGACAAAGGCGTCCCGGTCCTCCTTGTTCAGGCGCAGGATCAGCTGGCTGTCTTTCTTGCCGCCTTTCTTGTCCTTCCTGGCCACCCGCCTGCTCCCCCTCGTGCCGCGACGTTGATTTTCGGCGCTTATGTATATACATTTAATATACCGGCGCAGCCGCCTGAAGCTGCGCAAAACCAGTGTAACGTTAAACAGTCGAGGCAGATCAACCATGAACATTAATGCCGCCCAAAGTCTTCTTGTTCTGCGCCGCCGCGACTGGCGCCGCGCGCATCTGGCCTGGCTTCCGGAAAGCCTCTACCGCAGCTATCTCTCGCGGCGGAAAATCCGGCACGCCAAGTAACGCCGCCGGAACAGCTACCGGTTCCCCCTTGCATGACGGCGCGGCTTCGGCCAAACCCCCTGTGCCCGGCAGCGCTGCCGGGCCGCCGGAACCGTTGCGCCAAGGGGAGCCAAGCCGATGCCCAAGAAGACCGCCGTCAAGGATTACATCCGCACCATCGTCGACTTCCCGCATGAAGGGATCATGTTCCGCGATGTGACCACCCTTTTTGCCGACCCGCGTGGGTTCCGCATGGCGATCGACCAGATGCTGCACCCCTATGCGGGCGAGCAGATCGACAAGGTTGTGGGGCTTGAGGCGCGCGGCTTTATCCTGGGCGGCGCAATTGCGCATCAGTTGAGCGTCGGTTTCGTGCCGATCCGCAAGAAGGGCAAGCTGCCCGGTACCACCATCAGCCAAGAGTACAAGCTGGAATACGGCGAGGCGATTGTCGAGATCCACGATGATGCGATCAAGCCGGGCGAGAAGATCCTGGTGGTGGATGACCTGCTGGCCACCGGCGGCACCGCAGGCGCAGGCATCAAGCTGATCGAGCGTCTAGGTGGCGAGATCGTGTCCTGCTCCTTCATCGTCGACCTGCCGGAGTTGGGCGGCCGCAAACTGCTGGAGAGCATGGGTATGGACGTGCACGTCCTCTGCGAGTTCGAAGGCCTCTGAGCCGGTCCTTTCGAACGGCCCCGTGCGTTAAGCGCTGACGGCGCGGCTCTCCTGCCCGCCATGCGCCATTTTTGTAAATCATTTTTGTAAATAATGACTTTGCCGGTTGGGCATGGCCTTTCAGGAGCCCCGGAAGGGCATCTGAAAGGCGCGCCGCGCATCTGCGCGGCGCCGGGCCCAAATCCGCCAGGCGGTCCGGCGCAGCCGGGCAGCCGAGGGAGCGGGAACCTTTCCTGCTACAGAGAAATCAGACGGCCCGCAGCACCGCGCCCGGGTTCATGATCCCGTTCGGGTCCAGCGCCTGTTTGATGGCCCGCATGGCTGCCAGCTTGACCGGATCGCCGTAGCGCTCCAGGTCGCCGGTCTTCATCCGCCCTACGCCGTGCTCAGCGCTGAACGAGCCGCCAAAGCTGTGGACCAGATCATGCACAGCCTCCTTCACGGCGCCGCGCAAGTGGTCGTAGTCGTCCCGCTTGCGGCCTTTGGGCGGGAACACGTTGTAGTGCAAGTTGCCGTCGCCCAAATGTCCGAAACAGTTGATGCGGAATGCGCCCAAGGCCGCCACAGCTTCACGGCCGCGCTCGATGAACGCCGGGATGTCCGAGATCGGCACCGAGATGTCATGGCTGGAAATCGCACCGATCGCCTTGTTGGCAATCGGGATATGCTCGCGCAGCGACCACAGCGCCTGCTGCTGCGCCTCGGACTGGGCGATGACGCCATCCTCAGCAAGACCGGCCTGTTCCGCCGCCGCGAACAGCTCTGCCAGGGCAGTTTCCGGGTCCAGCCCTCGCGGCAGGCCGAGTTCGATCAGCACCGACCACTCCGGCGCCCGGGCAAACGGCTGGCGCACCTGAGGCTGGGTTTCGGCAAGAAACTCCAGCCCTTGCCGGTGGATCAGTTCAAAGGCACTGACGGCCTCCCCTGCCTGATCCCGGGCCAGTGCCAGCAGCGCGATGGCCGCTTCCGGGTCTGTCACGGTGAAAATCGCCGTGCCCTGCCCCGCCGGGACCGGCGACAGTTTCAGGGCCGCAGCGGTGATCACCCCCAAGGTGCCTTCCGCGCCGATCAGCAGGTTCTTGAGGTCGTAGCCGGTGTTGTCCTTCCTCAGCCGCGACAGCCCGTGCCAGATCTCACCCGTCGGCAGCACCGCTTCCAGCCCCAGGCAGAGGTCCCGGGCATTGCCGTAGCGCAGCACGTTGACGCCGCCCGCATTGGTCGAGAGGTTGCCGCCGATCCGGGCCGAGCCTTCCGCCGCCAGCGACAAGGGGAACAGCCGTCCGGCATCCCGCGCCGCGGCCTGAACGTCCGCCAGTATGGCGCCGGCCTCGGCGATGATCACGTTTTCCTGCGGGTGGACTGCGCGGATCGCGGTCATCCGCTCCAGCGACAGCAGCAGCGGCGCGGGGCCCTCCGGCATCACCTGGCCGCCGACCAGCCCGGTGCCGCCGCCGTAGGGGACCACCGGCACCCGGGCGGCATTGGCCTCGCGAACCAAAACTGAGACCTGTTCCACGTTCTGCGGCAGCGCCAGCATGCCGGCCTGCCCCTGATAGCGCCCGCGCGGCTCCTCCAGGTGGCGCGGCTCCGGCTGGCGCAAAACGCCTTCGGGCAGCAGGGCAGAGAGGCGGGCGGCAAAGGCGGGGTCGGCGGGGGTCAGGCTCATGCCTTATCCATGCCGCAAGGCCCGGCGGCTGGCAAGCAGGCTCATTCCCCGTCCTGCAGGTACCTGGGACGCAGCACATGAATGGTCGGGCGGCTGGGCAGGCTGCGCAGCGAGACGGTGAGCGTGCTGCTGCCGTCGTCCACTACGTCGAATTCCGGGCCTACCTGAGACAGAAAGCGGTCCAGCGAGTAGTCGCTGAACCAATGCATCGGGATGATGACAGAGGACCGCAGCCGCCCGAGCACCTCCAGCATCTGATCCAGCGGCAGGGTGATGCCGCCGTCCACCGCCGCCATCACCACATCCAGCCGCCCCAGCGCGGCGTATTGTTCCGGCGTCGGCACATGGTGCAGGTGGCCCAAGTGGCCGATGCAAAGGCCCGCGGCCTCGAACACAAAGATCGAGTTGCCCCGCTCCTCCACCCCGCCGAACATGTTGCGGATATCGGTCGGGACATTGCGGATCAGCATCTCGCCCAGGTCGAGGTGATGGTCGATGCCCGCGCCGAACGGCCCCCAGCCCTCCAGCACATGCGGGATCGCCGGGTCGGGGTGCGCGGTCCAGTGGGTTTCATGGGCGTGGTTCATGGTGACCACATCGGGGATCAGCGGTGCAGACCCGGTGAAACCGGTGAAATCGGTGACCACGTTCAGCCCGCCTTCGGTGCGCAGCAGAAAGGAGGCATGGGCGATATAGCGGATCAGCACGCTGTCCTTGGCCACTGGGTCCTGCCAGCTGGCCCTGTGCAGGTAACTCAGGCCGGGCGTTTCCTGTGCCAGCGCGATGCAGTGGCTGGGCCGCCGCTCCTGAGCGTGGAGGGCACTGGCACAGAGGATCAGCCAAAGGAGACAGCAAAACGCGCGCATGGAGCAGGTTCTAGGTCGCAAACCACCGCTGTCAGCCCCCAAGCTCGAAAAACCTGCCAGGGCACTCCCGCCCGCTCCGGCTGAATTGGAAATTCCGCCTTGCGGTTGGGCGTGGCGCCGGGCCTGCGGCCCGGCGCGGGCGCAGCCGGCAGCAAACCATGACGCCCGGCCGCGAGGCAGGGCGGCGGCGCGCCGCAGGTGCGGCGCCACGCCCAACGGGAGCGGTGCATTTTCAATGCACCAGCGACGGGCGGGAGCCTTTGCCTCTTGCGGAGTCTCCGGTGCCTAAGCCTGGCCAGCCAGGGTTTTGCCGCGGCGGTCGTGGCGGAGCGCGGCGTAAAGCACATGGGTGCGCCAGCGGCCGTTGATCTGCAAATAGGACTGGGCCACACCCTCATACTTGAAACCGGATTTCTCCAGCAGACCGCGGGAGGCCTGGTTCTCCGGCAGGCAAGCGGCCTCGATCCGGGACAGGTCCAGCTTGGTGAACGCGTGATGCACGACTGCGCCGATCGCCTCTCGCATGTAGCCCTGGCGGGCAAACGGCTGGCCCGTCCAATAACCCAGCGTGCCGGCCTGGGCCGGGCCGCGGCGGATGTTGTCGAGCGTGATCGCCCCCACCAGAACCTGGTCCGACCGGCGGATCAGGAACAGCGGCATGGCTGAGCCCGAGGATACCGAGCGGCGCGCCCAATAGACCCGGTTAGTAAAGCTCTTGCGGCTGAGGTGATCCGCCGCCCAGCTCGGCTCCCACGGGGTGAGATAGGCCTGGCTTTGCAGCCTGAGCGCCGCCCAGCCGTGAAAATCCGCATGCACCGGCGGCCTGAGGGTCAGGCGCTCGGTTTCGATGCGGACCTTGCGGCGGGTGAGCAGCATCAGGCGGCACGCCTCTCCTGCAGCCTCTCCAGCGCAGGCGCATCGGCCACCGGACCATAAAGCGCCAGCGCCGCCGGGGCCGTCACCGCCATGGTTTCGGCCAGTTCGCGCACGTCCTTGGTCGTTACCGCGTCAATCCGCTCCACCGTGCGTTCCAGCGACGGCACCTTGCCCCAGATCTGCACCAGCCGCGCCAGCCGCTCGGCCCGGTTCGAGGGGCTTTCCAGCCCCATCAGCATCCCCGCCTTCATCTGGGCGCGGGCGCGTTCAACCTCAGCGTTGCTCATGTCATCCGCGGCGCGCTTCATCTCGTCAATGGTGATACCCGCCAGCTCCGCCAGCTGCTCGCCGGAGGTGCCCGCATAGACCGTCATCGACCCGGTATCGGCGTAAGAGCCCGCCTGCGAGAAGATGGTGTAGCAGAGGCCGCGCTTTTCGCGCACCTCCTGGAATAGCCGCGAGGACATGCCGCCGCCAAGGGCGCTGGCATAAATCTGCGCGGTATACATCGACTGGTCGCGGTAGCCGGGACCTTCTAAGGCCAGTGCGAAATGCGCCTGTTCCAGATCTTTAACCTGCCGGGCTTCGCCGCCGGTGAATTGCGCGCCTTCTGCGGTGAAATCCGGCTTGGCCTCCATATGGCCGAACATCTGCTCCGCCAGCTTGACCAGCGAGTCATGGTCCACACCGCCAGCAGCGGCTAGTATCATCTGCCCAGGGCCGTAATGCTCCGAAACGAACCCCTGCAGGTCTTCGCGGGAGAAGCTGCGGACCCGCTCCGCCGGACCGAGGATGGTCCGGCCCAGCGGCTGCCCGCGGTAGCTTTCCTCCTGCAGCCAGTCAAAGATCACGTCGTCGGGCGTGTCCAGCGACTGGCCGATCTCCTGCAGGATCACCCCGCGCTCAACCTCGATCTCACGCTGGTCGAACACCGGATTCAGCAGAATGTCCCCGATCACATCCACGGCCAGCGGCACGTCGTCTTTGAGCACACGGGCGTAATAGGCTGTCACCTCGCGCGAGGTGTATGCGTTGATGTAGCCGCCCACATCCTCGATCTCCTCGGCGATCTGCAGGGCCGAGCGGGACTTGGTGCCCTTGAAGGCCATGTGCTCCAGGAAATGGGCGATGCCGTTCTGTTCAAGCCGCTCGTGGCGGCCGCCGGCAGTGACCCAGATCCCGACCGCCGCGGATTCCAGCCCCGGCATATGCTCGGAGACGATGCGGAACCCGTTGGCGAGTGTGTGCTGCTGAACTGTCAATTCGCGATGTTCTTTCTGATGTGATCCTCAACGGCAGCCAGATCATTGGCGATCCGGGTGACCCGTTCCGGCCTGTCATACAGGTCCGCCATGCGCGGGGGAAGAGGCGGATGAATGCCGCTGGCGTCTTCGACCGCTGCCGGGAATTTCGCCGGGTGCGCGGTGGCCAGCGTGATCATCGGAACGTCGGCCTTGCGGTGCTCATTCGCCACTTTCACGGCAACGGCGCCATGCGGGCAGATCAGCTCACCCGAGGATGCCAGCTCGGACTTGATGGTAGCGAGGGTTTCCTCCTCGGAGGTGCGGCCGGATTCGTAATTCTCGGCCAGCGCCTGCATCGCGCCCTGCGAGACGTCAAAGCCGCCGTTCTTCAGCTCGTCCATCAGCAGTGCCACTGCCTTGCTGTCCTGGCCGTAGGCGTAAAACAGAGCACGCTCAAAGTTCGATGACACCTGAATGTCCATCGACGGCGAAATCGAAGGCTGGGTGTCGCCCTTGTAATACCCCTGCCCCGACAGGCAGCGGTGCAGGATGTCGTTCTGGTTGGTGGCGACCACCAGCTGGTCGATCGGCAGGCCCATCTGCTTGGCGATGAAGCCTGCGAAGATGTCGCCAAAGTTGCCGGTGGGCACGGTGAAGCTCACCTTGCGGTGCGGTGCCCCCAGTGAAACGGCGGAGGAGAAGTAATAGACCACCTGCGCTAGTACGCGCGCGATGTTGATCGAATTGACGCCCGCCAGTTTCACCCCATCGCGGAAGTCGAAATCGTTGAACATGTCCTTCACACGGGCCTGGCAGTCGTCGAAGTCGCCATCGACGGCCAGCGCGTGGACGTTCTTGTCCTGCGGCGTGGTCATCTGGCGGCGCTGCACTTCCGACACACGGCCATGCGGGTAGAGGATGAAGACATCCACGTTGCTCAGGCCCCGGAAGGCTTCCATGGCGGCAGAGCCAGTATCACCGGAGGTGGCACCGGCGATGGTCACCCGGTCGCCACGGCGCTCGAGGGCGCTCTGGAACAGCTGGCCGATCAGCTGCATCGCGAAGTCCTTGAACGCCAGCGTCGGGCCGTGGAACAGCTCCAGCAGGAAGTGGTTGGGCGCCAGCTGCTTCAGCGGCGCGCGGGCGGCATGGCCGAAGCCCTCATAGGCGCGGGCGATGATGCCGCGGAACTCGTCATCAGTGAAGCAGTCGCCGAGGAAGGGGCGCATGACGCGGAAGGCGGTTTCCTCGTAGGACAGGCCAGCCAGCGCGGCGATCTCGTCGTGAGACATCTGCGGGATCTCAGACGGCACATACAGGCCGCCATCGCGGGCGAGGCCCGTCAGCATCGCGTCTTCAAAGGTCAGCTCGGGCGCTTGGCCCCGGGTCGAGATATATTTCATCGCCTTAGCTCTTTGGTTCAGGGGCGGCTGCGCCGCAGGAAATAGATGGTCATCGCCGCCCAGATAAAGGCCAGCGAAAACCAGGTGATCGCATATTGCAAGTGGTTGTTCGGGATGCCCGCAGTTGTCACGGCTTGCGGAGTGACCGCGGCCTCAGGCGTTGCGCTGCGGGCGACAATCAATACGGGTTCGGTGTTCAGGCGCTCTGCCATATAGGCAACGTCCCGGGCATAGAGGATATTAGTGTCCACTTCCGGCGCCGGGGTGGTCCAGTCGCCCTCATCCGGCCAGAGAAGATTGCCGGTGACGGTAGCCTGCCCGATGGTGAGAGATGTGGTCTTTTCAGCGGCAGGGATGAAGCCCCGATCCAACAGTACACGCCGGCCATCGGTGGTCACGAAAGGGGCAATGATTCTGTACCCCGTCTCGGCGTCTTTGGTGACCCAGAACACATGCAGCGCATTGCCTTCAATCTCACCTTCAACAGTGACGGCCCGGTAACGGTCTCGTTCCTTCGTCGGGACCTGCGGCAAAGCCGCCGGTGCAGCCGCGATGTTGGCCTCAATCGACTGAAGCAGGTCTTCTTTCCAGGCCTTGCGCTGCAGCTGCCAGGTGCCGAGGCCGATCAGAATGGCCAGGCCCGCGCCGCTGATGATCAACAGGAAGATGACACGCCGCATCGACGCTGCTCCGCTTCAAAACTTAGGGCGCGCAAGGTAACTCCTTGCGCGCCCCGTGTGTGACTTCAAGCTTGCGGATAATCAACCGCAAACATGTAACCGTTACAAACCGCCCATTACAGGCCGGAAGTGCCCCAGATGTAGACGGCCACGAACAGGAACAGCCAGACGACGTCCACGAAGTGCCAGTACCAGGCGGCGGCCTCGAAGCCGACGTGCTGTTCCGGGGTGAAGTCGCCCTTCATTGCGCGGATCAGGCAGACGGTCAGGAAGATGGTGCCGATGACCACGTGGAAGCCGTGGAAACCGGTGGCCATGAAGAAGTTCGAGTAGAACTCGTCTTCGCCGAACTTCCAGCCCTCGTGCAGCAGGTGCGCGTATTCATAGCCCTGAAGGAAGGTGAAGGCGATGCCGAACGCGATACCGATGGCCAGGCCCTGGATCAGCGCCTTACGGTCGTTGTTGTGAACCAGCGCGTGGTGCGCCCAGGTCACGGCACAGCCGGACAGCAGCAGGATCAGGGTGTTGATCAGCGGCAGGTGGAAGGGGTCGACCGCGTAGATCTCTGGCGCCACGTATTCGGTGCCGACGTAGGTCTCCATCGGGTACATGGCGTGTTTGAAGAACGACCAGAACCAGGCGAAGAAGAACATCACCTCGGACATCACAAACAGGATGAAGCCGTAGCGAAGGCCGATGCGCACCACCGGCGTGTGATCGCCCTGGCGGCTTTCGGCCACCACTTCGGACCACCAAGCAAAGGCGGAGTACAGAACCGCAACAAAGCCGATCCAGAACGGCCAGGCGGTGATGCCCTTCATCCAGAACACTGCGCCAACCAGCATGACGAAAGTGCCCACCGAGGCGGCCAGCGGCCAGATCGACGGCGGCAGAATGTGATAATCGTGATTTTTAGCGTGCGCCATTTAAGTGTCCCTCACCTAGCGGCCTAGTTCGTTGTTGTGCCTGCCCCGGTGCCTTCCCCGGTGTCGAGGGCGGCATAGCCCTCGGGCAGATCGATTTCATGGAACGTGTACGACAGCGTGATCGTATGCACGTATTTTGCGTCCCGGTCGTCAATGATTTCGGGATCCACATAGAAGGTCACGGGCATCTGAACCCGCTCCCCCGGCTGAAGCACCTGCTCGGTAAAGCAGAAGCAGTCGATTTTCGAAAAGAACCCGCCGGCCTGATAAGGCGCCACGTTATACGACGCCTGCCCCGCCACCGGGCGGTCGGTCGGGTTGTAGGCCTCGTAAAAGGCCAGGCCGGTTTCGCCCAGCCGGACTTCCATCTCGCGCTGGACCGGTTTGAACTCCCACGGCATGCCGCGCTGCTTGGAGCCGTCGAAGCGCACCGTGATGGTTTCGTCCAGAATGGTGTCGGAGCCGGTGCTGGCCACGCCGGTGACCCCGCCAAAACCGGTGACCCGGCAGAACCAGTCGTAAAACGGCACCGAGGCCCAGGACAGGCCGCCCATCAGGACGACAACGCCGACCAGCTGGAGAACGGTTTTCTGGGGACCTTTCAGCGCCATCAGTTCTGCTCCGCCTGAGTGTCGGGGAAAGAGAAGCCGTTGGAGGTGACCTTGACCATGGTCAGGGCCAGGATCAGCACCACGAAGGCGGCCAGCAGGACGCCGACACCGATGTTGCGGCCCGACCGGCGCTTGTGGATTTCATGTTCCTTGCGCAGTGCCATGTTACCAGCCTCCCAGCCCATAGGGCTTCAGCAGCGCTTCGGCCAGGATCGCGCCGAAGTGCAGGAACAGATAGAGCAGCGACAGTTTGAAGAAGCTGCGCTCGACCTTGAAGTTGTCGGCCTCGGAATCGTCCTCGTCGCGGCGGGTGATCTTCCATGCGCCATGCAGGAACAGCGCGTTCATCACCAGCGCCGCGGCCAGGTAAAGCGGGCCGCCAATGCCGGAAAACGCGGTGCCGACGGCCAGCAGCGCCAGCAGCACGGTGTAGACCAGGATATGGACACGGGTGGCGCGGCGGCCATGGGTCACGGTCAGCATCGGCACGCCCGCGTCGTCGTAGTCAGAGCGCATGAACAGCGCCAGCGCCCAGAAATGCGGCGGCGTCCACATAAAGGTCAGCAGGAACATCAGCCAGGGCTCAACCGACATGGTGCCGGTGGCGGCAATCCAGCCGATGACCGGCGGGAAGGCCCCCGCGGCACCGCCGATGACGATATTCTGCGGCGTCGCCCGCTTGAGCCACATGGTGTAGACCACCACGTAGAAGAAGATGGTGAAGGCCAGGAACGCGCCGGCAAAGACGTTGGCGGCCAGCGCCAGCATGATCACCGACAGGCCCGACAGCGCCAGGCCGAGCGCCAGCGCTTCGCCTGGCTCGACCTTGCCTGCGGGGATCGGGCGGCCCTTGGTCCGCTTCATCACCTTGTCGATATCGGCGTCCCACCACATGTTCAGCGCACCGGAGGCGCCGCCGCCGATGGCGATGAAAAGGATGGCGCAGAAACCGACGACGGGATGCACGGAGACGGGTGCGGCCAGCAGCCCGACCAAAGCGGTGAACACCACCAGCGACATGACACGGGGTTTCAGCAGGGCGAAGTAATCGCCAAAGCTGGCCTCGTCCTCATATGCCCGGCTTGCGTTGATGCTTGCGTCGCTCATCTTGGGTCCTTTGGCGGCAACAGGTGCGCATCGCTGCGCACCCTGGTCTTGTCACTGCGGCAGACGGAGCGGCATGCGCCCCGCCTGCCAGCTATCAGTTGGAAGCAACCTGGTAGGCCTGCGGGATGCCCGCGTACTCTTCCTTGGCGCCTTCCAGCCAGGCGTCATACTCTTCCTGGGTCACGACCTTGACGGTGATCGGCATGTAGGCGTGGTCCTTGCCGCACAGCTCGGAGCACTGACCGAAGTAGATGCCTTCTTTGCCTTCATCGACCTTGAACCACAGCTGAGCCAGACGGCCCGGAACGCCGTCCTGCTTCACGCCGAAGGCCGGGATGGTCCAGGAGTGGATCACGTCCGCCGCGGTCACGTTCATCACGATGGTTTTGCCCGACGGCACGACAACGGCAGTGTCGGTGGCCAGCAGGTACTCGTCCTCGGCGTAACCGTTTGCAGCCAGGTCTTCCTTCGGCAGCAGGAAGCTTTCAAAGCCGAACTCGTGGTCGGTGTACTCATAGCCCCAGTACCACTGATAGCCGGTCACCTTGATGTTGATGTCGCCTTCGGGAATCTCCTGCTGGGCAAACAGCTGCGGCAGCGAGAAGGAGCCGATGAAGACCAGGATCAGGATCGGGATCACGGTCCAGGCAATCTCGATCGGGGTGTGGTGGGTGAACTTGGCCGGGGTCGGGTTGGCGCGGCGGTTGAACCGCAGGATCGCCCACAGCAGCAGGCCCGCAACGAACACGCAGATCACGGTGATGATCACCAGGATCATGTAGTCCAGGCGCTGCAGGCCTTCCGCCAGCGAGGTCGCCGCCGGCTGGAAGTTCAGTCCGCCGTCAACCGGCTTACCAATGGTTTCCAGACCTTCTTGCGCCATTGCTGGAAGGCTCGAAAGGCCGGCAAAAAGGCCCGAAAGCATCAAAGCGTTTTTCATGTTCTGTCCTGATCGGTTGATCGCATTTTTCTGCGGCAGCACGAATGGGGGGAATCAATGATTCCACAAAACGCACCAGCCCCGTTGTCTTTGACGCCGCTTAAAATCATATTCGGGCGTACAGATAAAGAGGCAGCCAAGCGTCAAACCGTCGCTTTCTTGATTTAGATCAAAAAAATCTGAGGACCGTGCCATGGAAAACCCAGCCTTCCGACCCTTTGAAACCGCGCTTCCGGAGGATGAGGCGCTGGCCACCCTGCGCGATGCGCTGAATGGTGCGGAGGACGGGGAGATCTTTGCCGAACGCCGCAAGTCGGAAGCCCTGTCCTTTGACGACGGGCGGCTGCGCAGCGCCAGCTATGATGCGTCTGAGGGCTTTGGTTTGCGGGCGGTTAACGGCGATGTCGCCGGGTATGCGCACTCCACCGATGTCTCGATCGCGTCGCTGAAGCGGGCGGCTGAGACAGCCAAGCTGGCCGTTGGAGAGGGCGGCGGCTCCTATTCGGACGCGCCGCAGGCGACCAACAAGAAGCTCTATACCGATGCCGATCCGATCAGCGCCATGCCGTTCCCGGTCAAGGTGGAGACGCTGCGCGAAATTGATGCCTATGCGCGTGATCTGGATCAACGCGTGGTGCAGGTTTCCGCGTCACTGGCCGCCTCGCTGCAGGAGGTGGAGATCCTGCGCGCTGACGGGGTGCGGGTGCGCGACACCCGCCCGATGGCGCGGCTCAATGTGTCGGTGATCGTGGAAAAGGACGGCCGCCGCGAAAGCGGCACCGCTGGCGGCGGCGGACGGCTGGGCCTCGACGGGCTGGTCGACCCCAAACACTGGCAGGCCCAGGTGCAGGAGGCGCTGCGGATTGCGCTGGTGAACCTGGACGCGGTCCCCGCCCCGGCGGGCGAAATGGACGTGGTGCTTGGACCGGGCTGGCCCGGCATCCTGCTGCACGAGGCGATCGGCCACGGCCTGGAGGGTGACTTCAACCGCAAGGGCTCGTCGGCCTTTGCCGGGCTGATGGGCCAGCAGATCGCGGCCAAGGGCGTGACCGTGCTGGATGACGGCACCATACCGGACCGGCGCGGCTCGATCACCGTCGATGACGAGGGCACGCCGAGCCAGAAAACCACCCTGATCGAGGACGGCATTCTGGTCGGCTTCATGCAGGACCGCCAGAACGCGCGGCTGATGGGCGTCTCCCCCACCGGCAACGGGCGGCGCCAAAGCTATGCCCATGCGCCGATGCCGCGGATGACCAACACCTACATGCTGGGCGGCAGCGCCGACCCCGGCGATCTGGTGGCCGGCATCAAGGACGGCATCTGGGCGGTGGGCTTTGGCGGCGGCCAGGTGGATATCACCAATGGCAAGTTCGTGTTCTCCTGCACCGAGGCCTACCGGGTGAAGGACGGCAAAGTCGGCGCACCGGTTAAGGGAGCCACGCTGATCGGCGACGGTGCCACTGCGCTCAAGCAGATTCGCGGCCTTGGCAATGACATGGCGCTGGACCCCGGCATGGGCAATTGCGGCAAGGCCGGGCAATGGGTTCCAGTGGGTGTCGGCCAGCCCTCGGTGCTGATGGGCGGGCTGACCGTGGGCGGATCGGCCGCCTGAATCAGTCCGCAAAAACTCGGCAAAATCATGATTCTGCCGCAAATTTCCGGGCCGGAAACCAGTGTTTCCGGCCTTTTCTACCGGAAGAAGAAGTCTTCGAACTCAGGCCGGATTGCAATTCTCCATTTGTTTTCGACACTTAGGAAAATTTTCAGGGTATTGGCCGAAAACTCTTTGCCGTTCACCAACTGTTAACCGGCAAAGGGTTAATTCTAATCCTGCAAACAGGCGGAGCTGCGGATGACTGAAGAAGCACATTCTTCCACTCACCCCCCACTCCCACCCACCACGGAAGACACTCAGTTTTCATGGCTTCGCCTGTTGCGCTCCAAGCGGGTCGGCCCGGTGACGTTTCACCGGCTGCTCGCTGAATACGGTTCAGCGCAGAACGCGCTGGATGCGCTGCCCGAAGTGGCACGCTCCGCAGGCATAAAAGGGTATGAAACGTGCCCTGCCAAAGCGGTGGACGCCGAAATTAAGGCCGCAAAAGCCGCCAAAGCGCGGCTTTTGTGCTTTTCGGACCCTGACTATCCCAAACTCCTTGCCGGGCTGAAGAATGCCCCGCCCCTGCTGTGGGCCATCGGCGACCTGTCTGTGCTGAGGCGCCCGATGGTTGCCATGGTCGGGGCGCGCAACGCGTCTTCTCTGGGGCTGCGGATGGCCCGGTCGCTGGCGCAGAACCTGGGGGAGGCAGGCTGCACCGTGGTTTCCGGCATGGCCCGCGGTGTCGATACCGCGGCGCATCAGGCATCGCTGAAATCCGGCACCATCGCAGTGCTGGCAGGTGGCGTTGACGTCATTTACCCGGCAGAAAACGCCAAGCTGGCCGAAGATATCTGCGAAACCGGCCTCCGGCTGTCGGAACAGCCCATGGGCCTGACACCGCAGGCGCGCGATTTTCCGAAACGCAACCGCATCATCGCCGGCATGTCCCGCGCCGTCGTGGTGGTGGAGGCAGCGGCGAAGTCCGGCAGCCTGATCACCGCCCAGGATGCGCTGGATTACGGGCGCGAGGTGCTGGCGGTGCCCGGCCATCCATTCGATGCCCGCAGCTCCGGCTGCAACCGGCTGATCCGGGACGGCGCCATGCTTGTGCGCGACGCCGCCGACGTTCTGGAGGCGCTGCCGCAGCAGGATCCGCTGCCGGCGCCTGCTGCGGCGGACAGCCTGCAAGAAGCCTTGGCGTGTCTGCCCCCGCCACCGCCCCAGCGGCGCAGCCTGGCGCAGACCAACGCCCTGCATCAGCAGATCCTGGGACGGCTGGGCCCCTCCCCCACCTCCGAGACCGAGCTGCTGCGCGACCTGTCCCTGCCGCCGCATGAGCTGGCGCCGGCGCTGACGGATCTGGAGCTTGACGGAGCGATCCGCCGCCAGCCGGGCGGGCTGCTGTCCAAGGCTTTCCCGGATGATGGCGATTGACCGCTAGGGCCGCGCAAACGGCAGGTTTGCCCCCGCGTCCAATGCACCCGGATTGACAATCGCCTCTTGCGCCCCACATGTTGCCCCGCCATAGAACCCGCAGAAGTGGTCCGAAGAGGTATCAGAATTTATGCCAGTAGTTGTTGTCGAATCCCCGGCCAAAGCAAAAACAATCAATAAATATCTTGGCTCCGACTATACGGTTCTGGCGTCTTACGGACACGTGCGCGACCTGCCGGCAAAAGATGGCTCGGTCGATCCGGACGCGGATTTCGGTATGACCTGGGAAGTCGCCAACGATTCCCGCAAGCACGTGAAAGCGATCGCCGATGCGCTGAAAGACGATAATGCGCTGATTCTCGCGACCGACCCCGACCGCGAGGGCGAGGCGATCAGCTGGCATTTGCAGGAAGCGCTCACCAAGCGGCGTTCGATCAAGAAGGACACCGCCGTGAGCCGGGTGACCTTCAACGCGATCACCAAGGAAGCGGTGACCGAGGCGATGCGCAACCCACGCCAGGTCGACATGCCGCTGGTCGAGGCGTATCTGGCACGCCGGGCGCTGGATTATCTGGTGGGCTTCAACCTGTCGCCGGTGCTGTGGCGCAAACTGCCTGGCGCGCGTTCGGCGGGCCGGGTGCAATCGGTCTGCCTGCGCCTGATCGTCGAGCGCGAGATGGAGATCGAGGCCTTCAACCCGCAGGAATACTGGTCCGTGCGCGCTCAGCTGGCGACCCCGCGCGGCCAGGAGTTCGAGGCGCGCTTGACCGTGCTGGGCGGCGAAAAGCTCGACAAATACAGCCTCAAGAATTCTACCGCAGCCGAGCTGGCGGTTCAGGCCGTAGCCTCGCGCAGCCTCAAGGTACTGTCGGTCGAGGCCAAGCCTGCGGCCCGCAACCCCTCCGCGCCCTTCATGACCTCCACCCTGCAGCAGGAGGCCAGCCGCAAATTCGGCATGGGCGCGCGCCAGACCATGAACGCAGCGCAGCGGCTCTATGAGGCGGGCTACATCACCTATATGCGGACCGACGGCATCGACATGGCGCCGGAAGCCGTGCAGGAGGCCCGCGCCGAGATCGAGAAGCGCTACGGCGCCGAATATGTCCCCTCCTCGCCGCGGATCTATAAGAACAAGGCCAAGAACGCCCAGGAAGCGCACGAATGTATCCGCCCGACGGACATGAGCCGCGATGCCAAGGCGCTGAAGGTGACCGACGACGATCAGCGCAAGCTCTATGACTTGATCTGGAAGCGGACGCTCTCGTGCCAGATGGAAGGCGCGCGGCTGGAGCGCACCACCGTCGATATCGGATCGGACGACCAGCAGGTCGTGCTGCGCGCAACCGGCCAGGTGGTGCTGTTTGACGGCTTCATGCGTGTGTATGAGGAAGGCCGCGATGACGTCGCGGACGAGGACGACAAGCGCCTGCCGCAGATCATGGAAGGCGAGGCGATGAAGTTCGCCTCCTCGCTGGCGGCGCAGGCCGAAAAGGCCGGCAAGGACGCCTCCGTCCTGTCTGAAGACGGCGCGGTGCTGGCGCTGCAGCACCACACCCAGCCGCCGCCGCGCTATACCGAGGCGACGCTGGTCAAACGCATGGAAGAGTTGGGCATCGGCCGCCCCTCGACCTATGCGTCCGTGATCACCACAATCCAGGACCGCGAATACGTCCGCAAGGAAAAGAACCGCCTGTTCCCCGAGGACAAGGGCCGGATCGTCACGATCTTCCTCCTGAATTTCTTCCGCAAATATGTAGGGTACGAGTTCACCGCAAACCTGGAAGAAGAGCTGGACGACGTGAGTGCCGGCGACCGGGATTACAAGGATCTCCTGGGCAAGTTCTGGCGCGATTTCTCCGCCGCTATTGCCGAGACATCCGAGCTGCGTATCACCGAAGTGCTGGATGTTTTGGATGACGCTCTGGCGCCCCAGCTGTACCCGCCGCGCGAGGATGGCGCCGATCCGCGCATCTGCCCGAAATGCGGCCAGGGCCAGTTGCACCTGAAGACCTCGCGCACCGGCGGCTTTGTCGGTTGCGGCAACTACCCTGAGTGCAACTACACCCGCCCGATTTCCGGCGAAGGCGCCGAAGGTTATGAGCGCGTCCTGGGAGAGGATGACGGCGACGAGATCCACCTGAAATCGGGGCGGTTCGGGCCTTACGTGCAGCGCGGCGAAGCCACGCCCGAGAACAAAAAGCCGCCGCGTTCCTCGCTGCCAAAGCAGGGCAAGGACTTCCTGCCGGGCTGGGGCCCGAATGAGATCACCCTGGAGCAGGCCCTGACCCTTCTGACTCTGCCGCGCGAAATCGGGCAGCATCCGGACGGCGGTGCAATTCAGTCCAACTTGGGACGGTTCGGTCCCTACATTGCGCATCAGCTGCCCGATGAGGAAAAGCCGGTTTATGTGAACCTCAAGGAGACGCTGGACGTCTTTGAGATCGGCATGAACCGGGCGGTTGAGATGCTGGCGGAGAAGCGCGCCAACCCCGGCCGCCGTGGCAGCCGCGCGGCTGCCAAGCCACTGAAGGAGCTGGGCGAGCACCCCGAAAGCGGCGGCGCGGTCAATATCATGGACGGTCGCTATGGGCCTTACGTCAAATGGGAGAAGGTGAACGCCACCCTGCCCAAGGACGTGGAGCCAAAGGACGTGACCATGGAAATGGCGGTTGAGCTGATTTCCGAGAAAGCGTCCAAGGGCGGCAAGAAGAAAGCCGCCGCCAAAAAAACCGCGGCCAAGAAGAAAGCCGCCCCGAAGAAGGCCGCCGCCAAGGAGTGACCGGACCGGCGCGCTCCCGCCGGCTCCGGGCGCATCGGCATGCGCCCTCCCCGTTGGGCCCAGCGCCGCTAACGCGGCGCGGGCTGCCCTTCAATCCCCTTGTGTTCTGCACTGGCAGATGCCGTTTAAGGGCAAACCTGTCCTGAAACGGCATCTCAGCCAATCCCCCTTTCGCCGCGCAGCGGCGCCCCCCCCCAAAGGTGACGGCGTCAATGCCGCAGGCAGAGGCGCCGGGAAGGCGCGGGAGCGCCCCCCCTCCGTAGAAATACGCACACTTCTCCGTATCGTTGACTTGTGCCCGCCCCGGCGTCAGAACCACTGTCAAACGGTAGTTGTTGGGAGAACTCCATGAAAAAGGTTTACGCCAACGCCGCCGAAGCGCTCGACGGGCTGCTTCACGACGGCATGCTTATCGCCGCGGGGGGCTTTGGCCTCTGCGGCATCCCCGAACTTCTTTTGCAGGCAATCAAGGACGCAGGCACCAAGGATCTGACCTTTGCCTCCAACAATGCCGGCGTCGACGATTTCGGCATCGGCATCCTGCTGCAGACCAAGCAGGTGAAGAAGATGATCTCCTCCTATGTGGGCGAGAACGCGGAATTCATGCGCCAGTACCTGTCGGGTGAGCTGGAGCTGGAATTCAACCCCCAAGGCACCCTGGCCGAGCGCATGCGCGCCGGCGGCTGCGGCATTCCGGGCTTTTACACCAAAACCGGTGTCGGCACCGTGATCGCCGAGGGCAAGGAGCACAAGGACTTCAACGGCGAGACTTACATCCTGGAGGAAGGCATCTTTGCCGATCTCTCCATCGTCAAGGCCTGGAAGGCGGATGACACCGGCAACCTGATCTTCCGCAAGACCGCCCGCAACTTCAATCCGCCTGCTGCCATGTGCGGCAAGATCTGCGTGGCGGAAGTGGAGGAAATCGTGCCCCGCGGCGAGCTTGACCCCGACCAGATCCACCTGCCGGGCATCTACGTGCACCGCATCATCCAGGGCGCGCACGAGAAGCGCATCGAGCAGCGCACCACCCGCAAGCGTGAGGAGGCTTAAACCATGGCTTGGGACCGCAACCAAATGGCCGAGCGCGCCGCGCAGGAACTGGACGACGGCATGTATGTGAACCTCGGCATCGGCATTCCGACGCTGGTGGCGAACTATGTGGGCGACAAGGACATCACCCTGCAGTCGGAGAACGGCATGCTGGGCATGGGCCCCTTCCCCTATGAGGGCGAGGAGGATCCGGACCTGATCAACGCGGGCAAGCAGACCATCACCGAGCTGGCGCGCACCTCCTATTTCGACAGCGCCACGTCCTTCGGTATGATCCGCGGCGGCAAGATCGCGGCCGCGATCCTGGGCGCAATGGAAGTCGATGAGAAAGGCGACCTGGCGAACTGGATGATCCCGGGCAAGCTGGTCAAGGGTATGGGCGGCGCCATGGATCTGGTCGCAGGCGTCGGCCGCGTGATCGTGGTGATGGACCACACCAACAAGCATGGCGACAGCAAGGTGCTGAAGGAATGCACCCTGCCGCTCACCGGCAAGGGCGTGGTCGACCGCATCATCACCAACCTGGGCGTTCTGGATGTTGTCGATGGCGGGCTGAAGATTGTCGAACTGGCCGAGGGTGTCAGCGAAGAGGAACTGCGCAGCTCCACTGAGGCCACCATCGTCGGCTGATCTTGGAGTAGAGCTGACTGGCAAAAGAGGCCCGCCGGATACCGGCGGGTCTTTTCTTGTCGCGGGTCGTCATAGCGGTCACGCCCCGGCGGCTGCCCCTGGACGCGGACGCGGCCGCAGCGTGTGCCAGACGGCGCCTTCCTGCGGGTTCACGATCTCCCACATGTAGACGCGCTTATCGTGCCAATTGACAATCTTTTCCCGCCCGTCTTCGAACACTACCACGCAATAGCTGCCATCGGCCGGGTCGCAACTGTCACGGCCCAGCAAGGTGACGATGACCGGGTCCACAAGATTGCTCTTGAACAGAACCATCGCCTTGGTCTGCTTGCCGGAGACGTAGAGGGCCCCTGCAAACAGCGCCGCCGCCAGCAGGATGAACCCCACACCAGAGAAGTTCCGGAACGGATTGAACTCCGCCAACTGCGGCCCGAAGGCGGCAAAGACCATGCGCCCGAAAAAACCGATGAACGCCAGCAGGGCGAATAACAGAAACTTCCCATTAAGGCTTTGCGCGCCCACGGCAATTTCCGATGGGTTAAATCCCAAATCCAAATCATTTTCTCCAAAAATTTAAGCTAAAAAATATGCTTCAGGCCACCATACCGGCGGCCCGGGGCAGATGGCAGGCTTTTTGCAAAAAAACTCCGTTAATCGGGCCGCTGCGAACCTCTGCTCGGCAGATCATCCACTGCACCGGTTCGCTTCAGAGGCTCCGTTAGCTTAAGCAACTGCTCAGCTTCAGCCGCCGCTCGGGACTTGGATAGCGTCCGCCCCAGCGGGCGCGCGCGGCAGTGTCACCGGCAGCAGAACGCCGCCGGCAAGAACAGCGGCCAGTGCCGCCATGAGAATATCCCGTTTCATGGGTGAGCCCCCGCGCAACGGCGCGCGCAATTCATCGCCGGCTGTCTGATCATGCCTTGGTCCCTCCTGCACTGAATTGCACGCCGGTGCCGGAGGCCTCATTCGGTCGTGTCCCCGCGTCCGGTGCCGTCAGCGCAGCAGCAATGCAGGCAGCCAGTATCACCGGCCCGAACGGTGAAGCCATCGGTTTGAAAAGACGTCTCATTCCAGTTCCCCTAACAAAGTGTACCGATCTGTAAACTCACCTCAGCAAAGTGTACCGATCGGTACTTTTAATCAAGGAAATTTTCACCCGCCCAAGGCTGAAGAGCGGCGTCTGGCCCTAACGCCCTTGTGTTACGGCAAAAATTATTTTGATTTGCCGCGCGATCCCGACGTCAATATGTACCGAACGGTACACCTGAGGACGAATCATGCGCCCCAACAAGCGAGACGAACTGGTCAGCAATGCCCTGGAGGTCTTTTACCGAAACGGGTTCCACGCAACGGGTATGGACATGCTGGTCAAGGAAACCGGCATCTCCAAGACCTCGATCTACAAGCACTTCCGCACCAAGGACGACCTGATTATTGCCGTGCTGCGCCTGCGGGACGATAATTTCCGCAGTTGGCTGTTCAGCCGGATGGAGGCATTATCTGACACTCCGGCCGGGCAGCTGCTTGCGGTTTTCACCGCTCTTGGCGAATGGTTCGGAAAGCCGGAATTTGCAGGCTGCATGTTTATTAAAGCCAGCGCCGAGTTCCAGAGCCGGACTCATCCGGTGTATCAGCAGTCTACGGAGCACAAGCAACTGCTGCTGGAGCATTTCACCGGCTTGGCCAAAGCAGCCGATGCGCCCGCCCCCGCAGGACTGGCCCGTCAGCTTTTGACATTGAAGGAAGGCGCAATCGTTCTGGCGGCCATGTCGGTGACCCCGGATCCGGCTGGGGACGCGCGGGACACCGCCCGGATGCTGCTGCAGCCCTATCTGGCGGAGGGCTGAACCGGGCCGGGCTAGTTCATCACTCGGAACACGCAGCCGTCCGAAATCAGCTGCGGCGGGGTCAGGCAAAGGCCGCGGGCCACCTGATAGGCGGCCAGGACCTTTGGCACGTAATCGCGGGTTTCGGCAAACGGCGGCACGCCCTGGTGGCTGCGCACCGCGCCCTCGCCTGCATTGTATCCGGCCAGCACCAGAATCGGGTCGCCGCCGAATTCCCCCATCAGCCAGTCGAGATAGCGGATGCCGCCCGAAATGTTCTGATGCGCTTCCAGAGCGTCCGTCACGCCAAATCGCGCCGCGGTGTCCGGCATCAGCTGCATCAGCCCCTGGGCGCCGGTGGAGCTGACGGCATCTGCCTTGCCCGCGGATTCGACAGCGATCACTGCCAGCACCAAAGCAGGCGAGACCTGGGTGCTGGCGCTTTCGGTCAGGATCTGGATTCCGCGGGTCTGGGCGATTTCCTGCATCAGCTGCAGCCGCGGAGCTGCAAGCCCCTTGGCCCCCGCCAGCGCCTGCAGGGCATCGTCCAGACGGCCCGGCCCGCTCTGCTCCAAACCGGGGGAAATCTTGTCCCAGAACCATCCGTAGCGTCCGGCGGGCTGCGCGGCATCGTCTACCAGATCCGGCAACGGAGCGGCGGCTTCCGTTTGCGGTTCCGGCTCGATTTGCACTGTAATACGCTTGCTGGCCCCGGGTGCCGGCGGTTTGACCCGCTTTGCCTCAAACTGGGGGAACGGCTCCTGCGGCGCGTCCTGCCCCCAGGCCGCCATGGGCACGGCATAGGCTGCCAGTGCCAATATCGCGTTACGGAATGCCAATGTTCTGCCTGCCAGAGGTTTTTTGTCCGCTCAGACTCGGAAAATAGCTTCTGAAAACCAGGCTTGGCCCCCAGAATCTGGCGCAATCGCCATAATTCCCTGTGCCTGGCGCGGAAATGCCACGCGGCCCAACGCGGTAACAAAAAATTAATCCAGCAAAATCAATCAGGTGCCGAAATTCTTGCTGAAAAGTAAAATTGGGGCGGCAATTTCCGGCTTTCAGCCCAAATCCTGCCACGCTGGGCTGGCTATATAAGCTCATCCAAGCCGGACAGAGGTCAAGCAGGTGAGAGAGCGGACCCTGGCGAGAAGGCGGGATAAAGCAAATTCTGAGATCCTTTGGAGGGACCAAGCCATGATCAAATTCTTCAAAAACTTCCGCAAAGACGAATCCGGCGCCGTGACCGTTGACTGGGTTGTTCTGACCGCAGCCGTTGCTGCTCTGGGCGGCGTTGTCTACACCGCCATCCAGGACGGTGCATCCGACCTGGCCAGCAACACCAACACCTTCATGGACGGCAAAAACCCGAACGGCAGCGGCACCTAAGCTACGCTGCACAGCATTTGCCTGAGCATTGGCCGCCCTGTTCGCAGGGCGGCCGTTTTGCTGTTTGCGGGTATTCGCCGCCCCCGCCAGAACGGACAGCCGCAACGCAGGACTGCCTTGGAAAACTCTTTTACCGCTTTCCGCACTATTGGGCGAAAAGCACAGTATTACGCCCAATTAACGCCCCATTCATAAAGCTTAATGGACTCATCAACCGGCGGGCAGGCCAGAAGGAGAGAGCTGGCCAGACTGCCCGGCGGACCAGATACAGCATTTAAGTTTCCTTGGAGGGACCAAGCCATGATCAAATTCTTCAAAAACTTCCGCAAAGACGAATCCGGCGCCGTGACCGTTGACTGGGTTGTGCTGACCGCAGCCGTTGCTGCTCTGGGCGGCGTTGTCTACACCGCCATCCAGGACGGTGCATCCGACCTGGCCAGCAACACCAACACCTTCATGGACGGCAAAAACCCGAACGGCAGCGGCACCTAAAAAGCTGGCCTGAGAATGCTGTGCCTTGGTCCTGCCAGGGCACAGCTGCATCCCAAGTTTCCGTTTCTTAGTGAGGCGCAGGTCATGAAAAAACTAAGCTCCTACCTTACAGACGAAGACGGTGCGATAACTGTCGATTGGGTGATTTTGAGCGCAGCGGCTGTTGCTATGGCAGCGCTGATTGCAGGCTCCGTCGGGGACGGCGGATTGAGCCTGGCAAACGGGATCGCTTCGTTCATGCGAAACTGGTCGTTCAGCTGAGGCGCGTGATTGGCGGGCCCTGTCAGGCCGCGCCAAGGCGCCGTCACAAAACCGGCAGAAGCCGGCAGTTTTCAGGCAAATTGAGATATCCAGCAGCCGGTTCCGATCACGGAACACCGGCTCAAGTTGATGAGAGGTAACACAATGCGGGCAGTTTTCGGACTTGTGCTGATTGTCGGTGTAGCCCTCGCCGGCGGTGCCGTGATGATGGCCAAGAACTACATCTCGGCCTATCAAAATGAACTTGCGCGCGAGCGCGCAGCCCGCGCTGAGGCGGTGCCGACGGTGGATGTGTTTGTCGCCACCAAACCGCTGAAATACGGCGAGCGCCTGTCCAAGGACGCAGTGCGCGCCGTGCGCTGGCCGCAGAACGCTATCCCCGAGGGCGCCTTTACCACCCTCGACGCATTGTTCCCGCCCCAAAACAGCGAGAAGCTGCGGGTGGTGCTGCGCGCCATGGAGAAGGATGAGGCGGTGATGGCCATCAAGGTCACCGCCCCCGGCGAAGATGCCGGCATCACCTCGCGGCTGCAGCGCGGCATGCGGGCCTTTGCGATCAAGGTGGACGTGTCCTCCGGCGTCTCGGGCTTTCTGCGCCCCGGTGACAAGGTGGACGTCTATTGGACCGGCATGATGCCCGGCGCCAGCGGCTCACGCGGGGAAGTCACACGGCTGATCCAGACCAATGTGGAACTGGTGGCAGTCGACCAAAGCGCTGGCGGCGACATAAACGAGGCTATCATTGCACGCACCGTCACCGTTGCTGTCCGGCCTGAACAGGTGGCGGCCCTGGCTCAAGCCCAGACCACCGGACGGCTGTCCCTGGCCCTGGTGGGTGCAGGCGATGACACCATCGCTTCTGTGGTGGAAGTTGACCAGCGAACGCTGCTGGGTTTGGGGGCTTTGGAAGCTCCGCAAGAGGTGGAAAAGGAAAAGGTTTGCACCATCCGGACCCGCCGCGGTGCTGAGGTTGTGGAAATCCCGATCCCTTGCACCAACTGAAAAACACCTGTTCGCACAGACCCTTAACAGGTTCAGCCGCCTCTTCCATGCGAAGGGCGGCTGTTTTGTCTGTTGCGCAAGCTCCACATCGGCGCCCCCTCAGGAAAGGCCCCGAAGCCTTTGATTCTTGCAATATTTCGGGATCTGCACCACAGTGCCCGAAAGAGCGGTCGAAAAGACCCGGATTTTGAGGCGTGATCGGAAAGGCAGGTCACATGGCAATTCGACGGTTCGTGGCGGCGGCCCTGATGGGGCTATCGCTTATTGGCATGCCGCAGGCAGATGGGGCCTGGGCGCAGTCCTTGCGCGTGGTGAAAAAGGGCACGGCGGCGACGCTCGACGTGCCGATGAACCGTGCAGTGGTTGTGGAAAGCGAAATCCCCTTTGCCGAGCTGAGCATCGCCAATCCCAGCATTGCCGACATCTCGTCTTTGTCCGATCGCACCATTTACGTTCTGGGCAAGTCCCCGGGCCTGACGACGCTGACGCTGCTCGACGGCTCCGGCCGCCTGATCACCAACGTTGACGTGCGGGTGGCCGCCGATGTCACCGAATTCAAGCAGCGCCTGCGCCAGATTCTGCCGAATGAAAAGATCGAAGTACGGACCGCCAATGATGGCATCGTCCTTTCCGGCACCGTGTCCAGTTCGGCACGGCTGCAGCGGGCGCTGGACCTGGCTGAGCGCTATGCCCCGGAGCGCGTCAGCAACCTGATGTCGGTGGGCGGCGTGCAGCAAGTGATGCTCAAAGTCCGCTTTGCCGAAATGCAGCGCTCAGTGTCTAAATCGCTGAGCGCCTCTCTGGGCTTCAACGGCGGCACCGGCAACGGCCGCACCGGCGGCGTCAACACGCTGAACACCTCCGGCGCCCTGGCCAACTCGCTGGCCGGCAACATCCCTGCGGCCAACGAAAACACCGGCGCCTTCCTGTTCGGCTTTAATGCAGGTTCCGTCCAGGTCAGCCTGCTGCTGGAGGCGCTGGAACAAAAGGGCGTTGTCCGCACCTTGGCCGAACCCAACCTCTCCGCCCTCTCGGGGCAGGAAGCGAAATTCCTGGCCGGCGGCGAATACCCGGTCCCGGTCGCCCAGGAAGGCGGCGTGATCACCATCGAATTCAAACCCTTCGGGATCGAGCTGAACTTCATCCCGCGTGTGGTTGACGGCGATCTGATCAATCTGGAACTGAACGCCGCAGTCTCTGCGATCGACCCGTCCAATTCGCTGGAACTCAGCGGCCTGACCATCGACGCCTTCTCCCGCCGCGAGACCTCTACCACGGTGGAAATGCGCGACGGCGAAAGCTTCGCAATTGCGGGGCTGATCCGCGACGAATTCCTCGACAACTCCTCGCAGCTGCCTTGGCTGGGTGACGTGCCGGTGCTGGGCGCGCTGTTCCGCAGCGCCGACTACCAGCGCGAGCAGACCGAACTGGTGATCATCGTCAGCGCCCATCTGGTGACACCCACCCGCGGCGAGGCGCTGACCCTGCCGACCGACCGTGTGGCCCCGCCCAGCGAGAAGGATCTGTTCCTGTTCGGGCGCACGTCGCGCAACCGGGCCGGGCCTGCCGCCGAGGTCGCCAAGCAGGATTTCAACGGCTCTTACGGCTACGTGCTGGACTGATAGGGAGTGGCACAGATGATCAGAACCGCTGCAATTCTCGGCCTCCTCCTGACCGCCGCCGCCTGCGAGCAGGAAGCCGGACGCGAGTTGAACCGCAAGGGAACCTTTGGCGAAGCCACCCTCAACAACGCGGCGGTGATGAGCGGCGAGCGCAGCTTTGCCATCCAGCTGGCCGGCCGGTTCGCCCAGGAAGTGCCCACCACCATCACCTTTGACTTTGACAGCGCCCGGCTTGACCAGACCGCACGAACGGTGCTGGACCAGCAGGCGCATTGGATCCGGCAGTTCCCCGAGGTGCGGTTCCGCGTCTTCGGCCACACCGATGCGGTGGGCAGCAACGCCTACAACCGCGCGCTTGGCTTGCGCCGGGCCCGGGCGGCAGTGAATTACCTGGTATCCCGCGGCATCAGCCGCAGCCGTCTGGAAGCGGTGATCTCGCACGGGGAAACCCAACCGCTGATCCCGACGCCTGAACGCGAACGCCGCAACCGCCGCACCGTGACTGAGGTCAGCGGCTTCCTCAAGCGCCACCCGTCGGTGCTGGACGGCAAATATGCCCAGATCATCTACCGCGAGTATCTGGAAAGCGCGATTCCTGGCACCACCCTGACCCAGCAGAAGTCGCTGGAGCGCACCCTGCAATAAGCCCGCCGCGCTGGCGGGTGGTTACGAAGTAGTAACAATTCCCCATATTTGGGGATTTTTGGCCCCAATATCGCCTAGATTGCCACCGACATTGTTTCCAAGAGGCGGACTGTGCCCATGGCCCGGTTCCGCCCATGTGAACAAGGATGATGGCGATGAGCAGCGGTATGCCGCAAACAGAGACACCTGCAATTGTTGCCTGCACGATCAGCCGCGATGTGCAGAACTTCGACCTCCTGATCGAAGACATGGAAGCCGCATTGGGAGAAGCCTGGGGCGATCTGGGCTTTACCGAGGCGCTGGCCTTCTTCGGCCAGACCGAGGCGGAGCCGCTGCAGTTCGTCGCTCTGGCCATCGACAGCGCCGACGAGGGCGACTTGCCGCTGATGGGCGAGATCATCACCCAGGCCAAGGCGCGCGGTATCAAGGTGATCCTGATTGCCGAGGATGTGACCCCGGCCGCGCTGCACACGCTGCTGCGCCAGGGCGCGGATGAGTTTGTCCCCTACCCTCTGCCCGAGCAGGAGCTGCAAGCGGCCATCGAACGGCTGCAGGCGCCGCCCCCGGCAGTGGAGCAGAACCCGCACCAGCTGCAATCCGGCAGCCAGCGCGAAGGCGCGGTGATCGTCTGCCACGGGCTCGCAGGCGGCACCGGCTCGACCACAATGGCCGTCAACCTGGCCTGGGAACTCGCCGCGCTCAGCGAACGCGAGGAGCCCAGCGTCTGCCTGCTGGATCTGGACCTGCAGCATGGCTCGGTCTCGACCTACCTGGACCTGCCCCGCCGCGAGGTGGTGATGGAAATGCTCAGCGAGTCCGAAAGCATGGACGAGGACCTGTTCGGCCAGGCGCTGCTGCCGTTCCAGGAGAAGCTGCAGGTTCTGACCGCACCCTCGGAAATGGTGCCGCTTGACCTGTTGTCGCCCGAAGACATCGCCCGGGTTATCGAAATGGCGCGCAGCCATTTCGACTTTGTCGTCATCGACATGCCGCACACGCTGGTGCAGTGGACCGAAACAGTGCTCAATACGGCGCACGTATATTTCGCCTTGATCGAACTGGATATGCGGTCTGCCCAGAACGCTCTGCGGATGAAACGGGCCCTGCAGTCGGAGGACCTGCCCTTCGAAAAGCTGCGCTTTGCCCTGAACCGGGCGCCGAAATTCACAGATCTTGCCGGCAAAAGCCGGGTCAAACGGATGGCAGAATCCCTCAGCATCTCCATCGACCTGCAGCTGCCCGACGGCGGCAAGCAGGTTCTGCAGAGCTGCGACCACGGGCTGCCGCTGGCCGTTTCGGCAGCGAAAAATCCCTTGCGCAAGGAAATCGCCAAGCTCGCGGCCTCGCTTCATGCGCTGGGCCGAAGCGAAGCAGAAGCCGCCTGAGCGGCCTGAACTGGGGGTGAGTTGATGTTTTCCAAGTACAAAAAGCAAGCGGCGAAACCTGCCGCTCCGGCACCTGAACCGGTTGCCGCTCAGGCAGCCGCTACAGCGCCTGCTGCCTCGCTGCGCCGGCCGGTCCAGCGCAAGGCGGCTGAAGCGCAGCCGATGGACAAGGAGCGCAAGCGCAAGGAGCGTTTGGGCGAGATCAAGATCCAGCTGCACCGGGAGCTGCTGGAAAACCTAAACCTGGCCGCCTTGGAGCGCGCGGGCGAAGCGGAGCTGCGCTCTGAGATCGCCACCATCGCCACCGAGATCCTGGCCGAGAAAAGCATTGTCCTGAACCGCGAGGACCGGCAGCAACTGAACAAGGAGCTGTATGACGAAGTCACCGGCCTTGGCCCCCTGGAGGCGCTGCTGCAGGACGACACGGTCAGCGATATCCTGGTGAACGGCCCGCAGCAGATCTTCGTTGAGCGCAACGGCAAGCTGCAGCTCTCTGACATCACCTTCAAGGATGAAAAGCACCTGATGCGGATCATCGACAAGATCGTCTCTGCCGTGGGACGCCGGGTCGATGAATCCAACCCTTATGTGGACGCCCGCCTGGCCGACGGCTCGCGCTTCAACGCGATGGTGCCGCCGATCGCGGTGGACGGCTCTCTGGTGTCGATCCGGAAATTCAAGAAGGACAAGCTGGGCATCGACGACCTGGTTCAGTTCGGCGCCTTCACCGAGGAAATGGCGGCCTATCTGCAAGCCGCGGTATCCACCCGCCTGAACGTGATTGTTTCCGGCGGTACCGGTTCCGGTAAAACCACCACGCTGAACGCGCTGTCGTCTTTCATCGACAACGCCGAACGCATCCTGACCATCGAGGACACCGCGGAACTGCAGCTGCAGCAGACCCACGTTGGCCGGATGGAAAGCCGCCCGCCGAACGTCGAAGGCAAGGGCGAGGTCTCCCCCCGCGACTGTCTGAAAAACGCGCTCAGGATGCGCCCAGACCGCATCATCGTCGGCGAAACCCGCGGCGAGGAAGTGATCGACATGCTGCAGGCGATGAACACCGGCCACGACGGCTCGATGACGACGATCCACGCCAACTCCGCCCGCGACGGCATCTCCCGCTTGGAAAACATGATCGCCATGGCCGGGATTGAGATGCCGATCAAGGCAGTGCGCAGTCAGATCGCGTCAGCTGTGAACCTGATCGTGCAAGCCTCGCGCCTGCAGGATGGTTCACGCCGGATGACCTCAATCACCGAAATCACCGGCATGGAGGGCGACGTGATCTCGATGCAGGAAATCTTCCGCTTCCAGCGCGTCGGCCTGACCCCGGACAACAAGATCATCGGCCACTTCACCGCCACCGGCGTGCGCAGCCACTATTCTGAGCGCTTCCGCCTGTGGGGCTTCGATCTGCCGCCCTCGATCTATGAACCCACCGTGATGGAGAAGCGCTGATGCAACTGAGTGCGGAACCGCTTATCTACGGCCTGATCTTCTTTGGGGTGCTTGCCCTGGTCGAAGGCCTGTATCTGTTCACCTTCGGCAAATCCATCAGTCTCAACAGCCGGGTCAACCGCCGGCTGGAGATGATGGAGAAGGGCAGCAACCGCGAGCAGGTGCTGGAGCAGCTGCGCAAGGAGCTGGGCCAGCACGCTAGATCGCAGTCGATCCCGCTGTATTCCCTGCTGTCGGAACGGGCGCAAAAGGCCGCCATTGCCTTTTCCCCTAAACAGCTGATCCTGATCATGGCCGGCTTGGCGGCCGTCGCCTTTGTCGGCCTAAGCATCGGTACCTCCGCCCCCCTGCCCGTCCGGGTTCTGGGCTCTGTCGTCATCGGCGTCGGCGCGGTGTTCTTCTGGGTCAACAAGAAAGCCGCCAAGCGGATGGCAATGATCGAAGAGCAGCTGCCGGACGCGGTGGAACTGATGGTGCGCTCCTTGCGCGTCGGCCACCCCTTTACCTCTGCGGTGCAGATCGTCGCCAATGAGGTCGAAGACCCGCTGGCCACTGAATTCGGCATCATTTCCGACGAATGCGCCTATGGCCGCGATGTGGGCGAGGCGCTCAAGGAAATGGCGGAGCGGCTGGATATGCAGGATATGCGCTTCCTGGCCGTCGCCGTGACAATCCAGCAGCAGTCGGGCGGCAACCTGGCCGAAGTTCTGGCAGGCCTTGCCAAGGTGATCCGTGCCCGCTTCCGCCTGTTCCGCCGCGTGAAGGCGATCACTGCCGAGGCGCAATGGTCGGGCAAGTTCCTGTCAGGCTTTCCGCTGTTCTGCCTGATCGGCATCCTGGTCAAGGATCCCAACTATTATGACAACGTTCTGGACCATCCCTGGTTCATCCCCGCCTGTTTCGCCGTAGGCGTGATGCTGACAGCCAACCTGTTTGTCATGCGCATGCTGACCAACATCAAAGTCTGAGGAGGCGGCCGTGAATTTTCTGACCGGAATTAACGACTACCTGACATCGCAGTTCGGCGAGTTCGGCCCGCTCCTGGCGCTTGGCATTGCCGGTTTGTTTATGATCCTTCTGGCGGTTCCGCTGCTGCTGAACCAGCCGGAGGATCCGCTGAAGAAGCTGCAGAAAAACATCAAGCCGGAAACCCGGACCGACTCGAAGAAGGAGCGTCTGCGCCAGGCCAACCGCAACGAGCAGCTGCAGAAATTCGCGGGCTTCCTGGAACCGCAGAACGCCGATGAGCTGTCGGCGATGGAGCTGAAGCTTCGCCAGGCAGGCTATCATTCCAAGGACTCGGTCCGTCTGTTCCACTTTGCCCAGTTTGCCCTCGGGCTGCTGGGGCTGATGGGTGGCCTGTTCTTTGTCTATGTGCTGAAAGCCGACATCGACTATGACAGCCAGCAGATGGCAATCCGCATCATCGGCCCGGGCGCGGCCGGCTACATGCTGCCGAAATACTGGATCACCCGCCGCATCGAAGAGCGCAAGCAGAAGATCACCGAAGGGTTCCCCGATGCACTGGATATGATGCTGGTCTGCGTCGAGGCCGGCCAGTCGCTGGACCAGGCGATTGTCCGCGTTGCCAAGGAGCTGCACGCCTCCTACCCGGACCTGGCCGAAGAATTCGAGGTCGTCGCCTATGAGATGAAGGCGGGCAAGGAAAAGGACAAGGTCCTGCGCGACATGGGCACCCGCTGCGGGGTGCTGGACGTCTCCTCCTTTGTGACGGTGATGATCCAGTCCGCCAGCTTCGGCACCTCGATCGCTGATGCGCTGCGGGTTTATGCCGGGGAAATGCGTGACAAACGCGTCATGCGCGCAGAAGAGGCCGCAAACAAGTTGCCCGTGAAGATGACCCTTGCCACAATGGGCCTGACGGTGCCCCCGCTGCTGATCATTCTGGTCGGCCCGTCGATACAGGGCATCATGAATATGGGCAACGCAGGCAACTGAACATGACATCAAAGGGACGGGCCGCGCCTGTCCGCCTCAGCCGTGCTCTTGCCGCCGCCAGCGTTCTTGCGCTGGCGGCGGCCTGTGCGCCGGGCGGTCTGAAACAGGACAAGGGCAGCCCCTGGGCGCCGGGCGCCGATCACCGCAAGTCCGCTGAAGACGGCTTGCAGGTCGGCCACCGGCTGATGGCCGCAGGCGAGCACGAGCTGGCGCTGGAGGCCTTCACCCGCGCCGCGCTCGACCAGGGCCTGACCGCTGAGGTGCTGTCCGGCATGGGCTCGGCCAAGCTGGGCCTCAGGCGGCTGGGCCAGGCAGAAGAGCTGCTGCGCCAGGCGGTCGACGCCGACCCGGCCTGGCCGGAGCCGATGAACAACCTGGGCGTCGTGCTGATGGAACGAGGCAAAACCGCCGAAGCCGTGCAGGTGTTCCAGCGCGCCTATGCGCTGGACAATGGCGAAAGTGACGCAATCCGCGATAATTTGCGCCTGGCCCTCGCAAAACTTGATAATCCCACGCATACTGAGCCGCAAAACCAAGATTATAAATTGGTGCGGCAGGGCGGCGGCAGCTACCTGATTCGCCAAGCACCATGACCGAGGCAGAGCAGTAAAAAGGACGCACAAATGCGCCAGCAGTTTTTCCTATCCGCTTCTCTGGCAGGGGCGCTGGTCTTATCGGCCTGCGCTGAGAAAGCCGATGAAACCGTCGAACGGGCCTTTCAGGAAGTGAATGTCATCGACGAGAGCAATCTCAACGATGTCATGCTGACCGTGGCCGACCCGAATGAGGCGGTGGTGCATTTCCAGCGCACCCTCAAGAACAACCCGGACCGGATCGAGCTGCAGCGCGGCCTTGCCTACTCGCTGATCCGCGCCAAGCGCACCACCGAGGGCACCACCGCCTGGAAAAAGGTCGTGTCGATGAAGGGCGCCACCAGCGAGGACAACGTGCAACTCGCAGGCGCGCTGGTGCGCAGCGGCGAATGGGACGCAGCCAAGGCCATTCTGGACAAAGTGCCGCCGACCCATGAAACCTATGAGCGCTACCGGCTTGAGGCCGTCGTGGCGGATGCAAGTAAGGACTGGAAGCGCGCCGACAGCTTTTATGAGATTGCCACCGGTCTGACCACCAAGCCGGCCAAGGTGATGAACAACTGGGGTTACTCCAAGCTGACCCGCGGTGACTTCGCCGGTGCCGAGCGTCTGTTCGGCGAAGCGATCCGCCAGGACCAGGCCCTGTTCACCGCCAAGAATAACCTGGTGCTCGCCCGTGGCGCTCAGCGCAACTACACTCTGCCGGTGATCCCGCTGGACCAGACCGAACGGGCGCTGCTGCTGCACACGCTGGCACTGTCCGCGGTCAAGCAAGGCGACGTCAAGGTTGGCGAAAACCTGCTGCGCGAAGCGATCGACACCCACCCGCAGCACTTCGAGGAAGCCTCACGCTCGCTGGCGGCGCTGGAAAACGGCTGACCCATGCAGTTCCCGGCCCATGCCGCCCTGTGGTTCCTGCCCTTCGTGCTGCCGCTGTGCTACACGGTGGCGCTGACCGACCTGCGCGGCATGCGCATTCCCAATTGGGCGGTTGATGTGCTGGCGGTGATCTATGTGGCCGTGGGGGCATTTGCGATGCCCTCCTGGGCGGATTACGGCTGGCACCTGCTGCATCTGCCGGTCGGGGTCGGCCTGGGTTTCCTGTTCTATTCCGCTGGCGCCGTTGGCGCCGGCGATGCCAAGTTTGCGGGTGTTGCCGCGCCTTTCTTTGCGCTTGGCGACCTCCGGCTGTTGATGATCATTTTCGCAGCCACCCTGCTGGCAGGCTTCACGGCCCACCGGATCGCCAAATACACGCCCCTGCGCGAACTGGCACCGCATTGGCAAAGCTGGGAAACCGGTAAGAGCTTTCCCATGGGGCTCTGCCTCGGCGGCACCCTCGCAATCTACCTGACCCTGGCCGCCCTGTTTGGCCGCTGAGCCGGGCCGGCACCTGAAACTGTCCCCGGTTTATCACCGCCTCCGCGGAAATGCTGCACCCTTGCCCCGCTGTTGCCACAGTCCTGAATAGTCTGTTTCCAAGACCGCCTCCTACTGGGGGCAGATTTCCGGATTTCAGGGACAGGCACCGCCATGAACATGCAGAACCTCGCCGTGATGGCCCCTCCCGCCCCCAAGGGCCTGGAGCAGATGCAGCTGCCGCTGGTGATGATGCGGGACATCCTGCTCAAGACCATCTTCCGCAAGAACGTGGAAACGGTGACCGAGATTGCCGAGGCGATCTGCCTGCCCGGCGCCGTCACCCAGGAGCTGGTCGACCTGGCCCGCGAACAGAAACTGCTGGAGGCCACCGGCACGCTCAACGCCAACAGCGGCAACGAGATGGGCTACCAGCTGACCGATGCGGGAAAGGCCCGCGCGCTGGATGCGCTCAGCCAGTCCGAATACTTCGGCGCCATGCCGGTGCCGCTGGCGGTCTACCGCGAGCAGGTCAAGCGCCAGTCGATCCGCAACATCCAGGTAACACGCGACCAGCTGACCAATGCGATGGGCCACCTGATCCTGCCGAACAGCCTGCTGGACCACCTGGGCCCGGCCGTCAGCGCCGGCCGCTCGATCCTGATGTACGGCCCTCCGGGCAACGGTAAGTCCTCGATTTCCAACGGCATCCGCGATGCGCTGGGTGATCACGTCTATGTGCCCCGCGCCATCGAATACGCAGGCCAGGTGATCACCGTCTACGACCCGATCGTGCACACCATGGTCGAGCAGGAACCGGACGATCCCAATGCCCTGCGCCGCCGCCGCCGCTTTGACGAGCGCTACGTGATGTGCGAGCGCCCCACCGTGATCACCGGCGGCGAGCTGTCACTGGACATGCTGGACCTGGTCTACAACCCCACCGCCCGCACCTACCAGGCGCCGCTGCAGCTGAAATCCACCGGCGGCATCTTCATCGTTGACGACCTTGGCCGCCAGGCAGAGCCGCCGCAGGCGCTGGTCAACCGCTGGATCGTGCCGCTGGAGGAAAGCAAGGACATCCTGGCGCTGCAGTCTGGCGAAAAATTCGAGGTGCCATTTGACACCTTGGTGATCTTCTCCACCAACTTCCACCCGAACGAGATCTTCGACCAGGCCGCCCTGCGCCGGATCTTCTTCAAGATAAAGATCGACGGGCCGGACCAGGAAAACTACCTCAAGATCTTTGCCATGGTCGCCCGCAAGAAGGGTATGCCCTTGGACGAAAGCACCCTGGTGCACCTTCTCCGGAACAAATACCCGACGATCCGCAACATCTATGCCAACTATCAGCCAGGATTCCTGGTCGACCAGATGATCGCGATCTGCGAATTCGAAGGCATCCCCTATCAAATGTCGCCGGAATTGATCGACCGCGCCTGGGCCAATATGTTCGTCAAGGATGAGACCATCGTGAAATGACCCGGCCCCAAAGTTTTTTGCAAACTTTGGGCAGAACTCTTTAGAAAAGTTTTGCGGCAGCCCCTACATGGGACGGATGAGCAATCTGCCACCCGTCATTGAAAACTGGTTTGCCTCTAAGGGCTGGTCGATCCACCCGCACCAGCACGCCATGCTGGAGCGGGCGTCCCAGCCCTGCACACTGCTGATCGCCCCCACCGGCGGCGGCAAGACCATGGCCGGTTTCCTGCCGACCCTGGCAGATCTGGCAGACGGCAGCCATGAAGGGCTGCACACGCTCTACATCTCCCCGCTCAAGGCGCTGGCGGCCGATATCAAGCGCAACCTGCGTACGCCGGTAGAGGAGATGGGCCTGCCCGTCCGCATCGATGACCGCACCGGCGACACCCCCTCCAGCCGCAAAAAGCGCCAGCGCGCCGATCCGCCGCATATCCTGCTGACCACGCCGGAGAGCCTTGCCCTGCTCACATCCTACGAGGACGCCGCCCGCACCTTCAAAGGTCTGAAACGAGTGGTGGTGGACGAAATCCACGCTCTGGCAGAAAGCAAGCGCGGCGATCAGCTGATGCTGGCACTGGCCCGGCTCCAAACCCTCTGCCCGGACCTGCGCCGGGTGGGGCTGTCGGCCACCGTGGACGACCCGCAGGCGATTGCCAGCTACCTGGCCCGCCATCCGGACCCCTGCGAGATCGTGCTGGCCGATCCCGGCCCCGCTCCCGATCTCCGGATGCTGGAAACCACTGAACCGCCCCCCTGGGCGGGCGGCGGCGCGGCCTATGCCATCCCCGCGGTGATGGAGCAGATCAAGGCGCACAAAACCACGCTGATCTTCCACAACACCCGCGCCCAGGCAGAGATCTTCTTTCACAACCTCTGGCTCGCCAACGACGACGGCCTGCCGATTGGCATCCACCACGGCTCGCTCGACCGGGTGCAGCGCGAACGGGTCGAGGCGGCAATGGTCCGGGGCGAGCTTCGCGCCATTGTCTGCACCGGCTCCCTGGATCTCGGCATCGACTGGGGCGACGTGGACCTGGTGATCCAGATCGGCGCCCCCAAGAACGTGAAACGTCTGGTGCAGCGCATCGGCCGGGCCAACCACCGCTATAACGCCCCCTCCAAGGCGTTGCTGGTGCCCGCCAACCGGTTTGAGGTGGTCGAATGCCGCGCCGCGCTGGAGGCGGTGCGCGAAGGCGACCTGGACGGCGAGCCCCGCGGCGCAGGCCCCCGCGACGTCCTGTGCCAGCACATCCTGATCGCCGCCTGCGCGGGCCCTTTCGACGCTGATAGCCTGTATGCCGAGATGACCCAGGCCGGCGCCTATGCCGGCCTCACGCGCGCGGAATTCGATGCCTGTCTCGATTTCTGCGCCACCGGCGGCTACGCTCTGAAAGCTTACGACCAGTGGCAGCGCCTGCTGCAACGCCCGGACGGCAGATGGCAGCTGCGCGACCCCCGCGCCGCGGCCCGTATCCGTATGAACCTCGGCACAATCCAGGACACGGACCTGGTGAAGGTCCGCCTGAAACGCAGCCGCGGCGGCAAGCCGCTGGGCGAGATCGAGGAGGCCTTTGCCGCCACCCTCACCCCTGGCGACACCTTCCTGATCGGCGGCCAGACGGTGCGCTACGAAGGCCTGCGGGAGATGACGGTGGAGGTCAGCCGCAACCCCGGCAAGAAACCCAAGATCGCCGTGTTCTCCGGCACCAAATTCGCCACCTCCACCCAGCTCAGCGCCCGTATCCTTGAGATGTTTAAGCAGGACAGCTGGCCCAGCCTGCCGCGCCACACCGCCGATTGGCTGGAGCTTCAGCGCGAGGTGTCCGAGCTGCCCCGCGCAGGCTCCCTGCTGATCGAAAGCTTCCCGCATGACGGACGCGAACACGCTTGCGTCTATGGCTTCGCAGGCCGCAATGCCCAGCAGACACTGGGGCTTCTGCTGACCAAGCGGATGGAGGAACTGGGCCTTGATCCCCTCGGCTTCGTCTCTACCGATTATGCGACGCTGATCTGGGGGCTGGAGGAACTCACCGATCCGGCGCCGCTGTTCGATATCCGCGCCCTGCGCGATGGACTGGAGGGCTGGCTGGCCGGCAATGCGGTAATGAAACGCGCCTTCCGCGGGGCCGCCACCATCGCCGGGCTGATCGAGCGCAACACGCCAGGCCAGCGCAAGAACGGGCGGCAGGCGACGTTTTCCTCCGACATCCTCTATGACACGCTGCGCAAATACGACCCGGGCCACTTGCTGCTGGACATCACCCGCGAGGAAGCGCTGCGCGGACTGGTCGACTTCGGCCGCATCGAGGAGATGATCACCCGCATCGGCGGCCGCATCACCCTCCGGCGGCTGGAGCGCATCTCCCCGCTGGCCGCCCCGCTGCTGCTGGAGGCCGGCAAAGTCCCGGTCAAAGGCGCCGCAGAGGAGAAACTGCTGCTGCGGGAAACCGAAGCGCTGATGCAGCAGTCCGGTCTCAGCACCCTGCCGCAATAACCCTTGCCAGTGCCGCTGGCACCGTTAAGAACGCATCATGAACGGCTTTGACTTCACTCTGGCGGGCGTCCGCCTCACCGCCCTCGGCAGCGGCGCTCTCTGGTGGGCGCAGCAGCGCACCCTCTGCGTCTCCGACCTGCATCTGGGCAAATCCGAACGCCACGCGCGGCGCGGCGGCAGCGCTCTGCCCCCCTATGAAACCCGCGAGACGCTTGACCGGCTCGAAGCTGTTCTCAATGAAACCCGCGCGGAAACGCTCATCTGCCTCGGCGACAGTTTCGACGATGACGCAGCCGGCCGCGCGCTGCCGCAGGCAGACCTGAAGAGCATCACCCGCCTGATGCAGGACCGCCGCTGGATCTGGATCGAGGGCAACCACGACCCTGCCCCCCCGGGACTGGGCGGGGAGCACACCGCCGCCCTGACGCTGGGCCCGCTCACCTTCCGCCACATTGCCGACCCGCAAGCGAGCGCGGAAATCTCCGGCCATTACCACCCCAAGGCACGGTTGCGCAGCACTTCGCGGCCCGCCTTTCTGGTGGATGCCGCCCGCGTGATCCTGCCTGCCTTCGGCACCTATACCGGGGGCCTGCGCAGCAGCGATCCTGCGTTTACACCGCTGATGGCGCCCGATGCTCTCGCCATCCTGACCGGCCCGCGGCCGCTGCCGGTGCCAATGCCGCGCTGACCGGGCAAATGGCGCAGCGTCACCTGCGCAAGGCGCCGGCGCTCCTTTATGCTTCGGGCAAACCAGTAGAAGGACACTGAAATGGAAGACCGCATCCGCAGCAGCTTCGCGAAGCAGAGCATGATGCAAACTCTGGGTGCAGAGATTGAAAGCGTCACAGCAGGTGAAGTGGTGATCACCGCCCCCATCCTGCCTGGCAGCCGCCAGCAGCATGACGTGGCCCATGCCGCGCTCAGCTTTGCGATCGGCGACACGGCCGCAGGCTATGCGGCGCTGACAATGATGCCCGAGGACTGCGAAGTCATGACGGCGGAGATGAAGATCAACCTGCTGGCTCCCGGCGCCGGAGAACACCTGCGCGCCACCGGCAAAGTCATCAAACCAGGCCGCCGCCTGGTCATCGTCACAGGAGAGGTTCACGCAGTAACAGGACATGAGCAAAAGCTGGTCGCAATCCTGCAAGGCACCATGGTGCCGGTCACTGCCTGACCCCGCCCTTTCATCTTTCCCAAAAATACTCCCGCCGGAGGCGTCCGGCGGGAGCATCGCTTTCAGCCGCTTCTGTTCTGCGCTTCAGGCGGTCAGGCCTTCCGGCTCGGCCAGGTTGTTGGCGCGGCAGGCGGCGGTCACGGTGTTCGCCAGCAAACACGCGATGGTCATCGGGCCGACGCCGCCGGGCACCGGCGTGATGGCGCCTGCGCGCTCAGCCGCAGAGGCGTAGTCCACATCGCCCACCAGACGGGTCTTACCCTCGCCCTTCTCCGGCGCGTCGATGCGGTTGATGCCGACGTCGATCACCGTCGCGCCTTCCTTGATCCAGTCGCCCGGCACCATCTCCGGACGGCCCACGGCCGCCACCACGATATCGGCGCGGCGCACCACGTCAGGCAGATCCTTGGTGCGCGAATGCGCGATGGTCACGGTGCAGCTGTCGCCCAGCAGCAATTGCGCCATCGGCTTGCCGACGATGTTGGAGCGGCCGATCACCACCGCGTCCATCCCCGAGAGGCTCCCATGGTGCTCGCGCAGCATCATCAGGCAGCCCAGCGGCGTGCAGGGCACCATCGACTTCTGGCCGGTGCCCAGCAGGCCGACGTTGGAGATGTGGAAGCCGTCCACGTCCTTCTCCGGCGCGATCGAGTTGATCACCAGATCCTCGTCCAGATGCTTCGGCAGCGGCAGCTGCACCAGGATGCCATGCACGGACGCGTCGTTGTTCAGCTGATCGATCAGCGCCAGCAGATCAGCCTCGGAGGTGCCCGCGTCCAGCTTGTGCTCGAACGAGTTCATGCCCACTTCGACGGTGCTCTTGCCCTTGGAGCGGACATAGACCTGGGAGGCCGGGTCCTCGCCCACCAGCACCACCGCCAGGCCGGGGGTGATGCCATGCTCCTCTTTCAGCCGCGCCACGTGCTCCGCCACCTGGCCGCGCACCTTGGCCGCAAAGGCCTTGCCGTCAATCACTGTTGCTGCCATTGCTCTCTTCCTTTCCGCCGGGGGCGCCGCCCCGGATCCGGTCCCGTCATCTCAAAGCTTCAGCGGCCCGGGGACACCCGGGCCGCTGCATTCCGTTTGCGGTGCCTTAGAACAGGCCTTCGATCTGGCCGTCCGCATTCAGGCAGATGGTTTCCGCCGCCGGTTTGCGCGGCAGGCCCGGCATCGTCATGATCTCGCCGCAGACCACCACGATGAAGCCGGCACCGGCGCTGAGGCGCACTTCGCGCACCGGCACCGAGTGGCCCACCGGCGCCCCGCGCAGGGACGGGTCGGTGGAGAAGGAGTACTGGGTCTTGGCCATGCAGACCGGCAGGTTGCCGTAGCCCGCGTCTTCCCATTCCTTCAGCTGGTTGCGGATCTTGTTGTCCGCCAGCACCTCGTCGGCGCGGTAGATGCGCTTGGCGATGGTCTCGATCTTCTCGAACAGCGGCATCTCGTCCGGGTAGATCGGCGAGAAGTTGGCGGAGCCTGCGTCGACGATCTCGACAACCTTCTCGGCCAGCGGCGCGGAGCCCTCGGAGCCCAGCTCCCAGTGGCGCGACAGCACCGCTTCGACGCCGTGGGAGGCGCAGTAGGCTTTGACGGCGTCCACTTCCGCATCGGTGTCGGTCACGAAGTGGTTGATCGCAACCACAACCGGCACGCCGAAGGATTTGACGTTCTCGATGTGGCGGCCGAGGTTGGCGCAGCCGGAGTTCACCGCCTCGACGTTCTCGGCACCCAGATCCGCCTTGGCAACGCCGCCGTTCATCTTCATCGCGCGCACGGTGGCGACCAGCACCACAGCCGACGGCGCGATGCCTGCCTTGCGGCACTTGATGTTCATGAACTTCTCGGCGCCCAGGTCCGCGCCGAAGCCTGCCTCGGTCACCACGTAGTCAGCGACTTTCAGCGCGGTCTTGGTGGCAATGACCGAGTTGCAGCCGTGCGCGATGTTGGCAAACGGGCCGCCGTGCACGAAGGCCGGGTTGTTTTCCAGGGTCTGCACCAGGTTCGGCTGCATCGCGTCCTTCAAGAGCACGGTCATCGCGCCTTCGGCCTTGATGTCGCGGCAGTAGACCGGGGTCTTGTCGCGGCGGTAGGCCACGATGATGTCGCCCAGGCGCTTTTCCAGGTCCTTGAGGTCGGTCGCAAGGCACAGGATCGCCATCACTTCCGAGGCCACGGTGATGTCAAAGCCGGTTTCGCGCGGGAAGCCGTTGGACACGCCGCCCAGGGACGCGGTGATCTGGCGCAGGGCGCGGTCGTTCATGTCGACCACACGGCGCCAGGCGACGCGGCGCACGTCGATCTCGCACTCGTTGCCCCAGTAGATGTGGTTGTCGATCATCGCGCTGAGCAGCGAGTGCGCCGAGGTGATGGCGTGGAAGTCGCCGGTGAAATGGAGGTTCATCTCCTCCATCGGCACAACTTGCGCGTAACCGCCGCCTGCAGCGCCGCCCTTCATGCCGAAGTTCGGGCCGAGCGAGGCTTCACGGATACAGATCATCGCGTTTTTGCCGATCCGGTTCAGGCCGTCGCCCAGGCCCACGGTGGTGGTGGTCTTGCCCTCGCCCGCCGGGGTCGGGTTGATCGCGGTCACCAGGATCAGCTTGCCGTCTTCCTTGGACTGCACCGAGTCGATGAACGCCTGGCTCACCTTCGCCTTGTCGTGGCCGTAGGGGAGCAGATCGCCGCTGGAAATCCCGATCTTAGCACCAATCTCCTGGATCGGCTTCTTCTGCGCCTCACGCGCGATCTCAATGTCACTCTTGTAGCTCATGGCAAGGTTCCTGCTGAGTTTGCATACGATCGCCGGCACAAGGATGCCGGTTTCGCGATAGACTTAGCCAATATGCGGCAAAACGCGCGCGTGATTTCCGACATTATCCTGCCTTGAAGCGGCGTGGGCTCTTTCCCCGCGCCGCTCCGGGTTCCTTAAAGGAAACGCATTCCCCTAAAAGAAGGAACTCACGGGGCCCAGGCGCGCTGGTCCGGCACAAAGAGGGTGAGACTGGCGCCCAGGGACAGGGTTCCGGGGCGCTCCACCCAGGCAGTGATTCCCCGGCGATTCTGTGCCGCAGGTTTGAAGCGGGCGCCAAAGCCCGCATGGTCCTTTTCGATCTCCCGGCCCGGCAGCACGCAGGGGCGGTTTTCCATGTCCACGGTCAGGGTTGCCCCGTCCGGCCCCTGCAGACGCGAGGACGGCGGCACAAAAGTGAAATCCGGGATCCCGCGCAGCACCACGGTCGCGCCCAGATATGCAGGGTCGATCCGGTCCATTTCCATATCCGCTGCGATCAGCGCCAGTTCTTCCTCCGACAGAATGGTCAGCTGGCGCACGTTGCGGATTTCGGTGCCCTCCGGGTAAAGATTGCGGACCCGGACGCAGGAGGCGCGGTTTTCGCCCTCGTGGCGCTCGCCAGAAATTCCGCCGAACCCCAGCACCAGCGTGTCCGAGGGAACCGCCTGCAGCCCCGCACCTGCCGGGACGCTGCCCAGCCAAGTGATTTCGCCGCTGAACCCGCTGTCGCGCAATACCGGCATTCCGGTTCTCCTCAAATGAATTTTGCCTGTGCAGCGGACCTTACAGGCTTTTCCCGCAGCTGCCACCCGGTAACGGAACAGCGGGCGACTCTCCCGGGCCCGGATGGGACGTAGCGCTTTGGGTTCAATGCAGGCGCAGAGCGTCTGTGGATCGGATCGCATTGACGATCCGATCCGGGCGGGGGCCGCGGCGGGCAGCACAGCTGCCCGCCGCGGCCCCCGCCACCCCTCAAAAGCAAACGTCCCGGAAACCGCTGCAGGTCTCCGGGACGATATTTCATTTTCCGGCTAAGTGCTTAGGCAGTCGGCTCAGGCTCCATACCGCCTTCGGGCGGGGTTTTCTTGGGCTTGGCCTTGGGGATCGCGGTCACGGACGCGTTGCCCTCATCCTCACCGCCATCCTCATCATCGCCGGCCTGCGGCGGCTCGCCGTTCATGACCCGCTTGATTTCGTCGCCCGTGAGGGTTTCGTATTCCAGCAGCCCCTGCGCCAGGCGTTCCCACTCTTCCTTATGCTCGGTGAGGATCTGGAACGCGCGGTCATAGCCTTCCTGAATGAAGGTTTTGACCTCTTCCTCGATCAGCTCCTTGGTGTGGGCCGAGACCGAGAAACCGGCGGTGTTGCCCGAATAACCCTCATGCGCCTCAGCGTAGTCGATGTTGCCGACCTTGTCGGACATGCCCCAGCGCATCACCATGGCACGCGCCAGCTGGCTCGCCTGCTGAATATCGCCGGCAGGACCGTTGGAGACATGGCCTTCACCGTATTTGATGATCTCGGCTGCCTTGCCCGCCATGGTCATCGCCAGCTTCTGCTCGCACTCGTCCTTGTGCCAGTTCAGCCGGTCCATTTCCGGCAGGCTGACCACCATCCCCAGCGCGCCGCCGCGCGGAATGATCGTCGCCTTGTAGACCGGGTCGCATTCCGGCAGCACCAAGCCGACAACCGCGTGGCCTGCTTCGTGGTAGGCGGTCTTTTCTTTCTGGTCCTGGGTCAGCACCATCGAGCGGCGCTCGGCCCCCATCATCACCTTGTCCTTGGCCGATTCGAAATCTTCCATAGTGACAAAGCGGCGGCCGACGCGGGCGGCCATCAGCGCCGCCTCGTTGACCAGGTTGGCCAGATCCGCGCCAGAGAAACCGGGGGTGCCGCGGGCAATGATGCGCAGGTCCACGTCCGGGCCCAGCGGGGTCTTGCGGGCATGCACGCCAAGGATCTTCTCGCGGCCCTTGATGTCGGGGTTGCCGACGGTGACCTGGCGGTCAAAACGCCCCGGGCGCAGCAGCGCCGGGTCCAGCACATCCTTGCGGTTGGTGGCGGCGAGGATGATCACACCCTCATTGGCCTCAAAGCCGTCCATTTCCACCAGCAGCTGGTTCAGGGTCTGCTCGCGCTCGTCATTGCCGCCGCCATAGCCGGCGCCACGGTGGCGGCCGACGGCGTCGATTTCGTCGATGAAGACGATGCAAGGCGCGTTCTTCTTGGCCTGTTCGAACATGTCGCGCACGCGGCTTGCACCAACACCCACGAACATTTCCACGAAGTCGGAGCCGGAGATGGTGAAGAAGGGCACGCCCGCCTCGCCTGCGATGGCACGGGCCAGCAGCGTCTTACCGGTGCCCGGAGGGCCGACCAGCAGCGCGCCCTTGGGGATCTTGCCGCCCAGGCGCGAGAATTTCTGCGGGTTGCGCAGGAATTCGACGATCTCTTCCAGCTCTTCCTTCGCCTCGTCGATGCCCGCGACGTCGTCAAAGGTGACGCGGCCGTGCTTTTCGGTCAGCATCTTGGCCTTGGACTTGCCAAAGCCCATGGCGCCGCCTTTGCCGCCGCCCTGCATCCGGTTCATGAAGTAGATCCAGACACCGATCAGCAGCAGGAACGGAAGCAGTGTGATCAGGAACGACTGAAAGCCCGACTGCTGCTGCTTTTCAGCGCGCACCGGGATGTCATTTGCGATCAGCAGCGAGGTGACCTCGGCATCGCCCGGTTTGATGGTGACGTAGTTCTGCCCGTCGGTGGTGGTATAGCGCACCTGTTCCCCGTCCAGAGTGACGGTGCTGACCTTGCCGGTTTCAACCGAGCTGACAAAGTCAGAGAAAGTGCGTTCACGGCTCTGCATCGTGCTGCCGGAACCACTGAACAAATTGAACAGCGCCAGAATCAGCAGAAACAGAACAACCCAAAAGGCGATATTGCGAGCGTTGCCCAAGGAAAGTTCTCCCAATCAGATAGGCGCACCGCACGGGCCGCCTGCGTTGTGCTTAAAATAAGGATCATTCAGGCAGGTTCAATGAGATAAAAGGGATGCAAAGAACTCTTCTTCGCTTCCTGCCGTTTCAGCCGACCAGCCATTGGCCAGTCCGGCCGCGGGCGCAGCGGCCAGCCGGGCACCGTGCCACACCGCCGGTGTGGCCTCCAGCACCGCGCCCGGCACGCCCGCGGCGCGCCAGTCGGGGCATTGCGCCAGCCCCTGTCGCCCCAGGGCCCGCACTTCGCAACCCTTTGCATCACCGCCGAAAATCTTCCACCTGCCATCCCATCGTTGCCCCGGCAGGGCAGTTTCCCCTTTCACGGCATTGTATTCCCGGCAGATCCAGACCTGCTTGGCCGTGCTGACCAGCCGGCAGCCTGCCAGGGTGACGGAACTGCCGTTGCGCGCAGCCAGGACCGCCTTTTCCATCGGCACCCGGCGCGGCGGATAGGCGGCACCCGAAATCCATTGAAAGGCGCGCACCAGCAGCCGGTGGCTGATTTCGCCGGGCAAGGTGCGGAACTTGCGCTGGCACAGAACAACGGCGCCGGCCTGGACATGGACCAGATCGCGGGCGGCCAGAAAGACATACCAGTCAAGCGCTTCGCGGGCCTTGCCCATATTCCGGGCGACCTTGGCAATAACCCCCGGCGTCAGCCCCAGCGGCGCCAGCTGCTCCAGCGCCTGGCGCACCCGCACCCGTTCGAACCGCGTATCCTCGTTGCTCGGATCCTCCGCCCAATCTATGCCTCGGGCCTCCAGATAGCGGCGCAGCTCGCTGCGGGTCACGTCCAGGAGCGGCCGCAGCAAGGTCACCCCATCGCGGGTGCGCCGCTCTGCCATGCCCGACAGCCCGGTCACCCCAGAGGCCCTGGCCATGCGCATCAGTACCGTCTCCGCCTGATCATCCGCTGTGTGTCCAAGCGCCAGCACCGGAATGCCGTGCCGCCGCGCCCAGCTGCACAGGAGATCATACCGTGCCGCGCGGGCCTGCGCCTGCAGGTTGCCTTCCTGCGGCCTGTTCTCCCAGTGCAACACCTCATGGGTGATGCCAAGGCGGCCTGCCGCCGCCCCGGCTGCCGCCGCCTCATCCGCCGAGTCCGGGCGCAGCCCGTGATCGACAGTCGCCGCGAACAGCTGAACGTCTCCGCCGCCGAAACAGTCATGCAGCAGATGCATCAGGGCCATCGAATCACCGCCGCCGGACAGCGCGATTCCCAGCCTGGCAGGCAGAGCAGAACGGAACTGACTGCGCACCAGAGCAGGGATATCCCGCCCGGCCGGGGTCAAGAACAGCCCAGCTTGGCCATTTCGGCCTTGGCTTCTTCTTCGGGACCCGTCCCCGGGAACCGCACACCGACCTCGGACAGTGTCACGCAGGCCTGATCGGTCTGGCCAAGGCGCCCCAATGCGGCGCCGAGCTCAAACAGCGCCTTGGGCGCCACCGGGCCGGAGGAATTGCCGGTAAAGGCCGCCAGATAGGCCCGGGCCGCCTCGCGGGTGTCGCCCAGCCCGTCCAGCGCCTTGCCGCGGCTGAACTCTGCCGCCGCCGCCAGCGGGCTGCCCGGATAGGCCTGGTTGAATGCCGCAAGCTTCTCTGCCGCTTCCTGATACTGCCCCTCGGCCAGAAGCTTCTCGGCGGCATCGAAATCCGCCTGCTCACCGATCGCCAGCTCGCCGCCCGTTGTGCCGCTATCCTCTGCCTGCGGGGCGGCAACCACCGCGGCTGGCAGCTCGCCGCCGCCCAGTGTCGTGGTCTCGCCCAAAGCGCCGACATCGCCGCCTTCCAGCTCAACCAGGCGGAATTCCAGGTCGCCGATCCGGTTGGTGCCATCAGCCACAATCCGGTCGATCCGGTGGCCCAGCTCTTCGGTTTGCAGGGTCAGCCGCTGCAGCTCGCTCTCAATCGCGCCAACCCGGTCCAGCACCGTATTGCCGGAAACCTCCGCAGACGGGGATCCGGTGGTCGACAGCTCGCGCTTCAGCCGCTGGATCTCCACGTGCAATACAGTCAACTCCTGGCGGATATCCGCCAGGGTCTGCGAATTCTGCGCCGCCAGCGGCAGCGGCAGCAGCATCACAGTGGCCAGAAGCGCGGTGCGCAGAGGTTTCATGCCGTTACCCCGTCAGGCCGCCAGCCAGCACGGTCACAGCGCGGCGGTTCTTGGAATAGCAGGTTTCGTCCGAACAGATTTCCAGCGGACGTTCCTTGCCGTAGCTCACCACCTTGATGCGGCTGCCGGCAATACCCTGCGAAATCAGGTACTCGCGGGCGGCGTTGGCGCGCTTGGCACCCAGGCCGAGGTTGTATTCGCGGGTGCCCTGCTCATCCGCGTGGCCCTCGATGGTGACCGCATAGTCGGCGTTCTGCGCCAGCCAGCGCGCCTGCCCCTGCAATGTGGACTGCGCGGCGGGCGACAGCGTGTGCTGGTCGATCGCGAACAGAACCCGGTCGCCAACAGTCTGCTGGAAATAGGCCGGGCTGGCCGGATCCAATGCACCGGCGCCCGCGCCCGCACCTGCGCCGCCAGGCCCGCCGGCGCCGTTCAGATCGTCGTTCCAGGGGTTATTGCTGCAGGCTGCCAGCCCCAGTACGGCCACTGCCGCCATTGCCAATTTCAAGCCGCTCATGATGTCTGCCTATTCCTTTGCGTTTCTTGCCCCGACGTTATCATAAGCCCGGGTCTGGTTCTATGCGGGTATCCCCGCCTAAACGGCCCTGTTTCCGCAGCGTTTACTTCTGCAGCGGCGACCACGAGGGGTCCGACGCCCCGTCCGGTGTCCTGACCGGCTTGAGGTTGCGGCCGGTGATATCCACCGAATACAGCAGCGCCCGCCCGGTGCTGCCCTGGCTTTCGCGCGTGAACATGATCACCCGGCCATTGGGTGCCCAGGTCGGGCCTTCATCCAGGAAGGACGCGGTCAGCAGCCGCTCTTCGCTGCCGTCGGTGCGCATGACGCCGATGTGGAACCGGCCCTTGTTCTGTTTGGTAAAGGCCACCATGTCGCCGCGCGGCGACCACACAGGCGTGCCATAGCGGCCCTGCCCGAAGCTGATCCGCCGTGCCTCGCCGCCGCCTGCGGGCATGACGTACAGCTGCTGGCTGCCGGAGCGGTCGCTTTCAAACACGATCTGCGAACCGTCGGGCGAGAACGACGGCGCCGTCTCGATCGAAGGCGCCGAGGTCAGCCGGGTTTTCGCGCCGGTCCCGATATCCATCGAGTAAAGGTCGGTATTGCCGCCCTGGGTCTGAGAGTAGACGATGGTCCGCCCGTCCGGCGCGAACCGCGGCGCAAAGCTCATGGTGCCGTCGCCGCTGGACAGCACCTTGCGCTGCACTTGGCCCACATCCAGCACGTGGATCTGCGGAAAGCCGCTTTCGTAGCTTGTATAAAGCACCCGGTCGCCGGTGGGCGAGAACCGCGGCGCCAGCACGATGGAGGCGCTGTTGGTCAGATACTGAACATTGGCACCATCGTAATCCATCACCGCCAGCCGCTTGCGGCGGTCGTTCTTGGGCCCGCTTTCAGAGACATAGACCACCCGGCTGTCGAAATAACCGCTCTCGCCGGTGATCTCGCTATAGATCGCATCCGCCACCTTATGCGCCATCCGCCGCCAGCCGTCGGTGGTGCCGGTGAACTGCAACGCGGTTTCCAGCTCCTTTTCCGCGAACACGTCATAGCCGCGGAACCGCACCGTCAGCCGGTTGCCGGTGACGCTGACCGCGCCGGTGATCAGCGCTTGCGCATTCACTGCTTTCCAGTCGGCAAATTTGACCGGGCCGTCGAACGCCGCCACCTTGGAGATGTGGGCGCTGGCGGGCACTTCCCGGAACAGCCCGGTGCCGCTGAGGTCGGACGCGATGACGCGCGCGATCTCGGTGGCATATTCCGCTGCCGCCGGGGTTTCCGGCACGAAATCCGGCACCGCATAGGGCAACGGCTCGATCACGCCCTGGTCGATTTCGATGCGGAGCGGGCCGGTCTGCGCCGCGGCTGCGCCTGCCCCGGCCAGTGCCGAGGCGCCGATCAGGAGTGCCGCCAGAATATTCCTCATTTGATCCGCATCCTTTCAGGATTGAATGTCATCTCAATATCGCGCCATTGCGCGTACTTTTCAGCCGGAAGCTGAAATCCCCTGGCGCCGCAGCGGATAATCGCCCGCCGCGCTGCGTCAAAGGCCTGCTGCGCCGCCGATGATGCGCCGCCGGTGCTGGACAGCATCCGGATCGAGCCCGTGTCGGGCCGGCCGTCCTGCGCCAGCGACACCGCAACAACCACGGTCGTTTTCAGCGCATCGGTGGACAGGGAGCCCACATTCCAGCACTGCGACACCGCCACCCGAAGCGCATCCTTTTCCCCCAGCGTCAGCGGCGGGCCAGAGGGTTCCGGCGCTTCCACATCGGCGCCGCCCGCCAAGGCCTCGGCCAGGGCATCCTGCACGGCGGACGCGGTGTCTGCCGGGTCAGGCTCTGCCGGCTGCGCCGCTTCGGTGACCTGGGTTTCCGGTTCAGGTTCCGGCTGCGGCTGCGGCCTTGCAGGCCGGGTCACAGGACGCTTGGACACGGCCGGCGCGGCAGAGGCCGCCACATCCTCGCCTTCGTTCTCCTCGGTCACGATCCGGTCACTGGCCGCTTCGCGTGCCGTGGCCTCCTGCACCTCCTGCTCGGTCTCGGCGCCCTCTTCCGGCGCGACCTCGGGCTGCACGAGGTCGTCGATCTTGGTGTCCGGCTCCGGCGGTGCAACAGGCTCCGGCGCCACCCGGTCCACCGGGCGCGGCGCGGCGTCCGGCCTGACCTGCGGCACCAGCGCGGCAATCTCCGGCTCTTCCGCCGCTGGCGGCGGGGCATCCGGCACGTCAGGTTCAGGCTGCGCATCGGGCAGTTCCGCCACCTGCGGGTCGGGTTCGGCCGGAGCGACCGGTTCAGGCTGGGTGATCTCCGGTTCGGGATCAGGCTGCGGCGCAGGCTCCGGTGCAGGCGGCACCTCGGCAGGTTCATTCAGCGGTGCCGGCTCCGGCGCAACCTGCGGCGCCTTGCGCTGCTGGCTCAGCTTCTCGAACTCTTCGGAGGAGATCAGCGCCACCTGCTGCACGTTGGACGGCAAGGGTTCGGACGGGAACCAGGCGCCGAAGACAACCCATCCCATCAGCAATCCGTGTCCGGCAAGAGAGATCTTGGTTCCGGTCTGCACCGTCCGCGTCCCCGCTTACTGATCCGTGCCCTGCGCCTGCCGCCCGTCCAAGGCCGGGCCGCCGGTATCGGTGACCAGCCCCACGTTGGAAAAGCCGCCCGCATTGAGCGCGCCCATCACCTGCATCACATCGGCATAGGCAATCTTGCCGTCCGCACGCAGGAACACCCGGTCCGAGGACCGCTCTGCCGCAATCGCCCGCAGCTTGGGCACCAGTTCATCACGCGCTACCGGGGTGGTCTGGATTTCCACCCCGCCCTCGGCTGTCATGGTCACGGTCAGCGGTTCTTCCTCATCGCCCGGCAGGGCTCCGGCTGCAGTCTTGGGCAGTTCCACCGGCACGCCGACGGTCATCAAAGGCGCGGCCACCATGAAAATGATCAGCAGCACCAGCATCACGTCGACAAACGGCGTGACGTTGATTTCCGACATCGGCTGGCCGCGGCGGCGGCGGCGGCCCCGGCGGCGGTCGCCGCCTCCCTGCGGCTGCTGGACTGCGGCCCCCATGGCCTTAGGAGTCCAGCTGGCGGCTGAGGATGGTGGCAAACTCATCGGCAAAGGCCTCATAGCCGCCGATGATGCGATCGCTGTCTGCGCTCAGCTTGTTGTAAAATACCACTGCCGGGATTGCGGCCAGCAGGCCCAGGCCGGTCGCCATCAGCGCCTCGGCAATACCCGGCGCCACAACGGCCAGGTTGGTGTTCTGCTGCTCTGCAATCTCGATAAAGGCGGTCATAATGCCCCAAACAGTGCCGAACAGGCCCACAAAAGGGGCGGTGGAGCCGACGGTCGCCAGCACCGACAGGCCGCTTTGCAGCCCCTCGGTCTCCTTGGCGATGGCCACATCCATCGACCGGTCGATGCGCGCCTGCGCACCGGGGATCATCCCGCCGTCGCTGCGATGGCTGCGGCGCCATTCGCTCATGCCGGCAGAGAAGATCCGCGCTGCCTGGCCAGCAGGGTCCGCGCCCAGCCTGTCAAACAGCTCGTCCAGCGGGTGACCCGACCAGAATGCCCGGTCAAACGCGTCCGCTTCGCTGCGGGCCTTGCGGTAATTGATCATCTTCTGAATGATGATGCCCCAGGACCAGATCGAGGCCCCCACCAGCATCAGCATCACCAGTTTCACGGTCACGGTGGCCCGCGCGAAAAGGCCCCACATGGAGAAATCAATCTCCTGCGCCAGCGCCAGAGTTTCTGCTTCCATTAGCCTGCTCTATAGATGTTCCGGCCGTTTATCCGGCCTTATTTGGCAAGACGCTAGCGCAGTTCAATGGCAAAGGCCATTAAAACAGGCGGGCTGGCGCCAATTGTTACCGCAATGCGCGAATCTCTGCCGGCAGCCGGGCCGGTTTGCCGCCGGTGGTTATACAGACGATTGTCACCTGGGCCCTGAACAGCGGCTGGCCATCCCGCGTGACCTCCTGAGCCAGCACCATCCGGGCGGGCGTCACAGTCTGCATGGAAGTCGTGACCAGCAGCTCCTCGTCGAATTTCGCAGGCGCCAGGTAGTCCGCCTCGATCCGGCGCACCACATAGATCAGCCCGGCCTCGCGCATGGCGTTCTGGTCAACGCCGATGCCGCGCACCCAGTCGCTGCGGGCACGCTCGATGAAGCGCAGGTAATTGGCGTGATAGACAATCCCGCCCATGTCGGTGTCCTCGTAATAGACCCGGACCGGGAATTGGTGGTTCATTGCCTGCTCTCCTGCGTTTGCCAGCGCACCCTATGGGTGGCGCCAGACCGCTGCAAGCGGCTCAACCCTCCAGCGGATACTCCGCCAGCATGTCATACCGCGCGCCTTCCGGTGCCAGGGTCGACTGAAACAGCGCGGAACTGTCCGCCTCGCAGTCCAGCCGGAACCCCGCCGCTCCCGCAAGAAATTGCGCGATTTTTTCAACCTGTCCCGTCTCCAGATGCCGGGGGAAACGCGCCAGCGTCACATGCGGGCGGAAGCGCTCGCGCGGCAGGTCTATGCCCGCTTCCCGGCAGGCGCTGCGGACACGGCCGCGCAGCCCGGTCAGTTCCGGCGTTTTCAGCACCTCCGCCGCCAGCACCCGCGGCAGCTTGCCGCCAAAGGTATCCAGTCCGTTGAACGTGAGCGTCAACGGCGGGGCGCTGATCTCCGCCAGCATCTGGTGCAGGACCTGCAGCGATGCTTCGGTCTGGTCATCCAGGAAAGCCAGCGTCAGGTGCATGTTTTCTGACGGGACATGCCGCCCGACGGTCAGCCCCTCCTGCACCCTCTCCAGCGCATCCAGGGCTGCATCCGGCAGCGGCAAGCCCACGAAAGCGCGCATCAGGGCTGCGGCGGTTCCGCCGGCGCCTGAAGGCGTGCGAACAGGCGCAGGGCGTGGGATTTGTCGTCTGCCGCCACCGGCATCATCCGGTCATAAGCCGCGGCAATCACGCCGGCGATCTCGGGACGCAGGATGGTTGCGCCGGTGTCCGGCAGCACAGCCAGCGGCGAGGTACCGGCAAAAGCCGCGTCGCCCCACATCAGCGCCACCTGCACCGCCTGGGTCAGCGCCAGGGTTTCGGCGGGCATCTGCGCCATCGCGCCCTTCATCCGCAGGAACACAAACGCCGCCTTGATGCCGCCCTGATCGTCAAACCGGAAGGCGCGGTACTGGCTGGCGTCCGCCTCCTTCAGCCGGGCCACCAGCGGCTGCAGGCCCGGGATCAGCCGGTCCAGATCCGGCACCGCCAGCAGCTCTTCCCAGTCGCGGAAGAAGAAGAACATGAGGTTCGAGCCCAGCTCCGGGTCGGTCTCGGCCATCTGGTGGCCCGCCAGCGTCATCACCGCCTCAAGCGCACCCTTGACGGTCTTGAGGGTCTCGTCCTGCACTCCGAAAACGATCGGCGCCACGGGCCGGCCCCAGCGGGCAAAGGCATAAGAGCCGTCATTGCGTGTGAACAGGGCTTCGATCTGCTCCGGCGTCAGGTCTGGCAGCTGGGCGGTCATGGGCGTCTCCTTGGTCCTGCCCCGTCTATGCCGTCTGCGCCGCGCGGCGGCAAGAGGAAGGGGGGCTGCTCCCGCGCCTGCCCGGCCTCCTGGCTGCGCCAGACCGCCGGAAACAGCCTTGGGCCGGGCGCCGCTGGCGCGGCGCGGGCCTGGATTGAGCGAAGCCGCGCCGCGCGTCAGCGCGGCGCCACGCCCAACGGGCGCAGGCCCATCTTTGATGGGCCGGCGGCGGGCGGGAGCGCCTGCCTGAAAGAGAAATCGGAACCTCGCAAATAGGTCAGCAATACTGCCGCAATGTTTCGCGCGCGAAACATTTGGACAGCATCGCTGACACAACTTATGGTAGCGCAGCTTGCTTTTACCCGAATAGGTCGTTCTGGCTGCGCGGCGGCGGCATTCCCAGGTGGGTCCAAGCCTTTTGCGCCAGCATCCGCCCGCGCGGCGTGCGCTGGATCAGCCCCTGCTGCAAGAGGTACGGCTCGATCACCTCCTCCAGCGCGTCGCGGCTCTCGCTGAGGGCGGCCGAAATCGTCTCGATCCCCACCGGCCCGCCGCCGTAATTTTCAGCGATCAGCTTCAGATAGCGCCGGTCCGCCCCGTCGAGCCCCAGCTGGTCCACCCCCAGCCGCGTCAATGCGCCATCGGCCAGCTCCCGAGTGATGGTTCCATCGCCCTCGACAACCGCAAAGTCCACCACGCGGCGCAGGAGCCGCCCGGCGATCCTGGGGGTGCCGCGGGCGCGCCGCGCGATCTCTCGGGCACCGGCATCGTCGGCCGGTGCGCCCAGCTTGCGGGCGTTGCGGCTGACGATCTCGAACAGCTCGTCGATGGTGTAGAACTGCAGGCGGGTCGGGATGCCGAAGCGGTCGCGCAGGGGCGTGGTCAAGAGGCCCATACGCGTGGTGGCGCCGACCAGGGTAAAGGGTTGCAGCTCAATCCGCACGGTGCGCGCTGCCGGCCCCTCGCCGATCACCAGGTCCAGTTCGAAATCCTCCATCGCCGGATAAAGCACTTCTTCCACCGCCGGGTTCAGCCTGTGGATCTCGTCGATGAACAGCACGTCGCGGGCCTCAAGGTTGGTGAGGATCGCTGCCAAATCTCCTGCCTTGGCCAGCACCGGGCCGGAGGTCATGCGGAAATTTACCCCCAGCTCTCGCGCGACGATCTGGGCCAGGGTGGTCTTGCCGAGGCCCGGGGGACCGTGGAACAGCGTGTGGTCCATCGCTTCGCCGCGGCGGCGGGCGGATTCTATGAAGACCCGCAGGTTGGCGCGGGCTTCGGCCTGGCCGATGAATTCACCAAGGCCCTGCGGGCGCAGGGCGCGGTCATTGTCCTCAGGCAGAGGTTCGGGGCGCAGGGCGGGGTCGGCGTCAATCATCAGCGTCACTCCGCCTCAACTTATCATTCAGATGAACCGCCTGGCCGATAGGCCGGGCAGCGCCCGTCCGCCCCCCCGGGCGGGCGCTTCGCTTTCCGCCCGCGGCCGGGCACTGCCCTTTGTGCTTCAATGCCATTGTCTGATCACCCCTTCGGCGCCAGCAGACGCAGCGCGGCACGGATCAGCTCCGGCTCATCCGCATCCGGATAGGTGGCGGCCGCCTCTGCCACCGCTGCAGCGGCATCCGAGGGACCATAGCCCAGATTGCCCAAGGCCGACAGCGCACCGGCAGAGGCCGCCGCCGCACCGCTGGGTTTCTTGGGCGGCGCCTTGCGGGCCGGTTTGGCGGCTGGTGCAGGGTCTGCATCCTCGACCACCTCCAGCCCAGGGCCGTCCATCGCGTCCGCCACGGTGCCGCCCATTGCCATCACGCCTGGCGCCTTGTCCTTGAGGTCCAGCACGATGCGCTGTGCGGTCTTGGGGCCGACGCCCTTGGCCGCCTTGACCGAGGCCCAATCCCCGAGCGCAATCGCCCGGCTCACCCCGTCCGGCCCCAAGGCGCCTAGGATGGCCAGAGAGACCTTGGCCCCAACCCCCTGCACCGAGGTGAGCAGCCGGTGCCATTCTTTCTCCACCAGCGAGGTGAAGCCATAGAGCTGCATCAGGTCCTCACGCACCACCATGTCCGTGTAGAGCGCGATGGCCTCCCCCACGCCCGGAAGTGCCGCCATGGTGCGGTCGGAGCAATAGACGATGTAGCCGACGCCGCGCACGTCGATCAGCACGTGATCCTGCGCCCGGTAATCGAGCCGTCCTGTCAGCTTGCCGATCATGCGCGTTTCTCCCTCAGCTGCCGCTGCTGTGTGCCCCCGTAATAGGCGTGGCAGATGGCAATCGCCAGCGCATCCGCGGCATCGGCGTTTTTCGGCAGGCAGCCCGGCAGCTGCAGCTTGACCATATGCATGACCTGCTCCTTCTCGGCATGGCCGACGCCGACCACCGTCTTCTTGACCCGGTTGGGCGCGTATTCCCCCACCGGCAAGCCCGCCTTGGCCAGTGTCAAAAGCGCCACTCCGCGGGCCTGGCCCAGTTTCAGCGTGCCGGCGCCGTCCTTGTTCACGAAGGTCTGCTCGATCGCCGCCTGATCCGGGGCAAAGGCCTCGATGATCTCGGAAACCTGATTGTGCAGCGACAGCAAACGCTCGCCCAGATCATCCCCGTCGGAGGTGCAGACACCGTTGGCTACATGGCTGAGCCGGGTGCCGCGCGATTCGATCACGCCCCATCCGAGGTTCCGCAACCCCGGATCAATTCCCAAAATCCGCATGATGTGACCGGTCCCTGCCCGCTTGCCCGAAAATTATTTTTCCAACGGTTAGCACAAAACGCGAACATGTCCAATTGCTTTCCCGCACCCGAAAGCTGTAAAGCAGCGCCGCCGAGGTCTGAAACCGACCCTCTGCAGAGGCGGAAACGACATTTTCCGCCGGTTTCCTCAACCGGGAGGAAAGCCCTTGTTTATAAGGCTTTAAGCTATGCACAAACTGCATATGACACATGCAAATTCGGCCCTTGCCGCCCTGATTGTTCCCCACTAGATGCCCGCCATCGCAACAACGCGACGACAGCCAACACCAGATCAGAGGACAAGGATATGGCCGCTTTTGACACCACCCGCACCACCTATGGTTCCACCGGCCTGTTTGGCCGCATCGGCGATCTGGTCGCCAGCGCTGCCGGCGCATTCGCCGCCTGGAACGACGCCCGCGCAACCCGCAACGCGCTGTCCGGCCTGTCCGACCGCGAACTGGCCGACATCGGCATGTGCCGCGGTGACATCGAAAACGTCGCCACCGGCAAAACCGTCTTCTAAGACCCCCTTTTTCCGCCCTGCCTCCTCCCTCGGGGCGAATAGGGAAACGCCGCGGACCTGAACAGGCCGCGGCGTTTTTTGTTGCCAGCAAAGCTCAGCGCGGTCCCGGCACGGAAAAGGCCGCCAGCTCCCCCCGGGCCGGCGGCCTTTCTGCACCCTTTCCGCGGACGTAGCCGTCAGCGCAGAACGGGTCCGATCTTCTGAGCAACAAGGACGGAGAGCGGATCGGCCTGCATGATGAAGGCCCCGGCACGCTCAATGCCGCTGCCCCCGGCAAGGGCCTGCACCCGCTCGTCGTAGCTGCCAAAGCCAAGGGCCGCCATCAGGAACCCCTTGAACAGCAGAAAGGCCGCCACGAAGAATACCGCCGTGCGCGCCGATATCCGGGACTGCACCCGGCGCGGCTTCACCACCAGCAGCCCGTCCGGCCGCAGGTTTGCCGAGTAGCCTCCAGACATGGCTTCGTGTTTGCGGTTGATCTGCTTCAAACGCGCCTGGAACTGATCACGATGTTCGCCCATTACGAGCCTCCGAACTGGCCCCCACCAGCGGATGGCCAATCTTTGGCTCGAAATGAGGCGAAAATGCGGCGAACCCCTAAAATTCGCCGCAAATTTAAATCAATCAGTCCGCTTTACGCAGAAGTAACGTTGTCCATTCACCAATTTCGTCGCGGCGCTCAAGATTGATGCCCTGCTGTGCATAAACGCCGGCCACATCATCGGCCTGTTCATTCAGGATTCCAGAGAGAATCGCATAGCCGCCGGGGCGCAGATTCGCGGCCAGATCGGGGGCCAGGGCGACCAGCGGCCCCTTCAGAATATTGGCAAAGATGAGGTCATAGGGCGCCTGCGCCTGCAGATCCGGGTGATCGAAACCTGCCGCTTCCAGACAGGTGACCTGGCCTTCCATACCGTTGGCCTTGAGATTGGCCTCGGCCACTTCGACCGCGACCTCGTCAATGTCGCTGGCCAGGATGGCGCCGTCCCAGACCCGCGCGGCGGCCATCGCCAGCACCGCGGTTCCGCAGCCGATATCGGCCACTTTCTCGCCACAAAAACCCTGAGTCAGCAGGTGATCCAGCGCCTTGAGGCAACCGAGCGTGGTGCCGTGGTGGCCGGTGCCAAAGGCCATCGCCGCCTCGATCAGCAGCGGAATGCGGTCTGCGGGCAGTTTATCCGCGTCGTGGCTGCCGTAGACAAAAAAGCGGCCTGCCTCCACCGGTGCCAGCTCGCGGCGCACATGGGCGACCCAATCGGTTTCGGGCACCTCGGAGACGACAAAGGGCTTGGCCTCGTGCATTGCGGCCAGCAGGGCAAGTCCCGCCTCGTCGGGGCTTTCGGTGAAATAGCCGCCGACCTCCCACAGGCCGGAGCCGTCTTCCATTTCAAACACGCCCACACCGGTGGGCTCCGGGTTCAGCCGCTCCATGGCGTCGCCCAGCGCTTCGGCCTGGGCTTTTCCGGGGAGCGTGGTGAGGGCGGTGAAGGTGGTCATGGCGTCTCTCCTGAAACTGTTGGCAAGCGCCTAGGCTGCCGCGCGCCCCGCGTCAAGCGTCCCCGCCTGGCTGCAAGCCAGGCAGCGCCCGCGCTCACCCTGTGCGCGGGCGCTCGCCCCGCGGCTGGCGCCACGGGGCTGATGCGTCACTCGGCCGGCGCGGGGCGGGCGTATTTGCTGAAGATCGTCTCATTGCCGGGCTCCGGATGGCGCGGGATCAAGAGCGACAGCGACAGCGACACCAGCGCCATGCCCGCCGCCAGCGCAAACACCATGCCCGGCGAATAAACCCACAGAAGGCCCAGCAGCACCGGCAGGAACACTGCGGCGATGTGGTTGATGGTAAAGGCCACGGCGGCGGTCGGTGCGATATCCCCCGGGTCGGCGATCTTCTGGAAATAGGTCTTGAGCGCCAGCGCCAGCGCGAACAGCACATGGTCCACCACATAGAGCACCGCAGCCACCACCACGCCCCAGCCGAACCAGTAGATCCCGCCGTAGGCCGCAAAGACAGTGGCCAGCCCGGCGTATTCAAAGATCAGCGTGCGCCGCTCGCCAAACACGGCCACAGCCTTGCCCAGCATCGGTGCCGCGGTCATGTTGATCACCAGGTTGATCAGGTAGAGCCCGGTCAGCTCATGCACCTCAAATCCGAATTTCTCCACCATCATGAAACCGGCAAAGACCACAAAGATCTGCCGCCGGGCGCCGGCCATGAACTGCAGCGCGTAATAGAGCCAGTAGCGCTTGCGCAGGATCAGTTTCTTGGTCTGCGGGTGCGGTGCGTCGAACTGCGGATAAGCAAACAGCGCAATAAGCGCAATAAGCGCGGTTGCCCCGCCCGCCGCCAGGAACACGGTGTTATAGGCCAGATCGAACCGGTCCCAGGTCAGCACGATCAGCCCGTAGACCACCAGTGTCGCTGCTGATCCGGCAGCCACCAGCCAGCCCAGCGTCTGCGGCGCCTTCTCCTTGGGCAGCCATTGCAGCTGCAGCGACTGGTTAACCGTCTCGTAATAATGAAAGCCGATCGAGCTCAGCAGCGTCACCATCAAAAGGCCGCCCAGCGACGGGAACCAGGCGGTAACAGCCGTCGCCACCCCCAGCAGCACTAGGGAAATCAGCCCCAGCACCTGCTCGCGGACGAACAGGATCACTGCAATCACCCCCACCGCCAGAAAGCCGGGGATTTCCCGCACCGTGTGCAAAAGGCCAATGTCGGCGCCGTCGAAATTCGCCGCCTCGATCACAAAGTTGTTGAGCAGCGCGCTCCAGGCGTTGAAGGCAATCGGCATTGCCAGCGCCATCAGGAACAGAAGCGTCACGGGGCGGCGCCAGAACGGGAGGCCTTGCGCCTCATGCAGGGGCATCGGTTTGAACATGCTCCGGGTGTACGCCTCTGAGCCCGCTTTGGCGAGAGCCAACAAGCGGTTGCACATCCACCTTCGCATCAGCGCGCAGAAGCGCCTTGAGGTGCCTCATCTGATCTGTATCAAGGCATGCTCCTCCCGCCACTCATATGCACACATGTGAATTTGGAGGTGTGTGATGGATCTGGTTCCCCTGGTTGAGCGTATCGGCGAAGCGCCCGCGGCGGCGCTGCTGGGCCTGTTGACGGGCATCGTCTTTGGCGTCGCGGCCCAACGGTCGAGGTTCTGCCTGCGCGCGGCCACGGTGGAGTTTGCCGGCGGGCGGCTTGGTGACAAGGTCTCGGTCTGGCTGCTGACCTTTTCCACTGCCGTGGTCTGGGTCCAGGCGGCGCAGCTCTTGGGGCTGATGGAAAGCGCCGACGCCCGGATGATGGCGGTGCCGGGCAGCTGGTCCGGCGCTATCCTTGGCGGGCTGATGTTCGGCTGCGGCATGGTGCTGGCGCGGGGCTGCTCGGGACGGCTCCTGGTGCTGGCAGCCACCGGTAACTTGCGCTCGGTGGTGTCCGGCCTGATTTTTGCGGTGGTCGCGCAGATGAGCCTGTCCGGCCTGCTGTCGCCTGCGCGCGACTGGCTCGCCCGGCTGTGGATCACCGAAGGCGGGCGCAATCTGGACCTGCTGGCCGCTCTTGGCCTGCCGCAAGCTGGCGGGCTGCTGCTTGGTCTGGCCACGGCTGCGCTGGCCCTGGTGCTGGCGCGCCGCAACCGGATTGGTGCTGCGCGGCTGGTCTTTGCCTCCGGGGTGGGATTTGCCGTCGCGCTTGGATGGGTGCTGACCTATGCGCTGAGCCAGGTGGCGTTTGACCCGGTGCAGATCGAAAGCGCGACCTTTACGGGACCATCCGCCCGCACCCTGATGTTCTTCCTGGACCGGGAGGCGGTGCTGGAGTTCGACATCGGCCTGGTGCCCGGCGTATTCATCGGCGCCATGCTGGCCGCAGCGCTGGCGGGCGAGATGAAATTGCAGGCCTTTGATGACGCCGCCACCATGCGAAAGGCAATGACCGGTGCCGCGCTGATGGGGTTTGGCGGCATGCTGGCCGGCGGCTGCGCCATCGGCGCCGGGGTCACCGGCGGGTCAATCTTCGTCGGCACGGCCTGGGCGGCACTGTTCTTCATGTGGATCGGGGCAATGACCACCAGCATCCTGACCCGCGCCCCGGCCGAAGCCGCCGCGGCATGAAATGCATTTCATGCGAGGCTCTGCCTCGCGCTCCGGGATATTTTCAGCCAGAAGAATAAAGGATCCGCACTTCATCTGGCCCCAAATATCCCGGGGGAGGCCCGCGAGGGCCGGGGGCAGAGCCCCCTCAGCCTTGGCGTCAAAAGAAGCTTTGCGGATCGATATCGACGCTCAGCCGCAAATCCCCCTTCAGGCGCAGCGGGGCAATCCAGCGCGCAATCGCCTCCTGCAGCGGCGCCCCCTTTGCGGCCTTGACCAGCAGCCGCACCCTGTGGCGGCCGCGGACGCGGGCAATGGGCGCCGGTGCCGGGCCGAACAGCTGGGCACCGATCTGGCGCAAAGGGCCGTCATTGCGGGCCATTGCATTGCCAAGATCAAACACTGCTGCGAGATCCGGCCCGGACAGGATAATCCCGGCCATGCGGCCATATGGCGGCACTCCGGCGGCCTGGCGCTCGGCGGCTTCGGCCTTCCAAAAGCTTTCCTCATCGCCCGACAGGATCGCGCGGATCACCGGGTGTTCGGGCTGGAAGGTTTGCATCAAGGCTTCGCCCGGGCGCTCGGCCCGTCCGGCCCGGCCCGCCACCTGGCGCATCAGCTGGAACGTCCGCTCCGCCGCGCGCAGGTCGGAGCCCTGCAGGCCAAGGTCGGCGTCGATCACCCCGACCAGCGTCAGCAGCGGAAAATTGTGACCCTTGGCCACCAGCTGGGTGCCCAGGATAATGTCGGCCTCGCCCGCGGCGATCTCCTCGATCCGCTGTTTCAAGGCCCGGGCGGAGCCGAACAGGTCGGAGCTCAGCACCGCAATACGGGCCTCCGGGAACAGCCCCGTGGCTTCCTCGGCCAGGCGTTCGATGCCGGGGCCGACCGGGGCCATCTTGCCCTCCACCTCGCAGGAGGGGCAGGCCTCCGGCACCGGCTTGGTCTCGCCGCACTGGTGGCACATCAGCCGCTTCATAAACCGGTGCTCCACCATCCGCGCGTCGCAATGGTCGCAAGCCACCTGCGCCCCGCAAGCGCGGCAGATAGTGACCGGGGCAAAGCCGCGGCGGTTCAGGAACAAGAGCGACTGCTCGCCGCGGTCCATGCGCAGATTCATCGCCTGCTTCAGGGTCGGAGAAATCCAGGTGGAGGGCAGCAGGTCCTCGGACCGCATATCCACGGCGCGCATGTCCGGCAGCACCGAGGCGCCGAAGCGGGAGGTGAGGTTCAGGCGCTTGTACTTGCCCGCCTCCGCATTGGCCCAGGTCTCCAAGCTGGGGGTGGCCGACGCCAGCACCACCTGCGCAGAGCACATCGCCGCGCGCAGCACCGCCATGTCGCGGGCGTTGTACAGAACCCCGTCCTCCTGTTTGTAGGAGGTGTCGTGCTCCTCATCGACGATGATCAGGCCCAGATCGCGGAATGGCAGGAACAGCGACGAGCGGGCGCCGATCACCAACTGCGCCGCCCCCTGCCCGACCATTTTCCAGACCCGGCGGCGTTCGGTCATTGTCGCGCCGGAGTGCCATTCAGCCGGTTTGGCGCCGAACCGGGCTTCAACGCGGGTCAGGAACTCGGCCGTCAGCGCAATCTCCGGCAGCAGCACCAGTGCCTGCCGTCCGGCACGCAGGGCGGCAGCGACAGCTTCCAAGTAGACCTCAGTCTTGCCGGAGCCGGTGACGCCCTTGAGGAGCGTGGTGCCGTAACGCCCGCTATGGACGCCTTCCGCCAGCGCGGCAGCGGCCTTGGCCTGATCCTCAGTCAGCTGCTTGGAGGGCAGCTCCGGGTCCAGATGCGGATAGGGGGTGTCGCGCGGCGCTTCCTCCTCTCGCAGAGCCCCCTGCTTCACCAGCCCCTTGACCACGGAAGGCGTCACATCGGCCATGTCCGCCAGTTCCCTGGGTGTGAAGGCAAGGCCGCCGAAATCCTCCAGCACCTCCAGCACCCGGGTGCGGGCCTCGGTCATCCGGTCCGGCACGCCCTCGCCCCGGCGCAGGATCTTGCGCATCGAGGGCGGATCGGAAAGGCCCGGCGCGCGGGTCGCCAGCCGCAGCATAGCAGGCATCGGGGTCAGGGTATAATCGGCCGCCTTGCCCAGAAACTGGCGCATCTCTGTCCGCATGGGCGCCACGTCCAGCACCCGGATCACCGAGCGCAGCTTGGCCGAATCGAAATCCCCGGCCCCCGGCCCCCAAACCACACCCAGCACCTTGCGCGGCCCCAAGGGCACCTCGACATAGGCGCCAAGGAAACAGCCGCCTTCAGGAGCGCGGTAATCCAGAAGCCGGTCAAGGGGTTGCGTGGTCAGCACCCCAACCCGTTCACCTGCCTGAAAGAACTCCTGCCCGCTCATGCTGCTGCCCATGTTGCCGCCCGTAATCCCATGAGGTAAAGGCAGAAGCGACCGAGGCCAACCCATCCAAAGGACTGCCCCATGAAATTCTTCGTAGATACTGCCGAGATCGACGCCATTGCCGAGCTGAACGATCTGGGCATGGTGGACGGTGTCACCACCAACCCGTCGCTGATCAAGAAATCCGGCCGCGACATCATCGAAGTGACCAAGGAAATCTGCGACCTGGTCGATGGGCCAGTGTCGGCGGAAGTGACCGCCACGGATGCCGAAACCATGATCGCCGAAGGCCGCAAGCTGGTGGAGATCGCCGAAAACATCGCCGTCAAGGTGCCGCTGACCTGGGACGGGCTGAAAGCCTGTAAAACCCTAACCGACGACGGCCACATGGTTAATGTGACCCTGTGCTTCTCCGCCAACCAGGCGCTGCTGGCGGCCAAGGCGGGCGCGACCTTCATCTCTCCGTTCATCGGGCGTCTGGATGACATCAACCTGGACGGCATGGAGCTGATCGAGGACATCCGCACCATCTATGACAACTACGGGTTTGAGACCCAGATCCTGGCCGCCTCGATCCGCTCGGTGAACCACGTGCTGGACTCGGCCCGCATCGGTGCCGATGTGATCACCGCGCCGCCGGCCGTGATCAAGGCGATGGTGAACCACCCGCTGACCGACAAGGGCCTGGATGCCTTCCTGGCCGACATCAAGGCGGCAGAGATCAAGATCCTCTGATCGGTCCGGCACACGGTAAACCACGAAAGGCGCCCGGTCCGGGCGCCTTTTCTTTTGCGGGGGCGCATTAATGGTCCGTGCTCTCCCGCGCCGCCATGCCCCCCGGCTGCCGCCGGGCCGCACCGAGCGGCTTGGGCCCGGCAGCGCGCCTGCCGGCGCGCTGCGGCGGCGCATCAGCGCCGCGGCGCCGGGCCTCTGCCCGGCGCCCGGCCCAACGGGAGCGGAGCATTTCAATGCACCGGCGACGGGCGGGAGCCTGCCTGCGCGCGGCAATTTCTGCCGGTCCGGAAATTTTCCGCAGCATTGCGCAAATCCCGTGTTATACACGGAACCAAACCCGTCAGAGGTCCGGAGCCGTAAGAGTTTCACGCATGAGCAGTACAAGCCCTTCAGTCAGCCTGGAAGACCAGCTGCGCGAGGCTATCCTCGCCAAACCCGATGCCGTGCTGGAGGACCAGCACCTGATGAACGCCCTCGTCGCCGCCAATGAGCGCGCCATGGGCTCCAACGTTGTCGACTTGCGCGGCATCGCGATGGAGCGGATGGCGGCCCGGCTCGACCGGCTGGAGGACACTCACCGATCGGTGATTGCCGCGGCCTATGACAATCTGGCCGGCACCAACCTCATTCACCGCGCCGTTCTGCGCCTGCTGGAGCCGCAGGATTTCACCGCCTTCCTCGCCTGCCTGGAACAGGACATGCCGGAAATCCTGCGCGTCGATGCCCTGGCACTGGTGCTGGAAACCGCCCAGCCCGGCGGCGCCGCGGTGGAGCGCAAGTCCGATGCGCTGAAACTGGCAGGCCCGGGATTCGCCGAAAGCTATGCAGGCCAGCCCGGCAGCCAGCGCACTGTGACCTTGCGCCAGACCCAAAGCGGCAGCCCGAGGGTTTATGGGCTGAAGGCGGAATGGATCCGCTCCGAGGCCTGCCTTATGCTTGATCTTGGTGAGGGCCGCCTGCCAGGGATGCTGGTGATGGGCTCGGAAGATCCGCATCAGTTCTCGCCGATGCAAGGCACCGATCTGCTGGCCTTCTTCGGCGGCGTCTTTGAACGCGCGATGCGCAGCTGGCTGTCATGACGATGATCTCCCCGGCCTGCCGTGATGCGCTGCAGCTTTGGCTGGAGCGTCTGGGCGGGCTGGAGGACGCCTCGGCCAACACGCTGACCGCCTACCGCGGCGATGTTTCGGCCTTCCTCGCCTTCATGACCGCACATTCCGGCGGCCCGCAGGGGCTGGGTGCGCTGGCGCGGATCACCACCTCCGACATGCGCGCCTGGATGGCGTCAGAGCGCAACTCCGGCACCGGTGCGCGCTCGCTGGCGCGCAAGCTGTCGGCGGTCAAGAATTTCTACCGCTGGCTGGCGGAACGCGAAGGGTTCGAACCCGCCGCGGTGCTCCTGGCCCGTGCCCCGAAGTTCCAGAAGAAACTGCCGCGCCCGCTGGCGCCGGACGCCGCCAAGGCGGTGCTGGAGACGGTGGAGCTGCAATCGCAGCAGGACTGGGTGGCGGCCCGCGATGCGGCGGTGGTCACGCTGCTTTACGGCTGCGGCCTGCGGATATCCGAGGCGCTGGGGCTTAAAGGCGCCGACGCGCCGCTGCCGCCGGTGCTGCGTATCCTTGGCAAGGGCAAGAAAGAACGCGTGGTGCCGGTGCTGCCCGCTGCCCGCGATGCCGTGAACCGCTATCTGGAACTGTGCCCGCATCCGCAGGAGGCCGAGGCGCCGCTGTTCCGCGGTGTGCGCGGCGGCGCGCTGAACCCGCGCCAGATCCAGGGGGTGATGGCCAAAACCCGTGCCCAGCTTGGGCTGCCCGCCACCGCCACCCCGCACGCGCTGCGCCACAGCTTTGCCACCCATCTGCTGGAGGCAGGCGGCGATCTGCGCGCCATTCAGGAGCTTTTGGGCCATGCGTCGCTGTCGACCACCCAGGCCTATACGGCGGTGGACACCACTCATCTGATGGATGTCTACATGCGCGCCCACCCCAAGGCATGACTTGACGCGGCGCGCTATCCGGCCTCTGCTCAAGGAGGGGAGGCCTGCCCATGACCGACAAAAAACCTGTTCTGACCAGTGTTCTGACCTGCCCCGCATGCGGGCACGAGGCTGCGCAGGAAATGCCGCAGGATGCCTGCCAATGGTTTTACGAATGCCCGGGCTGCCGTGCCCTATTGCGGCCCAAGCCCGGAGACTGCTGCGTGTTCTGCTCCTACGGCACTGTCCCCTGCCCGCCGGTGCAGCTGGGAAGCCGCTGCTGCGGCTGATACCGCTTGCGCGGACCGGGACCGCGGACCCGGTTAGTTAAAATGCGCGCTATTTTTCCGGGCTGTCTCCGCCTCTTGGCAAGCCCGTGTTAAGGCTGCTCCGGCTTGATGGCGGAAACCGATCCAGAAAGGATTCTGCTATGACCATTCCCGGTTCTGCCGCCCTCTATGCTGATGGTGCCCCTGCTGCCCCTGCCCCGCCGCCCGGCGGCCAGCCGTGGGAGCGGATGGGCGATATGCCGTCCAGGGCGCCGTTCTCCTCCCCCGGCATCACCGACCCCGCTCCCCTGGGCCGCCGCATGGCGCGCATTCAGTTTACTGCGGGCACGGAATTCCGCTCAAAGCTGCATTGAACGCTTGCGGCCTGTGGGCAAAACCGCCATCAGGGACCAATGACACCTCAACTGCGCGCCCTTTCCGTTCACCTGCTCACCGCAACCGGCGCCGTGTTCGCCATGCTGGCGATGCTGGCGGCGGCGGACGGCAAGTGGAGCCTGATGTTCGTCTGGCTGGTGGTGGCTTTTGCCGTGGACGGCATCGACGGCCCGCTGGCCCGTCATTATCACGTCAAGCGCTATTCGCCTGAGTTCGACGGCGTGCTGCTGGATCTGATCATCGACTATCTGACCTATGTGTTCATCCCGGCCTTTGCCCTGTTCCAATCGGGGCTGATGGCCGGCTGGACCGGCTGGTTCGCGATCATCGTGATCACCTTTGGCAGCGCGATGTATTACGCCGACACGCGGATGAAGACCAAGGACAATTCCTTCTCCGGCTATCCCGGCGTGTGGAACATGCCGGTGCTGGTGATCTTTGCGCTGGAGCCCAGCCATTGGACTATTCTTGTGCTGGTGACGCTGTTGTCCATTGCCATGTTCCTGCCGCTGAAATTCATCCATCCGGTGCGCACGGCCCGCTGGCGCAAAGTCTCGCTGCCGGTGGCGCTGGCCTGGACGTTCTTTGCCGGCTGGGCCGCTTGGGTCGATTTCCACCCGGCCAGCTGGGCCCATTGGGGGCTGGTGGTCACCTCGGTCTACCTGCTGTTCGTCGGCATCGCCCAGCAGATCATTCCCGAACGCCGCCGCGCGCCTTCGCACCCCTGAGGCAGCGGCGATCTGCGCGTGCCGCCCTGCTCCGGCCGCGTTTTTTGTATGCTCTGACAAGCTTTAACAAATGGCCGATAGTTTGATTGGAGTTTGCGTTAGAAAAAAGTCCGGCCACTAAGCCGGATTTAACGGGCCAATGCGGACACTGATGCGGAACTTGCCGTAGCGGCAGCGTCCACAGGAGAACGCCATGCATTCCGTATCCGCCCCTTCCCTCCCGCCTAACGGGCTGAGCCACGCGTTGAACGCAGTGACCGGCAGCAAGCAGCCCGGGCCGCCCGAGCATGCCAAGGCCTGGGGCTGGCGCGCCCAGCAGGCCGAAGCTGCCGAAGCCGCGCAGCCGCCTGCCGGCAGCACTTTGGGCACGGCCGAAACCAGCGGCTCAGAACCGGCGGGCAGCCCGGACACAACCGCAGAAACCGCCGCGGCACCCGCCCAGGAACAACCGTCCGAAGCAGATATGGAATCGGTGATCCTGGCGCTGATCAGCGACTTCTCCGAAACCTCCGGCGCGGATACCGAACCGCTTTATGAGCAGGTGAAGGCCCTGTTTGCCTGATCCCTTCCGGGCCGCCCCGCAGCGCGGCCTGTTACCCGAGGGACGGCGCACCCGCCCCCCCCCCGGGGCGCACTCACCCTGTGCGCCTTCCGCCAGAAAGAAGCAAATGCGGAAGCTGGCGCCTGCCGCCACGTTTAGATCAGAAGGCTGGCGGCGCCCTCGTGTTTCAGCAGCGCGACCTTTGTCTCTACCCCGCCCTGGCCGGAAAAGCCCCCCAGTCCCGAGGCGCTCAGCACCCGGTGGCAGGGGATGATCACAGGGATCGGGTTGCCGCCGCACGCATTGCCCACCGGCTGGGGCGGGGCGCCAAGGTCCCTGGCAATATCGCCATAGGTGCGCGTCTCGCCAAAAGGGATCGCCAGCATCGCTGCGCAAACCGCTTTCTGAAACTCCGATCCCTCCACCTGCAACGGCAGATCGAATTCCGTCAGCTCACCGGCGAAATACGCACGCAATTGGTCCAGAGCCCGGTCCAGCAAGGCTGATTGTCCTGTAGCCTCTGCAGACCAGGCCAGCCGCACGACAGCACCGTCCCGTTCTGACACGCTGAGCACGCCGACAGGCGTATCAAGGCTGGCTGCAATCATCACGTTTCCCCGGCTGTGCCATTGGCCGCATCATCCTCAGGAAAGGCATGGCTGGCAAGGCGGCCCGCGCCCGGCACCGGCCGTACACTTAACACGCCGTTAACCAGTCCTAAGGATTCCTCACCGGTTTACTTCAAATTATCATAAAGTAAGTTTCAAGAGCGTAGTGAAAGGTATTCAAATGCTGTCTGCAGTTTCCAGCCCCACCAGCCTGTACAACGGTATGAAGCAGATGCAGGCCGCGTACCGCAAGCAGCCCGCAATCGGAGAAGCAGGCGGCCAGCCGGTGGATGCTCCGCTTATCAACGGCACCAGCCAGGGCATGGCCCGCAGCCTGCAGCGTGAACAGGCGCTGAGCGGCGAACGCCCCGACGCCCTGACCCCTCAGTATGTCGGCCCGGCCCGGGCCGCAGCCCGCGCCGAAGCGCTGAACCTGAAGCAGGTGAACGGCGTGGACATGGCCGCATATTATCAGGACCTGATGAACGGCTGCCAGGCAGGCCCCAAACCGGTCAGCGCCCTCCAGGCGGAAGCCAACTATGCCAAGGCCCGGCTCATCACCGGCTGATCGGGCTGGTTTTCAGCCCGGTTTTCGCGCGGGCAATCCGCGGCGGCGGCCCGCCAACGGCCAGGGAACATGCATTAACCTGCTGTTAAGCGTCTTATGTTAACCTTCGCTTAAGACCGGTTCAAAGCCACCGCGAAGGACCCGCTCTATGTTTTTGCCAGTTTCAGGAAGTGTCGATCCAGCCAAACCGAACCGCGGCCATCTGACCGCCCGTCCGGTTGTCCGCTCTGATGATCCGGACCGCAGCGAGTCCGCAAACACCAGCCCGCGCGAGCAGGAGCCGGACGGTCATCCGCAAAACCCGTCCGATCCGGATGACAGCCACGGGCAGCCGGCCCGTACAGGCCAGAACGCTGCCGAGGCCGCAAGCGGCCTGCTTCCTGAAAACCCAGTGCTGGCAGAGCACCTGCTGCTGCAGCGCGCAGAACATCAGGATCCGGACAGCGAGACGGAATGCGAAGCTGCCTGCCACGGCTATGAAGCGGCTAAAACCCTGTCGGCCTGACCCGGTTCCGGCTTACTGCAGCTGCGCCCAGAACAGCTCCAGGTGGCGCGACATGATCTCCTCGAACCGTCCGCTGCCGCGCAGTTTCTGCAGGCCCGCATTGATCCGGTAAAGGTGGGTGGTGCCGCGCCAGTGGCGCTTGGAAATCACCACATGCAGGCCTTCTTCCGACAGCGGCTTCTCCAGCGGCACAACAGTGTCGCGCAGGCCTTCCTTGACGATTGTGCTGGCGCCCAGGAACAGGTTGACCGCCGCCGCATCCACCTTGCCCTCTGCCACCATGCGGAAACAATCGGCGGGCGTCTGCGGCTGCACCAGCGTGATCTTGTCTTCGTCCAGCCAGCGGCGTCCAGCGCGGTTCAGGTCATGGGTGAAATAACCGGCCGGACGGCACAGGGTCTTGCCCTCGGCGTCCGCGTCCTCCCGGTACTCAAAGCCGCTGTCCGCGCGCGCAAACAGCATGATCGGCATGGTCATCACCGGTTCGGAGAAGTGGAAATTGGCGCAGCGCTCGTTGTCCGGCTCAGCCGCGCAGTCGGGCTTGAGCCAGGGAAAGCCCATGTCGAATTCCTTCTTGTCCAGCATCGGGAACAGGTGCTTGGACCAGTCGTCCTCCCAGCTGACCGAATAGCTGACCGGCGCGGGCGCCAGCTCCAGCGCCGCATTGACCAGCTCGGTCACCATCCCCTGCCCCGGCAGGCTGCGGTCGGTGAAGGGCGCATAGCCGCCACCGGTGAGCAGCGTCAGGTCCGCCTCCTGCTGGCGCAACGGCGTGGCATCCGGGGCGGTGGCCTCCTTGATGCAGGGGATGTGCAGCTTGCGCCCCGGAACCACCGAGGAGCCGACCAGCACCTCCTGGTTGCGGTAATAGATCATGGTCCAGCGCTCGCGGTCGCCGTAATGCGTCTCCGCGATCGAAAACAGGTTGTCGCCCGGCTGCGCAACGTAGTCCACATTGCAAATTGCGTGGGCGGCCTGGGGCAGCCCAAGCAGCAAACCCAGGCCCAGCAGATGGCGGCAGAAGCGGTTCAGCATGCCTTTCCCCCTCAATATCCGGCCCAGACCCTGGCCATGTGGTCTTCGATGATCGTCTGATAGGTTCCGTTTTCACGGATGCCGCGCAGCGCAGAATTGACCATTTCCATCAGCTGGTCCGCCTCCGGGTGGGTCTTGTGCACAATCACGTGCAGCGCCTGGATCGAGATCGGCTCCGGCACCACGTCGAAACGGTTGGACAGGCCCAGCTCCTTGATCTGAGCGCGGCCGGTGAATTCGTTCATCACCACGGCGTCGGCCTTGCCTGCCAGAACCATCTCATAGCATTCGGCGGTGGTCAGCGGCTGCACCACCTTGACCTTGCCATCACGCAGCCAGTGGCGCCCCTGCTGCTCAAAGAGATAGGTCTCATAGCCCTGCGGGCGGCAGAAGGTCTTGCCAAACAGGTCCTCGTCCTTGGTGAACGTCAGCGGCCGCGCCTTATCGGTGAACATCAGAACCAGCACCTCGAACATCGGCTCGGAAAACAGGAAGTTCGCGCAGCGCGGTTCGGCCGGGTTGTTCTCGCAGTCGGGCTTGTACCAAGGGAAGCCCGCATCCAGCAGCGCGTTCGACAGCAGCGGTTCCTCATGCGAGGTCCACAGGTCGACCCAGTGAACGGCATAGCCCTGCGCGGGGCTGGCATGACGCATCGCAGCGTTCAGCACGTCGGTCATCATGCCGCCGTTGTGCAGCTCCTTGCCCGTGAAGGGCGCAAAGTCGTCGGCGGTCAGCAGGTTGATCTTCTTGCGCACAGCGGCATTGCCGGGCGCAACCTTGACCGGCACGGCGGCGGCGGGAACGGCGGCAGCGATTTCCTTGCCGCCCGGCAGCCCCAGCGGCAGCCCTTCCAGGCAGGCCAGCGACAGTTTCATGCCGACCCGGATCGCATTCGGCTTGGGGCCGATCTTGTCGATGTTGCGGTTGTGGATGGCGCTCCACTTGCCGGCGTCTTTGTACATCTTGTCGGCGATCACAGACAGGCTGTCGCCGGACTGTACCGTATACACCCCGCCGCAAGTCTCGGCAGCTGCGGAATTGGCAGCAAGGGCAAACAGCCCCATGGCTGCGGCAGCAAAAAACGTCTTCATGGTCCCCCCGGAAGGATAATGCACCGCGGCCCGTTGCAGCCTGCGGCGCGTCTTGATTTTGTTTTGTTGTGTAATCCCCGGCCCGGCAGCGCAGATAGCTGCGCCTGCTTGCCGAAGGGCAGCTCCGGCGCAGCCGCCGGAGCAAAGATTAATTGCCGACGAACAGCGCCATCAGCGTCGCCGTGTCGACCCGCCCGTCTGCGCCAATCAGACTGGCCGGAACGGTGATCTCCTGGCGCGCATATGCGCCGTTCACCATCTGGTCGATATAGGCCTCTGATTGGCCCTGAGCGGCGGCAGTCATTACCATCTTGAACAAGGCGGTGCCTTCGGCCGGCGCGGCTGCGGCGGCGGCAGGCGCCGTCGTGCCAGACTCAGCCTGCTTGCTGCGCAGCGCCGCCAGCGTGCCTGCGGTGATGCGGGCAACCAGGGCGTCTTCGCCGCTGCCTGCCGCCGCTTCCAGGCCCGCAGCCGAGGCCGCGCCGGCAGGCAGAACGGCCTCCGTCTGCAGGCTGGCCTGCGCTGCGGTTGCAGCCTCAGGCCCGGCGCCGAACTGGAAATAGAGCAGCATGGCGGATGCCACCGCCAGCCCGGCCGCTGCCAAGCCCAGTTTCGGCAAGGTGCTGCCGGTTCCCGCCGCCGCCAAGGGCTGCTGAGCCGCGAGAGTTTTGAGGGCGGTAGGGGCCGTCTTGATTGCCTTTGCCGCCTTTGCCGAGCTCTTTACAGCGGGTTCGGGCGCCTTTGCCGGTTCCGCAGCACTGCTTGCCTTTTGGCCTGTGCCGCCAGCCACCAGCCCGATTTTCATATTTTTCGGCGCAGACACCCCGTCGATCCGGACTGCCATTCTGCGCGGCTTGCCAAGCTCGTCCGCCGGTTGCGCGTCCGCTTTCAGCTTCAGCATCGAAAACTGCCCCCCTGCCCATGCCATGTTTTGAATATACGGCTGAAATTCTTCATGGAATTAACGAATTCTTAACCAGTTGTGGAAAACCGGTCAACATCTAGCGGAATTCAATTTCCAGGGACACAAGGCAGCACACGTAAAAAGTGCAGGAAAAACCGTGACTGTATCGTAAAAAAGACAACGCCCGGCCATAGGCCGGGCGTTGAACACATCTAAAAGGTGAAATTCGGGTTAGCCGAGCGCGCTGTCGCAGCGGCCGCAGACGCCCGCATGGCTGTGGTCGCCCACATCCGGCAGGATCTTCCAGCAGCGCTGGCACTTGCCGCCTTCAGCCTTCTCGAACACCACCGAGACACCATCGACTTCCGGCATCCGGAAGGCTTCGGCCGGGGCCGGATCATTGGTCAGCGCGATGTCCGAGGTGATGCAGATATCGGCGAAGTTGACCGACTTCAGCGCCTCCAGCGCCTCCGTGTCGCGCACATGCACCACCGGGGCGGCCTCCAGCGAGGCCCCGATCACCTTGTCGGTGCGCTGCACCTCCAGCGCCGCGGTCACCACCCGGCGGGCCTGGCGGATCTTGGACCATTTGGCGGCCAGATCGGGGTTCAGCCACTCGGCGGGCGTTTCCGGGATGTCCTGCAGATGCACGGAGCTGCCCTCGCCCGGGTATTTCTCCAGCCAGACCTCTTCCATGGTGAACACCAGGATCGGCGCCAGCCAGGTGGTCAGGCGATGGAACAGGATATCCAGCACGGTGCGCGCGGCGCGGGCGTTCAGGGTGTCGCCATCGCAATAGAGCGCATCCTTGCGGATGTCGAAGTAGAAGGCCGACAGGTCCACGGTGGCAAAGTTGAACACCGCCGAGAACACGCCCTGGAAGTCGAACTCGCGGTAGCCTTTGCGCACTTTCTGATCGAGGTCCGCCAGACGGTGCAGCACCCAGCGCTCCAGCTCCGGCATGTCTTCCGGCGCCACCCGCTGCTCTTCTTGGAAGTCGCCCAGCGACCCCAGCAGGAAGCGCATGGTGTTGCGCAGACGGCGGTAGCTGTCGGCGGTGCCCTTCAGGATTTCCGGCCCGATCCGCTGGTCGGCGGTGTAATCGGTCTGAGCCACCCACAGGCGCAGGATGTCGGCGCCGTATTGCTTGACGACCTCTTCGGGCACGATGGTGTTGCCGAGCGATTTGGACATCTTCATGCCCTTCTCGTCCAGCGTGAAGCCGTGGGTCACCACGTTGCGGTAAGGCGCGCGGCCCTTGGTGCCGCAGGCCTGCAGCAGCGAGGAATGGAACCAGCCGCGGTGCTGGTCGGTGCCTTCCATGTAGACGTCGGCGATGCCGTCCTCGGTGCCGTCCTCGCGGTCGCGCAGCACAAAGGCATGGGTCGAGCCGGAGTCGAACCACACGTCCAGCACGTCGAACACCTGGTCGTAGTCGTCCGGGTCCACGCTGTTACCCAAAACCCGCGCCTTGAATCCGTCCTCGTACCAGACATCGGCGCCGTGTTCCTCAAACTCGGCCACGATGCGCTTGTTCACGTCTTCATTGCGCAGCAGGAAATCCGCGTCGGTCGGCAGCGCGCCCTTCTTGGTGAAGCAGGTGAGCGGAACGCCCCAGGCGCGCTGGCGGCTCAGCACCCAGTCGGGGCGGCTCTCGATCATCGAATGCAGGCGGTTGCGCCCGGTCTGCGGCCACCATTTCACCAGCTCGTCGATCGAGCGCAGCGCGCGTTCGCGGATGCTGTCACCCATCTCATCCATGCCGTCGTCCAGCTTGCGGTCGACGGAGGCGAACCATTGCGGCGTGTTGCGGTAGATGATCGGCGCCTTGGAGCGCCAGGAATGCGGGTAGCTGTGCTTGATCTTGCCGCGTGCCAGCAGGCCGCCGACCTCGACCAGCTTGTCGATGATCTTCTTGTTGGCATCGCCCTCGCCGCCCTTGCGGTTGAGGATATAGGTGCCGCCGAAGAAGGGCAGATCGGCGCGGAAGCCGCCGTCGTCCATCACGTTGTAGGTGATCATCTGCTCCAGCATGTTCAGATCGCGGTAGAGCTCGAACTCCTCCATCCCGTGGCTCGGCGCGCAATGGACAAAGCCGGTGCCTTCGGTGTCGGTCACGAAAGGCGCCGCGCGGAAGTCGCGGATACCGTCCCATTCGCCGTTTGCGCCTTCAGCGCCCGCGAGGGGGTGCTTCAGCGACAGGCTGGACAGTTCCTCGGCGGAGACTCCGCGCAAGCGCTTGAACTGATCTTCACCCAGGCGGGCGCGCTTGAACACATCCGCGGCCAGGTTATCGGCCAGCAGGAAACGGTCGCCAACAGCGGCCCAGCATTCCTCGGGCGTGCCGGTCACCTCATAGAGGCCATAGGCAATCTCTGCCCCGTAAACCACTGCCTTGTTCGACGGGATGGTCCAGGGGGTGGTGGTCCAGATCACCACATGGGCGCCTTCCAGATCCTGCGCCACGATCGCCGAGTCGGCACCGGCGAAATCAGCATCCTCGCCGTCCGCGGCCACAAAACCGCCAGCTTCGGCCACCTTGAACTTCACCCAGATGGTGAAGCTTTCCTTGTCGTGGTACTCGACCTCGGCCTCGGCCAGCGCGGTCTTTTCGACCGGCGACCACATCACCGGCTTGGAGCCCTGATAGAGGGTGCCGTTCATCAGGAACTTCATGAACTCATCCGCGATCACCGCCTCGGCGTGATAGTTCATGGTCAGATACGGATCATCCCAGTTGCCGGTGATGCCCAGCCGTTTGAACTCCTCGCGCTGGATATCGACCCAGCTGTCGGCAAAGGCGCGGCATTCCTGGCGGAATTCCACGACCGGCACCGCATCCTTGTTCTTGCCCTTCTTGCGGTACTGCTCCTCGATCTTCCATTCGATCGGCAGGCCGTGGCAGTCCCAGCCCGGCACATAACGCGCGTCAAAACCCATCATCTGGTGCGAGCGCACGATCATGTCTTTGATGGTCTTGTTCAGCGCGTGGCCGATGTGCAGGTGGCCGTTGGCATAGGGGGGGCCGTCATGCAGGGTGAACGGCTTGCGTTCCGCGTCGCCGCCCTTGGCCGCGGCGGCCTTCTCGCGAAGTTTGTCATAGACGCCGATCTGCGCCCAGCGTTCCAGCCAGGCAGGCTCGCGCTTGGGCAGGCCCGCGCGCATCGGAAAACCGGTTTTCGGCAGGTTCAGGGTGTCTTTATAGTCAGGCGTCTGGGGCGTGTCGGCGCACATCGGGGGCGTCCTTTGGATGATCAAGGTCGGAATGTGGGATATTCGGTTCGGCGCGATGGCTCAAGCGCCTTTGCCCGGCGGCTCAATGGTTTCAGAGCGCCGGGGATATAATTCGAATAATGATGGCCGCGAATAGGGACATGAACCGCCTTATAGGCCGGTGCGGCAGGAGCGTAAAGCGGCAGAATGCCGGGTATTTCGTCCGGAGCACCGCTCACCCCCAAAGGGCAAGCGGTGCCCGGGCTTTTTTCCGCCAAGCGGCAGGACAGGCCCGTTCCATGCTAGACAAAGATAATGTCGCCAAGGGTCACATCGTCACCGAATACCGTCAGCCTGTCCCCATCGCCAAAGGTAAAGACAGTGCTGCCATCCGCCCGAGGCGATGCCAAGGCGAGTATCATGCTTGCACTCCACCCGCCGAAATCAGCGCTGGAGAAAGCAATTTCGTCAGCGCCATCTCCAAAATCAAGAACGACATCATAACCAGAAGAAAAGACAAAGGTATCACTGTCGCCGCCGCCGAGCAGCGTGTCGTTGCCGCTGCCGCCCAGCAGCGTGTCAAACCCGCTGCCCCCTTCCAGCACATCGGCGTCGCCGCCGCCATCCAGCGAGTCATGACCCACGCCGCCCGTCAGCGTGTCTTGCTGGTTGCCGCCAAATAGGAAGTCGTCACCGTCACCGCCATCCAGCGTATCCGCCCCCGACATCCCGATTAGCGTGTCGGCACCAGTAGTTCCAGTTAATACATCACTGCCGTTGGTGCCTTGCAGAACAATCCCTACAGCCATGCTCAATCTCCTTATAATTGAGAGGAGAGTTCTCCCCTGCAATCGTTAAAACATCATTAACCAAGCGCCAAACACCTGAGAGGTTTGCGAAAGCACGGGCTTTCCTGTAAATCCGCGCCAGCCAGAGGAGCCTTCAATGACGATCAGCATCCCCAAAGACACCCCGCTGGCGCGGTTCGAGATCACCGCAGAGGAGATCTCCCGCGTGGTCGCGGTCTTCTACGCGCGCGTCAGGGCGCATGGCGTCTTGGGGCCGGTCTTTGCCGCCCATGTCACTGACTGGCCCGAGCATGAGGAGAAGATCGCGGGGTTCTGGCGCAATGCGATCCTGCGGGAGCGCAGCTACAGCGGCAATCCGATGCGGGTGCATGTCTCGCGGCCGGACGTGAAGGCAGAGCATTTCCCGCTGTGGCTCGGCCTGTTTCACGAGGTGCTGCGGGCTGAGCTGCCGGAGCGCACCGCGCTGCAATGGGGCGCGCTGGCCGACCGCATCGGCGAAGGCTTCCGCACCGGCATTGTGGCGATGCGCCAGCCCAAGGACCAGCCGCCGAAACTGTTCTGAAACCCGTCCGCCGGGGGCTCCCGCGCCTGCCGGCGGCCTGTCTGCGCCAGTCCGCCTCAGCAGACTTGGGCCCGGCTCATGCTGCGCATGAGCCTGGGCGCGCCCTTTATTTTTCCTTGGAGAACAGGCCCGTCAGCGCCCGCTGCACCACTTTGCGGGTGCTGGGCCGGTGCTGCGGGGAAAACGGCATCGGGCGGCAGACCTCCATGGCGGCGATGCCGACGCGGGCGGACAACGCGCCGTTGACCAGGCCTTCTCCAAACCGTCGGGAGAGTTTGGAGAGGACCGAGCCGCCCAGCACCGGCTCCAGCAGGTCATCGCCTGCGGCCACCGCGCCGGTGGCGGCGAGATGCGCCAGCACCGCGCGGGTCAGCCGCCAGGAGCTGAAGAAGCCGGGCCGCCCGCCATAGATCCCGGCCACCCGGCGGATCATCCGCAAGGACGAGATCAGCGCTGTCAGAATATCCGCCAGCGCCATCGGCACGATCGCCGTCACAGTGGCCACCTGCCGGGCGGCGGCCTCCACCTCCCGCAGCGCCAGCGCATCGAGCGGCACCAGCAGCTCCTCCTCCGCCAGCAGCAAGAGCGCATCGCCGTCCAGGACCTCCGCCTGGCGCTCCGCCAGCCGGGCCTGGTGCCAGGTGAGATCCTCGCGCCCCTTGTAGAAGCCCTCAAGCCGGCTGGTGAAGGCGCGGGCAGCGGCCAAGTCCGCGGCCTCCGCCGCCTGGTGCCGCAGGGTATCGACACGACGCAGCCGCGACAGCGCCGCCAGCTCGCGTAAGCCCATCGCCAGCGCCAGCAGCAGCAGCACCGCCAGCCCGGCGCTGACGGCCCAGCCCAGCACCGGCACCCGGGCGATCAGCCCGGTGGCAAAGTCCCAGGCCGCGACCGAGGCCATGGCCCCAACGACCGCGACCAGCAGCGCCCAGAACCAGCGCGCCAGACGCGACGGCTTGCGGGCCGCAATCCGTGCCGCCTGCTCCATTGCGGAGGGCGGCAGAGGCACCGGCGCCGCAGGCTCGGGCACCGGCGGTGCCTCCGCAACCGGGGGCGCCGCGGCCTCTTCCTCCAAGTCGAACAGGACTGGCTTCTTGCTCATGCCGCAGCCTCCCGCTTGGCCTGCCATTCATAGGCGATGTCCGGCAGGCCTTCCTCGTTGCCCGACCCATCGCCGCGGCCGGTCTCGGCAAAGCCCTCGCGCAGGTAGAACTTCTGCGCCCGGGTGTTGGCGGCAAAGGTGCGCAAGGTGAGACGCGGTGCGGACGATTTGGCAGCGTCCAGCAGCGCCTTGCCCGCCCCCTGCCCGCAGGCTCCGGGTGCGAGGTAGAGCGAACAGACCTCCTGGCCGTCCTGGGCCAGGAACCCCACGACGCAGCCCTCCAGCTCTGCCACGGTGACCCAGCCGCGGTCGATCATCATGCCGCAGAAGGAGATCACCTCCGCCCAAGTGTAGAGCTTGGGCATCCACTCCGTGTCCTGCTGGAAGCGGTAGAGGATATCCCCCACGGCACCGGCATCCAGGGGGGCTGCGGGGCGCAGGGCGGGGGTCACAGGGCATCTCCGATCAGGAATTCGGCGGCGCGGTCGAGGCGGATATGCGGCGGGCCGCTGCCGTGTTTGAGGGTCAGCGGCGCCGGCGCAAAGGCCATCGCCTGATAGTCTCCCTCCAGCCAGCGCTCGGCGCCTTGGCGGGCGGGTGTGAGCAGCTGGGACGGGTCCTCAGGCAGCGCGCCGGGGTAAAAGGCCGCCTGCTTGCCGGTCTCCAGCAGGGTGCCGCGGACGCAGGGCAGTTCGGTGCCGTTGTGCGGGCGCATCTCCTCGGTGGTGGTGCGCAGGGAGGCCATGGCCAGCGCCGAGGTTTCTGCCCCGGCAAAGCGGGCACGGTCCTGCGCCTCGCGGGTCAGCGCCTCGATGATGGCGGTCATCCGGCCGTGCTGGGCGTGGTGCAGATGGTCGGCCTTGGTGGCGGCGAACAGGATCTTCTCCACCCGCTTGCCGCCCAGGAGCCGGGTCAAAAAGCGGTTGCGGCCCGGTTTGAAGGCACCGAGGATATCGGCCATGGCGTGGCGCAGATCCTCCACCGCCTGCGGGCCGGAGTGGATCGCGGACAGCGCATCCACCAGCACCACCTGGCGGTCGATGCGGGCGAAGTGATCGCGGAAGAAGGGTTTGACGACCTTGGATTTATAAGCCTCGTAGCGGCGCTCCATCTCGCGCCACAGGCTGCCGCGGGGCGGGCTGGCCTCCGGCGGCAGCGGTGCAAAGGTCAGCACCGGCGAGCCCTCCAGGTCGCCCGGCAGCAGGAAGCGGCCCGGGGTGCAGTCATAGAAACCCGCGGCGCGGGCGGCCTTGAGGTAGCCTGTGAAGGCGGCGGCGAGCGCCTGCGCCTGCGGCTCGTCATGTGTCCCCGCGGGGACAGCCTTGGATTTCTCTGCCAGGAAGTGTTCCGCCTGCGGGCGTGCGGCGATGCGGGAGAGGACGTCCGAGGACCATTCGGCATAGCTCTTGTCCAGCAGCGCCAGGTCCAGCAGCCACTCGCCCGGGTAGTCGACAATATCCAGATGCAGCGTGCGCAGCCCCTGCAGCCCGGACAGAAGGCCGGCGGGCCGCACCTTCAGGCTGAGTCGCAGCTCTGAGACCGCCCGGGTGCTGTCCGGCCAATGGGGTGACGGCCCGGTCAGCGCCGCGAGGTGGCTCTCATAATCGAACCGCGGCACGGTGTCGTCGGGCTGGGGCTGCAGGAAGGCGGCCTCGATCCGCCCTTCTCGGGCGGCATTCAGCTGAAGCATCCGGCCCCGGTCCATCAGGTTCGCGACCAGCGAGGTGATGAACACCGTCTTGCCGGAGCGCGCAAGCCCGGTGACGCCCAGCCGCAAGGGCCGGTCGAACAGCGCCGAGGAGAGGCCGCTAGTGACGCTCTCCACCCCGCTCATTACCCCGTCTGCAAGGGACGTTATCACCAAGGCCCTGATCCTGCTCTGTTCTTGCCCGCACCAAGATAGGCAGCCGGCCGGCGGCTTACCAGAGTGCAGACGGGACTTGCCCCGGCCCTGTTGCATTGCTACTTGCCCGCCCATGCCGCGTTTTGCTTTGAAAGTCGAATACCACGGGAAGCCTTTTGCCGGCTGGCAAAGGCAGAAGGAATTGCCGTCCGTTCAGGGGGCGATCGAGGCTGCGCTGGCGAAGCTGGAGCCGGGCGAGCACACCATCGCCGCCGCCGGGCGGACCGACACAGGCGTGCATGCGCTGGGACAAGTGGCGCATTGCGATCTGGCCAAAGAGTGGGACCCGTTCCGTCTGTCGGAGGCGCTGAATTACCACCTGAAACCCGATCCGGTAGCGATTGTCGACTGCGCCCGGGTCGAGGGCGACTGGCACGCGCGGTTCTCAGCCGTGGAGCGGCAGTATCTGTTCCGCATCCTGATCCGCCGCGCGCCTGCCACCCACGACGCGGGCCAGGTCTGGCAGCTGAGCCATGATCTGGACGCCGGCGCCATGCAGGAAGGCGCCAACTATCTGATCGGAAACCACGATTTCACCACCTTCCGCTCCTCGATCTGCCAAGCGCAAAGCCCGGTCAAGACGCTGGACGAGCTGACAGTCGAGCGGGTGCAGGGCTTTTCCGGGCCGGAGATCCATTTCCATGTGCGCGCCCGCAGCTTCCTGCACAACCAGGTCCGCAGCTTTGTCGGCACCCTGGAGCGCGTCGGCGCGGGCGCCTGGGATCCGGCGGATGCGAAGGCCGCGCTGGAGGCCCGCGACCGGGCTGCCTGCGGTCCGGTCTGCCCTGGCCATGGGCTTTATCTGGCGCGGGTGGGTTATCCGGAGGACCCCTTCGCCTGAGGCGCTGCCGGGCCGGAAAACCGGCGGCACCCCCTGTGCACCCCCCGTACACCCCCTGTGCACCGCCCGGCGGCCGCTGACGGGGTCCGGCGTCCCGCCCCTTGCATCCTGGCGGGCGCCCCCCATACTCAGCCCGGACAGTCCGGCAGCAGGCAATGGCAGGCAAATACGCCGCCGTCCTGCCCCAACAGATTTGCAAAAGGTACCATCCGCAATGGCCGACACCACCAAACCGCCGCTCCTGGCCGTCCTGATCGACGCCGACAACATCTCCGCCAAATTCGCCGAGGCGATGTTCGAGGAGATCGCCTCCTTCGGGGAGGCCAGCATCCGGCGCATCTATGGCGATTTTGCCGGCGGCGGGCCGCAGGGCTGGAACAAGGACAAGCTGGCCTCGCTTGCCATCGTGCCGCACCAGCAGTTTGCCCATACCACCGGCAAGAATGCCTCTGACATCGCGCTGGTGATTGATGCGATGGACATCCTGCACTCGGGCCGGTTTGACGGCTTCGTGCTGATTTCATCGGACAGCGATTTCACCCGGCTGGCCAGCCGCATCCGCGAACAGGGGCTGGACGTCTATGGCATGGGGATGCGCAAGACCCCTGCCGCCTTTGTCAAAGCCTGCAAGCGGTTCATCTATGTCGAGAACCTGCTGGAGGACACGGGCAAGGCCAAGCCCAAACCCAAAAAACCGGAGGAGGACAACGGCAATGCGCCGGCGGAACTCGCGGACCCGACCAAGCTGGTGATCCGGGCGATGGATGCGATCGACCAGGACGACGAGTGGTTCACGCTGGGCCAGATCGGCCAGTACATCACCGCCGCCTCGCCGGATTTCGACACCCGCAGCTATGGCAAGCGCAAGCTGAGCGATCTGATTGCCTCTCTCAAGCTGTTCGAGACCAAGCGCGGCGAGGGCAACCAGATCCTGGTGCGGCGGCTGGACTGACGCGGCGGCCCGCGCGGGCGCTGCAAAAAAGCGGCTTCCGCTTTGCCCCGGGCCGTGGCTTAGTCCGGCATGAGGACACAGGCAGCGGGGAGGAGGAGGAGACCCATGGCAGTGCTGATCAGCATCGGCCACGACGGCTGGTACACCGAGGAACAGCTGGCACAAGAGCTGCGGGCGGCAGACCCCGGCGCCGATATCCGCCCCATCTCAGCCCCCGGTAATCTGGAGGAAATCACGATGCTGGCGGTTTCGTCGCTGAAGGGCGATCTGCCGGCGCGGCTGCCGAACCTGCAGCTGGTGCAGAAGCTGGGGGCCGGGGTGGATAGCATCGTCGCCCATCCCGGCCTGGCGCCGCATGTGCGGGTCACCCGGCTGAAGCCGCAGGAGCCCGCGCATGAGATTGCCGAATATTGCCTGGCCTATGTTCTGCGCGGCCAGCGCAACATGGCGGCGCATGCGGCCTCGCAATCCCGCAGCGCCTGGGAGCCGCGGGCGCCGGGGCGGCCGCAGGAGACAACCGTGGGGGTGCTGGGCCTGGGCCATATCGGCGGCATGACGGCAAGGCTGATGCGGGACATGCGGTTCCGGGTGCTGGGCTGGAGCCGCTCGCCCAAGGAGATCGAAGGCGTCGGCTGCCGCCACGGCGAGGCCGCGCTGCCGCAGATGCTGGGCGAATGCGATTACGTCTGTTCGATCCTGCCCTCCACCCCCGCCACCCGCGGGCTGATGAACGCAGACACGCTGGCGGCGATGAAGCCGGGTGCGGTGCTGATCAACGCAGGCCGCGGCGATCTGGTGGATGAGCCTGCGCTGCTGGCGGCGCTCGACAAAGGCACGCCCGGCCATGCCGTGCTGGATGTGGTGAGCCGGGAGCCGCTGCCCGCGGACAGCCCGCTGTGGACGCACCCGCAGGTGACCATCACCCCGCATGTGTCGGGCTGGCACCTGGGTGATGCGCTCAAGGACGTGGTGGAGAATTACCGCCGGCTGGAGGCCGGGCGGGACCTGCTGCACGAAGTGGACCGGCAGCGCGGGTACTGAGCGGACGTCCGGAAAATCTCCGTCTGCTTCTTCTGGCTGAAAATATCCCCGCCGGAGGCACCGCCTTGTTTCCCCAGGAAACAAGGCGGTTTCCCGAGCCAGCGCCTGACACACTCCTAGACCTAGGAGCGATAATCCGGGTTTTCGTAATCGAACCGGCAGCCCGCCGACCAGGCGTTGCGGTCGTTGCCTTCGTTCGGGTAGCCGCCCGCATCGCGCAGCATGGCGGCCAGGTGCATCAGGTTCCACGTCATGATGGTGGTGTTGCGCTGGGTGAACTCGTTTTCGAACCCCGCGGGCTTGCCCTCCACCTCATCGCCATAAGACGGCCCCGGCCCGGCCTCGCCGATCCAGCCGCAATCGGCCTGCGGCGGGATGGTAAAGCCCAGGTGGCTGAGCGCGTAGCAGATCGTCATCGCGGTGTGCTTGATACCGTCCTCGTTGCCGGTGATGACGGTGCCGCCGGTCTTGCCGTAATAGATCGACTGGCCCTTGTCGTTCAGTTCGCCGCTCATGCCATAGAGCCGCTCGATCAGGATGCGGCAGACAGAGCTTTCCTCGCCCAGCCAGAGCGGGGTGCCGATCACCAGGATCTGCGCCGCCTTCACCTTCTCCCAGATCCCGGGCCAGTCGTCGCGCTCCCAGCCCTGTTCGGTCATATCCGGGTAGACGCCGGGCGGCACCTGGTGGTCGAGCATGTGCAGATGCTCCACCGCGACGCCATTCTTTTCCATGATGGCAGAAGATGCCTCCATCAGCAGGCGGGTGTGGCTTTTGCTGCCGTCCTTTTTCAGCGATGTGTTGATGAAAAGGGCCTTGAGCCCTGCAAATCCGGTCATGGCGCACCTCCTGCTGATCGCGGGTGTTCTGGCGATGACCGGATAGTAGCCCGCAACCGGCAGGTGCATAGGGCGCTAGCGGGATCGTGATCGCCGCCGCGCGCAGCCTGCCGCGGGGGCCGCAGCAGGCAGGGGTTATCAGGAGATGAAGTCCTTGTAGCCGGCTTCATCCATGTAATCGTCCATCGGCGACAGGTCGGAGGGCTTGATCTTGAAGAACCAGGCGCCGCCTTCCGGGTCCTCGTTCACCTTGCCGGGGTCATCGGCCAGCGCCTCGTTCACCTCGACGATCTCGCCATCGAGCGGGGCGAGAATGTCGGAGGCGGCCTTGACCGATTCAATCACCACGATCTCGTCATCCTTGGAGACCTCGGTGCCCGGCTCCGGCAGTTCGACATAGACCACTTCGCCCAGCTGTTCGGCGGCGTGGGCGGTGATGCCGACGGTGATCAGGTCGTCCTCGGGCAGCAGCCACTCGTGTTCCTCGGTATATTTCATGGGGGTTTTGTCCTTCGAAGAGGCGTGGGTTTTGAATGGGTTGAGGCCGCCGGAAAGGGCGCCGCATATGGCGGGAGGCCGACCCCCGCATACGCGGGTATACGGTATCAACGGGCGGGGCCGGCGATCAAGACGGCAATCCCGGAATGGATAGATTTTTTACGCCCCGCGGGAGCTCAGAACAGGTTGAAATACTCGACCTGCTCCCATTCGCTGACGGTATCCAGATAGCGCTCCCATTCGAATTGCTTGAGCTGCAGGAGGTAATCTGCGGTGTCCGCGCCCAGCGCCTCGCGGCACAGGGTTGAGCCTGCGAACCCCTCCAGCGCCTGCCCCAGCGAGCGAGGCAGGCGCTCGGCGTCTTCGCTGTAGGGGGACAGAGTGGGTTTCGGGGCCTCCAGCCCCTCGGTGATCCCGGCGGCGCCTGCGATGATCTGGGCGGCGAGCGCGTAATAGGGGTTGGCGGAGCTGTCGGGGGCGCGGTTCTCGATCCGGCTGGCGGGGTCATGGGGCTGCATCAGCGCGCGCAGCATGGCGCCGCGGTTGTCCTCGCCCCAGCCGATCCGGTTCGGGGCCAGCTGGAACGGCAGGTAGCGCTTGTAGCTGTTCACCGTGGGCGCGGTCAGCAGCGAGGTCTCAGCGGCGTACTTCAAGAGGCCGGCCATCCAGGCGCTGGCGGGCGGGGTCAGCATCCCGGCGGTTTCCGGCATGAACAGGTTGCGGCCCGTCGCCAGGTCCTGCAGCGACTGGTGCACGTGCCAGCCGTTGGCCATGGCGTTGTCCAGCCGCGGCTTGGCCATGAAGCTGGCGTGCAGACCGTTCCTGGCGCAGACCTCCTTGACCATGGTGCGGAACATCACCATCGCGTCGGCCTGGGCCATGGCGCTGTCGGGGGCAAAGGTGAACTCCACCTGGCTGGGGCCCATTTCGATCTCGACCGAGCGCACCGGCAGGCCCAGTTTCTGGGCATTGCGGCGCAACAGGTCCAGCACGCCCTCCACCTCGCCATAGCGGGTTTCGGTGAGGTACTGATAGCCCTGCGTCAGGTTGCGGGTCTGGACCGGCGCGCCGGGGCGGCCTGCCTGGTCGTGTGCGGCGGATGTGTCCGTCAGCTCGAAGATGTGGAATTCCACCTCCAGCCCGAAGGTGGCGGCCATGCCCTGCCCCGCCAGCTGGTCCACCGCCCGTTGCAGCACGCCACTGGAGGCAAAGGGGATCCGCTGGCCGTCGGGGTAGACGGGCTCGCAGAAGATCCAGGCGGAGTGGCCGGACCAGGGCAGCGCGCGCCAGGTGTCCGGGCGCGGCACCAGCAGCACGTCGCCCGCCCCCTGCATCGGCCCGGCCAGCCCGGTTCCGCCCTCCCACACCGGAAAGGCGTTGCGGTGGGAGGTGTCCTTGAGCAGCAGGGTTGCGGGCACGTTGAGGCCGCGTTCGAAAACGCTGGCAAAGGCTTCTGCCATCACTGTCTTGCCGCGCAACAGCCCGTGCTGGTCCGGGAACAGCACCCGCACCGTCTCGATCCCGTCGAACTGCGCGCGGGAGGTGATCTCTGCCGCCTTGCGGCAGTCCTCTGCGCTGAGCAGCCCCAGGCGGGCCAGTTTTCCGGATGTGAAATCTTGTGCCATGGGCGGCCTCTTGGCGAGTGAGCTGATTGAAATTGCACCGGATTTGCCCCCAGCGTCCAGTCTGCCGCCGGGTTTCCCGGTAACCCGTTGCGTAATCCGGATATTACGGAGGTTTTACGGCTTGACAGAGTTCATCAGGCGAACATTGTGTGCAGCATTCGCACAGACCCGCCGGAACCGGCGGCAGCATTTCAAGAACAGGTTAGGCGGCGCAGATGACAGCGGTGGAACAGGACAGGAATATTTCGTCGAGCTTTGCCAAGGGGCTGGCGGTTCTGGCGGTGTTTGATGCGGCCTCCCCCAGCATGACCCTGGCCGAGATCGCCCGGCGCACCGGCCAGGACCGCGCCACCGCACGGCGCGGGGCGCTGACGCTGGTGCAGGCGGGCTACCTGCGCCAGGACGGGCGGATGCTGTCGCTGACCCCGCGGGTGCTGGCGCTGGCGGGCGGGTTCCTGCAGGCCAACCAGTTCGGCCGCCGGGTGCAGCCGGTGCTGAACCGGCACGCGCGCCAGATGGAGATCGAGGTGACGCTGGCGATGCTCGATCAGGGCCGGGTGCTGCTGCTGGCGCAATCGACGGTGGATCATGGCCATATCACCTATGGCTTCACTGCCGGCTCGCACATTCCGCTGGCCCACACCAGCCTGGGGCGGATGCTGCTGGCCGGGCTGCCGGATGACGAGGCCGCGGCGGTGCTGGCAGAAACAGAGATCCCGCACCACACCGGCCAGTCGCTGACCGATCCCGCCGCCATTCTGGAGCGTATCGTCCAGGCGCGCGAGCAGGGCTATTGCCTGACCGACAGCGAGTTCGAGGCCGGGATCACCGGCTATGCGGTGCCGGTGTCGCGGCCCGGCCAGACGCCGATCGTGGCAGGCTGCTCCGCCCCGCGCGGGCGGCAGCCGCAGGCCGATGCCGAGCGGCTCTTGCGCGGGCTGCAACTGTGCGCGGCGGAATTGCGCCAGGCTGAGGCGGTGGACCACCTGTAAGGCGTGTCTTGCTTTGTGCCGGGGCTGCGCTAGGCTGAGCGCAGGCATTTTCCGCAGGAGCATTTCGATGATGAAACAGACTGCATTGGCCGCGGCCCTGTGCGCGGCACTTGCGCCCGCCGCATCCGCAAAAGGCGTGGAAGGCACCAAGGTTTCCGTTCTGGGCCGCGACTGGCTGGTAGTGCCGGTCGAGGGCACCGCGGGCCGCTACAGCGCCACGCGGATGAACCTGGAGCACCTGGCCTTCCGCCCGCCCGCGGTGCTGACCGCCCGCCAGGCGGTGCGGGCCATGCGGGCGGCCACCGGCTGCAGCGTCAACCTCGACACGATGGTGCGCAGCATCACCGGAACCTACTATGCCCAGGTGATCTGCCGCAAATAAGGACGCCGCTGACGGTTGCGGGGTTTTGCCGTCTTTTTCTGAAACATCCTCTTGGGAAATGTGATCATTTTCCCGGGGCATACGGATTGAGCGGTCCCAGCGCGCCTGCCATAGATTGCGCATGAAACTTGCTATCAACGGATTCGGCCGCATCGGCCGCGCCATCCTGCGCCAGATTCTGACCACGCCGCGCGGCGACGGCATCGAGGTGGTGCGGATCAACGATATCGCGCCCTTGGATATGTGCGCCTATCTGTTCCAGTACGACAGCACCTTCGGCCCCTTTGCCCATCCGGTGGAGCACGGCGGCGGCGCGCTGCAGGTGATGGGCCGGAGCATTCCGGTCAGCCACGAACCCGATCTGACATCGGTCGACCTGAGCGGCGTCGATCTGGTGCTGGAGTGCACCGGCATCGCCCGGACATCCGACGTGGCAGAGCGCGGGCTGAAGGCGGGGGCTGGCAAGGTGCTGATCTCCGGCCCCTCCCCGGCGGCTGAACTGACCATGGTGCTGGGCGCCAACGAGGAGGCATTGGGGGATACCCGCATCGTCTCCAACGCCTCCTGCACCACCAATGCGCTGACGCCGCTGGTCAAGCTGCTGGACCAGATCGCAGGCATCGACACCGCGCATATGACGACGATCCATTGCTACACCAACTCGCAGCCGATGGTGGACGCGCCCCGCGGCGATTTTGCCCGCTCGCGCGGCGGGGCGCAGTCGATGGTGCCGACGACGACCTCAGCCATGCATCTGATCGACGAGGTGCTGCCGCACCTGAAGGGCCGGGTCAGCGGCGCCGCGGTGCGGGTGCCGACCGCCAGCGTGTCGGCGGTGGATCTGGTGGCGCAGCTCAAAACCCCGATGAGCGAGGCGGATTTCACCGCCGCCCTGCGTGAAGGGATCGCCGCCTCCAAGGTGATGGGCTGGACGGATATGCCGCTGGTCTCCTCTGACCTGCGGGCGCGGACGGAATCGCTGGTGATTGCCGGGCCCGAAACCCGCATGGCGGGGCATTCCCAGGTGCGGGTGTTTGGCTGGTATGACAACGAATGGGGATTTTCCGCCCGGATGCTGGATGTGGCCCGGCTGATGGCGGGCTGAGAACCGCCCGGGCCTCAGCCGCAAGTGTCCGCCGCAGGCCCGCCCGTGGCGGGCCCGGCTGTTACTGCGGGCTGTGCCGCTGCCCCGCCAGCCGGAACCAGCGGAAGATCAGCATCAGTACAAACATGCAGGCCGCGAGCCCGATCAGGTCGCCGGCGGCATAAACCGCCATCACCGGAAGCTGGTCGTCTGCGAATATCAGGCCTGAGAACACCACCGTCTGCCCCAGCGAGTTGATGACCGACGCCAGTGCGCCGATGGCCAGCAGACCGGTCCAGGCGATCCGGCGCGACTCCCCGGCATAAAGGCTCCAGCCGAACAGCCAGGCGATTTCAAAGGCCGCAAAGGCGGAGAAGGCTCCGACGCCGATGGATTGCAGCAGCACCGGCTCCATCAGCGTCCGCACGCTGGCCTCGGTGAACAGCACTTCCGACAAAAGCGCGCCTGCTGCGAGGGGCGGGATGGCTTTCCAGCCGAACAGCCAGACGCACAGCACGCGCACACCGTGCGGCAGGTAGGCCAGGCTGGCAAAGACAGTGATGTCCGGCAGGAACAGATTCTGCACCGGAGTGACCACCCATGCGGTCAATCCGTGGCAAACGACGTAGACGGCGGCGATCACCGCAAAACCCTGAAACCGGGATAGCAACTTGTAATATCGACTCATGCCGCCCGTTTAGACACAGGCCGCGGAAGCTGCAATCCGATGTTTTACCGCAAGCGGCCTGCCTTCATTGGAGAGCAGGATCGAAGCGGACCACGTAATGTTTGGCCCGGCTGCCGCCTGCCCGCTCCAGCAGCCCCATGCCCAGCAGCGATTTCAATGTGCGGTGGTAGGTGGCCTGGGCAATTCCCTGCACCAGCCGGTGGCTGCGGATCTGGTCCGACTGCACCGGCGCCCCCGGCGCGCTGGTCAAAGCGTGGGCCGCCAGCAGCACATCCCGCTCCGCCGGGCTAAGCCGGTCGAGCCCCATATCGCGTTCCATCTGGTACAGCATGTCCCGCAGCTCGAAAATTGATCTTAGACTATTCAAAACTCTTACCCCTTGAAATCTCTACCTTCTGTTTCAGGCGAAGCCGTGCAAAGTGATACCACGTGAAATTATCAAACTGACAATTATATGGACAGCAATAATCCACGTGGTATCATTCTGCCAGGCCTAGCTGCATGTGAGTGGTGGCTGCGCCTGACGTTACCTGATGTAGTGTTTGTTAATCAGTGACAGCTCCGGCAGTTCTACCTGCCGGAGCTGAACTGAATAGTACAGTTTAATAATCACATTCCAATCACCTTTACGGTCAATTATTCGGCGCACGCGCCAAAGTGGCAAAATAGCGCCGCCGCATCCGGCGTAATCCGTGCTTGCCGCAGCCGGTGCCCATCAGGCGAAACCGATGCGCGGCAATCCGCCGCCGCCGGGGACAGGCGGAATGCCGCCGCTTTGCTGGTTCCATCCCGCAATTTCCCCGTGCTAGGCTCAGCCCTGACGCCTGCTGCCCTGCCGGGCCGCAAGGCTGATTTTTTACGCCCGCCGCCGGGAGCAGACATGAATTTTCCATTCCGCCCGCGTTTGACCGCGCGTGCCCTTGCCTTCAGCTTTCTGATCCTTGTGCCGCCTGCCGCCTTTGGCGCGGACGCCACGCTGCAAGCCCCAGGTGCCGATACCGCGCTGGCGGACCGGCTGCGCGGCGCGTCGGCCTCGGTTGCGGCCAGCGGCGAGACCAATGTGCAGGAGATCCTGGCGGCAGCGCTGTCCGATTACCGGACACTGGTGCAGGTGCTGTACGACGCAGGCCATTTCGCGCCGGTGGTGAATATCCGCCTGGACGGGCGCGAGGCTGCGCTGATCGAGCCGCTGAACCCGCCGCAGAGCGTCAGCAAGGTGGAAATTTCCGTCCAGCCCGGCCCCCGGTTTGCCTTTGGCAAGGCGGAGATGTCGCCGTTGCCCCGGCAAAGCGATGTTGAATTCCCCGAGGAATACGCCCCCGGCCGGCCCGCCAGCACCGGCGCGATCCGGGATGCGGCAGCGGCCGGCGTGCGGGCCTGGCGGCGCAGCGGCTATGCCAAGGCCACGGTGGCGGACCAGAAGATCACCGCCAATCACCTGCAGGCCCGCCTGGATGCCCAGCTGCGGCTGGCCCCTGGCCCGCGCCTGCGCTTTGGCCGGATGGCCGTGACCGGCGACACCCGGGTCCGCGAGGAGGCCATCCGCAGGATCGCCGGCTTCCCGGCGGGGGAAGAATTCCACCCCAATCTGATCGCCAAATCCGCCACCCGCCTGCGCCGCACCGGGACTTTCTCCAGCGTTGTGCTGCGCGAGGCGGAGCAGCCGAACCCGGACGGCACCCTGGACTACACCGCGGTGGTCGAGGACCTGCCGCCGCGCCGCCTGACCTTCGGCGCCGAGATCAGCTCTTCGGACGGAGTGGAGCTGTCGGGCAGCTGGATGCACCGCAACCTGTTCGGGGCTGCCGAGAAGCTGCGGATCGAGGCGCGGCTCAGCGGCATCGGCAGCAGCAATGACATCGACGGGCGCGTGGCCGTGCGGCTGGACCGGCCCGCGGCGCTGGGGCCGGATGACCTGATCTTCTACCTGGCCGAGGCCGAAAAGCTGGACGAGGAGCACTATAAGGCCACCCAAGTGTTTGGTGCAGCGGGCGTGCGGCGCACCTTCTCCGACACATTCTTTGCCGAAGCCGCGCTGGGGGTGTCCTCGATCCTGGCGGAGGACGTGTTCGGCCAGCGCCGGTTCAAATACATCGCAGGCCGCCTGCGCGCCGAATACGACGGGCGCGACAGCCGGGTGAACCCGGCCAGCGGCTATTACCTGCAGGGCACGGCGACACCCTTTGTCGGCTTTGACGGCAGCAAGTCCGGGCTGCAGATCGAGGCGGACGGGCGCGCCTATTGGGGCTTGGGCGCAGACGACCGGATCGTGCTGGCCGGGCGGCTGCAGCTGGGCTCGGTCGTCGGGCCGTCGCTGAGTGAAATCTCCCCGACCCTTCTGTTCTTCTCCGGCGGCGCCGGAACGGTGCGCGGGCATGAATTCCAGTCGCTGGGCGTCCCGGTTGCGGGCGGCATCGCCGGCGGGCGCAGCTTCGCGGCGCTGTCGGGCGAGGTGCGGGGCAAGGTCACCGACACGATCTCCCTGGTCGGTTTCTACGACATCGGTTTTGTCGATGCGGACAGCTTTGTGTCCGGGTCCTCCGCCCGCCATGCAGGCGCCGGCATCGGTCTGCGCTATGATGTGGCGGGGATCGGGCCGATCCGGCTTGACCTCGCTTATCCGGTCGACGGCGGGTCCGAAGACGGGCTGCAATTCTACATCGGGATAGGACAGGCGTTTTGAGACAGTTTCTTGCCTATAGCCTGGCCCTGGGCCTGGCGGCCGCGCCGCTGGCGGCGCAGGACACCACCAAGGAGGACGCCGGCGGGCTGCTGGTCGATTTCCTGGAAGACACGCTGTCCGGCGACAGCCGTTATATCAGCGTCAGCGGGCTGGAGGGCGCGTTTTCCTCTGAGGCCAAGATCCAGAAGATCACGGTGGCCGACGAGGACGGCATCTGGCTGACCATCGAGGGCGCGGCGCTGGACTGGAACCGGCTGGAGCTGCTGCGCGGGCGGTTCTCGGTCAATGAGCTGTCGGCGGAGCGCATCGCCGTGGACCGCGCGCCCAAGCCGCTGCCGCCCGATCCGGAACTGCCGGAAGCGGCGGCGACGCCCTTTGCACTGCCGGAGCTGCCGGTGGCGATCGAGCTGGGCGTGATCAAGGCAGCGCGGATCGAATTGGGCGAGGCACTGGCGGGAACCGCCGCCAGCCTAAGGGTCGAGGGCTCGCTGCGGCTGGCGGACGGCGCGCTTGACACCAAGCTGGAGGCGGTGCGGCTGGACAAGCCCGGCGACCACCTGCGGCTGGAGGCGGGCTATGCCAACGAAACCCAGCAGATCACTCTGGATCTGACCGCGGATGAGGCCGCGGGCGGGCTGATCTCGCGCAGCCTGGATCTGCCGGGCAACCCCGACCTGCAGCTGACCGCCAAGGGCAGCGGGCCGGTCACGGATTTCACCGCCGATATCAGCTTCAGCTCCAACGGGACGGAGCGGCTGGCGGGCCAGGTGGTGCTGGCGGCCCAGCCTTTACCCGCAGACGCGGCGCCGGAGAGCCCGCGCGATATCCGCTTTTCCGCAAATCTGGGCGGCAATATCGACGTGCTGCTGCCGCCGGTGCACCGGCCCTTCTTCGGTCCCGGCCTGCGGCTGAACGTCAAGGGCACGCGCGAAGGCAGCGGCGCTGTAGCACTGGACACGCTGGCTCTGCGCACCCGGGCGCTGCAGGTGAGCGGCGCCGCGGCGCTGGCGGCGGGCGGCAGGCTGGACACCGCCAACCTCAAGGCCGCCATCACTCCGCCGCCGGGCCAGGCCGCGGTGGCCCTGCCGGTGGGCGGCGGCCAGACCACGCTGGCAGCAGCGGATTTGCAGCTGCGCAAGCGGACGGACGGCAATTGGAGCCTGGACGGAGTGTTGAACCAGCTGAGCCACCCGGGCGCGCTGGTCGATCAGGCAGCGGTCACCGGCCGCGGCACGCTCGACCAAACCAGCGGCTTTGCGCTGGAGGGGCGGCTGTCGGCGGCGCTCAGCGGCTTCCAGCCGCGCGACCCGGCGCTGGCCAAGGCCACCGGCAACGACATCCGCTTTGACGGCACCCTCAGCACCCAGGGCCCCGGGGCGCTGCGGATCACGGATATGGAACTGCGCGGAACCGATTACCAGGCAGCGGGCGATGTCACCCTGGACGGTCTGGAGGAGGGTCTGAAGATCACCGCGGATCTGACCGCGGAGGCGTCGGAGCTGGCGCGCTTCTCGGACCTCGCCGGGCGGCCTCTTGGCGGCGCGGTGCGGGCGGATGTGCAGGGCTCCTTCACACCGCTGTCCGGTGCGTTTGACACCGATCTGGACCTCACCGCCGAGAACCTCTCTGCCGGGATTGCCAAGGCGGATGAGCTGCTGGCGGGCACCACCACGCTGGTGCTCAAGGCGTCGCGGGACGAGATCGGCATTACCGTCGACACCTTCGAGCTGGCGGGCAGCGCGCTGGAGGCCTCTGCCGCGGGCACGCTGAACGACCAATCCGGCCAGATGGAGATCACAGCCCGTCTGACCAAGGTGGAGGTGCTGCTGCCGCAGGCCCCCGGCACGCTGGAGCTGGCCACCACCCTCACCCGCACCGGCAGGCGGTTTGATGGCGTGGCCGAGCTGACCGGGCCGCATTCCTCCAGCGCCAAGCTGGACGGGTCGGTGACGCTGGAAGGGGATGCCGATTTCGACTTTGCCGCCGCCTTCAACGAGCTGGAGCGCTTCGTGCCGGAACTGGCGGGCCGCCTGACCGCTGAAGGCACCGCAGAGCGGCGCAACGGCGAATGGCAGATCGCCGCGAGGGCGGATGGCCCGGCGGACCTTGGCGTCAAGGCCGAGGGCCGCTTTGCCGAGAGCAATGGCGACACCGATCTGAAGTTTGAGGGCGCCATCGGCCGACTGCAGCAGCTGGTGCCTGACCTGGCCGGGCGGCTGGCCGCCAAGGGCACCGCCACCCGCCGCGATGGCACTTGGACGGTGGACAGCACCGCCAGCGGCCCTGCAGGCATCGACAGCCGCATCGCGGGCAGCTGGAACGAGGCCGAAGGCACCGCTAATGTGAACGCCAGGGGCACTCTGCGGCTGGAGGGGATGAACCCGTTCATCTCTCCCAACCTGTTGCAAGGGCCTGCGAATTTCGATTTGGCCTTGCGCGGGCAGCCGGCGCTGGACTCCTTGAGCGGCACTGTGTCGGTTCCCGGCGCCTCGCTGGTGATCCCGGCGGCGGCGCAGCGGCTGGACGATATCAATGCCACCGTCTCCTTTGCCCGCTCCAGCGCCCAGGTGCAGGTCTCGGCCCGCGGCCGTGACGGCGGCACCCTGCGGATCAACGGCCCGGTGGCGATGCGCCCGCCCTTCAGCAGCAATCTTCAGATTGCCATCGGCGATCTGGTGGTGACCGACAACCTCTCCTATGAAACCCTGCTGAACGGCAGCCTGACCCTGTCCGGAGCGATGGCGGGCGACAAGCGGGTCGACGGGCAGATCAATGTGGGCGAGACCAATATCAACCTCAATACCGCAGGCGGCTCGGTCTCGTCGGCACCGATCCCGCCGATCCGCCATGTGAACGCGCCGCGCGATGTGCGCCAGACCCTGGCGCGGGCCGGGCTGACCGGCAACAACGGCGGCGGCGGGGGCGGCTCGGCCAGGACCGAACTGGACATCCTGATCAGCGCGCCATCGCGGATCTTTGCGCGCGGCCGCGGCCTGCGCGCGGAACTGGGCGGCGACATCCGCCTGCGCGGCACCTCCGCACGGCTGTCGCCCTCGGGCCAGATCAGCCTGATCCGCGGCACCTTTGACATCCTGGGCCGGCGGCTGGAGCTGGACGAGGGGCGGATCACCCTGCTGGGCGACCTGAAACCCTATCTGGAGTTCAGATCTTCCGCCGCCACCGAGGAGGGCACCGCCACGCTGGAAATCTCCGGCCGGGTCGATGCGCCGGAGATCAAGGTGACGGCGGAGCCGCCGCGCCCCTCCGAGGAGGCGCTGGCGCTGCTGCTGTTCGGCGACAATATCGAGGACATCTCGCCGCTGGCGCTGGCCCGGCTGGCGGGCTCGGCGCTGACGCTCAGCGGGCGCGGCGGCGGCGCCCAGAGCAGGGTGCGCGAGGCTACCGGCGCGGATACGGTCGATATTGGCGCCGACAACCTGGGGGCAGGCCAGCTGGGGCTGGGCGGTTACGTCGCGGAGAACGTCTATACCGATTTCAACGTCAACACCCGCGGCGACAGCGAGCTGAGCATCAACCTGGATGTGACCAAGAGCCTGACGGTGCAGGGCACGGTGGACAGCGAGGGCGAGACCGGCTTCGGGCTGTTCTTCAAGCGCGACTACTGACGGCGGTGCGGCTGCCGGTTCACGGCCTGGAATTCACGCGGTTTCCGCGCTGGTTTCCGCCGCCCCGGCGGCGGCCAGCGCCACTTGGGCAGCACCGCTGACGCCCGCGGCGTCATCGGTGATCAGCCACAGCGGGATGTCCGCGCAGACCTCCCCCAGCCGGCCGCCGGGGGCGGTATAGCTTTCCAGGAAATGCTCCCGCGCAGGGGTGCTGAGGATGCCACGGGCCACGCTGCCGGCAAAGAACAGCCCCTGCCGCGGCAGATAGGCCGCTGTCAGCTCCCGCGCCAGCAGGCCCAGAAGGTGCGCCCATTCGCAGACGGTGCGCGCCTCCGGCGTGTGAGGATCAGCCAGATAAGCCGCCTCGATCCGTTCGGCGCTGCTGGCTGCGGCACCGGTCAGCGCCTGATGAAAGCGGACCAGTCCCGGCCCCGAGAACAGCGCCCCGATGCTGCCGAACGACTCCGGCGCATGGCCCAGCAGGCTGTCCAGCCGGCGGCACAGCGCCTGCGGCAGGCCGGTATGGCCCAGTTCGGCCTCCAGCGCCTCCCCTTCCACCATAGCGGCGGCATTGAACCCCGTGCCGATACCCGCCACCAGCGTCTGGGTCCCAGTCTGCCGTCCGGGGCGCAGGCAAGACAGCTGCCCTGGGATCAGTACCCGCAGCGCATGGCCCAGCGCCGCCAGATCGTTGATAACCGTCACATGCGCGCTGCCGGGCAGGCCCAGTGCCGCGGCAATCTCAACTGCCGAGCCGCTCCAATTGCGGTTGCTGAGCAGGAAGCGCCCGTCCCTGACCGGACCGGCCACCGCCAGGCAGGCCCCCTGCAGCGGCGGCAAGCCGGGCTGCGCGCAATAGGCCTGCAGCACATCCTGCAGGCTGGCGAAACTGTCGTTGGAAAAACTCTGCAGCGCGGTGACCCCGATCCCGGGCGCCGCCAGGGCCAGCCGGGTCCTGCTGCTGCCGGCAACTCCGGCCAGAACGGTCAGCTCAGCCGCCATCTGCCGCGGTCCTTTCCGATCGTTTCCCCGGTTTAGAGCCTGCAGCAATCCCGCCGCAATTGCAATTGAGCGGGCAGGCAGCGCTTGCAGCCGCCGGCGGAACCTTGCAGGTTGACAGCAAATTTCCCGGCAGGCGCAAGACGGAGCCCCGCGTGCACAGATCAATCGGCCACAGACTGGCGGCCCGCGCCGGGCGGATGGCGCAAGACGCCCTGCACCGCGCACGGCTGCACAGGTCGCTGCGCCATCTGCACGGGCCCGCCCGGCGCTTTGCCGCGCCGCAGGAGGTGGTTCTGATCGCGCTGGTGCGGGACGGGACCTATTACCTCGACGTGTTTTTCGAGCATTACCGGCGGCTGGGTGTGAGCTGCTTTGTGTTCATCGACAACGGCTCTGCCGACGGCACCGTGGACCGCATCCGGCAGGAGCCGGGCACCGCAGTGCTGCGCTCCGCCCTGCCCTGGCTGGAGTTCGAGAACAGCTTCCGCGCCTATGCCGCCAGCCGCTATGGCCGCGCCCGCTGGTGCCTGTTTGCCGACATGGACGAACTGCTGGATTTCGAGGGCAGCAGTACCGCCGGGCTGAGCGGGCTGACCGGCTATCTGGCGCAGCAGGGCTATACGGCGCTGCAGGCGCAGATGCTGGAGATGTTCCCCAAGGGCCCGCTGGCAGCGGCCCGCGGACTGTCCTATGCCGAAGCGGTCAAGGCGTTCCGCTATTGCGACGTCAGTACGGTGCAGGCGCTGGATTATGGCCACGACGACACCGGGCTTGCCTATTACCTGCGCCAGAACAGCCTGCCGCCGGGCGGCGCGCAGATGCTGTACGGCGGGGTTCGCGGCAAGGTCTTCGGCGAGCGCTGCTGCCTCAGCAAGCACCCGCTGGTTTTCAACGGTGCCGGCGTGCAGGCAGCGGTGCATCCGCATGTCTCTGCCGGGGTGGCGGTGGCGGACGTTGAGGGGCTGATCCGCCATTACAAATTCGCTGGCGACAGCCTGGCACGCGATCTCCAGACCCGGGCCGAGGCGGTCTCAGAACATGGCGAGGACAGGCTGCGCAGCGATGCGATGCAGGCGCAGCCGGAGCTGAGCCTGTGGTCCGATGCGGCGCTGGAAGACGCAAGCATCGCCGGCCTCCAGCACCTGGGCTTCCTGCGCCGCGCGCCCGGTTACAGCTACTATCTGGCAAGGGGCGGCGCATGAGCGCCCCGGCGATCGGCGCCGTGGTGATCGGGCGCAACGAAGGCGAACGGCTGATCCGCTGCCTGCGGTCCCTGCAGGGACAGGTGCAGCAGCTGATTTATGTGGACAGCGGCTCCACCGACGGCTCAACGGAGGCGGCGCGGCGCTTGGGGGCCGAAGTAGTGGACCTGGACCTGAGCCGCCCCTTCACCGCGGCGCGTGCCCGCAATGCCGGGCTGGCAGCGCTCAGCACTGGAATTGAGCTGGTGCAATTCGTAGATGGCGATTGCGAGGTGGACCCCGGCTGGATCGCCGCCGCGGCGGAATTTCTGCAGGCGCATCCCCGGGTGGCCGTGGTTTGCGGACGGCGGCGGGAACGGTTCCCGGAGGCGTCGGTCTATAACCGGCTGTGTGACGCGGAATGGGACACGCCGGTGGGAGAGGCCAGCGCCTGCGGCGGTGATGCGCTGATGCGGGTGGCGGCGGTCTATACCGCGGGCGGCTACCGCGAGAGCCTGATCGCGGGCGAGGAGCCGGAACTGTGCCTGCGGCTGCGGCGGGCGGGCTGGCAGGTCTGGCGGCTGGATGCGGAGATGACGCTGCACGACGCGCAGATGCTGCGGTTCGGCCAGTGGTGGAACCGCAGCCGCCGGGCGGGCCACGCCTTTGCCGAGGGCGCAGCGCTGCATGGCACGGGACCGGAGCGCCACTGGGTGGCCGAGACCCGCCGCGCGCTTGCCTGGGGTGCGGTGCTGCCCGCAGCCATCGCGGCCGCCGGGCTGGTCAGCCCCGCCCTGCTGCTGGCGGCGCTGATCTATCCGGCGCAGGTTCTGCGCCTGTCCCGCCGCATGGGGTACGAGCAGGCGCTGTTTTCGGTGCTTGGCAAATTCGCCGAGGCCTCCGGCGCGCTGGAGTACTGCTGGCGCCGCTGGCGCGGCACGGCGCGCGGCATTCTGGAATACAAGTAGCGCCTGCAGGGGCTTTGCCCCTCTTGGCCTTCCGGCCAATTCACCCCAGGATATTTGCAGCCAGATGAAGACCGGATCCTTTATTCATCTGGCCGAAAATATCCCGGAGCGCGAGGCAGAGCCTCGCATCAGGCTGCTCAGCGGGTCCGGAGCCGCCAGGCCCTGAGCATCTGGGCAGGCAGGATGGCCAGGCATTTGGCATAGCGCGGCAGCATTCGGGACGGGCTGGAGAACGCCCGCCACAGCCATTCCATCGCAATCGCCCGCACCCAGGCCGGGGCCCGTTTCTGATGGCCGCCGAGGAAATCCAGCCCGGCCCCGACAGAGGCAAACCCGGTGCGCGGCGCCAGGCGGCGGCCGCGCTGCGCCAGGCGCTCCTGCTTGGGGGCGCCGAGCGCCAGGAAACACAGGCAGGGGCCGGTTTCATCCAGCCGGTGCAGGATCCGGTCCGCCTCTTCGCCGTCCGGATCGAACCGGCCCGAAGGGGCGTGGCACCAGGCGATTTCCAGTCCCGGCACCTGGTCGGTCAGCGCTGCTGCGGCGTCCGCCAGCGCCTCTTCCGAGCTGCCTGCCAGCGCCACCGGCACCCCGGCCTCTGCCGCCAGCCGGCACAGCGGCAGCACCAGGTCCGAGCCCGGCATCAGCTCCACCGGGCGGCCCGCAAGCCGTGACAGCCAAACAATCGGACGCCCGTCCGCCACCACCAGATCCTGCGCCTGATAGGCGGCCAGGAACTCCGGCGACTGCGCCAGTTTCACCAGGTGATCCAGATTGACCGTGGCCAGCGCAAAGCCCTGGCCCGCCTTGAACCGGGCGCGGATCTCCGCTTCCAGCAGCGCCCGGCGAGGCATGTTCACCGCCACCCTGCGCCCGTTGAAATCAAAATGCACTCCATCCCCCGGTCTTAGACGGCTCCCTGATACATCCCGCGCCCGTGTCAGGCCAGCGCGGGAAGCCGATCCCCGCCGCCAGCGTGGCATAGCTGCACACCGTTTACCGGTTCTTGCAAATCCGCGCGACAGCGCCTGCGGCAATCGTTAAACTTTGAACCAACAACCGGGGAACTGAGGGAGCACGGGGCTTTGCCCAACGCTTTGGCCTATCTGATGCTGCTGGCGTGGCCGCTGGCCAGCCTGGTGCTGTTCCGGCGCCTGCCGCTGGAACGGGCGGTGCTGTGGTGCATCATCGCGGGCTATCTGCTGCTGCCGCCGCTGGCCGAGTTCGACCTGCCGCTGGTGCCGGACATGGACAAGTTCGCCATCCCCTCGGTGATGGCGTTACTGCTGTGCGTCTTTCTGCTGCGCAAGCCGGTTCCGCTTTTGCCGCGGCACCCGGCGGTGCGGCTGCTCGTGCTGCTGTTCGTGTTCGGGGTCATCCCCACCGTGCTGACCAATGGCGAGCCGATCCTGTTCCGCCGGATCGCCAATTCCGACCCGATCCTCTTCCTGACCGATCAGCTGCCCGGGCTGCGCTGGCGCGACCTGGGGTCCGTCATCATCAACCAGATGATTGTGCTGATACCGTTCCTGCTGGCGCGCCGCTACCTGTCCACGCCTGAAGCCCAGCGCGAGCTGCTGCTGGCGCTGATGATCGGCGCGCTGGCCTATACCATCCCGTCACTGATCGAGATCCGGTTCAGCCCGCAGATCAACGTCTGGATCTACGGTTTCTTCCAGCATGACTTCAGCCAGATGATGCGCCAGGGCGGCTTCCGGCCCATCGTGTTTCTGCCCCATGCGCTGTGGCTGGCGTTCTTTATGCTTTCGGCGCTGCTGGCCGCCACCGCGCTGGCGCGCGCGGCATCCGGAAGGCAGCGGCTGCGCCTGGCGCTGGCGGCGGCCTATCTGTTCGTCGTGCTGGTGCTGTGCAAGAGCCTGGCTTCGCTGGCCTATGCGCTGGCCTTCACCCCGGTGGTGGCGCTGGCGCCCTTGCGCTGGCAGCTGCGGGCCGCGCTGGTGCTGGCGCTGATCGCGGTGGTCTACCCGATGCTGCGCAACACCGGGCTGGTGCCGACCGAGGCGCTGGTGGCCCAGGCCGAGATGATCAGCGCCGAGCGGGCGCATTCGCTGAACTACCGGTTCGAGAACGAGGCGCAGCTGCTGGCGCGGGCCGCGGAAAAGCCCTGGTTCGGCTGGGGCGGCTGGGGCCGCAACCTGTTGCGGCACGAGGAGACCGGCCAGATCCTGTCGATCCCGGACGGGCGCTGGATCATCGTTTTCGGCACCTTCGGCTGGCTGGGCTACATCGCCGAGATGGGTCTGCTGGCCGCGCCGCTGCTGCTGCTGGCCCATGCCGCGCGGCGGGCGCCTGCCGGCAGCGTCTCGCCCTATGCCGCGCCGATTGCGCTGATCCTCGCCGCGACCATGGTCGACATGCTGCTGAACGCGACGCTGATCCCGATCACATGGATGTGCGCCGGGTCGGTTCTGGGCTACGCGGAGCGGCTGCTCTACCCGGATTTGTTCCGCCCCAAACCCGCCCTGTTCGGCGGGGCGCAGGCGATGCTGCCGGACGCCGCCGGGCCCGAGCGGCGCAGCATCCTGTGATGCCGCAATCTTTCCGCGTTTGCGGCCGAAATTGACACAATGCGTCCACAGGACAGCCGCATGGATTGACGAAGGTAAAAATGAGATCAGCCGGCCCTGCGGACCAGATGGGGATCTATGCCGCAAGGCCGGCGCATTCGCCGGGGAAACCCCGGCACCAGACAATGAACCCGTCCGGCGGGCCCTGCCAGTTTCGCGAAGCGGACTGGCTGCGGCGTGCCGGGCTGTTTGCGAAGGGCCAGTGGGGTCAGGTATTGACGATGCAGGATGGAACATCCGCAGCGGCGGGCGCTGCCAAGAAAAACTCTTCCGGCTATATTGCCATTGTCGGTCTGTCGGTGACGGTGCCGGGCGCTGGCTCTGCCGAGGCGTTCTGGCGGAACCTGCGTGACGGTATTGAATCGATTGAGGTGCTGGACCGCGGCACCCTGCTGGCAAATGGCGAGCGGGCTTCCGTGCTGGCGGACCCCAACTATGTGCCGGCATCGGCCCGGCTGCAGGGGTTTGACGAGTTTGATGCCGAATTCTTCGGCTTCAGCCCGAAAGAGGCCGCGATCCTCGATCCCCAGCACCGCAAGTTCCTGGAGGTGGCCTGGGGCGCGATGGAGAACGCGGGCCACCCGCCGGAAAGCATCAACGGCCCCATCGGCGTTTACGCGGGCTGCGGCATGGGCAGCTACTTCTATTTCAACATCTGCTCGAACCCGGCCCTGGTCGACGATGTGGGCATGTTCCTGCTGCGCCACACCGGCAACGACAAGGATTTCCTGTCGACCCGGGTGAGCCATGTGTTCGACCTGCACGGGCCTTCTGTCAACGTGCAGACCGCCTGCTCCACTTCGCTGGTGGCAGTGCATTACGCCTGCAAAGCCCTGCGCGAGGGCGAATGCGACATGGCGCTGGCGGGCGGTGTCACCATCGAGCTGCCGCAGGGGCGGGGCTACCTTTACAAGGAAAACGAGATCCTCAGCCCGGACGGACACTGCCATGCCTTCGACCACCGGGCGCAAGGCACCGTCTTCGGCTCTGGCGCAGGCGCCGTGGCGCTCCGGCGGCTGGAGGATGCCATTGCCGATGGCGACCACATCTGGGCGGTGATCAAGGGCTCGGCCATCAACAACGACGGCGCGGACAAGGCGGGCTATCTCGCTCCCTCAGTCGGTGGCCAGTCATCGGCAGTTCAGGCCGCGCTGCAAGTCGCGGGCACCCCGGCGGACACCATCGACTATGTCGAGTGCCACGGCACCGGCACCTATCTGGGCGACCCGATTGAAGTCTCGGCGCTGACCGATGCCTACCGGGCGACCACGCAGGACACCGGTTATTGCCGCATCGGCTCGGTCAAGACCAACATCGGCCATCTGGACACCGCGGCGGGGGTTGCCAGCCTCACCAAGACCGCGCTGGCACTGCATCACAGGGAAATCCCGCCCTCGCTGGGCTATGAGGCACCGAACCCGGCGATTGATTTCGAGACCTCGCCGTTTCGCGTGAACGCCGCCCTCACCCCTTGGACGTCGCACAAGGGGCCGCGCCGGGCAGCCGTCAACTCGCTCGGCGTCGGCGGCACGAATGCTCATGTGATCCTTGAAGAAGCGCCAGAGCGTGCAGCGTCCGAGGAAAGCGATTTCCCGTTCCAGATCCTCTGTGTCTCCGGCCAGTCCAAGGCGGCGCTGGATGCCAACACCCAGGCGCTGGCGGAGTATTTGCAGGCCAATCCCCAGGCCGATCTGGCCGACGTGGCCTTCACCCTCAAGGAAGGCCGCCGCGGCTTTGCCAAGCGGCGGGTGCTGGTGGCGGAGACCGTTGCCGAAGCTGCCCAACTGATTGAAGAAAACGATCCGCGCAAGGTCTTCACCCACGACCGCCTCGGTGACGCGCCGGAGGTGGTGTTCATGTTCCCTGGCGGCGGCGCGCAATATGCCGGCGTGGCGCGGGATCTATACGAGACCGAGCCGGTCTTTGCCGAGTGGATGGACCGCGGGCTGGAGCATCTGCAAAAGAGCCTCGACTACGACATCCGCGCCCTCTGGCTGCCGGAAGAGGGCGAGGAAGACACCGCCAATGCACGCCTGCAGAAGCCCTCGGTGCAGCTGCCGCTGATCATGATCGTGGAATACGCGCTGGCGCAGCTGTGGATCAGCTGGGGAGTCAAGCCCGCCGCGCTTGTCGGCCATTCCATGGGTGAGAACACCGCCGCTTGCCTGGCCGGCGTGATGCGCTTTGAGGACTGCATCGACCTGGTGCTGCTGCGCGGGCGGCTGTTTGACACCGTCCCTGCGGGCGGGATGCTGTCGATTGCCCTGCCGCTGGCAGAGGTCGAGGCCCTCATCGGCGGTGACCTGGACATTGCCAGTGTAAACGCCCCTGCCCTCACCGCCGTCTCCGGCCCGCAGGACGCGCTGGACCGTCTGGCGGCGGAGCTGACTGACCGCGAGGTGGAGCACCAGCGCATCCAGATCGACATTGCCGCCCACTCCCGGATGCTGGACGGCATCCTGCAGGAATACGGCGATTTCATCCGTACGTTGGAGCTGAAAGCGCCCAAGCTGCCGGTGATCTCCAACCGCACCGGCGCAGCCCTGACTGCCGAACAGGCCACAAGCGCCGATTACTGGGTCGGCCAGCTGCGCAGCACGGTGCGTTTTGCCGACTGTGTTGAGACTCTCGCCAAAACCCCGAACCGCGTGTTCCTGGAGGTCGGCCCCGGCAAGGCGCTCAGCGCCCTGGCGCAGATGTCGCCGGCGGTGAAACAGGGCCAGGTGCTCAGCTCGCTGCGCCACCCGGACCAAGAGGTGATGGACGACACCTATTTCTTTGGCGTCATCGGCCGGCTTTGGGCCTGCGGGGTGGACGCCGACTGGGAACAGATCTGGGGCGAAGCGCGGCGCAACCGCCTGCCATTGCCCGGCTACGCCTTCCAGCGCAACCGCTATTTCATCGAGCCGGGCAAACCGGCGGTGGAGGAAGACCGCGCACCGGAACGCCACAGCAACCCCAAGGATTGGGGCTACCGCCCCGCCTGGCGCCCGCGTCTGGCCGATTGCTCCTTGGATGTGCTGCAGGAGCTGGACCGAGAGCCGCACACCTGGCTGATCTTCGAGGATGACGCCGGCCATGCCGCCCGCGCCGCAGACCGGCTGGAGGCCGCAGGCCATACCGTTGCGCGGGTGCGCGCAGGCGATACCTATGCGCAGCTTGCGCCGAACTCCTATATCCTGCCGCCGGAGCAGGGCCGCGCCGCCCATGGCGCGCTGCTGGCAGATCTGGCCGGCGCCGGGATACTGCCGGACCGGATCGCTCATTTCTGGCTAGTGACGGAACAGGAAACTTTCCGCCCCGGCTCCTCCTTCTTTGACCGCAATCTGGAGATGGGCTTCCACGCCCTGACCGCCTTGGCGCAGGAACTGGGTAACGCTGATCTGCCCGGACCGGTGCATTTGACCGTCTTCACCACCGGCGCCGCACAGGTGCGGGACGAGGCCCTGCCCTATCCCGAGAAGGCAATGATCGCAGGCCCGCTGGGTGTGATCCCGCGCGAGCTGCCGGGGCTGACCTGTACCGCCGTGGACATCGAACTGCCAGAGGCGCCGCGGGGCCTGTTGGCCCGCAAACCGGCGGACACGGATCTCACCCCGCCTCTGCTGGAAGAGCTGATGGCAGAGCCCGCAAACACCACCGCCGCCTGGCGCGGGGACAAGCGGTTCGAACTCACCTGGCGCCCGCAGCCGCTTCCGGCACCGGAGACTCCGCCCTTCAAACAGGGCGGCCATTACCTGATCACCGGCGGCTATGGCGGCATCGGCCTGGCCGTTGCGCGCCACCTGATGCAGGACTACGGGGCCAGGATCTCGCTGATCTCCCGCGAAGGCCTGCCGCCGCGCGCAGCTTGGGACCGGTATCTCAGCAGCCACAGCCCGGCCAACCGCACGGCCCGGCGCATCCGTGCAGTCATGGCGCTGGAGGAAACCGGCAGCGGCAGCGTGCTGCCGCTCACAGCCGACGTCTGCCACGCGGGCGAGCTGCGCGCTGCTCGGGAGCAGGCCGAGGCCGCTAACGGTCCGCTCACCGGTGTGATCCACGGCGCCGGCGTGATCAACGACGGTCCGCTGCTGGCCAAGGACGAGGACCAGATCGCCCGCGTCCTGGCCCCCAAGGTGAGCGGGTTGCGCGCCCTGGACACGGTGTTCCCGGACGGCAGCCTGGAGCTGCTGGTGCTGTTCTCCTCCTCCTCCGCCGTGACCCGGCCCGCGGGCCAGGTGGATTACATCGCCGCCAACGAATACCTCAATGCCTGGGCCAAGCACCGCGCAGGCGGGCAAACCCGTGTCGTCGCGGTGGACTGGGGCGTCTGGGCCGATACCGGCATGGCCGCCGACGCCATGAGCGCCCGCAACAGCGCCGCGGGAGCCAGCACGCCGGAGCCCTGCCCGCAGCCGCTGCTGCAGCAGCAAAGCTTCGACGCCGCCGGCAACCGCATTTTCACCCCCCGGTTCAGCACCGGCGACTGGCTGCTGGACGAGCACCGCACCGCGGATGGCACCGCCCTGGTGCCCGGCACCGGCTACATCGAGATGGCAGCGGAGGCGATGGCGGCGGCGGGCGTCCAAGCGCCGTTCGAAATCCGCGACCTCTACTTCCTGCGCCCCTTGATCGTGGACGACGGTGCGCCCAAGACGGTTCTGGTTAAGCTAGAAGCTAAAGAAAATGGTTATGAACTGTTTATTTACTCGGCGTATACAAATGGTTACTCTTTGAATTGTCAGGCTTTGCTGGCCTTCGCAGCGGCGGCAGAACGCCCCGCTGCACTCAACCTCCAGAAGATTTTCACCCAATGCCCGGAGGTGCAGGCGCCTGTCGGCGGGCGCCTGCAATCCCCGCAGGAGGCGCATCTGCGCTTTGGCCCGCGCTGGCATGTTCTGGAGCGCGCCGCCCTGGGCGAGGGTGAAGGCATTGCCTGCCTGTCCCTGCCGCAGGCTGCGGCGCAGGACGGCACTTTGCTGCATCCAGGCCTGATGGACCTGGCGACCGGCTGGGCAATGGGGCTGATCCCGGGATACCAGGCAACTGCCCTGTGGGTGCCGGTGTCTTACAGTGCGATCCGCGTCTTTGCCCCGCTGACCCCGAATATCTGCAGCCACGTGCGGCTGGCCGGAGCACCGGACAGCGCCTCCGCCGTTTTCGACGTCACCCTGACAGATACTGACGGCAAAGTGCTGGCCGACATCGAAGGCTTCCGTATGCAGCGCCTCGCCTCCGGCATTGACGCCGCGACCTCAGCGGCTGAGCCCGACGCCAGTGCCGCTGAGCTGGGACTGGAGCCCGCCCGCAGCGCGCAGCCGCTCTCGCCCGAAGAACGCCGCATGCAGCTGAACATCTCCAATGGCATCAAGGCGGAAGAAGGCGGCAGGGCCCTGGCCCGCGCCATTGCCGCCGGCCTGCCGCAGGTGGTGGTGTCCTCGCTGGACCTGCCGGCGCTGATCGCCCAGGCCAGCCAAAGCGCGCCAGCGGAGGCTGAGGCCCAGACCTTCGACCGCCCGCAGCTCGACACCGACTACATCGCGCCGCGCAACCCGGTGGAAGAGGAGCTGGCCAAGCTGTTTGCCGCGCTCCTCGGCATGTCGCAGGTCGGGATCGAGGACAGCTTCTTTGACCTTGGCGGCCACTCGCTGATTGCGGTGCGGCTGTTCGCGCAGGTCAAACGCAGCTTTGGCGTGGAATTCCCGCTGTCGGTGCTGTTCGAGGCGCCCAGCGTCGCGGCACTGGCCGAGCGTATCATCGAGCGCACCGGCGGCGGCGTGGCGGCGGAACCGTGGGACGCGCCCGAAACCGCGAAGGAACAGCCGCAATATACCCATCTGGTGCAGCTGCATCCCGGCGACGGCACCGGGCGGCGGCCCTTCTTCCTGGTGGCGGGCATGTTCGGCAATGTGCTGAACCTGCGCCATCTGGCGCTGCAGGTCGGCAAGGACCGCCCGGTCTATGGCCTGCAGGCCAAGGGGCTTGTGGGCGACGATACCCCGCACAGCCGGATTGAAGACGCCGCCCGCAGCTGCCTGTCCGAAATCCGCCGGATCCAGCCCGAGGGCCCCTATCTGCTGGGCGGCTTCTCCGGCGGCGGCATCACCGCCTATGAGATGGCGCAGCAGCTGAAGGTCCAGGGCCAGGACACCGCCGCACTGATCCTGCTGGACACGCCACTGCCGGTGCGCCCGGCCCTCAGCCGCCGCGACAAGGCCCTGATCAAACTTGCGGAACTGCGCAGCAAGGGCTTGGGCTACCTTGGCGAATGGGCCCGGAACCGCATCGCCTGGGAATTTGAGAAACGCCGTGCCAGCCCGGCGGAGACCGGCGCCCGGCCGGAATTCAACAACCGCAAGATCGAACTGGCCTTCCGCGCCGCGGTCGAGGCCTATGCCCTCAAACCTTGGCATGGCCCGCTCACCCTGTTCCGGCCGCCGCTGGACCGCAAGTGGCAGGTCTCAAACGGCAATTGGGTCAGCGGCGAGCGTGAGTATGTGTTTGACGACAATGACTGGACCAAATGGGCCCCCGCCACTGAAGTGGCCGAAGTGCCGGGCGATCACGACAGCATGGTGCTGGTGCCCAACGTCAGCGTGCTGGCTGCAGGTGTGAAGGCCCGGCTGGACGCCGCCGATGCCACCGCCGGGCGGTCCCGTTATGCCCAGGCGGCGGAGTGACCGGCATGAGCCAGCAGCGCATCCTCACCATTCTATTGAACTACCGAACGCCGGAGATGACCCTGCAGGCGGCAGAGGCGGCCCTGCGCGAGATGGAGGACCTGCCGGGCGAGCTGCTGATCATCGACAACGGCTCCGGCGACGGATCCTTTGACCATATCCGCAAAGAGGCAGAGGCCCGCGGCTGGCTGGACAGCGGGCGGCTGCGGCTGCTGGCCTCACCGGTCAACGGCGGCTTCGGCGCAGGCATGAACATCGGCATCCAGGCGGGCCTCGCGGACGGCAGCGCGCCGGAGTTCTATTACCTCTTGAACTCCGACGCCTTTGTCCAAGGCAGCACCATCCGCACCCTGCGCGACTTCCTGCTGGAACGCCCCGGCGCGGGGCTTGCCGGCTCCTATGTGCATGGAACCGATGGGGAGCCGCACCGCACCGCCTTCCGCTTCCCCTCCATCGCGGGGGAGTTCGAGGCCAGCGTGCGCACTGGCATCTTTACCCGCCTCCTAAGACCCTGGGTGGTGGCGATGGAGATGCCGCGGGGCGAGGTGCAAGTCGACTGGACCGCCGGCGCCAGCCTGATGATCCGCCGCGAGGTGATCGAAGCCGTGGGCGGTTTCGACGAGACCTTCTTCCTCTATTTCGAGGAGACCGACCTCTGCCGCCGTGCCGCCCGCGCGGGCTGGCGCACCCACTATGTGCCCGCCAGTGAGGTTGCGCACATCGGCTCCGCCTCCACCGGGATGAGGGGCTGGCAGCGCACGCCCGGCTACTGGTTCGACTCGCGCCTGCACTACTTTGTCAAAAACCACGGCCGCGCCTATGCCGCCGCAGCCGCCCTGGCCCGCATCAGCGGCAGCCTGATCTACGGCCTGCGCCGCCTCATCCAGAACAAGCCGCAAGCGGATCCGCCGCATTTCCTGCGCGATCTCTGCCTGCACAGCCTGCGCGCGCTGATTGCGCCGCGCCGCACACCGCCTTCGGAAACGCGCCTCCCTTCTCCGCTTGCAAAGGAGCAGAAATGACCGCATTCACCTGTGCCCTGATCGGCAATGAATCCCTTCTGATCGGCTGTGCCGATGCGCTGCTGGCCCGTGGCCACCAGATCCGGGCTGTCGTTTCACAGGACGCGGACATCCGCGCCTGGGCCGTGGATAAGGGGCTGGAAGTGCTGGATAAACCCGCCGGCCTGACCGGCGGTTTCGACTGGCTGCTGTCGATAGCCAACCTCACCGTGATCCCGGATAATGTGCTGGCCCTAGCCGCCACGGGCGCGGTCAACTTCCACGACGGACCCCTGCCTCAATACGCGGGCCTCAACACCCCCAACTGGGCGCTGATCAACGGCGAGCCGCAGCACGGCATCACCTGGCACCTGATCGAGGGCGGCGTCGACGAGGGCGATATCCTGGCCCAGCGGATGTTCGACGTGGCGGCGGATGAGACCGCCTTCAGCCTCAACTCCAAATGCTACGCCGCAGCGATGGACAGCTTTGGCGAGGTCGTCACCCAGCTGGAAACCGGCGATCTGAGCCGCCGGAAACAAGACCTGAGCCAGCGCCGCCTGTTCAGAAAATCCGACCGCCCGGCCGCGGGCGGTATGCTGGACTTCACCCGCCCTTCGGCGGAACTCGCCCGGCTGGTGCGGGCGCTTGACACCGGCGGCTACTGGAACCCGATGTGCGCCGCCAAGCTGCGCGTCGGCGGGACCATTGTGCTGGCCGGCGGCGCGGAAATTGCGGAGGGCAGTGGCGAGCCGGGCACCGTGCTTGAGACCGGTAAAGCCAGCATAAAAATCGCCACCGGTGACGGCGCCCTGACCCTGTCCCGCCTGACCACACCCGCGGGCCAACCGCTGGACATCTCCAAACTGGTCAAAGCCGGAGACATGGTTCCCTCCCTGACCGCAGCAGAGGCCGAGGCTCTCACCGCCCGTCTTGCTGCGGTCCAAACCGGCGAAAGCCATTGGCGCCAGCGGCTTGCGGCGATGCAGCCGGTGCAGGTGCCGCTGGCCTTGGATGCGGGTGGAAGCGGCTCCATCCGCCGTGAAATTTCAATGCCTGCGGGTCTCAGCGAAGAACATGCCGCCGCTGCCGCGCTTGCCTTTGCCCTGCTCAGCAGCGGCGGCGAAACCGGTGATGCGGCGCTGTCTGTGGAGGGGATGGAGGGCCTGCCCGGCCTGATCTCAGCCTGGGTGCCCTTGCAGACCCGGCGGCAGGACAGCGTTGCGGCCCTCGTGGAGCACACCGCGCAAGAGATTGGCAAGGCACGGAAATCCGGCGGCTTTGCCGAGGACCTGGTGGCCCGCGATCCGGAGATTTCGGCGCAGGCCATGCCCGGCATCGGCCTGATGCTTGGCCGGGATACCGCGGTCGAAGGCTGCACCGCCACCATCGCCCTGACCGGTGGCGCCATGGCGCTGCACTGCGACGCGGCCACCCTCACGCCAGATGCTGCGACCTTGCTGGCCGCCCGGCTGGAACTGGTTCTGAGCGCCATCGCCGGGGACGGAAACCGCCCGGTTGCAGAGCTGCCCTTCCTGCCCGAGGCTGAGCGCAAACTGCTGCTGGAGGACTGGAACCAGACCGCATCGGACTATCCCGCAGATCTGACCATCCACGCCGCGTTTGAGGCGCAGGCCGCCCGGACCCCAGAGGCCTCCGCGCTGGTATTCGAGGACCAGAGCTTCACCTACGCCGAGGTCAACGCCCGCGCCAATACGGTGGCCAGGCTCTTGCGTGAAATGAACGTTAAACCGGGCAGCCATGTGGGCATCCACATCCGCCGCGCGCCGGAGCTGGTTTTTGCCGCGCTTGGTGTGATGAAGGCCGGCGGCGCCTATGTGCCGCTGGACCCCGCCTACCCCGCCGACCGCATCGCGCATTACATCGCCGACAGCCAGGCGCAGGTGATCGTGACGCAAGCCGCGCTGGCCGCCAGCCTGCCTGCCTCAGACGCGCAGGTGCTGGAGATTGAATCTGTCCCCGCGGGGACGGAGGAGAATTTCGACGGCGGCGCGACCGGCAGCGATCTGGCCTACCTGATCTATACCTCCGGCTCTACCGGCGTGCCCAAGGGGGTGATGGTCACCCACGCCAATGTCTCGAACTTCTTTGCCGGCATGGATCAGCGCATCCCGCACCAGCCCGGAGACGCCTGGCTGGCGGTCACCAGCCTCAGCTTCGACATCTCGGTACTGGAGCTGTTCTGGCCCCTCACGCGCGGCTTCAAGCTGGTGCTGTCGAGCGACGAAAGCCGGCTGGAGCTGTCCAAGGGGCCGGTGGCCCTGTCGGACCGCAAGATGGATTTCAACCTGTTCTACTGGGGCAATGACGACGGACCGGGGCCGCAGAAATACCATCTGCTGCTGGAAGGCGCCAAGTTTGCAGACCGGCACGGGTTCAACGCGGTCTGGACACCGGAACGGCACTTCCACGCCTTTGGCGGGCCATATCCGAACCCGTCGGTAACGGGTGCCGCGGTTGCCGCGGTGACGCAGAACATCGGTGTGCGCTCCGGCTCTTGCGTGGCGCCCTTGCACCATCCGGCGCGGATTGCCGAGGAATGGGCGGTGATCGACAACCTGACCGCCGGGCGTGCGGGCATCGGCTTTGCCTCCGGCTGGCAGCCCGACGATTTCATCCTCCGCCCAGAGAACACACCACCCGCCAACAAACCCGCGATGTTCGAAGCGATTGAAACCGTGCGCAAGCTCTGGCGCGGCGAGGAAGTGGCCTTCCCCCGCAAGGACGGCGGCGAGCACAGCGTGATCACCCAGCCCCGCCCGGTCTCCAAGGAGCTTCCGGTCTGGGTCACCACCGCGGGCAACCCGGAAACCTGGCGCGAGGCCGGGGCGATCGGGGCAAACGTGCTGACCCACCTGCTGGGCCAGAGCATTGATGAGGTCGCGGGCAAGATCCGCATCTACCACGAGGCCCTGCGCGAGGCAGGCCACGACCCCGCGGATTTCAAGGTCACGCTGATGCTGCACAGCTATCTGGCGGAGACCCGCGAGGAGGCCCGACGGGTGGCGCGGGAGCCGATGAAGGACTACCTGCGCTCCGCCGCCGGGCTGATCAAGCAGTACGCCTGGGCCTTCCCCGCCTTCAAGAAACCGGAGGGGGTGAACAACCCGTTCGAGATGGACCTGGGGATGCTGTCGGAGGAGGAACTGGAGGCGATCCTCGACTTTGCCTTTGAGCGCTATTTCGAGGACTCCGGCCTGTTCGGCACCATCGGGGACGCCTGCGAGCGGGTGGAGCAGCTGAAGCGTATCGGTGTGGATGAAGTGGCCTGCCTGATCGACTATGGCATTGCGCCCGGCGTGGTGCTGGAGGGGCTGAAACCCCTGGCCGAGGTGCTGCGCCTGTCGAACGCGCCGCAGGAGCTGGCGGCGGATGATTTCTCGCTGGCGGCGCAGATCGTGCGGCATGGGGTGAGCCACATGCAGTGCACGCCGTCGATGGCGCGGATGATTGCCGCGGATGCAGATGCCAGCGCCTGTCTGGGCCAGTTGCAGCATCTGCTGGTCGGCGGCGAGGCGCTGCCCGGTGATCTGGTGCAGGCGCTGCGCGAGGCGACCCGGGCGGAGATCCACAACATGTACGGCCCGACCGAGACGACGATCTGGTCCACGGTGGAGAAAATCGGAGTTGTCCCCGCGGGGGCGGCCGGGATTGGCACGCCGATTGCCAATACGCAGGTCTATGTGCTGGACGAAAAACAATTGCCTGTCCCCGCGGGGACTCCCGGCGAATTGTATGTCGGCGGCGCAGGTGTCACCGCAGGCTACTGGCAGCGTGAGGAGCTGACGTCTGAACGGTTTGTAAACGCACCGTTCGCTGAAGGCCGCCTGTACCGCACCGGCGATCTCGTGCGCTGGACGGCGGGTGGCACGCTTATGTTCCTAGGCCGAACCGACCATCAGGTGAAAATCCGGGGCCAGCGGATCGAGCTGGGTGAGATCGAGGCAGCGCTGGCGGCGCAGCCGGGTGTGACCGGTGCCGTGGTGGTGCCGCGCGGTGACGCAGGAGCCGAGCAGCTGATTGGGTATGTCACCGCCTCTGCACCGGTGTCCGAGGACACGCTGAAACAGGCGCTCGCGGCCCGGCTGGCAGAAGTGATGGTGCCTGCGCATATCGTCACGCTGGCGGCTTTCCCGCTGACACCGAACAAGAAAATCGACCGCAAGGCGCTGCCGGACCCGCAGCCGGCGCGGACCGAAGCCGTGCCAGCGGTGCCGCTGGATGCGGGTGCGCAGGCCAGGATCGCCACGGTCTGGGGACGCATTCTCGGTGTCAGCGGCATCGGGGCGCAAGATAACTTCTTTGCGCTCGGCGGCCATTCGCTGCTGGCGGTGCAGGCGCACCGGGAGCTGCGCGCAGAACTGGGCACGGCGGCGTTGTCGATCACCGATATATTCCGCTTCCCGACGCTGGCGGGGCTGGCGGCGCATATCGAGGGGCTTGCAGGCACCCCGGCAAATACGGAAGAACAGCCGCAGGAGACCGCAGGGCCGGACCGCGCTGACACCATGTCGAAACGGCGGGCGATGCGGGCAAACCGCAGGGCAAGGGCCGGATGACAGAGACCAACAGCAAACTGGCAGAGCGGCTGGCCCTGGTCCGGCCGCTTTTTGCCGCCGACGTGGCGCTGGCCGGGGCGGATCCGCTGGGCGCGCCGCCGGCGCCCTTGGCGGCTGAGGCCGCGGGGCTGTCGCCCAATGCGGTGGAGAAGCGGCGCAACGAGTTTGCTGCCGGGCGGTCCGCGGTGCATCAGGCGATGGTGCAACTAGGCTTTCCCCCTGCCCCGGTGCAGGTTGGCAGCGACCGGGCGCCGGTCTGGCCTGCGGGCGTGGTCGGCTCGATCACCCACACCAAGAGCTGCGCCATGGCGGTGCTGGCGCGCGAAGGCGAGGTGCAGGCCTTGGGTATCGACGTGGAGGAAGACACGCCGCTGAAGGATGAGCTGCTGCCCGCGATCTGCTCGGACCGGGAACAGGCCTGGCTGAAGGGCCAGGACAATCCGGGGCAGATGGCGAAGGTGATCTTTTCCGCCAAGGAAGCGGCTTACAAGGCCCAGTACACGCTGAGCCGGGCGTTTTACGGATTTGACGGGATGGAGCTGGAATTCGATCTGGCGGCGGGGGCCTATCAGGCGTTTTTCACCGCCGACCGGCCGCCGTTTGCGCGTGGCGAGGCGGTTGGCGGGCGGTTTGCGGTTGGCGCGGGCCTGATCATGACTACGGCGGAAATCCGGGGGCGCGGATGATGGGGCGGCGCGGGTTTCTGGCCTTGGGGGCTGCCGCCGCCACGCTGGGGCTGATGGTGTTTGCAACCCGCAGCCGGTCCGTGCCGGTGCCGCCGCCGCTGACCCCGCCGGGGGGGCCGCTGAAGGTGTTTCACTTGGGCCATTCGCTGGTCGGGCCGGACATGCCGCATATGCTGGCGCAGCTGGCGCCGGAGGGGCACGGGTATAACAGCCAGCTTGGGTCCGGCACCTCTCTCCGGGCGCATTGGGAGCCGGGGGAGGATATCCTTAATTTTGAGACGGCCAACCGCGCGCCTGCCTTCCGGGAGGCGAGGGAGGCCATCGGGTCGGGCGAATACGGCGCGTTGGTGCTGACCGAAATGGTCGAGCTGCGCGACGCAATCAAGTATTTCGATGCGGCCAAGTATCTGGGGAAATGGGCCGATCTGGCGCGCAAGGCTTCGCCGCAAACCCGCCTGTACCTCTATGAGACCTGGCACCGGCTGGATGATGCAGGTGGCTGGCTGGAGCGGATAGATGGCGATCTGGAGGCCCTGTGGGTGGGCAAGCTGCTGGGACCAGACAGCCGCCAGAACCCTCAGCATCCGGTGTATCTGATCCCCGGCGGCCAGGTGCTGGCGGCGGTGGCGCGGGCGGCGGAGGCTGGCGAGATCCCGGGCCTGGCTTCACGTGAATCGCTGTTTGCGCGCACACCCGACGGGGACTTGGACACGATCCATATCAATGACTTGGGCGCCTATGCGGTGGCGCTGACGCATTACACGGTGCTGTATCAGCGCTCTCCGGTCGGCTTGCCGCATGAACTGAGCCGCGCCGATGCCACCCCGGCAGAGGCCTTCAGCGCAGAGGCGGCGGCCAAGGTGCAGCAGATCGTCTGGCAGGTTGTGCGCCGCCTGCCCCGCACCGGTCTGGCCGCGGCGGGAGCCCCGGCATGAACCTGGACGCGCTGATCACCTCGGTTGTGATGATCGGCCATTCGCTGTTCGGTCCGGACAATCCGCAGATGCTGGAGCAGCTGCTGGACGCGCGCGCGGAGGCGGCGGTGGAGGCGCAGATCATCAATGGCGCGCCGCTCAGCTACAACTGGCAGCACAGCAGCACGGCGGAGGGCGTTGATTCACGTGAAAGGCTGCGCCAGCCAGCGGATGCGGTGATCGTGACCGAGGCGATCCCCTTGGCCAATCACCTGAAGTGGAGCGATACCGGAGGCGCCGTCACCCGGTATTATGAGCTGGCGCGGGCGGCGAACCCGGAGGTGGACTTCTATCTGCAGGAAACCTGGCACAGCCTGAACAGCGGCACCGGTGCCGCGGTGCCCTTTGACGATGGCGCGGATGTGACCTGGCGGCAGCGGCTGGAGCAGGATCTGCCGCGCTGGCAGGCCTTGGTGGACGAGGTCAATGCGGCAACCGGCGGTGATGTGAAGCTGCTGCCCGCGGGCCAGGCTATGGCGCGGCTCGACGATGCGATCCGCGCGGGCACGATGCCGGGGCTCAGCAGCATCCGCGATGTCTTTGCCGATGACATCCACCCCAATGCCACGGGGTTCTACTTTCTGGCGCTGCTGCAATATGCGGTGCTGACCGGCAACAACCCCGCGGGCCTGCCGCACCGGCTGGCTGACCGCTGGGGCAAACCCTACCAGGCGCCCCCGCCTGGTTTGGCGGAGCGGTTGCAGGACATTGCCTGGGCCGCAGCACAAGGCGACAGCGTGCGCACCGCTGCCTTGCCCGCGGAACCGGCGGCGCTGCCGCAGGATCCGGTGCTGCCCGTGCTGAACGCTGCGGTTCTGGAAGACGTGCCGGAGCTGACAGGAAAACCCGCCCGCCAGCCCATCGCCATCAACCTGGCGGGGATTGCCGACTGGAGCACCCAGACGCCGTTCCTCGACCATTTCAAGACCGCGCGGCCCTGGATCGGCCATCTGCCCGGACAATGGGGCGGCGCAGATCATGGCGACCTGCTGGCCGCCGGCTATCTGGATCCGGATGGCTGGCCCACCGCGATCCCGCCGGAGCTGGGCTCGATCGGGACGGTGATCCTGACCGACTTGCCGGAGGACGCGGTCTCGTTGAAAGGCCGCTATGTGCTGCGGTTTGAAGGTACAGGCATCGTCGAGGTCTCGGGCCGCGCGGAAAACGTCCGCTATGGCAAGGGCGAGGTGCGGTTTGATTACACTCCCGGCCCCGGCCCGGTGGAGATCCGTATCCAGCGCATGGGCCGGGATGGCGGCTATGTCCGCAACATCACCGTGGTGAAGGAAGAGCATCTGGAGGCCTTTGACGGCGGCGCCCTGTTCAACCCGCTGTGGCTGGAGCGGCTGGAGGGGTTTGCCGCGCTACGGTTCATGGACTGGATGGCCACCAATGACTCCGGCCAGACCGGCTGGGAGGACCGCCCCCTGCCGCAGGATTACACCTGGGCGCTGAAAGGCGTGCCGGCCGAGGTGATGGTGGCGCTGGCCAATACGCTGGGCGCCGATCCCTGGTTCACCATGCCGCATATGGCGGATGACAGCTATGTCCGGCAGTTCGCCCGGCTGGCGGAGCGCGGGCTGGACGAGGATCTGCGCGCCTATGTGGAATATTCCAACGAGGTCTGGAACTGGCAGTTCCAGCAGGCCGCCTGGGCCGATGCGCAGGCACAGGCGCGCTGGGGCGGCGAGGGCCTGTGGATGCAGTTCTATGGCGGCCGCGCGGCGGAGGTGGCGCAGATCTGGACAGAGGTTTTCGGAGCGGACAGCGGCCGGCTGGTGCGGGTGATCTCCTCGCAGACCGGCTGGCTGGGGCTGGAGGAGCAGGTGCTGACGGCGCCGCTGTGGAAGGCGGAACGGGCAGACAGGCTGGCGCCTGCTGCCTATTTCGACGCCTATGCGGTAACCGGCTATTTCGGCGGCATCCTGGGGCTGAAGGACCGCGCCGGGCAGGTCCGCGCCTGGATCGCCGCCAGCCGGGATCAGGCCCGGGCGGTTGCCGCCGAGCGCGGGCTGACAGGTGCGGCGGCGGCGGAATTTATCGAGCGGCACCAGTATGATGCGGCCTCAGCCCAGGCAGGGGCCGAGCTGCGCGATGGGCTGATCTCGGGCGACAGCGCCGACACGCTGGCGGATCTTCTGGGCCGGGTGCTGCCGTATCATGCGGGCGTCGCGCGAAAGCACGGGCTGGAGCTGATCATGTATGAGGGCGGCAGCCATGTGGTCGGCATCGGCCCGATGGTGGAGGACAGCACGCTGACAGGCTTTTTCACCCACTTCAACTATACGCCCGAAATGGGCGCGCTCTACCGTGAGCTGCTGGCGGGCTGGCGCGCGCTTGGCGGGTCGCTGTTCACCGCCTACGCCGATGTGGGCGTGCCCGGCAAATGGGGCAGCTGGGGGGCCTTGCGAACCCTGAGCGACGCCAACCCGCGCTGGGACGCACTGGAGGCGGTGAAATGACCCCCCGGGTGTCGGTGCTGATCCCGGCCCATAACGAGGCGGGTTATATCGGGTACTGCCTGGAGGCGGTGTTCGCCTCCGACCCGCTGCCGGGCGGCATGACGGGCGAGGTGCTGGTGCTGGCAAACGGCTGCACCGACGCGACCGCGGCGCTGGCCCGGGCGTTTGAGCCACCGTCCGGCTGGGCGCTCAGTGTGCTGGAGCAGCCGGAGGGCGGAAAACTGCGGGCGCTGACGGCGGGCGACACCGCGGCGCGCGGGGATATCCTGATCTACCTGGATGCCGACGTGGGGGTCTCGCCCGCGCTGATCCCGCAACTGGCTGAGGCCCTGGCGGATGGCGCGCCGCGCTATGCCAGCGGCCGCCCGCAGGTGGCCCCTGCCCGCAGTGCGGTGACCCGGGCCTATGCGCGGCTGTGGACACGGCTGCCGTTCTTTTCCCGCGGCGTGCCGGGTTTTGGCGTCTTTGCCATGAACCGCGCCGGGCGGGAGCGCTGGGGGGACTGGCCCGATATCATCGCCGACGACATCTTTGCCCGGCTGAGTTTTGCTCCGGCGGAACGGGTGCAGGTGGAGGCAAGCTACAGCTGGCCGATGGTGGAAGGGTTCCGAAACCTGGTGCGGGTGCGGCGGCGGCAGAATGCCGGGGTGGCGGAAGTGGCGGCCAGGTTCCCGCAGCTGATGCGGAACGATGGCAAGCGGCCGCCGGACGGTGGGGCGGTTCTGAAGCTGCTGGTGACGGATCCAGCCGGGTTTCTGATTTACAGCGCGGTTGCTCTGGCGGTCAAAACGCCTCTCTTTGCCTCCCGGTCCCGCTGGGCCCGCGGCCGCTGATTGCGGTTGCACAAGCGAAACCCTCCCGCGCCCGCAGGATGCCCTGGCTGCGCCAGCGCACCCTTGGCGGCCTTGGGCCAGGCTCAGCGCCAAGGGCGCTGAGCCTGGCCCAACGGGAGCGGTGCATCTCGCAGATGCGCCGGCGACCGGCGGGAGAGTTCCCGCGGCTAATGCTGGATGACTTCGCGGAAATGCGCGGCGAGTTTGGCTGCCTCGCTTTCGCTGTCGTGGTGCTCCAGCACCCGGGCGCGGCCGGCCTGTCCCATGGCGGCAAGCCTGTCCGGCGGTGTTTGCGCCAGCGCCAGAACGGCTTCTGCCAATGCGGCCTCATCCCCGGCCGCCACCAGCCAGCCGGTTTGCTCCGGCACGACCAGTTCGGGCGTGCCGGCAATATATGTCGCGACCACCGGACGGGCGGCGGCCATCGCCTCCATCACCACCATCGGCAGGCCTTCGGCGAAGGAGGGCATAACCAGCGCGTGGGAGCGGGCCAGCTCTGTCCGCACGCCGTCTTCCGGCAGCCAGCCGGTCAGGGTGATGTTGCCGCCTAGTCCCTGCCGGGCGATCGCCGCCTCCAGATCCGCGCGCATCCCCCCGTCGCCGATCAGTACCAGATGCAGGTCCGGGATCTCCCGCACCAGACGTGCCATGGCGCGGACCAGCACCATCTGGCCCTTCTGCTCGACAAACCGCCCGATCGCGGCCAGCCGCAGCGGCCCCTGCGGCAGCGGTGCGGGATCCGCAAAGCGGTCCGGCTGGATGCCGCAGTGCACCACCTTGAGGCTGTCCCATTTGCCGAACGCGGCCCAGCGGCTGAGCTGGCTTTTGCCGAAGCTGCTGACGGCCACGGTGAAGCTGGCCCGGTTGATCTTCTCACCCAGCGACAGGGCGTGCGGCGCATCGAATTCCTCCGGCCCGTGCACCGTGAAGCTGTAGCCCGGGCCGCCCAGCACATGCGCCAGCATCGCCACCGCGGCAGAGTTGGTGCCGAAATGCGCGTGCATGTGCTGCACGCCTTCCGCCGCGCAGCGCTGTTTCACATAGGCCGCCTCGGCCAGGTAGACCAGGTGCCGCAGGACGCCCTTGTCCGAGGCCCGGGCCAGTTTCAGTGCCAGCCTGAGTGCTTGCCCGAAACGGGCCGGCGCCGCCGCTTCCCGCGCCAGAGCCCCCAGCAGACGCCCAGCCCCGGCCTGCAGCACATACTCCGTGCGCGCGGCCTCTGCCTGGTCGCCAGGATCAGCCAAAGCTGCGCCGGCGGGGCGCATCGCCAGACGCAGGATGTCCACGCCCTGACGCTCCAGCGCCTGCAGCTCGCGGCGGATGAAGCTGTGCGAGGGCTGCGGGTAGGTGTTCAGGACATAGGCAATCTTCACCGCTGGGAGATCCGTCTGAAAAGGCAAGTTCCACGGCAGGTTAGCGGCGGTTTGGCGGCTTGCCCAGCACCGCGGGCAGCTTGTCGCGCAGGCGTGGAGAATGCGGCACAGGTGGCGGGATTGTGCGGGAATTTCACACCGCAGCGGCTGACCTCAATCGCCTAAGCGCCCGCGCGATTGACGGCCCTGCCCCGCCTCCCTAGCCTGCGGTGGCGGACGTTGGGGAGCCACGGAAAAGATGCAGCGGGTTGCAGCGCATTTTGCAGGCCAGGGAATGGTGGCGCGGGTGCTGCGCTCGGCCTCATGGCTGATGATCGGCTATGGCGGCAGCCAGGCTTTGCGGCTGGCCTCCAACCTGATCCTGACCCGCATCCTGTTCCCGGAGGCTTTTGGCCTGATGGCGCTGGTCACGGTGGTGACGGTGGGGCTGTCGCTGTTCTCGGACGTGGGCATCGGGCCTTCGATTGCCCAGAACAGGCGGGGGGATGATCCTGAGTTCCTGAACACCGCCTGGACCATTCAGGTGATCCGCGGCTTTGGCCTGTGGGCGCTGACGGCGCTCTTGGCCTGGCCCGCGGCGGCGTTCTATGGCGCGCCGGAGCTGCTGGTCTATCTGCCCATTGCCGGCGCCGGGCTGGCGGTTGCGGGCTTCAACCCGACGCGGATCGAGACCGCGCACCGGCATTTGCTGGCGGGGCGGGTCACGGTGCTGGACCTGGGCGGCCAGGTGATCGGGCTGGCGGCGATGATTGCGCTGGCGCTGGCCACCCAGTCGGTGATTGCGCTGGTGCTGGGCGGGGTGATCCAGGCGGCGGCCAAGCTGGCGCTGTGCCACTACGGCCTGCCGGGCGCGGCCAACCGGTTCCGCTGGGAGAAGGCCGCCGCGCGGGAGCTGATCCATTTCGGCAAGTGGATTTTCCTGTCGACCGCCTTCTGGTTCCTGACCTCGCAGGGGGACCGGGCGATCCTGGGGAAGTTCGTGCCGCTTGAAGTGCTGGGGGTCTATAACATCGGCTATTTCCTGGCGAGCTTTCCGATGCTGCTGGGCCATGCCGTGAACCAGCGGCTGATGATCCCGGTCTACCGCGACAAGCCTGTGCGGGAAGCGCCTGAAAACCTGCGGCGGCAGCGGCAGCTGCGCGGCGGTCTGACCGCAGCGATCCTGGGACTGCTGCTGGTGATGGCCTGGGCCGGGCCATGGCTGGTGCAGCTGCTGTATGATGACAGGTATCTGCAGGCCGGGCCGATGATCGTGCTGATTGCCCTGGCGCTAACGCCGGCGGTGATCACCATGACATATGACCAGGCGGCGCTGGCTGCAGGCGACAGCCGCGGGTTCTTTGTGTTCTCCGCCGCGCGGGCCTGCTTGCAGACGGTTTTGTTCCTCGCCGGAGTAGTCTGGTTCGGGCTGGCGGGCGGCATCGCGGCGCTGGGACTGGCGATGCTGGCCGCCTACCCGGTGCTGGTGCGGCTGGCGCGCCGGCATCACGTTTGGGACCCGCTGCATGATGCGGGTTTTGCGCTGTTCGCCGTTGCGGCAGGCGGAGCGGCGCTGAGCTGGCATTGGGAAGAGGTCACGGCCATGGCAGCGGCGTTGAGTGCACCTTAGGCACGTGCATAGAGGGCAGGATCGAAGTTGTCCGCTGAGGGCAGCGCCCGACTGCGGGCGGAAGCAAAGCGCCCGCCCATGGGGGCGGCCGGGCGAAGGTGCCTGATGTCTAGCTCTTTCGCCTGAACAGTCCACGGCGCGGCGGGCGGGTGTCCATCACCGGGATGGAGACCACCGGGGACAGACCGGTTTCCCGCTCCATCTGAGCGGCGGTGCGCAGCACCGGGTGGCGCAGTTCCTGCAGGAAAGCGGCGAGCAGCGCAGCGAACAGGCTGGCCGCAGCCCCCATCAGAGCCTTGGTCTTGCGGGCGCCGGTTACCGGGTAATCAGGCAGCGGCGCCGGTTCGATCACCGTCAAACGCTCTGCCTGGCGGCCGGTTTCAAGGCGGAAACCCACCTCGGCCTCGTTACGGCGGGCGGTCATCTGTGCAAGTTCCGTCTGCAATTGCTCCAGCCGACGGTCGTAGGCACCCAGCTGTCGCTCCACCTCCGGGGTGGTTTGCAGGGAAGCCTCGAGACCGGACTTGCGCTGGGTCAGCAGCTGCTCCTGTGCCGCCAGCGTGGCCAGCTGCTGCTCCGCTTCCTCCTGCATCCGGCGGGCGGTGGCAGGGCGTTCGGTGGCCTGGGCCTGATCTGCCGCGCGGCGGATTTCGATCCGCTCGCGGGCAATCTCCAGGAGGCCCTCGTTCAAAGCGGCAATCTCGGCCCGGCGGAATTCGATGGTGCCCGGCAGGGTCACATCGTTTTCGTTGCGGTATTCGGCGATCTCATCCTCCAGCGCGGCAACCTGATCGGCCAGCGCGGCCTCCTTACTGGCAAAGAAGCTGAGGGTTTCACGGGCCTGGTCGATGCGGGTGGCGACGCTGAGTTCAATCGTGCGGCGGCCGAATTCGCTGGCGACCTGCTGCGCCTGCTCGGCGGTGGGCATCCGGGCGGTGATGGTCAGCACGGAAATTGTGCCATCGTCGGCAAAGCCCTCGCGGGCGGCGGCAACTCCGGTGATCCGCACCGACTCGCGCAGCAGCGCCACCTTCTGCAACTGGGTAAGTGCCTCCATATCCGCATAGAGGCCGAATTTCTCGATCACCTCCAGCACCGTGCCGCGGGCCATCAGGCGCTGCTCAATCAGCTGCATACGGCGGGCAGAAGACCCTTCGACGGTGGATTTGGCCAGCTCACCTGCGATCTGCGGCTGGGTGACCTGCAGCACCTCTGCGGTTTCATACTCATGCTGCTGCTTGGCCGCGAACCACAGCGACAGCAGACAGCCCAGGACAAAGACGCAGCCGATGGTGAACAGCCTGCGCCGCACCATGTCCAGAAAATCGCCAAGCGAGTAAATCGGCCCCATCTGTCTGCTCTCTTGCCCCCAGTCCGTGCCTATGCCTTTGCCTGTGCCTGGGTCTGTATCGGTTCAGCCTGCCTGGCGGCAGCCCGTGCCGGGATTTTGACCACAGCAACCGGGCAAAACTATGACGCCGCGGCGGTCAGTTCAGCGGGCTGTCCGACTTGCGGGCGCGGTTCAGGACCACGCCCAGAAGTTCCGTGTGGCCGGCCAGCATCCTTTCGCAGGCGGCCAGCTGGGCGGCAGTGGTGCCGGTGCCGTCCGAGATCAGCAATACGGCGTCCACCTGCGGCAGGAAGGCGGCAGTGTCGTCATGCTCCAGCACCGGCGGCAGATCGAAGAGCACGGTATCGGCGCCCGAGCGCAGCATCATCTCGTCCAGAGCCTCGCCGCAGCAGCCGCTGTGCAGCAGTTCCGCCGCGTCCTGATCCGCGGTCTGGTTGAGGCCAACGGCCAGCGAGGGCAGCGGGCGCAGCAGCTGGTCCTCCATCCGGATACTGCCGGAGAGGAATGCGGCCTGATCGCCATGCGCCGCCATCCCAAGCGCCTGCGCCACGCCGGGGCGGCGGAAGTTCATGTCCATCAGGATGGTGCGGCTGCCCGGCACCCGCGCCATGCTCAGCGCCAGATTGACCGCCGAGAAAGTGGTGCCGCTTCCTGCTGCGGGCGCTGTCACCGCGACCCGCTTCCAACCGCGCTCCTTCAAGGTGTGCAGCAGCCGGGTGCGCAGGAGGTCAAAGGATTTGGCCGCAGGCGAGGTGCGGAACCGGCTGACCAGAGGCAGGCGCGCTGCCCGCTGCACCACCGGGTCGAACGGTCCCTGGCGGATCAGGTCCCAAGGCTCCGGCAGGGTTGCCGGCAGCTGCGCCGGAGGCAGTGTGCCCGGTGCCGCCATCGGCGGGGAGGATGCTGCGCCGGCGCCGCCAGCGGACGGCGGCGCAGCAGCCGCTGCCGAGCGGCGGCGGCGGAACCGCTTGAAGCCCTGCTCGCTCATCCCGTCCTCATCGCTGTCCAGTCCCTGTTGCGGGCCGGGCGCCGGGGTGGCAGCACAAGCCCCTGATACTGCAAAATGCTTCACAAACACGCCCTCCGCAATGGCTGGCTGTTCCGCTGCCGCGCCCGGTGCGCAGATCTGCAGCGGAGCAGACAGAAGTTAATATCCCGTCCCCTTCATCACCGCACCGACGGTGCGCCAAAGCAGCCGCAGGTCCCGGCTAAGGGACACGTCCTCCCAGTATTCAAAATCGGCCTGCACACGGCTGTCAAAGCTGCCTTCGTTGCGGACCGAAACCTGCCAGATGCCGGTAATACCCGGGCGCAGCGCAAAGTAAGCACGGGTATCGCCGTAAAGCGGCAGCTGCTTCGGCATCATCGGGCGCGGGCCGATCAGGCTCATGTCGCCCTTGATCACGTTCCACAGCTGCGGCAGCTCATCCAGCGACGTCATCCGCAGCACACGCCCCACGCGGGTGATGCGCGGGTCGTTCTTGAGTTTTTGCGTCTGCTGCCATTCCCAGCGCATGGCCGGATCGGTGGCCAGGTAATGCTGCAGCAAGGCGTCGGCATCGCGCACCATGGTACGCAGCTTTAGAATACGGAACACCTTGCCGCCGCGGCCCAGCCGCGGCTGGGTGTAGAAAGGCCGCCCGCCCTCCAGCCAGAGTGCCGCGGCGCAGAGCGCGATCAGCGGCAGCGTCAACGGCAGGCTGACGGCCACCAGCAGCAAATCCAAGCCCCGCTTGCCTGCCTTCCAGTATCCGCTGCCGCCTGCGCTGCGCGCAGGCCGGACAGCGGGCAGGCGGGGCACCGCGAGACCTGTCAGGCCTGTGTTCATATTGGCCGGCTGCAAGCGCAACTGCTGCAAGGACCGGCGGGCTATTGCGCCCTGCCTGGCCTTCTGCTCGAACTGCGCAAAAGACAGACCCGCCCCATCGGGAACCATGTCTTTCATTTCAAACCCCCGTTTTCCAGCCCGAACTTGGCTGGACCGCCCCCTTGAAAAGGGCGGCTGGTTATAAACTCAAACCGGTATCCCGCGCGCCGTGGGCCGCAGAACGCCTCTACTGATTTTCAGGTTCCAAAACGGGGCGCGCCCCCACGCGCCCGCGTCCATATTGTGCTCCGCCTAAATCCTTGGCGGCCCTGCATTCCGGCAGTCACCCCTAGTTAAACTAAATTTTAGAAAATTCGCGCAAATTGTGGAAAGGCGCCCGGAAACCCCCAAAAAAGCCGCCAGCAAGGGGTGCGGGCGGAAACAATTTCCTGGGGATTCCCGGAATTGTTCCTAATCCAGTTAAATCAGGCGCAGAATCGAAGCAAGCCCAGCGCGATTTGCACCGGTCAACCGCCCCGGAACTGCCCCGGGCTTTGCCCTGTCCAGCGCCGGAAGGCCTCGCTGAAGCTGTTGAGGCCGGAATAGCCGAGCAGGAAGGCAATTTCGGACAGCGAAAGCCTGCTCTCCCGCAGATAGCGGATCGCCAGAGCCTTGCGCAACTCCTCAAGAATGGTGAAGTAGCTGGTGCCTGCCCGTGCCAGCTTGCGCGACAGGGTGCGCGGGCTCATGCCCAGATCCCCCGCCACATTTGCCAGCGACGCCGAACCGCCGGAGAGCCGGGCGGACACTGCTTCTTCGACCTGCGCTGTCAGATCGGTGCTGCCGCGTCCAAGCCCCCGCCCGTGCAGCATCTGGTCGCCAAAGGCGCGCAAGACCCGCAAGAGCAGACGGTCGGCACTCAGCAGCGGCAAGTCCAGATCCTCCGGTTTGAAGACAACGCAGCTGACCGCGGCGCCGAACCGCACCGGGCAGCCGTAGTAGGCCGCCATCTCATCGACACCGCGGCGGTGCCGATGGGCAAAGGCCGCCTGCTGCGGCTCGATCCGGGTCCCGGCGGCCTCGCGCAGGGCGGTGAAGAACAGCGCCGCCAGGAATTCGATGTACTGATCCGCCTTTTGGCCGGAGGCCGCTTTGCAGGACCAGGCGAACTCTCCATGAGACGCGAGACGGGACGTATCGACTTCCCAGCCGCTGCTCATCACCCCGGCATACCGCGCGATATTGCGCAGGAAGCACCCCGCGGTTGGCGAAGTGCGGGCGATGTAGCCCAGCAGGCCCGCCGCGCGCAGGTCGCTGCGGCAGCCGAGGCGAAAGCCGAACAGGGGATCTTTCGACAGCTCTGCGGCCCGGCTGAAAAGACCGGCGATCGCGGCAAAGGGCGCGGCAGGCTCTTCCTGGTTCAACAAGCCCTGGCCGAACCCCGTTCCAGCGAACACTGCGGCAGGGGTAAAGCCCTGTGCCAGCAGATGACGCGCGGCCAGCTGGGCAAATATTGCATTGTGCGGTGCCGGTGCGGCGGGCATGTCTGCGGTCTCTCCTGTTGCTGTCACGGCCGGTTGCGGTGATTGCGGCCAAAGCCGCGGTCCGGACTTGATGGATCCGGCGCAGACAGACGTTCAGAGCAGGCGTGCTGCCGTCAGTCAGTCCGCAGTGCCGGCGCGGTGCAGCCTTTCTGCTGCGCTGCGGCCGCTCCGCCGGGCAGGTGCTGTCCCGGACTGGCCACAGAAAGATGATACTGGATTTTCCATCCGTGACGCAGAGCTTCAAAGCTTGTCATTTGAACAAATCCCGGACGATATAGCCTATGACGGGCATACCAACGGACAGGACCCTCTCCAAACGGGTATCCGGGCCTGTCCAAGAGCGCTCTGTGCCCTTGCCGGGCAAGGGAATCGCCGCCATAAGCGCGTGCAATGCCATGGCAGAGAAACGAGGACATCATGCACCCTCCGCAAAACGCGGTCGGCTGGCTGGCCGCCAATCTGGACGGTCTGACGCTCACCGCCTGGACTGTGACTGGCACCACCCCGGCCCCTGCGCAGGTGCTGCACCTGCCGGATGGCCGCCCGGCCGCGCTGGCCCAAGCGCTGCGTCAGGCGATGGGCGGCACTGCCTGTCCGGTGGTGCTGGGCGGCAGTTCCCTGCTGCCGCCGCGCCCGGTTCCGGTTGCGCCGGCGGATCTGCCGCTGCACAAAACCCCTCTGGAGGGGCTCGAGGTCCATGCCCTGCCCGGTCTCAGCCAGGCGGCCCCCTGCGGCGCGATGCACGGCGCGCTGGCCCGGCTCAGCGGGTTCCTGCAGCTGAACCCGGATTGGGACGGGGTGGTGTGCCTGCCGGGAGCGGTGACACACTGGGTGCAGGTGAGCGCCCGCGAGGCGGTCAGTTTCCAAAGCGCCCTGACCGGGCATCTGGCGCAGGCCACGGCACAGGCGATGGGGCTGGAGACGGCAGGCGGTTGGGACAAGGCGGTGCTGAAGGATGCGGCAGCGGACGGGATTGCCAAGCCGGAGCTGCTGGCGGCCCGCCTGGCCTCGGTGCAGGCCGCGGCGGTTCTGGGGCAGATGCCGGCCGCCACCGCACGCGCCCGGATCTGGGGGCTGCTGCTGGGCGCCGAGCTGGCCGCAGCGCGGCCCTACTGGCTGGGCCAGAACCTGGCCCTGATCGCAGAGCCGCAGGCGCAGGCGCTTTATTCGGCCGCGCTGGAGGCGCAGGCGGTGCCGGTCAGCCTTGCGGATCCCGACCGTATGGCGCTCGAAGGCCTGACCCGCGCCTGGAACGGAAGCTGAGCGGCTGCGGCTGAATTCCGGTGGGACCGCATGCACCAGAGGCCGCCGCTCAAAGCGTCCGGCAACCACCCGCGCCTGAGAAAACAAAGCGCTCCCGCGCCCGCAGGTGCCCCGGCTGCGCCGGGACCCCTTGTGCCCGTTGGCCAGGACGGCTGAAGCCGGGCGGGAGCTCCTCCTCCTGCACCTTACCGGGGCTCCTGCACTTTAGTTGCCCCGGATGAACAGAGTGGCGGATCAGGACTTTGCGGTGAAGCGGCTGCCCTTGGCGGGGGGCGTTTCCGGCGGGCCGGCAAAGCATTGGGCGATGCGCATCCACTCCTGCGCAGCGGCGCCTTCCGCCTGCAAGCTGGTGTCGCCGGCATTCCGGACCTGCGTGACCACTTGCGCGAACTCCACTGCGCTGCCCTTGACGAAATTTCCGTCCTGCGGCGTGTTCCACTCCCAGACTGCGCCCGACGGGCCGGTCAGCTGCACGAAAGGCGCAGGCTCCGGCACCTCCAGCCCGCGGTTGCGGAAGCTCCAGCCAAAGGTGGCCACACCCAGATGCGCGATGTTGCGGATGCGGTCCTGTTCCTGCCGCTGCAGTCCCAGGAGGTCGAACACCTCCTGGCCATGCGCCCAGGTCTCCATCTGCCGAGCGGTGATGGCGCTGAGCGCGCTCATGTCCGGGCCAATCCACTTGAGGCGCGTCTTGGGGTCCGCAGCGGCATAAGCATCAGCGCAGCGCTCTGCCCCCTGCTGCCAGGCCTGAAACAGCGCCCGGCCCGTGAGGCCGTCCAGCCAGGGGAACTGGCATTCGAGGATGGACTTGCCCGACTGCATGTCCCGCAGCACCGGCGCGATGAAGGCGGCGAACTCCGCCTCGCCCTGCAGCGACGCCTCCGCCGCGGCGTTGAACAGGTGCAGGTGCCCCAGCACGTGATCAATGGTCCAGTCCTTGAACTGGGTTGCCCGGTGAAACTCCGTCTCCGGCAGGTCCTCCAGAATGGCCGCCAGGGCACGGCTTTCGGCGCGGAAATCTTCGGCCTGCTGCATGTCTTCTCCCCCGTGTGTGTCTGGCGGCAGGATAACCCCGCGGATTTCATCACCGAAACCCGGACGGCACGTCACAGGAGAGACAAACCTTCAACCCTCAGACATAGCCTTGAAGGCGCGGCCCGCGGCCTCGAAATTGCGGCTGAGCGGTGCGGTCAGCCGGGACTGCGCTGCGTAATAAGCGCCGGTGCGGCAAAGCTGCGCGGCAAATTCCGGATGCACGCCGGCATCGTCCAACTTGCGCACACGCTCCTTGCTGAGCCAGCCGCGATTCTTCACTTCCTTCTGGATCAGCTCCAGCCGCTGAATGCAGTGCAAGGCGGTATAGGCCGAGAGATACTCCAGATATGCGCCGATCTCATGGCCGCAGGCTGGATCGAAGGTCTCGATCATCACATCGGCCATCTTGTCGGGTGCAATCGGCCAGGTCTCGTCGCCGATGAGCCAGGCAAAGTCCTCTGCCCCGTGGCGCAGGCCCGCATACTCAAAGTCGAACCAGCGGACATAACCGTCCTCGCCGATCGCCGCATTGCCGGCGCGGCAGTCCCACTTCAGGAACTGAACCCCAGGCTGCTCCATGTATTCGGCCACCGCCGGGTAGTCGAACGCATCGGGGACGCCCATGGAATAGGATTCCAGCGCCGCCACCGAACTGATGAAGTTGCGGATCCAGCTGCGGTTGGCGCCCAAATGCGGCAGCACAGTGTGCAGCTCAGTCTTGCGGGCCGCCGCCTGGATTCGGAAGATCGCGGCGCAGGCCTCGGCCGCCAGGTCGAGCTGGTCTGTTTCGCCGTGCTCGATTATCTCCTCGCTCAGCCGCGTCTCGCCGGTATCGGATTGAAACAGCACGTCATTATGCACCCCCAGCACCCGCGGTATGTCATCGCAATGCGGTGCCAGCTGCTCCAGCACAAAGGCTTCCAGGTGGGTGCGGCGGAAATTGGCGCGCAGGGTGGCAATCGCCGTGCGGTCCTTGAAATGCAGCCGCAGCGAGGAGCGCGACTTGCCGCCCGGGGCGGTAATTTCCACCGGTTCCTCGCCAAGCACCTCCCAGGCCGCCGCCGCGATATACGCGGTGCGGTCGTCGAATTTCCCGTCAGCCATTGCCTGCCCCCTTTCCAACACGCTGGCCCGGATCCGGGCCAGCTCACCCCTCTGCGGTTAACGCCTTAGCGGGCGAAGGCGGCATTTTTCGGGACAGATTTGGGCAATCGCTGCGGGCCGCAGGCTGATTCGCGCCGCCTGGAAACACGTGGGACGTTGCATTGACCGGAGAGCTCGGCACAATCAGGGCGAGCGACGGAGGATTGTTTCCCCATTCTATCCGTAATTCTTGGAATTTGCCTAAAATGTGCCGAAAATTTGGCCCTTCCCGCCGGCTTCCTTACCGTTACCAATTGCGTGTTTGCGTCCTGTGCACAGGCCAATCCGCAATTGGGTTTCGAGGTATTGCCTGGGGGTAGATAATGGGCCGGGGACATTTTTCATGGGGCTGGGGCGGCAAGCAGGCCTGCGGCGGCAACAGCTATTACAACGGCGGCGTGCAAGGCGGGCATTTCGGCCGCTGGTACGACAGCCACTTGTCTGACCGTTATGGCTGGAAAGGCAAGGGCTTTAAGGCTTGGCGCGAAGACAGGAAGGATGAGGAGGACGGCTCCGGCGGCACCAAAGGCTCTGGCGGAACCAAGGGTTCCGGAGGCACCAAAGGTTCCGGCGGCACCAAAGGTTCCGGAGGCACCAAAGGTTCCGGCGGCACCAAAGGATCCGGCGGCACCAAGGGGTCCGGAGGCACCAAAGGATCCGGCGGCACCAGAGGGTCCGGCGGCACCAAGGGCTGCGGCGGCAAGGGCCATCACGGCAAAAAGCACTGGTGGTACCGCGAGGAAGATGACTGGAACGGCTCCGGCGGAACCGGAGGGTCTGGCGGGTCCGGAGGGACTGGTGGCTCAGGCGGGTCAGGCGGGACCAGGGGTTCGGGTGGAACGCATGGCTGCGGGTCCGGCACCAAGGGATCCGGCGGTACCGGAGGCTCGGGCAGCGGCGGGACCAAGGGAACCGGGGGGACCAAAGGAAGCGGCACCAGTGGGTCCGGCGGAACTGGCGGCACCAAGGGGACCGGTGGTGACACAGGGGGCGGCGGAGACAGCGGCAAGACGTCCGTATTCTTCGAGATCGGCGGCAATGGCGAACCGAGTGTCACCGTCGAGGTGCTGCAGACGCCGGAAAACCAGCTGTTCATCAAGATGGAGCCGACCTCTTGGGACGGTGAAGTGGCCGACATCGACGGGCTGTTTTTCAACATGGCGGATGACGCCAGCGTAAGCGGGCTGAATTTCTTCCCGGACGAAAACGCGCTGCCGGTGACCGGCCATGAGGCCAATGCAAATTCCGTCAATGCGCTGTACACCGGCACCACCGTGCCCGGCAATTTCGACGCGATGGTGCAATTCGGCCAGGTGCCGGACAGCACCGACGGCACCGTCACCAATGCCAACTTCACCCTGTGGTCCGACGCCGGGCTGACGCTGGAGGATATCGACCTCAGCAGCATGTCTCTGGTGGTGAGCAACCCGGACGGGTCGCAACAGGTGTTGGAAGGCGGCTATGATCCGGCGGTGGCGGCCAGCAGCGGCAGCTCTTATGCCAATGGCGGTGTCACCGGCGAGGGCTTAAGCAACTGGTATGACGCCAACCTGGCAGGCCAGTTTCAGGGCAGCAGCGGCGAGCCCGGTGCCGAGGACTTTATGGCGCTGATGACCCAGCCGGCGGGTGGCACTGTGCCCGTTGGCGGCACCGAGGGCGGGACAGGCGATATCTACGATATCGGCTGAACCAGCCTCATCAATGCAAACCTTGTCGAGGGCGCCGCGGGGCGCCCTCTTGCGTTCCCGGGCCTGTTCAGGGCAGCGGGTCTGTCTTGAAAAGACGGATCTTCAGGCCGCCGTGGGCAACCGGCGGGCCAAACGGCAGGAAGGGCAGATTGGTGGCTTTGGCCAGGCTGGTTTCGGAGGTGACGATGCCCACGCGCCAGCCGGAGAACCGCTCCTTCAGCACCTGTCCCAAGGCGCCGTAGAGGGCAAAGAGCAGCTTCTTGTTGCCGATGCGGGCACCATAAGGCGGGTTAACGATGACCAGGCCCGGCGGGCCTTCGGGGCGCTGCAAATCGCTTACGGCGGCCTGCATGAACCGGGTGCAGTCCGCGACGCTGGCGCGCTCGGCATTGGCGGTGGACATCTCAACGGCACCGGCGTTGCGGTCGGAGCCGTGGAACAGCACGTCCGTTTCGCGTGCCTCGCCCTGCTGCTTCAGCTCTGCCCAGGCGTCCGCATCAAAAGTCGCAAGCTTTTCAAAGGCAAAGCTGCGGCTGCGCCCCGGCAGCAGGCCCTTGGCGATCTCGGCTGCCTCAATCACAAAGGTGCCGGAGCCGCACATCGGATCGACCACCGGCTCATTGCCGGTAAAGCCGCATTCGCGCAGGAACAGGGCGGCGAGATTTTCGCGCATCGGCGCCTTGCCGACGGCGGATTTATGGCCGCGCTTGTGCAGCCCCTCACCCGAGGTGTCGACGCTGAAGACGCAGAGGTTATCCTCGATGCGCAGCTTCACCGTCAGCTCGGCGTCCTTGGTGACGGGGGCGCCTAGGGTCTCGGCAATGGCCTTCTCCACCCTCTGGGCGGCGGCGCCGGCGTGGTAGATTTTGGATTTCTTATTGGTGGCGACCTCCACCTTCACCGGCACGTCCGGGCGCAGCACGTCGCCCCAGGGGAACTTGCGCGCGCGCTTGTCGAGCTGCGCCAGATGGAAGGCGCGGAACTCGCCGATGCGCGCCAAAACCCGCGCGGCACCGCGTACCGAAAGGTTGGCCCGCCAGACCTCCCGCCAATCCCCCTGCACCGTGACACCGCCCGGCACCGCCTTGGGCGCGGCAAAACCCAGCTCCTTGGCCTCGGCCAGCAGCGCCTGCTCCAGCCCCGGCGGTGCGGTCAGGAAGATCTCGAATGTGGTTTCTTGCGTCATGGCGTCTCTGTAACGGGAATGCCCAGGCGCGGCGACTGCTTTTTTCACGGCAATGAGGGCGAGAAGTGGCGTTGCGTCACAACTGGAGATGCTGCGATGCGGCATGGTATGCGCCTGCGGAATGCGCGTGACGATGGGCTCATTGTATCAATTAAAACAATCACATAGCACTTACTAAAAAATTAGTTTGACAACATAATCCAACCTATGAAAGCTCTATGGCAGTCAGGTGCAGCCAATGCATAGCTGGCTTTAAACGACTTTCAGGGAGGAAAAAGATGCGGAAGTATCTTTTGTCCGCAGCCGCCGTTTGCGCGATGGTTGCGGGATCGATTGGCTATGCCGATGAAATGGCGGCCAAGAAATGGATTGATGAAGAATTTCAGCCTTCGGTGCTGACCAAGGATGAGCAGCTGTCGGAATTGCAGTGGTTCATCCAGGCGGCTGAGCCGTTCAAAGGCATGGAGATCAACGTGCTGTCGGAAGGCATCCCGACGCACTCCTACGAATCCGAGGTTCTGACCAAGGCGTTCGAGGAGATCACCGGCATCAAGGTGAACCACCAGATCCTGGGTGAAGGCGAGGTCGTTCAGGCCGTGCAGACCCAGATGCAGACCAAGCGGAACCTCTATGACGCCTACGTCAATGACTCCGACCTGATCGGCACCCACTCGCGCCTGCAGCTGGCCTATAACCTGACCGACATGATGGCAGGCGAGTTCAAGGACGTGACCAACCCCGGTCTCGACCTGGATGACTTCATGGGCACCCAGTTCACCACCGGCCCGGACGGCGACCTGTACCAGCTGCCCGACCAGCAGTTCGCGAACCTGTACTGGTTCCGCAAGGACTGGTTCGACCGCGAAGACCTGCAGGCCGCATTCAAGGAAAAGTACGGCTATGACCTGGGCGTTCCGGTCAACTGGTCCGCTTATGAGGACATCGCCGAGTTCTTCAGCGAGCACGTCAAGGAAATCGACGGCACCGCAATCTATGGCCACATGGATTACGGCAAGCGCGCGCCGGACCTTGGCTGGCGGATGACCGATGCCTGGCTGTCGATGGCCGGTGCCGGTTCGAAGGGTGAGCCGAACGGCGTGCCGATCGACGAATGGGGCATCCGCATGGAAGAAGGCTCCTGCAACCCGCAGGGCGCCAGCGTGACCCGCGGCGGTGCTGCCAACGGCCCGGCGGCCGTCTATGCGATCCGCAAGTGGGACGAATGGCTGCGCAAGTATGCTCCTCCGGGCGCTGCATCCTATGACTTCTACCAGTCGCTGCCGGCACTGGCACAAGGCAACGTGGCACAGCAGATCTTCTGGTACACCGCCTTTACCGCCGACATGGTGAAGCCGCAGTCCGAAGGCAACAATACCGTTGATGCCGAGGGCAACCCGCTGTGGCGGATGGCGCCCAGCCCGCACGGCCCCTACTGGGAAGAAGGCCAGAAGGTCGGTTATCAGGACGTGGGTTCCTGGACCTTCCTCAAGTCCACCCCGCTGGACCGTGCCCAGGCTGCCTGGCTCTATGCCCAGTTCGTGGTCTCCAAGACCGTGGACGTGAAGAAATCGCACGTCGGCCTGACCTTCATCCGCGACTCTTCCGTGAACCACGAGAGCTTCACCGAGCGCGCACCCAAGCTGGGCGGCCTGGTCGAGTTCTACCGCTCGCCTGACCGTGTGGCATGGTCGCCGACCGGCATCAACGTTCCGGACTATCCGAAGCTGGCCCAGATCTGGTGGCAGCAAATCGGTGACGTGAACTCCGGCGCCTTCACGCCGCAGGAAGCGATGGACCGTCTGGCCGAGGAAATGGACATCACCATGGGCCGTATGCAGCGTGCAGACGAGCAGGCGAATGTCTATGGCGGCTGCGGCCCGCGCCTGAACGAAGAGAAGGACGCGGAGTGGTGGTTCGCCAATGGCGGTGCCAAGCCGAAGCTGGAAAACGAGAAGCCGGAAGGCCAGACCGTCAACTATGACGAGCTGGTGGCCCGCTGGGCAACCAACTAAGGCCTCCTCCCGGCCCGGCCAGCGATCCCCATCATCTGGCCGGGCTGCATCAGGCCCCGGAGACCCTTTCCCGTCTTCCGGGGCCTTTTTCCCCAAGACCCCAGCGCGCCCCTGCCCCGCGCGCAAACAGGCCGCCTGCCAGAAAGTCAAAGCAAGATGGCACTCGAACTCAAGGGTGTGACCAAGCGCGTCGGCGCTATTCAGCACATCAAGGAAACCTCCCTGCTGCTGGAGCCCGGTCACTTTAACGTCCTCCTCGGCGCCACCGGCTCCGGAAAGACCTCACTCATTAAACTGATGGCGGGCCTTGACCCGATGGCCAGCGGCCAGGTGCTGATGGATGGCGAGGATGTCAGCCGTCTCAGCACCCAGAAGCGCAACATCAGCCTGGTGCATCAGTTCTTCATCAACTACCCGCACATGACGGTGTATGAAAACATCGCCTCGCCCCTGAAGGTGGCAGGCATGGCGAAGTCGGAGATTGCCGGCCGCGTCGAGGAAGCTGCCGAGATCCTGCAGCTGAAGCCGATGCTGCACCGCCGCCCGCATGAGCTGTCCGGCGGCCAGCAGCAGCGCTGCGCCCTGGCCCGCGCGATTGCCAAGGAAAGCCGTGCGGTGTTCCTGGATGAGCCGCTGGCCAACCTCGACTACAAACTGCGCGAAGAGCTTCGCGACCAGCTGCCCGAGCTGTTTGCAGGCCGCGGCGCTGTGGTGGTCTATGCAACCTCCGAACCGGAAGAGGCGCTGCTCCTGGGCGGCAAGACCGCGCTGATGCGCGATGGCCGGGTGACGCAGTTCGGCCCCACCGCCGAGATCTACCGCAACCCCGGCAATGTCGATGCGGCGCGGGTGTTCTCCGATCCGCCGATCAACACCGCCGAGATCACCAAGCAGGGCAGCACGGCCCTGCTGGGCGCTGGCGTCACCTGGGAGCTGAGCGGTGCCGCCGCCGGGCTGGCCGATGGCACCTACACCATCGCCATCCGCCCGCACCACGTGCTGCCTGTGGCGAAAAACGGCGCCCATGTGCAGCTGTCGGGCCAGGTGCAGGTGACCGAACTCTCCGGCTCTGAAAGCTCCGCTCATTTCGACATGGGCACCGGCAGCTGGGTCTCGCTGGCCCACGGCGTCCACCCCTATCAGGTGGGTGAGCTGCACGATTTCTACATGGACCCCGCGCAGGCATACTTCTTTGCCCCTGACGGCAGCCGCGCGGCGTGAGGCATCAATGGCTAAAATAACTCTCTCAAAACTGCGCCACAGCTATCTTTCGGCACCGAAGTCCGACTCGGATTACGCGCTGAAGGAAATCGACCTCGACTGGACCGACGGCGGCGCCTATGCGCTGCTTGGCCCCTCGGGCTGCGGCAAATCCACCCTTCTGAACATCATCTCGGGGCTTCTGGTGCCGTCTGAGGGCCAGATCCTGTTCGACGGCAAGGACGTGACCGCCCTGCCCCCGGACCAGCGCAACATCGCCCAGGTGTTCCAGTTCCCGGTGATCTACGACACCATGACGGTATACGACAACCTGGCCTTCCCGCTGCGCAACCGCGGCCGGGACGAGGCCACCGTGCACCGGCGGGTGATGGCGATTGCCGAAATGCTCGAAGTGACCGGGATGCTGGATCAGAAGGCGGCAGGATTGTCACCCGACAACAAGCAGAAGATCTCCATGGGCCGCGGCCTGGTGCGTGAGGACGTGAACGTGGTGATGTTCGACGAGCCGCTCACCGTGATCGATCCGCACCTGAAGTGGAAGCTGCGCTCCAAGCTCAAGGAGCTGCACCAGCGCGTCCAGGCAACGATGATCTACGTCACCCACGACCAGACCGAGGCGCTGACCTTTGCCGATCAGGTGGTGGTGATGCAACTGGGCGAGGTGGTGCAGATCGGCACGCCGGTCGAGCTGTTCGAACGCCCCGCGCATACTTTCGTGGGCCATTTCATCGGCTCGCCGGGGATGAACATCCTGCCTTGCGAGCTGCAGCACGGTGCCGCCGTGTTCGCGGGCCAGCAGATCGCGCTGGAAGGCCCCATTCAGGGTGCAGCTAACGGCCAGACCGAAATCGGCGTCCGCCCGGAGTTTGTGTCCCTGTCGAATACCGGCCTGCCCGCAACCGTCACCAAGGTCTCTGACATCGGCCGCCACACGGTGGTGGAATGCGAGGCCGGCGGTCAGCGCATCAACGCGATCACCGATGGCGCCGCCCCCGAAAAAGGCAGCGCCGTGCACCTCGCCTTCCGCCAGGACATGACCCGGCTTTACGTGGATGGCTGGCTTGCCACCTCCCCCGCTGCAGACGAACAAGGAGCGGCCTGATGAAAACCGAAAACCAGAAAGCCTGGTTCTTTGTGCTGCCGGTGCTGGCGCTGGTCGCTTTCAACGCGCTGATCCCGATGATGACGGTGGTCAACTACTCGGTGCAGGAGACCTTTGGCGACAACGTGTTTTTCTGGCAAGGACTGGACTGGTTCCAGCAAATCCTGCGCTCCGACCGCTTCCACGCAGCCCTTGGCCGCCAATTCCTGTTCACCTTCCTGATCCTGATCATCGAGGTGCCGCTGGGCATCGCGATTGCGCTGTCGATGCCGCGCAAGGGCTTCTGGGTGCCGGTCTGCCTGGTGCTGATGGCGCTGCCGATGCTGATCCCGTGGAACGTGGTCGGCGCGATGTGGAACATCTTCACCCTGCCTGACATCGGCCTCTTGGGTTACACGCTGAACCACGTGCTGGGCATCAACTACGACATGACGCAGGATCCGGTCGCGGCCTGGGTGACCATTGTCACCATGGACGTCTGGCACTGGACCTCGCTGGTGGTGCTGCTGAGCTACGCGGGCCTTGTCTCGATCCCCGACGCCTATTACCAGGCGGCCAAGATCGACGGTGCCTCCAACTGGGCGGTGTTCCGGTTCATCCAGCTGCCGAAGATGAAGACGGTTTTGACCATCGCCATCCTGCTGCGCTTCATGGACAGCTTCAATATCTACACCGAGCCGTTCGTTCTGACCGGCGGCGGTCCCGGCAACTCGACCACGCTGTTGTCGATCGACCTGGTGAAAATCGCGCTCGGCCAGTTCGACCTCGGCCCCGCAGCTGCCATGTCGCTCATCTATTTCGCAATCACTCTGTTGGTCAGCTGGCTGTTCTACACGCTGATGACCAAAGACGACCTGAACTAAGGGAGGGATCACAATGCAGAAACGATCCATCGTCCCCATCGTCTATATCCTGTTCCTCATGCTGCCGATCTACTGGCTGGTGGCGATGAGCTTCAAGACGACCAATGAAATTCTCGCGGGCTTCTCGCTTTTCCCGCAGACTTTCACGCTGGACAACTACAAGACCATCTTCACCGATCCCAGCTGGTACTGGGGCTACATCAACTCGATCGCCTATGTGTCGATCAACACCGTGATCTCCATTGCGGTGGCGCTGCCGGCAGCCTACGCCTTCAGCCGCTACCGGTTCCTGGGCGACAAGCAGCTGTTCTTCTGGCTGCTGACCAACCGGATGGCACCGGCTGCGGTATTCGCGCTGCCGTTCTTCCAGCTGTATTCCGCGGTGGAGCTGTTTGACACCCACCTGGCCGTGGCCCTGGCGCACTGCCTGTTCAACATCCCGCTGGCGGTGTGGATCCTGGAGGGCTTCATGGGCGGCGTGCCCAAGGAGCTGGATGAGACCGCATTTGTCGACGGCTATTCCTTCCCGCGCTTCTTCGCGACGATCTTTGTGCCGTCGATCAAGGCAGGCGTGGGTGTGGCGGCTTTCTTCTGCTTCATGTTCTCCTGGGTGGAACTGCTGCTGGCCAAAACCCTGACCGCCGTCGCCGCCAAGCCGATTGCCGCCACCATGACCAAGACCGCGTCCTCCGCGGGCTATGAACTGGGGCTCTTGGCGGCAGCGGGAACTTTGACAATCATTCCGGGCGCCATCGTGATCTGGTTTGTCCGCAACTACATCGCGAAGGGTTTCGCGATGGGGAGGGTGTAATGCTTTCATGGATGGCCTGGACCTGGCCCACTGCCCTGTTGTTCATCGGCATTTTCACCGCCATCGGCGTGCTGATCATCGCTGAGATCCGCCGCCCCGGCGGCGCGGCCCGCAAGGGCGTGCTCGGCCTCACCACCACCCGCGGCGACCGGCTGTTCATCAGCCTCTTGGGCACCTCCTACATCTTCCTGGCCTGGCTGGGACTGGTAGGGATGCCGCTGTGGTGGCCGCTCGGCCTGTCGATTGCCTGGGGCATCTTCTGCTTCTGGAAGGTCTGATAACCTGCGGGTCAGTTTCAATGCTGCCCCTGCGGGTCAAGGGGGCCGAAGGCCCCGCCGCAGGCGGCTTGCCCTTGACGCGCAAACCTAAAACACACTGGAGACCGGCCTTGAAGGCAAACCTGCCCTTCAAGGCCTTCTCAGCCAAAGCCCCGAACCGATGCGCCAGGCACCGTCCCAAGGACTGGCCCATCACCCCGCAATCCTGCTGAACAGACTCGCGCGGCAGCGCACAATTTGACAACAGAACCCCCGCCGCCGCACGTCTTCTAAAAAATATAGTTTTCACGGGAGCCCCCTTCCCCTAGCATGACTGGAACCACCAAATGAGCCGGACTGCCGAGGCGATGCGCAAGAAACACGACACTTCCCTGCTGACCGAGGTTGAGCTGGAATTCATGACCGTCGTCTGGGACATGGGCGGCGGCACCGTGCGTGATATCCTGGCCGAGCTGAACAAGGTGCAGGAACGCGCCTATACCTCGGTGGCCACGGTTCTCAAGATCATGGAGCAAAAGGGCTTCCTTACCAGCGAGCGCAAGGACCGCTCTTTGGTTTACCGCCCGGCCGTTCCCAAGGCAGAGTATCAGAAAACATCTCTGAAGAACCTTTCGAGCAAGCTCTTCAACGGCGCGCCCGCCGCACTGGTGGCGCGGCTGGTCGATGATGAGGATGTGACCGACGAGATGCTCGAGGAGATGCGGGCGCTCTTGGAGGAAAGGCTGGGGGACAATGCCAACTGAGGTTCTGCTGAACGCCTATATCGACCTGAACATCCTGCTGCTGGCGGGTGCTGCCCTGTGGCTGGCCGCGCGCAAGATCCTGGCCCGAAGCAGGCTGGGCCGCGCCTACCAGCCGCAACTGCGGCTGCTGAACGGGATGACAGTCCTGCTGGCGGCCTCGCCGGTTCTGATCCTTGCTTTCACCCATTTTGTCATCGCGCACCCGCCGAACTTTTCGGACATGCTGGTGTCGCAGTACCTGCAGGGCAATGTCAGCATGAGCGCGGGCAAGTTTGAAACCTTGCTCGGCCTGCGGGAGGACGCCGTGCGCGATCTCAGCAGCCTGCAACCGCTTTGGGCACAGGTGACAGCCGCTGCCTTTGCTGCCGGGGCGCTGATCTGCCTGGCGCATGTGGCTATTTCTGTCTTCCGCCTGCGTCAGAATCTGGCAGGCGCCTTTACCTGGAAACGGATCGGCCGGGTACAGCTGATGGTTTCCGACACCATCCGCGTGGCCTATTCGACCCGCGGGCTGTTTTGCCGATATGTGGTGCTGCCCTCTGCCCTGCTGAACGACCCGCGCGATCTGCGCCTGACTGTGGCGCATGAACTGCAGCACTTTCGCCAGCGCGATATCGAATGCGAATTCCTGCTGGAGATGCTGCGTCCCGCCCTGTTCTGGAACCCGGCCTTTTATCTTTGGCGGCGCGAAGTGCGGTTGCTGCGTGAGTTTGCCTGCGACCAGGCACTGATGGCCCGGCCCCGGTTCGATGTGCGCGCCTATTGCGAATGCCTGATCCGCGCCTGCGCCCATGCCGCCCGCGGGCCCGCCCTGTTCACCCGCCGCAGCCCGGCGGTAGCACTGGTGGACCGCCGCGAAACCCGCCGCGGCGCGTCGTTGCAGCGGCGCATTATCGCGGTGACAGCAGTTCAGCCGCAGGGGCCGAACTCGCTGGGCTGGGGGCTGGTATCCCTGGCCATGGCCGGGGCGGTGCTGGCAACGGCGATGCTGCTGCAGAGGCCGAGCGACTGGAGCCATGACCGCATCATGCTGTCGACCATCGTCAATCTGGAACGGATGGCCAGCCGCACCAGCACTCCGGAGCTTGCCGTCAGCGCCCTGAACGGCGGCTTCGCCGTTGCGTCTCAGTAGGCGCGCCGGCGCAGTGCAGCCGCGCTGTTCCCAACCCTAAGCACAGCTTCAGCTTCTAGTGCCGCCTGACACTGCCCGCCCGATCTGGTGCCGGCCGCAGATTCTAGAGGCGGGACAGCTCATCTTTGTGAACTCCCCCCGATTGCGCTGCTGGTTCCCGATGCAAGCTTTCAAGGAGCGCGGGAAGGCCGGAAACCGTGCAGGCAAAATTCTGCAGAACGGCCCCCCGGCCTTGAGCGGAGAAAGGACCAGCCTGCGGCAGGGGCAGCAAAGCGCCGAACGGACAGCCGTGTTCAGGCAGTCCGGCGCCGGAAATTGCCAATTCACCTCAAGGGGATAGCACCAGCGAACGGGACGCCATAGCTCTATGCCACGGCCCGCGGAACAGCGTGGCCGCAAGCAGAAAACCAAACAAACGAATGGAGTGTCTCACATGAAAAAATTCGCGCTGACCGCCGCCGCCTTTGCTGCTCTGGCCGCTTCGCCGCTGGCCGCGATGGAGTCCATCACCGAGGCCGACACCGATGGCAACGGCACCTATTCGCTGGAGGAACTGCAGGCGGCCTTCCCGGATCTGACGGTCGAAACCTTTGCCACCATTGACGCCAATGCCGATGGCGAGGCCGATCTGGCCGAAGTGCAGGCAGCGGAGGAAGCTGGCCTGCTGGCAGCAGACAGCTGATCCTGCGGCAAGGCGGCTCCCCCATCCCCCCGAGCCGCCTTGCCACCTGGTTTCACGCCGGTCTTAAACGGTACCGGGGCCCTGCAGTGCAGGGCCCTTTTTGCATCCCGGCGCGGGGTCAGCCGCCGTCGGCCTGCCGTTTCAGCCGCTCGATATGGCGGGCAAAGGCATAAGTGACAGGCAGGCCCAGCAGCAGACCCCAGGCCACCGATTCATAGGGGGTCAGCACCCGCCAGCCGATCCAGCTGGCAATCAGCGAGGCAAAGAAGATGTTGACGGCTGCCGCACCCGCCCCGAACGGGTAGAGCGCTGCCAGAAGCCGCCAGGAGGGCTGCGGTGTCATCGCCGGCTAACCAGGTATTGGACGAACCCCAGACTGACGATCAGGGCGATGGAGCCCATCAGGAACCAGAACTCGGCGGTTTCGGTCTGGGGCTGCGGGATGGGGCGTTCGAAGGTCGCGGCAAAGGCGCTGGAGGGGGCCAGCAGGGCGAAGGAGAGAATGCGTTTCATCTCAGTGCTCCATTGTCAGGGATTGATAGATTTCCGGCAGCGCGCGCGGCAGCCGGTCCGGGTCGGGCAGCAGGGTGAACCCCGCACGGCCGAAGATGCGGGCAAACCAGTCCTGCCCGTCGGCGTCGATCACCACGCCGTGCACCGATTGGCCCAGGGCGCGCGCCTCGCGCACCGCCATGCGGCTGTCCTCGATGCCATGCACGCCTTCGTAGTGGTCCAGATCATTGGGCTTGCCATCGGTCAGCACCAAGAGCAGGCGGCGTTCGGATCCTTCCTCAGCCAACTGGGCGGAGGCATGGCGGATTGCAGCGCCGAGCCGGGTGTAGTGGCCGGGCTTGAAGCCGCCGATGCGGGCAGTGACCGCCTCTGACATCGGATCCTCGAACCCTTTGGCGCGGGTCACGAACACCCGGTCGCGGCGCAGCGAGGAGAACCCCCAGATGCCCAGACGGTCGCCCGCCGTGGCGATACCGCCGGCAAGTGCTGCCAGGGACTCGCGGGCGGTCTCGATCACCGGGCGGTCGCCGACGGTGGCCTCGGTCGAGCGGGAGCAGTCCATCAGCACCGCCACGCTCAGGTCGCGGGCCATCGGACGGCTGGCCTGCCAGACCCGGTCGCTGCCCTGCTGGCCGCAGGCCAGATCGACATGGGATTTCACCACTGCTTCCAGATCCAGCTCGTCGCCGTCCAACTGCCGAGGCAGCATCACCCGGCGCGGGTGCAGCGGCGCAAACTGGCGGCGCACGCGGGCGACCAGCCGCGGGTCGGGCTGGAAGCTGTCGGCGGGTTTGCCTTCGGCCTCCAGCACACGAGTATGGGCGGGCATGTGTTTGCCCAGCTTGTGGTTCCACTCGGGATAAGTGAACTGCCCCGATAGCCGTTCGTGCTCGGCATCCTGCGGCGAAAGGTCCAGCGAAATCCGCAGCCGCGACGCCGCGCGCTTCATGTGCTGCGAGAGGGTGAGATTGTCCTGATCCTCCGCCGCTTTCTGGGCGTTCTCATTGTCGTCGTCATCGACCATGCGGTTGATGTTCAGGCTTTCGGCCCAGGACAGGATGGATTCAAACCGGTGGACGATGAAGCTGTCTTTGCGGGTGGTCTGGTCCTGGTCCTGCCGCTTGGCCGTCTTGCGGGTGGATACGGCGAGGCCCGGGGTTTTCATCTCCTCCGCCTCGGGGGCTGCCCCCCTGCCCGCCTGCGGTACGGCCAAGCGCAGCCAGAACGGCACCGGCTGATAGGTGCGGTAGCCGCGCGGCGCGGTGCAGGTGCAGGGCTCGGCAACCCGGCAGTCAGTGCCGATCTGATCCAGCACCATCCTTTCAATCCGCGCCTCGAACCGCGGCAGGCCGTTGCGCTTGCGGGTTCCGGCAATATGGGCGCAGAACGCGCCATAGGCGGACCGCAGCCCCGGACAAGCGGTAAACACCTTATCCGCAGCCTGGGCATTGGCAGCGATCTCCAGCTGGTCGGCCTGATAACGGTCCTCGTTGCGGTCCGGCAATTCGATCATGGCGGCCATTGCGGCCAGCCACAGGTAGGCCTTGCGGTTCAGCTCGAGGCTGGGAAAGGCGGCCATTTCCGGCGGCAGGCGCAGGCGCTCGCCGTCGAAACTGGCCACATGCACCATCTCCCGCGGGGTGCCGATGCGGCGCAGCCGGTCCGGACGGTGGTCCGACAGCACCGCGGGCGCCACCTGGATTTCCACGCCCCCGGCCCCGCCCAGCGCCCGGAACAAGGCCGCCACGCTGGCGCGCATGTCCTCGAACCGGACGGTGTGTTCGGTTCCGTCCTCAGCGGCGCCGATCCGTGTGGCCATGCCATGCCACAGGTTGCCGACCGTTTCTTCGGGTTCCAGAAGGTCGAGAGCGTGGATCATGGCATCACCCGTAGACGCTGGCGGCAAGGTCGCGCAGCGCCTGCTGCACGTCACCCTCGTCGCTGAGAGGTTCGATGATGGCGGCCTCCACCGCGCGCTCGACGCTCATGCCCTTGGCGATCAGCGTGGCGGCGTAGATCAGCAGGCGGGTGGAGACACCTTCCTCCAGGTCCATGCCGGAGAGCTTGCGGATATGGCCCGCCAGCCGCACCAGCGCAGCGGAGCGGTCCTCATTCAGCCCGCTTTCAGCGGCAACCACCGCAGTCTCGGCAGAGGCTTCCGGGAAGTCGAAACCGATCGACAGAAAGCGCTGCCGGGTTGAGGGCTTCAGCTTCTTCAGGATGTTCTGGTAGCCGGGGTTGTAGCTGGCCACCAGCATGAAGGGCTTGGGCGCGGAGAGTTCCTCACCCGTGCGGTCGATCACCAGGCGGCGGCGGTCGTCGGTCAGCGGGTGCAGCACCACGGCCACGTCCTTCCTGGCCTCGACCACTTCATCGAGGTAGCAAATGCCGCCCTCGCGCACCGCGCGGGTCAGCGGGCCGTCGACCCAGACCGTCTCGCCGCCCTTCAGCAGGTAGCGCCCGATCAGGTCGGCGGCGGACAGGTCGTCGTGGCAGGCAACGGTGTGGAGGGGCAGCCCGAGCCGGGCTGCCATATGTTCCACGAACCGCGTCTTGCCGCAGCCGGTGGGCCCCTTCAGAAGAAGGGGCAGACCGTTGGCTTGGGCCATCTCGAAGACGGTGCATTCATCGCCTGCGGGACGGTAGAAGGGCACGGAAGGCATGTTCATCGCGTTCATGGCTTACTCTCCCGGTACGGCCGCGGGGCCGGGTTTGATGATTTCGCGGCGGACCACGACGGTTGCGTAGATGAACAGGAGCGCACCCAGGACCACTGCCACGCCGGAGCCGAGGCGCATCAGGTAGAAGATGCCAAGCTGGTCCTGCACGTCCATGTAGTAGTCGCCGATGATGCGCTGCATGTGGGTCTGGATGGTGCCGGCAAAGGTCAGCACGAAGGTCATGAAGGCCATGCCGCCGGTCATCAGCCAGAAGGACGCCATGTTCAGCACCTGGTTATAGGGATCGCGGTTGCGAAGCTGCGGCATCGCATAGGTGAACATCGCCAGGTTCATCGCCACATAGGCGCCGTAGAAGGCCAGGTGCCCGTGGGCGGCGGTGATCTGGGTGCCGTGGGTGTAGTAGTTCACCCCGTGCAGCGTGTGCAGGAAGCCCCAGACGCCGGCGCCGAAGAAGGCCACAGTGGAGGCGCCCAGCGACCACAGCAGCGCCGCCTTGTTCGGGTGGTTCTTGCGGCCTTTCCACACCATGATGAAGGCAAAACTCATCATCGCGAAGAACGGGATCACTTCCAGGGTCGAGAAGATCGATCCGATCCACTGCCAGTAGCCCGGGGTGCCGATCCAGAAGAAGTGGTGGCCAGTGCCGAGGATGCCGGAGAACAGCGCCAGCGCCACGATAACATAGAGCCATTTCTCCACCACCTCACGGTCAACACCGGTCAGCTTCAGCATCAGGTAGCCAAGGATCGCGGCCATCACCAGCTCCCAGGTGGCTTCCACCCACAGGTGGACAACGAACCACCAGTACATCTTGTCGAGCGACAGGTTGTCCGGGTTGATGAAGGCAAAGATCCACAAGAGCGACAGCAGCCACAGGCCCATCAGCAGGATGTTGGTGATCGCAGTCTTGCGGCCAGCCAGCACAGTCAGGGAGATGTTCACAAGGAAGATCACCGCCGCAACCAGAATGCCGAACTTGACCCACAGGGGCTGCTCCAGGAACTCCCGCCCGCCGTGGATGCCGGCCAGGTAAGAGACCACTGCGCCGAGCGTCCCGACGACCAGAATGGCCAGCTGGATATAGGCAAGTTTTACCGAGAACAGCTCACGCTCAGATTCCTCCGGCACCAGGTAATAGGCAGCGCCGAAGAAACCCAAGAGCAGCCAGACAATCAGTGCGTTGGTGTGCAGCATCCGTACGATGTTGAACGGCAGGAGCTCGCTCAGCGTGTTGGGCCAGACATAGATCCACCCTGCTAAAAGCCCGCCCAGGACCTGAATGGCGAACAGGGCCATCGCCACCATGAAATAGGCGTAGGCCACTTTTTGAGATTGATATTTCATTGTTTTTCTCCCCTCAGCCCGCGTCGTTCGGCGGCCAGTTCTGGGTGTCGGTCTGATCCGCCCAGCGCAGGAATTCGGACAAGGCCTTGGTCTCTTCCTCGGTCAGCTCGAAGTACGGCATCTGGCGGCGGCCCTCGACGCCGGAGGGCTGCGACTTCATCCAGCCGTCGAGCATCTCATAGGCGCCTTCGGGGTCGTCCAGAACGCCCCAGCGGGTCATGACGTTGCCGACTTCAGGCGCGAAATAGGCGCCCTCGCCGTGCAGCGTGTGGCAGTTGATGCAGGAATGGCGCTCCCACACGTGCTTGCCCTGGCGCACCTCGTCGGTCAGCTCCATGCCAGCAGTGGACGTGTTCACGATGAAGCGGTGGCTGTGCGCGGTCATGGCCACGAACACGACGACGAAGAACAAGGAGCCCCCGTAGAACACGTTCCTGGCCCGCGACTTGGTAAGTATCTCTGACATATCGCGGTCCTGAGTACAGTTGCGGATAGGCCCTGCCTAAACCCGCGCACCGCCGCATATGTTGTTGAAGCGCAAAGACCGGGCGCATTGCTGCACGCAAGATGCAGGAAAAGGAGGATGCCCCATGCGCCGCCCCGATTTCGACGACCCCGACCTGCCACTGTCCGAGTTGTTCCACCACTGGCCCGCCTGCGCGAGCGAGTTCATGAACCGCCAGATGCTGTGCCCCGGCTGCCCGATCGCACCGTTCCACACGCTGATTGATGCGTGTGAGGAATACGGGCTGGAGGAGATGGCGTTTAGGGAGCAGCTGAGGGGCGTGGTGGACGCTTAAAGCTAATTCTTAGTTGGTTTGCTGTTTCGCGAACAACCTGAAGTAATCCGTGCATTGAACGAAGGTCCGCACTTCAGAACAGGTTTTCCAGACCAGTGTAGCCGCCAGAACCGGCTTCCATCGGTGCGGTAAACCATGTTAAAAAGCCGCCATTTCAAGGCGTCACTTGGTTTCGCCTTATTTTGGAGCAAAGACCATCGGTATCGACATGTTACGGCAGATCGACCCAGCAGAGATTGTTGCGAGCCTTCGAGAGAGCCTTTTGGTGCTGACTGAAGACCTTGTGGTTGAATACGCCAGCGATCGGTTTTTTCATACTTTCCAGGTAAAGCCAGAGGAGACAATCGGCACGCCGCTCGCCGAGCTCGGCAACGGGCAATGGCATATCCCCCCCTTGCTGCGGGAACTTGAGCTGATTGTTGACCACGGCCACACGGTTGAAGATGTGGAGGTCGATCACGTTTTCGAACAGATCGGCCGGCGGGTGATGAAGTTGAATGCCCGCAAGACAGTCCGGCCCGGAAACGGCTCCCGGCGCATCCTTCTGGCCATAGAAGATGTCACCAGGGAAAGCGATGCCGCAGCGGAACTGGAGCGGGAGCGGCTGATGTCCACGGGCATTGTCGAGACGATCCGCGAACCGCTTCTGGTGCTTGACGAGCGGCTTGGGGTCATCAACGCAAGCCGGGCATTCTACACAACGTTCCGGGTCGATCCGGGCGAAACGCTGGGCCGCCGTTTGGACGATCTGGGCAATGGCCAATGGGCGATCCCTGAGCTTCTGGAACTTCTGACTGAGGTCGTTCCTAAGAACACCGTCGTCGAAGACTTCGAAGTAAGGCACGCCTTTCCCGAGATCGGTGAACGGAAAATTCTCCTCAATGCGCGCAAAATCTTCCGGGACGGCAACCGCACACACCTGCTGCTGCTCGCGATGCAGGACATCACTGAGAGGCGGCGTCTGGAAGCCGAGAGGGAAGCCGCGCTGGATCAGGCGGGCCGTCTTCTAGAAGAACTCAATCACCGCGTCATGAACACCCTCGCAATGATTGGCGGCATCATTATTCTGGAGGCCCGCAACTTCAGCGATGAAGCGTGCAAAGCGGCCTTTGCAAGGATGAGGGCGCGGGTCGACGCAGTCGGGAGCCTATACAGGAACCTGTCCCGAACCGGCTCGGTCGATAGCGTTGGGGCCAGAGAGTACCTGACCGCTCTTGTCGAGGACTTGATGACCTCCTCAGGACGGGCTGACAAGATATCGGTGGAAATAGATATTGCCGAGACAACCTTGTCGACGCGGATAGCCGTTCCCTTGGGCCTGATCGTGAACGAGTTGATCACCAACAGCCTGAAGTATGCCTTCAATGACCAGAATGCGGGCCGGCTCAGCGTGAATATGGCGATCGAAAGCGAAACCATGAAGATTGCGATTTCAGACGACGGGCAAGGCATCGACCCCAGCGCTCGCGTAGACTCAGGTCTGGGCCAGAAGCTGACGGCAGCATTCACAAATCAGCTTGACGGCAGCATGAAAACCGAAAGCGACCAGACGGGAACCCGGCACATTCTGTTCTTTCCCATGTGACTCGCGGCCAGCGGATCCGCAGCGCCTCATGCGGATCGGGCAGTTTCAATCTGCTAGCCGCGTTCGGGCGAACACGCCGTGCGCGAAAGAAAGCGTTTGCGATGCCGGTGGCAATTTTGAAGTGCCAAATGCCCCAAAATCCGCCCTACCCCTGCGCTCCGCTCAGGACCAGCAGCCGGTGCGGATCTGTCACCACGATGTGCTTGCGGGTGGATTTCACCACGCCGTCCTTCTCCCAGGCCGACAGCAGGCGGCTGACGGTGTGCAGCGTGGTGCCGGTCATCTCTGAGATATTGCGGCGGGTCACCGGGAAGGCGATCTCGATCCCCTCCTCCACTTTGCGGCCCGACTGGGTCACCATCCGCAGAAGCGCCGCCGCCACCCGCTGCTCCACCGCCTGGGTGGCCAGTTCGGTGATCCGGGTCTGCATCTCGCCCAGCCGCTGGCCCAGGGTGTTGTAGCTCTCGGTGGCAAAGCCCTGGTAGTTGGCGGTGAAATCCCCCCACAGACGCACCGGCCAGGACAGCGCCAGCGATTCCGAGGCCGCGATGGCGGTGGCCGGATAGGTGTCGCGGTTCAGCGCCGGAGCAATCCCGAACAGCTGGCCGGGCGAGATATGCAGAGCGATGATCTGCTCGCCGCCCTCGGTGGTCTTCACCACCCGGATGTAGCCGTCCAGCAGCAGGTGGAACCGCTCGGCATCATGGCCTTCGTGAAAGATTTCCGCCCCCTCGTCATAACGCTTGGGCGACGCCTGATCGAGGATTTCGCGGATCTGGCTGCGCTCCAGGAGGCTGAAGGGCGGCAGCCCGGTCAGGAGGCTTTCGTCGAGCTTGGACAAGAATGCACCGCAAGTTTGCTGAAGGACAAAGAGGTCACCCCGCCGTTATCGCATAGTGGCGGCAGAGGAAACAACCGTGCGGGAAAAACGGGAACCCGGATCCGGGGGAGCCTCCCTCCTCCCTGCCCGCCGGAGCTGATCCACGGGGTTCGGCGAAAGATTGCGTCCCTTGCGCCGGACCGGCGGGCGGCACCTGACCAGTGCCGCCCGCCTGTCATTGACCGGATGCAAGGAGGCCGTGATGGCTGCGCGAACTGAATACACCGGACCTGTTTTGTTTTCATTCGGCTTCAGGCCGTTCTTTCTAGGCGCCTGCCTGTTTGCCCTGCTGGCAATCCCTGCCTGGTTGCTGATCTGGCGCGGCGATCTGGAGTATTCAGGTCCGTTCCTGCCCACCGACTGGCATATTCACGAGATGATCTTCGGCTATGGCGCCGCCGTGGTTGCGGGCTTCCTGTTCACTGCGGTGCCGAATTGGACCGGGCGGATGCCTGCCCGCGGCTGGCCGCTGGCGCTGCTGTCGGGATTGTGGCTGTCAGGACGGCTGGCGGCGGCGGGCTGGTTGGGCCTGCCCGCACTTGGGGTCATGGCGGTGGATTGCGCCTTTCTGGCCGCCGTCATTGCCATGATCGCGCGGGAGATCATCGCCGGTGAAAACTGGCGCAACCTCAAGGTCCTGGTGCCGGTCACGCTGCTGGGCATTGCCAACGCCTGCTATCACATCGAGGCGATGACCCAAGGCACGGCCGATGTCTCGCGCCGTCTGGGAATCGCAGTGCTGATCTTCCTGATCATGCTGATCGGCGGGCGGATCATCCCCAGCTTCACCCGCAACTGGCTGGCCAAACAGGGGGCTGAGAAAATGCCGGTGCCGTTCGGGAAATTCGACGCGGTGGCGCTGGTGTTTGGCGCCGCGGCGCTGCTGGCTTGGACCGCAGCGCCCTGGACCCCTGCCAGCGGCGCGCTGCTACTGGCAGCCGGCCTGCTGCATGCGGTGCGGCTGGCGCGCTGGCGCGGCCTTGCAACCCTGCCGGAGCCGCTGCTGCTGATGCTGCACCTGGCCTATGCGCTGGTGCCCGCGGGGCTGATCGCAGCGGGCGGCGTGCCGTTTGGCCTGCTGGAACCGGCGGCCGCCGCACACATTTTGGGCATCGGTGCCATTGGCGGCATGACGCTGGCGGTAATGATGCGCGCCACCATGGGCCACAGCGGCCGCCCGCTGGTTGCAGGCCCGGTCCTGACCGCCGCGTTCATGCTGCTGCTGGGTGCTGCTGCCCTGCGCCTTGCCGGCAGTGCAGAGCTCGCTGCAGGCTGGGACGGGATCGCCGCCTCTGCGGTGCTCTGGACCGCAGGATTTGCGCTGATGCTCTTGAAAGCCGGGCCCTGGCTGGTCACCCGCCGCATTGGACCGAAAAAAGTCTCCGGAAGGCCGCAGGCCGGACCGGAGGGAACCTCCCCTGACGCAACGAAACCTGCATAGGTCATGTATTATTAACGGCCTTCTCAGAGGCTGCCATTCCGGGTAGGTAGAATGGGATTGAAAGAGGAGGTCCTGAATGCAGTGGAAAGCTGCTGCCGCCGCTGCGGTGCCGCTGCTGTTTTGGGCCGTCCAGAGCCTGGCGCAACCCGCCGGGCTCGATGCATTCCGGCGTCCGGATACCGTGCCGTTTCCGGAGAACGCGCCTTATGACCGCGGGATCGCCACCCTCGGCAAGATGCTGTTCTTCGACCCGCGCCTGTCCGGCGCACAGAACATCAGCTGCTCCAGCTGCCACAACCCCTCTTTCGGCTGGGAATCCCCTGTTCCCAAGGCGATTGGCGCCTCCGACAATCCCGTGCACCGCCATGCGCCCACGATCCTGAATGCCGCGTGGATCACACCGCTGTTCTGGGACGGGCGCGCGGCCAGCCTGGAGGAACAGGCTGTCGGACCGATCACCGCCCCGGATGAAATGAACGCGAATTTCGAAGATATTATTGCGCGTCTGACCGCGGTGACCGAATACAAGACCGGGTTCGAGCGGCTGTTTCCCGGCCGGGGCATCCGCAAGGAAACCATCCTCACCGCCTTGGCCACCTATCAGCGCACTATCGTCAGCGGTGTTGCCGGATTTGATCGCTGGGTCAGCGGCGATGCTGCCGCGGTACCGGAGGCCGCCAAGCGCGGCTTTGCGCTGTTCACAGGCCGCGCGAATTGCGTGTCCTGCCATTCCGGCTGGATGTTCACCGACAACAAGATGCATGATATCGGACTGCTCAACTCGGACCTGGGCAGCGGCAGTGCGTCAGAGCTAGACCCCGACAAGCACTTTCGCTTCAAAACCCCGGGGCTGCGGAACATCGTCCTTCGCGCGCCCTATATGCATGACGGGTCACTGCCGTCGCTGCCTGCGGTCATCCGCCATTATGCCGATGGCGGCGCGGCCGGCACCACGCGGCAGACCGGCATCGAAGGCTTTGCCGCCAGCGAAGGCGACATTGCCGACCTCATCGCCTTTCTTGAGACATTGACGGACAATGAAACCAATGTGCCAACCCCGATCCTGCCGGCCAATTGATGCGCGCGGCTGAAGGCATTCGTTCATGATCATCAAAAGATCCATTGTCCTGCCGGTTCTCGTCATCACGGTGGCCGCGTTGTTCGCGGTGCTGCTGGTCGGCGGCATGGCGGTCTATGCCTCAGGCCGCAAGGACGCCGTGATGGAGGCCTCGCTGGAAGTCACCCGCCGCACCAGCAGCGTGAGCACCGGGATCACGGCCGCCCAAACTTATGCGCAGGACGTTCTGGCGATGACCAGGCTGATCCCGCAGGAGGAGGTGGCGGGCAATTTTCAACAGCACCTTCAAGAAATCAACGGCGACCTTGGCGCCTTGCTGCAACTGCCCTTGCCCGCGCCGCTCAGGGCCGAGGCCGAAGCGCTGAACCACGCGCTGGCCGAATGGTGCCTGATGGCAGTTGTTCTTCTCAGCATCAAACCAGCCCAGGATATCCCGACCCTCAGCGCGCTGATGATGAGCAGCGAGGCCGTCACCCGGCAGGCTGCAATGGTCACAAACCTTGCCGCAGCACATGCGGAGCTGACCGTCGCCGCGGCCAATCAGGCGCTCTCCCGGATCTTTGCGCTTGGGCTCATAGGAACCGCGCTGATCATGGCGGCGGCGCTGATCTTTTCAATGCGCAAGGCGCATGCCATTTCAGCAGCGATCCAATCCGCTGCCGCCAAACTGCAGCGGCTGGCCAGCGGTGAAAAATCCGGTCTGCCGAAAGCCGGTGACGAGATTGGCGCCGTTTTTGCCGCGCTCGACACACTGGACACGAGCCTGCAGGAGAAAAAGCGGATTGCCGAGCATCTGCAGCAGGAAAAGGCCCGCGCGGAAGCCGCGACTGAGACCAAGTCCCGTTTCCTGGCAACTATGAGCCACGAAATCCGGACCCCGATCAACGGCGTGCTTGGGATGGCGGAAGTGCTGAACGAGACCCACCTCACCCCCGAGCAGAAATCCTGCACCGGCACCATCCTGGCCTCCTCCGAAGCGCTGCTGCGCATCGTCAATGACATCTTGGACTTTTCCAAGCTGGAAGCCGGCAAGGCGCAGATGCTGCAGCAGCCGTTCAACCTGCGCGACGTGATTTATGATGTGGCCACGCTGATGTCGCCCAGCGCCACCGCCAAGGGAGTGGAGATCTGCATCGACATACCTGAGCACACGCCCGCCCTATTCACTGGCGACAGCGGCCGGGTGCGGCAGATCCTGATGAATCTGGTGGGCAACGCCGTCAAATTCACCCTGAAAGGCCATATCAGCATCACCCTGAATCACGACCTCAGTCACGCCATTCCGTTGTGCATCGACGTCCGCGACACGGGCGTCGGCATTCCCGAGGACAGCATCGGCCAGATCTTCCACGCCTTCGAACAGGTGGAAAGCACCACCGCACGGCGGTTTGAGGGCACCGGCCTAGGCTTGGCGATCTCATCCCGTCTGGCCCAGGCTATGGGCGGGCGCATCGACGTGGTCTCTGAGGCCGGTAAAGGTTCCTGCTTTACGGTCTGTCTGAGTCTGCCGGTTGCTGCCCCAGCGCCGGCGCCGGCCAGGCCGCTGGCCGGCAAGCGGGTGGCGGTGGTTGCCGATCTGGCGTTTTCCCGCGATGTGCGGCTCCGGCAACTGGCGTATTGGGGCGCGGACACTATGGTCCCGGCCGGCCCGGCGGAGTTGCTGGAACAGGTGGAAGCGCTGGCCGCCCGCCAGCAGCAGCCGGATCTGGTACTGGTGGAGAACAGCGTGCCGCTGGAGCAAGCCAGAAACTTGTGCCAGCGGCTTCACAGCTTGCCCGGCTGCCGGGAGCTGCCGGTGGTCTTCTGCGTGGGCAGCCGGCTTATCTCAGGCTACCAGGCGCTCAAGAAGTGCAAGACCTTGCACGTGCTGATGAAACCTGCCCGGAACCGCGTTCTGCTGCAGACCCTGCAAAGGGCGTTGCAGACCGGTGCGGCGCCCGCTGTACCGGAGGTGCGGTCTGAAACTGGCGGGACGGCCGCGGGGCTCAGCAGCCTGCGGCTGCTGGTGGCGGAAGACAACCGCACCAATCAGCTGGTTCTGAAAAAGATGCTTGGCCCGTCCGGCATACAGATGACAATTTGCAGCAACGGCCAGGAAGCAGTCGAGACCTTTGCCGCGCAGCCGTTCGATCTGGTGCTGATGGATATGTCGATGCCGGTGATGGACGGGCTTGAGGCGACCCGCCGGCTGCGGGCGTGGGAACGGGATAACGGCCGCGCGCCCTGCCCTATTCTGGCACTGACCGCCAATGTCCTAAGCACTGATGAGGCCGCGTGCCGTGCGGCTGGCATGGTTGGGTTCCTGTCCAAACCCATCCGAAAGGCGCAACTGCTGGATGAGATTGCCAAGTGGACCGGAACCAGTGAGGCCGGCAGCGCCGCGCCGCAGGCCAGGCAGGCTTGAAGAAAGCGCGCTGAACCGGCAGACGCCCCCGATCTCCGCTGCCCTCCGCAAATTTCACGAAAAACACACGGTTTGACACGAATTCGTGAAGCACTACCTGAGAACTGCAGCCCGGGTTCAGCTGCATCTGCGGGGGATTTCGGCATTCGGCGGCAAGGTGCCCACAGGCGTTTTCAGGCCGCACGATGGCATTTCCGGTGACAGTGTTTTTTACGAGTGATTGGGGGATCACATGTCCAGTTTACAGATTGGGGCCGCTCGGCCCTCCGATGGCACGTCCGCAAATCCAGACCATCCTGACTGGGGTGCAACCGGCACCGAACTGCTAAGGCTGGCCGCCAGCGCGCTGGGGCCGAATGGCGAGATGGCCGGCGCCGGCCGGCCGAACGCACGCGAGATTTCCAACATTCTGTCGGCACAGGATGACGAGACGGCCAATGCCGCCGGAGCATCAGATTTTCTGTGGATCTGGGGCCAGTTCCTGGACCACGACCTTTCTTTGACCGGAAACGAAAGCGGCATTCACGCGAACATAGAAGTTCCGGCGGGCGATCCTTTTTTCGACCCGTTCGGCACCGGGGAAGCGATCATTCCATTCACCCGGGTGGAACAGCACGACGGCGAATTCGTCAATGAAATCACCGCGTGTATCGACGCTTCGATGATCTATGGCTCGACCGAAGACATGGTCGCGGCCATGCGGGGTGGCGGCGGCAAGCTGAAGATGACCGCAAATGACCATCTGCACCTGGAAGGTGACGGGTTCCTGACCGGCGACGTCCGCGCTGCAGAGAATGTTGCCTTGACCTCGATGCACACGCTGTTCACGCGCGAGCACAACCGCCTGGTGGAGGAGCTGGCGGAAAGGGACCCGTCGCTGACGGGTGAGCAGCTGTTTGAGGCTGCCCGCGCCCGGGTCGAAGCGCTGGTGCAAGCCATCACCTACAAGGAATTTCTGCCTGTCTTGCTGGGCGAAGATGCCTTTGGCGCTTATCAGGGCTATGACCCCAGTGTGAACCCGGGGATTGCAGTCGAGTTTTCGGGCGCAGTCTACCGGCTGGGCCATACCCTGCTGTCGGCCAACCTGCAGCGGGTCACTGAAACCGGAACTCAACTGGACCCGCTGGCCTTGCGCGACGCGTTTTTCCAGCCTGATCTGGTCAGCCAATCGGGCATGATTGGGGATGTTCTGCGCGGCGCCGCCACCCAAACCTCCGAGGCCATAGACACCAAGGTGGTTGAAGACGTGCGCTCTTTCCTGTTCGGGCCGCCTGGTGCAGGCGGGCTGGATCTGGCCGCGATGAACATCCAGCGCGGCCGCGACCTGGGAGTGGCCGGCTACAATGATTTGCGCGAGGCCCTGAGCCTCTCCCGCGCTGAAAGCTTCTCCGACATTACCTCCGACCCGGCGCTGGCCGCCAAGCTGAAAGACGCCTATGGCGACACTAATCTGGTGGACGCCTGGATCGGCGGACTTGCCGAAGACGCTTTCGGCAAGGGGCTGCTGGGCGAAACCTTTACGGTTGTCATGGTTGATCAATTCACCCGCTTGCGCGACGGCGACCCGTTCTGGAGCGAGGGCCGCGCAGGCATCCCGGCAGAGGAGCTGACGGCGCTTTGGGACACCACGCTGTCAGAAGTCATCCTGCGCAACACAGATGTTCAGAACCTGCAAAAGGACGCCTTTGCCGCGATGGACAGGATTGCAGGCACTGCCAGCGATGACATTCTGAGCGGCGGGTCCGGGCAGGATTTCATCTTTGGCCGCAAAGGGGCGGATGTGCTGTCAGGCAAATCCGGTGACGACGACCTGCAAGGAGGCGGCGGCAGAGACAGCCTGAGCGGAAACCGGGGAAGCGATTGCCTTGACGGGGGCGGCGGTGCCGACACACTGAAAGGCGGCAGCGCGAGCGATTTCCTGTCCGGTGGCAGCCATAACGATCGTCTCAAGGGCGGTTCCGGCCGCGACACCCTGGAAGGCGGCACGGGAAACGATACTTTGGCTGGCGGCAAAGGGGATGACGTCCTGACTGGCGGTGCAGGCGCCGATTGCTTTGTCTTCAACACCCGGAAAACAGGTGCGGATACAATTTCGGACTTCGAACTTGGCATAGACAGGACCAAAGTCGTTGGCCCGCACACGTGGACCGCACAGGCGATGGACACGGCTGACGGGCTGAATTTTGCATTCGGCGACGGCTGCTCCGTTACCTTTGAAGGCATCACCTTGCGCGACTGGCTGGAGGCCGGGGCAAGCCTTTTCTAGGCCCAACGGCCGGCGGCAGTATGCAAAATGCATGTGCCGCGGAAATTGCAGGAGCCGATCGGAAACTTCCGGCAAGCCATGACTGGGCGATGTCGTAACTCCTCGATCCGCTGACGCAATCGAAGGACAGGCCGGCCGGCGCACGCGCCTAACATTCCCGATCATCCCGCCGTTAGGAGGCAGTTCCTGGACGGACGGCAACCGGCATCGGGGAGGACGCGCCGCCATGAAAGACAAGACAACCACCACCGAACAGGCAATGGCGCTGATCCGCGACGGGGATGTCGTGACCACCACCGGCTTTGTGCAAAGCTGCATCCCGGAAATGCTGCATGCCGCTCTGGAAAAGCGGTTCGTGGAACAGGGTTCCCCCCGCGACCTCACCCTGATCATGTGTGCGGGCGCCGGCGACAGCAAGGGTCTGGGAACCGGGCGGCTGCACCACGACGGGCTGTTGCGGCGGGTGATCGCAGGCAACTTCGGCCGGATGCCCAAGGTGGCCCAGGCGGCGCAGGAGAATAAAATCTGCGGCTACAACCTGCCTCAGGGGGTGATCTCGCAGCTCTACCGCGCCTGCGCGGCAGGCCAGCCGGGACTGTTTTCCAAGGTCGGCCTGCACACCTACGTCGACCCGCGCCACGGCGGCGGCAAGGTCAACAAGGTGACAGAGGAGGACATCGTCAAGCACGTCGAAGTCGATGGCGAGGACTGGCTGTTCTACAAGGCCACCAAAATCGACGTCGCCTTCATCCGCGGCACCAGCGCCGACCGCTCCGGCAACATCAGCATGGAGCGTGAGGCGCTGACGCTGGACTGCCTGGCCCAGGCGATGGCGGCCCATAACAACGGCGGTATAGTCATCGCGCAGGTGGAGCGCATCGTCGAGGATGGCTCGATCAAGCCCAAGGACGTAAAAATTCCGGGCCTCTTGGTGGACTGCGTCTGCGTCGCAGATGACCCGGACATGCACCGGATGAACTATGGCGTGCAGCACAATCCGGCACTGTCCGGCGAAATCCGGGTGCCGGTGGAGGGCATCGCCAGGATGCCGCTGGACCAGCGCAAGATCATCGCCCGCCGCGCCGCCTTTGAGCTGCCGCCCAACGGTGCCGTGAATCTCGGTGTTGGCGCGCCCGATGGTGTGGCCGCGGTGGCCAACGAGGAGAAAGCCACCCAGTATATCACCCTCACCACCGAGGCCGGCGCGGTGGGCGGCGTGCTGGCGGGTGGCTCCAGCTTCGGGTCCTCCGCCAATGCCGATGCGGTGATCGACCAGAACCAGATGTTCGATTTCTACGACGGCGGCGGCCTCGACCTCACTTGCCTTGGCATGGCTGAATGCGATGCTGAGGGCAGCGTCAACGCCTCCCGTTTCGGCGGCCGCCTGAATGGCTGCGGGGGCTTCATCAATATCTCCCAGAACTCCCGCGCCGTGGTCTTTGCCGGAACCTTCACCGCAGGCGGCTTGAAAGTTGCGGTCGAGGACGGCGAGCTGCGCATCGTTCAGGAGGGCCGCAACAAGAAGTTCGTCCGCCTGATCGAGCAGATCACCTTCTCCGGCCCGTACGCTTCTCAGCGCTCGCAGCCGGTGCTTTATGTGACCGAACGCTGCGTGCTGCAGCTGACACCCAAGGGGCTGGAGCTGATCGAGATCGCCCCCGGTATCGACCTTCAGCGCGACATCCTCGACCAGATGGAGTTTAGGCCCATCATCGAAAACGTCGCCCAGATGGACGCGCGCATTTTCCGGGATGAGCCAATGGGGCTGCTGGATGACCTGCTCAACCTCAACCTCTCCGAGCGGGTCACCTATGACGCCGCGCGCCACACAATGTTCCTGAACCTCGAAGGATGGAGCGTGAAGAAGAAGCGCGACATCGAGGATCTGGACCGCGTTCTGCAGGAGGCCTTCGCCAAGAGCGGCCGCGATGTGAAGATGGTGATGAACCAGAACGGCTTCCGCATCGCCGAAGACCTGCAGGACGACTACGCTGTCTCGGTCGGCCAGACGCTGGAGGCGCACTCAGCCTCGATCGCCCATTACACCACCAGCGCCTTCATGCGCCTCAAGATGCAAGGCGAGCTCGCCAGCCGTGGCGTGCAGCCGCATATCTTTGAAAGCGGCGAGGAAGCGCACCAGGCGATCTGGGGTTCCTGAGACGGTTTCACTTGCGGCCAGCCTTCACTGGGCTGGCCGCCGTTTTTTGCGTGCTGCGAACGGTTTGAACAGCCGCAGCAAGGCCTTTGGATCCACCCGGGAACGGCTCGCGGGCGTACGGAGGGAATAGGTCAACTATTTAAATTCATTACTCTTTTCCTTTCGCATCCCTCCAGCCGGGCAGGCACTCCGCCACCTGCTCGCAGATTTTTTCGGGGGTATGGAGAAGGAACTGCATTTTTTTTCAAAAACCCTCTTGCACCCCCCCGCAACAAACTTTAGACAGCGCCTCACCGATGGGGTGTAGCCAAGTGGTAAGGCAGCGGTTTTTGGTACCGTGTACCGTAGGTTCGAATCCTACCACCCCAGCCATCGGCCTCTCAGAAAAATTCTTTTCAGGTACCAACCTCTAAAAAGATCAGAGGCGGCTTCCCTCGAAGTGTTTTTCTTCGGATCATGCTGATGTGGCTTCAACTCCGCATTGTGCAGAGTTCCACCTGTTTCCGTCTTCCTCGCTGAAGCTGCACTGAATGAGGCCAGCCTGGCACGGAAGGCAGCCTGGTGGAGAAGGCAAGTGGTGCGCGATGACCCAAGTCCGTACGGCGTCCGTTGCGATTGCATTCGTCACTGCCGGTACGCTTCCGATCTGGCGAAGAGGGCTTGCCGCCCCGTAAACCGCCAAGAAACCATCTGTCAGAAAGTGTTTACACGCATTCCGTGCGGACCCGCAGTTGCATCCTGTCAGCGCGAACAGCAGTGCGGGACGGCGCCTGAGCGGTTCGGGCCGCTGCGCAGCGGAACGGTTGAAAGTTAACGCAAGGTAAACTATGTTAGGTTGATCGCACTCACATTCCGGGTGCAGGCAGAGGCATCAAGCCGAATTTTCCGCCTTTTACAATCTTTAATTGCAAAACAGTTTCGAGCAATGCAATATGATGGTGATTTAATCCAGTATGTAGCAACCGTATAGTGGGGTTGGCGGATGACTGTCTTTCTCAAGATTTGCCGGTTTGGCGCCTTTGGCGTTTTTGACACAGATGGAACCAGCGTACAGCTAGGGGCCAAGCACCAGGCTCTGATGTCGTTGCTGTCCACCGCCGACGGAGGGATCCGGACGCGGGCTTTTCTGGAAAAGACACTTTGGTGCCTGGCGCAGCCGGAGCAGGCCAAGGCCAGCCTGCGCACGGCGCTGTCGACGCTGCGGCGGCACTTGGGACCGGAAGCAGCCAAGCTGCTGTTTGCCAACCGCGAACGGGTCATCCTGGACCTGTCCCGGGTGGAGCTGGACAGCTGCAATGGCAATGCAGAATTCATGGAGGGCTTTGAGCTTCCTCATGAATCCGTCTTTAAGGCCTGGCTGACGGAAGCCCGGGCGGAGTTTGCCCGCAGTTCGGCGCAGCCGTCGTCTCATTCAGGAGCAACTCCGGGGCGCGTAATCCTGGACAGGCTGCTGCCGTCGATTGCAGTGCTGCCCTTTGCCCACCGGTCGCCAGGCGAGGCGGACGCACCGCTTGGGTCATTGATGTCCGAAGAGCTGTCGCGGCACCTTTCCCGCAGCTGGGCGTTTTCGGTGACCTCCTATCTGGCCTCGCGCCAGTTCGACCCGGAAACGGTGCGGCCTGCTGAAGTTTCTTCCGTTGCGGGGGTCGACTTCCTAGTGTCGGGGACGGTCACCAGCGAAGGCAACCGGTTCCGCGCCGAAATCGACCTGCATGATGCGGTCCGCGAAAAGGTGATCTGGTCGCGCAGTTTCGAAGGCAGCAAGAACAGCCTGACGGAGGGGCGCAGCTCTATGCTGCGCAACGCCACACTTCAGATCGGCCAAAGCGCCGCGGGCGAGGCGGTTCGGCTGGCCGGGTTCAAACCGCTGAAGGCGCTGGAAAGCCATGTTCTGCTGATGGCCGCAATTTCCCTGATGCAGGAAATGGATGTGAAAAAGTTCCAGCGGGCGCATGAAATCCTGTCCCACCTGCTGGAGCGGGAGCCAAAACATGCGCTGCCGCTGACCTGGATGGGGTTCTGGCATGTGATGCGGGTTGAAAAGGGGCTGTCGCCGAACCGCGGAGAGGACAGCCGCCTCGCCAGCAGAATGGCGGAAGCGGCAATCGAAGGGGCACCGGGATTTTCGCTTGCCCATACCCTCAAGGGGCTCATCTCCAGCCACCTGACCTTCCGCTTCGATCTGGCGCAGGACGCCTATGACCTGGCATTGCGCGACAATCCGAACGAAGCCCTGGCGCTGCTGCTGAAAGGGGCAACGCTGGCCTATCAGGATATGCCGGACGAAGCGGTTGAGATGACCGACGCGGCCCGGAGGCTGACACCTCTGGGTCCGCAGCGCTACTACTTCGACGCGATTTCGGCGCTGGCGCATCTTTCGGCCCGCAACTATGGCCGCGCGATAGAGCTGGCCGACCGCTCGTTGGCGGCCAAGGGCGCGTTCCCGGTACCGCTGCGTTCCAAGGCAATTGCGCTGCAAATGTCCGGCCGGGACGACGAGGCGCGGACCACGGTGCATAAACTGCTTGAGGCGGCGCCGAAATTCTGTCTGTCGCAATTCCAGCGGGATAACCCGGCCGCAATGAGCCCGGCCGGGCCGGAGTGGGCCTCAGCCTTGCGGCAAGCCGGTGTGCCGGACTGACACCGGTCCAGCCGCCCATGCGGGCAATGTCCGCCGCCGGGTGACGCTTAGTAATACGCATTTGAATAGCATCTTTTACCGATAAGCCGGACCACGCGTGTTAGCATCTGCCGGAAACTGCCCGCTGACGAGGGCAGCTATGACCTGCTGCGGGCAGCATAGGGAGGGCGTGTGAGCGAAAACCTGGAATTTGAACGCAGTTTCTCTGACTTCGGACCTGCTGTGCGGCCTGAGGAGCGAACGCAGGACATCCTGGATGTTGTCGAAGATTTTATGCACCGCTGGGGCTACTCGGTGCGTAATCTGATCGGGGCCGAGCTAACGGTCGAACATCTTGGCAGCAGTCCAGAAGGTGTTCCGGATCTGATTTTCCGCATGGCAGCGCTGGACTATTTCGAGATCGTCATCCGCGGCCGCAACGGTTCGGTCAGCTATGGCGGATGGTTAACCGGAACATTGCCGGTCTCGGTTTCCGGCGAACACGTCAATGGCCGCCCGGTTCTGCTCACTAGCCGCCGCGAGGGCGGCAAGATCCGCCACGCGTTCGACCCATTGGCCGGTTACCGTCCTGTGGCCGAAACCATGAACCTGCCTTTGCACGCCGTATGGCGGCTCTCGGACGCTAACTAGCCTCAGAACCACAAGAAACCAGCGGCACTTTGATTGCGGAACCGATGAGCTGGCTGCCGGCCGGTAAAATGCGACCGATTTTCTCCGTGCCGCTCATGCTTTCTTTAGAGTCTTGCTGCCCTGCTAACGGAAAGAAGCAGGCAGCCGCATCGCGGCATCCCTGCATCGTTAAGTGCCTGGCCCAACCATCACGGCAGTGGGGGCGTGCCCCCCTGGCTGGCCCGGGCGCAGATGAAAACAGGCGGCTGCCTAGGGTGAGACGATGACGAATATAAATGATGTGCCGGCGCGGCGGCGCTTCCGGCTGTTTTCCAGCATAGGCGCCAAGGTCACGCTTATTCTGATGGCAATGGGCGCCGCCTCCGCCGTTGGCGGTGTTCTGGTCACCCTGGTGTTTACACAAACAGGCCGCCAGATGGAGGTTCTGACCCAGGAGAAGGTCCCGCAGCTGGAACTCAGCAGCCGGCTGGTCAATGCCGCAGGCAGTACCAAGAACTCGATGATCGGCGTCTTACAGGCCGGATCGGTTGAGGAGCTGGCCCAGGCCGAGGAAAGCGCCGCTGCCGCCGTCGCAAATCTTGATGGCACCGTTGCCGGGCTGCCCGCTGCGGAGCAGGCCCTGTTCGCACCGGAGGCGTCTGCCGCCGCCGGAATGCTCAGGAACCTGATCGCTGCGCGCCAGGGGGCCTTTCGCAATCAGGCCTGGATCGACACACAGACGGCCAGCCTGCAAACCCTTAGCCAGACAGTGCAGGACAAGCTTGTCGCGGTGGCCGCAGAGGCCCGCGACAGCCTGATGGACGGCGGCGAAGAAACTATCATCCAGGTCGATGAGGTCCTGAACAACCTGGTGGAGCAGCAATTCGGCGGCCTGCAGACACTGCTGGAAGCAAGGGCTGACATCAGCGTTCTCTCCGGCGCGGCGCTGGCGTTGGGCCACGTGCGCGATGTGCCAACAAAACGGGCGCTCAAGAAGATGGCGAAGGACGCATTGAAACGTCTGGAGCCGGTGCTGGGCAGTTTGGAAGAGCTAGGCCTGGAAGCTTCTCGCGTGAAAAAGGTCCGTGAGGCCGTTGAGCTGTTCAGCTATACGCTGACGGCCAGCCGCAAGGAGCTGAAGGACAGCCGCAAAGACGTGCTGGCCGCCCGCAATGCCAGCGTGCGCCCGCTGACCCAGGCGATGGAGCGGATGGTGTTCACCCTGTCGGTTGCGGCGACCCAGGCCAGCGCCGACAACCGCACTGCGATCCAAGGTCTGCTGGACAACCAGGTCGGCGTGCTGCAGCAATTGCTGGAAATCAACGGCTGGATCAGTGCCTTTCAGGTGGCAGCGCTGGACATGGCCGCTGCGCATGACATTGCCGCGGCCCAAGATGCCGCCGGGCCGCTGCAGGAGGCCGCCCGGATGCTGGCGGGCTATAGCGGTTTCAACGGTGGCGTATTTGAACAGGAATTGAAGGGGATGGTGGCGCTGGCGGATCCCTCGCAGGGCCTGCCGGTTTTCAAGGTTGCAGCTTTGGAGGCCGCGGCCGAAGCCGCGGCAGCGTCCCGGGCCACGGTGGAGGCGGTGCTGGAGTTTTCCCACAAGGCGACCAGCCTGGGAGCCGAAAGCCAGCAGCAAATTGCCTCTATCGCAGATGGGCTTGCCGCCGATGTGACTGCAGCGCAGCGGCAGCTTCAGATCCTGGCGGCAGTCGCGGCGGCAGTGTTTCTGGGTTCGCTGGTGCTGACCCGGTTCCTCATCCTGCGGCCGCTGGCAGACATCAGCGGCACCACTGAGCGTTTGGCGGCAGGCAACCTGCGCCCGGTGACCGGCTACGAGCGTTCAAGCGACGAAATCTTCCGCATCGCCACGGCACTCTCCGTCTTCCGCGACGGGCTGGTGGAAAAGGCAGAAGTGGAGCAGGCAGCCGAGGCCGAGCGCAGTGCGCGCCTGGCTGAGCAGACTGCCGCGGTGGCGGCCATCGGCAACGGGCTGGAACGCCTGTCCCAGGGCGATCTGACCTATCGCATCCAGGGTGAGATAGGCGAAGGCTACGCCAAGCTGCGCGATGATTTCAATGCAGCGCTGGAAAAACTGGAGGCCTCCGTGCGCAGCCTCAGCACCAGCGGCCAGTCGATTGCAGGCGGCAGTACTGAAATCTCCTCGGCGTCCCATGACCTGTCCGAGCGCTCAGAGCACACCGCGCAGACCCTGGCCGGAACCGCGGCTGCGGTGAACCAGCTGTCCGTCTCCATTGCCGGCACCGCCCAGGCTTCGGGTGAAGCGTCGGCTTCGGTCGAGGCCGCGCGGCAGAACGCCAGCGATAGCATCGAGGTGGTGAAACGGACCTATGGCGCGATGGAGGCGATCAAGGACAGCTCCGAGAAGATTTCCCGGATCATTGGCATGATCGAGGCCATTGCCCAGCAGACCAACCTGCTGGCGCTGAATGCGGGTGTTGAGGCAGCCCGTGCAGGCACTGTTGGCAAGGGTTTTGCCGTCGTCGCCTCGGAAGTGCGGACCCTGGCGCACCGGTCCAAGGAGGCCGCAACGGAAATCGCTGCATTGGTGGATGAGGCTGGCCGGAACGTCGAGCTCGGTGCAGATCTGGTTGAGCAGACCCGAACGGCGATCGGCGAAATCTCTGCCTCTGTCGCCAGCGCAGCCGACCTGATGAAGTCCATCTCGCAGGCGTCTTCAGAGCAATCCGGAAGTCTTCAGGAGATCAATACGGCGATGGCCAACCTGGACGACGCGACCACCCGCAACGCGGCTTTGTTCGAGGAGGTCACCTCCTCCAGCCTGGGCCTGTCCAGGGAAGCTCAGGCCATGGCAGGCGCCATCGGTGCCTTCCGCACTCAAGCTGCAGAAACTGGACAAAGCAGCAGCAGCCCGCAGCCAGAGGAGACCCGGCGGATGCGGGCCTAGGGCGCCGCCGCACACCTGCTGTAGTTTGGCCGGGCTGCGTTTGCCCGGATCAACCGGACAGCGGCTTGGGCGCACCTGCCCCGTTCTGCGGATGCATGTGGTCCACCCGCCTAAGCAGGCAGGGAGGACAAAGGCGGCGCTGGAACAGCCCTGCCCTACCCCTCAGGCACAAAGCGGTAGCCGCTGCCGGAACGTTCGGCCCGCCCGATGCCGCCGCCCGGCAAGTGATAGCCAATCAGCCGCATCTGTTCCGCGGCCAGCTGATCCATCAGGCGCAGGCGCGTCGCAGCCGCTGTTTGCGGATCCTGGTCGGAGCCGACCGGCCAGGAGGGTTCGGCAAAGCTCACATGGTGATTGCCAACAGCATCGCCCAGGATCAGGACGCTTTCACTACCGCTGCGGACTTCAAAGGCCATATGCCCCGGCGTGTGGCCCGGTGTGGCCCGGGCGGCAACACCGGGCAGGATTTCCGCACCATCGGCGAACAGCTGCACCCTGTCCTCCAGCACTTCCATCCTGCGGCGGGCCCCGGCGGCCATGGCAGCGCGGCTGCTGCCGATGCTGGCGGCCGTCTCCGGATCATACCAGTAATCCCACTCGCCCTGCCCCATCAAGAAGGCAGCTTCGGGAAACAGTAGCTCATCGAAATCGTCGAGCACCCCCCAGAGGTGATCCGGATGGCAATGGGTAAAGACCACATGGGTTACCTCCTCCGGGCCAACCCCGATGGCTTCAAGCGCCTCAGGCAGCCTCCCCGCGCTGTCCTGGAACCCGGGCCCGGAGCCCGCGTCGAACAGCACCACCCGGCCTTCGTCCCTGAGCAAGGTTACGTTGACCTCCGGCGTCAGCGGCCCGTCCCCGATCCCGTACTGGTCTAGCAGCGGTTGCAGCGCCTCCGGGTCCAGCCCGCCAAAGATAAACTCCGGCGGCAGGGTCAGGTGGCCGTCCGACAGCGTTTCGAGCCGCATAGTACCCAGTTCGATCCGGGATAAGGCCCACCCAGGTGCTGCCGCCGCAGCCAGCCCCGCCGCAGCCGCCAGGCCGAAATTCCGTCTGCTCAAGGTCATGACCTCTCCTCCCGTGTCACTCAGCCTGCATCAAATGCAAATATTCCATTTGGTGAATTATAAGGCATGGCAGCCGAGAGGGAAACGCCTGCTTTGCCGCAGGCCGGCCAGCGGTGGCATCACCTGAGCCCTAAAGCGGAGCAATGGCGGCGCAGGGCAGCGCTAAACCGCTGTGCGGCAGCGCTAAGCTGGTGTTCCCGGCGGGTGCACAGGCCCACGGGCCCCAATGTGCTGTCCGTGTTCAGCGGCAGTGCGGTCATGGTGCCAGCCTCCAGATCCGGCCGCACCACACCGTGGCTGATGATCCAGACCGCCTGATGCGCCAGCACGAAGCGCCGCCCGAAGGAGGCGGACACCGTTTCGACCGGGAACCGCGGCAGCGCAAGCCCCTGCTCCAGGAACATCCGCTCGACAAAGGGGCGGATGATCGAGCCTTCCGACGGCATCAGCACCGGAAAGCCCTCGAATACGCCCGACGGCAAGTGGGAAACGCCGGCCAGCGGGTGGTCTTTCGCGACCACCGCTGTTACGCGCTCGCGATACAGCGGGTCGAATTCCACTCCGGCCATGGTTTCGGGCGCAGGCAACCGGCCCACCACTACATCCAGACTGCCGCGGCGCAGCTGATCGATCAGATACTGATTGCCGCCGGACATCACCGTAAATCGGCCCGGAGCACTGCCTGCGCGCAGCTGCGCCAGCGTGTCCGGCACCAGATCCGCGGCCACGGTCGGCAGCGCCCCGATGGCGACCTGCGGCCCTTCCGCCTCCCCCAGCCCCTGCAACAACGCCACCCCGTCACGCGCCAGCGCCAGGCTGCGCCCCGCGTGATCCTGGAACAGCTCTCCATAGCTGCTGAGCCGGATGCCGCGGCCATGTTTTTCCACCAGCGGCTTGCCGCAAACCGCTTCCAGCTCGCGCAGCGCCCGGGTGACCGCAGGCTGGGTCATGCCCAGCGCCTCAGCCGCCTGGGTGACGCTCATCTTGCGGGCGACTTCGACGAAGACCTCAAGATGGCGCAGCTTCAAAGAAGACGAAAGTCGCATATCACCACGGGTATCATTTTATGCCTGTTTGGGGATTATACAGATCACCTGCGGTATGCGATACTCCCAAGCAAAGGAAGATCGCAATGACGCAAGACCGATACGACCGCGGTATGCAAGTCCGGCGCAGGGTGCTGGGCGATGTCCATGTGAACCGCGCCGAGGCCGCCAAGACCGCGCTGGACCAGCCGTTTCAGGCGCTGATTACCGAGGGCGCTTGGGGCACGGTCTGGGCCTCGGACCGGATCTCCTTGCGGGAACGGTCGATGCTGACACTGGCGCTGCTGGCGGCGACCGGCAACTTTGCCGAGATCCCGATGCACATCCGCGCCACGGCCCGAACCGGCGCCACGCAGGAAGATGTGATGGAAGCCTTCCAGCATGTCGCCATCTATGCCGGCGTGCCACGCGCCAATCAGGCGCTGAAACTGGCCAAAGAGACCTATGCCGAAATGGCAGCCGAAGGAGGGGAGCCCGCATGAGCACGCCGCCGAAACCTGGGGAGTTCTATCAGCGCGACCGGCGCTGGCATCCGCCCGCCCTGTCGCAGGACTACAAGACCTCGGTCACCCGCTCGCCGCAGTTTCCGCTGATCAGCCTGGAAAACACCGCCAGCGAGATCACCGGCCCGGTGTTCGGGCACAACGACATCAATGCTACGGACAACGACCTCCTGAGCAACTTCGCCCAGCGCGGCGAAAGCCCGGTTGGCGAACGCATCATCGTGCATGGCCGGGTTCTGGATGAAAACGCGCGTCCGGTGCCGAACACGCTGGTGGAGATCTGGCAGGCCAATGCCTCCGGCCGCTACCGGCACAAAATGGACACCTACCTCGGCGCGCTGGACCCGAATTTCGGCGGCTGCGGCCGGACCCTGACGGATGAGGACGGCTGCTACCATTTCCGCACCGTGAAGCCCGGCGCCTACCCCTGGCGCAACTGGGTCAACGACTGGCGGCCTGCGCATATCCACGTTTCGGTCTTTGGCAGCGGCTTTGCCCAGCGGCTGATCACCCAGCTCTATTTCGAGGGCGACCCGCTGATTTCCCGCTGCCCGATCGTGAACACCATCCCGGACCCGGAAGCGGTGGAGATGCTGGTGGCCCGGCTCGATATGAACGCCACCATCCCGCTCGACACCATCGCCTACCGCTTTGACATCGTGCTGCGCGGGCGGCGGTCCACCCTGTTTGAAAACCGGCTGGAGGGGAACTGATGCGCCAGAAGCTGGACTATCTGAAAGAAACACCCTCGCAGACCGCCGGGCCCTATGTCCATATCGGCTTAGCCCCTGGCGCAGCAGGGTTCGAAATCTACGATCAGGAGCTTGGCTGGGACATTGCCGGCCCCAACGCCAAGGGTGAGCGGATCCGGGTCGAGGGTGTGGTGACAGACGGTACCGGCTCGCCGGTCAAGGACGTGCTGCTGGAGGCTTGGCAGGCCAATGCGGATGGCGTCTATGCCCACCCCGGGCATTCAGGCGGGGTGGAGGAGGGTTTCCGCGGCTGGGGCCGGGTGATCACCGACTTTAAAACCGGCGAATGGGGCTTTGACACCGTGAAACCCGGGGCCGTGATGGGCCGGGGCGGCCAGATGATGGCACCGCATATCAGCCTGTGGATCGTGGCGCGCGGCATCAACGTGGGACTGAACACGCGGATCTATTTCGAAGACGAGGCAGAGGCCAATGCTGCCGACCCGGTGCTGAATGTGATAGAGTGGGAGCGCCGCCGCGCCACCCTGATCGCCAAGCGTGAGCTGCGCGGCGGCACGCCTGTCTACCGTTTCGACATCCGCCTGCAGGGCGAAAACGAGACCGTGTTTTTCGATATCTGAAGGGGAATTCCATGAGCAAACCCTGCATCATCTGCGTCGCCATCACCGGCTCGGTGCCGACCAAGGAAAACAACCCGGCGGTGCCGGTCACCATCGAAGAACAGATCGAAAGCACGCATGAGGCGTTTGAGGCCGGTGCCTCGATTGCCCATTGCCACGTGCGCAACGACGACCAGACGCCGACCTCGGACCCGGAGAAATTCGCGCGTCTGATGGAGGGACTGCAGAAACACTGCCCCGGAATGATCATCCAGCTGTCGACCGGCGGCCGCTCCGGCGCTGGCCGGGAGCGCGGCGGGATGCTGCCCCTGCGGCCCGACATGGCATCGCTGTCGGTGGGCTCCAACAACTTCCCCACCCGGGTCTATGAGAATTCCCCTGATCTGGTGGACTGGCTGGCCTCGGAAATGCGCGCTCACGAGGTGAAACCGGAGATCGAGGCCTTCGATCTGTCGCATATCCACCAGGCGGTGAAGATGAACCGCGAGGGACGCATTCCCGGCACGCTTTACGTGCAGTTCGTGATGGGGGTGAAGAACGCGATGCCGGTCGACAAGGACGTGTTCGATTACTACGTCAAAACCATGCAGCGGCTGGCGCCGGAGGCCCAGTGGTGCGGCGCCGGCGTCGGGCCGGGGCAAATCCTGGTCAACGAATGGTCCATCGCCGCTGGCGGCCATACCCGCACCGGGCTGGAGGATAACATGCGGCTGGACCGGGACACCCTGGCGCCCTCCAACGCTGCGCTGGTGAAACGCGCAGCAGAGCTGTGTGAAAAATACGAGCGCCCCGTCGCCACCTGGCAGCAGGCCCGCGAGATCCTGGAGCTGCGACCCGCCTGAGAGCGCCCGCTTCGGGCCGTAAGGCCCGAAGCCATGCCCAAGGCCGCCAGGCGGCCCGCCAGGGCAGCCGAGGGCGCGGGAGCACACCCCGCCTCCCCCGCCGGAAGGATCACCCCTCGCCGGACAGGTCCTTGAGGATCGGGCAGTCCGGGCGGCTGTCGCCCGCGCAGCTGTTGACCAGCTCGCCAAGCGTGTCGTGCATCGCCTGAAGATCCGCGATCTTCTCTTCGATCTTGGCCAGATGCTCCTGCGCCAGCTGTTTCACATCGGCGCTGGCACGGCTTTCATCCTCGTAAAGCGCCATCAGGGTGCGGCAGTCCTCGATGGTGAAGCCCAGCGCCCGGGCCCGGCCCAGAAACGCCAGTTTGTGCAGGTCGGTCTCGGCAAAGCAGCGGTAGCCGTTGGCGCTTCGGTGCGGCTTGATCAGGCCGATATCCTCATAGTAGCGGATCGTCTTGGCGGGCAGGCCTGAGCGGCTGGATACGTCCCCGATGTTCATGCGCGCGCCTCCTGCTTGCCGGCATCCTTGGCCGCGAATGCGGCCTGCTCCTCATCTATGGCAGGTTTCAGGCGGCGCAAGCGCAGGGCATTGGACAGCACAAACACGCTCGACAGCGCCATCGCGCCCGCAGCCAATGCCGGCGACAGCAGCGGCCCGCCAAAGGGATAGAGCACCCCGGCGGCCACCGGGATCAGCAGCACATTATAGCCGAAGGCCCAGCCCAGGTTCTGGCGGATGTTGCGCATGGTGGCGCGGCTGACGGTCAGCGCATTGACCACCCCGCGCAGATCGCCGGAAACTAGCACCACATCTGCCGCCTCGATGGCCACATCGGTGCCGGTGCCGATGGCGATGCCTGCATCCGCCGCTGCCAGCGCCGGCGCGTCATTGATACCATCGCCGACAAAAGCCAGCGCGCCATGTTCCGCTTGCAGCTCCTGCAGCGTCTCGACCTTGTCCGCAGGCAGGCATTCGGCTTTCACCGCGTCAATGCCCAGCCGCCTGGCAATCGCTTGCGCCGTCGCGGCTGCATCGCCGGTGATCATCGCCACCTTCAGCCCCTGATCGTGAAACGCCTTGATCGCCGCAGGGGTGCCCGGCTTGATCGGATCGGCCACCGCAATCACCGCCGCCGCCTGCCCGTCAATGGCTGCGTACAGCGGAGTTTCACCGCGTTCCGCCAGCCTTTCACCTTCCGCCGCCAGCGCGCCAAGCGCAATGCCTTCGCGCACCATCAGCCGGGCAGCGCCCACCAGAACCTCGCGCCCCTCTGCCTCTGCCCGCAGGCCGTAGCCCGGGATCGCCTCAAAGGTGTCCGCCCTGGGCAGCCCCTTACCTGCCGCTGCCGTGATGGCACGGGCAATCGGGTGTTCCGATTGCGCCTCAGCCGCACCGGCCAGGCGCAGGACCTCCTCGCGGGTGAAACCCTCGGCGCAGATCAGCTCAGTCAGCGCCGGACGCCCCTCGGTCAGGGTACCGGTCTTGTCGAGCGCCACCACCTTGATCTCCTGCAGCCGCTGCAGCGCGTCGCCCTTGCGGAACAGCACCCCCATCTGGGCGGCGCGGCCGATGCCCACCATGATCGAGGTCGGCGTGGCCAGCCCCATCGCGCAGGGGCAGGCGATGATCAGCACAGAGACGCCGGCCACCAGCGCCAGCGGCAGCGACGGCGCCGGGCCGAACAGGGACCACGCCAGCACCGTGAGCGCCGCCACCACGATGACCGCGGGCACAAACCACAGGGTGATCCGATCGACCAGCCCCTGCACCGGCAGCTTTGCGCCTTGCGCCTGCTCCACCATGCGGATGATCTGCGCCAGCACAGTGTCGCGCCCCACACGGGTGGCGCGGAATTCCAGCGCGGAGTTGCCGTTGATGGTGCCTGCTGTCACCTCATCGCCGCGGGATTTGGCCACCGGCACAGGTTCGCCGCTGATCATGCTTTCGTCGATGTAGGAGCTGCCCGAGACGATTTCGCCGTCGACCGCAATGCGCTCGCCCGGGCGGACCCGGATCAGGTCCCCTGCCCCGATCTCCTCGACCGGCGTTTCCACAGCGTCGCCGCCGGCAACCACCATGGCGGTTTTCGGCTGAAGGCCGGCCAGCTTGCGGATCGCGGCGCCGGTGCGCCCCTTGGCGCGTGCTTCCAGAAACCGGCCGGTCAGGATCAGCACCACGATCACCGCGGCGGCCTCGTAATAGACATTGGCGGTGCCCGCGGGCAGCAACCGCGGCGCAAAGGTGGAGATGACTGAGAACCCGTAAGCGGCCGAGGTGCCCAGCGCCACCAGCGCGTTCATATCCGGCGCCCCCCGGAACAGCGCCGGGAACCCATTGGTGTAGAACTGCCGCCCCGGCCCGGCCAGCACCAGGGTGGTCAGGCCAAATTGCAGCAAGTAACTGTTCTGCATGCCGATATTGGCGGCAACCCAGTGATGCAGCGCCGGAATTATATGGCCGCCCATCTCGATCAGGAAGACCGGCAGCGTCAGCACCGCGGCGATCAGCACCTGCCGCCCCAGCGCGGCGATCTCATCCGCCTTGCGCTGGCTCGCCTGCTCCGCCTCATCCGGTGCGCCGCTGCTCAGACGCGCCGGATAGCCCGCATCTGTCACCGTGCGGGCCAGATCGGCGGCGCGGACCGCCCCGGTCAGGAACCGCACCTGCGCGCTTTCGCTGGCCAGGTTGACGCGCGCCTCCAGCACGCCTGGCACCGCCAGCAGTGCCCGCTCCACCCGGCCCACACAAGACGCGCAGCTCATGCCGCTGAGCGCCAGGGTCACTTCCGACTCCGCCGCCGGGTAGCCCGCGGACTTGAGCGCATCCGTCAGCTGAACCAGTTGCACCTGCGGCGCGGCCTCGACCTGGCCGGTCGCGTTTGCAAGGTTCACCGAGGCCGTCTCAACCCCTTCGACCGCAGCCAGGGCACGTTCGGCGCGCCCGGCGCAGCCTGCGCAGCTCAGATTGGTGATTTGCAGTGAAATACGGTTGTTTTCTGACATGGGAGACCTGCGGGTTTTATCCTATGTTAGGCCATATGAGGGTTCCAGTCAGGGGAAGGTCAAGGCCCCGCGGCAAGATTCCTTCCCAAAACTGGAAGCCTGCGGGCAAGCTGCTGGAATACGCAGTTTTTTCTTCCTTAACAGATGGCGCGGACCGCCGCTCAGCTGTCGCATTCGGGGCAAAGCCCGGCACACCGGGACTGCTAGGGTGCCGAGGCAATGCTTGCGTGCGCCAGCCGGCAAATGTAACGCTGGGTCATTCCGGCCCGCGGCCCTGCCGCTGGCAACGCATTCACCCCGGACCCGCCCTGCGGCGGCCCGGCCCCGGAGAATATGGACGAAGGACCAGTCACATGATCAAAACCCGCGCCGCCGTTGCGGTTGCCCCCGGCAAACCGCTGGAAATCATGGAGGTGAACCTCGAAGGCCCCAAGGCGGGCGAGGTTCTGGTGGAAATCAAGGCAACCGGCCTGTGCCACACCGATGAATTCACCCGCTCGGGCGATGACCCCGAAGGTATCTTCCCCGCGATCCTGGGCCACGAGGGCGCCGGTGTTGTGGTCGAGGTCGGCGAAGGCGTCACCTCGCTGAAGCCGGGCGACCACGTGATCCCGCTCTACACGCCCGAATGCCGTGAGTGCGAGTACTGCCTCAACCCCAAAACCAACCTGTGCCAGGCGATCCGCTCGACCCAGGGCCAGGGCCTGCTGCCGGACGGCACCACCCGTTTCTCAATGCAGGACGGAACACCGATCCACCACTACATGGGCTGCTCGACCTTCGCGAACCACACCGTGGTGCCGGAAATCGCGCTGGCGAAAATCCGCGAGGACGCGCCGTTTGACAAGGTCTGCTACATCGGCTGCGGCGTCACCACCGGCATCGGCGCGGTGATCAACACCGCCAAGGTGGAAATCGGCTCACGCGCGGTGGTCTTCGGTCTCGGCGGCATCGGCCTCAACGTGATCCAGGGCCTGCGTCTGGCCGGTGCCGACCAGATCGTCGGTGTCGACCTGAACCCGGGCAAGGTCGAAATGGCCGAGAAATTCGGCATGACCGACTTCGTCAACCCGGCCGAGGTCGAGGGTGACCTGGTGGCGCATCTGGTCGAACTGACCGGCGGCGGCGCCGACTACACCTTCGACGCCACCGGCAACGTGCAGGTGATGCGCACCGCGCTGGAATGCGCCCACAAAGGCTGGGGTGAAAGCATCATCATCGGCGTGGCGCCGGCCGGGGCCGAGATTTCGACCCGTCCGTTCCAGCTGGTCACCGGCCGCAGCTGGCGCGGCACCGCCTTTGGCGGCGCATCAGGCCGCACCGACGTTCCGAAGATCGTCGACTGGTACATGGACGGTAAGATCGAGATCGACCCGATGATCACTCACAAGCTGACCCTGGATCAGATCAACGAAGGTTTCGACCTGATGCACGAGGGCAAATCCATCCGCGCCGTGGTGGAATTCTAGTCCCCGGCAGACTGCCAAACCGCAATACGCAGGCCCCAGGGCCTGCGTTTTCATTTTGACGAGGGGCTAGTCTTGCAGCGCCCAGTATGCCCCAGCACCAGGGCTAGGCCCGAATATTATGGTCAGTGTTCGCCGGCCGCCTCCGCAGCATCCAGCCTGACGCCGTAGCCCCACAGGCGGCGCAGGTGCTTGAGGACCTCTTCCTGATCCTCTTCATCCAGATGGATGCCGTCGCGCACGGTATGTGTCAGCTTCAGCTCCCGGTCGCCCCGCAGGTCCGCGTCCGTCACCTGGATATCCGGTTCCAGATAGGCAAGGTCATACTGCTTGGCCAAATCGCGCCGGATCGCCTTGTAGCCCGCGCGGTTGTGGATCTGGCTGACAACCAGATTGGGCAGATCCGCGTCATTGGTCAGAGTGAACAGTTTGAACTTGCGGATCAGGTTCGGCGACAGGAACTGCTGGATGAAGCTTTCGTCGCGGTAGTTCGCCCAGGCATCGCGCAGCACACCGCGCCAATCCGGGTTGCCCGCGAAGTCCGGGAACCACTCCCGGTCCTCATCGGTCGGATCCTGGCAGATGCGCCGGATGTCCTGCATCATCGCAAAGCCCAGCGCATAGGGGTTGATGCCTGAATACCGCGGGTCGTCAAACTCAGGCTGCATCACCACATTGGTATGGCTGTGCAGCATCTCCATGTAGGCGCCTTCGGTGATCTGGCCTTCCTCATAGAGCTTGTTGATGATGTAGTAATGCACGAAGGTCGCGCAGCCCTCGTTCATCACCTTGGTCTGTTTCTGCGGATAGAGGTATTGCGCCAGCATCCGCACGATACGCAGGATTTCGCACTGCCAGGGCTCCAGCACCGGGCTGTGTTTCTCCAAGAAATACAGCAGGTTTTCCTGCGGAAGGTTCATCTGCTTGCGGCGCGCGCTGTAGGACGCATCCTCGGCCTCTTCCAGCTTGTCGCGCCCCAGGGTGCTATCGGTCCAGATGTCCAGCACGCTCTGGCCGCTTTCGTAGCCCTCGCGCACCTTCTGCATCGCGACCAGTTCCTCGCTGGTTGGCTTGGGCGGGCGGCCATAGCGGAACACGCCTTGGGATTGCAAGGCATGGGCGGCGTCCAGCACTTCCTCCACCGCGCTGAGGCCATAACGCTCCTCGCAAGCGGCGATGTAATTTTTGGCAAATGCCAAATAGTCATGGATGCCCGCCGCGTCAGTCCATTGCTGGAACAAGTAGTTGTTCTTGAAGAAATGATTGTGCCCAAAGGCCGCATGCGCCATCACCAGCGTCTGCATCGCCATGGTGTTTTCTTCCATGTTGTAGCTGATGCAGGGGTTGGAGTTGATGACGATCTCATAGGCCAGCCCCTGGCGGCCGGTCCGGTACAGCGCCTCGTCGCGGGCGAAATGCTTGCCGAAGGACCAGTGCTGATACATCAGCGGCAGGCCGACACAGGAATAGGCATCCAGCATCTGCTCGGCAGAGATGATCTCGATCTGGTTGGGATAGACATCCAGCCCGAGATCTTCGAGCGCGATCTGCTCGATCGCGTCGCGCGCCTTTTCCATCAGCTCAAAGGTCCATTCCGGCCCGTCGAACAGCGGCGCGCGCGCCTTTTCAGCTGCCTGCATTCTGCACCCCTTTCACCTTGGGAAGGAAGAACTCCCGGAAAATCGGATAGATATGGCCCGGCTGCGACACCCGCTGCATCTCGAAATGCGGGGCCTGTGCTTTCACCTCACGGTAGTTCTGCCACAGGTCTTCGCCTGCTTCCGGGTTGTTCAGCAGCATTTCCGCCGCTTCATCTACAATTTCCACATAGGCATAGAACTGGCTGACCGGCAGCAGGTCGTTCAGCAAAAGGTTCTTGCAGCGTGCCGAGTCATTGCCGAAGTTCTCCCCGTCGGAGGCCTGAGCGCCGTAGATGTTCCACTCATCCGGCGGATAGCGTTCCTCGATGATCTCCTTCATCTTCTCCAGCGCGGTCGACACGATGGTGCCGCCGGTTTCGCGGGCGTAGAAGAAGGTTTCCTCATCCACTTCCTGCGCGTGGTGGGTGTGGCGCACGAACACCAGTTCAGTGTGCTCATAGCAGCGTTCCAGGAACAGGTGCAGCAGCAGGAAGAACCGTTTTGCCAGGTCCTTCTCGCGCTCTTGCATCGAGCCGGACACATCCATCAGGCAGAAAACCACGGCGCGGGAGTTGCGGATCTTTTCCGGCACAAAGGTGTCGTAGCGCAGGTCCAGCGGGTCGATATAGCCGACCACCTTGCGTTTGCGGATGATGCCGTCCAGCTTTTTCCGCAGCGCCTCCAGGAATTCCTCCTGCGGAGGGGTGCGGTCGTCCAGCGCTTCCAGTTCAGCGATCTGCTCTTCCAGGTCGCGCTGGGATTTGGTGGTGGGACGCTGCAGGGCGATTCGGCGGCCCAGCGAGTTGCGCATGGTGCGCACCAGATTGAGGTTGTTGGGCGTCCCGGCAGTTGTCAGGCCGGCGCGGCGGGTGCCAATGGTTTCAGTCTCCACCGTGGCTTTTTCCACCAGATCCGGCAGTTCCAGCCCTTCGAACAGGATTTCCAGATATTCCTCCTGGGTGAGGGTAAAGGAAAACTCGTCCTCGCCGTCGCCCTCCTCAGACGCCTTGCGGCCGCCCTGCCCCGCGCCCCCCTGGGGACGCTTGATGGTGTCGCCGACAACAAAATCCTTGTTGCCAGGCAGCACATGGCGGCGCAAGCCGCCCTTGGAGGAATGAAAGAACCGCGGCTCCTTCAGACCCCGCGACGGGATCGTGACCTTTTCGCCTCCGTCAGGGACGCCGCTTCCGTTCTGGATCGACTTCCCCCGGACCGACTGGTCGACGCGCTCCTTAATGTTCTCCCGGGCCCGCCGCAGGAACCGCTGGCGGTTCCCGAGGCTCTTGCCCTTCGGATTGGCGCGCCTGTCGATGAAATGATGCATGTTGCACAGCGCTCCTCTTTAGCCCGCCTTGTTGACGCGCATGTACCATTCGACCAGGCGCCGGACCTGCCGGTCGGTATAGCCGTGGCCGCGCATCCGCTCGACGAACTCCTGGTGCTTGCTCTCGGTCTTGCTGTCCTTCTTGGACCCGAAGGATATCACCGGCAGCAGTTCCTCGACCTGGGAGAACATGTGCTTCTCGATCACGTCGCGCAGCTTCTCGTAGGAGTTCCAGGCCGGGTTGGACCCGGTGTTGGCACGGTGGCGCAGGGCGAATTTCACGACCTCGTTGCGGAAGTCCTTGGGATTTGCGATGCCGACCGGCTTCTCGATCTTGCTCAGCTCCGCATCCAGAACCTCGCGGTTATAAAGCTGACCGGTGTCCGGATCCTTATAATCCTGCTCCTCGATCCAGGCATCGGCATAGGCGATGTAGCGGTCAAAGACGTTCTGGCCGTATTCGGTATAACTTTCGAGGTACGCCTTCTGGATCTCGTTGCCGATGAACTCCTCGTAGCGCGGCGCCAGCTCGGTCTTGATGAACTCAAGATACTTCTGTTCCATCTCCTGCGGAAACTGCTCGCGCTTGATCATCTGCTCCAGCACATACATCAGATGCACCGGGTCCGCCGCGACTTCGTTGGTGTCGAAGTTGAATGTGGTCGACAGCACCTTGAAGGCAAAGCGGGTCGAGATGCCGTTCATGCCCTCATCCACGCCAGCGCGGTCCTGGTATTCCTGCACCGTTTTGGCCTTAGGATCGGTGTCCTTCAGGCTTTCGCCATCATAGACCCGCATCTTCGAGTAGAGGTTGGAGTTCTCATGCGGCTTTAGGCGGGTCAGCACCGAGAAGCGAGACAGGATCTTCAGCGTCTCCGGCGCGCAGGGCGCATTGCGCAGCTCGCTGTTCTCAATGAGTTTTTCGTAGATCGACGTCTCATCCGAGACCCGCAGGCAGTACGGCACCTTGACGATCGACACCCGGTCGATGAAGGCCTCGTTGTTCTTGTTGTTCTTGAACGACTGCCATTCGCTCTCGTTCGAGTGCGCCAGGATCAGTCCGCTGAAGGGAATGGCGCCGAAGCTTTCGGTGCCCATATAGTTGCCTTCCTGGGTCGCCGTCAGCAGCGGGTGCAGCATCTTGATCGGCGCCTTGAACATCTCCACGAATTCCAGAATGCCCTGGGTCGCACGGTTCAGGCCGCCCGAGAAGCTGTAGGCGTCCGGGTTATCCTGGCTGAAATGCTCCAGCTGGCGGATGTCGACCTTGCCGACCAGAGTGGAGATATCCTGGTTGTTCTCGTCACCCGGCTCCACCTTGGCGACACAGATCCGGCGCAGCCGCGACGGATGCAGGCGCACAACCGAGAACTTGTTGATATCGCCATCAAATTCATCCAGACGCTGCACCGCCCAGGGCGACATCAGACCCGGCAGCCGGTGCTGCGCGATGCCGTATTCCTCCTCCAGCACTTTGCCCATGCGGACCGGGTCAAACAGGCCCAGCGGGCTTTCGAAAATCGGTGAGATCTGGTTGCCTGCCTTCAGCACATAAATCGGCTGATCCTCCATCAGGCGCTTCAGGCGTTCCGCCAGCGAGGATTTGCCGCCGCCAACCGGCCCCAGCAGGTAGAGGATCTGCTTGCGCTCCTCCAACCCTTGTGCGGCGTGGCGGAAGTAGCCGACGATCCGCTCAATGGTGTCTTCCATGCCATAGAAATCATGGAATGCGCTGTAGCGCTTGATCGTTCGGTTCTGAAAGATCGGCCCGAGCCGCGCGTCCTTGGACGTGTCTACCAGCTCCTCTTCGCCAATTGCCCTCAGCATCCTCTCGGCGACGTTCGCGTACAGGCTTGGATCGTCGCGGCAGGCATTCAAATAGTCCTGCAGCGGCATTTCCTGCTCGCGCGTTTCGCCGTACTGCTCTGCAAAAAGTTCGGCAATGTCTTTCATCGTGGATCAAGCCTCCTGGTTAACTGGCGCCGTTCCTCCTGGCGTTTCTTCGCGCACGGACAGACGGGTGCCCAGCACGTGGGCATAAGTGTCCGCGTCAGTGTTGAGTTCTGATTTCTGCTCGGCGCCGCTGCTGGCGTTATACGTCCGGCTGGCCGCTCTTGGCGGCGGCCTGCGCCCGGTTACCAGGGCTGTCGGCGTCGTCTTTACTTACTCTCGAGCTTACACCAATTACGAACTTCTTCCTATCTGAAAGTGGTGTACTTTTAATTAATTGCCAGAATCTTTTGCGGGAAATTTTCATCACATCAAAGCGAACACCCCCTTCAACCACCCCTTCTGCAACGCGGCATTTCAGCGGCTTGCGGGCGCACTTCCGCCATGAGGTGATTATCGCATCGCGAACTCGCCCCTGAGTAATATCCCGCAGCAGGAATGCTTGCTTTCTTGGACCAGCCGCAGCGGGGTCCACCCCGGCACTAAGGCTGGTCCGCAGCTGCTTTCCCGTGAAAAAGCTTAAAATTTCTGCGGCAGCCAGGACACGGTTGCCGCTTAATTTACTGTAACAGCGGCGCCCATCCACTGGACAGGCCTCGAAAAATCATCACAGTATGGCCTCAAAATGGCCGCAAAAGACGGCCGGTGGGCGAAACTACAGGCAACGGAACCACGCAGCGCGCGCCAATTGATTTCGGCGCAGCCGCGTACAGATTGAGCGGTAAAAAAATGAGCACGGTAGCATTTATTACCCGCGACATGGCGGGCACTACACAGCATGGCAATTTCTCCGAAGGCACGCCGGCGCGCATTAATGCGGGCCCGGCCAAGGATATTTCGCTGAATCTCAACCCAGCCGACGTCGAGAGCTATGCCCGCCGCGGCGGCGACCTTCACATCACCCTGGCCAACGGACAGGAACTGGTGCTGGAAAACTATTACTCCTTCAGCTCCACCGGTGGTAAGAACCTCTTCCTCAGCTCCGAAGGCGAGTTCATCGAGGTCGTTCTGGAGGACAAGTCCAGCGGTATGCTCTTTGCCACCTACGAACCGCTCGACCTGACCGGCAAGTGGAGCGCCTACGACGAGATGGTGTTCCTGGACGTCGACCGGATCGAGCCGGTGGTTGCACCGCTCGCCGCACCGCTGTTCGGCGGCCTGGGGGCCGCAGGGGCCGCAGCAGGTGTGGTTGGCGCAGCCGCCATCGCCGGCAGCGGCGGAGGCGGCGATGGCGGCACCGCCGCAATCGTGCCTACGGTGAATGACCCGGACGCCACCTACCCGGTGTCGGGCTCCACCACCTCTCCGGTTGAAATCACCGGCACCGGAGCGCCGGGATCCGAGGTGACAGTCACCGTCGGAACCGCGACCCAGACAACCACAATCGATGACGACGGCAACTGGAACGTGACCTTCCCGGTTGATGATCTGCCGCCGGACGGAAACTACGATTCAACCGTTCATGTTGTTGACCCGGATGGCACCGAATTCGACCTGGATGGCCCCACAGTGGTGATCGACACTGTTGCCGATGTAACCCTTGATGAGGGCCAGGCTGGCGGTGATGACATGATCAACGCAGCGGAAGCCGCGGATGGCGTCACCCTGACAGGGACTGCTGAAGCAGGTGCGACTGTCGAAGTCACTTTCCAGGGTGTCACCCGCACGGTCACCGCCACAGAAAACGGCACTTGGAGCGCGGACTTTGCGGCGTCTGAAATCGCCGCTGGCGAGTATGACTCAGAAGTTACCGTCAAGGCGACAGACAGCTTTGGCAACACCGGCAGCGTGACCGGCACCATCCGTGTTGACACAACAACAGCGGTGGAGATTGATCCCGGCCAGGCAGGCGGCGACGATCTGGTCAACAGCTCCGAGGCCGCGGCAGGCCTGACCCTGACCGGCACCGGCGAGGCAGGGGCGACGGTCAGCGTCACTGTAGAAGGCGTGACCCGCACCGCCACGGTAGACGCGGACGGCAACTGGGCCGCCGTGTTCGAAGCAGGCTCGCTGCCTGCCGGCGAATATGACACCACCGTCAGCGTGACATCGACCGACACGGCCGGCAACACTGCGACGGCCACCGCCGACCTGCGTGTTGACACGCTGGTCGACCCGCTGACCCTGGAATCCGGCAGCATCGAGGGCGACAACGTTGTCAACGGCTCCGAACGCAGCGACGGGGTGACGCTGACCGGCACAGTGGAGCCGGGCTCGACCGTTGTCGTGCAACTGGGCAACGCCACCGAAACCGCAACTGTCGATGCCGCCGGCAACTGGAGCGTGGATTTCGCCGCCTCCGACATTGCCCAGGGCAGCTACGACGCAGATATCACTGTCACGGCCACGGACGCCGCCGGCAACACCTCGGAAATCAGCGACACGCTGACCATCGACACCGAGGTAACGCCGTTCACTGCAGACAGCAGCCAGACCGATGACGATGTGCTGAACGTCGCAGAGCGCGCGGCGGGCCTGACCATGACCGGCACAGTCGAGGCTGGATCCAGCGTTGAGGTGACCATCGGCGGCGTCACCCGGGCTGCGACCGTGGATGCGGACGGCAACTGGAGCGCCGCCTTTGACGCGGATGACCTGCCCGAGGGCAACACCACTGCCACAGCAGAGATCACCGCGACCGACGCGGCGGGCAACACCCAAACCCTGACCGAAACCTTCGGCATCGACACCGAGTATGACGCTCCGAACGTCGGGGATGTGATCAGCACCGGCGCCGGTGTCAGCGGTTTCTTCAGCGACGATTTTGAAGCCGGCGACACAGCGCATGAGCTGACCAGCGGTGGCGGGGTTGCCGACATCACCGGCACCGAAACCGACCTTGGCGCCGGCCGGACTTTATTCAGCTTCGACGCGGACGTTCCGGACGGCTCGCATCTGGTGGTCAACCGCGTCGACGACGCGGGCAACAGCTCCGGCACGATGGTTGTGCTCGAGGACGGGGCCGGCGCAACGGTGCTGGACCACGCAGGCCTGTCGCAATTCAACATCGATGAGCTGAACCTGGTTCATGCTGATGGCGTCGACCTGACCCTGACCGAGGCGGACATCAACGCGCTGTCCGGCAACTCTGACTCGGTGACTGTGCATGGCGGGGCGGATGACACGCTCACGATTACCGGCGCGACCGCAACGGGCACAGAGACCATCGATGGCGAGGCCTACAACGTCTACACCATCGGCGATGACGGCACCACGCTGATCGTCGACGAAGACGTCAATACCGTAATCTGAGCGACTGGCCTGGCGGGCAATTCCGCCGGGCCCAACACAACAAAAGCCTTAAACACAAGGGCAAAGGGCAGGATGCAACCGGGACGCTTTCTTTGCGCCATCGCAGTGATGTGCAGCCTGTCGGCCTGCGCCCAGTCACCGCTGTCCGGCGGGTCCGAAGGCGCCGGTGCATCAGCACCGCGCAGCAATTTTTCCCAATCGGGCGATGCCTCCTCCGAAGTGATCCGGAAGCTGATGGAGCGCCGCTCCCTGCTGACTGATGACAGCGCTTACGGCGAGGTGGCGCAGGCCGCGATTGCCGCCTCGTCCCGCGCGGCCGAGGCCGAGCTGATCAGCGCCAAACTGCGGGCCGAAGCCGCCTCCAAGAACTGGCTGCCGACTCTGGGCCCTTCGGTCAGCCTGACCGATCTGGGCGATCTTGTAGCGGGACTGCTGATCGAGCAGGTGCTGTTCGACAACGGCCGCCGCAAGGCAGAGCGGGCCTTTGCCGCCGCTGATGTCGAAGTCGCCGCGGTCAACCTGTCAGAAGACATGAACAGCAGGGTGGAAACGGCGGTTGGGCTGTATGCCACTGCCCTGCGCGGCGACGAGAAAGCTGCCTATGGCAACCGCGCCCTGCGCCGGATGCAGGACTTCCGCCGGATCGTTCAGGGGCGTGTTGACGGCGGTGTGTCAGACCGTGCCGACCTCAATGTCGTGGACAGCAAGATCAGCGGCATACGCACCGCCACCGCTACCGCCCAGGACGCCGCCGCCACAGCGCGCGCCGAGCTGCAGGCTATGACCGGGCAGTCTTTCCCCCGGAAGCCCGCGCATCTGGAGATTGGCACCCCGCCCGAGCAGGTTCAGTTCCTGTCCGTGCTCAAGGCCGGCGCTGAGGCAGAGCGCACAATTGCCCAGGCCAAGTCGGGGCGCGCAGGCCTGCTGCCGCAGATCTCGGCTGCGGGCAATGTAACCACCGACGGGTCCGGCGCCGGGATCACCCTCGGTACCGGCCAGCCGCTGGGTCTTGGCACCCCTGCAGCCATCCAGGCGCTGGAAGCCTCCAAGGAGGCCGCAACCCGCCAGGTGGGCGAAGCAGAGGAAACCGCCCGCCGCACCTACAGCCGCCAGATCCAGCAGATAGCTTCCTACCGCCGCCAGGAGGCCGAGACGGCAGCCCTGGTGCGCCGCAGCCGCGAAACCTACGAGCTGTTTCAGAAACAGTTCGAGGCTGGCCAGCGCCCGGTGATGGAGGTGATCCAGGTCTACGAGGAGCTGGTGCGCCGCGAGCAGGCCTTTATCGACGCGAAATACGAGGTGGTGCTGATCCAGCTGCAGCTGGCGCGCGACCTGGGCCTATTGGCCGATGGGGACAAGATTTGACGGACACGACACAAAAGCCCCCGCGCCCCCTGCCCGCCACCGGCAAAAAACCGGTGCTGCGGGCTGTACCTGCTTCACGCCCGCACGCTGCACCGCAAGCCGGGATGCAGCCCGCCAATACCCCTGCCCCGGCGCCCGGCCCCAATGCGCCGCTCAAGCCGCGCACGGACAATCAGACCAAACCCCAGCCGCAAGAAGCGCAGCCAGAGGTCGGCTCCCTGCTGGAGGGCGCTGCGGCCCGTATTCAGCACCGCGCCAGCCTGATAGCCACACTGGCCGCGCTGAAGGGCAGCGAAGTGCCGATCAGCGACGTCGCCGCCTTCCTGTGGAAGGAAACACCGGGAGATTTGTCCCTGCACACGCTGGCCAAGGCGGTGCAATCCGCCGGGTTGCAGCCCAAAATTCTGGAGAAGCAGAGCCTCGCCCCCGCGCTGTGGCCTGCGCTTGCGGTGATGTCCGGCGGCCAGTGCGTACTGGTGCTGAGCCAGGCAGATGAAGCGCTGACCATCTACGACACCTCCTGCCCGGATAATCGCACAGAAGTGCCGCTGGCGGAGTTCTCTCCCTATTTCACCGGCACGGTGCTGTCGGCCCGCCCTTCGCTCAGCCAGATGGCGGCCAAGCACACGCCGCAGATCGATCCCGGCCACTGGTTCTGGAGCGAGTTTCCCAAATACCGCCGCCAGGTGGGTGAGATCATGCTGGGCTCGCTGGTGGCGAACATCCTGGCCGTCTCCGTCGCGCTGTTCTCCCTCCAGGTCTATGACCGGGTGGTCCCGCACCAGTCGCACGCCACGCTGTGGGTGCTGGCGGTCGGCGCCTTTTTGGCGATCGCGCTGGAGGCAATGCTGAAGCTGGCGCGCGCGCGGCTGACCGATGCGGCCGGCCGCCAGATCGAGCTGTCGGTGCAGCACAACCTGATGCGCCGCCTGATCGGGATGCGCTCGGACAAGAAACCGCTGCCGCCCTCCGGCCTGTTTGCCGCGATGCGCGATTTCGGTTCGGTGCGGGAGTTCTTCACCTCCTCCACCATCTCGACGCTGGCAGACATCCCCTTTATCGCGGTGTTCCTGCTGCTCGTGGCCTCCATCGCCGGGCCAGTGGTCTGGGTGATCATCGCCGGCGGCATCCTGATGCTGCTGCCTGCCTATTTCATGCAGAAAAAGATGATCGCCTATACCCGCCAGACGCAGGGCGCCAATGCCAAGGCGGGGCGGCTGCTGCATGAGGTGGTGACCGAGCTGGACACCGTGAAGACCCAGCGCGGCGAGGACCGGGTGCTGCGGCTGTGGGATGAGCTGAATACGCTGTCGTCGCATTCCGCGACCGAGCAGCGCAAGCTGTCCAGCGCCCTTACCTATTGGTCGCAGGGCGTGCAGCAGGCAACCTATATAACTGCGGTGGTGCTGGGAACGCTGCTGGTCTTTGCGGGCGAGTTCACCGTCGGCACCATCATCGCCACAGGTATTCTGACCAGCCGCACGCTGGCGCCGCTGACGCAGTTTGCCGCCACGCTGGCACGCTGGAGCAACGTCAAGGCGGCGCTGGAAGGGCTGGATGCGATTGCCCAGGCGCCGCAGGAAAAAGAACAGGAACGCACTTATCTGCGCCGCCAGAAAATCGAAGGCCGGTTTGAGCTGCGCGAGATCATGTTCCGCTACGAGGACGACGCGGCGCCGACGCTGGACGTGCAGGCAGTGGCGGTCACGCCCGGCCAGCGGGTTGCGGTGCTGGGCGTCAACGGATCGGGCAAGTCCACACTCCTGAAACTGCTGTCCGGCCTTTACGCCCCCGACCGGGGCCGCATCCTGCTCGACGGCACCGACATGGCACAGATCGACCCGCGCGACCTGCGCGCCAACATCGGCTACCTCAGCCAGGATGTGCGGCTGTTTGCCGGCTCCCTGCGCGACAACCTGAACCTCAACCAGCTGGAGCGCGATGACGACCGGCTGATGGAGGCGCTGGAGTTCGCAGGCCTCGGCGCCCATGTGCGCAACCACCACAAGGGGCTGGATCTGGAGATCAGCGACGGCGGCCATGGCCTCTCGATCGGCCAGCGCCAGTCGATCGGCTGGGCGCGGCTGTGGCTGCAGGACCCGTCCGTCGTGCTGCTGGACGAACCCACCGCGGCGCTGGACCAGACGCTGGAGCGCACCCTGGTCAGCCGCCTGGAAGGCTGGCTGGAGGGCCGCACCGCGGTGATCGCCACCCACCGGATGCCGATCCTGTCGCTCACCAACCGGACCCTGATCCTGCAGTCCGGCCGGATGGTGGTGGACGGACCGCGTGATCAGGTTCTGGCCCATCTGGCCGCCGGAGAAGGCAAATGAGCATGGCCCTGCACGATCCCTATGGAAATGCCGAGACGCCCCGCAGCGCCAGCCGGATCATCTATCTGGCACTGGCCGCCGTTGTGACCTTTCTGATATGGGCCGCCGTTGCCTCCATCGACGAGATCGTCCGCGGCGAGGGCCAGGTGGTCTCCTCCTCCCGCGCGCAGATTGTGCAGAACCTCGAAGGCGGCATTCTGGCGGAGCTGCATGTTCGTCAGGGCGATATCGTTTCCGCCGGCCAGGTGCTGGCCAAGCTGCAGGACACCAAGTTCCGCGCCGCCGCCGACGAGCTGCAGAACCAGATCGACGCGCTGGAGATCAAGCGCCACAGGCTGGAAGCGCAGATGAAGGGCGCCTTTGAATTCTCCGTGCCGGAGATGCTGGCGCAGCGCTCCCCCGGCATCCTGGCCTCGGAACGCGGCCTGCTGACTGCGCGTCAGACCGACTTCACCAGCCGCCGCGACAGCGCCCGGCAGATCATGGATCAGCTGAACGCCGAGCTTGCCAATATGGAGCAGCTCTACAAGCAGAAGATCGTCGCGCTGATCGAGGTGAACAAGGCCCGCAAAGCCGCAACCGACGCCCGCGCCAAATACAGCGAGATCGGCACCCAGGCAGAGCTGGAACAGGCGGAGGAGTATTCGCAAACCCTGCGCGACCTCACGACCCTGCGCCAGGAACAGCGGCTGGCGGTGGACCAGCTGAACCGCACCATCATCACCTCCCCCATGGCTGGGATCGTCAACAGCCTGGCCGTGACCACCATCGGCGGCGTGATCCGTCCCGGCGAGGAAATTCTGGAGATCATCCCGCTTGGTGAAGAGCTGTTTGTCGAGGCGCGGGTGAAACCCGAAGACATCGCCAGCGTGCAGCCCGGCCAGGACGCCACCATCAAGCTGTCGGCCTACGATTATACCATCTACGGCTCACTGCGCGGCAAGGTGGACTTCGTCTCCGCCGATACTTTTGAAGATGAACGCAACCCGCGCGCCGAACCCTATTACCGGGTGACGGTGCGGGTCGACAAATCCGGCTTCACCGAACGCCAGCAATCCATTGAGATCCGACCGGGCATGCGGGCCACGGCGGAGCTGCAGACCGGTGCCAAGACGGTTCTGCAATACCTGCTGAAGCCGTTGTACAAATCCCGCGAGGCTCTGCGCGAGCCGTGATGACGCTGCCAGACCTAGGCCGTTGCAGCCGCACAATTACTTTGGTTTCCGGCTGTTCCTAGCCCGCGAGGCGCATGAGTTCGCGCAGCGAAGCATCCAGCGCTGTGCCGATTGAAACCCGCCGTTTGCCCATCGCCGCCTTGGCTGAGATCACCGAAACCAGCCGCGGCGGCAGGCCCGGGCGCATCTCCAGCACCGGCGACCCGGACGCGCCAAAGTCCACCAGGCAAGACAGCACCAGGGTCCGGCTTTGCCGTGCCAATACGCTGCACGACGGTTCCAGCCCCGGCCGGGTGGCATGCCTGCGGGTATAGGACAGAACCCCCAGAATATCACCGCGCGCCGCGTCCGGCGACATTGTCAGAGGCTGGATGCGGCTGCGGCTGATCGGGCGGTCCAGCTTGAGTACCGCAAGATCGCTGCCGATCTGATGCTTCCCCGCGGGCCGGTAACGGTATTGCGGATGCATCACCGCCTTAACCACCTGCCGCAGGGCCACTGCCTGCCGTCCCGACAGACCGGCCTCAAACCAGATCGCCGCCGGCGCAACCTGCGCCCCTGTGCGCGGATCAAACAGGCAGTGCGCTGCCGTCAGCACAAGATCCGGCGCAACCAGCGCGCCGGTGCAGATGTTGCCGTTTGCAATGTTCAGCCGTCCGACGGCCTCCCACCCCTCAATGGATGCGGCGGCTGACTGCGTATCACTCGCAGCCGCGCCGATGGGCATGCCCAGGGACAGGCATGCCGCCATCGCAGCAATTAGTCGTCTCATTACCCACTCCAGCTTCCCGCAAACCTATCGTCATTCAGGCGTGCGGCTGGAATGAGGCCCGAAATTGCCGTGAAGAGGCAAATTCATGGACAGATTGCGGCAGCGTTAACAATTCCCTAACCCCCCGGTTATTGATGATTAACCATGACAAATAAGACCCATCCTTTGCCAGAAAAACCCGCACAGCGCCGATGGAAACCAGAGAACTCCCCGGAAACGCGGTAAAATATTCTGCCGCTCAACCGGGTTTCGAGCGCAGTACAGCCACTATACCAGCGATTCGCACTCTCAGCTTTGTTAACTATTTGCTGCCGCGTGGGTCCTCTGAGCCGGAGGGGATGGCTCCACACTGCCGTCGCCCGCGCCGCCGCAATCGTTAATGGCCGGGCAGTCCCGGATGAGCGCTTGCGCATAAAACCACAGCAACAGACTGCTCTGCGCATTGCCCTGCTCAACCTAATAGCGAAGTAAAAAAATCGAAACCCTATCGTAAAAGTACAGGCGCATTAACCGATAAAAAATCTATCTATCGTTGAAAATGAAGACAATCGCATCACTCGCATCTGACGCGGCACCACCCGCGGGATGCCTCTCCGCTGGAGGTCAAATTGAAAATTCTGAAATCCATGAAGCTCGCTTACAAGCTGCCGCTGCTGATCGTCAGCACTGCACTGGTGCTGACAGCCGTTCTGATTGCCGTCAGCACCAGCAACTTCCGCCGCGGCGTGCTCGAGAAGAGCGAAGTGTTCATGCAGTCCCTGGTGCAGGACCGCGAATTGGCCCTGCAATCCTATTTCGAGGGAATAGAGGCCGCCATTCTGACGATCGCTTCGGTGCCCTCGACGGCCGATGCCATGAAAGACTTGACCGCGACCTGGTCCACCCGGGCCGGCGAAGGCCAGGCCGAGGTGCAGAACCTTTCACTGTTTGCCTCTGCAGCATCTCCCTACGAAATTCACTTCGAGCGCAATCATCCCGCCTTCAAGAGGGTTATGGAGAGGATGGGCTTCTATGACATCTTCCTGATCAGTCCGGCAGGGGACGTGGTCTTTTCGGTCACCAAGGAAAGCGACTACGCCAGCAACATGATCACCGGCCAATACCGCGGCACAGGTCTGGCCAAAGCGTTCCGGATGGCGGAGGACGGAGAAGCCGGCCGGGTTTATTTCTCCGACATCGAAACCTATGCGCCCAGTGCGGATGCCCCGGCGGGCTTCGCGGCAACCCGGATCGTGGATGAGGCAGGCCGGTTTGCGGGGGTTTTCGCCCTGCAGGTTGCCATTGACGAAATCGCAACGATCACCACCAATTTCGGCGGCGAGCTGGAAACGCTGGATGTTTACCTGATCGGCGGCGACTTCAAAGCCCGCACCCAATCGCGCCTCGAGGGGCGGCACCGCGTACTGGAAGAGCTCCCCAGCCTGCCTTACATTGAATCTGCCTTTTCCGGCATCTCCTCCGGAAGCGGCTCTGCTGGCGCGGGCGGTGACCACGCCGGAATATTCCACCCTGCCGTCCAAAAGCCGGATGGGCGTACCGTGGCAGCCGTCACCGCACCCTTCGCTTACCGCGACCTAAATTGGGCAATCGTGGCTGAGCTCGACCGCGAGGAAATACTGGCGCCCGCTGTCCGGCAGCGCCAGATCATGCTGCTGATCTCCCTGTCCCTGGCTGCCGTTGTCTCCTGTCTCGGCTGGCTGTTCGCGCGGTCGATCACCCGCCCGATCGACAAAATCTGCGCGCACATGGAGGCCGTTGCTTCAGGCGATCTGGACACCAGCATCGAAGCCGCCGGGCGGAACGATGAAATCGGCAAGATCGGCAAAACTCTGGTTTCTATGCAAGCCGACCTGAAACAGGCCCGCCTCGCCGAAGAGCGCCGCAATGAGCAGCAGCAGCAGCAGCAATTCGTGGTTGAAAGCATGAGCGCCGGCTTGGTGCGGCTGTCTGCCGGGGATTTTTCGCAGCCTATCACAGAAGCCTTTCCGGAGGACCACGAACAGCTGCGCCGTGATTACAACCTGACCTTGGAAACGCTGAAGGACACTGTGCAGCAAGTGATCGTGGCAGCGGGCAGTATCCGCAACGGTGCCGCCGAAATCAGCCAGGCCTCCGACGACCTCTCGCACCGCACCGAGAGCCAGGCCGCCACGCTGGAGGAGACCGCCGCGGCGCTGGATGAGCTGACCGCATCGGTGAAGTCCGCGGCAGAAGGCGCCCGCAGTGTTGAGGCCACCATGGCCGAAGCGCGAGCCGACGCCGTGTCCAGCGGTTCTGTGGTAGGAAACGCCGTTTCTGCAATGACCGAGATCGAACAGAGTTCGAACCACATCAGCCAGATTATCTCGGTGATCGACGACATTGCCTTCCAGACCAACCTGCTGGCTCTGAACGCGGGCGTCGAGGCTGCGCGCGCGGGTGAGGCCGGCAAGGGCTTTGCCGTGGTCGCAAGCGAAGTGCGGGCGCTGGCGCAGCGTTCCTCGGATGCGGCAATGGAGATCAAGACCCTGATCGGCGACAGCTCCCAACAGGTGGAGCGCGGAGTGGATCTGGTCGGCAAGGCCGGCGAGGCGCTGCAAAGCATCGTCGAACGGGTCACCCATATCTCGCAGCTGGTCTCCGGCATTGCCGAGGGTGCGGCAGAGCAGTCCACTGGGCTGGCCGAAATCAACACAGGCGTGACCCAGCTCGACCAGGTGACACAGCAGAACGCTGCCATGGTGGAGGAGGCCACCGCGGCAGGCCACATGCTGAACACGGATGCTGCCAAGCTGGCAGAGCTTGTGTCGCATTTCACGATTGAAGGGCAGACTGCATCCCGCCCAGACCAGCACGGTGTGCCCAAGTCAGGTGCGGTTGTGCATGAGGTGGCGGATGAACTCTGGAACGAAGAGCCCATTCGCCCTGCAGCAACAGGTACCGGCGGGGCAGGCAAATGGCAGGACTTCTGAGCCAAGCCAGTGCAGACGGCGCGGAGCCGGCCGCCGCTTCCTGGCAAGGCTGAAGCGGCGGTTCTCGACCTGAAGGCTTTCCGGCATCCTGACTGACTGGAAACCCAAGCAGCAAGGGGCGGCCGCATGTTCGCCGCGGATCAATTACCGCAGCGCATCATCCGCCCCCTGCTCGAGCCGCCAGACTGCGGTTCCGGGCCGTAAAACACTGTCTCTGACGGCGCATGACGCGGATAACTTTCACCGGGTCCGCTTGCTCTGCGCAGCAGGGCTTCACGCCGCTTTCTTTCTCTAGTGACGCCCCGGACTAAGCCATGACAATGGAGCGCGCGGAAGCCACGGCTCTGCCGCAGCGCCTTCGCAGCTGAACTGTGCTGCGTCCAGCCTCTCTGCCACGGAAAGTTGATGGATCCCGGCCCGCTCAGCGCTTTCCGGGCGCGCGATCCGGCAAAGGCCATTCAGAATATGCGCCAGCCCAAGCGCTCCAGGCTGCCCGCCCGGCACCATGAAGCGCAAGGGTTCCGCAAATAGTATTTGCCCAACGTTTCCTTAACGTAAAATCCCGGCTGCCGTATCCAGCGCTCAGTTTTCCTTAATCAAATACCTCAAGATAATGACCCCATGCGTGAAATCGACTGACAGCAACTCCACCTAAAGTGAGCGCCGGGACAGCCGCTCCCGGTGCAGCGTAGTTTAAAAGGTAACAGAATGAGCAATACTCAGTTCTCCAATAGGGGTGCCCCGCCGGTTCTGCAGCCGGTCAATTTGAACATCCTCTCCGTCGACGACGATGAGATCGACAGGCTGCGTCTGAATAAGCTGTGCCGTAAGGCCGGGATGACGGCCGAATTCCACGAGGCCGCGACCTTGGAAGAGATGCGTCAGCGTCTGGACGACGAACAGTTTGATCTGGTGTTCCTCGATCATAACCTGGGCATGGAAACAGGGCTGGATGCTTTGAGACTGCTGGTGTCTCACGAAGATCAGGTTCAGGCTGTTCCGATAATGCTCACAAGCGCAACCAACTATCATATCGCTGTCGAGGCCATGCGCCGGGGCTGCGCGGACTATATTGTCAAGGATGAGCTGACAACGGATTCCCTGATGAAATCCATCGCCTCTGCGCTTGAGCGCCGGGCGCTTTACGGGCAATTGTCGAGCGCACGCGCTTCAGAAAAGGAGCTGAGGCGGATTTTCCAGCGGTTCATCGTCGGCTGCGGCCCCGATCTCCGGCTGCTTTTGAGCAGAACGCTCGCCGGGGTGCGCGTGATCAAGTCGCAGGCGCGTCAGGATGGCAGTCTGCCGCCCCCCATTTTGTCAGATGTCTCAATGCTGGAACGCAGCTGCAAGGATCTGGTTGTATTCATGGATGACCTGGACAGCGTGATCGACGACACCCGGGAGTTTACCGCCAAAGTATCCCCCAATTTGCTGCAGTAACGGCCAGCCGAATTTGCCGGCGGGACCGGAGCTCCAGAGCAAATCCTTCCCGGGAAACTCCAAGCCTTCCGGCCCCCATGGCCAAGGGCCTTCTCTGCAGGCTGCGCCACAGGACTGCCATCGCGGGAAAACGCGAAAGCTTGCTTGTGGTGTGGCTGCATTGCAGTCCGCCGGTCCAGTGGAACCCGGTTCCGCCTCCCCCGGCCGCTGGCCTTTCCGGAACAAGGAAAAAGCAGCATGACACCCGACACGCGAGCCGCCAGCCGCCCTGCCCTGAACATCGTTCTTGTCGAGGATGATGACGGCGACGCCAAGGCCCTTCGCCGCGCTTTCAGCCGGGCGAGGATCGCCAATCCGATTCAGCGTTTTACCGACGGCGTCGAGGCCTTGGCCTTTCTGCGGGGCGAGATGAGTCAGGTGCCGCCGCCCAGCTTTGTCGTGCTGAGCGACATCAATATGCCCCGGAAAAGCGGCATAGAACTGCTGGAGGAAATCCGCGCTGATCCTGTTCTGCGCAAGATCCTGTTTATCGTGCTGACAACATCGGAAGACCAAAGGGATATCTCTGCAGCCTACGCAAACAACGTGGCCGGCTACATTCTCAAGTCCAATGCCGGCGACATGTTTGTCGATCTCATGGCCACGCTCGATCACTATTGGCGCATCGTTGAATTGCCCGAAATACACATCAGAAAGGTATCCGATGACGGCTCTCAGCATCCTGATCATTGATGATGACGCAGGCGACCGGAAACTGGTGCGCAGGCTTTTGCTGCAGTTGCACCCCGACGCCAAGGTGGCCGAGGCGGACAGCGGGAAAAGCGCCTTAGCTCAAGCTGGCCTGCCAGTTGACGTGATCATTCTGGACTATCTCCTGCCGGACGGAACCGGGCTCGACCTTATCGCGCAGCTAACCGGCAGCTGGCCGCGGGCGGTTCTGTTCATGACCACCGGCCAAGGCGACGAAGAGATCGCCAAGAGCGTCATTCTGGCCGGGGCCAGCGACTATATTCCCAAATCCGCCATCACCGCCGAAGCATTGCAACGGATGATTGCAAACGGGCTGAAGGTTGCTGAAATGCGCTGGCGGATCCAGGAACAGCAAAATGAACTGCGCTTGTTTTCCGATGTGCTGGTGCATGACATGCGGGCGCCGCTCAGGGCGATCAAATTTCTCAGCGACCAGATTGAGGAGGATTACCAGGATGGCGAATTCGATGAAGTGACCCGTCAGCTGGAGCTGATGAAGAAATCCGTCCGCAAGACCTCCGAACTGATTGAACGGCTGGCAAGCCACATCAACCCGCACAGCACTGGGACCGCCGAGCAAGTCACCGTCGAGAGCCTGTTCGACAGCTTGCGTGCCGTTTTGGCGCAGGACCTTGCGGAGTCCGGCGCCCGTATCGAATGGCAGTCCGGCGGCCTGAGCGTCTTTTGCTTTCCTCCCGATATCGTTCAGCTGCTGCAGAACCTGATTGGCAACGCGATCAAGTATAGTGGCGGGCGAACACCCGAGATTTCGGTGTCCGCCGAGCCCGCGGGCTCAGGCGTGATGATCTCTGTAGCGGACAACGGCATTGGGGTTCCGCCAGAGTACAGGGAAAAGATTTTTGAGCCCTTCAAGCGGCTGCAGCGCGGCAGCACGCAGCCTGGCACCGGGCTTGGACTGGCGACCTGCGCCAAAATCGCCAAACGCCACAATGGGACAATCTGGTGCGACCCGCATGCGGATTCCGGCACAACAATCCGGTTTGTCGTCAGCCTTGAAAACAGCCAGACGCAAAAATCAGCCTGACGATGTTTCCCGTCTTGCGGCAGCAGGCGTGCAGGGAGACCAGCCCCGGTCCGTCCTCGCCCCGCGTCAGGGCTGAGCAGGCCCGGCGCCCCGCGGTTGTCAGGCGCCCGTCAGTACCGGGAAATGCGCCAGTAATGAGGCTTTGGCTTCCAGGATATGCGCTCTGGTCAGGTCGGAGGCCAGCCGGGCATCACCCGCCTCGCAGGCCTCCAAAATTGCAAGATGCTCGCGGCCGGCACGCTCCATGCCGTTGCTCATCACCAGCTGCGCCCGGATATAGCGGTCGATCCGGTCCATCGCGCCATTGGCCGCTTCGCGGAAAAAGGCCAGCCTGCTGGCACTGTACAATCCGTCATGGAACGCCCGGTTCAGCACCCCCCATTCCATCGGGTTTTTTGAGGCATCGAAAGCGGCAAAATCGGCGCGCGCCTGTGCCAGCAGCTCCTGCGACATCCTCGGCACGGCATCGCGGATGATCTCCGGTTCCAGCAGCGCACGGAAGTCAAATATCTCGGCGGCCTCATCCGCCGACAGGCCGGCGACCACAGCCCCCTTGAACCGCTGCGTCCGGACCAGGCCGTGCTCCTCCAGCCGGTTGATCGCTTCACGCACGGGCAGCCTGCTGGTCTTGAAATGGCGCGCGATCTCGTCCTGACGGAGCGGCTCACCTTCCGCCAGCCGCCCCTCGACAATGGCCTTGCGCAGCGCTTCAAACACAACTGCCGAGGCCGAGGCCGTTTTCGAGATATCAACCGGGTCCAGTTTCATGGCAGCGCGCCTCCTCTACAGCAGGTGTATGCCAAGCGGCCTGCACGGAAAAGGAGGTTAGGCGGCCGCCCGAATCTGCAGCGCGGCGGGCGGCATCCCCGTCACACTTCCAGCGACACCCACAGCACCTTGGCGTCGTCCTTGCTGACCGACACGCAGCCATGGCCCATGCCGCTGTCGTAATAGACCGAGTCGCCGGGTCCCATACGCAGCGGCCGGTAATGCTCAGTATAAAGGATCACCTCGCCGCTCAGCACAAACATGAACTCCTCGCCCTGGTGGCGCACCCAATTGTCGAACTCTGTGACATCACGGGCCTTGATGGTGCTGATGTAAGGCACCATGCGTTTGCTGGTCAGCTCGCTGCACAGAAGTTCATGGTCATAGGTGGTAGTTTCCTTGTGCTCGCCCTCGCCGGTGCGGGTAAAGTCCCGCCGTCCGGTCACGCCGCTTTGCCCGGACTGCAGGAACAGCTGCGGGGTTTCCAGCTCCAGCGTTTGCATCAGGCGGCGGATAATCTCGAAACTGGGCCGGGTCTGGTTGTTCTCGATCTTCGACAAAGTCGAGCGCCCGATGGCCGCAGCCTTGGCCGCCTCCTCCAGCGTCAGCCCCTTCTCCTTACGGGCGTCGCGAATCATTTTCCCCAGGACTTCCCCGTCCGGAGCCTCCATGGCCTCGGGGCCCAGTCCTGTTTCTTCTAAGGGAATTGGTTCCATTTCTGCGAATTCTCCTGATCCGAAAACAGCTTAGCTTTGATGTATTCCCGGGTCAAAATTTCCGTGACTGCACTTTTTGTTTGCAAGAGGGAAAAAGTTTCCTATAGGAGACGCAACGTCGTATACGGCAGCATACGTGCCGGTCCTAGACCGCTTTTCGGAGGAGAAACCACATGAGCGCATATGATCTGATTGTGATCGGGGCTGGGCCGGGCGGTTATGTCGCAGCAATCCGCGCGGCGCAGCTGGGCATGAAGGTGGCCTGCGTCGAAGGCCGCGGCTCGCTGGGCGGCACCTGTCTCAACGTCGGCTGCATCCCCTCCAAGGCGCTGCTGACCTCCTCTGCCAAATATGCTGAGCTCTCCCATCTGGCTGCACATGGAATTGCCGTCGGGGGCGCCAGTCTGGATATGGGCGCGCTGATGGCCCGCAAGGACAAGATTGTAGGCGACCTCACCAAGGGCATCGCCTTTCTGTTCAAGAAGAACGGTGTCGACCACATTGAAGGCTGGGCCAGCATTCCGGCGCCCGGCCAAGTGCAGGTGGGTGAAGACGCTTACACCGCAAAGAACATCCTCATTGCCACCGGTTCGGAACCCAGCCCCCTCCCCGGCGTGGAAATCGACGAGGTGGACGTGCTGAGCAGCACCGGTGCGCTGGCCCTCGAAGCCGCGCCAGAGCACCTGGTGGTGATCGGCGCCGGCGTGATCGGGCTTGAACTCGGGCAGGTCTGGTCACGCCTCGGCTCCAAGGTGACGGTTGTGGAATACCTCGACCGCATCCTGCCCGGCATTGACGGCGAGATCGCCAAGCTGTCCCAGCGGGCGCTGAGCAAGCGCGGACTGAAGTTTCAGCTGGGCCGGGCGCTGAAGACCGTCGAAAAGGGTGAAAACGGCCTGACCCTGACCCTGGACCGCGTGGGCAAGGACAAGGAAGAGCAGATCGAGGCGGACAAGGTGCTGGTCGCCATCGGCCGCCGCCCGGTGACCCGCGGTCTGGGCCTGGAAAGCTTGGGTGTGTCCATCAACGCTGGTGGCTTCATCGAGGTGGACGAGCGCTTCTCCACCTCCGTTCCGGGGATCTATGCCATCGGAGACTGCGTGCCCGGCCCGATGCTGGCCCACAAGGCAGAAGAAGACGGCGTTGCCTGTGTGGAAATCATGGCGGGCGAGCACGGCCATGTGGATTACAACACCGTGCCGGGCGTGGTTTACACCGACCCCGAAGTCGCTTCTGTCGGTCAGACCGAGGAAGCGCTGAAAGAGGCCGGCACTGAATACATCACCGGCAAATTTGCCTTCATGGCCAACTCCCGCGCCCGCTCCACCGGGGAAACCGACGGCGCGGTGAAGGTGCTGGCTACGCCCGAAGGCAAGATCCTTGGCGCGCATATTTGCGGTGCGCATGGCGGCGATTTGATTGCCGAGCTGGTGCTGGCGATGACCAAGGGTGCCAGCGCCGAAGAGGTTGCCCGCACCTGCCACGCCCACCCGGCGATGGGCGAGGCGGTGAAGGAAGCCTGCCTCGACGCGCTTGGCCGCGCAATTCACGCCTGATCCGGAGGAAATTGTCAGATGACAATCCAGCTGCGTCCCCGCCATCCGGAAAAGGCCCACAAGGCCGACAGCGCCATCCCGCGCAAACCGAAATGGATCCGCAAAAAGAAGATCGAAAGCGCGGAGTATTACGACACACGCAAGCTGATGCGGGAGCACAATCTGGCCACCGTCTGCGAAGAGGCCGCCTGCCCCAACATCGGCGAATGCTGGTCCAAGCGCCACGCCACCATGATGATCATGGGCGAGGTCTGCACCCGCGGCTGCTCCTTTTGCAACGTAACCACCGGCAAGCCGGATACGCTGGATGCGTTTGAGCCGGGGCGGGTTGCCGCCGCGGTAAAGAAGCTGGGCCTGCGCCATGTTGTGATCACATCTGTTGACCGGGACGATCTGGAGGACGGCGGTGCAGAGCATATCGCCCAGACCATCCGCGCCACCCGCCACCAGAATCCTGGCACCACTATCGAGGTGCTGACCCCGGATTTCCTGGGCAAGGGCGCGGCGGCTGATACGGTGTTTGCGGCTGCCCCGGACGTTTTCAACCACAATCTGGAAACCGTGCCGCGCCTCTATCCCCGTGTGCGCCCGGGTGCGCGCTATTACACCTCGCTGCGGCTGCTGGATGATGCCAAGCGCGCAAACCCGCAACTGTTCACCAAGTCCGGCATCATGGTCGGCCTGGGCGAGACGCTGGAGGACGTGCGCCAGGTGATGGATGACTTACGCGCTGCTCAGGTCGATTTCCTGACCGTGGGCCAGTACCTGCAGCCCACCCCCAAACACCATCCGATCGACCGTTTCTGGTCGCCGGAGGAATTCGCGCAGCTGGAACAGATCGCGCGCTCCAAGGGATTTTTGCATGTGTCAGCGACACCGCTGACCCGCTCTTCGTTCCACGCGGATGAAGATTTTGCCGCCCTGAAAAAGGCCCGTCAGATGGCTTTGGCAAAGGGCATTTAACCTTAACGCAAGCGGGAGGAGACCCATGGAAGCGTTAAATTCAATTGTAGGAGCCGTAAACGGCGTGGTTTGGGGGCCGATGATGCTGGTCCTCATTCTCGGCGTCGGCTTCTTCCTTCAGGTCGGCCTGAAGTTCATGCCTATCCGGAAACTGGGCATGGGCTTTGGCCTGATGTTCAAGGGCCGTGAAGGCACCGGCGAAGGCCAGATCACCCCGTTCAACGCGCTGATGACCGCCCTTTCGGCGACCATCGGCACCGGCAACATCGCAGGCGTCGCCACCGCCGTGTTCCTCGGCGGCCCCGGCGCGCTGTTCTGGATGTGGATGACCGCGCTGGTTGGCATGGCCACCAAGTATTCCGAAGCCGTTTGCGCCGTGAAATTCCGCGAGCGCGATGAAGAAGGCAACTATGTCGGCGGCCCGATGTATTACATCAAGAACGGCCTCGGCGCGAAATGGGCCTGGCTGGGCGTTGCCTTTGCCGTGTTCGGCTCCATCGCCGCCTTCGGAATCGGCAACGGCGTGCAGGCCAACGGCGTGGCGCAGGTTCTGGAAACCAACTTCGGCTTCAACAGCTCCATCACCGGCATCGTGCTGATGGTGCTGACCGGCGCCGTGATCCTGGGTGGCATCACCCGCATCGGCGCGGTGGCAGGCAAGCTGGTTCCGTTCATGGCGGTCAGCTACATCATCGCAGGCCTCATCGTTCTGGTTGTCAACGCGGACGCCATCGGCACCGCCTTCAGCCTTGTCTTCACCCATGCCTTCACCCCCTCGGCAGCCGAAGGCGGCTTTGCCGGTGCGGCAGTCTGGGCGGCAATCCGCTTTGGTGTGGCCCGCGGCGTGTTCTCCAACGAAGCAGGCCTCGGCTCTGCCCCGATCGCCCACGCCGCGGCTGAGACCAAAGGTCCGGTCAACCAGGGCCTGATCGCGATGCTCGGCACCTTCATCGACACCATCATCGTCTGTTCGATCACCGGCCTGGCGATCATCGCTTCCGGCGCCTGGACCTCTGGTGAATCCGGTGCGGCGCTGACCTCACTGGCATTCGAGACCTCGCTACCCGGCTTCGGCGGCTACCTGATTGCCATCGCGCTGTCGATCTTTGCCTTCACCACAATCCTCGGTTGGTCCTATTATGGCGAGAAGTGCATGGAGTTCCTGTTCGGTGTGAAGGTAATGCTGCCCTACCGCATCCTGTGGATCGTCGCGATCTACTTTGGCGCCACCGCTGACCTGGGCTTTATCTGGCTGCTGGCTGACACGCTGAACGCGATGATGGCCATCCCGAACCTGATTGCACTGGCCCTGCTGAGCCCGATCGTCTTCAAGGTGACGAAAGAGTTCTTTGCCACCGGCGGCAAATCGGAAGAAGCCCGCCACCCTGCGGAATAAGCTCTCCGGGAGGGCGCGCCCTGTGCCCTCCCCCACCCCGAAACCCTAGTAATGCAAAGGCTGCACAGGATGACCGACGCACCCAAACGCACCCCGCTTTATGACCTGCACGTCGAGCTTGGCGGCAAGATGGTCGACTTCGCCGGCTGGGAAATGCCGGTCCAGTACCCCATGGGCATCATGGGCGAGCACAAGCAGTGCCGCGAGAAGGCAGCGCTGTTTGACGTCTCCCACATGGGCCAAGTGATCCTGCGCGGCGAGAACGTGGGCGAGAAGCTGGAAACGCTCTGCCCGCAGGCCTATGCCACCCTGAAGGAAGGCAAGGCGCGCTACGGCTTCTTCACCAACGAAGAGGGCGGCATCATGGATGACCTGATCGTCTCCAACGCCGGCGACCACTACTTTGTCGTGGTGAACGCGGCGCTGCGCCACCAGGACATCCCGCATATGCAGGCCCATCTGGACGGCGTCGAAGTGACTGAGATCTTCGACCGCGCGCTGGTTGCCGTGCAAGGTCCCAAGGCCGAGGACGTGGTGGGCGCGCTGTGCTCCGCCGCCCGTGAGCTGAAGTTCATGGAAACCACCGTAGCGGACATCGACGGCGTCGAATGCCGCATCTCGCGCCTCGGCTACACCGGAGAAGACGGCTACGAAATCTCCATCCCGGAAGCCGATGCCATCCGCATTTCCAAACTGTTCCTGGCCCATGAAGACTGCGAGCCCGCAGGCCTCGGTGCCCGCGACAGCTTGCGCCTCGAAGCCGGCCTCTGCCTCTATGGCAACGACATCGACCAGTCGACATCGCCGATCGAGGCGTCGCTGGCCTGGGCGATCCAGAAGCGCCGCAAGGAAGAGGGCGGCTTCCCCGGTGCCGCCCGCATCCAGAAGGAACTGGCCGAGGGCCCGTCGAAGAATTTGGTCGGCATCAAGCCTGAAGGCCGCGCCCCCGCCCGCCAGGGTGTGGAAGTCCAAAGCGAAGGCGGCGATACTCTCGGCACCATCACCTCGGGCAGCTTCGGCCCCACCGTCGGCGGCCCGGTCGCCATGGGCTATGTTGCGGCAGACCATTCCGCGCCCGGCACCAAGGTAAACCTCATTATCCGCGGCAAGGCGCAGCCGGCTGAAATCGTTGCCCTGCCCTTCGTCACTCAGAACTACAAACGCTAAGACATCATCAGGAGAGTCAACATGGCCACCTATTACTCTGAAGACCACGAGTGGATCACCGTTGAAGGCGACACTGCAACTCTGGGCATTACCAAGCACGCCGCAGACCAGCTGGGCGAAGTTGTCTTTGTCGAGCAGCGCGAAGCCGGTGAAGAATTCGAAAAAGGCGGCGAAATCGGCGTTATCGAGTCGGTGAAAGCCGCTTCCGAAATCTACGCGCCGCTGGACGGCGAAGTGGTCGAGGTGAACGAGACCCTGGCCGACAACCCCGGCGCCCTGAACGAAAGCCCGGAAGGCGACGCCTGGATTTACAAGATCAAGATCTCCGACGCCTCCCAGCTGGACGATCTGATGGATCTGGACGGCTACAAGGCCCTGATCGGCTGAATGCCCTGGCGGATCCGCCGCAACCCGCCCGGATCCGCTCTTCATCTGGCTAAAAATATCCCCGCCGGAGGCTCCCGCAGTTCCGGCCGGGCGTGACCTTCATACAGGAGCGCTTTAAATGGCCTTCAAACTTACCGATTACGAAGCCTACGACTTCGCCAACCGGCGCCACATCGGCCCGTCGCCGACCGAGATGCGCGATATGCTGCAGGTGATCGGCTTCAAAACCCTGGACGAGCTGATCGATGCCACCGTGCCGCCAGCCATCCGCCAGAAAGAGGCGCTGGACTGGGGCCCGGCGATGACCGAGCGCGATGCGCTTTTCCACATGAAGCAGGTGGCAAGCAAGAACAAGGTGGTGACCTCGCTGATCGGCCAGGGCTACTATGGCACCACCACGCCGGCGCCGATCCTGCGCAACATCCTGGAAAACCCGGCCTGGTACACCGCCTATACCCCCTATCAGCCGGAAATCTCCCAGGGCCGTCTTGAGGCGCTCCTGAACTTCCAGACCATGGTCAGCGACCTGACCGGCCTGGACATCGCAAACGCGTCACTCCTGGACGAAGCAACCGCCGCTGCCGAAGCCATGGCAATGGCGCACCGCGGCTCGCGCTCCAAGGCGAACAACGCAGCCTTCTTCGTCGACAAGAACTGCCACCCGCAGACCGTTGCCGTGATCCAGACCCGCGCCGAGCCCCTGGGCATCGACGTGGTGGTTGCCGATCCGGACGAGCTGGACCCGGGCGCGGTCTTTGGCGCGATCTTCCAGTACCCTGGCACCTACGGCCATGTGCGGGATTTCACCAAGGAAATCGAAGCTATCCACGAGCACAAGGGCATCGCCGTTGTGGCCGCCGACATCCTGGCGCTGGCGCTGCTGAAGTCGCCCGGCGAAATGGGCGCGGATATTGCCATCGGCTCCACCCAGCGCTTTGGCGTTCCGATGGGCTATGGCGGCCCGCACGCAGCCTATATGGCAACCACCGACAAGCTGAAGCGCGCCATGCCCGGCCGCATCATCGGTGTCTCCGTCGACGCCCGCGGCAACAAGGCCTACCGCCTGGCGCTGCAGACCCGCGAACAGCACATCCGCCGTGAGAAAGCCAACTCCAACGTCTGCACCGCGCAGGCGCTGCTGGCCGTTATCGCGTCGATGTATGCGGTCTACCACGGCCCCGACGGCATCAAGGCGATCGCCCAGTCGGTGCACCGCAAGACCTCGCGCCTGGCCGCGGGTCTGGAGGAGCACGGCTTCAAGGTGGAGCCGGAAGTGTTCTTCGACACCATCACCGTCGAGGTCGGCCCGCTGCAGAAAACCGTGATGGAAGCGGCTGTCGCCCGCGGTGTTAACCTGCGCAAGGTGGGCGAAGACCGTATCGGCATTTCGCTGGACGAGCAGACCCGCGCCGAGACCATCGAAGCCGTCTGGGGTGCCTTCGGCATCGAAAAGAAGGACGACAGCGTCAAGAACCGCGCCTACCGCCTGCCCGACTACGCGCTGCGTGAAAGCGAGTATCTGACCCACCCGATCTTCCACAAGAACCGGGCCGAGGCAGAGATCACCCGCTACATGCGCCGGCTGGCCGACCGCGACCTGGCGCTGGACCGTGCGATGATCCCGCTGGGGTCCTGCACCATGAAGCTGAACGCGACCATCGAGATGATCCCGGTCACCTGGCCGGAATTCGGCAACCTGCACCCCTTCTGCCCGGAAGACCAGGCGCAGGGCTACCACCAGATGATCGCCGATCTGAACGACAAGCTGTGCCAGATCACCGGCTATGACGCGATTTCCCAGCAGCCGAACTCCGGCGCGCAGGGCGAATACGCGGGCCTTCTGACCATCCGCAACTACCACACCGCCCGCGGCGAGGGTCACCGCAACGTCTGCTTGATCCCGACCTCCGCGCACGGCACCAACCCGGCATCGGCGCAGATGGTGGGCTGGAAAGTGGTTCCGATCAAAGCGGACGACAAGGGCAACATCGACCTGGCCGACTTCCGCGAGAAGGCAGAGAAACACTCTGACCACCTTGCAGGCTGCATGATCACCTACCCGTCCACCCATGGCGTGTTCGAGACTACCGTGCAGGAAGTGTGCGACATCACCCATGAGCACGGCGGCCAGGTGTACATCGACGGCGCCAACATGAACGCCATGGTGGGCCTGTCGCGTCCGGGTGACATCGGCGGCGACGTCAGCCACCTGAACCTGCACAAGACTTTCTGCATTCCGCACGGCGGCGGCGGCCCCGGCATGGGTCCGATCGGCGTCAAGGCGCATCTGGCAGAGCACCTGCCGGGCCACCCGGAATACGGCACCGCCGTGGGTCCGGTCTCGGCTGCTCCGTTCGGCTCGCCCTCGATCCTGCCGGTCAGCTGGGCCTACTGCCTGCTGATGGGCGGCGAGGGCCTGACCCAGGCGACCCGCGTGGCGATCCTGAACGCCAACTACATCGCGGCACGCCTGAAAGAGGCCTACAAGATCCTCTACACCTCGGAAACGGGCCGGGTTGCGCATGAGTGCATCCTGGACACCCGTCCGCTGGCGGAGGAAGGCAACGTCACCGTGGACGACATCGCCAAGCGTCTGGTCGACTCGGGCTTCCACGCCCCGACCATGTCCTGGCCGGTGGCGGGCACGCTGATGGTGGAGCCGACGGAATCCGAACCCAAGGATGAGCTGGACCGCTTCTGCGACGCCATGCTGTCGATCCGTTCGGAGGCGCAGGACATCATCGACGGCAAGATCGATCCCGAGAACAACCCGCTCAAGCACGCGCCGCACACGGTGCGCGACCTGGTGGGCGAATGGGACCGCCCCTACAGCCGCGAACAGGCCTGCTTCCCGCCGGGCAACCTCGGCGTCGACAAGTACTGGCCGGTGGTGAACCGGGTCGACAACGCCTATGGCGACCGTCACCTGGTCTGCACCTGCCCGCCGATGTCGGACTACGAAGAAAGCGAAGCCTGATCCCTCAGGCCTCCCGCCCCGCCGGCCTGCCCGGCGGGGCACCCCCGCAGCCCCCATGGCGCTGCATCCCCGCATGACCCGCTCAGAGGAGAGAATGATGTCCCGTCTCGAACCGCTGACCGTGCCAGCGTCCCGGCGATCCGCTGACAGCGCGGCACAGGCCCGCCTCCACGACGTCGAAATCATTCTGCCGCAGTCGGAGCCCCCCGCCGCGGCTCAGATGATCTGCGAAGTGTTCCGCGCCGCCAACGATCTGTTTCCCGACAGCGGCTACCGCACCGCCGTGCGCAATCTCAGCTCGCAGATGCGCGCGGTTCCCGCAGGATGGAAGCCGCAGACGGTGATTTTCCTCGGCGGCATTTCCAGCCGGTGGCCATTGAATTCCGGAGAAAAGGCAAGCCTGCAGCGGATCTGCCGCCAGGCGCAGCGCTGCCTGTTTGCCGGCAGCGCCATCTTCCTGCTGCCCGAAACCGGGATCAATGCACCGGTTGAAAGTGCCGTGCACGCAAACTTTGCCGCCGCCGCAGCGGAGGAACAGCTGGCCTGCGCCCCGGCGGGCACCCTGACCACAACGTCGGGCAGGATCAGCACCGCTGTCAGCAGCTTTGCCGCGCTGCGCGTGCTTGCCGCGTTCCTGCGTGCCGACCGCGGCCCCTTCATTGCCGACGCGGTCTGCGACTATCTTGGCCTCGCCTTCGGCCCGGTATCGGAACAGTCCAAGGTGTCCCTGCAACTGCGCCAGACCGCAGGCGGCGACGCGCTGATCGTAAAGATCCTCGACCTGATGCAGCAGAACCTGGAAGAGCCGCTTTTGATCCGCGACATCGCCCAACAGGCCGGGGTTTCACCGCGCAAGCTGGAGCGCCGCTTCCAGCAGAAAGCCCGCACCAGCCCGCTGGCGGCCTACCGCAAGCTACGCATTGAAAAGGCGCGCCAGCTGTTGCTGCACACCACCCTGCCGCTGGCCGAGATCGTCGCCGCCACCGGTTTTGGCTCGCGCAGCAGCCTGACCGAATGGTTCAAGCGCGAGTACAAGACCAGCCCGCAGGCCTTCCGCAAACAATATTACGCAGACCGCCACCCGGCTGGCTCAGCTGCCTGAGACCAGCTGGTACCGGTAAAGAAGAAGGCGGCCCTTAGGTCGCCTTTTCTAGTTTCCTTGCCAGGTCAGTTGCCTGAGTTGTCCTCGCCGCCGCCGGACAGGGCGTTTGGATCGAAGACGTTGCCGAAGCCGGAGGAATTGCCCTGCGGGTTCTGCTCCGTCTCTGCGCCGTCGTCGCTGCTGCCCGACAGGTTGCCCGGAGCAAAGACGCCACCGAAGCCGGAGCTGCCGCCGGTCGAGGGCGCAGTTGGCGCAGGCGCTTCGCCCTGCTGTTCCAGCTGCTCCTGGCGGCGCAGCTCGCGCTGGCGGCGCAGCTCCTGGATGCGCTGTTCAGTCTCCAGGCGCTTCTGCTCCTGCACATCGGCGATGCATTGGGCCGGGCTGTAGACCGATGCCGTGCCCACCACCGCCACCGTGGCGCAGGCGACCACCACCAGCGCCACCGCCGCGGCGTTGGAGCTCAAGAAACCGGGCAGCCGCAGCCTGCCGCTTTCCAGCTCTTCCACCGTGGCCTTTTTGCGCGCCGCCGCAACCAGCTCCTTGCGGCGGATCGAGGCCTCGTTGGCGAGCGCCGCAATCACCGTCAGCACCACGATGATGAAGGCCAGCGCCGAGATCGCGGGAGTGATGCCGTAGCGGACCTTCTGGGCCAGCTCGATGGTCAGCGTCGGGTATTCGCCGAAGGTGAAGGTGGTAGTGTTGTAGTTCTCGAAGCTTGCGAGAAACGCCAGCACCGCCGCCGAGGCAATGGCGGGCCGCATGAACGGCAAGAGCACCTTGCGGAAGGCCTGGGCATGGCTGGCGCCGAGGTCCAGCGCCGCCTCCGTGAGCGCCACGTCATAGCGCTGCAGACGGGCCACCAGGACCAGCATGCAGTAGCTGGCGATGAAGGTGGACTGGCCGATGATGGTCAGAAACAGACCGTTCGAGAGCCAGCTGTCGGCGCCAAGCCCCAGCATCCGGTTGATCCGGTCCCAGAACACCAGGGTCGAGATCCCCAAGACCACGCCGGGAATGAGGATCGGCGCGATGATGATGGTGTAATAGGTGGCGCGCAGCTTGGGCCAGATCTGGGTCAGCATCAGCGCCCCCGCCAGACCCATGGCCACCGACAAGACCACCGTGCCCGCCCCCACCAGGATCGAGTTCCAGATGCCGTTCAGGATCCGTTCGTCCCGGAACAGGGCCGAAAACCACTCGAACGTCAGGCATTCCCAGGGGGTCATCCGCGGGAAGGAGGGCGAGTTGAAGGCGGTCGCCGACATGATCACCAGCGGGCCCAAGAGATAGGCAAAGAAGATGGCCAGATAGACCCAGAGGCTCAGGCGCATAAAGGAGAAGCTCTTCATTTGCCGATATCCCCCATGTTGACCTTGAACAAGCGCATCACCGCCAGCACCAAGAGGATACAGGTGACCAGCAGCACCACTGCATAGGCCGCGCCCTGCGGCCAGTCTGAGTTGTCATTGAACTGCTGATAGATCAGCTGGGTGAACCACAAGGATGACGGCCCGCCCAGGATCTGGGGTGCGGCCAGCGCGCCCGCCGACAGCATGAACACCATAGTGCAGCCGGAGGAGATGCCCGGCTTGGCATAAGGGATCACCACCCGCTGGTGGATCTTGGCCCAGCTGGCGCCCATGTCGCGCGCCGCCTCGATCTGGTTGCGGTCCAGGCTTTCGATCACATTGTAGATCGGGAAGATCATCAAGAGGATGTAGGCGTACCCCAGACCCGCATAAAGCGCGATGTCATTGCGGATGAAGTCAAACGGCGTGTCGAAGATCCCCAAGCCCACCAAGGCGTTGTTCAAAACCCCGGTCTCGCCGAAGATGATGCGCAGCGCAAAGGCCCGCAGGATCTCGTTGATCCAGTAGGGGATGATCAGCATCAGCGCGAAGATGCGGATGTGGTTGCCCTTGGTCTGGGCCAGGTAATAGGCGATCGGGTAGCACAGGATCAGGTTGAAGACGGTAACGCAGACGGCCGCCACCAGGGTGCGGAAGAACACCTTGAGGTCGACCGCGTTATAGTCCTGGCTGCCGCCTTCCGGCCCGTAGACCAGGTATTTGTAATTCTCCAGCGTGTAGACGTCCTTGGGCCCGCCGATTTCCGGCGGCGGCAGGTTGGGACGGAAGGAAAAGTCGAGCATCGACAGCTGCGGCAGGATGATCAGGCCAATGGTCCAGAACAGGACCAGACCCAGCATCAGGCTGCCCATGCCGGTGCCGTTGCGTTTGAAGAACTCCCTTAGGAAGCTTGGCATGGCTAGAGGCCTCCCTTATTCCGCCGCCAGCTCACCCGCGGGCACGATGACGGCATTGTTCGTCTCGTATTCCAGGGTGATGTTCTGGCCGGTGTGGTCCTCGAACGACTGGCCGAGGTTGGGGATCGAGACTTTCAGCTCCTTGCCGCCCTCGCCCTCCATGAAGATGTTGAAGACATTGCCCTCGAACTCCTCGTGGTTGACGCGGGCCGTTACAAAGTGATCGCCCGCGGCGCCCTGCGGCGCCAGCGCAAAGGCCTCGGGGCGGATGAACATCATCGCCTCATCGCCCTCTTTCATCTTGCCTTGGTTCGCAGTGGAGATCCGCGCCACCAGGTCGCCCGAGCGGTTGGTGGCGATCAGCGCCTCATTGCCCATGACGCGCTTGATCTTGCCGCGGAAGACGTTGTTTTCACCCACGAAAGACGCGGCAAAAGCGGTCGCAGGGTCGTTATAGATGGTCTTGCCATCGGCAATCTGGTCAATGACGCCCGCCTTCATCACTGCGATATTGTCGGACATGGTCAGCGCCTCGCCCTGGTCGTGGGTGATGTAGATGAAGGTAATGCCAACCCGCTGCTGGATCTCCCGCAGCTCGGTGCGCATGTGCTGGCGCAGCTTCAGGTCCAAGGCCGACAACGGCTCGTCCAACAGCAGCACATCGGGTTCTGCACAGAGGGCGCGCGCAATCGCCACCCGCTGGCGCTGGCCGCCCGACAGTTCCGATGGCAGCTTGTCGCCCTGGCCGGGCAGCGCGATCATGTCCAGCAGCTCATCCGCACGTTTGCGGCGCTCGCGGGCAGAGGCGCCCTTGATTTCCATCGAGAAGGTGATGTTCTCCCAGACCTTCATCAGCGGAAACAGCGCCAGATTCTGGAAGATCAGCGCTGTCGGGCGTTTGTTCGGCCCGATCCCTTTCATGTTATTGCCGCCGATCAGCACGCGCCCATCGCTTGGCTCCAGGAACCCGGAGACCGCCCGCAGGATCGTCGTCTTGCCGCAGCCCGACGGCCCCAGGAAGGAAAAGAAATCCCCTCCATTGATGTTCACATTGGCATCCCGCACGGCGACGAAGTCGCCAAAGCGGATCCACAGGTTTTCGAGATCAACGCCGACCCCAGCACTCATTTGGCTTCTCCCCAGGGTACAGGCAGCCATCCGGCGGCATGCCACCGGCCCCGCAAGACCTGCTTCCCGTATCTGTTCTTTTGTGAATGCGCCGCTAGATGCGCGGATGGCCCCCGGATGTGCCCCGGAGGCCAGATTTTCTCAAGCGCAGCGCTTAGGCGCTCTTGAACTTGTTGACGAACTCGGTGCGCACGTCGGCGTACCAGGGCGCTTCGGCCGGCCAGGGGTTCAGGTTGGCCAGGCTGTCGCCCGGATAGGCCTCGGCGAAGTTCTTCTTGTAGACGTCGCCGGAGTGGCTGTCGGCGCCCAGCACCGGCGAGTTGTAGCCGTGGCTGTCGATCGCCTTGCCCGCGGGCTCCTGCTGGTAGGCATAGTCGATGAAAGCATAGACCTGCTCCTCGTTCTGGGCGCCGACCGGCATCGACATGCCGTCAACCCAGGCCATCGCGCCTTCGACCGGCGCCTGGTAATGCACCGGCTCGCCTGCGGATTTCAGCGCCAGCGGCGGGCCGTCCCAGGTCTGGCCGACCACCACGCCCTCGTTCAGCAGGCCGTTCTTCTGGGTGTCGGCATCGTTCCAGATCAGCTTGATCCGGTCCTTGCGCGCCACGCACCAGTCGGTGACCTGGCCCCAGACCTTGCGCATGGTCTCCTCGTCTTCATAAGCCGCCCAGATCGAGCCTGGCTCCATCTCGCCCGAGGCTTCCATGTAAAGCCCTGCGCCCAGCATCATCGAATGCGCCCGGCCCATGGTCTTGCCGGCGTTTTCCTCGCTCCAGACATCGCCGTAGGACGGCGCATCGCCCGCGGGCAGCCATTTGTCGGTGCGGTAGGCGATGCCCTCGGTGCCCCAGATGTGCGGCAGCCAGTGCACACCTTCGCCGCCGAAGTTCCAGGCATCGGTGCCGATCTTGGCCATCGCCGGGTTCACCGCGTTAATGTTCACCTTGCTCATGTCAAAGGGTTTCAACAGCTCCAGCGGACCCCACTGCAGCGAGCGGTTGTTGGTGGGCGACACGATATCGAAGCCCTGGCCCTTGGTGGCCTTCATCTTGTTGATGATTTCCTCATTGGAGCCGATGCCGGTGTAATTCACCTTGATACCGGTCTTAGCCTCAAAGCCGGAGATGAACTCCGGCGGCAGGTAGTCCGACCACATCAGGATGTTGATTTCTCCCGACGACGCCAGCGCGCTTTTCGAATAAAGCGGCGCCGCCAAAGCCGCAGCGCCTGCACCCTTCAGCAGCGCACGGCGTGAAACATTCGCCTTTACAGTCATTTGAAAAATTCTCCCTTTGGACTGATGTTCATTTTTCTTTTTTGTATGAACGGTGAAACCTTGCGAAGGCTAGCAAGTCTCCAACAGTGACAGTTTAAAAAACTGATAAGGCCAGATTGACAGTCAAATTACCTTTCATGGTGCCAGTTTCGGAACAATGAGCAGCATTTTGCGGCATATTCAAAGGCCTCAAGTCCACCGTTCTCCCGGCAGTCTGCGCTTGCCGGGGCGACCCGTCAACGGAGTTCCCTCTTCAAATGGGAAGGCAGCGGAACGCACAAACCTGTCAGGCGGCCATCGCTGCAGCTCCGCGCGTCTGCCATCCGACGGTCCCATAAAGGTGCGTTTGGCGCAAAAATATGCGCAGCGCCCAGCTTTTGCTTTCTTTGTTCCCAGTTTCTGCGGAACCTCATAAGGCAGCCGCTAAACGGGAAGGAGCCCCATGCCGAGCCAAACCGCCCGCAAGGACCTGAGCCTCAAGGCGCTGGAACTGTTTCAGATCACCGCCCGCAAAGGGTCGCTGCAGGAGGTGTCTGATGAGACGGGACTATCGGTCAGCACCATCTCTCATCACCTGCGCAATCTCGAAGAACACTTAGGGGTGGAGCTGTTCGACCACAGCCGCCGCCCCATGGTGCTGACACCCAAGGGCCAGGTGTTTCTTCGAAATATCGACAATGCGCTGCACGCGATCCGTAAGGCCAAGGCGGAGGCCTCAGCCGGCACCATATCCGATGCCAGCTACCTGCGGCTGGGCACCATAGAGGATTTTGAGAACGATATTGTGCCGGAGCTTGCCGTGTTCCTGTCTGGTACCATGCCGCGTTGCGAATTTTCCTATCACACCGCCTCCAGCCACGCGATACACGCCATGCTGCGCGACCGGCAGCTGGATCTGGGCATCATCTCCACTCCAGCCGAGCGCCACCGCGACCTGAAAGATACGCCGCTGTTGCGGGATCCCTTTGTCGTGGTGGTGCCCAAGGGCAACGAGTACGGGCTGGAGAGGGTAATCGAGGGGAAAAGCGGATTGCCCTTCCTGCGGTTCACCAGCAACCAGATCATCGCCCGGCAGATCGAGACCCAGCTGCGCCGCATGGGGCTGCCCTTGCCGCACCGCTTTGAGTGCGCTAGCAATCAGACGCTGATGGCCATGGTCGCCGCGGGCGCCGGCTGGACCATCACCACACCGTTGCTGTTCTCCCGCGCGAAGCGGTTCCAATCCAAGCTCAGGATGGTTGCGTTTCCCGGCAAGAGCTTCTCCCGCACACTTGCCATCGTCTCGACACCGGATTGCTCCCGCTCGGTACTGGATCTGGTCGACAACCGGACGCGCATGCTGATCACGGAGCACGCAATAAAACCGCTGCACCAAACCGCCCCCTGGCTGTCAGATCGCTTTAAGCTGATTTCCTGAGCTTAGGACGCATCCCGGTCCAGAAGATTTGGACTGCACTTTGCCGAAGCGGCGTTTGCGGCCTTTGCCCGCTTTTCACGGCCTCTTGCATTGGACACCGTCTGGAAACTGCAAGGCTATGTCTCCCAAACCATTAAAGTAAATTTTCGAATTTTTGAGAAACGCGGCCAGCCGCATTGCCACAGCTGGCCCTTGAGCGCTTAGTCGCCTCAGATCTGTGTGGAGGCTCAGTGTCATGAAATCGCGCACCAAGGTTGTGGTGATCGGCGGCGGCATCGCCGGCTGTTCGACCCTCTACCATCTTACTCAGGAAGGCTGGAGCGACGTCGTCCTGGTCGAACGCAACGAACTGACAAGCGGCACGACCTGGCATTCCGCGGCACAGGTGACGAATTTCGGCATGAACCAGACGATGGTCGGTCTCAAAACCCATTCGATCAAGCTGTACAAGGAACTGGCCGAAAATCCGGAATACCCGATCAACTACCACCACGGCGACGGCGGCATCAGGCTCGCAAATTCCGAGGCGCAGATGCAGGGCTACCGGCACTTTGCCTCAATGGCGCGCGGAATGGACGTGCATTTCGAGGTGATCGACGCGGAAGAATGCGCCCGCCGCCACCCGCTGATTTCCACGGACAACCTGATCGGCGGCCTGTGGGACCCGCTGGACGGTGATATAGACCCGGCCCAGCTGTGCCAGGCCTTGGCCTATCACGCCCGTAAAGCCGGTGCCGAGGTTTACCGTAACACGCCTGTCATGGCCCTAAGCCAGCACAAGGACGACACCTGGACCGTGCACACGGAACATGGCGACATCGACTGCGACATCGTCGTGAATGCCTGCGGCTACCGGGTGAACGAGGTGGGGGCGATGATGGGTGTGCACCACCCAGTCGCCTCGATGGAACACCAGTATTTTCTGACCGAAGACATTCCCGGCATCATCGAGGCAGGCCACAGGATGCCGCTTATCCGCTGCCCGATCTCGGACTACTATTGCCGCCAGGAAAAGAACGGTCTGCTGATCGGCTTCTATGAGCAGGACTGCAAGACCTGGGGCATGGACGGGATCGACCCGAATTTCGTCAACGCCCTGTGCCCCGACGACCTGGAACGGGTGATGGACGTGCTGGAGGGCGCGTTCGAAAGGATGCCCGCGCTGCGCGCGACCGGCATCCGCTCCATCGTCAACGGCCCCATTACCTATACCATCGACGGCGCGCCGCTGATTGGTCCGATCCCGGGCAAGCGCAACGCCTTCTGCGCCATCGGCTTGCGCGCAGGGCTAGGCGAAGGCGGCGGCCACGGCTGGCTCTTGGCGCAGATGATTGTGCATGGTGAGGCCTGCTATGACACTTGGTGCCTCGACCCGCGCCGCTTCACCACCCACGCCAACGTGGAACTGACCGCACTGAAAGCCATTGAAGACTACCAGAATGAATTCCGCTTCCATTTCCCGCATGAACACCGCCCGGCGGGCCGTCCGGCCAAGACAACGCCGCTGACGCCGGTGCTGGCCGCCGAGGGTGCCGAGTTCACCGTGGTGAATGGCTGGGAGCGGGTTGACTACATCAGGCCCTCGCCGGGTTTTCACCCGTCGCTTACCTTCGACTTCGACGAGGCCTTCGGCACTGTCGCCACGGAAGTGAAAAACGTTCAAGACAACGTCGGCCTTTGTGAGGTCAACGGATTCAACCGGATCGAGATCACCGGCACGGACCGGCACAGCTTCCTCGACCGCATGTTTTGCGGCAGCGTCACCAAACGCGCGGGCCGCGTGGGGTTGGGGTATCTGCTGAACCATCACGGCATGATCAAGGGCGAGGCCACGGTGGCCAACCTGCCGGCCTCGGACCGTGGGCCCGAGCGGGTCTGGTACGGTTCCGCCGCCGCCAGCGAGTTCCACGACATGGATTGGCTCAGCCAGCACATCCGGCCAGGAGAAGACGTGCAGATCCGCTCTCTCACCAATGAGCAGACCATTCTGGTTCTGGCCGGGCCTCGCTCGCGGGACGTGCTCTCCGCCTGCGCCCGGGGCGACTGGTCGTCCGATGCCTTCCCCTGGCTGTCGGTGCGCGAATGCTTCATAGGCTTTGCGCCTGCCACGGTGATGGGCGTCAGCTTCTCCGGCGAGCGGGCGTATGAGATCCATGTCCCCAACGCTTCGCTTTATGCTGCCTATCTGGCGCTGCGGAAGGCGGGGGAAAAACATGGCCTGAGGCTCTTCGGTGCCCGCGCGGTCGAGTCCATGCGAATGGAAAAAGGCTTCCTGCACTGGAAAGCCGACCTGATTACCGAGTTCGATCCCTACGAGACCGGACTGGAACGGTTCGTGAAGCTGGAAAAGGGAGATTTCATTGGCAAGGAAACTCTGCGGAGGCGCCATGCGGAGGGGCCGCGCAGGAAGCTGGTCACACTGCAAGTCGACGCCACCCATGCCCCTGCCCACAGCGGGGCCTCGCTGATGCAGGGAGATAGAGTCGTGGGCACCGTGACCTCCGGCGACTGGGGACACCGGGTCGGGATGAACCTGGCCTATGCCTTTGTCGAGCCAGCACTAGCCGCGGAAGGCAGCACCATGCAGCTCGACCTCTGCGGCGATCTGGTCGGTGCAACAGTCATCGCCCCTTCTCCCTATGACCCGGAATTTGCTCGGATCCGAGGATAACTCTTTGCCCGGCCGACAGGCTGGGCAGCGCCCGCCCCTCCCCACGGGAAGGCGCTGCCCGCAGTTACTTCCTTCACTTTCAGACACCTGAAAACCAAAACGCCCGGGAAATTCCCCGGGCGCTTTCTTTGCCTGACAGCTCTCGGATCAGCTGCGGCCCTTCCACGGCACCAGCCAGTTCTCGGCCTTACGCATCAGGATGTCGATGCCGTAGCCGATGATCCCGATCAGCACGATGCCCATGATCACGATGTCGGTCAGCTGGAACTTGGACGCCGCGATGATCATCATGCCCGCACCCTTCTGTGCGGCAACCAGTTCGGCAGCCACAACCGTGCCCCAGCAGACCCCCATTGCCACCCGAGCGCCGGTGAAGATTTCCGGCAGCGAGTTCGGCACGATCACGTGCCGCATGATCTGCCACTTGGAGGCGCCCAGCGAGTAGGCCGCGTGGATCTTGGATATGTTTACTCCCGACACCCCGGCCCGCGCCGCAATGGTCATGATCCAGAGTGCGGCCAGGAAAAGCAGGACGATCTTGCCAGTCTCCCAAATACCGAACCAGATGATCACCAGCGGGATCAGCGCCAGCGGCGGCACGGGGCGCATGAATTCCACGATCGGGTCGAACCAGCCGCGAAACCAGCCCGAAAGGCCCATCGCATAGCCCAGTGGAATACCGACAAGCGCACCGGTCACGAACCCGGCAATCACCCGAGCCAGCGACCAGCCCAGATGCTGCCACAGCGAGAAGTTCTGATAGCCTTCGGAAGCAATTTCAAAGAACCGCGCCACCACAGTTTCCGGGGCCGGCAGCCAGATCGGGTTCATCTGCATGCCCGCACTTGGGGTGAAGCTGATGGCACCCTTACCGGTCAGCGTCACCGTGCCATCGCCGGTGTCGACAGCCGTGCCAGGACCAATCGGCTCGCCGTTGATGGCGACGATCTTGGCGCCCTCCTTGCGTTTCGCCTCGTCGTTACGGTCAAAGATCAGAGTTGTAGACCGCCCGGCCTGCGCCGCCATTGCATCGTTCTTGGCGAAACCGTTGCCCGGGTCCACCTCGAACTTGGGGCTTTCCTCGCCGAATCCGGCCACGCGCACCGCGACCTCCGCATCGTCGGTGCTGCCTTCGGCGTTTTCCAGCGTGTACGTAAAGCTTGTTTCACCGCTGAACGGCCCCGGCACATGGAGGGGAAACAGCTTGGAGCCAGTGAACGCCGCCCAGATCACAAAGATCACCAGCACCGAAATGATTGACGCCGCCCGGTCCGGGCTCACGGCGCTTTCGTCGCCGAAAGTCACGGTCTTCAGGCTAGTGAAATCATGGCGCGACTGCATTCCGCGGCGGATCAGATGCACCAGAAAAAAGGCGCCTGCAAACAGCGCGATATAGAAAATCAGGACTGTCATGCCACCTGCTCCGTCCGGCCCATGATCTCCTCCTCCATCTCCCAGATCATCGAGAGGATCTCATCCCGGGTCTCGGCAAAGCCTTCGGATTTCTTGACGTCGCGAAGATCGGCATTCACCCCGCGCTCGGCAAAGGGCAACTGGTATTCGCGGTGAATGCGGCCCGGCCGCGGTGCCATCACGATCAGCCGCTCACCCAGCAGCAGCGCTTCCTCCACCGAGTGGGTGATCAGGATGATGGTCTTGCCGGTCTCCTTCCACAGCTTCAGCACCAGGCCTTGCATCTTCTCCCGCGTCAGCGCGTCCAGCGCGCCCAGCGGCTCGTCCATCAGGATCACGTCCGGCTCATTCGCAAGGCAACGGGCCAGCGCCACACGCTGCTGCATACCGCCCGACAGCTCATAAACCGCCTTTTCCTTGAAGTCCTGCAGCCCGACGATTTCGAGCAGATGGTCGGAGATCTTCTCCCGCTCCGCCTTGCCCATGCCCTTCATGCGGGGGCCGAATTCCACGTTGTCGCGCACGTTCATCCACTCAAACAGCGCGCCCTTCTGGAACACCATACCGCGTTCCGCATCCGGGCCGGTCACCACGTGGCCGTTCAACTCTACCGTCCCTTCGGTAGGGGCCAGGAAACCTGCCAGAATGTTCAGCAGCGTGGTCTTGCCGCAGCCCGACGGCCCTAGCACCGACAACAGCTCTCCCGCCTGCAAATTCAATGAAACGTCCTTCAGCGCCTGGACCGAGCTGCCGTTTGGCAGGTCAAAACGCATGGAGACACTCTTGATGTCCAGTCCCGACATCTTTTCCCCTTCCTGTTCGGGCCTTGCGGCGTTCGCCCTGCGACCCTGGATGCAAACGGCCCGGGACCCGGGCCGTTCGACATGCTCAAGCTGCTGCGGCTCAGTTCTGCGCGGCTGCCAGCGGGCCGCTGTTTACGGCCCCGTCGTAGGAATCCAGGGCTGCTTCGATGCTGCCCGCATTCACAAAGATATCGGCCACGCCCTTCATGAAGGTCTGCGCGCCGCCGCCCAGCCACTTCTCTGACAGCTGTTCTTCGGCAGAGGGGAAGCTGAAGGTGGCGATGGTGGCTTCTGCATCAGCCAGATCCATGCCCGCGTCCTTGGCGATGACCGGCAGCATCTCGTCTTTCTTGTCACCGGCGTTCCACATGGCGTTGGCATCTGCGGTCACCTTCAGGAACTTGCTGAGCAACTCGCCTTCCGACTCGACGAATCCGGCTGGCGCGCTGGTCACGTCGAAAACCAGGATGCCCAGCTCTTCTTTTTCCGCACCGGTCAGCAGCACGTTGCCATGCTCCACCATCCGCCGCAGCGCGCCGCCCCAGCCGCAAACCATGTCCAGATTGCCTTGGGCAAAGGCCGCTGCGCCATCGGCGGGGGCCATGTCGACGATTTCCATCGAGCTGACGTCAACGCCGAAATGCGCCATCTGCGACAGGAAGCCGTAATGCGCCGCGGTGCCGATCGGGACACCGACCTTCTTGCCGTTCAGCTCACCGGCGCTGTCCTTGTCGATCTCCAGCGCTTCGGCCACCACGCAGTTGTCGTTGTCGGAATAGCTCACCGCGACATCCACTGCCTGCAGATCCTGCCCGGCGGAGGTGGCGACCACAAATGGCGGCACGCCCTGGCTTACGGCAATCTGAACGTCGCCCGAAGCCATCGCCGCAGACATCGCCGTGCCGGTATCGAAGGACACCCAGTTGATCTTGACACCCATCTCTTCCTCATAGGTGCCATTGGCCTTGGCGAACTGGAAAGGCATCGGCCATTCAAGGAAATAGGCCACAGTGATTTCGTCCTGCGCTGACGCGGCAGTCGCGGAAATCGCGGCAGCAACCGCACAGGCTGTTGAAAGCAGATACTTTTTGATCATATTAATGGTTCTCCCAGTTGTCACGCCGGGCCCGTTCTGTGCAGGCCTTAAGGCTTTGATTTTTGCACGGCAAACCATATCCGGGAAGAGATTTCGCTGTAGAATAAATTTACTCTTGCAGCGAAAGTAAAACCTAGTTTCGATTTTTTCGGATGTAATGGTGCAATTCTGTGGATAGCATAAGCAGAGCGCAAGGGAGGGCTGCCTATGCAAAAGACGCTGAGTCTGCGCTGGCTGGAAGTATTCCAGCTGATCTCAAAATCCGGGTCGATACAGAAGGTCGCTGCGGAAACCGGGCTGTCGATCAGCACCGTCTCCAATCACTTGCGCAGCCTGGAAAGCGCGCTGGGGGTTGATTTGGTGGACCACACCCGCCGCCCGATGGGGCTGACACCGGCCGGGGTTGTCTTTGCGCGTTACGTATACGAAGGGCTGATGACCCTGAGGCGCGGCGAGGCGGAAATCCGCTCCGGCAGCTGGCAGCACGCCACCGATTTGCGGATGGCACTGCTGGATGACTTCGACAACGAGGTCGGGCCGGAGCTTTTTCAGTTCCTGTCCACCGCCCTGCCCCGCTGCAACTTCCGCCACTATACGCGGCCCAGCCATGAGATCATCGGAAAGCTGCAGGAACAGAAACTGGATGCGGGCGTTGCCACCCGCCCGGCCGGGCTGCTGCCGGATCTGATCGAGTATCCCTTGATGCGCGATCCGTTCATTCTGGTGGTGCCCGCGGGATACACCGGCAGTGTCGAGGAGCTGACAAAACCGGAAGCACCGCTGCCATTCCTGCGCTATTCCCGCGACCACACCATCGGCAAACAGATCGAAACCCAGCTGACCCGGCTCAAGATATCCTTGCCCAACCGGTTCGAGCTGGAGTGCAACCAGTCGATCATCGGCCTGGTGGCCGAAAGCAGCGGCTGGACGGTCACCACCGCCGCCAGCTACCACCGCGCCCAGCGCTTCCATGACAAGGTCAAGGTGGTTCGGTTTCCTGGCAAAAGCTTTGCCCGCACGGTGTCGCTGTTCACCTCAAGCGTTTACCCGGCAGCCACCTCGCAGCTGATCCACGAGGCGCTGCAGAAGTCCTTGCGCCATCACTTTACAGATCCGATCAGCCAGCGTTTTCCCTGGCTGGCAGAGGAGTTCCGGACGCTGCCGGCAAAAGGCGCCTAGGCGCGCAGGGCAATTCGAAACAAACATCCGTGTTTTTCGAAACCGATGGGGCACGGCTTGACCGTTTGCCATAGGGAACGCTGTCTTAAGCGCAACCCGCGCCGGGCCTTCCCTTGCACATCCGGCGGCCCTTAAACGGAAAATGAGCTGACCCAATGGCAATTACCTACCTCAAACAGGCCCAGCCGCGCCCCGCCGCCGAAAACAGCGATATCCGCGACACCGTCGCCGTCATGCTCGCCAATATCCAGCGCGAAGGCGAAGATGCCGTGCGCCGCTATGCGGAGCAACTGGACGGCTGGACCGGACCCATGGTGGTGACCGACGCCCAGCGCCGCGCGGCCTGCAACCGGGTCTCCGATCAGCTCAAAGAAGACATTCAGTTCGCACACGCCAACATCCGCCGCTTTGCTGAGGCGCAGAAAGCCACGATGGGGGAATGCGAGGTAGAGATAATCCCCGGCCTTATCGCGGGCCAGAAGCAGATCCCGGTTTCCAGCGCCGGCTGCTACGTGCCGGGCGGACGCTACAGCCATATCGCCAGTGCGCTGATGACCATCACCACCGCCAAGGTGGCTGGCGTGCCCCATATTACCGCGGTCTCCCCGCCGCGGCCCGGCAGCGGCATTCCCGATGCGATCATCTATGCCATGGACTTGTGCGGTGCCGATCTGATCCTGAACCTGGGCGGGGTGCAGGGCATTGCCGCCATGGCCCAAGGCCTGTTCGGGTCGCAGCCCGCCGACATCCTGGTTGGCCCCGGCAATTCCTTCGTGGCAGAGGCCAAGCGGATGCTGTTCGGCGAGGTCGGCATCGACATGTTTGCAGGCCCCACCGACTCTCTGGTCATCGCTGACCAAACTGCAGATGTGGAGACCGTCGCCTGGGACCTGGTCAGCCAGGCCGAACACGGCGCCGACAGCCCGGTCTGGCTGGTCACCACCAGCGAGAGCCTGGCCAAGGGCGTTATGGCCCGCGCGCAGGCGCTGATCGACAGGCTTCCAGAACCCAACCTCTCTGCCGCCCACCGCGCCTGGCACGAACGCGCCGAGGTTGTCCTGTGCGATAGCCGTGAAGAAGCCGCGCAGGTGGCCGACCGCTACGCGCCGGAGCATCTGCAAGTGCAGGCTGAAAATCTCGACTGGTGGCTGGACCGCCTCACCGCCTATGGCTCTTTGTTCTTGGGCAAGGAGACCACAGTCTCCTTCGGCGACAAGACCTCAGGCCCCAACCACGTGCTGCCGACCAGCGGCGCGGCGCGTTATACCGGCGGGCTGTCGGTGCACAAGTTCACCAAGACCGTCACCTGGCAGCGCTGCAACGCCGCCGCCTCGCATGAACTGGCCCAGCGCACCGCCCGGATCAGCCGGATGGAAGGGATGGAGGGCCACGCCATCGCCGCTGAGATGCGGCTGCTGCCTGAAGCGGTCTGAAGCTGCTTCGCGCTCAGGACGGCGTCTCCAGCTGCTGGTCCAAGTCAACTGGCCCCAGCACGGCGTCATCCGGGATGCCGTCGAAGCCGGCAACCGTTCCGCCATAGCGCTGTGTGAAACGCGCGGCTGCCTCGGGGGAGGCAAAGGGCACAACCTCCGGCGCACCCATGCCGCCCGCGACATTCGAACCGACCACGAAATGCGCCTCGCTGGCATTTATCCAGTTGTCGGTGCCGGGCTGTTCCCAGCTTGCCGCCGCGCCCATGTCGCTGACATAGATGGCGGTGATCTCCGCATCCCGCTCCGGGCTTTTCACGTAGGCCGCCAGATCGCGCACCTGGGCAAAGAACAAGGGCGCGGGGAAGCCGTCCAGATGGATCTGACCCTTCGGCCCTCCATGCTCCGCCACATTCATCTGGCAGAAATAGCTGAGCGCCGTTGCCGTCAGCTGCACCGGCGCGGGCGGGGCCTTGGCCTCTTCCTCCTGGCAGGCGGACAGGACCAGGGCGGCAGCAAGGATCAGGCGTTTCATGGCTCCACCCTCCGGAAGGCTGCACAGGCAAGCAGGAACCCGAGCGCAGGCCACAGTAGAAGCGACAACGGTGCAGCCCAACCGGGCAGCGCATTGGCGGCGCCCGCCATCCCGCTGGACAAGGCCACGCTTTCAGAGGCCGCCACGTTCCACAGCCGGAACGCATCCGCCGGGTTGGCGACCATCACCCAGGGAAAGATCTTCTGTGTGAAGACCCCGCCGCTGTCCATCACCACGGCCCCCAGCAGGCCAAGGTCGTAAAGCACTACAAACACCAGCCACACGCCCGCAGAGAGACCCGCCGCAGCTGTTGCCCCGCTGCTGAGCGCCGACAAAGCGTATCCCAGCACCAGGAACACTGCGCCCAGCAGGATTGAGGTCAGCACCAGCCGCCCCAGCGCCATCAGGCTCTCAGTGCCGGCACCGCCGAACCAAGCGGCAACAGCACCAGCCGCGCCAAAGCCGACGCACATGGCAACCGCCAAGGCCGCCAGATGTGCCATCAGTTTGCCTAACAGGATCTCTGCCCGTCCTGCGGGATAGGCCAGAAGCAAGGCAAGACTGCCGCGGTCGCGGTCGCCTGCTACCGCATCAAATCCCATCATCAGCGCCAGGAGCGGAGCAAGGTAGACCGACAGCGTGGTCATCGAGGCCACGGAGACCGTCAGCATGTCCACCCCCAGCGTCCCGGTCGGCGCCGATCCGGCAAAGGAAAGCGCCAGCGCAAAGACCAGCATGATCAGCGTGGCCATGAACAGCCAGCGGTTGCGCCGCAGGATCAGCATCTCGGCACGGGCAATGGCAAAGGCACGTCTCATTTACGGTCCTCCCCGGAGTAATGGCGGTAAAGGTCTTCCAGCCTCGGCGGCACCATATCGATGTCAGCCACCGCGTCGCCCATGGCGGCGATCTTGCGCAGTTCGGCCATCTTGTCTTGCGGGCGGCACAGGATCTCGACCGAGGCGCCATTGATCCGCCGCCCGCCGGTTTCCGTCGCGATCCGGTCGGCGTGCGTGCCGCTGGCCTGCACCCGCAGCTTGACCGGCAGCCCGGCCTGGGCCGACAGGCCCGCCAGCGTGTCATCGGCCACCTTGACGCCCTTGCGCAGGATGGCGATCCGGTCGGTGCGCGCCTCCACCTCAGTCAGCGCGTGGGAGGCGATCAGTACCGCTGCGCCCTGCTCTGCCAGCTCGTTGATGATGGCGTAAAGGTCCTGGCGCGAGATCGGGTCCAGCCCGCTGGTGGGTTCGTCCAGCAGTGCCAGTTTCGGGCGACCCAGCAGCACCTGCGCCAGCCCCAGCCGCTGCCGCATCCCCTTGGAATAAGCGCCAATGCGGCGGTGCATTGCTTCCCCCAGGCCGACCCGCTCCAAGAGGGCCTCGATGTCCGCGCGTTCGCCAGCAAGGCGGGCAAACAGCGACAGCTGCTCATGCCCGGTCAGCGCCGGGTGAAAACTGACGGCCTCCGGCAGAAAAGCCGTGGCCGCCCGTGCCGCGGCACTGCCGGGCGCGGAACCGCAGATGCGGATGCTGCCGCCCTCATGCCGGATCAGGCCCAGCACCGCCTTGATCATCGTCGACTTGCCCGCGCCGTTGTGGCCCAACAGTGCCAGCCGCTCGCCCTGCGCGATGTCCAGGTCGATGCCATGCAGCACCTGTGTCTTACCGCGGAACTTGTCCAGCGCGCGGATCTGCAGCGGAGTTCTATCCATCTTGTTCAACCTTTCTGGCGGCCCCGGGCCGTTCTGGCCGCATCAGCGGGTGGCTGTCGATCACCCCGCCGGGCAACAGCGCCGGGAACGCCGATTGCGACCAGCGCACCAGCTGCACCGCAGGCGAGCCCATCAGGAGTTTCGCCGCGGGCTGCGTCCACAGCACATGGTCCATGCTGTCATTCGGACGGTAGGGCGCATCGGCGATGCCGTCGCCGTCCACATCAAAACCTGCGAAATCGGACCAGTAGTTGCCCCGGCCCTCCTCGCTCCATTCCACCCATTTAGTGGAGACGAATTTCACTTGGTGCCGGTTGCCGACAAAGGCGTTCCCAACCATCCGGTTGCCGTCGCTGCCGGCGGTGAAGTGGATGCCGATGCCGCAACCCTCGAACCAGTTGCCGGAGAAGTCATTCTTGTGGGCGTTATAAAGGAAGGTGCATTTGTCCTTGGCCCCCTTCACATAGTTGCCGCGCACCTCGCCCTGGTTGGCGTAGTTCAGCATCACCCCGTGGTCGCGGTCATTCAGCGAGACATTCCCGGTCACCTTGACCCGTTTGGAGAACATAACCGCATAACCCAGGTGATTGCCAATCGAGACATTGCCCGAGACCTCGGAATTGTCGGCATACATGTAATGCACGGCAAACCGCAGATCGCGAAACACGTTGTTGGTGAAGGCATTCTTCTTGGAACTGTTCACAAAGATGCCGTCGCGGCCAAAACGGATCTCGTTGCCATCCACCACCGCGCCCGGTGCGTTCCAGACATAGACCCCGTTGCCGCGGGCATTCATGTGCCGGTCCAGGCGGCCCTCGATCCGGTTGCCTTGCACGAGGCTGTCCTTGGCGCCGTGTATGTCCACGCCGTAAAGGTTGCCCAGCAGCACATTGTTCAGGATCCGCGGTGCCTTGGCCGTCTTGGTCAGCTTGATACCGCTGTCGATCTCCTGATGCGAGGAGCCGGAGCCAACAACAGTCAGGTTTTGCACGGTTACGCCGGGACCGGTCACTGTGATGACCGACCCCAGCCCCCGGCCGTCCAGTGTGGCGTGGCCCTGCCCGTCAAGGGTGACGGGCCGGTCCAGCACCAGGGTTTCGGCATATTCGCCGGCGGCGAGGCGAAGGGTGTCGCCATCCGCCGCCTGCGCCAGTGTTTCAGCGATGGCCCCTGCCCGGTTGGGCACATCCCAATCCGCCGCCCAGGCGGGCGTCAGGCTGGCAAGAACCGCAACAAACGATATGGGCAGGAGCCGTTTCATCCTTACGCGCTCCGCGGCTCGACCAGCATCCGGCCGCGCATTTCCATGTGCAGCGCGTGGCAGAACCACTGGCAATAGTACCAATGCACGCCGGGACGTTCGGCAATGAAGGTGACCGAGGCAGTGGCCAGCGGCCCGACCTCCATCGCAATACCGAAGTTCGACAGGCAGAAGCCGTGGGTCAGGTCGTCGATATCATCCAGGTTGGTGACATAGACGGTGACCTCGTCGCCCTGCTTGACGGTGAACTTCTCAAGGCTGAAGTTCGGCGCCTGGCTGGACATGTAGACCCTTACCTTGTCGCCGTCGCGCACGATGGTGTCCTGCCAGTCGTCCAGATCGACGCCATCCGCCTCGGCCTGCTTGCGCGCATCTTCCCACATCGGGTCGTTGCGGTCCCAGATGCTGGCCGGGTTCACCTTGGAACGGTGCACGATGATCGAGTCATGCGGCTCTGCAAAGGTCGGGCCGTCGTGGACCACCTTCATTTTGTCGCCGGAGATGTCGATCAGCTGCTCGTTCTCGGGCTTCAGGGGGCCGACGTTCAGGAACCTGTCCTTGGAAAACTTGTTCATCGAGATCAGCCACTTGCCATCCGCCTCGGCGGTTTCGCCCATGGAGGTGGAGTTGTGGCCCGGCTGATACTGCACATCGACCTTGTCCAGGATCGGGTCCACATCGGCGCCGGCATAGGCCTCGATCGCCTTGGCGATGTCCCACTTCACCACCTGGCTGTCCAGGAACAGGGTGGTGTAGGCATAGCCGCGGTTGTCAAAGGCGGTGTGAAGCGGGCCGAGGCCCAGCTGCGGTTCCGCCACGATGGCCGAACGCGGATCGGCATCGGCGTCAAACAGCGCGTCCAGCTTCTCGACGTCGATCACCGAGACGGTCGGCGACAGCTTGCCGTTGACGCAGACGTGCTTCTTGTCCGGCGCGGTGTTGATGCCGTGCGGCGAGTTCGGGATCGGAATATAGCGGGTCAGCTTGCCCGGAGCGCCTTTGCGGCCGTCCACCACCTTGGCGCCGTTCAGCTCTTCATACTCACCGGCTTCGATAGCCGCTTCGATCGCTGCGATGTTGAAGACGACAACGTGGTCCAGCTCGTTCTCGGTCATCTCGGCCAGGGTCATGCCCATTTCCGAGTTGTAGGAGGTCGAATAGGCGTATTTACCCTGATAGTCGCAGTCAGTGTTGTCCAGGTTGCCCGAGACGATCACCTGCCAGGCAACTTCCATGGTGTCGCCGTCGATGGCAGAGAAAATGTTCACATATTGCGACGGATCATCCAGGATCTGGCCGTCGTTGACCAGCGGCGCCTCGTGCTCGCCGTTGGCAAAGACATAGCCGGTGCGCGGGAACTTCTGCGGGCGCAGGCCGTGGATGTCCTTGGCGTTCGGGATCTCGATGATCTTGTCGCATTTCATCACGTCGCAGCGCACCCGGGCAACGCGGGTGTTGGCCTTGTCGTTCATGAACAGGTAGCGGCCGTCATAGGTGCCGTCGGTGAACGACATGTGCGGGTGGTGCAGGTCGCCGTTGTCATAAGTTTCCTTGCCGTTGGCGGCCAGGAATTCCTTGGTGTCCGGCAGCAGGCCCTCGGTCAGGATCTTCTTGGATTCGTTGGTCTGGCCCCAGCCGGTGGCGGAGCAGCGGTTGAACACCGGGATCCGCATCAGCTCGCGCATGGACGGCACGCCCAGGATGCGCAGCTCGCCGGTCTGGCCCGAGGACCAGAAGCCATAGTATTCATCCAGTTCGCCCGGCGCCAGGTTGACGCCGGCCGCCTGTGCAGGCTTGGCGCCAAGCAGAGCGGAGCCGGCGCCGGTGGCCGCCAGCACGGCACCGGAGGCGGTGGCCCCCAAGAGGCCGCGGCGGGTGACGGGCAGTTTGTTTTTCAGGTCTTCAGACATGGTGTCCTCCTTCAGGAAACTTTGATCCTGTTCGCGTTGGGGTGATTGGCCGACGGTCGGCCCAGAGCAACGTCTGGCGCAGGGCTGCCGGTCTTGGCCCGGCGTTTCAGCTGTTTGATCACAACCGGGCATTTGGCTTCGGATTGATAGAGAACTTGGCAATGCAGGCAGTTCACACATTCGTTCGGGTTGATCTCACCGGTGGGGTGGATCGCCTGAACCGGGCACTCGTTGGCACAGGTCTGACAGGGGTGGCCGCATTCATGGTAGCGCTTCAGCCAGTCGAACATCCGCACCCGTGCCGGGATCGCCAGCGCCGCGCCCAGCGGGCACATGTAGCGGCAGTAGAAGCGCTCGATGAACAGCCCGGCCAGCAGCAGCGCCACAGCAAAGACCACAAACGGCCAGTCGCGCACGAACTTCAGGATGATCGCGGTCTTGAACGGCTCCACTTCGGCGTAGGTTTCCGCCAGCGGGATCGACACCATCGAGACGCCGAACAACCCGAGGAAGATCATGTATTTCGCAGGCCAAAGGCGTTCATGCAGGCCCCACGGCAGGGTGATCTGCGGCACCTTAAATGCGCGGGCGATCTTGTTGGTCAGCTCCTGCAGCGCGCCGAACGGGCAAAGCCAGCCGCAATAGGCACCCCGGCCCCAGAACAAGAGCGCGGCTGCAACGGCAAACCATTGGATGAACACCAGCGGGTCCAGCAGGAACGCATCCCAGGAAAAGCCGCTGCGCAAGCTGCCTGCCAGCGCCATCAGATTCACCACGCTCAGCTGCGCATTGGCATACCAGCCCAGGAAGACCAAAGTGACAGTCAGGTATCCAATGCGGAACCAGTAGAAGGTCCGCGCATTCACAGTCGCCTGGAACTGGAAGAAGAACACACCCGTCAGCACCAGCAGCATCACGGCCAGCACGCCGATCTCGACAGTGCGGTCTTTCCAGATGCGCTGCCACAGGGCGGCCTTGGCGGCGGCCTCGCTCGTATCATCCTCCACCACCTTGGGCGCAGGCGCGGCGGGCAGCAGGTACTGCTCCGGCAGCTTGTAGCCCAGATCAAAGGTCAGGAACGCCCGCTCCAGCGCGCCCACGGAGCGCTGAACCAGCAGCTGCAGGCGGAAGGGTTCAGCCGGATCAAACTCCGCATCTGCCGGGATTTTGAACAGGTCCAGCTCTGCAAAGCTGGGGCTGTCTGCTGTCGCCAGCCCTCCCAGCCGTTTGTGCTGGCGGTCAAAGAACCGCACTGAGGCATCGCCCTGGATCATCTGGATCCGGTCGAAAATGCCGCCACGCACATAGCCCGAGCCCTTGAAGCTGTAGCTGCCGCGCCCCAGCACCAGGATGGCGTGCTCGCCCTCCTTCAGCCAGGACTTCAGGTTCCGGTACTCCGCCTCGCCCAGCAGCGACTTGCCGATGGACGGCACCGAAACCAGCGCCATATGCATGTCGATGAAGGTGTCGTCCGGCGCGCCGCGCTGACGCCGGCGGATCGCGCGCTGGTCGCCGGTGGCCTCAAAGGCCGCGTTGATCTGGCCCACGTCCAGCGTCATCCGCCGCACAGAGCCGTCGCCCGCCAGCGTGGTCCAGTCCGCAGACTCCTCGCGGGCCATATCGACCTCGCGCTTAGGCCCGTCCGGCTGCACCGGCGACAGACCGCCTAAGCCCAGCGCGCGCGCCACCTTGATGCCAGCGCGCACCAGGCTGTCGTCGATCACCATGATGGTCACCGTCGCACCCGAGATGATGTCGAGGTCATGGGCATCGCCGCCTGCCGCCGCCTCGGCCTTCAGATCCAGCCCGGCATAGCTTTCGGTCAGCTTGACCATCTTGGAGTTCGGGATGCCGATCAGCACGATAGGTTCGGAGTGCTTGACCAGCTTCACGCCCGTCAGCACTGCATCGGTGTCAATGGCTGCCACCACATGGATCGGCTTGCCGCTGTAGCCGGTGGTGCCGACGAAATCAGAGGTCAGAAAGGCGTAGGCGACAGTTTCGCCCGCCTTCAGCACCGGCGCCACCGGTACATCGGCGCGCACAGGGCCAAACGCGTCAGCGCCGGGCACCAGATCACTAGGTGTCAGTTCTGTCAGGAAAGAGTCGAGGCTGTCTGCCTCAGCGGTCACCGCGGCAAATACGGCGGTGAGTGTCATCATAAGGGCTGTCAGCCAGCCCCGGAAGGCGCGTGTCAGGACCATGGCGCCTCTCCTTTATCTTGAGTGGCTGCCACGGACGCGCGCAAGGCGCGTACGGATTCTATCTTGGTCACCAGCGGAGGCCCGCGGCCTTCGTGCCAGTATTGCGCCGGGTTCGGCTGCACCGCGGTTCCCGCAGGCAGCAGCACGGCACAGTCCGCCGCACGGGTGATGCCGTATGGCTGCAGGCCTACCGGCCCGGCCCCATTCTCAGCCGCGCACAGGACGCAGGTGCTGCACTTGGGGCAGTCCTGCTTGTCTTCGCTGTCGCCGCCGGCAACCTGAACCTCCACCGCGCCGAACTCGCCGCAGATCTCGATCCATTCGCCGCCAGCCGCGGCCTGCCCCGCACCGGGAAGAGCTACCTGCAGCACCAGCATGAAAACCGCGCAAATCCCCGCCAGACGCCGGGCGAACCCGGCGCGGAAGGCAGAAGATATGAAAAGTGTGCGCGGCATCTGTTACAAGATTCTCTTGCTGCATTTGCCGCTGACACTAGAGGGAACTTCAGTGCCGTTATTTGATGTATGTCAGATAAACCTGAAATTCCGGAACATTTGTAAACTTGCCGTAAAACACCCTAAGCCTTTGCGACCTCAGCCTTTCTCAAGCTTCCGGAATGCCAGGGCAATCACCCCGGCGATGGCCATATAGACAACGGCCAGCAGCAGGAGCGGCTCATAGACGATAAATGTGTCGGACCGTACGCGGGAGGACACCGCGTAAATTTCCACAACCGTGATGGTCGCCACCAGCGGCGTTGCCTTCAGCTGCAGGATGGTTTCCCCGCCCAAAGTCGGCAGCACATTGCGCACTGCTTGCGGCAGCCAGATGCGGCGGAACATGGTGAAGCGCGGCATGCCGAAGGACTTTGCCGCCTCCAGCTGCCCCTTGGCCACACCGGAGAACGCACCTCGCATCACCTCGCCCTCATAGCCCGCATAGGACAGGGTCAGCGCCAGCACCGCATAGGGCCAGGCCTGGCGCAGGTAGGGCCAAAGCTCTGACGAGCGTATCCAGGGAAACTGCGGAAACAGAGATCCCAGCCCATAATAGAGCAGCCAGATTTGCAGCAGCAGCGGCGTGCCGCGGATGATGGTGCAGAAGGTGCGCGCCGGAATCGACAGATACCAGGGGCCGACGGCCTGCGCCAAACCCAGCGGCACCGCCAAGAAGAAGCCGAAGAAGGTCGAGACCGCGAGAATCCAGATTGTGGTCCACAGCCCCTCCAGCGCAAGGGGCGCGTATTTCGGGATCCAGTCCCAGCGCAGCGCGAAGGCGCACCAGATCACGATCGCCGCAAACACCAGCATCATCACAATGCGATGCGGCTGCATCAGGTCCTTCAGGCCGATCATCGCGTGCCCCCCTTCAGCGAGGGCTGGCCGCGCCGCGCCCATTTCTCAACCCGGGCAAAGACCGCACCGGAGCACAGGGTCACCATCAGGTACAGAAACCCGGCGGCCAGGAAAAAGGTGAAATAGGCCCGCGTGCTGCTTGCCGCTTGGCGGGTTTCCAGCGTCAGCTCATTGAACCCGACCACCGCCAGCAGCGCCGTATCCTTGGTTGCGATCAGCCACAGGTTCGCCAGGCCGGGCACTGCAAAGCTCATCATCGCCGGGATCGTCACCCGCCGCATGATCATGAAGGCTGGCATGCCATAGGATTTCGCGGCCTCGATCTGCCCCACCGGAACCGCCTTGATGGCGCCGCGCAGCACTTCGGTGGCATAAGCCCCCTGCACCACGCCCAAGACCCAGATGCCCGCCGCAACGCCGTTGATCTCGACCCGGCCGCCGCCCATCGCCTCGGAGATCTTGTTGATGATATCGCTGCCCACGTAATAGAGGATCAGGATCAGCACCAGTTCCGGCACCGCCCGGATCACCGTGGTGTAGATGGCGAGAAGATCACGCGTGACCTTCCCGCCGTAGAGTTTGCCATAGGCCCCGAACAGCCCGATCACCAGCCCCAGCCCAAAGGCGCCAAAGGCGATCTGCAGGGAGTTGGCAAGCCCGCGCAGCAGGTTGCCTCCCCAGCCCGACAGCGACAGCAGCTCTGCGCTGGCGCCGAGGCCCAGTAGTTCAAGCAGTCCGGTCACGTCAGCGCCTTAGTAGATGCTGGTGGTGAAGTATTTGGCGGTGATCTTTTCGTGGGTGCCGTCGGCCAGGATCGCCGCAATACCCTTGTTCAGCGCCTCGCGCAGGTCATCGTCGCCCTTGCGCACGCCTGCGCCAACGCCACGGCCCAGGATCGCCGGGTCATCTGCCACTGCGCCCTTGATCTCACAGCAGCCGCCAGTGTCGGAGCCTACGAAATCCGCCATCGCGATGCTGTCTGCCTGGGTCGCGTCGATGCGGCCTGCAAACAGGTCCTGGTTGGCTTCATCCTGGGTTTGATAGACTTTCAGCTCGGCGTCCTTGAAGTATTCCTGAGCGTAAGCCTGGTGAATGGTCGAAGCCTGAATGCCGACGATCTTGCCCGCCAGCGATTCCGGTGTGGGTTCGATGTCCATCGACTTGTCCGCCACGATCACCGCCGGCGTGTTGTAATACGGATCGGAGAAATCAATGGTCTTCTGGCGCTCTTCGGTGATCGACATGGAGGCCATGATGGCGTCGATCTGCTGGCCGGTCAGCGACGGGATGATGCCGTCCCAGGCCACCGGGGTGATCACGCAGTCCAGTTCAGCCGCGGCACAGACCGCGCCGATCACCTCGACCTCCCAGCCGACCCAGTTGCCGGAGCTGTCAAGCGAGGCAAACGGCGGATAGGGCTCTGCGGCGATGCCGATCTTGACCTGCTCCGCGGCGGCGGCACCGGCGGACAGGGCAGCAGCGGCGGTGGCTGCGGCTAGCAGTGCTTTCAGTTTCATCTTCTTCTCCCAGTTGGTTTTTATTGTGGTGGTAGTGGATCAGGCGACCGAGCTCAGGAATTGCTTCAGACGCTCTGATTGCGGATTGCCAAAGACCTCGGCAGGCGGCCCCTGCTCTTCGATGCGGCCCTGGTAAAGATAGACAACGTGGTTCGCGACCTCGCGCGCGAATTTCATCTCGTGGGTGACCAGAAGCATTGTGCGGCCCTCGGCGGCGAGATCGCGTATCACCGTAAGCACCTCGCCCACCAGTTCCGGGTCAAGGGCCGAGGTCGGCTCGTCGAACAGCATTGCAGACGGGTCCACCGCCAGCGCCCGGGCAATCGCCGCCCTCTGCTGCTGGCCGCCGGACAGATAAGCAGGAAACGTGTCCTCCTTACCGGCGAGTCCAACCCGCTCCAGAAGCTCGCGCGCGCGGTCGGTGGCTTCAGTTTTGGGCACTTTCAGCACATGCACCGGAACCTCGATCACGTTCTCCAAGAGGGTGCGGTGGGTCCACAGGTTGAACTGCTGAAACACCATCGCCAGCTTGGTGCGGATGCGCTCGATCTGCTTCTGGTTGGCCGGGCTGCCATCGCCGCGCATCGTCACTTCTTCTCCGCCGATCACGATCTTGCCGGAGCTTGGTGTCTCAAGGAAATTGATGCAGCGCAGCATGGTGGATTTGCCGGACCCGGAGCCGCCGATGATCGCCACCACATCCCCCTGCCGCGCCGTCAGATCCACACCCTTGAGCACTTCAAGATTGCCAAAGGACTTGTGCAGATTCTCCACCCGTATCGCCTCGCGGCGCGTATCGGTCTCCCTGGCGGAAGCGGCAGCAGTGGCTGTGTCCATTGTTGTGTCACCCTGAAATTTCCGATTGCAGTAAGCCGCGACTCGCGTAATTATGCAAGTGTATAATTTCTCCGCCAGGTAAAAAAAGGAGCTGAGGTGACCGACGAGCGCCGCAAATTCAAACGCGAATCCGCCGAGGCCCGGAAAGAGGCGCTGATTCTCGCCACGCTGGAGCTAGTGGCCGAGAACGGCGTGCGCGGGGCCACGGTGCGGGGCATTGCCGAGCGCGCCAACGTCACCCAGGGTCTGATCCGGCACTATTTCAGCTCCAAGGAAGAGCTGATCACCGCCGCCTACGAACACCATATGACCGCCATGACCGATCAGACCTTTGCCCCCGCGGCAGGAGTGGATGGCACGGCGCTGGACCGGCTCACCGCCTTCGTGAACGCCTCCCTGACGCCGCCGGTGGTGGACCCGCGATCAATCGCGCTTTGGGCAAGCTTCCTGAACAAGGTGCAGCAGGATGAGCAAATGAAGGCAACTCACGAACGCACCTATGGCTACTTCCGCGACTTTCTGGAGGGGCTGATCGCCGACGCGCTGGAAGAAGGCAAACGCCCCGCCGCGCCTGCCCGGCTGCGGCAGCTGGCTATCGCCTGCAACGCGGTGATCGACGGGCTGTGGCTGGAGGGCGGCGCCCTTCCGGACGCCTTTGCGCCAGGTGAGCTGGCAGAAATCGGACGGCAGTCGGTTGCCGCAATCACAGGTTTGAATTTGGAGCAGGAGGCTGAAACGGCATGAGGCTGACAGCAATCACCGAACGGCTGGCCGGACTTGGCGGCGGCAAATGGGAAGTGCACGCAAAAGCACGGCAAATGGCCGCAGCCGGCGCGGACTTGGTGGAAATGACCATCGGCGAACCGGACGTGCCCACCCCGCCGGAGCTGATCGAGGCCGCCGCGCAAGCGATGCATGCCGGCCGCACCGGCTATTCCGACGGCCGCGGCGAGGCGCGCCTGCGCGCCGCCCTGGCCGAGGCCTATACCACCAGCCGCGGGCGGCATTTCGGACCGGAGAACATCCTCTGCTTCCCCGGCACCCAGACCGCGCTTTATGCGGTGTTGCAGGGCGTGGCCGAACCCGGCACCGAAGTGCTGGTTGGCGACCCGATGTATGCCACCTACGAAGGCGTGATACGCGCCTCGGGCGCTGAAATGGTACCGGTGCCGCTGCGGCCCGAGGCCGGGTTCCGGATGCAGGCCAGCGACATCGCCGCCCGCATTACCCCGCGCAGTCGCGCCATCCTCCTGACCACGCCGCACAACCCCACCGGCGCCATTCTCACCCCGCAAGACCTTCGCGAGATCGGCGAACTGGCAGTGCAGCATGATCTCTGGATCATCTCCGACGAGGTCTACGAGCAGCTGGTATTCGAGGGCGCGGATTTCGTCTCTCCGCTCTCCGATCCGGCACTGGCGGACCGGGTGATCGCAGTCTCCTCAATCTCCAAATCCCACGCCGCGCCAGGCTTCCGCAGCGGCTGGTGCGCCGGGCCAGAAGACTTCTGCACAGCCCTTCTGCCGGTCTCGGAAACGATGCTGTTTGGCAATCAGCCCTTCATCGCCGACATGACCGAAAAGGCGGTGCGCGAGGGCTCCTCGGTGGCCGCGGGCATGGCGTCCCGATTTGCCGCCCGTGCTGCCCTGCTGGAACAGCGCCTGCATGGCGAGACCCGCCTGCACGTCCACCGCCCCGAGGCAGGCATGTTTGCCCTGATTGAGGTATCCGCAACCGGAATGGACGGCGACGCATATGCCTGGGACCTGCTGAACAGCGGGGTTGCCGTGATGCCCGGCTCAGCCTTCGGCGAGGGCCTCACGGACTGGGTGCGCGTCGCCCTGACGATAGATGACACCAGCTTTGCCACCGCCCTCGACCGGATCGTGGCGCACGCAAACTCCAAGGCAAGAGGCGCAGCATGACCCGCAAGACAGTTGGCGAGGCTCTGGTCGCAGGGCTGAAGGCGCGCGGCGTCTCCTGCGTATTCGGCATTCCCGGCGTGCACACGGTGGAGCTCTACCGCGGCCTGGCAGACTCCGGCATCCGCCATGTTACACCCCGCCACGAACAGGGCGCGGGCTTCATGGCAGATGGCTACGCAAGGGTGTCCGGCGAGCCTGGCGTTGCCTTTGTCATCACCGGCCCCGGCCTCACCAACACGCTGACCCCGATGGCCCAGGCCCGCGCGGATTCGGTGCCGGTGCTGGTGGTGTCCGGAGTGAACGAAAGCGCCACGCTCGGCAAAGGCCACGGCCATCTGCACGAACTTTCGGACCAGCACGCGCTGGCCAAGACAGTTGCGCTCACTTCGGAACACCTCGCCCGGCCCAGCGAACTTGAAGCCGCGCTGGATAATGCCTTCGCACCCTTCTCTGCCGGCCGCCCCGGCCCCACCCACATCCAAATCCCGCTGGATGTGGCGGGCACCGCTTCACAGGACGGCCCGTCAGCGCCTGCTGCCGAACAGCCGCCAGTTGACTCAGACCAAATCTCCCAGGCTGCGAGCCGCCTTACCAAAGCAGACAAGGTGGTGATCCTGGCCGGCGGGGGCGCCAAGACTGCCGACCAGGACCTCCGGACGCTCGCAGAACGCCTTGACGCCCCGGTGGTGCAAACCGTCAATGCCCGCGGTTTGATGCACGGCCACCCGCTGACCGTTCCGGCCAGCCCAAGCCTGCAAGCCATCCGTGCAATGATCGAGGAAGCCGATTGCGTTCTCGCACTTGGGACGGAGCTGGGGCCGACGGACTACGACATGTACGCCACCGGCAGCATGGCAGCCATGACCGGGCTGATCAGGGTGGACATCTGCCAGGACCAACTGGCCCGCCACGAGACACAGCTCGCCATTCACGCCCGCGCCGCTGATGCCATCGCCGCCTTGCTCACGGCCCTGCCCGCAAACCCGAAAGATAGCCAAGGCGCGGCCCGCGCAGACCGCACCCGCGCTGCTGCCTTTGAAGAGATCGGCGCGGACTACCGCGGCCAGGTCGAGGTGCTGAACGCCATGCGCAACGCTGTGCCGGATGCGCTGATGGTCGGGGATTCCACCCAGCCGATCTATGCCGGCAACCTCTACTACGACCACGACCGCCCCGGCGGCTGGTTCAATGCCGCCACCGGCTACGGCGCGCTCGGCTATGGCATCCCCGCCGCTATCGGTGCCGCCATTGCGGCCCCGGACACTCCGGTGATCTGCATCGCCGGCGACGGCGGCGCGCAATTCTCCCTGCCCGAGATCATGGCCGCGGCGGATGAGAAGCTGCCCATCACCTTCGTGATCTGGAACAACCGCGGTTACGGTGAAATCGCCACCTCAATGGAAGCTGTCCATGTCCCCGTCGTTGGCTGCGACCCTACCCCGCCGGAGTTCGGTCCCGCCGCCGCGTCCTTCGGCATTCCCTACACCCGCATTCCGATGGACCCGCAAGCGGTTGCCGCTGCCCTTAGCGAGGCCAGCCGCAGCAGCACCCCATCCATCGTCGAAATCGAAATCACCGGACCCGCTCAGGGACAGGAGTAACCCAATGCGAAACCCCACCTTTGAATTCACCCGCGCCATCACCCGACGTCCTGCGTCCAGCATCGCGCAGGGCTTGCGCGCCGAGGACATCGGCAACCCGAGTCTCGAGGGAATGCTGAAGGCGCACGCAGCCTATGTTTCCGCCTTGCGCAGCACTGGCGCGGAGGTGATTGAGCTGGAACCGTTGGAGGCCTTCCCTGACGCTCAGTTCGTAGAGGACACTGCCCTCTGCCTGCCCGAGGGCGCAATCCTGATGCGCCCCGGCGCGCCGTCCCGTTTAGGCGAAGTGGCGGAAATGGCCCCCACCCTGCGGGCCTGCTATGGCGATGTGCGAGAAATCACCGGCCCCGGCCACATTGAAGGCGGCGACATTCTGGTGACTGGAAAGGAGATCCTTGTTGGCCGCTCTGACCGCACCGATGCCGCAGGTGTCGCAGAGCTGGCCGAGATCGCTGCTGAATGGGGCCACTCCCTGCGCGAAGTCTTCACTCCCGAGGGCGTTCTCCACTTCAAGACCGATTGCTCTCTGATGGATGCGGAGACGATCCTGTCCACCACGCGCTTGGACGCCTCAGGCTGCTTTGAGGGTTACAAGGTAATGCATGTGCCCGAAGGCGAGGAAGCCGCGGCCAACGCCATCCGCTTCAACAATTTGGTGCTGATGGCCGCAGGCTTCCCGCGCACGGCAGAAATGCTGGATAAGGCAGGTTTTGAGATCGTGGAGATCGACAACTCCGACTGCGCCAAACTGGACGGAGGCATGTCCTGCCTGTCCCTGCGCTTCTGAACCCAGAGGGTGAATATGCGAGACTGCCTTCCGCCAGGCAGGCAGTCGAATGCAAGGGTGCCAAGCCAAGGCCTGCCGCCGACCGCGGCCGGCCACCCCTAAGTGGAGCCCTTGTGATTCAGGCCAGACGCAAGCCCTTGAGGTGCCAGGACTTAATTATTCAGCCATCTCAATTTTCGAGGTAATGGCGGAGACGATGGGAGACGATCTCATTCTCTTGTTTCCATATGAAATCAATACCTTACCCATTCAATGTGGTCCACTCATGCCTTCTGGTCAACATGGACCACATCCAATGGCCTCACGTACCACTGCCCCCGCCTGACAAAGGCAAAGTTGTTCGGGGCAACATCTCGACTACGGAACTGCTGCTGGAGCCTGCACCGTCGCTACCCCTCGCGTAGCCTGTCTCGTGCAGCTTGTAGATTGATGAAGCTGCGTGGTTCAGCACGACGTCACGCGCCTCCGGTGTTCCGCCAGCGTCCACCAGCGCCTTGTAGGTCATAAGTGCGTTTTGCCTATGCCTGTTCACGATTTCATTGTGGCGGTTGGATGTGAAGTTCTTCGCGCAAAGTACCAGCATGTATGTGAGTACGAAGAAGACCACGAGCTTTCCGACTGTAAACTGTATCGTCTCATACAGGTTGGACGGAGCAATCAAAGTCCACTTGTGGAGGAACAAGGTAATTATCCCGTACAACCCAACGGCAATGGCCATTACAATGGTGTAACCGCGCCACATATTCGCGTCAGTCTTGTGGTGATCCGCCTCATCCTTGAAGTATATCGCTTGCTGACTGACCCCCTGCTCCGCAGCAGCTGCGCGTACATCTGCCAAGATACCCGCCGCTTCAGCCTTCTGTCCTTCGATTTCCTTCATCAGTTGGTCTGCCTGATCGCGTACGCTTTGAACCGCTGCGCGGCCTTGCGCTTCCAGTTGGTTGAAATCCACCGTTCTGGCCATGGAGTAGGAAATCAACGGAAACAGAGCTGTAAAGAGCTGCTGATGCTTTTCGACGATCCTCTGAACTGCGGCGTCATGCCTCTGCCTTGGTTCGGCTTGCTCCATATCGAAGTCGAGGACTTCTTGGAATAGCTGGAAGGTTGCGTTTGAGTGCTGCTTGATCGCCGTCAACTCATTGGTGGGGATGGCTTCGACGATACTGGCAGGCAACTGGAGAAACAGCCCTACAAGCCTCTTGGCTGGCTCAACTGCATCCTCAAAGCTCAACTGCCCCAACCTATCGCGCTGTACTAACTGCTGGGCGTCAAACTCCTGGACCCTCTCAAGTGAAGCCCGCGCCTCTTCGATCAGTTCTTCAATGCCACTCATGTAGATACCTCGGTCTCTTTTCGCGCATCATGGAGCGCCTTCACGCCACGCACAAGTAGATCGAAGCTTGATACACTCGCGCATAGCTGCAACCGCAGGAAACAAATGAAAAGGCGGAAAGGTGTAGACGAGCAAGCAGGTGTCACTGCCCCATTCGACAGTGAAACGAAGCTGATGGGTCATGAAGAGATCGTTCCTGTCCCGCGAAGTACTCTGCCTACAACGATCAGGGCATCCCGTGATGGCAGGATTGGTCTGTTGCGCTATGGGACGACGAACACCAAGGTGATCTATGGCGGAGTACTTTACCCCCGTTGAAGAACAAATGTAGTCCTTCTCAAAGGGACCACACTGCCCGCTACAACCGCTAACCAGATGCAAGCCTCTCCAGGACCCTCTTGATCTGGGACGCTTGCCACTGTCCTCCACGGGCCGTGGGAACCCCTGAGGCATTGAGAGCATCAGCGATCTGTCGCAGCGATGCCCCCTGCGCTCTGAGGGGCTGAACAGTCTGGGCCACCTTCTCAGCCCTGGCCCTGGCATTCGCCTTCACCACCTCGTTGCGCTTCATGGTCTTGTCGCGGAGACCGCCCAGCTTCACGCCCTTGGCCTTTGCCTCGGCCAGTGCTGCCTTGGTCCGTGCGGAGATGAACTCTCGCTCTTGCTCAGCCAGCGCGGCGTAGATGTGGAGCTGGAACTTATCGGCGGAGGGCATCGAGGCCACCCGCAGCTTCACCTTGGGGTCATCCATCAGGGTGGCGATGAAGGACACCTTGCGGCTGAGGCGATCCAGCTTGGCCACTAGCAGCTCGGCTCCGGTCTTCCTGACCAGCTCCAGCGCGGCTGCAAGCTGTGGCCTGTCATCGTGCTTGCCGCTCAGATGGTCCTCGAACTCCCCGACCACCTCGTAAGGCTCCTCGGAGAAGTTCTCCAGGAACAGTGCAATGTCCCGGTGCTGCGCTTCCAGGCCAAGGCCGGACTTACCCTGCTCCTCAGTGCTGACGCGGCGGTAGATGACATAGCGCTTCATGTGGTCGGCTCCCTTGCCCCTGTGCCTGGCGTAGGGGTAACACCATCATGTTGCAATCGTCAAGGTTGGTTGTGATCGTTACGCATGGAGCGGATAGACGCACCAGATTTAAGTGCTGGCGCAGAGGGCAGCCGCTTGTTCCGGGGGGTATGGGGTGTGTCAGAGTGCGGGTAGGCGAAGAAATAAACCACTGTGGTTCGAAGTTTTTCCCTAAACCGTGAAGAAACCCATGTCCTCAATATCCAACGTGGAACATACAAGAAGGAGCAGTTCATGCCGCCAGAACAAGACACCATCAAGATCAAGACGGGACCCCTGCAAGGTGAGGCCACTGGCAAGCATGGCATTGTGGCCCTGGTCGTGATCGTCATCGTGATCTTCGTCCCCCTGTGGGATGGTATCGGACGGTTGTGGGGCGCACAGTGAAGAACGCCCCTATGGGGGGAGATTACGCTTCCATGTGATATTGATGAGGCGCTCAGATATTTGCAGTGTGAAACTTCTTGCGTCAGAACGGCAGGTCGTCGCCCTCGATTTCGGCCTGCGTCATCTTCCGGTATCCGAGGGCGTCTGCCGCAATCTCGAACCTGCTGCGCCCCATGACCTCCTCCACGACCTCAAGAGCCATATCCGGGTCTCTTTGGGCTGCGAGAGACAAGTGAGCGCGTATCTGCTCAAGGAGCTTGGCCCGCATAGCCACGCGTCGTTCTTCACGCTGGGCCTCGTCCCATTCACCGGCGTTACCCTTATCCATAACCAAGGCCATGCCCCAGGTGTCAGGCAGTGCTTCACCTGCCTGTTCCAGTCTTCTCATCGTCGATCTCATGTTTCTCACCTGACGCAAGCTGACAGGTCCTTCGGCTATCCGCTTCGCAGTCAGCTCGGGGTAGTCCCGCACCATCCTCCAGGCCCAGTTTGATTTCTCCTCCTGGGTCATCTGGAGCCTTTGCTTCCCGTTGTCGGACATGGCCAGGAACTGGGCGTTCTCCTCGGGGCCGCTGTGGATCACCACAGGCACACCCTTCGTCCAGTTGGCCCTCCTGTAGGCTTCGAGACGGTGATGGCCGTCCACGACAATGAGCTGCCCCCTGTCGCCTACCCAGGCTGTGAGAGGGTCGAGGGTTTCACCTCGGCTCAGGACATGCACAAGCGCTTCGGCGTGTGCGTTATCCAACTTCACGGTGCGGTGCTGGAACAGGTCTGGGTCAGTTTCGAGCTTGTTGAGCGGGACACGCGTGTGGCGGGGCTTCTCATCACCTTTGTTTCTGCGGGTCATTCGGCTCCTCCGCTGAGAAGCGGCAGGGTGCAAATGCACCCCCCAAGGCTTGCACCCCCTGCTACGCCCGCGCTGTGGCTCTCCCAGGGGCTATGACGCCCTTGCGTACTGTTCATCATGTCTGTGTTCTCTTGTTTCTGCTGGTTCCATTGTGCTGGTCCCGGCGTCGGCCCTGCCTCAGGCTCCTTGAAGCGTCATCGCCCCATCATCGAGAACCCAAGGCAGAAGCCGCAGGACCAGCAGAAGACCTGCCTGCGCGTGGTGCCACAGCCGTCGCCGTGAGCGCATGGGGGCAGGTTCTTCAATGGTGGAACCAAATAGATGGTGGAACCCAATGGAACTGGAGGCATCAGCTCCGTTCAGAGGACACCGCCTGCATACAGGCGAGGTGCCTTTCCCCCTCCTCCTAGAACCTGTCCAAGTACCCTTGTCCCTTGAACTCTTCCCAGATTGCCGCCTGACCCTCGCGGAGGTGTCGCTCCTCCAATCCGTGGTCATAGATGTCAGCCGCGTCCTGCTTGCCCTGCCAACCGCCAAGCTCCCGAATGCGATCCTCAGCGACGCCCGCACGGCGGGCAGTGGTGCGCCATGTGTGCCGGAACGAATGGAGAGCCAGCCTCCCATCGCTTGCCTTGCCCAGCACCTCACGTCGATAGCGGGTGAACCACTGCGAGACCGAGTTTGCTTTCCCTGTGGACGGCTTCAGCGGCCAGTCGGGGAACAGCCGCCGTTCACCTTCAGGAGCTTCTTTCTGGCTCTCAGTCACGGTTGCTACACGCTGGGCCAGCAGCTTCTGGCATTCTTCGACCACCGGGATGAACCGCCGGGCATTGTGGGTCTTCCCTTTAGGGATGTCGAAGCCCGAACCATCGGGGCGAACATGCTGAAGTTGCAAGGCACCGATCTCGTCAGCCCTACAGCCTGTCGCCAGAGCTAGGCGCATGATGTCCCCCTGACGGCTGCCCCACCTAGGGAAACCCTCCAACAGCTTTCCGACCTCGTCTGCCGTGAACGCCTCGCGCCCCTCGTCCCTCTTTGCAGATTTCTTCTTCGGAGTACCGGCGGCCTCTGCCTCCCACGGGTTTCGGATAGGCTTGCCGCTCCGAGACTGCAGGTATCGCTTATCGCTGATTGCCCACGCCCACAGCCCTTTGAGCAAGGTCATGTGCTTGTTCACTGTCGCGGGCCGAAGACCCACGGTCACCGGCAGGTAGTGCGTCCTGAAGTCAAACGCCTTCTTCGGTGTCACATCTTGCAGCGTAGGCTGGTCACCGCCCAAGAAGGCAATCAGGTGCTTGATGGTGGACTGGACGTTCAAGGCAGTGGTTCGAGCAAGTGGGTCAAAGCCGTAGGGGTTCCCTTCGCTTCGCTCCTCCAGATACAGCTCCACCGCTGTGCTGATAGCGACCGCCCCCCGGAAGACTACCGCAGCGAACCGTTCAACTTCCTCCTTGTGACCTGCTCGCGCAGCTCGCTCCAGTTCGTTAGTTAGGACGTGATCCACTCCATCAAGGTCATCGGTAGTCGCTCTCAGGTCTTGCCACTCCAACGCGCTGTCGTGCGACAGGTCCAAGATACGCCCGGCGCCGCGATGGCCCTTGGCTCGCCTCATCTCGTCCTCGAGCTGACGCACCTGCCCCAAGCAGGTATCGCGCTGCCGCAGTGCCTCAGCATGGACCCTCGTGCCTAGCCCGAGCTTGATTTCCTTGCCGAACGGCTTGCCCGTCCACGGGTTCTTCGTCCCGACCAAGACGTCGGGCGTGATCATCCTGAAGGTGTAGCCTCTGCCACGCGGCTTCATCAGATGCCGCATGTCAGGCTTCCCCACTAGGGGTGAAGTGATTGGGTTGCTCATGTGGTCCATCATGTACCTCAGGGGCAAACGGACCACAGCCATTTTCCACCTGAAAAATCAAACACTTAGGTGTGATGGCGGAGACGATGGGATTCGAACCCACGAGACGGTTTCCCGCCTACTCCCTTAGCAGGGGAGCGCCTTCGACCACTCGGCCACGTCTCCGCTGACCCGTATATGTGCCGCAACCCAGAGAAACAAGGCGTTTTTTCAATTTTTTTCCGCGCCAGCAAAACAGGGAGTTTCCCCGGTTTTCAGGGAACCTTTGCGGAACTGCACGTGATTCACGTGCAAAATCCGTGCAGCCGTGTTCGCGCAATGTTCACGGCAATCGATCTAAATTTGATTCCCTCCCCTGCTCCGGTCGCAATGAGAGTCGCCAAATCACCAAACCGCATTCCAAAGGCCGCACATGGAGACGAAAGACTATCCCCTGGCGATAGTGGAAACCGCAGGCCATCGCTGCAAGCGCTTCGGCAGATAGGTACTTGCGCCTGGACCATGTAATGCACGCCTATTGCGCTTCGCTGACGCCATTGCAGCCGACAGCATCAAAGTATGCTGTACCGCCTCACCGGGCCTCCGCTTCCGGGAAGGCGACCCGGGAATGCCGCGTCTGCAGCAGTGTGCGCTTGGTACGGATGACAGAAGAACTGCCTTCCGTCGTCTTGGGAAACATCCGCAATCCCCTCTGTGCATGAAGGGCGGTGATTTGGTCGCCACGGTACAGCGGGAAGCTACCCCCGCGTTACATATCAGGGGTTACGTTCATGTTTATCGAGCTGGAGCGTTACGGACCGCCTCAATAATTTCAATGGCTTAGACTAAGCGTAACGCCGTAACGCCTGTAACGGCGGGGGAGAGTGTATACCTCTTACTCTCTCCGGCAGGATATCTCTTTCTCTCTTTATATATAACTATTTATTTGTTACATACATAGACATACATACAAACTTCCAGTATTTTCAATAACTTAACCCCGTAACAGGCGTGTAACGCTCAGCGTAACACCGTTACATCGTTGATTTTAAATGACTTTTTTCAGAGCCACTGCCCCCGCCTGCGGTAGGAACATCGCATTTTCAAGCTCCTCGGTGTATGGCGGCCAATGAAATAAAGACAATCACCAAATGTTTTCAAAGATGTAACGGAACCTGCATGCTAATCGAGCCCTGATGCCTGTGTTGAACAGAAGGGAAAGCGCCATCTGGGGGCAATGGCCGGCTTGAAAGGCAGCCTGCCCTGGTCTTGCCGCAACAGCAGCAGGTCTCGGCGCGGGATCCTCGAAGGTTAACGGGGGCTGCGGTTCATGTCTCCCGTGACTTGTGGAGAACTGACAAATGCCTCTTTGGATTTTCGACCTCATCGCCCACATTACTCCCAAGTCTAAATTCAGGATGAAAGGTGAACCACCAGATGAACGAAAACCTTGTCCGCATCATGCGCGCGGAAAATCTTCTCCACCTGGTCTGCGAGGAAGCACTCTCTGAATACGTATGGGAGTGCGGTAGCCGTGAATCTGCCATCGCCAGGCTGTCCACCCAGTTCCTGTTTGTCGATAAAATCGTACAAGCAGACAGCGATGGTGATATGGAGGTGAACTGGGGTGTCTCGATTTCTTCAGACATTGCCGAAAATGACCAGCATTATATGACCCGTTACAATGCCGCCGAGAGCCCTGAAGCTTTTGAGATACTCTTGGACGCAGTGCAGGATCCCGACAACCTGAGCTCGTTGGTGCAATTTGTTGCAGACGATTGGGACGATGAAGAGCACTTTCGGGTTTTCTGCGAAACCCAGACCGAAGCGGAACTCTGAAAAGCGGAATGGGAAGTAGACAGTGCCACGTTGTGAACGGTGGCTGAACCAGCGCAATACTTGGAGCCGCATCAACGCGCAACAGGTCATGGGGGAGAAAGCAGCGGTGCGAAAGCCTGCCAGGGCAGCGAATCCATGGCCTTGCTGCGGGCGGCGTACAAACTGGCGAGTTTTGGCCCGATTTGGTTCGAAGGAGAGCGGAAACATGGTCGTCGCAGCCGCGAGGTGTTTGCGCAGCTCCAGCATGCACCGAGAGTGTCCACAGAGCGAAATCAAACCCGAAACACCTGTACCACGAGCGGATAGATCCATACGAGGAGATTACACCCCGTTCCACCCACACATCGTTAAGGCCACGTAGTTTCAGCACGAAACGACGGCAAACCCAAAAGGCATAGAAAATCACGGATCGCGCAAACCGAAATCCTAAAAGCGGGCACCCGATGCTTTGTTCGTAACAATGAAAGGACTCTTGCCTCGACGCCCAGCTTCCAAAATCTGACCGAGCTTCCCGGTACGTTCCTTGCGCGGCCTCTTCTCACTCTAACTCACGCCAGGTTCCCCAGCAGCTCCAACTCACGAAACACATCCCATTGGAAGAGCGCGAAGTGAACTGCCGCTCGGTTTGTGACAGCGGTCGGCACTCTGGGAGACAGGATCCTTAGCGGGACAGCTTGGCAACCAGACAAAGCGCAGCTATATGCAGACAGTGGGCAGAAGATTCTTGATATGTCTGGCACGGCGCGTGACCATCATTCTCGTCGCACTGGCTTTCTCCTTTGCGGCGAATTTTACGTCAGCGATGGCCATGCACATGCCGCACCAGGAAAGCCTCGCGGAAGAAGCCAGTCCCTCATCACATTCCGGGTCCGGTCATTCCCTGCACCTGGCGGCTCCATCGCAAAGTCTTGACCTTGCATGCTGTGCAAACGATCAGGTTTCTTCCCGTTGCATCGGCAGCTCATGCTTCAGCTCCGACTTGCCGTCCGCGGCCATCCCGTCTGCAGCCCAGACAGCCTCCTCGCTCCACCTGAAAGCTGGTGCGGGTAATTTCGGTGTTCACCTGGAAACACCGCCGCCGGTCCGGCCTCCAAAGCACGTTTGACAAATTTCGCTTCCGGCGGAGCTCATGAGACGCGCCGGTAATTTGTCAACTATGTAGGCTGCTTCGGGAAGATCAGCCTGGAGGATATCATGCGCGGACGTTACACAGCGCTCAGCATCCTTGCCCTTGCCGCAGGAACGGTGGGCGGGGTTCTTCTGGAACGGACATATCTCAACCTCACTGAAAGCCCGACCTCGGGCGACCCGGAGATCCTGTACTGGGTTGCTCCGATGGATCCGAACTACCGGCGCGACGAGCCCGGGAAATCGCCGATGGGCATGGACCTGATCCCTGTCTATGCCGGCCATGAGCCCGCAGGTGATCCCGCTGAAGTGTCGCTCTCACCGGCCGAGGTCAACGCAATCGGTGTACGCACCGCTGTTTCACGGATGTCGGACATATCGTCGAGGATAGAGACCGTCGGCTTCGTGCGGTACGACGAGCATCGCACGAGCCATGTCCATACCCGTGCAGACGGGTGGATTGAGAAACTAAAAACCCGAGCCATCGGCGATCGCGTGCTCAAAGGCGATGTCCTGTTCGAGATGTTCTCGCCAGTGATCAGCGCGGCGACCGGAGATTTGGTCCGCGCGGTCAAGGCCGGAGACGCCAGGATCCTCGACGCCGCCCGGAACAAGCTTCTTAGCCACGGCATGTCGGAGGCTCAGATTGCGGAGATCGAAGCTAGCGGCGAGCTTGCACGGACTATCAGGATCGAAGCTCCGCAAGACGGCGTCGTGATCTCGCTTTCGGCTGCCGATGGCATGTACCTTCAGCCGGGAACGCTTGCAGTTTCACTTAGCGACTTGAAAACTGTCTGGCTGATCGTTGACGTATTCGAGCGGGACATCGCGCGGCTCAGCGAAGACATGCGCGCGGTCGCCCGCTTCGAGCATCTGGCCGGGCGCACGTTCGAAGGCGAAATCGATTATATCTATCCCGAACTCGACCCCAAAACCCGCACGCTGCCGGTTCGGCTAAAGTTCGACAACTCTGCGGGGCTTTTGCGGCCCAACATGTTTGGAACCGTCAGTCTTGTTCCGTCCCGGACACGAACAGCGCTGACCGTGCCGTCCGAGGCGGTCATCCGGACCGGTTCGGCCGAGCGCGTGATTCTGAAGACCGGTGAAGGAACCTTCAAACCGCGGCTGGTTACATCCGGCCTGCGCGACAGTTTCGGTGAGGGCGGCCGGACTGAAATCGTACAAGGGCTCGCGCCGGGTGAGGAAGTCGTCGCGTCGGCGCAGTTCCTGATTGACAGCGAAAGCGCGCTCAGCGCCGGTCTAATGCGCATGGCGCCAACAGACGAAGAGCCCGCGCACGGCGCTGGCAGGCTTGTCACGCTGGACCACGAAACCCGGCTGGCGACGATCAAGCACGGCCCCCTCGACAGCCTCGACTGGCCGGCAATGACCTCCGTTTTCCCAGTGCGGGCAGATGTGCCGCTTGATCATCTGGCCGAAGATTCCGGGATCGCTTTCACGGTTGCCCGGGGCGCGGATAACCTTCTTGCACTGATAGAGATCGGTGCCGATGACGGGATTGCCGCCACGGGGACTGGCACGATCCACGAGGTGAACCCGGACGGCACACTGACCGTGTCGCACGATCCGATTCCGGCGCTTGGCTGGCCCGAAATGGAAATGGAGTTCGAGGTGGCCGGGCTGGATCCCGAGGCGGTCGTTCTGGACAGACCAGTCGAGTTCGATCTGGCCAAGAACGACGCGGGCATGTTCAGCATTATCGCGGTCCGGGAAAAAGCTGCCACTGCGGCGCCGGCGTCCGGGAAAACCGAGATGGCGGCAGCGGCACCAATCGTCGTCAGCGGCACCATCGACGCCGTCGACCCCGCTGAACGCACGGCGACGATAAGCCATGCCCCGATGACCGAACTCGGGATGCCCGGCATGACGATGGACTTTCCCATCTCCGAGGAGCTGGAACCGGCGGCATTGGCCACTGGGACCGAGATGACCCTAACCTTTGCCCGACCCGACGGGATGACGCTGGTGCTGGCGAATGCCGAACCTGTCATCGCCCCGATGAAAGTCGCAGGCACCATCAACTCGGCGGATCCGGAGCGGGGCATGGTGAACATCACCCATGACGCCATGACCGAGATCGGGATGCCGGGAATGACCATGGATTTCGCGGTGGATGAGACCCTGGATCAGGCAACCCTGCCGATCGGCGAGAGAGTAGGCCTTCTGTTCCGCCGTAACCCCGATTTCTCGCTGACGCTGGTCGGCATCACAGCTGTGCCGGAGGTGAGCTAATGATACCCGCTATCATCCGTCTTTCCCTGGTCAACCGGTTCATGATCCTTGCGCTTGCTGTGATGATCGGAATTGCCGGGGTATGGGCGATCCGAGAAACCCCGGTGGATGCCATCCCCGACCTTTCGGACGTCCAAGTGATCATCCGCACCCCATACCCTGGGCAAGCGCCGCAGGTTGTCGAGGACCAGATCACCTACCCGCTTGCCACCGCGATGCTTGCCGTCCCTGGCGCTAGCGATGTGCGCGGCTTCTCGTTCTTCGGCGACAGCTATGTCTACATTGTCTTCGAGGACGGCACCGACCTTTACTGGGCGCGGACCCGCGTCCTGGAATACCTCGGGCAAATCGCATCCCGCCTGCCTGAAGAAGTGTCTCCGCAGCTGGGCCCCGACGCGACCGGCGTTGGCTGGATCTACCAGTACGCACTGATCGACCGGAGCGGAAACCACGATCTGGCACAGCTCCGGACCTTGCAAGATTGGTTTTTGAAGTACGAACTGCAGACCGTCGATGGCGTGTCAGAAGTCGCCACCATCGGCGGTATGGTCCGTCAGTACCAAGTCGTGGTCGACCCGGACAAGCTGCGTGCCTACGACATCACACTTCCGCAACTGCGGGGCGCCATTCAGGCAGCGAACCGGGAAACCGGCGGCAGTGTCATTGAAATGGGCGAAGCCGAGTTCATGGTGCGCTCGACCGGTTATGTCGATGAACTGGCGGATCTCGCTCGCGCACCTCTAATGGTGAACGAGCGAGGCGCGGCAGTCACACTTGGAGATGTCGCCGATATCCGCTTTGGCCCAGAGCTTCGCCGCGGCGTTGGCGAATTCGGCGGAGAAGGCGACGCCGTGGGGGGCGTCGTGATCCTGCGCTGGGGCGGCAACGCGCTTGCCACGATCAAAAACGTCGAGGAGCGGATTGAGCAGATCCGCCCGAACCTGCCTGAAGGCGTCGAGTTGGTGACTACCTACAGCCGCGCTGGCGTCATCGAGCGCGCTATTGACAACCTGCAGGACAAGCTGACCGAGGAGTTCATCGTCGTCGTGCTCGTTTGTGCGGCGTTCCTGCTGCACTTGCGCTCGGCGCTGGTGATCCTGCTGTCTCTGCCTCTCGGGATCTTCGCGGCCTTCATTGTCATGAAACTGCAGGGCGTTAATGCCAACATCATGTCTCTGGGCGGCATAGCCATTGCCATCGGCGCCATGGTGGACGCAGCGATCGTGATGATCGAGGCAATGCACCGCAGGCTGGAACGGGAAAAGCTGACCGATCAGAACCGATGGCGAATCGTCGGCGAATGCGCGTCCGAAGTGGGGCCTGCACTGTTCTATTCTCTGGCGATCATCACTGTAAGCTTCCTCCCGGTCTTCGTGCTGGAAAGCCAGGAAGGCAGGCTTTTCAAACCGCTGGCCTTTACCAAGACCTACGCTATGGCCGCGGCGGCGATCCTGTCGATTACTCTGGTTCCGGTCCTGATGGGGTACTTCGTGCGCGGGCGGATTATGCCGGAACACAAAAACCCGCTTAACCGCATGGTGATCTGGGCCTATCGCCCGTTTCTCGACGCCGCGGTTGCCTGGCCCTGGGCAACAACGCTGCTGTCGGTGGCGCTGGTCGCCTCGATGTGGTGGCCGCTTCAGCGGATAGGCACCGAATTCATGCCGGAACTCAACGAGGGCGACTTCCTCTATATGCCGTCTCTGTATCCGGGCGTGTCCATCGGCAAGGCGCGCGAGATCCTGCAGCAGACAGACCGGCTGATCGCAACGGTGCCCGAGGTGAAGACGGTCCACGGCAAGCTGGGCCGCGCCGAGTCGGCGACCGATCCCGCGCCCCTGACAATGATCGAGACAACAATCCAGTTGAAGCCGGAGTCCGAATGGCGGCCGGGAATGACGATGGAACGGATCCGCGAGGAACTCGACCGCACGGTTCAGGTGCCGGGGGTGACAAACGTTTGGATTCAGCCGATCAAGAACCGGATCGACATGCTGGCGACCGGTATCAAGACCCCTGTGGGGGTGAAGATATCGGGTGCGGATCTCTCTGTCATCGAAGGGATCGGGGTTGAAATCGAACGTGCCGTGACCGGGATCGAGGGCACGGCATCGGCCTATGCCGAACGGCCCGTGGGCGGGCGTTTCATCGAAATCGATGTCAACCGCGAAGCCGCCGCGCGTTACCTGATGAGCGTGCGTGACGTTCAGGATGTCGTGCAGACAGCGATCGGGGGCATGCAGGTCTCGGAAACGGTCGAGGGCCTCGAACGCTTCCCGATCAACCTGCGCTATCCGCAGGAATGGCGAAACAGCCCTGAACGCCTTCAGGGTCTGCCGGTTGTGACTCCCTCGGGGGCGCACATCCCCCTTGGTGCCCTTGCCGAGGTCCGCATCGTTGACGGCCCGGGCATGATCCGGTCCGAAAACGCCCGGCGCACCGGCTTCGTCTTCATCGACATCGCTGGCCGAGACCTTGGCAGCTACGTGACTGAGGCACGCGCCCGCGTCGCGGATGAGGTAGCGCTCCCGCCAGGTTACTCTATCACCTGGTCGGGCCAGTACGAATACATTCAGCGGATGCAAGAGCGGTTGACACTGGTGGCACCTGCCACACTTCTGCTCATCACGCTGATGCTGTTCCTGGCATTCAACCGCGTGATCGAGGTGGGCATCATCCTTGCCGCGCTGCCAGTGGCTCTGGCAGGCGGGGTCTGGTTCCTGTGGTACCTCAGCTTCGACATTTCAGTCGCCGTGCTGGTGGGTTTCATTGCGCTGGCCGGTGTCGCCGTCGAAACTGCGATCGTGATGCTCCTGTATCTCAACCTGGCTTGGGAAAAGAGGAAGAAACTTGCGATCTCGGAAAACCGAAGCCTGACGCCATTCGACATCGAGGAGTCCGTGTTCGAAGGGGCACTGCTGCGCGTCCGTCCCAAGGTGATGACGGTTGCGACGATTTTCGCCGGCCTGATCCCGATCATGTACGGCCACGGCACCGGATCGGAAATCATGCAGCGCATTGCGGCGCCGATGGTCGGAGGCATGGTCACGGCGACGCTGCTGACGCTCTTCGTCATCCCCGCAATCTTCGTCATCTGGAAGCGGTTGGCCTTGCGGCGCGTCAATCGTGAGATCAGCGCCCCTCCAGCAGCAGACGAAGCGGCCGTTCCGGCCGAATGAAACGCACCAAATTCTGACCCATGAGAGGAAAACCAATGAAGAACCTCACCTTCTCCAGCATTGTCCTGGCCTTCTGCGCCAGCGGTGCTTTCGCGCAAACAACCCACGGCATGGATCACTCCGGCATGCACATGAGCGAGAGCCAGATCGAGGGTGCAGTACACGCCACCGCCGTCCTCAACGCGATCAGCGAGGGTTCCGCAAATGTCAGCCACGACCCGATTCCCGAAATCGGCTGGCCCGGCATGACGATGGACCTGCCACTGCAGGCCGGCGCGCAGATCATGGGAGACGTCGCACCCGGCGACAAAGTCACCCTTATGCTGTTCAAGGGCGCTGACGGAATGTACGCAATCGGTGCCATCATGCCGAATTGACCGGCGCGGCATTGAAGCCGCGCCAGAAGCCCCGAAATTCCGGTTTCGGGGCATGAACGCCGCGCCGCTGATCCGCTGCTACAGGCAAACTCGGGGCGGGTCACTCATCAAGCGCGGCGTTCACATTTGCGGCGGCGCTGCCAGCCGTTGCAGTATTGCCCGCCACCGCCCGGGCCCGCCCCGCCCGCCATAGCGCCACGGGTCTCATCCGCTGCAGATCCAAACCGATTGCAGATTCATGATCACCGCTGCGGCACCCGTCAAAGCAAGCGTGAATATTGCGAAGAAAACCAGCGCAAGCAGGATCGGCCCGAGCTTGCCCGGCAGCTTGCATACCAAGCCGCGCAGCCATTCCCATCGCCTGGAGCACCTTTCAAGACTGCTGTCGATCACTGTTGCGTATAGGGGCAAGGCGCTGACCAGCGTCGCGTAAAGGTAAACACCGGAAATGTTCTCAAAGAAGGCGGACCGGACAAGTGTGGGCCCAACCACCTGCAACGCCTGCCAGTGATCCCCTCCGAACGAGCCGAACCAGTCAGCCGAAATGAAATATATTACTCCATGCAACAGGACGAAAATGACGACCCTTGCAGGCAGGTCGATCAGGAGGATACGGGCCTGCATGGCTGCTTCACGCTGCTTGGCGGTACTTACGGCAAAAAGAAAGAAGCTCACGTAGTTGACGGCAAATACAACAGGTACACCATTTGTCACGACCTGCCGCAGAAACCGGCTGAACGCGGGCCCACTTTCCAAAAGCAATGCCCCGAAGCCCGGCGTGAGGGCGATATAGAGCAGCAGTAGCGGAAACAGGCCTGCACAACTGACAACCAATGTGTTGCGGACAAATTTCCAGGCAGGCATATTGATGCTGAAGTATGTATTCATTGCACAGCGCATTGCCACCCATTCCGGCACGAAGCCGATGGGCGGCGCTCATAGTCCTCAAAACGTTTTGTTCTACCAGTTAGGTTATCCGTCAACATATTCAGGAAAGGGCGGGCAGAGAACGGCATTGACGAAAGCACTCATCCGCTGCGGCAGCGAAGCTGCTTCCGTCCCTGACAGCCAGTTATCATACCATCGTCATCAACTTGTACTCTTGTCAGGAAGTGCCTCCTGAGTTCTCAGCACTCTCAATCGCCTCGAGGATCGCGCAGTCCGCAAGACTTCCCTTTCCAGGGCAAGCACCAAGGAGGCGGTCAAGCGAATCCCGGATGCGGATTAAACCTTCGATTTTGGCCTGAACTTCGCCGCGCTTGGCTTTTGCCTGCGCCTGCACGTCCTTACAGCTCGCGCCGGGCGCTTCCAGAAGCGCGAGCAGGCCGGCGGTCTCTGCCAGCGAAAAGCCGAGCCGCTTGGCCCCCGCAATGAACCTGAGCCGCTGCAGCGTTCCGCCGCCATAGTCCCGCGGACCGCCAGCGGTTGGCCGCGGCGGCTGGCGGATCAACCCCTTGCGCTCATAGAAACGGATAGTTTCCACTCCGATCCCCGCCGAACGAGCGGCTTTTCCAATCGTCAGAGTTGCCATGGCAGCCTCCTCTCAGGATCAACCATTGACTCCGTACCATGATACAGAGGGTAGCATATCCGGCAAGCGGGATTTGCATGGGACCTTTCATCAAACGCTGGCTTCTTCCTGTCTTGGGTGCAGCACTGGCGCTCTGGCTGATCTTCCGGCTGTACGGGAGCCTTGACTTCGCACGCTTCCTTGACGGGCTGCGCCAGGCCAACCCGGTTTGGCTATCTGTGCTGGCGGCCACGATCCTGCTTGAACAGGTATTAAGCGGCTGGAAGTGGCGGCAAATCCTCTTTGATGTGAAACCGGTCGGTTCGTTGCCACTGACAGGTGCGCTGCTCGCTGGGTACGGCGTGAACGTGCTTGTACCGCTGGGCGTCAGCCCGCTGGTGCGGGCCTGGCTGGTCGCGCGCCTGCACGGGTTAAAAATGGCCACGGTGCTTTCGACAGCAGTCATCGCCAGGTTTCTCGACGGAGTCGTGTTCGCGCTTTTTGCCGGAGCGGTGGCTGCCGCAGGGCGCATTCCGCAGATTGAGGGGGATCTGCGCCTCGGTCTTAGCGTTGCGGGTGCCTTGAATCTGCTGCTCTTCGGCGGGCTGCTCTGGGTGCTCTTTCGTTTCCGTGACCTCTTCAACCGCGAGGAACCGCTGATCTGCCGTCTCTTCGACTGGATCACCGAACGCATGGGCGCGAGCGGTCCGGGGCTGCGGGCATCGCTAGGCGCGGGCATCGTCTGGCCAAGGGCGCGCGCGCGGCGCATCGCGGCTATCATCGCGGCCGTCGCGGGCAAGCTGGTGGCGGCGACGCATTTCCTTTGGGCGGGACTTGCGGTGGGAGTGCTCCTGAGGCCCTGGGACTACCTCTTTCTGATGGTATTCTCAGGCTTTGCCATGGTCCTCGGGCGGTTCGTGCGGATCCCGGCGGGCTTTGTGTTCGGTGCGGGCTTTGCGCTCAAGGCGCTTGGGGTTGCTGACGAGCCTGCGCTTCTGATGATCCTTTTCAGCTATATCCTCACGATTATTCTTGTGGTCGGCATCGGGCTTGTTGTGCTTTGGCAATCGGGTCTCGACATCCGCCATGCCCGTGTAAAGGCGGAGACAGGCAATGCCGGGCCATGAAGCGCAAGAAGCCGTACGCCGGCGGGGGTTCTGGCGGATTGCCGGTGCGGGCGCGGCTTTTCAGGGCGGATCCGCGGCAGTGGACAGCGCAACAGTTGTAGCCAGCCTGACCCACATGCTGACAGGCAGCGCGCTGGCCGTCGGCTATGCCAGCGCCGTGCTGCGGCTGGGATGGCTTCTGCCGCAGCTGCCGGTGGGATACCTCGCCGAACGCGCCAAGCGCAGGATGCCGTTCTATGTTTTTGGTGCTTTTGGCCGGGCTGCAGCAGCCGGAGCCATCGCGCTTCTGCTCTGGCGTGGAGCGGATTGGCCGCAAGTTGACTGGCCGCCGGAGCCGCTCGCCGCTGGCTTTCTTGCGCTCTGGACGGCCTATGCTTTTGTCAGCGGCGTCGTTGCGGTTCCGTACAACGATATCGTAGGGCGTGCGATCCCCTCCAACCGCCGCAGCCGGATGCTGGCGTGGCGGTTTTTCGGTGGCGGGCTGCTCGCCATCGCCGCCGCGGGGGCGCTGCGTCTGGCCCTCGAAGTGATGCCCCCGTTGCAGGCCTATGCGTTCATGTTTGCGCTGGGTTCGGCGCTGATGTTCCTATCCTCAGCACTGTTTGTCTCGGCCGGAGAGCCGCCTTCATCGCCCGGCAGGCGTCCCGCCGTCCGGAGCGCGGGAGCGGCTGACTTTCTGCGCGAGGGGCTGGTCACCTTCCGGCAGAACCGCGCGTTCCGCCTGTTTCTGATCTTTCACTGGCTTGGCTCCGCCACGCTGATGGCGCTGCCCTTCTACATCGTAGCTGCACGTGAAAGCGGGATCGGGCTGGCCGGGGTTGGCACGCTCCTGGCCGCGCAGACCGCAGGAGCACTGGTCTCGAACCCGCTTTGGGGCCGCATCGGCGACGGCATGGGCAAACTGCCATTATTGTGGTGCGTGACGTTCCTCCGCCTCATGGCGCCCGCCCTCATGCTTGCCCTGCTCGCCGCCGGAGCGGGAATTTTGGGCTTTGCGGCGCTTTATCTTGTCATCGGCGCAATGATGAATGGCGTGACCATCAGCTACCTGAGCTTTCTCATGGAAATCTCGCCCGATGACCGGCGTCCCGCCTATTCAGCGTGGTTCAACACCTTCGCTGCACCTGCCGCCCTCTCACCCCTGCTGGGCGCCATCCTCGCCAGCCTGATCGCCACGCCCGCGGTTTTTGCGGCGGCCATCACCGCCGCTCTTGCGCAGTTTGCGGTGCTTAAACAACTTGACCGGCTGGCCGGGGAGGCCGCACCTTGATCCCACATCCACATTGCCTCTGACCTGGCCATCCGGCGAATTAATTTATGCCGTTGGCACGCTGCAGCTCCCGCACGTACTGGGTGATGCCTTTGACGTCGCCATCGGTCAGCCCCTGCTGAGCAGGCATGCTTCCGAAATCCCAGTGATGCGCGCGCACGCCGTTGCGGACTGCGAGCAAGAAGGCGGCGTCGCCATGGTGCGAAGGTTCATAGATCTTGTGGACCAGCGGCGGCCCCATGCCGTTGCGGCCCGCGGCATTGTCACCGTGGCAGTCGGCGCAGACCGCGTCAAAGGCGCGCTTGCCGATCTTTGCGGCCTCACTCAGGTCCGGCGGCAGCTGAACCTCGGCGAGCGGGGCGCCGGGCTCCGGAACGGCGCGCTGCGCAGTTGCATCGTTGCCGCCGGCGCTGCTGTAGACGAAATAGGCCGCCGCCGCTGCCACGGCTGCGGCCGCGAGGATGGCGAGAATCTTATTCATGAGGGTCTCTTTCTTTCATAGGTGAATGAATTGCCGTGAGCCGGGTTCGGGCCATACTGATGCTGGCTGGCCTCCGCCGGTCCGGGCTCCCCGCGGGAGCCGGATGCGAAGGCGCGGATCTCTTGGTAGCGGATCCGCACATCCTCGCTTTGCTGATAGAAACGGAAAAGATCCTTTAGCGGCGAAGAAAACTCCTTGTGTGCCGACAGCATCGCCACAAGCGCGCCCAGCGAAACCCGCTCCTGCAGCACGAAATAGCCGCCCAAGGAGTAGAACAGGAACGGGGTCAGGGCGGTCAGGAAGTTGTTGATCGCCTTGGCCAGGAACTTCAGCCGGTGGATTTGCAGCCGCAGGTCCTGCAGCTGCCGGAAACTGCGCGCAACCGGCAGCGCGCCCTGCCCCGAAGCCCGCATGTCCCGGTCCAGATTCTCACCCAGCAGGCGCATCTCGCGGATCCGTTTGCGGGACACCGCATTCACCCGCCGCTGCAGCTGCGGCACGATGATCAGCTGCAGCGGAAGCACCGTCAGGGCGGCCGCCGCAAGGATCGGGTCCTGCACAAACATGAACAGAAGGATCGTCGCCAGCGTCCCGCCCTGCAGCAGCGGGACGGTCAGCAGTTCAGAGGCAAAGCCGCCGACAGGTTCAACCTCGGGTCCAAGAACCGGCATGATGGCAGGCTGGCGCTGCGCGGGCTGATCCTGCCTCCACTGGCGGTAGACAGCAAGCCGCAGCCGGCGCACGAAGCTTTCAGCCACCCGGCCCTTGCGGATGTTCAGCCAGTATTTGTTGAGCCCGTTGAGCGAAATCGCGACCAGATAGCCGCCGCAGAGCAGAAACAGCAGCGAGACCTGCGAGACCTCGAAGCTCAGGACCGGAATCGCGGCGTCTCCGCTTTCGAAGACCCGGTTCACGATCTGCTTTGGCAATTCCAGGGTCAGGTAAAGGATCGGCATCGCGCTGAGGCTGAGCAGAACTAGGACCGTCTGCTGCTTACCGGTCGTGCGCAGGATATGGCGTGGCAGTCCCGGCTCCAGACCGCCTGCCGGTAACTGGGGTGGCGTAAACGGTGCCGCCCGCCGCAGAAAACGCTGGCGCAGCAGCCAGGCGGCCTGACCTGCCAGGGTCAGCACAAGCAGCGCGGGCGCCAGCACCAGAACCAGATGCATCACCGGGTGCAGCCATCCGGGCGCGGTATCATCATACCAGAACCCGAAAGCGCCCGCGGCGTCGTGTGTGAGAGAATGCAGATCCAGCATCGCGGGAATGATTGCCTGTTGTCTGATGTTCACCAGCGGCGCCGAAAAGTAAGTGTTTTTCTGCTCCTGGGCGCTGGCTGGGACCGCTGGGGTTTGAAAAAGGCGGAGGCCGGCGGGCGGCCTCCGCCACCGGTTATTTCAGGGCGGTCAGGGTCAGTTTGCCTTTGACCCGTTCGGCGACGAATTCGATGGCGTCGCCGGCTTTCAGCTGCTCCAGCATCGTGTCATCGGCGACCCGGAACACCATGGTCATCGCCGGCATGTCCAGATCCACAAGCTCCTCATGGATGATGGTGACCTTGCCGGACTTGGGATCGACCTTCTTGACCGTTCCCGCGGTGAAGGTGCCGCCGCTGCCTTCGAGCACGGCAACCGGGCCGTGCATGCCGGATTCGTAGTGGCCGGGGATCAGGCAGGCGAACTCGAAGGTGCCGGCGTTGGAGAAGGTCCAGACCACTTCGCCGCTGGCGCCCGGGTCCAGACGCACCGAGTTCGGGTCGTCATGCTCCATCTCCATCTTGGCCATCAGCTCCTTGTGGTGGACATTGCGCTCTGCCGTGTCCAGCACGAACTCATGCTCCAGCTCGCCGGCGTTGGTGATCACGAATTTCACCGTCTCGCCCTTGGCAAAGGAAAAGCTCGACGGCTCAAACAGCATCTCGCCGTCATCGGTTTCCTTCATGGTCACGGCGACTTCCCGGTCCGCATGGGCGGCATCGCCGGGCTTGCCCACTTCCATGCCGCCATGGCCGCCGCCGTGGGTGCCGCCAGCAAGGGCCGGCGCAGCGGATAGAGCTCCAATCAGGGCTGCGGAAAGGATCTTGTTCATGTCTGTCTCCTCGTGAGGTTTGGGTGGGTGCCTGAGGCCGTTCAGCCTTTGGCGGTTGGTTTTGGGGTAATGCGGGTCTGCGCGTCTTCGGCGCGGGCAAAGTCCGGCAGTTCGCCGGTCCACTCATAGGCCTGGGTGCCGGGCGGGTTCTCGTACCAGCCGGGGTCGCTGTAGTCGTTTGCATCGATGCCTTCGCGCACCTTCACGACCGAGAACATGCCGCCCATCTCCAGCGGCCCGTACGGGCCCCAGCCAGCCATCATCGGCACGGTATTGTCGGGCAGCGGCATCGACATCTCGCCCATGTCGGCCATGCCGGCGGTGCCCATCGGCATGTATTCGGGCTGCAGATTGCGGATCTGGCCCGTCAGCTTGCGCTTGTCGGTGCCGATGAAGGTCGGGACGTCATGGCCCATCGCGTTCATCGTGTGGTGCGACTTGTGGCAGTGGATCGCCCAGTCGCCCGGATGCACCGCGTCGAACTCATAGGCGCGCATGGCGCCGACGGGAATGTCGATCGACACCTCCGGCCAGCGTGCGCTTTCGGGCACCCAGCCGCCATCAGTGCAGGTGACTTCGAAATCATAACCATGCATGTGGATCGGGTGGTTGGTCATGGTCAGGTTGCCGGTCCTGACCCGTACCCGGTCGCCCTGGTTCACAACCAGCGGGTCGATGTCCGGGAAGATCCGGCTATTCCAGCACCACAGGTTGAAGTCCGTCATCTCCATCACCCGCGGCACATAGGAGCCTGGGTCGATGTCGAAGGCGTTGAGCATGATCAGGAAGTCCCGGTCCACCCGCATGAAATCCGGGTCCTTGGGATGCACGATGAACATGCCCATCATCCCCATCGCCATCTGCACCATCTCATCCGCGTGCGGGTGGTACATGAAGGTGCCGGATTTGATCAGGTCGAACTCGTAGACAAAGGTCTTGCCCGGCGGGATGCCTGGGTGGCTGAGGCCGCCGACCCCGTCCATGCCCGAGGGCAGGATCATCCCGTGCCAATGCACCGAGGTATGTTCGGGCAGCTTGTTGGTCACGAAGATCCGCACCCGGTCGCCCTCCACCGCCTCGATGGTGGGGCCGGTGGACTGGCCGTTATAGCCCCACAGATGCGCGATCATGCCGTCGGCCAGCTCCCGCTCGACCGGTTCGGCGACCAAGTGGAATTCCTTCACCCCGTTGTTCATCCGGAACGGCAGCGTCCAGCCGTTCAGGGTGACCACGGGGTTGTAGTCCGGCCCGGTGGAGGGCGACAGCGGCGGCTGGGTTGCCGCGCTGTCCATGCTGGCGGCTTCGGGCAGGCCCATGTTCACGGTCTTGCCCCAGGCCTGGCTGGACACCAGCGCAGCACCCGCGGCGCCGGCCCCAAGCAGTTGACGTCTGTTCATCATGTCATGTGATCCTTTCAATGGCCTGCGCCGCCGCCCGCGGCGATTTCCACGCTTCCGCCCTGCGGGGCTGAGCCGGAACCGCCGCCGTAAATCGCGGCGCTGACATTTGCCTGAGCCAGCCAGAAGTCGCGCTTGGCGTTGGCCGCTTCCAGCGAGCTTGCCAGTTTTTCACGCACATCGGTCAGCAGTTCGAAGGTATTGGTGATCATGCCATTATAGCTGAGAAGCCCTTCTTCCTCGATCGACTTGCGCAGGGGCACCAGCACGTCCCGGTAGTGGCGCGCGATCTCATAGGAGGAGTGATATGCTAGCTCAGCACTGCGGGCCTCCGAGCGGACATTCACCGCCCGTTCCGCCAACGTATTGGCCGCCTGCATGTAGGAGAGTTCAGCCTTGCGCATCCGCGCCTTGCCGGTGTCGAATACTGGAATTGCGAACTCCAGCTCCAGTTGCGGCAGGGTTTCGGTGTGGGTTTCCCCGTCCTCGCGCTCGCGCTCTGCCTCGGCACCGGCAATCAGCTCCAGGTCGGTGACAAGCCGGGTCCGGTCGGTCAGGCCAAAAGCGCGGGCCTGCGCTTCCAGCCCGAGCTTGGCGACTTTCAGGTCAACCCGGTTCCGCAATGCCGCCGTCTCGATCGACGAAACCCGCGGCAGGGACTTTGGCAGCGGCGGCAGCGCATCCGGCACATAGTAATTGGCATCGCTGCCCCACAGGCCCATCAGCCGGGTCAGCTCCTCCTTGGCGAGCTTTGCCTCCAGCCGGGCGCGGGCTACTTGCCCCGCAAGCTCTGCATTAAAGGCAAACTCCCGCGCCTGTCCCGCCTTGTTCAGCGCACCTGTCTTGCCCAGCTGGCTGGCCAGCTCCGCCCCCGCTGCCGCTGTTCCGCTGGCCTGGCGCAGATAGCTCAGCCGCTCAAAGGCGGCCACCGCATTGATCCAAGCCTGCCGGGTCTGCCCCGCCAGCGCCAGAGTATCGTTCACCGCGTTCAGCTGGGCCTGCTGAAACTGCGCCTCAGCCACGGCGATGCGCTGCTTGCGGGTCTTCACGTCCAGCAGGTTCACAGCGATGGTGGATTCCAGCGCCCGGTACAGGCCCAGCTCCGGTGCGCCGATCCCCATCAGGCCGATCGAAACCACCGGGTTTTCCGGTGTCATCTGCTGCCAGGCCTCTGCTGCTGAAAGGCCAACCGCAGCGTAAGACGCCTGCAGCCCCTTGTTGTTCAAGAGCGCAGCCTGCACCGCGGTATCGGCAGAGATCGTCTTGCCCTGCACCAGCTGCCGGACCTCTTTGGCCAGCGCCTCATTCTGGGCCTGTGTCTGGGCGAAGGCCGTGCGCTTGCCAATGGCGGCAGAGGTCTGGCGGGCGACTTCCTGAAACCCGGCCTGCGGGCTGGTGTATTTCTCCGGCACCGCAGCCGAGCAGGCGGCCAGCACCAGGGGCGGCGCCAGAAGGACGCGCCAAGTTTTTGCCGTCATCAGTGGTTCTCCTGCTGCTGCTCGTTGACACCACGCCAGGAGGCGGGGCCGCTAGGCTCGTAGTTTTCAAACCCCTTGAGGGGAGACTGGTACTTTAAGGAACGGTATGGACCGGAAGGTGCGGCGGCAGTTTGCAAGGCTGCGGTATCGGGCAGTGCCGCCGGTGTCCTGGCGCACGCCCCCAGCAGCAGGGCGCCCGCCCCGGCCAGAAAAAGAGACTTCATGTGGTTTTCCTGAGAAATATCTGTAGAAATTCTGTGCTAGAGCACAGAACAGATTCAATGACCGCTGTGGCGGTTCAGGATCTCAGGTTCTTGGAGGACGCAAGACCTTGACCTGGTCCTGTGAGGGAAGCTGGGCGGAAGCCATTACCCAGCGGATAGGCTGCTGAACAAAGGTTGAATCCGGCTGCAGAGAAATCACCGCAACGGCCATACAGGCGCCTGCGCAGCAGTTTCCGGTATCAGCAGCGTTCCAGGGAGCGACCGGTCCATCGTGTGCGCTGGTATGGGAAGCGTCGTATGCCGCGCCTGAGATGGCCGCATCGGCGTGGCTGCCCCCACTATGAGAAACTACCGCACTACCGTGATGGCCAGCGAGGGAATGCGCGGCGGACGGAAGCGCAAATCCCAGCGAAAGGATCACTGCAAATGCAGCAGCCACCCTGATCAGCCGGAAGATATGTGCCAGAAACGCCATTCCGGTATTTCTCCTGACAGGACCGGCCCGCGTCAAGACGGCAATGATGCATGCAGCGCACAAATTTGCGTGCCCCTAAGGAAATTCTGGATTTTGCGCAACATTCCGCCAATGCATGCATTGCTTCCAGCAAACCTTCCCGCGCGGGAGGGGTGGCCGAAACCGGAAACACTTGAGAACCAAAAGTTGAGTGAAAGGCGCGAATCATACCGCAGAAATCTGTCAGCTTTCGGAGACTGTGCATGCCTCGACGACACACACATAAGATCATGCAAAATGTGGCCTAACCGGCTTGCTTTCAAGCTAGCTTCAAGGTGGTAAGCCCTGTCTGCCAGCGGCTGGAGACAAGGCCGGCTTCGATCACTACTCTACAGAAAATTTAGCTGGAGTGAGCTGCGCAGCAAATTTGACATGCATTTCGAGGACTAATGCCGGGTGTACCCTAAGTTGGCTTGATTGCTGCTGCATGACTGAAGTAATTTCCGCACTGATCACAGGCCTAAGACCGGTAGGCAGTAGTCTGGCGCATGACAGGCTTTATAACCCTTGCGGTCCTGTGGGCCCATCACTAGTGCCCGCGTTTTAGCGCGGGACGCCATTTGATTTTGTTCATAAGTTGTGAGCGGGGCCGTTGCTGAGCGTTTTCAGGATCGGGCAATCGGGCCGATGGTCGCCAGAGCATTGCTCAACAAGGTACCTGAGCGTGTCTCGCATGGCTTTCAGACCTGATATTTTTGCGTCGATCTCTTGCAGATTTTGTTCCGCAACGCGTTTTACTTCGGCGCTGGTGCGGGACTCGTCATCATAAAGCGCCAGTAGGTCACGGCAGTCCTCAATCGTGAACCCAAGTGATCGGGCCCGACCGATAAATTCAAGACGGTGCAGTTCTCTCTCTTCGAATTCGCGATATCCATTGCGACCGCGCGTGGGTTTGACTAATCCGATATCCTCATAATATCGGATGGTTTTGGCCGGCACACCTGACCGTTCTGCAACATCCCCGATATTCATGCTGTTTCTCCCTTCGGTCGGCCTTATTCAGCTGGCGCGGACTGCAATGCGGCTTTCGGTCCTCTGATTTCCACATGGTGCTTTCCTGCCGCTGGCTTAATCCAGCGCAGGCGCAACGCATTGGTCAGAACAAATACGCTGGACAGCGCCATAGCGCCTGCTGCTAGCACCGGTGACAACAACGGCCCGCCGAAAGGGTATAGCACCCCCGCCGCGACCGGGATCAGCAGCGTATTGTAGCCGAACGCCCAGAACAGGTTTTCCCGGATGTTGCGCATGGTGCCCTGGCTGACCGCAAAGGCGTTGACAACTCCATTGAGGTCACCGGACATCAACACGACATCGGCGGTCTCAATAGCCACATCGGTTCCAGTGCCGATAGCGATACCTACGTCCGCAGCAGCAAGGGCCGGTGCATCATTGATACCGTCCCCGACAAAGGCCAGCTTGCCGCCATCCGCACGCAGGTTGTTGAGCGCAGCAACTTTGCCTTCTGGCAGCACTTCGGCAACCACATGGTCAATCCCGAGATCGTCGGCGATCGCTTGGGCCGTCACGGCGTTGTCGCCGGTGATCATAGCAACCTTGAGGCCCATCCTGTGCAGCACCTCAATGGCACCAGGCGTTGTCGGCTTGACCGGATCGGCCACGGCAATCACCGCGGCAATCTGTCCGTCAACAGCAGCGTAAAGCGGTGTCTTGCCCTTGCTGGCCAGCGAACCGCTTTTCCCGGCCAGCGCACCAAGATCCACGCCTTCGCGTTCCATAAACCGGTCCGCGCCGATCAGCACCTGACGGCCTCCAACCGATGCCTGGACGCCAAAGCCGGTGATCGAGTCAAAGCTGTCGGCGTCCGGCAGCTTGATCTCCCGCGCTTCCGCTGCTGCAACGATAGCCTTGGCAATTGGATGCTCCGAACTTTGTTCCACGGCGGCGACCAGCCGCAGCACCTCATCTTCGGTCTGGCCCCCGGCCAGGATCAGGTCAGTCAATTCCGGCCGGCCAGCGGTAAGCGTGCCGGTCTTGTCGAGCGCAACCACCGTGCTTTCCTGCAGCAGCTGCAGCGCATCTCCCTTGCGGAACAGCACGCCCATTTCGGCGGCACGGCCGGTTCCAACCATGATTGAGGTCGGTGTCGCAAGGCCCATTGCACAGGGGCAGGCGATAATCAGTACCGCCACCCCTGCGACCAAAGCGAGGCTGAGCGCGGGCTCGGGGCCAAACAGAAACCAGACAGCGACGGTCAATGTCGCAACCGCTATTACGGCGGGCACGAACCAGGTGGTAATCCGGTCCACCAGCCCCTGGATCGGAAGCTTCGCGCCCTGCGCCTGCTCGACCATCCGAATAATCTGAGCCAGCATCGTATCACTGCCCACCTTCGCCGCCTGGAAGGTCAAAGCGCCGGTCCCGTTCACAGTGGCACCTACGAGCTCGGAGCCTTCGGTTTTCTGCACTGGAATGGGCTCACCTGTGATCATGCTTTCATCGACATAGGAGGAGCCGCTCAAAACCACCCCATCGACCGCGATCTTTTCGCCCGGTCGCACGTGGATGATATCGCCCACAGCAATGTCTTCGACCGCGCGCTCCTCAATTTCGCCGCCACGCTCAACCCGTGCGGTTTTCGCCTGCAGCCCGACAAGTTTACGGATCGCCTCGCCCGTGCGGCCCTTGGCCCGGGCTTCCAGCAGCCGACCCAGCAGGATCAGCACGACGATCACTGCGGCGGCCTCGTAATAGACATTGGCCGTCCCCGAAGGCAGCCATGAGGGCGCGAAAGTCGACACCAGCGAGAACCCGTAGGCCGCCGATGTGCCCAGCGCCACCAGCGAATTCATGTCAGGCGCGCCTTTGAGGAGGGCCGGAAAGCCCTTGGTGTAGAATTGCAGGCCCGGCCCGAACAGGACGATTGTGGTCAACAGGAATTGCAGGAAATAGCTGGTCTGCATTCCGATTGCGCCCGCTACGAATTCATGCATGCCTGGAATCACATGGCTGCCCATCTCGATCAGGAACACCGGCAGGGCAAGAACGGCCGCAAAGAGCGTCCGCCGGGCCAGTTGCCGGGTTTCCTCAGCTTTGCGCTTTTCTGCGTTGTTCTGCACACTTGATTTCGGCTGCGCGGGATACCCAGCTGCCGTAGCCAGCGCTGCAAGTTCGGCAGGTGTCGTGGCGCCTGCTGCAAACCGCACCGTCGCGGTTTCAGTGGCCAGGTTGACGGCGGCGTCCAAAACCCCCGCTCCCTCCTTCAGTGCCCGTTCCACGCGGCCGACACAGGAGGCGCAGGTCATGTTTTGGACTTCCAGTGTGGCTTCATCGGTCACGGCGGGATATCCGGCCTCCTTCAGCACTGCAGCCAGGCCAGCGGCAGAGAGCGACCCGTCGTGGCTGACCTGCGCAGTCTCGTTCGCGAGATTGACCGTGGCACCAGTGACTTCGGGCAAGGCCTGCAGCGCGCGTTCCACGCGTCCCACGCAGGATGCGCAGCTCATGCCTTCAACTTGGAACCGGACTGTTTCGTTCTGTGTCATTTCATCACCAAAGCTGGTTGTTTGCAGCAACATGGGACTTCCAGTTACTGGAAGGTCAAGGGTCATTCCCCTTTCCTGCTTGAAAATAGTTTCATCAGGCGATTGACAGTGCATTGCCCGCTTGACCTTCCCGTGCGGTAACCCGGTAGCACCAGGCATGGAACCAAGGAGAACCAAGCATGATCACATTTAAGGTCAACGACATGAGCTGCGGCCATTGCAAATCGGCAATTGAGAAGGCAGTCACCAACCTGGACAGCAGCGCGACGCTGGAGTTTGATATGGAGGCGCGGAAAGTCCGGATCGAAAGCAAAGCTGCTCGTGAGAGCATCCAGGCAGCGCTCAAAGAGGAAGGCTACGCGTCCGAAGTTTGCTGACACTGTTCAAGGGTGCCGCTAATGGCGGCACCCTTGTTTCTGGCTCGGGACACCTTTTTCCCGCGTTCCCGCTGCCGGGCAAGCCATGGTTTCGCCAGCGGCTTCCGGGCAGCCATCAGTCCTTCGACAGTTCCGTTGCCCTTCGCGCAGCAGGCAAAGGCACCACAGCAGAATTCCGCGGCATCAGCCGATCTTCACCAGCGTGTCGGTAACAAATTCGTAGGTCGGCACATCCAGGTTGCGCGGAGCCGGGCCCTTTCGGATACGGCCGGAAGTATCATAGTGCGAGCCGTGACAGGGGCAAAACCATCCCCCGTATCCGCCAGTCGGATCGCCACCTCCCTGGCCTAACGGGATACAGCCCAAGTGGGTACACACGCCAACCACTATCAGCCACTCGGGCTTCTGAACCCGATCGGCGTCCAGTTCCGGATCTATCAGCGTTTCTGCATCATCCGCGCGGGCCTGAGCAATCCGGGCTTCGGTCCGGTGATCGATGAAAACGGGTTTGCCTTTCCATTTCAACGTGATCCGGCTGCCAGGCTCGACACCCTCAAGATCGACCTGCACAACCGAAAGCGCCGAGACATCGGCACTCGGGTTCATGCTGTCGATCAGTGGCCAAATGGCGGCTCCAGCGGCCACGGCTGCGGTACCTCCTGTAGCATAGTAGAGGATGTCGCGCCGGGTGCCAGGGCCGGAATGTTCCGGATGGTCATTGTCCTGTACCATTGTCAATCTCCCTTCCCTTTGAGTGACAGCCGGGCGATCCTCAGCGGCCGTGTCCAACTGCCATAGTGCCCCCCTCTCCAGTCCCTTTTGTGCTTCGATTGGCTTCGCCTTGGTGACGCATCGTGCTCATCCTTGGTTTGGGTATGGCAATTTTCGAAAGAACTTCCGCTTACCTACAAGATGCCGTGAGACGGCACCCATCCAGCCGCCCTTCCATCCCAGGCGGAAGCTCAAGACAGTCCGGCACACCGCCCCCGTTGGCCCGGAAGCAAAGGAGCGCTTCAAAAAATTGCCCCGATACAGCGCCCCGAGATGGCCATTAGGATGTATCGCCGGGCCCAACTGTGCCCTCTTCTTCCTTTTCGCGCCTTCCGGAGCTGTGTGTCCCAACGTGGCCACGGTGCCCCCGGTGCATCAAGAAATGCATTACCAGGCAGGCAACTAAAAGTGAGGCCGGCGACAATATAAGCGGCAATACGAATTCACGGTATTCCCATCCCATTACAATTGCGCCAAGGGCAAGTGACCCAGCCAATGGCCCCCATTTGCGCCAGATGGATGGCTTCCGGGTGTTTCGAACGATGCTATCCTGTCCGGTTTCTCTACTCATTGCAGTCTCCTTTCATCTACCTATTCAGTTGGCTGCCGGTGCTGGCTGTGTACGCCAGACGTGTTGTCCCGTTGCCCTTCCCGGGCAAGAAACAGCCGCTCAGCCAGCAGCACCGCGATGATCACGGCTAGAGCAATCAGCACAATCATTGGATCCGACTGCCACTTGATCACTGAAAATGCCGCCAGAACCGCCGCGTCGAGAGCCAATGCTGTCAGCAGGATCCAGCCGCGCACTTCGATCTTGCGCCGCAAGTTCCGCCAGACGCCCCAATGCACTGCCATATCCATGACCAGATAGAAGAACGCCCCCAGCGAGGCGATGCGCCCAAGGTCAAACAGCACGGTCAATGCACCGGCAACAAACACGGTATAAATCAGCATGTGCGACCGGATGGAGCCGGACATGCCGAAATGGCTGTGCGGGATCATCTCCATGTCGGTCAGCATGGTGAGCATGCGGGAAACGGCGAAGATGCTGGCTATCAGCCCCGACGCAGTTGCCACCATAGCCAGTGCCACGGTCAGGTAGAATCCAACCTGCCCGAGCACCGGGCCCGCGGCCTCGGCAAGGGCGTAATCCTGCGCTGCGCGGATCTCCTCTGTGCTGAGGCTGGCGCCGACAGCCAAAGCCACCAGCAGATACACTGCGGTACAAATGGCGATTGAGATCAGGATGGTCCTGCCGACATTGCGGTGCGGATCGGTGATTTCAGCACCGCTGTTGGTTATCGTGGTGAAACCCTTGAACGCCAGGATGGACAGGGCCACCGAGGCTGCGAAGCCCAGTCCGCTGGTTTCTGCACCGCCGTTCCCTGATTGCCATTCACCGCCGCTGGCCCAGAGTGCCGCAATGCCGAACAACGCGATCCCTGCGATCTTTATGGCGGACATCACGATTGACCAGCGCCCGACAGAACGGTTTCCGGAAACATTGACCATATACGCGAAGATGATCAGCGCCACGCCGATCAACGGCACCAACGGTCCGCCATCGATACCGAAAGGCCGAAGCGCGTAAGTCGCAAAGGTGCGCGCCACCAGGCTTTCGTTGATCACCATCGACAGCGCCATGAGAACCGAGGCCGCAGCCGCCACCGTACCCGGACCATATGCCTTGGTCAGGATCATCGCGATTCCGCCGGCGGAGGGCCAGGCGTTGGACATCGCAATATAGCTGTAGGCGCTGAACATCGTGACCAGCGCACCTGCGGCGAACGACAGAGGGAACCAGGACCCGGCCAACCCCGCAATCTGTCCCGTCAACGCAAAGATACCGGCCCCGATCATCACGCCGGTGCCCATGGCGACAGCCCCGGTCAGAGAAATCGAGCCGGACCTGTAGTCCGCGGCCTGGGCATGTCCTTCACTTTCCTCGCTCATCGCGGACTCCTATGAACTAATTGCCTGGTTTCTTTGCTGTTTGCTGTTGCGTCTGCGATCCGGCGCGGGCCTCCCCGACCTCCTGCACCATCACGCTCTCCGCTCACGGCCCGGCCCCGGTTGTTCACTCGCCTAGTGTCGAAACAGCGGCCTGCAGCCGTCTGGCTCTGAACGCGGCGACCACGCCTGACTGCGCTTGCAACACCGGACAGAGAGGCGAGGAAAAGGAAAGTTTGCCCGGTCATATCTTTACCCCGCGTAGGCGCAGGGAATTGAGCACCACGGAAACAGATGACGCGCTCATTGCAAAAGCGGCAAACATCGGACTGATCAGAATGCCGAAGAACGGAAACAGTACTCCCGCCGCGACCGGCACCCCGGAGGCATTGTAGATCAACGCAAAGAACAGGTTCTGCCGGATGTTGCGCATGGTCGCGCGCGCCAGGCGCCGGGCACGCACGATGCCATCCAGGTTGCCCTTGACCAGAGTGAAACCCGCACTTTCGATGGCCACGTCGGCGCCGGTGCCCATGGCGATACCGACATCCGCCTGTGCCAGCGCGGGCGCGTCATTCACGCCGTCCCCGGCCATGGCGACGCTGCGCCCCTGTTCCTGCAACTCGCGGATAATTCGGGCTTTGTCCTGCGGCAGCACATCCGCGCGGATCTCGTCGATACCCAGCTTCCCGGCAACGGCGCGGGCCGTGCGCTCATTGTCGCCGGTGGCCATGATGATGCGGAAGCCCAGATCATGTAGCGCCTTCAGCGCGGAAGGGGTCGCTTCCTTCACCGGATCGGCAACGGCCACCAGGCCGGCCACGGCGCCATTCAGTACCACGAACATTACGGTTTCACCCTGATCCCGACGGGCATCGGCCGTAGAAGCAAGACCGGCAGCCTCCAGCCCCAGGTCCGCTATCAGGCGGAGGTTGCCAAGCGCCACCGCATGGCCGTCCACACGCCCCTTCACCCCCTTCCCGGTGACTGCATCAAATTCCGTGGCCTCACCGAGTTTGATGCCCCGTTCCAGCGCTCCGGTCACGATGGCCTCGGCCAAAGGGTGCTCCGAGCCTTTCTCCAACGTCGCCGCCAGCCGGAGCACTTCTGCTTCGTCATGGCCCGGCTCGGGCACAACCGCGATCAGCCGCGGCTTGCCCTCGGTCAGGGTGCCTGTCTTGTCGACAATCAGCGTGTCCACCTTTTCGAACCGCTCAAGCGCCTCGGCGTTCTTGATGAGCACACCGGCCTGCGCACCCCGGCCGGTCGCGGTCATGATCGACATCGGCGTCGCCAAGCCAAGCGCGCAGGGACAGGCGATGATCAATACGGCGACCGCCGCGACCAGGCCATAGCTCAGCGCAGGAGCCGGACCCCAGATCGCCCATCCGGCAAAAGCCAAGACCGCAACAGCAATCACGGCCGGCACAAACCAGCCTGCCACCTTGTCGGCATACTTCTGGATTGGTGCGCGGCTTTTCTGCGCCTTAGCCACCATATCGACGATCTGGGACAACATCGTGTCGGCCCCGACTCTCGTGGCTTCAATCACCAATGACCCGGTGCCATTGATCGTCGCACCTGTAACACTGGAACCCTCGACCTTCTCGACCGGGACAGGCTCTCCGGAAATCATGCTTTCGTCGACCGAGGAGCGTCCCTCCAACACCGTGCCGTCCACCGGCACCTTGTCTCCCGGCCTTACCCTCAGCCGGTCTCCCACCTGCACCTCATCCAGGGGGATCTCTTCTTCCTGTCCACCGATGCGGATCACCCGTGCGGTCTTGGGCGCCATATCCAGCAGGGCACGGATCGCCCGCCCGGTCCCTTCCCGGGCCCGCAATTCCATCACCTGCCCCAACAGAACAAGCGTGACAATCACTGCCGCAGCCTCAAAATAGACGCCGACATGCCCTTCGGCGTCACGGAAGCCGTCAGGGAACATGCCCGGTGCAAGTACTGCCGCAACGCTGAATAGCCAGGCCGCCGCCACTCCCATGCTGATCAAGCTGAACATATTGAGGTTCATGGTGCGGAACGAGTTCCAGCCGCGAACAAGAAACGGCCAGCCGCTCCACCAGACAACCGGCGAGCCAAGAAGCAGTTCAATCCAGAGTGTGTTACGTTCCCCGAAAATATCCCGGACACCTGCCAGGCCGGCATAGGGCCCCATGGTAAGAACCAACAATGGAACTGTTAGTATCGCACCGGCCCAGAGCCGCCGGGTGAAATCGGTGAGTTCTGGGTTTGGCCCCTCCTCCGCAACAGAACCTGCTTCTCGCTCCAGCCCCATCCCGCAAAGAGGGCACGCGCCCGGTTCGGTTTGCCGAACTTCCGGGTGCATTGGGCAAGTATACACAGGGCCTTCCCAGCCAATGGGAACCTTGTCATAACCTCCACTCAGAGCAGTTTTTCCATGCCCGAAAGCTGCGTGCCCATGGTGGTGAGCATGACCGGCCGTTTCCTTGCCAGCTTCTGGGACAAGGTGCATGCCGCAAATCGGGCAGTTTTCAGCTTCAGCGCTCCGAATGTGCGGGTGCATCGGACAAACAAATTTGTCTTCGTCTGCTACACTGGAGCTTTTATTGTTGGGAAGTTCGTTCATGTTATTGCCCTTCCGGTTGGGGAATGCCGCCATCGTGAGTTTTCAAGTCACTGTAAGGTCAACGCAGCCAGCGTATGATTTGCCGCCTCGGCTAGAAGCGGGGCGATGCCGATAGCATTGCTTTCATGAGGAATCGTATCGGTGGTCACGACTTGGCTTGCCCCGGCGGCCAGAATCTCGGCGTGAGCTTGCCCGGCAAAGACTGCATGGATTACCGCACACAGAGGCGGCTTGGCTCCGGCTTCCGCCAGCCGTTCGATTGCCCCCACCAATGTTCTCCCCGAGGACGCAATATCATCGACTAGAACTGGTGTGCCGGAACATCTCCACTGGCGGCCGGATTTGCTAACCTCAACTCTGCGGTCGCCGGAACGCACCTTGCGCAAAACCTCGTATGGACAGCCAACGAGCGAAGCGACCTCCGCAACCCATTGCCGGCTTTCGCTATCGGGGCCAACCAGCACCGGATTTTCAACACTCTCCGCGATCCACTGTGCCAGCAGTGGCGCAGCAGAAACCCGGCCAGCGGGAATGGCAAACAACTCATCAAGGGCCTGGATCCGATGCAGATGCGGATCCACCGTCACAAGCCAGTCAAAGCTTTCCTCGAGGAAACGGGCGAACAATCTGGCGCTAACCGCCTCTCCAGAGTGGAACCTCCGGTCCTGGCGCATGTACCCCAGATAGGGCGCAATTAGACCGGCGTGTACAGCGCCCATCTCGCGCGCCGTATCAGCGGCAAAGCGCAGCGGCATCGCATGCCGGTCCGGGTCACACAAAGAACACAGGATCACCGACTCGCGGCCTTCGAGATCACCATGCAGGGTTATCCGGCTCTCGCCATCCGGAAACCGGTGCCAGTCCACTGGCGCCACTTCTGCCCCGATCAGCGCCGCCAGTTGATCTGCCAGTGGACGCATATTGTGAAATGGGATCAGAACGGGTCTCATTTTGGCACCTCAATGCGGAAAATCTCTTTCTGCGCGCTGGAAAAATCGCTGGCATAGGCCAATTCGCCCGGCGTCTCAGCCCAGATTTCGAACAGGGGTTGTCCGAGCTGGACCAGTGTCCCGGGCCGCGCCATAAGCAACACCCCTGCGCGGGCCTGCTGCGGGGCCCCGGCCAGTTTTGCCACCCGGGCAATAAGGCGGTTGTCGATAGCTGTGATCACTCCATCGCAAGGGGCTACAAAAGGTATCCGGTAGGGGGCTTTAGCCGGCTCGGCAAACCCGCCCTGAGCCGCGCATATCGCCATGAACCGATGCTCCGCCGCGCCGCTGTCGAGCAAAACCCTCGCCCGCTCAACGCCTGCGGTTTCTCCGCTCATTTCCAGCAGGAGCCCAGCCAGTACCAGCGCCCGTTCTCTCAGATCGCCCGGCGCATCTGGTGTACGGCGCAGCACCTTCAGCACATCCATTGCCTCGAGTGCCGGACCGATCCCGCACCCTACTGGCTGGCTGCCGTCGCTGACATGAATCGCCAGGTCCAATCCAATCGCCCGGGCTGTGGCGCGCAGCCGCGCCGACAGGGCTTCGGCCGCATTTTCCGAACGCACTTTCGCGGTGGGCCCCACAGGGATGTCGATCACGACACGGTCCGATCCGGCCGCCGCCTTTTTGGAGAGAATGCTGGCAACCAATTGCCCGTCGCTGTCAAAGTCGAGAGGCCGCTCAATGCGGATCAGAATGTCGTCGGCCGGGCTAAGCCCCAAGGCTCCGCCCCAAACGATGCAGCCACCCTGCGCTTCGACAACCTTGCTCATGGCAGCAGTATCGAGCGCCACCGGAGCCATTACCTCCATTGTGTCAGCGGTCCCTGAAGGCGAAGTAATGGCACGGCTGGATGTCTTGGGGATCACAAGCCCCGCTGCCGCGACGATGGCCACTACGATCGGTGTGGTGCGGTTCCCGGGCAACCCGCCAACGCAATGCTTGTCCAGCACAGGCCCTTCGCCCCATTCCAGTGATCTGCCAGCCTCCTGCATGGCACGGGTCAAAGCGATGGTTTCACAGGTACTCAGGTGCTCTCCTGCACAAGCCGTTACGAAGGCAGCCAGATCCAAATCCGACAGCCGGTGTGCCATCGCATCTTTTATGATCGTGGCGAATTGCGCTTGGTGCAGCCGCTCACCATAGACCTTGGCGCGGATTAGCGAAGCCGCCTCTGGCAGTTCGGGGTGAGAGAACTGACCCATATCACCCAGCCTCGGCCGCAATGCCGCCCAAGCTGCGTCGGATAGCGCTGCCGCTTCCGGACCCAGCCATCCTGCCCCGGTGACAACGTTCAGCGATGCGATCACGGACCGTCCGCCGCAGTCGATCCGCACCCGGGTCAGCGCACGAAACCCTTCGGCGCGGCAAACATGGCAGTCCAGATGCATGAAGACGACAGGCTGGCTGTAAGTGTCTATTTCCGCCCGTACTAGCGGAAGGCAATGTCTATCACGCGTCATCGCGGCGTCTCCAAACGGATTGTTTCAAGGTGCTCTGGCACCCTCGCTTTCCAGCCCAGTTCATGGTTGATGCGAAAACGCAGCGCGTCGGCCGCTTCTGGCTCACCGTGAGTCACGTAGGTCATCCGGGGTGGGACCGACGCAGCGCCCAGCCATTCAAGTAGCTCGTTGGCATCGGCATGGCCGGACAAGCTGCCCGGAGAGATCACCTCAGCCTCGATCGGGATGTCACGCCCAAAGATGCGCAAGTGATCTGCTCCGGCGGCAAGCGCAGCACCGCGCGTTCCGCTGGCTTGAAACCCCGACAGCAGGATCGCGTTACGGCGGTCCCCTCCATATGAAAGAACGTGATGCAGAATACGTCCTCCAGTCAGCATGCCGCTGGCTGAAATGATGATTTTGGGGAAAGGCATGGTGTTGAGCTGCTTGGATTCTTCAACAGAACGCACACGCTTGGCGAGTTCAAACATATCCAAGCATTCGGCCCAGCTGACCTTATGCTCACTGTGATGGCGGTGATAAATTTCGGTGGCATTTGTCGCCATCGGGCTGTTTAGAAAGACCGGCACTTCGGGAATATCACCGCGTCTGCGAAGCCGCGCGATGTGATACATCAGCCCCTGTGCCCGCCCTACCGCAAAGGCCGGGATGAGGATTGTTCCGCCCCGCCCGATAACCCGGCGGATAACACGGGAGAGCTGCGCTTCGGCATCGACAAGCTCATGCAGGCGGTTGCCATAGGTGGATTCACACACAAGGACGTCTGCTCCCGCAAACGGGGTTGGAGAGCGCATCAGAGGGTCGCTTTGACGGCCGAGGTCACCGCTGAAATGCAATGACGTGCTACCAAGGCATAATCGTATTTGCGCAGCTCCAAGCAAATGCCCTGCCGGGATGAAGTTGGCCGTGATCCCGTCGCCTAAATCGACTGGCATGTCGAATGGCACAGTTTCCAGCTTGCTCAGCGCCTTCTGCGCATCCTTTCGCGTGTAAAGGGGGGTCGGGCGGGCATGGACCGAAAACTTCTTACGGCGGGCAAAGGACGCCTCTTCCTCCTGCAGATGTCCACTGTCGGGCAGGATCAAGCCGCACAATTCCTTAGTCGATTGTGTGCAAATGACCTTGCCCGCGAACCCTGCCTTAACCAGCGCAGGGATATAGCCGGAATGATCGAGATGTGCATGTGTCAGGAGAACAGTATCGATAGATCGAGGCCGGACCGGAAAAGGCTTCCGATTGCGTAAGCGGAGCTGCTTGAACCCTTGAAACAGCCCGCAATCGATCAGGATCCTGCGACTGCGCCATTCAACGAGGTAGCGGGATCCAGTGACGGTCCCGGTGGCCCCGAGGAAGCGCAGGGTCGGTTGCTGCGACTTGCTCATTGCACGTCTCCTCTTCTATTGCTCCGAACGCTTTAGGGTAGCAAGGTGACTTGTTGCGCCTCATCCACGCGCGGCGATCACGTTGAAAATTGGCCCAAATACGAGTGCCACGAACCAACCGTAGGCAAAGGCTTCTGCTAGTCCGATCAGGAAGGAAGTTGCTGTGAGCCACGTCATGCCAGGCATCAGCGAGATCCAAGCGCGGTACATCGCATACTGCGGAAAGATCAGATCGAAGCCGACACACAGCATATAAGTCACGGCCAGGAAAATGCTCAGCGCCCAGCCCAGCTTGACGACAGGGATACGCGGGGGCGCCATCACGTTTTCGGGGCCGACCTCAGAAACTTGACCGGTTGCGCAAGGGCCGCATCCAAGCCGCAGCACAGCAAAGACTAGCAGAGCTGCAGTCGCAAAATAGAGTATGGCAAACACTTCTCGAACTCCTGAACACACCACACAGCATGTGAACCGGGCCGCTTGGCTGGGCGCTCAACTGGACCGGGTGGTTGGTTCAGGAAAAATTCGGAGGGTGTGGAGACGGTGAAAGGGCTATTCCGTCCGCAAGCAGCCGGATATTGAGTACGGCAACCGACATTTCCGGCTTCCATTCAGGCATCAGGACAATTGGGAGTAGAGCCAAGGCGTGACACATTGCATGCAGTCCACAGTCACCCAAAGACGCAGGCACGCTATAGAGGTTCTGATCGTGCTGAATAGACTCTTGCTGCCCAAAATCCGCAGCTAAGGCCTGAACATGGCTATAGCCAGGCATTGAATGCTCTGCACCTACCGTTCGGTCCGACCCCGCAGACGCCATCAGAATTGCAGACAACAGCAGGACCAGAGTCAGGTGAAGCGCCGAGCGAAGCCGCCGCAGTCCAATTCTCCTGTACGTTACTCCTGCAACTCCCACGATCCGCTTCTCCAAATGACTACTCAAGTCTACATTTTATTTACCCGGAGGCCTTGATTTGCCTCAACCGCCTTGCTCTCGCTTCCAGGCTGCCCAAAGAAGAGGCGCTCCGGTCAGCAGCCCTAGCCCCAGCACTGCCCAGATGGCACCAGGTCCATCAGGCCCGGCCAGCTCACTGCCAAGATGCGCCAGGATGAAGCTCGCTGGCAAAATGCCCGCCGCGGTTGCGAGTGCGAAGCGCCAGAACCGCAATGCAGTCAGCCCTGCTGCATAGCTGATCAAGTCAAATGAAACGAAGGGCAAAAGGCGGCTGCCAAACACCGTCAGCATCAGCGCATTCTGCGATCCCATGAGACCTGTCTCAAGCTTAGCGCCCAGATGGCGCTGGATAGCCGAGCGCCCCAATCGCCGGGCAATCAGAAAGGCGATGATCGCTCCCAACTCGGCCCCCAGTGCAACGAGACCGGTGCCCAGCACATGCCCGTAGGCCGCCCCGGCTGCCACCGCTACAGGAGCTGAAGGCAAAGGGCTGGCAACGATCGCCATAGTCATGAGCCCTACGATCACCAGCGGCCCCAAGATGCCAGCTGCATCGACCCAGGCTGTAATGTCTGCACGCGTCATTACAGGCGGCAAAGCATCAGCCCTCCAAAGAACAAGCACCAGCAACAAAGCGACGGCCACAACCGCTAGCACCGACCTGTGGCAGCGACGGAAATCCGGTAATCGTCCTGTGCGCAGCATGTGCCTTCCTCGTCGAAATCGTTGGCGCGTTTATTGATGTATCGCCATCTTCCACAGACTAGGGCATTCAGGATTGGCCGATCCACCTCGCCCGGATGGGCAATTGTATCGCTCAGTCGTAGCGAAGCGCTTTGCGACAGCTCGATACAAATAGGCGAGCTTTCCAAGCAATATTGCACCGGCCCTGAGTGCTGTTGCCCGCGATAGAGCAATCGTCGTCACTCCGCAGCTTCGCGTGCCTGTTTTACCAGTTCTTGCAGTTGCGGTTGCTCAACAAAACCGGGAATCAAGTTTTCGCCAATCACGAAAGACGGCGTGCCGTTGAAGCCCAACTTGCGCGACAGCGCCATAGAAGTGGCAATATGCTCCTCCACCTCTGGCGCGTCCATGTCCTGGCGCAACTGTTCCACGTCCAGCCCGGTTTCACGTGCGATACGGATGACCGCAGCCTCCGTAGCCCTGCCCTGCATTCCCATCAGAGCCCAATGGAATTCTTCGTACTTTCCTTGTATACGCGAAGCCAGAGCGGCACGCGCGGCAAAGACAGACCCGTCACCCAGGATGGGCCACTCGCGGTAGACCAGCCGGATATTGGCATCATCTTTCAGCAGCCCCTGCACTGGAGCCATCGCACGGCGGCAATAGGGGCAGTTGTAATCGAAGAACTCGACAACCGTTACATCCCCTTCGGGATTGCCCAGAACCGGGGCGTTGGGATCGCGTTCCAGCGTGGCACGGTTGTTGTCAAGAACCACCCGAGCAGCTTCAGCTTTGGCGGCGTCCTGGTCACGCTGCAGCATTTCGACCGCCTGCATGATGATTTCGGGCCGCTCCAGGATTGCCTCATAGACCAGTTGCTTGATCTCCTCCTCTGTCAATTCTTTGGTCAGGCCGGGCAAAGGCAAAAAGGTAAGACAAAGTACCGGCAATATACGTTTAGGACGGATCATTGGTTTCTTCCTTCTTGCTGGGCTTCTACTTCTGTTCTTTCTGCTTGGTACCGCTGCTCGCGCTCGGGCCAAGCTGATTTTATGAAATTCAGGATACCGCGAATTTGCGCATCACTCAGCTGGCTGCCAAAGCCTGGCATGCCGCTGTCCAAGGCGACTCCGCTGTTTGCTAGCGCAGCCTGCCCCCCCAATTTGGTATACTCGAACAGCATTCGGTCAGAATGGTGCCAAGTGTGGCCCGTCTCATCATGCGGAGGCGCCGGCAGACGGCCATCCTCTCCTGGGCTGCGCCAATTCGGCTGGCCCTCCAGATTTGCCCCGTGGCAAGACGCACAGTACTCCGCATAGAGCACCTTTCCCTGTGCAACTGACACCGCATCAGCCATTGGCGCGACCGGGAAAGAAGGCCGGAAAACCCACGCCGCTGCAACTCCGGCGACCGCCAGCACCGCCGCCGCACTGATGACCGCCCGCGTCATGCCTGCACCCGGATCCAGGTCATCATGCCAGAGGCCGCATGCGAAAGCATGTGACAGTGGAATGCCCAATCGCCGGGATTATCGGCAACAAAAGCAATCTCGTGGCTTTCGCCGGCAAAGCTGAGAAGCGTGTCGCGCAGGTGGCCCATCGAGCCATCGGCATTTACGGTGCGGAAATGCATCCCGTGCAGATGCATAGCGTGCGGGAATGCTGTGTCGTTGGACACTGTGACCCGGACAGTCTCGCCCCGCGCCACCGTGGCCAGCGGAGTCTGCGTCATGCCAACAGTACCGTTGAAGGCCCAGAACTGGTTCGCCTCCACCATTTGCCGGAACCCGGTGTTCTGCCCGTTAAGAACAGCACTGCGCAGCGAACCCATTGCTCCGCCAGCCATGTCAAGCCGCAGCTCCCTCGCAGCATCCAACCCCGTCACCTCCATCGCCGGGTTCGGCGGAAGCGGCGCCGGGGAACCGCGCCGGGCGCTACTGGACACGCCGCGCACCGGGAAGGCAGCATGGGCATAGCCTTGATTGTCCTCGATCCGCGCGAGAAACGCCTCTTCGCCGTCTCCGGCTGTGACATCTACAAGGAGATCAGCACGCTGGCCGGGACCGAGCAGCAAATCTCCCGAAACGGTCTTGGGTGCTGGCAGCGGCATCCCGTCCAGCGCCATCACCCAGCCCTCGAAGTTGACCAGCGCCAGCATGAAGATCCTAGCGTTGGAGGCATTGATCAGCCGAAGCCGGAGCCGCTCATGCCGCTTGACCGATTGGGTCCAGGCTGACTGTCCGTTGGTCGAAATGAAATTGCCCAACCGGCCAGCATGTGACCGGTCATGGCGCGTCTCGAAGTCTGGATTTAGCTGCCCGCCATCAGGTTCCAGCAGCCAGTCATCGAGTACCAGTGTGATATCCCGGTCAATATCCGGAGGTGCCTTTTCGTCAACAATGAGCGGGCCGTGCAGTCCGCGCGCCACCTGTTCGACGGACCGGTTGTGCGCGTGATACCAATAGGTGCCTGCATCCCGAACGGTGAAATCATAGTCGAAGCTGCCCCGTGGCTGAACCGGTGCCTGGGTAAGCCCAGCAACCCCATCCATCGAATTCGCCGCGCGGATGCCGTGCCAATGGACCGTGCTTGCCTGCGGCAGATCGTTGACAAAACGCCGTCGCACCCGGCCGCCTTGGGGCACCCGGATTTCCGGTCCCGGCGTGCCGCCTGAATAACCCCAAATCTCAGTTTTTGGGTAGTCTGACGGCAGTAGCTGCACCGCTTTGACGGTGGCGCGCAACTCCATCATGTCCGGCACCAGGGCATCCCCCCGGACCGGCAATTCCGCCAACACGCCAGCGGCACCCGCCGCTGTCAGAAACCCTCGTCTTGAAAACATTTCTCTTTCCTCTCAGACAAGCGAACCGCGAGGGACGGTTCACTGATGTTCTGATTATCTCAATAATCAGAACATTCACTCAGTTTGGCGGAGGGCGGTATGCCTCTACTGCTTCCAAACCGCGTCTCCCTTGGCTTTGCACTGCCGCCTTCCAGCATGGGAACGTCAATGCCGCCTCATCACCATTTTTGTATCCGAGAGTATCCCAGACACATTCGCCCAAGTTCTTAGGACGGGCCCGAGCGCCTGCTTTTCCATGACAGGCTTCTAGAGCTCCCACACCGCGCCCCTGCCAAGGCCGTGGTGCGGTTAGTGAACGTTTGGGGACGCATCTCTCTGCATCTCGGACCGAACTCTGCCTATCCGACAACCGGCAAGTCCTATGCGCAACCTCAGGCTGGCAAGTTCACCACGGGGTGAAGCACAACCCGGGTATCCAACGGCACCCTGTCGTAGAGGTTGATCATCTGATCGTTTACCAGCCTTGCACAACCATTCGACACGCGCCGTCCGATTGTGTCCGGTTCATTGGTGCCGTGAATACGCAGAAACGTATCCCCGCGCCCGGGCTGAAACAGATAAAGCGCGCGTGAGCCAAGTGGATTACCGAGACCACCGGGCATGCCATCGGCAAACCTGGCATAGCGGTGCGGTTCGCGCTGTATCATGTCCGGTGTCGGCTTCCAACTGGGCCACACCTTTTTCGCGCCGACATAGAATTCGCCCGCCTCGTACAGGCCAGGCCGGCCAATCCCGACCGCATAACGGATCGCGCGGCCCTCAGGCAGCGTCCAGTACAGTGCGAACTGCTCTGGATCCACATGCACCTCATATGGCGTAAGGTCGTTCTGGATGCGCACCTCGCGCGGCAAAAGCTCTTCGGGCATATCGTAGACCGGAAGCGTTGGCGTATGCGCGCTGCCCTTTGAACCCAGCACCGTCAACGCCCCTGCCCCGACAATGAAATCCCGTCTCAGCATAATTCCTCCTTCTGACTGTTTCACCGGTACCGTATAGTCTTCTGAGCCCCTGCCAAAGATTAACACCCGCTGCGCCCTCGATAATCAGCACGTCTGCTTGCCTGCCATTTCTTTCACGAGCCCCTGCCTCCGGCTCAGCCTCTGACACGCGCCGCAATACGCGGAGCATGAGATGTCATTCGTCGAGTGCGGCCTTGCGGCGCCTGAACTCTTCTTCGTCGATTTCACCTTGGGCAAACCTGCTGCGCAGCACCTTCAGCGCGTCACTAGAGGTGTCCGGGCCTGCGCTACGCTTGTCAGTCAGCCATCGCACCGCCACTACGATGAGAGCAATAAACGCTCCCCAGAACAGCAGCATCATCAGGGCGCCGAGCATACCGAAGCCGCCTGCCCACATCATGTGGCCATATCCCCGGTCCCAGTCACCCGAAGTATCCGCCCAAGCCACAGCAGAAGCCAAGGGCAGAAGCACAATTGCCAGAGTTGCAACCTGTCGTTTCATCTTTGTCTCCGGTTCACGTTTCAATTTCGGTTTGATCCTTCGCCAGAGGGATTGCGAGCGTCGCCAACAGCCCGCCATCCGGACGGTTAGCCAGGGTTATGTCACCGCCATGAGCCCGCGCAATCGTACGAGCGATGGATAAGCCGAGCCCGTAGCCGCCGGTTTCGAGCGACCGCGACGCCTCCAGCCGCAGAAACGGATCAAACACCCGCTCCAAATCTTCCTCAGGGATACCTGGGCCGGAGTCTACCACCGTGATCAAAGCGTTTTTGCCATCGATCCCGTATCCAACCCGCGCCCAGCCACCATAGCGCAGCGCGTTCTCGATCACGTTGCGCAAAGCCCGCCGCATCGCGTTTGGCCGCAGGCCAACTTCTGTCGTCACCCCTGGATGTAAATCGAAGCGATCAAGCATATCAGCGCGCAGCTGTTCCAGGAACTTACCCAGTTCACACACCTCTAGCGGCTCGGACACCGCCAGCCCCCGGGCGAAAGCCAATACCGAGTCTACCATGCTCTGCATTTCCTCGATCGAAGATATGAGGCTGTCCCGGGTTTCCTCCTCGTCGACAAATTCTGCCCTGACCCGCATAGCTGTCAAAGGCGATCGAAGGTCATGGCCCAACGCCGCCAGCAGCCGGGTGCGATCTGCAACAAAACGTTTCAGGCGTTCTTGCATCCGGTTAAACGCATCGGTCAGATCTTGCACTTCGCATGGCCCTACCGCAGGCAGTGCGTCCACGTCTTCTCCCCTCCCCAACCGGTCAGCAGCAACGGAAAGCCTGCGCAGCGGTCCCGTTACCCGGCTCATCAAGAACCAGAACACAACAATTAGAATGAAGCCCGCTGTAAGCGCAAAAGTCAGTGTCGAAAAAAGCGGCCATTGCAAAGGCGGCCGTTCAAACCGGGTATCAACATTCAGCCATTGGCTGCCAGACAACGCAATGGACAGCTTCAATTCAATCGCCGACATGTGTCCGCGCATCATTTCCCGGTGCATAGCGGCCATTTCCTGATCGAGGTGGGGCAGCGGCAGATCCGCGCCATCAACCTCATGCAGCTCAACCCGGATCTCGCGGCTGAAGTTACCATCCAGAAGTGCCCGCACTCGCTCTTCGACAATCCCATTGCCGTTATGCGTCATATGTTCGACTTCGGGCTCCGGTGCGATACCGAACCGTACCAGCGGCGAATTCGCAGCCCGTAGAATCGAGGCGTGTAGACTTGCAGGCGCTTCTTCGATCAGTCGGGCCACATTGGCGGCACGTCCAGCAGTTTCCGCTCCGAGAGCCGCGCGTACCGCCAAACTGCGCTCGTCGACAAATAGCCAAAGGCTGACCGCCTGAGCGGCGGCCAGCGCCAGGATCACCAATAGCACCAGTTGGCCGCGCAGACTGTTGAGGACACGCCTCATCCGTCCATCACCTCTACATCTGCCGCCAAGCTATAGCCGCCGTTGCGCACGGTGATGATCAGGCGCGGCTGCATGGGGTCCTGCTCAATCTTGCGGCGCAAGCGGCTGATCTGGTTGTCTATTGTCCGATCCAGCGGCGGCGCCCGCCGGCCCGCAGTTAAATCCATAAGCTGATCCCGGCTCAGGACCAAACGCGCCCGCTCCAGCAAAACCGTCAACAGCTTGAAGTCGGCACCGGTCAGGGCAGTTTCCTGCCCGGTGCCGTCAATGAGGACACGACGGTCGCTGTCCAGCACCCACTGGGCAAACCGAACGTTTTTCCCGGCCAAGCGGCCTGCCAATGGTTCGGAACGATCGGTGCGGCGCAAGATCGCTTTGATGCGTGCCAATAGCTCGCGCGGATTGAATGGCTTGGGCAAATAGTCGTCGGCACCGATCTCCAGGCCGACTATCCGGTCTGTTTCCTGCCCAAGGGCCGTCAGCATAAGGATTGGGATACCGCCTTCCCCAGACAGTCTCCGGCAGACCGAAAGCCCGTCTTCACCCGGCATCATCACGTCCAGAACAATCAGATCGAAATGCCCGGTTGCCAGTTTCGCATCCATCTCTGCCGCGTCTTGCGCTGCAGTTGCGCGCATGCCGTTCTTTTCCAGGTATCGTGTTACCGCAGCCCGGATTTCACGGTGATCGTCAACGACGAGAATATGTGGCATTTCATTCATTTGCATCGATTATAGGTTATTGCTGCAAGTGGTCCTGCAGAGTTTTGTCGCAGAATGTATCAACTGCTTCGGCTGTGACAGGGCGATACAATTCCCCGACCCGGCGCTCTGGCAAGCTCACGCCTGACATCCCAAATTGGATGTATCCAAACACCCTGGGAAAGGTCTGGACATGACGAATTTGAAACTTATTGCGCTTACTCTCGCGGTATCCGGCACAATGGCGGGCGCAGCACTGGCAGAGGCCAGCCACGGCCACAGCGGTAAACCCGGTGCCAATACATCAGGCATGATGCAACAAAATGCAGATTCGCAGATGATGGGCCGAGGTATGATGTCTGACATGAAGCGAATGCATAACATGATGATGCAGATGCACGGGCGGCACGCCATGGGCAGCGCCATGATGGACCGCCAGATGTTGGGCATGGGCAAACCCGGCATGTTGGCGGAAAAACTTCAATCCGCTCTGAAGGAGTACGACGCGGACAGCAATGGCACGCTTTCGATCGATGAGTTCGAATCCTTCCACAGCGCTATAATCCGCGAACAAATGGTAGACCGTTTTCAACATCTCGATGCAGACGGCAACGGCGCGGTGACTGAGGAAGAGATCTCAGCCCAGACGGCACGCATGAAGCAGATGATGGCAGGATCCGGCATGGCCCATAGCGGTCAGCAATCCAAAAGCAATCAGCCCGGCAATGGTATGATGGACCAGCCAAAGGATAACTGATCCTCAAGACACTTTACTGGATGCCACCTGGCACTGCCTGATGGCATCCTTTCTAGGGGCAAGTATCTCAACGTATCCCTTAAAAGCTGGGCATTTTTGCTGTACTACTAAGCAGCGGCAAGCTTGTGGCGGGTGATCGAACAATTACTCGCTTGCCGATTGCTAATGCAAAGTAGATCCCTTTTCTCGCCCCATAGCCATACCCAGGTCATTTCCGCAAATGATGCACTCCCATCGTTTCCGAGACACGGAAACACGCAGCTGCTGGACGCGTTCGCGGTGGACCGTGGAGCAGGTTACCGGCCGTCACGTCTTTCCCGACGGCTCAGCCGATCTGCCGGCGCGAAAGCTCTAAAGTTCTATATTTGTTAAACATTTTGACACCGGCCTGCGGCATCTGGGTCCAGCGCGGGGCGCACCGAAGATTGGAACAGCTCATTACGTTTCAAATTTTCGAGTCGTGCGCAGCGGCAATTTGTGCTATTTTTGTCACGAGGCGAGCGCTGCGGGAGTTGGGATATGTATATCCTTCCAATAGTGTTTGGTCTTCTTCTTTTTGCCACGCCTAGCGCGGGTCAACAGACAGTCTTTCACACAGCCAGTTTCCCGGACGCCACCACGGTTCAATTGAGCGTGACCCAATACCAGGTCACCAGCGAGGAAGACTTCGACTTTGAAGTCGCCATCAAACTGGTTCAAACAGATGCAAACGGCACAGTTCTCTACGACGACACTAGGAAACACCCGGTTCGGGTCAAATGCGGAGAACCGGCATATGTCGACACTGGTCTCAAAAGATTCATGATCAACACAGCCACCCCCAGCGGCGATTGGCAGCACGACCTTTGGGCTATGCTCTGCACAACAGCAATATCCTGAATGCCAGCAAAGCGTCATACCAACCCTGAAGTTGGCTCAGAAACCCTGTCTCCAGCCATACTGAGAACAGCGGTAAGGGTTAGTCCGGCCGAAGGCGCTCACCGAGACCATTTCGAGCTTCGGCGTCAGACACCAATTCGACAACCAGGCGACCGTATCACTTTCGTAACCCTCGTCCACAGATCTGACAGCTTTTTCGATGATACCTAGCACGACCTGAACGTCGCCTGGCACTTCTGAAACCACCAGGGGACCGTATCCAAAAAATGGACAACACTTGATAGTGCCTTCTGAGCCGGCTGGACTTCTGAATACCCTCGCGTTTTTTGTTCCTGACGAGGCACTTAAATAAGTCTCTGGTTCCGCATGTTGAGCGGATCGTCTCAGAGGTCATTTTAGCATGTATTTAGCACTGTTGCCTACACTGGCCCATTCCCCGGCTCCCCACGCGAGATCCCTGACAGCCGCGCATCATCTTCCGGCGCCCATTTCTGACGCAGGCCGCGCACATAATCCGCGTCCTGCTTCAGCTTTTGCCGTTCCTTGGCGAGGACGCGTTTCACGGTCCGGGCCACCAGTTGAGCAATACGCGTGACTATCCGCATTGCTGGACGGATTTCTTTCAGCGTTTCGGCCCGCGCACCCTTGGTATCCGGAGCGGCCACGCCCCAGGTCAAGCCTGCCTGCTGATCCGCAGACGCCTCCCGCCAGCAAATCGCCCCTTCAGCAACCAAATCCAACCCGGACTCGATGGCATCCGTGATGACCTCTGCCACCGTTGCCTTCAACCGGACCTTTTCTTCTGCCTCCTGCAGCCTCTTCTCCTCAGCCAGCCGGGCAGCCCGGGCCTCAGCAGCCGCTTTCTCTGCCTGACGGCGGTGCTGAACCATCTGCTGCAGCTGAGCGGCCAGATCAGATTTCTCCGCCTTCGTGGCGTTCAGCACCTGCTCGGCCTGTTGCCTTTCTTGGATAACCCGCGCGCGTTTTTCCTCTTCGGCCTTCCGCGCTGCCGTTTCGGCCCGGTACTTTTCTGCAGCTTCTTCCGCCCTTGCCTCATACCCTTTCACTCTCGGCTCCAATACCCCGACCTCAGCCACAATTTTCTTTTTCAGAGCATTCGCGGCGTCAGCCGCTTTTTTATTCTGCACAGCCTCTGCCTCCGCTGTATCGCGGCGGCGGATCATCTTTGCAGCTTCCCGCGCGGCCCGCTGTTTGCGGGCCCGCGCCTCTTTTACCGCGCGCTTACGCGATTTCTTGACCGTGGCCTTGGCCAGGTCCCGGCCGGTTTCAACGGCCGCCTTTGCCTCGTCCTGGGCATCGCCCAGGATGCGCTTCTTCTCCGCTTGCGCCTTGAGGCGCTCCTCGGCACGCCACTTTGACGGCGGCACATGCTGCCGCCGCTCGGGCAGAGGTTTTCCCTCTGCCCGAGCCTGGCGCCGGGCCTCGGCACGGCGCTCCCCCCGAGTGATCCCAATTGTCTCGAAGGCTTCTCCGGCAAGATCCTGGGCATGCTCATAGCTTTTGATGAGCGGGTTCTCAGATGCCTGCAGCAGGATCTGATGCCCGCGGTTGGCGGATGGTTTCTCGGTCCAAACGGCCACGACAAAGTGGATGTGATAAGCCTCCTCATCGACGTGGGCACTGGCATAGCGCAGTTGACCGTTTGGAAAGTTTTCACGGAGGAACGACATGGCGGTTTTGCGGAAAGCAGAGACACGTTCCGGATCCCATTCAGAGAGCCCTGCGCCGCCGAACCAGTCTTTGTTGACAGTGAATATGCCTTCACGAAGCGGGCCTCTGCTGCAGGATCGCCAGGGGTCTGCAGGCCCTTCCGCCTCCAGCTTCCTGGCGTCCTTCATGCGTGACTTGGCCTTCAGAGCGCGCAAATGCTCCTCGTGATTGTGACGGCGCATCTCAGCAATTTCGCCGCGTATCTGCTGCTGCCAGCCCGGCTCGCCGGCCAGCACCTGGTTCAGCCGCGACAACTCCTGGTCGACATGATCCAGGTCGCCGCCGCCGCGCTCGTCATGCATCTTGAACTTGCCAAGGTCCCGCGGAAACAAGCCTGCAAATCGCAGCACGACCGGTGCTTCATTAAGAATTACGGGCTTTGAGTTGGTAAACTTGGGCTGTACTGTCATCTTGCTGCTCGGATCTGCTTCTCTGATCCGAGTCTCCGCGAAGACGAAGAAAATCCCGATAGGCTTATTTTTGTTTTTGTGAGGCTTGTAACTCACTAGGCAAGTTGCAATCCCGGGCTGGACCCCGGAATTTCAACTTGCCAGTTCGCGAGGGGGATACCCCCTTCGATCCCCTCCTCGGTCGCAGTCCGGGCTCCGCCCAAACATGCTTCCTGCGGCCAGCAGCCTGCTGGACTCGCCCTGCCGGGGGCCTGGGATGACTTATTGTTTTTCGATAATCTGGAAGGGCAGCAAGCCGATCATGCGAAGTTGGAACCAGACACCTGGGTCATTTCCTCCAGGCGCCCGCACTTACTTTTGCAGATACCCTTGTTCTTTAAGGTGCGCGATCAGAAGCCGTTCAACAAAAGAGGCTACAGACCGGTCATCCTCCGCCGCTGCCTTTTCTACGGCTTTCTTGGTTTCTTCAGTCACTCGTACAGATATCGCTGATGTTCTGGCCATGTGTTCACTTGTGTGCAGTTGACATTCAGATTCAATGGGTGCATATTGCATTTAGTTGCACACATTTGCAACGGACCGAGGGGAAGGTGGAAGCTCCCCGCCCGGCCCTAACCAAACCGATCTCGCGGAAGGAGACCGACTATGGCTGATACTTTCCGTATCATGCGCGAGTGCGCGCTGAAAGACCCGTGGCCCGCATCTGTCGCAGATGGCAGCCCCACCTTCATCAACCACACCTTCGGCGCACTAACCAAGGCAGTGGACGAAGCCCTGAATTTGGAGCGTGATCTGTCTCACTCCCTCGCCTGGGATCCCGCTTGCACCAACTTTCAAGAGGCCGCAGAAGCCAAATGGCAGGATTGCCTTAAACTCAGCGGCGACATCCTGACCGCGCAGGTGGTCCGGGCCAGCGACTTGCCTTTGCAGCGCATGAGCATGCTGCTGCACTTCCTCATCGAGTCCACGGGGCCGGAAGAGGCTCTCAGATTTCAGCAGCTGTTCCATGAGAACCAGGAGCTGTTCACCGTCGAAGATGGTGATTGCCAAGCCCTGCTGCAGACAGGCGCGCGACAGATGAACGCTCTCATCGAACTCTCTGTGGCGGCTGAAGCGCAGAACTTTCTGCCCAACTAGGCCCACCATCCCAGCATTCTTCTGACCCGGCCCGCGGCGGACACGCCGCTGCGCCCGGCTCAGCCATGCCATGTCTGAAGTTTCAGCAAGCGCCAGTTCCGGCGCCTGCCCAGCCCAATTTTGCCTATGCGGAGGCTGCTATGCCCCACTCAACCTGCGAACATTTCCCGCAAACGGTCCATCCCCACTGGCGCGCCGCCGCCAACGCAAAAGGATTCAAAATCGTCCAGCGCATCAAAGACCGGTATCATCTGCTTCTAGCCTGCCAAAGCTGCGGCTTGGCACATGCCAGCAAGATCTTTGTTCTAATGAACAGCCAGCCGCAGTGCCCGCATTGCATCGAAGCGCGCTGGCAGGCCGACGCCGCGGCCGCAGGTTTAAAGTGGGCAGGCCGCGATCCGGAAGACCGTCACTATGGCCACTATATCGCCCCCTGCGGCCATAACTTGCGCCGGCAATTTGAGATGGTGAAGCGGGCAGCCGAAGGCCTGTGCAGTGTACGGTGCGAGATTTGCCACGCTGACAAAGAACAGGCTGAAGCAGAAGAACGGGGGTGGCACCTGATCGGAGAAGACACAGGTGGCAACCAGAACTACCGTCTGTACCGGCATGCGTCCTGCGGCCACGAACAAAGGATCGCCCGTGCCAACATGCAAACCAGCCGGTTTGCCTGCGGGCAATGCGGTGAGGACTGGCCTGCCGCACCAAGCTACCTCTACGCGATGCAATTCCGGCTGGCCTCCGGGTTGCGCCTCGTCAAGCTTGGCTTTTCACGGAACCCGGATTCCCGCCTGCGCCACCAGTTGCTGAAGCACCGTGACCTGGACGCGAAGATCCTGAAGACCGTTCCGATGGCAACCGGGCAGCTGGCCTTGCAGGCCGAGAAGCGGCTGCACGCGAAGCTGCAGGCGGGGTTTTCCGATCAAGTCGCACCGCCAGAGCTCTACAGTGACGCCCTGCGGGTCCGCAGCGAGGTCTATTTCGCCGATGCGGCCCAGGTGATCTTCGCGATGCTCGACGCCATCGAGGCAGAAGAAGACAGCTAAGCGCCCCCTCCCCTTCAATTTCCAACATCTCCCGCCCGGTTTCACCGGGCGCCCGATCCCTTTTGCCTGTTCACAGGAGGCTTGCCATGAGCCAGCTCGATCTCTCCAAATCCGCACGCCCCGATTGGTGGCAGTTCGCCGAAGGCTGCGCCCGCCGCTATCATCTCTATTACCATGAGCTGCAGCAGGCGCGCCGCAAGACACTCAAAGAAGACGCGCCAGACGACAGTGCTGGCGCCGAGGAGCCCCTTGTGCCCCCTGCACCGGATCACCCCCATTCTTTGCTGCAACATCTGAGCGAGCAGCCGGACGCGCGGCATCTGCCGCCGGAACTCTGGGAAGCGCTGGAGCAGGAAGGTGCCGACCCATATGCCTGTGACAACACGGGCCGCTGGCTGCCGGACCCAGACCTGCCGGCAGACAAGCTGCTTCTGCTGCTGCGGATCGCCGCGGCCTTCGGCTCCCCGGCTGCAGTGGACGCGCAGCTTGCCCGTGGCGCCGTGCTGATCCTTCGCAACGTTCCTGCTTCCGGTTTTTCAAGCGTGGAAAACCTCCTTAACCACGCCCTGCTGCCGCCGGGCTGGCAGGCCTATGACGCCCGGCGCCAGGTGCAGCTGCCTCAGCGCGTGACCCTTGCTGTCCCCAGTGCCCGCGATGGTGCGATTGAACAGCAACACATTGATGAGCTGCGCGACCAAATCATCAAAGGCCTGGCGCACAGCCAGCCTTTGTGGATCTGCCTGCCGGATGAGATGGCCCTGCCGGCGCCGCTGGTGGCGGAGCACTGTCATCAGCTGGCATTGCCACAGGTGGACGCAGATTTTCTGATCGCCCTGTTGCGTCGGACCCACAGCCGCACGGGCCGCATTGATGAAGCCGCCGCCCGCGCCGCGCTGCCCCCGAGCGGCCAGCTGCAAGAACTCTCCACCCCCACACTCTCTTTCGCCCTGCGTGCGCCCACTGCCAAAAGGGTCGCGCAGCGCATCACACAAGCGCTTGCTGCCGCTGCGGCTTCACCGCCCGAAGCCCACGCCCCGAGGGAAGAGATCACAGGCATTGGCCCAGCATATGACACCGCCCAGCAACTGGTTGCTGACCTGCGCCTGTGGGCCGAAGGCGGCGTGGCCTGGAATGAGATCCCGCACTCCTTGCTGCTTTTTGGCAAGCCAGGCACCGGCAAAAGTTATCTGGCCAGGGCAATGGGAGGGAGCGCCGAGGTTAATTGCATCGAGACCAGCTGCGCTGAATGGCAGGCCAACGGTCACTTGGGTAACCTCCTGCTTGCGATGCGCAAAAGCTTCGATGAAGCGAAGAAGAATGTTCCCTGTATCCTTTTTTTGGATGAAATTGACGCGATCGGTTCCCGCGACAGCGTCGGCGACAACAGTGCCAGCTACAGGCGCCAGGTGGTCGCCGGGTTCCTTGAGCAGATGGACCGCGTCAGCCGGGAGGAAGGGATCATGGTCGTCGGTGCCTGCAACCACCCGGAGCACCTAGACCCCGCGGTGCTGAGAGCCGGGCGGTTTGACATCAAGATCGAGATGCCGCTGCCAAGCAAGGCGATGCTGCAGCACCTCATTGCTGAGCGGCTGCAGGACGCAGTCCAAGAGGGGGATCTGCAGCTGCTGGCGCGGGACAGCATCGGCAAGACCGCCGCCGACATCGACGCCGCGGTGCGCTCTGCCCGCAGTGAAGCCCGGCACAGCGGCTGCCCGCTCGATCTCCAGCTTCTACGCCGCCATCTGCAAGTCATGGAACTGAAGGAGAGCCATGACTTACTTTACCGCATCTGCGTCCATGAATGCGGCCATGCCATCGTCGCCTGGATCTTCGGCGAGGCGATCACACAGGTCCGGGTGGCTGCCGCAGGCGGAACAATCGAACGGGATGTTCCTCCGAATGCAGGTCTGCCGTCGGATTTCGACCGTCAGTTGTACGTCCACTTGTCCGGTCGGGCAGCGGAGCGGCTCATCTTTAATACTGTGTCCGCGGGCGCTGGCGGCAGTGCCACGTCCGACCTCGGGAAAGCAGCGCGGATGGTCCTGGCAATGGATTTTGAACTGGGTTTAGGCGCCTTCGGCAACAGCTGGTTTGGACCGCAGGATCACGCGCAATTGGCTGAACCCGACCGCAAACGCCTCCGTGAGAAACTCGACTACGCCGAGGACCACGCGCGCGCGCTGCTGTACCCCCATCAGCAGCTGCTGCAGGACATGGCTGCAGACTTGGTGCAGAAACGAGAGTTCGATGCCAAAGCGGTCCGGTCCTGGCTGCGCGACGTGCCGCGCAAAAATGGTCCGGAGCCGGTCCAGGACCAGTAGATGCGCCCGCCAACCAAGCCGCGCCGCCACCGGATTTGCACAAAGCTTATGCGCAAACTTCCGCGGTGCAGGCACCGGTTGACCCAAAATCCGGATAATTCCCTCCTGGAAAAACTTTGCCCAAAACCCCTGCCGGACAGTTCTTTGCCCAACGTCCCTGCCCGGCGCCCTCTGCAGAGGGAAAGTTCCGTATTTCTAGGCACTTATCCACATCTCTCGCCTCTACAGGTTCATAGCGCGGGTCGATCCAACCCAATCGAGCGCCGTAAACTGTCTCCATCAACGCACGCGGGCGGCCGCCGCCCGCCGGAGACAGGAGACCTCGGTCAATGGCACGGGACCGGAGAAGACATGCCAAAAGCCAGCAGGCGCCGGAAACACCCGGTCGCCCGGCCACAATCAACTGCCTGCTTGAGGATCATCCGATGCATGCACTGTCCGAGGAGCGTCTGCTGACCACAGAGGAAGCTATAGCCTATCTCGCCCGCTTCAAAATCTTCACCAGTCGCAGCGGGCTGGACTCCAAATTCAAAAGCGGCAGCCTCGCACGGGTTGAGGTGAGCGGACGAGTTCGCATCCTCTACCGTCCGCCGGATCTGCTAAACGCATTCTTTAAGGGGGAGGTTCAGAGATGCCCCTCATTCTCTTTCGGCGCAAAAACAGCCAAGGCAAACCCACCGGAAATTTCGTCATCCGGGGTACCCTCGCAGGACAAAGCATTTATGAGAGCACTGGAGTTAGCGACAAAAAAGCCGCAGAAATCATCCGTGTAAGACGGTCAGCCGAAATCATCGAGCGTGCGACACTTGGTAAGTCGGCAACCCTGACTTTTGCCGAGGCTGCGCTGACCTACATGGAAAGTGGTGGGGAAACCCGGTTCATCGGACCGCTGCTGATTCACTTCGGGGAAAAGACACGGCTGGCCGACGTCGACAATGACGCGGCGAACAAAGCGGCACGGGCGATCCTGATGCCCGACGCTGCACCCGCCACCATCAACCGGCAGATCATCACCCCCATCAGCGCCATCTACAATCTAGCCGCTGACGATGGCCATGTGACTCCGCGCCGCTTCCGCCGTCGCAAGGAGCCCCAGTCCAAAATCCGCTGGCTGACACCTGGCGAGGCCGAGGATCTACTGGAAGCAAGCGAGCCACACCTGCTCCCGATCGTGACATTCCTGCTTGGAACCGGCTGCCGCACCAGCGAGGCGCTGGGACTGCAATGTGAAAACCTTCACCTAGAAACCCGTCAAGCGCTCATTCCGACATCCAAGAATGGCGAGCTGAAAATGGCCGAATTTCCGGCGCGTGTGATGCGTCTGCTTGCTGCTTCAGGACTGCCGGAAACCGGGGCTGTTTTCCGCACGCCGAAGGGAAAGGCATACAAGCTCAGCACCGGCAGCGGCGGTCAGATTGAAGCTGCCTTCACCAAGGCGCGTGTTGCGGCCAAACTAGGCGGCGATGTGACACCGCACACGCTGCGGCATACCTTTGCCACATGGCACTATGCGATGAACAAGGACTTGCTTCTGCTGATGACGCGTGGCGGCTGGAAGAAACCAGATATGGCGCTCAAGTATGCCAAGCTGGCCCCCGCCGATCTGCCAGAAAAGCTTCTGGCGCACGGCTGGGACTTCCGTACACAGTTGCAGGCCGATCAGGGGCAGAAAGCCATTTTCGGGGCAAAGATCAGGGTGATAAAGTAGGTAGGATGCCGGGGTGAAAAAGTTGATTTGGTTAGCCTAGGCTCCGCATATACGCCATTTTTTAGCCATGAGCGCATTCACTTTCGCAGGCGGGGTGCGGCAAGCTGACCCCGCGCTCATCCGTCAGATTGCGTCAATTAGTGAAGGGTGACACATAGTTTTTTCACTAAGGCGCCACTAACCCCTCAATCTTTTTTTCAGCAGACTCCCCTCTCTCGCACCAGTCTTCATTATTAACTCATTGGTTTGCCATCGGAGCAAGCAGACGTTTATGCTGCGTGCGGCGAAATCGAGTTTCGAGCCCCTAACCTGCTGGTGCTGCGGCTTACAGGAATGTCTGTTTCCGTGTTTCCTACCAGAATGCCGCCTTGTCAGACTTTTATCTGCTGGAACTATCGTCACAGTATCGACAGCAAAAAATCTCTTCGAAGACCAGCAGATTGACGACAGATCAAGGGAAACCTGAGCGCATGTAGGCGATGATCTTCCAGATGTCTTCTTCACTCAGCGTTTGTTTAAAAGCTGGCATGTCTGTTCCGAAGCGTTCTCCACCCTCGGAGATAGCCCAAAGAAGATACTCATCTCCCGACATCGGCATCTGGATCAACCATCTCAGGAGGGCCGGAGAGGGAACGAGCGAGCGTCCGGCTTTACCATCTCCCAAACCCTTGGCGCCATGACACCTCGCGCAGTTTTCCGTGTAAAGTGCCTGACCCTCCGTAAGATTTCCGGGTGTCGCGCGAATGGTGCTTCGAGCCCCCCGATAGGCTGAAGGCACGCCCTCGTTCATGTATGTCCAGTGTCGCTGCATGCGCTGCTGCTGGCCAGGTCCCATGTTGCCATGCCCCCAACCAGGCATGCGTTCAGACCTCATGTGGCCCGGTCCCATTGGCCCATGACCCCACCAGTCTCCTGCTTGCTGTTGGGCACCGGCCACACCGGCAATAGCGATAGACAAAACGCCAAGGGCAAGAATGCGTAATCCACGCCGTGTCATCTTCTCCTCCTTACTGATTCCGCTCGATGAATGTCGCCTCAGGCCGCTTCGTAACTCGTGAACACCTCGGTGCTGCCGTCCTTAAGGATCAAGAATACGTCGTAGGCCTCACGACGATCTTCCGGCCCCATCCCAGGCGAACCGTAGGGCATCCCAGGAACAGCAAGTCCAATGGCGCTAGGTCGCTCCTCCAATAGACGACGAATGTCGGCAACCGGTACGTGCCCCTCGATCATGTAGCCATCGATCTCGCCTGTGTGGCAGGAGATCATTTTTTCGGGAATGCCGTTGTCCAATTTGTGGCGGACGAGCAGTGTTCCAAAGCTGCGCTCCTCGGTAACGCGAAAGCCTTCCTGCCGAAGGATATCGATCCAAGCACTGCAACAGCCGCAATTCGGATCCTTGAGAACATGGATGGAAGGTGTGTTTTGCGCAAACGTGGCAAATGGTGCTGTGCTGGCGAAGCCTGCGGCGTAAGTCAGTATTTGGCGGCGTTTCAGGTGCATAGTGAGAGTCCTCTGTACTTGCGACTCAGTTGAGCAAATTTCGCATCATTCGAGATAGGTTGTCTTGATCCTCGTCAAACATGCTGATGTTCTCCAACTTCCCGGCGCTCGGCGAGCGCTTGGCGCACGATCTGGAAAGCAGGGGAAAGAAACAACGTTGCCATGACCGCAGCAACAATCAGGTCAGGCCAACCGCTTGCCGTGCCCCAGACCCCCAAGGCCGCAAACATAACTGCCACGTTCTGGCGCCAAGCCCTGTCGCTACGGCAATCAAGCAAAACGAACTCGGGCTATGCTACCACCAAACCGGCGAGAAGCAGCAGACCGACCGTGATAAGCGACAGGCTGTCAATGTCTTGCAGGAGAGCTTCAATACCGGTCATCCGATGTGCTCCCAATTCACCCTGCGCAGCAGGAGAGCTGACCTACATCCATGTCAAAGGTCTGCGCTGCGAGTTTCAGCCCTTCTACGGTAGTGAGATAGGGAAATATCGTAGTTCCAAGTGACTTAGCGGTCATTCCGAATTTCAAGGCCATGGCCAGAGTCTGGACGCTGTCGGAGCCTTCCGGCGCCATGATAACACCTCCCAGAAGCTGGTCTGTCCTGGCATCGGCCACCAGTTTAATCAGGCCGCGCGTGTCCCGAGCCGCAAGCGCGCGCGGCACGTTGTCGAGCGTGAGAACGCTGGTTCTCACCTCATGGCCCGCCGCTTGCGCCTGCGCTTCGGTCAGGCCGGCGCCCGCCACCTGCGGGTCGGTGAATACAACCCAGGGCATCGCCGCATTATCGTAGGTCTCTTGACCGCCCAGAACTGCATTGCGGGCTGCCAGTTTCGCGCCATAGGCTGCCATGTAGACAAACTGATCGCGGTCCGTCACATCCCCGGCCGCATAGACGCCGGGGCGGCTGGATTGCATATCCACGCCGACAGCAATGGCCCCTCGCGCATCCGTTTCAACCCCCAGCTCCGCAAGGCCAAGTCCCTCGGTATTCGGGGTGCGCCCGGTTGTCAGGACGAGATAATCTGCCTCCAGATCCTGCACCGCACCGTCCTTTTGCACGTGCAGAACTGCTTCGCTGCCTTCACGGTGGCTACCCTCGTAGCTAACGCCTTCCAAAATCGTAATGCCTTCGTCGCGCAGGATTTCCGCCAGCGCTTCGGAGACCTCTGGCTCAGCCTGCGGCAGCAGGCGAGAGCGGCAGACAAGAGACACACTGACGCCCATCCGGGACATCATCTGCGCCAATTCAACGCCGATGAATCCGCCGCCCAGAAAAATCAAGCGTTCAGGCAAATGCTCCAATTCCAGCAGAGACGTGCTGTCCAGGGACGGCACAGTTTCAATTCCCGCGATGTCTGGCTGTGCTGGCCTCCCGCCGGTTGCGATGATCACCTTCGGCACCTGGATAAACCGGCCTCCTGCCTCGACACCGCCCGCAACCAGCCGCGCGGGGCCTTCTTCGATATAGGTGACACCCTCGTATCCTGGGAGCAAATCGGCATACTTCTTCTGCCTCAGCATAGCGACCAGATCATCCTTGGCCCCGGTTATCGCAGCCCAGTCTGTGACTTCTGCGCTGGCTTTCAGACCGCGAAAGCGATGCGCAGCCATCGCGCCATGCACCGCCTCGGCGGCACGGATCATCGTTTTCGAAGGCACACAACCCACATTCACACAGGTGCCGCCGATGGTGCCGTGCCCGATCAGCGCCACGCGTTTGCCGCCTTTGGCCGCAGTAATCGCGGCCGAGAAACCCGCCGATCCGGCCCCAATGACAGCAAGGTCATATTCTCCATTCGGCGTGCAGCAGTCGCTGTTCATTTTTTGATCCTTTTCAGGGCGCGCGCGGGCGCCGTTGTTTTGTGATTGGTTCATGCTCCGGCGAACTTTGCCGGGATCAGATTCAGCCCCAAAGGAGCACCATCCTAGTGGGGGCAGAAACAGCCGCAGCGCATCGAACGCCAGACCAATGCAAGAGCCGCAGCCGCCAGCCCAATGGCAATCATGCCGTACCCGGTCAGCCACCCGCCAACCGTTCCGACAAGCGCAGACAAAAGGACACGGCCGCCACAGCAGATTATCACCAGCGGTGCCGCCAGGATTGTCGCGGCGAGGCCTCCCATCAGACTGTCGCGCACAGGATCAGCCCTTCTCCATCGCCGGATAACCAGCATTTGCGGAGGCTGCCGAAATAGCTTCAGCGCTTGTTGCCGCGCTGTCAAAAACAACCGTGGCAGTCTTTGCTTCAAAATCCACGTCTACAGAGCGCACGCCACCCACCCCCGCCATGGCGTGCTTCACAGTCACCGGGCAGAGCGCGCAGGTCATATTTTCAACTGCGAAGGTTACAGTCTCCTCCGCTGCAACGCTTTGGGCGGCAGCGGGCAGCGCAAAGGAGGCGATGGACGCCATTCCGAGAAGGCCAAAGCCGAGAACCGCGGCGAGCATTTTTTTCATGAGATATTCCTTTCAATAGAAGAGCGGCGCCCACCAGGTGATGGTCAGAGCTGCCACAACAAGAACCAGCGAGATCCAGAGTGCGGTTTTGGTGATGCGTGCCGAAGAAGGCTTGGCGCAGTAGGAGCCAGGTTCGCAGGTGGCTGGCCTGCGGAAATAGACTTGCCGGAAGCCGGCGCCGATGAAGCCAAGCGCGATCAGAGCGAATACCGGCTTGTAGGGCTCAAGTGCGGTCAGGTTACCAATCCAGGCCCCCGAGATACCGAGCGTGAGCAAAACCAGCGGTCCGACGCAACAGGCGGACGCAAAAACCGCGCCAAGCAGACCGCCCGCGGCAAGCCAGCCTTTGCTGCTTCGGTTCACACCCGTGTCCGCTTCTCCGGTTTGCTTTTCAGCAATCCTCATATTTTTCTCCTCACGAATAGGGCTGGCACCTTGTGTAGGGCCTGTAGTAGCTACAGGGGCAAGGAGGTTATTTACGATGCCAGATCACAAAAACGCGACATCTCTCACTCGGGGGGAGCTGGCCAAGGCAACGGGCTGCAACCTTGAAACCATCCGATATTACGAGAAGACCGGCATCATGCCGGACCCGCCGCGCACGGCTGCGGGCCACCGCATCTACGGGCAGAGCCACATTCAGCGTCTGCGTTTCATCCTGCGGGCCCGCGAGCTCGGCTTTGCCATTGACGAAATTAAAGGGCTGCTTGGCCTCGTGGATGGCGGCACCCAGACTTGCGGCGAAGTGAAAGCCCTGACTGAACGCCATCTCAGCGATGTGCGCCGGAAAATTGAAGACCTTCGCAGGATCGAAAAAGTATTGGCCGCAACAGCAGGCCAATGTTCCGGCGAGGATGTCCCGGAGTGCCCGGTGCTGGAGGCGCTGGCATCTTGACCGGGACGTTTCTGATCTTTGCCCTGGCAGCCCTGGCGGAAATCGCCGGGTGCTTTGCCTTCTGGGCGTGGCTGCGCCTCGACCGTTCGCCGCTCTGGCTCGTGCCCGGCATCGCAAGCCTTGTGCTGTTCGCGTATCTTCTGACGCGCGCAGACAGCGCATTTGCCGGGCGGGCCTACGCCGCCTATGGCGGCGTCTATATCGCCAGTTCTATGTTCTGGATGTGGCTGGCCGAAGGCAATCGCCCCGACCGCTGGGATATAGCAGGAATGATGATATGCCTGATCGGTAGCGCTCTCATTTTGATGCCGTTGCGTAGTTAACGTCCGCCGGCAAGCAATCTTAGAAGAAGGCTGGAGCCCTTCTGTTTCCCTTGGCTCCAGCCTTCAGTTCGGAATCCCTTGCTACGCGCTGTGGAGGGGCGCCGGCCACTCAGCATTTCAGCCGCCTATAACCGTAGTCATAAACTGTAAGGATCCGCTCAGGAAAACCGCTTGTGCAGGGCGGAGTTGACCGCCTCCGACGCAAGCACAAGCACAACAATGGCCATGGTTACCGTCGCGGCCTTGTCATATTGGAACGAGCGCACGTAGGTCTGGACATAAAGCCCGATGCCGCCCGCACCGACAATGCCGAGGATTAGGCTTTCGCGCAGGTTCAGTTCGAAACGGAACACGGTGTCCCGCAGGATGACCGGCGCCATCTGAGGCCAAATCGCCCATCGCAGCTGCTGCGTGCGGCTGGCGCCAGCACTTTCCAGTGCTACCACCGGGGCGGCGGCCACATTGTCGATCGCTTCGGCATAGAATTTCGCCAGCATCCCCGTTGCATGGAAGGTGATGGCGAGGATCCCGGGCAAGGGCCCAAGCCCCACCGCACCAACCATGAGCATCGCCACCAGGATCAGCGGAATGGAGCGGATCATCGCCAGAAGGCCGCGCACCGGGCGCCAAACGGATGACGGCACTAGGGTCTCGGCTGCGAGAACTGCCAGCCCAGCGGACAGGATGACCGCAAAGAAAGTACCGAGGATGGCAATCCGCAGGGTTTCTGCCAGACCCCGCATGACTTCGCGCCAGATCGACAGGTCCGGCGGCATCATCCGCCCGAGGAATTCGCCCAGGCGAGGCCCTGCACCGGGAAGCTTGTCCAGCCCCATTTCTGCGCTTGTGGCGGACCAAAGGACGGCCGCCGCCAGCACGATCCAAGTCAGCACCTGGCTCATCAACTGACCACGCGCAGCCCGGCGCCGGGAACCGTGCCGTGGTAAAGTTCGGCGATGTCGTCGCTGGTCACCTGAGCGGAGGGTTTGTCGAACTGCACTGCGCCGGCTCGCAGCCCCACAATCCGGTCGGCAAAGCGGCGCGCCAGTTCTGGCTGGTGCGAACTGAAGACGACTCCGATGCCGCGTTTGTCAGCTGCGCCTGTGATCAGGCCGAGGATCCGTTCCGCATGGGCGGGGTCAAGGTTGCTCACCGGTTCGTCGGCAAGGATCAGCCTGGGATCCTGCGCCAGGCAACGGGCAATTGCCACCCGCTGCCGCTGACCGCCTGAAAGCTGGTCCGCCCTACGCCGGGCCAGATCGGAGAGACCGGTATCTTCGAGCGCGGCAGCTGTTTTGAGGTGGTCCTGCTCGCCAAACCGCCCCCAAAGGGAGGGCCAGATGCGCATCCGGGAAAGCCGCCCGTTCATCACATTCTGATAGACAGTCAGCCGGTCAACCAGTGCAAATTCCTGAAAGATGAACCCGGCACCGGTGCGCAGCTCACGCGGCGGAGCCTGCGTTGCCGAAAGCGGCACCCCCAGAACCTCGGCCTCGCCGCGCCAGCCGCGCAGGCGGCCGTCGAGCAGTGCGAGCAGGGTGGATTTCCCGGCGCCCGACGGGCCAAGCAGGGCCACCCGTTCACCCGGTGCGGCGCTGAGCGACACTTCGCACAGCGCCGCGGCGCCGCCGAAGTGGTGCGACACTGCATTCAGGGTGAAAGCTGCTGTCATTTCAGGTACCCGTAGCGCCGTGCCGTCTCGCGCACGCCTTCGTAAACGTCCCGGTCCACCGCGATGTAGCCGTCCGGCCCATAGAGATACGCCAGCAGGTGGCGGTTGCCTGGCTCATTGAGCTGCAACATGGTTTCGATGAACTTGGCCTGCACGCCCTTGTCCAGGCCGGGCCGTGCAACAACCGCATGGCTTGGGATCTGTTCGCTTTCGGCCAGGACTTTGACTTCTGCCTGCTGATCCGGCGTCAGCAGAAGATCGGCATACTGGCTGGCGCCGGCGGCATCCACAAGCCCATTCGCCATGGCCTGCATCGCCTGCTGATAGCCCCCGGCAAAGAACTTCCGGCCAAAGAAATTGTCCGCATCGGCGGCATCGGCGATGAGCCCCTCGCGCACGAACAGATCAAGCGGGTATAGATAGCCGGACTCCGATACCGGATCGGCAAAGGCAATGTCACGCCCTTTGAGGTCGGCCAGCGTCTCGATGCCGCTGTCCTTGCGGACAAACACGCGACCCGCATAGCTCGGCTGCCCGCGGTAGACCTCGGACAGCAGTGGCACGGCACCAATCTGATCCTCGGCCAGAACATAAGGCAGAGCGCCCATGAAAGATATGTCTGCATCGCCGTTGCGCAGCGCCTCGACGGCGGCGGCATGGTCGAAGGTCACAAACCCTGTCACCGGCATTCCCATGCGTTCGGACAGCCAGCCGGTGACCGCCTTTATGTCGCCCAGCAGCTTTTCGGGGTTTTCTTGCGGAATGAAGGCCAGTTTCAGCTCCTCACCCGCTGCCAAGGCTGGCGCGGCGAGGATTGCGGCCGATACGGCCAGAAAATTGCGGCGCGACAGCATCAGAACATCCTCTCGTCAATATCGGCTTGCATCGCTTTGAACAGGTCCCACTGGCGGCCTGCCTCCTCCCAATCGCCTTTGGCGCTTGCATCGCCGACAGCCCGCAGGATGGCCGCGAACTCATAGATCTCCGGCTTGGAGTTTTGATTAACCATGACACTCGCATCTGCCGCCAGATCAGGGGCGACCGTATCCACCAGAAGGGCGATGTTTTCGGCATCGCGCATCGGCAGCAGCGTATCCAGGGTGCTTGCGAAAGTGGTCAGTTCTTCCCAGGACAAGCGGAACACGCTGTCGCGGCCTTCAAACGCCTGATAGGGTTCCTCACCATCTCCGACAGCCTCGAGATAGGCGGTCAGATCGGCACGCTGTGCCTCATCCAGCCCCAGAACTTTGCTTTCGTCGAACCAGTCCACAACGCTGGCCAGCGTTGGCAGCGACCCGTCGTGCATATAGGGCGCGGTGAAGTTGATATTGCGCAAGGTGGGCGTTTCAAAGTGGATTGGCGTACCGCCCGGGAAGGGGGGCTCGGCAGTGCCGATGTCGTATGTGAGACCATCGCGGAAGTTACGCTCGGGCGTGTGGCACGAGGCGCAGGAGCGGTCTCCCAGTCCGGCGAAATCGGTGTTGAACAGCTTCTCCCCGCGCTTGGCAGCTTCCGAGGCCAAATTCGTCAGCCTGCCCGCCCTGTCGATTTTCGGATTCGGAAGAAAGTCGAACTGCTTGACATAGGCCTCCAGCGCGTCCAGCTGGAAGGGTGTCGGCTCATCGCCTGCGAACTCGGTCACGATCACATTGCGGATGAACCGCCGCAGGCTGGGCTCGCGCCCATCGCGCCCGTAAGGCGCAGTAAAGCGGATGCCCCGCATTGAAGGCGTGTCCAGATGGTCGTCTACCCGGTCATTGAACATCGGGTTGAAGAAGGAGCCGTCCACATCCATGCCGCCCGCGTATTTTGACAGTCCGGGGATGAAGAAGTCCCGGTTCACATCCGAACGGTTGTGGCAGGTGGAACAGGCAATACCCAGTTCGCGAGCCGGGCCGCCAAAAATTTCCGGGCTGTCGAACAGCATGTCGCCATAGGCAACCAGCGGCAGGTTCGCCTCATCCTCGCCAGCTTCTTCAAATTGCAGCACCAGCCGGGGCAATTCCTGCTGATCGGCGATATTCGACCCCGGCGGCAAGGTTGCAGGCAGCGACACCGGCGTTCCCGAGCGCACTGCGCTTTCGGGGACCGGGGTCAGCGTTTCGCGTTCCGCATAGGCGGCAGGCAAATAATTTTCTGTCAGATAGGTTTCGAGCGTTGCACGTGCTGCGGCAAAGCTCTCTGCATCGGTCTCTTGCGCTCCATGGCCAAGCACGCCAGCAGTGCCAAGCGAGGAGTTCAGGGCGAGCCATGCCCGCCCCAGATCGCGCGCGGCATTCGCATCCGCCGCCTTGATGCCGTCCTCGAACGCCCGGAACAGCGCTTCGGCATTGGCAACCTCATGTGCTGCGTAGGGCTGTCCAAGCGCAGTCTCTGCCGCTGCCAAGTGACGCAGGATACCCTGGGCCACGGCTGCCGTGGCCGCCTCGAACAGCGCCTGGCGGTCATGCGATGCAAGAGCCGCGCTGATTGCGCGGGCCTCATCCGGGCTCACCCGCGACATGGCATCTTCAGACAATGCGCTGCCCGGTGCCGGTGCGGTCCAGCTGTTTTCGATTTTTTCCCAGGGAACCGGGGTCAGGTTCCCCATGAACAGTGTCAGGCGGTAAGCGGCAGAGCGCGGCGCCCATGGGGCTTGCTCAATCGCTGTGGCCCCGGCGGCCACCGGCAAAAGGCCGACTAATGCCGCTGAAATGAGGTTTTTCATGGTCGAACCTACAAAAGTTAGCTTTGGCTAAATTGTGTAGTTTCTTCTATGCCGTTGTCAACCCGCCTTGTTGCAGGCATACAGGGAGGCCAAAATGACATGCGATCTTATGAGCGACATGACCGAAACAGATGAAAACGCCCTCAATCGAAGCCCAGATGAACAGGCAAGCGGTTTTGAGGCCGTACGCACGGCTCATCAAAGCGAGATGGTCGAAGATTATGTCGAGCTGATTGCCGAGTTGATTCACATGAACGGCGCAGCGCGGCCTGTTGAAATCGCCGAGCGTCTAGGCGTGACCCAGCCCACGGTCTCCAAGAACCTGAACCGCCTGAAACGGGAAGGGCTGATTCTGCAGGAGCCCTACCGTTCGATCCGCCTGACGGAAGAAGGCCGCCAGCTGGCCGAAGCCTGCCGCAAACGGCACAGAATCGTTGTGGATTTCCTTGTGGCTCTTGGCGTGTCGCAAGAGGTGGCCGAATATGATGCCGAAGGGATCGAGCACCACGTCAGCGAAGAAACCTTATCTGTATTCCACGCGTTTACCAGTGAACGGACAAAAAGCTGAGCTATTTTTGGCGCTATTGACTGGGGCGGCTAGAAAGCCCACAAAATTCCCGATGAGATCGTGCTGCCCATGACGAGTGCGGCTAATTTAGGCGGGCTTTCAGCACAGCAATACAGCTGCCCGCGCGATTGCCTTCCGGTTTTACCCCTATCAATCTGCAGGCTGGAAGCATCCGTGAGTGATTTATTGCCGGGAGACGAGGAGATCTATTGTCTACCGGCAAGAGGCATCCAATCTTCCTCGGCATGAGACGCTTTCCAAGGCTTCCGCTGGAACCGGTGTGCCTTGCATCGACTGTCATGAACCATGTCCAAACAACTCCGCGCCGGTGTGCATGTTGGCGGATGCCTCAAACTCCAGAACGGAATAGCGGATGCCATAGTGTTTTGCGAGAGACGATTTGATATCCGACTTGATCTGCTCAGCATTGGCAAGGCATCCCTCTTCGACTACCACATGGCAATCGAGCGCGACCTCGTGTTCCTGCATTTGCCAAAGATGCACGTGATGAACATCGGCAACACCGTCCACGCTCCGGATCACTTCCACGACCCCCTTGCCGTCTATGTCCGGCGGGCTGCCCAGCATCAGCGTCCGGATTGGGCGGCCGATCTCGGTCACAGCGAGGTAGAGAATGTAAAGCGCGATACCAATTGTGATCGCAGGATCAACCCACTTCATGTCATAGAGAATGATGAGCGAGCCACCGATAATCACGGCGACTGAAGCCAGCGCATCAGAAAGGTTGTGCAGGAAGAGTGCTCGAATGTTAACACTGCCTTTCTGCATCGAGTAAGTGAGAAATGCGGTTAACGTGTCCACCACCAGCGCAATGCCGCCGAGGATTACGACAGTCCAGCCCGCAACCTCGGGGGGGTCGATCATCCGCATGCCCCCCTCGTAGATGAGATAGACACCAACCAGTATGAGCGTTGTGTAGTTGACCAGCGCAGCGACAATCTCGATCCGGCCGTAGCCGAAAGTCATACGCTCGTCGGCGGGCCGCCGGGCGATCTTGCGCGCGGCAAACGCGATGAGGAGAGATGCCATATCTGAAAAGTTGTGCAGCGCGTCCGCGATCAAAGCGAGGCTGCCCGCGAAAATTCCGCCGACGACTTGAGCGATGGTCAGAAGGGCATTCGCCCAGATCGCGATGGAAATCCGACGGTCTCCAGAAGCAGGATCGATATGAGCATGGCCATGATCATGCGGCATCTTGGTTTTTCTCGTGGCGGTGGTTCACTAGGCCCAGTCCCGGGATGTGCGGCACGTGCCCGGACCGTATTGCGCGGACACGAGCATTCATCCAGTGGCGGATAACTTTGCGATAGAGCCAGTCACGCAAAATTCCGAACGCCTGCCGGTGGTCCCGGTAGAATTCGTCCGGTGTGCCGAAAGTTCCAAAATCCCGGGCAATACCAGTTTTCTGAATGTAAGTGTCTCCACCTGTCCAATCGACTGGTGGCGCGCTCAAACAATTGGTTCCGGCACCATAGCCGCATAGGCTTTCGGTACCGGAAAAGGCGGCCTGGAGCGTCCCTAAGAATGCCTCGTCAAGGATGAAACCCTCGAGATTGACCCAGCCTTCCTCTGTCTCGGCCTCCACCCATGAATGCAAGATCTCGTCTGGAGCAATTGGATAAACGATCTCTGGTACCACGCCCCGCTGCAGCGCCTTGTGGATCGTGAAGCCATGCAGCCGGCACCGCACACCCACTCCGCGTAAAAGCGCCATGAGCAGTGTGCCCTTGGTGTTGCACTGGCCGTAGCCGTCGGTGAGAACCCTGGAGGCTGGGATGTCATCCGCGTGGTTGTAACCAAAGGCAATCTCGTTGCGGACGAAGCCGTACACCGCGCCGATTTGCTCATGCTGGGCCAGTTCCTTCCACCCGCGGTTCGTTATTAGCCTGGCAATTGACGGATGGTCAAAGTCCAATAGCCTCGTAGGCTTAAGAAGCGGATCTGCCGGATACACTGCATTTCTCCTCGAATCTTGCAAGAAGGGGTGTAACCGCTACAGTAACTGTAGCTTCAAGCCCTAATCCTGCAATCGCTATCCAGGATTGTCAGGATCACTTGCCTTTAAGCTGTTATGTGGTCCACTCCTTTTGCAGGCTGTGAGCCTCCAGACTTCGTGCTCGCAGCGGCTGCCTTCGAAAGAAGGCATGTCAGTGCTTAAATGCACAACGCCCCGGATAGTTGAGAGCTGCACTCATGCGCCGATTTCGTCGTGCTCCGTCAGACATTCGGCATGATCACGGAGCACCTCAAGGACCCGGCAATCAGATGTCTTGCCGCCACTGCATTCATGCACCATTCGTTCAATCTCAGTGCGCAGCGCCTCAAGTCTGGCGATCCGCTGATACACCTGCTTCAACTGCCGCCGTGCTATAGCATCGGCTTCGTCGCAGGACCGTTCCGGATGGTCGCTCAGATCGAGTAGTTCCCGGATTGCATCCAGAGAAAAGCCGAGCTGGCGCGCGTGACGGATGAAGGATAGGCGATCAAGCTCGGCTTCACCATAGCGCCGCTGACCGCCTTCGGTCCTGCCTGGTTCGGGCATCAGGCCAATCTGTTCATAGTAGCGGATGGTCTGGACTTTGGTGCCAGTCTTCTTTCCCAAACTGCCAATCGTGAGCATACGCACCCCCAGGACGCTACAGTTCTGGTAGGTTTAATTGGGTCTGGCACTGGCCACAACTCAATTCACAGACACGCGACAAAGTCCCTCTCCTGAAAAAAACGGTTGAACCTCTAGTAGCTGCAGGGTGTAGACGCGCAAAAAATACGTGGAATCAGAAACGGGCTGCTTGCTTTGAAGCTTAAACTCCTTCGGAAAATTCTTTGGGCGCTGGCGGCTGTTGCGCTAATTTGGCTTTTGCTTTGGGCGGATTATCGTGCGGATCAGGCACGTGAGACGCAGTCGGCTTTCCGTGCGGCCTTCGAACTCACGGACCATCAAGGAATAACACGGACGCAGGAAGACTTCGCCGGGCGGTGGATGCTAGTCTTTTTTGGCTTCGCGAACTGCCCCGATGTCTGCCCGACGACTCTCGCTGAGGTCGCCGCTGTGATGGAAGGTCTAGGTCCGGACGCCGGGCGGATTCAGCCGCTCTTCATCTCGATCGATCCCGAGCGCGATACACCAATGACGCTTGCAGATTTCGTACCGCGCTTCGAGGCCGGCATCATCGGTCTCACGGGGACCCCGGACCAGATCGACCGGACAGCGAAGAGCTTTCACATCTTTTACGAAAAAATCGAGGAGGCTGCGGCCCCCGGCGGTTACACTATGGGGCATTCCTCGCAGCTGTTCCTTTTCGATCCTGAAGGTGGCTATGTCACGGCGTGGCCCTATGGCACGCCAGCAGAAGAGATCGTATCCAGTCTGAGAGAGCAGATTTCCTTATGACATTCAGGCTATCATCCGACACGTCGCTCGCAGCCGCATGGATCGTTGCACTAGTTTCCTCACTGTCTGTTTTGTTCATTGGCGAGGTTCTGGGGCAGACGCCTTGTGTCCTCTGCTGGTTTCAACGGGCATTCATGTTCCCGCTGGCGGTTGTGCTGGGTTGCGGGCTCTGGTGGCGGGACAGGAGGGCCGGCCGCTACGGTGTCGCGCTTTCTCTCGCCGGCGGAGCCATCGCATTGTGGCATCTCGGCCTTTTCTGGGGGCTCATTCCCGAACGCATCCAGCCCTGTACTGCGGCAGGTCCGTCCTGCACTGACCAAGGCCAGCTTGTCCTCAGCGTGCCAATCCCGCTGCTCTCGTTCCTGGCCTTTGCCCTCACCGCTGCCCTGTCAGCCGCTTCTTTGAAGGAAAATACCGAATGAACCGCCGCTCATTGATCCTTTCCGTTTCTGCTCTCGCAGTTGCGGCCTTTTCTGGCGCCTCTTGGTATGCAACGCGATCAGAGCCCATTGGGGAGGCCTCTTCAGTCACCCCGGAGATTGCCGACGCTTTGATCCGGCCCTATTCGCCGGTTCTCGGCCCCGAGGGTGCGACCGTGACGATCGTGGAGTTCTTCGATCCTGCGTGCGAAGCCTGCCGCGCATTTTACCCGGTCGTGAAGGATATTATGGCCGAGCATGGCGATACAGTGCGTGTGGTGATCCGCTACACACCGTTTCACGGGGAAGCTTCGGAAGAAGCGATCCAGGTCCTCGAAGCTGCGCGCATGCAGGGGGTCTTTGAGGAAGTTCTGGAAGCGATACTGCGGGATCAGCCCCGCTGGGCGTCCCACGGTGCGCCCGAGCCCGGCCTCATCCTCAATATCGCTGCGGTCGCAGGTCTCGACGCAGAAGCCGCGCGGACGCAAATGCGCCTGCCGGATATTGTAGGCATCCTCAATCAGGACCGTGCCGATGTCGAAGCCGTGGGTGTGCGCCAGACGCCGACCTTCTTTGTGAACGGCAAGCCGCTCGCTACTTTCGGCGAGGCAGAATTGCGCGCGCTGGTCGCAGCCGAAGTCGCGGCAACCAATAGCTGAGTGACAATCTGAAAGGAAACTGGCGAAATGAAACCGGTACTTCATGCTGCCCTTGCAGCACTTGTGCTGCCACTCGGCGCCGCCTCCGCCGCGCTGGCCGGTTCCGGCCAAGTGAGCATCGAGAATGCCTGGTCGCGGGCATCTATCGGCACCAGCCGTCCCGGAGCTGCCTACATGGAGATAGTGAACGAAGGCGATGAGCCGGTCACACTGACAGGTATCAAGACTGATATTGCCATGATGCCTGAAATTCATCGGAGTTCGACGAACGAACAAGGCGTCAGTTCAATGGCTCCCGCGGGTGACGTGTCTATTGCGGCAGGAGAGACCGTCGCGCTGGAGCCCGGCGGTCTGCATGCCATGCTGATGAAACTTCAGCGCCCGATGAAGGAAGGGGAGACTTTTCCGCTTTCGCTTGTTTTTTCGGACGGTGGCTGGGTAACGGTCAACGTGCCGGTTCTTGGCATCGCAGCGCGCGGCCCGGGAAACTGATGCGGCGGCGTTCAGCTCTCGGATATGGCGCGGCGGCATTTGGTGCGATTGGCCTGACACTCTTGCTGGGCTGGTGGCGTGTAGACGGCCCCGGCGCACCAGAGCCCATGGACCAGCGGCCCTTGCCGCTTACGGCGATGGACTTCCGCCTGACTGACCACAAAGGGCAGCCAGTCGGCCCTGATACGCTTGTCGGGCGCCCGTCGATGATATTCTTCGGCTTCACCTACTGTCCTGACGTCTGCCCCACGACGCTCTCGGACATCTCAAGCTGGCTGGACATGATGGGCGAGGACGCCGAGCGGCTGAACACCATCTTTATCACGGTAGATCCCGAGCGCGACACTGTCGACGCTATGGCAGAGTATGTCGGCTACTTCCATTCGGCGATCCGCGGCTGGACCGGTCCAGAAGCGCAGATCAAGCGTGCAATCGAGGGCCTTCGCGCGACCTATGAGAAGGTTACTGGCGAAGATGGGAGATACACGATGAACCATACGGCGAAGGTCTTTCTGTTCGATGCCGAGGGACGCTTCGTCAGCACTATCGACTACCACGAACCGAGAGAATTCGCAGTTCCGAAAATCCGACGCGCGATGAAAGTTAGACTGGAGGGAGCAACATGAGGTTGAGGTGCCTGATGGCCGGGCTGGCGGTAACGAGCGGGATTTCGGCGGCGGTCGCAATGGTCGCCACATCCTACTCAACTACGCCTGTTCAGCCGACCCTAGCCGAGGCTGGCGTTTGGGAACCTGCGCCTCTCACACCGCCTCGGTTTGTGGAAGGCCCCTCTTACAGGCTTGCCCGCACGCGGCCTGGAAGTGCGCCGGACTTTCGTCCGCCGTTCCTTCCGGCCGTGGTAAGGAACGATGCTCCGCTGACTGCCATAGAACCGCCACTCATCACATGGTCACGCGAAATAGCTCCGGGCGAGACGCTTGATGCGGTTCTGGCCGAGGCCGGGCTTGCCGCCACAGACCGCGCAGAGATCGCCCTTGCGATTGACGCAGAATACGATCTCCGCCGACTGCGCCCCGGTCACGCAATCACTGTCATATCCACGACAGATGGAAGCCCTCGCAATGTGACCCTTGTTGTCGAAGAGGGCATACGGATCGAGGCATTATTTGGAGAGCAGCTCGCCACCCGGGTTGTGGCCCCTGAACCCGAAATCGTGACCCTTGCTGGCGAGACCAGGATCGAAACCTCGATCTTCGGGGCACTGGACGATGCCGGGATACCAGCCCGGTTCGCCGTCGATCTGGCGCAAATGCTGGGCGGCACAGTGGATTTCCGGCGCGAACTGAGCGGCGGCGAGACGCTGCGCCTTCTCTGGCGCGAGGCGCGGGTTGCGAACAAGGCTGTCCGCCAGCCCGAAATTTCGTTCGCTGCATTGGACCTTGGAGACGCTCTCTATGAAATCGCCTGGCCAGAGGATGGAACCGGCAAGGCTACAATCTATCTCGACGGCGAAGTGCTGCGTGTCTTTTCCCAGCCAGTAGAGGGCGCGCGGCTAACTTCCGTCTTCGGCCGCCGCAAGCACCCGGTCTTTGGCAATGTCCGCATGCACACTGGTGTGGACTTTGCTGCAGCGCGTGGAACGCCTGTCCGCGCCACTGCGCCCGGAAGTATTGCGTTTATTGGATGGCGCGGTGGCTATGGCCGTGTTGTCGAGATTGCCCATGGTGCGGACACACTGACCCGATATGCTCATCTCAGCGCCGTGCCCGAAGGCCTTGCTGAGGGTCAACGCGTGTCGGCCGGGGATACCATTGGCCGGATCGGCGCGACGGGCACTGCGACCGGCCCCAATCTGCATTACGAGGTGCGCGTAGACGGCCGGCCCACTGACCCGCTCTCCGATGACCGGCTCGCCGAGGCCACCAGGCGTGCAACACCGGACACAGCGGCGCTTACACGCCTGAGGGCGGCACGCGCCAGGCTGGAGGAGCAGCTTGCCAGCGTGATCGCCGAGAACCCCAATGAAAGGCTTTGACCATGAAACGACCGATCGCCGCCCTGGCATGTGCTCTTGCCCTGCTCCCCGCCGCACAGGTGCTGGCCCAATCGACGCCCATTGAGGTTAAAAAGACCAATGGCTGCGGTTGCTGCCTCGCTTGGATGGAACATCTGGGGGAAAGCGGGTTTGTTCCAAGCGGAAAAAACATGTTCGCAGGGCTGCTCGTGCGGTTCAAACTCGACAACGGTGTGCCGCAGCGCATGGTTTCTTGCCACACAGGTCTCACCGAGGGTTACGTAATTGAGGGGCATGTGCCCGCGGCCGACATTCGCAGGCTCCTTGCCGAGCGTCCCGACGCAGTGGGTCTTGCCGTACCCGGCATGCCGCTCGGATCGCCTGGTATGGATCAGGGCAGCTGGCGAGAGGCTTACGATGTGTTCCTTATCAACAATGACGGCTCGACCGAAGTCTACGCCAGTTACCCCGGCAACTGATCAGCACGATTGCACGCGGGCTGAGAACGGAGCTGTATTCCTCTGTTCGCCTGGCCGTTCAGGCTACCTTGCAACCAAATCACTTGATGATCACAGACCGGTTTCGTTTCTACGGACGGAGTATACCGATGCCTGCGAGGTGATCGTGATGGTGTTTGCAATCTCGGCCTTCAATGCCGCAATTCAAGCACCATTTGCGTGACTGCCCGCCGTCGAGCGCGGTCTATGCATATATTTCGATGGGCGTCCCGTCCCGCACCATTGCATAGACCTCTTCGATCTGGCGGTCGGACACAGAGATACAGCCTGCGGTCCAGTCGCGTTTGTTCATTGGGTCAATGCCCCGTCGCGGCCCGCCATGGATGAAGATGTCACCACCCGGAGATTTGTCTTGCGCCGCTGCAAATGCGATGTCCGCCTCGTTTGGATAAGAGATGCCGATGGAGAGGTGGAACAGACTGTCAGGATTGCGCCGGTCAATGAGGTAGGCGCCTTCGGGTGTTCGTCCATCCCCCTCAAATTGCTTATGACCTTCCGGTGCAAACCCCAGCCCGACCGGGTAGGTGCGCAAAACACCCTCAGCGCCATCCAGAACAAGCAAACGTTCTGATTTGTAGAGCCGCAAACGGGTAACTTCGGGCCCGGTATAACTACGGAACTTGCTTGCACAGCCGGATAGGAGGACGGCAATGCCGCCCAGTAGAATTCTGCGTCTCGGGATTCTGTTGATCATCGCTGCTCGGTGCCATTATTGACGGCTTGTTACCACAACCCTAGTTGAAGGGCCGGCACCAAATCAATGACCATGTGCCAAAGCGCCCTTCGCCATTTGTTCACCTGCTGGCTCGCCGCCTTCCGGCGGCGACTTGTGGCGGCCGTCCGCGTTCAGAAGCCGCAGCGCATTGGCCACCACCAGCAACGACACACCCACGTCCGCAGCAATGGCCCCCCACATCGAGGCCATTCCGAATGCAGTCGCCACGACAAAGGCGGTTTTCGTCGCTAACGAAAGGCCGATATTCTGGCGGATGATGCTCATCGTGCGGCGCGAATGGGCAATCAGCCACGGCACCTTGGCGATGTCATCTGTCATCAGCGCGATGTCCGCCGTCTCGATGGCCGCGTCCGAGCCTACGGCGCCCATGGCGATGCCGTAATGCGCCCGCGCCATGGCGGGGGCATCGTTTACGCCGTCCCCAATCATGGCAACAACCGAATGGCTGTCCACCAGTTCCTCGATGGCGGTTACCTTGTCTTCTGGCAGCAGTTCAGCGCGAACCTCGTCGATACCGACTTCGGCTGCTACCGCGCGCGCCGTGCGCTCGTTGTCGCCAGTTAGCATGACAACGGTGTTGACACCCTGTGCGTGCAATCGAGAGACGATGCCTTTGGCGTCAGGCCTGATCCGGTCGCGCAGTTCAAGAACGCCCAACACGCCCGTCTCGTCGCCCAACGCGACCAGCGTCGCCCCCGCCCCTTCGATCCGGTCCCGCAACTCATCAGGAATGGCATCCCCAAAACCTTTCTCCGCGGCGAACCGGTCAGAACCAAGCCAGACGGGCCGGTCACCCATGCGACCTTCGAGCCCTCGCCCCGGCACCGTGCGGGTATCCTCCGCAGCGGCTACTGAAACGGCGTCCCGCCCGGCGCGCTCGAGGATAGCGCGCGCTAGCGGGTGCGAGGAGCGCATCTCCAGCGAAGACGCCAGCGCAAGCAGGTCCCGCGCCTCCACCATTCCAAGCGGATGGATTGCCGCAACCTCCGGTCGGCCCTCGGTGATCGTTCCGGTCTTGTCCAAGGCCAGCGCCGTCGTGCGGCCAGGTGCCTCGACATAGGCGCCGCCCTTGATCAGCACGCCCGCCCGCGCCGAAGAGGCCAGCGCCGCAACGATCGAGACAGGCGTCGAAATCACCAGCGCACAGGGGCAGGCGATGACCAGGAGCACCAGAGCATTGTAGAACCAGAAGCCCCATGCGCCGCCAGCAAGTGGCGGAAGAACCGCGAGAGCGATTGCCAGTGCCATGACTACCGGCGTGTATATCCGCGCGAACTTCGCCACCCACTGTTCCACAGGAGCGCGGCGGGAATGCGCGTCGCCAACCATGCGTATGATTTTCGAAAGCACTGTGTCCGATGCCTTCTTCGTTGCCCGCACAGTAAGAGTGCCTTCACCGTTGATGGTGCCGGCATAGACTTCGTCGCCCGGTTCCTTTGGCACCAGAGCGCTTTCACCGGTAATGGGGGCCTGATCAACAGCACCCGCTCCCCCTACGACTTCACCGTCAAGCGGAATGCGGTCGCCGCCGCGCACAATGAATTTTGCATTTACAGCTACCGCGGACGCTGGAACCTCCGCTTCCGATCCATCGTCATAAAGCACCCTTGCCGTGGGGGGCGCGAGGTCCAGCAGCGCCGAAACTGCGTTCCTCGCCCGGCCGACACTCCAGTTTTCGAGATAAAGCGAAAGCGAGAAGAAAAAGGCGACCGTCGCGGCCTCGAAGAATTCGCCAAGGCCGATGGCGCCGGCCACGGCGACGACCATCAGGAGGTTCATGTCGGGCGAGAACCGCCGCGCTGAGGACCACGCCTTGGGAGCGACGAGCCAGACGCCAAAGAGGATCGCAACCGCGAAGAGTCCGGCTTCGGCCATCGGCATCGGTCCCTCCCCATGACCAGCGAACAGCCCTATAGCCCCGCTCATACCGGTCTCGACGATGTGGTAGAGGAAACCTGCTGCCCAAAATCCGCCACTCAACGCGGTGAAGCGCCATTGACGTGCCAGATGCGCTGCCTGATCCTTCGCTGCGTTCTTGACGTCCCAGGGCTTCGCACTCATCCCGGTACTAGCGACCAACTTGGTGACCTCGGAGTCGGATAGTGCTATTGCGGTATCAAGGATCGTCATGCGTCCGTTGATCACGTCAAACGCCAGGTGCTCGGTTCCGCCCACACTCGGACCCACGGCCCGGTTCAGAATTGCCACCTCTTCGGCGCAATCGAGTCCGGAGACCTGGAAACTGCGCCCGTTAGCAGGGGGCGGGCCTGCCGGACCAATGTCCCCGCAGGTTGAAGCACCGCCGCAGCAGGCAGATTCATGATCCTGCGTGCAGGTGCTATTGTCATCGTTACGGCGGGTTTCGAGCGGCATAGGCGGACCTTCAGATTCGACGAGATCCTTCGAACCTAATTCCTACAGCACCTAGAGCTTCAAGTGGTCAAACGCGTTTTTTCGCTAGACGCTCAAATGCGCCGTAAATGCGAGGGTCCGACCTCTGGCTTGTGGCGAAACATACCGTATGCCAGATTGCCGACGGGAAACAAAAAAGCAAACGGCAGAGGTTCAGATGCAGAAACGAAATGCGGCAATCGTGGCCACAATGCTAATTCTGGCAGGATGTTCTTCCTCTACTAGTGTCTCCGGCAACGCCGCAACGCGGGTCGGAAACGTGCCTGACGCCGTCGTTGATCTCGCGGCTCCGGGACAAAATCTTGCGTCTGCACGGCTTCTGCCTGAAGACGGCTGCTACTGGTATGAGCATAGCGGGCCAGTTGAAACCACGTTGCTGCCGCTTAGAACAACGGCGGGAAACCCGATCTGTTCGAAACCAAACGCATAGATTAGGTCACCAACCTCCCCCTCAACTCCGTGAAGTGATGCCGTCTTCGGCCTCATACAGATAGGCCGTCGAGCCGGTTTCCACGTTTGGGTAGAGATCGTTGATATGCGCCATAACCATGCGGACGCATCCTGAACTCGCCCTGCCACCGATCGAACGCGGCCAAGGCGTTCCATGAATACGCAGGTAGGTATCGCGGTTTCCAACAAACAAATAGAGAGCGCGGGAACCTAGCGCGTTCTTGGGGCCTGGTTCCTGCCCGTCTGCATACTGGGAATAGGCCTCCGGGTCGCGTTCGATCATGGATTGAGTAGGCGTCCAATGCGGCCACTCAACTTTTCGCCGGATGGTGTAAGTGCCAGGTTCGTACAAATTGCCACGGGCTATGGCCACACCATAGCGCATGGCAGTTCCCCCCTCTTCAATGTGGTAAAGGTATCTCGCAATGGCATCGACATGGATGTCCCCCGGCACCAACCCGTCGTTTGCAACGACCCGGGTGGGAAGGAAACGTTGGTGCAGCCCCCATGGATTAGACGTTGCCGGATCATAGTTTGGCGGTGTGATTTGAGCGTCCCAATTTGCCTTCTGTGTGGCAGTCGGCCAAGATCCGGCCCACACCGGTTCTGCGATTGCAGTAGAGAACAGTGCTGACGAACTTGCGACAAAATGGCGTCTCGTAATCATATCTGAGATTTTCTCCTGTGCCCTTTGATTGCTTCAAATTACCCCACTCCGATAAGAGCTACAGCTACTAAAGGGTCAAGGGGTTTCTGAGGCCAGCGTAGATTTCTGGACCGAGCTATTTTTGCTTACTGTCCCAACCTGGCAAGGCCTCCGTGGGTAGGGAAAACTGATCAGTTCATCACATGGAGGTTTCTGACAGAGAAGTTGAATGGCAGATTTCGGCCCATTGCGCCACGCGGTGGCTTCGATGGCAGGGCGAATATCGGCGTGTTCAAGTCACGGCTCGTTCAAGTATTCTGACCTTAGAGACGGGGTAGTTGTGCCAAAATCGATTCAGAGCCATTTTGAATGCCTATGACGCGTCCCGACATCATGCCGATTGACACGCAGACCGTTGTAATAGACGTGGCGCAGCTCTTGTACCGTACCGGATAAGTCTTGACACTCCAGCGCCGGAAAGCTGCATTGTGTCTGTCAATGAACCGGAAGCTGATCATTGATGTCCCTTTTTATACGGGCGAGGCGGACTACGGCCAACTCGCCCGGAACGTTCATGCGCTGGATCCAACCGCGAGGATCGACTGGGCGGCCGACTGCCGGCTCGTGCAGATAGAATCCAACTCTAGTGCCGGCCTTGTACTCGCGGTGGTGGAACAGACAGGTTTGATCCCAGGATCGGTGCTAGGAGTTTGACAATCATTTGGCTGCTAGCCGATCCGCCCGAGGACCGGAAAGACATCGAGCAGCCAGTAGGACAGCGCGGTGAGCTGCCCGGTCATCATCGCAAGCCCCATCACGACCATGACCGCGCTCGCGGCCTGATGCAGGCGGCACCCGACCCGTCTGGCGCCTTGCAACCGGCCGACAAGCCGATCGGTGAAACCCGCAACAATCAGGAACGGCACGCCAAGGCCTGCAGAATAAATCGCCAGTAGCAAGACCCCTTGCCCAACCATGGCGCTCGCCGCACTGGCGGTGAGGATCGCACCGAGAATTGGGCCAATGCAGGGGGTCCAGCCGAAGCCGAACGCGAGGCCCAGAACATAGGACGCGGCCGGCCTGCCGCCGGGGACGTCGAGATGGAACCGAAGATCCCGTTCCATGGCGCCGATCCGCGCCGCGCCGATCATGAACAGCCCGAACAGAATCACGATGCCACCGCCAACGAGGTTGAGTTCATAACGCCACCGCAACAGTGCCTGACCCAGGGCCGTTGCCGAAGCCCTGAGTGCCATGAATATCGTTGAGAACCCGAGCACGAAGCAGAGGTTGAGCCAAAGGGTCTGAGCCCGGCTGACCTCTTCGACATCACCAGCAGTGGCTGGAAAGCTGCGATGAGCGTGCCGCGGTTGCGAGCGAATGCTGCGTCAGCAAACACCCGAAAAGGCAACGGCTGCAAAGTTCCGCACTGTGATGGAGTGGATGCCCCTCCCGACGGCATCGTGATGTGCCATGCTGGTACTGTCTTAACAGACCAGAAACAGAGGAGGCGACAATGGAAATGGTTGCGATCATAGGAGTAGATTTAGCAAAGCGTAGTTTTCAGGTGCATGGGGCAGCGGCTGACGGCAGTGTTCTGTTCCGCAAAAAGCTGTCTCGGGCGCAAGTTTTGGCATTTTTTGTACAACAACCGAATTGCACAGTTGCTATGGAAGCTTGTGCAACCGCGCATGACTGGGGGCGTCAGATCGAGGCACTTGGCCATGATGTGAAATTGATACCGCCCATCTATGTGAAACCTTTCGTCAAACGGCATAAGAATGATGCGGCTGATGCAGAAGCGATTGCCGAGGCTGCGTCACGTCCAACGATGCGAACAGTCGCCGTGAAAACACATGAGCAGCAAAGTCGGGCGGTTTTGTTCCGGACACGTGACCTGCTTTTGAGGCAACGCACGCAGCTGATCAACGCCCTGCGGGCTCATCTCGCCGAGTTTGGCCGGGTGGCACCAAAAACGACGACAAATATCAAAAGTCTGAGGGAAATCTTGGAAGATCCCGAGAACGGTCTGCCAAAAGTGGTGACAGATGTTGGATCAATCTACCTTGGTCAGATCGCTACACTAACAGAACAAATAGGCAGGCTTGAAAAGCAGGTACGCATCGAAGCGACAAGAGACGATAACGCACGCCGTCTCCAGACCATGCCAGGCATCGGTCCGATAACTGCAATGGCTGTCTCGGCCTTCGCCCCACCTATGGAAATCTTTCGTCGGGGTCGGGATTTTTCTGCGTGGGTAGGGCTGGTACCGAAGCAACACTCGACCGGGGGAAAGCAGAAATTGGGCCGAACGTCGAAGATGGGGCAGAGAGATATCCGCAGGCTCTTGGTCATCGGTGCCATGTCCGTAGTGAGGATGGCGATTCACAAGGGTGCCCCTGAAGCATCTTGGCTCCAAAGGATGCTCGCAAGAAAACCACGTATGGTCGTCGCAATTGCACTCGCAAATAAGATGGCGCGCAGGTTATGGGCCATGTTGGTGAAACACGAAGATTACAGAGACCCGGCTATCGCCGCCGCGTAAGCGTTGCGATGGCCGGTACGTCGGGAATGTGAGGAGGTCTTTGAGTGTAAGGGCAAATGATCGGAAAGATCGGGTTCAGTAAAACCAGGAACTCACACCGGGATAATCAACCCGCCACTGTGATGTGGAACTGAACCGCGTATCTCCATACCGGCCAGCGGCGTCTGAAACGCCGCATAAACAGGCCTGACAGATGACCGCATCCGTTCACATTCCCAAACGCTCAAAAAACAACTTGCATTAAAGGGGGCCTCCACAGATGTGAGTTGTGGCAGGGATGGTGAAAGTTAGTTTCTGATCTCCCCGGCAGCTTCCATCCGACGGGTCGGCACGTTCCTGCAGTCTGCCCGCATCAAAAAATGCCGGATCCTGGTTCCGCATTGAGCATCGCCGCGCCAATGGTTCAGAAAATCACCCGCTTCGGAAAAACACACCCCAGTACTAATTTTTTGCTCTTCCACGTCCTTCAAAAGAAGCTCCGTCGCACGCCTATCCGGCGTCCCCCGTCCCCAATGCACGTGCCGGTCAAGCCAGCTATTTCGGGCCCGGCCACCTTCAGCCCGGTCATTGGATTAAGTAAGAGAACTCAACAAGTACCGCCCTTTCCCCTTCATGGAGTGAATGCCGTACTGCCAACGTGATGATGAATGAGGTCAGCCAGTGCAGCTCCGCATGCTCAAATGAGAAGATCAGGACAGACTGATGGGCTTTCCAGCAGGGAACATCCGCTGACCGGGTGCGGTAGGCCTACTGCGAGCAAACCTGTGCAAAATCCGTGCAAAGGGGTACGTGTAGTCTGGTTTTTCCGATTGTTTTAGAGGTGTTATCTGTTGGGTGCATGCCCCTTAGCAGGGGAGCGCCTTCGACCACTCGGCCACGTCTCCGCTGACCCGTATATCTGCGCAAGCATACGGAATGCAAGGCGAAATTTCCCTTTTTCTCACTAATCGCATCAAGATCCCCAACCCCTTGAAAAAGCGCTGAAAGGTCAGGGCATCCGATGGTTTCCGGCCGGGTACGACCGCCGTCCCAAGCGTTTTTTCTACCCACCTTTGGACTACTCCGAGGTACGTGCTCTGAACTCAAGCTCCGAAGCCGCCACAAACTCCAAGCCGGATTTCCGCGTATCTTTGTATCCAGGGGCCGCAGACCATACCCCTCGCAGATCTGAGCCTGAACCGCGGAAGTGGTCTTCAGAGGCAGAAAATCACCTTACAATGTTCGATACAAATTAGCTCCAGGCAGCAAACTGCCTAAAGGGTACAACAATTCGATCCAGCCAGTTCAGATTGGAGTTTCCTCAACGATTCTGGCTCGAAAAGGCTCCCGGAACGTCTTTGGCTTTGACCAGACTGCGGCCTTCGCAAATGATTGTGCCATTTGGTGCGGTGCAGCTTGCCCAGAGATCCACGAGATGTTTCTCAGGCCGCAGCTTGACGATCTCCACCCTAGCCTCCAGAGCGGTATTCAGCGGTGCGGGCGCTTTGAAGTCCAGATCCTGTTTCAGATAATTGGTGCCTGATCCCGGCAGCTCCACCCCCAGAAGATAAGAGAACAAGGCAGCGATCAGCGGCTCAGGCACGCTATCAGCGCTGGCACCGCTCAACTCCGCATAAGCCTCAAGATCTTTCCGGGTGTAGCTGCGTGTAGTCCGCGCCGATTGCCCTACTGTCAGCATGCGATCTCTGCCTCCCCAACCAGGCACTCCGCGCCATCCTCCACCCGCGTGACCAGCATCATCACCCGCCCCGGCGCCTCTTGTGCAATCCGCAGGCTGAGTTCTTCGCCCGCATAAGCCGGGTTCGGAAACATCAGGCTTTGACTGACCTGAGACAGCCCGGCGTCATAACGCTTGAGCATTCCCCAAAGCTTGGAATAGATCAGCATTCCGTGGCTCACTGTGCGCCCAAAGGCCGTTTCAGCGCAGAACCGGGGATCCACATGGATCGCATTGTCATCGCCCGAAACTTCCGCAAAGGCATCAAACTCTGCTTGCGTCGGGGTCCAGCGTTCCTGCAGATCAATCATGTTTTGAAGTCCTCGCGCAGCTTGGGTTTGCATACTTTACCTGCAGCCGTGCGCGGGAAATCTTCAACGATCCTCAAATGTGCAGGCACCTTGTATCCGGCAAGCCGTTCCCGGCACCACGGGCGCAGTGTTTCAGGATCTGCAATCTGGCCTGGGCGCAACATTATGAATGCAGCACCTGCTTCGCCCCATTTCGCGTCGGAAACGCCTACAACCGCGGATTCCAGAATGGCAGGGTGATCATTCAGCACCCGCTCGACCTCGGCGGGGTAAACGTTTTCGCCGCCCGAGATGTACATGTCCTTGATGCGGTCAACAATGTAGTAGTAGCCATCCGCGTCCCGCCGCGCGACATCGCCGGTGGCCAGCCAGCCATCCGCGGTAAAGGTCTTCCCTGTCGCCTCCGGGTTGCCGAAGTACCCGGGTGTGACCCCTGGTCCGCGCACCTGCAGTTCACCCGCCCCTTCGGCGCCTTCCGCCACCCCGGCCAGACGGACTTCCACAAGGCTCTGAGGTCTCCCGACGGATCCGATTTTCTCTGCCGCATGAGCCGCATCCATCAGAAAAACGGTCGGGCCGGTTTCGGTCATCCCCATGCCGTTCAGCACATTGGCTCCCATTGAGCCGAAGAAGCGGATCAGCGGTTCCGGCAGCGGCGCCCCGCCGCAGCCGCAGCGGATCGACGGCCAATCCAGATTTTCAATGCCCGGCATCAGAGACAAGGCCTGGTAGACCGCCGGCACACCGAAAAACTGGTTTATTCGCCCGGAAGCCAAAAGGCCGTGGACCAGATCTGCCTCAAACTTCGGTAGAATGGCAGAGCTGCCGCCGGTCAGGAAAACTGGCAAAGTGTACAGGTTTATTCCAGCAGTGTGGAACAGGGGCAGAAAGCACACCGCGCGGTCGGTTGATGCAATGTCGATCGCCTGGCCGATGTTCACGGTATTTGCCCAAGCCATACGCGCGGTCTGGATTACCGATTTTGGCAGACCCGTGGTTCCAGAAGTGAACAGCAGGTACCATGGCCGTTCGGCTGGCACAGGCTCTTTGAACACAGGGCCGCCTGCCCTGATCCAACCGGCGAGGTCTTTCTCGATGGAAAGGACAGGCGCACCAGCGCCCGCTGCAGCCTCGCGCGCCGTGGCCTCAAACTCCGCGTCCGTCAGCATCAGTGAGATACCAGCATGTTTAAGAGTTTGCACAAGTTCCGCCGCAGGCTGGCGCCAGTTCAGAGGGCACAGAATGATCCCGGTCTTCTGGCAGGCGAACAGGGTGATGAAAAACTCCACCCGGTTTTGGCAAATGATGGCGACACGGTCGCCTTCCGCCAATTGCTGTGCCTGCAACCCTGCGGCCACTGCGTTTGCCGCATCGTTGATCTGGGCAAAGCTCCAGTCGCATCCAGTGGAGGTGTCGTGAAAAGCCAAGGCATCGGGGGTCAGCTCCGCACGCTTTGCGGCCATATCCGGGATTACATTGAACATCGCATTATCCGGTTGGTGTAAGAAACTGTTTCATCCGCGACAGGGTTTCCTGGCGCCCGATTAGCCTTCGGAAGGCGGCAGCTTCCGCGTCCAGCCCCGCTCGGACCCGGGCCAGCCGGTCGCCATTCCAGACCATCGACTTGGCTGCCAGCGCAGAGCCCGTGTCGATATCAGCCATCAGCGCTGCTGCCCGGGCCTCCGGATCAGCGTCAACCGCCTGAACCAGCCCCAGCCGCTGCAATTGGGCTGCGTCGTGGCGATGGTTTGCCATCAGCCAGCTTTGTGCTGGTCCGGCACCGATCAATTCGGGCAGGAGTGCGGTCCACCCGCCGTCCGGGGCAAAGCCCATGACGCCGTAGTAGGGTTGCACAAAGGCGCCCGGGTCAGCCGCAACAATACCCGATGCAAAAACAAGCCCCGCCGACCCGCCGGTTGCAGCACCGCGAACCGCCGAGGCGATCACAACGGGCATCTCTATCATCCGCATGATCAGATCTTGCAGAACCGGGACCACGTCTTCGGCGTAGCTCTCCGCACGGCCGTTCTGTGCCGCCTCGAAAAAGCGGCCGACATCACCGCCGGTGGAGAAATGACGCCCGCCGCGGACCAGCGCCTTTCGGGCATCTGATTGTTCCAAAGCATCGAACGCCCGGTGCAGGTCCCGCAACAAACCAGGCTCCAGCGCATTGGCGCGCGGTGCCTTCATCGTGATCCGGAAACAGGGCTCCCCGTTCGGCAGATCCGCTTTGTCCCAGGAAACCAGTCCCCTCATGGCGCCAATCCGTTGCAGATGAATTTGTGGGCCTCCGCAACGACCCGGTCGATGTCGGCCTCGTCTTCCCAAAGAACGAACCGTTCACCCAGCGTTTTCGCAACCCCCATCAGGGCCCAGGCGCGCACTTCGGCGTCGCCAGGAGAAATCTCTCCCTTCTCAGCGGCTTGATTTAGCTGATCAGCGTATGCCTTGCCAAACTCGGTATAATACTCGCGGTAGGCTTCGGGATCGACAAAGCGGGCCTCCTCGACAATCCGGTATTGCAACGGGCGGTCGCGCACCACGGTCAGATAGGCTTCCAGACCTGCACGCTCGGCCTCAAGCCGGTTTATAGCACCGGCAATCCGTTCCGCGGCCTGGGAGCGGGTTGCATGGCCCATGTCCTGCACCAGCTCCCGAAAGACTTCGTCCTTGCCCGAAAAATAGATATAGAAGGTGCCCAGGGCAGTTTCGGCAGCGCGGGTAATGTCAGCGATGGAGGCCGCAGCAAAGCCCTTTTCACCGATCACCTGTTCGGCGGCGGCAAGGATCTTGGCCCGGCGCTCCATTCCGCGTTTGGTTTTAGGTTTGGCAGTTGTCGGCTTGGTCATCGGCTCTCGTCTTGATCTTGATTGGGTGTTGCGAGCCCTTCTGCCGCAACAAATCGCCGGAAGGTATCGCAAAAGGCCCCGGGCTCTTCCAGGTGGGGTGAGTGTCCAGCGTTTTCGAAGCTCTCCACCCGCGCACGTTTTGCCTGCGACGCAATCCATCGCGCTGCATCCTGGCTGTAGAGCCTGCTTTGCGCGCCGGAGCAGACGAGGTAGGGGATATCGATTTTCCGGATCGTCTCCCGCTCATCCATAGCCACCAGATCATCCCAAATCGGGCGCAGGCGTGCGGGGTCTTGCGCCAGCAGCAGGGCTGTTACGTCTTCGCGGCTCGGAGCCGGATCGCTGGTGCGGGCATACATGTTGCGCGCAATGCTTTTGGCCATGCGGGGCCACTCCGGCACGATTTTGCCTGAGGTTGCCAGAATGGCTTCCGCGCTATGGCCAAGCAGGCCCAGGTTCCAGCCCTCATCCGGCAGCATCCGGGGGCTCATGTCGATGGTGATCAGCCCGCGCAGGCCGGAGGATCCATGCCGCGACAGGTGCCGCCACGCGGCCCCGGCACCCATGGACCAGCCAGCCAGAATGGGATTGTCCAGATCCTCAATCCACCGCTTTGCAAGGGCTGCACAGGCGTCGAGGCTCGCCTTGTCCGCTACCCGGTCGCCATGCCCCGGCAGATCAGGCGCGTAGCAGTCAAACCCCGGCCCCAGACGTTCCGCCGTGTCATCGAACATCGCCCCGTTCATGGCCCAGCCGTGCAGAAATAGAACAGGAATGGTCATGACGCACGCCGTTCCCGCAGCCGCCCGACAATACCCGTCGGAAAGAAGTAGACGCTGAGGATGAACAGGATGCCCAGCCACATCAGCCAGCGGTCCGGATCCAGCAGGTGAGGGATCAGCGGCGGGGCCGAGGTTGCCTCGGATACGCTGCCCATCAGGTTCTGCAGATAGGTCTGGGCCAGGATGAACAGGGTCGCCCCGATCACCGCGCCATACATTGTGCCCATGCCGCCGATCACGACCATCAGCAGGATGTCGAGCATGATCTCAAAGCTGAGCGTGGTGTCCGGTCCGACATAGCGCAGCCAGATGGCAAACAAGCTCCCCGCCAGCGCAGCCGCAGCCGCCGAAAGGCAGGTCGCAACAGTCCGGTACCAAACCACACGGTAGCCGATCGCCTCGGCCCGGAAATCATTCTCTCGGATTGCCTGCAGTACACGGCCAAAGGGCGAATTCACGATACGCAGCAGAACGAGGAACAGGATGAGCGAGGCGGAAAACACCAGATAGTAATTCAGGATCTTGCCGCTGATCTTGGTGCCCATGAACTCGCCCATGCGGTTGGCCGAGGTCAGAACCCGCGGGATCTTGTAGGTCAACCCGTCTTCACCGCCGGTGATGCCCGAAAATTGCGACACGAGGACCGCGACAGCAGACGCCACAGCCAGCGTGATCATGGCAAAGAAAATCGCCCGCACCCGCAAGCTGAACAGACCGATCAGCAGCGCCAGAACAACCGCAGCCAAGGCGCCGGACAGCGACCCTGCCAAAAGCGCATCAAAGCCGCGCCCCATGTGTGTGGATGCAAGCGCGACCCCATAGGCGCCCAGGCCAAAGAACATCGTATGGGCAAAGCTAACGATCCCGCCGTAGCCCAACAGCAGGTCATAGCTCGCCACCAGCAGGATGAAGATACAGATCCGCGCGGCGGTATCCAGCGGGCGCACGCCATCGAAAAGGAACGGCGCACCCGCCAGGCAGATCAGGATCACAACCAGCAGCGCCGTCAGAACAGTTGAGCGCGGCTGATCCCCGGAGAGTAGTTTGACGATCATCTTACTTCGCCTTCACAACTGGCATCATGCCTTGCGGCCGCCACATCAGGATTGCGGTCATCAGCGCGATGTTCGACACCAGCGCCAGCTTAGGTTCCAGAAAGGCCACGTAGTTCTGCATCAGCCCGACCAGAAGAGCGCCGATAAATGCTCCTTCGACCGACCCCAGCCCGCCGATGATGGCGACGATAAAGACCAGCACCATCATCTTTTCTCCCATCCCGGCGGTGATGACCTCCTGATAGAGGCCCCACATCACACCGCCCAGCCCGGCAAGGGCAGAGCCGGCGATGAACACGCCGACAAAGACCAGGCGCAGACGGTAGCCGAGTGCTTCGACCATCGGGCCGTTTTCCACCCCGGCGCGCACGATCAAGCCGATCTTGGTGCGGCGCAGAACCATGCGCATAGCGATGAACAGGACCAGCCCGACCCCCACGGCCAGAAGGCGGTACTTCTCCATCGCAGCCCCGGCAAAGGTGACTGCGCCCTTCAGCGTTTCGGGACGGTTGATGAAGATCTCATCCGGCCCCCAGACCACATGGATGAGCTGCTCAATTACGATGAGGCCGCCAACGGTGACAAGGATCTGCTTCAAATGCGCGCCGTAAACCGGCTTCACGATGATCCGCTCAAATCCCCAGCCTAAAACTCCAGTCACAGCCATCGCGGCGACCACGGCCAGAAGCACTGCAGACATGTTGAGGAGCAGCGATGCGGTGCCGGTCCACTCGCCAAGCGCAATGAGCACCGACACCCCGACAAAGGCGCCCACGGAAACAAAGGCACCGTGGCCGAAGTTGATCACATCCATCAGGCCGAAGACCAGGGTCAGCCCTGACGCCATGATGAAGATCATCATCCCCATCGCCAGGCCTGAGACAGTCAGCGTCAGCCAGGACGAGGGCACGCCAATTGCCAAAAACCCAAGGAGAACAAGCAAGGGGACCAGCAGAAACGGCATTGCCTCAGCCAGCCGCTCAGTCAGGGTGATACTGGCGAAAGTCGGTCTATGATCGGGGGCTGCGGTCATCTCAATGCGCCTCCATGCTAAGACCCATCAGACGTTCCTGAAGGTCCTTGTTTCCGGCCAGTTCGGCCATCTCTCCGCTCCAGATCACCCGCCCGTCATCCATGACGGCAGCGCTGTCGCCCAGCGCTTTGGCAACCGAGAAGTTCTGTTCCACCAGCAGAATGGACGCACCCTGCGCTTTCAGCTCACGCAGCGCCTGAGCCATCGTCGACACGATTGCCGGGGCGAGCCCCTTGGTCGGCTCGTCGATCAGGTAAAGCTTTCGGTCCTCCGCCATTGCACGGGCGATCGACAGCATCTGTTTCTGGCCGCCGGAAAGGTTCCCCGCCTCGCTGTTCCAAAAGGTTCCCAGCGCCGGGAAAGCCCCCAGCAGCCACTCCTTGCGTCTGGGATCCAGCGGGCCGGAGGTGCAGCCCAGCACCATGTTCTCTTCTACCGTCAGATCGCGGAAAATCCCCATATCCTCGGGCACGAAGCCGATGCCCGCCCTTGCGCGCGCCGGAACCGGGAGGCGGGTAATATCTTGACCGTCAAAGACAATTTCCCCTGACTTTGCTGTCCATTGCCCCATTGTGGTTTTCAGCGTCGTGGTCTTGCCCACACCATTTCGGCCCAGCAGCATGGTCACCTGACCCCGCGGCACAACAAGATCGACGCCTTGAAGGATGTGATACTGCGCGATGTCTGTATGCACCGCATTCAACGACAGGATCGGGTCAGACATGGTCCAGCTCCTTGCCCATGTAGGCCTCCTGCACCACCGCAGATGCCATGACCTCGGCCGGCGGCCCATCGGCGGCCAGCGCGCCATTGTGCAGAACGATGATGCGGTCGGCGAGGCTGCGGATCACGTCCAGCTTATGCTCTACCAGCAGAACCGTGCGTTCCCGGTCCGCCTTGATCTCGGCGATCAGGTCCAGGATCACCGGCGCCTCATCAACACTCATCCCGGCGGTGGGCTCGTCGAACATGTAAACCATCGGATCCAGCCCAATCAGCAGCGCCACTTCCAGCTTGCGCTGGTCGCCGTGCGACAGCTCTGACACCAGCTGGTCTTTCTGGGTGTCCAGCCGCACCCGTTCCAGAATGGCCATCGCCGCGACTGTCAGTTCGGTGTGGCTGTCCGCCCTCGAGAACAATCCGAACCCTTTGTGCTGGCGCGATTGAATCACTAAACGCACATTTTCCAGAACAGTTAGGCTGGGAAACAGATTTGTGAGCTGAAACGCACGCCCCAGTCCGCGGCGGCAACGGGCAGCCACGCCAAGACGGGTAATGTCCTCCCCCATCAGCTTCACCGTGCCGGAGCTGGCCGGGATCTGGCCCGAGATCAGGTTGAAATAAGTGGTCTTGCCCGCGCCATTCGGCCCGACGATAGCGGTCAGCTCGCCTGCGCGGAAACCGCAGGACACCGCATCAACAGCCACATGCCCGCCGAACCGCACCGTCAACGCATCCGTTTCAAGAAGTATCTGGGTCATTGATCTCTCCCCTGCCCCCGGGGCGGCCTCGGCGGCCGCGCCGGGGTTAGGCGGGGAACATCCCGCCGGTTACTGGTTGCGGATCGGGATGTTCATTTCATCCATGCCGATTTCACGCACAAGCACCGGCACGCCATAGTCCTTCCCGTCCTGGATTTCAGTGCGGAAGTGATACATGGGCTGCATTGCCTGATGGTCTTCGGCACGGAACTGCATGGTGCCCTTAGGGGTTTCCCAGGACATGCCTTCCATTGCCTCGATCAACGCTTCGGTGTCCTCTGCGCCGCCTGCCTTCTTGATCGCTTCGACAATCGCAAGCCCGGACGCCATGCCGCCAGCGGTGAAGAAGTCCGGGGGGCTGTCAAACCGCTCGAAATGGGTTTTCACCAGCCACTCGTTCACCGGGTTTTGCGGAATTTCGTAGTAGTAATAAGTCGCGCCTTCCATACCCGGCAGCTCTTTGTAGGCTTTCAGTGCAGCCAGAATGTTGCCGCCGGTCGCAATCTCGATGCCGAAACGCTCAGGCTCCATTGCGTTGATCTTACCCATCGGGTTGCCGCCGCCGGCCCAGATGATGAAGAGCTTCTTCTCGCCCTCGACCTCTCCCATCTTGGTAAAGATCCGCTCGGCTGCCGCCGTGAAGTCAGTGGTGTCGGTCGGGACGTATTCTTCATGGGCAATGGTTGCGCCCGTTGCTTCCAGCGCTTCCTTGAAGGCCGCGACGCCATCGCGCCCGAATGCATAATCCTGCGCCAGGGTCGCGATGGTGACGCCCTCACCACCCAATGCTACCGCATTGGCAATCGCGTCCTGCGACGAGTTGCGGCCGGTGCGGAAGATATAGGGGTTCCAGTTGGCGCCGGTTATCGAATCCGCGACCGCAGGTTCGACGATCAGAACGCGTTCATACTCTTCGGCAACCGGCAGCATGGCCAATGCCACGCCGGAACTGACTGGGCCGACAGCGATATGCGCGTCATCATCTCCGAAAGCTTCCTCCAGCTGCGCGCGGCCGATGTCCGGCTTCAACTGTGTGTCCTTCTCGATCAGCACGATCTTCTCGCCGTTGATCTCCATGGTGCCGCCCGTGGCGTACTCCAGACCCAGCTTCAGACCGTTGTGCGACTGGGCCGCATAGGCCTCAAACGGGCCGGTTTTGCCATAGACATGGGCAATGCGGATTTCGGCAGAGGCTGCAGACGACATCAATGCACCGGCAACCGTCAACGCAAATAAGCGCAGCATGAGGGCTCCTCCCTATTTTCTCCCTGCAAAACATGAAACATGAATCAACATTCATGTCAATGAAATGGTGACTCACGGTCGCTGACAGGCCTGCCCCATGACCAGGTTTCGGCCACATTGGATGCCAAGAGAGTGGGCGCTGGCGGTTCATGGCATGGCCGCCTGCGAGCTCCTCCGGCGCTCCCTGACCTGCGTATTGCCGCAGTGTTTCCACCTGCGGCCTGCCGCCCTGCACCGCACGAAATGCCAAGACTTCGAAGGCCCGCGCCCAGACTTTAGCGAACGCGGGTTCCGCAGGCCCCGGAACCACCGGACAAGCCCGCTCCGCTCCTCTTGCACAGGCCAGGCTTCCATTTTCGGGCCGTTTTTCGCCGCTCTGGAAATTCCGCCACGGGCGGGATCCGCAAACCCGCGTTGCTAATCCGGCAATCAATCACCGTTTCAAAAACTTGTGCAAACAATCCCTGCGCCCGAGCCCGCCCAAATTCTGGCTGGTCCGCATCGAAGCGCCACGGGGCAGTGCAACGCGGTTATCAAGCCCTCTTACGTGACGCTAGAACTCCAGACTCTTGAATTATTTCAGAGACTTGATGTTCCTTCCGGTAAGCCATGACATGCACCCCGGATACACCGGCAATCTCACGCATCTGCTGTATGAGCTCCACGCAGATTTTCTTGCCTTCCTGCCCGGGTTTTTCTGCTTTCTCCATACGCTCAATAACCGCGTCCGGAATATGGATCCCCGGCACGTTCGAGCGCATCCACCGGGCCGCCCGTGCAGAAGCCAACGGACCGACGCCGGCCAGGATAAAGACTTTCTTGTCCAATCCCAGATCCCGCACCCGCGCCATGAACTTCTCGAACAGCGGAACGTCGTAAATGTAGTTGGTCTGGATGTACTCCGCCCCGGCCTCCACTTTCTTGGCCAGTCGTTCCGGGCGCCACTCGTAGGGTGGTATACAAGGATTCTCAGCCGCCCCCAGAAACAGCAGCGGCGGGTTGGTAATGGTGCGCCCGGACAAAAACTTCCGCTCATCCCGCATGGTTCTGATGGTACGCAGGAGCGACAATGAGTCAAAATCGAAAACCGGCTTGGCACCCGGCTGGTCCCCAACGCCGACACCATCGCCCGTCAGACACAGAACATTGCTGACCCCCATGGCGGCGGCACCCAGCACGTCCCCTTGAATGGCGATCCGGTTCCGGTCGCGGCAGGAGATCTGGTAAACAGGGGAATACCCGGCTCGGGTCAGCAGCGCGCTGATCCCGATTGAGGACATATGGCAGTTCGCGCCCGAGGCATCCGTCGCGTTGATAGCGTCGGCAACTTCCCCAAGCGGGCGGGCAGCATCATAGACATCCGCAGGGTCAGCGCTGTCGGGCGGGTTCAATTCCGCCGTGATGGCAAAGCGGCCTGAGCGCAGCACCCGTTCCAGCCGGCTGTGCGAAACATGGCCTTCGGGAGGCGCTGAATAAGGCTGCGGCAATGTGTGGTCCATCATTTTGCCCCCTTCTGAGCCTGAGCAGGCTCTTCCGCCAGCGGCGCGGCAGAGGGCTCGTTTTTGCGCGCATCAGGGAAAGCGTCCGCAATGGCGGTGCGGCGTTTTTCCCGGGCCTCACGCAGATGAGCTGCTTTTTCGCGGCTCACCCGCAGCCAGGACGACGACCCTTCGAGGTTGCGTTCGACCGGTGGCAGCACAGTTGCGATCTGCGCGCCGCCTTTCATCCGCGACGCACCGTCCCAGGCCAGCGCCCAAACACACTTCATTTCCGGTTTTACCTCGCAAAACCCTTCTGGCCTTACTCCGCCGCAAGGGCCATTGCGCAGCTGTTTGGGGCAGTTCATCGGGCAGGACATGCCGGTCGAGGATAGCACGCACTGCCCGCACATCTTGCAATCGAACAGCACAGTCTTGACGCATTTCTCGACAAAGGCGATGGGACGTTCGACCCGGTGATACCCGATTTTGCTCAAGACTGGGTCCAGAGCAATCATGACCTGCTCCACCCGCTTGTATATCCACTCAAAGCTACGCGCATGACGAATGGCGAACAGGCGAATCCGGTACATTGAGCTACCCTTTCTCCAGACCTTAACAACGTTTATCTATATCTTGAGGCAGCATTGACCTAAAAAATCATCCGAATGCGCCAAGTCTCCACGTTCTGTCCCGACTGCCGATCCGCCGTACCCGCCGGACGTCTCACCTGCGGCCTGCCCAAAATACTCGGTCCAACTGGCCCATGTGACAAGGCACGGGCCACTCAGCCGAAACCGCCAATGCCCGCGGCTCTTACAAGGCCTGGCGGAAGAGCTGCTTTGGAATGGCTCGCCTAATTTTTAGTGTATGACTGTCTTTGGGTCCATCGGCACAACGGACTGAACCAGCCAGGTTCGCTTGGAGAGCAAATGCCCGGTAAAAAACTCTGCATGAAATGGCAGAAGAGCAATCTGTGTCTGCAGCCGGCCGGGTCCCGCGAGCGGACGGTTCGGGCGGACGGTGACGCCTGCCTGCTCCCGCGATAAGCATTCTCTTTTTTCTGTAAGGTGCTGTATGATTTCCCCGTCCATTGGCAGCCAATACACCACCGTTTCGCGCCTTCAGCGGCTCTTCTCAGCCAGCAGCGCTCCGGTAAACAAAAGCAGCGTCTGAACTGTTTCCGGCTTGTTCAAGAAGATCGAGCACGGCCTGATGCCGGGGCGACTTCCGGCACACGGGATCTGTTGCGCCTGCGTCGCCTGCCAAGGCTAGCGCCTGACAGCGGCAACCACCGAAATCAGCTTCCTTGCGGTCACAGCTGCGGCAGGGCTGCGGCAGCCAATCAGTGCCCCTGTAGGCATTGAACGCGGCGCCGTCGTACCAGATCGCGGCCAGTGGCTTGCTGCGGACGTTGTCAAAGTCCAGATGCGGGATAGTCTGGGCCGCATGGCAAGGCAGCACAGTTCCATCCGGCGCTATGTTCAGCCCAGCCGTCCCCCAGCCTCCCATACAAGCCTTGGGATAGTCCGCGTAATAGTCAGGCGGGACGAAATCAAAGGCCAGCACACCACGCAGACGCTGCTCCGCCTCAGTAACGACGCGCTTGGCAGCCTCTGTCTGCGCGCGGGTGGGCAGCAGCTGTGCCCGGTTGCGGGACGCCCAGCCGTGAAACTGAACGCAGGCGACCTCAAGCCGCCGCGCGCCCATTTCGACGGCCATTTCAATGGTGCGTTCCAGATCCTCCAGATTGTGCCGGTGCATAACGGCGTTCAGCGTCAGGGGAATACCGCGGGCTTTGATCTCAGCCGCGATTTTCATCTTGCGGTCAAATCCGCCCTTGTAGCCGCCGATCCAATCCGCGAGCTCCGCGTTTGTGCCCTGCAGCGACAGCTGGATATGGTCCAGCCCCGCTGCCTCCAGCGCATCCAGCCGCTTGGGCGTCAGGCCGATGCCGCTGGTGATCAGGTTGGTATAAAGCCCGCAGCCTTGTGCCGCGGCAGTGAGTTCCGCCAGATCGGGGCGCGCGGCGGGTTCGCCGCCGGACAGGTGCAATTGCAGGACCCCCAGTTCCGCAGCCTGGCGGAAGGCATCCGCCCACTCACCGGTTGTCATCTCCGCGTCCCGGCCCAAGAGGTCCTGCGGGTTGGAGCAATAGGGGCAGGCCAGCGGGCAGCGGTGCGTCAGCTCAGCCAGCATCGCGATGGGCGGAGGCACCGTCATGGCCGCACCGCCAGATACATCCGGGACCGAAGCCCGGCGAGGAAGCGCTGCACGTCGCCGGCGATCTGCTCCGCCGGGGCATCATAGGCTGCCGCCAGACCGGCAACGATTTCCTCGAACGAAGCGCTGCCATCGACCCGTGACAGGATCGCCACTCCGATGGCATCCAAGGCAATGGCTTTTTCCGGGCAAAGCAGCACCTTGCCGCCCCGCACCTTGTCGGTAATCATGCGCACCCCGCGCGGCAGACAGGGGCGGTCCGTGGGGGCAAGTGCCAGCTTCATGCCAGCCCCTCGCCCGGCTGCCAGGCGCCCGGCGGGATCCGCCCCGGCTCTACATAAGCGCCCCAAAGCGCATCAAGCTGCGCCCACAGGACATTGGTCTTGAAGATCAGCGCCTCGCAGGCAGCAGCTTCCTTCTCCAATGTGTCAGCGTTCTCCAGCACCCAAGCCAGGCCGAAACCCACGTCCTTTGGCGCCTCAGTCAGCCGCTTGCGGAAATAGGACAGGCTGGCGGCATTGGCGAAATCGTAATGCTGCAGCAGGCCTTCGATCCGCTGCTCGTGGATGGACGGCGCGAATAGTTCCGTCAGCGACGAAGCCACTGCCTGCAGCAGCGGCATGTCGCGCACATAGCGGATATAGGCGTCGACGGCGAATTGGGTGGCCGGCAGCACGCCACGGCCGGAGGCCACGTAGTCCGGGTCAAGCCCGACCGCTTCGGCCAGCCGCAGCCAGCGGCGTATGCCGCCGCCTTCGCTGATGCCGCCGTCATGATCTTCGATCCGGCTGCGCCAGGCCCTGCGCATGGCGGGATCAGTGCAGCGGGACAGAAAGGCCGCGTCCTTCATCGGGATCGCCGCCTGATAGGCCCAACGGTTGATCACCCAGGCGCGAACCTGGTCGGGAGAGCATTCCCCGCCGTGCAGCCTGTGATGGAACGGATGCTTGTCGTGGTACCGCGCCGCGCCGATGGCGCGCAGGCGGGCTTCCAGCGGTTCTCTTGCCGGAATTTCCCGGGTTTGCACATTCATAAGGCAATCTCCATTCCATCCGCTGCAATTGTCCATCCGGCGGCCAGCACCTGCGCGCGCTCGGCGCTGCCGGGCTGCCAGATCGGGTTGGTGTTGTTGATGTGAATAAACGTCTTCGCCGCATCCACTGTCTGCAGACAGGCAATCGAGCCTTCCGCGCCGCTGATCGAGATATGCCCCATCCGCTGGCCGGTCTTGGTGCCTGTCCCGCTTTGGATCATCTCCTGATCGTGCCAGAGCGTTCCGTCAAAGAATACCTGGTCAGCATCCGCCAGAATCTCCAGCAGCTCACCGGACACGCCGGAACAGCCGGGGATGTAATAGGCGGTTTTGGTGCCGTCGGTCAGCCGGACGCCGACGGTCTGCTCCCCGATCAGGTCCGTCTGCACCTGCCCGCCTTCCATGAACAGCGGCACCTTGCCCGGTACCGGAAAAACCGTTGCACGCAATCCCGGAAGCAGCTCGAAATCTTCGCTCAGCCGCACAGGATGGCGGCCAACAGCCGCCGGAAGGGCGTTGAACACCGGGTTGGCCGCCAGCACATCCAGCAGGCCGGCAGTGGCGAACAGAGAAAAAGGCGACTGTTCCCGCAGGGACAGGAGACCTGCAATGTGATCAATATCCCCATTTGTCAGCAGCACCGCGCGCAGCGGGCTGTGGCGCAACGACTGCGGATGCATGGACGGGCAGTGCTGCAGCTGAACCCGTATGTCGGGAGAGGCGTTCAGAACCGCCCAGCTCTGCCCGTCCAGTGTGACGGCCAGCGAGGACTGGGTGGCGGATGCGATCTTGCCGAGACGCGCGTCCCGGCAATTCCGGCAACCGCAATTCCACTGCGGCAAGCCGCCGCCCGCCGCCGCGCCAAGAACCAGAAACCGCATGGCCGTTTTCCTTTTTGGCGATCAGAACAGATCGGGTTCGTATTCGCGGCCGTCGTCCTCGGACGGGGAGTACATGTTGATTTCCATGCCGCAGTTGATTTCTTTCAGTTTCGGGGCAGACCAGGCCATTTCGTCCTCCTTTGCTGGCTTTAATCCCATCAGCCTAGCTGCCAGCCCCCGGCCCCGGTATTGGCCTTTGGTCGTAAGGACGGCCTCAGACTTTGGTCCAATGGCACGAGGCGTCCGGGCCCGGCAGACTGCTGTCTATGCGCGTATCCCGGTTCATACTCTGGTTTAACGCCTGGTTCTTTGCGGCCAGCGTGCTGGCGGCGTCGCCATTGACGCGCGAGGAAATCAGCGCTCTTGTCATGCCGCCATTCTCTTTGGGCGAGCCGGTGAACAGCAAGGGTGTCTATACACTGCTCAACTCGGGCGGGGCGGAGGCAGGCTATGCCTTTGAAACCGAGCCGCTAGCCCCCCTGCCCGGGTTTTCCGGCGCGCCGGTTAACGTGCTGGTGCTCCTGGACCTGGACGGCACCTTTCTGGATGTCCGGCTTATCAGCCATAACGAGCCGGTCTTTGTCTCCGGGCTTGGCCCGGCCCCGTTTCACCGCTTCTTCGAGCAGTACCCCGGCCTGTCAGTTTTCTCCTCGATCACCATCGGCACGCCCTACGGCGAAACGGGTTCCGGCTCCTCTCTGGTCTATCTCGACGGGGTCACCAAGGCGACCGCCTCAGTTCGGATCGCCCATGACTCCATCATGGCCGCAGCCCTGGCAGTCGCACGCGAGAAGATGCACGGCGTTATCACCGCCCCGCCCGCCCGGCCGGACCCGGACCACAGCGAGCCGCTGGACTGGGCGGCGCTGGTCGATCAGGGGCTGGCCGCCCGCGCCACAGTCTCCAATGCGGAGGTTGACGCGGCCTTTGCCGGCACCCTTTGGGCAGATGACGACCCAGAGGCACGGCAGCATCCCGAGGCCCCCTATCTGGATCTCTGGATCATCGACCTTGGCCCGCCGTCAATCGCTCAGGCTGTTCTGTCGACGGACGGCTATGACGAGCTGCAGGATTTCCTGGCGATCTCTCCCGATGATGAGCCTCTCTTGCTGATCGAGACCGGCCGCCACGGGCTGGTCAGCCCGGAATTCATCCGGAACACCGCCCCGGACCGGGTGTTCGCAGCCCAAAATGGTCTGCCGGTGGCGCTGCGGGACGGCGATCTGCTGGTCGAGCTGTCGCCGGCTCTGCCAGCGCCTCTGCACGACGGCACGGCGATGATCCTGCGGGCCGACCGCCGCCTCGGCTTTGACCCGGCGCAGGAATGGACGCTGCACGTCCAGGCGGTGCGGGCGCACGGCATGTTCCAGCCCGAGACCGGTACCGTGGAGTTCCCGGTCACGCACCGGACCCCCGAACGTTTTTTCCTGCGGGACGAAGCACCCGCGCCGGTGCCGCCCTGGCTGGAGGCGCTGCGCAGCCGACAGACCGACGTGGTCCTGCTGGCGCTTTTCCTGACAGCGCTGACCTCCGCGCTGTTGCTGGCGCAAAGCCGGATTGCCGCGCGCAAGGTGCTTACCCCGTTACGGCTGACGGTGCTGTCGGTTGTCACGGTTTTCATCGGCTGGTGGGGTCAGGGCCAGCTTTCCATCGTCACCGTGCTGGGCGTGCTGCGCACCGCGGCCGAGGGCGGCAGCTTTGCCTTCCTCGCCTACGACCCGTTTTCGCTGTTGCTGTGGGGCTTCGCCATCCTCGGATTTTTTCTATGGGGGCGGGCCCTGTTCTGCGGCTGGCTGTGCCCCTTTGGCGCGCTGCAGGAGTTCGCGCACCACTTGGGCCGCAAGCTGGGACTGCCTCAGGCGGGCCTTACTCCAGCCTGGGACGGGCGGCTCAAACTCCTCAAATACGGGGTGCTGGGCGTGCTGATCTCGCTGGTCTTCCTGGCACCTGAACACGTGGACACCGCAGCCGAGGTCGAACCTTTCAAGACCGCGATCACCACCACTTTCCAGCGCGAGTGGTATTTCACTGCCTATGCGGTGTTCTGGCTGGCTGCGGGGCTGGTGCTGTTCAAGCCGTTCTGCCGCTACCTGTGCCCGCTGGGCGCGGCCATGGCGGCGGGCGGGCTGCTGCGGCAGCGTAACTGGATCGCCCGGCGCGCCGCCTGCGGCAGCCCCTGCCAGCTGTGCCGGGTGAAGTGCGCCTATGGCGCGATCGAGCCATCCGGTTCGGTCCGCTATGACGAATGCTTTGGCTGCCTCGATTGTGTGTCGATCCACGACGACCCGGCCCGCTGCGTTCCACTGATCCTGGCGGCGCGCAAGAAACAACAGCTGGAGGCCGCGGAATGAGCGCCAGACTGACCCGCCGCCGGTTCCTGGTAATCTCTGCCGCCGCCCTGGGCGCCGCGGCACCAGCAGCGCGGGCCGCACCCGTCACGTGGCGGGGATTTGCCCTGGGCGCCGAGGCGCGTCTAACCATCCACGCGCCGCCGCCGCTGGCAGATCAGGCGATTGCAGCCGCACTGTCGCAGCTGCGGCGGGCCGAACAACTGTTCAGCCTCTATGATCCGGCCTCTGCCCTGTCCCGGCTGAACCGGACCGGAGTTCTGAGAAACCCGCCACCGCCGTTTCTGCAATTAGCCCGGCTCTGCACCCAAGCGCATGCGGCAACAGGAGGTATCTTCGACCCTTCAGTCCAGCCGCTCTGGCAGGCCGTCGCGCGTGGTGAAGGCAGTCGCGAGGCCGCCCGCCTCACGGGCTGGCACAAGGTGTCCGTAGCGGAGCAGGAAATCCGGCTGATGCCGGGCCAGGCGCTGACCTTCAACGGCATTGCCCAGGGCTATGCCACAGACACGGTCCGCGCCGCGCTCGCTCGCCTGGGGCTGAAGCGGGTTCTGATCAACGCCGGCGAGTTTGCCGCGCTCGGCGGTCCGTTCCGCATCGGGCTGGCTGATCCGGAGCGCGGTGTTTTTGCAGCCCGCAGCCTGACCAGCCGGGCCATTGCAACCTCCAGCCCCGGCGCCCTGCGGCTGCACGGCACCGCGCATATTCTGCATCCCGCCCTCGGCCGCCAGCCGCATTGGGCCACCGTCTGCACCGAAGCGGACAGCGCCGCGGTAGCGGATGCATCCTCCACCGCCTTTTGCCTCATGAGCGAAGCTGAAATCGCCACCGCGCTGGACCGTCTGCCCGGCCGCCCCCGCGCCACTCTTCTCGCGCAGGATGGCCGATTGAGGACAGTGGGTTAGGGCCAGTATTCTAGCGAAGTTCCGGCGGCCGGTGGCTGAGGCCATGAGCTGCGAAAATGGCGGCAATCCGGCCGTCCTGCAGTCCAGCGGCGATGGCATCTTCCACCGCATAGGCCAGTGGACGGTAGGAAAAGTGCACAGCTACGCCGGAAGTCCAAGTCCCCGCGGAAAAGCCCGGCAGCGGCGGTGTATGGACCGCGGTCTGCGCGGTCAGCCCGGCCTCCAATTGCGCCAGAGGCCCCATCGCGGCTTTGACCTCCGCCTGATCCAGGCCCGCCATAACCGCTGCCGCCGTCGGGTAGCGGCGGATATTGCCGCTCAGCTGGCCGCCGGGAAAGGCCGATAAATAGAAGTCGGCGATTGAGTCGTTCTCAACCGCGACGCTGTCGAAGCGGAAATAGGCGGGCACCGGCGGGTCTTCGGGATATGCGTCCCGGCGGTAGGCGATAGCCACTTCCTCCACATGATACTGGCCAGTGAACACCACTTGTTCGACCCGGCAGGCGAATTCGCTGTCATAGGGGACATGCAGCATAACGTTGGCCACGCTGCCGCCCACGATCGGCCCCTTCCAGACCCAGTTTCGCAGATCCGCATCCAGATTCTCGCCCGCCGCGACCAGAGAAAACCGCGCTTCCACCCCCAGCTCCGCGGCAATCATCCGGCCCAAATCGATGTCTGCCCCCTTTATTTTGCCCGCCTCCTCGTAAGACCAGGGCGCGAAATCCTCGTAGGCGGCAAAGGTGATGAAACCGCGCTCGATGATTGTCTCAAGGTCCTGCCCGACGATATCGCGCGAAGCATTCTGCGGTTTTGGCTGCGGCACATGGCTGGCGCAGCGGGCCAGTCCCGCCTGCGCCCAGCCGCAGAAAAGCGCTGCAAAGACGAGGAGACCGGCCAGCTTTTGTTTCATCTATCTCAGCCCTTCGGGTCAATGCGCTGCTGACAAGCCCACGGTCAAGGCCTCCGCGGCACCCGCAAAGTCCGGCTTTGCGCCATCGATCAGGCTGGCAGCCCGGTAAGCCACGCTGTCAGCCACCGGTGCGCCGGAGCCGGTTTCGACACCCTCTGCAATCTTGGCAAGCTCCGCCTGCAGCGCAGCCGCATCTCCGCCCCCGCCGCCGGCCATCGTTGTCAGCTCATCGCGGATTTCCAGCAGCCGGCCGGTGGCCTCGTCCAGGGCACCGTCATCGGGCCGGGTTTCCAAGTAGGTTCGGATCGCCCAGGCGGCCTTCTGGCCCAGCAGCTCCCCGAAGGCGGGCATCTTGGTGATGCCGTTCTGGGTGTATCCGCTGCGGAACCGCTCAACGAACCATTCGTCGCCGAATTCTTCTGCCTCAAGGTAGCGCAGGTCAGGTGCCAGCCCGCCGGAAACGCCGCCCAGCCCGTGGCATCGGGCGCAATTCTGGTTGTAGCCGCTGCTGCCGATGTCGACCGCTGTTTGCCAGACTTCCGCATCCTTGCCGCGATATGGGTTTTCGGTCAGCCATTCCTCTCCGACGTCTGGCAGGGCATCGGTATTCATCGGCTGCGGCGCGACATCTCCGTGGGCGTGCGCCGCTGTGGCAAGTGCTGCTAGGCCAAGGGCCGCAAGAGGCAGTTTGAACATGAGTTCCTCCCGTAAGTTTGTGCTTGCCGCAAGAATAGCCAGCCTGCGCCCTGCCCCGATACGCGACTTAAGTTGGAGAACCGCGCAGGCAGCCTACGACCTTGGTCCAATGGCAGCGAACCTCCGGGCGGCAGTACGCTCAACCCATCCAGACAAAACCGGGTGTTCCGATGCGCTTTCTGATCACATTCGTGATGGCCCTGTTGCCCGCTGCCTTTGCCGCGGCGAACGGGGTTGAGGTGCCGGTCATCTACCTGAAACAGCAGGAGGTGCAGCCCCCGACCCTCTCCAATCTTGATCCGCCGCCCGCGGATCTTGGCGAGACAGGCGCGCAGCTGGGGCTGACCGACAACCGGACCACCGGCGGCTTTCTAGGGCACAGCTACAGCCTGGAGGCCATTTCCGTCCCTGAGGACGGCGATTTTGCCGCGGCGGTGCGGACGGCGCTGAGCCGCAGCAAGCTGCTGATCCTGGATGCGCCCAAACCGGCGCTGCTGGCCGCTGCCGACTTGCCGGAGGCGCAGAATGCCCTGCTGTTCAACAGCGCTAGCCCGGACACCGGCCTGCGCAGCGGCGACTGCCGCCGCAACCTCCTGCACAGCCTGCCCTCGGACTTGATGCGCAGCGACGCACTGATGCAGTTTGCGCTGTCCAAGCGCTGGACCGGGCTGGCGCTGATTTCCGGCAGCCACCCGCAGGATCAGGCGTTTGCCGCTGCGCTGCGCCAGAGCGCCGCCAAGTTCGGGCTGGAAATCACTGCCGAGCAGACCTGGGACTATGGTGCCGACATGCGCCGCAATGCCGCCCAGGAGGTACCGCTGATGTCGCAGGAATTGGGTCGCCATGACCTGCTGCTGGTTGCCGACGAGCTGCAGGACTTTGCCCGCTATCTGCCCTACAACACTTGGCTGCCGCGGCCGGTTGCCGGTTCCGAAGGGCTAGTGCCAACGGCTTGGGCGCCGGTGGTCGAGCAATGGGGCGCGGCGCAGCTTCAATCCCGGTTCCAGGAGCTCGCCGGCCGCAAGATGCTTGCCCGGGACTATGCCGCCTGGGCCGCGATGCGAACCATCGGCGAGGCGGTGACGCGCACGAATTCCGCCGGCGCGGCAGTTCTGCGCAGCTTCATCCTGTCGGACAGTTTCGAGCTGGCCGGTTTCAAGGGCCGGCCGCTCAGCTACCGCCGCTGGAACGGCCAGCTGCGCCAGCCGATCCCGCTCGCCACCCCCCGCGCGCTGGCGGCGCAGGCACCCTTGCCCGGCTTCCTGCACCAGCACAGCGAACTCGACACCCTGGGCCTTGATGAACCCGAAAGCCGCTGCGGAGCCTTCCAATGACATCTATTGCAAAACCCCTTGCCGCGCTCGCCTTCTCAGCGCTGCTGGCCCCGGCCGCAACGCTTGATGCCGCGGAAATCTGGGTCACAAACGAAAAGGACGATACCATCAGCGTGATCGACATCGCCACGCTGGAAGTGGTCCGCACCATCGAAACCGGGGAGCGGCCGCGCGGCATCACCTTTTCCAAGGACTTCTCAAAAGCCTATGTCTGCGCCTCTGACAGCGACACGGTTCAGGTTCTGGATGCCGCCACCGGCGAGATCCTGCACGAGCTGCCCTCCGGCGAGGATCCCGAGCAATTCGTGCTGCACCCGAACGACCGGCATCTCTACATCGCCAATGAGGACGATGCCGTGACCACGGTGGTCGACACCGAAACCCGCAAGGTGGTCGCACAGATCAATGTCGGGATCGAACCCGAAGGCATGGCGGTCTCGCCCGATGGCAAAATCGCCATCACCACCTCAGAGACCACCAATATGGCGCATTGGATCGACACGGAAACGCAACAGCTGTTTGCCAATACGCTGGTCGACTCCCGGCCCCGCCACGCCGAATTCACCGCAGGCGGCAGCGCGCTGTGGGTCTCCTCCGAGATCGGCGGCACCATCACCGTTTTCGACACCGCCACTCAGACTGAGACTGGAAAGATAAGCTTCGATGTCAAAGGTGTGCATCCCGACCGGGTGCAGCCAGTGGGATTTGCCTTCACGGCCGATGAAAGAACCGCCTTCGTTGCGCTAGGACCGTCCAACCATGTTGCGGTGGTCAATGCCGGGACGCTTGAGGTGGAAGACTACATCCTGGTTGGCCGCCGGGTCTGGCACATGGCGTTTTCCCCGGACAGGTCGCTGCTGTTCACCACCAACGGCGTGTCCGGCGATGTCACCGTGATCGACACCGCCAAGCGCCAGGCACTGAAATCCATCAAGGTCGGCCGCTTTCCCTGGGGAGCGGCGCTGCGGCCCTGACACCTGCCGCCCCACGGCAACCGCATCCCGACAGGAGGACACCCGATGCTGAAATCCCGTATTCTTTCCACGGTTCTGTGCTTGGCCCTGCCCGCAGCCGGCTTCGCAGATAGCGATGATGACGATCAGGGCCAGGCGGGCCTCGGCCTCGCCGGGCTGTTGTCCGCCTCCAACAAAGAAGACCTGCCGCCGGTCACTTTGTCCGCAGGGATGCCACTGGCCGACGCCCCTTGGGCGCTGAAATCCGGCACCTATTACGAGTTCGAGATTCAAGGCGACGGCAGCCAGGAGCTGGCGCTGACGGGTTCTGAGTTCTTCCGTGCGGTCTGGATCGACGAGATTGTCGTGGAAGGCCTTGAGATCCGCCCGCTGGGGCTCGACAGCATCGAGTTTGACGAGGCCGGCGAGATGGAAATTGGTTTTATTGCTTTGAAACCCGGGAATTACCATCTTAAGGTGCCCGGTTCGACCGGCGATACTCAGCGGCTGGAGATCACCATCCAATGACCGGGCTTCGGGTAGAAAACCTGAGCTATGCCTACGGCACCCGGCAGGCGCTGGACAGGGTCAGCTTCCGGGTTGAACCCGGCACCTTCTGCGCCTTGCTGGGCCCCAACGGGGCGGGCAAATCGACACTGTTTGCACTGCTTACCCGCCTGTTCACCGCGCCGCGGGGCAGGATTGAAGTTGGCGGCCACGACATGGCCCGCGCTCCGCGCAAGGCTCTGCGGCAGATGGGGGTGGTTTTCCAGCAGCCGACACTGGATCTAGACCTGACGGTGCAGCGCAATCTCAGCTATTTCGCCGCCCTGCACGGGCTGCGCGGTGCCAGGGCGCAGGCCCGGATCGAGGCCGCGCTGGAACGGCTGGAGATGCGCGGCCGGCTGGATGAGCGGGTGCGCGATCTCAATGGCGGCCACCGCCGCCGGCTGGAGATTGCCCGCAGCCTTATCCACCACCCCAAAGTGCTGCTGCTGGACGAGCCGACAGTGGGGCTGGACGCGGCCACCCGGCGCGCGATCACCGATCATGTGCACGACCTGTCGCGGCGCAAGGGGCTGACGGTGCTCTGGGCCACCCATTTGACCGACGAGATTGAGGACGCCGATCAGCTGCTGATCCTGCACCGCGGCAGGCTGGCGCAAGACGGAACCGCCCGCCAGCTGCGCGGCGGTCTGGGGCTGGCCGATCACTTCCTCAGGCTGACGGAACAGGCGGCATGACCGCCTGGCTGGCCGCCCTGACAGCAATCACGCAGCGCGAGGCGCTGCGGTTCATCGGCCAGCGCGGACGCTTTGTCGCGGCACTGGTGCGGCCAATGCTGTGGCTAGTGGTTTTCGCCGCGGGCTTCCGCGCCGCGCTTGGCCTGTCAATCACCCCGCCCTATGCCACCTACACCACTTACGAGGTCTATATCGTGCCCGGATTGTGCGGCATGATCCTGCTGTTCAACGGCATGCAAAGCTCGCTGTCGATGGTCTATGACAGGGAAATGGGCTCAATGCGGCTGCTGCTGACAAGCCCGCTGCCGCGCTGGTGGCTGCTGGTCTGCCGCCTGCTGGCCAGCACCGCGATCTCGATCCTGCAGGTCTATGTGTTCCTGGCGCTGGCCGCGCTGTTCGGCATCCGCTTCGGCTGGGGCGGCTATGCCGCGCTGCTGCCCGCCCTGGTCCCGGCCGGGCTGATGCTGGGCGCACTGGGGCTGGCGCTGTCCTCGGTGATCCGCCAGCTGGAGAATTTCGCCGGGGTGATGAATTTCGTGATCTTTCCGATGTTCTTCCTGTCCACCGCGCTTTACCCGCTGTGGAAGATGGCCGAAAGCTCCGCGCTTCTGCGCGATATCTGCGCCGTGAACCCCTTCAGCCAGGTGGTCGAGCTGATCCGCTTTGCGCTGTATCAGCAGCTGAACGCCGCCGCGCTGGCCTGGGTGCTGCTGTCCGGACTGGTCTGGCTGGGGCTGGCGGTCTGGGGCTACGACCCGGCGCGCGGGCTGATCCGCAAGACCGCGAAACCGGGCTGAGGCGGCCGCGGACACCGCTGGTTAATGCACCGCAAACCCGGGCCGCAAGGCGCCGAGCCTTGCCGTGTTGCGCCTCGCCCTGCCCCTGCCGCTTTCCGCATACGACCATTGTGCAATACCGCCAACCCGGCACGCCTTGGATACTGTGGCAGGCCGGAGGCCCGCACAGGGCGGCGGCTGAGGAGTATCCAATGATAGGGAGGAGCCCAATGAACCGCTTCATCACGGCGGTCGCCGCGGGGACCATGATGGCGGGCGTCAGCCACGCCGGGGTCACCGAAGACGACCTCAGGAACGACCAGACGACCACAACGCAGGTGGTCACAAACGGGATGGGGCGGCACCTGCAGCGCTACAGCCCGCTGGACACACTGAACAAGGATAATGTCGCAAACCTGGTGCCTGCCTGGGCCTTCAGCCTGGGCGGTGAAAAGCAGCGCGGCCAGGAAACCCAGCCGCTGATCTACGACGGCATCATGTACATCACCGGCTCATACAGCCGGGTCTATGCCATCGACGTCGAGACCGGCCAGGAGATCTGGCAGTACGACGCCCGTCTGCCCGAAGGTATCCTGCCCTGCTGCGACGTGGTGAACCGCGGCGGCGCGATCTATAGCGACACCTTCTATTTCGGCACGCTGGACGCCCGCATCGTGGCGCTGGACCTTAAGACCGGCGACGTGAAATGGCGCAAGAAGGTGGCCGACTACAAGGCCGGTTACTCGATGACCGCAGCACCGCTGATCGTCAACGGGCTGGTGATCACCGGCAACTCCGGCGGCGAGTTCGGCATTGTCGGCGAGGTGCAGGCACGCGACGCCGAAACCGGCGAGCTGGTCTGGACCCGGCCGGTGATCGAGGGCCACATGGGCACCTTCAAGGGTGAGGAAAGCACCATGACCGGCACCCTGAACGCCACCTGGCCGGGCGACATGTGGAAGACCGGCGGCGGCGCCACCTGGCTCGGCGGCTCTTACGATGCGGAAACCGATACCCTGGTCTTTGGCGCGGGCAACCCGGCGCCCTGGAACAGCCACCTGCGCAACGCAGGCACCCCAGTGGAGGGCAACGCGGGCGATAACCTCTACGCCGCGAGCCGGATCGGCATCGACCCCGCCAATGGCGAGATCAAGTGGCACTTCCAGACCACCCCGCGCGAAGGCTGGGACTATGACGGCGTCAACGAGGTGGTCGCCTATACCGACCGCAGCGGCAACAAGCGCTTTGCCACCGCCGACCGAAACGGCTTCTTCTATGTCCTGAACCGGGAAGATGGAAAATTCGTCAGTGCGTCGCCCTTCGTCAAGGACATCACCTGGGCTGAGCGTATCGACGAGACCGGGCGCCCGGTGTTTAATGAGGACAACCGCCCCGGAAACCCTGCGGATGCGGCCGACGGCAACAAGGGAGAGGTCATCTTTGCCTCGCCGTCGTTCTTGGGCGGCAAGAACTGGATGCCGATGGCGTTTTCGCAGAACACCGGCAATTTCTATGTGCCTTCGAACGAATGGGGCATGGACATCTGGAACGAGCCGATCAGCTACAAGAAGGGCGCCGCCTACCTCGGCGCGGGCTTCACCATCAAGCCGAACTACGAGGACCATATCGGCAGCCTCAAGGCGATCGACCCGGACACCGGCGACATCAAGTGGGAGTACAAGAACGACGCGCCCCTCTGGGCCGGGGTGATGACCACCGCGGGCGGGCTCGTGTTCACCGGCACCCCCGAGGGCCGTTTCATCGCCTTTGATGACGAAACCGGCGAGGAACTGTGGTCGTTCCAGACCGGCTCCGGCATCGTCGGCCAGCCGATCACCTGGGAACAGGACGGCGAGCAGTATGTCTCGGTCATTTCCGGCTGGGGCGGCGCGGTGCCGCTGTGGGGCGGCGAGGTGGCCAAAAAGGTCAACTACCTGAACCAGGGCGGCATGCTCTGGACGTTCCGCCTGCCGCGCCAGCTTGCACAAGCAGACTGATCCGCCCGGCAGAGGGCCGCAAGCAAGGAACACAGACGCGCTTCCGGAGGGAGCGCGCCTGCCATATGCGACTTTAGGCGTATACCGCTGCTGCTGTCAGCTTGCTAAGCTGGCAGGAAAACAACAGTTCTGGTGCAAATATGCCGACACACACCGACACGCCGAACACTCCAGAGTTCCATGCGGCGCTGCTGGTGGATGACCACCCGCTTTTCTGTGACGCCTTAGCGATGACACTGCAGGCCGTTTCCGCGATCAGCAGCATGCACACCGCGCCGGCGCTGCAGGCTGCGCTCGACATGCTCGCCGGCGGCGTCCGCGTTGACCTGGTGGTGCTGGATCTGAACCTGCCCGACGTCAACGGGCTGGACGGGCTGCTGCGCCTGCGCAAGGTGACCGGCTGCCCGATCCTCGTGGTGTCCTCAATGGCAGACAACCGTATCGTCAGCTCAGTCATCCATGCCGGTGCCAATGGCTTCATCCCCAAACACAGCCAGCGCGATGTGTTCCAAAAAGCGCTGGAGACAATCAGCCAAGGCGATGTGTTCCTGCCCGACGGCTATGTGCATCTGGATAGGGACTCGGAAAACAACGACGATGTGCTTCAGCGGCTGTCACTGCTTACCAACCAGCAGGCACGCATCCTGCAGCTGATCTGCGAGGGCAAGCTCAACAAGCAGATCGCCTATGAGTTGTCTATTGCCGAAACTACCGTTAAGGCCCACATCACCGCCATTATGCGGAAACTCGGGGTGCAAAGCCGCACCCAGGCGGTTCTAGCCGCCAAGCAGGCAAGCTTTGCTAACGTCTTGCAAGGCACGCCGCCGCCCGCCTAATCTGGCGGGCAAAAACGGGGAGGAGAAATAGGATGGACCCTGTCCATGGTCCGTCACGCACGTCCGTGGCGGAACCTCAGGTCGTCCGGTCCGGCTCGGTTGACTGCCGGGCAACGGACGCTGTGGAACAGCTCGCACAGGCGCTGAACCCCAACGGGTTATCGCTGGTGGTTCTGTTTCTGTCACCAGACACCGACGTTGCCCGTCTGATCGATGAGGCACAGCGCCGTTTTGCCCCGGCGCAGGTTGTCGGCTGCACCTCTGCCGGAGAGATTTCAGCGGCCGGCTATGTCGAGGGCGAGATCGTTGCCATCGGGTTTTCCCAGTCGCATTTCCAGACCCGCACCATCCTGATCGAGGATCTCGGCAGCTTTGATCCGCACAGCGTGATCGAACGGATGATCCGCAACCGCAATCACATGGCACAAGACACCGGTGACTGGGTGTCGGACTTCACCTTCCTGCTGGTCGATGGGCTCTCTACCAAGGAGGACACGCTGACCTCGCAACTGTCGGTCGGATTGGGGCCGGTGGCCTTTTTCGGAGGTTCCGCGGGCGACGGCACCAACTTCGGCAAGACATATGTGCTGCATGGCGGCCAAGCCCATTCCAACGCCGCCATCCTGATCCAGGTCCGCAGCCGCTGCCCGATCGAAGTGTTCAAGACCGACCACCTGATCCCGTCGCAGAAGCGCATGGTGGTGACCGGGGCCGATCCGGCCCGCCGGGTGGTGCATGAGATCAATGCCGAACCCGCGGCCCGCGAATACGCCCGGGTTCTTGGCAAAGATCCGGAACAGCTCACCCCCTTCACCTTTGCCGCCCACCCGGTCGCGGTGCAGTTCGGCGACCAGCACCATGTGCGCGCCATCCAGCGGGTTGCCGACAACGACGAGCTGGTGTTCTTTTCCGCCATCGACGAAGGAGTGGTGCTGACCCTGGCTGAGCCGGAGGATATGGTCACTCACTTGGAGCGCGAAATGGCCGCCCTCAGCGCCGAGCGCCGCCCAGAGATTATCCTGGCCTGCGATTGCATCCTGCGGCGGCTGGAGGCGCAGCAGAAACAGGTCTCGCAGGACATTTCCCGCATTCTGCGCGACAACCGGGTGGTCGGTTTTTCGACTTACGGCGAGCAGATCAACTCAATGCATGTCAACCAGACTTTGACCGGGGTAGCAATCTATCCGCCGGACGAGGGCTGAGCCATGGTGCATGAGCTGATCGACCCCAGCGACCCGCCGGAGCGGCAGAACCAGAAGCTGCTGAAGATCGTGGAAACCCTGATGCGCCGCGCCGAGCAGAGCTCGGATGCATCCGGCGAGGCCTACGCCCAGTTCCAGCGCGCTGTGATGCTGGAGGAAGAAGTGCGCCTGCGCACCCGCGAGCTGGAGCATGCGCTGGACCTGCTCAACGAGTCGAACGCCAGGCTGGCGCTGGCCAATGCCGAAACCGAGGCCGCCCGCGCCAATCTGGCCAATGCGATTGAGACGGTGCAGGAAGGTTTTGCGCTGTTTGACGCGCAGGATGTGCTGGTCATGTGCAACACACGGTTCGGCAAGCACATGGCCGATATCTACCATGCGCTACGGCCGGGTCTGAAATTTGCCGACTACGTGAATCTGGTGGCAAACAGCGCCCATCTAGCACTGCCGGAGGGAGAAACCGCCGCCGGCTGGGAGGCTTACCGGATCGCCCGCCACAAGGACGACCATGCGGTGTTCAACGTGATGATGGCCGGCAACAGCTGGCTGCAAGTCAGCGAGCACCGCACCCCGGACGGCGGCACCGTGATCCTGCAAACCGACATCACCGACATGATGCGGCTGGAGCGGCAGGAGCGCGAGCGGCTGCTCGACGACCAGTCGCGGGTGATAAAGGCAACGCTGGAGCATCTCGACCAGGGTGTCTGCATCTTTGACGCCCAGAACCGCCTGGTCGGCTGGAACCGCCGAGCCGGGGAGCTTTTGTGGATGCCCGCGGGTAAGTTCCAGCTGGGCATGTTCTTTGCAACCCTGTACCGCCAGGCCGCGGACAGCATCCGGATCCTCGGCGGCACCCGGCCGGAAGAAGTCGAGGCTTGGGTTGCCAGCACCGCCAAGCGGGCGCCGCTTTCCTTCGAGATCGGTCTGGGCCGCGACCGCATCCTGACAGTCTTTGCACAGCAGATGCCGGACAAAGGCTTTGTCATCAGCTTTACAGATGTCACCGCCGAACGCGCCGCCGTCCGCACCATTTCCCAAGTCAACGAAACGCTGGAGCAGCGAGTGGCTGAACGGACGCTGGAACTGGAGGACGCGCTGTCAGAGGCTGAACGCGCCAATGCCTCCAAGTCCCGGTTTGTCGCCGCCGCCAGCCACGACCTGCTGCAACCCTTGTCCGCTGCCAAGCTTTATGTCGGCTCGCTGGAGGACGATCTGCGCGACGCGGGCCTCAGAGACCGGGCGGCCAAGGCGGGCAACGCCCTGGTGGCGGTTGAACGCATCCTCGGTGCCCTGCTGGACATCTCCAAGCTCGACTCCGGCCTCGCTGCCATTGACCGCACGGCCATCAGCCTTGGCGCAATGCTGGACCAGCTGAAAGACGAGCTGGAGCCCGTTGCCCGGCTCAAGGGGCTGGACTTCCGGGTCGTGCGGAGCAGCGCCGTGGTCGATAGCGACGCCGCCTATCTGCGCCGCATCCTTCAAAACCTGGCCTCCAATGCGGTGCGCTACACCGATCGCGGAAAGGTTCTTATCGGAGTGCGGCAGCGGCATGGACACGTGCTGCTTGAGGTCCGCGACACCGGCCCCGGCATCCCCGCGGAGCATCAGGACAGAGTGTTTCAGGAATTTCAGAGGCTCAACGCCAAGGCCAGCCCTTCGGACGGCATGGGGCTCGGGCTTGCCATTGTAGAGCGGGCTTGCCGGCTGTTGAAGCATCCGCTGAACCTCAGTTCCGAAGTCGGGCTCGGCACTTGCCTCTCGGTGGAGCTGCCGCTCAGCACGGCGGCGCGAGCGCCTTCGCCGCTGGCCGGCCCCAGCCCCCTTGCGGCGGTCCCGTTCGAAAACCGGATTGTCACGCTGATCGAAAACGACGCCGGGCTCAGGGCGGCGCTGGAGATCACGCTGGAGAGCTGGGGGCTCAATGTGCTCCCCTGCGCCAGCTGCGCCGAGGCCAGCGCACTGCTGCAGGAAATCGACATCTGCCCCGATGCTATTATTGCCGACTATCAGCTGGACAACGGCGCACTGGGAACGGACGCAATTGCCTCCCTCAGGGCGCAGCACGGGTCGGTCCCGGCTTGCTTGGTCACCGCAAACCGCTCACCAGATCTGGCGGCGGCCTGCGCCGGACTGAACGCAGCGCTTTTGCACAAGCCGATAGACACAAGCGAACTGCGCGCATTCCTGGAGCGTGCTCTGGTCTGACCAGCCCGCAAGCGGCTTTAGCGGAGACACACGTCCGAGCGCGTCAGGAACCGCTTCCCGCTGCCGTTTTCCAGCGAAAACATCCCGCCTATACCGTCGATGGCGTCGATCACCAGATCGGTATGCTTCCAGCGGTCATATTGATCAGCGTTCATGTAAAACGGCACAGCGCCGATCTCTCCAACCAGGACATCGCTGTCTCCGACGATATAATCCCCCTGCTGAAAGCACATTGGCGCGGACCCGTCGCAGCAGCCGCCGGACTGATGAAACAAGAGATCCGGCCCGAACCGCGCCTTCAATTCCCCGATCAATTGCAGCGCCGCCTCTGTTGCCGTCACAGTCATGCTCGTTGGCCCTGTCATTGCAGTCTCCCCGCCAAATGAAAGAAAACGGCCCCGGATATCCCGGGGCCGCCCGTCGTTCGGCTGCTCAGAAGAACCCCAGCGCAATGGGGCTGTAACTCACCAGCAGGTTCTTGGTCTGACGGTAGTGGTCCAGCATCATCTTGTGGTTCTCCCGCCCGATGCCCGACTGCTTATAGCCGCCAAAAGCCGCATGAGCCGGATAGGCGTGATAACAGTTGGTCCACACACGTCCGGCCTGGATCTCCCTGCCAAAACGGAAAGCGCGGTTGGTGTCGCGGGTCCACACCCCGGCCCCCAGGCCGTAAAGCGTGTCATTGGCAATCTCCAGCGCCTCGGCGTCGTCCTTGAAGGTGGTGACGGACAGCACCGGGCCAAAGATCTCCTCCTGGAAGATCCGCATTTTGTTGTGGCCCTTGAACACGGTCGGCTCGATATAATTGCCGCCTTCCAGCCCTTCCAAGGCAGAGACATTGCCGCCGGTCAGCAGCTCGGCGCCTTCATCCTTGCCCAGTTGCAGATAGGAGGCGATTTTCTCTTTCTGCTCGGTTGACGCCTGCGCCCCGATCATCGTGTCCATGGACAGCGGATTGCCCTGCTTCACCGCCTTCACACGCTCGATCGCGCGCGCCATGAAGTCGTCATAGATCGACTCCTGGATCAGCGCCCGGCTGGGACAGGTGCAGACCTCGCCCTGGTTCAGGGCAAACATGGTGAAACCTTCCAGGCATTTGTCGAAATAAGCGTCATCAGCGCTCATCACATCCTCAAAGAAGATGTTCGGTGACTTGCCGCCAAGCTCCAGCGTCACCGGGATCAGGTTCTGGCTGGCATACTGCATGATCAGCCGCCCGGTGGTGGTCTCGCCGGTAAAGGCGATCTTGGCAATCCGGTTTGACGAGGCCAGCGGCTTGCCCGCCTCCAGTCCGAAGCCGTTGACGATGTTCAGGACGCCGGCCGGCAGCACACCGGCAATCAGCTCCGCCAGAACCATGATCGATGCCGGCGTCTGCTCTGCCGGTTTAAGCACCACGCAGTTGCCCGCCGCCAGCGCCGGCGCCAGCTTCCACACCGCCATCAGCAGCGGGAAATTCCATGGGATGATCTGACCGACCACGCCCAGCGGCTCCGGAATGTGATAGGCATAGGTGTCGGCGTCGATTTCCGAGATATGGCCCTCCTCGGCGCGGATGCAGCCCGCGAAATAGCGCCAGTGGTCAACACAGAGGGCAAGGTCGGCATGGATCGACTCACGGATCGGCTTGCCGTTGTCCAGCGTTTCAGCCGCGGCCAGCAGCTGGGTGTTTGCCTCCATGATATCGGCGATCTTCAGCAGCATGTTGGCGCGCTCGGTGGTCGAGGTCTTGCCCCAGGCCGGAAACGCTGCATGGGCCGCATCCAGCGCCGCCTCGACATCATCGGCGTTCGACCGGGCAATCTCGCAGATCACATCACCGTTGATCGGGGTGGTGTTTTCAAAATACTGGCCCGAGCGGGGCGCGGTGAATTCGCCGTTGATAAAGTTGCCATAGCGCGGCTTGAACGGAAACTCGACGCCCAGATGCGCCGTGTCCAGCGCAGAATTGGCCAGCCCGGTTGTGTGGATGTTCATGCCATTCCTCCCAACAATTGATCCAAGAAATGCAGCGGAACTGGCGGCCATGCACCTTCAATTGCAGGCACTCGGTCCGGTGCTGCTCAAAGGCTTAGACCATCGGCGGAAGCCGCGGTATTCGACCAAAGTCCCTGGTTGGGGCTGAGCGGGGAAACCCGAACGGCAACCTGGCCATCTCCGGCACCAGCCCGATGCGCCGCACGTCCTGCAAAGCACTACCGAGATTTTCGGCAACCAAGCCAGCTGATTCCCGCCCGCGGTGCCCGCCAGCTGTCTTTACCCCGCTGAACCTGGGCCACGACTCTTGCCGATAAAGGGGAACAGAAGATGGCTCGGAAGCAGTATTTGGACAGGGACAACCTGAAACTCTAGCTTGAGATCGAACTGAAGCTGGCGAATGGCAGCGGCATGCACACCAATTGCCGCGGTGCTGGTACCTGCGATGCGGCCAGCTGCACTTGGCGGCACCAGTTCGGTGGCATGCGCAGGTCTCAATTGCTGGAGCTGCACAGCCTTGAGAACGAGAATACGAGGAGGAGGCCCCTATACCACAAAGACCGTTCAATCATCCTGATCCGGCCGAAGTATCCTAATCACGTCTGGAACGTGGATTTTGCCCAAGTCAAGCTCGGCAATGGCCAGGCCTGCAAACGCAAAAAGCCCCGCTGCTGCGGGGCGTAAGACTTTGTTATTACTTGAGGATTTTGGTTGCGGGAGCAGGGTTTGGACACTGTTTCATTCAAGCCCGATAACTTACCGCTGCGTCGCCAGCCGCCATCCGTTGCAAGCGCAGTCTAGTTTTCTCTTAAGTCCCCTGTGCGCAGATAGCTACATTTGCAAACTCGGCCTTTCAGTCTGTCGAGTGGGCTTCTTCGCCGCATAACCGCAACCACAAGCCGCCCTTCGCCGCGCAGGCAACCTTGAAACACTGCTAATAGGCAACTGTGCGGACGTTACCGATGAAGAAGAGCCGAGTCATAACGCGGCACTGGGCTGCGGCGGGAGGCAGAGACTGGCTTCTACCTTGGCGAGGGAGTCGTCGACCTTGCTGAAAACGTCACCGGGTCCGGCCCGCAGGATCTCATGCACTGGGGCGACGATGAGTTCTCGTACACATTTCGTGTCGGTTAGAAGATTGAGCGGCACGGCATAGAACCAGCTCTTGTCCTCAGTGTCCTCTCTGCGCCAGAAGCGCCTCTCTGCGACCCACTCTTCACAATAGCCCGCGTCGTTGGGTCCGTCCGTCGTGAAGACCCATGCACCGTCGTCCATTCCGTTAGGCCAATACCCGACGATGACCTTGGACCGCTTGCCGTCCGCCCAGTCGGCCTCGGTGCCTTCGTCCGCTGTGAGCTGGATCGCGATCGTCACGATGCCTTTTGCCTTTGAGTTGGAGCGAGTGTTCCGCCGGTGGACGAAATAGGTGTTCCAAACGGGCTGGAGAAATTCCCCATCCGACGCGTCCTCTTCGAGCTCCTCGATTTTTAGCCCTGAGTCGCTGCATTCGACCTGCCAGAACGCTTCGTAGAGCTTGTTCAGGTTCTCTTGCGCGTCGAGTAGGTTCCTCGCGGACTGCCAAAGAATAGCATCGTGATCAGTCATTCGTTCTCTCTGAAATTATATCGGGTTGCTGGCACAGCGGTAATCGGCGGCAGGGCGAACCTCTCCTCGGCATCGAAATTAAAGCTGCCTTTCATCGGCATTGTCATCGTCGGCCAGGCCCCAAGCACAGCACCCTGCGGTTGCCCTGCGAGGAAGTCGGCGGACAGCCGCGACCATGACTTGAGACCCGGGTCGTCTGCTTCACGTTCGAGGGTCTGCAGTTTTTCGACAGCAGCAGTCCATTCCAGCGATCTGATGCCGTCAAAGGGGACGGCTTCCAGCCCGTTCCGGACTTTGAGGCGCAGGTCAGCCACCGCCTTCTGGTGCTTGGGCTCGGCCCCGAGGAGTGTGTAGCCATGCACGTTCCGCTCACCCGCGGGCACACCGCCGCGGCGGCACCGTCCACGCGCTACGGTTCGGATCTCTCGAGCGCATTGGTCCGCGCCGAGCGGCGCTCCCCATTTCACCTCGATGACCCAGAAGGCCCGCCGCCCATTCTCCATGAATTCCAGCACGACATCGGGTTCGGAGTTCTCGCCTCTGCCGATGAAGAACGGCCAGAGATAGATTTTGGCGTCGCTCGGCAGCGGGTGGTCGCATAGGACTGAAAGCGCCGTCTGCCGCGCCTCGGGCGCTAGAAGCCGCAGCATCCCGAAGAGAGAAGAGGTTACAAGGTCCTCGCGGGGATTACGCTTCGCGACGTGGAGGATCTTTTCCATTCTCGCTTTCTTTGCGATTACGGCATCGAACATAAGCACTCGCCCCAGAACAGGAAATCCACGACGCGGAGGCTATGAGCGACTCGCCTCGTGCGCAAGCAGATATGCCCCTTTTTAGGGTTTTGGCGATGGGGTCGGCGCCGTCGGATCCATGTTGGCAGCGATCAGGGCGATGACCGCGAGCAGCAGCGCTTGCGCCACCTCCGTTGATCCAGCCCCATTCCCTTACCATTCCTCGCCGATCGGAGGTGGTATTGCATTAGGACTAGCCTGTCAGCGGGCTTGCCAACAACCAACTCAAGCTAAGCCATGTAGTTTCCAATCAAGGTGCTGCCCTGGCGCTTCACAGCTGCGCCTAGCGACTAACCAGAACCTGCCCAGCTGAGGCTGCTGCCTACACCGTCCGGCCCATCTTGGACGGCACCTCCAGCGGCAGCTTGCGCCTGCAAGCCCGCACCTTTGCGCAGAGGGCATTCGGCACCTGTCAGCCGAGGCTGTGTGAAAACTCCGGATGCTGTATGCTTTTCGGCAAAGACCGGAGGCAGGCATGTCGGGATATATCGAGGGTACGGACCGCAGTCAGGTGACACTTTTTCCGGCCCGGCTGGAAGACTGGATAAACGAGGATAATCCGGTCCGCGTGATTGACCTCTTCGTGGACGAGATTGATCTTGGGGAGATCGGTTTCCTGCGGACGGCGCCGGCGCAGACAGGACGGCCCGGCTATCACCCATCGGTCCTGCTGAAGCTGTTCATCTATGGCTATCTGAACCGCGTCCCTTCGAGCCGTGCCCTGGAGCGGGAGGCTGGGCGCAATGTCGAGGTGATGTGGCTGACGGGTCGGCTTGTCCCGGACCACAAGACGATCGCCGACTTTCGGCGCGACAACGGCCCGGCGATCCGGCGGACCTGTGCGCAGTTCGTCGAACTCTGTCGCCGGATCGGGGTGCTGAAGGGGGATTGTGTTGCCATCGATGGCTCCAAGTTCAAGGCGGTGAATAATCGCGACAAGAACTTCACCAAAGGCAAGATCGCCAGCCGCACCGCCCATCTGGTCGCGAGCATCGAGCGCTACCTTGAAGAAATGGTCCGGATCGACCGTCAGGAAGAGGGCGAGGCCCGGGCCGGGAAGATCGCCAACCTGGCGCAACGTTGCGAGCGCATCCGGCAGGAGATCGAGCGCCTGGTGGACATGGGCGAGGCGCTCAGGGAGAGCCCAGACAGGCAGATCTCCCTGACTGATCCGGATGCCCGCTCCATGGCCACCAGCGCCAAAGGCAGCGGTTTTGTAGGCTACAACGCCCAATCCGCAGTGGATACCGAGACCCATCTGATTGTCGCGCATGACGTGATCAATGCCGGGCATGACCGTGAACAGCTGTCACCGATGGCCAAGGCGGCGAAGGCCGCTCTCGAACGCGACGAAATGAGCGCGGTCGCTGACAAGGGCTATTTCAGCGGCCGGGAAATTCTGGCCTGTCACGAGGATGGCATCACCACAACCCTCCCCCGGCCCGAGACTTCGGGCAACCGCAAGAAGGGCATGTATGTGAAGGCCGACTTTGCCTATGACGCGGATGCGGATATCTACCGATGCCCGGCAGGTGAGGCGCTGACATACCGCTACACGACCGAAGAAGGCGGCCTGGTGGTACGGCGATACTGGACCAACGTCTGTCAGGCCTGCCCTGTCAAGGCGCGCTGCACGACCGGCAGGGAACGTCGTATCACCCGATGGGAACACGAGCATCTGGTCGACGAGATGCGTGGCCGTTTGAGCCGCGACCCGGCCTTGATGGGCCTCCGCCGCTCAACCGTCGAGCACCCGTTCGGCACAATCAAGAGCTGGATGGGAGCGACGCACTTCCGGATGCGAACGCTCAAGAACGTCCGCACCGAGATGGCCTTCCATGTCCTCGCCTATAACATCAAGCGGATGATAGCCCTGATCGGGGTACGTGGGCTTTTGACTGCCATTCCGGCCTGGTGGGCGGCGCTCAGCTCAAATCGTACCGCAAAAAACGCCACAAGAGCGCGGATTCAGCCCTCTCCGGCGCATAAGGCGCTAAAGTGACCCAAAATCCGGCTGCCTCCACAAAATCGACTGAAACATCCTCATCGTCGAGAAACCAAACGAGTTTCCACACACCCTCAGCCCTAAGCGGTCGCAGACAACTGGTGCCACACCGACGATGCTGCTGGTGCGAAATTTCATGGTCAATTTCCCGGAAGCGGACGCTCGGCAGGGCCGAGCTGCTTCACGGGGTGCTGCGGGTTGCACCGGGGGCAGCGGAGCGCAGATAGCGGAGTTTGCAAAGTCGCGCGTTCTTGCAGCATGGCTTAAGCTGAATGCCGCACCAGCACGGGAGAAAGCCGCCCTTCGCCGCGAGCGCAGCCTACAATCAGCATCGAAAGGGACAGACGCGGGACAATGCTGCCATTGCCCTTTCAGGTGTTTGCTGACGCAGCATTTGCTTGCAGGTGCGGTACGCTCACTGCTGCATTGCAGTCGATGTCGCGAGACCGGCCATTCAAAGCCACTCTGAGACGCGGAATTCAAACCGCCCTTTCGCTGCAGCCAGGACCTGCTAACGAGGAGCCGGACAAAACCGACATTGGAATTTTGGCCTTTGCTGACGCAGCATCCATTCGCGCACGCAGCGCGCCCATCGTTGCGATGCAGCGCATGTCGTCGAAGCGGTCGTTCGCGGGTGTCGATTTGACCCGAACCGAGACCGCACTTTCGCCGCAGCCCTCGCCGACAATCCAGACGCGGACAAAGAGGTAGTTCGCTGCAATCTGTTTCAATGGCGGCAAACTGTCCGATGTAACTACGAGAAAACGCCGGAAGGCCAGTGAGAAGTCGTGACCTTGATTACAAACAGTTGAAGCGTCGAACTTAATAAGGGCAGCGTTAAATCTGGCCCCTCTTAACCGTCCGTTAACCTATTATCTTCTCATAGTTTTGATTGTACGAATGCTCATTGCTGGGAGGGCCAAAATGGGATTTCTGACTAAGCCAAGATTTGACGTGATTGGAATCCCCATTTCCCTCGGTCGCGTGCGCGACTTATTGGAAGTGTCGGACTCAGTTGCCATTGATCTAGTGCTCGAAAACATTGTTTGCGTTCGCAGTTGCAAAGCGGAAATCAAGATTGAGGACACACTTATCCATTCCGCACTGGACGTATTGACGGCCCATTTGTTTTTGTCTGTTTCGAACCGAGAAGAGCCTAGGTTCGCAAGGATGTTACTAGCAATTTCTGCCGTGAATGACTTCGAGGCCTTTTGGAAGATATCTGGCGACGAGAATGTTACGCCAGAAAAAATAAAAACTGCTTTTCAATCCTCTGGCGCACTAAGTTCATTGCTACTGGGTGTGTTTGAGGAAAAGATGGCTGAGGAGATATTTCACTTTTGGCCAAAAGTGCGCCGTGCCTTTGCTATCAGCGATCCACTGGTAAACGCTCGGTTGCACTAGCTGGGCGAGTAGCTATTTGTTGTGTTCGGCAGGGCATCACGCCCAAGCATTTTCTCCAGCCGCCTAAAAAAGGAAATCGGCTTCTCGGTGTTCAAAGTGTACTCGATCAGCCGGATGTTGCCATGGGCGGCGCTCTCCCTGACTTTCTCGGCGTGGGCCTGCCAATCCTCTGCCCATTTCGCGAGCATTGCCTCCTCCGAGCGTATGCCAGCTGCCGCCATATGTTCTGCCATATACTTACCATCGCGAAATTTTCGCCGACTGGAAAGCCATTCGTCTATCGGCCTGTGATTCAGCAAGAAAATTGAACTCCGATAAAACTTCGCGATGTATTCGAAATCGTAAAAGCCATCGTAAATGCGCGACCCATTGCTTCCGTAGGATATATCGCTCAAGAGCTGGTAGTTCTCGTATCCAGCGAAAGGTTTACGACCTGCTGCCTTCGCAGATTGGAGGCTTTTTGCAATCCGTCCCCGATCCCAATGGGCATAGCTCATACCCCGACGTCCAAACATAGCGCTGATTTCCTTGCTCCCCCCCCTGTTCATTCCGATCTGAAAAACCCGCTGGGTTTCAGGAATTGGAGAAAGATCAGGAGGTGACATGTGTTCAAAATTCGAGCGTGTAAGAAAGGGGCTGACAAGCTGCTGCACTTTGTCTGCCACATTCAAGTCCACGTCGAGGAACAATTCTGGATAATTGGTGCGTGCGGGGCTTTCTTCAGGTAGTACACTCAGTACTTCGAAAAGCTCTTCTACAGACAGCTCACCGTTTCGCTTTCGTGCTTCCACGTAAATCGAATATCTCTTCTGGGCATGACCGGGCATCGAGTTGAAATATTCCTGGTCATCAACCCGTCGTTCATACTTCCCAATCCAATCTTCATAAGACGCGGGAAACAAATGCAGCAAGACGGCCTCATCCTGCTCGACTTTGTGTTCCGGGATGTTCTTTCCGTCTTTCCGAACGAAGTGGATATTGAAACGCGCATCGCGGTTCTTCCGGCGCTTGAAGCTCTTGCCAACTTCATGCCCTTGAAAGCCGTTTGGAAAAAGTTCACCTAGCTGCGTGCCATAGAGCTCTTTTCCCCAGCCACTACCCCACTCGGGTTTGAGCTTGTAAATGCCGTCCATGTCCAACCGACCGTGTAAGTATTTCCCTGCAAACATTCTCTCAGCAGGAAGAACGCGCACAGCGTCAATTGTGTCAGGTGTCCTGCTTAGCATCTCGGCGATTGATCCCGCAGACCGCGGCAGCAAAAACTCATCGACATCAATGTGTGCGACCCACTCGCTTTCGCAGAGATTCCGGGCCGCATACTCAGCGTTGAGCGTTTGTCGCTGGCGATGCCCGGAAGGGCGACCTTTCTTGGGCCTGCGTTTGGTCCAGTATGCCGCATCACAACAGATGCACTTTACTCCTGGCACTTGAGAGAAAGCGTCGGCCAGACCATCAGCAGGGTCATCAAAAAACAATACTATCTCATTCGAGCCAATCGCCAGATGATGTGCAATGAACGCTTCGACTAACCTTCTAGGCTCTGCGCAAGTTGTGACCACAGCCCACTTCACTTCGTTCGTCAACCTTCCGCTCCTTGGCTGCCCGGGAAACACCCGTTGTTAACCTATACGTCCGCCTTAAGAGACTCCTAAGAATCTGATCGATCACCGCTTGTTGCGTGTCTACATCAAAAATTGGCAACGATCACGAACTCTCCTGCGCGACCGAGGAGCCTGTTGCCGGTTTCTTTTACGTGGACAGTTTCATGCTTGGGTGAAGGTCGTATGTCGCACCCAAGAACAAGCATGGGCGTAGGCATTTTCACTCTCCCTCGCGGTGATTAACGAGTCAGGTTCTCCTTGAAAGTTGGATTTTAACCGGGGGGGAAACAAAGGACACCGCCCACTCACGGGCGGTGCCAAAAATGTGAGCTACTGAAGAACGTCTGGCGTCAACTTAAGTGAACAAAAAATTGCCATCATCAAAAAACTGGGACCACGTCGTTGAATCTTCCACATCAACCAAAATGCGCTCATTTGTATCTCTAACTTGCACTGTAAAGTAGATGTTACCGTCAATTGTGGTCTTCCAAGACTTCAGGTCAGACATTGCAGAAACACCGTCGAAGTCATTGAATTTTATTCTGTCTGTTCCGATCACAAAATCTGTCACTAGGTCAAGCTGGTCTTGTTTTTCTGCCCACGACCCATTTAGATCGTCCCAGTCTATTAAGCCGCCAGACTTGAATTCGAATACATCTGCGCCACCGCCACCGGTTAAGTCGTCTGTTCCACGCCCTCCAACAAGCTGATCATTTCCGTTGCCGCCTAGAAGCGTATCATCACCATTTCCACCGAAAAGTGCGTCGTTCCCCCCAAGGCCATCCAGTCTATCGTTACCAGCATGACCGGACAGTTTGTTCCTTACTGAGCTGCCGGAAAGATTATCAGCCGCTAAATTGGAACCCACAAGATGCTCGATGCTTAAGTATGTATCGCCACCGCTATTTTCTCCGGTAGCGAGGTTCACAGTCATGCCAGATTTGTGGCCGTAGTATGAAACGGTGTCTGATCCGCTACCGCCGTTAAAGACATCCTTTCCTGCGTCATCCCGAAGGTAGTCATTGCCTTCGCTGCCGATAAGAGTATCTCTTCCCTTACCTCCATAGAGGCGGTCATTATTGCTGCCACCTTTGAGATAGTCGTTGCCGTCGCCTCCGTGAAGAGTGTCGTTGCCGTTGCCGCCATATAGTCTGTCAGCGCCCAGTTTCCCTGACAATTTATCATCACCATTGTACCCATGAATCGCATCTCTCCCCCAGGCACCGGAAACAGTTTCTGAGCTCCCTGTCCCGTCGATTCTGCGTGTGGTATCAATAGTGATTTCCACAAACTCAAACGGGTCTAGCTCGAAACTCAAGCCGTTCGGGTCGCTACCTAGATCATTTTTGGAAAGCAGAGTTTCCAAGCCGACCACATCAGATTCCGTAGCAAAATAGAAATCTTCCAATGATTGCGGGTTGGCGACCTTTGGAATAATACCATCGACGTGGGGGAGGTACGTTTTGTATTCCCCGCCGCCTACGGGGGTGAGGTACTGATCTGCCAAATCGCTGCCAAGCAACTCGCGAAGTTCAGTCCGTTCTTCGGCCGAGATGACTCGTTTGCGGATTCTTGTACCAGAAATTTCATCGCCGTCCGTGTCGTAGGCCCAATGCTCGCTCAAACCGTTGGAGCTATCAGGGTCAATGCCAACATGCCGACCACTCCAATTCCATGCACCGTTAGTGATGCCGGACGTATCCAGAGTCACCTCCTGATTAAATACATCGGAGCGTGATGTGACGTAAATTACGGTTTTGTAGTGACTTTCATAGGCATTGACCTCGACATTTTCGCTGTCGTAGCCAGAAATATCCAACGTGGACATGGCACTATGCCCTGAACCCCCGAGGCTGTCAGCCATGTATTTCAGCATTAAGCCAGAAGGAGACAGTTTGATCGGGTTCTCATCTCTGTGATCGCCTGCAACAGACGTTGTTGTATTGTGCCTCAGCGCCCAGAAGTCCGCGCCGTCGACACCCAGCTCAAGCATATTCTGGAACTGCTCTTGAACGACGCCAGCAGCTTTGAGCCCTGTTTCCCGGTAATTACTTGCTCGCACATTCCATTCAGTTATCTGAACCGTCACATCTTGCGGCAGCATTGCTTCCCATACGGCGAAGCGGTGATCTTGATCGTTGTTTTGCCGATCCGCATTATCGCCGCCAAAGGCGTCATCTGTCTTGTTGTAATAGTAATGGGCAACGATACCGTCCACATTTAGACCTGCTGTTCCAGCCTGAAATCCATTGGTGATATCTCGATCACTGTCTAGGCGCTCAAGAAGCTCCAAGTTTGCTTTGATGATATTTTTTTCAAAAGAGGTCAGGGAGTTATAGTACTGGCTGGCACTTTGCCCGCTTTGCCAGTCGGATGGTCTATCCGAGGTGTCCCAGGTGCCAAGCGCCAGAATCGCGTCAGCATCGGTGATAGACCCTGAGTTGCCGTCGTTGTAGTTGGATGAACCGCCAACAGGATTTGCAGTTTGAATCCAGATGCCGGGCTCATGCGCCTCGCTGTCCGAGTCCAGACTCTCTTGAAGAGACCTGATGATATTTCGGGCGTTGTTGCCATACTCAACTTCGTCAGCAGTTCCCCAGTATTCATTACCAACTTCATAGGCAACAATGAGTTCTGCGTCGTCGCCCATGTAGTCTAAGACAAGCTTCGACCATTCGCGAATATCTGCATTACTGGCCTTCTCTTCAAGCGCGGGGATAACTAACGTCGTTTCGGTGCCGCTCCCCTTTACCCAATCAAGATATTCACGCAAATCTGCGCGTAGCTTGCTTGTTCCATTTTTGGAGTGATCCAATTCTGTGATGTTTTCAGGTTCTGCCTTGCCTGCGGGATACCGCAGCCTTGTCATGCCGAGCTCTGCCATTGCCTCTTGAAACAGGCTGCTCGGCGTACCTGTGGTTTCATTTGTTTCGCCGATAAGATTTCCGCCAAACATGTGAGGGTTGACCTCGTAGGACGCTGCGCCTGTCTCGGTAAGCGTGTATGAAGGCATTTCAATAAAACTCCTGTCATATATTATGCGAGGGCACACTAAGTCAGATTTAATCAGTGCTTCAACTCAGAAGTTTCCCGACCACCAGCACGCGCTGCACATGTCCTCCTTGATTTGGTGGCTGACTGTGGGCTTAGTTACTTTAGCAAAAACATAGCGTTGCAAGATTTTCTATTCTGAGCACGGAACGCAGTATCAGCTAACGCATGTCCAAATTTCGACTCGCTACTTACTGTCGGTGCGGGGCTTTTTAAGCCGACTATGATTTTGCACTTTGCCATCAAGGTTTCACTGCCTGCACTTTCAAAATGGCGCCATTTGGAACATCTGTAGCTATGAACTGTTCCAGCAGACCGTGTAGATTGCCACATACAACCTCGCTGCATCCCGAACGAATGACCGTTCTTCACGCCGCACGGCGGTGCTGAAAATGTTGCAGTCGCGGCGATTTTGCTGCTGCGAGCGCGCGCAGCGAGAAATTCCAAGGTACAAGTTGGGCTCACTACCGACTTGCGGCGGTACAGCACCGAGAAACCAGCACCAGCCTGCCCCAGGCCAGTTGTGATCGGCTCAAGCCAGCCCGAAGCGGTCATAGACTTGGTGTGACGCGGCAAGGATGCTGCCGGTGCAAAATTTTCGGGCCATCTCACCGAAAGCGGCCACTCACCGAACCCGGCGAGCTACTGCCAATGCTGCGGACCGCTTCAGGGGGCGCGATGCGCAGAAAGCGCCCTTTGCAAACTCGGCGGTTTGACGCAACCAGCCGAGGTTTTCCGCTGCGGCGCAGCCCGCCGTTCCTGCCGTTCGCGGCGACCGCGCCAATATCAGCTATGGTCGCGTCCTGTGAAACAGGGCCTTTTAACACAACAGCTTCGGAGGCAAACAATTGCTCTTCGGGTAAGCCCGAGCACCGCTTCTGCGCAGAATGGGCCGGGCAAAAATGCCACCAGTCACTTCACCCGTTCTGAACGGCTGCGAAATTCTCTAGTTTTTTCAACAACCAAGAATGGGCAGACTCTTAACAAGGCGTCAGCCACGGCTTCGACAAACTGATCCAGAGTTTTAGAACGGCGTTTAGCTCTTGAAGCCCATTCCTTGGCCGTCTTGCGATAGTGCGCTTGATACGCACGCTTGCGCGGCCCACCACTATCAGATGTATCTGTGAGCTCCAGTAGTGCGATTCGTGAGATTGCCACGTCATCGAAAGCCTCATGGTGGTGAATACCGTTCCTGGCTCTAATTTCCTGGTCGAACTCCTTGTCGTATGCCTTTATGAACTTGCCAAAATCCAGTCCGTGGTGGGGAACTGCGTCTTTAACCGCCTTTGATAATTTTTTTAGCCGCTCTCGAAATTGATAGAAGCGACCAAAATACATTTCACAGCAGTATCTTAGGTGACTTTCCCTCGAAACAGGTGCGTTGGAGAATGGGTAGCGTCGAAAGTACCATTCAACGTCACGTAATGCGTGTGCTGTATTCAATATCTCCAAATAAAAAACCACTACGGCATGTTCCCTCTCCATTTCAGGCGAAAACTTGAACTCTCCAGAAACCCTTTCAGCAGTTATGAGCTCATCGTCAAATCGAAGCGTGTAACCGATTTGCGAACGCTTCCATTCTCGCCAGCCAGGGTACTCCTGTAGCTTTTGCGACCACTCTCGTATAGAGATTAAAACCTTTTCTTGCGCTGCACCATTCGACGTCATTGTTTTTATCTCGTTCTTTGCTCGCGGCGAGCATGACAAAGTAAAGTTCTTCTGCTGATCCAACAAGATTTACTGGATAGGTTCAACCGCTGCTTTGTGCTGCGACCGGCCAAGTGCGGTTGCCGCGTGCAACCTAAGCTGCAATGAAGACAATAACCTTGACTGGGTTGTCCAGAAAAGGTCCTCACTGACCGAAGGGCTGGGTGCAATGAACTTTTCCTGCACCAGAGCCAACTTCCCTCTGCGTTTACCTAGACTTCAACTTCCAAGTTCTGCACACTCCATTCAACTTTTCTAACGTAGCATCCCCAAGGCTGAATATGATTATTGACATTGTTAACTTAACTGCAGAAATTATTAAATTGAGCAAAGAAGAAAGGGCGGAAGCGCGAAGTGAAAAGAAAGAGTTGCTAGATAAACTTGAGAGCGCGTCGGGTGAAGACATCTTTAAGTTGATGAATCTAATCAGCTTCGCCAATATGGATGAGTTTGTAGCAGAGGCCCGTCTTCACGCGCAGCAGAGTTTTAAGATTTGTATGTTTTCTGCCGTGGCCGGTTTCATAATCATCTGTGTTTCAGTCGGTTTTGGAATATATTTTCAATTAAAGGGCATTGAAGGGTTGTCTTCCGCTTACCTGGGATCAGCCGTCGGTCTGATTGCTGAGGCCATATCAGCGATTTTCTTTTCCCTTTATTCGAAAACCACAACCCAGGTTAATCACCTACATGACCGCCTCTTGGGCAGCCAATCAGCTTACTCTGCAATGTTGAGTACCTCGCTTCTGACTGACGCCAAGAGCCGTGAAGAGCAGATAAAAACCGTATCAAATAGGTTCATGGCGCGGCTAGATAGTTTGGACAAGCCTGGGAAAGCTTGAGTCATTTTTCAGAGTACTAAAGAATAACAGTATCGAAAATAAATGTCGCGTACGTCGGCACACTCTGCAGACTCCGTCGTTCTGGCCTAATTGTCGTTTTGCGGCGGCACAGCGCCGAGAAACCGGCATAGCCTGTCCCAGGCCAACTGTGATTACCCCAGCCAGCCCAAAGCGAACTTTCTGATGAAGCCATCAAGCAGAACCCACTGAGTAGGCCAGCATTAAAAAATGCAATCAAATTCTGAAGACGTCCACCCAGTCTTTCTGAATTTTGGCTGGAATCGTCTTGGGTTCTCGCGGCGTTCCAAATTGATCGAACTGCTTACCCATTTCATTCCACCATGATGGCAAACCTTGGCCCTCCACATCTGAATCTGATCCACAGGCATAAACAACTTCCGCCAGCCAAAACGTTAGATTGTGATCGAAGTCAGGATTGTACCTGTCCTCGACCTGTTCAGTGGTTTTGATTTTCGATGCTCCGAGGAAGTCTCGTATTTCATCGATAGAAGCACTTGCCGAAACGAGCTTCTTATGGAGCTTTGGGTCGACAACAGAACTCACAAGGAGAATGCATAGTATGTCAATCCAACCGTTTAGAATATTTTTTTCAAATACAATCTCAGGAAGTAGTGCAATTTTTGAAACCACTTTTCCAACGTCTCTGAGAGAGACATTGTTCTGTACCGCAACACAGGACAATAAGTTGGCACACCGGTTTGACAGTTTCTCCGGCAAGTTCAATTCAGTGATTAACTGATCTGCATATCGCGCAACAACGGTTTCATCTCCACTACTTCCAAGGGAGCGCGGAAGCGAAAATGACACGTTGATAAATTTCCGTAGGTAACTCTCGGCGTCTATGCCAGCGCCATACCTAGCCGTCACACTGTTCTCGAGAGCTGTACCGTTAACTCCAAGAATGAAGTGAACCTTGGGGACCGAAAAGAAGTGTTTAATAACCTCTAGTACTGATAAGGCATAATCTGGGCGGCATCGGTCCAACTCATCGACTACAATAACGATTGGGGCAGCTTCACCTTCGGTAAGCTTAGTTAATAACTCTTTGAAAGAATTTACCGCATCTTTGCGTTCTTTCTCAGCATCCCATAGGCTTTGGGCGGCATCCTTCGCTTCCGAGCTCGCTGCGTCCACAAGAACATCGCCGATTTCGTTGAGTTGCTGCTTGGCACCAAAGGTCCCCAAAGATAGGGCGATTCCGAATACAGGCTTTGCAAGCTTTGTCGCAACCGCCTTCCATTTTTCGAGCGTTGACCGTTGTTCCTCAGGTATGCGCTCGCTCACCGCCGTGATGATCGAAACAAGAGGGTCCGAAAGATAGTCGTTTTCAAAGGCGTCAAAATAGACGGTTACAGCGCTGCCACCGTTCTCTTCCTTGTGTGCGTAGACCCATCTCTTTAGAAAGTAGGTCTTCCCGGATCCCCATTTGTCGTCAAGGGCAATAACTATTGGATTTTCTATTCTCTCGGTGAGATCTGACAACTGTCTTGAGATGGATTTTCGCTCGAGGATGTCGTCTCCAAATCCAGTTTCATAAAGAACAACATCACCATCTTGGGGAAAGAGTTTCATTCAATACCTTCTACGATTGGTCGGTTGAGCGCCTGTGGTTAGTGAGTTTCAGTGGAGCGCGAGATGTCCCGTATGTATCAAAACAAGATCGGTTGTATTGGAAAAGATTTTTCTCGCCCTGGTGATCGAAATATGGGTTTCTTGGACACCAAAATTACGGAGTATCAAGCGACCGGTGAAGGATGATATTGAACCGGTCCCATCACTTAAGTATGCCACTTCCGTTCTCTGCGCTACGGTGCCCCTGGTCCAACTTACGGCATCGGCAACAGTACAACTTTCAGGTTGAAGGTCCGCTTTCGCTGCATGGTTGGATAGCCTCGCACATGCAGCATTCAATGCGACGCGCCATAACTGAACGGCAAGTTTGGGCTGCCTGTCGTCATTCGCGCCAGGTGCGGCGAATGCCCGGTCAGAGCCCACACCGGACCTGTCAGAATTGTGCTGCACGTGCAAAGTGGAAGAATTTTTCTGCGCTGGCATGGTAAACCGGCCTGCGGTGCAGCGGAGATCTCGGCCATTCACGCCGGGTGCAGCGAAGTTGAAACCGTGAAACTGCACAATGCGCGCAAAGCTGCCATTGGCCGAAGCAAGTCCGGAGCAAAGCCGCCGTTCGCCCCGCCTATAGCCGCCGCGGTGCAGCTTGGTCAGACAGCCGTTCCTGTGCCACGCAGCATCCTCAGAGAACCGGGGCCCAGGCTACGTGACATAGTTAACATTCGGCACAATTCTATGAACTGTCTGAAACCAAAGGTTTGGATACAGGGGCCGGAACCACCTGAAAAAATCATCTTGGAACATCGTTGCCCCGGACACTCGCCCCGGCCTAGAACGATGAAGGCGTACACGCGCTGATGACTTTGCACACCTTGTCCCCGGCGTTGCGGAACCGGTGTGGCAGGATGCTGGAAAAGTAATAAGCGTCTCCTGGGCCAAGAATTCGGGATTGTCCATCTACCGTTACTTCCAGACGCCCCTCAATTACGACCGCACATTCCTCGCCCTCATGCGACAGGGCTCCACGGCCCGAGTCTGCACCGACACCGTACTCTTCAATCAGCATCTGCAGCTTTCGATTCCGCCGCTCACCTGCGACCAGCAGGTAGGACACGCCCGGCGACCCCAGGTCCCGCATGCCGCTGCGGGGGAAGAAAAAGTTGTCCTCGTTCTTCAGTTCGAAGCTGAAGAAAAAGCCCAGGTTAACATCAACACCTGCGAGAATTTTCTTGAGCAGAGCCACTGAAGGCTGGGTTGATCCGCTTTCGATCTGGGAAATTGTACCGCTTCCCACCCCCGCGCGCTTGGCCATCTCGCGTTGGCTGAGACCTTTTGAGGTTCGAATCAATCGCAGGCGTCTTGCGGTTTCCAGATCGGGTGCCGAAGAGTCGCCCATTGTGATTTCCTGCTTCTGATCGAAAGCACCTTAAGACGGCCCGATCTGTTTTTCAATGACTTACACATTCCTACAAAGCCGGGTGTGCGAAAAGCTGAAACTTTGCAAGTATCTCTCATCAAATAATAATCTGCCTTGCGAGGAATGGACATGCCCGTTCAGTCAAATACCATGTCGTCTTTCTGGATGCCGTTTTCGGCCAATCGTGATTTCCTTCGCGAGCCCCGCATGATCCAGTCTGCCGAAGGGATGTATTACACCAGCTCGGACGGCCGCCGGATTATGGACGGCACCGCGGGGTTGTGGTGCGTTAATGCAGGCCATCGTGATCCGCTGATTGTAGAGGCGGTGCAGAAGCAGGTTCACGAGCTGGACTACGCTCCGAATTTCCAGTTTGCCCACCCGCAGGCGTTCGAGCTGGCGGGTAAGCTGACGGCGATGATGCCCGAGGGGATGAGCCATGCGTTCTTTACCAACTCGGGGTCTGAGTCGGTCGACACCGCGCTCAAGATTGCGCTGCATTACCACCGGATGCGCGGCGACAGCGCCCGCACACGTCTGATCGGGCGCGAACGCGGGTACCATGGCACCGGCTTCGGCGGCATCTCGGTCGGGGGCATCGTGAAAAACCGCATGCACTTCGGCACGCTCCTGACCGGTACCGATCACCTTCGTCATACTCATGATCTGGAAAAGAACGCATTCACCCGCGGCTGCCCCGCGCATGGCGCCGAACTGGCCGATGATCTGGAGCGCATCGTTGCGCTGCATGATGCCTCGACCATCGCGGCCGTCATCGTCGAGCCGATGGCAGGGTCCACCGGAGTGCTGCTGCCGCCCAAGGGGTATCTGCAACGGCTGCGCGAGATCTGTGACCGGCATGGCATCCTGCTTATCTTTGACGAGGTCATCACCGCCTTCGGCCGGCTGGGTGCATCGACCGCGTCGGAATACTTCGGCGTTACTCCGGACATCATCACCACCGCCAAAGGGCTAACAAACGGCGTCATCCCGATGGGCGCGGTCATCGTGTCCGACGCGATCTACAATTCCGCCATGGAAAATGCAGACGCGCCGATCGAATTGTTCCACGGCTACACCTACTCGGCCAACCCGGTGTCCTGCGCAGCCGCACTGGCGGCGCTGGAAAGCTACGAACAGAACGACCTGTTCCGCCGCGCCGCTCTGCTGTCGCAACCGTGGGAGGATCAGCTCCACAGCCTGAGGGATCTGCCCAATGTCATCGACATCCGGAACCTGGGGCTGGTCGGCGCCATCGAACTGGCGCCGCGCGAAGGCGCGCCGGGCGAGCGGGCCTATGAGGCGATGAAACGCGCCTGGGACGCTGGGATCATGATCCGGGTAACCGGCGACATCATCGCACTTTCTCCGCCGCTGATCATCTCGGAACCTGAAATCAACACGCTTGTTCAGACACTTGGCGAAGTTCTGGCTGAGCTTCCGTGACCTTTCCCCTCTAAATCCAAAGGACTGCAATCATGAAAGATGCTGCCCCGATCGCTTCGATCGGCCACTATATCTGTGGCCAAAACACAGCTCCCGACGGCGAAAACACCCAGGCTGTCTACAACCCTGCAACCGGCGAACACACCGGCGATGTGTCCCTGGCAACCGTCGAAACCGTGAACGCTGCGGTCGCCGCGGCCAAGGCGGCCTTTCCTGCGTGGTCGAACACGCCGCCGATCCGCCGGGCCCGGCTGATGAACAATTTCCTGGCGCTGGTGCGTCAGCACAAGGACGACCTGGCCCGCGCCATCACTGTCGAGCACGGCAAGGTCTTCACCGATGCCCAGGGCGAGGTCGAGCGCGGCATTGATATCATCGAGTTTGCCTGCGGCATCCCGCAGCTCCTTAAGGGTGATTACACGGAGCAGGTGTCCACCGGCATGGACAACTGGACCACACGCCAGGCCCTGGGCGTCGTGGCCGGGATCACGCCCTTCAATTTCCCGGTCATGGTGCCGATGTGGATGTTCCCGATCGCTATCGCCGCAGGCAATACCTTCATTCTTAAACCGTCGCCGACCGATCCTTCGGCTTCGCTGCTCTATGCCGACCTGATGAAGCAGGCAGGCTTCCCCGATGGCGTGTTCAACGTGGTGCAGGGCGACAAAGTGGCTGTGGATGCGCTTCTTGAAAACGACGACGTCAAGGCTGTGTCCTTTGTCGGGTCGACCCCGATTGCCAATTACATCTACGAAGTCGGCGCCCGCCACGGCAAGCGCGTCCAGGCCCTGGGCGGCGCCAAGAACCACATGCTGGTGATGCCTGATGCCGACATGAACAAGGCAGCCGATGCCTTGATCGGCGCTGCCTATGGTTCGGCCGGAGAGCGCTGCATGGCCATCTCGGTTGCGCTGCTAGTTGGCGATGCCGCAGACAGGCTGATGCCGGTACTGAAAGAACGCGCCGAGACCCTGAAGATCAAAAACGGTCTCGAACTGGACGCAGAAATGGGCCCGATCGTCACCGCCGCCGCGCGCGACCGGATCAAGGGCTATATTGATAGCGGCGTCGAAGAAGGCGCCGACCTTCTGGTCGATGGCCGCGACTACACCGTCGAAGGGCACGAAGGCGGCTATTTCCTGGGCGGCACCCTGTTCGACAACGTTACCCCGGAAATGAAGATCTACCGCGAAGAGATCTTTGGCCCGGTTCTGGCCTGTGTCCGCGTGCCGAACTTTGCCGAAGGCCTGCAGCTGATCAACGACCACGAGTTCGGCAACGGCGTGTCGCTGTTCACCCGGGACGGCAACGTTGCGCGTGAGTTCGGCAAACAGGTTCAGGTCGGCATGGTCGGCGTCAACGTTCCGATCCCGGTTCCGATGGCCTGGCACGGCTTTGGCGGCTGGAAGAAGAGCCTGTTCGGAGACATGCACGCCTACGGCGAAGAGGGTGTGCGTTTCTACACCAAGCAGAAATCCATCATGCAGCGCTGGCCCGAGAGCATCTCGGAAGGTGCCGAATTCGTCATGCCAACGGCCAAGTGAGCCTCTCTTTCCTGGAGTGAAGACAATGTACATCGGTGTACCCAAGGAAATTAAAAACCACGAATACCGCGTCGGGCTGACGCCCGAGAGCGTGGCTGAGCTGATCACGAACGGTCATGCGGTGCTGGTCGAAACCGGTGCGGGCCTGGGCATTGGTGCGGATGACGATGCTTATCGTGCCGCTGGTGCGGAGATCGCAACAAACGCAGCCGAGGTGTTTGCCCACGCCGAAATGATCGTAAAGGTGAAGGAGCCGCAAGCAGCGGAGCGTGCGATGCTGCGCGAGGGGCAGATCCTCTATACCTATCTGCACCTGGCTCCAGATCCGGAGCAGACCAAAGATCTGGTGAACTCTGGCGCGGTCTGCATCGCCTATGAAACAGTAACGGACGACAATGGCGGTCTGCCGCTCCTGAAGCCGATGAGCCAGGTTGCAGGCCGGATGTCGATCCAGGCCGGTGCCGGTGCCCTGGAAAAGGCCCAGGGCGGGCGCGGGGTTCTCCTGGGCGGTGTGCCTGGGGTGAAGCCCGGCAAGGTTGTTGTCATCGGCGGCGGTGTTGTCGGTTTCAACGCGGCGCAGATGGCCGTTGGCCTGCACGCTGACGTCACCATTCTGGACCGTAACCCGGCCGTTCTGGAAAAGCTCGAAAACCATTTTGAGGCATCCGCCAAGGTGGTTTACTCAACCCAGGCCGCGCTGGAGGAAGAGGTTTCCAATGCCGACCTCGTGATCGGGGCGGTTCTGATTCCCGGCGCCGCCGCACCCAAGCTTGTTTCGCGTGATTTGATTGCGAAAATGAAACCCGGTGCAGTGGTCGTGGATGTTGCCATTGACCAGGGCGGCTGCTTTGCGACTTCCAAGGCAACGACACACGCAGACCCGACCTATGCCGTTGATGATGTTGTGCATTACTGCGTCGCCAATATGCCCGGCGCGGTGGCCCGGACTTCGACCTATGCGCTGAACAACGTGACCCTGCCGCATGCCATCGCCATTGCGAACAAGGGCTGGCAGCAAGCGCTGGCCGACAACCATCACCTGCTGAATGGCCTGAACGTGGCCTACGGCGAGGTGACCTGCAAGGCTGTGGCCGATGACCTCGGATACGGCTTCGAGGATCCCAGAAATTTGCTGACTTAAGCAAATCCGCGCCCGCAACAGCATACCGCTGTGCGGGCGTTATTCGTCAAACAGGAGGAGAACTACCCGATGAGTTTCAACAAGATTACCAAAGGTCTGGCCGCTGGCGCGCTGAGCACTCTGATGTCGACCGCGGCTTTCGCCGAAGACATGACCCTGCGTTTTGCAGGCGTGTTCCCGATCGACCACCAGGGCACAAAAATGATGGAACAGGTTGCCGCAGATGTTGCAGCAGCCAATGTTGGCCTGAAGATCGACGTGTTCCCTGCAAACCAGCTCGGTTCTGGTGAAGCCTTGTTCGAAGATGTCGCCCGCGGCAACATCGATCTGGCTTCCGCTTTTATCTACGCCGACACCGATCCGCGCCTTGAGTTCCTGTCCATGCCGTTCCTGCTGGGAGGATGGGATGACATGGAAAATACGCTGCTCAACATGGATTCCGAGTTCAACACCATCCTGCAGGAGATCACCGACGAATACGGCGTCCGGGTGATGGCTCAAAACCCTGAAGGGTTCATCGGCATCGTTGCTTCGCAAGAGCCTCAGAACTGGAGCAGCTTTGAAGACAAAGGCATGAACATTCGTGTCTGGTCGTCCAGCGTTGTGAAGTCGATGGTTGAAGAACTGGGCTACCAGGCAACAACCATGGCATGGGGGGACATCTTCCCCGCGCTTCAATCCGGTATCGTCGATGGTGCGATCTGCTGCACCAAAACCGCGACCTACTCCATCTTCGCCAAGTCGGATGTCGGCACCCACTTCGTCGAGTACAACTCGATCTCCGAACTGACAACGTTCTATGCATCGCAGCGGACGCTGGACAAGCTGAATGACGCACAGCGTGACGCGTTGCAGGCAGCTCTGACCAAAGCGTCGAATGATTTCTTCAGCTACAACCGAGAAAACGACGAGGTTTTCGGTCAGAAGCTGCTTGATAAGGGCTACACCATCCTTCGCCTGAGCGATGAAGAACAGGCTGCGATGGCCGCGCATGTTCAGGAAACGGTCTGGCCGCAGATGGCAAAAAGCGTTGGTCAGGACATCATCGACCGCCTGCTGGCAGCCAAGAACAACTGATCAGGAAAAGGGCCGGCAGACCAGCTGGCCCTTTTTTGTTCTTGAGCGAAACAATGGGAGGGAGAAAGATGTCCGTTTCGGTAAGCGAACAACCACCAGCCGCCGGGAACGAAGTTCACGGCATTCGGAACAAAATAACCGACGAATTGCCGGTCATCATTGGCTACCCGATGAAGGCGATCGCATTTGTCATGAGACAGATTGTAATGGTGTCAGGGTTCCTGATGGCATTCACCTTTGGCGCGGTTGTTGTCATCAGATACGGCTTTGGCGGCGATCTTTTCGCCTACGAAGAATGGCTGTTGGGCATTAGCATCGTGGGCTTCTTTGCAGGCGCTGTTCTGGCCTCTGCGCGCAATCTGCATATCAACGCGGATATTCTGGGCATCGTCATCCAAAACCCGCGGATGATCTGGTGGCGCGGGTTCATCGTGCTGACGGTCGAGCTGCTGGTGATCCTGTTTCTCATGTACGCGTGCTATGTCTCGCTGCTTGACGACTTCTCGTTCCCGCGGCTGCGCGCAACCCCTGTGCTGCGCATCCCCTTTGTCACCTGGCGGATCGGAATCATGATCGCCTTTGGCTTCATGGCTATGTTCACCACCGCGTATCTGTACGTGCATATCCGTCAGGGTCTCGGTCTCCCGCTCAAATCAGCTGCTGCCAAGGAGGCTGCAAAATGATCATCACCGGTAGTCTTCTTATCGTCTGCGCCATGCTGCTTCTTGGGGTCAGCGTTTTTGTGGCCTTCGGGGCCGTCCTGATTTTCATTGCCATGGTCGGTGATCAGTCGATCACAGGGTACTTGCCGACGGGGTCCACGGGAATCCGGTCACTGGTTCTGCTGGCCATCCCGCTTTTCATGATTGCGGGCGGCATCATGGAAAAAGGGCGGATCGCGGCGCCTCTGGTTTCACTCGCCGAAATGTTCATTGGCCATATCAAGGGCGGGCTAAGCGCCGCGGGCGTCCTGGCCTGCGGGGTCTTTGGCTCGATTTCCGGCAGCGCCAACGCCACCCTGACCTGCATCGGCGGCATCATGATGCCGCACTTGAAAAAGGCCAACTATCCCGGCGGGCAGTCGGCTGCTCTGATCGTGGCTGCAAGCCCTCTGGGCCTCCTGATCCCGCCAAGCTCGTCGCACATACTGTATGGCTGGGTGGCACAGCAGCACGTGCTGAAATGCTTTCTGTCCACCGTGATCCCCGCGCTCATCCTGATCACCCTGCTGATCGTCGTGAACCAGTTCATGCTGCGGAAATACGATGGCATTAACCTGACAGAACGCCCCAGGCCTTTTCTGCCCACCTTTGGCCGCCAGGCGCGCCTGGCGGGACCTGCGCTGATGATGCCGCTGATCATTCTGGGAGGGATCTACGGCGGTATCATGACCCCGACCGAAGCCGCCGGCATCGCCGTGGTCTATTCGATCCCGATTGCGATCTACTTCTACCGCGGCCTGACCTGGAAAACGCTGGCCCAGACCATCCAGAATTCCGGCGTCACAATCGGCGTGGTGATGGTCATGATCTTCATGGTTCTGATCGTGTCGGACAACCTGATCTCGCAGGGCGCACCGCAACTGGCCAAAGATCTTGTTTATTCCGTATCTGACAACCCGATTGTGATCCTGCTGATGATCAACATCGTGATGATCCTGATCGGGATGCTGATGGATGATATCTCGGGCCTGCTTCTGGCGACCCCGATCCTGTTGCCCATCGCGCAGAGCACCGGAATGGACCCGATCCATTTTGCTGCCGTGATCGGCGTGAACCTGGGCATGGCGAACATCACACCACCCACGGCGCCGCTTCTCTATCTTGGTGCCCAGGTCTGTGACGAACCGGTCTCGCGCATGCTGTGGCCGACGCTGATCTTTATCATCTTCGCCTGGCTGCCGACGCTGATGCTGACGACCTTTGTCCCGGAACTGGCGCTCTTCCTGCCCGACCTCCTGCTCAGCAAATAAGGGGGCCACCTATTCCTGCGCCCCCGGACCGGGGGCGTTCCCCTGCCGGCGGCGGATGCCGGACAGGCAGCCGCGAACCTTCAGCCCCAGAAACTGAACACAAGAGGAACACCATGTATAGCAACATACTCGTAGCGCTGTCCCTGGAACATGGCATCAGCGAACAGGCACTCTCCACAGCACGTGCCCTCCTGTCCGAGGGTGGAAAGATCACCGCAGCCCATATTCACGAGCCGCCGAACAAGCAGATCATGTATTACATGGAGCAAAATGTTGTCGAAAAATCCTACCAGAAAGCCCAGGCAAGCCTGGCTGACCGGTTGCAGGGTGAAGCGGATGTGAACTCCGTCATTCTGGAAAGCCAGTCAGCGGGCCGCGCGATAACGGAATATGCCAACAAACACAAAATCGACTGTATCGTCCTTGCCTCGCACAAACCGGGGATGAAGGAGTTCTTTTTGGGCTCGACCGCCGCGCTGGTCGTCCGCCACGCTCATTGTTCGGTTCATGTCCTCCGCCTGTAACGGCTTATAACGGCCGCAGATCGAACAGCCAGCCCTGTGCAAATGGTTTGCAGTCAAAGCAGGGTTGGAGCTTACTTAGGAGCGCCGGTTGGACCATTTTGCTGCCACCTGATTTGGGGCAACTAGAAAATGAGTGTGCCTGCGATGCTCACCGGAGCGCTGTCCGCAACTGTCGCATGGTCGTGTCGCGATATTCTGCCCGGTCTTTTGGGGTTGGCCTGAATGAGGACGCTCATGGAAGCGGTCGTTGGAAAAAGTTTGGCCGCCGGAGATACTGTTCGCAGCAATCGCGAAGCGCCAAAACCGGCCATAGGCGCACGAGCAGCTATTTCACACTTCTTCCCGCTCTTTGACGGTCGAGCCCGGTCGCGGCGAAAGGGCGGTTTGGATTTGGCCGAAATTCACACCGATGAAAGACCGCAACTGGGAAATCCGCTGCGTCGCCGCAGACACCCGGCCGCAGGGGCGAAGGCTTTCTGCATCAGCAGTAGCGGCGTGAGCGAAAGGCTGGTTTGTCCGCACAGAAAACCTTGGCTTTTCAAGCAGCAAAAGTCAGCAATCCGTCCTATTTCGGTCCGCTGTCTATCCCACCGAGCGTGATCCTCGACAACCGCGCTGCATCTTCCGGCTCCCATTCTTGACGCAAACCGCGGACATAATCCGCGTCCTGCTTCAGCTTTTGCCGTTCCTTGGCGAGGACGCGTTTCACGGTCTGGGCCACCAGTTGAGCAATGCGCGTGACCATTCGCATTGCTGGGCGGATTTCTCTCAGCGTTTCGGCCCGCGCACCCTTGGTATCCGGAGCGGCCGCGCTCCAGGCCAGGCCTGCCTGCTGATCCGCAGACGCCTCCCGCCAGCAAATCGCCCCATCAGCAACCAAACCCAACCCAGTCTCGATGGCATCCGTGATGACCTCTGCCTCCGCAGCCTTCAACCGGACCTTTTCTTCTGCCCCCTGCAGCCTCTTCTCCTCAGCCAGCCGGGCAGCCCGGGCCTCAGCAGCCGCTTTCTCTTCCTGGCCGCGGTGCTGAACCATCCGCTGCAGCTGAGCGGCCAGATCAGATTTTTCTGCCTTCGTGGCGTTCAGCACCTGCTCGGCCTGCTGCCTTTCCTGGAGGATCCGCGCGCGTTTTTCCTCTTCAGCCTTCCGAGCTGCCGTCTCGGCCCGGTACTTTTCTGCAGCTTCTTCTGCCCTTGCCTCATACCCTTTCACTCTCGGCTCCAATGCCCCGACCTCAGCCACAATTTTCTTTTTCAGAGCATTCGCGGCGTCAGCCGCTTTTTTATTCTGCACAGCCTCTGCCTCTGCCGCATCGCGGCGGCGGATCATCTTTGCAGTTTCCCGCGCGGTCCGCTGTTTGCGGGCCCGCGCTTTTTTGATGGCGCGCTTGCGCGACTTTTTGACCGTGGCCTTGGCCAGGTCCCGGCCGTTTTCAACGGCCGCCTTGGCCTCCTCCTGGGCATCGCCCAGGATGCGTTTTTTCTCTACTTGCGCCTTTTGGCGCTCCTCGGCACGCCATTTTGACGGCGGCACATGCTGCCGCTTCTCAGGCGGAGGTTTTCCCTCTGCACGCGCCTGGCGCCGGGCTTCGGCACGGCGCTCCCCCCGAGTGATCCCAATTGTTTCGAAGGCCTCTCCGGCAAGATCCTGGGCATGCTCATAGCTTTTGATGAGCGGGTTCTCAGATGCCTGCAGCAGAATCTGATGCCCGCGGTTGGCGGATGGTTTCTCGGTCCAAACGGCCACGACAAAGTGGATATGGTAAGCTTCTTCATCGACGTGGGCGCTTGCATAGCGCAGCTGCCCGTTTGGAAAGTTTTCACGGAGGAACAACATGGCGGTTTTGCGGAAAGCAGAGACACGTTCCGGATCCCATTCAGAGAGCCCTGCGCCGCCGAACCAGTCTTTGTTGACAGTGAATATGCCTTCCCGAAGCGGACCTCTGCTGCAGGACCGCCAGGGATCCGCAGGCCCTTCCGCCTCCAGCTTCCTGGCGTCCTTCATGCGTGACTTGGCCTTCAGAGCGCGCAAATGCTCCTCGTGATTGTGACGGCGCATCTCAGCAATTTCGCCGCGTATCTGCTGCTGCCAGCCCGGCCCGCCGGCCAGCACCTGGTTCAGCCGCGACAGCTCCTGGTCGACATGATCCAGGTCGCCGCCGCTGCGCTTGTCATGCATCTTGAACTTGCCAAGGTCCCGCGGAAACAAGCCTGCAAATCGCAGCACGACAGGTGCTTCATCAAGAATTACGGGCTGGGCTTGGGTGAACTTGGGCTGTAGGGTCATCTTGCTGCTCGGATCTGCTTCTCTGATCCGAGTCTCTGCGAAGGCGAAGAAAATCCCGATAGGCTTATTTTTGTTTTTGTGAGGCTTGTACTCACTAGGCAAGTTGCAATCCCGGTCTGGGACCCGGAATTGCAACTTACCAGTTCGCGAGGGGGATACCCCCTTCGATCCCCTCCTCGTCAGCTTGTTTCAGGCCTTCGCCTTCAAAAGCTTCCTGCGGCCAGCAGCCTGCTGGACCCGCCCTGCCGGGGGCCGTGGATGACTTATTCTTTTTCGATAATCTGGAAGGGGTGAAGATTTACACTGACAGCAATAGCTATTCGTCGACTTCAATTCCGCGATCCTGGCACCATTGCTTCAACATCCGCCGGATCATAGCAGGCCGTGTCGGAAGATCGTCTTGCTCGCGGCGCTGGTTATCAATGACTTCGATCATCCCACGCGCCAATCGGAGATTGACCGCTTCGGTATCCACCGCCGGGCGTCCTCGCGCTTTTTTTGACATGTCTGACAATCTCGTATTGATTTTTGGTTTTATGGTACCATATATTACAGGTGCAGCAAGGCTCCTACCCCTTGCCGCACCCTAACCAAAACCGATCTCGCGAGAGGAGACCGACTATGGCTGATATTTGCCGTATCATGCGCATGGGCACAGAAAAAGGCTTGTGGCCTGCAAACGAAGCAGATGATGGTTCCACCTTCATCACCCGCACCTTCGACACGCTGACCAAAGCAGTGGATGAAGCCCTTAATTTGGAGCGCGATCTTTCTCATTCCCTCTCCTGGGATCCCGCTTGCGCTGATTTTCAGGAGGCTGCCGAAGCCCGCTGGCAGGATTGTCTTCAACTCAGCGGCGACATCCTGACCGCACAGGTGGTCCGGGCCAGCGACTTGCCTTTGCAACGCATGAGCATGCTGCTGCACTTCCTCATCGAGTCCACGGGGCCGGAAGAGGCTCTCAGATTTCAGCAGCTATTCCATGAGAACCAGGAGCTGTTCACCGTCGAGGACGCTGTACGTCGGCCCCTGATGCATACAGCCGCACGTCAGATGAACGCACTCGTCGAACTCTCCTTAGCGGCCGAAGCGCAGAACTTCCTGCCGATCTAAACCCAACCTCCCAGCATTCTTCTGACCCGCCCCGCAGTGGACACGCCGCTGCGCCCGGCTCAGCCATGCCAATTCTGAAGTTTCAGCAAGCGCCAGTTCCGGCGCCTGCCCTGCCCCTTTTTGCCTATGCGGAGGCTCCCATGCCCCACTCAACCTGCGAACATTTCCCGCAAACAATCCATCCCCACTGGCGCGCCGCCGCCAGCTCAAAAGGTTTCAAAATCGTCCAGCGCATCAAAGACCGCTATCACCTGCTCCTGTCCTGCCACACCTGCCGACGGACACACGCCAGCAAGATTTTTGTTCTTATGAACAGCCAGCCGCAGTGCCCGCATTGCATCGAAGCGCGCTGGCAGGCCGACGCCGCGGCCGCAGGTTTAAAGTGGGCAGGCCGCGATCCGGAAGACCGTCACTATGCCCACTATATCGCCCCCTGCGGCCATAACTTGCGCCGGCAATTTGAGATGGTGAAGCGGGCAGCCGAAGGCCTGTGCAGTGTACGGTGCGAGATTTGCCACGCTGACAAAGAACAGGCCGAAGCAGAAGAACGGGGGTGGCACCTGATCGGAGAAGACACAGGTGGCAACCAGAATTACCGTCTGTACCAGCATCAGGCCTGCGGCCATGTTCAGCGGATTGCCCGTGCCAACATGCAGACTGGCCGGTTTCAATGCAGCAACTGCGGCGAGGGCTGGAGCAGTGCGCCAAGTTTTCTCTACGTCATGAAGCTTAAACTCGCCAAAGGTGCCAAGCTGATCAAACTCGGCTACAGCCGCGATCCCGTCTCCCGCCTTTACCACCAACTTCTGAAGACCAAGGAGACGGAGGCGCAGGTCCTGCGGACAGTTCCCATCAGCTCCGGCCACACAGCTGTGCAAATTGAGAAAGGCCTGCATGCGCGGCTGAAGGCAGAGCACCCCGACAGCGTCGCGCCGCCAGACCTCTACGCAGATGAATTGAGGGTCAAAAGTGAGGTCTATTTTCCGGATGTGTGCCAGGTGATCTTCGCGATGCTCGACGCCATCAAAGCGGAAGAAGACAGCTAAGCGCCTCCCTCCCCTTCAATTTCCGAACTGTTTCACGCCCGGCTCTGCCAGGCGCCCGATCCTCTTTGCCTGTTCACTGGAGGTTTGCCATGAACCAATCCAACCACTCCCCCGCGCGCCCCGATTGGTGGCAGTTCGCCGAAGACTGCGCCCGCCGCTATCATCTCTATCACAGAGAGCTGCAGCAAACTCGGCGCAAGACACTCAAAGAAGACGCGCCAGCCGACGGTGCCGACACCGAGGAGCCGCTTGTGTCCACGCCCCCGGAACAGCCCCATTCTTTGCTGCAGCATCTGAGCGAGCACCCGAACGCGCGGCATCTGCCGCCGGAACTCTGGGAACACCTGGAGCAGGAAGGCGCCGACCCATTTGCCTGCGATGAGACAGGTCGCTGGCTGCCGCACACAGACCTGCCGGCAGACAAGCTGCTTCTTCTGCTTCGGATCGCCGCGGCCTTCGGCACCCCGGCAGCAGTGGACGCGCAGCTTGCCCGTGGCGCCGTTCTGATCCTTCGCGACGTTCCAGTTCCCGGGTTTTCCAACGTGGAAAACCTCCTTAACCACGCCCTGCTGCCGCCGGGCTGGCAGGCCTATGACGGCCGGCGCCAAGTGCAACTGAACCAGCGCGTGACCCTCGCTGTCCCCTGTGCCCGCGATGGTGCGATTGAACAGCAACACATTGATGAGCTGCACGATCTGATCATCAAAGGCCTGGCGCACAGCCAGCCTTTGTGGATCTGCCTGCCGGATGAGATGGCACTGCCGTCGCCGCTGGTGGCGGAGCACTGTCATCAGCTGGCATTGCCGCAAGTGGACGCGGATTTTCTGATCGCCCTGCTGCGCCAGACGCACAGCCGCACGGGCCGCATTGATGAAGCCGCCACCCGCGCGGCGCTGCCCCCGAACGGCCAGCTGCAAGAGCTCTCCACGCCCGCACTCTCATTCGCCCTGCGTGCGCCCACAGCGAAGAAGATGGCGCAGCGCCTGTCCCAGGCGCTTGCAGCCGCTGCCGCTTCACCGCCCGAAGCCCACGCGCCGAGGGAAGAGATCACCGGCATTGGCCGGCCCTATGACACCGCCCGGCAACTGGTTGCAGACCTGCGGCTCTGGGCCGAAGGCGAAGTGGCTTGGAATGAGATCCCGCACTCTTTGCTGCTTTTTGGCCTGCCGGGCACCGGCAAGAGCCACCTCGCCCGCGCGATGGGCCGGAGCGCCGCTGTCAATTGCGTCCAAACAAGCTGCGCGGAATGGCAAAGCGCCGGTCATTTGGGCAACCTGCTGCTCGCGATGCGAAGAAGCTTCGAAGACGCGCGGAAGAATGCGCCCTGTATCCTTTTCATCGATGAGATCGACGCGATCAGCTCGCGCACCAGCGGCGACACCCACGGCAGCAGATATGGATCGCAGGTGATCGCTGGTCTCCTGGAGCAGATGGACCGCATCGGCCTGGAGGAAGGGATCATGGTCGTCGGTGCCTGCAACCACCCGCAGCACATCGACCCCGCGGTGCTGAGAGCCGGGCGGTTTGACATCAAGATCGAGATGCCGTTGCCAAGCATGGCAATGCTGCAGCACCTCCTTGCTGAGCGGCTGCAGGACGCATTCCCCGAGGATGCGATGTTGGAGCTGGCGCGGGACTGCATTGGCAGAACCGCCGCCGACGTGGACGCCGCGGTGCGCTCTGCCCGCAGTGAAGCCCGGCACAGCGGCTGCCCACTCGATCTGCAGCTTCTGCGCCGCCATCTCGGGGTCATGGCGCAGGAGGAGAACCAAGACCTCTTGTACCGCATCGCCATTCATGAAGCCGGTCACGCCATCACCTCGTGGAGCTACGGCGAGACGATCACGAGGATCAGCCTGTCTCCATCTGGCGGCACAATTGAGCGGGATGTTCCCCCGAACGCAGGTCTGCCGGCGGACTTTGAACGCCAGCTGTATATCCACTTGTCAGGGCGGGCAGCGGAGCGGCTCGTCTTCAATACTGTTTCTGCCGGGGCCGGCGGGGGCGCCACGTCCGACTTGGCACAGGCTGCGCGGATTGCGTTGGCAGTGGACCACGAGCTGGGACTCGGCGCCTACGGCAACGGCTGGTTTGGGCCGCAGGATCCCTCCCGCCTGACGGCCAGCGAACGCCAACGCCTGCAGGACCGGCTCGACCATTCCGAGGACCACGCGCGCGCGCTGCTGTATCCCCATCAGCAGCTGCTGGAGGACATGGCTGCAGACTTGGTGCAGAAACGAGAGTTCGATGCCAAATCGGTCCGGTCCTGGCTGCGTGACGTGCCGCGCAAAAATGGTCCGGAGCAAGTCCTGGACCAGTAGATGCGCCCGCCAACCAAGCCGCGCCACCGCGAGGTTTGCACAATTCTTATGTGCAAACTTCCGCGGCGCAGGCTCCAGTTGGCCCAAAATCCGGAAAACTCCCTCCTGGAAATACTTTGCCCCAAAGCCCCGCGCGGGCGGTCTATGCCCGCATCCCTTCCCAGCTCCCTCTGCAGAGGGAAAGTTCCGTATTTCTAGGCCCTTATCCACAATATCCGTCTCCGCGGGGTTACAACCTGGGTCGCTCCAACCCAATCCGGCGCAGTAAACTGTCTCCATCAGCACACGCGGGCGGCCACCGCCCACCGGAGACAGGAGACCTCGGCCAATGGCACGGGACCGGAAGAGACATGCCGAATGCCAGCAGGCGCCGGAAACACCCGGCCGCCCGCAAAACGGCTCCTGCCGGCAGGACGCCAGCACCCGCGCGTCACTTCACGAACTCCTGCGCGCCCTCGCCCGCGAGGCAGCCCGCACCGACCACCGGGACGGCAATTCTCCCGGTTAACATCAAACCACCGGAGAACACCGCCATGTCCCAGCCCAGGCTCAGAGCAGCCATCTACGCCCGCTACTCGACAGACCTGCAACGCGACGCCTCTGTCGAGGACCAGATCCGCGACTGCACCGATTACGCCAAGGCCCAAGGGCTGGAGGTAGTGGCCACCTATTCCGACCGCGCCATCTCCGGCGCCAGCCTTATGCGCAGCGGCATGCAGAGCCTGCTGCGCGATGCGCAATGCGGACGCTTCGATGTTCTTATCTCTGAAGCCCTCGACCGCTTGAGTCGCGACCAGGCCGACATTGCCCGAGTCTACCAGCAGTTCTGTTTCCACCGCATTCCAATCGAGACCGTGGCGGACGGGCTGATCTCCGAGATCCATATCGGGCTCAAAGGCACGATGAACGCCATTCAGCTCAAGGACATTGCCATGAAGACCCACCGCGGCCTGAAGGGGCGTGCGCTGGCGGGCAAATCCGCTGGTGGCAAGGCTTACGGCTACGATCTGAAGCCGCAGCTCACAGCAAGCGGCGACCTGATCCGCGGCGAGCGCGAGATCAATCCGGAGGAGGCCGCGGTCGTGCGCAGGATCTTCCAGGATTATGCAAAGGGACTGTCCCCCAAAAAGATTGCAGAGGCGCTCAACAAGGAAGGCGTGCCGTCCCCGTCCGGCCGCCATTGGGGCGCCTCCACCATCCATGGCAACCGCCAGCGCGGCTCCGGCATCCTGAACAATGAGCTCTACAACGGACGCCAGTTCTGGAACCGGCTGTGCTACGACAAGGTCCCTCAGACAAACAGGCGGATTTCCCGCCTGAACCCGGAAAGCGAATGGACCATCACCGAAGTGCCAGAGCTGCGCATCATTAACCCGGAACTCTGGGAAGCAGTCCGCAGCCGCCAGGGCGCGCTGAAGACAAAAGGCACATCGACCCCGGTCTGGGACCGGCGGCGGCCAAAGACGCTGTTTTCCGGACTAATGGCCTGCGGCTGCTGCGGCGGCGGCTTTGCCAAGATTTCGAAGGACAGCTTCGGCTGCTCCCCGGCAAGGAACAAAGGGGCCGCGGTCTGCAGCAACAAGCGCACGATCAAGCAGGCTGATCTGGAAGCCCGGGTGCTGGATGCGCTGGCGAACCACCTGATGGATCCGGACGCGGTGCAGGTCTTCTGCGAAGAATACACAGCCGAGCGCAACCGGCTGAAGGCGGCAGCCGCCGGGAACCGCAAGGAAAGGGAACAGGCGCTCGCCCGTGCAAAACGCGACCACCAGAAGCTGGTGGATGCTATCATTGCGGGCATTCCCGCAGACCAGGTGAAAGACCGGATGATCGAGCTCGACGCGCGGCGCCAGCAGCTGGAACGGGAGCTGGAGCAGACCCCTGCCCCGGACACGGTGGTGTTTCACCCGTCGATGGCGGAGGCCTACCGGGAGCGGGTGTCGCGGCTGATCCGGAGCCTCGGCTCCGCCGGAGGCATGGAAGAAGCCAAGGAGGCGCTGCGCGCATTGGTGGAGCGGATTGTGCTGACGCCTGCGGCGGAGGGCGATGGCCTGGATCTGATGCTGGAGGGGGATCTGGCCGGGCTTCTGCGGCTTGCGGCGGGTGCGGAAGGGGTGAACACGAAGAAGGCCCCGGACGGTAGATCCGAAGCCTTTGATATATCAGAGGAAATTGTGTTGGTTGCGGGAGCAGGATTTGAACCTGCGACCTTCAGGTTATGAGCCTGACGAGCTACCTGGCTGCTCCATCCCGCGACAGGTGTTATTGATCGTTTAGAGAGATTATTGGATTTTACTAGGTTTGGCGGTGACCTACTCTCCCAGGGCTTGAGCCCAAGTACCATCGGCGCGACAGTGCTTAACTTCCGGGTTCGGGATGGGACCGGGTGTTTCACTTGTGCTGTGGCCACCAAACCAAGAAAAATCCACTTGCCTTCGGCGAGTGGATTTTTTTGGTTGGCGGCCGTCAGCGTGTTTGCGGAGCAAATACGCGAGAGGCCGCACCCCAGTTACGTCACGAGACGTTTCCACGAGCGGAAGGCAATACAATCAACAGTCCAAGTTCTTGGGATGGTTTGCTTGTTTGGTTTTGTAACACTGTCTGTTACTGGATCAAATCAAGCCTATCGGGCGATTAGTACCGGTCAGCTGAACGCATTGCTGCGCTTACACCTCCGGCCTATCGGCGTGGTGGTCTTCCACGGCCCTCAGGGATACCTTGTTTTGAGGGGGGCTTCCCGCTTAGATGCCTTCAGCGGTTATCCTGTCCGATCATAGCTACCCAGCACTGCAATTGGCATTACAACTGGTCCACCAGTGGATCGTTCACCCCGGTCCTCTCGTACTAGGGGCAACTCCTCTCAAGTATCCTGCACCCACGGCAGATAGGGACCGAACTGTCTCACGACGTTCTAAACCCAGCTCACGTACCTCTTTAAACGGCGAACAGCCGTACCCTTGGGACCTGCTCCAGCCCCAGGATGAGATGAGCCGACATCGAGGTGCCAAACACTGCCGTCGATATGGACTCTTGGGCAGTATCAGCCTGTTATCCCCGGCGTACCTTTTATCCGTTGAGCGATGGCCCTTCCACGCGGGACCACCGGATCACTATGGCCGACTTTCGTCTCTGCTCGACTTGTCAGTCTTGCAGTCAGGCTGGCTTCTGCCATTGCACTCAACGAGCGATTTCCGACCGCTCTGAGCCAACCTTCGCGCGCCTCCGTTACTCTTTAGGAGGCGACCGCCCCAGTCAAACTACCCGCCACGCAGGGTCCCGGATCCGGATAACGGACCGCGGTTAGACATCAAGAGTGCGAAGGGTGGTATCTCAAGGGAGGCTCCACCGGGACTTGCGTCCCGGCTTCGATGCCTACCACCTATCCTGCACATCACAATCCTGATGCCAGTGCGAAGCTGTAGTAAAGGTGCACGGGGTCTTTCCGTCTAACCGCGGGAAGCCTGCATCTTGACAGGCAATTCAATTTCGCTGAGTCGATGTTGGAGACAGCGGGGAAGTCGTTACGCCATTCGTGCAGGTCGGAACTTACCCGACAAGGAATTTCGCTACCTTAGGACCGTTATAGTTACGGCCGCCGTTTACCTGGGCTTCAATTCGGAGCTCTCACCCCTCCTTTTAACCTTCAGGCACCGGGCAGGCGTCAGACCCTATACGTCGCCTTGCGGCTTCGCAGAGCCCTGTGTTTTTAATAAACAGTCGCCACCCCCTGGTTTGTGCCCCCGGATCCAAGTTGCCTTGAACCCGGGCCTCCTTCTCGCGAACTTACGGAGGTATTTTGCCGAGTTCCTTCAACATCGTTCTCTCAAGCGCCTTGGTATGCTCTACCAGTCCACCTGTGTCGGTTTAGGGTACGGTCTGATGGAGGGCTATTTCCAGGGACCAATCAGCGGCCCGCCCAATCCGATAAGGGCGAACAACCTTCATGATCCGTCACATCCTCCTGGCTCAGGAATATTAACCTGATTCCCATCGCCTACGCCTTTCGGCCTCGGCTTAGGGGCCGGCTTACCCTGCTCAGATTAGCTTTAAGCAGGAACCCTTGGACTTTCGGCGAGAGTGTCTCTCACACTCTTTGTCGCTACTCATGTCATCATTCTCGCTAGTGATCTCTCCACCGGATGGCTCACGCCCCGGCTTCATCGAAAGCCTCTCTCCTCCAATGTATCCGAAGATACTAAGGAGGAATGAGACTATGTCACACTACGCTCTGCTACCATGCACTATGTGCATCCTCGGCTTCGGCTCATGGCTTGAGCCCCGTTACATCTTCGCCGCAAGACATCTTGATTAGACCAGTGAGCTGTTACGCTATCTTTAAAGGATGGCTGCTTCTAAGCCAACCTCCTGGTTGTTTTGGA